>NZ_BBRJ01000003.1 GCF_002090095.1 Demequina sp. NBRC 110053 | reverse complement strand
AGCGTTGCGCCGGATGGCTGCGGCGGCCGGGATCATCCCGCAGATCATGGACGGACCGTCGGTCGTGCTGGACCAGGGCCGCAGCAAGCGTCACTTCACCCAGGCGCAGAAGCTTGCGCTGGTCGAGCGCGACGGTGGGTGCGCGATGTGTGGGGCTCCGCCGAGCTGGTGCGACGCCCACCACATCGTCCACTGGTCCGCCGGCGGTGCAACCGACCTCGACAACGCAGTCATGCTGTGCGTGAGATGCCACCACGACGTCCACCGCGCCGGCTGGGACATCCACGCCAGCGCGCAGGACGTGTGGTTCACGCCACCAGCCGAGGTCGACCCGAAGCGGCGACGACGCCCCGGCGGCCGACGACTCTTCGACACCTACCCGCTGGAACCCGAACCGGAAGCTGGGGGTAGGGCCGAGCCCGAGTCGCACGACCAATCGCTCGAACACGCGAAGAATTGCGGTCTGAAGTCGACGCACGTGTGCGCGACGGCGCCGGAGGAGCTCGAGCGCGACCCGGCACCGGACCCGATCGAGCGAGAGCTCGAGGAACTGGTGGCCTCGGAGCTCGAGCGGTGGCTGGCGCGAGCGTTGCGAGCGCCTAACGTCGAGTCGAACGATCGAGATCCCGGTGGGTTCGCGCAACGGCGAGACGGTCCAGCGCACCTACACTCGCAGGCAACGAGGAGGACCATCGATGCATGAGATCACCTGCCCGCACTGCGGCAAGGCGTTCACCGTCGACGAGGCCGGGTACGCAGACATCGTGAACCAGGTGCGCACCAAGGAGTTCGACGCCGAGCTCGAGAAGCGGCTGCACGTGGCCGAGGCCGACAAGAAGGCCGCCGTTGAGCTTGCCAAGTCCCAAGCCGCCGCCGAGTCGCAGAAGGCGGCATCGGCCAAGGAGGCCGAGATCCAGGAGCTCAGGTCCAAGCTCGAGGCGTCGGGCACCCAGCAGCAGCTTGCCGTCGCCGAGGCGCTCAAGGCGATCGAGAAGGAGCGCGACGCCCTCGCCAGCCAGCTTGAGCAGGCGAAGGCGACCAGCGCATCGGCCGCGGAGCTCGCCGAGGCGAAGCTCGCCGCCGAGCTGGAGAAGGCCGCCGCTGCCCAGGCGACGCAGATCCAGGAGCTCAAGTACTCCCTCGAGAAGGCCGAGTTGGAGAAGGCGAGCGCCGAGACCGCGCTCAGGGAGAAGCACGCCGCCGAGCTCGCGTCGCGCGAGATCCAGATCAAGGACCGCGACGACGCCATCGAGCGGCTTCGCGACATGAAGGCGCGCCTGTCGACCAAGATGGTCGGCGAGACCCTCGAGCAGCACTGCGAGTACGAGTTCAACCGCATGCGCCCTATGGGCTTCCAGAACGCGTACTTCGAGAAGGACAACGACGCATCCACGGGCTCGAAGGGCGACTACATCTTCCGCGAAGCCGACGCGCAGGGCACCGAGATCGTGTCGATCATGTTCGAGATGAAGAACGAGTCCGACACCACCGCGACCAAGCACAAGAACGAGGACTTCTTCAAGGAGCTCGACAAAGACCGCAACGAGAAGGCCTGCGAGTACGCCGTGCTCGTCACGCTGCTCGAGCCGGAGAGCGAGCTGTACAACTCGGGCATCGTCGACGTCTCGCACCGCTACCCCAAGATGTACGTGGTGCGCCCCCAGTTCTTCATCCCGATCATCACGCTCCTGCGCAACGCCGCCCTGAGCTCGCTGCAGTACAAGCAGGAGCTCGCGCTCGTGAAGGCGCAGAACATCGACATCACCAACTTCGAGTCCGAGCTCGACGCTTTCAAGCAGGCGTTCGGACGCAACTGGCGGCTCGCGTCGGACGGCTTCGAGGAGGCGGTCAAGCGCATCGACGAGGCCATCAAGGACCTTGAGAAGACCAAGGCCGCGCTGCACAAGTCCGCGAACAACCTGCGGCTCGCCAACGACAAGGCGGACGACCTCACCATCAAGAAGCTCACCCGCGGCAACCCCACCATGGCCGAGAAGTTCGCCGAGCTCGAAGCGGGAGAGGGCTAGCGGACGCTGGTGGCTGTGACAAGCGCGCCTGGCTTCGGCCGATGCGCGCGCCGCGTCGAGCTCACACGCGGGGGTCGGGCGGCCACTCGTCGCCGCGGCGCTCCGACTCGCGCCGCTCGTCCCGCTCCCGGTCGCGCATGCGCAGGTAGGACTTGATGAGCGCGACCAGCGTGACCACGATCCCGGCGGCGAAGCAGACCATCATGACGGTCCACCAGGCGTCGTAGCTGGCGGGAATCAGCGGGTCCGGCGCATCGGCGATCATGGCGCCAACCTAGCCCGCCCCTGGGCCACTCTCAAGCGCTTGGCGGTGCCCACGGCTGTGCGATCAGCGTCAGTCGGAAGCGGTCGACGGCTCGCAGATCGGGCGGAGCCAGCACGACCGTTAACGGGGCCGGTGCAGAGATCGCCGCACGGGCCACGGCAGCGATCACAGGAGAGCCTGCCGCCGGCGGCGCGCCCGAGCGCGTGATTCGGATATTTGGTGCGTAACGGTTCGGTTTCTCCGCAAGCGGAATGTCCTGGTGCCGGAGTAGGTTCAGGGAGTAGATGGCACGCCAAATCCAAAGCTCTCTGGAGGAAACGTGACAGTCGCCCATCCCTCAGTGGTGACGCTACGACCGCCGGCCAAGGACCGCCGTCCCGCGCGCCTCTCCAAGTCGGCCATCGCGGCGGGACGCGAGTCGCGCTTCGGCTTCCTGCGGCCGGTGAACCCCGTCGTCGTCGCGCCCCCCGTCGACTCCGCCGCGCGGCAGCGCGTCGCTACCCACGTTCGCTACGGAATCATCGCCTTCACCGCCCTGCTGCGCGTCGCTCTCGTGGTGGCACTGCTGGTGGGCGGGTACATGCTCATCACCCGAGGCATCGTGCCCGGCGTGACCGAGACGCTCACCGGCTGGTACTCGGCGGCGATCGCGCCCCACCTGTCCGTGGACATCTCGGTGATGACCGACGGCCCGAGCCCCGCCGTCCAGATGGGAATCCTCCCCGGCCCCGCCGACGTCCCCATCGTGAATCGCTAGATGTAGTGCCCAGGGAGGTTGTTGAACCTCGTGATGGGTGGAACCTTGCCGATGGCTGAGTGGTTGCGGTGGTGGTTGTAGTAGTGCATCCATGACTCTAGTTCGGCTCGGCGGGCTTTCTCGGTGTTGTAGTGGCGGGAGTAGGCCCAGCCGCCCGCGAGGGTGCGGTGGAAGCGTTCGATCTTGCCGTTGGTCTGGGGCCGATACGGCCGGGTGCGGCGATGCTTGATACCTAGAGTCCGGCAGGTGTCGCGCCAGGCGTTCGAGCGATAGCAGGCGCCGTTGTCGGACAGCACCGACTCGACACGAACACCACGCTGGGCGAACCAGGCGACCGCGCGGGTCAGGACCCCTATGGCGGTGACGGCCTTCTCGTCGTCGTGGATCTCTGCATAGGCGACACGGGAGTGGTCGTCGATGACGGTGTGCACGAACGCGTGACCGAGTTTGGGATTGCGGTAGGCGTTGGTGGCTGCGGTAGCAGTGGCGAAGCGATTCTTGCGCCCCTGAGCTCGACCCACATAGCGCCAGTCCCCACCGTCGGGGATGTTCCCCAGTTTCTTGACGTCGACGTGGATCATCGAACCCGGATAGGGACGCTCATAGCGCCTGGCTGGTTCACCGGTCACCACGTCGACGTGGGACAGCCGGTTCAGTCCCCGACGCTTCAGCACGGCGTGCACGGTCGAGGGTGGCACTCCCACGATCGAGGAGATCTCCACCGGACCAACCCGGCGTTTGATACGAGCGTGGACGATCTTCGACTCAAGGCGCCGGGGTGTCCTCGTAGGTGACGACACCGGCCTCGAGGTCCGATCGGTCATCCCGGCTCGACCCATCAGCGCATAGCGCCTGGCCCATTTCGCAGCTGTGGGCCACGACACGTGGTGGAACCGGGCGGCGTCGGCAATGGTCCAGCCCTCGTCGACGACGAGACGACCGATACGAGCACGTTGGACAGGCGTCAAAGCAGCATTAGCGTGGAGCACGAGAACCTCCGGGGTCAGCGTGAAGTGGTAGCAACTCCACTCTGCCCGGAGGTTCTCCCCATCGCCCGGAAATCAAACAACGTCCCTGGGCACTACAGCTAGACCCGGCCTCGACAGAACCCGCCGCCCTCGTCGCGCAAGTGCCCGCTCGGCACCGCGCCTCGGATAACGTGAGCGGAGGGCCCAGCATGCGCATCGGCGCCGGTCAGCGAACGTGAGGCGAGGAGACGACGTGTTCCCAGGGGTAAGCGAGGAGACCTGCGCGATCGCGTGGGCGGTGATCCTCCCGGCGATCGAGAAGGCGCACGCCGACGGACTCACGAACGGGCTTCGCGGCACGCTTATGGTGCTCGATCCCGCCGAGCCCGATGCGGAGCGGCCCGTGTTCGTCGCCCACGTGGGCGAGCCAGACCCCGAGTTTCTGGAGAACGTGCGCGGCAAGGTCGCCGTCACGATCCGCACCGGGATGGACTCGTCGCGCGTGCGGCAGGACTTTCCGCACCTGTACCGGCCGGGCGACATCAAGTACCCGGGAGCGATCGTGCGAGAAGGGCTCATCGTCGCCTTCAGCGGCGTGCAGGGCGACTTCGACGAGATGATCTGCGAGTGGATGGTCGCGGCGCTGCGGGCTATCGGCCGCGATCGATTCTCGCGCCCCGGCGGCGCGGACGAAACGGGCGGGGCGTACCTGTGACGGGCGGCGCCGGCTTCGAGGACGCCGCCCCGACGGACACCCCCGCCCTGCGCGCCTTGGCCGACTCGGGCATGGAGTTCGACGTCACGGTCCACGGTCCAGTGCGCTCCCTCGAGGAGGCAGCCGAGGAACGCGGCGTCGATCCCCGACAGATCCTCAAGACCATCGTGGTGCGCCGCGGCGAGGACGACTTCCTGTTCGTCCTGGTCCCGGGCGACCGGCAGATCTCCTGGCCCAAGCTCCGCGAGCACCTGGGCGTCTCCCGGCTGTCGATGCCCGACAAGGAGATCGCGCGGGAGGTCACGGGGTACGAGCGGGGGACCATCACGCCGTTCGGCGCCTCGCTGTCGCCGCGGGGCACCGCGTGGCCCGTGATCGCCGACGCCCTCATCGTGTCCCGCGAGGGTCCGGTGTCGATCGGCGGAGGCGCGCACGGCGTCGCGGCGTCGGTGCATCCGGCGCAGCTCGTCGAGGTGCTGGACGCGACCGTCGCTGACGTCACCGAGCCCCTCGGCTAGCGGCCGAGATCCACGGTCTGACGACGCTGGGCGCGCGGGACCGGCCGCCAGGCACCCTCGGGGCGCTCAGGCAGAGATGAGGACGGGCGGCGGGCAGGCGGCGGTCCAGCGCCCGCGACGACCCACCGTCCGCGAGGGCGCGGCGTCGGCGACGTCCAGTGCCCTCGGGGCCTACATCGCCGCCGGGGCGAGTCCCGCGCGGCCGGCGTCCAGCCGAGCCAGCCAGTCGTCGAGCCGCTCCTCGAACAGGTCGGCCGCGTCGGCGTCGTAGTCGCGCACGGCCGGGTCAGGGAACATGTGGCGCTTGTTCCGGTATCGGTGGACCTCCGCGTGAGGGACTGAGCGCTCGAGCGCGTGCAGGTCGTTCGGGAGGCACCAGTCGTCGGGGTCGGCCACGTGGACCTGCAGTGGGACGTGCGTGCGCCAACTGCTGCCCAGGGTGTCGGGCGGCAGCACGCCGCCCATGAGCACGCAGCCGCGCACCCGGCGCAGGTGCTGCGCGAGGTACTGCGCCTGAAGGGTCCCCATCGAGAAGCCCACGACGACGTCCGCCCCCGGGTGCATCCGCGCCGCACGCCCCGCGACCTCGAGCAGAGCGTCGTGGCCGATGCGCTCGGCGTGAGCGATCCCGTCGTCAAGGCTTGAGAAGGTGTGGCCCGCGTAGCAGTCGGGGGTGTGGACCGTGTGGCCGTCGGCCCGGAGCCTGTCCGCCAGCGCGCACAGGCCATGGGTGAGCCCATGCGCGTGATGGAACAGGAGAACCTCTGCCATGTCTCCAGTCTGCGACGACTCCTGCCATCTCGCAGGTCGGAGCGCGCGAGAGGCTACAGCTCGACCATCGACACCATGTCCGAGGTGGGCTCGTCCGATCCGCCTGGAGGCTCGCACGTGATCGCGACCGCGACTACGTCGTCCTCGGTGTGGACCACCGTCATGTAGTCGCCCGCCTCGTCCGGCATGAATGTGGGCCCCGCCACCTTCGAACCATCCGCGAGGATCAGCCACACCTGATACTCCGTGCCCTTGTCGGGCATGGGCGCCGCGCTCCCCATGAGCGCGTAGCCGTCCATGCGCTCGCTCATGACGAGGTGCCCGGTGCCCAGGTCCACGTCCATGCTGGTGGCATCGGGTGCGGACTCGATCATCATCACGTCCTTCTCGAGAGCGACGGCGCTCTGCGACTCCGAACCCGAGCCCGCGAGTCCCCACGCAACCGCGAACACCGCCGCCGTGGCGGCCGCGCCCACGAGCGCCGGCCACCAGCGGCTGCCACTGCGGCGAGCCGCGTGTGCGTCGGAGCTCGCGTTGGAGCTCGAGTCGGACCTCGAGTCAGGGCCGTCGCCGGAGCCGGCGGCCGAGCGGGCGGCGGAATCGGCGGGAGCACTCGCGGCCGAACGCGCAGCCGAACCGGCGGCCGCTCCAGAGGTGGCGCCTAGAGCCGAGCCAGCCTCGGCGCTCGCGCCCGACTCCGCACCGGCGCCAGCAGCGCCGTTCTCGCCGGCGCCAGCATCGGCGCTCGCGCCCGAACCCGCTCCCGCGCCAGCAGGACCATTCTCGCCCGCGCCAGCCGGGACGTTCTCGTCTGAGCCAGCCCGCGCATCGGCGCCGCTGGGCTGCCCGAACGTCGCCGCGACCGCGATGGGGTCGGTCGTGGGTGCGCTGATGACGACGGGAGGGAGCTGTGCGGTGCGGCCGATGCGCTCGAGGACCTCCGTGCGAAGTGCGGCCGGCGGCGTGGTCGCCTGAGCGTCCGCCATGGCGGCCGTGGCGGCGCCGAACGCCTCGAGCTCGGCCCGGCAGTCGTCGCACGCGGGCAGGTGGCGCTCGAAGGCGTCACGATCAGCGGTCTCGAGCGCGTCGACCGCGTACGCGGCGGCGAGGGAGTGCACGTTGTCGATCACCGGTCCACCCCCAAGGCGTCGCGAAGCTTGATGAGGCCGTCGCGCACGCGTGCCTTCGCCGTGCCGAGAGGGATCTCGAGCGCGTGCGCGGCCTCGCGGTGGGTGAAGCCGCGAAAGTAGGTGAGCTCGAGCGCCTCGCGCTGGCGCGGCGTGAGCGCGGACAGTCCCGCGTGGACGCGCGCCGCCTCCCACTCGCGGTACGAGGCGTCCACGACCGCGTCCTGGTCCTCCGGACCGACGGGGTCGACGCGGCCGTGGGCGGCCACGCGGTCGGAGTGGGCCTGCTCGGACCGCACGCGATCGACCGCGCGGCGATGCGCGATCGTGAGGATCCACGACCGAGCCGTGCCGGCACCCCGGTCGAAGCGAGCGGCCCTGCGCCACACCTCGACCAGGGCCTCCTGGGCGACGTCCTCGGCCATGCCACGGTCGCGCACGATGCGCAGCGCCAGGCCGAACACCGACGCGGCGACCTGGTCGTACAGGCGCTCGAAGGCCGCGACGTCGCCCAGCGCGGTGCGCTCGAGCAGCGCGGTGAGGTCACCGGCGGGTGCCGGCGCCCGCTCAGCGCCTGGGTCCGCCGCGTCGGGCTGGACGGAGGGGACCGCGCGCAGGTGGCGCTCGGCGCTCATGCGATCCTCCTCGTCACCCGTGGCCATGCACTCAGTATCGGCGGGTCAGCCCTCGTCCTCCATGGCTTCCTCGGTGGACTCCATCGAGTCGTCCTCCTCCATGGAGTCCTCGTCCTCCATCATGGAGTCTTCCGTGGGCTCCATGGTCTCCTCCATCATCTCGTCGGAGTCGGCGGGCATGTCGGCGTCGTCGCCGCAGCCGACGAGCAGCGCCCCGGACAGCAGGATGACGGCGGGAACCGCGAGGGTGCGAAGCGTGGGCATGATCTCTCCTTCATCGTCCGTCGCCAGGCGGGATCGCCCGACACCAGGCCTTCGGAGCGCCGCGCCGCAGGGATGGGTGGCGCGAGACGGGGGGAGAAGGAGGGCCTGGGCAGACGAAAGGGCGGCCGGACCTGCCGACCGCCCTTGTGAGTGATGGGGCTCACCCCATCGTCGACTCCATGGTGGGTTCCATGGTCGAGTCCATGTCGTCGCCGCCGTCCGCGGTGCTGTCCCCGCATCCGGCGAGGAGGGCTCCGCCCAGAAGTACTGCCGCTGTGCCTGCTGCTGCCTTGCGAAGATCCATCGTGGTCTCCTTCTGAGGTCCGTACAGCACGGGCCGCTCTGACCCGCCACTTCCATTGACACCCGGTTCGTCCCACTTTGCACGCCGAGCAGGGCAAAACTTCGGTCAAGGCCTTTACCTTCGGGGGTCACCCGAACGTGAAGGCGTACGCCTCGATCCCCGGCGAGAACTCGAGCTCCATGACGTCCTGCGTGGGCTCGCTTGACAGCAGCGTGTAGAGGTCAGAGGTGCCGTCGACCTCGATGGTGCGCGAGAACGACGGGTCGTTCGCGAGCGTGACGGTGACCTCGCCCTGGCCCGCCATGACCAGGTGCACGTCGGCCGCGTAGAAGTAGATCTCGAGCCGCGCATCGTCGCCCGCCAAGGCGTACTGGTCCGTCACCGTCCACTCGCCGTCGTAGACGAACCGGTCGCGCTCGATGGTGCCGTCGTAGGAGTACTCGGCGGGCGCATCGGCCCTCACCTGGTCCGCGTTGTGCGCCCACTCGAGCCTGCCGTACCCGAGGTAGGTCTCCTGGGTGCGGCCGCGCGTGTGGCCGGCGGGGTCGTCGCCCTCGACGGCTGCCTGCGGGGCCGTGTCGAGCAGGTCCTGGATGAGCAGCTCGGTCTCCTCGTAGGCGCCCTCGCCGTAGTGGACCTGGCGCACGACGCCGTCCGTGTCGATGAGGTAGTGCGCCGGCCAGAACCGCTGGTCCCATGCGCGCCACGTCTCGAAGTCGTTGTCGATCGCGATCGGGTACTCGATGCCGTATCGCGAGGCGGCGTCCTCGACGTTGCCCACGACCTTCTCGAAGGCGAACTCGGGGGAGTGGACGCCGATGATCGTGAGGCCGTCGTCGCGGTAGCGCTCGTCCCAGGCGGTGAGGTACGGGAAGGTGCGCTGGCAGTTGATGCACGAGTAGGTCCAGAAGTCGATGAGCACCACTTGGCCGTCGGCGGCGAGCTGCTCGAGGTCCAGCGCCTGGCCGTCGGTGTTCAACCATTCCTGGATGCCGACGATGTCGCGCGCGGACCCGCAGTTGAGCGCCCGGGCGGGGTCGCTGTCGGCGCACTCGTCGAACGTCAGGGCGTCGCCGCTGGCGGGTTGGGCGTCCTCGCGGCCGGCGAGGGTGTCGAGCTCGTCGCGCACGGTGTCGTTGTCCTCGATCGACTCCTGCGCCTGCGCGAGGACGCCCGGCACCCAGCGCTGGAGCGGCTCGGCGACGTTGGTGGCGATGACCAGGGCCGTCGCGACCAGCACCACGCCCGAGGCGATCCTGATCGCGCCCAGGCGCTCGCGGACGGCCTTGATGCGGCTGCCCATCGCCTGGCCGGCGAGGCCGAACGCGATCAGCGGGATCGCGATGCCCACGCTGAAGGACAGGGTCAGCGCCACCAGGCCCCAGCTGAAGCCGTTGGTCGCCGCGAGCACGGTGATCGACGCGAGGATCGGGCCCGCGCACGGCACGAACACCAGCCCCAGCGCGAGGCCCATGACGAACCCGTTGCCGTCCCTGCTGAGCTGCGGCGGCGCGATGCGCTCGAAGGGCCGCTGCAGCAGCTCGCCCAGCGGCGGGATCGCGAGGCCCAGCCCCACCAGGGCGAGCACCCCGATGCCGACCCAGCGCAGCAGGTCCTCTGGCAGTCCCAGGCTGGACAGCAGCAGGCCGCCCAGCAGCGTGAAGAGCGCGAAGCTCGTGACGAGTCCCGCGACCACCACGATGGGCCGCCGCCGCGACGCCGCGCCGTCCTGGATCGAGCTCGTGAGGATCGCGGGCAGCACCGGCAGCACGCACGGGCTGATGGCCGTGATGAGGCCGGACACGACGCCGACCAGGGCGAGGGTGATCATGCTGAGGGTTCGTAGCGGCCGATGCGCGGGTTGGGTCTGACGGCTGCGTCGAGCTGGCGGACAGGGCGACACCCCGGAGTCAGCCCGCGCATCGGCCCTCGTCGCGGAGTGTCGGAAGGAGAAGTCGTGCGCAGGTGGAACGGGGGAGGCGGGCCGAGCCCCGCTAGCGTGGGAGCATGACGGTCGCATTCGTGCTCGGAGGCGGCGGCGTGCGCGGCGCCGTCGAGGTGGGGATGCTGCGGGCTCTGCTCGAGCGCGAGGTGATGCCGGACCTCGTGGTGGGCACGAGCATCGGCGCCATCAACGGCTGTGCGATCGCGGCCAACCCGACCATCTCCGTCGTGGAGCGTCTCGAGCGTGCGTGGGCCTCGCCCGAGGCGGGAGCGGTCTATGGCGAGTGGTGGCCGCGCCAGCTGCGCCGGCTCGCGCGATCGCGCACGCACCTGAACGATCCCGCGCCGCTGCGCGCGCTCATCGAGGACATGGTGGGCGAGGGCGCTCGCTTCGAGGACCTCCAGGTGCCCCTCGCGGTGTGCGCCGCAAGCATCGAGCGCGCTGCCGAGACCTGGTTCGACACCGGTCCGCTCGTCGACGCCGTGCTGGCGTCATGCTCGGTGCCGGCCGCCCTGCCGCCCGTCGAGATCGGCGGCGAGCACTACATCGACGGGGGCGTGGTCAACTCGATCCCCCTGTCGGAGGCGATCCGGCGCGGCGCGACCACGGTGTACGTGCTGCAGGTGGGCCGCATCGAGGAGCCGCTCAAGCCACCGGCCAAACCCTCCGACGTCGCGAAGGTCGCCTTCGAGATCTCCCGGCGCCACCGGTTCTTCCGGGACAGGGACGCGGTGCCCGAGCACGTCGACCTGCACGTGCTGCCCTACGGCGGCGGCCACCCCGACGACGCCAAGCTCACCTCCTACCGCAAGATGGATCAGACCCACGCGCGGATCGAGAGGGCGTACGACGCGACGCGCGACTACCTGGACCAGGTGTGCGCAGGCCGGGCGGGCGCATGAGCGGCGCGAGCCCTGAGGAGGTGCGCGACCGCCGCCAGCGCCGCCGAGTGTCGTGGGGCCTGCCGCCGGTGTGGCTACGCCGCCTGGTGATCGCGCCGCTGGTCGTCGCGATCGCGTTCGTGTGGCTCCCCACCGCGGCGTGGCTCGGGGTCGTCGTCGCCGGCGCCGTCGCATGGGCGCTGCCGGGCCGCGTGCGGGTGCTGCGCGTACTGTTCATGGTGGGCCTGTACCTGCTGTGGGACGCGATCGCGCTGGTGTGGATGTTCGGCCTGTGGATCGCCTCGGGCTTCGGGTGGAAAATCCGCTCGCCGCGCTTCGAGTACGAGCACTACCGCCTCGCCGGCGCGATGCTGAGGTCACTGTTCCGGTGGGCGCGGCGGATCCTGCGCCTGCAGATCGTCGCCAAGGACGCCGACATCGACGCGATGGCTCCGGGCAAGCCGCTGATCGTCGTGAGCCGGCACGCGGGGCCCGGCGACTCGTTCATCATCGTCGAGTCGCTCATCAACCGCTTCCAGCGCGAGCCCGCGATCGTGCTCAAGGACACCCTGCAGTGGGACCCGGCCGTCGATGTGCTGCTGAACCGCCTGCCCACGCGATTCGTGTCCTCGCGCCGCCACCGCAAGCCAGGTGCCGCCGGGGGAGCGGCGTCCGTCGGTCAGCTCGCCCAGGGCCTCGACAGCAACGATGCGCTGCTGATCTTCCCCGAAGGCGGCAACGCGACGCCCAAGCGCCGCGAGCGCCGCATCGCCCAGCTCCGAGCGCGAGGGCACGAGGAGCTCGCCGACCGCGCCGAGGCCATGCCCCACGTCATGCCTCCGCATGCCGGCGGGGTCCTCGCCGCCATGGACGCGTGCCCCGAGGCGGAGGTGGTGTTCCTCGCCCACACGGGCCTCGAGCGGCTGAGCACGGTGCGCGACGTGTGGCGCGAGCTGCCGGTCGACAAGCGGATCACGCTCAAGGGCTGGCTGGCCGAGCCCGCCCCCGAGGGTCGCGCCGAGCGTGAGGCGTGGCTCTACGACTGGTGGCAGAAGGTCGATGCGTGGATCGACGCCCACCAGCCCGACGAGGACGACCCGCGAGCGGTCGAGGTGGCCAAGCGCGCGTGAGCCCGCGCGGCCGAGCGCTGCCGCCGCGCCCAGCACGCGCATCGGCGCTGTGCATGCAGGCGCCCCGTGGAGAGACCGGCACTGTGGACAGACCTGCACAGTGGACGGACCGGCGCTGCGGACAGACCGGCGCTGTGGAGGGACTGGCACGGTGCACGCCACATCGCGTGCCACGTCCCCGGCCACAGTCCGCGCCGTACGCTGGCACCATGAGACAGCAGGCGCGCGCGTGGGCAGTGGTGGGCGTGCAGGGACTCCTGTTCGCGGCTGTCGCCGGCACGGCGCTGCTCGATCTCCCGCCGCAGTGGTGGAGCTCGCTGTGGGCCGGCATCGCGCTGATCGTCGTCGGCGCGGCCGGGGTGCTGGGGTCGGGACGCAACCTGGGCGCCTCGCTGACCCCCTCGCCTGTGCCCAACCGCGCCGGCCTGGCCGCGAGCGGACTGTATCGCTGGGTGCGTCACCCGATGTACTCGGCGCTGGTGCTGATCTGCCTGGGCGTCGCCGTGGGCTCGGGGAGCGCCTGGTGCTACGCGTCGATCGTGGTGCTCGCCCTGTTCTTCGACGTCAAGGCCCGTCTCGAGGAGCGCTACCTGGTCGAGGCGTACGACGGGTATGCGGCGTACGCCGCGCGCACCGGTAAGTTCGTCCCCGGCATCGGGCGCCGGCGCGCGTGACCAGGTGCCGCCGTCACCCTGCTGACACTCACGGCCCGTGGTGCGAGACTGGGGTGGTGGAGCGCGTGCAGCTCGCCATCGAGGTCGGCCCGGTGACGGCCGATGCGCGAGCACGTCTCGAGGCGGCAGGGCACCATGTGCGTCACGACGGCCAGGGCTGGAAGGTCATCGTCGAGGCCAAGATCCTGGGGCAGCACTCCGTGCGCGCGCAGGCGCACGTGCTCGCCCACGATCTGCTTCACGACTTCGAGCTCGAGGCGCTCACGCAGCCGCCCGCGATCGCGATCCGCGATCCCGACGGGGTGCTCGACATCGCGGACACCGAGGTCATGCTCGACGGCGTGCGGCGCTCCTATGACCCTGACCCCTTGAGGCGCGAGGTGCCCCACTGGTGGCAGCGCCACGTGGAGCTCGGGCTCGGCGAGCGCAGGCGCTGACCGTCCGGTCGGGCGCTCCGGTGAGCATCCCGAGCTCGCCGTGCACCGACACGATCACCTCGTTCGCGGGCGGCGCGGCGCGCGATGGCGAGGCCAGCGCACCTGGGCGGAAAGCGCCGAATGTCCGTGATCCAGGCCGTTTGCGAGCCTACAATGGCCGCCATGTCCAACGAGCGTGCGCGCCTGCTGCTGCACCCCGTGCGCATGCGAGTGGTCATCGCGCTCAGCGGGGAAGACCTCACCACGCGGCAGATCGGCGAGATCCTCGAGGACGTCCCGCAGGCCTCGCTGTACCGCGCCATCGCGCAGCTGCACGAGGCGGAGATCATCGAGGTCGTGGACGAGGTGCGGCGCGGCGGCGCCATCGAGCGCACCTACCGGATGGTCCCCGCGAATGCCGTGATGGCGCCGAACGCCCTGATGTCTGGCACGCCGGAGGAGCTGCTCGGGGCGGCTCAGACGTTTGCTGACGTCATCGTGGACACCACGGCCCGACACCTCTCGGTCGCCGGGGAGCAGTGGCGCGAGGACCGCGTCGGCATGCGTCACGAGGCGCTGTGGATAACGGCGGCCGAGCGCGAGGAGCTCGCCGCGGACATCCAGGCCGTGTTCGCGAAGTACCTGAACCGGGAGCGCTCGCCGCAGGCCAAGCTGTGGGCCGTCATGGTCGCGATCATGCGCGATCAGACGGCTTCCCGCCTCGACCACGAGGACGCCGCCGCGGAGAGCTGATCGCAGCGACGGCGACGAGGGCGCTGCGGCGGAGAGCTGACCGCAGCGACGGCCACGAGGCCGCGGGCCGGCTGAGAGCAAGGGGGGCTCCGTCACGCGGCGGCGAGAGCGAGCAGCGCCAGCGCGGGCGGCAGTCCCTGGACGAGCGCCCCGCGCCACATCGCTCGCGAGCGCGCGACGAGCACCAGCGCAGCCGCGATCATGAACGCGAGCGCGTACACCAGGAGGGTCGCCTCGCCGGTCGCCGCCCACCGCCACGCGCCCCCAGCGGCGCCCAAGCCCAGGAACAGGTTGTAGAAGCCCAGGTTGAGCATCGCGGGCGCGAGCACGTGGGCCTCCTCGCTCGAACGCGCGCCGAACAGGCGCGACACCGCCCGCCGGTCCCACAGCACCGACTCGAGCACGAAGAAGCACGCGTGCAGCGCTCCTGCCACGAGCGACAGGGCGATGATCACGGTCTGCATGGTCCGCACGCTAGCGCCGCCGAGCGTGGCGCGCGCGGCGACACTCGAGGCCGTCACCGCGGGTGACGGGCGCCCGGGCGGGGGGCCCGGCCCCTGAGCCGACGCTCCCGCTAGCGCAGCGAGCGCTCGGCGGCGTGCTGCGCCGCCGCGGCGGCTGCACGACGGCGCGCCCGCTCAGCGTGCTGCCGTGCCGAAGCGCGCGACTGCTCGGCGCCATCCTCGACGCGCCGCGACCACTCGCCCCGCCACCTGCGCAGCGCGGCCGGGCTGATCGAGCGGACGGGCCGCGCCGGTCGGGTCGCGGGCCGGCTGGCGGCTCGCGACGCGGCGCGGGCCTTGCGCTGCTCCCGCTGGTAGGCCTGGCGCTGCTCGCGAGCGCGACGGCGCAGCCGCACCCGGCGGGGAACGGCGAGGCGGCGCACCATGGCGCGATCGACCGTGACGGTGAGGCAGACGGCGGCGACCGTGAGCACGAGCGACACGAGGGGCAGCCAGCGCGCGCCGAGCGAGGCGACGAGCGCCGCACCCAGCAGGGGCCCGACGGAGGCGCCGGCGTTCATGGTGACCGTGTAGGCGCCAGCGCCCATCTCCGTGCGCCACGGCGTGTGACGCATGGCCCAGGTGAGTAGGCCGGCCGTGACGACGGCCCAGCCGGTCGAGACCACGGCCTGCCCGGCGACAGCCGACCAACCGGCGCCCACGCCGAGCAGCCCCCACGCCGCCGCGATCAGGCCGGCGCCCACGGCGACCGTGTGCACCGCATGCCGGACCAGGTACCGGCCCACGCCCAGCGTCGCCGCGACCGCGAGCGTGCCACCGAGAGCGAACAGCGCGGGCAGCATGCCAGACGGCAGCCCGGCGACGTCGGTGTAGAAGGGCACGATGTAGGTCCACGTGACGGACATGCCCACGCTCACGAGGAAGGCGACGGCGAGCACGCGAGCGAAGGCTCTGCCGGAGGGCAGGTCGCCCACTGTGCCAGAGATGGGGCCGAGCGCCTTGACCGCGGGCATGGTGAGCAGCGCCGCGCACGCGAGCAGCGCGCCCATGGCGGTGAGGCCCCAGTAGGGCGCCTGCCACCCCACGGCGGTGCCGGCCCAGGTCACGATGGGCGTGCCGAGCACGCCAGCGCCGGCGGCGCCGAGCATGATCGCCGTGACAGTGCGCGCCCGCAGATGGGGAGCGAACAGGCTCGCTGCGGTGGGCGCCACGATCGCCCAGAACAGGGCATGCGCCGCGGCCGTGACCACGCGGCCGGTGATGAGCATGGGCAGGCTGGTCGCGCTCGCGGCGACCGCGACTCCCAGCGTCCAGGTCGCGATCGCGCCGGTGACGGCCGTGCGCCGGCTCCACCGCCTGGTCGCCAACGCGAGCGGGATCGCGGCGATCACCACGGTGAGCGCGAAGGCGGTCGCGAGGATGCCGATCGAGGACACGGGCACGCCCAGGCTGGCCGCGATGGGCGCGCTCATCGCCACGACCGTGCCCTCGTTCACGCCGAACGCGAAGGCGGCCACGGCGAGCGTCGCGAGCGCGAGCTTGGCGCGCCGGCTCGTCATCGTGAGCGACTCGATCGTCCGGGTGGCGGCGACGGGCTCGTCGAGGACCACCGGCAGCGCCGAGGTGGCCTGCGGGATGGCGACCGTGGTGGGGTCGAACTCGTTCAGCGCCGCCTCTGTCGCCTCCGCGCGAGCGAACGCGCGCTCGGGCGCGTCCGCATCGATGCGCGGCAGCAGGGCCGTCGTGGCGTCGCCGAGCTCGAGCTCGGCGGTCGCGAGCGCGGCCTGGGCCTCGTCGGCGTGGTCGCGCGCGCCCGTGTCGAGGCGCTCGAGCTCCGCGGTGGGAGCACTGGGGCTCACGGCAACACTCCTTTCCGCGGACGAGCCGGGCGGGTACTGATGGGGGACTGCACTACTGCGTGCCCGGCGCCGATCGCGGAAGAGGGCGCCATGGAGACAACGGTGGATCGTGCGGTTCGGTTCCCGCGCGTCGGTCGCTGTCGCACGGGCAGCGCCGATGCGCGGGTCACCCCTCCATTGTGCGTCCTTGGCGGGGGTGGTCGGGACCCTCTCGCCGCGCGTCGGACGCGGGCACGAGCGGCCGTCGGGTCAGGGCTCGGAGGGTGGGCTCTCGCCCAGGTCATCCAGCCGCACGGGACGCGAGTACCAGCGCCGTCGCGTGGCCGGGCCCACGAGCAGCCCCGCCGCGACGCCGAGCGCGCCGATGACGGCGACGGTGGCATCGCGGGTCACGATCGCCGCCGCGACCATGCCGGCCGCCGCGAGCCATGGCCGCAGCAGCTCGAGGGTGCCGAGCACCACCGAGTTGAGGTTCGAGCGCACCTGCCAGGGCGTGACCCGGGCGAGCACGAACGCCGTGAAGGCGATCACCGTGATGGGCACGTAGACGGCCGCGAGCGCCTGGTTGGCGTGGAGGTAGACGTCGAGCCGCTCGGCGCTCGAGAAGGCGTCGACCGCCCAGATGACGAGCACCGGGCCCATGAGCGCCACGAGCATGACGGTGCCGCGGACCGCGCCGAGCCACTCGGAGCGGCGGTGGTCGATCAGGCCGTCCCTCCCCATTGCCGCGTGGATGCCGGCGGTCCCTCCGTGCTGGGCGACCACCACGAGCAGCGCGCCGAGCAGAGCCCATGCGCCGACGTCGAGGTCCCACAGGGGCCACGACGCGATGTCGATGACGCTCGTCATCGTCGCCACCCCACGATGGGCCGGACAATCTGGTCCGGCTGCGGATACCAGGTGGCGACGTCGTGGCACTCGAGCGCGTAGCCGTCGGCGAGGCCGGCGCGAGCGAGGGCCAGCAGCTCCTCGCCGCGCAGGGCCCGGCGCATCGACAGGGCGCCGTCGTGCCGCGAGATGGGCTCGCGCATGCGCGTCCGGTGCAGCATCCACGCGCCCGCGTCCGTCCAGAACCCGGGGCACGGGTCGAAGTGCGCGAAGCCGGCCACGGCGATCTCGCCGTGGCGCGCGAAGAAGTCGGGCAGGTCGTCCCTGCCGATGTGGTGGAGGACGCCGGAGGAGATCATCAGCGTGCGGTCGGGGTCGTCGATCGCGAGGCTGGGGTCCAGTGCGTCACCGTGAACGAACCGCACCGGGATGCTCTCGGCGTGGGCCAGGCGTTTCGCGGCCTCGATCAACAGCGCGTTGAAGTCGAGGCCGACGTACTCCACCCCTGGCCCGAGCGCTCCCGTGCTGCACATCACCCTGGTGTCGAAGCCCAGCCCGCAGCCCACGTCGATCACGCGCACCGGCCCGTCCGACTCCTCGCGCAGCCTGTCGACGACGGGCCGCAGCGACGAGGCCATGCGCTGCGGGACCCGGACGAACTCGCTGAGCCGGGCGAGCTCGAGGTGGACGGCGAGGAAGATCTCGTCGACGGCAACGGAGTCGAGCGTGCCGTCGGCGGACGCTGGGATGCGTTCCACCAGCCTGACCGCCTTGTGCTGGCCGCTGGCCGCGAGTCGCTCCAGCGCATCGGCCTTGCGGACCGGCAGACGCTCGCCGGACTCGGGATCGGACTCCCACAGCACGTCCAGCACCTCGAGCGGCTCGGTCGCCGTGGGCATGCGCGCTCCTTCCGTCCTGGCCGCGTGGTGTGACCCGCCGGCGTCGCTGAATAAACGCGGGCGCGACGGCGTTCATGCCCGGCAGGAGGTGCTGATCGTGTCGGACGTCATCGTGGTGGGCGGAGGACCCGTCGGCATGGCGACGGCGCTCGGTCTTGCGCACCACGGCGTCCCGTGCACCCTCATCGAGCGACGGGCCGAGCCCGGCACCGGTTCGAAGGCGTTCGGCATCTGGGGACGCACCCTCGAGATTCTGCATGGCTGGGGAGTGGTCGACGCGTTCCTCGCGCATGGCGACCCGCGCGACGCCGTCGCGCCCGTCGCCGTCGAGTCCGGCCGCCCGATCTTCACCATCGACTTCACCGCGCTCGCGGGCGAGAGCGCGGTTCCTGGCCTGCTGCTGATCCCGCAGTCTCACACCGAGGCGCTGCTGCGCGAGGCCGTCGACAGGTCCGGCCTGGTGAAGGTGGTCCATGGCGAGGTGACGGGCGCGCGCGAGGCCGGCGGCACGGCCGAGGTGCACGTGCGTCTGGCGGGCGGGCAGCGCGAGGAGACCATGCGCGCCTCCTACGTGGTGGGCGCCGACGGCTCGCGGTCGGCGGTGCGGGAGAGCCAGGGGGTGCGACATGCGGGCTCGATCATCGACGTCGACCTGCTGGTGTTCGACGTCGCGCTCGCCGACGATGCGGGCCTGCCGCCGGTGATGCTCCTGGCCCGCAGGCCCGGACTGCTGGCCGCGCTGCGGTTCGGCCACGGCCGCTGGCGGGTGCTCGCCTCGCGCGAGCCGCTCACGTCCGCGGCCACGGAGCCCACCGACGGGCCGCCTCCTCGCAGGCCCGACCGTCCGGTCGAGGAGCTCGAGGCGCTGGTGCGTGAGCTGTTCGGCGCGCGTACCGCCACGATCCAGTGGCAGAGCCAGACCACGCTGTACCAGCAGCGCGTGCCCAGCTTCCGGCTGGGACGGCGCATCGTGCTGGCCGGCGACAGCGCCCACCTGGTGTCGCCTGCGGGCGGCCAGGGGATGAACCAGGGCATCCAGGATGCGGAGTCGTTGGCCTGGTCGCTCGCCGCGGCGATCAGGGCCGAGGACAGGGGGCTGCCGCAGCTCGCCGAGGCGATGCTCGACGGCTACGCGGGCGAGCGCGAGCGCGCCGCGGACGTCGTCGCGCGCCGCGCCAGGCAGAACTCGTTCCTGGAGTTCGGGACGCCGCCGCTGCTGAGGCCGGTGGGCTTCCTCGCGATGCGGATCGCGACGCGACTGCCCTGGTTCACGCGACTGGTGACCAGGCGGCTGTCGATGCGCGACCTGCGCTACGCGCCGCGCGACTCGACGCGCCTCGCCGGCCGTGCCCGCGCGGGCCTGGGCCCGGTGGGCAGGCGCGTGCCGAACGTCGTGCTCTCCGACGGGACGCGGCTGTTCGCCTCGACGGGCGCGACGACCGCCGTGCTGGCCGTGGGCCGTGAGGTTCCCCCCGTGCCGAGGGGCGTCGTGGCCGTGCGCCTCGAGGTCCCGCCCCGCGGCACGCGGCTGCGGCGCGGCGACGTCGCGGTGCTGCGCCCCGATCGTCACATCGGCGCCGTGCTGCGTCGCCCGTCGTCGGCCTCGCTGCTGGAGGCCATCGAGGCGGCGACCGGTCCGGTCGCTGACGAATAGCCACGCGCGGCGCGAGGCCGTGAGGCGTCTAGCGCTGCACGTCGAGGTCGATCCGCACGAGCCGATCGTCGCCGGCGTCAGGGCTGCCCCTGCCGTCGGTGTTGTTGGTGAGCGCGTAGAGCGTCCCCTCGCTGTCGGTGACGGCGGCGCGCACGCGCCCGATGTCGTCCAGGATCACCACCGGCTCGCCAGCCTCGCCGGCGTCCATGGGCACCCAGAAGAGCGCCTCGCCGCGCAGCGCCGCAACGAACACCCCGGCCTCGGTCGCGGCGATGCCGCTGGGCGAGGCGGCTGACGTCGGGCGCCATTCGGCCACCGGATAGGTGAGGCCGTCGACTGTCTCGCCCAGAGCCGTGCCGTCGGGCGCGCCGATCAGCCCCTCGACCGTAGGCCACCCGTAGTTGGCCCCTGGCACGATGACGTTGAGCTCGTCCGCGTCCGACTGGCCGAACTCGGACGCGACCATCGTCCCGTCGGGCAGCCACGCCAGACCCTGGACGTTGCGGTGCCCCCACGACCACACGCGGGTTCCGAAAGGGTTGTCCGGTGCGGCATCGCCGTCCGCGGACCCGCCATCGGCGACCACCCGGAGGATCTTGCCGGCCAGCGAGTCCCGGTCCTGCGCGAGCTGCGGCTGCGCCGCGTCCCCCGTGGCGACGTAGAGGAAGCCGTCCGGGCCGAAGGCGATGCGCCCGCCGTCGTGGTTGCGCGCCTTGGGGATGCCGGCGATCACGTCGACCGGTTCCGTGAGCGAGTCGCCGTCGAGGCCCATGCTCACCACGGCGTTGCCGTCCCCGCGCGTGAGATAGACGTAGAGCAGCGACGGGTCGTCGGGATGCAGCGCGATCCCCAGCAGCCCGGCCTCGCCGGTGGCGTCTACCGCGGAGGCAAGGGCGCGAGCGCCCGGGCCGCCCAGCGGCGTCGCCTCGCCGTCGACCACCCTGACGATCCTGCCCGCGTCACGCTCGGTCACGAGGATGGAGCCGTCGGCGGCGAACACGGCGTCCCACGGCGCCGCGAGGCCGGTCGCCACGTCGGTGGTCTCGCTCACCGCGACGCCCGTGACGTTACCCGTCACGTCGGGCGGCGCGGCCGTGTCAGCAGGTGCGCCCGAGCCCGCCGAGACCTGTGGCTCGGCATCGGCGCCGAGCGTCGTCGTGGGTGACAGCGACGAGGGCCCAGCGGGCGCATCGGCGCCGCAGCCCGCCACGTTGAGCGCGATCCCGACCGCGGCCGCGGCCAGGCGGCGCTGCGTCGTCAAGCCCGGCGTCATGGACGGTGCAACCCACGCCGTCCGCGCCGTGTTCCCGCGCTCACATGTTGGAGGAGAGGATGGAGATCCAGTTGCCGGCGGGATCCTTGAACCACGCGGTCTCCGGCATCTGGCCGTCGGGGTCGCGTGCCACGCCGTCGTCGTCCGTCCACTCGAGCTGCTCGAGGGTCACGCCGGCCTCGGCGAGCGAGCGCGCCGTGGCCGTCACGTCCTCGACCGGGAGCATCAGGACGGTGTGGGTCGCGGGCTGGTGGTCGTCCTTCTCGTAGACGAGGAATCGTGCGCCGTTGGGGAAGGACAGCGTGAGCATGGGGCCCATCGCCTCGTCGACTCTGGTGTCGATCCCCAGCACGTCTCCGTAGAACGCGGCGGCCTTGGCGACCGAGTCGGTCGACCAGGAGCCGAAGGCCGGGCTGGATGCGAGCATGAGTGCCTCCGTCTTGGGGGAGTGGCTCCTTCCAGTGTCGCCCCGATGGCGCCGATGCGCAGGTCGAGCGCTCTCGCCACCACGGTTTCGTTCGTCAGTGGTGTGATGGAGGCACGGGCGGCGCGCGTCGTGCGTCCGCCGGAGAGGGCGCGATGAGGTCCTGGGTGGCGGTGCTGGACGCGCTGGTCCGCGAGCGCCGCGGCGCGCTGGTGGGCTATGCGTCCGTCCTGTCGGGGGATCGCGCGGCCGCCGAGGAGCTGGTCGACGGGGCCGTGGTGCGGACGTTCTCCAGGGTTCGCGGGGTCGCGGACGTCGCCCACGCCGAGGTCCACGTCAAGCACGAGATCCGCCACCGGATCCTTCACGCACGGCGGCACGGGGTCGGCGCGCGCGCCGCGCGCCAGCGGGTGGCCGCGCCGGACGTCGCGCCGGCCGGCATCGCCATCGACGAGCACGACGACCTGCGCCGCGCCGTCGCGGGACTGTCGCCGCGTCAGCGCGCGTGCGTGCTGCTGCGCTTCTACGACGACCTCCCGGTCGCGAGCGTGGCGGACGAGCTCGGCCTCGGCCTCGGCACCGTCGAGCGCTGCCTGCGCGACGCCGTCGAGCGGCTTCGAGCGGCGCTCGGGGTTGATGTCGGACGGATCGATGTCGGATGGGATGAGCAGCGCGAGACCCAGGCGGGGCGCGAGTCCGCCATCGAGATCACGCCCTCGAGAAGGAGGAGGACGCGATGAGCGATGACCTGCGCGCGCGGCTCCACGGGCTGGTCGAGGCGGAGGGTCGGGCGTCCTCGGCCGGCCCCGACGAGTCGGCGGCGCTCGCGCGCCGGGTTCGGTCGCGTCGCCGCTCCCGCGCGTGGGCCGCGGCAGCGCTGGTGATCGCGGTTTTGGCGATCGGCGCGGCGCTGTCGATCGGGGTGCTGGGCGCGGCGTCGGGGTGGTGGGGCGAGTGGGGCGCTCCCGACGTCGAGCCGGAGTCGACCATCGAGACCATCGTCGGGTTCGCGCCCGCCTCTCCAGGATTGACGGTCGAGCTCGACGGCACCGTTATCCCCGCGGATGCCGCCTACCGCGACTCCATCGCGCAGATCCAGCCGGTGGGATGCGCCGCCCTCGACGAGTACGGGGTCGCGGTGCGCCAGGAGGACGTGTGGGCCTCGACCGCTGACATCGTCGTCCGGACCGGATCGGTCAGCGCGCTCGAGGGCGGCGGCATGGCGCGCATCACCGCCCGCTGGTTCGTGAACGGCGACGCGCAGGGGTTCGTGGACGACTTCGCGGCCCTCGCCGCGCGGTGCGAGCCCGGCTTCGCTGGGCTGGGTGACGCGGCCGCGGGAGACGCCCCCTCGGGTCTTGGCGCGGTCGACTCGGTCGAGTCCGCTGCCGTCGACGTGCCCGGCGCCACGGCGCATGCGGTGCGTGCCCTGATCACCCTCGAGGACGGCGACCGGCTCGACCTGTACCTGTTCGGAGCCGGCGAGGCGGCCGTCGCGGTCGCCGCCGGCCCCGCCTCCGATCGGGCGGCCGGTGACGGGCCGGACGTGCTGGCGAGCGCCGTGCTCGAGCAGTTCCAGGCCCAGGTGCTCGACCGGATCGCCGACCCCGACGAGTGAGCGGCGGGCCGCGCCGGCGTCAGTCCGCGAGCACCTGCTGTCGCGCCGTGGACAGCGGCACGGACCCGTACCGCAGGAACCGGTCGTGGAAGTCGCGGATGTCGAAGCCGGGCTGCCGCTCGGCCTCCCGGCGCATGTCGAGGATCTCGAGCCTGCCGATCATGTAGGACAGGGCCTGGCCAGGCATGCCGATGTAGCGGTCGACCTCCTGCTCGATGTGCCCGCGGTCCATGGGGGAGTGGTCGAGCATGTACTGGATCGCCTGCTCGCGCGACCATCCCAGCGCGTGCATGCCGGTGTCGACCACCAGGCGGCACGCGCGCAGCGAGTCCGCGCTCAGCATGCCCACCCGGGTGAGGTCCGAGCTGTACAGGCCCATCTCGTCCGACAGCCGCTCGGTGTACAGGCCCCAGCCCTCCGCATAGGACGTCGAGTGGAACTCGCGCTGGACCTTGTGGATCGCCGCGTTCTCCGCGTTGAGCGCGAGATGGAGGTGATGGCCGGGGATCCCCTCGTGGTAGACGATCGCCTCGAGCTCGTAGGTGGACCACGCCTCGGGGTGCGAGGTGTTGAAGTAGAACTTCCCGACCTTGCCTGTCTCCGGATCAGGCGCGGAGTAGTACGCCATGGGCCCGAAGTCAGTCGCCTCCGCGAGGCACGGAGTGCGCGGGACGGTCGCGAACCACTCGGGCGCCGCGGCCTGGGCCTTCGCGAGCGCGACCTCCGCGTCCGCGATGAGCGTCGCGGCGTCGCGATACTTCATCTCCTCGTCGCCGCGCAGCCTCTCGTAGATCTCGGAGATGTCGTCGGTGCCCAGGAGGGGACCGGCGATCTGCCGGTACTCGTCCTCGAGCTTCGCGATCTCGTCGAGCCCCGTCTGATGGATCTCCTCGCCCGTGCGCTCGAGCAGCAGATGCGAGTAGATCTTCTGGCGGTACGCCTCGGCGCCCCCTGGCAGGTGCACCAGGCCCGGCTTGTCGTCGGGCATGCCCCGCTCGGCGAGCGCCCTCAGCTCGGTCTCGAAGGCGGCCAGTCCCGGGCGCACGACCTCGGCGATGAGGCGCGCGCGCTCGTCGTCCCACGCCGCCTGATCCTGCTCGGACAGGTCGGTCGGCGGTGCCTGTGCCGCGAGGCGGTCCTCCTCGCCCTCGGGCGTCGCGAGGTAGCGCGCGACCGCGTCGGCCGTCGCCGCGATGTGGCTCGCCGGTGCCACGACGCCCTCATCCGCGGCCGCGGCGGCGACCCGGGCGATCTCCACGAACGCGTCCGGCATGCCGCGCAGCTTCTCCAGGTAGTCCCTGCCGTGCTGGGCGGTGGCGAGCGGGTAGTTGGAGATGAACGAGAGCATCAGCTCGAAGGCGCCCATCTTGGGGTTGAGGTACTGCAGCTCGACCTTCCACGGCTCCGCGGCGACGACGGAGGCTGCGGTGGCGGCCACGGTGTCGCGCAGCGCCGTCGCCTGCGGGCCGCCCGCGGTGTCGATCGCGGCGGCGCGGTCCGCGAACTCCTGGGCGCGCTCGACCAGCGCGTCGCGGCCGGCAGCGGAGACGTCGTCCCACTGCGCAAGGTGCTCGAGCTTGCCTGCCCACATGAGCGACATGGGGCTCGACGCGAGCACGAAGGCGTAGAAGTCGTCGGCGAGGGCGGTGAGATCATCCATGCACCCGACTCTAGGCATGTCCCGCGGGAGGTGCGACTCCCGTAGACTGCTGTCCACAAGCGTCGACCCGGCCATCACCGGCGAGCTTGCGGAAGAACGGCAGGGTGCATCGTCCTTGCTCAGTAGAACCGCACGGGCAGCCCGTCACAGCGAGCAAGAGCGGCACCGTGACGGTGCAAGCGAGGTGGTACCGCGCATCGGGTGACCGGGGCGTCCTCGCCAGGAGTTGACGCCAGGACCACCGAAGGAATCATGAGCCCGTACCCCCAGCATCGGCCGCACGCCGAGGTGCCCGCCTCGCCCGCCTTCCCCTCGATCGAGGAGGAGGTGCTCGCGTACTGGAAGGCCGACGGCACGTTCCGGGCGTCGATCGACAATCGTGCTCACGCGGACGAGTACGTGTTCTACGACGGACCTCCCTTCGCCAACGGTCTCCCGCACTACGGGCACCTGCTGACCGGCTACGCCAAGGACGTCGTGCCGCGCTTCGAGACCATGCGGGGCAAGAGGGTCGAGCGCAGGTTCGGCTGGGACACCCACGGGCTGCCAGCCGAGCTCGAGGCCGAGCGCATCCTCGGCATCACCGACAAGTCGCAGATCGAGGAGATGGGCATCGCGGCCTTCAACAAGGCGTGCCGCGACTCGGTGCTGCGGTACACCCAGGAGTGGGAGGAGTACGTCACCCGGCAGGCCCGGTGGGTGGACTTCGAGAACGACTACAAGACGCTCGACGTCACCTTCATGGAGTCCGTCATCTGGGCGTTCAAGTCGCTGTACGACAAGGGGCTGGCGTACGAGGGCCACCGCGTGCTGCCGTACTGCTGGCGCGACGAGACCCCGCTGAGCAACCACGAGCTGCGCATGGACGACGACGTCTACCAGATGCGGCAGGACCCCGCGCTGACGGTGCTGCTGCCGCTCGACCCCGCGAGCGTGGCCGCGTCGCTGACAGGCGACACGGCGGCGGCGCTCGAAGGCGCGTCGGCCCTCATCTGGACCACGACGCCCTGGACCCTGCCGTCCAACCTCGCGATCGCGGTGGGGCCGGACATCGAGTACGTGGTCGCGTCGCCCGTCGAGGGCGAGTTCGCGGGACGGCGCGTGGTGCTCGCGGCGTCGCGCCTGGCCGCGTACGCGCGCGAGCTGGGCGCGGAGCCGACCGTGCTCGCGCGGGTGACGGGCGCCGACCTCGCCGGACTGCGCTACTCGCCGCCCTTCGACTACTTCGCTGGCGGCACGAACGCGCACCAGGTGCTCGTCGCGGACTTCGTGTCCACCGAGGACGGCACGGGGCTCGTGCACCTCGCGCCCGCCTTCGGCGAAGACGACGCGGCCGTCTGCGCCGAGGCCGGGATCGAGACCGTCATCCCTGTCGACTCGAAGGGCCGGTTCACCTCCGAGGTGCCCGAATACGCGGGTCAGCAGGTGTTCGACGCGAATGCGGCGATCATCCGCGACCTCAAGGACGCCTCCCTCGTGCTGCGCCACGAGACCTACGACCACTCGTATCCTCACTGCTGGCGCTGCCGCAATCCGCTGATCTATCGCGCCGTCGGGTCATGGTTCATCCGCGTGAGCGAGTTCCGCGACCGCATGGTCGAGCTGAACGAGGACATCACCTGGGTGCCGGAGCACATCAAGCACGGCCAGTTCGGCAAGTGGCTCGAGGGCGCGCGCGACTGGTCCATCTCGCGCAACCGCTACTTCGGCACCCCCATCCCCGTGTGGGTGTCCGACTCCGCGGACCACCCCCGCGTCGACGTCTACGGATCCCTCGAGGAGATCGAGCGGGACTTCGGCCGCCTGCCGCTGAACGAGGACGGCGAGCCCGACCTGCATCGGCCGTACATCGACGACCTCACGCGCCCCAACCCCGACGACCCGAGCGGGCAGTCGACCATGCGCCGCATCCCCGACGTCTTCGACGTGTGGTTCGACTCGGGCTCCATGCCGTTCGCGCAGGTGCACTACCCGTTCGAGAACCACGACTGGTTCGACGGACACAACCCCGCGGACTTCATCGTCGAGTACATCGGCCAGACCCGCGGCTGGTTCTACGTCATGCACGTGCTCGCCACGGCGCTGTTCGACAGGCCCGCGTTCTCGACGTGCGTGTCGCACGGCATCGTGCTGGGCTCCGACGGCCGCAAGATGTCCAAGTCGCTGCGCAACTACCCGGACGTGAACGAGGTGTTCCATCGCGACGGCTCCGACGCGATGCGCTGGTTCCTCATGCGCAGCCCCATCCTGCGTGGCGGCAACCTCGTCGTGACCGAGGAGGGCATCCGCGAGGGCGTGCGCGAGGTGATGCTGCCGCTGTGGAGCTCGTACTACTTCTTCACGCTGTACGCGGGGGCGTGCGCCGGAGGCGACGGCTACGTCGCCTCCCCGGTGAGGGCCGATGCGGTGGCCGGGCTGCCCGTGATGGACAGGTACGTCCTGGCCAAGACGGCGGAGCTGGTCGACGAGGTCACCGCGCAGCTCGACGTGTACGACGTTCCCGGAGCCTCCGACTCGCTGCAGGCATTCATGGACCTGCTCACCAACTGGTACGTGCGCACCCAGCGCGACCGGTTCTGGGAGGAGGACCCCGCGGCGTTCGACACGCTCCACACCGTGCTCGAGACCGTGACGCGCCTCGCCGCGCCGATGCTGCCGCTCGTGTCAGAGGAGATCTGGCGCGGGCTCACGGGCGGGCGCTCGGTGCACCTCACCGACTATCCGGCGGCTCCGGACGCGTGGCGCGACCCGTCGCTGGGCGACGTGATGGATCAGGTGCGCGAGGTGGTGTCGACGGCCCACGCGCTGCGCAAGAAGGAGCAGATCCGGGTGCGCCAGCCCCTCGCCTCGCTCACCGTCGCCGTACGCGACGTCCGCGCCCTCGAGCCCTACACGGCCCTGATCGCGGCGGAGCTCAACGTCAAGTCCGTGGAGCTGCAGTCTGTCGACGCGTTCACGGCGGCGCACCCCGTCGAGCAGCGGCTCAGCGTCAATGCCCGCGCGGCCGGACCGCGCATCGGCAAGGACGTGCAGGCGGCCATCAAGGGCGCCAAGTCGGGCGACTGGTCAAGGCTGGCCGGCGGCGACGTCGTGTCGGGCGGCATCGCGCTGGTCAAGGGCGAGTTCGAGCTGACCACGGTGATCGGCAGCGGTGGCAAGGACGCGCAGGAGGCGGCGGCCGTGCTGCCGTCCGGCGGCTTCGTGCTGCTCGACACGGGGATCACGGCGGACCTCGAGGCGGAGGGCTACGCCCGCGACGTCGTCCGCACGGTGCAGGACGCGCGCAAGGCCGCAGGCCTGAAGGTGTCCGACCGCATCCGGCTCACGCTGCGCGTGCCCGTCGACCGCGTGGGCGACGTCGAGGCGTGGCGCTCGCTCATCTCGCGCGAGACCCTCGCGGTCGACCCGGCCACCGGGGACGCGCAGGTCGAGGTCATCGCGGGCACGGAGCTCGACGTGGCGGTGGAGCGGATCCAGGCGGAGGACTGAGGCGCGATCCCGAGGCGTCAGCCGCAGGAGCCCTCCGCGACGGTGCCGACCGAGTACCGGTAGTGGACGACCTGCGCCGACCCGCCCTGCGAGGACATCGCCAGGCAGAAGTCGTCCGTCTCCGTCACGTACTGCGTGAGCGTGACGCCCTCGGTGATGGGCACGCGGCTGAACTCGACCGCGGGGCCGCTGAGAATGTACGAGGTGCCATCCGAGGTCACGTCAGGAAGGGCCTGATAGTCGACCGAGTAGTAGAGGATCTCGTTGGCCACGGTTCGCAGGTCGGACTCCACGTCGACGTCCGCGGCCCGTTCCCGTTGATTGAGGAACACGGGGATCGCGATCGCGGCGAGGATCGAGATGCCGAGCACCACCACGATGGCTGCGCCGATCACGATCGCCACGATGGCTCCGCCGGACAGGCGGCGCCGCTCTGCGGTGGCGACGACGGGCGGGTGCGGGCCCACCGCCTGCACGTGCGTGGTCCAGGCCTGTCCGTCCCAGTACCGTTGGTGAGTGGGGGTCTGGGGGTCTGTGTACCACCCCGCCGGCGCTTGCGTCACTGCTGCTCCCTGTCGGTCGTGCGGATGCGCCTCGGCGGCCACCGGCGCATCGGCACAGAACGTAGCGCCGCCCGTGGTCCGAGCGCGACCATGCTGTGCGAAACGTCACCGGCGCGGCGGGTGGCGGCGTCGAGCCCCGAAGCGCGCGGCGTCTCGGGTGGGCGCGGCTCGCGACATGTGCATCACCCCTGGTAGTTGCCAACATAATGCGGCCGCAGAAAATCCTGCCCGCGATGGTCAGCAGCATCGCTCGCGAGGCCGCACAATATCCAGGTGAACCTCCCCTCCATGGCCCTGCTCCCCCCCGCTGAGGCCGAGCGTCAGATCGACGCGCTGATCTTCGCCCGCACCGCGGAGGGCGACCACGACGCCAAGATGCGACGGGTCGCCGATGCCCTCGAGCTGGTGGGTGATCCCCAGCACTCGCTGCGCGCCGTCCACGTCACGGGCACCAACGGCAAGACGTCGACGAGCCGCATGATCGAGTCGCTCCTGCGCGCCCACGGACTCAGGACCGGGCTGTTCACATCGCCGCACCTGACGACGTTCAGGGAGCGCATCCAGATCGACGGGCAGCCGCTGCCGCTCGACGCGCTCGCGCGCCTGTGGGAGCGCATCCTGCCCGCGATCAACGCCGTCGACGAGCGCTCGGTGGCGGCCGGCGGGCCGTGCATGAGCTTCTTCGAGGTCCTCACCGTCCTCGGGATGTGCGCCTACGAGGAGGCGGGCGTCGACGTCGCGGTCGTCGAGGTCGGGATCGGTGGCGCGCGCGACGCGACCAACGTGGTCCACGGCGAGGTCGCCGTGCTGACGCCCATGGCAGAGGACCACTCGGACTACTTCGTGGGCGGCATCACCGGCGTCGCGACGGAGAAGTCGGGCATCATCAAGCGGGGAGCGCTGGTGGTGTCAGCGACGCAGCCGCTCATCGCCGAGGAGATCATCCGCGATGCCGCCGCGCTGCAGGGCGCGCAGCTGAGGTGGGAGGGGCTCCACCACGACGTCCTCAGCCGTGACGCCGACCCCGCCGGCCAGGTGGTCGCGCTGCGCACCCTGTCGGGCACCCACGAGGACATCCTGGTGCCGCTGCACGGCGACTTCCAGGCGCAGAACGCGCTCGTGGCGCTGGCGGCGACCGAGGCCGCCCTCGAGCTGCGCGGCATGGAGCTCGACAGCGAGGCGGTCGCGAGAGGCTTCGCCGGCGCCACCTCGCCCGGCCGCCTCGAGGTGATCGCGGCCGAGCCGACCATCGTGGTCGACGCGGCGCACAACCCCCACGGCGTCACCGCGCTCGCGGGCTCGCTGGGCGAGACGTTCGGATTCGAGTCGGTCGTCGGCGTGGTCGCGGTGCTGTCCGACAAGGATGGCGACGGTATCCTCGCCGGCCTGCAGCCCGTCGTCGATCACGTGGTGGTGACGCAGACCAGCTCGCCGCGTGCCACCCCGGTCGACGAGCTCGCGGCAGCGGCGATCGCCGTCTGGGGACCGGAGCACGTCAGCGTCGCGGCCTCCGTGGCCGAGGCACTCGATCTTGCGACCGCGATGGCGACCGCGCGCGATGGTGAGTGCGGGGTGCTGGTCGCGGGGTCCATCACCCTGGTCGCCGAGGCGAGGCGTCTGGTGCAGCGGGTCCACGAGGCCGAGGTGGCGCACGAGGCGCCGCGCCGGCTCGCCGACACGGGCGAGTCCTCGGCGGAGTCCGTCCCCGCCTGAGCTCGGACCCGCGGCCGAGGTGCGCGCCCCCTCCGATGCGGGGGACACCCCTGGTCGCGCGCTCGTTCGCGCGGGTGAGGCGCGCGCCCGCGCCTGCGTGGGAGACTGGTCTCATGCCTGATGCCAGCGACCTCACGCTCGGCGGTCTCACCCCTGACGAGGCCGAGCGCGAGATCTACAGCCACATCCTCAGCCGCAACCCCGAGCACGACTTCGAGCCCACGCTCGACCGCGTGCGCGAGGTCACCGAGCTCCTCGGCCGACCCCAGGACGCGTTCAAGGTGGTCCACCTCACCGGCACCAACGGCAAGACGTCGACGGCGCGGATGGTCGAGTCGCTCGTGCGCGAGCACGGACTGCGGACGGGTCTGTTCACCTCGCCACACCTCAGCACCGTGCGCGAGCGCATCCAGATCGACGGCGAGCCCATCGCCCAGGACGCGTTCATCAGGCTGTGGCAGGACGTGGCCCCCATCGTTCACCTCGTGGACGCCCGATCCGCCGAGAACCGCGGGCCGCGGCTCAGCTTCTTCGAGGTGCTCGTGGTGCTCGCGTATGCCGCGTTCGCCGATGCGCCCGTCGACGTGGCGGTCATCGAGGTCGGCATGGGAGGGGTGTGGGACGCGACCAACGTCGCGGACGGCGACGTGTCCGTCGTCACCTCGGTGTCCCTGGACCACCAGCAGTGGCTCGGCGACGACCTCGCCGGCATCGCCCGCGAGAAGGCCGGGATCATCAAGGACGGCAGCGTCGCCGTCATCGCCGAGCAGTCCGACGCCGTCACTCCCGTCCTGCTCGAGGCGGTCGCCGCGCGTGGAGCGACGGCGCTGTGGGAGGGCGACGCCCTCGAGGTGGTCGACCGCCAGCCAGGCGTGGGGGGGCAGCTCGTCACGCTGCGCACGCCTGCGGCGACCTATGCGGAGATCTTCGTGCCGCTGTACGGCGACTATCAGGCGCGCAATGCGCTGCTCGCGCTCGCGGCCGTCGAGGCCCTTATGGCCGATGGCGGTGAGGCGAACGCGCTGTCGGCGGAGGTGGTCGAGGCCGGCTTCGGAGCGGTCACCTCTCCCGGCAGGCTCGAGGTCGTGCGGACGTCGCCCATGGTGCTCGTCGACGTCGCCCACAATCCCGCCGGCATCGACGCCCTGGTGGGCGCGCTCGAGGAGTCGTTCGCGTTCCAGGCCCTCGTGGGCGTGGTGGGCGTGCTCGCCGACAAGGACGCCGAGGGCATCCTGGCGGGCCTCGAGCCCGTGCTCGACCACGTCGTGGTCACCGCGTCCGCCTCGCCCAGGGCGGTGCCAGCGGACGAGCTCGCGGGCATCGCGCGGGACATCTTCGGCGAGGACCGCGTGAGCGTCGGGAGCGATCTGCCCGACGCGATCGACCGCGCGGTGCAGGCCGCCGAGCGCGACCATGACATGGGTGCAGGAGTCCTCGTGGTCGGGTCCGTCACGGTCGTGGCGGAGGCTCGCATCCTCATGAACGCCGACAAGCGCAAGGGGGCGGGCCAGGCTCGATGACCGAACCCACGCAGCCCTCGCCGTCCTCAGCCGACCGCCAGGAGGCGAGCCCGGCCACCGCATCGGCTGACGAGGAGACTCAGCCTCCGATCAAGCCGCAGCGTCCCGCGACGCTGGTCTTCACGCAGGCCGTGCTGCTGCTGCAGGCGTTCTGCGCCCTGTTCGCCACCCTCGTCGCGTGGTCGTTCGCGTACAACGGGATGATCGACGCCTCGCCAGGCCTGATGGTGGCGCTGGGGCTGGCCACCATGGTCGCGCTGGGCTATGCGTCGGGCCAGCAGAAGCGGCGCTGGGGCCGCTGGCTCGGATGGATCCTGCAGCTGCCGCTCCTGCTGGGCGGGTTCATCGAGCCGATGATCGCCGTGATCGGCGGAGTGTTCCTGATCCTGTGGCTCATGGCGCTGAGGCTCGGGGGCAGGATCGATCGGGAGCGCAAGGAGCGCGACGAGGCCGCCGCGAGCGCGGCCGGCGGAGACGCCGCGGAGCCGTCCGCGTGAAGCCCTCGAGCCTCACCCCCAAGAGCCTCGCGCGCCGCGCTGCCGCCCTGGTCATCGTCGGCATCGTGGGCCTGACCATGCTGTTCTATGCGCTCGAGCGCGCGAGCCTGGTGATGTTCACCGACGGCGCCGGCGCGCGACCGCCTCTGCGCATCTACCTGACGCTGTTCGTCGGCCTCGCGATCGTCAACCTCTGCGTCTTCTACGGCTTCACGATGTGGGCTCGTTATGCGCGAACGCACCCCGAGACGCGCCACCTGCCGGTGTGGTTCCTCCTCGCCGTCCTCGTGATCGGGGGCGGCGCGCTCGTCACGTCGATGGCGACGCACGCGGGCTACCTCCGCAGCCTGGACGCGATGCCCGCCGCGCCCAACATGGGCTACGTGGGGTTCCAGGTGATCGCGGCGGCGTTCGTGCTCGTCCCGCTCGTGCTGCTGTGCGCGCGGTTCGCGCCCGGCTACAAGCGTCCCGTGCCCGCGGTCATCCCCGACTGACCAGTCAGGCCGGGACCCTCACCACAGAGTGGACGTCGTGCCCGGCGAGCGCGTCGCGACCGCGCAGGCCCTCGAGCTCGAGCAGGAACGCGAACTGCACGTCGGACGCCCCGGCGCGCTCGAGCATCTCCGCGACCGCGCGCGCGGTGCCGCCGGTCGCGAGCACGTCGTCGATCACGAGGATCCGCTTGCGCTCGATGCCGGCGGGGGAGAGCACCAGGTCGGAGGCGCCGTACTCGATCGCGGCCGAGGACTCGAGCAGCTCGCCTGGCATCTTGCCCTTCTTGCGCACCATCGACATGCCCACGTCGAGACGCTGAGCGACCACGGGCGCGAAGATGAAGCCGCGCGCGTCCACGCCCACCACCAGGTCGACGGGGCGCGCCGGCATGAGCGCGGCGCACGCCGTGGCGAACCTCGCAGGGTCGGCGAGGATGGGGCTGATGTCGTAGAAGAGGATCCCGGGCACGGGAAAGTCCGGGTAGGTGTCGAAGTCGGCGAGCGTGATCACGGCGACCATTCTCCCATCGGCTCGTCATCCGGCCCGCGCATCGGCCTCTCCCCATTAGGCTGTGCGCCATGACGGAACGCACCCTCATCCTCGTCAAGCCCGACGGCGTCCAGCGTGGACTGTCGGGGGAGATCCTGCGCCGCGTGGAGGCCAAGGGCTACACGCTCGTGGCCGTCGAGCTGCGCACCGCGACCCCGGAGCTGCTCGAGCAGCACTACGCCGAGCACGTGGGCAAGCCCTTCTACGAGCCGCTCGTCGAGTTCATGCTCTCCGGCCCCACGCTCGCCGTGGTCGCCGAGGGCGAGCGCGTGATCGAGGGCTTCCGCTCCCTCGCCGGCGCCACCGACCCCACCACGGCCGCGCCGGGCACCATTCGCGGCGACCTGGGACGCCAGTGGCCCACGAAGGTGCTGCAGAACCTCGTGCACGGCTCCGACTCCGAGGAGTCCGCCGCCCGCGAGATCGCCATCTGGTTCCCGGGGCTCGCGTGAGCAGGTTCGAGGACGGGCTCGAAAGGAGCCTGTTCGCGAGCCGGTGGCTGCTCGCGCCGCTGTACGTGGGGCTGCTCGCCGGCCTCGTGATGGTCGGTGTGAAGTTCTTCGCCCATCTGGCCTACGTGATCGAGGACTTCACGCTGGACAAGTCCGCTGACGCGGTCACGGTGGAGATCCTGACGCTGATCGACATCGCCCTGCTGGGCAACCTCATCCTCATCGTGATCTTCGCCGGCTACGAGAACTTCGTGTCCAAGATCAAGGTCGCCGAGGGCTCCGAGGACCGCCCGTCCTGGATGGGCACCGTCGACTTCTCCGGACTGAAGATGAAGTTGATCGGGTCACTGGTCGCGATCTCCGTGATCCTGCTGCTCAAGGACTTCGTCGCCGCGGCAGAGCCGGGTAAGACCATGGACTACGAGGCCGTCGCGTGGCGGATCGGCCTGCACTTCACGTTCGTCATCTCGGGCGTTCTGTTCGCGGTCATGGACTACTGGGGCGCCAAGCGTCTGGCGCTGCTCACCGAGACCAAGCTCAAGGCCAAGGGCCTCAACCCGGAGACCATCACCGAGGACGCGCCGGTGTCCGCCTCTGACAACACGTAGCGCCGATGCGCGGGCTGGCAGGGGAGCCTCGCTCACCTTTCGCCGCGCAGCCCCTAGGCTGAGCGCGTGCATCTCAAGACGCTGACGCTGCGCGGCTTCAAGTCGTTCGCCTCGGCGACCACGCTCGAGTTCGAGCCGGGCGTCACCTGCGTCGTGGGGCCCAATGGCTCCGGCAAGTCCAACGTCGTGGACGCGCTCGCGTGGGTGATGGGCGAGCAGGGCGCCAAGACGCTGCGCGGCGGCAAGATGGACGACGTCATCTTCGCGGGCACCTCGGGCCGCGCGCCGCTGGGCCGCGCCGAGGTGTCGCTGACCATCGACAACACCGACGGCGCCCTGCCCATCGACTACACCGAGGTGACGATCACCCGCACCCTGTTCAGGTCGGGCGGGTCGGAGTACGCGATCAACGGCTCGAACTGCCGCCTGCTCGACATCCAGGAGTTGCTGAGCGACTCCGGGCTGGGCCGCGAGATGCATGTGATCGTCGGCCAGGGCCAGCTCGACGCCGTCCTGCGCGCGACGCCGGAGGATCGCCGCCATTTCATCGAGGAGGCCGCGGGCATCCTCAAGCACCGCCGCCGCAAGGACAAGGCGCTGCGCAAGCTCGACGCGATGCAGGGCAACCTCACGCGCGTCCAGGACCTCACCGCCGAGATCCGCCGCCAGCTGGGCCCGCTCGGCAAGCAGGCCGAGGTGGCGCGCGCCGCCCAGCGCATCCAGATCGACCTGCGCGACGCCCGTGCGCGTCTGCTCGCCGACGATCTGGCCCAGCTGCAGGCGCAGCTCGCCCAGGAGCAGGCGGACGAGACGGCGCTCAACCAGCGCAAGGCGGAGGTGGAGAAGGCGCTCGCCGAAGCCCGTGCGCGCCTCGCCGACCTCGAGCGCGCATCGGCCGAGGCCACCCCGGCCCTCACCAAGGCCAACGACACGTACTACCGGCTGAGCGCGATCAGGGAGCGGCTGCGCAACCTCTCCGGGCTGGCCGAGGAGCGGCTGCGGATGCTCGGCGGCGTCGCCGACGAGGCGCCGCCCACCGATCTGGTGGACCTCGACGAGCAGCTCGAGCGGGCGCGCGACGCCAAGGCCGAGCTCGACGCGGAGGTCGCGCAGGCGGCCACGGCGCTCGAGTCCGCCGAGGAGGCCAGGCGCGAGGCGGAGGAGGTCGCCCAGGAGTCGGAGAGGCACCTCGCGAATCTGCTGCGCTCGGTGGCAGACCGCCGGGAGGGCGTCGCGCGGCTGGCGGGCGACGTTGCCGCGAGGCGCTCGCGCGTCGAGGCCGCCGAGGCGGAGATCGGTCGCCTGCGCGAGGCCTTGGCCGACGCGGAGAGGCGCGCGCACGAGGCGACGGCCGAGTTCCGGCACCTCGAGACGCAGGTCGCGACGGTCGAGGAGGGCGAGGAGGACCTCGACGACGCCCATGAGGCCGCGACCGAGGAGTGGGACGAGGCGAAGGCCGCGCTCGAGACCCTGAAGGCCGCCCTCAACGACGCCATGCGCGAACGGGACACGTGGGCCGCCAAGGTCGAGGCGCTGGACATGTCGCTCGCCCGCAAGGACGGCGCCGGCGCGCTGCTCGCCGCCGGCTCGAGGAACGTCAGAGGCACGGTCGCCGCGCTCATCGAGGTCAGCGCTGACGCGGAGGACGCGATCGCGGCCGCGCTCGGAGCGCTCGCCGACGCGCTCGCGGTCGACTCGGTCGAGGATGCGGTCGACGCGATCCGCTGGCTGCGAGACGAGGACGCCGGCCGGGCGCGGTTCGTCGTGGCCGACCCAGGGGCGAGCGTCGTCAACCCGTCCCTCGACCTTCCTGCAGGAGCGGCCTGGGCCTCTGACCTCGTGTCCGGTCCCGCCGGCATCGTCGACACGGTCCGTGCCTCGCTGTCTGGCGTCGCCGTGGTCGACGACCTCGCCGCGGCGCGCGCGCTGGTGAACGCGCACCGCGAAGTCGTGGCCGTGACCCGCCGCGGCGACCTGCTCAGCGGGCAGAGCGCGTCAGGTGGCGCGGGCGACGCGCCCAGCGTGCTTCACATGCAGGCCGCGCACGACGAGGCCAAGGCCAAGCGCGATGCGGCGACCGCCGCCGTCGAGTCCACGACGTTCGAGATCCGCGCCGCCGAGGAGCGCGCCGCCGCCGCGCGCACGCGATTCGAGACCACGCTCGAGCGGCTCAACGAGTCGGACGCGCGCATGTCCGCCGTGGCGGAGCAGCTAGGGCACCTCGGCGCCTCGGCCCGGGCCGCGAAGGCCGACGGCGAGCGCATCGAGACGCAGATCGCGGCCGCGCAGGAGCGCATGGCCGAGCAGTCGGACGAGCTCGCGAGCCTCGCCGAGCGGCTCGCGGCGGCGCAGGCCGAGCCCGAGCAGACCGAGTCGGACACGAAGGACGCCCAGGCCCGCCGCGACGATGACGAGGCCGAGGCGCGGGCCTCTCGCGCCCGCGAGACGGAGGCGCGGCTCGCGCTGCGCACCGCGGAGGAGCGGGCACGGGCGCTGGCCGCCCGCGCCGAGTCCCTCGAGCGGGCGGTGGTCGCCGAGCGCGACGCTCGCGCGCGCGCCGAGGAGGCCGCGAGGCGTCGCGAGCGCCAGGCCCAGGCCGCGCGCGAGGTCATCGCCGGCGCGGCGGATGCGCTCGCCGCGATCGACGTCTCCGTCGCCAAGGCCGACGATGCCCGCGCCGCAGCAGAGGAGGCGCGATCCGAGCGCACCTCCGAGCTGTCCGGAGTGCGCCAGGAGGTCGAGCAGCACGCTGACGAGCAGCGCCGCCTCACCGACGACGCACACCGGGACGAGGTGGCGCGCGCGCAGCAGCAGGTGCGCCTCGAGCAGCTCGAGCAGCGCACTGTCGACGAGCTGTCGATGGACCCGGCGCAGCTGGTCGACGAGTACGGTCCGCACCTGCCCGTCCCGCTCACGGCCGAGGAGCCCGACCCCGAGACGGGCGAGCAGCCCACCGAGCCGTACGCGCGCGAGCGCCAGGAGAAGCGCCTGCGCACCGCCGAGCGCGAGATGCGCCAGCTGGGCCAGGTCAACCCGCTCGCGCTCGAGGAGTTCGCCGCTCTCGAGGAGCGCCACACCTTCCTGCAGACCCAGCTGACCGACATCAAGAGGTCGCGTGAGGACCTGCTCGAGATCGTGCGCGAGATCGACGAGCGGGTCGAGAAGATCTTCGTCGAGGCCTTCGAGGACACCAAGCGTGAGTTCGACCGCATCTTCCCGCGGCTGTTCCCCGGCGGCGAGGGCAAGCTCGTGCTCACGGATCCGAGCAACATGCTCGAGACGGGCATCGAGGTCGAGGCGCGCCCCGCTGGCAAGAAGGTCAAGCGGCTGTCGCTGCTGAGCGGCGGCGAGCGCTCGCTCACGGCGGTCGCCCTCCTGGTCGCGATCTTCAAGGCCCGCCCGAGCCCCTTCTACGTCATGGACGAGGTCGAGGCCGCGCTCGACGACGCGAACCTGGGTCGCCTGCTCGAGATCTTCACGGAGCTCCAGGAGGACAGCCAGCTCATCGTCATCACGCACCAGAAGCGGACCATGGAGATCGCCGATGCGCTCTACGGGGTGACGATGCGCGGCGACGGCGTGACGACGGTCATCAGCCAGCGCCTCAAGGAGGAGGGCGCGGCCTGAGGTCGTGCTCGCCCGCCTGTCAGGGTGCGCTGACGCGCACGTCGTAGTCGGCCCCTCCATCTCCGTAGTAGGTGGTGACGGCGACCAGCCATGTGCCCGCAGGGAGCACCCTGTCGATGCGGGGGTCGACGTTCACGAGGGAGTCCACCTGCGGGTTCTCGTCGGCCCAGGCCAGCCGGTACGGCGACCCGTCCTGCTCGAAGCCGATCACCTCGAGCACGAGGTCCTGATCGGTGAGCGTGGCCGCCTCGATCGCGAGCCGCCCTGACCCCGGAGCCGTCAGGCACAGGTACGGCACGGGACCCTCCGCCGTCACCGCCTCGCCGGGCGCGATGGCCGGCGCGTCCTCGCAGTCCGCGGCGCTGACCTGCGCATGCAGCGTGGAGACCTCTCCCTGGCGGAACAGGTCGCCATCGGTGTCGACGTAGAGCTCGAAGGCGCCGGTGGGCTGATCGAGGAACCAGGCCGTGATCTCGATGACGTACGTGCCGGGTTCGAGGTCGACGGACACCTCGGGATCGGTGCCGAAGGCGTCGTCGCCGCTCGCGACCAACACCGGTGCGTCGCCGTCGCGGTAGACGCCGAGCTGGAGGTCCGCTCCCTCCTCGGCACCGGAGCGTCCGCTGTCGACGCCGATGGTCGCGAGCACCGGCTCATCGACCGTGAGGCACGCGTAGCGCGCGGCCGGCTCAGCGTCCTCCGCGTCGTCGGCCTCGAAGGCGACCGGCGCGTCGTCGGCCACCTCCGGGATCTGCGAGCCGCACTGGTCGGCGCCCGGGATGGCGCCGGGGTCGGTCGCGGCAACCCCCGGCCCGCCCGCGTCTCCCGGCGCGAAGGTCGCGGTGTAGACGAGGAAGGCATCGCTTTCCTCCGCGGGGCCGTCGACCTCGACCACGTACGCACCAGGGTCGAGCGTGAGGGTGACGGCAGGGTCCCACTCGGGTTCGCTGCGGGCGCTCGCAAGCTCCGTGGCCTCGGCGTCGAGCACCATGAGCGAGATCTCGAGGTCGGGCTCGAGGGCGGCGGCGCCCACGGTCACCCGCATGCGCTGCGCCAGCTCGAAGCACGTGCGCGCCTCCGGCTGCACCACCTGGGTGTCGAGTTGGATAGACTGAGCGTCGGTGCCGGCGCAGGCGCCATCCGCCACGGGCGTGACGGTCGGACTCGCCGCGACATCCCCCTCGAAGGGGCGCGCGACGAGCCACACGAGCGCCACCGCAGCCGCTGCGGCGACCGCCCCCACGGCCCACCAGACTCCCCGTCCCGGGCCGCGCCGCGCGTTGTCCATGGTGGGAGGGTAGCCGCTGATCGCGGCCCCTCGGCTGAGGCTGGCGCAGGTCGGTGTCGAGGGTCCGTGCTCGCGGCTGTCTGAGTTGAATCTGAGTCCGGCAGCGGGTCAGACTCTGTCCGTATTGTCTCGTTCTTGGGAGGAGCCCCGTGTTCTCGTCCGTGTCCGGCATCCTGGTCGTCACCGTCGTGCTCGCCGTCGTGGTCATGGGCGTCGCGGCGCTCGCGGAGGGGCGCGGCAGGCACCTCGCGCGCCTGGTCCTCGGCGTCCGCCCCCGCACCAACGCGGAGGAGATCCTCGCTCCCGTTCCGCGCGCCGAGTCCGACTGGGCGCTGGTCGAGGCGGTGGCCTCAGTGCCCGACCGTCCCGCGCCCGGAACGCGCGCGGGGGTCTGGGCGGCGGACGCGACGGTCCACGCCATCGACGCCGCGAACGAGCGCGCCGCCGCGTTGCGCGCCCAGCGCGAGGACGCCGCGAGCGCGCCACGCACGGGAGAGCTGGGTCTCATCACCCGCTAGCGCCACCCGCCCCACTGGTCGTCGCGGCTCGCCCCAGCCCGAGCGCTCCCTCGCACGTCGCTCCGCCGCGATGCGGCCGGTCGAGCGCCACGCGCCGCCCCGACCGTGCGGCGGGTGTCAGGCGCGACGCTGCACGCAGCGGCGCGACCCGACCCGTCGCGCGTCGGGGGCCGCACTGCGCGCAGCCATGCCGCCCCACCTGACAGACTGGATGACATGGACGTCTCCTGGATCCCCGGCTCAGCCGACCTCGTCGTCGTCATCGTCGCCGCCATCGCCGTCGTCGGCGGTGCGGGCGCCGCTCTCGCCGCCCGGCGTCGCGGCCCGTCCGCGCGCGTCGACGAGCCAGCCCGCGCATCGGCCCCCACGACCGAGCCGGCGACGGCGCCCGAGACGACGACAGCCCCCGAGGCGCCCGAGTCGCGGCTGTCGCGCCTGCGGGGCCGGCTGGGCGGGGGCCTCGGTGCGAGCCTGCTCGCCCTGCTGTCCAAGGGCACGCTGAGCGACGACGACTGGGACGAGCTCGAGGAGACGCTGCTGCTCGCCGACGTGGGCGCGTCCGCGACGGACGACATCCTCGCGGCCCTCAAGGCGCGCCTGCGCGCGAACCCCGATGCCGATCCCCGTGCCGTGCTGCGCGAGGTGCTGATCGAGATCGTCGACCCCTCGCTGGATCGCGCGCTCGCGCTCGGCCCCGCCGGGCAGGCCGCACATGAGCCGATCATCGTGGTGGGCGTCAACGGCGTGGGCAAGACCACGACCGTCGGCAAGATCGCCCGCGTCCTCGTGGCCGAGGACCGCTCGGTCGTGCTCGCCGCCGCCGACACGTTCCGCGCGGCCGCCGCCGACCAGCTCGAGACCTGGGGCGCGCGCGTGGGCGTGCCCGTGGTGCGCTCCGAGCGCGAGGGCGCGGATCCCGCCTCGGTCGCCTTCGAGGCTGCCGACCGCGCGCGCGAGGGCGGTGCTGACGTGCTGCTCGTCGACACGGCCGGCCGCCTGCAGAACAAGGCCGGCCTCATGGACGAGCTGGGCAAGATCGTGCGGGTCGTGTCCAAGGTGACGCCGCCTGTCGAGGTGCTGCTCGTGCTCGACGCGACGACCGGGCAGAACGGCCTGACGCAGGCGCGGGTGTTCGCCGAGGTCGCGAACGTGACCGGCATCGTCCTCACCAAGATGGACGGCACCGCCAAGGGCGGCATCGTGGTCGCCGTGCAGCGCGAGCTGGGCGTGCCGGTCAAGCTGATCGGGCTCGGGGAGGGCGCCGATGACCTCGCGCCGTTCGACGCCGAGCAGTTCGTCGACGGGCTGCTGGGCTCCTGACGTGAGCGAGCGCGCCGTCGATGCGCCTCGCAACACACCTTTTACTCGGGCGCGCTCCTTGTAACCGTCCCGAAACACGGGGGCATCTCAGGGGCAACATACCTGCGGGAGGGTGACTGGTGACTCGCCGAGGGGGCGAGGGAACCAATCAAGGAGAAGCAGAATGGATAGCCCAAACGTTGCGTGGCTCCTGACCTCTGCCTCGCTCGTGCTCCTGATGACGCCTGGACTGGCGTTCTTCTACGGTGGCATGGCGCGTCGCAAGTCGGTCCTCAACATGATGATGATGTCCTTCAGCGCCATCGGCGTCGTTGGAGTGCTCTGGGTCCTGATCGGATTCTCAGTCTCCGCGGGCGACACCGTGGGCGGCTGGTTCGGCAGCCCGCTGGCGGACTTCGGCATGTCGTCGGTGTTCCAGGCCGGCGTCGATGAGAACCCCGATGACGCGGCGACGCTGATCCTGGCCGCGTTCGGCGCGACCTTCGCGATCATCACCGTCGCGCTGATCTCGGGCGCCGTCGCCGACCGCATGAAGTTCAGCGCGTGGCTCGTGTTCGCCGGCCTGTGGGCCGTGATCGTGTACTCGCCCGTCTCGCACTGGGTGTGGGGCGGCGGCCTCCTGTCCAGCGACTACCTGTTCGCTGACATGACGGCACCGCAGGACATCGCCGGTGGAACCGTGGTGCACATCAACGCCGGTGTCGCCGCGCTGGTGCTCGCGCTGCTGATCGGCAAGCGCAAGGGCTTCGGCAAGGAGCCCATGCGTCCGCACAACCTCACCCTCGTGATGATCGGCGCCGCGCTCCTGTGGTTCGGCTGGTTCGGATTCAACGCCGGTTCGTGGTGGGAGGCGGACAACTTCGCCGCCCAGATCTGGCTCAACACCCTCGTCGCTCCCGCGGCCGCCATGCTCAGCTGGCTGCTGGTCGAGAAGATCCGCGACGGCAAGGCCACCTCGCTCGGCGCCGCCTCCGGTGTTGTCGCCGGTCTGGTCGCGATCACCCCGGCTGGCCTGTCGGTCTCGCCGCTCGGCGCGGTCGCGCTCGGCCTCGTCGCCGGTGTGGTCTCCGCTCTCGCGGTGGGCCTCAAGTACAAGTTCGGCTACGACGACTCGCTCGACGTCGTCGGCGTCCACCTGGTCGCCGGCCTGTGGGGCACCATCGCTGTGGGCCTGTTCGCCACCGACACCAACGCCTTCGGGGACGCTGGCCTGTTCTACGGCGGCGGCGGCAGCCTGCTGGTCTCGCAGATCATCGCTGCTGTCGTCGTGATGGCGTACTCCGCGATTGCTACGCTGATCATCGGTCTGGCGATCAAGTACACGATCGGACTGCGGGTGTCCGAAGAGGACGAGGTCAGCGGCATCGACCTCGCATCGCACGGTGAGACTGCCTACGAGGAGGCGATCTAGTCATGAAGCTGGTCACTGCCATCATTCAGCCCCACCGCGTGGACGAGGTCCGTGCAGCGCTCGAGGCCGCAGGCGTCAAGGGCGTCACGGTCTCCGAGGCCGCCGGGTACGGCCGCCAGAAGGGCCACACCGAGGTCTACCGCGGTGCGGAGTACACCGTGGACCTGGTGCCCAAGACCCGTCTCGAGATCCTCGTCGACGACGCGGACGCCGCGACCGTGACCGAGGCGATCGTCTCCGCCGCGCAGACCGGCAAGATCGGCGACGGCAAGGTCTGGACGGTCCCCGTGGACGACGTCGCTCGGGTTCGCACGGGCGAGCACGGCGCCGACGCGCTGTAAGGGACACCGCACATCAATGGAGGGCCCGACGGGCACTGCCCCTGACGGCCCCCGCGCTGAGGTCCCGCATCCCCCCGGGGTGCGGGACCTCAAGCGCGAGCGGGCGGAGCTGGCGGCCCGACTCACCGCCGACGATGTGCCGGGTGCGCAGCGGCGCAAGCAGATCTCCGACCTCATGCTCGACCGGCTGCGCGAGCACTGGCGGGCGTCCGATCCTCTCGCGGAAGGCGTCGCGCTCGGCGCCGTCGGGTCGCTGGGGCGTGGCGACGCCGGTCCCGCCTCCGACCTCGACCTGGTGCTGATCCACGACGGCCGCACCCACACGACCCAGCAGGTCGCGGACCTCGCGCAGCGGCTGTGGTATCCGATATGGGACGCAGGCCTCGAGCTGGACTACTCGATGCGCTCCATCTCGGAGTGCCGCCAGGTCGCCTCGAAGGACCTCGCCGCCGCTGCTGGCCTGCTCGACCTGCATCCCGTGGCGGGCGACGCGCAGCTCATCCAGCAGGCGCGCGCCGCGATCTATCACGACTGGCGCGGCGCGGCCCGCAAGCGGCTGCCGGAGCTGCTCGCCGCGTCCCGCGCCCGCGCCGAGCGCCATGGCGAGCTCGCCTACCTCATCGAGCCCAACCTCAAGGAGGCCAGGGGAGGGCTGCGCGACCACATGAGCCTGTCCGCCCTCTCGGCGACCTGGCTGACCGACCGACCGCACGGCGCCGTCGACGCGGCGGGCGATCATCTCAAGGACGTGCGCGACGCGCTGCACCTGGTGGCGGGACGCTCCACCAACGTCCTGGGCCGGCACGTCGCCGACGAGGTCGCGCACGTGCTCGGCTTCGACGAGGCGGATGACCTGCTCGCCTCGCTCGCGGAGGCGGGACGCACCGTCGCATACGCGCTCGCCACCACCGAGCGCGGCGCGCGCCGGTCGCTCGAGCGCGCCGGCATCGGCTCGCGCGCGTGGAAGGCCAGGCGCCTGCGCGCGGCACCCCGGCACATCGACGTCGCTGACGGCCTCATCGACGTGGACGGCGAGCTCGCGCTCGCGAGCGACGCCGACCCCGACGGCGACGCGCTGCTGCCGCTGCGGGCGGCCGCCACCGCGGCGAGCACCGGGCTGACGTTCACGCCCGAGCTGCTGCTCGCGATGCAGCGCGCGCCCGAGCTGCCCGATCCGTGGCCCGCCGCCGCGCTCGCTCACCTGCGCGAGCTGCTGCGGGGCAGCCAGCACCTGGTCTACGTGTGGGAGGCCGTCGACCTGCACGGCATGGCCGTGCGGTGGGTTCCCGAGTGGGAGGGGGTGCGCAACCGGCCCCAGCGCAGCCCCGTGCATCGGTTCACCGTGGACCGGCACATGCTGGAGGCCGTGGTGCTCGCCGGCAAGCTGCGCCGCCACGTGCCCGACGGCGACCTGCTGCTCATGACCGCGTGGCTGCACGACATCGGCAAGCGCCCTGGAGCGACGGACCACTCGATCGACGGTGCGGCCCTGATCCCGCGCATCGGCGCGCGCCTGGGACTGGCGGAGCAGGCCGTCGCGGACGTGACGCTGCTCGTGCGCGAGCACCTGACGCTCGCCGCGCTCGCCACCAAGGAGGACCCCTCCGACCCGGCGACCGTCGCGCGCCTGATCGAAGCGGTCGACGGACGGCGCGACCTGCTCGAGACGCTGCGAGCACTCACCGAGGCGGACGCCCGCGCCGCCGGCCCCAAGGCATGGACCACGTGGAGGGCGAGCCTCATCGACACCCTCATGGCGAATGCCCTGCCAGAGCTCCCGCCTCGCTGAGCACTGGACCCGGCCAGCGCATCGGCGCTCGCCACCCGTCCGCCCCAGGTGAGCGAATGGGGCCCAACTCGTGCACTCAAGCGCTGAGACGAGCGAGTTGGGCCCAACTCGCGCACTCTGCGAGACGCGGGTGAACTGAGGCGGATGGGGAGCGCGCGAGAGCCGCCCGAGGACCGCCGGTAGGCTAGAGGCCAAGCTTCACCCGAAGGGACACCTGTGTTCGCCAACCTCTCCGACCGCCTGACAGCCACGTTCAAGGGCCTGCGCGGCAAGGGCCGCCTGAGCGAGGCGGACATCGACGGCACCATCCGCGAGATCCGCCGCGCCCTGCTCGACGCCGACGTCGCCGTGCCCGTCGTCAAGACCTTCACCGGCAACATCCGCGAGCGCGCTCTCGGCGCCGAGGTCTCCGGCGCCCTCAACCCCGGCCAGCAGGTCGTCAAGATCGTCAACGAGGAGCTCGTGTCGATCCTCGGCGGCGAGGCGCGCCAGCTGCGCCACGCGAAGACCGGCCCCACCGTCATCATGCTCGCCGGTCTTCAGGGAGCGGGCAAGACCACCCTGGCAGGCAAGCTCGCGCACCACCTCAAGGGCCAGGGCCACACCCCGCTGCTGGTCGCAGCCGACCTCCAGCGCCCGAACGCCGTGAACCAGCTGCAGGTGGTCGGCGAGCGCGCAGGCGTGCCCGTGTTCGCGCCGGAGCCGGGCATCACCCGCGACGGCGAGCGGGTCAAGGGCAACCCGGTCAAGGTGGCCAAGAAGGGCGTCAAGGAGGCCGAGCAGCGCCAGCACTCCGTGGTGATCGTCGACACCGCCGGCCGTCTGGGCGTCGACCAGGAGCTGATGAGGCAGGCCGCGGACATCCGCAAGGCCGTGGAGCCCGACGAGATCCTGTTCGTCATCGACGCGATGATCGGCCAGGACGCGGTCGCCACCGCGCAGGCCTTCCAGCAGGGCGTCGACGTCACGGGCGTGGTGCTCACCAAGCTCGACGGCGACACCCGCGGCGGCGCCGCCCTTTCCGTGCGCGAGGTCACGGGCCGGCCCATCCTGTTCGCGTCCACGGGCGAGAAGCTCGACGACTTCGAGGTGTTCCACCCGGATCGCATGGCCAGCCGCATCCTCGACATGGGCGACATCCTCACCCTCATCGAGAAGGCCGAGAAGTCCTTCGACCAGGCCGAGGCCGCCCGCATGGCGGACAAGGTCTCCAAGGGCGAGGACTTCACCCTCGCGGACTTCCTGGTCCAGATGCAGCAGCTCAAGAACATGGGCTCCATGAAGAAGATGCTCGGCATGCTGCCCGGCATGGGCCAGATGCGTGAGCAGATCGAGAACTTCGACGAGCGCGAGCTGACCCGCATCGAGGCCATCGTCCAGTCGATGACCCCGTCCGAGCGCGACAACCCCAAGATCCTCAACGGCTCGCGCCGCTCGCGCATCGCTGCCGGCTCGGGCACGCAGGTGTCCGACGTCAACTCGCTGGTCAAGCGGTTCGAGGACGCGCAGAAGATGATGCGCGCGATGTCCAAGGGAGGCGGCATGCCGCAGCTGCCCGGCCAGGGCGGCGGCGCCCCGGGAGCGTGGGGCGGCATGCCTGGCGGCAAGAAGTCCAAGGGCAAGCAGGCGCCTCAGCGCAAGGTCAAGGGCAAGTCGGGCAACCCCGCCAAGCGCGCCCAGCAGGAGGCGGCCGCGAGGAACCGCGCCGCGACCGGCCCCCAGGCGCCCGCTGGCAGCGCCTTCGGGCTGGGACAGCAGCAGCAGGAGGACTTCGATCCTTCGCAGCTGCAGCAGGACCTGGGCAAGTACCTGGGGCGCTAGTGCGCAGGGGGGCTGAGGTCGCCGCGCCGATGCGCGTGCTGGGCTCGGGTCACATCGCGCCCGTGCGCGCCGCGCCGGGCGAGGCGCCGATCCGCCGGACGGGCTCCCGGCCCCACGCGCCGCGGCGAGGGTGGGACGAGCGATGAGCGACCCCGCTGGCGTGCTCCACCTGACCGGCCCCGTGCTGGTGGACGATGCGCGGGTCGAGCCCGAGGGCTGGGTGGTGGGCGGCCGCATCACCTTCGAGCGGCCCCGGCACAGCGGCGAGGTCACGGAGGTCGCCGGCATCGTCGTGCCGGGCCTGGTCGACGTCCACTGCCATGTGGGAATCGACTCGGGCGGCGCGACGGAGTCGGACATCGCGGTCAAGCAGGCGGAGATCGACCGCGATGCGGGCACGCTGCTCATCCGGGACGCCGGCTCGGCGCTCGACACGTCGTTCGTGCACGACCGTGGCGACCTCCCGCGACTCATCCGCGCGGCTCGGTTCATCGCGAGGCCGCGCCGCTACCTGCGGCACTTCGCCCGCGAGATCGAGCCGGACCAGCTCACCTCGGTCGCCGTCGAGGAGGCCCGCAAGGGTGACGGCTGGATCAAGCTCATCGCCGACTGGATCGACCGGGACCTCGGCGACCTCGCGCCGCTGTGGACCCCCTCGCAGCTGACGGACGCACTCGCCGCCGTCCACCGCACAGGCGCTCGCGCGACGGCCCACACGTTCGCCGAGGAGGCGGTGCAGCCCCTGCTCGACGCCGGCATCGACTGCATCGAGCATGGCACCGGCATGACGGAGGCGCACATGCGCGTCGCCGCCGAGCGCGGCATCCCCGTCGTCCCCACGCTGCTGCAGGTCGACAACTTCGTCGCGCACGCGGCCGCGGCGGAGGCGAAGTTCCCCGCCTACGCTGCTCGCATGCGCGCCATGCATGAGCGCCGATACGACCAGGTGCGCGCCTTCCACGAGGCTGGCGTCCCGCTGCTGGTCGGCACCGATGCCGGCGGGACGCTCGGTCACGGGCTGCTGCCGGTCGAGGCTGCCGAGATGGTGCGCGCCGGCGTGCCTCCGGCGGAGGTCGTGGCCGCCGCGTCGTGGCGGGCGCGGGCGTTTCTGGGAGCGGACACGCTGACCGAGGGAGCGAGAGCTGACCTGGTGGCCTACGACGCCGACCCGCGTGAGGACATCGCCGCGCTGGCGCACCCGGCGCACGTGGTGCTGCGTGGTCGGCGCGTCGCAGGCTCCTGAGAGCATTCAGGGAGAATGTCGCGGAGCAGTGACAGGCGGCGTGAGCTCGCGCGATACTGGCAGGGCACCTGAGCGATGCCGACCCCCATCCTCGACCCGCTCCCACGCGAACGGAGTACTGTGACCACCGCCCCGACGCCTGCGGCCGCGCGTGCGCGCGCCGCCGCTCGGAGGAGCTGGTGGGCGGACGGGCTTGAGGCCGCGATGTGGCTCGCGGCGGTCGCCGGAGTCGCGCTCATGATCGCCTCCGGCGGGCTGCAGGCCGCGAGCGCGACGGACGGCGTGTACGCCGTCGGGCGCGCGCTCGGCATCGTCGCCGCCGTGCTGATGATGACGCAGGTGCTGCTCGCCTCGCGCGCGCCGTGGGTCGAGCGGGCGATCGGCCACGACCGGGCCATCGCCCAGCACACGCGGGTCGGCAAGGTCGCGATCATCCTCATGCTGCTCCATGCCGTCCTGCTGACGACCGCCTCGGGCACCTACGACGGCCGCGACCCCGTGAGCCAGTTCCTGGCTTGGCCCCAGTACGGGTGGTTCATGCTGGTCGCACAGATCGCGCTCGGAACCTTTCTCATCGTGCTGATCACGTCGCTCACTGCCGTGCGGCTGCGGTGGCCGTACGAGCGTTGGCACGCCGTGCATCTGCTGGTCTACGTGGGCGTCGCGTTCGCGGTGCCGCATCAGTTCCTCGAAGGCTCGACGTTCCGCACCGGCGGACTGTCGTGGTGGTTCTGGGCCGCGCTGTGGACGCTGTCGATCGGCTCGTTCGTGGTCTACCGGCTGATCCGACCGCTGGTGCTTCTGGCGCGCCACGACCTCCGCGTGGCGGCCGTCGCCACGCTTCCCGACGGGTCGACGTCCGTCACCCTCGAGGGTCGCGACCTCGCGCGTCTGCGTGCGAGCGCGGGCCAGTTCTTCCTGTGGCGCTTCCTCTCGCCAGGGCTGCGCACCCAGAGCCACCCGTACTCGCTGTCGGCCGCGCCCGGCGACACGCTGCGCATCACGGTCAAGCCGTCGGGAACCGGGTCATCCGCGGTCCGCTCGCTCGCGCCAGGAACGCGCGTGCTCATCGAGGGCCCGCTCGGCGTCTTCACCCACGGCTCGCGCACCGCGGACCACCTCGTGCTCATCTGCGCCGGGATCGGCGTCACGCCCGTGCGGTCCATGCTTGAGGGCGCGGCTCCCGGTGACCGGATCACGGTGATCATGCGCGCCCGGACGCGCGACGAGGCGCCGCTGCTCGACGAGGTCGAGGCGCTCGCGGCCGAGCGCGGCGCGGACCTCCACGTGCTGGTCGGCCATCGCGGCGAGACCTGGGGCACCCGCGAGACGCCCGCGCTCATCAAGGACTTCGTGGACGACCCGCGCGGAGCGGACGTGTACATCTGCGGGCCGCGCGCCTGGGCAGCGGCCGTGGAGGCCGATGCGCTGGCGGCCGGCGTGCCGCGGGACAGCGTGCATCGGGAGGAGTTCGGGTGGTGACGGCATGAGGACATCGCGCGCCCTGATGGTGACCGGCGCCTCGGCGGCGCTGCTGACGGCTGGCGTGATCGCGGCTCCCGACCCCCTCGCGGACGCGGTCGCCGCGCCCGGCGGCGACCCCGCTGGCTCGCCGGCCGACGACGACTGCGAGCGCGAGATCGACCCGAGCTCGAACTCCGGCCGCGGCAACACCGAGGACCCCATCGAGGAACGCGAGCGCGACGACGACCCCTCGGGCGACGACTGCGACCAGGGGCCCGCTGCCGGCGGCCAGGACTCCGCGGCGGGAGGCGATCAGGGGGCGGCGCCGGCGGGGGCGACCACAGTGGACGGCCCCGTGGTCACCAACGTCCGCGGCGACTATCAGGCGCGCCTGATCATCGTGGACGGCGCGGTGGTGGACGTCGAGTTCCCGGTGGCGGGCACCTCGGCCGCGGAGTCGCGCCGCGTCAACGAGATGGCGCTGCCGGTGCTCGAGGAGCGCATCCTGGAGGCGCAGTCAGGCGACGTCGAGTACGTCTCGGGCGCGAGCTACACCTCCCCGGCGATCACGGAGTCCGCGCAGGCCGCGTTCGCCGAGGCCGGCCTGTGACACGGGCATGATCGAGCGCACGAGATGAGCGAGACCGCCGCGGTGCGTCGCGCCATCACCGCGATGGCGATGGACTTCACCCTCGAGGCGTGGGGAGCCGAGCAGGACGCCGTCGACGCGGTCGTCGAGCACGCGTCCTCCGACCTGCGCTGGGCGGATGAGGTCTTCTCGACCTGGCGCGAGGACTCGTGGATCTCTCGCCTGGGACGTGGCGAGGCAAGCATCGCCGATGCGCCGCCCGCGGTCGCCGAGGTGCTCGACCTGTGCGAGCGCTTCCGCGAGGAGACGGGCGGCGCGTTCGACGCGAGGACTCCCCACGGACGTCTGGATCCCACCGGGATCGTCAAGACCTGGGCGATGGAGCGGGCGCGCTGGCGGCTGGAACTGATGGGAGCCTCCGGCTGGCTGTGGGGCTGCGGCGGAGACGTCACGGTCGCCGGCCGTGGCCCGGCTGACGGTCGCTGGCGGGTGGGCATCGCTGACCCACGCGCGCGTGCGGGAGCCGCCGCGGCGCCCGTGCGGCGCATCGAGCTGGGCGGCGCGGCGACCGGCCGCCGCGGTGTCACGGCCGTCGCCACGAGCGGCGAGTCCCACCGGCCCGGCCACGTCTGGGACCCCCGGACGGGCGCATCGGCGCGCCACTATGCCCAGGTGAGCGTCGCAGGCACGGAGCTCATTGCATGCGATGCGTGGGCGACGGCGATCCTCGCGGGGGGACAGCGCACGCTGCGCCGGGCGGATGCGGCCGGGCTCGCGGCGCTGGCGCTCAGGGTGGTCGACGGCACGGTGCGCGCGACGGCGACCTCGGCGTGGGCCGATCGCGCGTGAGCGGCACGCAGCGGGACGAAGCGGACAAAGTCACACGCGACTCCCAGGGGCGTCGCGAGGTGCGCTACTGTGGCGCGAAATGGCCCAGCTGAGGGGACATCGATGGCACCGATGTGGTTTCCCCGGCGAGCAGTGGCGCTCGTCGGCGCAGTGACGATGGCAGGGTGCGCTGCCTCCGCGGACTCCGGGGCGCGCGCCGATGCGTCCGCCTCACCCGAGCAGGCTCTCGCTGCAGCGTCCTCGGCGGCGTCCTCGGTGGCGCCCTCGGCCGAGCCGACGATCATCGACGTCGAGCACCTCGTGGACGTCGACGAGCCCGGCCCCGACGGCGCGCTGGGCGCCGGGTGCGACGTCCCGGAGGACGGGGTCCTGTCCGACGGCTCCTGGTACGGGTTCGTGGTCAAGTACGCCGTGAGCTCGGTGACGCTCGACATCGCGTGCGCCTACGGACCCGGCACGGACCAGTTCCAGGCCTTCGCCGCGGCCGGGGACGGCGCGGAGTACGTGGTCGTGAACGACGTCGTCGACGAGCACTCGGTGCGGCTCACGAGCGACACCGAGGTGATGCTCGACGAGGACGGGTGGGAGCCGCTCGTGCCGAACGAGGCCCGTCACGCCCTCGACCCCCAGCTCGCCGGCGAGCAGGTCGCCGTGTGGGTGTGCGTCGAGGACGGCGAGGTCGCGAGGGTGGTCCAGGCCGCGCGACTGGAGACGCTGGAGGGCTGACGGCGGGCCGCCGCCGCTGCTCGCCCCCGCGGCGCTTTGCCCGCACCGCCGAGTGTCTGGCACAATGGGTCGCTGGCTGAAGCGGCCCTCTACCCGCGTCGGCTATTCGTCTTGCCAGTGACCGCCGCCCGATGTCCCCGGACGGCGCGACCCGGCTCACACCGAATACACAAGGAGTACAGCCATGGCTGTGAAGATTCGTCTCAAGCGCTTCGGCAAGAAGAAGGCGCCGTTCTACCGCGTGGTCGTCATCGACGGCCGCGCCAAGCGTGATGGTCGCGCGATCGAGGAGATCGGCAAGTACCACCCGCTGTCCAACCCTTCGCTCATCGAGATCGACTCGGAGCGTGCGCAGTACTGGCTCAGCGTGGGCGCCCAGCCTTCCGAGCAGGTGCAGAAGCTGCTGACGCTCACGGGCGACTGGGGCACCTTCAAGGGTGAGAAGGGTGCCACGAGCACCGTCGAGGTCCCCGCGGGCAAGCTGGCCGCCGAGGACCAGATCAAGGCCACCGCGGACGCCGCCGAGAAGCTCAAGGCGGAGAAGGCGGCCGAGGCCGAGAAGGCAAAGAAGGAGGCCCAGGAGGCGTCCGAGTCGCCCGCCGAGGAGGCTGCCGACGCCGTCGCCGAGGCCGCTCCTGGCGAGGATGCGGCTGCCGCCGCGCCCGCGTCAGACGAGCCCACCGGCCCGGCCGAGCCGGAGCCCGCTCCCGAGGACAAGTAACGATGGTCGTCGACGCGCTGGAGTTCCTGGTCAAGAGCATCGTCCGCAACCCGGACGATGTGACCGTCACGGAGCGTTCCGGGCGTCGTGGCATCACCCTCAACGTGGTGGTGCACCCGGATGACCTGCCGCGCGTGATCGGCCGCCGCGGCCGCACCGCCACGGCGATCCGCACGGTGATCGACGCCATCTCGCGCGATGACGTGCGGGTCAACATCGTCGACGTGGCCTAGGCCGCACGTCACAGCGCAGCGCCCCGTGCCATCTGGCACGGGGCGCTGTCGCGTGTCGGGGCCCCGGTGCCCGGCGGAGCGCGGGAGCGTCGCGCTGGGCGCCGATGCGCGCGCTCGGCCGGCGCGCTGGCCGCCTCAGCGCTGGTGGAAGAACGCGCTCGCGCGCGACGTGGTCAGCATGATGATGATCAGCGCCGCCCATGCGATCGAGATCGCGCCCTGGATCCACGGGTAGCCGTCGATCGCCAGCAGTGCGAACACGTCGAGCCCGATGCGGATCACCATGAGCGTGATGACCAGGAACCGCGCGAAGCGCGACCCGCGGAACAGCCCGATGCCCACGAGCAGCGTGATCGCGCCCACGACGAGCGCGCTCCAGCCGAAGATCTGCGCGTCGTCGGCGGTGAGGTCCACCTCACCGAGCACCTCCGCGTCGCCCGATGCCCACAGGAGGAGACCTCCGAGCACCATCGTCGCGACGGCGTTGAGAAGGGTGAGCACCCCCACGAAGGCGACCCCCGCGGGCATGTTCCCGACGCCCTGCTTCTCAACCATCATGGCTCCCTCCATCGCCGCTGGTAGACCGTAGCCCCACCGTACTGCGCTGCTTCGTCGTGCGCGCGCTGGCCGTACCCTGGACGCATGAAGCTGACTGTCGCGCGCATCGGTCGCGCCCACGGGCTGAAGGGCGAGGTGACCGTCGAGGTCCGCACCGACATCCCCGAGGACCGCCTGCTTCCTGGCGAGGAGTACGAGACCGAACCCGCATCGGCCGGCCCGCTCACCATCGCCGGAGTGCGCACCCAGGCTGGTCGCTGGTACCTGCGGTTCGACCAGATCGCGAGCCGAGAGGCCGCCGAGGCGGCGCGCGGCGTGGAGCTCGTGATCGATGGCGACGAGTCCGACGAGGAGGACGCCTGGTACGTTCACGAGCTCGTGGGCCTGGCCGCGGTGCGGTCGTCCGGGGAGGCGATCGGCGAGGTGATCGACCTGCTGTCCATGCCCGCCCAGGACATCCTCGTGGTGAAGGAGCCGAATGGCCACCGCGCCATGATCCCGTTCGTCGAGGACTTCGTGGTCGAGGTGGACGTCGAGGCCGGCACGGTCGTCGTCGAGCCGCCGTACGGGCTGCTGTCGGGCGAGGAGCCCGAGGCGACGGGCGAGACCCGCTGATGCGCATCGACGTCGTCACGATCTTCCCCGAGTTCTTCCAGGTCCTCGACGTGTCGCTGCTGGGCAAGGCGCGCGCCCGCGAGCTCGTGGCCGCCCACGTGCACGACCTGCGGGACTGGACCAGCGACGTGCATGGCACGGTCGATGATGCGCCGTTCGGCGGCGGCGCCGGCATGGTCATGAAGCCCGACGTGTGGGGCCGCGCCCTCGACGAGGTGATGCTGCCGGGCGCGCATCTCGTGATCCCGAGCCCGGCGGGCGTGCCGTTCACGCAGGCGATGGCGGCGTCGCTGGCGGGCGAGGAGCAGCTCGTGTTCGCGTGCGGCCGCTATGAGGGCATCGACGCACGGGTGGCGGAGCACTACGCGGACGCCGGCTTCCGCGTCAGCGAGGTGTCGCTCGGCGACTACGTCCTCAACGGGGGAGAGGTGGCGGCGTACGCGATGATCGAGGCCGTCACGCGCCTGATCCCCGGGTTCATGGGCAACGCCCAGTCGATCGTCGAGGAGTCGCACTCCGACGGCCTGCTCGAGTACCCGTCGTACACCCGCCCGTCCTCGTGGCGCGGTCTGGAGGTGCCCGACGTGCTGCTGAGCGGCCACCACGGCCGCGTCCAGGAGTGGCGGAGGGAGCAGCAGCTGGAGCGCACCCGCGAGCGGCGCCCCGATCTCCTCACCGGGCGCGAGGGCACGGACCAGGGCGACTGACCGCGTGGCGCCTCCGGGACCGCGGGCGTCGCGCACGTGGATGCCCGCGCCCCTGTGCTCCCGAGCGAATCTGCGGGCGATCCCGGACACCGCGCCCGCCCCTGGGCGCACCACCCCGCGATGATGAGCCGCGAAGATGAGCCGCGAAGATGAGCGACTGGCGCGGGAACGCGCGCCCGGCTGTGGCATAATTGCTCCTCGGTGCGCGCGGCGCTCACGCCTGCCACAGGGGGCTCGAGCACAGTCCGCAGCGCATCGTCACCACCGAATGCCGTGAGGCAGATATCGTGCAGGACCTGTGGCGTGCGCGAGGAGAAAGAGTCATGCAGAAGCTTGACCACATCACTGCGGGCCAGATCCGCGATGACGTCCCCGACTTCCGGGCCGGCGACACCGTCAAGGTGCACGTCAAGGTCATCGAGGGCAACCGCTCCCGCATCCAGGTGTTCCAGGGCGTCGTGCTCGGCCGTCAGGGCCAGGGCATCGGCGAGACCTTCACCGTCCGCAAGATCTCGTTCGGCGTGGGCGTCGAGCGCACCTACCCGGTGCACGCTCCCACGATCGACCACATCGAGCTGGTCAGCCGCGGCGACGTCCGTCGCGCGAAGCTGTACTACCTCCGCGAGCGCCGCGGCAAGGCCGCGCGCATCCGCGAGAAGCGCGAGAGCTGAGATCAGCGACACCTCGCAGGCACCGGCGGATGGCTCCAGGCCGTCCGCCGGTGCTCGTGTCTGGGGCTACACCAAGGAGCTGCTGATCATCGTGGTCAGCGCCCTCGCGCTGTCGCTGATCATCAAGACCTTCTTCTTCCAGTCGTTCTGGATCCCGTCGGGCTCGATGGAGCCCACGCTGCAGCTCAACGACCGCATCCTCGTCACCAAGTGGCGCCCGGGCCCGCTCGACCTGCGGCGAGGGGACATCGTGGTCTTCAAGGATCCCGGCGGCTGGCTCGGCCCGGTCGACACCTCGGAGGACACCCCGCTCGAGACGGCCGGCAAGACCGTCCTGACCTTCACCGGCCTGCTGCCGGAGGATGCGGGCACGCACCTGGTCAAGCGCGTGGTCGGCCTGCCGGGTGAGACCGTGGTGTGCTGTGACGCGAACGGCCAGATCACCGTCGACGGCGACGCGCTCGACGAGGTCTACCTGCCCGACGGCATCGACCCGTCGCTCACCGCCTTCGAGACCACCGTCCCCGACGACTACGTGTGGGTCATGGGCGACAACCGTCCGCACAGCGCGGACTCGCGCGCCCACATGGGCAACCCTGGCGGAGGCTCGGTCCCGATCGACTCGGTCGTCGGCACTGCCTTCGCGACCGTGTGGCCGCTCGACCACTTCCACGGGATCGGCAACCCCTACGAGAGCCCGGACGCGGTCGAGGACTGACCCGTGCCCGTGTCGCTGATCCACGAGACGGCCCTGTGGGACTCAGGCGCGCGCGTGGTCGCGGGCATCGACGAGGTCGGCAGGGGAGCCCTCGCCGGTCCGGTCACGGTCGGCGTCTGCGCCGTCGCCCGGTGCGACGCATGGCCCGATGGCCTCGCGGACTCCAAGGAGCTCACCGCTGTCAACCGCGTGCGGATGGCCGATGCGCTGGCGGGCTTCGGGCTCGCGCGTGCGGTCGCGCACGCATCGCCCGGGGAGATCGACGAGCTCGGCATCATCGGCGCGCTGAGGCTCGCGGGGACGCGCGCGCTGGAGCGGATCGCCGCCGAGGGCCTGGCCGTCGACGCGGTGCTCCTCGACGGCAAGCACGACTGGCTCACGCCGCCCCCGGCGACGATCTTCGAGGACCCGGCCCCCGCATCGGCGCTCCCCGATGTCCCCGTGACCATGGTGGTCAAGGGCGACTCCTTGTGCGCCTCCATCGCTGCGGGCTCGGTGCTCGCGAAGGTGGAGCGCGATGCGCTCATGTCCGCCGCCCACGAGCGCCATCCCGCCTACGGCTGGGCCGGCAACAAGGGGTACGGCGCTGCCGCCCACCTGGCTGCGCTGCGCACGCTGGGCGCGACGGACGAGCACCGCCGGTCGTGGTCCCTGCCGCTTCACGAGGTCGCCGGCGACGCCTGACGCGGCGGCGCGCCGATTCGCCGCCGCGGCCCATCAGTGGCCATGATGGTGCGGTGAGCAGTGAGGACCTGGAGAACTACGAGACCGACGCTGAGCTGGCGCTGTACCGCGAGTACCGCGACGTGGTGGGCCTGTTCCAGTACGTGGTCGAGACCGAGCGACGCTTCTACCTGTGCAACAAGGTCGACCTGCAGGTGAAGGCCTCGGGTGGCGACGTGTACTTCGAGGTCACGATGGCCGATGCGTGGGTGTGGGACGTGTATCGGTCGGCCAGGCTCGTCAAGCACGTGAGGGTGGTGACGTTCAAGGACGTCAACATCGAGGAGCTGTCGCAGGACGACGACGCGATGCCCGACATCCGCCAGCTGCGGGCGCGCTGACGGCCTCGCCGCGCTTCTCGGACGCGTGACGCGCGGACCCCGATGGCCGCCGGGATCGCGTGACTTGACTCTCGTTGCAGAGTCTGCAACATTACAGAGTGTGCAACAAGGTGAGTCTCTCCGTGACCGCAAGCGTCGGCTCGCGCGTAACGCCACGCAGAAGGCGGCAATCGAGCTGAGCCTCGAGCACGGCGTCGACGCAGTGACCGTCGACATGATCTGCGATCGCGTCGGGATCTCGCCGCGCACCTTCTACAACTACTTCCCGGCCCGCGAGCACGCGCTGCTGGGCGACCCCAAGCCGCAGCCGACGCAGGAGGCCATCGACGCGTTCCTCGCGGCCCAGGGCGTCTCCGACGTCGAGGCGTGCGCGACGCTGGTGGCGGAGACCTGGCTCGCTGCCGAGCCTGACCGCGAGCTGTTCCGCATGCGGCGCAGGCTCCTCGACACCCATCCCGACCTCGCCGCGATCGACTGGGGCCGCCGGCTCGAGGCCAGAGCCCACTACGCGTCGATCGTGCGTGAGCGACTCGCGCTGCGCGAACCCGACCGTGAGGCGGCTGAGCTCGCGACGGATGCGCAGCTGGTCGTCAGCCTTGCCGTCGGCATGCTCCAGGTGTTCGCCCATCAGTGGGCGCAGTCCGAGCCCGAGCAGCCGATGGGCGTGCTCGTGCGCGAGCTCTTCCCCCGCGTCCGCCGCCTCACCCAGGCCACGGACGCCCCCACCCCCGCCGTCTGACCGACGACGGTCCTGTCCCTTTGGAGGGCACCACCATGTCCCGCACCGCCACGACCTCGCCTGTGCCAGCGAGCGCATCGGCCGCTCCCCAGCCCCAGCAGCGCTCGGTCATCCCTGTGTTCATCGGCCTCATGACCGCGATGCTGCTCGCGTCGCTCAGCCAGATGATCTTCGCCACCGCCCTGCCGACCATCGTGGGCGAGCTCGACGGCGTGGACCTCATGCTGTGGGTGACGACCGCCTACATCCTCGCGTCGACGGTGATGATGCCCATCTACGGCAAGCTCGGCGATCTCATCGGGCGCAAGGGCCTGTTCATCTCCGCGATCGTGATCTTCATGGCGGGGTCGGTCCTCGGCGGCCTCGCGGAGTCCATGCCCGTGCTGATCGCTGCCCGCGCCATCCAGGGCCTGGGCGGTGGCGGGCTCATCATCCTGGCGCAGGCGATCATCGCTGACCTCGTCTCGGCCCGCGAGCGCGGCAAGTACATGGGGCTCATGGGCGCGGCCTTCGCGGTCTCGTCCGTCGCTGGACCCCTGCTCGGCGGGTGGTTCACCGAGGGACCCGGATGGCGCTGGGGACTGTGGATCAACATCCCGCTGGGCATCGCGGCGATCGTCGTCGCCGCCCTGTTCCTCCACCCGTCGCCGCGACGCGGTCAGCGCCCGCGCATCGACACCGCTGGCATGGTGCTGCTCACCATCGCCACCACCGCCGTGGTGCTCGTGACCTCGTTCGGGGGGCACACGTACGCCTGGGGCTCGGCGCAGATCATCGGCCTCATCGCGATCGCCGCCATCGCCGCCGTCGCGTTCGTGCTCGTGGAGCGCCGGGCCCCCGAGCCCGTGATGCCGCTCGCGCTGTTCCGCTCGCGAACCTTCAACCTCACCACCGCCGCGGGCATGCTCACGGGCGTCGGCATGTTCGGCGTCATCGCCTACATGCCCACCTACCTGCAGATGGTCGCGAACGTCGATGCGACCGAGGCGGGGCTCCTGACGGCGCCGATGATGCTCGTGATGCTCATCACCTCGACCATCACGGGCTTCATCGTGTCGCGCTCGGGCCGCTACAAGTGGTACCCGGTCGCGGGCGCGGTGATCGTCGCCGGCGCGCTGTTCCTGCTGTCGACGCTGCAGTTCGACACCCCGGTCGGGGTGACGTGCGGCTACCTGGTGCTGATGGGCCTGGGGCTCGGCCTCTCGATGCAGATCCTGGTGCTCGCCGTGCAGAACGCCTTCCCCCTCCGCATGGTGGGCACGGCGACCGCGTCGAACAACTACTTCCGCCAGGTGGGCGCGTCGCTCGGCACCGCCGTCGTCGGCTCGCTGTTCACGTCGCGGCTTCTCGAGCTGCTGGGCGAGCGCCTGCCCGCGCAGGCTCTCGATGGATCCGGGGGCACCCATTCGCTCACGCCTGCCACCGTCGCATCCCTGCCTGCCCAGATCCACGACATCGTGGTCGCCTCGTACAACGACGCCCTCACCCCGGTGTTCGCGCTGATGGTGCCGCTGTCCGCGCTCGGAGCGATCCTGCTGCTGCTCGTGAAGGAGAAGCCGCTGCGCACCACGGTCGGACGGGACGCGGTCCAGGAGGCGGTCGAGATCGACGGCGCGACGCGCGACTACCTGGAGCCCGGGGAGGGCGACCGAGCGGCGCGCGTGCCGGCCCGCGCAGGAGCCGGCACGGCAGGCTAGCGCCGCGCGCCTGCGCGGGACCTGCGCGAGCGGGGCCGCCTCCGAGGCGGGTCGCCTGTGCGACGCAAGGGTTGCAAAGAAACTCTTGCAAAGAATCCTTTGCAAGAGTACGGTCGGTCGCATGGAACGACGGGACCGGCGCATCGACGCCACGGCGCTGAAGGCGCTCGCGCATCCGCTCAGGGTGGACCTCCTCGACCAGCTCGTCATGGGAGGCTCGGCCACCGCGAGCGTGCTGGCCGAACGCCTGGGGGAGTCATCGGGCGCCACGAGCTACCACCTGCGCCAGCTCGCGCGCCACGGCCTTGTCGAGGAGGACACCGGCCGCGGCACCGCTCGTGAGCGCTGGTGGCGCGTGGTCCCAGGCGGACTCACGCTGGCCGCCGAGGACGTGCGCGACGACGCCGTCGCTCATGACGCGGCGCTGCACGTCGCTCGCCAGATGGCCGACCTCCGGGCACGGCACATCGACGCCTTCCTGCGCCGTGGCGAGACCGAGCTCGGCGACGACTGGGTCGATTCGTCACGCATGATGTCCGCGCGGCTGCGCCTCACGCGCGACGAGCTGCTCGAGATCGGCGACCGCATCGAACAGGTGATCCAGGACGTCATCGTCCCCACGCGAGACCGGGAGGAGCCAGCTGGCGCGCGCACCGTGGCGCTCCATTTCAACATGTTCCCGGTGGTCGGCGTGGACGGCCCGGCGGACGCCGGCCACGACGGGAACCGCTCATGAGCGCGGCACGTGCGCGCACGGGAGAAGGCTTCGGGCGCCTGTGGTCCGCCGCGCTCGGCTCCAACCTCGCGGACGGCGTCGCGCGCATCGCCATCCCGCTCACGGCCGTCACCCTCACGCGCGATCCCATCGCCATCTCGATCCTCACGGCGCTCGCCTACGTCCCCTGGCTGCTCTTCGGCATCCCCGCCGGCATGGTGGTCGACCGCATCGATCGCCGCTACGCCATGGCCGCCGCCAACGCGATGCGGGTGACGTCGGCGGCAGGCGTCGCGCTCGCGATCGCCACCGACCACATCAGCGTTCTCGTGCTGGCGATCGCGACGCTCGTGTTCGGCATGGGCGAGACGCTGTTCGACAATGCCACCAATGCGGTGCTGCCGGCGCTGGTGCCCCGCTCGCGGCTCGACCGCGCCAATGGGCGCATCCAGGCGGCCCAGGTGGGCGTCGACATGTTCATCGCCACCCCGATCTCCGGCGTGCTGTTCGCGGCCGCCGTCGTGCTGCCGATGGTGGTGGGCGGACTGGGCTATCTCATCGCCGGCGCGCTCGCGCTGTCGCTGCCCGTCGCGGCCGCACGCGCGAGAGATCGGGACACTGGCGAGCGTCCGGCCCCCGTGCCGCTCAGCGTCGCGATGCGCTTCCTGTGGAACCACCGCTACCTGCGATCGATGGTGATCGTGACGTCTCTCGTGGGCTCGTGCCTGGCGCTCGCGCAGGCCATCACAGTGCTGCTGTTCGTCGACAGGTTCGGCGTGACGCCGCAGCTGGTGGGGGTGGTGACGGCGGGCATCGGGCTGGGGGGCCTGGCGGGGGCGCTCACGGCTGGCCGGCTGGTCGCATCCCTCGGACGCGGGCGCGTGCTTCTCGGGGCGTCCGCACTGGGCGGCGCCGGCCTGGTGGGCGTAGGCGTCGCGCCCAACGCATGGCTCGCCGTGGCCGCCTATGCGGTGGGCTCGTACGGCGTCGCATGCTGGAACGTCCCGTGGGGCTCGCTGCGTCAGGCGATCGTCCCCGGCAAGCTGCTGGGTCGCGTGATCGGAGCCGCGCGCACGGTGTCGTGGGGAATGTTTCCCCTCGCGTCAGTCGCCGGGGGAGCGCTCGCACGCGTCGACCTGCAGGTGCCGTACCTGGTCGGAGGCGCCGGCGCGCTGCTCGTGACGGTCGTCGCCGCGCGCCTGCTGCTGTCCGCCGATGCGCACATGCCCGCCGATGAGGACGAGGAGGCGGCCGGTGGCGCAGTCGCGAGCGGAGTGGCGTCCATCGCGCCTGGCCCCGACGCAAACGGTGCGCCCGTCCCCGGCGGCGCTCCCACTGCCGGCGGCGCTCGCGCTGCTGGCGGCGCTCCCGATGCAGGCGCCGCCCAGGGCGCGCTCGTGTCGGCGCCCGCTCGACGCGCCAGGCGTCCCTGACGGCGGTGCCGCGGCTCGGTCGAGCAGCGCGCCTGCACCGCTCGTCGCCCTCCTGGCATCGTCCCCAGGCAGGGCTGATGCGCCCGTCTCCCCAGCATCGGCCCTCACCGCTTGAGTGAGTCAGGAGTCGCCGCGACCGTGGTCCGCGGAGGTGGCACGTGGACGCGAGACGTCAGGTGGGGCGGCACGGCGAGGACGTCGTGGCACGGCGGCTCGCGGAGCTCGGCTGGGAGGTGCTCGATCGCAACTGGCGGTGCGCGCGAGGGGAGCTCGACATCGTCGCGCGAGACGGCGGCTGCGCCGTGGCGGTCGAGGTCAAGACCCGTCGCACGGGTGCGTGCGGGAGCGGCCTCGAGGCCGTCACCCCAGCGAAGGTCGCGCGTCTGCGCCGGCTGCTGGCCGCGTGGCTCGACACGCGCGACGAGCGCTTCGAGGAGGTGCGGATCGACGCCGTCGCGGTGACGCTGCCGCGCGCTGGCGCCGCGCAGCTCGACCACGTGCGGGGCATCGGATGATCGGCCGGACCAGTGCCGTGGTGCTGGCCGGGCTCACGGGCCACCTGGTCGATGTCGAGGCGCACATCGGGTCGAGCCTGCCGGGTTTCACGATCGTCGGGCTCCCCGATACCTCGTTGTCCGAGGCGCGTGACCGCGTCCGTGCCGCTATTGCGAGCTCGGGCCTCGACTGGCCGCAGCGCCGCGTCACGGTGAATCTGTCTCCGGCATCGCTGCCCAAGAGCGGTGCGAGCACCGATCTCGCCATCGCCATCGCCGTGCTGGCGGCCTCCTCCTCCGTCGACGCCCATCAGGCAGGCCGAGCCGCGCACCTGGGTGAGCTCGGGCTCGACGGCCGCGTGCGGCCGGTGGCGGGGGTGCTGCCTGCCGTGTCCGCCGCGGTCGCGCGAGGCATCGATCGCGTCGCCGTCCCTGCGGCGAATGCCGAGGAGGCTCGCCTGGTTCCGGGCGTCCAGGTGGTGCCGGTCGCAACGCTCGCCGAGCTCGCGCGCGCATACGGGGCGATGCACGCCGTCGCGACCTCGACGACGCCCGTCGCGCTGCCGGTGCGACCCCTCGCCCTCGTCGAGGACGTCGACCTCTCCGAGGTCCAGGGCCAGGAGGAGGCGCGGTGGGCGCTGGAGGTCGCTGCCGCGGGCGGACATCACCTGCTGATGTCGGGCCCACCCGGCGCTGGCAAGACCATGCTCGCGCGCCGGCTCACGACAATACTGCCGGACCTCGCGGACGAGGACGCGGTGACGGCGACGGGCATCCATTCGCTCGCGGGCACGCTCGACCCGAGCGAGGGGCTCTTGCGCACGCCTCCCTTCGAGGCGCCGCATCACAGCGCCTCGGCCGCGGCGATCGTCGGGGGCGGGTCCGGGCTCGCTCGCCCAGGTGCGATCTCCCGCGCTCACGCCGGTGTGCTGTTCCTCGACGAGGCCCCCGAGTTCCCGGCGCGCGTGCTGCAGACCCTGCGCCAGCCCCTCGAGCACGGCGAGATCGTGCTGCACCGAGCCCAGGGAGCCACGCGTTACCCTGCTCGCTTCCAGCTGGTGCTCGCGGCGAACCCGTGCCCGTGCGGCCAGTACTTCGGCACCGGCGAGCGATGCGACTGCTCGTCGATCGCGCGCCGCCGGTACTTCGGCCGGCTGTCCGGTCCGCTGCTGGACCGCGTCGATCTGCAGGTCACGGTGAACCCGGTGCGTGGAGCGAGCGCCGAGCCCGCGGAGGCGTCCGCCACGGTCGCTGCCCGAGTGGCGAGCGCCCGCGCGCGGGCGGCGGCCCGTCTCGCCGGCACGCCGTGGAGACTCAACTCGCAGGTCTCGGGCGCGTGGCTGCGCCGGCATACCCACCGCGACGCGGCCCAGCTGGTGTGGCAGGCAATCGAGCAGGGTGTCATCACGGCGCGCGGCGCCGACCGCGCCATGCGAGTCGCGTGGACGCTCGCCGACCTCGAAAGCGCGGCCGCGCCGACGGCGGACCACGTCGCTCAGGCGATGACGCTGCGGTCCAGGGGAGGGGCGCCGTGACTGACGACCTGACCTCGCGGATCGCGCGCGCGAGCGCGAGCGACGCCGACGCCTGCGTCGCATGGAGCGCCGTCGCCGAGCCCGCCGACCAGGCCGCGGGCTGGCTCGTCGCGCAGCTCGGCCCGGCAGAGGCCCTTCGGTGGGTGGCGATCGCGCGCGCGAACCCCGTGCGCGCATCGATGGAGCTCGCCCCGTACGGCGCGGGCGCTGACGTGGATCACGTCGTGCGCGCGAGCGAACGGTGGGCACTGCGGTGCTCCGATCTGGACGTCAAGGAGCTGCGGGAGCGCGCGAGCCGGTGCGGTGCGCGGATCGTGGTGCGAGGCTCGGGCGAGTGGCCGGGAGCGGTGGGCGACCTCGGATGGACGGCACCCTTCGCGCTGTGGGCGCGCGGCGAGGGGGACCTGCGTGCGCTCGGTGAGGGGATCGCCGTCGTCGGAGCGCGATCGTCCACGGCATACGGAGACCATGTGGCCGCGACGATGGCGGGCGACCTCGTCCGCGCGGGTCGGACGGTCGTCTCCGGGGGCGCGTACGGCATCGATGCCGCGGCGCACCGGGGGGCGCTCGGGGCGGGGGGCGCCACCGTGGCGGTGATGGCGGGCGGGGTGGACCGGCCCTATCCCGCCGGGAACGTGGACATGCTGACTCGCGTCATGCGCGACGGCGTGCTGGTGAGCGAGGTCCCGCCGGGGTGGGCCCCTCACCGATCGCGTTTCCTCACCCGCAACCGGCTGATCGCGTGCGCGGCCGCGACCGTGGTCGTCGAGGCTGCCCACCGCTCGGGAGCCCTCAGCACCGCGACGCACGCGCAGCGGCTGGTGCGGCCGGTCGCCGCGGTTCCCGGACCCGTCACCAGCGCGGGCTCGGCGGGCGCCAACCGCCTCATTCGCGATGGCGAGGCCGTGCTCGTCACTGGGTGCGCGGAGCTTCTCGAACTGGTCAGCCCGCTGGATCCGAGCATGGGGGCGACGCCCGTTGGAGTGGCGGGTGTCGACTTCGCGGCGCCCGAAGATCGCGCGGTCTACGACGCGCTCGGCACGCGCCGCGCCATCGAGGTGGACGTCGCTCGCACGGCCGGCCTGACGCATGCCCAGGTGAGGGCGTCGCTGGGCCGCATGGAGGCGGGCGGGCTCATCGAGCGGGACGTCGGCGGCTGGCGCCGGCGACGTCAGGGTGCCGCCGCGAGTGGTGCTCGCGCCTCGAAATCGGACAAAACAGGGCAAAGCGGGGGTGAAACGTGAGATTGAAGTGACCAATGTGACAGAAGGGGTTGATTTGACAGGTGTGACGGTGCCACAGTGTCAGCATGTCTACGAGGGGCGACGCAGGCCAGGGTGACCTGGTCGCGAGGTTCGAGGGCTACCTGCGCCACGAGCGCGGGCTGTCCGAGAACACCGTGCGCGCCTACTCCGGAGACCTCACGCACCTGGCGGCCCACGTCATGCGGGGCGGCGCGTCCCAGCCCGTCGGCGCGAGCGACGCTGCCGATCAGCGTGGCGCGGCAACCGCGTCCGAGCCGGACGGTGCGGACGACGCTCGCGCTCGGCACGGTGCGGCAGCCGCGTCGACGGTGGATGCTGGGCGGGCTGCGCGGGTGCTGCGCGACGTGACTCTCGCGGATCTGCGCTCATGGCTCGCGACGATGGCCGCCGCTGGGCTGTCGCGACCCACGATGGCGAGGCGGGGCGCGGCCGTGCGCACCTTCTACGCCTGGGCTCACGATGCCGGCCACCTCGACGCGAACCCCGCCTTGCGCCTCGCGTCCGCGCGCCCAGCGTCGACGCTCCCTTCCGTCCTGACGGCCGCCGAGGTCGTGACGCTGCTGACCGCAGCGCAGACCCGCTGCGACGACGGCGACCCCCTTCACGTGCGTGACTGGGCGATGGCGGAGCTGCTGTACGCGACGGGCATGCGCGTGGGCGAGCTCGTGGGCATCGACCTGCGCGACGTCGACCTCGACGAGCGCCTGGTGCGCGTGGTCGGCAAGGGTGACAAGGAGCGCACGGTGCCGTTCGGCGTGCCCGCCGCTCAGGCCCTGCGCGAGTGGCTTGGGGTCCGCCACCTGCTGGTGAGCGAAACGACCGGCGCGGCCCTCTTCCTCGGCTCTCGGGGAGCGAGGGTCGGTCAGCGCCAGGTGCGCGAGAGCGTCCACGAGCTGTGCAGGCTCGCCCAGGTCCCCGAGGTCGCGCCCCACGCCCTGCGGCACAGCGCCGCCACGCACCTGCTCACCGGCGGCTCCGACCTGCGCTCGGTCCAGGAGGTCCTGGGCCACGCGAGCCTGAACACCACGCAGCGGTACACCCACGTCTCAGCAGAACGCCTCCGGGCCACCTACCAGCTCGCGCACCCGCGCGCCTAGGGAGAGAAGACATGTCGAGTCTCAACGCCGCGCCATCGGCGGCACCTGACGGAGGAGCGGTTCAGGGTGTCGCGCCCCGTGCCGAGTCTGCGAGGCTCGAGGCCTGGTGGAAGCAGCTCGGCGACGAAGGGGAGGCGCGCCAGCTCGCTCGCGAGGCGCTCATCACCCACTACGCGCCCCTCGTGACCCACGTGGCGACCCGCATGATCGGGCGCCTGCCCGACACCGTGGAGCTCGCCGACCTCGTGTCGTACGGCATGTTCGGCCTGATCGATGCGGTCGAGAAGTTCGAGCCTGCACGCGGGTTCAAGTTCGAGACCTACGCGAGCCAGCGCGTCCGAGGAGCCATCATCGACGAGCTCAGGGCAGCCGACTGGGTGCCGCGGTCCGTCCGCACGAAGGCCCGCGTTCTCGAGCACGCGCAGCGCAGCCTCGAGCAGACGCTGCTGCGCCGAGTGGACGACGACGACGTCGCCTCGCACCTGGGGTGGGAGACCGCAGACGTGCGCACCGTGCGCGCCCAGGTCGCGCTGTCCCACATCGCCGCCCTCGACGGGATGGTCGCGGCAGGGCAGACGCACGCGATCGACGGAGCGCTCGACAACGCGGCTCCGGAGGCGTCCGTCTCGGTGGAGGCTCAAGAGACCTCCGCGCTGCTCGCCACCGCGATCCAAGGCGTGCGGGAGCGGGAGCAGGAGGTGCTGCGCCTGTACTACTTCGAAAACCTCACGCTCGCGCAGATCGGGGAGATCCTCGGCGTCACCGAGTCGCGCGTGTCCCAGATCCATTCGGGAGCCGTGAAGAAGCTGCGCGTGCTGCTGGTGCGCACGGGCGCGTTCAGCTGACGAAGGCGCCGCGATCGGCTGGCAGCAGCCGCACGGGGCCGAAGCCCTCGACCAGATCGAGCGGGTCCAGGTACCGTCCGTCCTGCCGCACGCCCCAGTGAACGCAGGCCGTCTCGCAGTGGGCGGAGCCCGGTGCGACGGTGCCGACGGGCTCGCCGGCCGCCACGCGTGACCCGACCTCGACCAGGGCGTCGACGGGCTCGAAGCTCGACAGCCTCCCATCGTCGTGCGTGATCGTGAGGACGGCGCGGTCCACCACGACACCGGCGAAGCTGACGACGCCGCGTGCGGGCGCGACGACGGTGTCACCCGCCGCCGCGTGGAGGTCGATGCCGCGATGCCCTGGCAGCCAGTCGCGCACGGGGATCCGTGCGAGCGCGACGGCTCGAAACGGAGAGACGGGCGCCGTGTACGGCGCGAGATCGAGGGGGTGAGCCGCCGCCAGGTGCGCTGGCACGTCAACGACGTGCCCAGGGGGCCACTGCGGAGAGGGGAGCGCGGGCGGCGTCCCGGGGGCCGGTGAGACGCCGGCGAGCACGAGGAGCGCGACGGCGCCGATGGCGGGCGTCAGGGCCCGCCGAGCGGCGTCGCTCCGTCGTCTCCCGCGTCGCCGGGGCGAGCCCCTGGGCTCGCTCGGCAAGCGTAGGGTCAGGCTGAGAAGGCGGAAGGGCGAGCCTGTGCGCATGGCTCGATCTCACACGCGGCGGAGGCGCTGAGCGAGCCGGCCACGCCGGCGCCGTGGACCGCCGCACCTCGGGCATGGCCTGGGGACGCTTGAGGTCGCGCGCGGGCGCCGCCGTCGGGTATCATCGTCCGTGCATCCGGCATGCCCGGATGACATCGCGTGCCATTCGCGTCACCCACCGCTCACGCGGCAGGGAACGCGCCGGGAAGGCGTGGTCCGAGCCAAGGCTCGGTGCTGACCCGCGTTGGTGCCAGGGATGCGGCCCGCGGTGGGCCGGATCGACAACTCAAACCGCGGGACCAACCCGCCCAAGCACCATGCACGCGCGAGCGCGTGCGGAACAGGACAGCCATGGCCGTCGTGACCATGCGCCAGCTGCTCGACTCCGGTGTCCACTTCGGACACCAGACCAGCCGCTGGAACCCCAAGATGAAGCGCTTCATCTTCACCGAGCGCAATGGCATCTACATCATCGACCTGCAGCAGTCGCTGTCGAAGATCGACGCCGCCTACGAGTTCGTGCGCGACACCGTCGCCCACGGCGGCACGGTGCTCTTCGTTGGCACCAAGCGCCAGGCCCAGGAGCAGATCGCCGAGCAGGCCGCTCGCGTGGGCATGCCCTACGTCAACGAGCGCTGGCTGGGCGGCATGCTCACCAACTTCCAGACCGTGAGCAAGCGTGTCGCGCGCCTCAAGGAGCTCGAGGAGATCGACTTCGACGACGTCGCCGGCTCGGGCCGCACCAAGAAGGAGCTGCTGGGCCTTCGCCGCGAGAAGGACAAGCTCGACAAGACCCTCGGCGGCATCCGCGACATGGCTAAGACCCCCTCGGTGGTGTGGATCGTCGACACCAACAAGGAGCACCTCGCCGTGGATGAGGCCCGCAAGCTGGGCATCCCCGTCGTCGGCATCCTGGACTCCAACTGCGACCCCGACGAGGTCGCCTACGGCATCCCCGGCAACGACGACGCGATCCGCGCCGTCGGCCTGCTCACCCGCGTGATCGCCGATGCGGTCGCCGAGGGCGTGCGGATCCGCCACACACCCAAGGGAGACGAGGCGGACGCCGAGGGCACCGAGGAGCCGCTCGCCGAGTGGGAGCAGGAGCTGCTCGACGGCGCCAAGGCCGAGGAGGCCCCCGCGGCCGACGCGAAGGCCGACGAGAATGCAGAGGAGCCCATCGCCAAGACCGCCGCCCCGATCATGGACGAGGCCGAGACGGCCGAGGTCCTCGCGGAGCAGGACGGCGACGACACGACCGCTCAGGTGACCAAGCCTGCCGAGAAGAAGGCCGCCGAGGGCGCCGAGGAGGGCGCCGGCGAGAAGAAGGCGTCGACCGCTGCGGACAAGGCCGCCAAGAACCCGAAGACCGAGGCTGCGGCGAGCACGGACGCGGACACGAAGCCCGCCGACGAGAACGTCCCGGACACCAAGAAGAAGGCGCCCGCCAAGAAGCCCGCCGCCAAGAAGCCCGCCGCGGCCAAGGCTGACGAGAAGTAAGGACAGACATGGCGAACTACACCGTTGCCGACATCCAGGCACTGCGTGAGCGCACCGGCGCTGGCATGCTCGACGTCAAGAAGGCTCTCGACGAGGCGGAGGGCGACCTGGACAAGGCCGTCGACATCCTGCGCGTCAAGGGACTGAAGGGCGTGACCAAGCGCGAGGGCCGCTCGGCCTCCGAGGGCCTGGTCGCCGCCTCGATCCAGGACGCCGACGGCGGCCAGGTGGGCACCCTGATCGAGCTCAACTCCGAGACCGACTTCGTGGCCAAGAACTCCACGTTCGTCGCCCTCGCGGACAAGGTGCTCGCGGCGGTCGTCGCGGCGGGCGCCGACTCCGCCGAGTCGGCTCTTGCGGCTCCGCTGGACGGCAAGACCGTCCAGGAGGTCATCGACGCCGAGGCCGGCATCCTGGGCGAGAAGGTGGTCCTGCGCCGCGTCGCCCGCGTTGCCGCGCCCGTCGTGACCGAGTACCTGCACCGCACCAACAAGGACCTCCCCGCGCAGGTGGGCGTCCTCGTGGGCACGGACGCCAAGGCCGGGGACGTGGCTCGTGACATCGCGATGCACATCGCCGCCTACTCGCCCTCGTACCTCGTGCGCGAGGACGTCCCCGAGGACGTCGTCGCCAACGAGCGTCGCGTGGCGGAGGAGACCGCGAAGGGCGAGGGCAAGCCCGAGGGCGCGCTGCCGAAGATCGTCGAGGGTCGCCTGAACGGGTTCTTCAAGGAGAACACCCTGGTCGACCAGGCATTCGCGAAGGACCCGAAGACCACCGTCGGCAAGGTCGTCGAGGCGACCGGCGGCTCCCTCGAGGCCTTCGCCCGGTTCCGCGTGGGAGCGTAGGCTTCCAGCCAGGAGATCATCAGTCACAGCACGCGCCGCAACCCCAGGAGGCACCCGATGTCCGAGTCCACCACCGTGAACCCTGACACCGGGACCTCCGAGGGGGTGCGGCGCGTTCTGCTGAAGCTGTCGGGCGAGATGTTCGGCGGCGGCTCCGTCGGCCTCGACGCCGACGTGATCAACCGCATCGCCCGGGAGATCGCCGCCGCGGTCGCGGAGGGCGTGCAGGTCTGCATCGTCGTCGGCGGCGGCAACTTCTTCCGCGGTGCGGAGCTGTCCCAGCGCGGCATGGAACGCGCCCGAGCGGACTACATGGGCATGCTGGGCACCGTCATGAACGCCCTCGCCCTCCAGGACTTCCTCGAGCAGGCGGGCGTCGCCACACGCGTGCAGACGGCCATCACCATGGGCCAGGTCGCGGAGCCCTACATCCCGTTGCGTGCCGTCCGGCACCTCGAGAAGGGCCGCGTGGTGATCTTCGCCGCGGGCGCTGGCATGCCCTACTTCTCGACGGACACCGTGAGCCTCCAGCGCGCCCTCGAGGTGGGATGTACGCAGGTGCTGATGGGCAAGAATGGTGTGGACGGGGTGTACACGGCGGATCCGCGCAAGGATCCGCACGCGACGCTCCTTGAGCACGTGACCTACGCCGACGCCCTGCGCGACGATCTCAACGTCATGGACGCCGCCGCATTCTCGTTGGCGAAGGACAACGCGATGCCCATGCGCGTGTTCGGGCTCGAAGAGCATGGCAACGTGACCAGGGCCCTGGTCGGTGAGACAATCGGCACGCTGGTCACCGCCTGAGGGCGCCGGCGCGACGACGTTAAAGGAGCACAGGTGATTGACGAGATCCTCCTCGAGGCAGAGGAGCACATGGACAACGCGGTCGAGGTCGCCAAGGGCAACTTCGCCGGCATCCGCAGCGGGCAGGCCTCCGCCGCGATGTTCGCCAACATCTCCGTGGACTACTACGGTGCCCCCACGCCCCTGCAGCAGCTCGCGGCGATCACGGTCCCGGAGGCGCGCATGGTCCTGATCTCCCCCTACGACGCGTCCGCGAAGAAGGAGATCGAGTCCGCGCTCCGCGCGTCGGACCTGGGAGTCAACCCCTCGGACGACGGCAACGTGCTGCGCATCGTCATGCCGCAGCTGACGGAGGAGCGCCGCCGCGACTACGTCAAGCTCGCCAAGACGAAGGCCGAGGAGGCTCGAGTCACCATCCGCAACATGCGTCGCAAGGGCATGGATCAGATCGACGCAGCGGTGAAGGACGGCGAGGTGGGCGAGGACGAGGGCAGCCGCGCCGAGAAGGAGCTCGACTCCCTCACCAAGAAGCACGTCGACGCCGTCGACGCGCTCCTCGCACACAAGGAGGGCGAGCTGCTCGAGGTCTGACCTCGGGCCGCTCGCGGCCGCCTTATGAGCATCTTCCGTCGCCGCTCCGGCTCCTCGCCTGAGCCCGAGTCCGCGACGCCTGCGCCCACGCCTCCGCAGGCGCGCGCCGACGGAGCGCGGCCGGCGTGGCTGCCGACCAGCACCGCGTCGCCCGCAGGGGTCGACGGCGATCGCGCCATGGACATCCAGCCGGCGCCGTACTACGCGCCCGGCATGCCGTCCCTGCACCCGAGTGACCCCGAGCCGCCGCGGCCCGCCGGGGACGTCCGCGCCGCACCCGGGGCACCTGGGCGCCCCCAGCCTGCCGCCGCGGCAGCGCCAGCCGCGCCCGCATCGGCGCCGAGCGTGCCTGCGTCGCATCCGGCCGACCCCCACCCTGCCGTGCGCCTGCACGAGCCCGCGGCCGAGACCTGGGCCGCGATCCACAGCGAAGCCGCCCAGGCCGCCCAGCGCGATGCCACGCGGCTCGCGACGGGCGCTGACGCGGAGGACGTCGCCGACGCGGTCGACGACGTCCGGGTGGACCCGGCGACCGTCGTCGCCGTCGAGGAGCCGCTGCCGCAGATCGCTCCGGTGTCGCGCTCGGGGCGCAACATGTCTCTCGCGAGCGCCGTGGGCGTCGCTCTGCTGGTCCTCGTGATGGCGGCGGCGTGGTGGCATCCGCTCGCGTTCGTCGCGCTCGCCGGTCTCGCGTGCGTGGTCGCCGTCGTCGAGTGGCGCGGCGCGCTGGCCAAGCACGGGCGGCGCGTGCCGCTGGTCCCGGTGACCCTCGTCACCGCCGGGCTGCTGGTCGCGACGTGGTTCGGAGGGCCGGAAGGCCTCGTCGTCGCGCTCATGGTGGGACTGGCGGGGACCGTGGCATGGCGCGTGGTGGACGAGCGCATCGAGAACACCCTCGCGGATTCGCTGGCGGCGATGCTGACGATCCTGTGGATCCCGTTCCTCGCGTCGTTCCTCGTGCTTCTCGAGCTGGCCGACGACGGCTGGCAGAGGGTCGTCGTGGTGATCCTCGCCGTGGTCGGCTCTGACACGGGCGGGCTGTTCGCGGGGATGCTCGCAGGCAAGCATCCGATGGCGCCGCGCGTGAGCCCCAAGAAGACCTGGGAGGGCTTCGCGGGTGGGCTGCTGCTCGGCACGGCCGCCGCGTCCGTGGCCGCATACGTGTTCTTCGACGGCGACTGGTGGGTGGGTGCGCTCGTGGGTCTCGCGAGCGCGCTCGCGGGCGTCCTGGGGGACCTCGCGGAGTCCGCGATCAAGAGGGACATCCGCGTCAAGGACATGAGCTCGTTCCTGCCGGGTCACGGGGGGATCATGGATCGTGTCGACTCGTTGTTGATGGCCGCGCCCGTGGCCTACGTGGTGTTCGGGCTTCTGTTGGGAGTGTCATGACTGATCGTCCGTTGCTGCAGATGGCGGCGCCGCGGCGAGGCAAGCCGCCGCGCCACTTCGCGGACCTCACCCACGACGAGCGCGTCGAGACCATGCGCGAGCTGGGGCTGCCGGCGTTCAGGGCCAAGCAGCTCGCGACGCACTACTACGCGCACCTCACGGTGGACCCCGCCGACATGACGGACCTCCCGGCGGGCGCGCGCGACGAGCTGGCGAATCAGATGTTCCCCACGCTCATGACGCCCGTCACGTCGCTCGTCGCCGATGGCGGAGCGACCCGCAAGACGCTGTGGAACCTCCACGACGGGGTGAAGGTCGAGTCCGTGCTCATGAAGTACCCGGAGCGCGCGACGCTGTGCGTCACGAGCCAGGCGGGCTGCGGCATGGCGTGCCCGTTCTGCGCGACGGGCCAGATGGGCCTCACCCGCAACCTGTCGGCCGCGGAGATCATCGAGCAGGTGCGCCTCGCCGCGCGCGCGTCGCGCGACGGCGACCTGGGCGAGAACGTGCGCCTGTCGAACGTCGTGTTCATGGGCATGGGGGAGCCGCTCGCCAACTACAAGGCAGTCATGCAGACGGTGCGCGCGCTGGTGGCGCCCGAGCCTCATGGCTTCGGCCTGTCCGCCCGTCACGTGACCGTCTCCACCGTGGGACTGGTGCCGGCGATCGACAAGCTGTGCAAGGAGGGCATCCCGGTGACCCTCGCGCTCAGCCTGCACGCGCCCGACGACGAGCTGCGCAACGAGCTGGTGCCCATCAACACCCGCTGGACGGTCGACGAGGCCCTCGACGCCGCTCGCCGCTACTTCGACGCCACCGGCCGCCGCGTGAGCATCGAGTACGCGCTCATCCGCGACATGAACGACCATGCGCACCGGGCGGACCTGCTGGGGCGCAAGCTCAAGGACCGCGGCGATGGCTGGGTCCATGTGAACCCCATCCCGCTCAACCCCACGCCCGGTTCGAAGTGGACGGCGTCCGACCCGCGCGTGGAGGAAGAGTTCGTCCACACCCTGCGCGCTCACGGGATTCCGACGACGATCCGCGATACTCGAGGCAGTGACATCGACGGCGCGTGCGGACAGCTCGCGATCAAGGAGGCGTGATGGCTGACCTGTTCCCCCGCGCGGGATCCACCAAGCTGGGCTATAGCACTGCGGACGTGGATGCCTACTTCGGCAAGGCCCGCCACCTGTACGAGCAGACCCAGGGGGCCGAGGAGCTCGAGCAGTTCGACGTGCGGCGCGCGAGCTTTGGCCTCAAGCGCGGCGGCTACGCCACCGGCGCGGTCGACTCCGCGCTGGACCGGCTGGAGGTCGCCTTCTCCTCGCGCATCAAGGACCGGTATGTCGCCGAGCGCGGGCAGGACGCGTGGATGCAGCATCTCGCCGAGCGCGCCCAGACTCTCTACCCGCGCCTGCGGCGTCCGGCAGGGGAGCGGTTCGCCAAGCCGGCAGGGCTGAGCTCGGGATACTCCGCGGCCGAGGTCGACGCTCTCCTCGACCGTCTGACCGCGTTCTTCGACCAGGGGACGCCTCTCACCCCTGATGAGGTGCGATCGGCGACGTTCCGACGCCGCGCGTCGTGGAACGCCTACGACGAGCGCGTGGTCGACGCGTACCTGTCCCGCGCGCTCGACATCCTGCTCGGGGCGGCGTGAGCCAGGAGCCCCGCTCCGTAGCGCTGCTGGGGTCCACCGGGTCGATCGGCACCCAGGCGCTCGACGTGATCGCCCGCAACCCGGGCCGCTTCGAGGTGACGGCGCTCGCCGCGGGCGGCTCCGACCCCGAGGCCGTGATCGCGCAGGCGCGCGCCACCGGCGCGCGCCTGGTCGCCGTGGCGAGGGACGATGCGGTGGCTGGCGTCGCACGCGAGCTTCCGGGCGTCGAGGTCCTGGGTGGGGCCGATGCGGTCGTCGCCGCCGCGGCCAGCGGCGCGGACGTGGTCCTCAACGGCATCACGGGTTCGGTGGGGCTACGCCCGACGCTCGCCGCGCTCGAGTCCGGCAGCACCCTCGCGCTCGCGAACAAGGAGTCGCTGGTCGCGGGCGGCGCGCTCGTCAAGGCAGCGGTGCGCAGGGACGGGCAGATCGTGCCGGTCGACTCGGAGCACTCCGCGCTCGCGCAGGCGCTGCGCGGCGGGTCGGCGGAGGAGGTGCGCAGGCTGGTCGTGACGGCGTCGGGCGGCGCGTTCCGCGGCCGCTCGCGCGGGGAGCTCGGTGACGTGACCGCGGCCGATGCGCTGCGCCATCCGACGTGGGACATGGGCCCGGTGGTGACCATCAACTCCGCGTCGATGATGAACAAGGCGCTCGAGGTGATCGAGGCGCACCTGCTGTTCGACATCCCCATGGATCGCATCGAGGTGGTGGTCCACGCGCAGTCGGTGATCCACTCCATGGTCGAGTTCATCGACGGCTCGACCCTGGCCCAGGCGAGCCCGCCCGACATGCGGCTGCCCATCGCTCTCGGCCTGTCATGGCCGGAGAGGGTCGCCGACGTCGCGCCGGCGTGCGATTGGACCCGAGCCGCCACGTGGACGTTCGAGCCGCTCGACGAGGATGCCTTCCCCGCGATCCGCGTCGCGCGGGAGGCGGTCGCCGCATCGGCGCTGCACCCTGCCGTGCTCAACGCGGCCAACGAGGAGTGCGTCGCCGCCTTCGTGGACGGGCGTCTGCCCTTCCTCGGGATCGTGGACACGGTCAGGAGCGTTGTGGAGGAGTACGCGGCCCCGGCGCAGCTCTCGCTCGAGGCCGTGGACGAGGCAGAGCGGTGGGCGCGGGAGCGCGCGGCCGCTCTCATCGGCTGAGGAATCGGATACGTAGGGTAGGCACATGGCGACATTGCTGGGGATCGTGGTGCTCGTGATCGGGCTGCTGGTCTCGATCGCGCTGCACGAGCTGGGGCACATGATCCCCGCCAAGCGGTTCGGCGTCCGGGTGAGCGAGTACTTCGTGGGCTTCGGCCCGCGCGTGTGGTCACGCGTCAAGGGCGAGACCGAGTACGGGCTCAAGGCCATTCCGCTGGGCGGCTACGTGCGGATGGTCGGCATGATCCCCCCGGAGGAGCGGGTCAGGCCGGTGCGCGTGCGTGGCTGGGCCGGCAGGCTCATCGCCGATGCGCGCGAGGCGGCCGTGGAGGAGATCCAGCCCGGGGAGGACGCGCGCGCCTTCTATCACCTGGCGTGGTGGAAGAAGGTCATCGTGATGATGGGCGGCCCGCTCGTCAACCTGGTGCTCGCCATCGTGATCTTCACGGCCGTGCTGTCGACCGTGGGGTCGCCCGTCCCGTCGCTGACCGTGGGCGCCGTGGTGCCGTGCGTGCCAGCCGCGGGAGCCGCGGCGTGCACGGACGCCGACCCCGCCTCGCCAGCCGCGCAGGCGGGTCTGCAGGAGGGGGACACCATCGTGGCCGTGGACGGCACGTCGGTCGAGGACTGGGACGAGGCGACGGCGATCATCGCCGCCGCGCCTGGCGAGACCATGCCACTCGAGGTAGTGCGCGGGGGCGAGCCGATCACCCTGTCGATCACGCCCATCGCGCGCGAGCGGGTGGTGTACGACGAGTCGGGTGAGCCGGTGCTGGACGCCGCCGGCGAGCCCGTCCTCGAGACCGTGGGCTACCTGGGCGTGTCGCCCGAGTTCGTCGCGGAGCCTCAACCCCTCACCGCGGGCGCGGTGCAGACGTGGGACTACCTCGTCGCCACCACCGAGGTGGTGCTGACCCTTCCCGCACATCTGTGGGACGTGACCCAGGCCGCGCTCGGCATGGAGGAGCGCCGTGCGGACTCGATCATGGGCGTCGTGGGCGTGGGGCGCGTCGCAGGTGACATCTCGTCGGCGCAGGTGGAGGGCTACGGCCCCACCGAGCGCGTGGGCGACATGCTCATGCTCCTGGGCGGGCTCAACCTCGCGCTGTTCGTCTTCAACATGATCCCGCTCGTCCCGCTGGACGGCGGGCACGTCGCATCGGCGCTGTGGCAGGGGATCAAGAACGGGTGGGCGCGGCTGCGCCGCCTGCCGGCGCCCGCGCCCGTCGACGTCGCCCGCATGATGCCGCTCGCCTACGGCGTGTTCGGAATTCTGCTGGTGATGGGCGTCGTTCTGATCTATGCCGACATCGTCGCGCCGGTCGAGCTCATCTGAGCACCCGTGAGCGACGGAATCACTGGTGCGTGAGGAGATAATGAAGCTGTGACTGCCATCGGACTCGGAATGCCTGCCATGCCTGCCCCCGTGCTGGCGCCCCGCCGCAAGACCCGCAAGATCAAGGTCGGTGACGTGTACGTCGGGGGAGACGCGCCGGTGTCGGTGCAGTCGATGACCACCACCAAGACCACGGACATCAATGCCACGCTGCAGCAGATCGCGGAGCTCACGGCCTCCGGCTGCGACATCGTGCGCGTCGCGTGCCCCACGCAGGACGATGCCGACGCGTTGCCCATCATCGCGAAGAAGTCGCAGATCCCGGTGATCGCTGACATCCACTTCCAGCCCAAGTACGTGTTCGCGGCCATCGAGGCCGGCTGCGCTGCGGTGCGCGTCAACCCCGGCAACATCAAGAAGTTCGACGACCAGGTCAAGGAGATCGCTCAGGCGGCCAAGGACCACGGCACGTCGATCCGCATCGGCGTCAACGCGGGTTCGCTCGACAAGCGCCTGCTCGAGAAGTACGGCAAGCCCACCCCCGAGGCGCTCGTCGAGTCCGCAGTGTGGGAGGCGAGCCTGTTCGAGGAGCACGGCTTCCACGACTTCAAGATCTCGGTCAAGCACAACGACCCCGTCGTCATGGTGGAGGCCTACAAGCAGCTCTCCGAGCGCGGCGACTGGCCGCTGCACCTGGGCGTGACCGAGGCCGGTCCGGCGTTCCAGGGCACCATCAAGTCCGCGACCGCGTTCGGCGCGCTGCTGAGCCAGGGCATCGGCGACACCATTCGCGTGTCGCTCTCGGCGCCCCCCGTCGAGGAGGTCAAGGTCGGCATCCAGATCCTGCAGGCGCTCAACCTCCGCGAGCGCAAGCTCGAGATCGTGTCCTGCCCGTCGTGCGGTCGCGCCCAGGTGGACGTCTACGAGCTCGCGGAGAAGGTCACCGCGGGCCTGGAGGGCATGGAGGTGCCGCTGCGCGTCGCCGTCATGGGCTGCGTCGTGAACGGTCCAGGTGAGGCTCGCGAGGCGGATCTAGGCGTAGCCTCCGGCAACGGCAAGGGGCAGATCTTCGTCAAGGGCGAGGTCATCAAGACCGTCCCCGAGTCGCAGATCGTCGAGACGCTGATCGAAGAGGCGATGCGGATCGCCGAGACCATGGAGCCCGAGGAGGGTGCGTCCCCGCAGGTGGTCGCCACGTCATGACCGACTCGCTGCTCCGGCGCGCACAGCACTCGCTGGCGCCGGCGCAGCGCCGTGATCTCGCGGGCCTGCGCGAGCTGTGCGCGGCGGATCCGGTCTCGCATGTGGTGCCGGCCATGCACCTCGACGCCGCGATCGCCTCGGGCGTGGTCCCCGGCGGGTTGTGGCTGGTGCGGCGCCGTGCCGGCTGGGGCCGCGAGACCGCGGGCCTCATCTGGGCAGGCGCCAACCTGTGCGCCGTGCTCCCGAGCGCGGGGGATCCCGACGCCGACGAGGACACCCGCGCTGACGTCGCCGCCGCGCTCGTGGGTCGCCTGTCGCGCCCGGCGGCGATGGTCGGGGTGGCGGAGCTCACGCTCGACCTCTGGGGGCGGGTCGAGCCGTGGTGGGGACCCGCTCGCGAGCTCAGGCCGCGGCAGGCCTCCATGGTGATCGACCGCGCGGCGCGCACGGTGGCGCCGCTCGCGGTGGCCGACCTCGAGCTTGAGGCCGTGCGCCTCGCGCGGGAGGGCGACTACGATGCGCTGCTGCCCGCGTGCGTGCACATGTTCATCGGGGAGGTGGGCTACGACCCCCTGCGCCACGGGCGTGCCGCGTATGAGCAGCGTCTCCACTCGCTGGTGCGCGCGGGCCGCGCCTATGTCCAGTTCGGGGTCGCCCAGGGGCGCCGCCAGGTGGTCTTCAAGGCGGAGGTGGGCGCGCTGGGCGGGGGCGTCGCGCAGCTGCAGGGTGTGTGGGTGCACCCCGAGCTGCGCGGCCGCGGGCTCGCCCGCTCGGGCCTCGCGGCGGTCATCGAGGGCGTGCGTGCCAGCCACGCGCCCACGGTGTCGCTCTACGTGAACGACTTCAACGCCGCCGCCCTGGCCGCGTATCACGCGGTCGGGTTCCGCCGCGTGGGTGAGTTTGCCACCGTGATGTTCTGAACCCCCTGGAAAACGGACATTCGAGCCGTAGCGCCCCCGGTGCGGGTGATCTTCGCCACATCGACGGCCGAATCGTCTTGCGCTCGTTCTCAGCATCGATAACGTTAGCGCGCTGACACCAGTCGGCACCGCAACGAAGCGACAGCGGTGCCACGAGAAATAGGGGACCATATGACCACCGACCCGCGCGCGCATCGCGTGCTCGACAGCCGCCGAGGCACGACCCTCGCGGCGCTCACCGCCTTCGGCGTCGCCGCCATGGGCCTGACCGCCGTGGCGGCACCAGCCAGCGCTGCCGACGAGGCCCCGGCACCTGCCACCTGCACCGATGTCGACACGGTCCACCTGACCGACCGCAACACGGTGAGCGGCCACCACCAGTGGACGCTCTCCGACGGTTCGTCGCGCGCGTTCACGCCGGACGGGCTCAGCATCGACTCCACCGGCAAGGTGGGTCACATGAACTACGCCATCGAGCAGTTCAAGGTGGCCGACGCCGGCGAGCCGACCTTCGCGTACCAGCGCACGTCCGGTGACTATGACATCAGCCTCAATCTCGCGTACTCGGAGGACAGCGCGGGAACCTGGGCCGGCACGCTCGTCTACGAGCCCGGCGTCTATGGCGCGGGCGAGTGGTGGAGCACCAAGGACAACAAGAACGGCAATTGGCGCCTGTTCACCCTCGAGGAGTTCGCGGAGGAGTTCCCTGACGCGCTCGTCCTGGGCGTGGGCTTTTCGCTCGGCTCCACGGCCGAGGGCAGCGGCACCGTCGAGTCCGTGACCGCCGGGTGCACGGAGTACCGCTACGTCGACGCTGACTCGGTTCCGCTGGGCGCGGAACTGCCGAGCACGACCATCGGCTTCGAGGACGCCGCGGATGCCGCCACCTCCGACGGCGGTCTGTCCGGCGTGACCATCGCCGGCGCCGACGCGAGCATGTCGGCTGCCGCTGGCTGCTTCTTCGCCCAGGCGCCGGTCGTGCAGTACAACACGAGCGTCTTCACCAGGTACGGCGGCTACTCCGCGGTCTTCCCCGAGGGCGGCTACACCGCATCGGCCGACTTCTACCTCGACGCCGACGCGTCGGCCGGACAGTTCGAGTGGTCGCACGCGGCCAACGGCTCCGACGGCGTGCACCAGCGCGACTTCGTGTTCCACGTCGGCGCGGATGGCGCAGGCACGTGGACCATCGGTGCCTCGAACAACTCGGCGAACTCAGCGCCGTACATGTCCGGCTACGGCGACAGCCCGGCGACCGTGACCGAGTCGGGCTGGTACACGTTCCAGCACCGCCTCTACCGCCAGGATGGCCTGCTCCACGTCGACATGAGCGTGCTCGACGCGGACGGCGCGACCGTCGCGACCTGGACCCTCGGAGGTCAGCAGGACGACGTGGTGCCGGACGCTGTGGGCGGCAACCGCTACGGCTGGCTCGTGAACAACTCGTACGAGGGCCTGCCCATCGACAACGTCCTGCTCAACGCGGAGCGCCCCACCACCACCTGCTCGCCGTTCCCCGACGTCTCCTCGGTCGAGGGCGCCGACCACTACAGCGAGCACTGGACCTCCATCGCTTGGGCGCGGCACACCGGCCTGGCGAACGGCTTCAAGGACGGCACCTACCGTCCTGAGGCGAACACCACGCGCGACGCGGTCGCTGCGTTCCTGTACCGGTGGGCGGGCGAGCCCGCGCTCGAGGACGAGGACGCCACCCCGTTCGTCGACGTCTCCTCGGATGTGGACTCCGACCACTACAGCGAGCACTGGAAGGCCATCTACTGGATGGCCGAGGAGGGCTTCGCCACGGGCTGGACCGACGGCGACGGGGCGGAGTTCCGACCGGAGTCGACCGTGACGCGCGATGCGGTCGCGGCATTCCTCTTCCGCCTGAACGACGAGCCCACCTACGTGCTCGACGGGGAGGGCTTCCTCGACGTGAGCGACGTCGCAGGCTCGGACACCTGGTCGGAGCACGCCGACGCGATCGAGTGGCTGGGTCAGGCGGGCCTGTCGAAGGGCTACGCCGTCGACGGCGGAGCCGAGTACCGCCCGACCGCCGACATCACGCGAGACGCCATCGCGGTGTTCCTGCACGGCGTGTCGACCAAGCTGAGCTGAGGCTCGGTCGCGCAACGACGGCGCCGGTCCCCTCGCGAGGGGCCGGCGCCGTCGTCGTTCCCCGCCCGGGAATTCGGTCGCCTCCCGATGCCGGGCGCGGGCTCGGCGAGGGCGGCGAGGGCGGGCGCGTGGGACCTATACGCTGAAGCCATGCTCCGCATGTCCACCCTGTTTCTCCGCACCCTTCGCGAGGATCCCGCCGACGCCGAGGTCGCCTCCCACAAGCTGCTGGTGCGTGCCGGCTACATCCGGCGCGCCGCGCCCGGCATCTACTCGTGGATGCCGCTGGGCCTGAGGGTCCTCGCCAAGGTCGAGGCGGTGATCCGGGAGGAGATGGTGACGGCGGGCAGCCAGGAGGTGCACTTCCCCGCGCTGCTGGGCAAGGAGCCCTACGAGGCCTCGGGGCGATGGGACGAGTACGGACCCAACCTCTTCCGCCTCCAGGACCGCAAGGGCGCGGACATGCTGCTCGCTCCGACGCACGAGGAGATGTTCACGCTGCTCGTGAAGGATCTCTACAGCAGCTACAAGGACCTTCCGCTGTCGCTGTTCCAGATCCAGACCAAGTACCGCGACGAGGCGCGCCCGCGCGCCGGGCTGCTGCGCGGCCGCGAGTTCATCATGAAGGACGCCTACACGTTCGACGTCGACGACGCCGGACTCGAGGAGGCGTACCAGCGCCAGCGCGCGGCCTACGTGCGCATCTTCGACAGGCTGGGGCTCGAGTACGTCATCGTCGACGCGATGTCTGGAGCGATGGGCGGCTCTAAGTCGGAGGAGTTCCTGGCGCCCACGGCGATCGGCGAGGACACCTTCGTGCGGTCGCCCGGCGGCTACGCGGCCAACGTCGAGGCCGTGACCACGCCGGTGCCCGACGAGATTCCGTATGACGATGCGCCCGTCGCGCACGTGGAGGACACCCCCGACACGCCGACCATCGAGACGCTCGTCGCCGCCGCCAACGCGAACCACCCGCGCGCCGACCGTGAGTGGACCGCTGCGGACACGCTCAAGAACGTGGTCATGGTCGCCGTCGACCCGTCGGGTGCGCGAGCAGTGTTCGTCGTGGGCGTGCCCGGCGACCGCGAGGTCGACCTGATGCGCCTGGAGGCGGCGCTCGCCCCGGCGACGGTGGAGCCCGCCACCGACGACGACCTGAGGTCTCGCCCCGAGCTGGTGAAAGGCTACATCGGCCCCGGCGTGCTCGGCCCGCAGGCGCGCGACGAGGGCGTCGAGTACCTGTCCGAGGGCGACACCGCGATCCCGTACCTGCTCGATCCGCGCGTCGTCTCCGGCACGCGGTGGATCACCGGCGCCAACGAGCACGGCAAGCACGTGTTCGACCTCGTGGCCGGCCGCGACTTCGCGGGCGACGGGGTGATCGAGGCCGCAGCCGTGCGAGCGGGCGACCCGGCTCCCGACGGCTCCGGTCCGCTCGAGCTCGCGCGCGGCGTCGAGATCGGCCACATCTTCCAGCTCGGCCGCAAGTACGCCGAGGCGCTCGACCTCAAGGTGCTCGACGTCAACGGCAAGCAGCAGGTCGTGACGATGGGTTCGTACGGCATCGGCGTGACGCGCGTGATGGCGCTGCTGGCCGAACTCAACAACGACGAGCTGGGGCTGAGATGGCCAGCGCACGTCGCGCCGTACCACGTGCACGTGGTCGCGACCGGCAAGGACCAGGACGTCTTCGACGCTGCGGAGTCGCTCGCGGCGGGGCTCGAGGAGTCCGGCGTCGAGGTGCTGTACGACGATCGCCCCAAGGTCTCTCCCGGTGTGAAGTTCAAGGATGCCGAGCTGCTCGGGGCGCCGTTCACCCTGGTCGCGGGCCGCGGGCTCGCCGGGGGCGAGGTCGAGCTCAAGGACCGCCGCGCCGGCACGAGCGAGGCACTGCCCGTGGCCGATGCGGTGGCTGAGGTCGCGCGGCGCGTCCGCTCCGCTCTCGCCTGACGTGCGGGAGCGCGCTCGTCGCGCGCTCTCGCGGGGGCGGCGCATCTTCCGCCCGCCCGTGTCGAGGGCATAGATTTCCCCACGTGAGCGCACCCGCGCGGCGCGTTCGCCGCAGCCTTCGGCCCCCGACGATCGACATCGCCATCGCCGCGGTGTTCATCGCGCTCACGGTTGCTGAGGCGCTGTCGGCGAGCGACGATCGGGAGGGCTGGCGGCTGGGCGTCGCGCTCATCGGGGTCGCGGCGCTCGCGTGGCGGCGCAAGGCGCCGCTCGCGGCGGCCGCGGTGCTGGTGCTCGCGGACCTCGCCTCCAATCCCGAGGGCCGCTTCTCGACCATCCTCGCGCTCGTCGTCGCGTCCTACTCGGTGGGCTTCGAGGCGCCTGCGCCTCGCCGCTACTGGGGTCTCGCGCTGATGGTCGTCCCGTTCACGACGGTCGCGGTGACGCGCAGCGCATTCGAGTTCTCCGACCTCGCGGCCTCGGTGGTGTTCCTTGCCGGTCCCTGGCTCGTCGGCGTCGGCACCGCGGCTCGCGCCGAGCGCTCCGCTGAGGCGATCGCGCTCGCCGACCGGCTCGAGCGGGAGCAGGCCGCACGGGAGGCCGATGCGGTGGCGGAGGAGCGCGCCCGCATCGCGCGCGAGCTGCACGACGTCGTGGCGCACTCGCTCACGGTGGTGACGATCCAGCTGCAGGCCGTGCGCCGCAGGCTCGGCGAGGACCACGTGGCCGAGGCGCGAGACCTGTCCGCCGCCGAGTCCGTGACGCGAGAGGCGATGGGAGAGATGCGCAGGCTCCTCGGGGTGCTGCGCGGCGGCGGCGACGCCGAGCTCGAGCCGCAGCCTGGAACCGCGGAGCTCGCGCGACTCGTCGAGCGCGCGAGCTCGGCCGCCACCCCCGTCGTGCTCGCGATCGAAGGCGAGCCCCGTCCGCTGTCGCCGGGGATGGACCTCGCGGTCTACCGGGTGGCGCAGGAGGCCATCACCAACGCCGTCAGGCACGCCGACGCACGTCGCATCGCGGTGACGCTGCGGTGGACCGCACGAGAGCTGGTGGTGACGGTGAGCGACGACGGTCGCGGCCTGCCGGGTGAGGGCGCGGATGGCGGGCACGGCCTGGTGGGGATGCGTGAGAGGGCCGCGCTCTACGGCGGCAGCGTCGCCCTGCGGTCCGAGCGTGGCCGCGGGCTCGCCGTCACGGCGTCCTTCCCCTTGGACGGTCGCTCATGAGCGCCGGCGAGATCAGGATCGTGATCGCGGACGACCAGGCAATGGTGCGCGCGGGCTTCCGCTCGCTCCTCGCGGCCGAGCCGGACATCGACGTGGTGGGTGAGGCCGGCGACGGCGAGTCTGCCACGGCGGCAGTGCGTCGCGAGCGGCCCGACGTGGTGCTCATGGACATCCGCATGCCCGTCCTCGACGGCATCGAGGCGACGCGCAGGCTCGTGTCGAGCGGCAGCTCCACTCGCGTGCTCGTGCTGACGACGTTCGATCTCGACGAGTACGTGTTCGCGGCCCTGCGGGCGGGCGCCTCCGGGTTCATGCTGAAGGACGCGCCGGCGGAGGAGCTCGCCGCTGCGATCCGCGTGGTGGCGGCTGGCGAGGCACTGCTCGCGCCGCGCATCACGGCGCGCGTCATCGATGCCTTCGTGACCCGCTCGGCAGTGCAGCGTCCGACCCCGGGCCGCGAGCTCGACCTGCTCACCGCGCGCGAGCGGGAGGTGCTCCACCTGCTCGCGCGCGGCGCCTCCAACGCTGGCATCGCCGAGCGCCTCTACGTCTCGGAGGCGACGGTAAAGACTCACGTCTCCAACCTGCTCGCCAAGCTGGGCCTGACGGATCGCGTGCAGGCCGTCATCTACGCATATGAGCACGGGCTCGTGACCCCGGGCGAGGAGGACGCTCCACCCTGAGACGGAGAGCGAGTTCCGTCCACCGGGTGAGATGAAGTTCGCGCCCACGGCCGATCCGCCGGAGCTCCCGAGCCGCCATCGTGGTGTGGTCCGCTCCTCCAGAAAGGGTTCCACACTCATGTCCACCACGATTCCCGCATCGGCTGGCCACCAGCTCGACGCGCTCACACCACCGCCGGCGGTGCGCGTGCGCCGCTGGGCGCTCATCGCGATGCCCGTGCTCGCTGGGGTGCTCAGCACCGTCGCGACGCTCGCCGACCCCGCCGCAGGCGCCAACGGCGCCGCCATGCACGAGGCCTACACCGACGGCATGCAGGCCCTCCAGATCAAGTCGTTCAGCTTCCACTGGGCGTACGCGTTCTGGGTCGCTCCCGCCGTGCTCCTCGCCTCTTCGGTCATCGGCCGCGGACGCGCCATCGCGAACGTCGCGGCCGTCCTCGGCTTCTTCGCCCTCGCCACGATGCCAGGGATGCTGATGGTCGACTGGATTCAGTCGGCGATCGGCCAGCACTACGGTCCCGAGGCGATCGAGACCGTGTTCGCCACGGTCGAGGAGCAGGCGTGGGCATTCCCGCTCCTGCAGGTCCCTGCCATGCTCGGTCTCTTCCTGGCGCTGCCGGTCGCGATGGTCGCGCTGTGGCGCGCCGGACGTGCACGGTGGTGGGCTCCGGCAGCGGCGCTGCTCGCGTTCGTCGCGTTCATGGTGTCCGCGGCCACGTGGCCGGGGACCGTCATCGCGACGATCCTCCTCACGGTCGTCGCCGTGGCGCTGGAGCGGGCCACGCGACCGGGCATCGGCTCCTAGCCGACGCCCCGCGCCGCCCGCCGGGTCCACCGGCGGGCGGCGTCGTCCGCCCCTCGCGCCCGCGTGTCGCACGGAAAGTGGTGCGCAGCTCAGGGGAGGGAGGGCCGATGCGCTCGCCGGCTATCCGCCCGGGGTCGCCGAGGTTCCGGCAAGACCGGGAAGAGCGGGGATGACCCGCGCGCCATCCCAGCCGTCGCCGAACGCGGCTGCCTGGGCGTAGGCGTCGAAGGCGGCGCACCACAGCCACGGCTTGTCCGCGGGCGCGTTGACCGCCGCGAGCGCCGCATACCAGTCGGCCAGCGCCACCTCCATCGCGACGGCTGCGGTCAGCCGCGCCGGGGCATCGCCGCTGGCATCGGCTGGCGCCACGTAGACCGCCTCGCGCCGGTCCTCGACGCCGGACGCATCGATGATCGCGCTCGCACGCGCGGCCTGGAGGTCCCGGCGCGCGAGCCACTGATCGCGCTCCGTGCCCTCCGAGCGCGCCGCGAGCACCTCGTAGGTGTACCGGGCCTGGTCATGGGCGAGTGCGAGGTCGGCGAGCGTCTCCGGCGGGATCGCGGTGGCCTCATCGGGCAGCACCGTCGGCTCGGGAACGGCTGTCGATGACAGCAGCCGCTGCTCGACCACCGGGGCGGCGGCGTCTGCCACCGCGTTGTCGACCCACACCGCGAACCACGACGTGAGCGCGAGCGACAGCCCCGACGCTCCGCTCAGGGCCTCCAGATCGGGGTCGGTCATGTCCAGCGCCGCGGCGAGGTGGGCGTCGCGCGCCTCGGTGACGGCGGACTCGAGGTCGGCCTCCGGCCCTGGCGACGCCGACGGCGAAGGCGACGCGCTGGGGTACGCGACATAGAGGCCTCCGAACGCGTCGAGCCTCTCAGGGGCGCGCGCGCTCTCGAGACCCTGGAGCACCGCGGCCTGCGCGGACGCCTCCGGGCCCACGGCCTCCGCGGCATCGATGATGGCCTGCTCGAGCTCGGCGGCGGCGTCGCGCTGCTGGGTGACAGCGTCAGGAGAGGGCCAGTCGGGTGGTGGCGTCTCCGCGCGCCACGAGCAGGCTGCGAGCGCCAGCGCCGCGACCGCCGCGACGGCCCAGCTCGAGCGCACCCTCATGGCGGCCATCATCCCACGGCGCCTGGCCGCGGCAGCACCTCCACCGCGCCCATGCCGCAGGTACACTGTCCTGCGACCGAATTTCAGGAACGGATGCGCCCCGCGCGCAGGAGGCTGGGCCCATGGACCTCACGACCAGGATCGCCGAGCTTGCCGCACCCGGCGCCGAGCAGGCGGGACTCGTCCTCGATGGGGTGACCGTCTCGCCTGCTGGCAAGCGCACCAAGGTCACGGTGACGGTCGACCTTCCCGAGACCGAGACCGGCAGCGCGGACCTGGACCGGATCGCCGCGGCCTCGCGCGCCATCGGCGCCGCTCTCGACGAGGCGAACGTGCCGTCGACCCCCTACGTGCTCGAGATCGGCACTCCCGGCACCGACCGTCCTCTCACGGAGCGCCGCCACTTCCTGCGCGCCCGCACCCGCAAGGTGGCCCTCGCGCTCGTCGACGGCACGGAGACGGTGGCGCGCCTCGCGGATGTCGAGGGCGACACGCTCGTGCTCGACGCCCCGCACGGAATCGAGCGGATCGACATCGCGGACGTGGCCGAGGGGCGCATCGAGGTCGAGCTCAAGCGACTGGACGAGGAGGCCTGATGGACATCGACATGTACGCGCTCAAGAGCCTCGAGAAGGAGCGCGAGATTCGACTCGACGTCCTGGTCGACGCGATCGAGCAGGCCCTCGTGTCCGCGTATCACAAGACTCCCGGCGCGTTCCGCCATGCTCGAGCCCATGTGGATCGTGACACGGGCAAGGTGACCATCTACGCGCGGGAGGACCCCGAGCCCGAGTCAGAGGCGTCGATCGAGGATCTGCCCGAGTTCGACGACACCCCCGAGAACTTCGGCCGCATCGCGACGGCCACCGCTCGCCAGGTCATCGTGCAGCGCCTGCGCCAGGTGGGCGACGACGCCGTGCTGGGCTCCTATGCAGGCAAGGAGGGCCAGCTCGTCTCGGGAGTCATCCAGCAGAGCGCCGATCCGCGCAACGTGCACGTGGACATCGGCGAGACGGAGGCGCTGCTCCCGCCGCACGAGCAGGTGCCCACGGAGACCTACGAGCACGGCCAGCGTCTGCGGGGCTACGTGCTCGACGTCTCGCGCGGCCAGAAGGGGCCCTCCATCACGCTGTCTCGCACGCATCCTGGCCTGGTGCGCAAGCTCTTCGAGCTCGAGGTGCCCGAGATCGCGGACGGCACGGTCGAGATCATGAGCCTCGCGCGCGAGGCGGGCCACCGGACCAAGATGGCGGTGCGAGCCACGCAGCCCGGCGTGAACGCGAAGGGAGCGTGCATCGGGCCCATGGGATCGCGCGTGCGAGCCGTGATGAGCGAGCTGCGGGGAGAGAAGATCGACATCGTCGACTGGGACGAGGACCCCGCGACGTTCGTCGGCAACGCCCTGTCCCCGTCGCGAGTGGTGTCCGTCACCGTGGTGGACGAGGAGGCCCGCGCCGCCCGCGTGGTCGTGCCCGACTTCCACCTGTCCCTCGCGATCGGCAAGGAGGGCCAGAACGCCCGCCTGGCCGCGCGACTCACGGGGTGGAGGATCGACATCCGGTCGGACGAGGCGCCCGACACTCCGGGGCGCGCTGACGCCGCCCGTTCCTAGTCCGCGCGGCGAGACGCTAGACTGATGAAGCCGAGTTCGCCTTCCGGTGACATCGACGCGCGTCCGCACCAGCCGGTGCGCACCTGCGTGGGATGCCGCAGCAAGGCGCCTCGGTCGGCTCTGGTGCGTCTCGCGCTCGAGGGCGGCCGCGTGGTCGTCGACGAACGAGGAACGCTTCCGGGACGGGGTGCGTGGCTGCATCCCGAGTCCGATTGTCTCGCGCAGGCACTGCGTCGTCACAGCATCGGGAGGGCATTGCGCTCTCCCGGCGCGGATGCGACCGGTGTGGCCCTTCCAGGAAGCGCGAGTCCCGGAGCCGCCCTGCCCACCATCGAAGTCAAGGGATGAAAGCCCATGAGCGACCGATGAGTACCTCACGATGAGTACCCACTCGTAACGATGGTTCGACCCTGCCTCGGTCGGACCGAGACAGGAGAATTGTGGCAAAGCCCCGCGTTCATGAGATCGCGAAAGAGCTCGGAGTCTCGAGCAAGGATCTGATCACCAAGCTCAACGAGCTTGGCGAGTACGTCAAGGGAGCGTCCTCCGCTCTCGAGGCGCCCGTCGTGCGCAAGGCCCGCGAGGCCTTCCCCGCGAACACTGGCGCGTCCGACGCCCCCAAGGGCGCGGACGCACCCCAGGCGCCCGCCAAGCCCGCCGCCAAGCCGGGCCCCAAGCCAGGCCCCAAGCAGGCTGCACCTGGTGCGGAGGCGGAGCCCGCCAGCCCGGCCCCGGCGCCCCAGGCGACCCCGGAGGCCGCCAAGCCTGCCGCCCCAGCACCGGGCGCATCGGCCGGCGCCACGCCAGCCGACATGCCCAAGCCGCGGCCCCGTCCGGGCGGCAACAACCCGTTCTCGGACCGCGCCGCCGGACCTCGTCCGCGCCCCCGGCCGGGCGGCAACAACCCCTTCCAGACCAATCGTCCGGGCCCGCGTCCCGGCGGCGCAGGCGGCCCTGGTGGCCCCGGTCGCGGCCCCCGCCCGACCCCCGGCCAGATGCCCAACCGGACGCCGGGCGGCCCCGGCGCACCCGCGGGGCGCGGCGGCCCCGGCGGCCGTCCCGGTGGTCGTGGCCCCGGCGGTCCTGGCGGTCCCGGTGGATTCGGCGGTCCCGGTGGCCGTCCCGCACCCGGAGGCCGCGGTCGCGGCGGCGGCACGGCCGGCGCGTTCGGTCGCCAGGGCGGCAAGCCCGCGCGCTCGCGCAAGTCGAAGCGCGCCAAGCGGGCCGAGTACGAGCAGCAGCAGGCACCCGCCATCGGCGGCGTCAACATTCCCCGCGGTGACGGCGAGACGCTGATCCGGCTGCGCCGCGGCGCGACGCTGACGGACTTCGCCGAGCGCATCGACGTCAATCCCGCCTCGCTGGTCACGGTGCTGTTCCACCTGGGCGAGATGGCCACGGCCACGCAGTCGCTGGACGAGGACACGTTCGAGACCCTGGGCGCCGAGCTGGGCTACAAGATCCAGATCGTGTCGCCCGAGGAGGAGGACCGCGAGCTGCTGGAGGACTTCGGGCTCGACCTGGAGGCCGAGCTCGAGGCCGAGACCGACGAGGACCTCGAGGACCGCCCGCCGGTCGTCACCGTCATGGGTCACGTCGACCACGGAAAGACGCGCCTGCTCGACTCGATCCGCAAGGCTGACGTCATCTCGGGCGAGGCCGGCGGCATCACCCAGCACATCGGCGCCTACCAGGTGCACCACGAGCACGACGGCGTCACCCGCGCCATCACCTTCATCGACACCCCCGGTCACGAGGCGTTCACCGCCATGCGTGCCCGCGGTGCGCAGGTGACGGACATCGCGATCCTCGTGGTCGCGGCCGACGACGGCGTGATGCCCCAGACCATTGAGGCGCTCAACCACGCCCAGGCGGCGAACGTGCCGATCGTGGTCGCGGTCAACAAGGTGGACAAGGAGGGGGCCAACCCCGACAAGATCCGCCAGCAGCTCACCGAGTACAACCTGGTCGACGAGGAGTGGGGCGGCGACACGATGTTCGTCAACGTCTCCGCGCTCAAGAACCAGGGCATCGACGACTTGCTCGAGGCGGTGCTGCTGACCGCTGACGCCGGCCTGGAGCTGCGCGCGAACCCCAACAAGGATGCGCGTGGTGTGGCCGTCGAGGCGCACCTCGACAAGGGCCGCGGCGCCGTCGCGACGGTGCTGGTCAACTCGGGAACGCTGCGGGTGGGCGACTCGATCGTCGCCGGCACGGCCTACGGCCGCGTGCGTGCGATGTTCGACGAGCACGACCAGCCCGTCGACGAGGCCACTCCCGCCCGTCCCGTCCTGGTCATCGGCCTCACGTCGGTGCCCGGCGCCGGCGACACCTTCCTGGTGGCAGAGGACGATCGCACCGCCCGCCAGATCGCGGAGAAGCGCGAGGCCGCCGAGCGTGCCGCTCAGCTCGCCAAGCGCCGCAAGCGCATCAGCCTCGAGGACTTCACGAAGGCCATCGAGGAGGGCAAGGTCGACACCCTCAACCTCATCATCAAGGGTGACGTGTCCGGTGCCGTCGAGGCGCTCGAGGACGCGCTGCTCCAGATCGACGTGGGCGACGAGGTCGACCTGCGCATCATCCACCGCGGCGTGGGTGCGGTGACGCAGAACGACGTGAATCTCGCGACGGTCGACAACGCGATCATCCTGGGCTTCAACGTCCGCCCCGCGGAGCGCGTCCAGGACCTCGCGGACCGCGAAGGCGTGGACATGCGCTTCTACTCGGTCATCTACCGGGCGATCGAGGACGTCGAGGCGTCGCTCAAGGGCATGCTCAAGCCGGAGTTCGAGGAGCGTCAGGTGGGCGCCGCGGAGATCCAGGAGATCTTCCGCAGCTCCAAGTTCGGCAACATCGCCGGCTGCCTGGTCCGCTCGGGCACCATCACCCGCAACGCCAAGGCGAAGGTCGTCCGCGAGGGCGTCGTCATCGGCGAGCCGACCATCGACACGCTGCGTCGCTTCAAGGACGACGTCACCGAGGTCAAGGACGGCTACGAGTGCGGCATCGGCCTGGGCAAGTTCAACGACATCCAGGTCGGTGACATCATCGAGACGTTCGAGATGGTCGAGATTCCGAGGTCCTGATGGCTGACTCTGCACGCGCCCTGAAGCTCGCGGGCACCATCAAGAAGCTGGTGGCCCGCGCGCTCGAGACGGAGATCAAGGACCCGCGCCTGGGGTTCGTCACGGTGACCGACGTTCGCGTCACCGGCGACCTGCAGCAGGCGTCCGTGTTCTACACCGTGTACGGCGGGGAGGAGGAGCGCGCGGCCACGGCCGCCGCCCTCGCCTCGGCCAAGGGGCGCCTGCGCTCGCTGGTGGGGGGTGAGCTGGGCATCCGGCTCACCCCCACCCTCGAGTTCCACCTCGACGCGGTTCCCGAGACCGCGGCGAGCCTGGACAAGGCGCTCCACGAGGCGCAGCAGCGTGACGCTGAGCTCGCGAAGCTGAGGGAGAACGCGCAGTACGCGGGAGAGGCGGACCCGTACCGCCGTCCGGACGAGCCCGCCGAGTCCGACGACGCGGACGCCGATGGGTCGGAGCGCTAAGGACGAGCCCGCCCCCGGGCTGGTCCTCGTCGACAAGCCCGCGGGCTGGACCTCGCACGACGTGGTCGGCCGCATGCGCCGGCTGGCCGGCACGCGCAAGGTCGGACACGCGGGCACGCTCGACCCGATGGCCACCGGCCTGCTCGTGATCGGCATCGGGCGCGCGACCAAGCTGCTCACCTACGTGGTGGGCCACGACAAGGTGTACGAGGCGACCATCCGGCTGGGCCAGAGCACGGTCACGGACGACGCCGAGGGCGACGTGACGGCGACGGCCGACGCCACTGCCGTCACGTCACCGCAGATCGCCGATGCGATCGCCGGGCTGACCGGCGACATCCAGCAGGTGCCGAGCGCCGTCAGCGCCATCAAGATCGACGGCCAGCGCGCCTACAAGCGGGTGCGCGAGGGCGAGGACGTCGAGCTGCCAGCGCGGCCCGTGACGGTGCACGCGTTCTCGGTGCTGGGTGCCCGCCGCGAGGGCTCCTTCATCGATCTCGATGTCCGCGTCGACGTGTCCTCCGGGACCTACGTGCGCGCCCTCGCGCGCGACCTGGGCGCAGCACTGCAGGTCGACGGCGTGAGCGTCGGGGGGCATCTCACGTCGCTGCGGCGCACCTCGGTGGGCGACCTCGAGATCAAGGACGCGCACACGCTCGACGAGCTCGGCGCGCTGGTGGAGGCCGGGGGAGAGGTGCCGCGGCTGTCGCTGGGCGCCGCGGCGGCCGACATCCTGCCCGTCCACGCGCTCTCCGAGGCCGATGCGCTCGCGCTCGGATACGGTCAGCACCTGGTCGCCGACGCTGACCTCGCGTACGACGGACCGCTCGCGGCGCTCGACGCGGCCGGCGAGCTCGTGGCCATCGTTCGCCCCGAGAACGGCCGCTTGAGGCCCGAGGTCGTCTTTCGGCCCGCGAACGCTCAGGCATGATGGGCGCCATGCAGATCTGGCACAGCCTCGACGAGGTGCCGGGCGACCTCGGACCCACCGCCGTCACGCTCGGCAACTTCGACGGCGTCCATCGCGGTCACCAGGCAGTGCTCGAGCAGATGGTGTCCGACGCGCGCGCGCGCGGGCACGCGGCCGTCGCGATGACCTTCGAGCCCCACCCCAAGCTCGTGCACGACCCGGAGCACCCGCCCGTTCTGATCATGGGCATCGAGGACAAGCTCGAGGGGCTGGCCCAGACCGGCCTCGACGGGACGATCGTCGTGCCCTACTCGCTCGAGTTCGCGGACCAGACCCCCGAGGAGTTCGTGCAGTCCTGGCTCGTGGACGGACTGAACGCCGCATGCATCGTGGTCGGCAAGGACACCAAGTTCGGACGCGGCAACGCCGGCGACGTCGACACGCTCCGAGCGCTCGGCGAGGCCTACGGTTTCGAGGTGGACGTCATCGACGACGCATGCGCCGTGTCGGAGTCCGGGCGGCGGTGGTCCTCGACCTGGGTCAGGGAGCTGCTCGAGAACGGCAAGCTCGTCGAGGCCGCCGAGGTGCTCGGCAGGCCGCACCGGCTCCGGGGAGTCGTGGTGGACGGCGACAAGCTCGGCAGGGAGATCGGGTTCCCGACAGCCAACCTGGAGGTCTCCGCCGGCATGATCCCGCGCCACGGCGTGTACGCAGGATGGCTGACGGTGCTCGCGGCCGGCCACGGAGCGAACGCGACAGGCCCCGAGGTGGGACGCCTGCCCGCCGCCATCAGCATCGGCATCAACTACACCGTGGGCTCGGAGGGACTGCGCGTCGAGGGGTTCGCCATCGACCGCACCGGCCTCGACCTCTACGGCGCCGAGGTCGCCTTCGATCTGGTCGAGTGGCGCCGGCCGATGCTGGACTTCGGCTCCCTGGATGCGCTGATCGAGGCGCTCGCCGAGGATGTCGCATGGAGCCGCGCCGTGTTACATCTCGATTAAGCCGGGCGAATTCCCGGTGAAGGCGGCTATGGTCAAGGGATGGACGAAAGCCCTGGAAGCGCCGGAGTGGCGGACAGCACGCACCTGGTCGTTCTCGAAGCGGTGAACAAGCACTTCGGCGATCTGCATGTCCTCAAGGACATCGACCTGACGGTCGCCAAGGGCGAGGTCGTGATCGTGATCGGTCCCTCGGGCTCGGGCAAGTCCACGCTGTGCCGGGCCATCAACCGCCTCGAGACCATCGACTCCGGCACGATCAAGATCGATGGCGTCACCCTGCCTGACGAGGGCAAGCCGCTCGCGCGCCTGCGTGCGGACGTGGGCATGGTCTTCCAGTCCTTCAACCTGTTCGCGCACAAGACCATCCTCGAGAACGTGACGCTCGGGCCCATCAAGGTCAAGGGCACGCCCAAGGCGCAGGCCCGCGAGGAGGCGATGGCCCTGCTCGAGCGCGTCGGAGTCGCGAACCAGGCCGACAAGTATCCGGCACAGCTGTCCGGGGGCCAGCAGCAGCGCGTCGCCATCGCCCGGTCTCTCGCGATGAAGCCCAAGGTGATGCTCTTCGACGAGCCCACGTCGGCCCTGGATCCCGAGATGATCAACGAGGTCCTCGACGTGATGACGGACCTGGCCAAGGAGGGCATGACGATGATCGTCGTGACACACGAGATGGGCTTCGCGCGCAAGGCCGCGAATCGCGTGGTGTTCATGGCCGACGGCGCCATTCAGGAGGAGGCGACGCCCGAGGAGTTCTTCACGAACCCCCAGTCGGAGCGGGCCAAGGACTTCCTGTCCAAGATCTTGACGCACTAGTGCGTGAGGGCCCCGGGCGATCCTCGGGGCGGGAGAAGAGGAGAGACAATGCTGAAGAAGACCAGGATGGCCGCGCTGGGCGCGGCGGCCGCGATCGTGCTGGCGGCGTGCTCGTCCGGCGACGGCGAGACCGAGGACGTCGAGGCGGGGGACTTCCCCGAAGGCTCGACCATGGCCGAGCTCGCCGAGGCCGGCTCGATCACGATCGGCACCAAGTTCGACCAGCCGCTGTTCGGTCTGCTCGCGCCCAGCGGAGACCCGGAGGGCTTCGATGTGGAGATCGGCACGATCATCGCCGGCGAGCTCGGCATCTCCGAGGACAACATCGAGTGGGTCGAGACCGTGTCCGCCAACCGCGAGCAGTTCATCGAGGACGGCACCGTCGACATCGTCGTGGCGACGTACACGATCAACGATGAGCGCAAGGAGCGCATCAGCTTCGCGGGCCCGTACTACAACGCCGGCCAGGCGCTGATGGTGCTCGCGGACAACGAGGACATCACCTCGCCCGACGACCTCGCCGGCAAGAACGTGTGCTCCGTCGAGGGGTCGACGCCCGCGCAGAACATCGCGGACAACTACCCGGAGGCGGAGCTCTCGCTGTTCGCGGCGTACACGGACTGCCTCGAGCCCCTGCGCAACGGGCAGGTCGACGTGGTGACGACCGACAACGTGATCCTCGCTGGCTACGTCGCGGAGGACGACGCCTTCAAGGTCGCAGGCGAGCCCTTCACCGAGGAGCCGTACGGCATCGGCCTCGAGCGCGAGGACACCGAGTTCCGCAACTGGATCAACGACGTGCTCGAGGAGATCTTCGAGGACGGTCGCTGGCTCGAGGCGTGGAACGAGACCGCCGGCACCGTGCTGCCCGAGCCGGAGGCCCCCACCGTCGATCGGTACGAGGTCAGCTGACCGTCGTCCTGTGCGTGGCCCCTCGGCCTGAGGGGCCACGCACAGTCATCACCTGTCAGGAGAGCGCGTGCAGACGTTCATCGCCGAGTTCGGCTTCATCTGGGGAGCCTTCCTCGCGACCCTGTCGCTGACGGCGCTGTCGGGCGCGCTCGCGCTGCTGGGAGGGATCGTCCTCGCCGCCTTTCGGGTGTCGCCCATCGGCCCGCTGCGCACCTTCGCCACCGTGTACGTCGAGATCGTCCGCAACACGCCGCTCACCCTGATGTTCTTCTTCTGGGTGTTCGTGGCGCCTGCCTTCGGGTTCGTCTTCCCGCAGCTCGGCTTCTGGCCGGCCATCGTGTCGCTCAGCATCTACACGAGCGCCTTCGTGTGCGAGGCGATGCGCTCGGGCATCAACTCGGTGGGGATCGGGCAGGCCGAGGCGGCCAGGTCCATCGGGTTCACCTTCGGGCAGACCCTGTCGCAGGTGGTGCTGCCGCAGGCGTGGAGGTCGGCGATCCCGCCGCTCATCTCGGTGCTCATCGCGCTCACGAAGAACACCTCTGTTGCGGCGGGGTTCGCCTTCACTGAGCTCACGGCATCGTCGCAGCGCCTCATCAATGCGAATCCGGTCGACGGCATGTGGATCTTCTTCGGCATCGGCCTCATGTACCTGGTCATCACCATCCCGCTGGGAGTGCTCGCTGGCAGCATCGAGAAGAAGGTGGCGTTCGCGCGATGAAGTCTGAAGCCTCCGTCCTCTACGACGCGCCCGGCCCCAAGGCGATCCGACGCGACCGCGTGTACAACGTGGTCTTCTCGCTCGCGTTCCTCGTACTGTTCGGCTACCTCGCGTACCGGATGTACCGCAACGGCATCTTCGACGAGCGCTGGCTCATCTTCATCGACCCGCCCAAGGGCCAGGACGCCGTCGACGTCTGGCTGTCGCTGTGGCGCGGTCTCCTCGCGACGCTCACCGCCGCAGCGATCGCCGCGCCCATCGCGCTGCTGTTCGGCGGGCTCGTCGCGGTGCTGCGCCGAGGCGCGCGCCGGCGCCTGCTCAGCGGATCGGCGGCGGTCACGACCGAGCTCGCGCGCGGCCTGCCCGTGCTGCTGCTGATGTTCCTCGCCAAGCTCGTGTTCGGCTGGTCGCCGTTGTGGTCCGTGGTCTTCGGGCTGGTGGTCTACAACGCCGCCGTCGTCGCCGAGATCCTGCGCGCCGGCCTCGCGGCGCTGCCGAAGGGCCAGCGCGAGGCGGGGCTCAGCGTGGGCCTCTCATCCATGCGGACGACCGTGCTCATCGAGATGCCGCAGGCGGTCCGCATCATGCTGCCCGCCCTGGTGAGCCAGATCGTGGTGCTGCTCAAGGACACCTCGCTGGGCTACATCGTCGGCTACCAGGAGCTGCTGCGGGTGGTGAAGCTCAACCGTGACTACTTCGGCGACTACTACACGGTGCCGCTGTTCATCGCCGGGGCGCTGGTGTACATCCTGATCAACCTGTCGATCTCGCGCCTCGCGATCTGGCTCGAGGGCCGCATGCGCCGGTCGAAGCACACCGTGAGGAACGGCGACGACTCGGCCGCCATGCACGAGGGCGGTGCCGAGGCCAGCCGCCTGGCCGCGAACACCGGCCGGGCCGCCGAGGGCAGGCTCGGACCCTAGGGGCGGACGTCGCCGACAGGACGCCGGGGACACCACGGTGGGCGTAGGCCTGCCGGATCCCCGCACGCCGCACCTCGGACGCTGCCGGTGCGAGCGCGGCGGTGAACGCCGCCTGAACAGTGCGTGAACCTTCCGGCGAAGGCGCGCGCAGTCCTTGTCACAGGGGACGTCACCGGAGACATTCGCTCCATGGCCGAAGCGACACACCGACCCGCGACCGCGACGGTTCCGATCGCGCCGGCTCCTGAGGTGCCGCTCGACGCGTCAGTGGCCCTCTGGCGGGGCGGAGGCGACCTCGAGGTCGCGGCGGCGGCCATACCGGAGGTGGGACCGGGCGAGGTGCTCGTCGAGATGGCCTGCGCCACCGTGTGCGGCTGCGTTCGGCGAGTGATGGAGGAGCGACGCTTCGGCGGAGCTCCCACCATCCTCGGGCATGAAGGCGTGGGCGCGGTGGTGGCGACCGGCGGGCCCGTCCTCGACGTCGACGGCTACGCGATCGCCGTCGGCGACCGACTTGTGTGGCTCGCCCGCACGTCCTGCGGCGAGTGCCGCCGCTGTCGGGCGGGGGACACGGCCTCGTGTGCGGGCGCGCGGGAGGTCGGGTCGGAACCCGTCACGCAGGCGGCACCGCTGTCCGGTGCGTTCGCGACGCACGCGGTGCTCCCGAGCGGCGCTGCTCTCGCGCGCATCCCCTCCTGGGGCCCCGATGCGCTGCTGAGCCCTGCGGGTTGCGCCATCGCTCGTGCGGCAGCGGCGGTGGACCGGGTCGGTCCGGTCGCTGGACTGCGCGTCACGGTGGTGGGCGCCGGCCTGATCGGGCTTGCGGCGCTCGCCCTCGCGAGCGAGCAGGGCGCGGCGTCATGCGTCGCGGTCGAACCGCAGGCCTCGCGGCGCCTGCGGGCGCAGGAGTTCGGAGCCGACCTGGCCATCGACCCCGCCGCCCGGATGCCGGCGAGCGACGCCGTCATCGTCACGTGCGGCTCCGGATCCGCGCTCACGTCCGGGCTGGGCATGCTCGCGCGCGGAGGCTCGATGGTGCTGCTGGGTCCCCTGGACGGTGGGCAGTCGGCGCTCGACGGCGCGCGAATGGCGCGGGAGGGGCTGAGCGTGCGCGGAGTGGTGGGCCCCGAGCCGCGGCACCTCGCCCACGCCGTCGAGCTGCTCGTGTCGACCCATGCCGTGCGACCGTGGGCAGCCCTCATCGGGGCGCCCGTCCCGCTCGAGCGCACAGCCGCAGCCGTGCTGGCAGGCGACGCCACCGACCTGCGGGGAGCGATCGTCCCGGCGAGGCGCGTCGAGAGCTGAGCCGACGCATCGGCCGCGTGCAGGGTCCGTCGCGCGCGACCGCCCCCGTCCTGTACCATAGGACGTCGCCGTGAAACGGCCGCGGATCCCAGTGCCCCGGAGAACCAGCCCGGGTGCGCCGCGCAACGAGACAAGAAACAGGAGTGCGCATGCCTCTCGACGCAGCCACCAAGCAGTCCATCATGACCGAGTACGCCACGTCCGAGGGTGACACCGGTTCGCCCGAGGTGCAGGTCGCGCTCCTCAGCCAGCGCATCAAGGACCTCACCGAGCACCTCAAGAAGCACAAGCACGACCACCACTCGCGTCGTGGCCTGCTGCTGCTCGTCGGTCAGCGCCGCAACCTGCTGAACTACCTGCAGCGTGTCGACATCGAGCGTTACCGCTCGTTGATTGAGCGCCTGGGCCTGCGTCGCTGAGACGCGCCCGGTGCGCTCGGCCCGGCTGCTCCCTCCTCACGGAGGTCGAGCGGCCGGGTCTTTCGCTTGTCGGGCCCGTGCATCGTCGATCTCGGGTCCGTCCTGATAGCATAGATGCGGCCCGCCACCCCTGGCGGCGCCCAACTTCATACACCTGGCAGGCCAGCTGGACGCTGATCCTCGGTGGAGATGGGCAGAATTCCCGCGCGTGAGACGCGGACACGAATCTGAGCATGTCGACTGACGATCAGTGAGGCAACTAGCCCCTTGAGTTCGGCCGTGCCTGCTCCATAACGATTGGAGCGACTTCCTGATGGAAGGTCCCGAGATCCAGTACGCCGAGGCGACCATCGACAATGGCTCGTTCGGCACCCGCACCGTCCGCTTCGAAACCGGACGCCTCGCCAAGCAGGCCGCCGGCTCGACCGCCGCGTACCTCGACGGCGAGACCATGCTGCTGTCAGCCACCACGGCAGGCAAGCACCCCCGCGACGGCTTCGACTTCTTCCCCCTGACCGTGGACGTCGAGGAGCGCTCGTACGCCGCCGGCAAGATCCCCGGCTCGTTCTTCCGCCGCGAGGGCCGTCCCTCGACGGACGCGATCCTCACGTGCCGCCTCATCGACCGCCCGCTGCGCCCGTCCTTCGTCTCGGGCCTGCGCAACGAGGTCCAGGTCGTCATCGACGTCCTCGCGATCCACCCCGACGACGCGTACGACACGCTCGCCATCAACGCCGCGTCCATGTCGACGCAGCTGTCCGGCCTGCCCTTCTCCGGCCCCATCGGGGGCGTGCGCATCGCGCTCATCGACGGCCAGTGGGTGTGCTTCCCGCGCTACTCCGAGAAGGAGCGCGCGGTGTTCGACATGGTCGTGGCCGGCCGCATCGTCGGTGACGACGTCGCGATCATGATGGTCGAGGCCGAGGCCACCGACGACTCCTTCAACCTGATCTCCGAGGGCGCCCAGGCTCCCACCGAGGAGGTCGTGGCCGAGGGCCTCGAGGCCGCCAAGCCCTTCATCCGCGCCCTGTGCGAGGCCCAGCAGCAGCTGGCCGACAAGGCCGCCAAGGAGACGGTGGAGTTCCCGCGCTTCCTCGACTACCAGGACGACGTCTTCGCGGCCGTCGAGCCGCACGTGGCAGGCGACCTCACCGAGGCGCTGCAGATCGCGGACAAGCAGACCCGCGAGAACCGCCTCGACGAGATCAAGGCCGCCGCGCTCGAGCACTTCGCCACGCAGTTCGAGGGACGCGAGAAGGAGGTGTCCGCCGCGATCCGCTCGGTCACCAAGCAGACCATCCGCCAGCGCATCCTCAAGGACGGCGTCCGCATCGACGGTCGTGGGCTCGCGGACATCCGCCCGCTGTCGGCCGAGGTCGGCCCCATCCCGCGCGTGCACGGCTCCGCCATCTTCGAGCGCGGCGAGACCCAGATCATGGGCATCACCACGCTGAACATGCTCAAGATGGAGCAGCAGATCGACTCCTTCAACCCGGAGACGAAGAAGCGCTACATGCACCACTACAACTTCCCGCCGTTCAGCACCGGCGAGACCGGTCGCGTGGGCTCGCCCAAGCGCCGCGAGATCGGCCACGGCGCGCTCGCCGAGCGTGCCCTGGTGCCGGTGCTGCCGTCGCGTGAGGACTTCCCGTACGCGATCCGTCAGGTGTCCGAGGCGCTCGGCTCGAACGGCTCGACCTCGATGGGCTCGGTGTGCGCCTCGACGCTCGCCATGCTCAACGCGGGCGTGCCGCTCAAGGCCCCCGTCGCTGGCATCGCGATGGGCCTCGTCTCCGACACGGTCGACGGCGAGACCCGCTACGCGGCGCTGACGGACATCCTGGGCGCCGAGGACGCGTTCGGCGACATGGACTTCAAGGTCGCCGGCACGTCCGAGTTCGTCACCGCGATCCAGCTGGACACCAAGCTCGACGGCATCCCCGCATCGGTGCTCGCCGGCGCGCTGGGCCAGGCCAAGGACGCGCGCCTGCACATCCTGGGCGTCATGGAGCAGGCCATCTCCGAGCCCGACGAGATGAGCCCGCACGCACCCCGCATCATCACGGTGCGCGTGCCCGTGGACAAGATCGGCGAGGTCATCGGCCCCAAGGGCAAGATGATCAACCAGATCCAGGACGACACCGGTGCCGACATCTCGATCGAGGACGACGGCACGGTGTTCATTGGCGCCGTCGACGGCCCGTCGGCCGAGGCCGCGCGCGCGGCGATCAACGCGATCGCCAACCCGCACGTGCCCGAGGTGGGCGAGCGCTTCGTCGGCACCGTCGTCAAGACCGTCGCTTTCGGTGCGTTCATCTCGCTCAGCCCCGGCAAGGACGGCCTGCTGCACATCTCGCAGATCCGCAAGCTCGTGGGCGGCAAGCGCGTCGACAACGTCGAGGACGTCCTGTCGATCGGCCAGAAGATCCAGGTCGAGATCAACGAGGTCGACCCGCGCGGCAAGCTGTCGCTGGGCGTCGTCGAGGAGGGCTCGTCCGAGGACGCGTCCGAGGAGGCTGGCGAGTAGTCGCCTGGTTCCCACTCATCCCGAGGGCGGTCCTGGCGCGGTTCACGCGCCGGGGCCGCCCTTGGGCGTACCCGGCACGATTCAGCGCTGGGTCACCACGGGTCGTCGGCGCATCGGCCCGCGTGACGCCGCGCTGTGCAGGTCCCTGCGGGTCGTACGAGGATCGACCCGCAGCTTCCGGCGGCGGACGGACGGCCGATGCGCGGAGGACGAGCCCTCGCCACGCACCGGTCGGTAGACTGCCGCGCACGAGGGCGTCCTCGTGGGGGGAGCGGGCTGATGGGACTCGGCGCAGGCGTGTGGGCGACGCTGCTCGCGGGCGTCGCGCTCAATGCGGGCGCCCAACTGCTGCTCAAGGCGGGCACCACCGCGCTGGGGGAGACCCTGTTCCGGGCCGACGCCGTGCTGGGCAGCGTGGCGCGCATCGTCTTCCAACCGCTGATCCTCACCGGGCTGGTCTGCTATGTCGTCAGCTTCGGACTCTGGATCGCCGTGCTCTCGAAGGCGCCGTTCAGTGTCGCCTATCCGATGCTCTCGCTCGGCTTCGTCGCCAACGCGCTCGTCGCGGCGGCAGTGTTCGGGGAGCCCTTGACGGTCATGAAGGTGGCGGGGATCGGGCTCATCGTCGTGGGGGTGTTCGTCCTCTCGCGCGCGTCCGCCCCATGACCGTCCTCGAGCGCGCCCGCTCGCGACGCTGTGGCGAGCTCATGGCGGAGCACCTGTGGTCACCGGTGCCCGTGCCGTAGTGTGGCGCTTGCGTCAGAGCGGGGCGTTGAGGGAGGGGCGAGGCGCGATGTCCGACACTGGGGAGACGGCGACGTACCCGGAGGTGCGATGCCTCGCGGTGGACGTCGACGGCACGCTGATCTCCACAGATCTCCTGTGGGAGTCGGCTCTCCGGTACCTGCTGATGACTCCCAGCGCGACCATCGACATGGTCCGGTGGGTCTCGCGAGGCCGTGCGGTGCTCAAGACGGAGCTGGCGGCTCGAGTCGAGCTCGACGCGGCGACGCTGCCGTACTCCGCTCCCGTGATCGACTACGTGGCCGACGCGCGCGGCCGTGGAGCGCGCGTGATCCTTGCCACGGCGGCGGCTCGGCCCTATGCGGAGGACATCGCCCGTCACCTCGGAGGCTTCGAGGCGGTGCTCGCGTCCGATGGCGACTTCGGCAACCTTCGCTCCGAGCACAAGGCGGCGGCCATCGATCGCTACTTCGATGGCGAGCCGTGGGCCTACATCGGCGACTCCGCTCGGGACGAGCCGGTGTGGGAGCGTGCCGCTGAGGTGATCACCGTCGACGCTGCGCCGCGGGTCCTCACGGCGACCGGACGGCTCGGCAAGCCGACCGTTCGACTCCGCCGCGAGCACGCCCCGGCAACTCTCGGCGCCTGGTGGAGGCAGCTCAGAGTGCATCAGTGGGCCAAGAACGTCCTGGTGCTCGTCCCACTCCTCGCCGCGCACCTGTGGACCGACCTCGACGCCGTGGTCGCGGCGCTCGTCGCGTTCCTCGCCTTCGGCCTCGTGGCGTCGTCCGCCTACCTGTGGAACGACCTTCTCGACCTGCAGAGCGACCGCGCCCACGCCACGAAGCGCTTGCGGCCTCTCGCGGCAGGTCAGATCGCGATTCCGTGGGCCGTCGTCGCGACGGTCGCGATGACGGTGGCCGCCGTCGCGCTCGGCGCGCTCGTCGGCCGGGCGTTCCTCGGCACGCTGCTCGTCTATGCCGCCGTCACGACCTTCTACTCGCTCTATCTCAAACGCAAGATCATCGCGGACGTCGTCACCCTCGCCCTCCTGTACACGTGGCGCATCGTCGCCGGCAGCGCGGCGGTCATGGTGGCGCCATCGATCTGGATCCTCGCCTTCTCGACGTTCCTCTTTCTGTCGCTGGCTCTCATGAAGCGCTACAGCGACTTCAGGAACCACGGCGACCTCGCGTGGGGCCGCGGATACGACATCGGCGATGCTCAGGTGTTCCTGAGCACGGGCCCGGCCTCGGGCCTCATCGCCGCTCTCGTGCTGGTGCTCTACATGGATTCGCCACAGGTCGCACAGAGCTATTCGCTTCCGTATGCGCTGTGGGCGCTGGTGCCGCTGTTCGTGTACTGGCTGACGAGGGCCTGGCTGCTGGCCGCGCGCGGGCACATGAACGACGATCCCATCCTGTTCGCGCTTCGCGACCGCAACTCGCGCATCACGATCGTGCTGGCCATTGTGATCGTGCTCACGGCGGTGATCGCCTAGACAACGGCCGTGCCGTCGCTACACTGACGATCGTCACCACGCTGGGGGAATGGGGTCGGACGTGGTTCTCGTGACGGGTGCGCGTGTGGTGCCGCTCGGCGGCGTCGCTCACGCTGCAGCGCGAGGATCGGGGCGGGCCAGCCGCGACGTCGCATGGGCTCGACGGGCCGCGGCATGACGGGCGCGCGGCTGGCACGTCGCTTGCGGACGCTGGCGTGGGTCGCCTTGGGCACCGCGGCGCTGGCGGTCGCGTACGCTCCTGCGTGGAGCGCTCCGCTGTTCAGCGATGACCTGCAGCTCTCGCACGAGGCCTACCCCCAGTTCGATGGGTCGTACGCCACGGCCCTCACCGAGTCGTGGGTCACGGGGTGGCAGCCGAATCGCTTCAGCCCGGTGGGCCGCTTCTTCTCGTACACGTTCCACTTCGCGATGCACGACCTCGCGGTCCGATCGGGCCTCTCGATGGAGCTGTGGTACCGCGGGGCGGGACTGGCCATGCTCGTGGCCCTGTCCGCGGCGGCGGCACTCACGCTTGTGGCTGCGGCGCGGTTCGTGGCGCGCGCGAATGGGTGGCTGCGCTGCTCGCGCGCCTATGCGGCCGTGTCGATCGCGATAGCGGTGCTGATCCAGCTGCACCCGTGGTCGACCGACGGGCTTCTCTCCATCTTCGATGTCGGACTGGGTGCGGGGGTGCTGTCGCTGCTCGTCGTCGCAGCAGGGCTGTGGGCAGTGGGCTCGCAACGGCCGCTGTGGCTCGTCGCGAGCGTCGTCGGCGTCGTTGCCGTGTGCGGGGTGCTGTTCTACGAGACGATCGCGGCCGCCGTGGCGGCGACGGCGATCGCCTACGGATGGGCGTTCGTCAGCGAGCGTCGCGCGGCCCGCCCCGGTCGCCGTCCCCTCATGCTCGGCCTCGTAGGCGTCGTCATCCCTGCGCTCGTCTTCGTCGCGGGGCGCATCTATGTCTCCACTCTCGACCTCGCGGAGTACGCGGGCACCGACGTCGCCCTCCGCCCCGAGGGCGTCGCCGTGCTCGCGCGGCTGACAGGAGCGACCGTTCCTGGGTACGGACTCCGCGAGCTCATGGCCATGACGGGAGGACTGCGCGTCACGTCACTGGTCCTGGTGTGCGCCTTCGCGCTCATCATGATCGTGGCCGCGGCGCTGATCCTCGCACGCCGTCGCCGTGCGCTCACCGTGAACCGCCGCGCGTGGGTCATCGTCGCGATGCTGGGGACCCTCGTGCTGCTGACCTACGCGATGCACTCCTTCACCGAGAAGTACATCCGGGAGATCGTGTTCCCCGGCAGGGTGTACATCTCGTACGTCACCGGCGTCGCGGTGGTCGCGATCGTGCTCGCGGCACTGGCGCTCTCCGTCCGGCCGCGCGTCGCGGAGCGATGGGGCATGGTCGTGCTGCCGGCACTCGGCGCCTGGGTGGTCGTCCAGCAGGCGGCGAACTGGTCGGCGGTCGAGACCTTCGCATCGCAGTCGGAGGCGGTGAGCGCGCTGTCAGCCGCCGTCGTCGAGTGGAATCCGGACGAGGCGGCGCGGTGCGTCGTCATGGAGCGGTGGGTCGAGACGAGCGGTGAGGACCCGCGCCTCGTTCATCGGGTGGTCACGGGCGCGAATGACGCCTACACCCTGGACTTCGGCGAGCCGTTCTGCGATGAGGTGAGGCTGCCGGCCTCGCTCTGAGGGGCGCGTAGGCTCACCCGTATGCCTCACGCCCTTCCCCTCGTCTCCGCGTCCTCGCTGGGCGCCCACCTCACCGTCGAGCAGGACCAGGGCGCGGTGATCCAGCGCTCGGTGCTGCCGGGCGGCGTGCGCGTGCTGACGGAGCACATCCCCGGCATGCGGTCGGCCACCTTCGGCGCGTGGGTGGGTGTGGGCAGCCGCGACGAGACTCCCGAGCATGCCGGCTCCACCCACTTCCTCGAGCATCTGCTGTTCAAGGGCACGGCCCGTCGCAGCGCGCTCGACATCGCCGAGGCCTTCGACCGCGTGGGAGGCGAGTCCAACGCGCTGACCGGCAAGGAGTACACCTGCTACTACGCGCGCACCATCGACACCGACCTGCCGCTCGCGGTGGACGTGATCCTCGACATGGTGACGTCGGCGCGGCTCGACCAGGCGGACTTCGACATGGAGCGCGGGGTCATCCTCGAGGAGCTCGCGATGGCCGAGGACGACCCGGGCGACGTCGTTCACGAGCGCTTCACCGAGGCGGTGCTCGCCGGCCACCCGCTGGGCCGGCCCATCGGCGGCACGCCCGACATCATCCGCTCCGTGTCGCGAGATGCGGTGTGGGAGCACTACCAGCAGCACTACGGACCGGCCGGGCTCATCGTCACCGCGGCCGGCAACGTCCACCACGAGACGGTGTGCGAGCTCGTGGCCGATGCGCTGGTCGCCGGCGGCTGGAACCTCACGGGTGAGACCGCGCCCGTGGACCGGCGTGACACTTTCGCCGAGGTCGACGCGGCGATCACCCCTTCCGTGCGGATCACCCGCGATCTCGAGCAGTCGCACGTGATGCTCGGCTCGCGCGGGTTCCGCGCCACCGATGAGCGCCGCGCGACGCTCGGAGTCATGAACGCGATCCTCGGAGGCGGAATGTCGTCCCGGCTGTTCCAGGAGATCCGTGAGAGGCGTGGCCTCACGTACGCGGTCTACTCGTTCGGGGCGCCCAACGCAGAGACCGGCATCTGGGGCATGTACGCCGCGTGCAACCCGTCCAACGCCGACGAGGTCGAGCGGCTGCTCGCAGCCGAGCTCGAGCGGCTCTCCGAGGGCGTCAGCGCCGAGGAGCTCGCCAAGGCCAAGGGCCAGATCGCCGGCACCACGGTGCTGCGGCTCGAGGACTCCTACTCGCGCATGTCCAGGCTGGGGAAGGCCGAGCTGGTGTTCGGCGAGCTGTGGTCGATAGGCGAGTCGCTCGACCAGGTGCGCGCGGTGACGGCCGATGCGGTGGTGGGCCTGGCAGCCGAGCTCGCCTCGCGGGAGCGCGTCTCGGTGCGGGTGGGTCCCGGGGCGTGACAATGCGTGGCGCGCTGTGCGCGCTCTGTCGCAGCGCCATCGCAGGCCCTGTGCCGCGCGCCATGGAAAGCACAGAGTTCCGGCCTCGCGCCCGCCCCGGCACCGAGTGACCGCCAGCGCGCCCGACGGCCCGCGTGCCGGCATGTTCCTCCGGGTGAGGGAGCATGCGCGATGGCGACGCGCGTGGCCGTTAGGCTCGAGGCCATGATCAATGTCGCCGTGCTGGGCGCCTCGGGGCGCATGGGTTCCCACACCGTTCGAGCCGTCGAGGCCGCCGATGACCTCACGATGGTCGCGGCCCTGGACGCCGACGACGAGATCGCCGCGGCCGTCCACGCCAGGGCCGAGGTCGCCGTGGACTTCACGGTGCCGGACGTGACCGAGGCCAACGTCCACGCGCTCATCGACGCCGGCATCCACGCGGTGGTCGGCACCACGGGGTGGACGCAGGAGTCGCTCGCGCGCGTCGACGAGCACCTGCGCGAGCGCCCCGAACTGGGCGTGCTGGTCGCGCCCAACTTCGCGCTGGGTGCGGTGCTCGCGATGCGATTCGCCGCCGCGGCGGCGCCCTACTTCGAGTCTGCCGAGGTGGTCGAGCTCCACCATCCCGACAAGGTGGATGCGCCCTCAGGCACGGCGCTGCACACCGCGCGGGGCATCGCCGCGGCGCGCGCGCAGGCGGGAGCGCCCGCGATGCCGGACGCCACCACCCACGACCCCGACGGCGCCCGCGGAGCGAACGTCGACGGCGTCCACGTGCATGCCGTGCGGCTGCGCGGCATGGTCGCCCACGAGGAGATCATGTTCGGCAATCCCGGCGAGGCGTTCACGATCCGCACCGACAGCTTCGACCGCATCTCGTTCATGCCAGGAGTGCTGCTGGGCGTGCGCGAGGTCGCGGGCCACCCTGGCCTCACGGTGGGCCTCGACCGCTACATGTCGCTGTAGATGAAGCTGTTCCGCAACCCTGCTTTCCTGGCGGCCGTCGCGATGACGGTGATCGTCGCGCTGTACTTCGCGTTCGTCGCGGATTTCGCCTTCGCGTTCCTGGGCGCACCCGAGACCGCGGCGAAGCTGCTGGGAGGCGCGCTGCTGGTCCTCCCCGCAGTCGGGGTGTGGTGGCTCTTCCATGAGTGGCGGCTCGGCATCGACACGCAGCGGATGGCGACCCAGCTCGAACGCGAGGGCCGGCTGCCGATCGGCGGGGGAGAGACCACCCCGTCCGGCCGGCTCACCGACGAGGCCGCCGAGGCGGCGTTCGAGGTCGCGCGGCTGGGCGCCGAGCAGAACCCCGATGACTGGCGCGCGTGGTTCCACGTCGCCCATGCGTACGACGACAATCGCGACCGCTCGATGGCACGCAGGTCCATGCGCCACGCGGCCGAGCTGTTCCGCGCCGAGCGCAAGCGCGACCGCGGCTGACGTCAGTCGCCGAGCTCGGCGCGGTACATGACCTCGGTGAGCTCGCCGTCGGGACCCTCCATGCCGCGCCTGACGCCCCCCTCGCCCAGCCCGGCGCCGGTCAGGAAGGCCCGGCGCGCATCGTCGCCCTGCAGCGCCCATGCGCGAACGCTCGTCCCGCCCTGGATCCGTACCGTGTCGACGCACGCCGCCAGCAGGCGGGAGCCGTGACCGTGGCGGCGGTGCTCGGGCGCGACCTCGAGCGCGACGATCTCGCCTGCTGGGCCGAGCGCGGCGAAGCCGACCACGTGCGGCCCATCGGTGGCGACGAACACCCTGTGCTCGCGTGACGGCGGCGACTCCACGGCCGCCTGCCAGGTGGCGAGCACCTGGTCTCGAGGGATCTGCGCGACAGCCGCGGCCCCGACGAGGCCGTGCCAGGCGGCGAGCTGGATGGCGGCGATCGCCTCCTCGTCCCCTGGGACGGCGGGTCGGGCGGAGACGTCGGCGGTGGGCATGCCCACCAGCGTACGCGCCGTGGGCCGCGCGCTAGCCTGGGGTGATGGTCGTCGGCACTGCTGCGCTCGCCGCGCTCGTGGGCGTCGGAGCTCTCCTGATCGGAGCGGCGATCGCGTGGCGATGGGACGTGGCGCAGCGCGTGATCGCCGGCGTGATGGCGTTCGGTGCGGGCGTGCTGATCGCGACCCTCGCGCTCGAGCTCGTCGCGGAGGCGCACGAGGCGGGAGGCGTGTGGCCCGTCGCGCTCGGCTTCGCCGGGGGTGCCCTCCTCTACGTGGGCGGTGACGCGTGGGTCAAGCGCGTGGCGAAGCGGCGCCGCGACCCGTCGGATGAGCCGTCGGGCTCACGCAACGCGACCGCGCGGCGCGGCGGCGACGGCTCCGGCGGGGGAGCGCCCATCGCCGTGGGCGCGCTGCTGGACGGGATTCCCGAGGCGATCGTGATCGGCCTCGCGGCGGCGAGCGGCGGCTTCCCCGTCGCTATCGTCGCCGCGATCGGCCTGAGCAACGTCCCGGAGGGCCTGGCGGGCACCGTGCCGCTGCGGCGATCGGGTCGCGGCCCGGCCTTCGTGTTCGGGCTGTGGGGCGGCATCACGGCGCTCGCGGTCATCGCGGCTGTCGCCGCCGTGCTGTTCCTGCAGGGAGCCTCGGGAGCGACCGTCGCGGTGATCCAGTCCGTGGCCGCGGGGGCGCTGCTCGCAATGGTGTGCAACGCGATGATCCCCGAGGCGTTCGACGAGGATCACTGGGCCACGGGTCTGATCGCGACGGCGGGCTTCCTCGTGGCGTTCGCCCTGGGCGAGCTGCTCTAGGCGTACGTAGTCAGGGCGTCAGCCCCAGCCGAGCCAGCGCAGCGCCGCCGCCACGACAGCGGCGGCCAGCACCACGACGATGAAGGGCGCCCTCCGCCACAGCAGCACGGCTGCCACCGCGACGGCGGCGACCCGGGCGTCCACGACCACGGACGAGCCCGCCGTGAAGGCCTGCACGGCGAACAGCGCGCTCAGCAGGGCCACGGTGACGAAGGCCGCGATGCGGTGCACGCGAGGGTTCTCGAGCCACGCCTCGGGCACGGTGTGGCCCGCGAGCTTGGTCAGCCACGCGAGCAGTCCGGCGGCGACGATCGCTGCCCACAGGAGGGCGTAGGCGCTCACTCGGGAACCTCCGCTCGGCTCCGTGGCGCGCGCCAGCCCGCGGCGATGGCGACGAGGGCGGCGGCCAGGATCGGCAGTCCCGCGGGCAGCACGGGCGTGAGCAGCAAAGCGAGGACAGCCGATGCGCCCGCCACCGCCTGCGCGGCCCGCGAGGCGAGGCGCGGCCACAGCAGTCCCAGGAACGCGGCTGCCGCGGCAGCATCGAGTCCCCACTGCGCGGGATCGCCGATGCGCGAGCCGAGCACAGCACCCACGACGGTGACCGCGTTCCACAGCGCGAACACGCCCACGCCGGTCCACCAGAACCCGGCGCGCCTGGCCGGAACGTCGTCGGCCGGCTGGGCGAGGGCGACCGCGGTCGACTCGTCGATGGTCACCTGGCTCGCCCAGGCGAGCCGGAGGCCGCGCATGGGCCTCAGGACGGGCGCGAGGCCCACGCCGTAGAACCCGTTGCGCAGTCCCAGAACGGTGCTGGTCGCCACGGCGGCGCCGGGCGAGCCGCCCGCGGCGATCACTCCGACGAACGCGAACTGCGAGCCGCCCGAGAACACCAGCAGACTCAGCGCCATCGTCTGCCACACGTCGAGGCCGGCCGCCACCGACAAGGCGCCAAAGCTGATCGCGTACGCACCCGTCGCGAGCGACACCGACACCGCCTGCTGGCGGACGGGGGACAGGCGCTGCATGCGCTCATCCTGGCACGCGGCGCGGGGGCCGCTGCCGGGCGAGGTGGCTCCTGCCTGGCTGGCGCCGGCCTCGTCAGGCGAGCATGGACCGAAGTCGCAGATGAACTGTCGCGGTCGCGTGCTGCCAAACGGGGAGTCGCCGCTCGACGCGCAGATCATCTGCGACTTCCGTACGCGGGAGGGCGGACGGGGGCGGGGCACCGCTTCAGCGCGCGAGCCAGCCCCCGTCGGCGACCCACACGTTCATGAGCGGTGGCTCTCCGGCATCGTCGAGGTAGGACTGCTGCGTCGACTCGAACGCGTAGCCGGCGCGGCGCGCGACGGCGTTGGAAGCGTCGTTCGCCTCGTCGGCCCAGATCTCGAGCCGCGGGAGTCCCAGCGTCGCGAGCCCCACATGAGTGAGCACACGCGCGGCCTCGGTCGCATAGCCGCAGCCCGTGTGGGTGACGCCGAGCCAGTAGCCCACCTCGATGCACCCCGCGCTCGCGCCGGGCACGAGCGCCGCACTGCCCAGCAGCATCCCGTCGCCAGCATAGGTGATCGCGTAGTGAGCCTCGGAGCCGGCGCGCAGCTGCTCGCCCAGGGCGCCGAGGTCTCTCCGTCGCTGGTCCATCGGATGCGGCTCGTCGGCAGCCCACGGCTGCCACGGCAGGAGGTGGTCGATCGAGGACATGACGAGCGCATCGAAGGCCTCCGCGTCCGCAGCCTCGAACGCCCGCAGCACCAGCCGCCGGGTCTCGATGCGGGTCGGAACGCCCGCGAGCGATGGCGTCATGCGGGCCAGGCGATCTGCGACCCCGCGGCATCGAAGGCCAGCGGGCGCGGCCACGACGCGAGCGGCTCACGCGACAGCGTCTCTCGCGAAGCCCGCCACGTGACGGCCGGCACCATGGCACCATCGTCCGCGCATTCGCGGCTCGCGGCCACCGGTGCGCCGGCATCGAACAGCGGCGCACGGGCGCGCTCCTCACGCACGAAGCCCAGACGCGAGGGGATCGCGCCCGACCGCACATTCGTCTGGGCGTGAGCGATGTCGACCAGGTCGGCGCCCGCCAGCTCAAGCCCCACCCGTGTGAGCGCGGCCACGGCCTCCGTGACGAGGCCGCGTCCCTCGTGGCCCGCATCGATCCAGTAGCCGATCTCGAGTCGGTCAGGGTCGGTGCGCACGTGGAAGCCGGTGCCACCGACGAGTTCGGCCTCGCCGCCTTGCAGGAAGATGCCCATCGTGAAGTCGGTATCCGCGTCCCACTTGCCGTTCACGTCCGCGATCCATGCGCGCCGCTGTTCCACTGTCTGCGGCTCGAACGCGATCCACTCCATGTACCGGCGCAGGTGGTCCATGTTGCGGGGCACCACGGCGGCGAGCGCCTCGGCGTCCGTGGCGACGTACGGGCGCAGCACCAGTCGCTCGGTCTCGATGCGCTGCGGCACGGCGTAGGGCATGCGGTCATCCTGCCAGCCACAGGCGCTAGAGTGACGCACTATGAGCGACGACAGACGGCAGCGCCGCACGCGCCTGGTGGCAGGAGTGACGATCGCCGCGCTGATCCTCACCGCCACAGGCGGGTTCCTCATCAGCGCGATCTTCTAGCGGGCGGTCACCGCCTCGCGTAGGTCAGGAAGCGGTACCGCGTCCCGGTGCGCGAGGTCGCCCATTCTCCTTCTTCAGTGGGCTCCCACGCCGCACCGTCGATCGCGGGTGCGAAGGTGTCGCCATCGACCTCGAGGTCGATCTCGGTGACCTCGAGGAGGTCCAGGCGCTCCATCGCCTCGGCGTAGACGCGTCCGCCGCCGATGACCCACGCATCGCGCCCCTCGGCGAGCCGTGCCGCGGCGACGAGGGCTTCGTCGAGCGACCCGACCACCGCATCGGCCCCGTCGATCGCACCGCCCGTGGTGATCACGACGTTCACCCGGCCAGGGAGGGGCCGAAACCGCGCCGGGAAGGACTCCCAGGTGCGCCGGCCCATGATGACGGGAGCCCCGGTCGTGAGCTCCTTGAAGTGCGCCAGGTCCTCGGGCAGGTGCCACGGCATGTCGCCGGCCGAGCCGATGACCGGACGCCCAAAGCCGTCGCGCGCCTGCGCCCAGATCGCCTTGAGCATGGGATCAGACCGCGACGGGCGCCTTGATGCCCGGGTGGTGCTGGTAGTTCTCGATCACCACGTCCTCGATGTCGTAGTCGAACAGCGAGTCCTTGGCGGGCAGCGTGAGCATGGGATACGGGTAGGGGTCGCGCGACAGCTGCAGCTCGACCTGTTCGAGGTGATTGGAGTAGATGTGGCAGTCGCCGCCGGTCCACACGAAGTCGCCCACCTCGAGGTCGGTCTGGGCGGCGATCATGTGGGTGAGCAGCGCGTACGAGGCGATGTTGAACGGCACGCCAAGGAACAGGTCCGCGCTGCGCTGGTACAGCTGGCAGCTGAGCCGACCGTCCGCGACGTAGAACTGGAACAGCGCATGGCAGGGCGGCAGCGCCATCTCGTCGACGAGCGCAGGGTTCCACGCGCTCACGATGTGCCGGCGAGAGTCCGGCTTGGTCCGTATCGACTCGATCACGGCCGCGATCTGGTCCACGTGGCCGCCGCCGGGTGCGGGCCACGAGCGCCACTGGTAGCCGTACACCGGCCCCAGGTCGCCGTCGGCGTTCGCCCACTCGTCCCAGATGGAGATCCCGCGCTCCTGCAACCACCGCACATTGGTGTCGCCTCGCAGGAACCACAGCAGCTCGCCCACCACGGAGCGCACATGGACCCGCTTGGTGGTGATGAGCGGGAAGCCCCGCGACAGGTCGAAGCGCAGCTGGCGGCCGAACACGGACAGCGTGCCCGTCCCGGTGCGGTCGTCCTTGCGCGTGCCCTTCGCGAGCACGTCGCGCAGCAGGTCCTCGTACGGCGTGGGGATCGCGGCCATGGCGACAGCGTACGCCCGGGCGCTGACAGCGGGCCGCAGCGCCGATGCGCGTGGGGCGGGGACGTCGCGCGTGTGACCGGTCGGATGCGCCACACTAGGGGCATTCCACCGAGGGCAGGCGACAGGGAGAGAGCGCAATGAGCGAGACCAAGGGCGGCACGTCGGGCGACATCACGGTGACGAAGGAGTCGACGCGGACGGGGCTGAAGGTCACGGCCATCGTCACCGTCATCGCGCTAGCGCTCGGACTGTTCGGCGGCTGGGCGATCGCAGCCGCGAGCAACGACTCCGCCGAGGGCGACCTGTGGGTCATCCCAGCCAACGGCGCGACCGTCACCTCGGACACCATCACGCTGCTCGATCCAGCGTCCGTCGTCGTGGGCGTGACTCTCGAGGGCGACAGGGGCGCCACAGAGGCACCCATCTCCAAGGTCGTCCAGCAGTGGGACGATGTCTTCGGCGACACCACGCCGCGCGCCATCGTCGTCGGCACCGATGCGGGTGGCAGCCACTCCTTCATCGTCGAGCTGTCGAAGCCTTCGGCCTCGGCCGACGAGCTCACCTTCCCTGCGGTGGGCGTGGGCGGCGAGGCGATCCCCGGGTTCGAGGCCTCGCGGGCGACGCTCGTCATCGACGGCTCAGGCGAGCTCGAGGCCGCCGACGTCGAGGCGCTGATCGCGGCGGGCTGATCCTGCTCGCTCGGCCGTTGCGCGTTGCATGATGGTGGGATGGAGATCGTCGGCCTCGAGGCGCTCATCGACCAGCAGCTCGCGCTCGCGTACGACGAGCACAGCGGGCGCCACTCGATCACGCTCGTGGGGGACCACGAGCACGACCTGCGCCAGACGCTCATCGCGGTCGCGGGAGGCAATCGCCTCCACGAGCACGATGCGCCCGCCGAGGCCACGCTCCAGGTGCTGCGGGGCGAGGTGACCCTCACGGTGGGGGAGCGCGAGCTCGCGATGAGCGCGGGAGACTTTCTCGAGATCCCGCAGGCGAGGCACGGCCTCGAAGCGGTGACCGACTGCGCGATGCTTCTCACGGTGGCGACCCGCGGCGAACGGTGACGGGCGACGCCCACCCAGCAAGTGCATCGGCCCTCCCCGCGGTCGGTTCCGGTGCGTCAACCGCTCTACGTGCGCGAGTTGGGCCCAACTCGCTCGTTTAAGGGCCGCGATGAGCGAGATTCGACCACCACGAGCGCGCGGGAGCGATGGGCCTGGTCGCGATAGGTTATGCCCATGACGACCTCGCCCCCGTTCGGCACCGTGCTGACCGCCATGGTGACCCCGATGCACGCCGACGGCGAGCTCGACCTCGAGGCCTGCGCGCAGCTCGCGAAGCACCTGGTGGCGCACGGATCGGACGGACTCGTGCTGTCGGGCACGACCGGCGAGGCGCCCACCACCCACGCTCCCGAGAAGGTCGCCCTGATCCAGGCCGTCCGCGAGGCGGTGGGGCCGGACGTGACCCTCATCACCGGCGCCGGCTCGAACGACACCGCCCACGCGATCCGCATGGCGGAGCAGGGTGCCGAGGCCGGCGTCGACGGCATCCTCGCGCTGGTGCCGTACTACTCGAAGCCGTCCCAGAAGGGCATCGTCGCCCACCTCACGGCCATCGCGGCGGCGTCGGACCTTCCCGTGATGCTCTACGACATCCCCGGACGCACCGGCATCGCCCTCACCGATGACTCGTACGATGCGCTCGCGGCGGTCGAGACCATCGTCGCGAACAAGGACGCGACGGGCGCGGTCGAGCCCGCGAAGGACCGCATCGCGCGGACCGGTCTCGCCTGGTACTCGGGCGACGACCCCCTCACCCTCGACTTCCTGCGCGCCGGTGCCGTGGGAGTGGTCTCCGTGACCGCCCACGTCGCCGGCGAGCGCATCGCGGCGATGATCGCCGCACACGGCGCGGGCGACACCGCCCGCGCCGAGGCGCTGCACGACGAGCTGATGCCCGTCCACGACGCCATCTTCAACGGCCCCGGGGCCGCGAACGCCAAGGCGGCCATGCAGCTGCTCGGCGTCATCCCGGGGCGCCACTCTCGCCTGCCGCTGCTGCCGCTGGACGACGAGGAGCTCGCCGCTCTCGCCGCCGCGCTGCGAGCCGGCGGCGTTCCCGTTCCCTAGGAGACACGTGAACTTCCATCCCGAGCTGACCGAACCGAAGCCGCTGCTGCCCGGCACCCTGCGCATCGTCCCGCTGGGAGGCCTGGGCGAGGTGGGCCGCAACATGGCCGTCTTCGAGATCGACGGCCGCCTGCTCGTCGTCGACTGCGGCGTGCTGTTCCCCGAGGACCACCAGCCCGGCGTCGACCTGATCCTGCCGGACTTCGGCTACATCGAGGACCGTGTGGACGACATCGAGGCGATCGTGCTCACGCACGGCCACGAGGACCACATCGGCGCCGTTCCCTACCTGCTGCGCATGCGCCAGGACATCCCGCTCATCGGCTCCCAGCTGACGCTGGCCTTCATCGAGGCCAAGCTCAAGGAGCACCGGATGAAGCCCATCACCCTCGCCGTGAAGGAGGGGCAGCAGGAGCAGCTGGGGAAGTTCGGCCTCGAGTTCGTCGCCGTCAACCACTCGATCCCGGATGCGCTCGCGGTGTTCATCACGACCGACGCCGGCACCGTGCTGCACACGGGCGACTTCAAGATGGACCAGCTGCCGCTCGACGGCCGCATCACGGACCTGCGAGCGTTCGCGAAACTGGGCGAACGTGGCGTGGACCTGTTCATGACGGACTCGACCAACGCCGAGGCGCCCGGCTTCACCGCATCCGAGGTCGAGATCACGCCCGTGCTCGACCAGATGTTCTCGCAGGCGACCGGCCGCCTGGTGGTCGCCTCCTTCTCGAGCCACGTGCACCGCGTCCAGCAGGTCATCAACGCCGCGCACGCGCACGGCCGTCGCGTCGCTTTCGTGGGCCGCTCGATGGTGCGCAACATGAACATCGCTGCCGAGATGGGCTACCTCGACGTGCCGGCGAACATCCTCGTCGACGCCAAGAAGGCGGACGACATGCCGCCCGAGAAGGTCGTCTACATGTGCACCGGCTCGCAGGGCGAGCCCATGGCGGCGCTGTCCCGCATCGCGTCCCTCGACCACAAGCTCAGGGTCGGTCCCGGCGACATGGTGATCCTCGCCTCGTCCCTGATCCCGGGCAACGAGAACGCGGTCTTCCGCGTCATCAACGGGCTCATGCGCCTGGGCGCGACCGTTGTCCACCAGGGAAGCGCGCGCGTGCACGTCTCCGGGCACGCGAGCGCGGGCGAGCTGCTCTACTGCTACAACATCGTCAAGCCGCGCAACGTGATGCCGGTCCACGGCGAGGTTCGCCACCTGCTCGCCAACGGCAAGCTCGCGATGAAGACCGGCGTGCCGGAGAAGAACGTGATGTTCGCGGAGAACGGCGTCGTGGTGGACCTCAAGGACGGCCGCGCGCGCGTGGTGGGCGCCGTGGAGACGCACAACGTCTACGTCGACGGCTCCTCCGTGGGCGAGATCACCGACACCGAGCTCAAGGACCGCCGGATCCTGTCGGAGGAGGGCTTCGTCTCCGTGTTCGCGGTCATCGACTCCGCGAACGGCAAGGTGGTGTCCGGACCTGAGGTGCATGCGCGAGGACTGGCCGAGGACGACAGCGTCTTCGACGCGATCCTGCCGCAGATCAAGAACGCCCTGGAGGACGCCGCCCGCACCGGCTCGACCGACCAGCACCAGCTGCAGCAGGTGATGCGCCGGGTCCTCGGGCGCTACGTGGGCACCAAGCTGCGCCGCCGGCCCATGATCATCCCGATCGTCATCGAGTCGTAGGCTTCCGCTCGGGAGACACGGGAGGGCCGATGCGCGTGCTGGGGGCGGCGGGAGTGCTCGCGGGCGTGCTCGCGCTGACGGCGTGCGCACCGCAGACCGAGGTCGATGCCGCGGAGCTCTCGCTCGACGGTACGCGCGTGGCGGTCACCTTCGACTCGTGCAACGAGGCCGAGCCGGTACAGGTAGAGGAGAGCGAGGACGAGGTGAGGGTGACGCCGTCGGGCAGCGGCGGCCTGGTCGAGCTCGCGGGCGATGACTGCCAGGACTACGTCGTGGTGCAACTGGCGGATCCGCTGGGGGACCGGGCCCTGGTCAATGGCGCAACGGGCGCCGCGGTGGAGGTTGCGCCCGCGCCGCCCGAGAGCACGCTCGACTGGCCGTACGACCGGGATCGAGTGTCCGTCGTGGAGTACGAGGCCGCGCTCGATGACATGGTCGCGTGCCTCGAAGACGAGGACCCCCTCATCGACGCCTGGGTCACGCAGGAGCTCAACTGGCTGGGGTGGGACTTCGCGAAGGAGCCCGACGAGAACGGCACCGTGGAGGCGCCCGCGATCGCCGTGTGCGAGGAGCAGGTGCTGACGCCGCTGCGCGGCTGATCGTCGACGTCCATCGTCGTCTCCGGCGGCCACGTCGATAGCGCCGATGCGCGGGGTGGCAACCACGCATCTCGCCGATGCGCGGGTAGCGTCCGGTGACATGGCTCCGTCACGTTCCACGAGCACGCGCCCGAAGTCCCCGGCGTCACGTCCCAAGGCGCCCGAGAAGAAGCCCGCGCCGGCGATCCTGCGTGGAGTCGCGGCGATGGGCCGCGGCACGGCGGGCGCGGTGGGCGGCGGCGTGCGTCGGATCGGCCACGGCGCCAAGGAGGTGAGCCCCGACGTGCGCCGCGATGGGCTCGCCATCACGCTCGTCATCGCCGCGATCCTCATCGCCGCGCGCGAGTGGTGGGGCCTCGACTCGTGGGCCGGCACTGCCATCCACTGGGTGGTCGCCGGCACGTTCGGCGTCCTCGCGGTCGCGATGCCGATTGCGCTTCTGGCGTTCGCGATCAGGCTCTTCCGTGCCCCGGGCGAGGAGGAGGCCAACCACCGCATCACCCTGGGCGCGCTCATCCTGGTGCTCACCATCGACGGACTGATCCAGATCAACGCGGGCCTGCCGAGCCCCAACGTGGAGGGACTCGAGGCAGTCCAGGACGCGGGCGGCATCCTGGGCTACCTGGTCGGCACGCCGCTCGCGTGGGCGCTCACGGCTCCGCTCGCGGTCGTGGTGCTGGTCCTGCTCGCGCTGCTGGGCGTGCTCATCATCATCGGCAAGCCCATTCGCGAGGTGGTCGCCCACGTGCGCGCCTTCGTGGGACGGCTGCGCGGCCGCGACGAGCAGGCCGAGGACTACCTGGACCTGCCCGAGCACCGGACTCTTGACCGTGTCCCCGTCAAGGAGCCCAAGCACCGCCGCCGCCTGCTGAGCCGGAGCAAGGCCGAGCCGAGCCAGGACGACTCCCTCGACGCCTACGAGGCGGACGAGGCCTTCGCCAACGCCGCGAGCGTCGACCACTCGGAGTTCGACGAGATCATCAACCCCGGTTCGGCGTCCGCTGCGAGCGCAGCGACACCCGCGTACGGGACCGGCATGGCGGGGACAGAGGTGCTGTCCACCCGCCCGCTGTCGCCCTACGACCCCGCAGGCGAGGATGTCGACACCGCGGGGTACGACGTCCTGGCTGAACCGGCAAGGGAGCGTGCCGCGCCCCCGACCACGAGCATCGTCCCTGCGGGAGAGCAGGGAGAGCTCGAGAACTCCAGTCCGTACGTGCTGCCCGACATGGAGGTGCTCGCGAAGGGCGCCCCGCACAAGACGCGTTCCGCCGCGAACGACCGCGTCGTGGAGGCGCTCAGCGCGGTCCTCGAGGACTTTGGCGTCGACGCCCAGGTGACGGGCTTCACGCGCGGGCCGACGGTCACGCGCTACGAGGTGGAGCTGGGCCAGGGCGTCAAGGTCGAGCGCATCACCAACCTGTCCAAGAACATCGCCTACGCGGTGGCGAGCCCGGACGTGCGCATCCTGTCGCCCATTCCCGGCAAGAAGGCGATCGGCATCGAGATCCCCAACGTGGACCGCGAGACCGTGTCGCTGGGCGACGTGCTGCGCTCGCCGGCGGCCACCAAGAACGACCACCCCATGGCGATCGGCATCGGCAAGGACGTCGAGGGCGGCTTCGTGCTCGCCAACCTCGCGAAGATGCCGCACCTGCTGGTCGCCGGTGCGACGGGTGCCGGAAAGTCATCATTCGTGAACTCGATGATCACGTCGATCCTCATGCGCGCCACGCCCAACGAGGTGCGCATGGTGCTCGTGGACCCCAAGCGCGTCGAGCTCACCATCTACGAGGGCATCCCGCACCTCATCACGCCCATCATCACCGACCCCAAGAAGGCCGCGCAGGCCCTCGAATGGGTGGTGAAGGAGATGGACATGAGGTACGACGACCTCGCGCTGTTCGGCTTCAAGCACATCGACGACTTCAACAAGGCGGTGCGAGCGGGCAAGGTCAAGCCGCTTCCCGGCTCCGAGCGCACGATCACCACCTACCCGTACCTGCTGGTGATCGTCGACGAGCTCGCGGACCTGATGATGGTCGCCCCGCGCGACGTCGACGAGTCGATCCAGCGCATCACGCAGCTCGCGCGCGCCGCCGGCATCCACCTGGTGCTCGCCACGCAGCGCCCGTCCGTCGACATCATCACCGGCACCATCAAGGCGAACGTGCCGAGCCGCCTGGCATTCGCGACGAGCTCGCTGGCCGATTCGCGCGTGGTGCTCGACATGCCAGGCGCGGAGAAGCTCATCGGCCAGGGCGACGCCCTGTTCATGCCGATGGGGGAGTCCAAGCCGATGCGCGTGCAGGGATCGTGGGTGTCCGAGTCCGAGATCCATGCGGCTGTCGATCACGTCAAGAACCAGGCGAACCCCGTCTACCGCGAGGACGTCACGGTGGCGCAGGGTGGTGCGGCGGCGGTGGCCGAGGACATCGGCGACGACCTCGATGACCTCATCGCCGCGGCGGAGCTCGTCATCACGACCCAGCTGGGCTCGACCTCGATGCTCCAGCGCAAGCTCAAGATGGGCTTCGCCAAGGCTGGCAGGCTCATGGACCTGCTCGAGACGCGCGAGATCGTGGGCCCCTCCCAGGGCTCGAAGGCTCGTGAGGTATTGGTCACTCCTGATGAATTGGCATCGACGCTCGCTATTCTGCGAGGGGAGTCTCCCGCTAGCGTGGAGGCTTCGGCAGTCGATGACGATGCTGAGGGAGAGCCATGGGGTCAGTCGTAGCGCAGCTCGAGCAGCCAGCCGTGGCGATCACGGTGCTGGTGCTCGCGCTGGGTCTCGCCGCGCTGACCTTCTTCTCCTTCTGGCGCTCGTACCGTGCGCGCCAGACACGCGACGCGATGCTCGCGCGCGAGCGCCAGCTGCGCGGGCAGTTCGAGGCGGTGCTCTCCTCCGCTCGCGACGGCGTGCTGATCATCACCCAGACCGACGAGATCGCGTTGATGTCCGATGTCGCGGCGAGCATCCTCGACGTGAACCGCGCGGACGCCGTCGGACTGCCCATCGCGCGCCTCAACCTGCGGGCCGTCGACGACCAGCTGCGCCCCATCCTGCTGCGCGAGGCGTTCGGGGTGGGGCGCTCGGACGACCAGCCTCGCATCGTGGGAGTGCCTGGTCGCCGCGGCGACGACGACGTGCGCTGGATCCAGATCCGCTCGAAGGTCGCGCCCGACAGCCTCGACGACCGCCCCGTGACGGTCGTGACGATGATGGACACCTCGGGCCTGCGCGAGGCCGCCGAGGCGCTCAATCGATCCGACGCCCAGTTCCGCAAGGCGATGGAGAACGCCCCGGTCGGCATGGCGCTGGTCGACCTCGAGTGGCGCCTGATGGAGGTCAACCGCGCCTTCGCGGAGATGATGGGCTCCACTGTCGCCGCGCTGCGCGGGACGCCGTTCTCCGCGCTCAGCCACCCCCAGGACCTGCATGCGGAGCGCGACCAGCTGCAGCGCCTGTACGACGGCCATTCGAGCCGGTTCAGCGTCGAGAAGCGCTACGTGCGCGCCGACGGCAACGTGGTGTGGGCCGTGCTCGACGTGGGTCTGGTGCGCTACGCCGGCGGGGCGCCCGACCACTACGTGGTGCAGGTGCGGGACTCGACGGACGATCGCATGCACTCGGAGCTCATGGCCCACCGCGCGATGCACGACCCGCTCACGGGGCTGGCCAACCGCACGCTCCTGCAGGACGTGCTCCAGACGGTGCTCGAGCAGCCCGACGCGGAGACGCGGGTGGGTGTCATCGCCGTCGACCTCGATGGGTTCAAGGGCCTCAACGACCGGTTCGGCCACGCGATGGGGGACAACGCCCTCGTGCATGTCGCCGGCGTGCTGCGCACCGCCGCGGCAGGACGCGGCACGGTGTCGCGCATCGGCGGCGACGAGTTCGTCATCGTGGTCCAGGATCCCGACTGCTCGAAGGCGCTGTTCGACATCGCCGGAGCGATCCACCATGGCCTCAAGCGTCCCGTGCAGGTTAAGCGACACCAGATCACGCTCCACGCCTCGGTGGGCATCGCGATGGCCGACGAGGAGACCATCTCGGGCGGCGCGCCCAGCCTGCTGAGCGCCGCGGACGCCGCGATGTACCGCGCCAAGTCGACGGGCAAGTCGCGCACCGTCGTCTACGAGCCGTCGATGCGCACCACCACGGATGCGCAGTCCGCCCTCGCCTCCGACCTGGTCGCCGCCATCGAGGCCCGCCAGCTGGTCCTGCACTATCAGCCCATCCTCGAGCTCGCGACGCGCACCATCGTCGGCTACGAGGCGCTGGTGCGCTGGCAGCACCCGACCAGAGGCCTGCTGCTGCCGTCCGCGTTCCTGCCGCTCATCCACGACAAGAACCTGTCCGTGGCGCTCGGCACGGCGCTCGTGGACCAGGCCGCGGAGTTCCTCGCGCACGGCCCGTCGACCACCACGTGGGTGTCTCTCAACGTGAGCGCGGATCAGCTGGGCGACTCGGAGTTCGCGGACCGCGTGCTGAGCGCGATCGGCCGCTACCACCTGAGTCCGCAGCGCCTGGTGGTCGAGCTCACCGAGGCCTCGCTGGTCGCGCCCAACACGCGGATCCGTCACGAGCTCACCGAGCTGCGCAACGCCGGCGTGCCGATCCTCCTCGACGACTTCGGCACCGGCGTGTCGCCACTGAGCTACCTGCGCGATCTGCCCGTCTCCGGTGTGAAGCTCGACATGTCGTTCGTGGCAGGCATCCCCGAGGATCCCGCCGGCGCGCGGGTGTCGCGAGCGCTCGGCGCCCTCGCGAGGGAGCTCGGGCTCGCGACGATCGCCGAAGGCATCGAGACGGAGGCGCAGGCGGAGTTCCTCGCGAACTGCGGGTGGCGCTACGGTCAAGGATGGCTGTTCGGCGTGGCGCAGCCGCCCACCGCGGTCGGGGACTCGCACCCGCAGTTCACCACGAGCCTCATCGAGCCGCGACCGCAGGAGATCGATGCGGCGTACGCGGACGAGCGGCTCGGCTGAGCGCGCATCGGCGCTCGACCAGCCGAGCCTACGTCCCCTCCGGCGTGCCCTCCTCGCGCCACCGCAGCCGCGCGTCCACGCTGGCCGCGAGCGCCGCAGCCGGGGTGGTCCGCTCGCGCGCCTCGTCGCCCACGGCCGCGGACACTCGAGCGAGTCGCGCCTGCGCCTCGCTCGCTGAGATCGACGCCGTGCCCGTGTCCTCGATGTCCCGCAGCACGTGCATGGTGTGCGAGTCGAGCCGGTCGACGGTGATCGCCGTCCATTCGACGGACACGTCCACGTCGCCGTCCGGAGCGACCGTGATCGTGGAGGTCGTGATGTAGCCCGAGTTGGTGTCGGCGACGCAGCACTGCGTGTCCTGGTTCGACAGGTAGTTGCCGTGTCCGAAGGCTGTCCACATGCCGTCGCCGCCGGGGCCGCCGGGCAGCAGCTCGATGGGCTGGGGGACGTGCGCGTGGTGACCGAGGTAGAGATCCACCAGGCCGGACTCGGCGATCTGGCTCGCGATCGAGCGCTGAACCTCGCCCGGTGCGACGCGGTACTCCACGCAGCAGTGGACGGACGCGACCACCACGTCGGCGCCGTCGTCCCGCGCCCGCTGCGCAGCCTCGAGGATGGGCTCGACGTTCGCGTCATCAGCATTGAAGGTGTCCACCGCCCATGGCTTGCCCTCTGGCTTGGGCAGGCCGTTGAGGCCGTAGGTGAACGAGATGCTGGCGACGTCCACGACGCGCCCCTCAGAGCGCACGGAGTACAGCTGGGTCGCCAGGAACTCCTGCTCGGTGCGCGCGGTGCCCGAATGGCCCATGCCCGCGGCGTCGAACGCGTCGAGCGTCGTCTCGAGGCCGGCGAAGCCTCGGTCGACAGAGTGGTTCGAGGCGACCGAGCAGCCGGTCCATCCCTCGGCATCCAGGGCCGGGATCAGCTCCGCTGGCGCCCCGAACACGGGGTAGCCGGACGGCTGCGTTCCCTCGGGCGCGACAGGCACCTCGATGTGGCACAGCGACAGGTCGGCGCCGCCCACGTATGGTCGCACGTTCTCCATGAGCGGCCCGAAGTCGTACTCGCCGCCACCTGCCCTCTCAGCGCTGCGCAGCACGGGGCCGTGGGTGAGGATGTCGCCCCCCGCGACCAGGGTGAAGGCGACGTCGGGTTCGGGCTCGGGGGAGGGGCTGGGCTCGGCCTCGGGGCTGGGCAGAGCCGATGCGCTGGCGGAGGGGGAGACGAGGGGCTCGCCTGAGGCGGTGGGAGCCGCGGCGGAGGTGTCAGGGGGCGTGGTCGCGCCGAGCGCGGCCCAGCCGACGGCCGCCAGCAGCATGCCGGCCGCTGCGGCCACGGCGATCGCCGCTCCTCGAGGCGGGTGCGAGCGGGCGTGGACGGGTGACGGCATGGCGCCCATTATCGCGGAGGCTGCGCACGTCACCGTTAGGGTGTGCGTGTGAGCGCCGCCGTCCCCAACCTCCTCACCGCAGCGCGTCTGGTCGCCGTGCCGATCGTGATGTGGCTGTTGATCGCGGACGCGGGCGCCGACGGTCCGCTGCGATGGTGGGCGCTGGTGCTGTTCGCGCTTGCCGCCGCGACCGACTACCTCGACGGCGCGCTCGCTCGCCGGTGGGGCGTGGTCTCCGTGTTCGGCAAGCTCGCGGATCCCATCGCCGACAAGGCGCTGATCCTGGGCGCGCTCGGCTGCCTCGCGTACGTCGACTCCCTGCCGTGGTGGCCGCTGATCGTGCTGGTCGTGCGCGAGGTCGGCGTCACGCTCGGCCGTCTCGCCGTGGCGGCGGACACGGTGATCGCCGCGTCGACGGGCGGCAAGGTCAAGACCGTCCTCCAGCTCGCCGCGCTGACGCTGCTCATGTGGCCTGCCGGCCCGGCGTGGTTCGCCACGGTCGGATGGTGGATCCTCATCGCCGCCGTGGCCGTCGCGGTTGTCACGGGCGTCGACTACGCGCGGCGCATCGCGGCCGCGGCTCGGTCCACGCGGCCGACGAGACCAGTTTCCCAGAAGGACGCGGATGCCGGCGCCTGACGACGCCGTGACCGCGGTGGAGGTGGTCGACGCCGCGGTGGCGGCGGGCGTCACGGTGGCGACCGCAGAGTCGCTGACCGGAGGCGCTCTGTGCGGCGCGCTCGTCGACGTGCCCGGGGCCTCGGCCACGGTGCTCGGGGGCGTGGTCGCCTACCAGGCTCAGGTCAAGGTCGCGGTGCTGGGCGTCGCTGCGGAGGTGATGAGGGACCGCGGCGTCGTGTCGGAGGAGACGGCGATCGCGATGGCGCGCGGCGTGTGCGACGTGACAGGCGCTGAGCTGGGCGTGTCGACCACCGGGGCCGCGGGTCCCGATGCGCATGACGGCGCGGCGGCTGGCACGGTCTGCATCGCGGTGTGGGTCGACGGCGCCGCTCGCTCCAGGACGCTGGTGCTCCCCGGTGACCGCGCCGTGGTGCGCGCCGGCGCGGTGACCGCTGCGCTGGCGCTCGTGGCCGAGGCACTGGACGAGCGCATCGGCCGTTCTGCCGAGAGCCAAACGTGACCTGGCCGTCGTGGACTGAGGGAACACCCCTGGGGTACCCTGCGTTAGACGTGACGTGAAAGACATGAGCGCCACCACTGGGAGGATCCGCATGCCCGTTCTGCGCAACGAGATCGGCGACGTCCTGAGGGACGCGCGCCTGACCCAGGGCAGGACGCTGCGCGACATCTCCTCGGGGGCCCGCGTGTCCCTCGGCTATCTATCCGAGGTGGAGCGCGGCCAGAAGGAGGCCTCCTCCGAGCTGCTGGCATCCATATGCGAGGCGTTGGACGTCCCCATGTCCGCTATCCTGCGCGAGGTCTCCGGACGCTTCGAGACGGCCGAGTCGCTCGACTCCGTGGGCGTCATGCCGACCATTCCGGACACGGTCCCCGAGCTGCTCGGCGAGGTCCGCGCTCGCTGATGCTGGCCGTGCACTAGTGCGCCACAGTCAGTTCTGGGCCCTGCTCGACGACGTGTTCGGCGAGGCGTATGCCGGCACCCTCGCGCGCGAGCTCGCGCTCGACGCCCTCGACTCGCGCACGTGCCGGGACGCCCTCGACGACGGCGTCCCGCCCCGCGACGTCTGGCACGCGCTCTGCGACCAGATGGACATCCCGATGGAGCGTCGCGACGGCGGCCGCCGGGAACGAGCGGTGCCCCCTCCTCGCTGAGTCCTCTCGCCGTGCGCTGGCTCTGTGGGTGGCGGCCCGCGACCGCGCGCGACACGCCCGGCGCCAGCGCTTCCTTTCGAACATGCGTTCGATTACCCTGGTCACAGGACGGCTCCCGCGCCGGCCCTCCACAGCCGGAAGGGCACCACGGGGAGCCGATGTCAGAGGCGCGTCATAGCGTGGATGACATCACGACAGGTCGCGGCAGGAACGCCGCCGATGATGGGAGACGACATGGCACAGGCGGCAGACCGTTCGAAGGCGCTCGACGCGGCGCTAGGACAGATCGACAGGCAGTTCGGCAAGGGATCGGCGATGCGGCTGGGCGAGCAGCAGCGCGTCGCGGTCGAGGCGATCCCCACGGGTTCGGTGGCGCTCGACATCGCGCTCGGCATCGGTGGGCTCCCGCGCGGCCGCGTGGTCGAGATCTATGGACCCGAGTCCTCCGGAAAGACCACCGTCGCGCTTCACGCCGTCGCCAACGCCCAGCGCGCGGGCGGCACGGCCGCCTTCATCGATGCGGAGCACGCGCTCGACCCCGAGTACGCGAAGAAGCTCGGCGTCGACACCGACAACCTCATCGTCTCTCAGCCCGACACCGGCGAGCAGGCCCTCGAGATCGCGGACATCCTGGTGCGGTCGGGCGGCGTCGACATCCTCGTGATCGACTCGGTGGCGGCGCTCGTGCCGAAGGCCGAGATCGAGGGCGAGATGGGGGACAGCCACGTGGGTCTCCAGGCCCGACTGATGTCGCAGGCGCTGCGCAAGATCACCGGCGCGCTCAACACGACCGGCACCACCGCGATCTTCATCAACCAGCTGCGCGAGAAGATCGGCGTGTTCTTCGGCTCTCCCGAGACCACCACGGGCGGCAAGGCGCTCAAGTTCTACTCGTCGGTGCGGCTCGACGTGCGTCGCATCGAGACCCTCAAGGAGGGCACGGAGCCGGTGGGCAACCGCACCCGCGTCAAGGTCGTCAAGAACAAGATGGCCCCGCCCTTCAAGCAGGCCGAGTTCGACATCCTCTACGGCCAGGGGATCTCGAAGGAGGGCGGCATCATCGACCTGGGCGTCGAGCACGGCTTCGTCAAGAAGTCCGGCGCCTGGTACACCTACGAGGGCGACCAGCTGGGCCAGGGCAAGGAGAACGCCCGCAACTTCCTCAAGGACAACCCCGAGCTCGCCGTCGAGATCGAGAAGAAGATCAAGACCAAGCTTGGCATCGGAGTTGCTCCGGGCGAGGCTGACCAGTCGCCCGCGCTCGCGCCGGAGGACGACGTCCAGGCGCAGGCGAAGGTCGCCAAGGAGCGCGCGACCTTCTGACGTCGCCCGCCTCACCCATGTCCCAGCGCGCTCGGCAGCGATCCGCACCCACGACACCAGCGGACCCTGCCGAGCGCGCACGGGAGATCGCCCTGCGGCTGCTCACGCACTCGGCGCGCTCCACCGCGCAACTGCGCGAGGGGCTGCTCAAGCGCGAGGTCGAACCGGGAATCGCGGATCAGATCGTCGCGCGCTATGTGGAGGTCGGCCTGCTGGACGATGGCGCCCTCGCCGCCTCGATCGCACGCGCGCGTCACTCCGAGCGTGGCGCGTCTCGCCGGGCGATCCACCAGGAGCTGCGACGCAAGGGCTTCGGCACCGACCACATCGACGCCGCGCTGGACCAGATCAGCGGCGACGACGAGCACGAGGCGGCACGCTCGCTCGCCCTCAAGCGTTGGAGATCATTGCAGGCCCATGACGAGCAGACGCGCGTGCGGCGTGTGGTCGCGATGCTCGGGCGCAAGGGCTATTCGCCCGAGATCGCCTTCGGGGTTGTGAAGGAGCTGCAACGTGCCGATAGAGCAGGCGACTAGCATGCCCTGAGACAGAAGGAGGGGAGCCGCGTGCCTCAGCTGATCGCCACCGTGGTGACCCTCATCCTGCTGCTCGTGTCCACGCTCGTGGTGCACTTCGCGCGACGCGAGGCGGCGGAGATCCGCCGCTCCACCTCAGCGGAGACGCAGGAGATGCGCGAGGAGGCGCGCGAGCTGCGCTCCGAGGCGCAGCGCCGGGAGGAGCGCGTCGCGCAGCGCGAGAAGGACCTCGCCGCGAGCCAGAGCGCGACCCAGAAGTTCCAGCGGACCCTCGATGAGCGGGCGTCCGTGATCGCGCGCGACGAGCGCCGCCTCGCGGATCAGCGTGCAGGCCTGGAGAGGCGAGAGCAGGAGGCGCTGGCAGCCGTGGCCGGCCTCACCGCGAAGGAGGCCCGCGAGCGCCTCATCGCGGACCAGGTCAAGGCAGCGAAGGACGCTGCGCTCGTCGAGGTGCGGCGCGTCGAGCGTGCGACCCGGGAGGACGCGCAGCGCCGCGCCAGGGAGGTGCTCGTGCAGGCGATGCAGCGCCAGACAGGCGAGGCCGCCAGCGAGACGGCGACCACCTGGATCGACCTGCCCAGCGAGGAGATGAAGGGTCGCATCATCGGCCGCGAGGGACGCAACATCCGGGCCTTCGAGGCGCTGACGGGCGTGAACGTGATGGTCGAGGAGGGCGTCAACGCGGTCCAGCTGTCCTCCTTCGACGTCGAGCGGCGCGAGATCGCCGAGGTCACCCTTCGCGACCTGGTCGAGGACGGGCGCATCCAGCCCCAGCGCGTGGAGGCGGCCTATGCCCGTGCGGTCGCCGACGTCGACCAGCGCCACCTGGATGCGGGCCTCGACGCGATCGAGAGCGCCGGCGTGCGCGGCATCCCCCAGGAGGTCGCTGCCACTCTGGGCCGGCTGCGCCTGCGCACCTCGTACGGTCAGAACGTCCTGAGCCACCTGGTCGAGTCCGCCCGGATCGCGGGCGACATCGCTCTCGAGCTCGGCGCGGACGCTGAGCTCGCGCGGCGCGGCGCGTTCCTGCACGACATCGGCAAGGCCTTCACGCATGAGCGCGAGGGGACCCACGCCGCGATCGGGGCCGCCTACGCCAAGGAGCACGGCGAGAGCGAGCACGTCGTCAACGCCATCGCGGCCCACCACGACGAGGTGCCGCAGGAGACGCTCGAGGCGGTCATCGTGCAGGTCGCGGACGCGGTGTCGGCCTCGCGCCCGGGAGCACGTCGCGAGGACGCCGACGGCTACGTCGAGCGCATGGAGAGCCTCGAGCACCTCGTGGCCGAGCATGAAGGCGTGGTGAAGGTGGTCGCGATGGCAGCCGGCCGCGAGGTGCGCGTGGTCGTCGAGCCCGACGTCGTGGACGACGCGGGCACGCGCGACCTGGCGCGTACAATTGCTGAGCACATCAGCAAGGACTTCAGCTTCGCTGGAGAGATCAAGGTGACCGTGATCCGCGAGCTTCGCGCGGACGCCGTCGCAGGGTAGGCATGACTGACACCGCACTCGCACCCACGTACCTGGTCAGGACGCTCGGGTGCCAGATGAACGTCCACGACTCCGAGCACATGGCCGGACTGCTCGAGGGCGCCGGCTACACCGCTGCGCCCGCGGGCGAGGACGTGGCGGACGTGGTCGTCATCAACACGTGCGCGGTGCGCGAGAACGCCGCGACTCGCCTGTACGGCAACCTCGGCCAGCTCGCGTCCGTCAAGGCGCGTCGGCCCGGCATGCAGATCGCCGTCGGAGGCTGCCTCGCGCAGAAGGACCGCGGCGAGATCGTCGAGAAGGCGCCGTGGGTGGACGTGGTCTTCGGCACCCACAACCTCGACGTGCTGCCCGTCCTGCTCGAGCGCGCCCGCCACAACGCTCAGGCCCAGGTCGAGATCGAGGAGTCCCTGCAGGTCTTCCCGTCGACGCTGCCCAGCAGGCGGGACGCGATCGCGTCAGCGTGGGTGTCCATCTCCGTGGGCTGCAACAACACGTGCACCTTCTGCATCGTGCCGAGCCTGCGAGGCAAGGAGCGCGACCGTCGGCCGGGCGAGATCCTCGCCGAGATCGAGGCGCTCGTCTCCCAGGGCGTGATCGAGGTGACGCTGCTGGGGCAGAACGTCAACTCCTACGGCATCGAGTTCGGCGATCGCGGCGCCTTCGCGAAGCTGCTGCGAGCCTGCGGCGAGATCGACGGGCTCGAGCGCGTGCGCTTCACCTCGCCCCACCCGGCGGCGTTCACCGATGACGTCATCGACGCCATGGCGACCACCCCCACCGTCATGCCGAGCCTGCACATGCCGCTCCAGTCCGGCTCGGACGCCGTGCTGCGCGCCATGCGCCGGTCCTACCGCTCGGCCAAGTATCTCGGGATCCTCGAGCGCGTGCGCGCGGCCATGCCCCACGCGTCGATCACCACGGACATCATCGTCGGGTTCCCCGGCGAGACCGAGCAGGACTTCGAGGACACGCTGCGCGTGGTGGAGGCGTCCCGATTCTCGAGCGCCTTCACCTTCCAGTACTCCCCGCGGCCAGGCACGCCGTCCTTCGAGCTGCCCGAGATCCCGGCCGACGTCATGAAGGAGCGCTACGGCCGCCTCCAGGAGCTGCAGGAGCGCATCTCACTCGAGGAGAACCGCGCGATCGTCGGCCGCACGGTCGAGCTGTTGGTCCTCGACTCCGATGGCAAGGCCTCGGGCGGGCGCAAGGACGCCGCCCGCTCGCGACTGTCCGGGCGCGCGCCCGACAACCGGCTCGTGCACTTCACCGTGCCCGACGGCGCCCCGGCGCCGCGGCCAGGCGACCTGGTCACCGTCGACGTGACGCATGGCGCCCCCTTCCACCTCATCGCCGACAGCGGCGTCGCGGGCGGCACGTACGCCGTGCGGCGCACGCGCGCCGGCGATGCCTGGGATGCGGTGAGGTCCGGCGAGCACGACCACGGCTCCGGAGGCTGCGGATCGACCTGCGGCACCGCCTCGCCTGCCGCAGGCGGGCCGGTGGGCCTGGGCATCCCGACCCTGCGCGCCGCCGGCGCCTGAGCCGCGCATGGCCGAGCAGCCGGCACGCGCATCGGCGCCGTCCCCAGCAGCGCAGCTGAGGCTCTTGCTGGGCACCGTGCTGCTGCGCGGCGCTCCTGGACCCTCCGCGCGGGGGGAAGTTCTGTGACGCCGCTCGCCGCGATCGCGCTGGTAGGCGCGACCGCCGCAGGGAAGTCGGCGCTGTCACTGGAGCTCGCCGAGCGGCTCGGAGGCGAGGTCGTCAACGCAGACTCGATGCAGTTCTACCGCGGCATGGACATCGGCACGGCGAAGCTGACGGTCGCGCAGCGGCGGGGGATCGCCCACCACCAGCTCGACACGCTCGATGTCACGGAGGACGCGTCCGTAGCGCGATTCCAGCGCGAGGCGCGCGCGGACATCGACGCGATTCACGAGCGCGGCGGGCGCGCGATCGTGGTCGGCGGCTCGGGGCTCTACGTGCGTGCGCTGCTCGATCGCTTCGCGTTCCCGCCCACCGACCCCGCCGTGCGTGCTCGTCTCGAGGCACGCGCTCAGGAGCAGGGGCCGGGGATGCTGCACCGCGAGCTCGCCGCCGCCGACCCCGCCGCCGCGGCCCGCATCCCTGCACAGAACGCCAAGCGGATCGTGCGCGCTCTCGAGGTGATCGAGCTCACGGGACAGCCCTTCTCGAGCACGCTTCCCACGCTCGAGTACGAGATTCCCGCGGTTCAGGTGGGGCTCGCGATCTCCTACGAGGAGCTCGACCCGCGCATCGAGGCTCGCGTCGATCAGATGTGGGAGCTCGGGCTGGTCGACGAGGTGCGCGCGCTCGAGGCGCGTGGGCTGCGCGATGGCGTGACCGCCCGGCGCGCCGTGGGCTACGCCGAGACGCTGCGACACCTCGACGGCGAGCTCGATGAGGCCTCGACCCGGGCGCTCATCCAGCAGTCCACGCGCCGGCTCGCGCGCAAGCAGGCCAAGTGGTTCCGCCCCGACAGCCGGGTCCGCTGGATCGATGCGCCGCGCGACCTCGCGGACCTGGACCGCGCGGCGACCGACGCCATCGCCGCCGCGACCGCTTGAGCCCGTTGCAACGGCGGCGCCGTGACGAAGGGTGGACGCTGCGGCCGGCGAGCCGTCACGCCGAGCATCTCGCTGTCGGGCCTCGCGGGTAGCCTGGTCGCATGGCTCACCTGCGCTTCACCAAGGGACACGGCACGGAGAACGACTTCGTGCTGCTGCTCGACGAGCGCGGGGAGATCGACCTCACGCCCGAGCTCGTCCGGTTCCTGTGCGACCGGCGAGCGGGAATCGGCGCGGATGGCGTGATCCGTGCCGTGCGCGCAGGCTCGCTGCCGGCCGGCGCCGGGCTGAGCGACAGCACCTGGTTCATGGACTATTGGAACGCGGATGGATCGACGTCCGAGATGTGCGGCAACGGCGCGCGCGTCTTCGCCGCATTCCTCGAGCGTGAGACAGGGGCGGACCTCTCCGGCGGGCTCACCATCGGCACCCGCGGCGGGACGCGCACGCTGACCTCGCTGGGCGCCGGCGTGTTCGCCGTCGGGATGGGCGAGTTCCGCATCGCCGATGCGCCTGGTGGCTTCGACGTCGAGGTGGAGGCGGTGGGGCTCACCCCCGCACGCCCCGGACTGTCGGTGGACCTCGGCAACCCCCACCACGTCGTGGCGCTCGCTTCCGTGGCGGAGCTCGAGGCTCTCGACCTGACGCGTGCGCCTCGCGTGAGCCCCGCGCCGCCTGCCGGCTCGAACGTCGAGTTCGTGGTCACGCGCGGCGGCGAGGTGCGCGAGGGGATCGAGCGCGGGCGCGTCAGGATGCGCGTGCACGAGCGCGGCTCGGGAGAGACGCGCTCGTGCGGTACGGGCGCGTGCGCCGTGGCGCTGGCCGTGCGCTCCTGGGCGGGCGAGGGCTCACCCGACGTCTGGGACGTCGAGGTGCCGGGTGGCATGGTGACGGTGCGCGTCATCGGCACTCGCACCGTCCTCGAGGGGCCAGCCGTGCTGGTCGCGGAGGGCGAGGTCGACGTGTCCTTGGTGGCCGCCGCGGTCGCCGCCTGACCGTGCACCCCATCGACGCGGCGCCTGACGGACGCGAGCGCATCCATCCGGAGAGCGCCGCGGAGTGGAGGGCGTGGCTCGCCGAGCATCATCGCCGCACCCAGGGGACCTGGGTGGTGCGCTGGCTGGCCGCGAGCGGGCGCGAGTCCCTGACCTACGAGCAGCTGGTCCGTGAGCTGCTGTGCTTCGGCTGGATCGACTCGACGGCCGGCGCGATCGATGCCGACAGGTCGATGCTGTGGTGCGCACCGCGCAAGAAGGGCTCGATGTGGTCGCGCGTGAACAAGAACCGGGTGGCCGAGCTCGAGAGCGCCGGGCTCATCGAGGCGCAGGGCATCGCGGTCATCGAGCGTGCGAAGGCCGACGGCTCGTGGACGCTGCTCGACGACGTCGAGGACCTGACCGTCCCAGAGGACCTCGCGGCGGCTCTCGCGGCACGGCCCGGCGCGCGAGAGCACTTCGACGCGTTCCCGCCCTCGGCGCGCAAGTACGCGCTCACCCAGCTCGTGCTCGCGAAGCGACCCCAGACGCGCGCGAAGCGCGTCACCGCGATCGCCGACGCCGCAGCCAAGGGCGAGCGGCTCTAGCAGCGTTCCCCGCGCATCGGCCCTGCCGGCATCCTGGTGGTCGATTCCAGTGCATCAAGGCCCGTAGATGCGCGAGTTGGGCCCAACTCGCGCGTGTCGGGGCGGGTGGTCGCAGGGCATCGCGGCTTCGGTCAGCCCGCGGTGCGAATGAGCCGCAGCACCCGGAAGCCCTTGGCGCTCGCGACCTTGGTGACCTCACCCCAGCCCTGATCGGCGATCCATCGCGCGAGGGAGTCCGCGCCGAGATTGCGCTGCACGACGAGCCATGCCTCGCCGCCCGGCGCGAGGCGCGGCAGCCACGTCGCCAAGAGCGTGTGCAGCGCCTCCTTGCCGATGCGGATGGGCGGGTTGGACCAGATGGCATCGAACTGCAGGTTCGCGGGGACATCGTCGGGCTCGAGCGCGGCCACCTGACCTGCGACCCCCAGGCGCTCCGCGTTCCGCGCCGTGAGGTCGAGCGAGCGGCGATTGACGTCGACGGCGGTGACCCGCGCATCGGCCGTCCGCAGGGCCGCGGTGAGGGCGAGCGGTCCCCAGCCGCACCCCAGGTCGAGCACCTCGCCCGAGGGAGCGGGAGGAAGGTGGCGCAGCAGCACCTGCGTGCCCAGATCGACGTGGCCCGGGGAGAAGATGCCTGCGGCGGTCTCGACCTCGACGTCGCGCCCGGCGAGGGACACCGTGATGAGGCGGCGCTCGTCGGCCGAGGCCGGCTGCGCGCTGAAGTAGTGGTCCTCGCTCACCCGAGCGAGCGTACCGCTGGTGGTGTGTGGCGGCGGCCGATGCGACAATGGGACGAGCATGAGCGAATCCCTTCCGTACGACGACAGTCATGACGACGACCAGGCACCCTCTCGCGCCGATGCGGTGATCGAGCGGGTGCTGTCGCGCGCCGGCACGGCGCTCGCCGAGGGCGGCACGTCCCGCACGGACTACGACGGCGACCAGTGGGACCGCGAGGAGCGCGCGGCGCTGCGCCGCATCGACAACCTGTCGACCGAGCTCGAGGACATCACCGAGGTCGAGTACCGCCAGCTGCGCCTCGAGAAGGTGGTGCTGGTGGGCCAGTGGTCGCACGGCACCGCGAAGGACGCGGAGGTCTCCCTGCGCGAGCTCGCCGCGCTCGCCGAGACCGCAGGCTCCCAGGTGCTCGACGGCGTGCTGCAGCGCCGTCCGCACCCGGATCCCGCCACGTACATCGGCAAGGGCAAGGCGCAGGAGGTCAAGGAGATCGTCGCGGCGGTGGGCGCTGACACCGTGGTCGTCAACGACGACCTCGCGCCCAGCCAGCGCCGCGCACTCGAGGACGTCGTCAAGGTCAAGGTCATCGACCGGACGGCGCTGATCCTCGACATCTTCGCCCAGCACGCGAAGTCCAAGGAGGGCAAGGCCCAGGTGGAGCTCGCGCAGCTCGAGTACCTCCTGCCGCGCCTGCGCGGCTGGGGTGACTCGATGTCGCGCCAGGCGGGTGGCCAGGTGGGCGGAGCCGCCGCCGGCATGGGCTCCCGCGGCCCCGGTGAGACCAAGATCGAGCTCGACCGCCGCCGCATTCACACGCGCATGGCTCAACTGCGCCGCCAGATCAAGGCGATGGCGCCCGCGCGCGAGGTGCGCCGCGCGAACCGGCAGGCGATTCCCAACGTCGCGATCGTGGGCTACACGAACGCTGGCAAGTCCTCGCTGCTCAACCGCGTCACCGGCGCTGGCGTGCTCGTGGAGAACGCGCTGTTCGCGACGCTTGACCCGACCGTGCGCCGCTCGCAGACTCCCGATGGCCGCGCGTTCACTGTGTCCGACACGGTCGGGTTCGTCCGCGACCTGCCGCACCAGCTGGTCGCGGCCTTCGCGTCGACGCTCGAGGAGGTCGCGCACGCGGACCTGATGCTGCACGTGGTCGACGCTTCGCACCCCGATCCGGAGAGCCAGATCAGCGCGGTCAGGACGGTGCTGTCCGATGTCCCGGGCGCCGAGGTGGTGCGTGAGGTCATCGTGCTCAACAAGGCCGACATCGCCGAGCCCGAGACGCTGATGCGGCTGCGTGCGCGTCCGGAGATGACCATCGAGGTCTCGGCGCTCACGGGCCAGGGCATCCCCGAGCTCATGGACCTCATCGGGCGCGAGCTGCCTCGTCCGGAGGTGCGCGTCGACGTGCTGGTCCCGTACACGCGCGGCGACCTCATCAGCGAGGCGCATGTGCACGGGGAGATCCTGGAGGAGTCCCACGAGCCCGAGGGAACCCGGCTGGTCGCCATGGTCGACGACGCGCTCGCGGCCAGGCTCCATGCGGCCGCCCTCGCGGCGTGACCTCTCCCCAGACGTCACGCCGCGGCGAAGCCGCGCCCGAGGTGACGGTGGAGGAGGAGACGGCCGGCGCATCGGCTCCACGCACCGCGGGCGATGCGGGTGCCGGGGGCGATGTCGACGCGGCGCAGACGGAGGCGGCGCGGCTGCTGGGCGTCGCGGTGGGCGCGCTGGGCGGCGCCGAGCGCGAGGGCCAGACCGCCATGGCCAAGGCCGTTGAGCGGTCCCTGTCGCACGGGGAGCATGCGCTGATTCAGGCGGGCACGGGCACGGGAAAGTCGCTCGCCTACCTGGTGCCAGCCGTCGCGCATGCCGCGCGCGCGGGGGAGCGGGTGGTGGTCTCCACGGCGACCCTCGCGCTGCAGCGCCAGGTCTTCACCAAGGACCTGCCGATGGTCCTCGATGCGCTCGAGCCGGAGCTGGGGTCACGCCCCGAGGTCGCGCTGTTCAAGGGCCGCGGGAACTACCTGTGCAAGCACAAGATGGCCGGCGGCTACGGCGAGCCGGACGACGACATGCTGCCCATCGCGGCAGGTCCCACGAGCGAGCTGGGACGCGAGGTGGCGCGGCTGCACGCATGGGCGGAGGAGACGGACACCGGCGACCGCGACGACCTCGTGCCAGGCGTCTCGCACCGCGCTTGGGCGCAGGTGTCGGTCACCGGCCGCGAGTGCCTGGAGTCCAAGTGCCCGATGCTGCAGGAGTGCTTCTCGCAGCAGGTCCGCGACCACGCGGCGCGGTCGAGCATCGTGGTGACCAACCATGCCGTCCTGGGCGTGCAGGCGGCGAGCCACGACATGCTCGGAGAGCATCACGCGCTCATCGTCGACGAGGCGCATGAGCTCGTCTCACGCATCACCTCGTCCGCGACGCACGAGCTGACGGTGGGAGCGATCGACCGCGCCGGGCGCTCCGCGCGACGGGCGGGCGTCGCCTCGGACGACCTGGACCGCGCCGCTCGCGCCGTGGATGCTGCGCTGGGGGAATGCGAGCCCGGCAGGTTGCGGCTCGGTCTGCCCGAGGAGCTCGCAGAGGCGGTGGACCTCGTTCGCGGAGCCGCGCGCGCTCTCATGTCCGAGCTCGCGAAGGTGACCAAGGCCCAAGGTGACAGCGGGTCGCCCGGCGACAGCGCATCGGCCACCGTCAAGGTCGCCACCGCCGCGATGACCGAGGTCTTCGACGTCTGCGAGGAGCTGCTCGGCGAGCACGGCCGGTACGTGATCTGGCTGTCGCCGCCCGACGGGGACTACGAGTCGCGACAAGCCGTGCGCATCGTCGCCGCGCCGCTCGACGTCGCCGGGCTGATCCGCGATAAGCTCGTGGACGAGCGTGCGGCGGTGTTCACGTCTGCGACGCTCGCGCTCGGCGGCAACTTCGACGCGATGGCGCGGCACCTGGGGCTCGACGACCCGATCTCGATGGACGCCGGCAGCCCCTTCGACTACGGCAGGCAGGGCATCCTCTATGTCGCCTCCCACCTGCCGCGCCCGGGGGCGGGCGGCATCTCGGAGGAGGCGCTCGACGAGCTCGCGGAGCTGATCCAGGCAGCGGGCGGGCGCACGCTCGGGCTGTTCTCGTCCCACCGCGCGGGCCAGGCGGCCGCTGAGGCCATGCGCGCGAGGCTCGACGTGCCCGTGCTGTACCAGCTCGACGATCAGCTGCCCACGCTGGTGCAGCAGTTCCGCGAGGATCCGCGCACGTGCCTGTTCGGGTCGACGTCGCTGTGGCAGGGCATCGACGTGCCGGGCGCCACGGCCTCTCTGGTCGTGATCGACAGGATTCCCTTCCCGCGGCCCGACGAGCCGATCTCGCAGGCGCGCACCGAGGCGGTGGCGCAGTCCGGCGGGAACGGCTTCATGGCGGTGTCCGCCACGCATGCAGCGCTGCTCATGGCGCAGGGTTCCGGACGCCTGATCCGCACGCACGAGGACCGCGGCGTGGTCGCCGTGCTCGACTCGCGGCTGGCGACGGCGCGGTACGGGGGCTTCCTCGCGCGGTCCATGCCGCCGCTGTGGGGCACCAAGGACCGCGACCAGGCCATGGCGGCGCTGCGCCGCCTCGATGCGGCGGCCAGGGAGCGCGGCGAGTAGGCCCTAGGCTGAGGGCCATGACCGACAGCACCGAGTTCGAGCAGGGCAAGCAGGCTGAGCGGGAGCGGTTCGCGGAGTACCTCGAGCACTTCGAGAAGCGCGGACGCGGGCTCGCCGAGAGTGCCGAGACCGAGGAGTCCCGCGTCTACCAGACCACCGTCGCGAACTCGATGCAGGCGATGCGCCGCGCCATCACGGGCGGCTTCCACTGGCAGGAAGGCTGGCGGGAGAGCTAGCCGCAGCCCGCGGGGACGTCAGATCCGGCGCAGCACGGACACGACCTTGCCCATGATCGCGGCGTGGGTGCCGTCGATGGGGGTGTAGGCCGGATTGTGCGGCATGAGCCATACCTGGCCGTCGCGGTTGCGGAAGGTCTTGACGGTCGCCTCGTCGTCGAGGAGCGCCGCGACGATGTCGCCGTTCTCCGCCGTCTGCTGCCGGCGCACCACGACCCAGTCGCCGTCGCAGATCGCGGCGTCGATCATGGAGTCACCGGTGACGTTCAGCATGAACAGCTCGCCCTCGCCTGTGAGCTGCTTGGGCAGCGCCATGATGTCCTCGACAGCCTGGTCGGCGAGCACGGGGCCACCGGCCGCGATGCGGCCCACCAGCGGCACCATCGCGACGTCGTCGCGCTCGGCGTAGGAGGGCAGCGCCGATGCGGAGGCTGGCTCAGGTGCGGAGGTCACGTGGGCCTCGGTGGTCTCGCCCGGCAGCACGACCTCGATCGCCCGGGGGCGGTGCGGGTCGCGCCGGAGGTAGCCCTTCGCCTCAAGCGCGGACAGCTGGTGCTTGACCGAGGACGTCGATGTCAGGCCCACCGACTCGCCGATCTCGCGCATCGAGGGCGGGTACCCGCGCGACTCCACCGAGTCGCGGATGGTCTCGAGGATGCGTCGCTGACGGTCGGTCAGGCGATCGGCGGGCGTGCCCGGGAACTCGTGGATGGTGGCGCCGGACTCGGTGCGCTCGTCCATGTCTCCTCCTGATGCGGGTGGTCCCGCGTCCCTGTCTCGTCCTCGACGAACGATGTCAGACCTCGGTGATGAGGTGTCCTTCATGACGGTAGGGCACCCGAGAGCCGAAATCAAACATATGTTCGAGCGAGTCTTGCGAGTGTCGGCCGGCGATGCTAGAACTAGAACAAGTGTTCGACGAACAGATGTTCGAACGGAGGACGACATGACCGCCTACGCGATGACCACCCCGCTCAGCCAGGCCACCCCGCTCAGCCAGGCCACGCCACTGCGCCCGCGCGTGCAGCGCCGCAGGGCTCTTCCAGTTGCTCTCCCCGGTGCTCTCCCCGGCGCACGCCCTGTCCGCTCGCAGCAGGCGCGGCGCGGCGCGGGCGTCCGCATCACCGCGATTCAGACCCCTGCCGCGCGAGCGCGTCGGCGCGGCATCGTCGTGGCACTGCTCCTCGCGGTCGCTGCGATCGTGGGCCCGCAGGCGTTCGCCAACGAGGGTGGCGAGCCGGTCGTGCTCGACACCTACACGGTGTCGCCGGGGGACACGCTGTGGTCGATCGCCGCGGACCTCGCACCGGCGGGCGTCGACGTGCGGGACGTCGTGGCGGACATCCAGACGCTCAACGCCATGCAGGCATCGGGCCTCCAGGCCGGCCAGCAGCTCCTCCTGCCCGAGGTCGGCTGACCTCCGCGCCAACCCTCCCGCGGGCAGCTCCCGCGCCCGAGCCTCCTGCGAGGGCGTGAGTGTCGTTTCCGGCGGCGCCGCGCGTCCTGCGAGGAAACCGAGCATCAGTGCTGCGTGCGGCCGCTCCCGCGCTCGCCACGCGCCACAACCGTGCGCTCCACCGCCGGCCCGCCCCCTCATGCGCCAGTGGTGGCTCACCGTCAGCTTCGCCGCGGTCGCGTGCGCAGTCGGTGGGTCGCCGTCGGCGATCCACCGCCGAGAGGCGCGCGGGGCGCGGCCTTGGCGAGGCATCCACCGTGGCAGAGTAGTGCCATGCACTGCCCCTTCTGCCGCAACCCCGACTCGCGGGTGGTCGACTCGAGGACGGCCGATGATGGCCTCTCGATCCGCCGGCGCCGCGAGTGTCCGAACTGTGGCAAGCGGTTCACGACGGTCGAGAACGCGAGCCTGTCAGTCGTCAAGCGCAACGGCGTGGTCGAGTCCTTCAGCCGCGACAAGGTGATGTCAGGGGTGCGGAAGGCCTGCCAGGGTCGGCCGGTGAGCGACGACGACCTCGCGCTGCTCGCCCACAAGGTGGAGGAGGCGATCCGAGCATCGGGGCAGGCCGAGATCGACGCCACCGACATCGGTCTGGCGATCCTGCCTCCGCTCCGCGAGCTCGACGAGATCGCCTACCTGCGCTTCGCGAGCGTCTACCAGGCGTTCGAGACGCTCGACGACTTCGAGTCCGCGATCGCGGGGCTGCGCGCCGAGGACGACGCCCAGGCCTAGCCGGTCGGCAAGGGCTGGTAGGCAGCGCTCGCGCGACGACGTCGTGGCGACCGGGTACCGCGGCGTGGCCGCGCGGTGCACAGGCGGGCGCCGGCGGTCGCCCACCATTTGGTGACGTGCGTCCCACGAACGCGACGGCGAGCGACCTCTGGCCCGCTCAGGCGAAGGTGGACGGAGTGTCCTCACAGGTTTCGCGGTCGGGCGGGAGGCGACACTGAGATCCTCATGCCGCGCTCGGGCGGAGGTGCGGAGGATGGGTCCGCGTCAGCGCTTCTTCTTGGGTCGGGGCTTGCCGCTGCGCCCGGAGGTCTTCTTGGGCTTCTTGCCCGCCTTGGCCAGTCCGGCGTCGCGAGACGTGGGCGAGGTGGATCGGCTGGAACCGCGCGGCGCGGGAGAGCCCGTGCGGTCCGCTCGACCACCGGTCCGGCCGTCCTCGTCGCGGTTGCTGACGCGCCCGTCACCCTGGCCTCCGGCGTCGCGGGCCTTGCGTGCTCGCGACGGTGCGTCGCTCCTGCGGGAGGCTCCGCGTAGGGACCGGTCGTCGTGCTGGTCGCCTCGAGCCCCACCCGACCGCTTGTTCCGCTTCGATGCCCTGGCATCGTCGTCGTTCCTGCGCTCGCGCTGGCCCGATCGCGGGGTGGCGCTGTCGTCTCGGCGCCCCGAGCGTGACCGACCGTCGGAGCCGCTCCACCCGTCGCCACGGGCGGGTCGGCGGCGACGCTCGCTGCCCGCCCGCTCGCGGTCGGCGAGGCTGCTCTCGCGCATCTCGATCTCGCGCTCGCGCCGGGCCAAGGCCTGCTCGCGCGCCTCGAGGTCCGCGCGTGCCTTGGCGCTCTCGTGCTGGGAGGAGGAGCCGGCGCCGTACTGCGCGCGGGCGTGAGCCGGCGGGCGGCCGCGTTCGTTCCGGGTGGGACGGTCGCGCCGCTCGCCCCGGTCGTGGCCGCGATTGCCGTCACGCGAAGCCCGAGTCCCACCAGTGCCGCGCCTCGCGCTGGAGCCGCGGGGCCCAACGGCGCCGCGAGAGCCACTTGACCCGCGAGACCCACCGGAACCGCCACCGGCGCGACCGCCACGATCCCTGCCGCCTGCGACCGCAGGCTCGCGCACCGGCACGCCGGACGGCACACGCGCACCGGTGAGCTCCTCGAGCATGCGCAGCGACTCGGCGTCCTCGCCGCGCACCTTGCGGAACACGGCGTCGACGCCGGAGTCCTCGATGAGCCGGTCGACCGCCCTGCGTTGATGAGGCAGGGACAGCGTGACGACCAGCCCGGACTCGCCGGCGCGGGCGGTGCGGCCCGCGCGGTGCGTGTAGTCCTTATGGTTGCTGGGCGGGTCCATCTGCAGCACCAGGTCGACGTGGTCGACGTGGATGCCGCGCGCCGCGACGTCTGTCGCGACCAGTACGGGGATCTGGCCGGCGCGAAAGCCCGTGATCGCGTTGTTGCGGTCCTGCTGGGTCTTGTCGCCGTGCAGCGCGACCGCCAGCACGCCGGCCCCCCGCATCTCGCCCGCGATGCGGTCGCATGCCAGCTTCGAGCGCACGAACACGATGGTGCGCCCGTCGCGGGCGACGATCCGCGTCGCGAGCTGGTACTTCGCATGCGGGGGAACGCTCAGCACCACGTGACGCAGTGCCGACTCGACGCCATCGCCCGAGGTCACGTCGTGCAGGACGGGGTCATCCATGTAGGCGGACACCAGGCGGTCGACATCCCCGTCGAGCGTCGCGGAGAAAAGCAGCCGCTGCCCTCCGGCCGGCACGCCGGCGAGGATCTCCTCGATCTCGTCCATGAAGCCCATGTCCGCCATGTGGTCGGCCTCGTCGAGCACCACCAGCTGGGTCTCGGACAGGTCGGCGTGACCGCGCCGCACCAGGTCCGCGAGGCGACCGGGCGTCGCGACGACCAGGTGGACGCCACGCTCGAGCGACCGCACCTGCTTCGACATCGACAGCCCGCCGGCGACCAGCCGCAGCGACACTCCCATGGCGTGCGCGTAGGGCTCGAGCGCGTCGTTGACCTGCATCGCGAGCTCGCGGGTGGGAACCAGCACGATCGCGCGCGGGCAGCCGGGCGTCGCCGCGCCGGTCGCCGCAAGCCGAGCGATCGCCGGAAGCCCGAACCCGAGCGTCTTGCCCGACCCCGTCCTGGCCTTGCCCAGCACATCCCTGCCGGCCAGCGCATCGGCGATCGTGGCGGACTGGATGGGGAACGCCGTCTCCAGTCCGGCGCCCTCGAGCGAGGAGACGAGCGCGTCGGGGAGGCCGAGCTCCCGGAAGGGGACGGCGGTGGGGCCGGAGTCAGCGACTATGACGGCACCTAGGACAGGACCCTGAGGCGAACCGTCCCGGGCATCGCGCCCAGCGCGGCGACCGCATCATCCGTGAGGCCCGCGGCCACGTCCGTGACCACGTATCCGAGCTCGCCGCGGGTACCGAGCAGCTGGCCCTCGATGTTGACCTCGTGCTCCGCGAAGACGCGGTTCACAGCGGCCAGCACGCCAGGGACGTTCTCGTGCAGGTGGGCGATGCGGTGCGATCCCTGCGGCTGGTCCAGCTGCAGGTTGGGCAGGTTCACGCTGAGCGAGGTCGAGCCCTTGAGGACGTAGTCGCGCAGGCGGGTGGCGACGAAGATGCCGATGTCGCGCTGCGCCTCCTCGGTCGAGCCGCCGATGTGGGGCGTGAGAATGACGTTGGGGATGTTCTGCAGAGGCGACACGAACGGGTCGCCCTTCTTCTTGGGCTCCTCGGGGAAAACGTCGATCGCGGCGCCGCCGATGGCGCCCGACTCGAGACCGTCCTTGAGCGCGTCCACGTCGACGATGAAGCCGCGCGACAGGTTCAGGAACAGAGCGCCGGGCTTCATCGCCTCGAACTGCGCGCGACCGAAGAATCCCTGGTTGCCCGAGCGCCCATCGACGTGCAGCGTCACGATGTCCGCCGCCTGGAGCAGCGACTCGAGGGTCGGCATGCGCGTCGCGTTGCCGAGCGCGAGCTTCTCCGCGTTGTCGTAGAAGATGACGTTCATGCCCAGCGCCTCGGCGACCACCGACAGCTGCGAGCCGATGTTGCCGTAGCCGACGATGCCGATGGTGCGTCCGCGGATCTCGTGCGCTCCCTCGGCGGACTTGTTCCACACGCCCTCGTGCATGAGGCGGTTGTGCACCTGCAGGCGTCGCGTCAGCGAGATCATCTCCGCGATCGCCATCTCGACTACCGAGCGGGTGTTCGAGAACGGCGCGTTGAACGCGGCGATGCCGCGACGGGCCGCGGACGCGAGGTCGATCTGATTGGTGCCGATCGAGAAGGCACCCACGCCGATCAGGGACGGCGATGCCTCCATGACGCGGTCCGTCAGCATGGTCTTGGACCGGATGCCGAGCAGCTCGACGCCCTCGAGGGCCTCGATCAGCTCGTCCTCGTCCATGGCGCCGCCGTGGTTCTCGACGGCGATGCCGGCGGCCTCGAGGATCTCGGTGGCCTGGGGAGCAAGGTTCTCTAGAAGAAGTGCGCGCACGGCGCATAGTCTCTCGCACTTCACGTGCTGCTACCAACTCTCGGGGCGGCTCGCGCCACGGCGTGGCCTGCGTGAGCGACGTGGCCTCGTGAGAGCCGATGCGCTGGCGGGGTCTCGTGCGGCGGAAGAGGTCAGGCCAGGCCGTCTGGCAGCGGGGCTGCGTGGATGATCTCGAGCCGGCGCGTGGGGCGGGTGAGGGCGACGTACAGGTCGCCAGCGCGTGCCGCGGCGATGGCGGCCGGCTCCACGACGATGGCCACGTCGAACTCGAGGCCCTTGGTCTCGCGCGCGGAGTGCACCTCCACCGCGGTGCCCTCGACCTCGGACGCGACGATCGCGGCGCGTGCAGTGTCGAGCATGCCGTCCGGCACGATCACCGCCACCAGGCCACCCTCGTCGTCGGCCATCGCGGCCGCGTGCCGCCGTGCCACCTGTGCTGCGGCTGCGACCAGCGCATCGGCGCCGTCCACGCGGGTCACCGCGACGGCGTCGTCCAGCTCCCGCGCCGCACGCAGCTCGCTGACGGGCAGCTGCGCCCCCGTCGCGAACGCCTGCGCAGCCTCGGCCACGGCGGCGGGGATGCGGTAGGAGATGGTGAGCTCGCGCTGCGTCCAGGTGTCGCCGAACACGGGGTCCATCGCCTCCGGCCACCAGCGGGTGCCGGCGGGGGAGGCCACCTGGGCGACGTCGCCCACGATGGTGAAGGAGCGCGTGGGGCAGCGCCGCAGCAGCATGCGCCAGGCCATCGGGGACAGCTCCTGCGCCTCGTCGACCACCACGTGGCCATACGTCCAGGTGCGGTCGCGGATGGCGCGCTCGGCGACGGACAGCCGCGCCTCGCCGCCGCGCATGCGGGCCGCGAGCGACTCCGCTGACACCATGCCGTCGCCGCCGAAGGTGTCGAGCACGTCCTGCGCGTAGGCGAGCTCCTCGTCGGTGGCCTCGATGGTGGACGCGCGCGGCGCATCGCCTGGCATGTCGCCCAGCAGCTCCGCGGCCTCGTCGAGCAGCGGGATGTCCGCCTCGGTGAACGGCGCGGACGCCGGCCGCAGCAGGAGGTCGCGCTCGCGGCGAGGCATCGCCGCGGCGGCGTGGTCCAGCAGATGGGCCTTGGAGAACAGGTCCCGCAGCAGTTGCGCAGGGCTCACGGGCAGCCAGCACAGGTTGAGCGCGATGCGGATGGTCTTGTTGTCGCGCACGTCGCGCTCGAGCTGCACGCGATCGTCGGCGTCGCCCAGGCCGTCGAGCTGCTCCATGAGCTGCGCCGTGAGACGGGAGATCATGTCCTTCGCGAAGACGGCCCTCGCCTGGTTGTGCGGCTTGCCATCACGGCGCGCGCGGGCCTGAGCATCCTTGATGTCCGCGCGGCGGATCACCACGGGCCTGCCGTCGACGCGGATCTCCTGGTCGCGACGCGGCGCTCGCTGGCGCTCGCGGACGGCGGCCTTGATCACCGCCGCCATCTCGGTGCGTCCCTTGATGGAGGCCACCGCATCGGACTCCTCACCTGTGACGCGCACGCCCTGGACCAGCCCGGCGAGCGTGGTCGACACCGCGCCGGTCTCGCCCAGGGACGGCAGCACGTGATCGATGTAGCGCAGGAAGTCGCGCGACGGGCCGATGAGCAGCACTCCGCGCCGCTCCAGCTGCTCGCGGTGGTGGTAGAGCAGGAACGCGGCGCGGTGCAGCGCCACCGCCGTCTTGCCGGTGCCGGGACCGCCCTGGACCACGAGCGCGCCCGTCATCGGCGCGCGGATCACATCGTCCTGCTCGGCCTGGATGGTCGCGACGATGTCGCCCATGCGGCCGGTGCGGCGCGCTCCGAGCGCGGCCAGCAGCGCGCCCTCGCCTGCCAGGCCCTCGTCGAGGCCGGCCTCGCGCAGTCGCTCGACGTCCAGCACGTCGTCCTCGACGGCGACCACCGTGCGTCCGCGAGTGGTGAGGTGGCGGCGGTTGACCACGCCACCGGGGTTCGCGGCCGTCGCCGAGTAGAAGTGCTGCGCCGCTGGCGCGCGCCAGTCCGTGAGCAGGGGAGCGTGATCAGCGTCCGACAGGCCGATGCGGCCCACGTAGAAGCGCTCGCCGTCGCTCATGTCGAGGCGACCGAAGCACAGCCGATCCTCGACCGCGTCGAGCTGCATGATGCGGTCTTCGTACAGCGTCGCGAACGCATCACGCTCGGAGCGGTTCTGCGGCGAGCCCGAGGGGCCTTCGCGGCGCACCTCGCCCAGGCGGCGCGCAGCCTCGTCTCGCAGCTCGTCCAGTCGCGAGTACAGCCCGTCGACGACGTGCTGCTCGGCATCCAGGCCACGGCGCTCGGCGGCCAGGGTGCGGTCGTCTTGCATACGTCTACCCTTCGGCGCCCCGGGGAGTCCTGTCCGAGGCAGTCCTCCATTATCCCCGTCTCCGCGCGCGATCGCTACCACCAGTGACGGACCCGACCCGCGCATCGGCTCGACGGGCATTTCGCGTAGAGCGTGACCGCCCCGCAACGGCTCAGCGGGCGGGGACCGCCGTGAGACGATGGCAGGACCATGGACACACCATTCGTGAGCTGGAACGCCGAAGGCGTGGAGGCGTGGGCCGCCGTCGCACCCCAGGAAGGCGCGGTGCTGATGCACTCGCTGCGCGGCTTCATCGACGCGGGGCGCGCGGGCCTGCTGGTCGCGCAGCACATTCTCGAGGAGAGCGACCCGGTGCGCGTCGCGAGCTTCGACATCGATCAGCTGCTCGACTACCGCTCGCGCCGGCCCGAGATGACGTTCTCGGTGAACGAGTGGACGGACTATGACGAGCCGCACCTGGATCTCGACCTGGTGAGCGACGCGGACGGCACGCCGTTCCTGCTGCTGCACGGGTTCGAGCCCGACATCCGCTGGGAGGGCTACATCCGCGCCGTCCGCGGCATCGTGGATCGGATGGGCATCGGGCTGACCCTCGGCACCCACGGCATCCCCATGGCGGCGCCCCACACTCGCCCGCTCACGGCGACCATCCACGGCACGGCGCAGGAGCTGCTGCCGGACGCGCCGAGCCTCTTCGGGACCGTCAGCGTGCCCGCGAGCGCGCAGAACCTCATGGAGTACCGGTTCGGTCAGTGGGGCCTGCCCGCGATCAACGTGGCGGTGCATGTGCCGCACTACCTCGCTCAGTCGCCGTACCCTCAGGCGGCGCAGAAGGCGATGGAGGCCATCGAGGACATCTCGGGTCTCGCGCTGTCGACCGATGCGCTCGACGACGAGGCCGCGCGGGCGCAGGAGGAGATCACCCGGCAGGCCGCGGAGAGCGACGAGGTCCAGGCGCTCGTGGCCCAGCTCGAGGAGCAGTACGACGCCTTCGTCGAGCAGCGCGAGTCCGGGATTCAGGTCGACGGACCGCTGCCGTCGGCCGAGGAGCTGGGCGCCGAATTCGAGCGATTCCTGCAGCAACAGCGCGGAGACTCTCCCCCTGGACCGTAATCCGTGCCACACTTGAGGTGGTTGCAGATACGTAGTGTGCATGAACCGGCCTGCATGGGCCCGGGACCAAAGCATTGCGGCGACAAGCGGGACACGGTGTCTCGCTTCCCGTCACCCGGGCAGTAAGAAAAGGAAACATGCATGGCACAGGGATCTGTGAAGTGGTTCAACGCTGAGAAGGGCTACGGCTTCATCGCGCAGGACGGCGGCGGCGCCGACGTCTTCGTCCACTACTCGGCGATCGAGTCCGACGGCTACAAGTCCCTCGAGGAGGCGCAGCGCGTTGAGTTCGAGGTGACCGAGGGCCCCAAGGGCCCCCAGGCGGAGGCGGTTCGCCCCCTCTGAGCCGAATCAGGCTTCTAACGTAGAAGGCCGTCACCCCTCACCGGGTGGCGGCCTTCTCGCATGTCCGCCCCTCTTCACGCGCGAGTGGGGCCCCCTTCGCGCATCTCAGCGCTGAGACGAGCGAGTGGGACCCCACTCGTGCACCTCAGGCGGGCCGATGCGCCGGCTGGCACGTCGTCCTATCGCGGCCAGTCGGGGGAGACGCTGGTCGGCAGGGGCGCCGAGGCGGCGTACCGGCGCAGGGCGTCGACGTCGAGCCCCTCGCCAGCGACGAGGACGGCGTTGCCGCGGCGCCGGCCCTTGAGGACGGCCCCCTCGCCAACCGCGACCACGCTGGAGAACACCGACCGCGCCGCGAGGGCGTCCGGTCGGTGGGTGGCGAGGCCGGGGGCGGTCTTGACGTTGGCGACCACGAGGCCGCCGGGTCGGAGCGCGCGCCGGGCGTGCGCCCACCACGCGTCGTCGGCGAGCGAGGTCGGCGTCGCATCGCCCGCGAAGGCATCCCGCAGGATCAGGTCGAGCGAGTCGTCGTGGCGCTCGGCGACGGCGGCCAGGCCATCCTGCGAGCGCACGCGCAGCTGGGGAGAGCGGGGAAGGTCCCACCACGCGCGGGCGAGCTCCGGGAGCGACGCATCGATGTCGACGGCGATGTGGCGCGAGTCAGGGTACGCGTGCGAGAGGTGGCGCGCCATGGTGCAGACGCCTGCTCCGACGTGCAGCGCGAGCATGCGGGGTGGAGGCCCCCAGGAGGCGATCGCCGCCGCGAAGTGCCGCATGTACTCGAAGTCGAGCACGCTCGGATCCGCCCGCATCGACGAGCTGGGAACTCCATTGACCCATACGGACGTTGACCCGTCTGGATCGTCCATCAGCCGCACCGTGCCGGTGGCGATCGGGAGGTCGGTGTCCCGTGGGACGTGGAGCGCGATGAGTGCGTCGGACGGGCGGCGGGCCATGCGCAGCCTCCTGGTCGCTTCTGGGTAGTGCTTGACGGTCAGTTGGAACTAGACTAGGTACCATTCGTCCGAGGCGTTGATAGGGAGGTCGCCATGCCGCTGTCGGAGTATGAGCAGCGCGTGCTGGACCAGCTCGAGCAGGATCTCGGGCAGGATCCCTCGCTGCATCGCGCGATGTCGCGCGGGCCCCGGACGCCCGCGCGGGTGATCGGCGCGATCGCCGGCGTTGTCGTGGGCCTCACCGTCGTCGTCGTCGGTGTGATGACGCAGCTCCCGATCGTCGGCATCCTGGGCTTCGCGATCATGGTGGGCGTCGCGCTGTGGGCGCTGCTCGCGCCGCGCAAGAAGCCCGTCCCCGTGTCGAAGGACGCGCCGCGCCCCGCATCGAGCGCGTCTCAGCGCCAGCGTTCGGCGCGCAAGCCCTTCATGCAGCGCATGGAGGAGCGGTTCGAGCGTCGTCGGGAGAACGGCGACTTCTGAGCGACGGCGGGCGCTGACCTGGCCTCGCCCGGGCACCGCGATGGCGGTGAGCCCATGCGCGCGAGCCAGGCTCGCCGTGCGTGAGCCGCGCCGTTGAGAGCGCGGACAGTCGGCTCCTCGTCACCGAACGCCAGCCCGTTCGGCCTTGGCCGCCGCGTGAGCCTCCTCCGCGACGGCCGAGGCCCAGCCTCGCAGCGTCGCGACGTCCGCCGACGTGCCCTCCGGCGCATAGCGCGCGTCCGCGACGGCATGGGCCAGTCTCGTCAGCGCCTCCCGAGCGCCCCCCGACAGCCCGTCGCCGATCACCCGCATGCCGCTCTCGGCGTGCTCGGCCGCCTCATAGGGCGTGAGAGAGGCGGGCCACTGCAGGGGCTCAGGCAGCTCGGCTCTGAGCCTCTCCCACACCTGCTCGGCACTCGCCGCCGAGGATAGGCGAGAGCCTCCGCGGGCTCGCCACCACCAGGCGAGCACGCCCGCGGTGACGAGCAGCAGCGCGATGCCGACCGGCACCCACAGCGGGACGCCGTCGTCCTGCGCCGCCGCCTGGCCGGGCGTGGGCTGCGCCGGGGCGGGCAGCATGTCCTCGGGCATTTGCTGGGGTGCGGCGGTGGTCGGACCGCGCGGAGCCTGCTCACCGTCGGACGGCGCGTTGAGGTACGGATCCGCGTACGAGGGCGGCGGCCCGGTCTGGACTGCCGGGGTGGGCTCGAAGCGCACCCAGCCCTCTCCCGGGAACCACAGCTCCGGCCACACGTGCGCGTCTCCGCCCTCGACGACGAACGTGCTCGACGTGGTCGCCTCGCCCCCGAGGAACCCCACCGCGAGGCGCGCAGGAATGTCGAGAGTGCGCGCCATCACCACCATGGTGGTCCCGAACTGCACGCAGTAGCCCGTCCGGTCCTCGAGGAACGTCGACACCGCGTCCCCGCCCGACGGGCTCACCGAGGTGTCATAGGTGAACTCGCTCGTGTTGCGCAGGAAGTCCTGGATGGCGACCGCCTGGTCATAGCGAGTCGTGGCGTCGCCTGTCACCTCGGCGGTCAGATCCGCGACGCGGCCCGAGTCGATCGCGGGCGAGACGGTGACGTATCGCGGGTCGGTGGGGTCCCCGCCGGCTCTGATCGCGGGCTGAGCGTCGCGCAGCTCGTCAGGCGAGGTGTAGTCGTCCGCGGTCACCACGGAGTACTGCAGGTTGGCGGTGGAGACGCCGTCTCCCACGACCTCGTCGCGGTCGTGGTCGTAGTACCAGGGGCCGTCGATGTCGACGGTGCGAGGCGAGGGTGGCAGCGGCAGGTTGGACTCGATGAGGTTCAGCACCTGGATGTCGATGCGCTCGCGGCTGAGCTCCTCCCAGTCGGGCACGGTCTCCGACCACAGCAGTCCGGAGGAGGCGGAGGACCCCGGGAGGTCGGTGACCTCGCGGTCCCACTCGACGCCGTTGAAGTCGGTGAGCGCGTAGACGCGCAGCGCTTCGACCTGGCCGCCCGAGGTGGAGTAGGTGATGACGGGCGTGGTCGAGTTCGTCGTCAGCGAGGTGCGCAGGTCGAGCGCGAGGTTCAGGCGCGTGGCCGTCTGCAGCGACGCCGGCGCGTCGATCCGGGGGATCATCCCCCAGCCGTTGCCTCCCATGGCTGTCGGCACGACTACCAGCGCCGCCGCCATGGTCGCGACGGTGGCGGCGACGGCACCTGCGATGGGAACGCGCCGGTCCGTCGGTGCCCCGCGACGAGTGAACGCCAGTGCGAGCAGCCAGCACACGATGGCGGCCAGCAGCGCCGCGCTCGGCACCCGATGCTGGAAGACGACGGCGGGGAGCCACGGCAGCAGCAGCACCAGGCCGGCGGTGGCGGTCGCACGCCACGATACGGCGAGGTGCTCGGCGAAGAGGAACATCGCGACCGCGCCCGCGGTGATGAGCGCGGTCAGCGCGAGCGACGCCGGCGCAGGCGCGACGGTCGCGGCCGCGTAGTCGACGCCATCGCGCAAGGCGACTCCCAGGTCGCCGAGCGCGCCCGGCGTCGGCAGGATGTGGCGACTGCCGTCCTCACCGCGCGCGAAGAGCGGCACCATCACGATCACCGCCGCGAGCGCCGCGACCACGGTGGGCAGCGTGCGCGAGTGCGACAGCAGGCGCGTGATGATCGCGGCGGCGGCCGCGACGATGAGGACCGTCGCGACGGACCGCATCCACAGTCCCATCTCGAGCATGGTCGACAGCCCGTAGAGTCCCAGGAACGTGGCGCCCGCGATCAGTGGCGTGGCCAGCCACGGCGAGCGTCCAGGTGCGCCGGTCCTCACGCGATGTCTCCTGCCGTGAGCATGCGCGTCCACAGCTCCTCGAGGTCGTCCGACGACGAGACGGTGGAGGCCCGCCAGCCCGAGCGGCGCAGCGCGCGCACGGTCGCGCGAGCATCCTCCTCGAGGTGACCGTCGGCTCGGACCAGGGCCCACGAGCGTCCGGTGTCGCCCAGGGGCGACAGGGCGTCGAGGGCGGCCTTCTCGAGCGGGTCGACCACGGCGACGATCACCTCGCCCTGCGCCGAGTCCTCGCCGGTGAGGGAGGCGGCCCTGACGACGGCGGTGGTCGCGGCGGCGCGCGACAGCGGCGCGCGCAGGTCGATGGTCTGATTGAGCAGGTCGACCCTGGCCGCCTCGGATCCTCGATCTCCCAGGTGGCGGATCGCAGCGGGGTCGAGCCCTCCGCCGACCATGCGCACCGGGTGGCCGGAGTCGAGCACGGACAGCGCGATCGAAGCGGCCGCGGAGATCGCCCACTCGAGCGCGACGGGGTCGCGTGGGGGATCGAGGATGACCGACGCCGGTCGCCGGCCGGCGCGCTCGTCGGAGCGCACGAGCATGGTGCCGCGGCGCGCGGAGCTCGCCCAGTGCACGCGCCGCATGTCGTCGCCCTCGCGATAGTCGCGCAGCGACGCGTCGTCGGGGGAGGGCGTCCTGGCGCCCAGGACGATGCGGTCGGCGTGACCCATCAGCGCCCCTGCGGTGGCGGACAGGTCCACCACCGCAGGCCAGACCGGCACGAGCTGCGGGTCTCCGACCGGGGTGTTGGACTGGAACATGCCGAAGGGGTCGGCGCTGCGGACGAGCGAGGGGCCCAGTGGCCACCGCCCTCGCCTGACGGGGTGGACGGCGTACATGAGCTCGAGCCTGCCGGGCTCGCGTCTCACGGTCGCCTTGGTGCCCAGGCCGCCGGTGAGCTCGGCCGAGGCCTGCTCCCTGATGTCGAGGTGCTCGGCGAGGGACCGGCGGGTGCGTGCGCGAGAGCGCGCCGCCTCGATCGTGACGCTCACGGTCCCGCCGCGGCCCGCGGTCAAGGGGTGAGGGGACACCGTGCGGCGCGCGAGGGGGAACGTGCGCATGAACGAGTCGACGGCCAGCACCACCCAGATCCACGCGACGACCACGGCGCATGTCATCGCGACGCCGATGTGCACGAGGACCGGGGTGGACAGTCCGACGCCGAGGCCGGCCACGACGATCCCGCACGCGAGCATGCCGGTGCCGCGCGTCGTCATCTCTGCGCGCGGTCGCCATCGCGAGCCGGCGGGTGCCTTGGTGGACATGGCGCGCGATCAGGTGGCGCGCACGATGGCCGCCTCACGGGCCGGGGCGGCGTCCCTCGCACCGCTCGGCACGGCCGTTGCGGAGACGAGCTCGCGGGTGATCTGCGCCGCCGTCCGGCCGGACAGGCGCGACTCGGTCGACACGATCAGGCGGTGCGCGAGCACGGGCACCGCCAGCGCCTTCACGTCGTCGGGCAGCACATGATTGCGGGCGGCCATGGCGGCGCGGGCCTTGGCCGCGGCGAGCAGCTGCAGAGAGGCGCGCGGTGACGCGCCCAGCCGCAGGGCCGCGTCCTGGCGCGTCGCGGTCACGAGGTCGACGATGTACTGCTTGATGGCCGGGGCGGCGTAGATGCGCCGCGCGACGTGGATCGCATCGAGCAGCGCCTGCGCGTCGGCGACGGGAGTGACCTCGGACAGGGGGTCGTGCCCACCATGCGAGTCGAGCATCGCCATCTCGGCGCGGGCCTCCGGGTACCCGACGGACACCTGTGCCATGAAGCGATCGCGCTGGGCCTCGGGAAGGGGATAGGTGCCCTCCATCTCGACGGGGTTCTGCGTCGCGACCACCAGGAAGGGGGCGGGAAGCGCCCTCGTGGCGCCGTCGACGGTGACGGCCCGCTCCTGCATCGACTCGAGGAGAGCGGCCTGGGTCTTGGGCGAGGCGCGGTTGATCTCATCGGCGATCACGACGTTGGCGAAGATCGGCCCCGGCCGGAACTCGAAGCGGTGGTCGTCTGCCCGGAAGATGCTCACGCCCGTGACGTCGGAGGGCAGCAGGTCAGGCGTGAACTGGATGCGGCCCACGCTGCAGTTGATGCTCGCCGCGAAGGCTCGCGCGAGAGTGGTCTTGCCTACCCCTGGCACGTCCTCCATGAGCAGGTGCCCCTGTGCGAGCGCGGTCGCGAGCGTGGCGGAGATCGCCTGATCCAGCCCTGACAGCACGGAGGCGACGGCGCCGCGGATCCTCGCTGTGACGTCGGCGACGGCCTCCAGCTCGGCCTCGGTGGGCAGGGACGGGCTCATGAACGCTCCTTTGCAGCCTTTCCCCGAGCCTAGGCGATCCGGGGCGGTGGCGGCACGCCCGATCTTCCGCGCTGTGGCCATCTCCACACGCGATCCCTCCACCGCGTGTTCCCGCCAAATACAAGGCGCGATGCCCCTGGCGAGCAAACTTCTCGCCCATTTCAGCCTCGCTGTGGAGGGAAGTGGAGTAAAGTGGGGTGCACTGGCGAGTCGTGGCGTTGGGAGGTGAGGTCGAGTGTCGGATCTGGCGGCGCACGGCCTGGGCCCCACAGGGGTCTTCCTCGGCACGTTCACGCCCAGGCTCGACGACAAGGGCCGGCTGATCCTGCCCGCCAAGTTCAGGGGCCGCCTCGCCTCCGGGCTGGTCGCCACCAGGGGCCTCGACCGCTGCGTGTTCCTGTTCCCGCTGGACGAGTTCGCCGCCATCCACGACCGGCTGCGTCGCGCCCCGCTCGAGAACAAGAAGGCACGTGACTACCTGCGCAACTTCCTGGGCCACGCCCAGGACGACATCCCTGACAAGCAGGGGCGCATTCTCATCGGCTCGCCGCTGCGCAAGTACGCGAGCCTCGACCGTGAGGTCGCCGTGGTGGGCATGGGATCGCGCGTCGAGATCTGGGATGCCGCCACGTGGGAGCAGTACCTGGATGAAGGAGAAGAGGACTACGCGGCGACCGCCGCCGAGGTCTTCGACGACATGTGAATCGACTCGCGGCCCGTGGCCTCCTCCCGCGCACCTCTGACGGACTTCCCCCCGCCAGAGAGCCGGAGGGAGACCAGGGGCCGTGGTCACCAAGGAGGGGAGAGGACATGACCGATGCGGCATCGCGTCACCAGCCGGTGATGCTGCAGCGGTGCGTCGACCTGCTCGCACCCTCCCTCACGCAGCCGGGCGCCGTCGCGATCGACGGCACGCTCGGCATGGGAGGGCACACCGAGGCGATCCTCGAGCAGTGCCCCCAGGCACGCGTGGTCGGCATCGACCGCGACCTCGACGCGATCGCGCTCGCTGCGGAGCGCCTCGCGCGCTTCGGCGACCGCTTCACCGCCCACCACGCGGAGTACGACGACATCGCGGGCGCGCTCGCAGCCGTCGGCGCCGCGGCTGCCGACGGCGTCCTGCTCGACCTCGGCGTGAGCTCGCTGCAGATCGATGAGGCCGACCGCGGCTTCTCGTACGCTCAGGACGCGCCGCTCGACATGCGCATGAACCGCGAGGACCCGGTGACGGCGGCGGACATCCTGCGCGACTGGGACCAGCGCGATCTGGCGCGCATCCTGCGCGAGTACGGGGAGGAGCGCTTCGCGGCCCGTATCGCCGAGGCGATCGTGAATCGCCGGGCGACCGCGCCGATCACCCGCAGCGCCGAGCTCGCGGACATCGTCCGCGCCTGCATCCCGGCGGCGTCTCGCCAGCCAGGATCGAACCCTGCCAAGCGCACGTTCCAGGCGCTGCGCATCGCCGTGAACCGCGAGCTCGACGTGCTCGAGGCGGCGATGCCCGCCGCGATCGAGGGCACCCGCGTGGGCGGACGCATCGTCGTCATGTCCTATCAGAGCCTCGAGGACCGCATCGTGAAGCAGGCCTTCGCGCAGGGCGCCACGTCCTCGGCGCCTCCAGGGCTGCCCGTGATCCCCGAGGACGACCAGCCCTACCTGCGCCTCGTGACCAGGGGAGCCGAGAAGGCCAGTGCGCAGGAGGCCGAGGCGAACCCGCGCTCGAAGCCGGTGAGGCTGCGCGCGGCCGAGCGCGTGCGCCCCACTCCGCCATCGCGCCTGCGGAGGGCCGCATGAGCGCCGCCCCCCTGCGCAGGCCGCGCACCGTGCCAGCCTCCGCGCGCCAGCAGGCGACACCCACGTCACGACAGCGCCCGGAGCTGCGGGCAGTCTCCGCCCCCGAGCAGGCGCGATCGCTCGCGCCGTTCGCATGGTCGTGCCTCGCGGTCATCCTGGGCGCCATGCTCGCGGTGCTCATGATCAACACGGCGATGTCGCAGGGCGCGTACGAGCGCCGCGACCTCAAGATCGAGATCGCGCAGCTCCATCAGCAGCGGGCGAGCCTCATCAGCGAGCTCGAGGCCAACTCGTCGCCCGCGCTGCTCGCGGACGCGGCGGCCGAGCTCGGGATGCAGCCGCACCAGCAGATGGGCTTCGTGTCGCTGACCGACGGACTGGTGCTGCAGCAGGGGGGACAGGGATGACGGACGAGCCCAGGAGCGGCGGGCGTGGTCGCGCCACGGGCGACCGCGCCGCGCGCTCATCTCAGCGGCCCCCCCGCGGGGAGGCCAGCCGTGGCGCGAGGACGGGCGCCCCAGCACAGGGCGCGCGCGGCGGCCGCGGCTCGCAGGGCGCACAGCGCCGCCAGCCGCGCGCAGCCGGGACGCAGCGCACGAGCGGGGGTCGCACCATGCCCGTGCGCGGCCGCGTCACCAGCGTGGGCGCGGCGCCCGCGCCTCGCGTGGGCAACCCGCGCAACCGACAGCGCCTCATCACCCTGTTCAGCCTCGCCCTCCTGATGGCCTTCGCCGTCCGTCTGGTGATGATCCAGGGCGTCAACGCGGCCGAGCTGTCGACGGCGGCGCTCGAGAATCGCCTCGCGACGACGACGGACGAGCCGCTGCGCGCCGACATCGTCGACCGCAACGGCGTGGTGCTCGCCACCTCAGCGGATCGCTACCACGTGTTCGTCAACCAGCAGAAGCTCAAGACCTGGGAGCACACGCAGAACGGTCAGGTGATCGCGTCCGGTCCTCTCGACGCCGCGGAGATCCTCGCGCCCATCCTCGGCGTCAGCGAGTCCGAGCTGTCGGTCGAGCTCGTGGGGGACAAGCCGTTCCACTACATCGCGAAGTACGTGACGCCCGAGCAGTGGGACCTCATCGCCGAGGAGGGCATCTACGGCGTCGACCGCGAGCCCGTGACCGAGCGGTTCTATCCCAACGGCGACATCGCCGGCAACATCGTGGGCTTCGTGGGCGGGCGCGAGGACAGGCAGGGCGTCGACTGGGGGCTGGCCGGCATCGAGGCGTCCTTCGAGGACGAGCTGCTGGGCACGCCAGGCTCGCTCACCTACGAGCGCGGCCGCGGCGGCACCGTGATCCCGACGGGCGTGCTCGAGGAGGAGGCTGCCGTCCCAGGATCGAAGGTTCAGCTCACCATCGACCGCGACATCCAGTACTACACGCAGGAGCGCCTCGCGCAGGCGGTGGCGGAGACCGGCTCGTCCGCCGGCATCGTGGTGATGGAGGACGTGCGGACCGGCGAGATTCTGGCGCTCGCGGACTCGGGCTCGGTCGACCCCAACGACCCCGGCGCGACCCCGGCGTCGCAGCGCGGCTCGAGCGCGGTCGAGGACGTGTTCGAGCCCGGCTCCACGGCGAAGGTCATCACGGTGGCTGCAGCACTCGAGGAGGGGCTGTTCACGCCCACCAGCCGGTTCGTCGCGCCGTACGAGTACACGACGGACAACAACCAGACCTTCAAGGACTCCCACGACTATGGCGACCAGAAGCTGACCCTCGCCGGGATCCTCGCGAAGTCGTCGAACACCGGCACCATCCAGGTGGGCGAGGGGCTCACCGAGGCGCAGCGCCACCAGTACCTCACGGACTTCGGGTTCGGCCAGCGCACGGGCGTGGGCCTGCCCACCGAGTCCGCCGGCATCCTGCACCCGTGGGAGCGGTGGGACGGCCGCACCGAGTGGGCGGTGCTGTACGGCCAGGGCGTGTCCGTGACAGCGCTGCAGACGTCACAGGTCTTCCAGACCGTGGCCAACGACGGCGTGCGCGTCGCGCCCACGCTGGTGAAGGGCCTGGTGCAGCCGGACGGCACCGTGGTCGAGGCGGAGGCGTCCGAGCCGGTTCAGGTGATCTCCGAGGAGACCTCCGACCAGCTCATGCTCATGCTCGAGGACGTCACCGAGTCGGGGACCGGATCCCTGGCGAAGATCGACGGCTACAGGGTCGCGGGCAAGACGGGAACCGCGGAGGCCGTCGGCCCCTCGGGCAAGCTCGACCGGATCGTGGCGTCCTTCGTGGGTGTGGCCCCGGCCGACGACCCGCGTATCGTCGTGTCCGTGATCCTCTTCGACCCCAAGAGCTCCATCTGGGGAGGTGTGGTGGCAGCGCCGGTGTTCTCCGACGTCGCCACTTTCGGCCTCCAGGCCCTGCGCGTTCCGCCGTCGGGCCCCGCCGAGGAGCTCTACCCGACCACCTGGGAGTGACCGTGCAGGACATGGCACTGCGTCCTCAGCGTTCGGTGCCCCGCACTCTCGCCGAGGTCGCCCACCGCTCCGGCGCGAGCCTGCGGCCGGCCGATGTGGCAGCTGGGGACGCCGTCTCCGTCACGGGCGCGACGGTCGACTCGCACGACGTGCGGCCCGGCGACCTCTTCGGTGCGTTCACAGGGCTCAAGGTGCACGGAGCGACGTTCGCGCGGGACGCGATCGCCGCGGGCGCGGTCGCGGTGCTGACCGACGCCGCTGGCGTCGAGATCCTGGGCGACGTCCCGGTGCCCGTCCTGGTCGCGGCCGATGCGCGGGTCGCCATGGGCGAGGCCGCGGCGCTGATCTACGGGGACCCGTCGAGCGAGCTGGTGTTCGTGGGCGTGACGGGCACCAACGGCAAGACCACCACCGCGTACTTCATCGACAACGCGCTGGCGCAGCGCCACGAGCGCCGGGGCATCATGGGCACCGTCGAGCTGCGGATAGGCGAGCAGGCCATCGAGTCGCCGCGGACCACGGTCGAGGCGCCGGTGCTGCACGGCCTGCTCGCACGCATGGTCGAGGACGGCGTGACGGCCGCCGTGACCGAGGTGAGCTCGCACGCGGCAGCGCTCGAGCGCATCGGCGGCGTGGACTTCTCGGTCGCCGTGTTCACCAACCTGCAGTGGGACCACCTCGACTTCCACGGGACCATGGACGAGTACCTCGCGGCCAAGGCCAAGCTGTTCGCCCCCGGGCGGGCGCGCCGGGGCATCATCAACGTCGACGATGAGTGGGGCCGGCGCCTCGCGGGCCAGGTCCAGATCCCGTGCGAGACCGTCTCGACGCATGTCGACGACCCGCACGAGGCCGACTGGGTCGTGACGGACGCCGACATCGGCCTCGATGGCGTGGGGTCGCGGTTCATGTTCCGCGCACCGGACGGCACCGAGCATCACGCTGCGTCGCCGCTGCCGGGCCTCGTCAACGTGTCGAACGCGATGGTCGCGATCGCCGCCGCCCACGCCGCCGGCGTGCCGCTCGAGGAGGCCATCGACGGCGTCGCGAGCGCACACGAGGTGCCCGGACGCATGGAGCGCGTGATCGAGCGCTCGGACACCGACCCGCTCGCGATCGTCGACTACGCCCACACGCCCGACGCGCTGACGCTCGCGCTGCAGGGCGTCCGTCCCATCACGCCCGGCAGGCTCATCCTCATCTTCGGCTCGGACGGCGATCGCGACCAGGGCAAGCGCCCCGTGATGGGCTCCATCGCGGCCGAGCTCGCGGACGTGATCGTGCTGACGGACGAGAACCCGCGCTCGGAGCAGCCGGAGGCCATCCGCTCCGCCATCCTCGGCGGCATTCGGGAGGCGAGGCCGGACCTGCACGACGTCCACGAGGTCGAGCCCCGCGTCGCGGCCGTCGAGTACGGCCTGCGTCTGGGCAGGCCAGGCGACACCGTCATCGTGACCGGCAAGGGCCACGAGCCCACCCAGGAGATCGCCGGGGTCTTCCACCGCTACAACGACCGCGACGCCTACCTGGCCGCCCACGAGCGCATCGTCGCCGACCAGCCGCCGCTCGCGGCCACCGTCACCGTCCATGGCCCTCGCAGCGACGAAGATGCGCAGGTCGCGGCTGAGGCGCCGTCGGGGGAGCGCGCGTGAGGCCCCTGACGACCCAGTGGGTCGCCAACGCCGTGGGTGGCGAGCTGGTCGCCGACGTGACGGCGCGCGTCACCAGCGTGGTCAAGGACTCGCGCGACGCCTTCGAGGACGCGCTGTACGTGGCCTTCGTGGGCGAGCGGGTCGACGGCCACGACTATGCGCCCCAGGCCTTCGCAGCGGGCGCGAGCCTCGCGCTGGTGTCGCAGCCGGTCCCAGGTCCGCACGTGCTCGTCGACGACGTGACGGCCGCCCTGGGCCGGCTCGCCGCCGCGTACCTCGCGCTGCTGCGCGCCGAGGGCGAGATCCGCGTGATCGGCATCACAGGTTCGAACGGCAAGACCACCACCAAGGATGTGCTCGCGCAGGTGCTGCCCGACGCGGTCGCGCCTCAGGGCAGCTTCAACAACGAGATCGGGCTGCCGCTGACCGTGCTGCGCGCGGACCGGAGCACGCGTCACCTCGTGCTCGAGATGGGCGCCTCGGCGCCGGGCGATCTCGCGTACCTCACGCGCATCGCGCCGCTCGACATCGCTGTCGTGCTGACCGTGGGCAGCGCCCACCTCGGCGGCTACGGCTCGCCCGAGGCGCTGGCCGAGGAGAAGGCGACGCTGCTGGACGGGCTGCTGCCCGGAGGGGTGGCGCTGCTCAACGCCGACGATGCCCGGGTGGCCGCGATGGCGGAGCGGCCCGTGCTCGCCGAGGGCGGCCGACGCACGGTGACCTTCGGCACGGCGGGCTCGGCCGACGTGCACGCGGGCGCCCTCGACCTTGACCGCGGCCGGGCCACGTTCACGGTGGAGGCCGCGGGCGCATCGGCCGACGTGTCGCTCACCCTGGTGGGCGAGCACCACGTCACGAACGCGCTCGCCGCGACCGCCGTCGCCCTGGAGTGCGGACTCGACCTCGAGTCCGCATCGGCCCTCGTGGGGGCCGCGAGGCCCCTCAGCGCTCACCGCATGGCACTGACGGAGCGCGCCGACGGCGTGTGGATCCTCGACGACAGCTACAACGCCTCGCCCGAGTCCATGGCGGCCGCGTTGCGCGCCCTCAAGAACGTCGCGACCACGGGCAGGTCGTTCGCGGTCGTGGGGGAGATGCGCGAGATGGGGGCCTCGTCGCGTGCGGGTCACGAGAAGGTCGGGCTCGACGTGGTGCGCCTGCGCATCGACCACCTGCTCGCCGTGGGCGAGGGCGCCAGGCCGGTCTACGTGTCCGCCGTGCGCGAGGGGTCGTGGGGCGACGAGGCCGCCCACGTCGCTACGATTGACGAGGCCCGCGCGTATCTCGACGAGCGGCTGACGCGCGGAGACACCGTGCTGATCAAGGCATCTCACGGCTCCGGGCTGTGGAGGCTGGCCGACGAGATGCTGGGAGTGGATGCATGAGAGCGGTGGTCTTCGCGGGAGGCATCTCGCTGTTCATCGCGCTGCTCGGCACGCCGCTATTCATCCGCTTCCTCACCCGCCACCAGTACGGCCAGTTCATCCGCCACGACGGGCCGGCCTCGCACCTCGTCAAGCGCGGCACGCCCACCATGGGCGGCGTCGTGATCATCCTCGCGACCGTCCTGGGCTGGATGGGCGGCAACCTGCTCACCGGGCGGACGCCCTACGCGTCGTCGATGCTCGTCATGCTGCTCGTCATCGGGCTCGGATTCGTGGGGTTCCTCGACGACTACATCAAGATCCGTCAGGAGCGCTCGCTGGGGCTCAAGGCGCGCTACAAGATCCTCGGCCAGGCGGTGGTGGGCATCGCCTTCGCCGTGCTCGTGCTGCAGTTTCCCAACGGCGACGGCGTGACGCCCGCGTCCGAGTCGATCTCCTTCCTGCGCGACACCGCGCTCGACCTCGCCTACTGGGGTCCCGCGGTGGGCATCATCCTGTTCGTCATCTGGTCGAACCTGCTCATCACCGCGTGGTCCAACGCCGTGAACCTCACCGACGGCCTCGACGGCCTCGCCACGGGAGCGGCGCTCATCTTCTTCGGCGCCTACACGATCATCTGCGTCTGGCAGTACAACCAGTGGTGCAGCCTCGAGGCCGCCACCAGCCAGTGCTACGAGGTGCGTGACCCGCGCGACCTCGCGATCCTGTGCGCCGCCATCGCCGGCGCAGCCTTCGGGTTCCTGTGGTGGAACGCCTCGCCGGCCAAGATCTTCATGGGCGACACCGGCTCCCTCGCCCTCGGCGGCGCCATCGCCGGCGTGACCATCCTGTCGCGCACCGAGCTGCTGGGCGTGATCATCGGCGGCCTGTTCGTGATCATCGTCGCGAGCTCCGTGATCCAGATCGGCTACTTCAAGATCTCCGGCGGCAAACGGGTCTTCAAGATGGCGCCGCTTCATCATCACTTCGAGCTGCTCGGGTGGGGAGAGGTCACGATCGTGATCCGGTTCTGGATCATCGCTGGACTGGCCGCCGCCGCCGGCGTGGGGATCTTCTACGCCGAGTGGATCGCGGCGCTGCCGCCAGGCGAGTGACGGCCGTGAGCGCCCAGCGCCCTTCCATCGCGGGCCGGCGCGTGCTGATCCTCGGCCTGGGCGTCGCCGGACGCTCCGCGCTCGAGGCGTGCAGCGAGCAGCGCGCCGCCGCGGTGACCGTCGATCCGAACGCCGCCGGCGCCGACCACGCCTCGCTCGACGGACTCGACCTGGCGGCGTTCGACCTGTGCATGTCCTCGCCAGGCTTCGCGCCCCACCACCCGTGGGTGGTCGCCGTCGCGAACGCCGGCGTGGAGATCGTCTCGGAGATGGAGTTCGCCTGGCGGGTGCGGCGCCCCGGCATCCCCTGGGTGCTCGTCACCGGCACCAACGGCAAGACCACGACCACCCAGATGGTCGGCGCGATCGCCGCCGCAGGCGGCCTCGACGTCGCGGTGTGCGGCAACATGGGCGTGCCGGTCATCGGCGCCGCGCGCGAGGAGCGCGACCTGGTGGCCGTGGAGATCGCGAGCCTGCAGCTGCACTTCACGTCCACGCTGTCCCCGCACGCCGCCGTATGCCTCAATGCCGACGAGGATCACCTGGACTGGCACGGCTCGGTCGAGGCCTACCGCGCGGACAAGGCGAGGGTCTACAACCTGGTCCAGGTCGCGTGCGTGTATCCCGCGGCGGACCCCCTGGTCGAGGCCATGGTCGCCGAGGCCGACGTGGTCGAGGGCGCCCGCGCCGTGGGCGTGACGCTGGGCTCGCCAGCGGTCTCGCAGCTGGGCGTGGTCGACGGCCTGCTGGTCGATCGCGGCTTTCACGACGCGCGCTGGGCGCAGGCGCTCGAGCTCGGCTCCGTCGCTGACCTGTCGCACCTGGTCGCAGGAGACGTGCCGCCGTACCTCGTGACGAACGCGCTCGCCGCGGCCGCGCTGTGCCGCGCCGTCGGCGTCGCGCCCGAGGCCGTCAGCGAGGGCCTGCAAGCGTTCGGGCTCGACGCCCACCGCACGGCCCATGTCGCCACCGTCGATGGCGTCCACTGGGTCGACGACTCGAAGGCCACCAACGCGCACGCGGCCATCGCGGCGTTCGGGGGCCGACCGCCGCGGTCAGTGGTGTGGATCGCAGGCGGCCAGGCGAAGGGCCAGGAGTTCGACGCACTCATCGAGACGGTGAGGGATCGCGTGCGGGCCGTGGTGCTCATCGGCGAGGATCCGCAGCCGCTGTCGGACTCGCTCGCGGGACACGCGGCCGATATCCCCGTGACCCGCATCGAACCGGGCGACACTGTGATGGAGCAGGCGGTGGAGGCGGCTCGACGCCTGGCACACCCGGGCGACACGGTCCTCCTGTCACCCGCCTGCGCATCGTTCGATCAGTTCCGCTCCTACGCGGACAGAGGGGACGCCTTCGCGGCAGCGGTGGGGGCGCTGGAGGCCTGAAGGAGGCGCGCATGACGGCTACGGCCCCGCGACGCTCCGCTGCACCTCGACGGCCTGCGGCGGTCTCCGACGGCCGCGGCGCGGCGTCGTCTCGCGCCAAGGCGTCGACCTCGCCGCCCTCCGGCTCGCCCGTGCTGACCTACTATCTGCTCGCCGCCGCGACGGCGCTCCTGGTGGTGGTCGGGCTCGCCGTCGTCCTGTCCTCGAGCTCATCGAATGCGCTCGCGAAGAGCGCAGGCAACCCGTACTCGGACTTCCTGCCCCAGGTGGCCGCGCTCGGGGTCGGAGTCGTGGCGCTCGTCTTCGGGTCGCGCGTGCCGATCGGCCTCTGGAAGAAGATCGCCTTCCCCGCGCTGCTGGTGTCGATCGTCCTGCTGCTCGCGGTCGCGGCCGTCGGCCAAACGGTGGGCGGCAACAAGAACTGGATCCCGGTGGGTCCGGCGACCTTCCAGCCGTCAGAGCTGGCGAAGCTCGCCCTCGCCCTGTTCCTGGGCGTCGCCCTCGCCGTGGGTCGGAAGCAGCTCACGACGCTGCGCGGCGCGCTGGTGCCGGGCGGGATCGCCGCCATCGCTGTCCTCGGACTGGTGCTGTACGGACGCGACATGGGCACGGCGCTGGTCATCTGCCTCATGGTCGCCGCGGCCTACTGGGTCGCCGGCCTGCCGGTGCGCTGGTTCGCCGCCGCCGGCGCGGTGGGCATCGTCGGCGTGCTCGTGCTGCTCCAGCAGGGCGTCACCCGCACGGGGCGCATCAACGTGTGGCTCAACCCTGAGACGTGCGACCCGCAGGGTGCGTGCATGCAGACCCTGCATGGCACGTGGGCGCTGGCCTCTGGTGGGCTCTGGGGCCTCGGTCCCGGCATGAGCCGCGAGAAGTGGGGCTACCTGCCCGTCGCGGACTCGGACTTCATCTTCTCGATCATCGGCGAGGAGTACGGGCTCGTCGGCACCCTGCTCATGCTCGTCGCGTTCGGCATGATGATCGTCGCCGTCAACCGCCTCGTCACCCGTCACGAGGACCCGTTCGTGCAGATCTCCGCGGCGGCCATCGGCGCATGGATCGTGGGCCAGGCGTGCATCAACATCGCGGTCGTCGTGGGCTTCGCGCCGGTGACCGGAGTGCCGCTCCCGCTCGTGTCCTCGGGCGGCTCGTCGCTCATGGTCTCGCTCGCGGCCATCGGAGTGCTCATGGCGTTCGCTCGCCGCGAGCCCGGCGCGCAGGAGGCCTTCGCCGCCCGGCCATCGGTCATCAAGCGGTCCTTCGCCGTGGTCGCCCGGGGACGCCGTGGCTAGCATCCTGCTCGCCGGCGGTGGAACCGCCGGACACGTCAACCCTCTGCTGGCCACCGCGACCGAGCTGCGCACCCGCGGCCACGTGGTCGCCGCCGTCGGCACCGCCGAGGGCCTCGAGAAGGACCTCGTGCCACGCGCGGGCGTCCCGCTGCACACCGTTCCCAAGGTGCCGCTGCCGCGCAGGCCCTCGGGCGATCTGCTCCGCTTGCCGCGCAACCTTCGAGCGGCCGTCGCCGCCGCATCGGCCGCCATGACGGACAGCGGCGCCGCGGCCGTCGTCGGTTTCGGCGGCTATGTGTCGACGCCGGCGTATCTCGCGGCACGGCGTGCGAAGCTCCCCATCGTCGTGCACGAGGCCAACGCACGCCCGGGGCTGGCGAACCGGCTGGGCGCGCGGATGACCGACCGCGTCGCGGTGACGTTTCCCGGCACGCCGCTGCGAGGCGCGACCGTCACCGGCCTGCCCCTGCGCCGCGAGATCGCCGACCTCGCCACCGTGCTCGCGGACGCGGAGGCAGGACCGGAGGCCCGCGCCGCCGCGCGAGCCGTCGCCGGCTGGGCCTCGGACGCGCCCACCCTGCTCGTGACCGGAGGCTCGCTCGGAGCGGCCAGCGTCAACGCCGCGGTCGTGGCCGCCGTGCCAGACCTGGTCGCGAGGGGCGTCCATGTGTGGCACCTGACGGGGCAGGGCAAGGGCGAGGACGCGCTGCGAGCGCAGGCCGAGCTGCCCGAGCGCGTGCGCGGGCTGTACCGGGTCGAGGAGTACAGCCACGACATGGCGACCGCGCTCGCTGCCGCCGGAGCCGTCATCTGCCGCGCGGGCGCCGCGACCGTGTCCGAGGTCACCGCGCTCGGGATCCCGGCCATGTACGTGCCCCTCCCGCACGGCAACGGCGAGCAGGCCGACAACGCACGCCCGGCGGCCGGCGCGGGCGCGGCCACCATCGTCGCCGACCAGGACCTCACCGCGGACGCGGTTCGCGACGGCGCCGAGCGGATGCTGCTGGACTCGCACGCGGCGGAGGCCATGCGTGCCGCGACGGACGCCATCGCGATCAGGGACGGCGCGGCGCGCGTCGCGGACATGGTGGAGGCGGCGCTGGATCAGGATGCGACCGCAGGGAGCTCATCGTGAGCGGCCGCATGCACTTCATCGGCGTCGGCGGCTCCGGCATGTCCGCCGTCGCCCGGCTCGTGGCCGCCCGCGGCATCGAGGTGTCGGGCACCGACCAGCGCGAGTCCGCCTACTTCGCGGCGCTGCGCGACGCGGGGATGGATGTGCGGATCGGCCACGACGCCGGATGCGTGGACGGCGTGGACGCGGTGGTCATCTCCTCGGCGGTCCGCGAGACCAACCCGGAGCTTGAGCGCGCCCGCGAGCTCGGGATTCCCGTGATGCACCGCTCGGAGGCGCTGGTGTACGCGCTCGAGGACGACCGCCTGGTCGCGGTCGCCGGGTCGCACGGCAAGACCACCACCTCCGCGATGGTCGCTCACACGCTTCACCGCTGCGGGATCGATGCGTCGTTCGCGGTGGGGGCGCGCGTGTTCGGCGTCGATGGCGCGGTTGCCGGCGGGTATGCGGGCGCCGCGGGGATCGGCGTGGTCGAGGCCGACGAGTCTGACGGCTCGTTCCTGCGCTACCACCCCGAGGTGGGCATCCTGCTGAACATCGAGCCCGACCACCTGGACCACTACGGCACGGTCGAGAGCCTGGAGCAGGCGTTCCTCGACTTCGCCCTGGAGTGCCAGGTGCTGATCGCGTGCGCCGAGGACCCGACCGTGCTGCGCATTGCCGACGCGGCCCGCAAGGCCGGCGTGCACGTGGTCACCTACGGCCGCGAGTCCGCGGACGTCGTCGTCACCCCGACCCACCTCACCGTGGCCCCCGCCCACGTGCGCGAGTTGGGCCCAACTCGCGCATCAAGGCCGTTGGGCGAGCGAATGGGGCCCATTTCGCTCGTGGTGCCGGTGCCGGGGGAGCACCAGCGGCTGAACGCCGCCGCGGCCTGGGCGGCCGCCGTCGTCATGGGGGCCGATGCGGTCTCGGCAGCCGATGCGCTCGCGAGCTTCGCTGGCACCGGCAGGCGCTACGAGCTTCGCGGGGAGGCCGGCGGAGTGCGGGTGGTCGACGACTACGCGCACCACCCGACCGAGGTCGCCGCGGTCCTCGCGGCGGCGCGCGCCGCAGGGGAGGAGCACCTCGTCGTGCTGTTCCAGCCGGCGCTGTTCACGCGCACCCAGCTGCACGCCGCGAACTTCGCTCGCGCGCTGGCGATCGACGACGCGGACGTGGTGATCGCCGGCGTCCATGGCGACCGCGAGGACCCGATTCCCGGCGTCACGTCGGACAGCATCCTCGGGCTGATGGAGGTCCCGGACGGCTCGACGGCGCAGGTGGTCGAGGACCTCCGCGAGGCCGCCGCCGTCGCCGCGTCGCTCGCGAGGCCCGGCACGCAGGTCATGACCATCGGCTCGGGGACGGTGACGCTCGCCGCGGACTGGATCCTGGACGACCTGCGCGAGGCCGCCGATGGCTGAGCAGCGCAGGCCGCCGACCGGCGAGGGCAGTCCGCAGCGCTCCGTCCCGTGGTCCTCGGTGGCCGCGACGCCTGCCCGATCGTCGCGCCCCGCGCCGGCCGCCGGCGGTGGCTCGGGCTCGCGACCCCCACGCACCGCTTCCGGCTCGATCCGCAAGCCGGCGGCTCCGCGTTCTCGTGGCGGGCAGCGTCCCGCGGCGCCCAGCGTGCAGAGGCCCGCTGATCCGCCGCGCTCGACGGGCCAGCGGACGGCGCGCACCTCGACACCCGTCGCTGGCCCGGTTCGAAGGCCTTCGGCCTCGCGCGCATCGGCGCCCTCCGCCTCCTCCGCCGCGCGCGCACCTGCATCGGCTGCCGCTCCCGGCATCCTGCAGCGTGCGCTCGCGACCGCCACCGGCGGCCGCCTGGGCCGCTTGGACGAGCCTGCCACCGGGGCCCAGCCCGCGCATCGGCCCTCTCCTGGATCAGGAACGTTCGCGACGCCGTGGGCCAAGACCAAGGCGGCCTCGACGACGGTGTCCACGCGCATGGAGGAGAGGCTCAAGGAGAAGCGCAGCGCGCACCGTCGGCTGCTGTCCGCGCGCTGGGGACGCCGGGCGCTGTACGCGGGCGGCGCGGCGGCGGCCGCGTGGGTGCTGCTGATGTCGCCGGTCTTCGCGTTCGACGAGCAGAACATCGAGGCGAGCGGGTTCGGGACGGTCGTGGACCCCGCCGACGTCGAGTCGATCGTCGCCGAGCAGTCGGGCACCTCGCTCGTCCTGCTCAACACCGCGCACGTCGAGGATCGGCTCGAGGAGCTGGTGGGGGTGCACACGGCCGAGGTCGAGCGCGTGTGGCCCGCAGGCTTGAGAATCACCATCGACTCCGCCGAGCCCGTCGCGGCGATCCCCGTCGCCGATGGCACCGTGGTCCTCCTCGACCAGACCGGCACGCAGGTCGCCGAGGCGGACGAGGCGCCGGCCGACCTCCCGCTCGTCAACGTTCCGCTGAACGCCGAGGACGCCCGCATCCTCGACGGCGTCATCGCGGTCATCGACGAGATGCCGGTCGAGCTGCGCGACCGCATCCGGGACATCGAGGCGCAGACCGAGGACTCGATCCACTTCGTCCTGCGGGACGGGCCGAGCGTCGAGTGGGGCAGTGCCGAGGAGTCGGCGCTCAAGGCGGAGGTGCTGCTGGTGCTGCTCGACGAGCGCGCCGGCGCCGAGGTCATCGACGTGTCCGCGCCCACGCTTCCGACGGTGTCCTGACATCGACCGGTCGGGAGGCCAGCCTTCCTCGCCGAGATTATCGAGCGACACGCGCGCGCCTCACGTGCGCATCCGCCGTCCCGACGTACCTTCTCCAGTGGAAGCAGTTGACATAACTATAACCCTCAAGTAGAGGGTTAAGGTTGGGAGAGGGTCTCATGGCCGCACCGCAGAACTACATCACCGCCATCAAGGTCGTCGGCGTGGGCGGCGGCGGCGTGAACGCCGTCAACCGCATGATCGACGTCGGCCTCAAGGGCGCCGAGTTCATCGCCATCAACACCGATGCTCAGGCGCTGCTCATGTCGGACGCCGACGTCAAGCTCGACATCGGGCGCGAGCTCACCCGGGGCCTGGGTGCGGGCGCGGACCCCGAGGTCGGCCGCCAGGCGGCCGAGGACCACGAGGACGAGATCGCGGAGGCGCTCAAGGGCGCCGACATGGTGTTCGTGACCGCGGGCGAGGGCGGCGGCACCGGCACCGGCGGTGCGCCCGTCGTCGCGAAGATCGCTCGCGGCCTCGGCGCCCTGACCGTGGGTGTCGTCACGCGCCCCTTCAGCTTCGAGGGCCGCCGTCGCGCCGACCAGGCGGACTCCGGCATCCAGCGCCTGCGCGAGGAGGTCGACACCCTCATCGTGATCCCGAACGACCGCCTGCTCGACATCGACGACACCGAGCTGTCGATCCTCGGCGCCTTCGCCGCGGCCGACCAGGTGCTGCAGGGGGGCGTCCAGGGCATCACCGACCTCATCACGACGCCCGGCCTCATCAACGTCGACTTCAACGACGTCAAGTCCGTCATGCAGGGCGCGGGCACCGCGCTCATGGGCGTGAGCTCGTCGCGCGGCGAGTCCCGTGCGCTCACTGCCGCTGAGGGCGCGATCTCGTCGCCGCTGCTCGAGGCGTCGATCGAGGGCGCGCACGGCGTGCTGCTGTCCATCGCCGGTGGCTCGAACCTGGGCATCAAGGAGGTCGAGACGGCCGCACGCCTGGTGCGCGAGGCCGCCCACGCCGAGGCGAACATCATCTTCGGCACTGTCATCGACGACTCGCTGGGCGACGAGCTCCGCATCACGGTGATCGCCGCCGGCTTCGACGGCGGCGCGCCCACCACGCGCCACCGCACCGGGGCGCTCGGCACCATCGAGGGCGCGAAGGAGACGCCGGCCGCGCAGGAGCAGGAGCCGGTCGAGGCGCGCGTCGAGCAGTCCTCGGCACCCGTGCCGCAGGCGCTCGACGCCGACGAGCCCGAGGCGCCGCCGGTCACGGACGCGATCGAGGTCAAGCCCTCCCGCCGGGATGCGGACGCTCTCGACGTGCCCGAGTTCCTCCGGTAGGAGGGGATGCTCGACGCGGGACTCGAGGTTCGCGCGTTCTTCACCACCCGCGCCGGGGGAGTGAGCCAGCCTCCCTACGACTCGCTCAACGTCGCCGACCACGTGGGCGACGACCCCGTCGACGTGGCGCGCAACAGGGAGATCGTCGCGCGCCACGCGGGCGCCCCCGTCACCTTCCTCACAGCTGAGCACGGCATCGCGGTCGCCCGCATCTCCCGTCCGGGTGAGCTCGCGCAGGCAGCCGATGCACTCGTCACCCAGGTGCCAGGCGTCGCCCTGGGGGCCATCGCGGCCGACTGTGTGCCGGTGCTCCTCCATGACGGCGCGACCGGCGCGGTCGCGGCGGTGCACGCCGGCAGGGAGGGCCTCTTCCTGGGCGTCGTCGACAACGTCGTGGCGTCGCTGCTGGACGTGCGCGCGCGGCGGGCCATCGACGGCGAGATGAGTGCCTCGATCGGTCCCGCCGTGTGCGGGCGCTGCTACGAGGTGCCGGACTCGATGCGGGCGCGCGTCTCCGCGCGGCATCCCTCGGCGTTCACGTCGACCCGCGGCGGGACGCCGGCGCTCGACCTGCCGCGCGCGATCGAGGCGAGGCTGTCGCAGCTGGGGTTCGGGCAGATCGTCCGCAGCAAGGTGTGCACGGTGGAGAGCCCCGCGCTGTTCTCGCATCGCAGGGACGGCGTGACGGGACGGTTCGCCGGCGTGATCGTGTGCGAGTGACCGCGCGGCGTGTCGCTCCCCGGCACCGCGCCGCCGCCGACCTACCGTTCTACCAAGAGCGAGAACTTCGAAGGAGCCCCCGATGAGCGCGATGCGCAAGGCCATCCAGTACCTCGGCTTCGACGTGAGCCAGCACGAGGAGTACGACTATGCGGACGACGAGCTCGCTCCCGTGACGAACCTCCACGACATGTCCGAGGTTCGCGAGCGCCACGAGGCGCCGTCGAAGGCTGCGCGCAACGAGCGTCAGCGCACGCCCGCGAGCCACATGTCCGCGAACGACCTGCGCCGCATCCAGACCATCAAGCCGCGCACCTACAACGACGCGCGCCTGATCGGCGAGGCGTTCCGCCAGGGCGTCCCGGTCATCATGAACCTCACCGAGATGTCGGACGCGGACGCGAAGCGACTGGTCGACTTCTCCGCCGGACTGTCGTTTGGCCTGCACGGCTCGATCGAGCGGGTGACGACCTCGGTGTTCCTGCTGTCGCCGGCGCACGTGGAGATCGGGATGGACACCGAGCAGCCCGAGCCTGTCGAGAACGAGTTCTTCAACGGCCGCTAGCCTCGGTTAGGCTCACTGCGTGGATCTGATCTTCGACGCGCTGCGGTTCGTGCTGTTCCTGTTCATGCTGATGCTCTTCGCGCGCGTGATCCTCGGGCTGGTGCTGTCGTTCGCGCGTGACTGGAGGCCGTCCGGCGTCGCCCTGGTGGCGACCGAGTCGGTGTTCTCCGTGACGGACCCGCCGCTGAAGGCTCTGCGGCGGCTGATCCCGCCCCTGCAGTTGGGGCAGTTCCGGCTGGACATCGCGTTCCTGGTGCTGTTCTTCGGCTGCTACCTGTTGAGCGCCGTCCTCGCCACGCTGCAGTACGGCATCGTTGGCGCATGACGATCGCTTGAGCGGTCGACGGCGAGTGCCGATAGACATCGTTGAGTAGAGTGACCAAGACGGAAGGTCGGGACATATCCGACCTCGCCGAGGAAGTGAAGGTGGTTCGGACATGGCACTGCTGACGGCAGAGGACGTCCTCAACAAGGCGTTCTCGAAGACCAAGTACCGCGAGGGGTTCGACCAGGACGAGGTGGACGACTTCCTCGACGAGGTCGCGCACACCATCCAGTCGCTCACCGCCGAGCGCGACGACCTCGCGCAGCGTCTCGCCCAGGCGCAGGCCGGATCGCCCACCACGCCCTCGCAGGCGTCCGCGCCCGAGCCCGAGCCGTCTACCGAGGGCGGACTCCTGGCCGCGGCCACCGACCCCACGCCTCCGAGCGCGACCGGCATGCTGGCGATGGCGCAGAAGCTCCACGACGAGTACGTCCAGGCAGGCGAGTCCGAGCGCGACCGCCTCATCGACGAGGCCAAGGTCAAGGCGGAGTCGATCGTCGAGCAGGCCGAGACGGACGCCCGCGACCGCATGGACCAGCTCGCCACCGAGCGCACCGAGCTCGAGACCAAGATCGATGATCTGCGGCGCTTCGAGCGCGACTACCGCGCGCGCCTCAAGAGCTACCTCGAGAACCTCCTCGGCGACCTCGACCATGGCGCGAAGGAGCCCAGCGCATCGTCGTCGGCCCCGGCGTTCGATGGCGGCTTCGGCCAGGCGTCCCAGCCCGTCGCAGCGTCCGCGGCCTCGGTGGCCGAGGCCCCGTCAGCCGTGTCGGCTGCGGCCGGTGACGCGCCGTCGACGGCCTCTGCCGCCGCGGACGAGGATGGCGCGGACGCCGCAGGCGCCCCGAAGGCCGCGGAGAGCCCCTGGGCGCAGGTTCGCGACCAGGAGCCGGGCGCCGAGACGCCCACGCCCTGGGGTGCCTCGCCCAGCGGTACCAGCGACGTCGCGCAGGCGTTCGGCACTCAGCAGGCAGCCGAGGACGAGCAGCGCTGACCTGAGAACATGTGGCGGCGCGCCCGCGGGCGTGCGGTGCTGGCGTGGCGCTTTGCGATGCCGGGCAAACGGGATTAGTCTCTCGTCACTACCCTGATTCGAGGAAGAGGGCATGACCAGTACTGATGTGACGATCGTGGTCGTCGATCCGGCGGAGCTCAAGGCAGCCGATGCCAAGCGCCTCGCCGTGCGCGACGGCGACGAGCCCTGGAAGGTCGCCGAGCTGCGCGCGATCGTCAAGACCCTCAACGCGGACGTCGAGCGACTGGTGCAGGAGTACCACGGCGCCGAGCACGACCTCGACGACCTGCTCCACACCTCGGAGGGAGCTGGCGACGACCAGGCCGACGCCGGGTCGACGGCTCTCGAGCGCGAGCAGGAGATGTCGATCGTCAACAACACGCGCGACATGCTCGAGCAGAGCGTCGACGCGCTGCGCCGCGTCAACGCCGGCACGTATGGCACCTGCCAGTCGTGCGGCGAGGGGATCGGCAAGGCGCGCCTCCAGGCCTTCCCTCGTGCCACTCACTGCGTGACCTGCAAGCAGCGCGAGGAGCGTCGGTGACCTGGCGACCAGCCCTGTGGCTGGTCGCCCTCCTCGTGGTGGTGATCGATCAGATCACCAAGCAGTGGGCACTCGCGGCGCTCGAGCCCGGTGAGAAGGTCGAGATCGTGGGCGACCTGCTGTCGTTCCAGCTGGTGTTCAACTCCGGCGCGGCGTTCTCGCTGGGCAACAGCACCACCTGGATCCTCACCATCGTCGCCATCGTGGTGACGGTCGGCATCATCTACTACGGACGCCGCGCGCAGTCGACGCCCGCGGTGCTGATCTTTGGGATCGGCCTGGGCGGCGCCATCGGCAACCTCATCGACCGGCTGTTCCGCGAGCCGTCCTTCGGTCAGGGCCACGTGGTCGACATGATCAACTACAACGGCTGGTTCGTCGGCAACGTCGCGGACATCGCGATCGTGGGTGCCGCCGCGGCGATACTGCTCATGAGCCTGCTGCGCAAGCCGCTGCTCGCGCCCGCGCCGGGCGAGGGCACGGACGAGCGCTCGGCTGAGGCGGGAAGCACGTCATCAGAGAAGCCCGATGCGGTCGTGACTGACGATGGCGTGTCGCCTGCGGGAGCCGCTGAGCCCGACGCGCCCGCCGCCACCTCGGCGAGCGACGCCGATCGCCGTGGCTGACACCAGGTACCTGCCCGTCCCCGACGCCGTGGTGGGCGAGCGCGCGGACGCGGCTCTCGCGCGCATGCTCGGGCTGTCGCGCACCAAGGCCGCGGAGCTGCTCGCGGGCGGCGCGGTCATGCTCGACGGGCGCACGCTCGCGAAGTCGGATCGCGTGGGCGATGGCGTCATCGCCGTCGACCTCCCGGACGAGCGGGACGCGGAGCCGGAGCCTGAGGTGCCAGGCGGCCTGGGGGTCGTCTACGAGGACGCGGACCTCATCGTCATCGACAAGCCCGTGGGAGTCGCGGCGCACCCGTCGCCGGGGTGGTCGGGACCCACGGTCGTGGGCGCGCTGGCGTCGATGGGCGTGACGGTGGCCCAAGCGGGCCCGGCCGAGCGCCAGGGCATCGTTCACAGGCTCGACGTGGGCACCTCTGGGCTCATGGTCGTCGCTCGCTCCGTGCCCGCCTACTCGGCGCTCAAGGCGGCGTTCAAGGAGCGGACCGTCGAGAAGGTCTACCACGCGATCGCCCAGGGCCACCTGGATCCCACGGCGGGCACCATCGACGCGCCCATCGGACGCCACCCGTCTTCGGACTACAAGTTCGCGGTGGTCCAGGACGGCCGTCCCTCGATCACCCATTACGAGGTGCTCGAGATGTTCCCGGCGGCATCGCTGCTGGAGATCCACCTCGAGACCGGCCGCACGCACCAGATCCGCGTCCACATGGCCGCCATGCGGCATCCGCTCGTGGGCGACCTCACGTACGGCGCCGACCCGACGCTCGCGCGCCGGCTCGACCTGTCGCGCCAGTGGCTGCACGCGCGCGAGCTGGCCTTCGAGCATCCCGTGGACCGGGGCGAGGTGCGGGTGACCTCCGAGTACCCGGACGATCTCGCGGCGGCGCTCGAGCAGCTCAGGAGCTGAACGGTCTCCACCAGCCGGCGCGACTGCACCGCCCGACACACACGTGGGATGGAGGTGACGGGTGAGGCACGTGCGACGGCACACCAGCCACTGTGGTCCCGTGGGTCCCAGCCGTGTGTGGAGCGGTACGCGCGCGGCGCGCGATGTCAGGCGAGGAGCTTGCGGATGCGCTTGTCGCTCACCGGCTCCGACGTCCCGAGTCCCTGCGCGAACAGCGAGACGCGCAGCTCCTCGATCATCCAGCGCGCGTGCTCGAGCCTGTCCGCACGTTCGGGATCGCCGCGCCCCGCCTCGTGCGCTGCGCGCACGGTGTCCAGCTCCTCGGTGAGCGCTCGCACCGTCCAGATCTGAGCCGCGTCCCGGTGGGGGTCGCTCGCGGCCCTCTCGAGACGGGCCGATGCGGCCTTGAGGTAGCGCGGCAGGTGTGGCAGGCGGTCGACGGGAGTGCGGCTGAGGAAGCCGGCACCCACGAGGGCATCTGCCTGCGCGCGGATGTCCGCCACGACCGCGAGCAGCGCCATCGACCGCGACCCGCTGAGGGCGGCGTCGAGGTCGCGGTACGCGTCGAGCGCCATCGCGACGACTCCGGCGAGCCGATGCGTCTCGTCCTCGAGCCGCGCGCGGACGTGGTCGCGCGCGCGGGCGTAGGCGTTCGCGTCGGTGACGGTGGCGGCGTCGACGTCGGGACCCGTCGTGAGGGACCGGATCGCGGTCTCCTGGAGTGCGACGGCCAACGCGTCGGTGGTGGGATACGGCGACGCCGCGAGGCTCAGTGCCTCGCGGCCGGTCCAGCGGGTGCTGATGCGCTTGGCCGGCAGGCCGCACTCCGTGAGCAGCAGGCGGCGCACGCCGGACGGGTGAGCCACGGCGAGGTCGTCCGCTGCGCCGAGCACGCGCAGGGCGACCGATGCGCCCTCGTCCACGAGAGACGGGTAGCCGCGCACAGTCGCGCCGCCGACGGTGCCGCTGACCTCGTCGGGGAGCGCGCCATCGGGCAGGTCGGGCCACGTGGCGAGGCCCGCGACCTCCGCGAGGCCAGCGGAGGCACCCGCCGCATGTGAGGCGCTGCTGTCGTCCTCACCCGCGATGGTGGCTTTCGCCGCGTGCCCGACGCTGGACGCCGCCGCGGTGCCAGAACCGCCCGCGCCGCCTCGCGCATCGGCGCCTCGAGAGCTCGACGAGGCTGCCCGCGCCGCACGCTCGACCGCGGAGCTCACTGCCGCCTGGGACTGCGGGGCGAGTGAACGCTGCAGCCCGAGCAGCGAGGTGGACTCCTCGAGGTTCCGACCGCGCTCGTCCTCGACGCGGAAGGTCATGCGCAGGTGCGCGGGCAGTCGCTCCGCGAGGCCGTCCCACGCGTCTGCAGGGATCTCGACGCCGCGTGTCTCGAGGACGGCGCGGGAGAACGCCTCGCGGTAGGAGTCCGCCATGTCTCCGGCGCGCGCCATGTCCACCCACGCGGGCGTCGATCGCTCGAGCCAGGCCACGACCTCGCGGGCGGTGTCAGGCGCGGGAACCAGCAGGCGCCGCACCGTCTTGGGCAAGGCACGGATGGTCGCCGTCGCGAGCTCGTCCGCCAAGCCCGGCACCATCCAGTCGAAGCCGTCGGGCACGACCCGTGGGAGCACCGCGAGGGGGACGTGCACCGTCACCCCGTCGGCGTCGGTGCCCGGCTCGAACTGGTACGTCAGCGGCAGCTCGAGGTCGCCCTGGGGCCACAGCTCGGGATAGAGCGACGTGTCGACGTCCTCGTGCTCGGGTGCGATAGTGTCGAGCGTCAAGGTCAGCAGGTCGGGGGAGCGGCGCCGCTCGTCCTTCCACCAGCGGTCGAAGTGCCGCTGCGACACGATCGAGTCAGGGATGCGCTCGTCGTAGAAGTCGAACAGCGCCTGATCGTCGGCGAGCAGGCCGCGCGTGCGCGACCGCGCCTCGAGCTCCTCGGCCTCCTCGATGAGACGCTGGTTGTCCTTCCAGAACCGGTGGTGGGTGTCCCAGTCGCCCTCGACCAGCGCATGGCGGATGAACAGCTCTCGAGCCTCGTGCGCCCGGATGCGCCCCCACAGCACGGCGCGGTCCGCGACGATCGGCACGCCGTACAGCAGCACCTTCTCGGTGGCGACGGCGGCGCCGCGGCGCTTGGACCAGTGCGGGTCGGAATAGGTGCGCTTGGCGAGGTCGCCGGCGAGCGCCTCGGCCCACTCGGGCTGCACCGCCGCGACGTCGCGCGCCCACAGGCGGCTGGTCTCGACGAGCTCGGCGGCCATGATGAACGCCGGCGGTTTCTTGGAAAGAGGAGAGCCGGGAAAGATCGCGAACCGCGCCCCGCGCGCGCCCAGGTACTCGTTGCGCGCCTGCTTCTTGGCTCGGCGGATGGCGGCCTCGCGCTGGGGCCCGCGCAGGTGGGAGAACTGCGAGGCCTTGGGCTCGCCCGTCTCCTGCATTCCCAGCTGGGACAGCAGGCCGGCCAGCACCGAGCGGTGGATGGCGTCCGCGTTCCACACATAGCGGTGCGCCTGACTATCGGCGATGTCGGAGGACCGCTGTGCCTCGACACGCGGCATGGACAGTCCCAGCGGCTTGGCGGTGATGCGGATCTGCTCGACCACGTCCTGCCACTCGCGCACGCGCAGGAAGTTGAGGTGCTCGGCGCGGCACATGCGTCGGAACGCGTTGCCCGACAGCTCGCGGCGCTGTTCGCGCAGGTACTCCCACAGGTTGAGATAGGCGAGCAGATCGGAGGTGGGGTCGGCGAAACGTCGATGAAGCGCGTCTGCGGCCTCTCTCTGGTCCGCGGGTCGCTCGCGAGGATCCTGGATCGACAGCGCCGCCGCGATGATCGCCACCTCGCGCGCGACACCATGTCGCCCCGCCTCGACGATCATGCGCGCCTGGCGCGGATCCATGGGCAGCCGCGCGAGAGAGCGCCCGATGTCCGTCAGTCGTGTGCGGCCTTCCTCGGTCGCGATCGCGCCCAGCTCCGTCAGCAGCTGCACGCCGTCGCGGATGGCGCGCGTGTCCGGCGGCTCGACGAACGGGAACGCCGCGACGTCATCAGGCGAGGACACCACGCCCACGGCGATCATCTGCAGCAGCACCGACGCGAGCGACGTGCGCAAGATCTCGGGCTCGGTGAATGCCGGGCGGCCCTCGAAGTCCTCCTCGGCGTACAGCCGGATCGCGATGCCGTCAGCGAGGCGCCCCGCGCGCCCCGACCGCTGGTTGGCGCTCGCCTGGCTGATGGGCTCGATGGGCAGCCGCTGGACCTTGGTGGCCTTCGAGTACCGTGAGATGCGGGCGGTGCCGGGATCGACGACGGAGTGGATGCCCGGCACGGTCAGCGACGTCTCCGCCACGTTGGTCGACAGCACGATGCGACGGTGGGAGTGCCGCTCGAAGACCCGGTGCTGCTCCGCGGAGGACAGGCGCGAGTACAGCGGCAGGATCTCCACGCGCTGGGGGTGCCGCGCGTCCCTGGCGCGCGGGCCGAGCCAGCCCTCGAGCGCATCGGCCGCGTCCCTGATCTCGCGCTCGCCCGACAGGAACACGAGCACGTCGCCCGTGGTCTCCCGCATGAGCTCCTGGCACGCGTCGACGATGCCGGTCGCCTGGTCCCTCTCCTCGCCGCGTGTCTCGCCCGCGAGCGGTCGGTAGCGGATCTCGACGGGGTACGTGCGCCCCGTCACCTCGATCACCGGAGCCGTCGCCGGGGCGTCAGGTCCGGCCGATGCGCTTGCTGGCTCCTCGAGCTCGTCCAGCTGTGGCGGGTGCAGGGGGCCGCCAGGGGCGAAGTGGCGAGCGAAGCGCGCGGAGTCGATGGTGGCCGAGGTGATGATGACCTTGAGGTCCGGTCGGCGCGGCAGCAGGTTGGTGAGGTAGCCGAGCAGGAAGTCGATGTTGAGGCTGCGCTCGTGCGCCTCGTCGATGATGAGCGTGTCGTAGGCGAGCAGATCGGGGTCGCGCTGGATCTGGGCGAGCAGGATGCCGTCGGTCATCACCTTGACGAGCGTCCTCTCGCTGGACTCGTCCGTGAAGCGCACCTGATAGCCGACGATCTCGCCGATGCTCGTGCCGAGCTCCTCCGCGATGCGCTCGGCCACCGACCGGGCCGCGATGCGCCGCGGCTGCGTGTGGCCGATTTGCCCCGCGCGCCCGCGGCCGAGCTCCAGTGCGATCTTGGGCAGCTGCGTGGTCTTGCCCGACCCGGTCTCGCCCGCGACGATGACGACCTGGTGGTCGCGGATGGCCTCCGCGATGCGCTCCCTGCTCGCGCTGACGGGGAGCTCGGGCGGGTAGGTGATGGGCGGGACGTCGACGGCCTCGCGGGCGCGCGCCGCGGCCTCCAGCTGTGCGGCGCTGACCCTCCGGTGCGGGTCGCGCGCGCGGCCCTGCCCCGTTCCGGCGCGGCGGCCACCGCCCGACCGTCGCCCGCGGGGCGAGCCAGCCCGCGCATCGGCGCTGCGACGGCTGCTGTCTCGGTTCTTGGGAGAGGGGGACGGGGAACTCACGCTGGCCATTGTCCCAAGGTTCGAGCGACCCCCTGTTCCCGCGACACATCCGAACATCCCGAGCACGACACGCGGAGCGAACGGGCGGATCGGCGCATCATCATCGGCGTGTTGCTGGGCGGATGTTCGAAACTGTCGGAGGCTGGCTGAGGAGAGGACCCGATGTCCGTCGCCAGCCCTAGAATCGGGTTCCATGCCCGGCAGTGATTTCGTCCACCTCCATGTCCACACCGAGTACTCGTTGCTGGACGGTGCGGCGAGGCTGGACGACCTGTTCACGCATGCCAAGGAGCTGGGCCAGACGGCGCTCGCGACCACGGACCACGGCTACATCTTCGGCGCCTACGACTTCTGGGCGAAGGGCCGCGCGCACGGCGTGAAGCCCATCATCGGCGTCGAGGCCTACCTCACGCCCGGCACCGCGCGCCAGGACAAGACGCGCGTGCGGTGGGGCGAACGTGGGCAGGAGGGCGACGACGTCTCCGCGGGTGGCGCGTACACCCACATGACGATGTGGGCGGCGAACACCGCGGGCATGCACAACCTGTTCCGCATGTCGTCCTACGCCTCGCTCGAGGGCCACTTCCACAAGCCGCGCATGGACCGCGACCTGCTGCAGCGCTACGCCAAGGGCATCATCGCGACCACGGGCTGCCCGTCGGGCGAGGTGCAGACGCGCCTGCGCCTGGGCCAGTACGACGAGGCTCTCAAGGCCGCCGGCGAGTTCCAGGACATCTTCGGTGCCGAGAACTTCTACGTCGAGCTCATGGACCACGGCCTCGACCTCGAGAAGCGCGTGCGCGAGGACCTGCTGCGCCTCGCCCACCAGCTGGGGGCTCCGCTGGTCGCGACCAACGACTCCCACTACGTGCGCAAGGAGGACTCGGTCGCGCACGAGGCGCTGCTGTGCGTCCAGTCCGGCTCCACCCTCAACGAACCCACCTATGAGCAGGGCGGCAAGCGTTTCGCGTTCAGCGGCGACGGCTTCTACCTCAAGTCAGCCGAGGAGATGCGCCACCTGTGGCGCGAGCTGCCCGAGGCGTGCGACTCGACGCTGGAGATCGCGGAGAAGTGCGAGGTCGAGTTCGACACCAAGGCCGACTACATGCCGGTCTACGACGTGCCGCCGGGCGAGGACGAGCACTCGTGGTTCGTCAAGGAGGTCCAGAAGGGGCTGCACGAGCGTTTCGGCGAGACCATCCCGGCGGAGGTCCAGGAGCGCGCCAACTTCGAGATCGAGGTCATCGCAGGCAAGGGGTATCCGGGCTACTTCCTCGTGGTCGCGGACTTCATCAAGTGGGCCAAGGACAACGGCATCCGGGTGGGTCCCGGCCGCGGCTCCGGCGCCGGCTCCATGGCGGCGTACGCGATGAAGATCACGGACATCGACCCGATCGTCCACCAGCTCTACTTCGAGCGATTCCTCAACCCGGAGCGCGAGTCCAAGCCCGACTTCGACATCGACTTCGACGAGCGCAGGCGCGGCGAGGTGATCCGCTACGTCACGGAGAAGTACGGCGAGGAGAAGGTCGCGATGATCGCGACCTACGGCACCATCAAGGCCAAGCAGGCGCTCAAGGATGCCGCGCGCGTGCTGGGCAAGCCCTTCGCCGTGGGCGAGCAGCTCACCAAGGCGTACCCCGAGGCGATCATGGGCAAGGACATGCCCCTGGTCGGCATCACCGACTCGTCCCACCCGCGCCACCACGAGGGCGGCGACTTCCGAGCGCTGCTGGAGACCGACCCCGAGGCGCAGCAGGTGTTCGAGCTCGCCCAGGGACTCGAGGGGCTGAAGCGCCAGTGGGGCGTCCACGCCGCCGGCGTGATCATGTCGAGCCACCCGCTCATCGACATCATCCCCATCATGCGACGCGAGCAGGACGGCGCCGTCATCACACAGTTCGACTACCCCACGGCCGAGGGCCTCGGGCTGGTCAAGATGGACTTCCTGGGCCTGAGGAACCTCACGATCCTCGACGACGCGCTCGACAACATCGTCGACAACGGCAAGGAGCCGCTGGTTCTCGAGGACCTCGAGCTCGCGGACGAGGAGACCTTCAACCTGTTGGGTCGCGGTGACACCCTGGGTGTGTTCCAGCTCGACGGCACCGCGATGCGATCGCTGCTGCGTCAGATGAAGCCCGACAGCTTCGAGGACATCTCGGCGGTGCTCGCGCTGTACCGCCCTGGCCCGATGGGCATGAACTCGCACACCAACTACGCCGAGCGCAAGAACGGTCGCCAGAAGATCGAGCCCATCCACCCGGAGCTCGACGAGCCGCTGCGCGAGGTGCTCGGCATCACCTATGGCCTCATCGTCTACCAGGAGCAGGTGCAGCGCATCGCGCAGATCGTCGCGGGCTACACGCTGGGCGCGGCGGACCTGCTGCGCCGCGCGATGGGCAAGAAGAAGAAGGAGATCCTCGACAAGGAGTTCGAGCCCTTCGAGGCCGGCATGAAGGCCAACGGCTACTCCGATGCCGCCATCAAGGCGCTGTGGGACACGCTGCTGCCGTTCGCCGACTACGCCTTCAACAAGGCGCACACCGCCGCCTACGGCGTGCTGTCGTTCTGGACCGCGTATCTCAAGGCCCACTACCCGACCGAGTACATGGCGGCGCTGCTGACGTCGGTGGGCACCGACAAGGACAAGTCCGCGCTGTACCTGGCCGAGTGCCGCCGCATGGGCATCACGGTGCTGCCGCCCGACGTCAACGAGTCCAAGGGGCTGTTCTCAGCGGTCGGCACCGACATTCGGTTCGGCCTGACGGCGGTGCGCAACGTCGGCTCGAACGTGGTCGAGGCGATCGTGAAGACGCGCCAGGAGAAGGGCGCCTTCACGTCCTTCCAGGACTTCCTCGACAAGGTCCCCGCGACCGTGTGCAACAAGCGCACGATCGACTCGCTCATCAAGGCTGGCGCCTTCGACTCGTTGGGCTACTCGCGCAGGGCGCTCAACGCCGTGCACGAGCAGGCCATCGACTCCGTCGTGGGCGTGAAGCGTCAGGAGGCCACGGGACAGTTCGACCTGTTCGGGGGCGACGCCGACCTGGGCGGCGGCGTCACGGTGGTGGTGCCCCAGCTCGAGGAGTGGGACAAGAAGACCAAGCTCAACCTCGAGCGCGACATGCTCGGCCTGTACGTGTCCGACCATCCGCTGTCCGGACTGGACCATGTGATCCGTTCGGAGGCGTCGCACCAGATCCTCGCGGCCACGCCCGCGAACGGCGTGAACGACGGCGCCCAGGTGTCATTCGCCGGCCTCGTCACCCGTGTGGACCGGCGCGTCGCGAAGTCGGGCAACGCCTACGCGATCGTGACCCTCGAGGACCTGTCGGGCGAGACGGATATCTCCTTCTTCGGGCGCACCTACGAGACGTACGCGCGCGACCTCGCCGAGGATGCGGTGCTGACGATCAAGGTGCGCGCCCGGGAGCGGGGCGACGGCGGCCTGCAGTTCTCCGCCGTCGAGCTGAGGGTGCCGAACCTCAACGTCGTGGACACCTCGCCCGTCGCCATCACGCTGCCCGCGGCGCGCGTCAACCCGCCGATGGTCGAGGAGATCAAGGGGATCCTGCGCTCCCACCCCGGCTCCGTCGAGGTGCGCATGGTGCTCACAGGCACCGGCAAGCCCATCACGATGCGTCTGGGTGACGAGTTCCGGGTCGCACGGTCGAGCGCGCTCTACGGCGACCTCAAGGCGGCGTTCGGCCCGAGCTGCCTCGCGGGCGCGTAACTACCCCTCACACCCCACCTGAGCGTCCTATGAGGACCTCACTGACGGTCCTGCCCCTTCGCCGCGTGCTGCGAGGAGATCTCAGTACAGGCTCAGCCCACCGTCCGTCTTGAGCACCTGACCCGCCACCCACGAGCCCTCCTCGGACACGAGCCACGCGATGAGCCGGGCGGGATCGGCGGGCTCGCCGAACCGCCCGAACGGGGTGCGTGCCCGCCACTCGTCGAGCGGCCCGAGGTCGCGATCCGTGGAGTCCGAGTCGAGATAGCCGGTGTTGACCGGGCCGGGGTTGACGGTGTTGAGCACGATCCCGAGCTCGAGCAGCTCCGCCGCGACCGTCGCCGTCACGCCGGCGAGCGCGGCCTTGGAGGCCGCGTACGCGACCTCCCCGCGCATCGGCCCGTCCTGCTGACCCGACGTCATCCAGATGACATGTCCGACCGGCCCGGGCAGCGGGGCACCTCGGGCTGCATCTCCCGGACGAGCGCCTCCGGCGACCCCGCCGTGCAGCGCCGCGAAGGCCTGGGTCAGCAGCAGCGTGGAGCGGGTGTTGGTCTCCCAGAAGGCGCTCAGGCGCTCCGCCGTCATGTCGTGGATGGCGCCGTCGTTGCCGCTCTTGGCGTGGTTGCACACCAGCAGGTCGAGGCCGCCGAGGGCCTCGACGGCGACGCGCACGAGCTCGCCTGGGGCCGCGCCGTCGCGCAAGTCGGCCTCGACGTCCATGAACCTCGCATCGCCCACGGCCGCGTCTCGCAGCTCGGCGACGAGCGCGTCTACGTCGTCACCGCCCCACGGCTGGTCGAGATCGTGCGGTTGGTAGTGCTGGATGGCGACGCTCGCGCCGTCGGTCAGGAGGCGGCGGGCGACGGCGAAGCCGACGCCGCGGCGGCGGGAGACGCCCGTCACGAGGGCGGTGCGGCCGGCGAGGGGAAGGTGGGTCATGGCAGTCCTGACGGTGGGTGGGTGCGGTGCGCTCGAGCGCGGCGACGTCGCCGCGCGAATCCTCACAGGCTCTGCATGGCCGCCACTGTAGCAAGGCGGGTGCGAGCGCTACCGTTGCCCACATGAGCACCCGCTCGTGGCAGCGTGTCGAGAACGCGGCCGTGGCGATCGCAGTGATCGTCGCGACCGTGGCGCTCGACCATGCCTGGTGGTGGCTGCTGGTGCTGTTCCTCGCGTTCGACCTGTCCGCGCTGGGGTACCTAGCCGGCCCGCGCATCGGCGCGTTCGTCTACAACCTCGTGCACTCGTACTGGGGTCCGGCGCTGCTGGGAGCCGCGGCACTGGCCATCGAGGCGCGCTGGGCGGGACTTGTGGCGCTCGCGTGGGCGTTCCACGTCGCCGTCGATCGGGCGATCGGGTACGGACTCAAGGAGCCTGATGACTTCCGGCACACGCACCTGGGATGGATCGGGTCCGCTCGTAAGGATGGGAGGACGCCGTGAGGTCCACGCCGCTCGAGGACGCGCGGGCGACGCCTCTCGAGGTGCTTCCCGCGACGCCTGACCGCTGGGAGGACGTCCGGACGATCCTCGGCCCCCGCAGCATGGACACGCCGTCGTGCTGGTGCCTCTCGCTGCGCGTGAGCGCGGGGGATCCGCGCATCAAGGACAAGCCTCCCGCGGCGCGCGCCGCGCTGCTGCGCGAGCTGTGCGGCGAGGCGATCCCGCCGGGGGTCCTGGGCTACCGCGACGGCGAGGTGGTCGGCTGGTGCTCGGTGTCGCCACGGTCCGCCTATCACCGGCTCGTGCATTCGCGCGTGATCCCGAAGGTCGACGAGGAGCCCGCGTGGTCGGTGGTGTGCTTCGTCGTGCGCGCCGGGCATCGCAAGCAAGGAGTGGCAGGCGAGCTCCTGGAGGGCGCCGTCGCGTTCGCACGTGAGCGGGGCGCGCCCGTGATCGAGGGCTATCCCGCTGACACGGGCGGCGCCAGGATCGATGTGGCGTCCGCATACGCGGGCTCTGCCGCGCTGTTCGCCAGGCACGGCTTCACCAAGGCGATGGACACGTCATCGAAGGTCGGCGGGAAGCCGCGCGTGATCATGCGCCGTCGGCTCGACTGAGGCCCGCAGCACGCGTCGGGAATGGCTTCTCCCGGCGCCCGGTTGTTGCTGGCAGAGCCGCTGAAGGAGCCGCCATGTCCATCGCCATCACCGCCGCCTCCGGCAACCTCGGGCCGTTGGTGATCGATGAGCTCCTGGCCCGTGGCGTGCGCCCCAACCAGATCGTGGCCGTGGTGCGCGACCCCACCAAGATCGAGAGCCTGGCGGCGCGCGGCGTGTCCATTCGCCAGGGCAACTACGACAACCCGCCCAGCCTCGCCGCCGCCTTCGAGGGCGTGGCGAAGGTGCTGATCATCTCCGGATCCGAGATCGGGCGACGCGTGCAGCAGCACAGCAACGCGATCGACGCGGCCCGCGAGGCGGGAGTGGGCCTCATCGCGTACACGTCCGTGCTGCGCGCCTCCGAGGCGCAGATCAATCCCGTCCTGCCCGAGCACGTGGGGACGGAGCAGTATCTGACGGCGTCGGGCGTGCCCCACGTGCTGCTCCGCAACGGCTTCTACACCGAGAACTACGTCGCCCAGGCGCGCCAGGCGCTCGCGAGCGGCGAGCTCCTCACGAGCGCAGGCGACGGACGGACCGCGTCCGCGACACGGCGCGACTTCGCCGCAGCCGCCGCGACGGTGCTGACGACGCCAAGCCACGAGGGCGAGACCTACGAGCTCGCGGGCGACATCGGCTGGACCATGCGCGACTTCGCGGAAGCGCTCGAGCGCATCGGCGAGAGGCAGGTGGTGGTGCGCAGGCTCGATGCTGCGCAGCACCTCGAGACCCTGCTGGGCGCTGGCGTCCCCCAGCCGGCCGCCGAGTTCGCGGTCGAGGTAGATCAGGCGGTCGCGGCCGGCGAGCTCGACGTGTACGGCTCGGACCTGGCAGAGCTCGCGGGCAGGCCCACCACGTCGCTCGAGGACGGTCTGCGCGCCGCTCTCGGATGAGCGATGGTGCGCCGCCGGTCCGGCGTCTGTGGGGCGCCCGCCCGGCGCTAGGCTGACCGTGTGCTGAGCCGAATCGACCTTCGCGACCGCGACCTCACGACCCGTGAGCTGCTGGGCGTCGTGCCCCGCGCGGACGTCGACGTGGCCGATGCGCTGGCCACCGTCCAGCCCATCCTCGCCGACGTCCGGGCCAGGGGCGAGGCGGCGCTGCGCGAGTACGGCGAGCGGTTCGACGGCGTGACGCCCGAGCACCTCCGCGTGCCCGCCGGTCGCATCGAGTCCGCGCTCGACACGCAGGACACGGCGGTTCTCGACGCCCTCCGCGAGGCCATCGCCCGCGTGCGCACGTTCCACGAGGCCACCGTGCCGCCGCCGGTGAGCGTCGATGTCGCCCCGGGCGCGACCGTCAGCCAGCGCTGGATCCCCGTGGGCCGTGTGGGCCTGTACGTCCCCGGCGGGCTCGCGGTCTACCCGAGCTCGGTGGTCATGAACGTGGTGGCCGCGCAGGCGGCGGGCGTGCAGTCGATCGCCGTCGCCACGCCGCCGCAGAAGGCGTTCGACGGCGAGCCCCACCCGACCATCCTTGCCGCGTGCGCGCTGCTCGGCATCGACGAGGTCTACGCCGTGGGCGGCGCGCAGGCGATCGGGATGCTCGCGTACGGCGTCGAGGAACTGTGCGACCCAGTCGACGTCATCACAGGCCCCGGCAACGTCTACGTCGCCGCCGCCAAGCGCGCGGTCAACGGCGTGGTCGGCATCGACGCCGAGGCGGGCCCGACGGAGATCGCGATCATCGCGGACAGCACGGCCGACGCGGACTTCATCGCCGCCGACCTGCTCAGCCAGGCCGAGCACGACCCCATGGCCGGCTCGGTGCTGATCACCGACGACGAGGACCTCGCCGACCGCGTCGAGGAGGCCCTTCACCGCCGCAGCGACGAGACCAAGCACCTCGCGCGCACCAAGGAGGCGCTCACGGGCCGCCAGAGCGCCATCATCCTCACGGGCAGCATCGACCAGTCCATCGAGGTCGCGGACGCCTACGGCGCGGAGCATCTCGAGATCCACACCCGCGACGCCAGCGCGGTGGCCGAACGCATCACGAGCGCCGGCGCGATCTTCGTCGGCCCGCACAGCCCCGTGCCGCTGGGCGACTACCTCGCCGGCTCCAACCACGTGCTGCCCACGGGCGGCACAGCGCGCTTCGCGAGCGGCCTCAACACCACGAGCTTCCTCAAGGCCGTCTCGACCATCCACTACAGCGCCGATGCGCTGGCCGAGGTGGGGGAGAAGGTCGTCGCCCTCGCGAACGCCGAGGACCTTCCGGCTCACGGCGAGGCCATTCGCGCCCGGCTCAAGCGGCTGCGGGGATAGTGCCGATGCTCGGGCACGGCCAGCACGGACCGCGCCTGGGCGCTGGGCCGTGTGGCCCGCGACTACGCAGAACGCGGACGGTGGGGCGATGCCGGTGATCGATGGCGAAGCGTTGGCCGACGGTGACGCCGTCGCCGGCACGGGCGCGCTCGTCGAGGCGGACGCACTCTCCGAGTGGAATGCCGGCGACGGCAGCTACTTCGGCTCGTTCGGCGGCTTCTGCGAGGCGAGGGAGATCGGGGTCGTGGTGCTGGACGAGGTCGCTCTCCCCTCGCCGTGACGGCCGTCCGGACCGCCAGCGGTCAGTCGTCGCGCGCCGCCGCTCCGTCGAGGTGCTGGCGCACGCGCCGCTCGTCGTCGTCCGACAGCCCGGCGCGCGGCCGGTCCGCGAGCTCGTCAGACTGCACCTCCTCGAACTCGAGCACGCGAGCGAGCGTCTCCCGCAGCGGGCGCGTGGTGAGGCCCGCGGCTCGGGCGGCCCGGGTGTCGAGGGTGGCGAACCACCGCATGTCACCGTCGTCGATCCACAGCGGCAGCGAGCACGCGCCGCTCCACGGGCTCACGCCGGCGTCGCGCAGGGCATCCGAGTCCACCCACCGGGGCACGGCGCGCGAGCCGGCGACCTGCGCCGACAGCTCGACGACCTCCGCGAGCGTCGTGGTCTCTCCTGTCGCGTTGAAGATGCCGTCGAGCCGCTGCTCCGCTGCGTGGACGGTCCATGCCGCGAGGTCGTCGACGTCGATGAGTGCCGTCGCCTGCTCGCGATCATCGGGCACGATGACGTCGTCCCCGGTGGGGTGGGCGAAGCGCCAGGGGTAGTAGCCGCTGCGGCGGCTGAGATCGCCAGGCCCGCCGATCAGTCCGGCACGGATGACCGTGGACGTGGCGGGCGCCGCGCGCACCAGCTGCTCGCAGGTCACCTTCGCGCGGCCATAGTCGGCCTCGTCATCGAGGTCGTCGAGGGGCGGGACCGTGGCGGCGGTCTCCGGTTGCTCGCGGCGGTCGAACCGTGGGTACACACTTGCCGTCGAGACGAGCACCCAGTGCTCGGTGTCGAGATCGCGCACGGCCCGCTCGACGTGACGAGGCTTCCTGGACACGTCGATGACGGCGTCCCAGCGGTCGGCAGCGACAGGCGCCAGGCCGTCGTCCTCGTCGCGGTCGATCGGAATGAAGGCGCAGCCGTCCGGCGCGGGCGCGGACCCGCGAGCCGCACAGGTCACGTCGTGGCCGCGGCTCAGGGCGTGGAGGGCGGTCGCGCGGCCCAAGAACGCCGTGCCGCCGAGCAGGAGAATCCTCACAGCTCCATCCAAGGACGTGGGCCGTCGCGCTTCAAGCCGCTTCGCGCACGGCGCAACCCGGCCGTTCGTGCCGCTCGAGCGTCAACGCATGCCCAGCACGAAGGGCAGCACGGCAGCTGCGCCCGCACGGCGCAGTTCACGCGCCGCGACCGTCAGGGTCCATCCGGAGTCCGTGTAGTCGTCGACCAGCAGCACCGAGCGGCCGCTCAACCCCGCCAGAGCAGCACCGTCGAGCTCGAGCGTCAGTCGCCGCACGACGCCCGCGAGTCTCTGGGCGGAGTTGACGTCGTGTCGCTGCGGCTCCTCCGCTCCGGGACGCGGCGCGATCCAGCCGACGAACGGCACGCCCAGGTAGCGCGCGAGTCCTGGGCCGAGGTGGCCGGACAGCTGCGGCCGCTTCACCGACCGCACCCCCACTACGCCGTCGACGCGCGGCGCGCGACCGCCGCCGGCGCCCGGCCCCCACAGGTCGGCCCAATCCTCGAGCGCGCGCACCGCGGCACCACGCAGCGGGACCGGTGTCTCGCCGTCGACCACGGCGCCGTCCTCGGTCCGCACCTCGAAGAGGTCGCGCAGCGCGCCCGACCAGCCGAGGCCGTCGAACCGAGCGATGGCGCGCCCGGTCGCGGCCTGCTCGTCCGCCGGGATGCGCCCGCGCAGGTCGAGTCCCAGGGAGTCCAGACCGCTCGGCCACTGCCGCCGCGCCACGATCTCGACGCCCACCTTGTCGAGCCCGTCCCGCACCGCCCCCACGGCATCGGCGTCCGGCGCATCGGGGAGAGCGAGCCCTCCGCAGTTGTCGCAGCGGCCGCACTCCCACCCGTCCGACAGGTCGGGATCATCGAGAACCGTGCGCAGGAACGCCATCCGGCACGTCTCGAGCCGCTCGTAGGCGATCATCGTGTCCTGCTCTGCCTCGCGAGCGGCTGCCACACGCGCGTAGCGCTCGGCGTCGTACTCCCACGGCTCGCCGGTCGCGAGCCACCCTCCCTGCACGCGCCGCACGGCGCCGTCCACGTCGAGCACCTTGAGCATCGACTCGAGGCGGCCACGGCGCAGGTCGACCTGCGTCTCGAGCGCGGCAACAGACACCGGCGAGGCCGTCCCGAGCGCTGCCAGCGCGGCGCGCACCTGGTCCTCGGGCGGGAAGGCCTGCGAGCCGAACCACTCCCAGATCGCCTTGTCCTCGGGCCCGGGCAGCAGCACCACCTGCGCGCGATCCACGCCGCGGCCGGCACGGCCCACCTGCTGGTAGTACGCGATGGGGGAGGAAGGCGCGCCCACGTGGATGACGAACGCGAGGTCGGGCTTGTCGAAGCCCATGCCGAGGGCGGACGTCGCGACCAGCGCCTTCACGCGGTTGCCCTTGAGGTCCTCCTCGAGCTGCTCGCGCTCGGCGGGGTCGGTGCGGCCGGTGTAGGCACCCACCTCCAGTCCTGCCTCGCGCAGCTGGGACGCCACCTCCTCGGCCGCGGAGACGGTGAGGCAGTAGACGATCCCCGAGCCATCGATGTCGCGCAGCGCGGCGGCGAGCCACGCCACGCGCGTCGCGGGATCCGGCAGCTGGACCACGCCCAGGTGCAGCGACTCGCGATCGAGGGCCCCGCGCAGCACCAGCACGTCCTCGCGCGCGGCGAGGTCGGCTCCCCGCACTCCCAGCTGTTCGGCGACATCCGACGTCACCCGGGAGTTCGCGGTCGCCGTGGTCGCGAGCACCGGGATGCCGTCGGGCAGCTCCGCGAGCAGGGTGCGGATCCGCCGGTAGTCCGGCCGGAAGTCGTGTCCCCAGTCGGAGATGCAGTGCGCCTCGTCGATGACGACCAGGCCCGCGTCGCGCGCGAGGCGTGGCAGCACCTCGTCGCGGAACTGCGGATTGTTGAGCCGCTCGGGCGAGCACAGCAGCACGTCCACCTCGCCGGCCGCGATGGCGGCGTGCACCTGGTCCCATTCGGTGACGTTCGCAGAGTTGACGGTCACCGCACGGATCCCCGCGCGCGCGGCGGCGGCGATCTGGTCGCGCATGAGCGCGAGCAGCGGCGACACGATGATCGTCGGCCCCGCGCCGCGAGCGCGCAGCAGCGCCGTCGCGACGAAGTACACGGCCGACTTGCCCCATCCCGTCCGCTGCACCACGAGCGCCCGCGCGCGGCGCGCGACCAGCGCCTCGATCGCGCGCCACTGGTCCTCGCGCAGCGCGACGTCGTCGCGACCCACGAGCGAGCGCAGCGCCGCCTCGCCCTCGGCTCTGAGTTCGGCTCCGCCGCGCAGCCCGCTCACATCGGACAGCGCCGATGCGCTCGAGGGGTCGAGCACGGAGGTGTCAGATTCAGCGGAGTCGCCAGTCATGCCCACCACCGTAGGCGCGACCACCGACAAGCCCAGCCAGCGCATCGGCCGTGCGCACGCCGCCACTAGACTCCCTGCCATGACCCTGCCCCTGCGCCCCGAGCTGGTCGGGCTGGAGCCGTACGGCGCTCCTCAGCTGGACGTCGTCGCGCGCCTCAACGTCAACGAGAACCCGTACTCGCCGCCCCCGGCCGTCGTGGACGCGATCGCGCAGGCCGTCCGCAAGGCCGCCGAGGGCCTCAACCGCTACCCCGACCGCGACTTCACGGCCCTCAGGGCCGACCTGGCGCACTATCTCGAGGTCGAGTCGCACGTGGACTTTGTCGAGGTGCGCAACATCTGGGCCGCGAACGGCTCGAACGAGGTGATGCTGCACCTGCACCAGGCCTTCGGCGGGCCCGGCCGCACAGTGCTGAGCTTCGCGCCCACGTACTCGATGTATCCCGAGTACGCGCGCGACAGCCTCACCGAGTACGCGACGCTGCCCAGGCGCGAGGACTTCCACCTCGACATCGAGGCCGCGCAGGCCGCGATCCGCGAGCTGCACCCCAGCCTGGTGCTCGTCGCGAGCCCCAACAACCCCACGGGCACGGCGCTCACGCTCGACGAGGTGCGGGGCCTCATGGCGGCCGCGGACGACGTGCCCGGTGGGTGCGTGGTCGTGATCGACGAGGCGTACGGCGAGTTCCGTCGGCGGGGCGTGCCGAGCGCGGCGACCATCATCCCCGAGCACGCGAACCTGGCCGTGAGCCGCACCATGTCGAAGGCGTTCGCCCTGGCAGGCGGGCGACTGGGATACCTGGTCGCGCACGAGCCGGTCATCGACGCCCTTCGGGTGGTGCGCCTGCCGTACCACCTGAGCGCCGTCACGCAGGCGGTGGCACGCGCCGCCCTCGCGCACCACCGCGAGCTGCAGGCGCAGGTCGACGAGATCCGCGCCGAGCGCGACGAGACCGTCGAATGGCTGCGCGAGCAGGGCTACACGGTCGCGGACTCGGACGCGAACTTCGCGCTCTTCGGGCCGTTCGAGGACCGTGAGAGGGTGTTTCAGGGGCTGCTGTCGCACGGGGTGCTGATCCGTGTGGTGGGGCCCGAAGGCTGGCTGCGGGTGTCGATCGGCACGCCGCAGGAGATGGCGCTGTTCCGCAGCGCGCTACTGGAGGTCACCGCATGAGCCGCACCGGACGCATCGAGCGCAAGACGAGCGAGTCCGAGGTCCTGGTCGAGCTCGACCTCGACGGCTCCGGCGCCACGGACATCAGCACCGGGGTGCCGTTCTACGACCACATGCTCACCGCGCTCGGCAAGCACTCGCTCATGGACCTCACGGTCAAGGCCACGGGAGACGTGCACATCGACAGCCATCACACGGTCGAGGACGTGGCGATCTGCATCGGCGAGGCGCTCCGACACGCGCTGGGCGACAAGGCCGGCATCTCGCGGTTCGGCGATGCGATGGTGCCGCTCGACGAGGCCCTCGCGCAGTGCGTGGTCGACGTGTCCGGCCGGCCCTACTGCGTGCAGGTGGGCGAGCCGGTGGGGCAGGCGACGCACCTGATCGGCGGCAACTTCGCGGGCTCCCTCACGGGTCACGTGCTCGAGTCGATCGCGCACCACGCCGGGATCTGCGTGCACATGCGCGTGCTCGCGGGCCGCGACCCGCACCACATCGTCGAGGCGCAGTTCAAGGCGCTCGCGCGCGCCCTGCGGGCGGCGGTGGCGGCCGATGCGCGGGTGAAGGGCATCCCTTCCACGAAGGGCGCGCTGTGACGGACGAGCAGGGCCAGTCGGGCGGTGCAGCAGACGAAGTCCCCGACGACCTGTCGAGCCTCGCCGACGCCAAGCCGATGGGGGAGTCCGGCAAGCACATCGACAACGACACGGTCGCGCTGTTCACGCCCATCCAGAACGGGCGCGTGCTCGCGGCCGTGTGCTCGCTGAACGGCGTCAAGGGCCAGACCATCGAGACGTCGGCCGGCGCCTTCGCGGTGCTCGACGACACGAGCGCCGGTGCCGTCGACGCCGCGGGCCAGGTCATCAGCGCCTTCGTGAAGACGCAGCCCATCCTCGCGATGGAGCGGCGCAAGGGCCAGATCACCATCACCCGCTGGCTCGGCGGTCAGAAGGGCGACACGCTGCCGCCAGGCCTGGCGCTCGACAGCGCTCCCGGCGTGATCACCACGCTCATGGCCGGCACGCAGACCATCGACGAGCTCGCCGCGACCCATCCCGGCAAGACCTTCGAGGCCCGCATGGGCCGCATCGAGGCGTTCCGCGAGCTCCGCCGCGCGTCGAAGGCCGCGAAGAAGCAGTACAAGGCTCAGCAGGACAACAAGAACAGCTCCAACCCCGACCCGAGCGGCGAGTAGTCCGTGGCTCGGCGCGACCCGGCCGGCGCATCGGCGCTGCCACTGCGAAGCCCGAGAGGCGAGCTCAGCGAATCCGCCGCTCTCGCACCGTCGCCTCCGCGGCCCTGACCTTCTCGTCGGCCTCCGCGATGCCCTTGTCATAGCGCGCCTGCGCCTCGTTCATGCGGACCGTGGCCTGCTCGGTCGCGGCGGTGACCGCCTCCTCCGCCTCGCGCACGGCGTCGTCGCGCTGGCGCAGAACCTCGTCCACGCTGTGGGCGGCGGCGCCCACGCGGGCCGCGAACCCGCGCACATCGGACTCCTGGTCCGGCCGGAATGCGACTGTCTCCGCGGTGCCGTCCGCGTCGCTGATGACGAGGTCGACGCGGCGGGTGTCCGCCGCGCCCTCGGCGGTGGCGGGGGAGCCCGCGGCCGTCGCCTCCGCGCTCAGGTCAGGGGTGACGTCCCTGGTGCCGCTGGGCGTCTCGAGCGTGCGTGACGTGAGCGCGACCGTGCCGCTCGGTCCCTTCACCGCATCGATCTGGTCGGTGCCGATGGCGAGGGCCGACTCCAGCCTGGAGCGAGCGTCCTTGACCGCGCGCTGGCCGTCCTTCTCAACGGCTTTGAGGTCCGCCTTGAGCTCGCTGACGCGCTTCTTGCGGGCGCGCTCGGCGTAGTGCAGATCGCGCTGCTCGGGCGTCATCGCCTTCACGCGCCGCCGCGCCGCGAGCCTGAGCGCGATGATGATGAGCAGCAGTGCGACCGCGACCGCAGCGACGATGATGAGGACCTGGGTGGTGTCCATGGTGTGCCTCCTTGCAGTGGACAACCGAGTCGGGTGCGCCTTCATGCCCTCGTTAGACTGATGAGGTGACCTCCCCCCTCGTCTGCGTCCTCGACTACGGCTTCGGCAACGTCCGCTCCGCGGTGCGCGCAGTCGAGCACGTGGGGGCGCGCGTGGTCCTCACCGACGACCGCGTGGTCGCCGAGAACGCGGACGGCCTGATCGTCCCCGGCGTGGGCGCGTTTGAGGCGGTCATGACCGGGTTGAAGGGCGTGCGCGGCGAGCAGGTCATCGGGCGCAGGCTCTCCGGCGGACGGCCGGTGCTGGGCATCTGCGTGGGCATGCAGGTGATGTTCGAGCGCGGCGTCGAGCACGGCGTGGAGACGCCGGGCCTCGACCAGTGGCCCGGCACCGTCGAGAAGCTCGAGGCGCCCGTGGTGCCCAACATGGGCTGGGCGAGCGTCGAGGCGCCGGAGGGCTCGACCCTGTTCGCGGGGCTCGAGGACGAGCGCTTCTACTTCGTCCACTCCTATGGCGCGCGCGAGTTCCCGCTGGGCACCACCGAGGACACCGGCCGCTTCAAGGCGCCGCTCGTCACGTGGTCCGAGGCCGGCACGGCCGATGCGCCCGACAGGTTCGTCGCGGCCGTCGAGAACGGCCCGCTCGCCGCGACGCAGTTCCACCCCGAGAAGTCGGGCGAGGCCGGGCTCCAGCTGTTGCGCAACTGGGTCGCGACGCTCTAGCGAGACGCCGATGCGCATCGTCCTGGAGCCTGACGAGATCGCCACGGCGCTGCGCTCTCAGGTGCGCGAGGTCACGGCGGCTCGCGTCACTGGCGACGGCGAGCTCGAGGTCGACGTGGCCCTCGCGGTGGGGCCGGTGAGGGCATCCGGCACCGGCACCGTGCGCGAGGTGACGGTCGACGGAGGGCGGTTGCGCGCCGTCGCGGACGTCCGCGCGGGCCGGTTCCGTGCGCCGGGGTTCGCGCTGCGGATGGGCCTGGCGCGACTGTGGAAGCCCGAGCGCTCGAGCCTGCCGCCCGGGACGGTGGACATCGACGTGCGGGGCTCCGCCATGCACATCGACCTGGACGTGCGCGCGCTCGCGGACCTGCTTGCACCCATCATCGGTCTGCGGATCGTGGTCGAGCGCGTCGAGATCGGTCCTGCTGTGACGGTGATCGGCACCCTCGTCGCCGCGTAGTCAGTCGCAGCAGCCGTCGTCGCAGCCGTCCTCACATGCGCAGTCCTCCGTGTGCCCGTGGAGCAGCGCACCCGAGGTCGCGCAGCATCCGTCGCCCTTCCACGCCTCGCGGCCCTCACGCACCGCGAACGCGGCGATGACGAGCGCCGCGGCAGGGTCGGCCCACCACCAGCCGAGCCACGCGTTGAGGACCAGCCCCACGAGCAGCGCGACGGACAGGTAGGCGCAGATGAGGGTCTGACGTGAGTCAGCGACCGCCGTGGCCGAGCCCAGCTCGCGTCCCGCGCGGCGCTCGAGGTACGACACGGTCGGCATGATCGCCACGGACAGTGCGGCGAGCACGATGCCGATGGAGGAGGACTCGGGCTCGGAGCCGGTGAGCAGCGACCGCCCCGCCTCGAAGGTGACGATCGCGGCCAGCGCGAAGAACGACCACGCGATGAGCCGCATCGCCCGTCGCGACCGCTGCGCAGGGTCGGGCGCCGTGAACTGCCAGGCGACGATCGCCGCCGACCCCACCTCGACCACCGAGTCTAGCCCGAACCCGATCAGCGCCGTCGAGGACGCGGCAGCACCCGCCGCAAGCGCGACGATCGCCTCGACCACGTTGTATGCGATCGCGAGCGTCACGATGATGCGGATCCGCCGCGTGAGCAGCGCGCGGCGCCCGGCGGTGAGCGATGGGGAAGGGAGGTGCGTATGCGCGGCCATCAGCAGGTGCACTCCTCTCCGTCGCAGCACGTGGGGTCGAGCGTGAAGGTCAGCGCGAGCAGCGCGTCGAGCGCGACGGCGATGGAGCCGTCGGCGAGCGAGTAGTGGGCGTGGCGGCCGCGCTTCTCGGCGCGCACCAGCCCGCAGCCGCGCAGGCACGTGAGGTGGTTGGACATCGACTGGCGGCTCACGTCGAGCTCGGCGGCCAGGTCTGCCGGGCAGTGGCTGCCGTGGCGCAGTGCGAGCAGGATCGCGGCGCGAGTGGGGTCGGACAGCGCGTGGCCCACGTGCGCGACCGCGCGCGTGTGGCCGGGGTGTGCGCACTCGACGTGATCGCGCGGCTCCGCGGCGAGTGCGTCTGTCGTCGCGGGCACCGTCGAGACGGCCGATGCGCTGGCCGGCATCAGGTCGATCGTGTCAGCGGGAGACGAGGTGGCGCTCATGGAGTCCAGTTTAGTACAGCGAACGGTGTACTGTCACGGCCGCGAGGTCAGCGCGGTAGCCTGGTGCCCGCCTCACGCGCGCACGGCACTCAGCCCGCGCATCGGCGCTGCCGACGAGCCCTCACGAAAGCGAGACCATGACCGAGAACCCGCGCCTCGAGCTCCTGCCTGCGGTTGATGTGGCCGATGGCCAGGCCGTCCGCCTCACCCAGGGCGCGGCCGGCACGGAGACCGGGTATGGCGACCCGCTGTCCGCGGCGCAGGACTGGGTCGACGGCGGGGCCGAGTGGATTCACCTCGTGGACCTCGACGCGGCGTTCGGGCGCGGCGAGAACGCCGCGCTGCTCGAGTCGGTCGTGAAGTCGGTGGACATCAAGGTCGAGATGAGCGGCGGCATCCGTGACGACGAGTCGCTCGAGCGCGCGCTCGCGACCGGCTGCGCCCGCGTGAACATCGGCACGGCGGCCCTCGAGAACCCCGCGTGGACCGCGCGCGCCATCGCCAAGCACGGCGACCGCGTGGCGGTAGGCCTTGACGTGCGCGGCACGACGCTGTCGGGCCGCGGCTGGACCCGCGACGGCGGCGACCTGTGGGACGTGCTCGCGCGGCTGGACTCCGAGGGCTGCGCCCGCTACGTCGTCACCGACGTGAAGAAGGACGGCATGCTGTCGGGCCCGAACTTCGAGCTGCTCGCGCAGGTGTGCGAGGCGACCGACCGGCCCGTGGTCGCGTCCGGCGGCGTGAGCTCGCTCGAGGACATCGCGGCGATCCGTACTCTGACTGGCCAGGGCGTCGAGGGCGCGATCGTGGGCAAGGCGCTGTATAACGGCAACTTCACGCTGCCGCAGGCGCTCGACGTCGCCGGCCGCCCCTAAGAGCTCAGGTGCGCCGGTGAGCCCGGTACCGCTCAACACACGGCGGTGACGGGTGGTGCTGGTGTGTCGGGTGCGCCTGCACGGGAGCCACATGCGTCGCATGAGTCCCAGGTGTGTGTTGAGTGGTACGCCACGTCCCGGGAACAGCGTCACCGAGAGCGCGTAGCATCGAACCATGAGCGACGGCGAGCCCGCGAAGGAGATCCCCGAGTCGATCTTCTCCGATGACGACGGCAGCGCGGACGCCCACCTGGCCCAGGCGCTCATCCGCCACTCGCACGGCAAGACCACGCTCGCGGACGTCGTGGATGCGCTCGCCTACGCGCGTGTGCTCATCCCCGTGCTGGCGAGCGGTGAGCGGCGCGTGATGGGCGCCCACGGCGTCGAGAAGGACAAGGTCGCGTCGACCGGCGTGGTCGCGGTGCAGATGCCCGACGGGCGTGCCGCGCTGCCGGTCTTCACGGACGTCGACGCGATGCGGGCATGGAACGACAAGGCACGGCCGATTCCCGCCGAGGGGCCGCGCGCCGCGCTCGCGGCCGTCGCCGAGGGCTGGTCGAGCCTCGTGATCAACCCCGGCATGGAGACCGTGCTGGTGCCCCGGCCGGCGGTATGGGCGCTCGGGCAGGGAGAGACGTGGCGGCCCGCGGTGGTCGAGGGCATGGTGGTCGAGGACGTGCGCGAGGCCGTCGCGACCGCGATCACCACGGACAGCGCGCTCAAGGCGGTCGAGGCGATCCCGGGAGCGGGAGCCGAGATCTCCATCGTGCTCAGCCTCGCGCCCGGCCTCACCAAGCCCGAGCTCGACTCCGTCGTGGAGCGCGTCCAGCGCGAGCTCGCGCATTCGGATGTGGTCGCTCAGCGCGTGGACACGCTGGAGCTCAAGCTCACGACCGCGGTGTGACCCGCGGCAGCGCCCGCCTCAGGACTGGCTGCACTCGAGCGAGTCCGGCACCAGCAGCGAGGGCTGGGCGAGCAGCGTGTTGAGCATCGTGACGGGGACGATGAAGCTCTGGCCCACGGCGTTGTTGGCGTAGACCACGCCCACGACCTCGCCGTCGTCGCTCAGCACGGGAGAGCCCGAGGAGCCCGGCTCGACCACGGCCGTGGTGGCCAGCACGGTATCGACGGCGCCACCGTCCTCGACGGGGTCGGGGACGGCGCCCAGCACCACCCCCGAGACCGTCGTGAGGCGGCCGCCGCCGGGGTAGCCCACCACGGTGATGACGTCGCCCTCCTCGGGGTCCTGGGTCGCGCGTGCGGCGAAGGCGCCGCCCAGCGGCTCGGTGGTGGTGATGATCGCGATGTCGGCGACCGTGGTGGAGGAGGCCGCGGTGGCGTCGATCACGCGGCCGTCGTGGGTGGAGACCTGGATGTTCTTCGAGTCCTCGATCACGTGACGATTGGTGACGAGCGTGAACGCGTCGAGCGCGAAGCCCGAGCCGGTGCGCACGCCCACGCCGCAGCCGATGCTGCGCACCCGCAGCGTCATGCGCTGGGCGGCCGTGAAGCCGTCGGGGGACAGGCCCACGTTCTTGGCGACGGGCGTCGCGGTGGGCTCGGGCACCCAGTCGGACGGCATGGCCTGAGGCTCCGCTGGCAGCGCAGCGCAGCCCGACAGCGCCAAGGCCGTCGCGGCGAAGAGAGCGAGCGCGCGCCTCACTCGGTGAGCTCCGCGAGCATGCGCTGCTGGTTCTGCTCGGCCGTCGCGCACAGCTCGCTCACGCTCTTCTCGAAGGCCGCGAGCTCCTGGGGGTCGTAGTCGTCGGGGGTCTTCAGGTACTGGGTGAGCTGCTGCTGGCCGTCGACGCAGCGCTGGAGGGACGTGGCCGTCGACGTCGCGGTGGTGAGGTGACCCTCGAGAAGGTCGATCTGCTGGCTCGCGAACGTCGACTCGTCGATCGCGCTCTGCGACTCGGCGCTGAGGTCGAGCACCCGCTGGTTCGACGTCGCGAGCTGCTGGCTGAGCAGCTCGATCTCGGACTCGAGCCCCATCGTGGTCGCCTGCTCGGAGGACAGCTGCGCGCCCAGGTCGTAGTTGACGGTGGTCAGCTCGTCGGCGCGCGCCTCCCACGCCTCGGTGGTGTTCCACAGGTGCCAGTTGAGCGCCACGGACACGCCCAGCAGCAGGAGCAGGACGATCGACGTCGCGATCCAGCCTGCACGGCCCCGGCGTCGCGGGCGCTCCCGACGATGATCCCGGCGGCGTTCATGCTCATCGTCCGCGTAGTTGAACACTGCGGGCGGCGGGTCGGAGCGGCGCCGGCGGTGCGGGGCGCCGTCCTCGTCGACGGAACCGGAGGCCGAGTGCTCGACGAGCGCCGCGGGGGCGGGCTCGTCCTCGTCCGCCTCGGAGGCGTCAGACTCGGGGTCCGCATCGGACTCGGGGGTGCCGTCGTCAAGTTCCTCGGCACTCGCGGCACTCAGCGGATGGGGGCCCCGGGTGGGGGCCGATGCGCCCTCGGCTTGGCGCGCACCGGCGCCGTCGTCGGTGGCCTCCGTCGCGGCGTCGTCGGCGCTCCCGGTGCTGCCAGCAGCACTGTCGCCGACGGGGGAGGCGGTTGCCGCATCGGCTTCGCTGGCCTTGTCGATGTCACGGGACGTGTCGGCGGAGGACGCGTCCGTCGCGTCCGCGTCGGTGTCGCGCGCGGTGCGCGCGTCCGTCGATCCGGTCCCCGTGCTCATCTAGGTGACTGCCCCCGTGTACTTCTCGCCGGGGCCTTCCCCCGGAGCGTCCGGGATGACCGAGGCCTCCCGGAATGCCAACTGTACGCTCCGCAATCCGTCGCGAAGCGAGCGTGCGTGAGTGTTGCCGAGATCGGGTGCGGATGCCGTGACCAGCCCGGCGAGCGCATTGATGAGCGCCCGGGCCTCGTCGAGGTCCTGATGGCCCTCGCCATCCTCGGCGAGCCCGCACCTGAGCGCGGCAGCGCTCAGAAGGTGAACGCTCACGGTCGTGATAAGTTCCACGGCGTTGACCTCGGCGAGGTCGCGGGCGGCGGCTGCGGAGGCCTCGCGGAACGCCTGGGCGCCCGCCTCCTGTGAAGATTCGCTCATTCTGCTATCCTTGATGACTGACCGGCCGGGGATCGCTCCTTGGCGCGCAAGTGGAGTCCACCTCCCACCCTAGGGCCAAAGCAATGGGCCAGGGTCCAGGTCTCGGCGTTCGCCATGCGTGGAGCATGGCGGGATCCGGAGCCTCGGTGGGCCTCTGCTCGTGTTCGGGCAGGGGCCTTTTCCTCTGCCCGGCGGGTAGCCGAAGACCACAGAGGAGTCACTCATCAACGAGCCCCGTATCAACGAGCGCATCCGCGTCCCCGAGGTCCGCCTGGTCGGACCCAATGGTGAGCAGGTGGGCATCGTCCGCATCGAGGACGCCACCCGACTCGCGCAGGAGGCGGACCTCGACCTCGTCGAGGTTGCGCCCAACTCGCGTCCCCCAGTCGTCAAGCTCATGGACTACGGAAAGTTCAAGTACGAGGCGGCGGTGAAGGCTCGCGAGGCGCGTCGCAACCAGGCGAACACCGAGATCAAGGAGATGCGGTTCCGTCTCAAGATCGACGAGCACGACTACGAGACCAAGAAGGGCCACGTCATCCGCTTCCTCAAGGGCGGCGACAAGGTCAAGGTCACCATCATGTTCCGTGGACGCGAGCAGTCGCGTCCCGAGATGGGACGTCGCCTGCTGCTGAAGCTGGCCGACGAGCTGCAGGAGTTCGGCGTGGTGGAGAACATGCCGTCTCAGGAGGGTCGCAACATGTCCCTCGTGCTCGGGCCGCTGAAGAAGAAGGCGGAGGCCATGGAGGAGCAGCGCAAGGCTCGGGAGGAGCGCAGGCAGGCCGGCAAGACCGAGCGTGCCGAGCGTGCCGCGGCCAAGACCGCCAAGCAGACGTCGGGCGCCGAGCCCGCTTCGGACGAGCAGTCCGAGTAAAGACCCGCACGTCCCCACCGGGGCGCGCAGACTCAAGAAGGGGCAGTCATGCCGAAGAACAAGACCCACTCGGGCGCCAAGAAGCGCTTCAAGCTCACCGGCTCCGGCAAGGTGAAGCACGCGCACGCCATGAACGTGCACAAGTTCGAGGAGAAGACGTCCTCGCGCAAGCGCCGTGTGGCGCAGGACGCGATCCTGTCGGACGCGGACTCCAAGAAGGTCAAGAAGCTGCTGGGCAAGTAAGTCCCGCTACACGTCACAAGGAGTAAGAAACATGGCACGCGTCAAGCGGGCGGTCAACGCCCAGAAGAAGCGCCGCAGCACCCTCGAGAGGGCCCAGGGTTACCGGGGCCAGCGCTCGCGCCTTTACCGCAAGGCGAAGGAGCAGGTCACCCACTCGATGGTCTACAGCTACAACGACCGTCGCAAGCGCAAGGGTGAGTTCCGCAAGCTGTGGATCCAGCGCATCAACGCCGCCGCCCGTGCGAACGGCATCACCTACAACCGTCTGATCCAGGGCCTCAAGCTCGCCGAGATCGAGGTGGACCGCCGCATGCTCGCCGAGCTCGCGGTGAACGACGAGGCTGCCTTCGCCGCCCTCGTGGAGACCGCCAAGAAGGCGCTCCCCGAGGACGTCAACGCGCCCGCCGCGTAAGTCCCAGGCATGACAGGACGCCCCGCGGGGCCCGACGACCTCACGGTCACGCTCTCGAATCCGAGGGCGGAGCGCGTGAGGAAGGTCGCGGCCCTGACGGGGCGTTCTGCGCGTTCACGGGCAGGCCAGTTCCTGGTCGAGGGGCCGCAGGGGGCGCGTGAGGCTGTCGCCTTCGCGCCGTCGCGCGTGCGCGACCTCTACTGCAGCGCCGATGCGCTGGCGAGGCACCGCGACATCGTCGCCAGTGCTCTGGAGGCCGAGCTGTGGGTGCACCTCGCGACTGACGAGGTCATCGAGGCGATGAGCGCCGATGCGCAGGGGATCATCGCGGTCGTGGAGTCGACGGGCTCGTCGCTGGACGACGTGGTCGCGGCGCGCCCGCGTCTCGTGGCCGTGCTGAGCAACGTGCGCGATCCCGGCAATGCCGGAACGGTGATCCGTGCCGCTGACGCGGCCGGCGCGGATGCCGTCGTGCTCGCCGGCGACAGCGTCGACATCACTAACCCCAAGGTGGTGCGGTCGACGGCCGGCAGCCTGTTCCACCTGCCGATCGCGCGGGCGCCGCTCGCGGACGCGCTGGTCGCGCTCAGCGAGACTGGGCTCGCGCTGCTGGCCGCCGATGGCTCGGGCGACGTCGAGCTCTTCGCCCCCGGGCTCGACCTGGCCGTGCCTACCGCGTGGGTGTTCGGCAACGAGGCGTGGGGCCTCAGCGACGAGGATCTGTCGCTCGTGGACACCGTGGTTCGCATCCCCATCTACGGCCGCGCCGAGAGCCTCAATCTCGCGACCGCGGCTTCTGTGTGCCTGTACGCGACTGCCACGGCGCAGCGGAGCTGAGGCCGCGCATCGGCGCCGCTGACGTGACCGCGGAGAGGGCCGCGGTGCTAGGGTGCCGCCTGGATCGAGAGGGAGCTGATGGCTGACGAGACGGTGGCGCTGGACATCCCGGGCGCGCGTGGCAACGTGGCGCTGCAGGGCGCCGAGGGCGTATTCTACAAGGTGCTCATCGACGGGCAGCCCATCAAGCGAGCGAAGGGCCACTGGCCCATCCCCATGCGCAACGGCAGCACCGGCAAGCTCGAGTCCCGCGGCATCCTGCCGGGGTTCCAGAAGCTCGTAATGGGAGACCGCGAGGTCTACCAGATGGGCGCGCACGCGACCACGCTCGAGAAGAGCCTGATGTTCCTGCCGCTGCTGCTCGTCGTGTTCCTGTTCCCCGGGATGGTGCTCGCGCTGATCCTGTTCTTCATGAACGTGTTCGTCGTGAAGAACGCACAGTTCCCTCGGGCGCTGCGCGTCGCGTTGCCGATTGTGAACACCCTCGCGGGGGGCATCATCCTGGCGATCCTGACGGGTCTGGTCTAGCGCCTTTCGCGCTCGTTCGCTGCTCGCGCGCGGCGCCAATGCGGGGTTGTCCCCAGGTTTCGCGCTTGCCCTAGTCGCGAGCTGGGTTTGCCCGCTAGGGTCGCGAACATGACTCGGGGCGGGCGGGGCTTGGCAGTGCTGTCGGCGACGGCGTGCCTGGCGCTCGCCGCGTGCAACGGTGCGCCCGAGGTCGAGGCGACGCCTTCGCCCACGCCTTCCCTGACCGAGATCGCCGTCACCTCGCCCTCGCCGACTCCTTCGCCCACCACGACCGCGCTGACCGAGGAAGAGGTGCTCGCGGCGATTCCCGAGGAGGCGCGGAGTGAGGACTTCCCGGGCGCAGTGAGCTTCGCAGAGTTCTTCTTGATCGAGTCTCAGGATGTCTTTGTGCATCAAGACATACGGCTGCTCAAAGCCTTAAGTCTTCCGGGCTGCGTGTACTGCGAGAACACAGTGGAGGCTGTGCAAACGATGGTGGACGATGGGGTCACAGCGAGAGGAAGCAAACTGACGGCCGCGACCGGCGCGGCTCAAGGAGGCGAGCAGCCGGACGCGACTTGGCGAGTTGTGATGGACGTGGAGATCTCGGAGTCGGACATCTTCGACGACAACGAGCGACTCATCGACACTCGCGCTCCGCAGCAAGCGACACTGACAGTTGTCCTAGAGTTGCAGGGCTCCGGCTGGCGAGTAGTAGACGTCGCGTCACAGCAGGCATGACATTCAACCGGCTCGGGCGTATCGGACACCGGTCTAGCAGTCTGACCACGATCGGTTCCTGGCTTCTGGCGCTCGTGATTGCGGAGAGCCCGCCCGACGAAACCGACTACTTGCCCGACATTGTCGGGCGAACCGACGGGAGCTCCGTGACATCGGGCGCCAACGTCAGCTCGGACGAGTGGCCTGACAGGAGCGGTAACGCCACTGCGAGCGAAACCGGCGCACCGCGCGACCGGTATCAGCGCCACGCTGTGTGCGACGAGTGGTTCATCGCCGGGCCAGGCATAGACCAGCCTTCGACTTCGTGGGATGGCGATATTCCAGACTGCATCACTGCTTGGGCGGGCCCAGAAGATCTCTGTCCTGAGGGCGCGACGCCCGCCTTGCCGCTCTGGGTCTCGCGGTACGACGAAACGAGCGGACAGTATGGTCCTTGGACGCAGGTGTCCGGCTATTCGTGCCCGGCCGACCCATTGCCGGCCGCGATCTTGGCGGAGTGGCGCCGCATGTCCATCGAACCCACCGAGATCGCGTACCTCCCAGAACTCGGGTGGGCGATCGCAAGGTTGGGCGTCACGCCCTCCATCGATGACTCGGCGCAGATGCGAAACCTCACCGTGCTCGGCACTCCGGTGACGCTCCGCGCCACGCCGGTGGAGTTCGCATGGTCGACGTCGGATGGCGCGTCCGTCGAGACGGGCTCCGCGCGGCTTGGCGAACCGCTCACGTTCGAACCGCGCGAGCATCGGGTGACCGTGGCCCTCACCACGACCTGGGAGGGCCACTACAGCCTCGACGGCGGCTCGACGTGGCTGTCGGCGCCCGGCACCGCGACCACGACGAGCGCGCCCAGCAGCCTCCACGTCTTCAATCCGAGCGTGCGGCTGGTGAACTGCGACACCGCCGGCGACTGTCAGGATGGCAAGCCCGCGCCCGCGCATGCGGCGACCATCACGGATCCTGACTCGGACGGCATCGACAACCACACCATCCCGGATGAGGACATCGCCGACTACCTGGACGCCCGAGCGAGCGGCCGCACGTGGCACGGCACAGCTCGCATCTATCCGCTTAGCGACTGACTACGCGTCGGGCTCGGGGATGTGCGGGTCCGGCGGACGGTGCGCCGCAGGTCCCGCGCGGTAGGTGTCGAGCTTCCGCGCCTCCTCGACGCTCGGCTCGCGCCCCTCGACGAGTGCGACGAGGGCCGCGAGATCTGCCGGCAGTGCGCGCTCGAGTGTCGCGCGCATCGTCATCTCGATGTCTCGAGCCTGTGGACCCTCGAGCCATGCGCGAATCTCGACCCGGCTGCCGTTCTCGAGGGGCCTTGCCTCGTGATTGACGGTCAGGGTCGTGGCATTGCCGTCGACGTCCTCGGCGACGACGGTGGTGTCGGCGTAGACGTGCGGCTCGACGAGTGCCGTGACCTCGAACGGCGCTGGCTCGCTGCCGCGCGCCTTGGACGTGCCGCGGGAGCCCAGCTCCACAGGAGTCTCGATCTCGAACCACTCCATGCTCGACGCCCACTCGGGGTGAGTGGGCAGGTCCACCCAGCGCTCGAAGAACGCCTCGGGAGGTGCGGTGGACGTGTGGATGACGCTGCCGACTTCGATCATGCGTCCACGCTAACCGGTGGCAGCGCACGGTGGTAGGCCGAGTGCCTTCTGGAAGTTTCACCCTGGATTGAAACGGAACCAGAACGACGCCCACACGGCAGTGGCTTGAGCCGCGGCGCTACCGGGCCGATACCTGAGGAGTGGAACTCCCTGTCGCGCGGCGGTACCGAAAGGCGGGCATCGACCGTCTCTACGTGGGCTATCCCGACGGCGACGCCTTGGGATGGTGCGAGCTGGACTCCGGCCTTGTGCACGCCCAGGTGCCCGGCGCGGAGGCGCGTATCGAGGCCGCCGCCGATGCCTGGGCGAAGTCCGCGCCGGATGACGACCTCGCGAACCACGAGCCGGGCCGCAACCTCCGGGCGCTTACCGCGACGTGGGACGCGGAGATCGCGGCACTCCAGGAGGAGCGCACCCAGATCGACGCGATGATCGACGCGGCATACGAGCGCCGTGGGCGCTTCATGCGCGGACTGGCGGGCGAGCAACGCGTAGGAGCGCAGCTCAACCACCTCTACGAGGCTGGCTGGGGCATCCTGCACTCCCTGCCGCTTCCCATGGGAGGCGATCTCGACCACCTGCTGATAGGCCCGGGAGGGATCTGGACGGTCAACTCGAAGGCACACGAGTCGCAGAGCGTGTTTGTGAACGGCGATTACATGCGCATCGGACGCGTTCGGGTGGACCACGTCGCTCAGGCGCGGCGCGAGGCTGTCAGCGCACAGCGGGTGCTCTCCGCGCATGGGGTCACTGTGGATGTCCGCCCGATGGTGGTGCTGATTTTGCCGCCTTCGAGCACCATGACGGTGCGCAACTGGCCGGTTGACGTCCGCGTGGTGCCTCTGGAGAGGGCCGTGCCATACCTGCTCGGTCGAGAAGCTGTGTGGAGTCAAGCGGACATCAACCAGGCTTTCGCCGTGGCCCGCGTCGCCGGACACTGGCAGCAGTAGGTCGCCTCGCGACCCTCCGCGGCGGGCTAACGCGGAGGCGGAGGGCGTCCCGAACTGTCGGCACTCGCGCTGGCGCCCCCGACGGTTCGCAAAACGCCGGAAGTTTCCTATTGCGCTTGTTCGGTGCACGGCACTAGCATCCAGTTGGCCGCACAATGCAATGTGTGCCGCGGGCCTTGTGGCCCGATCAAACTAGGGGGAAAATTGAAGATCAGGACTCGTTTTGCTGCAGCCGCTATCGCGTTGCTGACCATTACATCTGTCGCCGCACCCGCTTCCGCAGCATGGGACTCGCGGCGTGGCGATCTCCACGGCGTGACGCTCAATGCGTACGTCTTCGTGGACTCGTTCCCCTCCAGCGGCGGATGCCGTGACATCCGGACTCACGCGAAGACAACCAAGAACGTGTCCAGGCTTCAGAACACGATCTCCTTCAGCCACCTGAACGTGGGTGTCAGCGCAGCGATGAAGGGCGCGGGCCTGTCGGTGTCGTATAGCGGGAGCATCCCCGAGTACTCCTGGCCCGTGAAGCGCAACGCAAATGCGGTCGCCGGCAGTCTGCGCCTGTGCAACAGCGACCGTTGGTACTACGTCCACTCCACGGGAATCGCGACCATCAACGGGTCGCCCTTGATCGTCCAGGCCAAGGCGCTGGCGCTGTAGCGAGCGTGATGGCGCGCGCCCGCTTAGGGGTGGTCATCGCCCTCGGTGCGGCCTTGGTCAGCGCTGGCTGCTCGCAGGTCGGGCAGGAAGAGACCGCAGTTGCGGCCGCGCAGGATGACCTCCTCGCCTATCTCGAGTCTGCGACCGGTGAAGACGGGCTAGTGCTGGACGCGGCTCCCGCGTCTACCAGGACTCCTGACATCTTCGCCACAGCGTGGGTGTCACAGATGGCACGTGATCTCGGCGAGGAGGTCGGCTCGCTGGATGCTACCGAACTGATGTCTGATGATGAGGCGATGCGTGCGATGGCCGCGGTGCCCGCGGACTGGCGCGCGTGGGCCTGGTTTGTGCTTGCGGATGCCGAACAAGGTGCATCGACCGCGGTGCTCGAGGAGGCGGCAACCGCAATGGCGGAGGCGCGGTCGCAAGAGGTTCACGACACTGAGGAAGCAAGCGTACGACTGTGGGTCGAGAATCTTGCGATGAGGTCCGGTGCGGCCAGCATGACTGAGCCGGAGCTACGCGACGCCGTGCTGCGCGAACTCTCGACCGAGGGCATCAGCATCACCGCGGCGCAACGCCTCGTCGCCGTCTGTGACCAGAATGGATGGTCGTGCCCCGAGGTAGCAGTCAGCTGGGAGCAAGGCGCCGTCGAGGACATCGCGGGAGCTCTCGACCTCGCTGCAGCGGCAGAGCTCGCGTCCTCCGGGTGGTCCATGGGCGGGTTCGACTGTCGCGAGGCCGGCGACAACGCTCAACAGGTATTGGAGCAATTGGACACTTCCGACTACCTGCTCGCATCTCGCATGACGAAGGTGCTTGTCGCGTGTGATGGAGATTTGGAGGAAGCCTACGAATATCTTCAGGCGCGAGCAGAAGAATGGTCGGGCGACGCGCCCACGTTGATTCAATATGTGCCCGAGGTCGGCTCGTTGACCGCGACCTACGCTGCCCGGTCGGTCTTGCGTGAGAGGTTCGCTCAGTTCAGTGCTGAGAGCGGAGCGGCCGAGGTGGCTGCGGCCGCTCTCGAGAGCACTGATCTCGACCCCTACGCTCAATTGCTCGCCGTAGCGATCTTGACGCCCTATGAGGCGCAGCCGCGGGCTGACCACAGGGCACGTCTCGAGGCTGTCGCCGCGTCGATGGCGAACACCCGGGTCGCCGCTGAGGAGGTGGCACGAGTGGCCAATCAGCTCTTGGTGCTGAATGAGCTCGGTGTGGACGTACCCGGCGTCTCAATGGAGTTGCCGCCTGTCGAAGGGGACACGGAGCGCGATGCGCTGGAAGTGCTGCGTGTCGCCTCCCTAGGTCTCATCTCGAACGGTGACGAGGCACTCGCGGCGTATGCGGACTACCTCGGCAATCTGCCATCAGTGGTGCTCGAAGACGGCCCTGCATCACCCTTGTTCGCGCTGCGACTACGGGTCTTGGACAGCGCCGGTGAAGAGATGGACGACGAGTGGACGAGCCGTCTGCAAGACCGGATCGACGAGATGCCACGGTGCACAGACTCCGAGTACCTGGTGGGGGTCAGTGAGTCTGACTTCGAGGGTTGTGACATCGCCGGCACGGCCCTGATCCTCGAGTCAGAGCTCGGGCTCCGTGCGTTCGAGCATGAAGCGGGTCAGGGCGACGTCGGGTAGACGAACTCGTATGTCCGGCCGCTGGCGCACGAGAGTGGTGGCGTGCGGGAAGCCGTCTCGCGCTACGCTGGCCCCATGAGCACGAGCGAGCAGTCCGCAGGCATCACGCCGCGCGCCGCCGTGCGCCGGGAGTCGGTCGCGCCGGTGCGCACCGCACCTTCGCTGTTTATCTAGGCCCAGGGAGAACCCCTGGGCCGCCCCGCGCTGGGCACGCACCCCAGTGGTCGATTCTCGCTCACCTAGGCCCTTAGGCGAGCGAGTTGGGCCCAACTCGCGCACTAAGCGAGGGAGGGGAGCGGCCCCGCGACCGCGCCATCTGCGCCGGTAGACTTCCCTCCGACCCCGAACCCCCTGGATTGGCACTCATGACTGACCTGTCACCCCTCGACAGCGAGGCTGTCGAAGCGGCCGTGGCCGATGCCCTCGCAGACATCACCCTCGCCTCCACCCTGGATGAGCTCAAGGAGGCCCGCCTCGCCCACACCGGCGACAAGGCGCCGCTGACGCTCGCGAACAAGCGCATCGGCGGGCTGGACCCCGCGGACAAGGCTCAGGCCGGCAAGACCATGGGCAAGGCCCGCGGCCAGCTCAACCAGGCGATCGCCGCGCGCCAGGAGGTGCTGGAGCAGGAGCGCGACGCGCGCGTGCTCGTCGAGGAGACTGTCGACGTCACCCTCCCGGTGAACCGTCACCTCCAAGGCGCCCGCCACCCGCTGGAGACGATGCAGGAGCTCATGTGCGACAACTTCGTCGCCATGGGCTGGGAGGTGGCCGAGGGGCCGGAGATGGAGGCGGAGTGGTTCAACTTCGACGCCCTCAACTTCGACCCCGACCACCCGGCGCGCGAGATGCAGGACACGTTCTTTATCCAGCCGCCCAACGCGGGCATCGTGCTGCGCACCCACACGTCGCCCGTCCAGGTCCGCGCCGCCCTTGAGCGCCGCGAGGCCCTCGAGACTGAGGGTCGCGGCATCTACGTGGTGTGCCCCGGCAAGACCTTCCGCACCGACGAGCTCGACGCTACGCACACGCCTGTGTTCCACCAGATCGAGGGTCTCGCGGTCGACAAGGGCCTCACGATGGCCCACCTCAAGGGCACGCTCGATGCCTTCGCGCGCAGCCTGTTCGGCCCGGACGCCGTCACCCGCCTGCGTCCCAGCTTCTTCCCCTTCACCGAGCCGAGCGCGGAGATGGACCTGCGCTGCTTCGTGTGCAACGGCGAGGACAGCGGCTGCCGCACGTGCTCGGGCACCGGCTGGATCGAGTGGGGCGGGTGCGGCATGACGCATCCGAACGTCCTCAAGGCCGCCGGGATCGACCCGGAGAAGTACACGGCGTTCGCGTTCGGCATGGGCATCGAGCGGACCCTGATGTTCCGCCACGGTGTGAAGGACATGCGTGACATGGTCGAGGGAGACGTGCACTTCTCCCAGCAGTTCGGGATGGAGTTGTAATGCCCAAGATTCCGCTTCAGTGGCTCGCGGAGTCCGTGGACCTGGTCGACGGCCACACCGCCGTCGACGTCGCCGCCGCGCTCGCGAAGGTCGGCCTGGAAGAAGAAGGCATCGAGGGCGGCGGCGTCACCGGTCCGCTCGTCATCGGCCGGGTCATCAGCCTCGTCAAGGAGACCGCGTCCAACGGCAAGACGGTCAACTACTGCCGCGTCGACGTGGGCGAGCACAACGACGCTGCTGAGTCTGACGGCATGGTCCGCGGCCACAAGCCCGACAACAACGAGACCTTCCCACCCTCCAAGGGCATCGTCTGCGGCGCGCACAACTTCCACGAGGGCGACTGGGTGGTGTGCATCCTGCCCGGCGGCGTGCTGCCCGGGAACTTCGCCATCGGCGGCCGCAAGACGTACGGCCACTGGTCGGACGGCATGATCTGCTCGGCGAAGGAGCTCGCCCTGGGCGAGGACCACGACGGCATCATCGTGCTCGCCTCCCCGTCAGGCGCGTCTGACGTGACCTTCCCCGGCCTGGTGAGCGAGAGCGACCTGGTGCCCGGCGCATCGGCGATCCCCCTGCTGGGACTCGACGAGGAGACGCTGGAGATCAACGTCACCCCCGACCGGGGCTACAGCTTCTCGGTGCGCGGCGTCGCGCGCGAGTACAGCCACAGCACGGGGCAGCCGTTCCGCGACCCCGCCGCCATCCGGGTGACGGGCGCACGGACGGCCGATGCGCTGGCTGAGGGCGTCTTCGAGGTCGCCATCGAGGACGACGCACCCATTCGCGGGAACGGCGGCTGCGACCGGTTCGCGGCCAGGGTTCTTCGCGGCTTCAACCCGGCCGCCGAGTCGCCGGCCTGGATGAAGCGTCGGCTTGACCAGGCGGGCATGCGCCCCATCTCGCTCGCGGTGGACGTCACCAACTACGTGATGCTCGAACTGGGCCACCCGCTGCACGCGTACGACCTGGACAAGGTCGTCGAGCCCATCGTCGTGCGCCGCGCCGTCAAGGGCGAGGTGCTCAAGACCCTCGACGACGTCGACCGGATCCTGAGCACCGAGGACCTGATGGTGACGGACTCGGCTGGAGGGCGCGGTGCGCGGCCCATCGGCATGGGCGGCGTCATGGGCGGCGCCGAGACCGAGGTCTCCGCGTCGACCGTCGACGTGCTGCTCGAGGCGGCACACTGGGACCCGATCACGATCGCGCGCACGTCGCGCCGTCACCGTCTGGGCTCGGAGGCCTCGCGGCGGTATGAGCGCGGCGTGGACACGCAGCTCGCGCCCGTGGCGATCGAGCGCGCGCTGACGCTGATGCAGGAGTTCGGCGGGGGAGAGATCGACGATCTCTGGCTCGACATCGACAACACCGTCGCGCCCACGGCCATCGCGATGGACGTGGCGTACCCGAGCCAGATCGTGGGCGTCGAGTACACCCCCGACGAGGTCGTGGCGGCGCTCGAGCTGGTCGGCTGCACTGTTAATAGGGATGCCGAGTCGCTGCTCGTCACCCCGCCCACGTGGCGCCCCGACCTGGTCGACGCCATCAACCTGGTCGAGGAGGTTGCGCGCCTCGAGGGCTACGACGACCTCCCTTCGGTGCTGCCGGTGGCGCCTCCCGGGCGCGGCCTGACGCACTCGCAGAAGGTGCGCCGGTCCATCGCGCGCACGCTCGCCGAGTCCGGACTCACTGAGGTGCTGACCTATCCGTTCATGTCGGAGACCAGGCTCGACGAGCTGGGCGTTCCGGAGGTGGACGCGCGCCGCGACGTGGTGCGCCTGGCGAACCCGCTCAGCGCGGAGCAGCCGTTCATGCGCACGACCATGCTGGCGACGCTCGTGGACGCGGTGAAGGTCAACCTGGGCCGCGGCGAGCAGGACGTTGCGGTGTACGAGCTGGGCCGGGCGTACCAGGCCAAGCACATCGGCGTGCTGCCGACGGTGGACAGCACCGACGGCGGCATCCGGCCCGACGAGGTCGAGGCGCTCAACGAGGCCCTGCCGGGTCAGCCGCGCCGCGTCGCCGGCATCATGGCGGGCAACCGGGTGAGAGCTGGCTGGAACGGCCACGCGACGGCCTGGGATTGGGCCGATGCGCTCGCGGCCGTGGACCGCGTCGTCGCCGCCGCGGGTGGTTCCGTGGTCATCACGCAGGGTTCGCGGATGCCGTGGCACCCCGGGCGTGCGGCGACGTGTTGGCTTGAGTCGGGCGAGTTCGTGGCCCACGCGGGCGAGCTGCACCCCAAGGTGTGCGAGCGGTTCGGTCTGCCGGCGCGCTCGGTGGCGTTCGAGATCGTGCTCGATGATTTGATCGCGTCGACCGAGGGTGCGATTCGGGCGGCCGAGCCGGTGTCGCAGCAGGTGCTCGCGAAGGAGGACTTCGCGTTCGTCGTGTCTGACGATGTCGCTGCCGGTGACCTGGTGCGCGTGATCCGCAACGCGGGTGGCGACGTGGTCCAGGACGCACGGGTGTTCGACGTCTACACGGGCGAGCAGGTGGGCGAGGGCAACAAGTCGCTGGCCGTGAACGTCGTGATGCGCGCCGCCGACCACACGCTGTCCGCGGACGAGGTGCTCAATGTGCGCGAGGCGATCATCGCGGCTGCGGAGACGGATTTCGGGGCAGTACTGAGGTAGGTGATCCCAATGTCAGCACCAGGCTTGATTGAGCGCTATTGGACCGGTGTCGCGACCCAGCTCCAACTTGAGGTAAACAGTTTCTCGCGGCTCATCGAGCACCAAGGCGAGAAGGGCCGTGCGAATGAACTGGCGATGGCCCAGATGGTTGGCAGACTCTTGCCGTCCTCGCTGGCCGTCGGGTCGGGTGTGATCTTTGACCAATACGGGAAACAATCTCGGCAGATCGACCTGATCGTCTTCGACATGGCGTCTCGCCCGCAACTTCTAGCGCAGTCTTCTCAGATTCTGTTCCCAGTGGAGACCGTCCTCGCTGCGGTCGAAGTCAAGACGACCCTCGACGCTCAAGAGGCTCGTGACATCGGAGAGAAAGTCGAGTCGGTGAGGACTCTCGAGAGTTCTAGCGCGCTCCCTCCCGCGATTGGCGCCTTCGCCTATAGCGCTGCGGTGTCGCCAGCGACGGCGGCCGAACACCTGGCATCTCTGGAGGACAGTCGGCGCCCGGAATTCGCGTGCGTGCTTGACCCAGGAGTTGTCGGGGGCGTTGCTGCGGGAGACGCGCTCGCCGGACTGGTCCCTCTGCATGAGCTTGACGCCGAGGGCGAGCGCGTTCCCTACGCTTGGCAGCTGCCCGAGGCGCCTGCATTGACCAGGTTCAGTCGGAGTGGTGTCGACTACCCGGTGTCGCGACTCGACAAAGCATCAGCGGCTTTCACAGTCTTTGAGCCAGGACGGGCGCTGTTGCTCTTCGCCGACGCGTTGCTCTCCGAACTTGCTTCGCGCTCGGACACGCGGGTCGAATGGTTATCGGGCTACATCCCCTCGCGCGCGAGAGAAGTAGTCGCCGTCGCGCCTCGGACAGCGGACTCAGATCGTGACTAGGGCGGTCGCGAACTCGTCGGGACTGATGTGGTGGACACCTGCGGCTACGCACGCCGTCTCGAGCGAGCATCTTCCCGGAGGGTCGGTGTTTTCGCCGGTCACGACGATCACCGCGTTGCCTTCGGCGATGCGTTGAAGCGCTAGCGCGAGGACATGGACCTGCGGGTTCGGATCGAGGTCATTGGGATCCAGAAGCGCGCTGCAGGACCGGAGCACCTCGTCGATGAAGGTGTACGGGCTCCCGCCGCGAACCACGGAACTCCTCGAAGCGCGGAGCCAGGCCGTGACGTGGTGCTGTGGCAGGTGTTCCTGGAGTTGGGTCAGAGTGTCGCCCGTGATCTCAAGGTTCCCCGCCTCGGCCAAATCTGTGAGCAGGTTTTGGGTTTCAGCGCTCGACAGACGGGCAAGGGGAGTTGTACTTGTGAGTTCTGCGAGTGCGTACGCGTCGAGGATGTACAAGGTCACGCGGAAGCGCCTCTCGCGTGGTTGACGAGTTCCTTGTACTGGCTGTCGGTGACTCGTAGGCGGCGAAGTGCTTCAAGCTTCGAGATGCGCTTCGACTCAGCGAGGCTCTCGACTGCTTGCGTGACTGTAGCCCCAAACTCGTCGTACCTGCGCTGCTTCATCGGATAGCCGTTCGGGGAGAAGCCCGACTGCTCAGCGAGTTCACCATTGAACACGGCGTCTACTGCGGACTGGTCGGCGAGGCCGAGCTCGCGCAGCCTCAGCACCGTAACGTGCCAGCTCACATTGAAGTGGTTCGCCGTAAGGCGGACGGGGTCGAGATCGTCGGAAGAAATCCCGGACCACGTCTTAGTCGCCAGGTACTGTCTAAGACTCGACACAGGCAGCAGGAACGAGGTCGCCACTGAGTCGCACCACCGCTCGAGCGCGTTCGAAGGGGCCTCGCATAGCTGCTCGTCGTCGCGCATGAGGTGAGCTAGTTCGTGGATGAGCGTGAAGGATCTACCTGAAGAATGCTCGTAGTCCTTGTTAATGAATACGAGGGGCGCCACCGGATCGGGGAGTGAGAAGCCGCGGCAGTTCTCGGTACCCACGCTTCGCAAGAGCACCGTGATGCCACTCGCTTCGACGCTCCCGCGTAGGGCGCGGAACATTGCGGACTTGCTGGTTGCGCCGGTCTGTTCGCGTACAGTCCACCCGAGGTAGGAACGCAGGGCCTGAGCGGCTGTGTCTGCCGAAGGGTCGGGAACGGGCAGGTCGACAGCGTTCCCTGAAGACTCGCTCCACATTCGGACCAGACCCTGTACCGATCGTGCGCCACGAACTGCCGTTAACTCAAGGGCGAGGTCCTCGTCGCTACCCGCAGTCGCTGGTCGTCGGAAGCTGGCTGGAACCGGGTCTTCAGGCGGCGGCTCGGGCAGGAAGAAGAACATCCACGAGCGACCGGCGGCCTTTGCGATCTGTTGCAGTTGCCCCTTCGATGGTGCGTCCGACCCTAGCGTCCAGTCCAAGACCTGACTGGACTCAAGGCCGGCCCGAGCAGCGAACGCTGAAACGTTGAGGCCAGTATCCCGGATCACCCAGGACAGTACGTCGGGATTGACAGCCATCTTCGCCATGGTTCGATGCTAGTCGTGCGTTCTGACTCGGTCACTGGGGGACCGCGGCGTGCCCGCGTACTACACCGACACCTGGGTAGTTCAGTTGTAGCCGGCGGGGTCTGGCTCATTGAGTTGTGATGTCTGATCGGGCTCGAGCGAACTCTTCGCCGGTCGCATCTGCTGCGCTGACTCTTGGAGCTGATCTTGGATTGCCCGCCGGTCGTGGCGACAAGGGAAACTCCTTGAATGGGGACCCCGCCAGAAATTCCCGCAGGTTTCGTTGGGCCGTAGCCGCGGTTAGGACAATTGCGAGCCACGCACTTCTCGGTAGTTGGCGGCGCAGTCGTCAATTACCGCGGCCGTTGACGAGTTGGTGGACTCTCGAGCCCGGTGAATGCGGCTACGTGGCGACCCGGCGCGAGAGCCCAGTGCTTGGCCCGTAGGGTACATTCACGGCATCAGTGGAACTCCGGCGAGGAGCGGACGTGACGGCCAAGCGGTACTTCATTTCACATGCGACGCCTGACAAAGGCCTGGCAGAGTCGCTTCGAACGGCTCTTCATGGCGATGCTTGGGTCGACCTTCACGAACTCGATGTGGGCGACATGTTGCTTGAAGAGATCGTCGATGGCATCCAGGCGGCCAGTGACTTCGTATTGCTTTGGAGCGCGGCAGCCTCAGATTCGCGGTGGGTGCAGTACGAGTTCAACACCGCCTTCGCCAAGTACATTAACGACAACTCAGTTGCAATACGTATCTACCGGCTCGATGACACGGAGGTCCCGCTCAAGTTCCAGGCGTTCTTGTACGGAGACGGTACGAGTGGCGCGGATGCGATCGCAGCTTCACTCGGTGGCCACGAGGCGCGTGCACGGTCAAGACGGGCTTTCTTTGACCGCGCGGAGTCTGTCGGCGAAATCGAAGCTGCGGTCTACTCGCCTAATGTCAAGGTCATTGTCCTGGCGGGCGTAGCCGGAGTTGGCAAGCGGAGCCTCGCACGAGAGGCACTCACAAGATTGACCGCGGGGTCCGGCGCGGCGCTGGCGATCTCGGCCGGTCCGGGTGTGCGTGAGGTCGAGCTGGACTTGCTTCTCTCTCGTTCGCTACGAGTGCCCGCAGTGGACGAGGGTGCGAGTCCGGAGGCAGTGAACGAGCATCTCTTGGGCCTCGTGCGTGCTCATACTGGTAGTGGTGGCTTCTTGGTGTTGGAGGAGATTCAACACTGGTTACTCGAGTCGGGAGAGCCCGGTCCGCTTCTGACTACGCTTCTCGATGCGATCGCGATATCGGCCATGCCAGAGAACGCCGTCCTGATGACCTCGCGGCGCAGACCCCGTCTCGGCTCCGGGTATCCGCACGTGCGCGTCTCCTTCATCGATGGCCTACCGGCTCTGTTTGGGGTCCCACTGCTTCGGCATGCAGGCGCGCGCGGCGGAGACGAAGAGCTCGCGGAGGTTGTCGAGGCTCTACAGGGCCACCCATTGGCGCTCGAAGTCGTCGCCCCGAAACTCCCACTCGAAGCTTCGGCCCTTGTCGAACAACGCATCAAGATCGCTACCGACCTTGTGGATCCGGCTGCCCTGACGGTGGGTACCTGGCGTGCACTCGAAGCACTTGCACCGATTGACGGTCCTGTTCGTGCCGAAGTCCTCGCGGAGTGTGTGGGTGTGGCTAGTCAGGAAATGCAGCGCATCGTCGACGAAGCGATAGGACATGCACTTCTGACTTGGGGATCCGGGGGAACTCTTGCGCTACATCCCCTCATGCGGGACTACTTCTTGCGATCGATGAGGAAGGACCCGGCGCATCGACGCCGTCTTGACCACATGGCAAGCGTGGTCTACACGGAGTTCGAGCGGCTGGGGCCGGACAACGCGCTATACGTAACAACGATGGTTTCTTGCGTAAAGCTCCTCGGATTGGCTGGGCGTTTCGAAGAAGCAGTCGCTATCCGACGCGATCTTCGTGGAGTCCTCCTCGAGACTGCGACCGAGCTCTATCACGAGAAGCGCTACGGCGAGCTCCTGCCATATTTGGAAGAAGCGGTCACGGATCGCGACGAACTCGATTTGGAGGTGCTGCGCCTAAAGGCAAAGACGCTCGCGCATCTCAATCGCATCGACGACGCTCGGGCCTTGATCGCCAGCCTCATTCGGCGTTGGCCAACCCACGCGGGCGTGCTTCGGGACGCGGGTCGAGTTGAGCTCATCGCGCGAAACTGGGACGCAGCGATCTCGTACTTTCAGCGTGCGATCCCGTTTCGCCGCGATCCGGCCCAGCTCTGGTCTGACATCGCGCAAGCCCGGTCGCGCAAACAGGATTGGGCCGGTGCGGCCGAAGCCGCGCGCACGTCAATCGACCTTGGTGGGGACACACCCTGGACCCTGGCGACTTACTCTCAGGCTCTCGAGAACCAGGGGGAGTTCATGGAAGCCGAGGCGATGATTCAGAAGGCCGTCACTCGGGAACCGCTCAACCCTGGCTACCGTCATCGACTAGGCCGTATTGCGTTGCAGCTAGGCAAGTTCGACCGAGCAATTGCTGAGTTCCGACGAAGCACCGAGATCGACCCTAGTTTCCACGAGTCGTGGCTCTCGCTAGCAAGCGCGCTCGCAGACACCAGCGACCTCGATGGCGCCGAGGCTGCGGTGGAGAGGGCGCGTAGTCTGCCCGGGACCCCTCGCGCGATCGTCGGCAACCTCCGCGCAAAGGTCGCCCTCCAACGTGATCGCTTCGATGACGCAACTCGGTACATCGACGAGGCACTAAGTGACAGGCGAGACGTTCACAACCTGACGCTGGCAATCCGGATCGCCGTTGCACGAGGGGACCAAGGTTTGATCTCTGCGGGTCAGGCGGCGGCTCGCGTGCGCACCTTGGCACAAGAACTCGACACGATGGGGGAACTCGCAGCAGTGCTCGATCTCGCGGAATCCCATCCGGAGTACTTCGAGCACTAGCTGCCACATCGATCGGAACTCACGCACCGAATGCTGCCCGGCGAATTGCCCCGGGAACGAGCAGCCTTTCACCGACCCAGACTCAAACTGCGCTTGCAGGGCTCGTCCACGAATGGGTGGCGCCCGCTCTCATGCGGGGCATTGAGCCGTCCGAGGGGCGCGGGCACGGGAGTGCTGCCGAAACGCCTGCTATCCTGGAACTTATGCCCAGCCAGAACATCGGCTGGCACGCGTCGCAGATTGCTTCTCCTTCTCGCCAGCGCAACAGTCCACACACAGGGACGCCACAGCGCCAGGCTCGTAGAAATCCTCTCTTCGGCGAACGGACGCGGACACCTTCGCGCTTCGCCACCATCGCCGGTGCCCTGGTTGCCAAGACACCCCAGGGAGACTCACGCGCACAGACAGAGAAAGCGCGCGCATCGGCCCGTAGCCCGAAAGGCTCACCCACAAGCATGACGAACACCTTCGCCGAACTCGGCGTGCCCGCCAAGCTCACCGATGTCCTCGAGCGCGACGGCAAGATCGCTCCGTTCCCCATCCAGGCCGACACCCTGCCCGACACGCTCGCCGGCCGCGATGTGCTGGGCCGCGGCAAGACCGGCTCCGGCAAGACGCTCGCGCTCTCCCTGCCCGTCGCCGCACGCCCGGCCAACCGCAAGGGCCGCGCCTAGCTCGGCCACCCGCGCGCCCTCATCCTGGCGCCTACGCGCGAACTCGCGACGCGGATCGACGCCGTCATCTCGCCCGGCGCGGATTCCTAGCGCGAAGGACTCCACCCCGTCGCAAGCAGCGCGGCGACTGGCCCGAACAGAGGCTCGGGGAGCGCGTCCCGGTCGAACCAGCCCCACTCCGCGATCTTGTGAGGCTCGCGCGCCTCAGGTTCACCCTCGGCCTCGACGGCGACGTGCAGCGTCACGAAGTGCAGACCCGCGTCGGCGAAGACGTCGTCCGTCCAGGTGGTCGGCTCGACGGAGGTGGCCACCAGCCCGGTCTCCTCCTCGAGCTCGCGCGCCGCCGCATCGGCCGCCGCCTCGCCCGCGCGTCGACCTTACCGCCGGGGAAGGACCACTCGCCGTCGCCGTGAGCGCCGCGCCGCCGGCCCAGCAGCACCTTGCCGTCGCGCACAACGATCGCGCTGACGCCCACTAGCGGGCCGCGCGGCGGCAGGTCCAGCTCGCGCGATGCGGCCTCCGGGCCGTCCCGGTCGATCCACTTGTCCATCGCTAATGGTTCCCACGCGGCGAGCCGCTCCAGCAACACGGTGGCGGAGGTCTCGTGCAGCATCAGCCCGCGGTGCTCGGGCCGGATGAACCGCTCGCGTGTCGCGTGATCCGCCAGGCGGTTCAGGTCGTCGTAGAGGCTGGCGGCGGACAGCAGGCCCGCGGGCTTCTTGTGGAAGTCCAGCTGCGTCCACGTGGTGACCTCCAGCACCTCCTCGAAGGTGCCCAGGCCGCCAGGCAGCGCGATGAACGCATCGGACAGCTCCGCCATCATCGCCTTGCGCTCGTGCATGGTGGTCACCACGTGCAGCTCGGTGACTCCGCGGTGGCTGACCTCGCGGCGGTCCAGCGCATCCGGGATCACGCCGATCACCTCACCGCCGGCCTCCAATGCCGCGTCCGCGACCGCTCCCATGAGACCCACGCTGGCGCCGCCGAACACCACTCCAACACCTCGCGACGCCAGCAACGTTCCCAAGTCGCGGGCGGCCTACACGTAACGCGGGTCGGTGCCAGGGCTCGAGCCCGCGAACACGCACACACGGTGGAGGTCCATGCGGGTCATCCTTGCAATTGTCGCGTTCAGGTCCACTACCGCCGCCGCCCTGCCGCGACGCCCGAGAACGCAGGCGCCACGGTCGCGCCGCGATGCGGCACACTGATCCTCGAACATGCGTGCGACCCACGCCAGGACTAGGGAATGACCATGGATGCTGAGGCGAGAGAACAGATCGTCATCAGAGCGTTCGTCGCGGCGGCGAACACGCTGACCACCGAGTACGACGAGGTCGAGCTGCTCGACACGCTCCTCCACGATTGCGTGGGCATTCTTGGCATGAAGGCGGGCGGCCTGCTGCTCGCCGACGCCGACGGCACGCTCCAGTACATCGCATCCACGGATCGTGCTGCGGCGTTTGTCGAGGTGATGCAGCTGGACGCAGGCTCCGGTCCGTGCATCGACTCCTACCGCAGCGGCGAAAGGGTCTCGGTGGCCGACATCGCCGAGGAGCGTGCGCGGTGGCCCGAATTCAGCAGCGCGGCAAAGGCTCTGGGTATCCGCTCCGCGCTGGCCATCCCCATGAAGCTGCGTGGAAAGGTCATCGGCTCGATGAACCTGTTCGGTGAGCACACCGGCCGTGTCAGCGAACGGGACGCGGAGCTGGCGCAGGCGCTCGCGGACGTCGCCACCATCGGTCTGCTGCAAGAGCGCCTGGTGCGGGAGGGCAAGGTGGTCGAGGAGCAGCTCCAGCGCGCGTTGGACAGCCGGGTGCTGATCGAGCAGGCCAAGGGAGTGATCTCCGGCTCGTTGTCGATCTCCATGGACGAGGCCTTCCGAGTGATGCGAGCCTACGCACGCCAGCGCAACCTCACGCTTCACGGAGTCGCTCAGACCCTGAGCTCCGGTGAACTCAGGGCTGACGACCTTGGTGTCACGGCGGAGCTGCACAGCATGTAGCGGTAGCGCTCGGCAACCGGCGGCTGTGCTTCCGGCGTGTTAGTGTCCGGAGGAGTTGCTCCAGACCTCGGCAACGCACCTGTCCGTGCCTTCCCGAGGAGCCCCTTGACTGACCTGTCTGCCGGCGACAGCGCCGCAACCAACTCCGAGGCCGAGCACCGCGTCACTCTCGAAGACGTGCTCGAACGCCTCGAACGCATCAAGCAGATTCAAGAGTTCGATCGCCGCGTCGCGGCCGCAGCCTGTGCGCAGGCAACGGCCCCACGGGACCGGAACGTCGCCGAGCCCCGCACGGCGGTGATCTTCTCTGACGAGCCGTGCGGCACGTGCGGCGAGGTGCACGTGCCCGCCTAGCCACCGATCTCGACCACACGCTGCGGGAATGTACGAGGAACGATGCGGGTTGATGACGGCGACCGAAGCACAACGGCCCCACAGAAGGGGCCGCACAAGAGAGGAACTGCTGTGATCATCCTTGGTCTGATTCTCTTCCTGATCGGCGTCCTGGCCTCGATCCCGATTCTGACGACCATCGGCATCGTGCTCCTCGTCGTCGGCCTGGTTCTCATGCTTCTGGGCCGTTCCGGCCGGAGCATCGGCGGGCGCAAGCATTGGTTCTGACCTGACAGCGGTTCTGAGCCGGACGCGAACGCCGTAGCGGGGCGATGACGTCCCGCTGACCGAGAGGCGAGTGCGTGGGGAACCACCCCGATGCGCTCGCCTCTCGTCGCGTTCGGAGGAGGGCGAGCCGCAGGGGAGCCCCTCAAGCAGAACGCCTGGTATCCTTGAACCTGTGCCCGGCCCCTGGTCAGGCATGCGTCGCAGATTGCTTCCACTTCTCGCCAGCGCCCGGTCCCAGACACGGACCACTCGCCAGGCTCGTAGAAATCCTCTCTTCGGCGAACGGACGCGCGGACCCGCGCGATTCGCCACCATCGCCGGTGCCCTGACACCAGGGATCTCACGCGCGCTGCGACTAGCCAGCCCGCGCATCGGCCGCAAGCCTGAAAGGCTCCGCAACCCGTATGACTACGACCTTCGCCGACCTCGGCGTGCCCACCCCGCTCACCGACGTCCTCGAGCGCGACGGCAAGACTGCCGCGTTCCCCATCCAGGCCGACACCCTTCCTGACACGCTCGCCGGGCGTGACGTGCTGGGCCGCGGCAAGACCGGCTCCGGCAAGACGCTGGCATTCTCGCTGCCCATCGCCGCACGCCTGGGCGCCAAGGGGGGCCGCGCCAAGCCCGGCCGCCCCCGCGCGCTCATCCTTGCCCCCACGCGCGAGCTCGCGACGCAGATCGACGCCGTTATCGCGCCGCTCGCCGCAGCCTACGGCCTCACGACCACCACGATCTTCGGCGGCGTGAGCCAGCACCGCCAGGAGGTCGCCATGCGCCGCGGCGTCGACATCGCCGTGGCGTGCCCGGGTCGCCTCGAGGACCTCATGGGTCAGCGGATCGTGAGCCTCGACGACGTCGAGATCACCGTCCTCGACGAGGCCGACCACATGGCCGACCTGGGCTTCCTGCCCGGTGTGACGCGCATCATGAACGCGACGCCCACGTCCGGCCAGCGCCTGCTGTTCTCCGCGACGCTCGACAACGGCGTGGACAAGCTCGTCAAGCGCTTCCTCGACAACCCCCGAACGCACTCGGTGGACTCCGCCGAGAGCCCCGTCGAGGCCATGACGCACCACGTCTTCCACCTCGGCAGCGCCGATGCGAAGAAGGACGTGGTGCGCGCCCTCGCCTCCGGCACGGGTCGCCGAGTCCTGTTCATGCGCACCAAGCACCACGCCAAGCGCCTCGCGCAGCAGCTCACCAAGGACGGCATCCCCGCCGTCGACCTGCACGGCAACCTGTCGCAGAACGCGCGCGACCGCAACCTCGCGGCCTTCGCGTCCGGCGAGGCCAAGGTGCTCGTGGCGACCGACGTCGCCGCGCGCGGCGTGCACGTCGACGGTGTCGAGCTCGTGGTCCACGTGGACCCGCCCGCCGAGCACAAGGCATACCTGCACCGCTCGGGCCGCACGGCTCGCGCTGGTTCGTCGGGCGATGTCGTCACGCTCGTGCTGCCCGAGCAGAAGCGCGATACCGCGCAGCTGCTGCGCCAGGCCAAGATCACTGTGACGCCCGTGCAGGTCAACGCGACCTCGCCCGCCGTCCTGTCGCTCGTGGGCGAGGTCGCGGCGTGGGTCGACCCGGCCATCGCCGCCAAGAAGGCAGCGGCGCAGCCGCAGCGACAGGGTGGCGGCCGAGGCCGTGGCCAGGGTGGTCGTGGCCAGGCTGGCCGCGGCGGAGCGGGTGCTGGCTCGACCGGCGGCGGTCGTCGCCGTCGCGGGCGCGGCAACGGCTCGGCCGGCGGCCAGGGCCAGGGTGCCGGTCGTGCTGCGGGTACGGGCGCATCGGCCGGTTCGAACGGCCACCGCAACGATGCCGGTCACCAGTCGGCGAAGCCGGCGCAGGCTGGCGGTCGCTCCGGTGGCGGGCGCAGCCGTGGCGGCTCATCGCAGGGCGGCGGCTACCGTTCGGCTGCTGACTTCTCCTCGGGTCGCGGCGGGCGTCGCTCGCGCTGATCCCCACGTGCCTTGACGCTGCCCGGGTGCCACATGGCACCCGGGCAGCGTCGTCTCGTGGCGGCGCACGGCTCGCCTGGCGCTGCGGTGCCGGCAGCGCGGGACCCGGCACCCGCATCGGCCTGCACCCACCAGCGCCAGCCGCACCCTGACGCGCCACGCGACCCGTCGCTAATGTGAGCCGCATGGCACCTGGACCCACGCGCTCGCTGCGACCGCATCGGCTCATCCCCATGTCGGGCAGGGACCCGGGGGATGCGCACCGTTCGGCGACGCCGCTTGAGCTGCTGTACGACCTGACGCTCGTGGTCGCGTTCTCGATCGCCGGGTCGCAGTTCGCCCACAGCCTCGCGGCGGACCACGTGTGGTCCGGGCTGCTCGCGTTCCTGTTCTGCATGTTCGCGATCATCTGGGCGTGGATGACGTACGCGTGGTTCGCGTCCGCCTACGACACCGACGACTGGGGCTTCCGCATCGCGACCCTGGTGCAGATGCTCGGCGTCACGATCCTCGCGCTCGGGATCGGCGACCTGTTCGCCGGCTTCGACGAGGGAGTGCTCGACAACGACGTGATCGTCGTGGGCTACGTCATCATGCGGCTGTCGATGATCAGCCTGTGGCTGCGCGCCGCGCGTGACGATCCCGAGCATCGCTCGGTTCTGCTCGGGTACGTCAAGGTCATCGGAGCGGCGCAGCTGGGCTGGATCGTCACCGCGTTCGTGCCGCTGCCCATGCCGGCGCTGATCGTCCTCATGGCGGCGCTGTACGCGACGGAGGTGGGCGGATCCGCGTTCCTCGAGTCCCGTGAGGGGCGGCTGCCGATCCACGCGCACCACATCGCCGAGCGGTTCGGGCTGCTCGCCATCATCACCTTCGGCGAGGTCGTGCTCGGCACCACCACCGCGGTCGAGGCCGTCACGACGGAGGCCGGGTGGACCGCCGAGGCCGGCGTCCTCGCCTTCTCCGGCATCACCATGGTCGTGGGCATGTGGTGGGTGTACTTCTCCATCCCTTACGGGGAGATCCTGAGCCGGCGCCGCGACCTCGGGGTGCGGTGGGCGTACGCGCACCTCGCGATCTACTCGGCCATCGCCGCCGTTGGCGCGGGTCTGCACGCCGTCGCGTACTACCTGGAGCATCACAGCGAGCTCGGCGCGATCGGATCCACGCTGACGGTCGCGATCCCGCTGTGCGCGTACGTGATCGCGGTGTACATGCTGTTCCACCTGCTGCTGCCTGGTCGCGATCCGCTCCATGTGTGGCTCATCGTGGGCACCGTCGCGTGCATTGCCCTGGCAGTGGTCCTCGCCCTCACGGGAGCGTCGATCGCGTGGCCCGTGCTGGTGCTGACCGTGGCGCCGTGGATCAGCGTGGTGGGGTACGAGGTCCACGGCGACGGCCACATCCGTCGGGCGCTCGAGCGGCTATGACAGTGCTGAGTGCCCTCGCCGCGGGATGAGCAGCGCGACGCCCAGCGCCACGGCGACCACCAGGACGGTGGTCTGAGCGATCGCATCGGACCGCGACATGTGGTCGAGGTGCGTGACGTGGTACGCAAAGTGCAGGACACCGAACACCGTCCACGCGATGCCGAGCAGGCGATAGCCGATGCGCGAGCGCCACACCAGTCCGGCGACGCTCGCCGCTCCTAGAGCGAGGTACATGGCTCCGTGGTCACGCACCAGGTGCTCGTTGTATGGGCCGTCCTGGGAGACCCACTCGCCCAACACGCTGGGGAAGTGGTCGAAGAACTCCTGGGGGAGCGCGTAGGACCACAACCCCACCACCGCGGCGATCACGACGCTCGCGGCCAGCGCGGCGGTCTGCCACCAGGCCACCCCGCTATCGGCGAGGCCCGTCTCCTGGCTCAGGCGTGCTGATGATGTGCTCATGTCTCCTCCTCAGGCCGCGATGGGCGCGGCATCCTGGGTCGTATCGCTGGAGTCCTCCGGCGACGGCGGTACGGGCTCGCCGCCGGTGACGAAGGCGCGCCGAGGATCGGTGCGCTGGGGCAGCGCCACGATGTCGCGACCGAACACGGCCGCGACGAGCCACACGGCGAGCACGTGCGCCTTGCGCTCCCACGACGGGATCGCGAGTACGTGATAACCGCGGTGGATGAACCACGCGGGCAGCCCCTTGATCACCAGGCGGCGGAACTGGAAGATGCCGTCGCCCAGCCCGAGGGTCGCGACCACGCCGATGCTGCGGTGACGGTAGGGCCGGGGCTCGCGCCCGCGCAGGACGGCGACGATGTTGCGAGCCAACAGCTCGGCCTGACGCACGGCGTGCTGCGCATTCGGCACCGTGGTGATCGCGGCGTCGCGGGACAGCGCCAGGTCGGGAACCGCGGCGTCGTCGCCGGCAGCCCACGCGTCGGGGACCACCTTGACGCCGTCGCGCACCCGCAGGTCCGCGCCCACGGTCACCCGGCCGCGCGCGTCGAGCGGCAGGTCGCTGTGGCGAGCGACCACTGGGTTCGTGGCGTTTCCCGCCGTCCACACCAGCAGGCCCGTGTCGTAGGTGACGCCGTCGGACAACTCGACGTGCCCGTTGACGGCCGAGACCAGGCTGGTGCTGAGGTGCACGCGCGCGCCCTTGTGCTCGAGCCGGGACACGACCCATCGGCCGGGCCGGTCGCTGACCTCGGGCAGGATCCTGGGCGCGGCCTCGACCAGGTGGAAGGCCACGTCCTCGCGGTTGAGGGTGGGGAAGCGCCTGACCAGCGAGCGCGCGAGGCCCATCATCTCGCCCAGCACCTCGACGCCCGAGAAGCCACCGCCCACCACCGTGACGGTCAGCAGTCGATCGCGCTCGGGACCGGCGGGCAGCTCCGCAGCTTGCTCGAACGCGAGCACCAGGCGATCGCGGATGGCCGCGGCCTCCTCGACGGTCTTCAGGCCGATGCCCGTGTCGAGCAGTCCTGGGATGGGCAGGGTGCGCGTCACTGCGCCGGCGGTGGTCACCACGGTGTCGTAGGGCAGGTCGTAGGGCTCGCCGTCGAGCGGCGCGATGGTCGCCGTGCGGGCCGCGTGCCGCAGCTCTACCACGGAGCCCGCGATCACACGCGTGCGCCGCAGGTGACGTCTCAGCGAGACGGCCGCATGGCGGGGCTCGATCGATCCCGCCACCACCTCGGGGAGGAACGGCTGGTAGGTCATGTGCTGACGCGGGTCGACGAGCACCACCTCCGCCTCGCCGCGGCGCAGGCGCCGCTCGAGGCCCCACGCCGTGTACAGCCCTGCGTAGCCGCCGCCGATGATCAGAATCCGGCGCATCGTCCTCACCTCTCCGGTTGTGCTCCTGTGTGCCGTCACTGACTCGACGACGCAGGGGACCGGAATGTGAGGGTCAGCGCCAGCTGGTGAGCTTGTCGGGGTTCCGCATCAGCCAGACGTCGGACACCCGCTCGCCTCGCACGCCCAGGACCATCACGGTATCGACCACGCCGTCCTCGCTCACCACGAATCCCAGTCCGTCCGCCGTGGTGATCGGGTCGACGGTGACCTGCGGACGCTGGGTGAGCACTCCCAGGATGAACCTCGCGACGTTCGCGGCTCCATGCACGGGGCGGCGCGCGGCGCTGACCTTGCCGCCGCCGTCCGAGGTGAGCGTCACCTCGGGGTCCAGCAGCGCGACGAGGGCCTCGAAGTCGCCCGTACCGGTGGAGGCCGCGAAGGCGGCCGCCACGGCGTCGTGGCGCTCGCGGGGAGCGGCGTCACGGGTGCGGGCACGCACCTTGCGCCGCGCCGAGGACGCGAGCTGCCGGCTCGCCGCGACCGAGCGCCCCACGGTGTCCGCGACCTGCGCGAACGGCAGCTCGAAGACGTCGTGCAGCACGAACGCCACACGCTCGGCCGGCGTCAGCGTGTCGAGCACCACCTGCAGCGCCATGCTCACCGAGTCGTCGAGCGTGACGCGCTCCTGCGGGTCGACGGTGCTCGTCGCACTCGCCACGGTCGGCAGCGGCTCGGGCAGCCACGGGCCCACGTAGGTCTCACGGCGAGCCCGAGCCGAGCCCAGCATGTCGAGGCAGATCCGTGACGTCACCCGCATCATCCACGCGCCGGGGTTATCGACCTCGCCGCGCTGCGCGTCGGTGAGCCGCACCCACCGCACGAAGGCCTCCTGCACGGCGTCCTCGGCGTCGCTGACGCTGCCGAGCATGCGGTAGGCGAGCCCGCGCAGCGCAGGCCGCTCGGCGTCGAGGGCGGCGGTCACCGCGTCATCGTGCATCTGGATCCCGCTTCCGTGAGACGCCTGTCTCGTTCATCGATCGGTGCCGGTGGGCGCGTCGATCCCGTCGCGAGAGCCCACGATCTCCGAGGCCGGCAGCGCGCTCCTCAGAGCCTCGCGCACGTCCTCGCTCAGCGCAACGTCCACCGCTGCGGCGTTCTCCCGGACCCGTGAGCGCCGCCGTGTGCCAGGGATCGGCACCACGCCCTCCGCCATGACCCACGCGAGCGCCACCTGAGCGACCGTGACCCCCAGGTCCGCGGCGATGGCCTCGACCCGAGCGACGAGCGCGCGGTTCGCGTCGAAGGCATCCGGCGCGAATCGCGGCAGTCCCCGTCGCGCATCGTCAGGGGCGAGGTCGTCGAGGCTGCGGACGCCATCGGTGAGCACGCCGCGCCCGAGCGGGGAGAACGCGACGAAGCCGATGCCGAGCTCGTCGGCCGTGTCCTTCTCGCCGTTGTGCAGGATGTCGCGCGCGAAGAGGGAGAGCTCGGACTGGATGGCCGCGATGGGATGCACCGCGTGTGCCCGGCGCATGGTCGTCGCCGAGACCTCGGACAGGCCGAGGTGGCGGACCTTGCCCTCGCTCACCAGCTCGGCCATCGCGCCCACGCTGTCCTCGATGGGCACGGCCGGATCCGCCCGGTGAAGGTAGTACAGGTCGATGACGTCGACGCCCAGGTGCCGGAGCGAGCGCTCGCAGGCTCGCCTGATGTACTCGGGCGTCCCGTTGCGGCCATGCACCGTGCCGTCGTCGTCGGTCTCCGCGGATGCCTTGGTCGCGAGCGTGATGTCCTCGCGGCGGTCCTTGAGCGCGCGACCGCTGAGCTGCTCGTTCGTGAACGGTCCATAGGCCTCGGCGGTGTCGATGAACGTCACGCCCAGGTCCACCGCATGGCGCAGGGTCGCGATCGACTCCTGCTCGTCGCTCGCGCCGTAGAAGGCGCTCATGCCCATCGCGCCCAGGCCCATGGCGGAGACGGTGAGTCCGTCGCCCAGCGTGTGCTGTCTCATGAATCCTCCTCGTCCTCTCGTGTCTCAGTGGTGGCCGAGCAGGGCCTGCGACAGCGTCCACAGGCGGTCGGCTCCGTCGGGGTCGAGCGCATAGCGCGCGACCGAGCGGCCGATCTCCTCCGGACCGTCCGGACGCGCCTCGACCACGTGTGCTGGAGCGTTGTCGCTCAGGTACTGGGCCTCTCCCGCGGCGAGCAGGGGAGAGACCGCGGCGAGGACGGTGGTCGACGCTCCCTGCTCGACGGTCTTCTGCAGGTGTGCGGGCGTCGCGAGCGTCCCGCCCACGTGGCGCTGGAGCCTGGTGGCGATCGCCCCGGGGTTGACGGCGTGAGCGACGATGCCGTCGTCGGCCCAGCGGTGCGCGATTCCCACGGCGAGGAGCACCTCGGCAGTCTTCGCCTGGCCATACGCCGTGAGCGGGTCGTACGGGCGGAACCGGATGTCGACGTCCTCGAAGACGACGGGGCTGAAGAGATGCCCGGAGGAGCTGACCATGATGACCCGCGCGCCGTCGCCTGCCGCAGCGAGCGCGCCGCGCAGGCGCAGAGTGAGGTCGGCGTGACCGAGGTAGTTGGTCGAGAGCTGCATCTCGTGACCCTGGCCGTCCCTCGTCAGCTCGGGGATGCGCATCACGCCGGCGTTGTTGATCAGCAGGTCGAGCGGACCCGTCCAATCCTCGGCGAACCGAACGACGGACGCACGGTCGGTGTGCTCGAGCTGCTTGACCTGAACGGCGCGGCCATCGGTCCGCGACGAGATCTCCTCCGCGACGCGTGCGGCGTCCTCCAGGTCGCGCGCCGCGATCGTCACCTCTGCCCCTCGAGCCGCGAGCACACGCACTGTCTCGACGCCGATGCCCGACGCACCACCGGTGACGACCGCGCGCTTGCCGCTGAGGTCGGCGCCCTGGCTGACGCCCTCTGCGGTGTGGTGGGCGGTAAACGGACTGTCGATGATCCGATGCATGCTGTGTCTCCTCTCGCCCCTCACGACGACGCAGGCCGCTCGAATGTGAGGCTCACACTCTGGACAGCTGCGTCGTCGTGAGTTCAAGCGCTCACCGCGAGCGCCGCACACAGTGAGGAGCAGACATGAGGATCGCAGTCGCAGGAGTCACGGGGCTGTTGGGCTCCATGGTCGCCGAGCAGGCCCGCAGCCGGGGCCACGAGGTCGTGCCGATGGCGCGTTCGCTGGGCGTCGACGTCGTGACGGGCGAGGGGCTCGAGGATGCCCTCGTCGGCGTCACCGCCGTGGTCGACGTCACCAACGTGGGCACCATGAAGGCCGATGCGTCGGTCGCCTTCTTCGAGCAGGCCACCCGGACGCTGCTGGCGGCCGAGCAGCGAGCAGGCGTCGAGCGGCACGTCGCCCTGTCGATCGTGGGCGTGGAGCGCGCGCCCTACGACTACTACGCCGGCAAGCGCGCTCAGGAGCAGGCGATCGAGGCAGGGGGCGTGCCGTGGACCATCCTGCGGGCCACGCAGTTCCACGAGTTCGCGGCGCAGGTGTACGCCATGGCCAAGGCCGGTCCGCTCCACCTCGCTCCCAAGATGCGCACCCAGCCCATTGCCGGGCGCGAGGTGGCGTCGCGGCTGGTCGACCTCGCCGAGTCCCCCGCGCTCGGCGGATATGTCGAGCTCGCCGGCCCCCGCGAGGAGTCCCTGAACGACATGGTGCGAGCATGGGCGCGGGCCTCGGGCCACCGCGGCTGGATGCCGAGCGTGGGCCTGCCGGGTCCGCTCGGCAAGGCGCAGCGTGACGGCGCACTGCTGCCCGACGCCGGCGCGGAGATCGGCTCGGAGACCTTCGCCGAGTGGCTCGACAGGACCACGGGAACGGCGTAGGTCGGCCCGCGCAAGCGACCCTCGCTGACGCGGCATCGGTGCGTGTCGCTTACCCTGGAGGCGTGAGCATTCAGGAGGTGGTCGGCGCCCGGTGCGCCGGCATCAGGTTCTAGCGCCCCGGCCGTGCCCCCCCCGGGCACGGCTGACGTCGCTGACCCCTGGCAACCTCCGCCCGCGCGCCGCGATCGCCGCGCGCGGGCGTCACCGAAAGTGACATCTCATGCTTCCCCTGACCGAGTCGACGCTGCGCGCGTCCTTCATCAACGCCTCGCGCCGCGAGGTGAACGACCTGACCCTGCCCGCCGGCCTCGACGCCATCGACTGGGCATCGCTCGAGTACCTCGGGTGGCGCGATCTCAGGTTCGAGCGCCGCGCCTACGTGGTGATCCCTCTGCTCGACGGCGGCCACTGCGGACTCGTGCTGCGCCACCCGGGATCCTCGCCGCGCACCCGCACGCAGTGCTCGTGGTGCCAGGACGTCACGCTGCCGAACGACGTGGTGCTCTACACCGCCAAGCGCTCCGGCAAAGCGGGTCGCAACGGCGACACCGTCGGCACGCTCGTGTGCGAGGACTTCCAGTGCTCGCGCAACGCGCGGCGGCCACCGCGCGCGTTCTACGAGGGCTTCGACGCGGAGGCCGCGCGACAGGAGCAGATCGAGAGCCTGCAACTGCGCGTGATGGCCTTCGCGGCCGAGGTCTAGTCCGCATGCCAGTGCCCGGGCGCCGAGAGGCGTCCGGGCACTGGCACGTGCGGGGTGTCGCTCAGGCCCCAACAGACTCGGTGGCGGGACCGCGAGAGGCCGCGAGCGCATCGGCCGTCGCTCCGTCCGGCTCCGCCGCGAGCGCGCGCCACCTCTCGGGCCGCACGCCTTTGACGATCAGCCACACCGCGAACGACAGCTCGGCGGGGATGGCGAGCACCATCACGAGCGCCTCGGCGACGCCGGCCGCGCCGGGCAGCACCATCGGGGCGAGCGAGTCAAGGAAGTAGCCGGCAGAGGCGGCGATCAGCAGCCAGCCGATCGCCGCGGGCACGAGTCGCGACCGCACGACGAGGAGCCCGAGGAACAGCACGTGCAGCGCGAAGGGGAGGCCCCACACGAGGATGCCGAACTCGTACGCCTCCATCGACGCGAGGACGACGGTCTCGCGGCTCGCGAGAGCCATCTCCGCGTACACGCCCGTGCCGGTCGCGGCGGACAGGGCGATGAAGCTCGGCACGAGGTTCACGGCCTGGATGACGGCCTCGGCGGCGCGGGTGAGCGCCGCGCCCAGCGCGAGCGAGCGGCTCACCGGGCGGAACAGCGCGAACAGCAGCGCAGCGAGAATCAGCTCGATGGCGACCACGCCCACCTCGGCGAGCATGCCGAGCCGGAACAGCTGCTCGTTCTGCGCGATGGCGAAGGTGGCGGACTCGCCCTCGCCCAGGCTCGTGACGGGCGACTTGCCGATCAGGAAGCCGAGGGGAGCGAGAAGGAAGATCGCGGCGTAGAGCTCGCCAGCGGCGCGGCTCGTGCGCTTGATGGAGCGGTTGGTGGCAGTGGCATGCATGGGTTCTCTCCTGCGGTGTTGTGCTCAGTCGTGGGGCGTCAGCCGTCGACGACGATGACGGACTTGCCTTGGGTGTGACGGCTGCCGATGTGCTCCATGGCGTCCGCGAACCGCGACAGCGGGAAGGTGCGGTCGATGACCGGGATGACAGCGCCGGAGGCGACCATGTCACGCACCGCGGCGAGGCCGGCCTGGGACGAGCCCGCCACCAGCATCGTCAGCCTCTGCTTCACGAACGGGTTGAGCAGCATCGCGCGAATGGTGCGCGAGAAGCCCATGGTGACGCGCCCGCCGTTGCCGCCGACGATCACGGCGGTGCCGCGAGCCGTGAGCAGGCGGCGCAGCGAGCGCACGGGCCGGTTGCCGGCGAGGTCGATGACGGCGTCCCAGCTCTGACCCATGTCCTCGATATCCTGGGCGGCGTAGTCGACCACCTGGTCGGCGCCGAGTCGGGCGACGAGGTCAGCGTTCCGCGCCGATGCCACGGCGGTCACGTGCATGCCGTGCGCCTTCGCGATCTGGACGGCGAAGGTGCCGACCGCACCTGAGGCGCCCAGCACGAGCACCCTCTCGCCGGCCTTGGCGCCGCTCTCCTCGACCACGGCCCGGTAGGCGGTGAGGCCCGAGACCGGGATCGCAGCGGCGTCGACGGTTCCTAGGGCGTCTGGGGTGCGGACCAGGTGAGCGGCCTCCGTGACCGCGTACTGCGCGAAGGCGCCCTGCGCGAAGCCGAGCACACGATCGCCAGGAACGAACGCATCGGCGCCGCTGGAGACCTGGTCGCCGACGGCGACCACTGTGCCAGCGACCTCGTTGCCGAGGACCGGCAGCTTGGGTCGAGCGAGACCATACGCCGGGCGGGCGATGTACGGCAGGCCCTGCATGGTCAGCCAGTCGCCGATGGCGATGCCCGCGGCCTCGACCTTCACCAGCACCTGCGTGGGGCCGGGGGAGGGGATGGGGGCCGATGCGATCTCGACTGACGAGCGCGCGTCACCGAAGGACCGGTGAAGCGCGGCGGTCATGGTGACGGGGTACGACGCGGTGATCTGCGGGGTGTTCTCGGTGGTGGCGGTGCGGGCGGTGGCGGTCATGGCCGTTCTCCTTGGTGTCGTGGTGGGTGGTGGCCCGGGGCGGATCACTCCGGGTCGATCTGCCGGAAGAGGGTGAGCTGAAGGCCAGCCGGTCCCTCGAGACGCGCGTTGAGCGAGCCCCAGGGGGTGCGGGTGGGAGGCGCGACCTGCTCGGCGCCGGCGGAGAGGGCGCGGTCGGTGGCGGCGTGCGCATCGGCGACCTCGAGTCCCACGCGGATGTCCCGGGAGACGTCGCGACCCACCTCGAGCGAGTCGATGAGGTGGCGCTGGCGACTGTCGATGAGCTCGAGGGTCGCTCGGCCGGCATCGAGGACGACCACGCGGGCGGGGCCGTCGTCGGTGTCGGTGGTGAGGTCGAGCTCGGGGGTCAGACCCAGTGCGTCTCGGTAGACGTCGAGGGCGGCGACGATGTCCTCGGCGTGGACCACCAGGCGGAGCTGCGTCGCGCCGGTGGGGTCCTGCTGTGACTTCGCGGTCATGGTGGTGATCCTCCATGTGCGTCGCAGTTTTGCGTACTTAGTACGCCTGATAGGCTCGAGAGTAGGCGTACTAAGTACTCACTGTCAACAGATCCGGGAGAAGTCGTGGCGAAGAGGGAACAGAGCGAGGCGCCAAAGCAGCGCCCTAGCAAGGCAAAGCTGTCCACGGTGGTCGTTCTCGCGACGGGCGTCGAGCTGGCTGACCGCGATGGGCTCGAGTCCTTGACCATCCGGTCGCTGGCTGCGGAGCTTGGGGCCAAGCCCATGTCGCTCTACCGCCACGTCGAGAGCAAGGACGCGCTGCTCGACGGAATGGTGGACAGGGTGATCGCTGAGATGGAGCCGGCGAGCGCGGAACTCGAGTGGCGCGAGGCGATCCGGCGGCGCTGCGAGTCGGCGAGGCAAGCGCTGGTCCGTCATCCGTGGGCGATCCCGCTGCTTGAGTCGCGCTCGAATCCGGGACCTGAGCTCCTGCGCCATCACGAAGCGACGCTCGCCGCGCTCACGCGCGGCGGGCTGCCGCTGTGGTGCATCGCTCATGCGTATGCGCTGCTGGACTCGTTCGTCTACGGCTTCGCGATGCAGGAGGCTTACCTGGGCGCGGCGCAGTCCATTGGCGACTCGGCCGAATCGTACGGCAACTCGCACGCCGAGGACGTTGCTGGCTCCCTCGAGGACGTGCTCGACGGGCAGGAGTTCCCGCACCTGCTGCGCTTCGCATCCGAACATGCGATGCAGCCGGGGTACAGCTTCGGCGCGTCGTTCGAGGTGGGGATCGACCTCATCCTCGACGGTGTGACGCGGCTCGCCGAGGGCTGATCGTTCGGCCAGCGGTCGCAGACCGAGCGCCCTGCCAGCGCCCTTGCATGGAAGCACCATCCGCGTTCGAATCGAAGGGCACGCACGCGCCGGCGCGTCTGCGCCGGCTCGCCACGCCAGTAGCGAGAGGAGCGATGCCATGCGACACACCCACCTGGCCGCCGTGACCGCGGCGGGAACCCTCTTGGTCACCGGGTGCGCTTCCGAGGACGCGGAGCCGCCGGTCTCGACCACCACCGACACCGCCACCGACACGGTCACGGAGGAGGCGACCGTCACGCCGTCGCCAGACGTCTCGGTCACGACGGCCACGCCTCGGCCCTCCGAGACCATCGTCACCACGCGCGAGCCCACGGACGAGGAGCCGCCCGAGGACGAGGCTCCCTTCCCGGCGGACCGCGCGGATGACACCGCTGACGCAAGCGCAGACGCGCGCCTGAGTCCCACCAACCTCAGGTTCGGCTACCACGAGGACTACGACCGGATCGTGCTCGATCTCGCCGGACCCGGTGAGCCCGGGTGGAGGGCCGGCTACGTCGACGAGCCCGCCCTTGCTGGCTCGGGTCAGCCGGTGGACCTGGACGGGGACGCCTTCCTGCGCATCGCGGTCGACGGCGTGGTCCACCCGACGGAGGACGGAGCGCAGGAGTACCAGGGCCCCGACCGGATCGATCCCGATCCCGCCGGGATCGTCGAGGAGGTCGTCTACGGCTCCGTGTTCGAAGGCGAGACGGAGGTCTTCGTGGGGCTGTCCTCCGACCAGCCCTTCCGAGTCTTCCGGCTCGAGGATCCCACCCGGGTCGTGATCGATGTTCAGCATCCCTGAGCTGCCCGCAGGAACGGTGCTTGGGTGACGCACGACCGCCCGTCCGGCGTTAGTGTCGAAGCATGAGCGATCTGGACAACGACCGATTCATCGCCGCCAAGCAGAAGCTGTCCGCGGAGCAGATCACCGCCATCGTCGCCGAGCGCAAGACCTTCCTCCCGCCGGAGGTGGGCAGCGAGCTCGCGGTGCACGGCGCGGCGACCGAGGAGGACATCACCGGCGAGCCCGGGCCCACGTGGGTGGTCGCGCCAGAGTTCCGCGACTTCCTCAAGCGCAGCCTCTAGTCAGGCGCCGCGATCGTCGAGCGCGGCACGCACGCGCGTAGAGAGTTCATCGAGCGCCGCCGACGTCCTCACGGGCGGCGGCACGGCACCGCCCTCGAGTGAGCGAAGCTGTTCGGGCAGCGAGGCGAGGCCACGCTCGCAGCGTTCTCGCGCATCGGCCATCGACGGCGCCTGACCCATGCGCCTCCCTCCCGACATCGCGTGCTCGAGCAGAGGGCGTCCGGGCAGCTCCTCGCCGTCCAGCCCGATCACGTCGTGATCGAGAAGTCCGTCGCGCTCGACGCGCCACACCTGCTTGCGCCCCGGCAGCGAGTCCTTGCCGGTCGAGAGCTTGAGCACGGGCCGCCCGTCCGCCTCGGCGAGCTTGTAGACGGCGCTCAGCGCGGGCGCATCGGCGCTGACGCCCATCTGCGTGCCCACGCCGAACGAGTCGATGGGCGCCCCCGCGGCGATCAGCTCGGCAATGCGATGCTCGTCCAGGTCGCCGCTGACGACGATGCGCACGTCGCCGCACCCGCCCTCGTCGAGCACGGTCCGCACCGCGCGCGACAGGTTCGCGAGATCGCCCGAGTCCAGGCGAACGCCGCGCAGGCGCACGCCCTCGTCAGCGAGCTCGCGCGCCACCTCGACGGCGTGGCGGGCGCCCTGGACGGTGTCGTAGGTGTCGATCAGCAGCACCGCGGAGGTGGGGAAGTCGCGCGCGAACGTGCGGAACGCCTCGCGCTCGTCCTCGAACGCCATCACGTACGAGTGCGCCATGGTGCCGCTGAGAGGGATCCCGTACAGCTTCCCGGCCAACACATTGCTGGTAGCCGATGCGCCCGCCAGGTATGCGGACCTCGCCCCCTTCACAGCGGCCTCGGGCCCGTGGGCGCGCCGGGAGGCGAAGTCCACGAAGCTGCGCTCGCCTGCGGCGATCGCGACGCGCGCCGCCTTCGACGCGATGGCGGTCTGGTGGGCGACGGTCGACAGCAGCGCCGTCTCGACTATCTGCGCCTCGATGAGCGGCGCCTCGACCCGCACGAGCGGCTCCTCGGGAAAGCACACCTCGCCCTCGGCCACCGCCCACACTTCTCCGGTGAAGCGGAATCCCGCGAGGTAGTTCAGAAAGGCCTCGTCGAACGTCCCGAGCGACCTCAGGTACTCGACGTCCGCCTTGCTGAAGCGCACCTGCTCGAGGTAGGCGACCGCATCGGCGATCCCTGCGGCTACCAGGTACCGCCGCGACTCGGGAAGCGACCGCACGAAGAGGTCGAAGACCGCCGGCCCGTTCATGCCCTGCGCGTGGTAGCTCGCTGCCATCGTGAGCTCGTATTGATCGGTGGCGAGCGCGCTCGCGGCCGCGCCGCTGTCCGGAGGCGTCATGCCTGCCATCGTGTCACGGCTCGACTCACGGGCGCGGGCTCGTGCCGGCTCGGCCGCCGCACATGCCCCGCCGCGGGTAGCCGGGTCTCTGCCGCGCTGTTGTTCTACGGGAGCCCGCTGAGGAGCGCCGCCGCCACCGCATCGGGCCGCTCGAGAGGGACCAGGTGCCCGGTGTTGGGAACGCTCGTCAGGGCGGGTTTTCCTGGCAGGGCCTCCCGCAGTCGGTGCGCCTGCTCGATCGGGATCCACGGGTCCTGCTCGCCCCAGCCCAGCGTGACACGACAGCGCACCTCGCCCAGGCTCGCCGCGAGAGGGCGGGTGTGCTCGGGCGCCAGCGCCGCCATCTGCCGATACAGCGCCGCCTGCCCCCGGTCCGTGGTCCACGGAGCCGCGAGCATGTCGAGCTCGAACTCCGGGAGGCGGCCATGAGCGGCACCGGCGATGTACTCGCGCACGAGCGCGCGGTGCAGGCGCGGCGGCAGGCGGCAGAAGACCTCGGCGTTCTCGGCGACGAGTGAGAAGAACGGAGAGCCCCACGGCTCGAGCGTGACGATGTCCCACAGGTGCAGGCTGGCGTAATCCGCGTGGTGAAGCAGGTGGGCGCCCAGCGCGACCGCGCCGCCGATGTCGTGAGCGACCACGTGCGGACGGTCCAGGTTCCAGTGATCGAGGAGTGCGCGGAAGCGGGACATCTGGGAGCAGAGGTCGACCGGGACCTCCGGGTCCATGGTCGAGTGGCCGTAGCCCGGCATGTCCCACAGCAGGACGCGGTAGCGCTGCGCGAGCGCGTGCGCGACCGGTGCCCACACCTGCGCCTGCCATGGGGTGCCGTGGCACATCACCACCGTCCCGGCGGCGCCGCGGTCCGCAGCCAGCTCGTAGGTCGCGACCTCGATGCCGTCGACCTGGACCATCGCACGTTCGCCCAGAGAGCTCGCGGGCGTCGAGGCAGGTACGGAAGGCGAGGCCGGCATGCCTCCACCGTAGGGTGCACAGGTGACAGCCGCATCGGCCCGTATTTGCGCTCTCGCCGCGATGAGCGTCATGCTCGTGATGACACAGGAGGTCTCATGAACTCGCCCGCATTGGACACCGAGGTCGCGCGCTACGTCGCCCGCGGCTACGGCATCGAGTCGCGCACGCCGTCGCAGGTGGTCCTTGCCAGGCAGCGGCGCATCGGCTGGTTCTGGAACACCATCTTCGTGATCCTCACCGGCGGGCTGTGGCTGATCTACGTGATCTACCGCCTCGCCAACCGCAAGTACGACCGCGTAGTGCTGACCGCATCGGGCGACGGGGTGCGGCGGTCGTAGCCCACGTCACGCCCCGAACGCGTGCCGGTTCGCGTCCACGACCCAGTCGTCGTGCGTGACCCGCGTGTCGAGGATGGCCGCGCCGTCCTCGACCAGTAGATAGTCGTGGCGCAGGATGGGCTCCGGAGCGATCGGATCGTTCCAGGTGGTGTCGACCAGCAGCCACTCGTCGCCGATCAGCACCTTGTTCCACGCGTGCGCGCCGCCGGTCTCGCCCGCGCCATCGGAGCCGGTCACGACCACCGCGTCCACGCCGGCCTGCTCCGCCATCGCAGCGAACGCCATCGCGTAGCCGTTGCACACCGCGGTGCCGAGCGCGAAGATCGCGTACGCCTCCTGGGACTGGGCCACGCGGTCGGAGAGCTCGCTGCCGGTGATCTCCTCGAAGGCGGTCATGTCGTAGGTGGCGTGGTCCACGATCCAGTCGTGGATGAGCGTCACCCGCTCCTCGGGGTCGGACGCCTGCAGCGCGCCGGAGGTGGCGAGCGCGTCCGTCACCGCCTGAAGGGTGGTGGCCCGGCGACGGTCGGCCTCCTCTTTCGCGTACACGTACTCGGGCTCAATGACGGTTCGGGCGCCCCACTGCGAGGCCGCCCAACCCTTCACGTAGAGGTAGGGGTTCTGCGCTGCGGCCTCGAGCAAGGCATCCGAGATGCCGTCGATGCCCACGTCGTTGGCCCAGTAGGTGACGTCGATCGCGCCCTCCTGCGCGACCATGCCCGCCTCGAGGTAGTTCACCAGCTCGGTCGAGCCGTAGGTGGGATAGCCGGTGTCCGGCACCGCCGGTACGCTGAGCACCGCGGCCACCGCGGACGACTCGGCCCATGTCGGGAGCTGCTCGCTCTCGTGCAGCCATTGGTAGCCGTAGTAGGCGCCGGCGCCGACCACGGCGATGAACGCGAGCGCCTTGAGTCCCGCGAGGCGCCGCCGCGGCGGCCGTGGCAGCTCTCGGTCCCACGTGCGCGGGCTGTATGTCAGGAGCTCGGGCGGCGGGAACTCCATGCGCGTGTGCCGGTCGCGCACGCGTCCCGTCCACCGGGTGCCATCCCAGAACCGCTCGAGCCCTGTCTCGGAGGGGTCGGGGAGCCAGCCGCGAGCGGGCAGCCCTGGCGTTCGGGGTTCGCCGGGACGCATCCCCTCGTGCGTGCCCTCGTGTGTCATGCGGCCCCTCGGTGTCGATCTCGTTCGCCTGCGCCGAATCTACTGTCTACCAGGCCTTCGGCGGCACCACGGTGTGGCACAGACAACACCCCTCGGGCAGCGTGGCGCTCCGAGAGCTGGTGACAGCGCCGCGGGGCCGGGCCCGCGCATCGGCGATGCGCGAGAGGCGACTGCACGTGCCCGCTACCGTGCTTCCATGACGACTCTCCACGTCCTCACCGGCCTGCCGGGTTCGGGCAAGACCGCGCTCGCGGCGCGGCTGCTCGAGGCCGAGCCTGGCGTGCACGTCGCGATGGACGATGCGGTTCTCGCGCGGGGCCTCAGCCTGGTCGACTACGAGGCGCGCTTCGCTCTGCAGCCCGAGGTCAAGGCGACCATCCCGCCGCTGCTCGCGTCCGGCACGACGGTGGTCGCGGAGTTCGGCTCCTGGGCGCGCGACGAGCGCGACAGGCTGCGGTCGCTCGCCGACGGCACTGGCGCGCGCACCGTGCTGCACTGGGTCGACGTGCCGGTGGACGTGTGCATCGCGCGCGTGCTCGAGCGCGGAGGTGAGGATGCTCGGGCCCTCGCCGACGGGGTCCTGCGCGACTCGGCGCATCTGTACGAGGCGCCCACGGCCGAGGAGGGCGCCGCGTACGACGGCTTCGAGATCGTGCGGTGAGCTGTGCTGCGCCGCCCAAGTCGCGTGCACGGTGTGGGTGAGAGATAGTCGGAGGTGACCGCCGCATCCGCCCCGTCGACCGTGGAGGAGCACATGACTGACCAGCACATCCCCGAGCCAGTGGCGTCCTTCATCGCCGCCGTCAACGCGCACGACGAGTCTGCCTTTCTCGAGGCCTTCGTCGAGTCCGGCTACGTCGACGACTGGGGCCGGATCTTCCGCGGCCGCGACGAGATCAAGGCGTGGAGCGACAAGGAGTTCCTGGGCGCTCGCGGGACCCTCACCGTGCGCGAGGTGGAGGTCGAGGGCCGCGTGGTCACCGTGGTGGGGGACTGGCGCTCGACGCATGCGAACGGCCTGTCGAGCTTCGAGATCGTGCCGGAGGAGGGGCAGATCGCGTCGATGACGATCCGCGAAGGGTGATGCGCTCGGTGGCTATCGTGCCTGGTATGTGAGCCTTCTCGGCGATGTCAGACCCCCGTGGTGTGATGTCTCCATGGACACGTCGCGCCGTGCTGGAGTCCTCTGGATAGGGCCGATGCGCTTGCAGGCTGTGGACTGCGCGGTTGCGGTGTCAGTGGCTGGTGGTGGGGTGGGGTCATGACGTTCTCGGACGCGGAGTGGGTGCAGCTGCACGAGCTGCTGGGTGCTGCCGCGGGTGAGGACATCTCTGGTCTGTCGAAGCCGGAGCTGCTTGAGGCGTTGGAGCATGTGGGCAGGGTGTCGCGCACGGTGGGGGCGCTGGAGGCGCGGTTCGCGGGCGAGGTGGCTCGGCGCACGGCTGATGATCTGCCCGGTGGGGGGCTCGCGCGCATCGAGGGCCATGGCGACGCGCCGGCGATGTTCGCGAAGGTTCAGGGTGGGTCGGTTCCGCGTGCGAAGCGGTCGGTGGAGGCCGGAGATGCGTTTACGCCCATCGAGGACGACAGCCCGGTTCCCGATGGGAGCGAGGAGCCTGCTCTGATCCCTGCCCCTGACGGTTCGTCTGCGCCGGGGCGCAAGCGTATGCGTGCGAAGTATCCGCTCGTGGCCGGGGCGCAGCTGGTCGGCGACATCTCGGTGGAGGCCGCCGCCGCGATCGTGAACGGTTTGAATGCTGTGGCTGGACGGGTGTCGGCACAGGTGCTGGCCGAGCTTGAGACGCGGCTGGTGAACAAGGCGCGCACGCTCGACGTGAACGGCGTCAAGCGGGCGGTGGCGCGGGCGGTCGCGAGGATCGACCTCGACGAGCACGAGCGTCGTGAGAAGGTCGCATACGACAAGCGGTATCTGTGGTGGAAGCAGGACCACTCAGGCAAAGTGGTGATTCACGGTGAGCTCGACGCCGTCACGGCCGCGCCGATCTTGACGGTGCTGGAGCAGATGACGACCCTGCAGGTCCGTCAGCAGGCGCGGCCCGCCAAGCCAGGCGCCATCGATCCCGTCACGGGTGCGATCACCGAGCCGTGTGGCTGCCAGGTGTCGCACATCTCGCACGACTGCGCCGGACCGGGTGCATGCCTGAGCGGTCACCGTGACGGCTGCACCGGTGAGGCTCTCGAGCGGCGCACGATCGGGCAGATCCGCGCCGACGTGCTGCACGACCTGGCCCGCCACATCCTGGGTTGCACCAAGCGTGGCGAGTCGGGGGTGCGGACCACCGTGATCGTGCGGATGACCCTGGAGAGCCTGCTGCGCGGCCAAGGACTAGCGTCCATCGACGGGATCACCACACCGGTGTCGGCGCGCGAGGCACGCCGCCTGGCAGGGGATGCCGGCTTCATCCCCGAGGTGCTTGCCGGTGACGGCACCGTGATGGACTTCGGGCGCACCAGACGCCTGTTCACTGCCAGCCAGCGGACCGCGATGATCGGCCGCGATGGTGGCTGCGCGAAATGCCACGCCCCTCCCGAGTACTGCGAAGCCCACCACATCGAGTTCTGGGAACGCGGCGGGATGACCGACCTCGCCAACGGCGTGATGCTGTGCACGAGATGTCATCACGATGTCCACAACCTCGGCTGGCAGATCGACGTGCACGGCAGCCGCGTGTCCTTCGTGCCACCACCGCACATTGATCCGAGCCGCACACCGCATCTTGGCGGCGACGCGGTGTTCGACATCGACATGTCCGGCATTCACACCCTCGAACAGGTTCCGCCCCTGCCCGCCATCACGCCAGAGGACGAGGCTTTCATCCGCGACCTTGAGCAACAGGTCTGGAACGAGGAGGACGCCTGGTTCCGGCTCGGCGTCCACGGCATGCACGGTGCCGACGAGGCCTTGTTTGAGCACGAGCCGCTCGAAGACGACGCTCTGGCCCACTGAGGGACAGCTCCGCTTTCTGCCAGCCCGCGCATCGGCGCTGGTACCGGGCTAGCGTAGGAAGCGAAGCAGCACGCGGTGCCGTCCGATCATGCCGAGCGCAGGCGGCACAGCGTCGACGGATGTGACTCGAACGCAGGGCTCCTCCTGCTGGGGCCGTGATGTTCCTCGCTCGGATCTGATGCCGTCGGGTCCGAGAGCCAGCGGATCACTAGTCGAGTGGAGTGAGCATGGCGGACAGCGACGCATCCCCGGCGGTGCCGGCGCCTCGGGGCGCACCTGCCGAGAAGCGCGAGCACTGGTCCGGCCAGACCGCCTTCATCCTGGCGGCGATCGGCTCCGCGGTGGGGCTCGGCAATATCTGGCGCTTTCCCGGCCAGGCGTATGAGAACGGCGGCGGCGCGTTCATGATCCCGTACCTGATCGCGCTCGTCGTGGCGGGTATCCCCATCCTGTTCCTCGAGAACGCGATCGGTCACCGCTTCCGAGGCTCGGCGCCACTCGCCATGAAGCGCGCCGGCCCGGGCGGCGAGTCCGTGGGGTGGTTCCACGTCGCGATCTGCTTCGTCATCGGCCTGTACTACACGGTGATCATCGCGTGGGCGTTGAGCTACTTCGTCTTCAGCTTCGACCTGCGCTACGCGGAGAACCCCGCGGACTTCTTCAACGAGGAGTACCTGCACGTCGGCGAGCCCGGCGCGTTCAGCCTCGACTTCGTCCCAGGAGTTCTGATCCCGTTGGTGGTGCTGTGGGCGATCGCGATCCTCGTGCTCGCCCTCGGCGTCGCGCACGGCGTTGAGAAGCTCAACGTCATCGGCATCCCGCTGCTCGTCGTGACCTTCGGCGCCCTCGTGGTCCGTGCGCTGTTCCTCGACGGCGCCGCCGAGGGCATCGACGCGCTGTTCACACCCGACTTCGAGGCGCTTGCGGACCCGGCTGTGTGGATCGCGGCCTTCGGTCAGGTGTTCTTCTCGCTGTCGCTCGCGTACGGCGTGATGATCACGTACTCGTCCTACCGGCGGCGGCGCTCCAACCTCACGACGCCAGCGCTCGTCGTCGCATTCGGCAACTCGTCCTTCTCCCTACTGGCCGGACTGGGCGTCTTCGCGACGCTCGGCTTCCTGGCCGCGCAGCAGGGCGTCGCGGTCGCCGACCTCGAAGGGCTCGCTGGCGTCCAGCTGTCGTTCGTGACGTTCCCCGCGGTGATCGCGCAGATGCCTGGCGGCGAGCTGTTCGGGGCGCTGTTCTTCGCGTCGCTCGTGATCGCCGGACTCACGTCGCTGATGTCGGTGCTGCAGGCCATCTCCGCGGCGCTTCAGGACAAGTTCTCGCTCACGCCGCGGACCGCCGCCCTCGCGGTCGGGGGAGTGTCGGCGATCCTGTCGATCCTGGGGTTCTCGACGGCGACGGGGATCTACCTGCTCGATGTCGTCGACGCGTTCTCCAACCAGCTCGGGATCGTCGCCGGTGCCGTGGGGATGATCGTCGTCGCGCTCTGGCTGGGCCGGCGCACGCTCGAGCTCGACCGGCACCTCAGTGTGCTGTCGACCTACCGGCCCGGCGTGGTCTGGCGCGTCCTCGTCAACCTGGTCGCGCTGGTGCTGATCTTCATGCTGATCCAGAAGGCCGTCGAGTTCCTCGGGGATGGCTACGGCGACTACCCCGGTGGATACCTGCTCCTCGCCGGGTGGGGAACGGTCGCGTTCCTGCTCCTGGCCGCCCTCCTGGTGCCGATGCTCGGGTGGCGGCGCGACGTGTCGCGATTCTCCGTGTGGCCCACGCGGGAGCAGCTCGGCCTGCCCGGAGTCGACGGTCGGGTATTGGGCGGACCGACGGCCACACCCGGGGCGGCATCAGCGCCCCTCGGGCCGCGCAACTCGACTTCCGCGCCGGGCGAGCCCGAGCCTCCTGGCTGGCCCCAAACGCCGGGCGAGTCCGAGGCACCCGGCCAGCCCGAACCGCGCCCCGACCAGAGGAGGACCTCGTGAGCCCGGAAGCCGTCGCCCTCATGGCAGTGTCGATGCTCATCATCTGGGGCGGCCTGGTGGGGTCGATCGTGCTGCTCGCGCGCCGCCCCGAGCCGACGGACCTCCCCGACGGCGGAGAGGACACGCCCGCCCAGCCCACCGAAGCGACTTAGTGGGTCCGCGCTCGACGGGGTACGACGCCGCACGCCATTGCACCACCAGGCGTCGGTGCTCCGCGCCGTCTGAGCGCGGCAATGGTGGCCCGACGTCGCTTCTCGCCGATCCGCGAGCGGCTATGGTGCACCAGCGTCGGCCCGAGCCAGCGCCCCTGCACATGCGAGCGCCGCTGCAACCCGGCGCACGACCTCAGACGTCCGCGTCGACCGCCTGGCCTGCGTCAACGACCTCGCCCACGAGCCGCTCGATGACGTCCTCGAGCATCGCCGCGCCGATGACCGTGCCGCCCTTGCGCACGAGCGCGATGTGGGTGCCCCGCGCCTGCATGGCGGTGAGGGCAGACTCGAGCGACGCATCGGCGCTGATGAACGTGAGCGGACGCACGCTCTCCTGAGGAACCGGCTTGGTCGCCGCTCCACGCTGCACCTCGACGAAGTCCTTGAGGTGCAGGTAACCGACGTACTCGCCGTCGTCGTCCACGATCGGGAACCTCGAGAACCCGGTCCGCAGGGACGCCTTCTGCGCCTGCTGCGGGGTGACGTCGACCGGCAGCGTCTCGAGCTCGCCGCACGGCGTCAGCACGGTCTCGACCGTCTCGAAGGCGAGCGTGATCGACCCCGACAGCACCTGGTGCTCCTCGTCGCCCAGCAGGCCCTCGTCTCGCGACTCGGCGACGAAGGCCGCCACCTGATCCGCGTCGAACGCGCTGGCGACCTCCTCCCGCGGCTCGACGCGCAGCGCCTTGAGCACGCAGTTCGCGATCCAGTTGAGCATCCAGATCACCGGCTTCAGGATCCACACGATGCCGTAAAGCACCGGACCCAGCAGGATCGCGGACCGCTCGGGCCCGGCGAGCGCGATGTTCTTGGGCACCATCTCGCCCAGCACCATGTGCAGGAACACGACGATGGCGAGCGCGACTCCGAACGCGATGCCGTGCAGCCACGCGCCCTCGACGCCGATCGCCGCGAGCGGCTTCTCGAGCTGATGCGCAACGGCCGGCTCGCCGATGGCGCCCAGGCCCAGCGAGCACATGGTGATGCCCAGTTGAGCGCCGGCCATCATCAGCGACACCCTCTCCATGGCTCGCACCGTGATGCGGGCGGAGAAGGAGCCCTCCGCGGCGCGAGGCTCGATCTGCGTGCGACGCGCGGAGACGAGCGCGAACTCGGCGCCCACGAAGAAGGCGTTGCCGAGCAGCAGCGCGATGGCGATGACAATGGCGACCCAGTCAGCCACGGCTCACCTCCCCGCGGTCGTCGCGTCGGTCGTTGCCTCGGTCGTCGCGCGCGTTCGCACGCGAGTCGCTGCGCGCGCCGGACCTAGCGCCTGCCTCGCCCTCGCGCCGATCGCCCGAGCCGGAGGAGGCGTTGTCACCGCCGCGCTCGTCAGCGTCGACCTCGCGCGGCATCAGCTCGACCATCACGCGGTCGACACGGTGGCCGTCGAGCCTGGTGACGGTGATGCGCACCTCGACGGGCGTGGGGATGTCGTCCTCGTCGCGGTGGCGCTCATCACGCGCCTCGACGGTGATCTGGTCGCCGAGCTTCGGGAAGCGCTCGAGGTGCTCGGTGAGCAGCCCGCCGATGGTGTCGGACTCGCGAGCCTCGGGCAGGTCGAGGCCCATGATCTCCCCGGCCTCGTCGGGCCGCAGCAGGCCGGACAGCGACCACTTGTCCTCGCCGATGCTGCGGTGGCGCGCGACGGGCCGGTCCTGCTCGTCCTCGATCTCGCCGACGATCTCCTCGACCAGGTCCTCGAGCGTGACCACCCCGTCGGTGCCGCCGTACTCGTCGACGACGATCGCGATCTGGGAGCCACGGCGCAGCGCGTCCAGGACGGAGCTCAGCGGCATGGTCGACGGCACGGACTCGACCGGCAGGCAGACCTCGCTGACGGGAGTGGTCTTGCGCTGGCGAGCGGGCACGGCGAGCGCGCGCTTGAAGTGCGCGACCCCGACGATGTCGTCGACGCTCTCGCCCATCACGGGGAAGCGCGCGTGACCCGTGCGCGAGGCGAGCGCGAGCACCTCGGCCACGGACGCATCGGCCTCGACGAAGGTGACGCGCGTGCGTGGCGTCATCGCGTCCGACGCGGTCCGCTCGCGCAGCTCTGCGGCCCGGGCGAGGCGCGTCGCGACGCGCGGCTCGAGGGTCCCCTGGGCGGCGGAGCGAACCGCGAGGGACTCGAGCTCCTGGGCGGACCGCGCGGACGCGAGCTCCTCGACGGGCTCGATGCCGAGGCGACGCACCAGCCAGTTCGCGGAGTTGTTGAGGAAGCGGATGAGCGGCCCCGCGAACCACGTGAAGCCGCGGTGGGGGACCGTGATGGCGCGGCCCACGCGGAGCGGCTCGGCGATCGCCCAGTTCTTGGGCACAAGCTCGCCGAAGATCATCTGGGTCGCCGTCGCGATGATGAACGCGGCCGTGAACGACACCGCGAGCGCCGTGCCCTCCGGCATGCCGGCCGCGTCGAGGGGGGCGCGCAGCAGGGTCGCGATCGACGGCTCGGCGATGAAGCCGACCAGCAGGCTCGTCACGGTGATGCCCAGCTGCGCGCTCGACAGCTCGGTCGACAGCTGCGCGAGCCCGGACTTGAGGCTCGCGGCGCGCTTGTCGCCGGACTTGGCGGCCTTGTCGACACTCGGGCGGTCGACGGTCACGAAGGCGAACTCGGCGGCGACGAACAGTGCGTTGGCCGCGATGAGCAGGACCGCAAGGCCCAGCAGAAGCCATGCCTGGGTCATGGCAGCGGGCCGATGCGGGTGCTGGCCGCGCCGGGCACGCTCGGGTGGCGGTACGGCTCGGCAGGGAGGGGGGTGAGGGCTGGCGCCGGGCCGTGCACGCTCGCTCGAGGCGAGGCGGCGGGCCGGCGCTTGGGACTATGGCCGTCGGGCATGGGGAAATGTTACGTGACGCGCGCGCGTGGCGGGAGTCGTCCGCTGGGAGGACAGGCGCCCGGCGGCGATAGCGGCCTACCCTGGTGTCATGGCCGACGACTCCATGCGTCCCACGGACGAGCCCGTCGACGAGCTGTTGCGCTCGGACGATTTCGACGGGACCCTCGCGGCCATCGACCGCACCATCACCGACGCGCTGCCGGGGATCTCCCGCACGCTGTGGCGGGGGGTGTTCTGGGGCGGCACCGAGCAGGCGATCATCGGCTACGGCCGCATCGAGCAGCCGCGGCCGCGGGGAGCGAGCGTCGAGTGGTTCCTGCTGGGCCTCGCGCGTCAGAAGCGGCACGTGAGCCTGTATGTCAACGCCGCCGACGGCCGCGAGTACCTGACGAAGTCCTATGCGCCGAGGCTCGGCACGGCGCCCGGCTCGGTGAAGGCGGGCGCGGCGGCGCTGACCTTCGGTTCCGCCGCCGATGTCGACTTCGCCGTGCTCGCCGAGCTCGCCGCCCACACTGGCAGGGTGCAGCCGTACGACTGAAGGACCGTCATCCCAGGCAGGACAGGATGCCGACCTTGACCTGAGTGTTCTTGACGGAGACGTTGCCCGCGTGGTCGGTCGCCGTCACCCGGACGGACACCGTCCGGTTGAGCAGGCCGAGGTCGAGCGATGTGATGGGGGAGAGCAGGCCAGACCACGACGATCCGCCGCCGCTGAGCCCCACGGTCTGCGTGTGCCCCGCGGCCGTGGTGACGCGATAGGTGACGGCCTTGACGCCCCCGGCATCGGTGACCGTCGCACCCACGGGCGCCGACTGGCCGCACAGGAGCGAGTCGACCACCCACGAGGCGAGCCCGTTCACGTTGATCGCCTCGATGACGGGAGCGATGGTGTCGGCGAGCGGTCCGTCCGGAACGACGGCGTCGACGGCGTCCTCGACGAGGTCGTCGACGCCACCGACGTCGACCTCGCCCTCAAGCGCGGGCCCGCCGTCGGCGCCGGGCCCCCGGCCCGCACCGTCCGAGCCTGATCCGCCCTGACCTGAGCCCTCGGCGCTGCCGGACCCACCGCTGCGCTCGCCCGATGCGCCGTCGCCCTCGGCACTCGAGCGCGCATCGGAGTCGCGACCGTCGCCGTCGTCGGTGCCGCCCTGTTCGTCCGCGTTGGGCAGCACCACCTCGATCGCGGGCGGGGCCACGGAGTCGGACGATGCGGCCTCTTCGAGCGCCACGGCGGTGATGTCAGGCAAGCGGTCAGCGGGCAGGCCGTCGTGGTCGGCGCGGACGTCCACGATGATGGGCCCCTCGACATCCGTGGGCACCGGGTCGGGCCTCGCCTCGTCGATCGCCCAGATGCCGGCAGCTGCGGCGGCCACGGAGCCCGCGGCGATGGCGAGCCAGCCTCCGACCCCGATGCCGGCAGCCCGCCCTGCGGCGCGGCGGCCGGGCTTGCGGGAGAAGATGTCGATGACGGGCGCGGTCGCCGCAGCGTCCGGCGCGGGCGGGCCATCGGCTCGGTCGGCAGCGGAGCCGACGGCCGATGCTCCCGCCTCGCTGGTCGCCACTCGCGCGTCGATGCGCGCGGTGAGGCTCTCCAGCAGCGCATCCCGGCCCTCGCTGGACAGCGTGGGCTCGGTCGAGCGCAGTGCCTGCGCGATCTCGCGATCGAGGGCATCCATCCTCACACCGCCTCCCTGTCGAGCATCGCGCCCAGCGCGGCACGGCCGCGGCTGAGCTGCGTCTTCACGGTGCCCTCGCTCACCTCGAGCAGCCGAGCCGTCTCCGCGACGCTGAGGCCTTCGAGATAGTGCAGCACCATCGCCGCGCGCTGACGCTCGGGCAGCTCGGCCAGCGCATCGTGCACAGCGATCGTGTCGACCGTGCGCTGCGACTCGTCGTCGCCGGGGTCGTCCCACGTGACGACCCTGAGGTACGCGCGGCGCTGGGCCTTGCCGCGGCGCCACTGCTGGCGGATCGAGTTGATCGCGACCACGGTGATCCAGCCCGCGAGATTCTCAGGCTCGGCGTCCCCGGACAGCGTCGTGACGATCGCATCCTGCACCGCGTCCTCGGCGCGCTGCCGGTCTCCCGTGGCAAGCGCGACCGCTCCGACCGCCCTCGCGTAGTCGGAGTCCAGGAAGGCGGCCACGCGTTCCCGCGTGGCCGCCGTCGCCGTCATCTGGAATCAGCCTCCCTCGCCTGACTCTTCCTTCGACTCTACGCCCTGGTCTGTCAGTCGTGGTGACCCAGCAGGCCGGTGACGTCGAGCTCGATCAGCGCGGGCGAGTCGTCGGGAGCGTGGCCCACGACGGCGCCGACGTCGCCCTTGAGCACGTGGTCGACGTCCGTGAGGATGTCCGCGTCCAGCAGGTTGCGGTGGTGGCCGGACTTCGAGTTGCCCACGCGGACATCGGCGTCGGCATCAACGAGGTGACCCTTGTCGCCGGCGACGTCGAGGTCGACGTCCGCGTCGATCAGGGGGCCAGACGAGCCGGAGTCGCCATGGCCGTTCCCGTCACCGTTGCCGTTGCCGTTGCCGTCGCCGGAACCGTTTCCGTTGCCGTTGCCGTCGCCGTTGCCGTCGCCGGAACCGTTTCCGTTGCCGTTGCCGTCGCCGGAACCGTTTCCGTTGCCGTTGCCGTTCCCGTTTCCGTTGCCGTTGCCGTCGCCGTTGCCGTTGCCGTCGCCGGAACCGTGCCCGTCGCCGTCACCGACATCGACCGTGATGCCTGCGCCGAGCACGCCGTCGAACGTGTCGTCGCCGTTGCCGTTGCCGTCGTCGCCGTCGTCAGGCGCGTCGACCGGCGGGTAGACGCACTGGGGGGTGTGCGCCTTCCCACCGGTCGTGGCTGCGCTGATAGCGGCCGAGGCGTCGGCGCCGACGGTGACGGCCCTCGCGCCGTCGATCGTCGCGTCCTGACCCTCGTCAGCGGCAGCCGTGCCGAGCCCCCAGGTCGCGCTGAGAGCGACCAGGGCTCCGGCGCCCGCGGCGAGCATTCCGACCGCGGTCATTCGAACCGTGCTGTCCTGCGGAGCATTGCGTGGAGTGGACATCGTCGTCACCTTCCTCTTTCCTTTGGGTTCCTCTGTTGTGGTGAGTTGCCATCGGTGGAGCGGCTCCACAGAGAAGATGCGCGAGAGGCGCAGAAGGTTGACAGCGATTTTCTCGAGCCCTCACTCGTGCTCCGACTACGCTCCGAGTCATGGCCGACCAGACCGAGCTCGCCGCCCTCGTCCGCGCGATGGAGCCCGATCTCGATCCCGCCACGTACGTGTGGGCGAGCGTCGATGGACTCGCCGCCGCAGGGGCGCTGGTGGACGCCGTCGCGACCGTGCGGGAGGCCGAGGGGCTCACGCTCGTGCTCCCGATCGATGCGGCCGCGCGTCACGGCCTCGACGCCGCGTTCCCGAGCCGGCGCATCACGCTCACCGTTCACTCGTCGTTGGAGGCGGTAGGCCTCACGGCCGCGTTCTCGCGAGCGCTCGCGGAGGCGGGGATCAGCGCCAACGTGGTCGCGGGCGCGCACCACGACCACATCTTCGTTCCGGCTGGACGCGCGTCTGACGCGATGACAGCCCTCCGTGCCCTGTCGGGACGGCACCGATGATGCTCCAGCACGTGGGGCGCTAGACCTCGAGGTCCAGCCACAGCACGAGCACGCGGTCGTCGGTGAGCGCGTCGCGCAGCTGCAGGCCGTACCGGGCGTAGAAGCGCATCGCGTCGGCGTCAGGCTCGTCCACCTGCACCTCGAGCGCCCCGGCATCCATCTGGTCGAGCCGGTCGAGCAGCGCCTCCATCATCGCTGCGCCCACCCTCCGATTGCGCATCTCGGGGCGCACGAAGAAGTCCTCGAGCAACGCGACGTCGCCCGCACTGTAGACCGAGGGACGCATGGCGACCGTCGCGAAGCCCACGGCGGGATCGCCCGCGATGACCGCCCAGAAGTCGGGGCCCGCCAGCAGGCGTTCGTATCTCGGTGCGAGGATGGCGACGTCGGGGCCGGGGGAGTCGAACTCGACATTGAAGTCCGCGAGCATCGACGCCAGCAGGGCAGCGTCGGCGGGATCCGCGGCACGCACGTCGACGGGGGAGCCGTCCACGCTCCCCAGGCTACGCCGCGCCTCGGCCGCGTCGCTTGACTGAGGTTCGAACGTATGTTCGACTGGCCGCATGCGGTGGGAAGGGCAGGCGATCGCCAAGGAGAACGATGAGGCTCTGCCGGGCCTTGCGCGTCTCAACAACCTGGTCCGATCGGTGCGCACGCCCGAGTTCGACGGGATGGTCTTCCACGAGGTGCTCGCCAAGAGCGCGCTGAACAAGGTGGGCCAGGGCAGCGCGGTGCCGTTCACGTGGACCATCAACCCGTACCGCGGCTGCTCCCACGCCTGCGTGTACTGCTTCGCGCGGCCCTCGCACCAGTACCTCGAGCTCGACGCGGGTCGCGACTTCGACAGTCAGCTCATCGTCAAGGTGAACGTCGTCGACGCCCTGCGCAAGGACCTCAGCAAGCGCTCGTGGCGGCGCGAGCACGTCGCGCTCGGCACGAACACCGACCCGTACCAGCGCGCCGAGGGTCGCTACCGGCTCATGCCCGGCATCATCGACGCGCTCGCGGAGTCGGGCACCCCCTTCTCGATCCTCACCAAGGGCTCGCTGCTGCGACGCGACCTGCCTCGCCTCGCCCAGGCCCGTGAGAGCGTCCCGGTGGACCTCGCGCTGTCCATCGCGATCCTCGACGACGATCTTCAGCAGTCCATGGAACCGGGCACTCCCACCGCTCAGGCGCGCCTCGCGACGGTCACGGCCGCCGCCGAGGCAGGCTTCGACGTCGCGGTCTTCATGATGCCGATCCTGCCGTTCCTCACCGACTCGGAGGAGCATCTGGACCGGGCGCTTGGCCGGATCAAGGCCGCGGGAGCGCACTCGGTCACGTACACCGCGCTCCACCTGCGTCCCGGCGTCAAGGAGTGGTACGCGCGCTGGCTCAACACCCATCGCCCCGATCTCACCCCGCGCTACCGCGAGCTCTACGGTGACGGCGCCTACGCCCCCAAGGACTATCGCAGGCGACTCGCGGCGCGCATCAAGCCACTCATCCGCGCCCACGGGCTCGAGCGCGCGCCGGAGGATCCGAACACGGGCTCGATGGGCAGCACGACGGGCACCTCGGCGGCCGCCGGAGCCGGCGAGGCAGGGGGACCCCACGGAGGCGGCGCGTCAGAAGCTCAAGGCGCTCGCGCCGGCGACGGTGCCGTCTCGCGCGCGGACGCGCGTGACAGCAACGGCGAGTGGCGTTCTACGGGCTCGCGCGCGAATCTCGTCGAGCTCGAGCACGGCCAGCCCCAGTCGACGCTCTTCTGACAGGTCGCCGGGAACTCCCAGCGGCTCTCGGCGGGCGCGTGGCCCGGTCGGCTCACCAGGGAGCGACGTTGAGCTCCGAGCCCGCGATCACGATGGTGCCGTCGACGTGCACGTCGAGCGCGCGGATGCCAAGGGAGAGCGCCTGCTCGACCGCGTGGCGCGAGCGCTCGTCGATGATCCACACCGCCGCGCCCTCGCCGTCGCTGACCATCACGCCCCGCTGCGTCAGTCCCGTGACCCACATGCGCAGTGGCGCCTGCTCCCTTCCCGTGGCGGACCGGAAGGTCGGCACGGGGGCGCTCACGAACGATCGCGGTCGCGCGGTGGCGCGCAGGTCGACGGTGTCGGACGCGGCGTTCACGGGCTCTCCTCTCCGGCTCAGCGAGTGATGTGGCACTGACGGTAACAGCCGATGCGCGCGCACGGCGACCGACCAAGGTCCCGCTGGATACGATGTCAGCGAGCGCCAATGGCAGGGGAGTGAGCGGTGGAGTACCTGGTCATCGGGGTGGTCGCCCTCATCGCGATCGCCTTCGCGACAGTGGTCAGCCCGCGCGTGGGCATCGCCTCGCCGCTGATCCTGGTCGCGATCGGCATCGGCGCGAGCGCCCTGCCAGGCGTGGGTCCCGTCGCGGTCGACCCGGAGGTGATCCTTGCGGGGGTTCTGCCGCCGCTCCTGTATGCGGCGGGGGTCTCGATCCCCGCGACCGACTTCCGGCGCGAGTTCAAGTCCATCGGGGCGCTGTCGGTGGTGCTGACCATCATCTCGACCCTCCTGCTGGGGGTGCTGTTCCACGCGGTGCTTCCTGATCTCGCCTGGCCGTGGGCCTTCGCCCTCGGCGCGATCGTGAGCCCCTCGGACCCGGTGGCGACGTCGATCATCAAGCGCCTGGGCGTCGCACCGCGCATGGTGTCGCTGCTCGAGGGAGAGTCGCTGCTCAACGACGCGACCGCGCTCGTCCTGCTGCGCGGCGCCGTCGCGGCCGCCGCATCGGCCGTCACGATCTGGGGCGTCGCGTGGGAGTTCATCCTGGCCATGACGGTCGCCGTGATCATCGGCTGGCTGGTCGGCCATCTCAACCTCATCATCAGCGCCCGCATCACGGACACCACGGCGAACACGGTGTTCACCTTCACGGTGCCGTTTCTCGCCTCGATCCCCGCAGAGCTCATGGGCGCCTCCGGCCTGGTCGCCGCGGTGGTCGCCGGCCTCGTGACGGGCAACGGCGCCGCCCGGGCGCTGCCGCCCCAGGTGCGAGCCTCCGACCACCAGACGTGGCGCGCGATCGAGCTCATGCTCGAGGGCGTGGTGTACCTGATCCTCGGCCTCGAGCTCTTCACCACGGTCGAGGCCGTCCATCGCGACCACCAGGGGGCCGGCTTCGCCGTCGGCGTCGCCGCCGTCGCGCTGCTCGCGGTGCTCGTCGTGCGCGCCGCCTTCATCGCGCCACTGCTGTGGTTCCAGGCGCGACGGGCCGCGCGGGCCGTCGCGGCCAGGCCGCGCATAGCCGATGCGCGGGCGGCCTTGAACGACGACGGCACCCATACCGGGGCGATCAGGCGGCTGGCCAAGAGGCGGCCCTGGCACCGCCGCCTGCGCCCCTCCCAGCACCCCACGGCGGAGGCAGTCGAGCGCTACCTCACCCGTGCCGAGGCGGACATCTCGTACCTCGAGCGGGCGCCGCTGGGGCCGCGCGAGGGCGGACTGATGGTGTGGGCGGGGATGCGGGGCGTGGTCACCGTGGCTGCGGCGCAGACCCTGCCCCTCGACGCCCCCGACCGCGACCTCCTCGTGCTCATCGCGTACATCGTGGCGATCGGCTCGCTGGTCGTCCAGGGCGGCACCATCGCCTGGGCCGTACGGGTGCTCAAGCCGTCGATGGGGGCGACCGAGGCGGAGCAGGCGGAGGAGCGCGCCCGACTGCGCGAGCTTCTCGACGACGTCGGCGCCGAGGCGCGCGAGGAGTTTCACGGCGCCGGCCGCGACGGCCACCATCACGCCCAGCATCTGCACGTGATCGAGGCGAAGAGAGACGCGCTGCTCGATGTGCGCTCGCTCGGCACGTTCAGCTCGCCCGCGCTGTCGGCCATGCTCGCCGAGCTCGACGCCGAGCAGATCCGGCTGGAGCTGTGACTCGGGCCAGCCGGCCGGTCCTGGTGCGCGGCACGAGCCGCAGTGCGCGGGCCGCCCGCGGCGTCGCGGGGGTTGCCGCTGTCCTGCTCGCGGCTGTCCTGCTCGCGGCGGTCGTGCTCGCCCTCGCCGCGTGCGCGGCACAGGCACCGAGCCCTCCGCGCGTGACCGTGACGGCCTCCCCGGGCGCGACCCCCGCGCAGCCGAGCGCACCGCAGACCCCTACGGGCGCATCGGCCCCCGGCGAGGTCATCGACGTCGATGCCGAGGTGATCGACCACGCCCAGGGCTCCTACGCCGTCGTGACGCTGCCGCTCGAGCGCTGGGACGTGCGCGTCGGGTGGGATCCTCAGGCAGGCGGGGTGATGCTCGCTGACGTCATCGCCGAGGATCCAACCGTCGCCGTGGCGACGAACGCCGGCATCTTCACGCCGGAGATGGTGCCTGGCGGGCTGCTGGTGAGCGACGGCGACGAGCTGGTGCCGCTCAACCTCGCCGACGGCGGCGGCAACTTTCACCTCAAGCCCAATGCGGTGTTCGCGGTGCACGACGACGGCACCGCGACCGTCGTCGACAGCGTCGACTACGAGCCCGAGGGCGTCGCCCAGGCCACGCAGTCGGGACCCGCGCTCGTGCTCGACGGGGAGGTCCATCCCGAGTTTCGCGAGGGGTCGACCAACCTCGCGCTCCGCAATGGAGTGGGGGTGAGTCCCGACGGCTCCACCGTCTACCTCGCCATGTCCGTCGGCCTCACCAACCTGTGGGACTTCGCGACGCTGTTCAGGGACGAGCTCGGCGTCGAGGACGCGCTGTATCTCGATGGTCAGGTCTCGGACCTGTGGGTCAGCGGCATGGGCGAGCCGGGCGCGCTGTCCGGGCCGTACGCGGGCGTCATCACCGCGCACGAGCGCTGACGCGAGCACTGAGGCGAGATGTCGGGGCCGCGGGACGATCCGGCCCGCGCCGGGCCCCTGACCGTGCGCGCAACTCGATCCTGAGTGAGACTGTGGCCATGACCCACCTGCGCGCGACCCGGGACGACATCACCAACCTGGACGTGGACGCCATCGTCAACGCGGCGAACGAGACCCTTCTGGGAGGCGCCGGCGTCGACGGGGCGATCCACGCGGCCGCCGGCCGGGGGCTCTACGAGGAGTGCCGAGAGCTGGGCGGATGCGAGCCAGGAGAGGCGAAGATGACGGGCGGCTACCGGCTTCCTGCGACGCACGTCATCCACACCGTGGGTCCCATCTGGCGCGGTGGAGGGCACGGCGAGCGCGAGGTGCTCGCCGACTGCTACCGCCACTCGATCGCGCTCGCGGCGGGGCACGGCCTCGCGACGGTGGCGTTCCCGTGCATCTCCACGGGAACGTACGGCTTTCCTCAGGACTGGGCGGCGGACGTCGCCATCGAGGCCACCCGCGCGGCCGTCGAGGAGCACCCGTCCATTCGCGAGGTCATCTTCTGCTGCTACTCGGACTACGACTTGGAACTGTACGAGGAGCGACTGGCGGCCGAGTGAACCCCGGCCGGCCGCGGTCGCGGCCTCGGTAGAGTGACCGGCGTGACGACCCTGCGCATCATCGCCCTGTTCGCGCTGGCCGCCCTCGCGGAGATCGGCGGCGCATGGCTCGTGTGGCAGGGCATCAGGGAGCAGCGCGGCGCGATCTTCGTCGGGCTCGGGGTGGTCGCCCTCGGGCTGTACGGCGTCATCGCGACCTTTCAGCCCGACCCGCACTTCGGGCGCATCCTCGCGGCATACGGCGGCATCTTCGTGGCAGGATCGCTCGCGTGGGGCATCCTCGTCGATCGGTTCCGGCCCGATGCGTGGGACTGGGCGGGAGCGTCGCTGTGCCTGATCGGCGCTGGAGTCATGATGCTCGCCCCCAGGTGAGAGCGAGAGCGCTTGGGGAACACCCCGACCGCGCGCCAGGTTGACCATCGCAGGAGGTGGCCGATGTCCGATTCCGACCGCGACACGAGGGGCGACGACGCCCGCATCGATCCTCAGACCGCGCTGTCCAACGAGCGCACCTTCCTGTCGTGGATCCGCACCTCGCTCGCGCTGGTCGCGACCGGCGTCGCCCTCGTCGCCTTCAACCTGCCGCTGCCGCTCGGCTGGCGGGTGGCGTCAGGAGCCGTGTTCGCCGCGCTGGGCGTCGTGTGCGCCGTGCAGGCATGGCTCGGGTGGCGTCACACCGATCGCGAGCTCTCTCGCGGCGCGCCGGTGCCCCAGTTGCGCATGGGCGTCTACATCTCCGCCGGCGTCGTGCTCGCGGTGGTGATCCTCGGCATCGGGGCGCTGCTGGCGTGAGCGGCGCCTACCGCGACCTCGAGGACGTGCCGAGCGAGAACTTCCTCGCCGCGACGCAGACCGTGCTCGCGTGGCGACGCACGGCACTCCAGGTGGCGGTGGGCGCGGTCCTCGCGGCGCGGCTGCTGTCCGAGGCGTTCGGGCCGTGGGTCTTCGTGGCCGCCCTCGGCGGCGTGGGACTCGCCGTCGCGGTGCATGCGAGCGCCTCGGCCGCCTACGCCGAGGGAACCAAGGCGCGCGGTGGGCACGTCAGCAGGAGCGGCAAGGCGCGGATCGCCGATGCGAAGGTCCGGCTGACGATGCTGGCGGCCTTCACGGCGGCGGTGGCGCTCGCAGGGTTGCTCTGGATCCTCATTCAGCTGTGAGCTGCCTGCGGTGCGTGAGGGTGCCCGGACCCGCCTGCGCCCCTCACGCGCCCGCGCGGCGCGCCGCCCGACCTGCCGGTGGGCGGCGCACCGCGCGCGCCGAGTGTCGACTCCGGGTCAGGGCACCGGCAGCCCGCCGTTGACGTTGATGGTCTCGCCCACGACGTAGCTCGACTCGGGCGAGGCGAGGAACACGTACGCGGGCGCCATCTCGACGGGCTGTCCCATCCGGCCCAGCGCGGTGTTCTCGCCGAAGGACTCGACCTTCTCGGGCGGCTGGCCCTCCGTCACCTGCAGCACGGTCCACACCGGCCCGGGAGCGACCGCGTTGACACGGATCCCCTGGGGTGCGAGCTGCATCGCCAGGCCCTTGGTGAAGCCGTTGATCCCGAACTTGGTGGTCGCGTAGTCGATGAGGATGGGCGAGGGCTTGTAGGCCTGCACCGACGACGTGTTGATGATGGTCGAGCCCGGACCCATGTGCGGGAGCGCGTCCTTGGTGATCCAGAACATCGCGTAGAGGTTGGTCTTCAGGGTGCGGTCGAGGTGCTCCTCGTCGAACTCCGCGAAGTCCTCCTGGTACACCTGGTGGCCGGCGTTGTTGACGAGGATGTCGAGGCCGCCGAGCGCGTCGACCGCCTTCGCCACCAGCTCGCGGCAGAACTCCCGCTGCCGGATGTCTCCTGCGATGAGGATGGCCTTGCCTCCCTCATGCTCGATGAGCCCACCCACGCGCTCCGCGTCCTCGCGCTCGGACTCCAGGTAGTTGAGGACTACGTCGGCTCCCTCGCGAGCGAACGCGATCGCGACCGCGGAGCCGATGCCGGAGTCGCCGCCGGTGATGAGCGCCTTGCGGCCCTGGAGCCGGCCCGTGCCTCGGTAGGTCTCCTCCCCGCGGTCCGGCTTCGGCTCGAGGTCTCTGTCGAGGCCCGGCGGCTCCTGATGCTGCGCCTGGGGCTTGATGTGCGCGTGGCGCTCGACGGGGTTGTCGAAGGTCAGCTGGTCGGGGGACATGGGATCTCCTCACATCACGCTGGTGTGGCGGCGTCGGTCTCACGCCACCCCTGTCCTGAGGGACAACCGATCCTGCGCCCGGAGATTCCCGTGTGGGCGCATGTGATCTCCCTGACGCCTGCGGCGCGCCGATGCGCATGTCAGGGTGGAGCCCATGGTCGCCTACCGCTCCCGCCAGTACGCCTTCGAGAACCGACTCGCCGCGACGGTCCTGCTGGGATCGATCGCGCTGCTGGCGGTGCTCTTCACGGTGGCCGGAGCGTGGTCGCAGGCGCCCTGGCTGTGCGGAGGCACCATCGTCCTGCTCGCCGGCCTGCTGTTCGTGACGCTGACCGTCACGGTCGACGAGGAGGCCGTGCGTGTCTCGCTCGCGCGCATCATGCGCCGCGACGTGGCGCTCACGGACATCAGGAGCGTCGAGCGTCGCGACTACCACCCCGTGCGCGAGTTCGGCGGGTGGGGCCTGCGGTGGGCGTTCGACAGGCGCGCGACGGCCTACACGACGAGCGGCACGAGCGCCGTGGTGCTCGCCCTCGCGGACGGCTCGGAGCTGTACCTGGGCGTCGACGACGAGCCGGGGCTCATCGACGCGGTGCGGTCGCGCATCGAGGCCTGACCGCCGACCCCTCGACCGCGGCGATCGCTACTCGCCCGTGGGCTTCTCCTGGTGGCCGCCGAACCCCTTGCGCATCGCGGACAGCACCTTCTCCGCGTAGATGTCGAGGTCGCGCGACGCGAAGCGTGAGTACAGCGCCGTGGTGAGCACGGGCGTCGGCACGCCCTCGTCGATCGCCGCGATCGATGTCCAGCGGCCCTCGCCCGAGTCGGACACGTGGCCCGAGAACTCGGAGAGGTCGGCGTCCTGGTGGAGCGCCTCCGCCGTCAGGTCGAGCAGCCACGACCCGATCACCGAGCCCCGCCGCCACACCTCGGCGACCGCCGCGGTGTCGATGTCGTAGCGGTAGAACTCCGGCGTCGCGAGGGGTGCGGTCTCGGCGTCGGCCTGACGCTCGGCGGCGCCCACGTTGGCGTTGCGCAGGATGTTCAGCCCTTCGGCGTACGCCGCCATGAGGCCGTACTCGATGCCGTTGTGCACCATCTTCACGAAGTGCCCGGCGCCGTTCGGGCCGCAGTGCAGCCAGCCGCGCTCGGCCTGTGCGGGCTCACCCTCGCGACCGGGGGTGCGCTCGACGGCGTCGACGCCGGGGGCGATCGTGTCCCAGATGGGCTCGAGCCGCTCCACCGCCTCCGTCTCGCCGCCGATCATCAGGCAGAAGCCTCGAGCGAGCCCGTGCACGCCGCCCGACGTCCCGCAGTCGACCAGGTGGATGCCCCGGTCGCGCAGCATCGCAGCGTGGGCGAGGTCGTCGCGGTAGTAGCTGTTGCCGCCGTCGATGATCGTGTCACCCGGCTCGAGCACCGCCGCGAGCGACTCGATCACGGACTGCGTGATCTGCCCGGCCGGCACCATCACCCACACGGCGCGCGGGGCCTCGAGGGCGTCGACGAACCCGGCGACGTCCTGCACCGGCACGGCGCCCTCGGCGGCGAGGGCGTCGATCGCGTCCGGTGACACGTCGTGGACCGCGACCGTGTGTCCGTCGCGCATGAGGCGGCGGGACAGCCCCGCCCCCATGCGTCCCAGCCCGATCATCCCCAACTGCAGGGGTGTGTCAGTAGCCATGTGTCCTCCTCGTCGAGTGCTGCCGTTGCGTCAGGGTCGGGGGTTGTGCCACGGCCCGTCCTCCCCGATGAGGCGACCGGCCGCCTCCTCGGGACCCCACGTGCCCGGCTGGTACGGGATGGCGGCGGGCCGGTCCTCGAGGATGCCGTCGACCACTCGCCAGGCGGCCTCGACGGAGTCCTCGTGGGTGAACAGCGCGCTGTCCCCGTTGAGTGCATCGGTCAGCAGGCGCTCGTACGGCGAGCGCTCGAGGGGGCTCTCCGTGGGCAGCAGCAGCTCCTGCTCGTGCCCCACGAACTCCTCGCCAGGGCGCTTCACGCGCACGCCGAGTCCGATCTCTCCCTCCGGCTGCAGGCGGAACCGCAGCCGGTTGGGATGCTGATCGGGATCGAGCGCGTCCCCGAACAGCGCCTGCGGGGGTCGCTTGAAGTCGACCACGACCTCGCCTGCGGAGACGGCGAGGCACTTGCCGGTGCGCAGGTAGAAGGGCACGCCTGCCCAGCGCCACGAGTCGATGTGCAGGCGCACCGCGGCGAAGGTCTCGACGTCCGAGTGCGGCGCCACGCCCTCCTCGTCCCGGTAGCCCACGAACTGGCCGCGCACGTAGTCCTGGCGGGTGAGCGGCCGCATAGCCTTGAACACGTTGGCCTTGGCCGACTGGACGGCGCCGTAGCCGCGATACGTGGGCGCCTCCATGGTCAGCAGCGCCACGATCTGGAACAGGTGGTTCTCGACCACGTCCCGGAGCGCGCCGGCGGACTCGTAGAAGGATCCGCGGCCGCGGACTCCGAAGTCCTCCGCGAAGGTGATCTGCACCGTCTCGATGTAGTTGCGGTTCCAGATGGGCTCGAACATCGCGTTCGCGAACCGGAAGTAGAGGAGATTCATGATCTCCTCCTTGCCCAGGAAGTGGTCGATGCGGAAGATCGCGGGCTCGTCGAACGCGCTCGCGATCACCGCGTTTAGCTCGCGGGCACTGGCGAGGTCGCGGCCGAACGGCTTCTCGACCACCACGCGGGCGTTCTCGTTCAGTCCCACGCCCCGCAGCCCGCTCACCACGGTGCCGAACAGCGCGGGAGGGATCGCGAGGTAGTGGGTGGGCGAGGAGCACTCGGCGAGCGCCTCGCGCAGGTGCGTGAAGGTCGCGGGGTCGTTGTAGTCGCCGTCGACGTAGCGCAGCAGGCTCAGGAGCCGGTCGAGCACCTGCTCGTCCACGTCGCCCGCGGCCTCGACAGCCTCGCGCGCACGCTGGCGCAGGTCGTCGAGCGTCCACTGCGAGAAGGCCACGCCCACGACCGGGACCCTCAGGCCGCCGGCGGCCACCATGCGGTACAGCGACGGGAAGATCGACTTCCGCGCGAGGTCGCCGCTCGCCCCGAAGAACACGAGGGCGTCGGACGGTGTTCCTGGCTGGGCTCCTGGCATCGGTTTCCTCCACTCATCAGGGATGTCGCGGCGGGTCTCCTGGTCTCTCCACAGAACACCCTAGGGGTGTGCACGGCCCAGCGCATCAGGTCGCGCCGGCAGGGCCGCCTCGATGTCCATGGGCACCCCCGTGAGGTCCTCCGACACCCGCCACAGGACGTCGATCGAGGTCGCGAGGCCGATGCGCCGGTACAGCGGTCGCCGCACGGCGTCGCCCGCGTTCACCCAGCGAGGCGCGTACAACTGTCCGCCCCGCGCGGCGGGATCGGTCGCGGCCCGCAGCTGGGGGAGCGCGCCGCGCCACGCTGGCATGCCGGTCGACGCTGACAGTCGCTCGAAGAGGGGGCCGTGGCGTCCGCCGCCGCCCTCGCGCACGGTGCGGCTCTGCAGGTCGGTGTCCGACAGGCCCGGGTGCGCCGCCAACGACTGTGCTCGCGCACCTGCCGCGCGCAGCTCTCGCTCGAGGCCGTAGGCGAAGTGCAGGTTCGCCAGCTTGGCCTGACCGTAGGCCTTCCATTCGGAGTATTCGCCGGCGAGATTCGGGTTGTCGGGATCGATGCGCCTGCCCATCAGGCGAGCCGTGCTGGTGACCGTCACGACGCGCGCCGCCTCGGCGGCGAGCAGCGGGCCCAGCAGCCCGGCCGTGAAGGTCCAATGACCCAGGTGGTCGATGCCGAGCTGAGTCTCGAACCCGTCCTCGGTGCGGCCCTCCGGCATCGCCATGACGCCGGCGTTGTTGATGAGGATGTCGATGCGCGAGTGCGTGGTCGCGATCTGCGCGGCGGCGGCCCTCGTCCCGGCCTGCGAGCCGAGGTCGAGCGCCACCGTCTCGATCGACGCGTCCTGGACGGCAGCGACGATCGCCGCCCGCGCATCGGCCGTCTTGTCGGGCGACCGTGCGGCCATGACGACGTGCGCGCCGGCACCGGCGAGCGCCTTCGCCGTCTCGAGCCCAAGCCCGCCATTGGCCCCCGTGACGACGGCGACGCGTCCGTTCAGATCCGGAATGTCGGCGGCGGTCCAGGCCATGGGTTCTCCTCCAGCGTCGCGGTGTGTTCACCCCCAACCCGGTCACGGACAGCGTTGTTCCCCGGGCGCCGCCACAGCCATGCGACACGAGGCTCGGTGCCTGCCGAGGGTGGCGCCTCCGCCGCCCTCGCGTACGGGCGGCAACGATGGAATGCTGGACGAAGTGCCGGGGTTGCCCCGGCGAGATCTCCACCTCGAACCGCGAAGGAGCACCCCATGTCAGCCCCCACGTCCGTCCGCCCTCTCGAGGCGCTGTCCGCGGCCGGCGTCGCCGTCTGGCTCGACGACCTGTCGCGCGAGCGGCTGCGCAACGGCTCGCTCGAGCAGGACATCCATGACAAGTCCATCGTCGGCGTGACGACCAACCCGTCGATCTTCGCCGCCGCCGTCGCCGGCTCGGATCAGTACGACGCGCAGATCGGCGATCTCGCGGCGCGTCGGGTCGAGGTCGACGAGGCCGTGCGCATGATCACGACTGCGGATGTGCGCGAGGCGTGCGACGTGCTCCGTCCCGTCTACGACGCGACGGACGGCGTCGACGGACGCGTGTCGATCGAGGTCGACCCGCGATTCGCCCGCGACACGGAGGCCACCCTCGCGGAGGCGCGCCAGCTGTGGTGGCTCGTGGACCGGCCCAACGCGATGATCAAGATCCCCGGCACCGTCGAAGGGCTGTCGGCGATCACCCAGGCGCTCGGCCAGGGCATCTCCGTGAACGTCACGCTGATCTTCTCCCTCGAGCGCTACGAGCAGGTCGTGGACGCGTTCCTCGCCGGCCTCGAGGCGGCCCACGCCGCCGGACTCGACCTCTCGCGCATCGGCTCGGTCGCCTCGTTCTTCGTGTCGCGCGTCGACTCCGAGGTCGACAAGCGCCTCGCGTCGGGCGGCGCGGGCGAGGACCTGCGCGGGACGGCCGCGATCGCGAACGCCCGCCTCGCCTTCGAGCACCACGAGAAGGTGCTGGCGTCCGAGCGCTGGAAGGCGCTGGCCGCCGCCGGTGCCCACCCGCAGCGGCCGCTGTGGGCCTCCACCTCGGTCAAGGACGACGCCTATCCCGACACGATGTACGTCGACGAGCTCGTGACGGCCGGGACCGTCAACACCATGCCGGAGAGCACGATCGACGCCTTCGCCGACCACGGCGAGGCTCCCTCCGACGCCGAGGGCTGGGACACCGTGCGGGGCACCTATGACGACGCGCGCCGCACCTTCGAGCGCCTCGAGGAGGCAGGCGTCGACCTTGCCGACGTCACCCGCCAGCTCGAGGATGAGGGCATCGCCAAGTTCGCCGATGCGTGGGAGGAGCTCCTCGCGCGCGTCGAGGAGCAGATGGGCGACTGAGGCACGCGGCTGCGCTGCCACGGCGGGCGCCTCAGCCGAGGGCGTCGATCTCCCCGCAGCGCAGCCCCGTGTAGCCCAGGAGCGTGCCGAGCGCCTCGCCTCCCGCTGCAGCCGCATCGATGACGTCGGGGGCGCCGAGCAGCGCCAGCGTCGCCTGGTCGTACTGGGCGATCGAGCTCGACTCGGCGGCGATGCGCGCCTCTGGGACGACCCACGCCTCCATGTACGACTCGTATTCGTCGAGGGCAGCCTCGACCTCGGCGGTGGTGAGCGGCGCCGAGGACTCGACCCAACCGGGTGCGTCCAGCAGACCGCGCGCCTCGGCCCACTCGGCCTGCGCATCGGCGGCATGCGCGAGCATATCCTCTCCCGCTGCGTTCATGAGGGCGACGTCGCCGCCGTCGTCCTCGATGCCCGTCTGCTCGCTCTTGCGGTCCGTCGCGTCGAGCAGCTCCTTGGTCGACGTGATGCCCGCCTGGGCGGGGGCGCAGAACAGGTCCGAGCCCGCTGCGACGTCGCTGCCGCCTCCCATGTCGGCGGCGTCGCCCGTGCTGGCGTGGGCGCCGGGGGAGGGGACGGCGATCTCTCCGGCCGCGGCCCCTTCGGTCGCGCCCCCCAGAGGGGTGGCAGGCATCGAGGAGCCGGGGCCGTCCGCGGGCGCGGCGGAGCACCCGGCGACCACGGCGAGGGCGACAAGAGCAGGCACGACGGGTCTGAGCATGGGCCCGAGTGTGCCAGACGCGCGCTCAGCGGTGCACGACCACCTTGCCGATGACGGACTGCGACTCGACGAGCCGGTGGGCCTCGCGCAGGCCCGCCGCGGAGAAGTCTGCAATGCGCTCGGTGGCCGTGGACACGATGTCGCCGCGGTCGACCAGCCCGGCGACCTCGTCGAGGATTCGTGCCTGCTCGCCGATGTCCCAGGTGTCGTAGCGCGACCGCGCGAACATGTACTCCCAATGCATGGAGGCTGACTTCGCGAACAGCGGCAGCAGCGACTCGTCGGTGCCGTCGATCGACACGACCGCGCCGAAGGGCCTGATCAGGCGCGCGAAGGTGCCCACATTGCCGGGCGTGTAGGCGCTGAAGATCGAGTCGACTCCGGCCGGCGCGAGCTTCTCGACCGAGGCGACCAGGTCGTGGCGGTCCGCCACCGCGTCGGCGCCCATGCGCAGGCACCACGCCTCGGACTCCTCGCGCCCGGCCGTGGCGATGATCCGCAGCGCCGTGAGTCGCTTCGCCAGCTGCGTGAGCAGCGAGCCCACGCCGCCCGCGCCACCCACGACCAGCATGGTGCCCGAGTCCTCGCGGTTGATGCGGAGATGATCGAACATGCCCTCCCACGCGGTGAGGGCGGCGAGGGGCATCGCCGCCGCGTCCGCGAAGGACACGGACTCCGGCTTGCGCGCGACGATCCGGTGGTCGACCGCCTGGAGGTCGGCGTTCGCGCCCTGGCGGCCGGCGTCTCCTGCCCACCACACCTCGTCGCCCTCGTCGAGCCCCTCGACCTCGTCTCCCACGGCCACGACGGTGCCGGCGCCGTCGTAGCCGAGCACACGCGGCTCGTCGCCCACGGCGCCCCGGCCATAGCCGCCTGCGCGCTTCTTGACGTCGACCGGATTCACGGAGACCGCCTCGACGCGGATGAGCACGTCGAGCGGTCCTGGCTCGGGCTCCGGGACCTCGACGTCGCGCAGGGATGCCGGGTCGTCGACGGGGAGGGGGTCGAAGGCCGCGATCGCGTGCATGGTGGTTCTCCTCGTCGTTCGGGTCAGGGGCCCTGGAAGTCTGCCTCAGTCAACAGACGCGGGCCTGCCCGCCATTCCGCGCGACCCGCGACCGCTGGACGCCCGCCTTGCATCACGCGATCCGCGCCTCGACGCCGTCGGTGACGGCGGCGGCCGAGTCCCACGGGAGGCCGGCGGCGGCGAGCGCGTGCGTCATCGCGAGCCGCCGTCCGGAGGCGTCGTCGACGGAACCATCGGCGACGCCCGCGAGGCACGCCAGCACGGCGTGCTCGACCAGCCAGGCCACCGTGGTCTCCGGCACGTCCGCGCGCAGCCCTCCCGGGCCTGCGCCCCTGGCCACCGCATCGGCGATCAGCACGCGCACGGGCTCGAGCGCCTTCTCGACCTCGCCGCGCAGCTCGGATCGCATCCACAGCGCCGTGAAGGCCGCGACCGGCGCCTGGTCGTCCCAGATTCGCGCGACCAGCAGCGCGATCTGCTCGGCCGGCGTGCCGTCCTCCACCACGGCGGCGCCGGCGATGCGGCGCGCGCCACGCATGATCGTCGCGGCGACGAGGGCATCGCGTGAGGGAAACAGCGCGCGCACCTGGCGTGGGTCGAGCCCCGCTCGCGCGGCAACGGCGTCGAGCGGCGCGTGCGGGTCGCGCGCGAGCACTGCGACGGCGGCATCGAGCACCGCCTGCTCGGCGGCCGGAGCGCCCGCATCGCCTGGCCGACCGCGTCGCCCGCGCCATCGGTGCCACGGCGCGCTCACCGCAGGAAGATCCCGTCCACCGCGCTCGTGTAGTCGCGGGCGATGCGGTCCCACAGCGCGTTGGCCTGCGCGTCGATGCCGCGCCGAGCCTCGTCCGCCTCGAACCACGCGACCGACTCATGGATGGAGTCGCGGAACCAGTGCCGGGTCGAGAAGTCCGGCACGACCGCGCGCAGCTTGGAGGTGTCGAAGATCGCGGCGTTCGTCTTGTCGCCCTTGAGGGGCCCCTCGAACGCCTCGCGGTCGAAGCGGATCAGCGTGTCCGTCGGGATCCGCACCGTCTGCTCCTCGAGCGCATCGCGCGACACCCCGAGAGCGTCAGCGACGTAGCCGTGGATCTGGTTCCACGACAGCACGTCGTCGCCAGTGATGTGGAAGTCCTCGCCCACCGCGGCCTCGTTGCCGAGCAGTCCCACGAGGCCCACCGCGAAGTCCCGGTGGTCGGTCACGGTCCACAGCGACGTGCCGTCTCCGTGCACCAGCACGGGCGCGCCGCGTCGCAGCCGGTCGGCGATGGTCCATGGCTGCCCCCACGAGGTGATGCCGAACAGGATGTCCGAGTACCCGTAGGTGTGGGACGGGCGCACGATCGTGAACGGGAAGTCGCGCTCGGCGCCGGCCTCCCGCAGCAGCGCCTCGCACGCCGCCTTGTCCCGGCTGTACTGCCAGAACGGGTTGTGAAGCGGCGTGTCCTCGGTCACCACGGCGCGCGTGGGCGGCGTCTCGTACGCGCTCGCGGAGGAGATGAACACGTACTGCCGGGTGAGGCCGGCGAACGTCTCGATGTCCTGGGCGACGTGCTCGGGTGCGAAGCCGATCCACTGCACCACGGCGTCATACTCGCCATGAGCGGCCACGTCCTCCCTCACGGCGGCGCGCAGGGCCGGGACGTCGTGGACGTCGGCATGGATCACCCGCGCGCCGTCCGGAGCGGCGCCGCGGACCGAGGCGCCGCGGTTGACGAGGGTCAGGTCCATCCCGCGCTCGACGGCGAGGGGAGAGCAGGCCGACGAGATCAGGCCGGTGCCACCGATGAACAGCACGCGCACGAGGGGCCTCCTTTGGCTCGGGGGAGATCAGCGGGTAGGTCGGTGTTCACCCTACGCCCGGTGCGAGGCCCACGTGCCGCCCCGTCACAGCGCGCAGAGCTCGCCCGCGATCCCGCTCGACAGGCCCGTGCCCCACGTGAGCTCCGCGACCACTCCGTCGACGATGTCGAACACGTAGTGGTGCGAGCCTGGCTGCTCGGCCACGACCTGTTGCCGGACTCCGCGGGCGGGGTCGTCCTGGGTGATCTCCTTCGCGGTGGGGTACGCATCCGCGACGTCGGCCCTGGGTGATCCGGGCGCGACGCCCTCGCGCGTCGAGGGCAGGTCGTGCGGCGAGGCGGTCGCGAGGTCGCCACGGTAGACGAGGCGGAAGAACCGGATGGGCCCGTCCGGCTCGACGGGAGACGTGACGGCGACGATCTCCAGTGGGCCGTCGCCGGTGACGGGCGCGACCCACGGGCACTCCGTCCGCCCCGCGATGGCGTGACCCGGCACGCGGTCGCCGGCCTCCTCGAAGGTCATCCCCACGCACACGGGGCCGAACCGGTGGCCCTCGATGGCGACAGAGCTCCAGTCGAGGCCGTCGTCATACGTGGGGCATGCGAGCGCGAAGGGGCTGGGTTCGGGCGCAGGCTCCCCGGTGCCATCAGCGCTGGGCTGAGCGTCCGGGCGAGCGTTCGACGTCGTGGGGGCCGATGCGCGGTCCGGCGCCGCGGCGCTCGCCCCGGGGGACAGCGGGCTCACCTCGCCCGCCGTGACGATCTCGGGCTCCTCGGACTCGTTCGGTCCGGACGGGACGCAGGCACCGAGGAGTGCGGCGACGCCGATGGCGATGCCGGCACCTCGCACGACCATCCTGGACACCGCCACCCCCGAGGCTTGACCATCCGTCCCTGCGTGGCGCAGGAGCGTCACCTCTCACGCTAGCGCCGGGTGTCCGTTTCGTCACCCTTTCCGCAGCCCCTCATAGCCCGGCGCCGCGCCAGCGACATCGCGCGGGTGGCGGTCCACCGATCGTCCGTCGGCGTCGTTCAGGCTCCGGCCGCGCGCAGCGCCTCGCGGTAGATTCTGGCCACCCGGTCGAGCATCCCGTCGGCATCCTCGTCGACCTGCTGCCGCGAGGGGTCGGCCTCGAACCATGCGACCGCCTCGCGCATGCCGTCGGCGAAGGCGATCCGTGCCTCCCACCCCGGCACGAGCTCCTTGATGAGCGACGTGTCGTAGACCGCGGGATGCATCTTGTCGCCGTAGATCGAGCCGGCCTGCGACGGTGCGGCCGCGACGAGGGCGTCCGACGGCACGCACACCCGCTGCCGCTCGAACGCTTCCGGGTCGAGGCCGGCGGCGTCCGCGATGGTCGCATAGATGGCGTTCCAGGTGAGCGCCTCGTCCGACGTGATGTGGACGGCGCGCCCCAGCGCCGCCTCGGCCCCGAGCAGGCCGTGGATGCCGGCGGCGACGTCGCGAGCGTGAGTCAGCGTCCACAGCGAGGTGCCGTCGCCGGGGACCACCAGGTCCGCGCCTCGCCGCATCCTGTCGACGAGCGTCCACGGCATCCGTGAGTTGGCGGTGAACGCGGGGATCTTCGAGGGGCCGTACGTGTGCGCCGGCCGGACGATGACGTACGGCAGCCCCACGCGCTCGGCTTCCTCGTGCAGCGCGGCCTCCGCGGCCTGCTTGAGCCGCGCGTACTCCCAGTGGAGGTTCTCCTGCGGGGTGTCCTCGGTGGTGGGGATCAGCCGATCCATGGTGCGGTACGACGCGCTCGTCGCGATGAGCACGTAGCGGTCCGTGAGCGGCGCGAAGGTCTCGACGTCCTGCGCGACATGCTCGGCGTCGAACGCGACGAACTGCACGACGGCGTCGAAGCGCTCGCCTCGCAGCCGCATCCCCTGCAGAGCCCCGCGCAGAGCCTGGGCGTCCTTGGCGTCAGCGTGGATCACCCGCGCGCCGGCAGGCGTCGCCGCCGCCGTGGTCCGCCCGCGATTGACGAGCGTCACGTCGTCGCCGGCCTGCGCCGCGATGATCGCGAGCTCCGAGGAGATCAGTCCGGTTCCGCCGACGATGAGGATGCGCATGGACCGAGCCTACGGTCACGGCGTGGCCCCGTCGTGAGCTGGCGCCGAGAACGCCCGAAGGTCAGCTCGCGGGATCCCACATGAACACACGCACCTCCTGCGCGCAGCGGCACGCCCTCGCGATGCGGGCGGCCCACTCGAGCGCCTCGTCGCGCGTGCGCGTGCGCAGCACCGTGAAGCCGCCGTTCAGCTGCGTGGTGCCGGCGTAGGAGTCCTCGACCGAGGCGCCGTCCCCGTCGACCAGCACCGTGGGCACGCTCTGGTCGATCCCGCCGCCGAACACCCACACCCCAGCGGCCTTGGCCTCGTCGACCACGGCGTGGGAGTCGACGGAGGCCTGGTGGAGCTCGTCCTCGTCGAGGTCCATCGCGGAGGCGGGGAACGACACGAGGTAGTGGTTCATGGCGCGATCCCGTCGACGGGTCGCGCAAGCAGCGCGACGCGCACCGCTCCGTCCTTCGTCTCCTGCTCGGCGAGCTGGCGGAAGCCCAGATGCTCGTGGAAGGCGATGGAGCGCGGGTTCGCCGGCCGCACGTTGACCTCCGCCGTCACCTCGGTCGCGCCGCGCTCGCGGGCCCGTTCGAAGACGGACTCGTACATGGCGCGGCCCACGCCGGTGCCGCGGGCGCCTTCGCCCACGACGATGCGGTCGATGTACTGGTGGCGCACGCCGCGCGTCTCGAACCACCGGTAGTTCTCGGACTCGTAGGGCTGGCCGGACCCCAGGCTCAGCAGGAAGGCGATGACGGCGCCGTCGCGTCCGAGGGCCACCAGCGCGACGTCGCACCAGCCGACGAGCGCGCGCATCTGGTCCTCGGTGAGGGTGGTGACCGCAGGGTGGGCGGCCGTGTTGAGCGCGAGCACCTGATCCAGGTCGCCCTCGCGCATCACACGCATCCGCAGGTTCTGCATGGCGCCATTGTGCCGCGCCCATGTCACGGATGCGTGTCGGGCGTGCGACGTCGACATGTCGGCGTGCGGCCGCGTTCGCGCGACCCCGCCCCCGCGCACACCGCTCCTGGCCTGTCGCGGCGCGTCGCGCGCCAGCGCGCTCGGTGCCCGGGAACGCGCCGTCAGGGGAGCAGCAGCACCTTGCCCGTCGTGCGTCGGGACTCGAGCGCCTCGTGCGCGGCGGCAGCGTCCGCGAGGGGGTGCGTCGCGCCCACGCGGATGTCCAGCGTGCCGGCGGCGACGGCTTCGAACAGCTCGCCCGCTCGCCAGGCGCGCTCCTCAGGGGTCCTGAGGAAGTGACCCATCGACGGCCGGCCGAGCGTGATGGAACCCGCGCGGTTGAGGCGCTGGAGGTCGAACGGCGGCACCTGCCCCGATGCGCCCCCGAACACGATCAGCGAGCCGCGCACCGCCACGGACGCCAGCGACGCCTCGAACGTCGACGCGCCCACGCCGTCGTACACCACGTCGACCCCCCGTCCCTCGGTGAGGCCCCTGACGGCGGCGGGAAGCTCGGCGCCCATGTCGCCGAACCGGTCGTAGCGGATCACCTCGGCGGCGCCGGCGCCGCGCGACAGCGCCTCCTTGGCGTCAGTCGACACGGTGGTGATGACCCGCGCACCGCGGGCGACGGCGAGCTGCGTCAGCAGCAGGCCGACGCCACCGGCGCCCGCGTGGATCAGCGCGGTGTGGCCCGGCTCCAGCGGGAAGGACGAGGCGCTGAGGTAGTGCGCCGTGAGGCCCTGCAGCATGAGCGCCGCCGCGACCTCGAGGTCGACCTCGTCTGGCACGCGGTAGCAGTCCTTGGCGCGTACCCGCACGCGTTCGGCGTAGGAGCCGGGAGAGGAGGCCCAGGCGACGCGCTCACCCACGCGTGTCCAGTCGACCTCGGCTCCCGCCTCGGCGACGACGCCGGCGCCCTCGAGGCCCGGCGTGAACGGCATGTCGACCGCGTAGACGCCGCTGCGCTGGTAGGTGTCGATGAAGTTGACGCCCGCGGCCGCGACGTCTACCAGCACCTCGTGGGGACCGATGCGCGGGTCGGGGACGTCCGCGACCTCCATCACCTGCGGCTCACCGGGAGACTCGATCACGATCGCTCTCATCTCGCCATGGTGTCATGGTTGCTTCGAGTCTCGGCGCCGATGCGCACGCACGACCCGCCGCATGGTCGCATGCAAATCTGTGTATAGTTATGCACATGACGATCTCTGTGGCTGTCTCTGGAGCGTCCGGCTACGTGGGCGGCGAGGTGCTGCGGGTGTTCAGCGAGCACCCCGACGTCGAGTTCGGCGCCCTCACCGCGCACTCATCGGCGGGTGACCTCGTGGGGGTGCACCAGCCGCACCTGCGATCGCTCGCCGACCGCACCATCGTGGAGACGAGCGCCGAGACGCTCGCCGGGCACGACGTCGTCGTGCTGGCCCTCCCGCACGGAGCGAGCGGCGAGATCGCCGCTCAGCTGCCTCCCGAGACGCTCGTGATCGACTGCGGCGCCGACCACCGCCTCGCGAGCGCGGAGGCATGGGCGGAGTACTACGGCGGCGAGCACGCCGGGACGTGGCCGTACGGCATGCCCGAGCTCATCACGCCAGGCGGCCACCAACGGGACAACCTGCCAGGATCGCGTCGCATCGCCGTTCCTGGCTGCAACGTCACGGCCGTCACCCTCGCCCTCCAGCCCGGCGTCGCGGCCGGCGTCGTCGACCCGACAGACATCGTCGCGGTGCTCGCCAACGGATACTCCGGAGCGGGCAAGAAGCTCGCCACCCATCTGCTCGCCTCCGAGGGTCTGGGCGCGGCGAGCCCGTACGGCGTCGGGGGAGTGCACCGCCACATCCCGGAGATCGTGCAGAACCTCACCAGCGCGGGCGGCGAGGACGTGACCATCAGCTTCACGCCCACCCTCGTGCCGATGGCACGCGGCATCCTCGCGACCGTGACGGCACCCCTCGCCTCGGGTGCCGATGCCGCGCAGGTGCGTGCCGCGTGGGAGGCCGCCTACGAGAACGAGCCCTTCGTCCACCTGCTGCCGGAGGGCCAGTGGCCGACGACCGCGGCGACGCTTGGCGCGAACACCTGCCTCGTGCAGGTCGCCGTCGACCAGAAGGCCGGCCGCGTGGTCGTCATCAGCGCCATCGACAACCTCGTCAAGGGCACCGCCGGGGCGGCCCTGCAGTCGATGAACCTCGCGCTCGGGGTCGAGGAGACCACGGGCCTGCAGACGCTGGGAGTCGCGCCGTGAGCGTCACCGCCGCACAGGGCTTCGTCGCCGCCGGGGTCGCCGCCGGCATCAAGAGCACCGGCGCCAAGGACGTCACCGTCGTCGTGAACGACGGCCCGTCCAAAGTCGCCGCCGGCGTCTTCACCACCAACCGCATCGAGGCGGCGCCCGTCACGTGGTCGCGCGAGGTCGCCTCTGACGGCCGGGTAGACGCCGTGATCCTCAACTCGGGCGGCGCGAACGCGTGCACGGGGCCAGAGGGCTTCACGGACACGCATCGCACCGCCGAGCACCTTGCGGGCGCGCTCCAGGCCACCGGCCGCGACGTCGGCGCGGGAGACGTCGCCGTGTGCTCGACGGGACTCATCGGCATTCGCCTGCCCATGGACACGCTGCTCGCCGGCGCGGAAGCTGCGGTGGGCACGCTGAGCGCGGACGGCGGCCAGGACGCCGCCGAGGGCATCATGACCACCGACTCCGTCGCGAAGACCGCCGTCGCGGGCCGCGACGGCTGGACCGTCGGCGGCATGGCGAAGGGTGCAGGCATGCTCGCCCCTGGCATGGCGACCATGCTGTGCGTCGTGACGACCGACGCCCAGATCGACGCCGCCACGGCCAAGGCGGCCCTCGCATCAGCCGTGTCCCGGACCCTCAACCGGGTCGACTCCGACGGCTGCATGTCGACCAACGACACGGTCCTGCTGATGGCCTCGGGCGCCAGCGGCGCCTCTCCCGAGGCGAGCGCCTTCGAGGCCGAGCTGACCGATGTCCTGGCGAGCCTGTCCCGCCAGCTGGTCGCGGACGCGGAGGGAGCGGCGCACGACATCGCCGTGACCGTCGAGCACGCGACCACCGAGGCCGCCGCGGAGGCGGTCGCGAGGGCCATCACCCGCTCCAACCTCTTCAAGACGGCGATCTTCGGCAACGACCCCAACTGGGGCCGCATCATCTCCGCCGCCGGCACCGTGCCGGAGTCGGTGGCGCCCTTCGACCCCCGCACCATCGACGTCTCCGTCAACGGCGTCCAGGTGTGCCGCGACGCCGGCGTGGGGGACGATCGCGACCTCGTCGACCTGAGCGGCCGCGAGGTGCACGTGGTGGTCGACCTCAAGGCGGGCGTCGCGTCCGCCACGGTCTGGACCAACGACCTCACCCACGACTACGTCCACGAGAACAGCGCGTACTCCTCATGACTCATGACTTCGACTATCCCGACCTGACGCCCTCCCAGAAGGTGGGCGTCCTCATCGACGCGATGCCGTGGATCGAGTCCTTCAAGGGCGCGACCGTCGTGATCAAGTACGGCGGCAACGCCATGATCGACGACACCCTGAAGGCGGCCTTCGCCCAGGACATCGTGCACCTGCGGCTGCTGGGCCTGTTCCCCGTCGTCGTGCACGGCGGCGGCCCCCAGATCTCCGAGATGCTGAACAAGCTGGGCATCGAGTCCGAGTTCAGGGGCGGCCTGCGCGTGACCACGCCCGAGGCGATGGACGTGGTGCGCATGGTCCTCACCGGCTCGGTGTCGCGCGAGCTCGTCGGCCTCATCAACGACCACGGCCCGCTCGCGGTGGGCCTGTCGGGCGAGGACGCGGGCCTGCTGCAGGCCAAGCGTCGCCACGCCGAGATCGACGGCAAGCTCGTCGACGTCGGCCAGGTCGGCGACGTCATCAAGGTCAACCCCGCGGCCGTCGAGGACATCATCGCCGCCGGTCGCATCCCCGTGGTCAGCACCGTCGCGCCCGACATGGACGACCCGACGACGGTGCTCAACGTCAACGCGGACACCGCCGCGGCGGCGATCGCCGTCGCCCTGCGCGCACGCAAGCTCATCATGCTCACCGACGTCGAGGGTCTATACGCGAACTGGCCCGACCGCGACTCGCTCGTGCGACGCATCCATGCGACCGACGTCGAGAAGCTGCTGCCGTCCCTCGCCTCCGGCATGGTGCCCAAGATGGAGGCCTGCCTGCGGGCCGTGCGCGGCGGCGTGCCCCAGGCGCACATCGTCGACGGGCGCGAGCAGCACTCGCTGCTGTCCGAGATCTTCACCACCTCCGGAATCGGCACCATGGTCCGGCCGGACGACGTGGACCTGTGGGGCTGACATGACCGATCTGTCGAATCACGGGGAGGCGGGCCTCGAGAAGGGTGCGGTCGACCTCCAGCGCTACAGTCACGCGATCATGGGCACCTTCGGGGTGCCGATGCGCGTGCTCACCAGGGGAGAGGGCTCGTACGTCTGGGACGCCGACGGCAATCGCTACCTCGACCTGCTGGGCGGCATCGCGGTCAACGCGCTCGGCCACGGCCACCCCGCCTGGGTCGAGGCGATCGCCTCGCAGGCGGCCACGCTGTCGCACACCTCGAACTTCTTCGCCACGGAGCCGCAGATCGCGCTCGCCGAGAGGCTGCTCGACCTCGCCCATGCGCCGTCCGGCTCGCGGGTGTTCTTCGCGAACTCCGGCACGGAGGCCAACGAGGCCGCCATCAAGATGGCCCGCAAGACCGGCAAGGGCACCATCATCGCGCTCGAGGGCGGCTTCCATGGCCGCTCGACGGGTGCGCTGGCGCTGACGCACAAGGAGGCGTACCGCGCTCCGTTCGCGCCCCTCATCGGCGACGTCGTGTTCGTGCCGCCGAACGACGAGGAGGCGCTGCGGGCCGCCGTCACGGAGCACGCGGCCGACCTGTCGGCGATCGTCGTCGAGCCCATCCAGGGCGAGGCCGGCGTGATCCCCCTCTCGCACGCCTACCTGGCGCTCGCGCGGACGCTCACCCGGCGCCATGATGCGCTGCTGATCCTCGACGAGGTCCAGACCGGCGTGGCCCGCACGGGCGCGTGGTTCGCCCACCAGCTGCACGGCATCCAGCCGGACGTCATGACGCTCGCGAAGGGCCTGGGCGGCGGGTTCCCCATCGGCGCGCTCGTCGCCTTCGGCGACGGGCCAGGCGCGATGCTCGGCAAGGGGGAGCACGGCACGACCTTCGGCGGCAATGCGCTCGCGGCAGCGGCGGCGCTCGCGACGCTGCGGGTCATCGAGGACGAGGACCTCATCGCCAACGTCAAGGCGGTGGGCGCTCACCTCCGCGAGCGCCTCGAGGCGATGGACGGCGTGGTCGAGGTGCGCGGCGAGGGGCTCATGCTCGGCGTGGGCCTGGCGGCGCCCCAGTCCGCTGAGATCGCCCAGGCGGCGGTCGCGGCGGGCTTCATCGTCAACCCGCCGTCGCCCGACACGCTGCGACTCATCCCGGCGCTCACGCTCACGACCGCCGAGGCCGACACCTTCCTGACGTGGCTCGAGGGCCATTTTGAGGCGCATCCCCTGGCCGCGGAGTCGGCGAGCGACGGAGGCACGCCATGACCCGGCATCTGCTGCGCGACGACGACCTCAGCCCCACCGAGCAGCGCGAGGTGCTCGAGCTCGCCCTCGAGCTGAGGGCCGATCGCTACAAGGTCCAGCCCTTCGTCGGCCCTAAGGCCGTCGCGATCATCTTCGACAAGCACTCGACCCGCACGAGGGTGTCGTTCTCGGCGGGAGTCGCGGAGCTCGGGGGCTACCCGCTCGTGCTCGACACCGGCACCTCGCAGATGGGCCGCGGCGAGTCCGTCGCTGACACCGCGCGTGTGCTCGAGCGGCAGGTCAGCGCGATCGTGTGGCGCACGTACGGCCAGCGCCTGATCGAGGAGATGGCGGCGCACTCGTCGGTGCCGGTCATCAACGCGCTCACCGACTCCTTCCACCCGTGCCAGATCCTCGCGGATCTCGCCGCGGTCGCCGATGCGCGGGGCGGCGTGGGCGCCCTTGCCGGGCTCGACCTCGCGTACGTGGGGGACGGGGCCAACAACATGGCGCAGAGCTATCTGCTGGGCGGGGCGACCGCCGGCCTGCACGTGCGCATCGGCACCCCGGACGGCTACCTGCCCGACGCCGAGGTGGTCGCCAAGGCCGAGCAGATCGCCGAGTCCACCGGCGGCTCGGTCACCGTGACCCACAGCGCCGATGACGCCGTCAGCGGCGCGGACATCATCGCCACGGACACGTGGGTGTCCATGGGAGACGAGGCCCAGAAGGCCGAGCGCGAGGCGGCGTTCTCGCCCTACCAGGTGAACGCGCGCTCGCTCGAGCTCGCCGCCCCTGGCGCCCACGTGCTGCACTGCCTGCCCGCCTACCGCGGCAAGGAGATCACCGCATCGGTCCTCGACGGCGAGCAGTCGCTCGTGTGGCTTGAGGCCGAGTACCGCCTGCACGCCCAGAAGGCGGTGCTGAGCTGGCTGGTGGAGCGGTGATGACCCAGACGATCCCCGCGACCAAGGCAGCGCGCCAGGCGCTCATCCGGCGCCTGATCGAGGCCGAGCCCATCCACTCGCAGGGCGAGCTCGCCGTGCGCCTGGAGGCGCAGGGGATTACCGTCACCCAGGCGACGCTGTCGCGCGACCTGGTCGATATCGGCGCGGTGAAGGTGCGCGGCGTGCACGGCGGTCACGTGTACGCGACCAGCGAGACGATGTCCGCCGGCGAGGACACCGAGCAGCGCCTCACCCGGCTGTGCGGCGAGCTGCTGTTCAGCGCCGACGGCTCCGCGAACCTGACGGTCATCCGCACTCCGTCTGGCGCCGCGCAGTACCTCGCGAGCGCGATCGACAGCCACGACGACGGGGACATCGTCGGCACCGTCGCCGGCGACGACACGCTCATGATCATCACCCGCGAGCCGGATGGGGGCCTGCGGCTCGCCCAGAAGTTCCTCGACCGAGCGGCGCGCGCTGCGCACCACTGACACCTCTTCGACACCAGAAGTGACCACAAGGCAGAAGGAAGCAACACACATGACAGACAGGGTTGTGCTCGCGTATTCGGGCGGGCTGGACACGTCCGTGGCGATCGGCTGGATCGCCGATGCGACGGGAGCCGAGGTCATCGCCGTGGCGGTGGACGTCGGCCAGGGCGGCGAGGATCTCGAGGTGATCCGCCAGCGCGCGCTCGACTGCGGCGCTGTCGAGGCCTACGTCGCGGACGCCCGCGACGAGTTCGCCGAGGAGTACTGCATGCCCGCGCTGCAGGCCAACGGCCTGTATCAGGACAAGTACCCGCTGGTGTCGGGCCTGTCGCGGCCCGTCATCGTCAAGCACCTGGTGGCCGCCGCGCGCGAGTTCGGCGCGACCACGGTCTCGCACGGTTGCACGGGCAAGGGCAACGACCAGGTGCGCTTCGAGGTGGGCATCACCTCGATCGCCCCGGACCTGAAGTGCATCGCGCCCGTGCGCGACCTGGCGCTGACGCGCGACAAGGCCATCGAGTATGCCGGCCGCCACGAGCTGCCCATCGAGACCACCAAGTCCAACCCGTTCTCGATCGACCAGAACGTGTGGGGCCGCGCGATCGAGACCGGCTTCCTCGAGGACATCTGGAACGCGCCCACCAAGGACGTCTACAACTACACGGACGACCCCGCCTTCCCGCCGGTGCCCGACGAGGTCATCATCACGTTCGAGCGCGGCATCCCGGTCGCGATCGACGGCTCGGCTGTCACTCCCTTGCAGGCCATCGAGCAGCTCAACAAGCGCGCGGGCACCCACGGCGTGGGCCGCATCGACATCGTCGAGGACCGCCTCGTCGGCATCAAGTCGCGCGAGGTGTACGAGGCGCCCGGCGCGATCGCGCTCATCGAGGCTCACCGCGAGCTCGAGAACGTCACCCTCGAGCGCGAGCAGGCCCGCTTCAAGCGCGGCGTCGAGCAGAAGTGGGGCGAACTGGTCTACGACGGCATGTGGTCCTCGCCGCTCAAGAAGTCGCTCGACACGTTCATCCTCGACACGCAGGAGTACGTCTCGGGTGACGTGCGGATGGTGCTGCACGGCGGGCGCGCGACGGTCACGGGCCGCCGTTCCGAGACCGGCCTCTACGACTTCAACCTCGCGACCTACGATGAGGGGGACGCGTTCGACCAGACGGCCGCGCGCGGGTTCATCGAGATCTACGGCCTCGCCGCGAAGCAGGCCGCCGCGCGCGAGGCGCGCCTGAAGGGATAGGCATGTCCGAGCAGTCCGGCACGGGTCAGGGTTCCACCGTCGAAGGGGCCCTGTGGGGCGGCCGGTTCGCCGGCGGCCCGGCCGATGCGCTCGCGGCGCTGTCCAAGTCGACCCAGTTCGACTGGCGGTACGCCGACGACGACCTGCGCGGTTCGATCGCGCATGCGCACGCGCTGCAGCGTGCCGGACTGCTGACCGACGATGAGGCGTCCACCATGGTGGACGCGCTTCAGCGGATGCGCGAGGACAACGCCGCTGGCCGCTTGGGCCCGTCGGAGTCCGACGAGGACGTCCACGGCGCGCTCGAGCGGATACTCATCGAGCGCATCGGCGCCGACGTGGGCGGCAAGCTGCGCGCCGGCCGCTCGCGCAACGACCAGATCGCGACCCTGTCGCGCATGTACCTGCGCCGGCACGCACGCCTGATCGCCTCCCAGCTGCTGGATGTCGTGGACGCGCTGCTCGCGCAGGCCGACCGCCACATCGGCGATCCCATGCCGGGGCGCACGCACTTCCAGCACGCGCAGCCGGTGACCATCGGCCACCACCTGCTCGCGCACGCGTGGCCGCTGCTGAGGGACGTCGAGCGGCTCACCGACTGGGACGCCCGCGCGGCCTTCAGCCCGTATGGGGCGGGTGCGCTCGCCGGCTCGACCCTGGGGCTGGACCCGCAGGGCGTCGCGGACGAGCTCGGCTTCGTCGGACCCATGGAGAACTCGATCGACGCGACCGCCTCGCGCGACGTTGTCGCCGAGTTCCTGTGGGTCGCCGCGATGATCGGCGTGGACCTGTCGCGGATCTCCGAGGAGGTCATCGCGTGGGCCACCGTGGAGTTCGGCTTCGCCGGGCTCGACGACGCCTACTCGACCGGGTCGAGCATCATGCCGCAGAAGAAGAACCCCGACATCGCGGAGCTCGCGCGCGGCAAGGCGGGCCGGCTCATCGGCGACCTCACCGGCCTGCTCGCGACTCTCAAGGGTCTGCCGCTCGCGTACAACCGTGACATCCAGGAGGTCCACGAGCCCGGCTTCGACGCCGTCGAGACCCTCGAGGTGCTGCTCCCGGCCTTCGCCGGCATGGTGCGCACGCTGGTCATCAGGGCCGACCGGATGGCCGAGCTCGCACCGGCGGGGTTCTCGCTCGCGACCGACATCGCCGAGTGGCTCGTCAAGAAGGGCGTGCCGTTCCGCGAGGCGCACGAGGTGGCTGGCGCCTGCGTGCGGCTGTGCGAGAAGCGCGACAAGGAGCTCCACGAGCTCACCGACGACGAGCTGGCGGAGATTCACCCGCGGCTCGACGGGTCGGTGCGCGACGTGCTCACAGTCGAGGGCTCGCTCGCCGCGCGCGACGGGCTCGGCGGCACGGCGCCCGCGCGGGTGATCGAGCAGGGCAAGGCGGCGCGGGCACGCGTCCGGCACTTCCGCCCCTGGTCCCTCGCCGCGTCCTAGCCCCCCACCACACCCTCCTGCCTGAGCGCCCTATGAGGCAGTGAGTGTCGTTCTCGGCCCACCGGCGCGCCGCATGAGGAGATTCTCGGCGCAGCAAGCCCGCTTGGCGCCCGGCCCCGTCGCCCCCCGGCGTCCAGATGGCTGGCCGTCGCCTTCAGGTGTGCTCCGTCACCTGATGGTGGCTGAGCGCCGCGGCCGTGAAACACGTCGGACACGGAGCATCTGACACGATGGCACGGTGACCCTGCTCGACGACTGCCAGGCTCGACTGCCAGCGATGCTCGAGGACGTGCGCCGCCTGATCGAGTGCGAGTCGCCGTCCGAGGACGCCGAGGCGAACGCCCGCAGCGCCGATGTCACGGCCGAGGTCCTCGGCGCTCGCCTCGCGGAGGCGGGCCTGCCAGCAGACCCGCAGCGCATCACCGTGGATGGCGCGACCACCCTGCGCTGGGGCGGCGGCCCCACGCGCGTGCTGCTGCTCGGCCACCACGACACGGTCTGGCCGCTCGGATCCCTGGAGCGCCTGCCGTTCTCGATGGAGGACGGAGTCCTGCGCGGCCCCGGGTGCTTCGACATGGCGATCGGCCTCGTGCAGGCGACCCACGCCCTCGCCGCGCTCGCCCACCGCCATGGCGCCGATGCGGTGGCCGGCGTGACGCTGCTCGTCACCGGCGACGAGGAGACGGGGTCCACGCGCTCGCGCGACCTGCTCGAGGACGAGGCGCGCCACGCGGATGCGGTGCTGGTGCTCGAGGCGTCCGGACCGGGCGGCGCGCTCAAGACCGAGCGCAAGGGCACCTCGATGTACACCGTCACCGCGGTGGGCCGTGCGGCCCATGCGGGCCTCGAGCCCGAGCGCGGCATCAACGCGGGCGTCGAGATCGCGCATCAGATCCACGCGATCGCGGCGCTGTCCAAGGCCGCCATCGGCACCACCGTGACGCCCACCTCGGGACGGATCGGCACCACGCTCAACACGGTGCCGGCCACGGCATCCGTCGATGTGGACGTGCGCGCACGCACGGCCGCCGAGCTCGAGCGCGTCGACACGGCGATGCGGGCGCTCGACCCCGGCGCCGATGGCGCTCGGATCGCGGTGGAGGGCGGGATCAACCGCCCGCCGCTCGAGCACGCGATGGCGGCCGCGCTGTACGAGCGCGCGCAGCGCGTGGCGCCCGCGGCGGACATCGAGGACCTCGCCGAGTGCGCCGTGGGCGGCGCATCCGACGGCAACTTCACCGCTGGGCTGGGAGTCGCGACGCTCGACGGTCTGGGCGGCGTGGGCGGCGGCGCCCACGCGGACGACGAGCACGTGATCATCGAGCATGTCGCGCAGCGGACGGCGCTGGTCGCGCTCCTGGTCGAGGACCTGCTGGGCCTGCCTGCATCGGGGGCGGGAGGATGATGGCCGTCGAGCACGCCGCACGAGCGCGCAGCGACGCCGATTCCGCAGCCCGCCGCGCCGCGGTCGAGGTGCGCGCCCTGCGTGCCGGCGAGGTCGCGCAGGCCGCGCGACTGCTCACGGCGATCTGGGGCAACCCGACGATCGAGCCGCCGCTGATGGTCGCTCTCGAGCACAGCGGCGCCTACGTCGCCGGTGCCTTCGCCGCCGGAGAGCCCGATCGGATGGTGGGCGCGTGCGTCGGCTACTTCGCCCAGCCGCTGGGCCAGGCGCTCCACTCCCATGTCGCCGGAGTCGCGCCGGGCACCGAGCGGCGCGGCGTCGGCATGGCGATGAAGCTTCACCAGCGTGCCTGGGCTCTCGAGCGCGGGCTCACCCGCATCACCTGGACCTTCGACCCGCTCGTGTCCCGCAACGCGGCGTTCAACATCGAGCGACTCGGCGTCGACATCGACGAGTACCTCGTCGACTTCTATGGCGAGATGAGCGACGGCGTGAATGCGGGGCAGGGGAGCGATCGGCTGCTCGCCGCGTGGCGGCTCGACAAGCCACTCCCGACCCGCCCACCAGCAGCGAGCACCGAAGCCGCCCGGCCCGACGCTGTCGCGCGCGATCAGACACCGCCCCACCGCGAGCGGCACTCGGCCAGCGCATCGGCCCTCGAGCCGGGCTCCAGCGGCGACCCCCGCGTCCGCGTGCCGGACCCGAGCGCACCGGAGATCGCCATCGCCGTCCCGCCCGACATCGAGGCGCTGCGGCGTGAGCGCCCTGAGAGCGCCGCCCGTTGGCGCGGCGCCGTGCGCGGCGCGATGGTGCCCCTGCTCGATCGCGGCTGGCGCGTGACCGGCTTCCACGACCACCACTACCTCTTGGGACGACCATGATCCAGATCGACCACGTCACGCTGCGCGAGCTGCGCATCCCGCTCGTCTCCCCCTTCACCACGTCCTTCTCGACTCAGACGGCGCGCACCCTCGTCGCGGTCGAGGTGGCGGCGCGCGTGAACGGCGCCGAGGTCACCGGGTGGGGCGAGTGCGGGGCGCTCGCTGAGCCGGTGTACTCCGAGGAGTATGCGGCCGGCGCGATGGACGTCACCGAGCGCTTCCTGCTGCCGCGCCTCGCGGCCGCCCAGCGGGACGGCGCCCTCACGGCGGAGACGGTGGGCGCCCACCTCGAGGCCGTCGTCGGCCACCGCATGGCCAAGGCTGCGCTCGAGGCCGCCGTGCTCGACGCGCAGCTGAAGGCGGCAGGGACGAGCTTCGCCACCTACCTGGGGGCGACGCGCGACCGCGTCCCCTCGGGCGTGTCCGTGGGCATCCAGGACTCGATCCCGGCGCTGCTCGACGTCGTGCGGCGCTACGTCGACGAGGGCTACCAGCGCGTCAAGCTCAAGATCCAGCCCGGCTGGGACATCGAGCCCGTGCGCGCCGTGCGCGAGGCCCACCCCGACGTCCCACTCCAGGTCGACGCGAACGCCGCCTACACGCTGGTGGACGCCGCACTGCTGCGCCGCCTCGACGCCTTCGACCTGCTGCTGATCGAGCAGCCCCTCGCGGAGGATGACATCCGCCAGCACGCCGAGCTCGCGCGCCTCATGTCCACGCCCATGTGCCTCGACGAGTCAGTGGTGTCTGCCGCCTCCGCCGCGGACGCCATAGCGCTGGGCGCCGCGGCCGTCATCAACATCAAGCCCTCGCGGGTGGGCGGCTACCTCGAGTCCGTGCGCATCCACGATCTCGCGCGCGCGCACGGCACTGCCGTGTGGTGCGGCGGCATGCTCGAGACGGGACTGGCGCGCGGCGCGAACGCGGCCCTGGCCGCGCTCCCAGGCTTCACGCTGCCAGGCGACATCTCGGGGTCTGCGCGGTTCTACGAGCGGGACCTCACCACGCCGTTCGCGATCGAGGACGGGCACATCGCCGTGCCGACCTTCCCTGGGCTGTGCGAACAGCCCAACGCCGATGCGCTCGTCGAGTTCGAGGTCGGGTCGCGCGTGGTGCGGCTCGCCTAGGCGGCACGGACGTCAGGCGACCGTCACCTCGGTCGCGCCCGTCAGGTCGCGCAGGTCCTCGTACGAGATCTCGAACACCGAGGCGGGGATCCCCGCCGCCGCCCACAGCTCGCCGTGCTCCGTGAGCTCGACGTCGATGTAGGTGGGCAGGGGAGAGGGGTGGCCCACGGGCGCGACGCCACCGATGGGCTGACCCGTGGCGGCCCTCACCTCCTCGGCCGTGGCTCGCGTGACGGCCTCGACGCCGATCGCGCGAGCCAGCAGGTCGGTGTCGACGCGGTGCGCGCCCGACGCGAGCACGAGGATGGGGCCCTTCTCCGTCATGAAGATGAGGGAGTTGGCGATCGCCCCGATCTCGCAGCCCAGGAAGGCGGCGGCCTCGGCTGCCGTGTGCGTGCCGGTGGACAGCTCGCGCACGCGGCCGTGAAGGCCCGCCGCGTCGAGGACCGCCGTGACCTTCTGGACGTTCGCATGCATCTGGCTACCGTAGCCTGACCTCGTGCCTGGTGTCCCTGCGTCGCGAGACCCTGCGGGCGCCCCTGCTGCGCCGAATGCGACGGTCACCGACATCGCGAACCGAGCACGCGCATCGGCCCCACGCCTGGGCGACACCCGTCTGATCCTCATCGACGGGCCCGCGGGAGCAGGCAAGACCACGCTGGCCCAGCGCGTGGTCGCCGCGCTGGGCGGCGAGCCCACCGGCGGCGCTGGCGCGTTCGACCCGTACCGGCCTCCCGCGCCGGGCGCGCCGGCCCAGCTCCTGCACGCCGACGACATGTACGAGGGATGGGACGGCCTCGAGACCCTGGACGCGGTCCTCGTGGACCAGGTCATCGAGCCGCTCGCGGCAGGTCGCGGCGCGGACTTCCGAATGTGGGACTGGCACCAGTCCCGACGGACCCACCGCATCCCGGTCGACCCGCGCGCGTTCCTGGTGGTGGAGGGCGTCGGCGTCGGCCAGCGCTCGGCGCGTCGGTGCGCAGCGCTGCTGCTGTGGGTCGACGCGCCGGAGGCGGAGCGCCTCGCACGGGGCGTGGCGCGCGACGGCGAGGGCATGCGGGCGGAGTGGCTGCGCTGGCAGCCGCGCGAGGCGGCCCACTTCGCGCGCGAGGGCACCCGGGCCGCCGCGGACCTGGTCATCGACGGAACTTCTCCCATCCCCGACTGAGCCGCCGTGAACCTTCTGAGAGGCCTCTCAGAGTGAGCCACCTAGCGTCGTAAGTGTCGCTGGGCATGCGACATCTCGAGTCGGTTGGACCCCTCGCAAGAAGTCCACCCCTCAGCGCCGATTCGTGCTTCCGCTCCGCGTGCCCAGCGACTCTCTCCCTCCCGAGGCGCCTGATCCTGTGGTTGTGCCTCGCTGCAACGGCGCAGCGGGGACGCTCGTCCCGTGCTGGCACAATGGCACGCATCATGACTGAGCACATCCTCGACGACCTCGCCTGGCGCGGCCTCATCTCCCAGACCACGGGGGACGACGAGCTGCGCGCTCACCTCGACGCCGGCCCCGTCACGCTGTACTGCGGGTTCGACCCGACGGCGCCAAGCCTGCACATCGGCAACCTCGTCCAGATCCTGACGGTGCGCCGCCTGCAGGAAGCGGGGCACGTGCCGCTCCTGCTCGTCGGCGGGGCGACGGGACTGATCGGCGATCCCAAGATGAGTGGCGAGCGCACGCTGAACCCCGTCGACACCGTGCACGAATGGGTCGAGCGCATCCGCGGGCAGATCGAACCGCTCATGAGCTTCGAGGGCGCCAACGCCGCGCGGATGGTCAACAACTACGACTGGACCAAGGACCTCAGCGCGATCGAGCTGCTCCGCGACGTGGGGCGCCACTTCCGGCTGGGCACGATGATCGCCAAGGACACCGTCGCGCGCCGACTGAACTCCGACGAGGGCATCTCCTACACCGAGTTCTCGTACCAGGTGCTCCAGGGCATGGACTTCCTCGAGCTGCACCGGCGCTACGGGTGCACGCTTCAGACGGGGGGCTCCGACCAGTGGGGAAACCTCACGGCCGGCACTGAGCTCACGCGCAAGGCGGCTGGCGCGAGCGTGCACGCGCTGGCGACGCCGCTGATCACCAAGGCTGACGGCACCAAGTTCGGCAAGACCGAGTCCGGCACGGTATGGCTCGACCCGACGATGACGAGCCCATACGCCTTCTACCAGTTCTGGGTGAATGCGGCTGATGCGGACGTGATCGGTTACCTCAAGGTCTTCACCTTCCTTGGTCGCGAGGACATCGCGCGCCTGGAGCTCTCCGTGGCCGAGGAGCCATTCAAGAGGGAGGCGCAGCGCACGCTGGCATGGGAGGTGACGGCGCTGGTGCACGGCCCTGCTGCTGCCGATGCGGTCGTCGCCGCCTCGCAATCCCTGTTCGGCCGGGGAGATCTCTCGGCGCTCGACCAGGCGACGCTCGCCGGCTGTGCCGTCGAGCTCGGCGGTGGTTCCGTGGCGCCGGGCACGTCGGTGGTCGATGCGCTGGTCGAGGCGGGCATCGTCTCCTCCAAGTCGGAGGCCAGGCGGGCCGTGCAGGATGGCGGTGCCTACGTCAACAACGTGAAGGCCGACTCCATCGATGCCGTGGTCGACGCCGTCCAGCCGCTCGCGGGGGGATGGTTCGTGCTCAGGCGAGGGAAGAAGTCCGTGGGTCTGGTGCAAGTCGAGCACTGAGGCCTGGGCCGGAGGCGCCCGCCAATGTGGCGGATAGCAGGAACGTCGCCGCACCAGCACGTCGCGACACGCCCGGGGGACGCCGATTTGACTTGCGGGTTCACGGAACCGTAATCTCTACCTCGCTGCCAACGACGGAAGCGCTTCGCGGAGGACTGAACAAGGCCACGCGAAGCCCCACTGGACAGCTCCCCAACGATGATCGAACTCGGGTCGCAAGCGTGCCCCGAGTGATGTACGATGGAGAGCCCCCCGCGGAGAAGGTGTTGCTCGACACGCCAAGCATGGCGAGTTGACAGGGCCTGACGAAGCGGGTAAGTTGGTGGAGTTGCCCGGATGACTCCGGCCGCACGTTCGAGTCGCACATGAGCGATTTGACAGGCCGAGAGCGACCGAGTAGCTTCAGCAAGTTGCCAGAACGGCTTCGACATTAAAAAAGCGCCAATACGGCGATTTGACAAGTCGAGAACGTAAAAGTAACTTAGTCGGGTTGCCACACGGGAACAGCTCAACAAATCAGCCACTAGCGCGATTTGACAGGCTGCGACCAGGTGAGTAACTTCGACGAGTTGCCCGAATGGGGCCGGTAAAGATCGCCATGAGCGCGATTTGACAAGCCGGAAACATGCGAGTAACTTAGAAGGGTTGCCCCGAATCCCAACTCAAACGAGTTGAGAGCGGTGCGCGTCCGAACCTTGAGAACTCAACAGTGTGCCACATAGTCGATGCCAAAACCTCCGGCATCACGGTGATCGAGCGTCAGCTCGAGCAGCGGGATGCAGGATTCCTTTGGTAGACAACGAAATGTCAGTGACATTTTGTTCGAAGCTAGAGATTGAACGGTTCCTCGGAACCACTTCGTATTGTATGTGAACCGACCTCGGTCGGATTGCTATCAAACATTCACGGAGAGTTTGATCCTGGCTCAGGACGAACGCTGGCGGCGTGCTTAACACATGCAAGTCGAACGGTGAAGCGAGAGCTTGCTCTCGTGGATCAGTGGCGAACGGGTGAGTAACACGTGAGTAACCTGCCCCAGACTCTGGGATAAGCCTTGGAAACGAGGTCTAATACCGGATACGAGACGAGACCGCATGGTCATCGTCTGGAAAGAACTTCGGTCTGGGATGGACTCGCGGCCTATCAGCTTGTTGGTGAGGTAATGGCTCACCAAGGCGACGACGGGTAGCCGGCCTGAGAGGGCGACCGGCCACACTGGAACTGAGACACGGTCCAGACTCCTACGGGAGGCAGCAGTGGGGAATATTGCACAATGGGCGCAAGCCTGATGCAGCGACGCCGCGTGGGGGATGAAGGCCTTCGGGTTGTAAACCCCTTTCAGCAGGGAAGAAGCGAAAGTGACGGTACCTGCAGAAGAAGCGCCGGCTAACTACGTGCCAGCAGCCGCGGTAATACGTAGGGCGCAAGCGTTGTCCGGAATTATTGGGCGTAAAGAGCTCGTAGGCGGTCTGTCGCGTCTGCTGTGAAAACCCGAGGCTCAACCTCGGGCCTGCAGTGGGTACGGGCAGACTAGAGTGTGGTAGGGGAGACTGGAATTCCTGGTGTAGCGGTGGAATGCGCAGATATCAGGAGGAACACCAATGGCGAAGGCAGGTCTCTGGGCCACTACTGACGCTGAGGAGCGAAAGCGTGGGGAGCGAACAGGATTAGATACCCTGGTAGTCCACGCCGTAAACGGTGGGCACTAGATGTGGGGCTCTTTCCATGAGTTCCGCGTCGCAGCTAACGCATTAAGTGCCCCGCCTGGGGAGTACGGCCGCAAGGCTAAAACTCAAAGGAATTGACGGGGGCCCGCACAAGCGGCGGAGCATGCGGATTAATTCGATGCAACGCGAAGAACCTTACCAAGGCTTGACATATACCCTTTATCCCTAGAGATAGGGAGTCCTTCGGGGGGGTATACAGGTGGTGCATGGTTGTCGTCAGCTCGTGTCGTGAGATGTTGGGTTAAGTCCCGCAACGAGCGCAACCCTCGTCCTATGTTGCCAGCACGTAATGGTGGGGACTCATAGGAGACTGCCGGGGTCAACTCGGAGGAAGGTGGGGATGACGTCAAATCATCATGCCCCTTATGTCTTGGGCTTCACGCATGCTACAATGGCCGGTACAAAGGGCTGCGATACCGTAAGGTGGAGCGAATCCCAAAAAGCCGGTCTCAGTTCGGATTGAGGTCTGCAACTCGACCTCATGAAGTTGGAGTCGCTAGTAATCGCAGATCAGCAACGCTGCGGTGAATACGTTCCCGGGCCTTGTACACACCGCCCGTCAAGTCACGAAAGTCGGTAACACCCGAAGCCGTCGGCCCAACCCTTTGGGAGGGAGACGTCTAAGGTGGGATTGGCGATTGGGACTAAGTCGTAACAAGGTAGCCGTACCGGAAGGTGCGGCTGGATCACCTCCTTTCTAAGGAGCACTTGGCAGCTCTTGAGCTGTCCAGGACTCGCTTCGGCCTCAAACGCAGGCCGGCGAGAGCTCACGGATGGAACATCGACATGGCATGGACGCAGCAAGCGTCTCGTCAGTACGCCCTTCGGGGTTGGAACCACGAGCACCACGCTGACCATGCAAGGCACACTGTTGGGTCCTGAGGGATCGGGCGTCAAGCTCAACCTCAGGTCGGTCGATACGACTGACTGGACGGATCACTGGACCTGGATGAACCACCTTGCGCAGCAAGGCAGGCGCCAGACGAAGGTGAGCCCGCCCGTACCTTGAGAACTGCATAGTGGACGCGAGCATCTTTGATATCTGTGGTCAAGTTTTTAAGAGCACATGGTGGATGCCTTGGCAGTAGGAGCCGATGAAGGACGTTGTAGCCTGCGATAAGCCTCGGGGAGCTGGCAAACAAGCTTTGATCCGAGGATGTCCGAATGGGGAAACCCCGCTGGAGTCATGTCCAGTGACCCTCGCCTGAACACATAGGGCGAGCGGAGGGAACGTCGGGAAGTGAAACATCTCAGTACCGACAGGAAGAGATATTCCGTGAGTAGTGGCGAGCGAAAGCGGATCAGGCCAAACCGTCAGCGTGTGATAGCCGGCAGGCGTTGCGTTGGCGGGGTTGTGGGACCTTTCTGGGAGAACTGCCGTTCTCCCAAGGAGTCAGAAATCCGCGTGATAGTCGAAGGGCATTGAAAGGCCCGGCACAGAGGGTGTAACCCCCGTAGACGAAATTGCGCGGACTCCTGAGAGTCATCCCAAGTAGCACGGGGCCCGAGAAATCCCGTGTGAATCTGTAGAGACCACTCTATAAGCCTAAATACTACCTACTGACCGATAGCGGAACAGTACCGTGAGGGAAAGGTGAAAAGTACCCCGAGAGGGGAGTGAAATAGTACCTGAAACCGTGTGCTTACAATCCGTCGGAGCCTCCCTAGCAGGGGTGACGGCGTGCCTTTTGAAGAATGAGCCTGCGAGTTAGTGCTCAGTGGCAAGGTTAACCCGTGAGGGGCAGCCGTAGCGAAAGCGAGTCCGAATAGGGCGATTGAGTCGCTGGGTCTAGACCCGAAGCGAAGTGATCTATCCATGGCCAGGTTGAAGCGCGGGTAAGACCGCGTGGAGGACCGAACCCACTTGGGTTGAAAACCGAGGGGATGAGCTGTGGATAGGGGTGAAAGGCCAATCAAACTTCGTGATAGCTGGTTCTCCCCGAAATGCATTTAGGTGCAGCGTTGCGTGTTTCTTACCGGAGGTAGAGCTACTGGATGGCCGATGGGCCCCACCAGGTTACTGACGTCAGCCAAACTCCGAATGCCGGTAAGTGAGAGCGCAGCAGTGAGACTGCGGGGGATAAGCTTCGTAGTCGAGAGGGAAACAGCCCAGAACACCAACTAAGGCCCCTAAGCGTGTGCTAAGTGGGAAAGGATGTGGAGTTGCATAGACAACCAGGAGGTTGGCTTAGAAGCAGCCACCCTTGAAAGAGTGCGTAATAGCTCACTGGTCAAGTGATTCCGCGCCGACAATGTAGCGGGGCTCAAGTACACCGCCGAAGTTGTGTCATTCACACACTGCCTGGTCTTCGGATCCAAGCGTGTGGATGGGTAGGGGAGCGTCGTGTGGCGAGTGAAGTCGCGGGGTAACCCAGCGGTGGACGCCACACGAGTGAGAATGCAGGCATGAGTAGCGAAAGACGGGTGAGAAACCCGTCCGCCGAATGACCAAGGGTTCCAGGGCCAGGTTAATCCGCCCTGGGTAAGTCGGGACCTAAGGCGAGGCCGACAGGCGTAGTCGATGGACAACGGGTTGATATTCCCGTACCGGCGAAGAACCGCCCATGCTGAACGGATAATGCTAAGCGCCCGATGCCACTCAACCCTTCGGGGAGCGGTGGAGTAGCGCGCGACCCAAGTCCTTAGTAGGCAAGCGTATTAACAGGGGTGACGCAGGAAGGTAGCCAGGCGTGGCGATGGTAGTCCACGTCCAAGGCCGTAGGGCGAGCTGTAGGCAAATCCGCAGCTCATATGCCTGAGAACTGATGGTGACCACTCAAGTGGGAAACTGGTGATCCTATGCTGCCAAGAAAAACCTCGGCGCGAGGTTCTAGCCGCCCGTACCCCAAACCGACTCAGGTGGTCAGGTAGAGAATACTAAGGCGATCGAGTGAATCGTGGTTAAGGAACTCGGCAAAATGCCCCCGTAACTTCGGGAGAAGGGGGGCCTGAGGCGTGATCGGCACTTGCTGCCGGGAGCGTTTGAGGGCCGCAGAGACCAGGGAGAAGCGACTGTTTACTAAAAACACAGGTCCGTGCGAAGTCGCAAGACGATGTATACGGACTGACGCCTGCCCGGTGCTGGAAGGTTAAGAGGAAGGGTTAGTCGTAAGGCGAAGCTCTGAATTTAAGCCCCAGTAAACGGCGGTGGTAACTATAACCATCCTAAGGTAGCGAAATTCCTTGTCGGGTAAGTTCCGACCTGCACGAATGGCGTAACGACTTCTCCGCTGTCTCAACCGCGAACTCGGCGAAATTGCACTACGAGTAAAGATGCTCGTTACGCGCAGCAGGACGGAAAGACCCCGGGACCTTTACTATAGCTTGGTATTGGTATTCGGTGTGGTTTGTGTAGGATAGGTGGGAGACTTTGAAGCCGATACGCCAGTATTGGTGGAGTCATTGTTGAAATACCACTCTGATCACTCTGGATATCTAACCTCGGTCCGTAATCCGGATCAGGGACAGTGCCTGGTGGGTAGTTTAACTGGGGCGGTTGCCTCCCAAAGAGTAACGGAGGCGCCCAAAGGTTCCCTCAGCCTGGTTGGCAATCAGGTGGCGAGTGCAAGTGTACAAGGGAGCTTGACTGTGAGACTGACAGGTCGAGCAGGGACGAAAGTCGGGACTAGTGACCCGCTGGTGGCATGTGGAAGCGCCAGCGCTCAACGGATAAAAGGTACCCCGGGGATAACAGGCTGATCCTGCCCAAGAGTCCATATCGACGGCATGGTTTGGCACCTCGATGTCGGCTCGTCGCATCCTGGGGCTGGAGTTGGTCCCAAGGGTTGGGCTGTTCGCCCATTAAAGCGGTACGCGAGCTGGGTTTAGAACGTCGTGAGACAGTTCGGTCCCTATCCGCTGCGCGCGCAGGAAATTTGAGAGAATCTGTCCCTAGTACGAGAGGACCGGGATGGACGAACCTCTGGTGTGCCAGTTGTTCCGCCAGGAGCACGGCTGGTTGGCTACGTTCGGAACGGATAACCGCTGAAAGCATCTAAGCGGGAAGCCGGTCTCAAGATGAGATTTCCATGGGATTCGTCCCGAGAGGCCCCCTACAGACCATGGGGTTGATAGGCCGGATGTGGAAGAGAGGACTAACGACTCTTGAAGCTGACCGGTACTAATAGGCCGATAACTTGACTTTTATCAATATTGCTACGCGTCCACTGTGCGGTTCCCGAGATACGGTCGGGTACTGATATCTCCATAGAGTTTCCGCTGCCATAGCGAGAGGGAAACGCCCGGCTCCATTCCGAACCCGGAAGCTAAGCCTCTCAGCGCCGATGGTACTGCACTCGCCAGGGTGTGGGAGAGTAGGTCGCAGCGGGACATTCTTTCAACGAAGGGCCGCCCAAAGCTGGGCGGCCCTTCGTCGTTTCCGTAAGAATTGTCCCTAGGCGCGCACCAGGCGCGCACCCGATCGGAGCATCATGGCTGGCACAGACGACCGCGAACACGGCGAGGAGCGCGGATCCCGCTCGGACTCCGACCGTTCCGGTGCAGGGAGCGGGCCGCGCGGATCGGGCGGTCCCGAGCGCTCGAACAGATCGGGGCGCGGCGACGAGAACCGCCGTGGTGGCTACCAGCCCCGGCAGGGCGGTGATCGACGAGCATCCGGCTCCTCCGGTTCCGGCTCGGGCGGCCGCCGGTATGAGGGCTCGGACGGCGGCTCGGGGCGCAGCTACCGCCGGCCCGATGGCGCCGACCGACGCTCGGGAGGCTCGCGTCCCCCGCGCGAGGGTGACGAGCGCGGCATCTACCGCGGCCCACGCCGCGACGGCGATGAGCGGCGCGGTCGTTCCGGTCCCGGCGATCGGGCGCCGTACCGCGGTGACCGCGGTGACTCTCGAGGCAGGGGCGACCGTTCGTCCTACCGGGGTGACCGTGGTGACTCTCGGGGCCGCGGCGACCGTCCGTCCTATGGAGCGGGCCGCAGCTCCGGCGCCTACCGCGGCGGGGACGACCGCCGTCGCGATGGCGGTCAGCAGGCTGGCCGCGACTCGGACCGGGTGCGACGGGACGACAGGCGAACGACCAGAGACGACGGTTCACGCCGCGGCGACCGTACCTCGGCCCGGCCGGCTCCTGACGCCCCTCAGATTCCCGACGAGGTGGAGTACGGCCAACTAGACCGCACCGTCCGTGCGCGCCTGCGCACACTGAGCAAGGACAACGCCGAGGACGTGGGCCGGCACCTGATCATGGTGGGCTCGCTGCTCGACCTCGACCCGGAGCTGGCCTACCAGCACGCGCAGGTGGCCGTCGCCCGTGGCGGTCGCGTCGACGTGGTCCGCGAGGCCAACGCCCTCGCCGCCTACGCGACCGGTCGCTACGCAGAGGCGCTGCGTGAGTTCCGCACCGTGCGCCGGCTCAACGGCTCGCACGAGCACCTGCCGCTGATGGCCGACTGCGAACGCGGCCTGGGCCGCCCCGAACGCGCGATCGACCTCGCGCGGTCCGAGGAGGCGCGTTCGCTTCCCCCGCGTGCGCGCATCGAGCTCGACATCGTCTTGGCCGGCGCGCGTCTCGACATGGGCGACGCCGGGGCCGCGCTCGTCATCCTGCGTCAGCTCGACGGCTCGGACGACGAGCTGCGCGAGCGCATCGGCGCCGCCACCGTCCCGGTGCTGCGCGCGATGGGCAAGGATGACGAGGCCGACGAGCTCGAGGCGACCCTGTCGGGCGGCGCCGTGGAGCCCGACCTCGACTTCGACATCACCGTCTATGACGTCGCAGAGCTGCCGGAGCCCGACGAGAGCACCCGCAGCGACGGTGACGCTCACGACGGTGAGCCCGTGGAAGACGAGTCCCGCGACGGCGCCGAGGAGGACCGCTGATGAGCGCATCGGCCCTGCTGGGCAGCGACCAGCCGCTCCAGACCGCGTTCGACGCGGCGCTCGTCGACCTCGACGGCGTCGCCTACCGCGGCCCCCACGCGATCCCCTCCGCACCGCCGGCCCTCGAGGCGGCGCGTGCTGCGGGCATGCGCGTGGTGTTCGTGACGAACAACGCGTCCCGCGAGCCGGTCACGGTCGCCGAGCACCTCACCGAGCTGGGGATGCCGACCACCGAGGACGAGGTCATGACGGCCGCGCAGGCGGTCGCGGCGCTGATGCTCGAGTCGCTCGAGGCGGGCTCGAGCGTGTACGTCGTGGGCGGTCAAGGCCTGCGCACCGCGGTGACGGGCGCCGGGTATCGGATCGTCGACAGCGCCGCCGACGGCCCGGATGCGGTCGTGCAGGGCTTCTCGCCTGACGTGTCCTGGAAGGAGCTGGCCGAGGCGTCCTACGCCATCAGCGCCGGCGCCCGCTTCTTCGCCTCGAACAAGGACCTCACCATCCCCAACGACCGCGGCACCGCGCCGGGCAACGGCTCGCTCGTGAACGTGGTCGTGACCGCCACCGGGGTGGAGCCGCCGGGGGCGGGCAAGCCCGAGCCCGCGATGTTCCGGCTCGCGGCGGACAAGGCACACGCGCAGCGTCCGCTGGTGATCGGGGACCGGCTCGACACTGACCTCAAGGGCGCCCGCGCCGCCGGCTTCCCCGGCCTGCAGGTGCTCACGGGCGTCGATGGCGTTCGAGAGGCGATCCTGGCCTCGCCGGTCGAGCGACCTTCCTTCCTGGGCCGGGACCTCACGGCGCTGGCCATGGCCCACCCCGCGCCCGAGCGTCACGGCGACCGCTGGACCGTGGGCGCCGCGACCGCGTGGGTCGCGGGCGGCCGCCTGCACCTTGAGGTCGACGGCCCCGGCACGGACGACGGGCTCGACCCGGCCCGCGCCGCCTGCGCTGCCGCGTGGGCCACCGCCGACTACGGACGCGAGGTCGATGTTGAGACCCTGCCCGACCTGGAGGTACCCTCGGCCCATGAGTGAGATCAAGGAGCAGCGCGAGCCGCTGGGCGAGGTCAAGTACCCCGCGGAGGTCCGCGAGGCGCTCAACGCGGTCACCGAGCTTCCGGACGACCTGGACAAGCAGGCCGAGTTCTTCGACAAGATCCAGGACTCCCTCTCGTCCCGCATGCGCGACGAGCAGTAGCCACCCGTGCGTCTTGACCGCGCGCTCCACGCGCGCGGCCTGGCACGGTCGCGCTCGCATGCCCAGGAGCTGATCGCCCGGGGCTACGTCACCGTCGACGGCGTCGTCGTCGAGCGCAGCTCCGCCCCCGTGTCCGAGGACGCGCGGATCGTGGTGGCGGCCGGATCGCACTATGTCTCGCGTGCCGCTCACAAGCTCGTCGGAGCGCTGGACGCGTGCGAGCCGCTCGGCCTGTCCGTGGCGGGCTCGCACGCGCTCGATGCCGGCGCCTCGACGGGAGGCTTCACGCAGGTGCTGCTCGAGCGCGGCGCGGCGCACGTGGACGCGGTCGACGTGGGCCACGGCCAGATCGCCGCGCCGCTGCGCACGGACTCGCGAGTGACCGTCAGCGAGGGTCTCAACGTCCGCGACCTCGTGCCAGGCGGGCCTGGCACGGGCGCGACCCTGGTGGTGGCGGACCTGTCCTTCATCTCGCTCACCCTGGTGGTCAATGCCTTGGCGACGGTCGCCGATGCGCTGGCCGACCACGTGCTCATGGTCAAGCCGCAGTTCGAGGTAGGCAAGCGCTGGCTGAGCGGGCGCGGCGTCGTCACCGACGCGCGGGCGCGCCGGCGCGCCGTGGCGACCGTCGCATCGTCGATGCAGGAGGCAGGACTCACCATCCATCACGTCGCGCGCAGCGCCCTGCCCGGTCCACAGGGCAACGTCGAGTTCTTCGTCTGGGCCTCGGGGGCATGGCAGGCTAGTGGCGAGCGCGCCGGTCGCCCCGTGCTGGCAGGCGACGCTCTTGACCAGGCCATCGACAGGGAGGTGGGGACACGCCCATGACGCGCAGAATCCTGATCGTCGCGAACCCCCACCGGCCCGGCACCCTCGAGGCCGGCGACGAAGCCGCGCGCGTGCTGGCCGCGGCCGGCATCGAGACCTGCACATCCTTCACTCCTGGGGTGTCCGATCCCATCGAGGCCGCGATCGTCCTGGGCGGCGACGGCACCATGCTGCATGCGGCGCAGCTCACGCACGGCACCGGCATCCCGCTGCTCGGCGTCAACCTGGGGCGCGTGGGGTTCCTCGCCGAGCTCGAGCGCGAGGACGTGGCCACGGCGGCAGGGCGGCTCGCGGAGGGCGACTACACGGTCGAGGAGCGCGGCACCCTGCAGGTTCACGTGAGCCGCGGAGACGGCACGGTGGAATCGGGCTGGGCCCTCAACGAGGCCACCGTGGAGCGCGCCAACCGGCTACGGACGCTCGAGGTGACGCTCGGGGTCGACGGGCTGCCGCTGTCGAGCTTTGGCTGCGACGGCCTGGTGGTGTCGACGGCGACCGGATCCACGGCGCACGCCTTCTCCGCCGGGGGACCGGTGATGTGGCCCAATGTCGACGCACTGCTATGCGTCCCGCTCGCCGCGCACGCGCTGTTCGCGCGGCCGCTCGTGGTGGGCCCGGACTCATCGTTCCAGATCGAGGTGGTGCGCACGTCGGAGTCGCACGCGCAGATCGTGCTCGACGGCGCCCGCAGCATCGATGCCGGCGGTGGCTGCGTGGTGGAGATCCGTCGCGGCGAGCACGGCGTGCGCCTCGCGCGCATGTCCGATGCGCCCTTCACCGAGCGACTGGTCAAGAAGTTCTCCCTGCCCACCGACGGCTGGCGGGGCGAGCGCGCCCATGACACTCCCATCGGCCGCGAGATCCACGCGCCCTCGCCCACTGGCGCCGCCGGGGCCGCGCCGGCCGGAGCCGCTCCCGACGAGGACGGGTGAGCGTGCTCCACGAACTGTCCATCACGGATCTCGGCGTCATCGAGTCCGCGCGCATCGAGCTCGGCCCGGGGCTCACGTGCGTCACCGGGGAGACGGGCGCCGGAAAGACGATGGTGCTGACCGGCATCGGGCTCATCCTGGGGGACAAGGCGGTGCCGGCGACGGTGCGCTCCGGTGCGGACGCTGCGCTGGCCGAGGCCGTGCTCGATGCGCCGGTCTCCGGCGACCTCGCGGAACGACTGGCCGATGCGGGGGTCGAGGCGGACGACGACGGCGCGGTCATCGTGTCGCGCACCGTGGGCGCGAGCAGGCGTTCTCGTACCGTCATCGGGGGGCGCACGGTGCCGCAGTCGCTGCTCGCTGATCTCGCCGCCGAGCTGGTCACCGTCCACGGCCAGCACGATCAGGCGCGCCTGCGCACGCCGGCGCGCCAGCGCGACACCCTCGACGCCTATGCCGGAGCCCGTCACGGCGAGGCGCTCGCTGCGTACCGGAACGCGTGGGCAGCGTGGACGGAGGCGGTCGCCGCGCTGGAGCGCATGGAGGACGGCGCTGGTGCGGCCCGTGCCGAGGTCGCGCGCCTGCGCGACGACCTCGCTGCCATCGACGAGATCGCGCCGCAGGAGGGCGAGGACGAGGAGCTGGCGGCGCAGGCCCGCGTGCTCGAGAACGCCGAGGACGTCCGGCTCGGAGCGGCGGCCGCGCACGCCGCGCTCGGCGGCGATCAGGCCGGGGATGGAGAGCTGTCCGCCGTCGCCGCGCTCGAGACCGCGCGGCGCGCGCTCGCGGATGCGGCCCGCCACGATCCGGCGCTCGCGGAGCTCGACGAACGGCTCGCTGGCCTGAGCTACGCGGCAGCGGACCTGGTCACCGAGCTCGCGTCCTATCTCGACGGACTCGACGCCGACCCGGCTCGGCTCGACGAGATCCATGCCAGGCGCAGCGACCTCGCGACCCTCGCCCGGCGCATCGGCGTTCCCGATGTCGCAGGCGTGCTCGCGTATGCCGAGAGCGCTCGCCCGCGCGTGGACGACGACGACGCGTGGGACGAGACGTTGGCCGCGCGCCGCGAGGCCGTGACCGCCGCGCGCACCGCCCTCGAGACGGCGGCGCTCGTCGTGCGCGAGGGACGCGCCGCGGCGGCACGAGACCTCGCCGAGGCCGTGCGCGAGGAGCTCGGCCTGCTCGCCATGCCCGACGCCGACTTCGCCGTGAGGCTCGAGCCCGCGGAGCCGGCGGCCCATGGCGCGGACCAGGTCGCCATGACCCTCGCCTCGCATCCAGGTGCCCCCCACCGACCCATCGCCGAGGCGGCGAGCGGGGGAGAGCTGTCGCGTATCATGCTCGCGCTCGAGGTCGCCCTCGCCGCACGGGCGCACGAAGGGCCGAGGACGTTCGTGTTCGACGAGGTCGACGCCGGGGTGGGCGGGCGCGCCGCCGTGGCGGTCGGTGAACGCCTCGCCGCCCTCGCCCGCACCCATCAGGTGATCGTCGTCACGCACCTCGCGCAGGTCGCCGCGTTCGCCGATGCGCACGTGGTGGTCGCCAAGGCGACCGACGGCGCCGTGACCCGTGCGCAGGTCGCGCCCGTGACGGATCAGGCCCGCGTCGAGGAGATCGCACGGCTGCTGTCGGGCCAGGAGGACTCGGACACGGCACGCGCCCATGCCCTTGAGCTGCTGGAGGCCTCCGGCGTGCGACGATGAGCGCATGACCCGCTCCGACCACCTCGTGAGCGCCGACGCGACCATCACCGGACCCCTGCGCATCGAGCCCAGCGTCCGCGTGCTCGCGCGCCGGCTGCGTCCAGGAGACATCGCCGTGATCGATGTGCTCGACCTCGACCAGAAGGCCGCGGAGGCGCTCGTCGCGTGCCGGCCAGCGGCCGTGGTCAACGTCCGCACCTCGATGTCCGGACGCTTCCCGACGGGAGGCCCGCGCGTGCTGCTCGATGCCGGGATCGCACTCATCGACAACGCCGGCACCGGCATCCTGGGCAGCCGTGATGGCGCGATGGCGACCGTGGTCGGCGGCACCGTGCGGGTCGATGAGGACGTGGTGGCCGACGGCACGCTCATCGACGCATCGGCGCTCGCCGACCTCACCCACGCCGCCGCCGACGGCATGCGCATCCAGCTCACGACGTTCACCGCGAACGCGCTCGACCACATCGAGCGAGAGGCGGACATGATCCTCGACGGCACCGGGGTGCCGGACGCGGGCCTGGACCTCACCGGCAGGCACGTGGTCGTCATCGCCTCGGGCTACCGTCACCGCGAGCAGCTCAAGGAGATCCGCCGCTACCTGAGGGATCGCCGTCCCGTGCTGATCGCGGTCGGCGACGCCGCCGACGCGACCTACGACCTCGCGTCCGCACCCGACCTCATCATCGGCGAGGTCGAGGCGCTGCGCGAGGAGACGCTGCGCTCCGCGAGCCACGTCCTGCTGCACGAGCCGCATGGGGGCGACGCCGGACGCGCGCGGGTCGACGCCCTGGGGCTGAGCCACGGCGAGGTGAGCTCCTCGATGCCGTCCGCCGCGCTCGCGATCCTCGTGGCCCACGCCGGCGGTGCGAAGGTGATCGTCACGGTGGGCGTCGAGGGCAGCCTGCAGGACTACCTCGAGTCCTCGCACACCGACGCGTCGGGCATGTTCCTCGCACGCCTCCAGGCGGGCCGCGCCATCGTGGATGCGCCCGCGCTCGCCCAGGTCTACCGGCACCGCTACTCGCCGTGGGCGCTCGCGGCGCTCGTCGCGAGCGGCTTCGTCGCTCTGGGCGTCGCCTTCTGGGCGACGCCTGGCGGGCGCGAGTGGCTCGAGTCCGTGTGGTCCGCGGCGACCGGCTGGTTCGGCGGGGCGTGATGAAGGACTTCCGCTACCACGTCGTCTCCCTCGTCGCCGTGTTCCTGGCCCTCGCCGTGGGCGTCGTGCTCGGGTCAGGTCCCATGCGCGACGCCTTCACGGGTTCCCTCACCGAGCAGGTGGATGCGCTCGAGGACGACCTCGCGCAGGCCCAGGCCGATGTCGCCGCCGCGGAGGCGCAGACCGGGACCGCGCGCCAATACGCGGACGAGTCAGCCCCCACCATGCTCGCTGGCGCGCTGCTGGGCACACCCGTCGCCACCATCGGCGTCGCCGGCCCGAGTGACAGCGCGCAGGCCGGCGTGCGCGATCGGCTCGTGCAGGCGGGAGCGACGGTGAACGCCGAGCTCACGATCGAGCCCGTGTGGACCGACCCCTCGCAATCGGCGTTCCGATCGTCGCTCGCGTCCACCATCGCGCCCAACGTGGTGGGGGTTGACGACGCGACCTCCACTCCCACGGTGCTCGCTCACGCTCTTGCGCAGGCGCTCATGCCGGGCGTCTACCCGACCGGCTTCGACGAGTCCGCCCTGTCCGACACGGACTTCCCCGACGCGGAGAACGCGCCTGACAGGTCGGCGCTGCTCATGGATCTGCTCACCGAGGCCGGGCTCGTCAGCGGCGTCGCGACGGGTCCGGTCCAGGCGTACGCGCTCGTGTCAGGCACGGGGTCCGAGGACGAGGCGACCCGCGCGGAGGACGCGGGCGTCTACGCCGCCCTCGCGACCACCTTCGCCGAGTACACCGGCGGCGTGGTCGTGGCCTCCGGCGTGGACGCGACCGGAGACCTGCCGAGTGCCGTGCTCAACTCTCCTGACGCATCGGCCGCCGTGGCTACCGTGGTCGAGGGCACCGAGTTCTACGGGCAGATCTCGGTTCCGCTGGCGCTCGCCGATGCGCTGGCCGGGTCGGTCGGGCACTACGGACCGGGGGAGGGGCGCACCCTCGTGCCGCCGCGCGCGGGCTGATTCTCGCCCCGTCCTCCGTCGTGTCCGTGTCCGCGCGGCCGATTCGCTGTTAGAGTTGAAGCCCGTGGAGCGAACGCGATTCTCGTCCGGCACGGACCATGTCACCCGTCACATCTTCGTCACGGGGGGCGTCGTCTCCTCCCTGGGCAAGGGGCTCACCGCATCCTCGCTGGGGCGCCTGCTGCGCTCGCGCGGACTGCGCGTGACCATGCAGAAGCTCGATCCCTACCTGAACGTGGATCCGGGCACGATGAATCCGTTCCAGCACGGCGAGGTGTTCGTCACGGACGACGGCGCGGAGACCGACCTGGACATCGGCCATTACGAGCGCTTCCTCGATGTCAAGCTGTCGGCCAGCTCGAACGTCACCACGGGCCAGGTGTACTCGCAGGTGATCGCCAAGGAACGTCGCGGCGAGTACCTGGGCGACACCGTGCAGGTGATCCCGCACATCACTGACGAGATCAAGCGGCGCATGCGCGATCAGGCCGGACCCGAGTGCGACGTCATCATCACCGAGGTCGGAGGCACGGTCGGCGACATCGAGTCGCAGCCGTTCCTCGAGGCCGCGCGCCAGGTCCGCCACGACGTGGGTCGCGACCACGTGTTCTTCCTGCACGTGTCGCTGGTGCCGTTCATCGGCCCCTCGGGCGAGCAGAAGACCAAGCCCACCCAGCACTCCGTGGCGGCGCTGCGGAGCATCGGCATCCAGCCCGATGCGCTCGTGCTGCGCTCGGACCGGCCCGTCCAGCCGTCGGTCAAGAACAAGGTCGCGCTGATGTGCGACGTCGAGCCCGACGCCGTCGTCAACGCGATCGACGCGCCCAGCATCTACGACATCCCGCGCGTGCTGCACTCGGAGGGCCTCGACGCCTACGTGGTGCGCCGCCTGAACCTCCCGTTCCACGATGTCGAGTGGGGCGCGTGGAACGACGTGCTGAACCGCGTCCACCGTCCCTCGCACGAGGTCGAGGTCGCGCTGGTCGGCAAGTACATCGACCTGCCCGACGCCTACCTGTCGGTGAGCGAGGCGCTGCGCGCCGGCGGCTTCCACCACAGTGCGAAGGTCAACCTGCGCTGGGTCGCGTCGGACACGTGCCAGACTCCCGAGGGCGCCGAGCGGGCGCTGGGCGGCGTGGACGCCGTGCTCGTGCCCGGCGGCTTCGGGGTGCGCGGCGTGGACGGCAAGATCGGCGCGCTGCGCTGGGCCCGCGAGAACAAGGTGCCCACGCTCGGCATCTGCCTGGGTCTCCAGACCATGGTCATGGAGTACGCCCGCAACGTCGTGGGCCTGGAGGGCGCGTCGAGCTCGGAGTTCGACCCCGACACGCCGCACCCCGTGGTCGCGACCATGGAGGAGCAGCTCGAGATCGTCGACGGCAAGGGCGACCTGGGCGGCACGATGCGCCTGGGCGAGTACCAGGCGGTCCTCAAGGCCGGCTCGGTCGCCGCGGACACCTACGGAGCGGCCTCGGTGGGGGAGCGCCACCGTCACCGCTACGAGGTGAACAACAAGTACCGCGCCCAGCTCGAGGAGGCAGGCCTGGTGGTCTCGGGCGAGTCGCCCGACCGCGAGCTCGTCGAGTTCGTCGAGCTGCCGCGCGACACGCACCCGTACTACATCTCCACGCAGGCGCACCCGGAGTTCCTGTCGCGGCCCACGAAGGCGCACCCGCTGTTCGCCGGTCTCATCGGTGCTGCCCTCGCCGTGCGCGAGGCGGCGAGCGCCGAGGCCAGCGCGGCGCCGGCGAGCGCCTGAGTCGTGACGGACTCGTCGGTGCCGACGTCGCTCGAGGACGTCCCCTCGTCGCGGCCGGTGCTCGAGACGCTCGAGCGCTTCCACGGCAAGGTGTGGGACGTCGCGAGCGACCGCGTGGACCTGGGCGACGCCGGCGTGGTCACTCGGGACTACGTGCGGCACACGGGCGCGGTCGTGATCGTCGCGCTCGACCCTGACGAGCGCGTCTACCTGGTGCGTCAGTACCGCCACCCCGTCCAAGCGGAGTGCTGGGAGCCCCCGGCCGGCCTGCTCGACCTCGCGGGCGAGGATCCGCTCGAGGCCGCACGGCGCGAGCTGCACGAGGAGGCCGACCTCGCCGCCTCGACGTGGCACACCTTGGTGGACTACTACCCGTCCGGCGGCGGCGTGTCGGAGGCCGTGCGGGTGTTCCTCGCGCGCGACCTCGCCCCCGTGCCCGAGTCCGAGCGCCACGAGCGCGAAGACGAGGAGGCGGACATGATCGGCGCCTGGGTCCCCCTCGACGACGCCGTCGTCGCGATCCTGGAGGGGCGCATTCACGCATCCTCCGCCGTCGCCGGCCTGCTCGCGGCCGACCGCGCGCGCCGCGACGGCTTCGCGGGACTGCGCGACCCCCGGGCGCCGTGGCTGCGCCCGGAGGCGACGCGCCTCACGCGCTGACGTCCGCGCACGCGCCCGTCGACGTCCGCGTGCCTCAACCTCCGTGCCCGTCAAGCTCCCTGCGCGTCAATCTCCCTGGGCGTCGGCGACCTGCGGCTCGAAGCCGGCGTCTCGCAGCGCGCTCACGACCTCGGCCTGATGGTTTTGCCCGCGGGTCTCGACGCTGATCTGGAGCACCACGTCGCCGACGGTGAGGCCCAGGTCGTGCCGGGTGTGCAGCACCTCGATGACGTTCGCGCCCACGCTGGCGAGGATCTCGGACACGCGCGCCAGTTGGCCCGGGCGGTCGGGCAGTGGGATGCGCATGGTCATGTAGCGGCCCGATGCCACGAGACCCAGCGCGATGATGCGCTGCATGAGAAGCGGGTCGATGTTGCCGCCGGACAGGAGCACGGTGGTGGGGCCGGTGGGCTCGATCAGACCGCCGAGGATCGCTGCGACGCCTGCCGCGCCGGCGGGCTCGACCACGAGCTTGGTGCGCTCGAGGACCTCGAGCACCGCGCGCGCAAGATCGTCCTCCTCGACCGTGACGACCTGGTCGACGAGGTCGCGCACGAGGGGGAAGGTGACGTCGCCCGGACGTGCGACGGCGATGCCATCGGCGATGCTCGTGCCGCGCTCGACGGTGGTGGGCTCGCCCTCGGCGAGCGAGGCGGGATAGGACGCAGCGGTCGCCGCCTGCACGCCCACCACTCGCACCGCACGCCCCTCCCGGGCCGCGAGCTCCTTGACGGCGACGGCGATGCCGGCGATGAGCCCGCCGCCGCCCACCGGCACCACGACCGTCTCGACGTCGGGCACGTCCTGCCAGATCTCCAGGCCGATGGTGCCCTGGCCGGCGATGACGTCCGGGTGGTCGAACGGGTGGACCATGACGGCTCCGGTGCGTGCGGCGTGCTCGTGCGCGAGCGCAAGGCACTCCTCGACGGTCGCGCCGTCCGTGAAGACGGTCGCGCCGTAGCCCTTGGTGGCGAGCAGCTTGGGGACGGGGGCGCCCAGCGGCATGAAGATGGTCGCGTCGATCGCGAGCTGCTGCGCCGCGAAGGCGACGCCCTGAGCGTGGTTGCCCGCGGAGGCCGCGACCACGCCGCGCGAGCGCTCGTCCGGCGACAGTCGCGACAGCCGATACGTCGCGCCGCGCAGCTTGAACGAGCCCGTCCGCTGCAGGTTCTCGAGCTTCATCGTGACGGGCACGCCGAGCACGTCGCTCAGGTGCGTCGCGTGGTCGACGGGGGTGCGCTGCGCGATGCCGGCGAGGGCGGCAGCCGCCTGCTCGACGTGGGCGAGCGTCACCTCGTGCGGGCTCATGCGCGCCAGCCTACGCGCGCGTGACGGCGAGGCCGCGGCCGGTGGCCGCGAGCAGATAGTTCAGGGCCGATGCGGCGGCGGTGAAGGCGCCGATCCCCACCAGGTGCAGCGCGACGACGGCCTCGGGCAGGCCGGTGAAGTACTGGACGTAGCCGATGAGCCCCTGCGCGAGCGTGACCGCCACGAGCGCGACCCACGCCTTGCGCACCTCGTCCCGTGCTCCCTCGGAGCGATCGCGGCGCACGCGCCAGACGAGCGCCGCAAGCACGACGATGAAGCCCCACACCGCTGCGGCGTGCGCGCGGGCGATGAGTGCAGGGTCGAGCGCGAGCCGCTCGGTCGCGTCGATGTCGCCTGAGTGGGGCCCCGCGCCGGTCGTGAGCGCGCCGAGCACGAGGATCGTGGCGACCAGCACGACGAGCAGCGCGCGGTGGGCGACCATGGGCGCGCCCTCGCGGCGCGGAGCGCGGCGGTGCGCGAGCGTCAGCCACACCGAGTACCAGACCAGCGCGGTCGACAGCAGCAGGTGCGGCGCAACCACGAGAGGGTGGAGCTCGACCAGCACGGTGATGCCGCCCACGATGGCCTGGAGGATCACGCCGACGCCAGGGACCAGGCCGTACCAGCGCAGGTCGCGGCGGGTGCGCCACACGGAGATCGCGACGCCCAGCGCGACGATCACGAGGACGAATGTCAGCAGCCGATTGCCGAACTCGACGGCGGGGTGGAGCCAGTTCTCCGCGTGGAATACCGGCGTGAAGCTGCCGGGCTCGCACTGCGGCCACGTCGAGCAGCCCAGTCCCGACCCCGTGAGTCGCACCACGCCGCCGGTGACGATGATGCCGGCCTGCGCGACCACGTTGGCCAGCAGGAAGAACCGGGCGCGGCGAGCGATCAGGTCGAGCAGGCGGGTGAGCACCCCACAATCCTAGGTGCCGCGTGTGCGCCACCCGACCCGCGCATCGGCCCGTCCTACGCGACGACGTCGCCCCAGCCGGACCGCCGACAGTCCCGAACAATTGCCGGCCGACGCGCGGCGTTGTCCGCGCAACGGGCGACCATCGCCCGCGTGTCGCGAACCGAGTGTTCGGAACTGTCGCTGGGAACTGTCGGGGAGGAGTCGGAGGGCCGATGCGCGGGTGCCTGTGCGGCGAATTACGCAACGCGCTAGTAAGGCTTCCCTTGCTTGCGAGGGAGTATTTTCGGCACGACAATCGTTCCTAGAAGGACACCCCTCCAGACCTATCTGCGCGACAGACGCTGGACAGCCGTGCGTGAGGAGCGAACCGTGGGAACCGACACCACCCGGGATCGCGTGCTGGGGCTCATCGCCTCTGCCGGTCCCATCACCGCCGCGACCCTCGCGGCGGAGCTCGGCGTGACGCCAGCGGGTGTGCGCCGCCACCTCTCCGCGCTGGCCGACGACTCGCTCATCACCGAGCACGAGCAGCCCGGCACCCACGTTCGCGGGCGCGGGCGTCCGGCGAAGTCGTATGTGGCCACCACGGAGGGCCAGCGCTCGCTGACCACCGCATACTCCTCGGTCGCCGTCGATGCCGTGAGCTTCATGCGCGAGCACGGCAACCTCACCGAGTTCGTGGACGCCAAGCTCGCCGAACTCGAGGCTCGGCTGCGCGCGGCCATGCCCGAGGATGCGACAATGGAGGAGCGCGTCGAGGCGCTGTCCCGCGCTCTGGCCGACCAGGGCTACGCCACCTCCGTGCGACCCGGACCCGGCGGCTACACCGTTCAGCTGTGTCAGGGGCACTGCCCCGTCCAGTCCATCGCCGAGGAGGCACCTGAGTGGTGCGAGGCGGAGACCCGCGCGTTCTCCCGCATCCTCGACGTCCATGTCCAGCGCCTGTCGACCCTGGCAGGCGGAGCCCACGTGTGCACCACCACCATCCCGGTCACTGCGGTGGCCGCCAAGGAAGGATGACCATGAGCACCCCCACCGACAACGCCCCGGTTCAGCAGACCGATGAGGAGATCATCGCGTCGATCGGCGGCTACGAGTACGGCTGGCACGACTCCGATGAGGCCGGCGCGATCGCCGCGCGTGGCCTCAGCGAGGACGTGGTCCGCAACATCTCGGCCCTGAAGAGCGAGCCCGAGTGGATGCTGAACCAGCGCCTCAAGGGCCTCAAGCTGTTCGGCAAGAAGCCCATGCCTCACTGGGGCTCGGACCTGTCGGGCATCGACTTCGACAACATCAAGTACTTCGTGCGCTCCACGGAGAAGCAGGCCACCAGCTGGGAGGACCTGCCCGAGGACATCAAGGCGACCTACGACAAGCTCGGCATCCCCGAGGCGGAGAAGCAGCGCCTGGTCGCCGGCGTCGCCGCGCAGTACGAGTCCGAGGTGGTCTACCACCAGATCCGCGAGGACCTCGAGGAGCAGGGCGTCATCTTCCTCGACACGGACACGGCGCTCAAGGAGCACCCCGAGCTGTTCGAGCAGTACTTCGGCACCGTCATCCCCGCCGGCGACAACAAGTTCGCGGCGCTCAACACTGCCGTGTGGTCGGGCGGATCGTTCGTCTATGTCCCGCCGGGCGTCCACGTCGAGATCCCGCTGCAGGCCTACTTCCGCATCAACACGGAGAACATGGGCCAGTTCGAGCGCACGCTGATCATCGCGGACGAGGGCTCGTACGTGCACTACGTCGAGGGCTGCACCGCGCCCATCTACTCGTCGGACTCGCTGCACTCCGCGGTGGTCGAGATCATCGTGAAGAAGAACGCCCGCGTGCGCTACACGACCATCCAGAACTGGTCGAACAACGTGTACAACCTCGTCACCAAGCGCGCCACGGCCGCCGAGGGCGCCACCATGGAGTGGGTCGACGGCAACATCGGCTCGAAGGTCACCATGAAGTACCCGGCGATCTTCATGCTCGGCGAGCACGCGCGCGGCGAGACGCTGTCCATCGCGTTCGCGGGCGAGGGCCAACACCAGGACGCGGGCGCCAAGATGGTGCACGCCGCCCCCAACACGTCGAGCTCGATCATCTCCAAGTCGGTCGCTCGCGGCGGCGGACGCACGTCCTACCGCGGCCTCGTGCAGGTCCTCGAGGGCGCCAAGAACTCGAAGTCGAACGTGCTGTGCGATGCGCTGCTCGTCGACCAGATCAGCCGGTCCGACACCTACCCGTACGTCGACGTCCGCGAGGACGACGTCCACATGGGCCACGAGGCGACCGTCTCGAAGGTGTCCGAGGACCAGCTGTTCTACCTCATGTCCCGAGGCATGGAGGAAACCGAGGCCATGGCCATGATCGTGCGCGGGTTCGTCGAGCCCATCGCGCGCGAGCTGCCCATGGAGTACGCCCTCGAGCTCAACCGCCTCATCGAGCTGCAGATGGAAGGAAGTGTCGGTTGACCACCACCGATCACTCGCAGGCCACCGCCGACGCCGCGCACAGCCACGGCGACGTCATCCCCGAGGGCTCGCGCGGCGAGCGCTTCACGTCCTTCGACGTGGACGCGTTCGAGATGCCGAGCCCGCGTGACGAGGAGTACCGCTTCTCCGCGCTGCGCGACCTCGCGCCGGTGCTCGACCAGGCGGCCGCTCCCGCTGACGGCGCCGACTACGACGTCACCGCCCCCGAGGGCGTGACGCTCGGCGAGCTCGCCCCCGGGGAGGGGCCTCGCGGCACCGTGCTGGTGCCGGAGGACCGCATCGCCGCCATCGCATCGGCCGGAACCGAGCGTGCGCTGCACGTCAAGGTTCCCGCCAACACGCAGGTCACCGAGCCCATCCGCATCGCGGTGACGGGCAAGGCCACGTCGCGCTCGCACATCGTCCTCGAGGCCGGCCAGTTCGCTGAGGCGACCGTCATCCTCGAGCACCGCGGCACCGGCGCGCACGCCGGCAACGTCGAGGTCGTGACGGGCGACGGGGCGCACCTCAAGGTCGTCTCCATCCAGCAGTGGGACGACGACGCGGTGCACGCCGGCACGCACCACGCCCGCGTGGGCCGCGACGCGACCTACAAGCACGTGGCCGTGTCGCTGGGCGGCAAGGTCGTGCGCCTGGGCGTCACCGCCGAGTACGAGGGCTCGGGCGGCTCCGCGGAGCTGCTGGGCCTGTACTACTCGGACTCGGGCCAGCACCTCGAGCACCGCACGTTCATCGACCACAACGCCCCCAAGTGCCACTCGAACGTGGCCTACAAGGGCGCGCTCGCCGGCAAGACGGCGCGTGCCGTGTGGATCGGCGATGTGCTGATCCGCGCCGCCGCCGAGGGCACGGACACCTACGAGCTCAACCGCAACCTGGTCCTCACGGACGGCGCGCGCGCGGACTCGGTGCCGAACCTCGAGATCGAGACCGGCGAGATCGAGGGTGCGGGACACGCCTCGGCCACGGGCCGCTTCGACGACGAGCAGATGTTCTACCTGCGCTCGCGCGGCATCCCCGAGGACAAGGCTCGCAAGCTCGTGGTCCGCGGCTTCTTCGCCGACCTCATCCACCAGATCGGCGTGCCGGAGGTCGAGGAGGGTCTCATGCGCGAGATCGATCTCGAGCTCGAGCACTACGAGGAGGACTACGCGGAGGAGCAGGCGTGAGCGAGCAGCTCGCCTGCGAGGTGGCCGACCTGGCGCCGGGCTCCGCGCTCCAGGCGGACCTCACGCTCGCCGACGGCTCCGACACCCCCGTCGCGATCGTGCGCTCCGACGACGGCGAGTTCTTCGCCATCGGCGGCATGTGCACGCACGGCGAGGTGCCGCTGGCCGAGGGCGACGTCGAGGGCTGCTACATCGAGTGCTGGGCCCACGGGTCGCGTTTCGACGTGCGCACCGGCCAGCCGGACGAGCTGCCTGCCATGACCCCCGTGGCGACCTACCCGGTCCGCATCGACGGCGAGCGCGTGCTCGTCGACATCGACAACCCCAAGACTTCCTGACAGAACCTGAGAGAGGTACCAACCATGAGCACCCTTGAGATCAAGAACCTCCACGCCTCCGTGGAGACCCCCGAGGGCACCAAGCAGATCCTGAAGGGCGTCGACCTCACCATCAAGTCCGGCGAGACGCACGCCATCATGGGCCCCAACGGCTCCGGCAAGTCCACGCTCGCCTACGCGATCGCGGGCCACCCCAAGTACGAGATCACCGACGGCGAGGTGCTGCTCGACGGCGAGAACGTGCTGGACATGTCCGTCGACGAGCGCGCCAAGGCGGGCCTGTTCCTCGCCATGCAGTACCCGGTCGAGGTTCCCGGCGTGTCCGTGTCGAACTTCCTGCGCACCGCGAAGACCTCGCTCGACGGGGAGGCACCCAAGCTGCGCCACTGGGTCAAAGACGTCAAGCAGTCCATGGAGAACCTGCGCATGGACCCGTCGTTCGCCGAGCGCAACGTCAACGAGGGCTTCTCCGGCGGTGAGAAGAAGCGCCACGAGATCCTCCAGATGGAGCTCCTCCAGCCCAAGATCGCGATCCTCGACGAGACCGACTCCGGCCTCGACGTCGACGCGCTGCGCATCGTCTCCGAGGGCGTCAACCGCGTCACCGAGAACACGGGCCTGGGCGTCATGCTCATCACCCACTACACGCGCATCCTGCGCTACATCAAGCCCGACTACGTCCACGTGTTCGTCAACGGCCGCGTCGCCGAGCAGGGCGGCCCCGAGCTCGCCGAGAGCCTCGAGGCCGAGGGCTACGACCGCTTCCTCGCAAGCGCGTAACCGGAGCAGCTCCATGACCCTCGCCGACGTTCGCGACGACTTCCCGCTCCTGGCCCGCACGGTCAGGGACGGGAAGCCGCTCGTGTACCTCGACTCGGGGGCCACGGCGCAGAAGCCGCGCGCGGTGCTTGACGCCGAGCGCGAGTTCAACGAGCGCCACAACGCGGCCGTGGCGCGGGGCGCGCACTTCCTCGCCGAGGAGGCCACCGGACTGTTCGAGGCAGCGCGCTCCGAGGTCGCGGCCTTCGTCGGCGCTGGCGCCGGCGAGATCGTGTGGGCCGAGAACGCGACGGCGGCGATCAACATCGTGGCCGCCGCGATCGGCAACGCGTCCGCGGGCGTGGGCGGCGAGGAGTCCGCGCGCTTCCGCATCGGTCCAGGCGACGAGATCTGCGTCACCGAGGCCGAGCACCACGCGAACCTGGTCCCGTGGCAGCAGCTCGCCGTCCGCACCGGCGCGACCCTGCGGTGGATCCCCGTGGACGACGACGGCCGCCTGGACCTCGACCACCTCGACTCCGTGGTGACTGAGCGGACCAAGGTGCTCGCGTTCACGCACGCGTCGAACATCACCGGCGTCATCAGCCCGGTCGCGACCCTCGTGGCGCGCGCCAAGGCCGTGGGCGCGCTGACCGTGCTCGACGCGTGCCAGTCCGTGCCGCACCTCGGAGTGGATCTCGCAGGGCTGGACGTGGACTTCGCGGCCTTCAGCGGCCACAAGATGCTCGGTCCCACGGGCATCGGCGCGCTGTACGGGCGCAAGGAACTGCTCGACGCGCTGCCGCCTGCCGTCTTTGGCGGGGGAGCGGTGAAGACTGTCACCATGGAGTCCACGACCTGGCAGGAGGCGCCGATGCGCCACGAGCCGGGCACGCAACCCGTCGCCCAGGCGGTGGGCATGGCGGCAGCGGCCAGGTACCTGACCGCGCTCGGCATGGACGACGTGGCTGCGCACGAGCGTGAGATCGCGGCCATCCTGCGCGAGGGCGTCGCCGAGATTCCCGGCGCTCGCCTGCTGGGCCCGGCGTGGGATGCGGAAGCGACCGACGTCATCGGCCTCGCGGCCGTCTCCATCGACGGCGTGCACCCCCACGATGTGGGCCAGGTGCTCGACGACCGCGGCATCGCGGTGCGCGTGGGCCACCACTGCGGCCAGCCGCTGCACAGGCGCCTGGGCGTCACGGGCTCGACCCGCGCATCGGCGCACGTGTATACGACCACTGACGACGCGCGCGCCTTCGTCGAGGCGCTCGCCACCGTCCCGAGCTTCTTCGGAGTGAGCGCATGAGCAGCCTCGAGCAGATGTACCAGCAGGTCATCATGGACCACGCCCGCGAGGCGCACGGCCGCGGGCTCGCCGATCCTGGATTGATCCAGGTGGGGGAGTCGCATCAGGTCAACACGACGTGCGGCGACGAGGTCACCCTGCGCGTGGGCCTCGACGGCGACCGCGTCGCCTCGCTCACGTGGGAGGGCCAGGGCTGCTCGATCTCGCAGGCCTCCGTCTCCGTGCTGCACGACCTGGTCGAGGACCACACCCTCGCCGAGGCCGAGCAGGCGATGGACGCGTTCCGCGACCTCATGCAGGCCAAGGGCGAGGGCCCGGACGACGACAAGGAGGACCTGCTGGGCGACGCGACGGCGTTCGTCGGAGTGGGCAAGTACCCGGCGCGCATCAAGTGCGCCATGCTGGGATGGATGGCATTCAAGGATGCGTTGATCCAGGCACGAAAGGATGAGTCATGACTGACACGAGTACCAAGACCCCGGCCAACGCCGCGGATGTCGAGGAGGCCATGCGCGACGTCATCGACCCCGAGCTCGGGATCAACGTCGTCGACCTGGGCCTCGTGTACGGCGTCGCGCTCGACGAGAACCAGCACGCCGTGATCGACATGACGCTGACCTCGGCGGCCTGCCCGCTGACCGACGTCATCGAGGACCAGACCGGCCAGGCGCTCGACGGGATCGTCGACGGGTTCCGCATCAACTGGGTGTGGATGCCGCCGTGGGGCCCGGACAAGATCACCGACGACGGCCGCGAGCAGCTGCGCGCGCTGGGCTTCAACGTCTGAGCCTGGTGTAGCCGCCGCGGCCGCGACGCACGTCGCGCTGATCCGCGGCATCAACGTGGGAGGGTGCAATGCCGTGCCCATGGCGGGGTTGCGCGCTTCTCTGGATGCTGTAGCCGGCGTGTCCGAGGTGCAGACGTACATCCAATCGGGGAACGTGGTGCTCTTCGCGCCCGGGCTCGACGAGGCTGGTGTGGTGTCGCTGGTGGAGCGGGTGCTGCTCGACGAGTTCGGCGTCGAGACCGTCGTCGTGGCGATTTCCGCGGCGACGATGCGCGCTGCCGTGGACGATGCGCCCGCTGGCTTCGGCACGGAGCCGGACGAGTATCACTACGACGTCGCCTTCCTGCGCCCTCACGTACGCGAGACCGATGCGGCAGCCGCCTTCGCGCTGCGCGAGGGCGTCGACACGCTGTGGGAGGGGAGTGGCGCGATCTACTTTTGCCGCCTCAGCGCGCAGCGTACGAAGAGCCGCATGAACCGTGTGATGTCCACGCCGTTCTACAAGGACATGACGATCCGCAACTGGCGGACTGCCACCACACTGGCCGAGATGGTCGGCGCGCGGGGTCACGCGGGAACGGCAGTTTCTCGCTGACGGGCTCTCTGCCTGCAAGTGGACGAGCACTCTACGCGTTCTGACGAAACTGCTCAGGAGGGTCACTCGTGGGTGTGCCCGGACGAGAAGTCGCGGTCTGGCGAGCGAAGTGAGAATGATCCACCGGGAAGGCCGGTAGCGAAAGCACAGTGGACGCTCGGTGGCTGTGCGGAGCATTGCAGGTTGACCGCCACAGGCTCTACAGTGCCGCACGGAGGCCAACCATGTACGAGATCAATCTCTATAGCAGCCCGTTTGATGCGGTTGCGGTCGACGCAGAGTCCGTCTCGGTGGCAGATGTGCCTCGCCTTGTCCGCTACGACGAGGACTTCGTCAAGCCGGCGCTGCTGCTAGCCGATCGCACGGTCCTGAAGACGACAAGAGTTGACGCCTATCTCGAAGAGTTTCGTGACTCTTCCGCGGCTACCATGTTGATTCCCGCGCGAGGGTTTGCTTTCTGGATTTCGGAGAGTCGCGATCGGGAGGTCATGGACCTCTTGGGAATACGGGACGAAGACCTGCTCAGTCCCGCGGAAATCGATCACTGGACCAAGTGGTTCAAGCGCGAGGAAGGCGCTCTCAGCGGCAGCGGCGACTCCGTTGACGAATCCGTCGAGTCGTTCAACTTCGCGGAGGCGTTCCGCGAAATGCGACGTCGTGGAGAATCCGACGGACGAGACTTCCTTGATCGCGTCGCGCCACTGTCCTACGCGCGTGCCGCGCACCACCGACAGCTGGCAGATCTGTTTCAGAGCCCGGTGCTGAACGCGCTACCGACGACGACCTTGCGCCAAGACCCGTGGGATCCGACGGTGCGCACACGCTTCCAGGAGCTGCTCGACGAGCGTTCGGGCGAGGACACGGCCCATGCTCGCATGGTTTCTAGCCTCGTTGACTCTGTGGCGTCGTCCCGCGCAGGTGTCATGCTCGATCCTGCAGTGTCTATTGGCCTAGCTACGCGTGGAGTCTCTGGCGAAGACGTGCAGTCCGCACGAAGGCTGGCCGGCGCAGTCGAATTGATGCGAATGGTCGACGGAATTTCGGATCTTCCGGTCGATGAGGTGGTTGACGTCCGTGAGGATCTGGCACCGTACCTGGCCCCATTTCGAGGATTCTTGCTTGATATGAGCGGGAATGTAGACCTCTCTCCCAGCGACGCAGCAGAGAACGCGCGGCGTCTCCAAATATTCTGGGAGGCCGAAGTCTCGACGGCGATCGACGACATGCGAGTGCACGTCGAGCATGCGTCTTTCCGCCGAAACTTACTGGATCTGTTTTCTACCTCCGGTGACACGACCAGGACGGTCGGTACGTCCCTGGGACTGCTAGTTGCATCTGGCTTCGCTGGACTGGAGGTGGTCGGGGCCGCTGCGGCACTCGCCCAGCCAGCGCTTACAGCGCTCATTGGCTCGGTACGTGCCAAGCAACGGGTCGCGAACGATCGCGCCTATTTTGTCCATGCGCTCGGCGTGCGGGACCGACGTCGGCGTTCCTCCTGACGAGCGCTGGGTGCATCTATCAGGCATTCTTCTGTCAGGATGTGACCACCGGTCGCGTACCGGCGTCGGTACTGCGTAGATCGTGTCCTTCGACTCGCGTGTTGCACCGGTGTTGGGCGCTCGGCGTCACGGTATCGGTGAATGGCGTAGCAAGTGCAGATGCATAGCTCCCGAACGGCTATTGCCTATCTCGCCGCGTCGAGTAGGCGTGCGCATCGGCCGTTGACTACAACGTGACCCACCCGCCTGCGAGCGCGATGACACCCACCACGGCGCCTGCAGTCGCCAGCGCGCACAGCACTGCTTCAGGCAAGGTGAAGGCGCGCTTGCCGCGCTCGCGGCGCGCGTAGGCATAGATCGCCGACGCCGGCGCGTAGATGATGAGCGCGAGCAGCACGTACGTGGCCCCCATCGCATACACCAGATAGAGCGCGTAGACAGTTGCGACCAGCGCGGCAGCGAGCGGCCCGGCGATCCGCCGGTCGCCGAGCGCGACTTTGAGCCCGAAGTCGGCGGTCAGCAGGTAGGGCAGGATTGCCAGCGCGCTGGTGAGCTCGAGTGAGAAGTCGAAGGCGCTCTCCGCGGTCATGGCGATCAACAGAAACAATTGCGTGACCAGCGACGTCGCGAGCAGCGCGCGCGTGGGTACGCCGCGGGTGCTCACGTGGTCGAGGAAGCGCGGCGCGTCGCCGCTGCGCGCCGTCATGTAGAGCGACTCGACCGCGAGCAGCGACCACGCGAGGTAGGCGCCGAGCACGGAAACAACGAGTCCGATGCTGATGGCCCACGCGCCCCACGTTCCCACAGCCGCCTCAAGGACCGCCGCGGCGGACGGCTGCCGGAGCTCGGCGAGCTCGGCGCGGGGGAGCACGCCGTAGGACAGCATGGTGACGGACACGAAGATCGCGAGCACCGACAGGAAGCCCAGCACCGTCGCGCGCCCCACGTCCTTGCGGCGCTTGGACCAGCGCGAGTAGACGCTCGCGCCCTCGATGCCGATGAACACGAACACCGTCACGAGCATGGTCGCCCGTACCTGGTCGCCCAGCGACCCGAGGCTCGGGTCGCCCGCGAGGTTGTCGGTGAAGGTGTTCCACGAGAAGCCGCTGAACGCGATGACGACGATGAACAGCGCGAGCGGGACCAGCTTGGCGACGGTCGCGAGGCCATTGATGAGCGTCGCCCGCCGGACCCCGCGCTGGATGATGAGGTGGAACACCCAGATACCCACCGTGCCGAGCGCGAACGCGGCCACGGTGTCGCCCTCGCCGAAGACCGGCGCGATGGTGCCGACCGTCGAGGCGATCAGCACCCAGTAGGTCACGTTGGCGACGCACGCGCTGGTCCAGTATCCGAAGCCCGACAGGAAGCCCACATAGTCGCCGAACCCGGCCTTGGCGTACGCGAAGATGCCCGAGTCGAGATCAGGCCTCACTGTGGCGAGGCGCTGGAACACGAGCGCGAGCGCGAGCATGCCGCCGCCCGCCACGGCCCATGCGACCAGCGCGCCGTAGACGCCGGTGGATCCCGCGAACGACGACGGCAGCGAGTACACGCCCGCGCCGATCATGGTGCCGACCACCATCGCCGTCAGCACGGGGGCGGTGAGCGTGCCGACGCGGGGGTCCGGGGGAGCTTGTTCCGTGCTCGGCTGCGTCATGTGCGCCCCTCGGAGGGATCGTGTGGCGGCCTGGTGCCGTGCGATTCAGCGTATCCCCGTCACCGGAGACTGTCCTGGTAGCAGCGCCCTGGCTCTAGTGCTCCAGCAGCTCAGGTGGCAGCGTGCGCGGCGCGGCCGCGTCAGGGCTCTGCGCGCCGCGGGACGAGCCGCGCATCAGAAGGTCGAAGGCCTCGTCGCGGGTCAGCGCATGGTCGTCGCCCCGTGCCCGAGTCGGTGCGCTCGTCGGCACGGTAGCGCCCTCTGTTGCGGCAGCCGCCTCGGCGGACCGCCGCGGGCGCCGGCCTCGCCTCCGCGCGCCGCGCGAGGTCTCGGCCTGGCCAGCTGCACCGGCCGTCGAGTCCGAACCGGCTCCACCGTGCGCCGCCGCGTCACCGCTCGAGCCAGCCGGCGCATCGGCCGCATCCACGCTGCCACCTCCGTCAAGTCCTCGTGCGGCGGCGGCCTCGCGCTGCGCCTCGGCGCGCTCGGCGCGGCGGTCGGACCGCGACATGCGCGCCTCCTCGGCGATGCCGCGCGCGTGCAGCGCCTGGCCCAGCTGCAGCGCGAAGCCCACGGTGCGCGTGGTGGTGGGAAACACCACGGCGCGCACGGAACGGTCCAGGCCCCGAGCGCGCGCCGCGATCCGCGACTCGAGATAGAGCCGCGCGACCTCGGGCAGGGCGCGCAGCATCAGTGCGAACATCAGGCCCAGCGTCTCGGGCGGCAGGATGAACCGGATGGGCCGCGCTGCGGCGGAGACGAAGTCGAGCATCGCGGCCATCGACGTCGAGCAGGTCACCGCCAGAGCAAGGGCGACCACGGCGATGAGGTCGGCCGCGATGTCGATCGCGCGCGCGTAGTCGCCGCGCCACATGTGCAGGGAGCCCGACAGCGCGGCCACCACGACGGTGCCCATCATCGCGTAGAGCGTGGCCTTGGGCGGCGGCTCGGTCGAGATCAGCAGCAGCAGGCACGCGCCCATGATGCCCAGGGACGTCACCGGATCCTCGATCATCACGGTGGTGACCGAGAGCGCGATCAGCCCGAGCACCTTGAGCCACGTCGGAGCCGCATGGAGCGGGGTCTGACGCGGGCGGTACAGCCCGAGCATCGAGATCACGGGCGATCCCGCCGCGACACCCGCCCGAACATCAGGTCGCGGTAGTACGCGACGGCCTCGGAGGGGGCACCGTCGAAGGCCACGGAGCCCTCGTCGATGACGATGGTCCGCTCGGCGCGCGACGCGGAGTCGAGGTCGTGGGTGACCTCGATGAGCTGCACCGGCAGCGACCGCAGCAAGGCGCCCACGTGCGCGCGCCAGCGCAGATCCAGCAGCGTGGTGGGCTCGTCGGCGATGAGGATGCTGGGAGTAACGGCGAGGACGCCGGCGAGGGCGAGCAGCTGGCGCTGTCCGCCGCTCAGGGCGTTGACGGACACCTCGGCGCGGTCGCCCAGTCCGATCTCGTCGAGGGCGGCGAGCGCCGCGGCCGCGCGCTCGTCCTTCTTGTCGATGGTGCGCCGCAGCGACAGCATCACGTCCTCGACGGCCGTGGGCATGATGAGCTGCGCCGACGGGTCGGTGAAGAGGAAGCCCACCATCCGGCGTACGCGCGGGCCGTGCTTGACCACGTCGAGCCCCTCGACCTCGACCGTGCCCTCCGTGGGCGGGATGAGGCCGTTGATCATCCTCACGAGCGTGGACTTGCCGCCGCCGTTGGCGCCGATGATGGAGACGTGGCGCTCGGTGATCGTCAGCGTGGTCGGCTCGAGGATCGTCACCCCGGAATCAGGCGCGACGACGCTGGCCCCCGTGAACTCGATCATGCGTCAAGGTTAGGCGGTCGAGGACTCCTTGGCGTCCACGGTCTCCGCGACCGGGACACGGCGTCCCGGCAGCAGCTGCGGGTAGGCGCGGTGGATGATGTTCGCCACCACGGCGGCGAGCACCACCTTGATGAGGTCGCCCGGCAGGAACGGGATCACGCCCACGCTGAGCGCGGTCACGCACGTGTCCGAGGTGTCGAGGATGCTCGAGCAGCCTTCGGCCGACTGCCACACCGGCAGGCCCGTGCGCATCGCAAGCCAGGGCACCCCCACCGCGTAGATCACGGGGATCGATGCGAGCCCTGACAGGATGAGCGTCCCCAGGTTGAGCGTCCCGCGACGACGGTTCCACACGGCGAGAGCGCCCACCACGATGGCCGCGAAGGCCATGCCGATGAGGTAGCCGCCGGTCGCGCCGGCGAGCACGCCGATCCCTCCCAGGTTGTTCGCGAAGATGGGCGCGCCCGCGAGCCCCACGACCAGGTAGAGCAGGAAGGCGGCGAAGCCGCGCCACGGCCCGAGCACCAGACCCGCCAGCACCACGGCGAACGTCTGCAGCGTCAGCGGCACGCCGAACGCGAGCGTGATCTCCGGCACCGCCGTCGACGCCGCGATGAACGCGGCGAAGACCGCGATCAGGGCGACGTTGGGTCCGTTGACGTGACGGCGCATCGGCCTCTCCTCCTGATGGGACAATGGGTGTGGCGCACACGCTACCCAGCCGCGCCCGCGCATCGGCCCTGATCCGGCGCCTGTGCGCCAAAGTTGTCGAGACTGCACAAGAACCACGTCGTCACCCGAGGGGGAATTCGTTGATCGCCGCCCAGGAACTGGAGATGCGCATCGGCGCTCGAGTGCTGCTCGAGGCCACGTCCTTCCATGTGAACGCCGGCGACCGCATCGGCCTGGTCGGGCGCAACGGAGCCGGCAAGACCACCCTCACCAAGATCCTGGCGGGTGAGGGACTGCCGTCCGCCGGCAAGGCGATCCAGAAGGGGCGCATCGGCTACCTGCCCCAGGACCCGCGCACCGGCGACCTCGAGCAGCTCGCGATCGACCGCGTGCTCGAGGTGCGCGACCTCGCTGGGCTCGCTGGCAAGATGCGCGAGGCCGAGGAGGCCATGGCGGGTTCGGATGAGGCCGCTCGCGACAGGGCCATGGAGCGCTACCCGCGCCTCGAGGAGCGCTTCCGGGCCGCTGGCGGCTACGCCGCGGAGTCCGAGGCGCAGCGCATCGCCTCCAACCTCGGACTCACCGAGCGCATCCTGAGCCAGCCCCTCGGCACCCTGTCGGGCGGCCAGCGCCGCCGCGTCGAGCTCGCGCGCATCCTCTTCTCCGACGCGGAGACGCTGCTGCTCGACGAGCCCACCAACCACCTCGACGCTGACTCCATCATCTGGCTGCGCACCTTCCTGTCGCAGTACAGCGGCGGACTCATCGTCATCTCGCACGACGTCGACCTGATTCGCACCGTGGTCAACAAGGTCTTCCACCTCGACGCCAACCGCGGCGCGATCGACCAGTACGCGATGGGCTGGAACCTCTATCTCAAGCAGCGCGAGGACGACGAGCGGCGCCGCCACCGCGAGCGCGCCAACGCGGAGAAGAAGGCGTCCGCGCTCATGACGCAGGCCAACAAGATGCGCGCCTCCGCGACCAAGGCCGTCGCCGCGCAGCAGATGATCAAGCGCGCCGAGCGCATGCTCGCCGAGACCGAGGGGGAGCGCCAGTCCGACCGCGTGGCCGCGCTGCGGTTCCCCACGCCGGCGCCGTGCGGCAAGACGCCGCTCACTGCGCAGGGCCTGTCCAAGAACTACGGCTCGCTCGAGGTGTTCACGGACGTGGACCTCGCGATCGACCGCGGCTCCAAGGTGGTGGTGCTGGGCCTCAACGGCGCCGGCAAGACCACCCTGCTGCGGCTGCTGGGCGGCGTCGAGGAGGCCGACACGGGCACCGTCGACGCCGGGCACGGGCTCAAGCTGGGCTATTACGCCCAGGAGCACGACACGCTCGACCTGGACGCCACGGTGCAGGAGAACATGCGCCACGCCGCTCCCGACCTCGACGACGCGGGGGTGCGCGGCGTGCTGGGCTCGTTCCTGTTCAGCGGCGACGACGCCGACAAGCCCGCGCGGGTGCTGTCCGGCGGCGAGAAGACCAGGCTCGCGCTCGCGACGCTGGTGGTGTCCCAGGCCAACGTGCTGCTGCTCGACGAGCCCACGAACAACCTGGACCCCGCTTCGCGCGCCGAGATCCTCAATGCTCTCAACTCTTACGAGGGTGCCGTCGTGCTCGTGACGCACGATGAGGGCGCCGTGGATGCGCTCGAGCCCGAGCGGGTGCTGCTGCTTCCGGACGCGGTCGAGGACCTCTGGAACAGCTCCTATCGCGACCTGATCTCGCTGGCGTGACCCCGCCTCTTGGCGCGCGAGTTGGGCCCAACTCGCTCATCTAAGCGCTTAGGCGCGCGAGTTGGGCCCAATTCGCGCACCTGACGGAGGGCTAGAGAGCGTCCTCGATCTCCTCGTCGCTGAGCCGCCTCCGGCGCGGCTTGGTCTGCTTCGACTTGACTGCGGCCGATGCGCGGGCCGGCTCGGCGCCGCCGTCACCTTCGGCGTGGAGCCGCGCGTCGCGCCGCAGCAGCAGCACGCCGCCGACGGGCGCCATGGCCGCGAACAGCCACCACTGCCACGCGTACGCGAGATGCGGGCCGAGCGTCAGCGCAGGCAGCGGCACCGGCTCGCCCACGGCGGCGGGGGAGCACGTGCCGGCCTCGCACAGCTCGCGCAGCATCACGTAGCCCGGCACGGGCTCGTGCGCAGGCTCCGGCAGCTGCTCGGGCGCGATGCGCGTCACCGACCGCGCCGTGGGCTCCTTGCCGTCGTCGGGCTCCCATGCGCGCAGGACCCCCGTCACGGTCACGGGTGTCGCGGAATCGAGCGTGGGCACCGCGGGATCCTCGTTCGGCCCCGGCCGAGGGATCCAGCCCAGGCTCACCTGCAGGGAGCGTCCATCGTCGGTGTCGAGCCACGCGAGATACTGCCACGCCGGCGTGCCGTCGACGGGCCGCGACCGCAGGACCACCAGGGAGTCGGGAGCGAACGTGCCCATGGCGGTGACGGTGCGCCACTCGGCGCCGTCCGGAAGCTCGTCGGCTCCCGCAGGCACCACCTGCGCCACGGACGCCGGCGCCTCCTGGACGGCCGCGTCGAAGGCGGCCCGCGCATCGGCGCGTTCGACATGCCTGCCGTGCTGCCAGAAGCCCAGCATCACCGCGACCGCGCTCACCGCGAGGCACACCGCCATGGTCGCGATGATCCGCAGGACGGAAGGGTGGTGGCTGGACACCCCCCGATGCTAGTCGCGACACGTGCGCCCTCCGCCCGTGGACTACCGTTGCCACCATGTCTCGACACGTCCTCGTCACCGGAGCCAACCGCGGCATCGGCCGCTCGATCGCCGAGCGGTTCGTCGCCGCCGGCTACACCGTCTCGTCCCTCCACCGCAGCGGCACGCTGCCTGACGGCGTCGATGGCGAGATCGCGGACATCACGGACTCGGAGGCCGTCAACGCCGCCTTCGATGCGCTCGAGGAGCGCCACGGCCGCGTCGAGGTCCTGGTCGCCAACGCCGGCATCACCCGTGACGGCCTCCTTATGCGCATGACGGACGAGGACTTCTCCGACGTGCTCGACACCAACCTCACCGGCACGTTCCGGTGCGTGCGCCGCGCCTCGCAGTCGATGATCCGGCAGCGGTTCGGGCGCATCGTGCTCGTGGGATCGGTCGTGGGTCTCATGGGCAACCCCGGCCAGGTCAACTACTCGTCGTCCAAGTCCGCGCTCGTGGGCTTGGCGCGGTCCATCACGCGCGAGCTGGGCGCCCGAGGCATCACCGCCAACGTCATCGCGCCGGGCTTCATCACCACCGACATGACGGCGGAGCTGGCCGAGGACACGGTCAAGCAGTACGAGGCGACCATCCCCGCGAAGCGGTTCGGCAGCGCCGACGAGGTCGCCGCCGCGGCGCTGTTCCTGGCGTCAGAGGACGCCGGCTACGTCTCCGGTGCCGTCATCCCGGTCGACGGCGGCCTTGGGATGGGGCATTAGCGCCGATGCGCGTGCCGGGTTCCCGGGGCACGCCCGGCATGCGGTGAGGGTCGCCGCCCGACCCCGCTAGGCTTCGAGCCATGGGAATCCTTGATGGCAAGAATGTCCTCGTCACCGGCGTCCTCACTGAAGGCTCGATCGCGTTCGAAGTCGCGCGCCTGAGCCAGGAGCAGGGCGCGACCGTGGTCCTCACCGGAGTGGGCCGCACCCTCAAGATCACGCAGGCCATGGGCCGCCGGCTCCCCGTCGCGGCACCCGTGGTCGAGCTCGACGTGACCAACCCCGAGCACCTCGGAGCCCTGGCGGACCAGGTCAAGGAGCACGTGCCGCACCTCGACGGCGTGGTCCACTCGATCGGCTTCGCCCCCCAGAGCGTGATGGGCGGCAACTTCATGTCCGGCGAGTGGGAGGACGTGGCCACGGCCATGCAGATCTCCGCGTACTCGCTCAAGGCCCTCGCTCAGGCCGCCGCGCCGCTGATGAGCAACGGCGGGTCGATCGTGGGGCTCACCTTCGACGGCCGCTATGCGTGGCCTGTCTATGACTGGATGGGCGTGGCCAAGGCCGCGTTCGAGGCCGTGAACCGCTACGTCGCGCGCGACCTCGGGCCGCAGGGCATCCGCTGCAACGTTGTGTCGGCCGGTCCCATCAAGACCACGGCAGCGCGCAACATCCCCGGCTTCGACCAGATGGAGGGCGTGTGGTCGCAGCGCGCGCCCCTGGGCTGGGACTCCGAGGCCACCGAGCCCACCGCGAAGGCCGTCACCGCGCTGCTGAGCGACTGGTTCCCCGCGACCACCGGCGAGATGATCCATGTGGACGGTGGCGTCCACGCGATGGGACAGTGAAGCCATGCCGACGTTGATCATCGCCCGTCACGCCAAGGCCGAGGCGCCCGCACCTGGCCTCCAGGACATGGAACGCACGCTCGCCCTCATCGGACGGAAGGCGTCCACCAAGCTTGGGCAGGAGCTCGCCGCCGCGAGCCTCGCGCCGCAGGTCGCGCTGGTGTCTCCGGCGACCCGCACGCAGCAGACCTGGAAGCTGATGTCCGCAGCCCTCGAGGGAGTCGACACCCGCACGGTGGACGGGCTCTACGAGACGGACGTCGAGGGCCTCCTGAGCGTGGCGCGCGAGCTCGAGGACGTCGAGGTGGCCGTGATGGTCGGGCACGAGCCCACGTCCTCGGCCGCTGCGGCCTACGTCGCGGGCCCGGGCTCGAGCACCGACGCGCTCAAGAGCATCGCCCAAGGACTGTCCACCGGCACGGCCGCCGTGCTCGAGTTCGACGGCCCGTGGGACTCGCTGGGCTCGCGCACCGCGCGCCTCACCGCCGTCATCTCCGGCCGCGACGTCGAGTAGCAGCCGCAGGCGCGGCGCGACCTTCGAGAGGGGCCCATGGCGACGGAGCACGACTCGCTCGACGGCTTCATCGGCGACTTCATCCGGCGCCAGCCGATGTTCTTCGTCGCGACCGCAGCGGCCGATGGCCTGGTCAACGTGTCTCCCAAGGGAGGCGCGGGCACCCTCGTGGTGCTGGACGACCGCCGCGTCGCCTACCTCGACCTCACCGGCTCGGGCTCCGAGACCATCGCCCACGTGCGGGCGTTGAACCGCATCACGCTCATGTGGTGCGCGTTCGACGGCCCGCCGATGATCGCCCGCATCCACGGCACGGCAGAGGTGATCACGCGCGACAGCGACGCGTGGGGCGAGATGGCGGCACTCTTCCCCGACCTGCCCGGCGCGCGCGCCATCGTGGTCGTCACCGCCGACCGCATCAGCGACTCCTGCGGGATGTCCGTGCCCGAGATGACCTACGAGCGCGACCGCGAGCAGCTCAACCGCTGGGCACGAGGGAAGGGCCCCGACGGCCTCCGCGACTACTGGCAGCGCAAGAACGCGACAAGCCTCGACGGGCTGCCTGCGCTCGCGCCGCACGAGCGCGTCTGAGGGACCTCAGCGCTCGATGACGTCGAGCACGTCCGCGAGGGACGGGGAGTTCACCGCCACGTCCGCCTGAGCCTGCACGATGGCCTTCGCATTGAACGCGACGCCCAGCCCCGCAGCCGCGAGCATGTCCAGGTCGTTGGCGCCGTCGCCCACGGCCACCGCATCGGCCGTGTGGATGCCCAGCTCGTCGCAGTACTCGCGCAGCGCCGTCGCCTTGGCGGCGCGATCGATGACGGGTCCCGTCGTGCGGCCCGTGAGCTGCCCGTCGGCCACTTCGAGCCGGTTCGCGCGGAAGCGGGTGATGCCCAGTCGCCCGGCGAGCGGCTCGACCACCTCGGCGAATCCGCCGGACACCAGCGCGGCGGTCCATCCCTCGGCCTGCAGGGTGCCGATCAGCTCTTCCGCCCCGGTCGTGAAGCGCACCTCGTCCAGGACGTCCGCGAACACGGTGTCGGGAACGCCCGCGAGCGTCGCGACCCGCTGACGCAGGGACTCGGCGAAGTCGATCGAGCCGCGCATCGCGGCCTCCGTGACGGCCGCGACCTGCTCCTCGGTGCCTGCGCGCGCGGCGATCATCTCGATGACCTCGGACGTGATGAGGGTGGAGTCCACGTCGAGGACGATGAGCCGTCCGCTCATGCGGTGACGATGGTGCCCTTGGGCACGACGGTGATGCCGGACTCCGTCACGGTGTAGCCGCGCTCGATGTCGGACTGACGATCGATGCCGATGCGCGCGCCCTCCTCGACCACGACGTTCTTGTCGAGGATCGCGCGGTGCACCTGGGCATGACGGTTGACGATCACGTGGTCCAGCAGCACGGAGTCGGACACGGTCGACCACGAGTGCAAGCGCACACCCGGGGACAGCACGGAGCCCGTGACGGTCGCGCCCGAGACGATCACGCCCGGCGACACGATCGAGTCCGCCGCGTGGCCGAGGCGGCCCTCCTCGGAGTGGATGAACTTCGCGGGAGGCTCAGTGATGAGGCCCTGGTGCAGCGGCCACTCGTGGTTGTAGACGTTGAACACCGGCTGCACGGCGATGAGGTCCAGGTGGGCCTCGTAGTAGGAGTCGATGGTCCCCACGTCGCGCCAGTAGTCGCGATCCCTGTCGGTCGAGCCGGGGACGTCGTTCTCCACGAAGTCGTAGAAGCCGCACGTGCCCTTGTCGACGAAGTACGGGACGATGTCGCCGCCCATGTCGTGCTTGGAGGACTCGTTCTCCGCGTCCGCCTTGAGCGCCTCGAGCAGCGGCTCGACGGACGCGACGTAGTTGCCCATCGACGCGAGCACCTCGCTGGGCGAGTCCGGCAGGCCCTCCGGGTCCTTGGGCTTCTCGAGGAAGGCCTTGATCATGCCGGGGTTGTCCTTGTCCACGTCGATCACGCCGAACTGGTCGGCGAGGCCGATGGGCTGGCGGATGCCGGCGACGGAGAACTCCGCGCCGGTCTCGATGTGCTTGTCGACCATCTGCGAGAAGTCCATGCGGTACACGTGGTCCGCGCCCACGATCACGACGATGTCGGGGCTCTCGTCCTCGATGATGTTGACGGTCTGGTAGATCGCATCCGCGCTGCCCAGGTACCAGTGCTTGCCCCGGCGCTGCTGCGCGGGGACGGGCGCGACGTAGTTGCCGAGCAGGGGCGACATGCGCCAGGTCCGCGCGATGTGGCGGTCCATCGAATGCGACTTGTACTGCGTGAGCACCACGATGTGCAGGTAGCGCGAGTTGACGAGGTTCGACAACGCGAAGTCCACGAGCCGGTAGGTGCCGCCGAACGGGACGGCGGGCTTGGCGCGGGCGGCGGTGAGGGGCATCAGGCGCTTGCCCTCACCTCCGGCGAGGACGATGGCGAGGACTTTGGGCGCTGGCATGCGACCAGCATAGGCCGCGTATCCCAGGTGTGTCAGGACGCATCGCCCGAGCGCGGCCACTACCGTGGAGTCATGCGTGCAGACATCCTCACCCGCGAGTTCCCTCCGAACGTGTACGGCGGCGCCGGCGTCCACGTCACCGAGCTGGCCGCCGTGCTGCGGCGCGAGATCGACGTGCAGGTGCGCGCCTTCGACGGGCCGCGCGACGAGCCCGGCGTGATCGGGTACGACCCGCTCGGCGGCGGCGTGGGTGAGTCCTCGCTCGACGTGCTGGCCCACAACCTGCCGATGGCCAAGGACTGCGAGGGCGCCGACCTGGTGCACTCCCACACCTGGTACGCGAACATGGCCGGCCACCTCGCCAGCCGGCTCCACGGCATCCCTCACGTGCTGAGCGCGCACTCGCTCGAGCCCCTGCGCCCCTGGAAGGCCGAGCAGCTGGGCGGCGGGTACAGGGTCTCGTCGTGGATCGAGCAGGCCGCCTACGAGGGGGCGGACGCGATCATCGCGGTGAGCGGCGGGATGCGCGCGGACATCCTGCGGTCATACCCGACCATCGACCCCGCCAAGGTGGGCGTCATCCACAACGGCATCGACGTCGACGCCTGGGCCGCGCCGTCGACGGATGAGGAGCGGGAGAGCGCCGATGCGGTGGTCGAGCGCTATGGCATCGACCGGTCGCGTCCGGCGCTGGTCTTCGTGGGGCGCATCACGCGCCAGAAGGGGCTGCCGCACTTCCTGCGCGCTGTCGAGGACCTCCCCGCGGACGTGCAGGTCGTGCTGTGCGCCGGGGCGCCCGACACCAAGGAGATCGCCGCCGAGGTCTCCGGGCTCGTCAAGAGCCTGCAGGAGCGTCGCGACGGCGTGATCTGGATCGAGGAGCACCTGCCGCGTCCGGAGCTGGTCGCGGTGCTCGATGCGTGCACGGCGTTCGTGTGCCCGAGCGTCTACGAGCCGCTCGGCATCGTGAACCTCGAGGCCATGGCCGTGGGACTGCCGGTGGTGGCGACGGCGACGGGAGGCATCCCCGAGGTGGTCGTCGACGGCGAGACGGGCCTGCTCGTGCCCATCGACCAGGTCCAGGACGGCACCGGAACGCCCACGGATCCCGACGCCTTCGTCGCGGATCTGGCGGCCGCGCTGACCGACATGGTGTCCGACCAGGAGCGCGCCGCACGGATGGGTGAGGCGGGCCGCGAGCGGGCAGCCGAGCACTTCTCCTGGGAGACGATTGGGGAGCGGACCCTGCAGTTGTACCGCGCGCTGGTCGGATAGGCTCGGAGCCATGACTGAGGTGCTGCGACTCGAAGGCGTGAGTCTGCGCCGGAACGGCAATGCGATCCTGTCGGAGATCGACTGGAACGTGCAGGACAGCGACCGCTGGGTGATCCTCGGACCCAACGGAGCGGGAAAGACCTCCCTCATCACGATCGCGTCCGCGCGCATGCACCCCTCGGAAGGGACCGCCGTCATCCTCGGCGAGACGCTCGGCCACACCGACACGCAGGAGCTGCGCACCAGGGTGGGCCTGTCGAGCGCCGCGCTCGCGGATCGCATCCCCGACGACGAGTCCGTCCTCGACGTCGTCATGACCGCCGCGCACGGCGTCACGGGCCGCTGGCGCGAGGAGTACGACGACGTCGATCAGGACCGCGCACGGGCGCTGCTCGAGGCATTCGGGATGGGTGAGTTCGCGGACCGGGAGTTCTGGACCCTGTCGGAGGGCGAGCGCAAGCGCGTCCAGATCGGCCGTGCGCTCATGACGGACCCGGAGCTCCTGATCCTCGACGAGCCCGCCGCAGGGCTCGACCTCGGAGGTCGCGAGGAGCTGCTCGCGGCGCTGACGGAGCTGGCAGGCGACCGCCGCTCGCCGGCGATCGTGATGGTCACCCACCACGTCGAGGAGATCCCGCAGGGGTTCACGCACGCGCTGCTGCTGCGCGAGGGCGAGGTCGTGGCGGCAGGCCCGGTCCGCGACACCATCACCTCCGCGCTGCTCACCGAGACGTACGGCATGCCGGTCGAGCTGCACGCCGTCGGCGGTCGCTGGACCGCGCGCAAGGGCTGAGTCCAGGGCCGTGAGGATCTCCGCGCGCGCCGACTACGCGGTGCGCGCCGCGACCGAGCTCGCCGCTGCCGGCGCGGACGGCCACGCGCGCACCACGGAGGCGATCTCCCAGGCGCAGGGCATCTCCCGCAAGTTCCTCGAGGGCATCCTCGTCGACCTTCGCGAGGCGGGACTGGTCGTCGGGCAGCGCGGCGCGGGCGGCGGCTACCGCCTCGCCCGCGACGCCCACGAGATCTCCGTCGCCGACGTGGTGCGCGCCGTCGACGGACCGCTGGTGTTCGTGCGCGGGGAGCGGCCCTCCGATCTGAACTACGACGGCACGGCTCAGCCGCTGCTGGCCGTCTGGGTCGCCCTGCGCGCACGGGTGAGGGAGGCCCTCGAGGGGGTGAGCATCGCCCAGGTCGCGACGGGGGCGCTGCCGGACTCCGTCACGGCGATCGTCGACGATCCCGAGGTGTGGGAGAACCCACCCGAATAACCTATCGAAAAGATAGGTATTGATTCCTACTGAGTAAGTAGGTAATGTGCGTCGTGCGGCGTCGACCTCGCCGCCGGCGCCGACGCGCCGACGCTCCTCGGAGGTGGCCGTGCGCTCTCTCATCGTCCTCGCCCTCATCGGCTTCGGCGCCCAGCTCGTCGATGGCTCACTCGGCATGGCGTACGGCGTCACGTCCACCACCCTCCTCCTGGCGGCGGGCATCGCCCCGGCAGCCGCATCGGCCACCGTGCACCTCGCCGAGGTCGGCACCACCCTCGCGAGCGGCGCAGCGCATTGGAAGCTCGGCAACGTCGACTGGCGCGTGGTGAGGCGCGTGGGCATCCCCGGAGCGGCAGGAGCCTTCCTGGGCGCCACGGTGCTGTCGAACCTGTCCACGGAGGTCGCCGCGCCCGTGATGGCCGCGATCCTGCTCGCGCTGGGCGTCTACGTCCTGCTGCGATTCACCATCTGGGGGGTGCGGCACGCGCCCGACCGCCGGCCGCTCGGCAAGCGGTTCCTGGCGCCGCTCGGGCTCGTCGCCGGCTTCGTGGACGCCACGGGCGGCGGCGGGTGGGGACCCGTCGGCACGCCCGCCCTCCTCGCCTCGGGACGCATGGAGCCGCGCAAGGTCATCGGCTCGATCGACACGTCCGAGTTCCTGGTGGCGCTGGCCGCCTCGCTGGGCTTCCTGATCGGGATCGGCACGGCCGGCATCGACGCCGGCTGGGTGCTCGCGCTCCTCGCTGGCGGCCTCGTCGCCGCACCCATCGCGGCGTGGCTCGTGCGCGTGATCCCGCCGCGGCTGCTGGGCGCCGCGGTCGGTGGGCTCATCATCCTGACGAACACGCGATCGCTCGTCCGAGCCGAGTACCTCCCGGTGAGCGGCGCGGCCGCCACCGCGGTGTACGTCGCGATCGTGGCGCTGTGGGTCGGCGCGATCGCGTGGTCGTGGCGCGCGCATCGGGCTGACGCGCGCGCGACCGCTGCCGCGGCGCCCGGAACCGCGCCCGTCGCCGCCGACTGAGGCGACAGCCGGCCGCCGCTCAGCACCCGCATCGGCGCTCAGCGACAGCGGCCAGGGACGCGGGCGGTCCGCGAGGACGATGGCCGCGCCCGTGGTCATCCGCGCGGACGATGCCGCGCGGTCGTCGTCCCTGTTAGGTTGCCTGACAGGAGGTGAATCATGGATTCCCTATGGTGGTTCGTCGGTGCGATGGCCCTCGGCATCGTCGAAGTGTTCACTCTCGATCTGACGTTCGCGATGCTCGCCGGCGGCGCCATCGCAGGCGGCGTCGCCGCACTGCTGGGACTGCCGTGGTGGGTGTGCGTGATCATCGCGTGTGCCGTCGCCGCACTGCTGCTGTTCACGCTGCGGCCGTGGCTGCTGAAGTCGATCCGCGCGAAGGGCGAGGTCATCGAGACCAACACCGCCGCGCTCGTGGGAGCCGTCGCCCGCACGCTCGACCCCGTGTCGGAGATCGCGGGCCGCGTGAAGCTCAACGGCGAGGTGTGGTCCGCGAGGACGCGTGACGACGCCCCCGCCATCGAAGAGGGCACCGAGGTCACGGTGCTCGAGATCCGAGGCGCGACGGCCATCGTCGAGCCCGAGAAGGAGGACTGATCATGGATCCCGTCCAGATCGCGATCGCCGTCGCAGCCATCATCCTGGCGATCTTCGTCATCACGGCGATCGCCCGAGCCATCCAGATCGTGCCGCAGGCGGAGACCCGCGTGGTCGAGCGCCTGGGCCGGTACTCGCGCACCATGCAGGCCGGCATGCACCTGCTGGTCCCGTTCATCGACAAGGTCCGCCAGAGGGTCGACATGCGCGAGCAGGTCGTGTCCTTCCCACCGCAGTCGGTGATCACGTCGGACAACCTCGTCGTCGAGATCGACACCGTCATCTACTTCCAGGTCACCGATGCTCGCGCCGCGGTCTACGAGATCGCCAACTACATCGTCGGCATGCAGCAGCTCACGGTCACCACCATCCGTAACGTCATCGGAACGATGGACCTCGAGCAGACGCTCACCAGCCGTGACCAGATCAACGGTCAGCTGCGCACCGTCCTCGACGAGGCGACCGGCAAGTGGGGCATCCGCGTGGGCCGCGTCGAGCTGAAGGCCATCGACCCGCCCGTGTCCGTGAAGGACTCCATGGAGAAGCAGATGCGCGCCGAGCGTGACCGTCGCGCCGCGATCCTCACGGCCGAGGGCGTGAAGCAGTCGCAGATCCTCGAGGCCGAGGGCCAGAAGCAGTCCGCAATCCTCAAGGCGGAGGGTGACGCGCAGGCCGCGATCCTCACCGCCGAGGGTGAGGCGCGCGCGATCCTCCAGGTGTTCGACGCCATCCACGAGGGCGACGCCGACTCGAAGCTGCTCGCGTACCAGTACCTGCAGATGCTGCCCGAGATCGCGAAGAACGAGTCCAACAAGGTGTGGTTCGTGCCCACCGAGTTCACGGGCGCGCTCAAGTCGATCTCGGCCGCATTCGGCATGGAGGAGGGCGGCGAGCCGCTCGAGCGCGACCCTGAGCGCGGCACCGGCCGCAAGTCGCGCATCACGTCCGCGCTGACCGACCCCGCCGAGGCGCTGCGCCTGGCCAAGCAGGAGGTCGAGGACGCGACGTCTGACGCCACCGACGCCGGCACGCGCTCGGGCGCTCCGTTCGACCCGAACAAGGAGAAGGGCCAGCAGTAGCCGGCACCACCGTACGGCCCCGTCGCGCAAGCGGCGGGGCCGTCGCGCTCCCCGCCCCACCGCTCCCGGACGTGGCGCCCCATGAGGAAGTCGCTGTCGGTTCTGGCAGGTTGGCGGATCCTGTGAGGAGAATCGCGCCCGTCACCCCCTGCGAAGATGTCCCCATGCCGCTGATCCCCGTCGCCGACGCCGCCGACCCTCGCCTCGAGGACTACCGCGGTCTCACCGACGTGGCCCTGCGCCGGCGCCTCGAGCCCGAGCGCGGGCTGTACATGGCGGAGGGCGCGAAGGTGATCGAGCGCGCGCTCGCGGCGGGGCACGAGCCGCGGTCCGTGCTGCTGAGCGAGCGATGGGTCGACTCGGTGACGGTCCCGGCTGCGGTGCCGGTCTACGTCGCACCGGAGGAGGTCCTCGAGGCCGTCACTGGCTACCAGGTGCACCGCGGCGCGCTCGCCGCGATGGAGCGACCGGTGCTCCCGGCCCTCGCGGATCTGGTCCGCGACGCTCGCCGGGTGGTCGTGCTCGAGTCCATCGTCGACCACACCAACGTGGGCGCGATCTTCCGCTCTGCTGCGGGGCTGGGCGCGGACGCGATCGTGGTGGCCCCCACCTGCGCCGACCCGCTGTACCGGCGCAGCGTCAAGGTGTCGATGGGCACCGTGTTCCAGGTGCCGTGGACGCGCGCGGAGTCCTGGCCAGGGGCGCTGGACGAGCTGCGCGATCTGGGCTTCTCCGTGGGCGGGCTCGCGCTGACGGCCGATGCGGTGGCGCTGGACGAGTTCGCCGCGACGGTTGGCGAGCGGGTCGCCATCGTCATGGGGGCGGAGGGCGATGGGCTCACCAGGCAGGCGCTCGCGCACGTGGACACGGCTGTCGTGATCCCGATGGCGCGGGGAGTCGACTCGCTGAACGTCGCCGCCGCATCGGCCGTCGCGATGTGGGAGCTGCGCGTGCGCGACTGACGCCCTCCGGTGTTGCCCGATGTCAGACCTCGGGGTCATAATCGAACATATGTTCGAACGCGAGACGTGTCTCGCACCGACCGCGATGACTGACGGAGAGATGTGACCACCGAGACGACCCCCGGCGCCTCCCAGGCGGAGCGGCTGAGCCGCGCCCGGGCGGCGCTCGCGGGGGTCCAGGCGCGCATCGGCGTCGATGCCCACGCGGGCGAGCGGCCGGTGCTGCCACTCGACCAGCACCTCGCGAGCCTGCTGCCGGAGGGGCTGCGGCGCGGCCAGGTGGTGGCGGTGACGGGGGCGACGTCCCTCATGCTCGCGCTCGCCGCGCAGGCGTCCAGGGAGGGGTCGTGGACGGCGGCGATCGGCATGCCCACGGTCGGGGTCGTGGCGGCGGCGAGGCGGGGCATCGACCTGTCCAGGCTCGCGCTCATCCCGCATCCAGGGGCGCAGGCCGCCGAGGCGGCGGGCGCGTGCGTCGACGGCATGGACGTGGTGCTGCTGGGCGAGCGTCTCGCGCTGTCCGAGGCTGACCGCCGCCGCCTGGCCTCCCGTGCGCGGGAGCGCGGCGGGGTGATCATCGCCGCCGGCGAGTGGACCGGCGCGCACGTGCGGCTCGACGTCGAGCGCTCGGTCTGGAGCGGCCTGGGGGCGGGCGACGGGCGGCTGCGCGAGCGGGAGCTGACGGTCGCCGTGTCCGGGCGACGCCAGGGCGGGTCCCGGCGAGTGCGCGTGCTGCTCGACGTCGATCCCGGGCTGCGGTGGAGCCGTCCCGGCGCCCGCGTGGACGTGGACGAGGAGGTCGCATGAGCGAGATCGCACCCGCTCGCAGCGCGCACGGGCAAGGGCCCGTCGCGACCACGCGTCGCGCCGTGCTGTGGGTGCCGGACTGGCCGGTGGTCGCGGCCATGACGGAGGCGCACGTGCGGGCCGATGCGCCCGCGGCCGTCCTGCACGGGCGTGGCCTGGTGGCGGTGTCGGCGGCGGCGCGGGCGGCCGGAGTCAGGCGCGGCATGCGTCGCCGGCTCGCCCAGCGCGCGTGCCCCGACATCGCGATCCTCGCGCACGACGAGGGGCGGGACGCGCGCACCTTCGAGGCCGTGGCCGCCGCAGCCGAGGACGTCGTCTCGGGCGTCGAGGTGTCCCGGCCGGGGCTGCTGATGATCCCCGCGGACGGCGCCGCGCGCTTCCATGGCTCGGAGGAGGCGCTCGCGGAGGCGCTGGTCACCGCCGTCGCGGAGCTGGCGGGCTGCGAGTCCTCGGTGGGCATGGCGGACGGGCTGCTCGCGGCGGTGCTCGCGGCGCGCAGCTCCGCGCTCGTGCCGCCGGGGGAGTCTGCCGCGTTCCTTGCGGATGCGCCCGTGGACGTGCTGCCGCTGGCCGCGATGGAGCGCCGCCAGCGCGAGCAGGTCGAGGACCTCGTGAGCGTGCTGACCCGGCTGGGCCTGCACACCCTCGCGGACTACACCGCGCTGCCAGCGGGGGACGTGCTCGCGAGGTTCGGCCCCGTGGGGCGGTGGGCGCACCGGGTGAGCCGCGGCGAGGACGTCCGCCCGCCCGTGCTGCGCCGCTCCGAGGAGGACGTCGCGGTGGGCTACGCCTTCGAGGAGCCTGCCGAGCGCGTCGAGCAGCTCGCGCTCGTGGCAGCCCACGTCGCCGGACTGCTGGACGCCGCGCTGCTCGAGGCAGGCGTGCGGTGCGGGCGAGTGCGGATCGCCGCGACCACCGAGCGGGGCGACACCCTCGAGCGAGTGTGGCGCACGGACGTGGGGTCCCGCGCGGGTGCCTTCGCCCGGCACATGACGGACCGGGTGCGCTGGCAGCTCGAGGGCTGGCTGTCGGGCACCGCCGCCGGCCCCGAGCGGGCGCCGCTGACCTCGCTTGAGCTGACCGCGGAGGACGTGGTGCCGCTGGGCTCGGAGCAGGCCTACCTGTGGGGAGGGGTCTCGGGCGCGGACTCGCGCGCCCAGCGCACCCTCGAGCGGGTGCAGTCCCTGCTGGGAGCCGATGCGGTGCTCGCCGTGCGCGAGCAGGGCGGCCGGTCGCCCCGAGACAGGGTGCTCACCCTGCCGTGGGGCCAGGAGAGCACGCCGTCCCGGCGCATCGAGCATCCCTGGCCGGGGCAGATCCCCGACCCCGCTCCCGCGACCGTGCTGCCCGTGCCGGAGCCCATGGAGGTGCTCGACGCGGGAGGGGCGCCCGTGGTCATCGACCGCCGCCTGCGCATGAGCGCGCCGCCCACCTGGGTCCGTCTGCAGGCCGACCCCCAGGACGAGCGCGCCGCCGCAGCGCGCCGCCACCCGTCATCGGGGGGTGTGGGCCGCCGCGACGACGGCCCCGCCTGGGGTCTGCCTCAGCCCGTCGAGGCATGGGCGGGACCGTGGCCCGCTGTCGAGCGCTGGTGGTCGGAGGACGCGTCGCGGCGAGCGAGCCTGCAGGTCGCGCTGCGTCGCCCCGATGGCTCTCCAGGGCACGCGCTGCTGGCCTCCTTCACCGGCGGGCGCTGGGTGCTCGAGGCCATCTATGACTGAGCGGCCCGTCTACGCGGAGCTGCACGCCCACAGCGCCTTCAGCTTCCTCGACGGCGCGAGCCACCCGGAGGAGATGGCGGCTGAGGCCGGGCGGCTGGGGCTGTCCGCGCTCGCCATCACCGACCACGACGGGCTCTACGGGGCGGTGCGCTTCGCGAACGCGGCGCGCGCGATCGACCTGCCCGCCGTGTTCGGCGCTGAGCTCCACCTGGGCGCCCCCGAGACGCCGGGAGGACCTCCGGTGCTCGACCCGCCCACGGGCGTCCCCGACCCGCGCGGCAGCCACCTGCTGGTGCTCGCGCGCGGCACCGAAGGGTACGCCCGACTGTCCCACGCCATCGGCATGGCGCACCTCGCCACGGGGGAGAAGGGCCTCGCGCGCTACACCCTCGAGGACCTCGCCGCCGCAGGCGACGGCCACTTCCAGGTGCTCACCGGCTGCCGCAAGGGGTCGGTGCGTCGGGCGCTCGCCGGGGTCGGCGTGCCGGGCGCCCGCGCGCTGTCAGGCGCGGTGACGGCGCTGGGCTACAGCGCCGCGCGCCGCGAGCTGGACCGGCTGGTGGGGATCTTCGGACGCGACAGCGTCGCGGTCGAGATCTCGGACAGCGGCGATCCGTTCGACTCCGAGCGCAACGACGCGTTGGCCGACCTCGCCTTCGACGCGTCCCTGCCGCTGGTCGCGACCACGGGGGCCCACTACGCGACCCCGCGCGACGCCGAGCTCGCTGGCGCGCTCGCCGCCGTGCGCGCCCGCTCGTCGCTGGACGACATGGACGGCTGGCTCCCCGGCGGCGCGGGCAACCACCTGCGCTCTCCCGCGGAGATGGCGCTCCGTCACCGACGCCACCCCCACGCTGTCGTCGAGACGGCGCGCATCGCCGCCGAGTGCGCCTTCGACCTGCAGCTCGTCGCCCCCAACCTGCCGCCGTACCCCGTGCCAGAGGGGCACACCGAGGCGTCCTGGCTGCGCGAGCTCGTGAAGCGTGGTGCCTACGCGCGCTACGGCCCCCCGCACGATGAGAGGGTGCCGGGCGCGTGGAAGCAGCTCGAGCATGAGCTGAACGTCATCGAGGCGCTGGACTTCCCCGGCTACTTCCTCATCGTCCACGACATCGTGAGCTTCTGTCGCGATCAGGACATCCTGTGCCAGGGACGCGGGTCCGCCGCGAACTCAGCCGTCTGCTTCGCGCTGGGCGTGACCGCCGTCGACGCCGTCACCCACGGGCTGCTGTTCGAGCGCTTCCTCGCGCCCGAGCGTGACGGTCCGCCGGACATCGACGTGGACATCGAGTCCGACCGCCGCGAGGAGGTCATCCAGTACGTGTTCCAGCGCTTCGGGCGCATCAACGCCGCGATGGTCGCCAACGTCATCCAGTACCGGCCGCGCTCCGCGGTGCGGGACGCCGCCAAGGCGCTGGGCTACGACGTGGGCCAGCAGGACGCGTGGTCCAAGAGCATCGACCGCTGGGGATCGCTGCGCGTGCCACAGGAGAAGCAGGAGGAGTGGGCCGCGCAGCAGCGCGACGCGATGTGGCCGGAGCCGCCGCCCACGCAGGACCTCGAGCACATCCCCGAGCCCGTGCTGGACCTCGCCGACCGCTTCATGCGCCTGCCGCGTCACCTGGGCATCCACCCCGGCGGCATGGTGCTGTGCGACCGGCCCGTCATCGACGTGTGCCCCGTGGAGTGGGCCCGCATGCCCGGCCGCACCGTGCTGCAGTGGGACAAGGATGACTGCGCCGATGCGGGACTCGTGAAGTTCGACCTGCTCGGGCTGGGGATGCTGTCCGCTCTCAAGTACGCGTTCGGCTACATTCACGACACCGAGGGGACGGAGCTGGGACTGCATGCCCTCCCACAGGAGGATCCCGCGGTCTATGACCTGCTGTGCGCCGCGGACACCGTGGGGCTGTTCCAGGTGGAGTCGCGCGCGCAGATGGCGACGCTGCCGCGCCTGAGGCCCCGCCGCTTCTACGACATCGTCATCGAGGTCGCGCTCATCCGGCCCGGCCCCATCCAGGGCGGCTCCGTGCATCCGTACATCAACCGCGCGCGCGGCAGGGAGGAGGTCACCTACCTGCATCCGCTGCTCGAGAGGTCGCTGGGCAAGACCCTGGGCGTGCCGCTGTTCCAGGAGCAGCTCATGCAGATGGCGATGGACTGCGCAGGCTTCGACGGCTCGCTCGCGGATCAGCTGCGCCGCGCGATGGGCTCGAAGCGATCACCGGAGCGCATGGAGGCGCTGCGGGCGCGCTTCATGGTGGGCGCCAACGAGCGCGGCATCACCGCCGAGGTCGCCGAGCAGATCTTCGACAAGCTCAAGGCCTTCAGCGACTTCGGGTTCCCCGAGTCCCACTCGTTCTCCTTCGCGTACCTCGTGTACGCCTCGGGCTGGCTCAAGGTCAACAGGCCGGCCGCCTTCTATGCGGGGCTGCTGGCCGCGCAGCCCATGGGCTTCTACAGCCCGCAGTCGCTCGCCGCCGATGCGCGCCGCCACGGGCAGGTGGTGCTGCGGCCGTGCGTGGCACGCTCGGAGGCGCTCGCCACGGTCGAGCGTCTCGACCAGCCGTTCGAGGTGCCAGAGGAGACGCGCCCGGACATGGCGGGGTTGGTCCAGGTGGATCGCACCCTCGCGGTGCGGATGGGGCTGGCCGCCGTGCGGGGGCTGGGGGTCGAGGCGGCGCAGGCCATCGTGGACGCACGCGCCGATGGGCCGTTCGCCTCGCTCACGGACATGGCTCGGCGCGTGCGGGTGCGCCCCGCAGGGGTGAAGGGGCAGTCAGGTCTCGCGCCGGAGAAGGGCCTCACCGTCGCGCAGTGGGAGGCGCTCGCCACCGCGGGCGCGCTCGAATCGCTGGGCGTGACCAGGCGCGAGGGACTGTGGGCGTCAGGAGCGCTCGCGCGCGAGGGTCCGGACACTCTTTCGGGCGTCGAGACGGGCGTCGAGGCGCCCATGCTTCCCGGCATGAGCGCCGTCGAGGAGGCGGTCGCGGACGTGTGGGCCTCCGGGGTCTCCGCGGACAGCTATCCGACGGTCTTCGTGCGCGAGGGCCTCGACGCGCAGGGTGTGCTGACCGTGGCGGGGGTGCTCGGGCACGAGGCGGAGCGGCGCGTCACCGTCGCGGGCGTCGTCACCCACCGGCAGCGCCCCGGCACCGCCAGGGGAGTGACGTTCATCTCGCTCGAGGACGAGACCGGCTTCCTCAACGTCGTCTGCTCGGTGGGCGTGTGGCGGCGCTTCCAGGCGGTCGCGAGGCGGTCCGCGGCGCTCGTGATCCGCGGCCGCATCGAGCGTGCCGACGGCGCCACCAACCTGGTCGCCGAGCACCTGTCGCCACTGAGCCTCAAGGTGCCCGCCAAGAGCCGCGACTTCCGCTGACATGACCGCTCTCGCGCGCATCGGCCGGTTGAAGAGTCGTTGTCGAATCGTGCTACGATTGCCGTCGCGCTGAGGCGCTCAGGACCTGGTCCAGAGCCTCTCAGATCACCCCGTCCGGGTGGCGGAAATGGCAGACGCGCTAGCTTGAGGTGCTAGTGCCCTTTATCGGGCGTGGGGGTTCAAGTCCCCCCTCGGACACCAGAGCAACCAGCAGAGCCGGGAGTCACAGACTCCCGGCTCTGCTGCATTCCACGGGCGTTCCGTGCGGCGCCGGCGTAGCCTGAAGGGCGAGCCGAAGGCGAGCGCGAGGGAGCCGAGATGAACTACGTGGCGGTGGTGTCCTCCGGCAGCATGCGCGACGACGATGCGACCGTGAAGCTCCCGCATCGCTGGACCTCCGCGGGGGTGACGGTCACGACCGAGTTCACCGGCGGCCACCTCCTGAGCCTCGCCGTCGCCGGGTGCGTGCTCAATGACGTCCACCGCGAGGCCCAGGCGCTCGGCATCGCGATCGCCGGTGTGCGCGTGAGCGCGGGAGGCGACTTCGACGGACCGCCCACGCGGTCGACGGGCATCACGTACGTGGTCGACATCGACGGACCGCAAGGACACGATCTCGCCGCGCTGCTGGACCGGGTCGACGCCGTCGCCGAGGTCCCCGAGGCGATCCGGGCAGGGGCCGCGGTCACCCGCGTGTCGCGTTGAGCACCGGCAGCCCTCAGTCCCGAGGGTCGTTCCGCTGCCGGCCACACGATTGCGGTCGGCGCTCCGAGCGCGCACGCTGAGGGGATGAGCGCCACCACCACCCGGACGGTCGAGGGGCACCGCATCCGTCTCACCAGCCTCGATCGCGAGGTCTACCCCGACACGGGCGTCACGAAGGCCGACGTGCTCGACTACGTCGAGGCCGTCGCGCCGTGCCTCACCTGGTACACGCGCGACCGGCCCGCCACGCGCAAGCGTTGGATGAAGGGGGTGGGCACCGCGGAGGATCCCGGCGACTCCTTCTTCCACAAGAACCTCGAGGACGACGCGCCGTCGTGGATCCGCAGCTATGCGATCCGGCACGAGGACCACACCAACCGCTATCCGGTCCTGGACGATGCGGCCACGCTGGTGTGGTTCGCTCAACGCGGCACCCTCGAGTTCCACGTGCCGCAATGGAGGTTCCGGACGGGTGGCCGTCATGAGCCGCCTGACCGGCTGGTGCTCGACCTTGACCCAGGGGAAGGCGCGGGCCTCGCCGAGTGCGTGCGCGTGGCCCGGCTCGCGCGCGACCTGCTCGACGCCGAGGGCCTGCCGAGCGCGCCCGTCACGAGCGGATCCAAGGGCATCCACCTCTATGCGCCGCTCAACGGCAGCATCGACGTCGACGGCGCCAACGATCTCGCGCATCGTCTCGCCTCCCGGCTCGAGGACGATCGCGCCGACCTGGTGACGGCGAACCTGCGCAGGGAGCGGCGGCGCGGCCACGTGCTGGTGGACTGGAGCCAGAACAACGGCGCCAAGACCACCGTCGCGCCGTTCTCGCCGCGAGGCCGGCCAGGCGCCACGGCGGCGGTGCCACGCCACTGGGACGAGCTGGATGACAGCCTCGAGCAGCTCACCCTCGCCGAGGCTCGCGAGCGCTGCGAGCGCGGCGACGATCCTCTCCGGGCCCTCCTCGATGGGTGACTCGGCGGTCCGACACGAGGGCCGCGAAGGTGACGGTTCCGTAACGATGGCGGAATACGCAGGGCCGATGCGCGGTTGTGGCGGATGACCGAAGCACCACTCACGTAGCAGCAAGGGAGCTAGTCATGCTCGGCACCATTCTGTGGATCATCGCCGTCGTCCTCGTGATTCTCGGCATCGTTCGCCTCATCCAGAAGGACATCCTGTGGGGCATCGTCCTCATCGTCGTAGGACTGCTGATCGGCCCCGGAGGCGTGAGCATCTTCACATGACCGAGCGCGCACGCGCCCTCGACGCCCGCCCGTCCGTCTCCCCTCGGACCGGTGGGCGTCGCCGTGTTCCAGGGCCGTTAGCCTGATCACATGAGCACTCCCGTCGACGTCGTCCAGATCTGCCAGGACCTCATCCGCATCGACACGTCGAACTACGGTGACGAGCCGGGCCCCGGCGAGCGCGAGGCCGCCGAGTACGTGGCGGCGTTCCTGTCAGACCTCGGCCTCGAGCCCGTGATCAGGGAGGCCGAGCCCGGACGCGCCTCCGTGACGTGCCGCTGGGAGGGCACCGATCCCGAACGCGAGGCGCTCGTGGTGCATGGCCACCTCGACGTGGTGCCGGCCTTCGCCGAGGACTGGTCCGTCGACCCCTTCGCAGCCGAGATCATCGACGGGATGATCTACGGCCGGGGCGCCGTCGACATGAAGAACATGGACGCGATGATCCTCGCGACCGTCGCGCAGATGATCGGCGCCGGCGTGAAGCCGCCGCGCGACATCGTCCTCGCCTTCTTCGCGGACGAGGAGCACGGGGGAGCGCGCGGTGCGAAGTGGATGGTCGAGAACCATCCCGACGACTTCCGCGGTGCGACGGAGGCCATCAGCGAGGTGGGCGGCTTCTCCGCGACCATCAACGGACGGCGCGCCTACCTCATCCAGACGGCCGAGAAGGGCATCCAGTGGCTGCGCCTGATCGCTCACGGCAAGCAGGGTCACGGCTCGCTGGTGCACCGCGACAACGCGGTCGCGCACCTCGCGGACGCCCTCAGCCGCATCGCCGCGCACCCGTGGCCCCTCGACATCACTCCGACGGCCGAGCACCTGCTGCGGGGCGTCGCCGAGCTGGAGGGCATCGACTACGAGCCCACCCCCGAGGTTGTCGACCGCCTGGTCTCCGGGCTGGGGGCGATGGCGCCCATGATCGAGGCCTCCGTGCGCAACACGTCGAACCCCACCATGCTGGACGCCGGCTACAAGACCAACGTCGTGCCGGACACCGCGACCGGGTTCGTCGACACGCGCTTCCTGCACGGTCAGCAGGCAGAGGTCCTGCGCACCATCGAGGAGCTGGCCGGCACGCACGTCAAGGTCGAGCCGTACATCACCGAGCGCAGCCTCGAGGTGCCGTTCGACACTCCGCTGGTCGACAGGATGATCGCGGCGCTCGGCGCGGAGGATCCCGGAGCGCCCGTGCTGCCGTACTCGCTCATGGGCGGCACCGACAACAAGCACCTCGCGACGCTCGGCATCACCGGCTACGGGTTCGCACCCCTGCAGCTGCCGCCCGACCTGGACTTCCCATCGCTCTTCCACGGCATCGACGAGCGCATCCCGGTCGACAGCCTGCACTTTGGCGTGCGCGTGCTGGAGCGATTCCTCACCGACTGCTGAGGGTGTCGCGGCGCAGTCGCGGAGCGATCAGGCGGCGTCCGTGCGCACCACGCGCATCACTCGCCGGCGCAGCCACACCCGGCGTGCGCCGCCCACGAGGATCTGCGATCGCTTGAGCTCCCAGCGGCCGTACTCGACCTGCTCGTTGACCATCGCATGGACCTCGGAGCGCGTCACGTCCCGAGGAATGTCGACCACCCGCCACTCGAAGCGGCTGGGCGCGCTCGACCGCCCGCGCGACGGCGAGATGACGTGCGAAGCGTGCGTGCCGATTTCTCTCATGACCCCTCCCATTCAACTGCATCCGCAGGTACCTTCATAACCATGAGCACTGACGCGCACGAGGCGCTCCGCCGACTGGTGGCGACGCTCGAGGAGCACCTCGATGCCGTCTCCACACGCCGCAGTCCGGCCGATGCGGCAGTCGACGATGCGTACGACGCCGTGGCCTCCGCGTTCGAGCAGTACGAGGACGCGCTCGACACCGAGTATGCGGAGACGCTGCCGCTCGTCGTCGACGACGACTTCGAGGACGACGAAGACGAAGACGAAGACGACGACGACGACGACGAGGACGACGAGGACGACGACGCCCCGCAGGACGATCCCCTCGACGCGCACGCCGCGGAGGACGAGGACGACATGGACGACGACCTGGAGGACTTCGACCTGCGATAGGCGATCTCCGGCATCGTCATGGTCGCTACCGCCGCTCCGGGTAGCCGATGGGCGGCGCTGAGACGTCGTCGAGCGCGTCCGCGATCGACGCGGGCAGCTCGAGGTCGAGAGAGGCGAGCGACGGCCGGAGCTGGGCCGCGGTCCTCGCGCCCACGATCGCCGACGCGATGCCGGGCCGGGCCATGGTCCATGCCAGCGCCACCTCGAGCGGCTCGCGATCGAGCCCCTGCGCGGCGGTCACGACGGCGTCCACGATCGCCGCCGCGCGGTCGTCCAGGTACGGCGCGATGAACCCGGCCAGGTGATCGGAGGCCGCCCGGGAGTCCGCCGGTATGGCCTCCCGGTACTTGCTGGTGAGGACGCCGCGGCCGAGTGGCGACCAGGCGAGCACGCCGAGCCCGAGCGCGGCGCTCGCCGGGACGACCTCGCGCTCGATGCCGCGCTGGACGAGGGAGTACTCCGCCTGGACCGCGCTGATCGCGGGCCGGCTGGCGAGCGTGGCGATCCTGGCGGTCGCCCAGCCGGGGTGGTTGGACACGCCCACGTAGCGCGCACGCCCGGAGTTGACGGCGATCTCGAGGGCGTGAAGCGTCTCCTCGATGGGGGCGACGGGGTCGTAGGCGTGCACGAGCCACAGGTCGACGTGGTCCGTCCCCAGCCGCTCGAGCGACGCATCGAGAGTGCCGAGCAGCGTGTCGCGCGAGGCGTCGATCACGCCGCCGCCGTCCGTGCGCCGAATCCCCGCCTTGGTGCAGATCTGAATGTCGTCTCGCGCGATCGTGCCGCCGAGCATGGTGCCGATGAGAGCCTCCGAGCCGCCGTCGGCATACGAGGCGGCGGTGTCGACGAGGGTGCCGCCTGCGTCGAGGAAGGCATCCAGCTGAGCGCCGGCCTCGTCGGCGCCGGTGTCGCGACTCCACGTCATCGTTCCCAGGGCGAGCGCGGAGACCGTCAATCCGCTCGTGCCGACCCGCCTGCGCTGCATGAACGCGACGCTACCGCCACGCGCGGCCCGTGCATCGGCGCGACTCGCGGGGGGTTAGCCTTGCCGTCATGAACTGGTGGGAAGCGGTCGTCCTCGGCATCGTGCAGGGGCTCACCGAGTTCCTTCCCATCTCCTCCAGCGCGCACATTCGCGTGATCGGCCCCCTGCTGCCCAGCGGCGGCGACCCCGGCGCCGCCTTCACGGCGATCATCCAGATCGGCACCGAGGCAGCGGTGCTGCTGTACTTCCGCAAGGACATCGCGCGCATCGTCTCCGCATGGCTGGCCGCGCTCGCCGGCCGCAACGGCACGGACAGGGCTGCCCGTCTGGGAAAGGGCAGCCCCGACGCGCGACTGGGCTGGTGGGTGATCCTCGGCTCGATCCCGATCGTGGCGCTCGGACTGCTGTTCCAGGACTTCATCGAGCATCACCTCCGCAACCTGTACCTGACGGCGGCGGTGCTGGCCATCTTCGCGCTGGTGCTGGGCCTTGCCGACAGGATCGGCCGCAAGGAGCGCGAGCTCACCGAGCTCACGGCCAAGGACGCGTGGCTGCTGGGCCTGGCGCAGGCGATGGCGCTCATTCCAGGCGTGTCGCGCTCCGGCGGCACCATCTCGATGGGCCTGTTCCTCGGGCTCACGCGTGAGGCGGCCGCGCGCTACTCGTTCCTGCTCGCCATCCCCGCCGTGCTGGGCTCAGGCCTGTTCGAGCTCGTCGCGAACTCGGGCGAGCTGACGGCGCCGGGAGGCCCGGGCATCGCGAACACCATCCTCGCGGCGACCGTCGCCTTCGGCGTGGGCTACGTCGTGATCGTGTGGTTCCTGAGGATCATCACGCGCCACTCGTTCTGGCCGTTCGTCTGGTACCGGATCGGCCTCGCCGCACTCATCTTCGTCCTGCTCGGCGCGGGCGTGCTCACGGCCATCGACTGATCGCCCCGGCTCGTCACTCCGGCGCGGTTGCGAATCGACGCGCTGGAGATCGGTCCGTCAGTCCGTGCGCTTGGGCCCGCCCTCGCCGCGCCTGCGCAGGAACTGCTCGAACTCGGCGGCGATCGCGTCGCCGGAGGCCTCGGGGAGGCTGGTCTCGTCCATCACGGACTCGAGCTGCTCGACGTGGGCGGCGATCTCCTCGTCCTCCTCGGTGAGCTCGTCCGCGCCGCGCTGCCACGCCTCGGCCTCGTCGGGCAGCTCGCCCAGGTCGATCGAGACGCCGAGCAGGCGTTCGAGCTGACCCAGCAGCGTCGCCGTCGCCTTGGGGCTGGGTGGGTGCGCGATGTAGTGCGGAACGCCCACCCAGACGCTGAGCACCGTGATGCCGCGCAGCTGCGCCTCGTGGCCGAGCACGCCGACGATCCCCGTCGCGCCTTCGTAGTCCGACGGCTCGAGCCCGTAGCGCTCGCGTGCGTCGACATCGTCGCTGGTCACGAAGGTCGGCAGGGGACGGGTGTGCGGCACGTCCAGCAGCAGGGCGCCGCAGGTCACCAGCGTGGTGACGCCCAGCTCCTCGGCCGCGTCCAGCACCTCGGCGCTGAACGAGCGCCAGCGCATCGACGGCTCGATGCCGCGCGTGAGCGCGAGCGTGCGCTCGCCGTGCCACGGCCCGGGGGTCGTGGACACCACGGTTCCTGGCCACGAGATCACCCGATCACCAGAGGGCAGGCGGGTGATCGAGGGCCGGCTCACCTGGAAGTCGTGATAGTCCTCGGGATCGATGGCCACGTGCTGCTGCGAACCCCAGACCTCCGCGATATGGTCCAGGGCCGCTGACGCGGCGCCGCCCGCATCGTTCCAGCCCTCGAACGCGGCGATCATCACGGTCTCCTCCGCGCCGATGGCGCTCTCGCGTTCGTCCGTGCTCATTCACCCAGCCTAGACTCATGACTCGTGACCGAACAGCACCCTCGTCCGGCCGCCGTGCTGTGGGACATGGACGGCACGTTGATCGACTCCGAGCCCTACTGGATCGCGGCGGAGATGGAGCTCGCGCGACAGTTCGACGCCCCGTGGACTCACGAGGACGGGCTGTCGCTGGTGGGCAACCCGCTCACCGTGTCGGGGCAGATCCTCAAGGACCGCGGCGTCGACCTCGAGGTCGAGCAGATCGTCGAGCACCTGCTCGCCCGTGTCACCGAGAGCGTGCGGAACCACGTGCCCTGGCAGCCGGACGCACGGGCGCTGCTGGAGCGCGTGGTCGCGGCCGGGATCCCGTGCGCTCTGGTGACGATGTCGTACACGCGGCTGGCGAACGCTCTCGTGGCGCAGGCGCCGGACGCGTTCGCCGTCGTGGTGACGGGCGACCGGGTCCAGCGCGGCAAGCCCGACCCCGAGGCGTTCCTCACGGCGGCGCGCGAGCTGGGCGTCGACATCGAGAGGTGCGTGGCGATCGAGGACTCGCCGGCGGGGGTCGCCTCGGCGCTCGCGTCCGGCGCGCGCACCATCGGCGTGCGACGCCTCACCCCCATTCCGGCGCGCCCCGAGCTGTCGCGCGTGGCGTCGCTCGCACGCCTGACGCCGGATGTCCTCGGTGAGGTCGCCGGTGGGCGCCGCATCGACGAGCTCGGCGACGAGGAGTGAGCGCATGACTCCGTCCGGACATGATTCGCGCGTGGGCGCGGTGATGAACCGCCTGACCTCCTCGTGGCGCGCGAAGGATCGGGACACTCGCGGGGCGAGCGTGCTGTTCGGCAGCGGCCGCAGCGGAACCACCTGGCTGCTCCAGGAGCTGGTTCGACTCACGGCCGCGCGGCCCATCTTCGAGCCCTTCCACCCCATCGAGGTGCAGCGCTCCGGCGAGGTCGTCCCGCGCGGCTACCTCCCACCTGGCACGCGCGACGAGACCCTCCGTCAGCACGTGGGCGACGTGCTCGCCGGGCGCTTCGACGCGCCCTGGCTCCACCAATGCGTGCCGCTCGATGGTCACAGCAGGACCGATGCGCGGGTGATCAAGGAGATCCACTCCCACCTGTGGGGCGGCTGGCTGCAGGCGGAGTTCCCTCAGGTGCCCATGGCCGTCGTGGTGCGCCACCCTCTGGCCCAGGTGGGAAGCCGGTCCGCGCTGGCGTGGACGGACGCGAAGCTCGATCGCATCCTGGCCGACGAACGCTTGATCGAGGAGCACGCCCCGAACCTCCCCGCACTCGCCGCGAGCGCCGCCTCGCCGCTGGAGCGAGGCGTGCTGCTGTGGGCGATCGACAACCGCGTCCTGCTGCGCACGCTGGCGCCGCGGTCCGTGTTCCTCTTCGGCTACGAGGAGGCGGTCGCGGAACCGCAGGTGGTCGGCGACCTCGTGGTGCACCTGGGTCACCAGCGGCCCGCTGACGACGCTCTCGCCAGCCATGACCGCGAGCGTGCCTCGGTGATGTCTCAGCCGGGCTCGCCGGCTCGCAGCGCGGGCGACGAGAACGCCAAGTGGCTCGCCGCCGCGCGCGCCGACGAGGTGGGACGTGCGCTCGGGCTGCTCGAGGAGCTCGGCCTCGGCGGCGTGTTCGGCGCGGGTGGAGACTCGGACATGGACGCGTTCCGTCAGCTGTACCGGGCGGGACTGCACTAGCGGCGTCCGTCGGGCACGGCGCCGTTCCGGCCGCGGTGCCGTCGCGCCCCTGTGATGCGTCGCGGGCCGGTGCCTACGCGGCGCCGACGCCGAGCGCCCGCTCGACAGCGACCGGATCGATGACCGGCGGCGTGCCCCCGAACTCCGGGCAGTGCGCCTGGAAGGTGCACCAGTCGCACAGCTTCGACCGCCGCGGGCGGAAGCTGAGGTTCCGCGCCGCGGCCGTGATGTCCGCCCACAGCTCGCGGATCTCGTGCTCGATGAGGTCCATGTCCTGATCCGTGGGATGGAGGACGACCGTGCCTCCGTCGCGGAGGTACAGCAGCTGCAGCAGCGCCGGCCGGCGCCCGCGCAGCCGCTCGACGAGCAGCGCGTAGAACCGCATCTGGAACTTCGCCTGCTGGCCGTAGCGCGGATGCGGGGTCTTCCCGGTCTTGTAGTCGGTGATGCGGATCGACCCATCCGGTGCGACCTCGACGCGGTCGATCACTCCGCGTAGGCGCGGCCCGTCGTCGAGCTGGTACTCGACGAACTCCTCCCGGCCCGTGGGCTCGAGACGCTGGGGGTTCTCGAGCGTGAAGTACGTGCTCAGGCGCTCGCGCGCATCGGTGAAGAAGCGATCCCGCTCCGCAGGATCCTGCACGAGCTCGGCCAGCTGGGGATCCTTCGCGATCATCGCGTGCCACTCGGGCTCGAGCATGGCGTGCGCGGTCTCCACCGTGCGCTCGCCCGGTGGTCGGTCGTAGAGGTGCTCGAGCACGCCGTGGACGAGGGTGCCGAGGTTCGGAACCAGCGACGGAGGCTCGGGAAGGCGGTCGATCGTGCGCAGGCGGAACAGCAGCGGGCACTGGCGGAAGTCGCCGGCTCGCGAGGGTGACAGGGCGGGGGCTCTGCTCATGCCTCCACCCTAGGGTCGGCGACTGACACGGCGAGCCCAGCCCGCGCATCGGCGCTCCCGGTCCCCACCCGAGGGCACGCGTCGAGGCGTGGCCGCGAGGAACTACCGTGGTGCCATGACCGACGCCCCTCAGCGCACGCGCGGATTCCAGCTGGGCCGCGCATTCGGCGGCCGCATCATCGTGCAGCCGTCGACCCTGCTCATGCTCGTGCTGCTCGCATTCCTGTTCAGCACCGGGGGAGGAGCAGAGCTCACGCGCCGAGGCTTCACCATCGGGCTGATCCTCGCCGTGCTGCTGTTCGTGTCCGTCTTCCTGCACGAGCTCAGCCACGCTGCCACCGCGAAGGCGCTCGGCCGCGAGGTGCACGAGGTGGTGATCACCCTGTGGGGCGGCCACACCAGCTTCGACGCGCGCGGGCTCACGCCGCGCGACAACGGACTCACCGCCGCCGCTGGTCCGGTGACCAACCTCGTGATCTCGGGCATCGCCTACGCCCTGCTCGCGACCGGACTGTTCGATGTGACGCTCATCGACCTCGTGGGCGGGGACATCACCGGCTACCTGATCATCCAGTACATCGCCATCGCGAACCTCATCCTCGCGGTCTTCAACGCGCTGCCCGGCATCCCGATGGACGGCGGGCGGGTGCTCGAGTCGATCGTGTGGGCCGTGACGAAGGACCGGTGGAAGGGCGTCATCATCGCGGCCTGGGGCGGCCGCTCGATCGCCGTGGGAGTGGTGCTCTTCGCGCTCGGAGCACCGCTCGCTCAAGGGCGCACCCCGCAGCTGTTCGACGTGATGTGGGCCGGCCTGATCGCGCTGATCCTGTGGCCGGCCGCATCTCAGGCGCTCCGCGCGGCGCAGCATCTCAGCAAGCGCGAGGTGGTGACGGCGGGATCGGTCATGGTGCCGGCGATCGCGGTGCCCTACACCTCCAGCGTCGACGATGCGCTCGCGGCTGCGACGCGCTCGGGAGCGCGCGAGGTGGTGGTCACGGGCGCCGACGGCGCCGTCGCCGGGCACTTTCCCGTGGCCGTGGGCCAGGCGGTGCCCGCCGAGTCGCGTGGCGCGACGACCCTGACGTCAGTGCTGATGCCCACGCCCCGCGGGTGCGAGGTCTCGCCTACGCTGGGCGGCGAGGAGCTGGTGGGCGCGTTGCGCGAATGGTGGGGCAGGACCGACGGCTGGGTCGTCGTCGAGCACGGGCGCCCCGTGGGCGTCGCGCGGCTGTCGGACGTCACGGAGGCGCTGCAGTAGGCAGCCTGGCAGGGGCCAGCGCCCGCTCGGGAGGCCCTCTCGCCCGCCCCTAGACTGGAGCGCATGACCGTCCCCACCCCTCCGACGGGCGCCGCCGCGCGCCGCGGGCCCCTGCGTGCCGGCGACCGCATCCAGCTCACCGACGCCAAGGGCCGCCACCACACCATCGTGCTCGAGGCGGGCAAGACGTTTCACACCCACCGCGGGCAGTTCACGCACGACGAGATCATCGGCCAGCCCGAGGGCACCGTCGTCACCAACACCGCAGGCTACGAGTACCTGGTGCTGCGGCCGCTGCTGAGCGACTTCGTGATGTCGATGCCGCGCGGCGCCGCGGTGATCTACCCGAAGGACTCCGGCCAGATCATCCAGATGGCGGACATCTACCCCGGCGCCCGCGTGGTCGAGGCGGGCGTGGGCTCCGGCGCTCTCACCATGTCGCTGCTGCGCGCCGTGGGCGACGGCGGCGAGCTCATCTCCATCGAGCGCCGCGAGGACTTCGCCGACATCGCGCGCGCCAACGTCGAGAGCCACTTCGACGGGCCACACCCGGCGTGGCGGCTCGAGATCGGCGACTTCGCGGACCGCGTGGGCGACGTCGCCGAGCCCGGCACCGTCGATCGCATCGTCCTGGACATGCTCGCGCCATGGGAGAACCTCGACGCGGCGGCCGATGCGCTGGGCCCCGGCGGCGTCCTGCTCGCCTACGTCGCGACCACCACTCAGCTGTCGCGGCTCGCCGAGGACCTGCGCGAGCACGGTGGCTTCACCGAGCCGCAGGCGTGGGAGTCGATGGTCCGCACCTGGCACCTCGAGGGCCTCGCGGTGCGACCCGATCACCGGATGATCGGCCACACCGGCTTCCTGCTCACCACGCGGCGCCTGGCGCCGGGCGTGGACGCGCCGCTGCGCAAGCGCCGCCCGGCCAAGGGCGCCTACCCCACGGACGCCGACTGGTCGCCGGAGGACCTGGGCGAGCGTGCCGTCAGCGACAAGAAGGTCCGTCGCGTGCGCCGCGATGCGCAGCACATCCGCGAGGTCGAGCAGCACGGGCACGACGAGGCCGCGCAGGGCGTGGCGACGAACGAGGAGGACAGCTGATGGTCGCCGACGGACAGGACCGCGTCGCCGCGCTGCAGGCGCGCAACGCGGAGCTGCAGCGCCTGCTCGAGTCCGCTCGCTCGTCGCTGGGCGAGATGCGCGACAAGCTCGCGCAGGCCCAGGAGCCGCCGCAAACCTTCGCGACCTTCGTCCAGCGGGTGGGCGCGCACGCCGACGTGGTGAGCAACGGCCGCCGCATGCGCGTCGCGATGCTGCCGAACGTCGAGGGCGACCTCGTGCCCGGCGCCGAGGTGCTGCTCAACCCCATGAGCGTCGTCGTGGGCGTCGCCCAGCCCGAGCGTGCAGGCCAGGGCGCGATCGTGCGCGAGGTCATCGACGACGAGCGCCTGCTGGTGGTCGCCCGCGGCGAGGACGAGCGCGTGGTGATCCTCACCGGCGGCGACGCCCGCGCGCGGCTGTCGGAGGGCGACACCGTCATCATCGACCCGCGCACCGGGTTCGCGACGGAGCGCATCGAGCGCACGGGCGTCGAGGCGCTGCTGCTCGAGGAGGTGCCGGACGTCGACTACGACCGGATCGGCGGCCTCGCCCCGCAGATCGAGCGCATCCGCGACGCGATCGAGCTGCCGCTGCGCCACCCCGACCTGTACCGCGAGCACGCGCTGACCCCGCCGCGCGGCCTCCTGCTCTACGGCCCTCCTGGCTGCGGCAAGACGCTCATCGCCAAGGCGGTCGCGCACAGCCTCGCCGATGCGGTGGGCGCCGACCGCTCGTACTTCCTGTCGGTCAAGGGGCCGGAGCTGCTCAACAAGTACGTGGGTGAGACGGAGCGCTACATCCGCACCATCTTCGAGCGCGCACGGGCCAAGGCCTCCGAGGGATCGCCCGTCGTGGTGTTCTTCGACGAGATGGAGGCGCTGTTCCGTTCGCGCGGCTCGGGCGTCAGCTCGGACATGGAGACGACGATCGTTCCGCAGCTGCTCACGGAGCTCGACGGCGTCGAGCAGCTGGGCAACGTCATCGTGATCGGCGCCTCGAACCGCGAGGACATGCTCGACCCGGCGATCCTGCGGCCGGGCCGCCTCGACGTCAAGATCGAGATCTCCCGCCCGGACGCGGCCTCCGCGCGCGACATCTTCTCGAAGTACCTCACGCCTGACCTGCCGCTCGCCGCGTCCGCGGTCGAGGCCGCCGGCGGCGACCGCGTGCGGGTGGCGAAGGACCTCGCCGAGCGCGGCGTCGACCGCCTCTACGCCGACCCGAACAACAAGTCCCTGATGTCCGGCGCGCTGATCCGCAACGCCGTCGACCGCGCCAAGACGCGGGCCATCAAGGCGGTCATCGCCGGAGGAGAGCGTGGCCTCACCGCCGCGCATGTCGATGCCGCCTGCGACCAGGAGCTCGCCGAGGCGAGGGCCGTGGCGTCGAGCTCGCTGCGCGAGGGCTGAGCATGCGCGTCGCCGGCATCGAGACCGAGTACGGGATCGTCGACCCCGACGCGCCTCAGGCCAACCCGATCCTGCTGTCGTCGCGCCTGGTGAGCGCGTGCCGCCTGTGGGCCGACGGGCAGACCGCGCCCTGGGACTACGGGGGCGAGGACCCGCTGCAGGACCAGCGGGGCATGCGCCGCGATCGGGCGACCGCGGGCGCCGACATGCTCACCGACGTCCACGAGTGGGATCCCGCGCACGGCCGCATCTCGCTGCGCCGCCGGCGCGGCTCCTGGGAGGACCCCGCCCACCTCAACGCGGTGCTCGCGAACGGCTCGCGCTTCTACGTGGACCACGCGCACCCCGAGTACTCGGGTCCGGAGGTGGCGAGCGCCCGCGAGGCCGTGATCTGGGACCGCGCAGGCGACGCCATCGCGCTCGCGGCCGCCGAGCGCTACGCCGCCGAGGAGGGGTCGCGGGTCGAGCTGTACAAGAACAACGTCGACGGCAAGGGCGCGAGCTATGGCACGCACGAGAACTTCCTCGTGCGCCGCGACGTGGACTTCGACGCGCTGGCGCGGCTGATCACCGCGCACCTGGTGACCCGCCAGGTGGTCGTGGGCGCGGGCCGCGTGGGGATCGGCCAGCGCGGCGAGCGCGCAGGCTTCCAGATCTCGCAGCGGGCCGACTACATGGAGACCGAGATCGGGCTCGAGACCACCCTGCGCCGCCCCATCGTCAACACCAGGGACGAGCCCCATGCGGATCGCACGCTGTGGCGGCGCCTGCACGTCATCATCGGCGACGCCAACGCGATGGACGTGCCGACCTACCTCAAGATCGGTGCGACGGCGCTGGTGCTGAGCGCGATCGAGGCCGAGGACGAGCGCCTCGAGACGCTCGTCCTCGCCGACCCCGTCGGAGCTGTGACTCGCGTGTCACGCGACCTCGACCTGCGCGCCGAGCTGCCGTTGGCGTCGGGGGAGAGGGCGACCGCGCTCGACGTGCAGCGCGCGCTGCTGGAGATCGCGCGGGACTACGCCGACAGCGCGGACGACCTGCAGGTGCTCGCGCGCTGGGAGGGCGTGCTCGACGCGCTCGGGCGGGACATCTTCGCCGCCGCGAAGGACGTGGAGTGGGTCGCGAAGCTGCAGCTGCTCGGGCGGCTGCGCGACAAGAACTCCGTGGCAGGGGACGACGGCGTCGCGATGCCGCTCGCATGGGACGACCCGCGCCTCGCGGCACTCGACCTGCAGTGGAGCCGGCTCGGCGACGGGTGGGCGACCCGCCTCGGCGCCGCAGGAGCGGTCACGCGCATCGCGAGCGATGACGAGGTCGCCACCGCCGTCCACACGGCACCGCAGTCGACCCGCGCGGCCGTGCGCGGCGCCTTCGTGAGTCGCCACCCCGAGCTGGTCGACGCAGCCGGCTGGTCCACCGTGGTCCTGGACCGCGAGACCCGCCACGGCCGGCTCGAGGTGCTGCACCTCGACGATCCCCTCCAGACCTCGCACCCGCTTCTCGACGAGCTGGGCTGACCCAGCCCGCGCATCGGCGCTGCTCCCGCAGTCTCTCGACGGGTGACCGACACTCGCCCCGACACTTCTGACCCCCGCGCCCCGCCACTTCCGAACATCCTCGTGCCGACACGCCCGCGCCTGGAGGCCGGACGGCCGCGCAGGCGGGGTGTCGCGTCCCGTGGTGTTCGTGACTGTCGGGAGTCGAGAGCGGGGCGCCAGCCCGCAGGGGTGTGGCCCAGGGCCGCGGGGCTAGACTCGAGACATGCCTCAGACTCACGCCTCCGGACAGCCGTACGAGGACGACGCGCCCGAGCCCGCTCCCACCCCCGGCGGCGCCAAGGCCGAGAGCACCGATGCGCTCGACAGCCTGCTCGACGAGATCGACGACTCGCTGCAGACCAACGCCGAGCAGTTCGTGCGCTCATTCGTCCAGAAGGGCGGGCAGTAGCCGCGTCCGTGCTCCCGGGCGGCATCTCCGCCGACGTCCCTCCGCCGCTCGACGTCCCGGCTGAGCGTCGCATCTTCGGGCTCGAGACCGAGTTCGGGCTGCACCTCGATGCGCCCAACGCGCGCGCCGTCACGCCCGAGGAGGTCGCCGGACACCTGTTCCACTCGGTGGTGCAGTGGGGGCGTTCATCGAACGTCTTCCTCCCCAACGCCTCCCGCCTCTACATCGACGTGGGTGCGCATCCCGAGTACGCGACCGCCGAGTGCGACACCCTCACGGACCTCATCGCCTCCGACAAGGCGGGGGAGCGGATCGTCCACGACCTGGTCGAGCAGGGCGAGCGACGCCTCGCCGACGCCGGGGTCGCCGGGCAGATCCACCTGTACAAGAACAACGTGGACTCGGCGGGCAACAGCTACGGCTGCCACGAGAACTACCTGGTGCGTCGCCGCGCCGACTTCCGGGCCTTCGCCTCGGCGCTCCTGCCGTTCCTCGTGACTCGTCAGATCGTCACGGGTGCGGGGACGGTGACGCGCACCCCGACGGGTTCCCACTTCAGCTTCTCGTCGCGGGCTGATCACATGTGGGAGGGGATGAGCTCAGCCACCACGCGATCGCGACCCATGATCAACACTCGGGACGAGCCCCACGCCAACGCCGAGCTGTACCGGCGCATGCATGTGATCGTGGGCGACTCGTCGATGTCCGAGACCACCACGCTGCTCAAGGTCGGGGCGACCGACCTCATCCTGCGCCTCATGGAGGCGAGGATCCCGTTGCCGGACCTCACGCTCGCCAAGGAGATGCAGGCGATCCGAGCCGTGGCGCACGACCTCACCGGCGCCGCGACCGTCGAGCTGGCGGACGGCCGTCGCCTGACCGCGGTCGAGGTCCAGCAGACCTACCTCGACGCCGTGCGCTCGCGCGTGGGCGACGCGATCGAGCGCACACCCGAGGTGGAGCGGATCGTCGACCTGTGGCAGCGAGGGATCGACGCGGTGCGCACGCAGGACTTCTCCGGCGTCGACACGGAGCTCGACTGGGCGATCAAGCTGCGGCTCCTCGAGCGGTACCAGTCGCGCCTCGACTGCACCCTCGACGATCCGCGCCTCGCACGACTCGAGCTCGCGTATCACGACATCTCGCCCACGCGTGGCCTGTTCCATCGCTTGGTGCGCGACGGTCTCGCCGCCACCGTGGTGACCGAGGCGCAGATCGATCACGCCCGCTCCCATGCCCCCGCCACCACCCGCGCCGCGCTGAGGGGCCGCTTCGTGGCGGCGGCGCTCGACGCCGGGCAGGACTTCACCGTCGACTGGGTCCACCTCAAGCTCGCGGGCGGATCCAAGCGGACGATCCTGCTGAAGGACCCGTTCCGGGCGACGGATGAGCGCGTCGACAGCCTGCTGGCCGCGCTCGACGAGCCTGGCCCGGCAGTAGACTGAGCACACCTCCTCCCGTCTCGAAAGGGGCAACCATGCGTGGTCTCGCCGTGCTCGCGTGCGCCTGCGCCGGCGCGCTGGCGCTCGCGGCGTGCTCGAGCGATGGCGACTCCCCGGGCACCAGCGTGACCCCGTCGGGCGGCGTCGAAGCCATCACGGTCACGCAGTCAGAGACCCTGGCACCCGACATCGAGTTCTTGCCGGGCGTCGACTACAGCAACGAGGAGACGCAAGTGCTGTGGGAGGGCGACGGCGAGCCGCTGGTCGACGGCCAGGCGCTGCTGCTCGACACCTACGGCGAGTCGCTGGTCGACGGCACGGTCATCATCAACACCTACGACGGGACCCCGGACTCCTTCGTGCTCGCGCCCGAGATCATCGGCGAGGCCATGTACGAGGCGCTGAGCGAGGTCAACGTGGGCGCTCGCGTGCTCGTCGTCACGCCCCCCGGTGAGGGCGTCGCCGAGAGCGAGCCCATCGCCATGGTGGTGGACGTGCTCCCGATCGAGCCCGCCGGCGAGGCGGTCGACCCCCCGGACGGCATGCCCACGGTGACCACGGGCGCCGATGGCGCTCCGGTGGTCACCATCCCCGAGGACGCCGCGCCGCCGGCCGATCTCCAGGTCGCGACGCTGGTCGCCGGCCAGGGCAGGCAGATCACCAGCAACTCCCAGGTGCTCGCCAACTATGCGATCTACTACTACGCGGACAGTCCTGCCGATGAGGAGGCGGGGACCGAGGCCGGCGAGCTCTGGCACGCCGGCGACGTGTTCGAGTCGTCCTGGCCCGTCGACACCGCGCCGCTGCTCGTGAACATGGACGAGGTCTCGGCCGTCCCTGGACTGCAGCAGGGCCTGCTCGACCAGACCGAGGGCTCGCGGGTGCTGCTGGTGGTGCCGCCGGTGCTCGGTTACCCGGTGCAGGGGACGACCGTGTTCGTCGTCGACGTCCTCGACGTGTGGAATCCGGAGGCGTGATGGGTGCCGCCGTGAGAGTGATCCCCTGCCTGGATGTGGACGCCGGCCGCGTGGTCAAGGGCGTCAACTTCAAGGATCTCCGCGACGCCGGCGACCCGGTCGAGCTCGCCCGCGCGTACGGCGACGCCGGCGCCGACGAGGTCACCTTCCTCGACGTCACCGCCTCGAGCGACGGCCGCGACACCACGTACGAGATGGTGGGACGGACGGCCGACACGGTGTTCGTGCCGCTGACCGTCGGCGGCGGCGTGCGCAGCCCCGAGGACGTCGACCGACTGCTGCGTGCGGGAGCGGACAAGGTGGGCGTGAACACCGCCGCCATCGAGCGGCCGGAGCTGATCGCCGAGATCGCACAGCGGTTCGGCTCGCAGGTGCTCGTGCTGTCCGTCGACGCTCGCCGCTGCGGTCCGGACACCGTGACGGAGTCCGGCTACGAGGTGACCACGCACGGTGGCAAGACGGGGACGGGCATCGACGCGGTCGAGTGGGCGCGTCGCGGGGCCGAGCTGGGCGCGGGGGAGATCCTGCTCAACTCGATGGACGCTGACGGCACCACCGGCGGCTTCGACCTCGCGATGATCCGGGACGTCCGAGCCGTGGTGTCCATCCCGCTCATCGCCTCCGGCGGTGCCGGCACCGCCCAGCACTTCGTCGAGGCGGCCCGTGCGGGCGCCGACGCGGTGCTCGCGGCGAGCGTCTTCCACTTCGGCACTCTCAGCATCAAGGAGGTCAAGGCAGCGATGCGCGACGCAGGGATCGAGGTCCGATGAGCGGCTCCCAGCGGGCCGACGACTACCGCCTCAGCGGATCCTTCAACCGCAAGTCGTTCCAGCTTGTCCGCCACGCGATGCGCACCGAGCGCTGGCGGTTCATGTTCGCCATCGCGGCCGCGGCCGTGTTCTCGATCCTCACCGTGATGTTCGGCACCCTGCTGGGCGAGATCACCGACGATGTCGTGATCCCCGGCGTCGAGGGAGAGCCGATCCAGGGCGTGTGGGGCGAGATCACCCAGGACCCGTTCGAGGCGATCCTCCTGGCCGGCGGCGCCTTCCTGGGCATCGGCATCCTCAATGCCGTGCTGGTGGGACTGCGCCGCGGGGTCCAGGGCATCGCGGTGGCGGGAGTGGGCTCGCGCCACCGACGCGTGGTGGCCGATGCGCTCGCGAGCCTTCCGCTCGGGTGGCACCGGGCGAACCCGTCGGGTCGCATCCTGTCGGCCATGTCGTCGGACTCGGAGAGCGCGACCAACACGCTGCACCCCTTCGCCTTCACCGTCGGGTCCTTCGTGATGATGTTCGCCGCTGGCTGGTCGATGTGGCGGATGGATCCGTGGCTCGCCGTGACCGGGCTGGCCGTCGTGCCGATCATCTTCGCGATCAACCTCTTGTACGAGAAGGTCATCACGCCGCGCTGGGACCTCGGCCAGGAGCTGCGCGCCGACGTCTCGACCATCGCGCACGAGAGCTTCGAGGGCGGGACCGTCGTCAAGGCTCTGGGTGCCGAGCGCCGCGAGACCGCCCGATTCTCGACGGCCGTGAACGGGCTGCGCGACGCGGACATCAAGGTGGGCCGCACCAGTGCCTGGTTCGAGCCCCTCATGGACCTCGTGGTGCCGCTCGGATCGGTCGCGCTGATGATCGTGGGCGCCTACCGCGCGCAGGCGGGAGCGGTCACCGTGGGCGACGTGGTCGCCGCGATCTACCTGGTCACCCTGCTCGCCGTGCCGATCCGCGGGCTGGGCTGGGTGCTCGGCCAGATGCCTCAGGCGCTCGTCGCGTTCCGGCGCGTGGGCGAGATCGCCCAGGCCGCGACCGAGGTGGACGAGCCAGGGCACCGCGAGGTCGCGCGCGACGGCGCGGGCGCGATCCGCTTCGACGGCGCCGACATCGGCGCCGACGACGGAGACGGCGGGCTCGCGGTCATCCTCCGCGACGTCTCGCTCGAGCTCGAGCCGGGCACCGTCACGGCGCTCGTCGGCGCGACCGGATCCGGCAAGACCACGGTGGCTCTCGCCGCCTCACGGCTCGCTCGCCCGGTGCAGGGCGCGATCTCTCTCGACGACATCGACATGGAGACCATCGCGAAGCTCGGCGACCATGTCGCGCTCGTGCCGCAGACGGCGTTCGTGTTCGCCGGAACGGTGAGGGACAACGTCACCTTGGGCGAGGACTACGACGACGACGCGGTGTGGCGAGCACTCGACCAGGCCAACATCACCGACGTCGTGCAGGGCTTGGGCCGCGACGGCGCCTCCGCGCTGGACGCGGTGCTCGCCGAGCGCGGCATGAACCTCTCCGGCGGCCAGCGCCAGCGGCTCGCGCTCGCGCGGGCGCTGGTCCGCCAGCCGCGCGTGCTCGTCCTGGACGACGCCACCAGTGCCGTCGACCCCAGGGTCGAGCAGGAGATCCTGAGGGGCCTCAGCGCCGACGGTCAAGGTCCGACGGTGCTGATCATCGCGTATCGACTCGCCTCCATCCTGCTCGCTGACCACGTCGTGCACGTCGACTCGGGCAGCGTCGTCGATGCGGGAAAGCACGCGCAGCTGCTCGAGCGCGACCGCGGTTACCGCGAGCTGGTGCTCGCCTACGAGGAGGACTCGCGCCGCCAGGCCGAGGAGGAAGCGGGGTACGTCGGATGACGGCCGCACAGCAGTCGAACGCAGACCAGAGGCGCTCGGCCGACCACGAGTCCATGACCGTTCGCCAGATGTTCCGTCGCGGCCTGCAGGTGAGCCCCGAGTTCCGGGCGGGCCTCGTGGTGACGCTGATCCTCGCGGCGCTCGCCGCGTGCGGTCGCGCGGCGGTGCCGTTCCTCACGCAGCGCGTCACTGACCTGGGGCTGCTCGCCCCCGGCGGGGTCGACGTCGAGGTCGTGCTGCGCTATGCCATGGCCGGCGCCGGCGTGCTGATCATCGCGGCCACCCTCGCGTGGCGCGTGCGCGTGCGCATGGTGTCCGCCGCGGAGGCGGGCCTCGCGACGCTGCGCATCCGTGCGTTCGGCAAGGTTCACGAGCTGTCCGTGCTCACGCAGAACGAGGAGCAGCGCGGCCGCTACGTGTCGCGTGTCACGGGCGACGTCGAGACCATCCGCGACCTCATGCAGTGGACCGGCGCGGCGATGATCATCTCCGCCCTCGAGTCCGCCGCGGTCTTCCTGGTCATGCTCGCCTACTCGTGGCAGCTGTCCCTGCTGGTCCTCGTGGCGTTCGCGCCCATGGTCGTCTCGCTGCTGTGGATCCAGCCGCGGGTGCGGCGCGCCTTCCAGGGCGTGCGCTCGAAGATGGCCGACCTGCTGGGGCGGACGTCGGAGCAGCTCGAGGGCGTCGCGACCATTCGCTCGTATGGCGTGCAGCAGCGCATGCGCGATCAGCTCAACGACGACATCGACGACATCCTCGCCGCCGAGCGCAAGGCGTCCATCCTCGCCTCGCTCAACTTCTCATCGACAGTGCTGGGCCAGTCGCTCGCGACGGGCCTGGCCCTCATCGGAGGCACGGCGCTCGCGCTGCGCGGCGACCTGACCGTGGGCACCGTCGTCGCATTCGCGTTCCTCGTGTACATGTTCGCCGGCCCGCTCATGTGGATCATCGAGATGCTCGCGGAGATGCAGCGCGCCGTGGTCGGCTGGCGGCGGGTGCTCGAGCTGGTCGACGAGGAGGTCACCATCGCGGACCCCGGACCCGACGGCACCCCCATCCCGCACGGCCACGGCGAGCTCGAGATGGAGGGCATCCGTCTCACCTATCCCGGTGGACCCGAGGTGCTCAAGGGCGTCGACCTGTCCGTGCCGGCAGGCAAGCGCATCGCGCTCGTGGGCCAGACAGGCTCGGGCAAGACGTCGCTCGCGCGCCTCATGTCGCGGTTCTTCGACCCGACCGAGGGCGCCGTGCGCGTGGGCGGGGTCGACCTGCGCGAGGTGCCCATGGACTCGCTGCGCCGGTCGATCGCCGTGGTGCCGCAGGAGGGCTTCCTTTTCGACGGCACGCTGCGGACCAACCTCGCGTACGCGATCCCGGATGCGAGCCCCGATGACCTCGAGCACCGCGCTCTCGCGGCCTTCGAGTCGCTGGGTCTGGACGCCTGGATCGAGGCCCTGCCCCATGGCCTCGACACCCATGTCGGCCCGCGCGGTGAGCTGCTGAGCGCCGGCGAGCGTCAGCTCGTGTCGATCGCCAGGGCGTATCTGCGCGATCCTGACCTGCTGGTGCTCGATGAGGCCACGAGCGCGGTGGACCCGGCGACCGAGGTGCGCATCTCGCGCGCGCTCGAGGGCCTCATGCAGGGCCGCACGTCCGTGGTGATCGCGCACCGGCTGTCGACGGCTGAGCGCGCGGACCTGGTCGCTGTCATGGAGCAGGGCGAGCTCATCGAGGTCGGTCCCCATCGCGAGCTCGTCGCGGCCGGCGGCACCTATGCCTCGCTGTATGCGGCGTGGGTCTCCCAGACGCGCGATTGACACGTCTCCCGGCCGGCGCATCGTCTCTCCCCCTGCCCGCGAAAGGGATCCCTTTCGCTGCTCCGGGGCCCGAGACCAGCGACGTGGATCCACTTCGCGCGGAGGGCGAGGGGGACTCACGCGGCGGCGGAGTGCGCGGTGGTCGTGATCTGGAAGGATGAGCCCATGCCGCTGGATGAGAACGTCGCCGAGCGCCTCAAGCGCACCGAGGACGGACTGGTGTGCGCCGTGGTGCAGGACCGCGACTCGCGCGACGTCCTCATGGTCGCCTGGATGAACCATGAGGCGCTCCACGAGACCCTCACCACGGGCCGCGCCGTCTACTGGAGCCGGTCGCGCGGCGAGCTGTGGCGCAAGGGCGACACCTCGGGACACGTCCAGCACGTCCACGCGGTCGAGATCGACTGCGACGGCGACGCCCTCCTCGTCACCGTGACGCAGGTGGGACCGGCCTGCCACACGGGAGCGCGCACCTGCTTCCATGCGGGGGGCGACCTGGGAGCCCGTGACGCCGATGCGGGGGGTGGCCCCGCGTGAGCGTCACCGTGGAGTGGGGTCAGACGTGGCCCAGCTACGAGCAGTTCGTGGAGTACGGACGGACGCGGCGCGTGGTGCCGGTGGTCAGAAGGGTCCTCGCCGATGCGCTCACGCCCGTCGCGGTCTACCGCGCCCTGGCGGGGGAGCGGCCGGGCACGTTCATCCTCGAGTCCGCCGAGCCGGACGGCTCGCGGGGTCGGTACTCGTTCGTGGGGGTGCGCTCGCGCGCGGCGCTGACGATCGACGGCGACGACGCGCGGTGGTCGGGCGACGTGCCGGTCGGACTCGCGGACGGCGCGCCGCTCGAGACGATTCGGCGCGCGCTGCGCGAACTGCAGTCCGAGCCCATTCCTGGACTGCCGCCGCTCACCGGCGGCCTCGTCGGAGTGATGGGCTGGGACATCGTCCGCCAGTGGGAGCCCACGCTGCCGCAGAAGGCGCCGCGCGAGATCGACGTGCCCGATGCGCACCTGCTGCTCGCGACGGACATCGCCGCGATCGACCACCAGGACGGCTCGGTGTGGCTCATCGCCAACGCGGTCAACGCGGACGCTCAGGCGACCGGCATCGAGGGCGCCTACGGGGATGCCGTGGCGCGCGTCGAGGCGATGGAGCGGGCGCTGCTCGCGGCCGAGCCGGGCGAGGTGTCGGCGCTCGACGCCGCCGCCGTCGCGCCTGAGGTGCGCCAGCGCTCGGCGCCGGGCGAGTACGAGGACATGGTGACGTTCGCGAAGGGCGCGATCCGCGATGGCGAGGTGTTCCAGATGGTGCCCGCGCAGCGGTTCGACCTCGATTGCGAGGCGTCGCCGCTCGACGTCTACCGGGTGCTCAGGACCCTCAACCCCAGTCCGTACATGTACTGCTTCCACCTCGAGGACGACCTGGGTCGCGCCTTCGCCGTCGTCGGTGCGAGCCCGGAGTCGCTCGCGGCCGTGCATCGTGGACGGGTGTCGACGTTCCCGATCGCCGGGTCGCGTCCCCGGGGCGCGACGCCCGAGGAGGACAAGGCGCTCGAGGAGGATCTGCTCGCTGATCCCAAGGAGCTCGCCGAGCACGTCATGCTCGTCGACCTCGCGCGCAACGACCTGGTGAAGGTGTGCGAGCCCACCTCCGTCGAGGTGCTCGAGTTCATGAGGGTGAACCGCTACTCGCACATCATGCACATCTGCTCGACGGTGGTGGGCGAGCTCGAGCCGGCCTACGGGCCGGTCGACGTCTTCGCTGCCACGTTCCCGGCCGGCACGCTGTCCGGCGCTCCCAAGCCGCGCGCGATCGCGCTCATCGACGAGATCGAGCCCACCCGCCGCGCGTTCTACGGCGGCGCGGTGGGGTACTTCGACTTCGCCGGCGACATGGACATGGCGATCGCGATCCGCACCTCCCTCATCGAGAACGGCGTCGCCCACGTCCAGGCGGGCGCCGGCATCGTCGCGGACTCGGTGCCCGCCAGCGAGGACCAGGAGACCAAGGACAAGGCCGCGGCGATGATCCGCGCGATCAGCCTCGCCTCCCGCCTGCGACCCATCGGTCCTGGCTAGACTGACCACCACGACACGCAAGGAGCAACAATGTCGAGCATCGAGATCGCTCCGGAGGACCTTCCGGACATGGCCCACACCAACCACGGCAAGACCACCGCTGCGTGGGTGGCCAACATCGGCCTCACCATCGCCGCGCTGATCGCGTCGGTGGGGCTCGCCATCCCCGTCTGGCCCGTCGTGTGGGTGGGCGTCGGTCTCGCGGTCGTTGCGCTCGCCGCTGGAGCGGCGCTCCGCGCGCTGGGCCACGGCCAGCCACTGCAGTAGCGCTCGGGACTTCCCGGTCGCTCGTCCACATCAAAGGAGACAAGCATGAGTGACATCACCCCGCCCCCACCGCCGCCGCCAGCCGCAGGCCCGCCGCCCGTCGGAGGCAATGGCCAGCCGCCGAACAACAACCTCGTCCTGGCGATCATCACCACGGTGCTGTGCTGCCTTCCGCTCGGCATCTGGGCGATCGTCAAGGCCGCCGAGGTGAACGGCAAGTGGGAGCGCGGCGACCACGCCGGGGCGCAGGAGTCCGCTGACACCGCGAAGAAGGTCTCGTTCTGGGGCATCGGGATCGGCCTGGTCGTGGGCATCGGCTACCTCGCGCTGCTGCTGGGTGGCGCGCTCTCGTTCTCGGCAGCCGGCAGCTGACGCGACGTGAGCCTCGATGAGCGGGTGGAGGCGGCGCGGCAGCAGCTGACGTCGCGCCTCCACCCGCTCGTCGCTCCCATCCTCGTGGCGACGGGCGCCATCGCGGCCGTCGCCTACGTCGGCAGCGTGGATCCCCATGAGGGCGGCCACTACCCGACCTGCCCCAGCCTCCTCGTCACGGGGCTCTACTGCCCCGGATGCGGGTCGCTCCGAGCCATTCACGACGCGGCCAACGGCGATCTGGCGGGCGCGTGGGACATGAACCCTTTCGCCGTGATCGTCGCGCCGTGGCTCGTGTGGCGCTGGGTGGCGTGGGTGCTCGCCGCGAGCGGGCGCCCCGTGCGCCGGCGCCCTGCGCCGGCGTGGGCGCTGTACGTGCTCGCCGGTGCCGTGGTCCTGTACTGGATCGCACGCAACATCCCCGCGCTCGAGCCCTACCTCGCCCCCTGACTCGACCCGCGCATCGGCCTGGTGGCGCGTTCTCGCTCATCAACCGCGTGAGGTGAGCGAGTGGGGCCCCACTCGCTCACGGAGGGCGGCAACGCGAGCGCGCATCCACCACCACGCCGGCGGTACTGCGGCCTCGGCTCCGGCGGTAGCATGGTCGCCATGGACGGGGGCAGGGAATGAGCGTTCTGGAGAGCATCGTCGCCGGCGTGCGCGAGGATTTGGCGACCCGTCAGGCGGATACCTCGATGGACGCCCTCAAGGAGCGCGCGGCACGTCTGCCGGGGGCGCTCGACGCGCGGGCCATGCTGGCCTCGGACGAGGTCTCCGTGATCGCCGAGGTCAAGCGCTCGAGCCCCTCGAAGGGCGACCTCGCACCGATCACCGATCCCGCCTCGCTCGCGACCGAGTACGAGGCCGGAGGCGCGACGGTGATCTCTGTGCTCACGGAGGAGCGCCGGTTCGGCGGCTCGCTCGCCGACCTCGACGCGGTGCGCGCGAAGGTCGACATCCCGATACTGCGCAAGGACTTCATCGTCACGCCGTACCAGGTGTGGGAGGCGCGTGCCCATGGCGCGGACGTGGTGCTGCTCATCGTCGCCGCGCTCGACCAGATGGCCCTCGAGAGCCTCACCGAGCGCGTGCACTCGCTGGGCATGACCGCCCTCGTCGAGGTGCACGACGAGGAGGAGGTCAAGCGCGCCGCTGACGCGGGCGCGCGCGTCATCGGCGTCAACGCCCGCAACCTCAAGACGCTCGAGGTCGACCGCCACACCTTCGCTCGCGTCGCCCCCACGATCCCTGCGGGGATCGTGCGCGTCGCCGAGTCGGGCATACGCGACGGCCACGACGTGGTCGAGTACGCGCGCATGGGCGCCGATGCGGTGCTCGTGGGCGAGGCGCTCGTCAAGGACAAGGACCCCCGCACGGCTGTGGCGGAGATGGTCGCCGCTGGCGCCCACCCCGCGCTCCGGGCGGTGCGTCCGTGACGGAGTCTCTCCAGCGCGCCCCCGGGCCGTTCTTCGGCGCGTTCGGAGGCCGGTTCGTTCCCGAGGCGCTCATGGCGGCGCTCGACGAGCTCACGGACGCCTATGACAAGGCTCGCGTCGATCCCACCTTCGGTGAGGAGCTCGACCGGCTCGCTCGCGACTACACCGGCCGGCCCAGCATCATCACGGAGGTGCCGCGCTTCGCGCGCCACGCCGGGGGAGCGACGGTCTACCTCAAGCGCGAGGACCTCAACCACACGGGTTCCCACAAGATCAACAACGTGCTGGGTCAGGCGCTGCTGACCAAGCGCATCGGCAAGACCAGGGTGATCGCGGAGACCGGCGCCGGCCAGCACGGCGTGGCCACGGCCACGGCGGCCGCGCTCATGGACCTCGAGTGCGTGATCTACATGGGCGAGGAGGACACCGAGCGTCAGGCCCTCAACGTGGCGCGCATGCGACTGCTGGGCGCCGAGGTCATCCCCGTGAGGACCGGCACCCGCACCCTGCGCGACGCGATCAACGAGGCCTTCCGCGACTGGGTCACCAACGTCGGCACCACCAACTACGTGTTCGGCACCGCGGCCGGGCCGCACCCCTTCCCGGCGATGGTGCGCGACCTGCAGCGGGTCATCTCGGTCGAGGCCCGCGAGCAGATGCTCGCGCTCGGCACGCTGCCAGACGCCGTGCTCGCCTGCGTGGGCGGCGGCTCCAACGCGATCGGCTCCTTCGACGCGTTCCTCGACGACGAGGGCGTGCGCCTGATCGGCTGCGAGGCGGCTGGCGACGGCGTCGACACGGGACGCCACGCCGCGACGCTCACCGGCGGCCACGCGGGGGTGCTGCACGGCTCCCGGTCGTACATCCTGCAGGACGACGAAGGCCAGACGCAGCCGTCCCACTCCATCTCCGCGGGCCTCGACTACCCGGGGGTCGGGCCCCAGCACGCGTATCTGTCCGAGATCGGGCGCGCCGAGTACTGGCCCGTCACCGACGCCGAGGCCATGGACGCCTTCCGGCTGCTCAGCCGCACCGAGGGGATCCTGCCGGCGATCGAGTCGAGCCACGCCCTCGCGGGTGCGCTGAAGCTGGGCCGGGAGTTCGGCCCGGGCGCGACGCTGCTCGTGACGCTCTCAGGCCGCGGCGACAAGGACGTCGAGCAGGCGGCGCGGTGGTTCGACATGCTGCCTGGTAGCCGCGATGTCGAGGGCGAGGGCGAGTGAGCGCGCTGTCCGATCGCCTCGACGCGATCAACGCTGAGGGGCGCGCAGCGCTGGTGTGCTACCTGCCCGTGGGTTTTCCTGACGTCGACACGTCCATCCGCGCGATGGTCGCGATGGTCGAGGCGGGCGCCGACGTCGTCGAGATCGGCCCGCCATACTCGGACCCTGTGCTGGATGGCCCCGTCATCCAGCTGGCCGTCGCCCAGGCGCTCGAGCGCGGCGTGCGTCTCAAGGACGCCTTCGCCGCCGTGCGCGCGGTCCGCGAGGCCGGCGGCGAGCCGGTAGTGATGTCCTACTTCAACCCGATGCTGCAGTACGGGCTGGACCGGTTCGCGGCGGACATGGTCGCGGCGGGCGGATCAGGAGTCATCACCCCGGATCTGACGCCGGACGCCGGCGAGGACTGGATCGCCGCCGCGCGCGCCGTCGACCTGGACACGATCTTCCTGGTGGCGCCCTCGACCACCACCGAGCGGATGCACCTCACCGCAGCGGCGTCCCGCGGATTCGTGTACGCCACGCCGCTCATGGGAGTGACCGGCGAGCGGGCGGCGGTGGGCGACGCGGCGGAGCGCGTGGTCAGCGAGGCCCGGGAGGCCGGCGCACCCAAGGTGTGCGTGGGCGTGGGTGTGTCGACGCGCGAGCACGCGGCGGAGATCGGCCGCTACGCGGACGGCGTCATCGTCGGCACGGCTCTGGTGCGCATCCTCGCGGAGGCGGACACGCCCGACGAGGGCATCGAGACGCTGCGCGAGCGCGTCGCGCAGCTCGCCGCCGGAGTGAGGGAGGCACGCCAGTGACGACGTCGATACCGAGCCCACCGGCCGCGTGGCAGTCGTTCGACATCGGCCCCCTGACGATCCACGCGTACGCACTGTTCATCCTCGCTGGCATCTTCTTCGCGCTGTGGCTGACCACGCGTCGCTGGGTCGAGCGCGGCGGCGAGGCCGAGACGGTGGGTGAGATCGCGCTGTGGGCGATCCCGTTCGGGATCATCGGCGGTCGGATCTATCACGTCATCTCGACCCCGGGACCATATTTTGGCGAGGGCGGCGACCCGTGGGCCGCGTTCGAGATCTGGAACGGCGGGCTGGGCATCTGGGGCGCGGTCGCGCTCGGTGCGCTCGGCGCGTACATCGGCGCTCGCCGCCACGGAGCGTCGTTCACCGCCTTCGCTGACGCTGCTGCGCCCGCGGTCCTGATCGCCCAGGCCATCGGGCGCCTGGGCAACTGGTTCAACCAGGAGCTGTTCGGCCGACCCACCGATGTGCCGTGGGCGCTCGAGATCGATCCAGCGTTCCGGCCGGAGGGCTACGAGCAGTACGCCACCTTCCAGCCGACGTTCCTGTACGAGCTGCTGTGGAACGTCGCCGGCGCCGTGCTCATCATCTGGCTCGACAAGCGCTACGACCTGCGCGGCGGACGGGTGTTCTGGCTCTACGTGATCGTCTACGTGTCCGGCCGGCTGTGGATCGAGACCGTGCGCATCGACACCGCGGTCACCGTGGGCGGCCTGCGCATCAACGTGTGGGTCTCGATCGCGGTGCTCGCGCTCGGCGTCGCGATGTTCGTGCTCCTCGGTGTCCGTCAACGGTCGATCGTCGACCCCGTTCCGCGCCATCTGCTCGCCGCCCGGGTCGGCGCGGACGGAGCGAGGGGCGCGAGTGACGTCCGCAGCGCCGATGCGCCGGCGGGCTCGAGCGGGGTTGCCGCCGAGTACGGCGACGGTGACGAGCAGCCCGGCGCCGCCACTATGCTGGACGACGGCGAAGGCGAGGGCACGGTGGTGCCCGAACCCGCATCGGCCCGACCGGCCCCAGAGACCGAGGACGACGACCAGGCCACAAGCCAGGGGAAGTCATAGGCGATTCTTTACCTCGTGCCTAGACGCGGTACTCTGAACTCCCGTGTGTACCCGGGTCGACGGCGCCCCGAAACCAACGAGTCCTCGGCATGCCCCGAGGACGGCTAAGGACGGTGTGATGGCCGCGCAGTTCCGCGTTCACCAGCCCCAGAAGGGGCTGTACGACCCCGCGTTCGAGCACGACGCGTGCGGTGTCGCCTTCGTGGCGACCCTGCGCGGCACGCCGGGCCGGGACATCGTCGACAACGGACTGACGGCCCTCAAGAACCTCGAGCACCGCGGCGCCGTGGGCGCCGAGACCGAGACCGGCGACGGCGCAGGAATCCTCACGCAGGTCCCGGACCGGTTCCTGCGCTCGGTGGTCGACTTCGAGCTGCCCGAGGTGGGCGCCTACGCCGTCGGCATCGCCTTCCTCACGCCAGGCGCGGAGGACGCGGAGGTGCGCGTCTTCGAGGACGCCGCCACGGCGGAGGGCGCACGCGTGCTCGGTTGGCGCGACGTGCCGGTCAACCCCGAGCCGCTGGGCCCGTCGGCGCGCGCGGCGATGCCGACGTTCCGCCAGGTGTTCCTCGTGGCCGACGACCTGCGCGGGATCGACCTCGACCGCCGCATCTACCGCGTGCGCAAGCGCGCGGAGAAGGCCGGCGGCCCGTTCTTCGCCTCGCTGTCGAGTCGCACCCTGACCTACAAGGGCATGCTCACGACCTACCAGCTCGAGCAGGTCTTCCCCGACGTGACGCACGAGCTCTTCGAGTCCGAGCTCGCGCTCGTGCACTCGCGCTTCTCGACCAACACCTTCCCCTCCTGGCCCCTCGCGCAGCCCCTGCGAGGCATCGCGCACAATGGCGAGATCAACACGGTGCAGGGCAACCGCAACTGGATCACCGCGCGCGAGGGCACCATGTCCTCCGAGCTGCTGGGGGACATGGCGGACCTGATGCCCATCTGCACGCCCTCGGCGTCGGACACCGCGTCCTTCGACGAGGTGCTCGAGCTGCTCCACCTGGGCGGTCGCTCGCTGCCGCACGCCGTGCTGATGATGATGCCCGAGGCATGGCAGAACAACGACGAGATGGATCCCGCCAGGCGCGCGTTCTACGAGTACCACTCGGCGCTCATGGAGGCCTGGGACGGTCCCGCCGCGCTGCACTTCACCGACGGCACGGTGATCGGCGCCACGCTCGACCGCAACGGGCTGCGTCCGGGCCGGTTCTGGCTCACCGACGACGGCCTGGTGATCGCGGGCTCCGAGGCCGGGCTGCTCGACATCGACCCCGCGAAGGTGGTGCGTAAGGGTCGCCTGCAGCCAGGTCGCATGCTGCTGGTCGACACCAAGGCAGGACGCATCGTCGAGGACGAGGAGATCAAGTCCAAGCTCGCCGCCGAGCACCCGTACGAGGACTGGGTGCGGGACAACGCCGTGCGCCTCGCGGACGTGCCCGACCGCGAGCACGTGGTCCACTCGCGCGCCTCCGTCAAGCGCCGTCAGCGCGCGTTCGGATACACGGAGGAGGAGCTCAAGAAGCTGCTCGGCCCCATGGCTCGCGAGGGCCTCGAGCCGCTGGGAGCCATGGGCTCCGACACCCCCATCGCGGTGCTGTCGAGCCGCCCCCGCCTGCTGTTCGACTACTTCACGCAGATGTTCGCGCAGGTCACCAACCCGCCCCTGGACTCGATCCGCGAGGAGATCGTCACGGCGATCGGCGGCGCGATCGGGCCCGAGCCCAACCTGCTCGAGGCCACGCCGGAGCACGCCCGCAAGATCCTGCTCGACTTCCCCGTGATCGACAACGACGAGCTCGCCAAGATCCTCCACATCGACGCCGATCCGAGCCTGCGTGGCGTGTTCTCGGCTCGCAAGATCCGCGGCCTGTATCGGGTGCGCGACGGTCACGAGGGGCTCGAGCGCCGGCTGTCGGACATCTTCGACGAGGTCGATCAGGCCATCAAGGAGGGCGTGTCCTTCATCGTCCTGTCCGACCGCGACTCGAACCAGGACTTCGCGCCCATCCCGTCGCTGCTCATGACATCGGCCGTGCATCACCACCTGGTCCGCAACCACTCGCGGACCCGTGCCTCGCTCATCGTCGAGGCGGGGGACGTGCGCGAGGTGCACCACGTCGCGCTGCTGATCGGCTACGGCTGCGCCGCAGTCAACCCCTACCTGGCCATGGAGACCGTCGAGGAGATGGCCCAGCGCGGCTACCTCGGAGACGTCACTGGTCACCAGGCGGTGCGCAACCTCATCAAGGCGCTCGGCAAGGGCGTGCTGAAGATCATGTCCAAGATGGGCATCTCGACCATCGCCTCCTACCGTGGGGCGCAGGTGTTCGAGGCCATCGGGCTGTCGCGCGAGTTCGTGGGCCGCCACTTCGTGGGGACCCCCAGCCAGATCGACGGCGTGGGTATCGACGTGATCGCGCAGGAGGTCGCGCTGCGCCACGCCGATGCGTACCCGCCCTCGGGCGAGCTGCCGCCTCACCAGCGCCTCAAGTCCGGCGGTGAGTACCAGTGGCGCCGCGACGGCGAGGAGCACCTGTTCGACCCGCACACGGTCTTCACCCTCCAGCACGCGACGCGTTCGCGCCGCTACGACGTGTTCCGCGAGTACACGGATCGCGTCGACGGCCAGGCCAAGCGCCTGATGACGCTGCGCGGGCTGCTCGAGTTCGCGTCCGACCGCGAGCCCATCTCGATCGACGAGGTCGAGCCCGTGAGCGAGATCGTCAAGCGCTTCAACACGGGCGCCATGTCGTATGGCTCGATCTCCGCCGAGGCTCACGAGACCCTCGCCATCGCGATGAATCGGTTGGGCGGACGGTCCAACACCGGCGAGGGCGGCGAGTCGCCCGAGCGCCTCTACGACCCGGAGCGCCGCAGCTCGATCAAGCAGGTCGCCTCGGGCCGCTTCGGCGTGACCAGCGAGTACCTGGTGAACGCGGACGACATCCAGATCAAGCTCGCGCAGGGCGCCAAGCCGGGCGAGGGCGGCCAGCTGCCCGGCAACAAGGTGTACCCCTGGGTCGCGGAGACACGGCACTCGACCCCTGGCGTGGGCCTCATCTCGCCCCCGCCGCACCACGACATCTACTCGATCGAGGACCTCAAGCAGCTCATCCACGACCTCAAGAACGCGAACCCGCAGGCTCGCATCCACACCAAGCTGGTGTCGGAGGTGGGCGTCGGCACCATCGCGGCGGGCGTGGCGAAGTGCAAGTCCGACGTGGTGCTGATCTCGGGACAGGACGGCGGCACCGGCGCAAGCCCTCTCAACTCGCTCAAGCATGCAGGCGCGCCCTGGGAGATCGGCCTCGCTGACACGCAGCAGACCCTGGTGCTCAACGACCTGCGCGACCGCATCGTGGTCCAGGTCGACGGCCAGATGAAGACCGGCCGCGACGTCGTCATCGCGGCGCTGCTGGGTGCCGAGGAGTTCGGCTTCGCGACCGCCCCGCTGGTGGTCGAGGGCTGCATCATGATGCGCGTGTGCCACCTCGACACCTGCCCGGTGGGGGTGGCGACGCAGAACCCCGAGCTGCGTTCGCGCTTCACCGGCCAGGTGGACTTCGTCGTGACGTTCTTCGAGTTCATCGCCGAGCAGGTGCGCGAGCACCTCGCCGCCCTGGGCTTCCGCACCATCGCCGAGGCCGTGGGCCATGTCGAGGCGCTGGATGCGCGCCAGGCCATCGAGCACTGGAAGGCGTCTGGCCTCGATCTCGCGCCCATCCTCGCGCGTCCCGAGCCCGGCCGGGCGCTCATCAGCGCCACCACTCAGGATCACGGCCTCGAGGTCGCGCTCGACCAGGAGCTGATCAAGCGCTGCGAGCCCGCCCTCGAGAGCAGGGAGCCCGTCGCGTTCGACGTGCCGATCCGCAACGTCAACCGCACCGTCGGCACCATGCTCGGGCACGAGGTGACCAAGCGCTACCGCGGCGAGGGACTGCCGGACGGCACCATCGACATCACCTTCACCGGCTCCGCCGGGCAGTCCTTCGGTGCCTTCGTGCCCAAGGGGATCACGCTGCGACTCGTGGGCGACGGCAACGACTACGTTGCCAAGGGGCTGTCGGGCGGCCGCGTGATCGTGCGCCCGCACCGCGAGTCGATGATGGATGACTCGAAGGACGTGATCGCGGGCAACGTCATCGGCTATGGCGCGACCGACGGGGAGATCTTCCTGCGCGGGCAGGTGGGCGAGCGATTCCTCGTCCGCAACTCCGGGGCGGTCGCGGTGGTCGCGGGCGTGGGCGATCACGCTCTCGAGTACATGACCGGCGGCACCGCGGTGATCCTGGGCCGCACGGGACGCAACCTGGGCGCCGGCATGTCGGGCGGCACGGCGTACGTGCTCGACCTGCGCACCGAGCGCGTGAACGCGATGGCGCTGGCGGCGGGCGAGCTGACGCTCGGCCCGCTCGACGCGGAGGACGAGACCATCGTGCGGACGCTGCTCGAGCGCCATCACGGCTACACCGAGTCCCCTCGCGCCAAGGAGCTGCTGACGCATTGGGACGAGGCTCGTACGCGCTTCACCCGCGTGCTGCCGGCCCAGTATGCCCGTGTCCGTGACGCCCTCGCCGAGCTCGAGGCGACCGGCGGAGACCTGCGCGCCCCCGGCGCGTGGGCCGAGTTCCTGGAGGTGACCCGTGGCTGATCCGCGCGGCTTCCTCAAGCATCGCGAGCGCGAGACGCCCGCGTACCGCCCTGTGCCCGTGCGCCTCCTCGACTGGAAGGAGGTGCGCGACGACCTCACCCGCGACGAGCCCACGCTGCGCCGCCAGGCGAGCCGCTGCATGGACTGCGGCATCCCGTTCTGCCATCAGGGCTGCCCGCTCGGCAACATCATCCCCGAGTGGAACGACCTGGTGCGGGAGGGGCAGTGGGACGACGCCATCGAGCGCCTCCACGCCACCAACAACTTCCCCGAGTTCACCGGCCGCATCTGCCCGGCTCCGTGCGAGACCTCGTGCGTCCTCGGCATCAATCAGCCGCCCGTGACGATCAAGAACATCGAGGTCGAGATCATCGATCACGCCTTCGAGCGCGGCACGGTGATCCCGCACATCCCGCAGCGCCAGACCGGCAAGACCATCGCGGTGGTGGGCTCGGGGCCGGCGGGCCTGGCGGCGGCGCAGCAGCTGACCCGCGCGGGCCACACGGTGCGCGTCTACGAGAAGGACGACCGCCTGGGCGGCCTGCTGCGCTACGGCGTGCCGGACTTCAAGCTCGACAAGCTGCACATCGAGCGCCGCATCGAGCAGATGGATGCCGAGGGCACCCGGTTCCGCACGGGCGTGGAGATCGGCAAGGACATCACGTGGGACGAGCTGAGGGCGCGCTACGACGCCGTCCTGGTCGCGACCGGCGCTCCGGCGCCGCGCGACCTCCCCGTCCCCGGCCGCGACCTCGACGGCATCCATTATGCGATGCCGTACCTGCACCAGGGCAACCAGGCCGTGGCAGGGGACGAGGTCCCCGACCAGGTCCACGCGCGCGGCAAGCATGTGATCGTGATCGGCGGCGGCGACACCGGCTCCGACTGCATCGGCACGGCGCTGCGCCAGGGCGCCGCGTCCGTCACGACGCTCGCGATCGGCAAGCAGCTGCCCATGGAGCGGCCCGACGGCCAGCCGTGGCCCACGGATCCGCGCGTCCACGACATCTCGTCGAGCCACGAGGAGGGCGGCACCCGGGAGTTCCTCGCGTCGACCGTCGAGTTCGTCGGCGACGAGCACGGCCACGTGCGCTCGCTCAAGGTCGCGACCACGCAGTACAACCCCGACGGCTCGCGCACGCCGACTCCCGGCACCGAGCGCGAGGTGCCGGCGGACCTGGTGCTCATCGCCATGGGATTCACCGGTCCCGAGACCGAGGAGATCCAGTCGCAGTCCGGCGTGGCGATCACCGACCGCGGCCAGTTCCAGCGCGGCGCCGACTACGCCACCAACGTCGACGGCGTGTTCGTCGCCGGGGACGCGGGGCGCGGCGCCTCGCTCGTGGTGTGGGCCATCGCGGAGGGCCGCGCGGCCGCCGCGGCGATCGACGAGTACCTGCTGGGCAGCACGGAGCTGCCCTCTCCGGTCACCGCTCACACGCAGGCGATCCGGGCCTAGATTCCGAGGCGCGTCTGCGCCACACCCACTAAGTTGGAGAACATGCGAAACGCAAAGATCGTCTGCACCATCGGCCCTGCCACGGCCTCCATCGAGAACATGCGCCTGCTCGTCGCGGCAGGCATGGATGTGGCCCGCATCAACCGCTCGCACGGCTCGACGGAGGAGCACGAGCGGGTCTACGCCAACGTTCGCCAGGCTGCCGACGAGGCCGGCCGCAACGTCGCCGTGCTGGTCGACCTGCAGGGGCCAAAGATCAGGCTCGAGAAGTTCGCCGACGGCCCCCACGAGCTCGCGGTCGGCGACGTGTTCACCATCACGACGCGTGACGTCGAAGGCACCAAGGACATCTGCGGCACCACGTTCAAGGGGCTGCCGGGCGACTGCTCGCCCGGCGACACGCTCCTCATCGACGATGGCAAGGTTCGCCTCGAGGTCACGGAGATCGTCGACGGCACCGACGTCGTCACCAAGGTCATCGTGCCGGGCCCGGTGTCCAACAACAAGGGCATCAACCTTCCCGGGGTCGCGGTCTCCGTGCCCGCGCTGTCGGAGAAGGACGAGGACGACCTGCGCTGGGGCCTGGGCATCGGCGCCGACTTCATCGCGCTGTCCTTCGTGCGCTCCGCGAAGGACTACGAGGACGTCGCACGCATCATGGCCGAGGAGGGCATCACGATCCCCGTGGTCGCCAAGGTCGAGAAGCCTCAGGCCGTCGACAACCTCGAGGAGATCGTGGACGCGTTCGACGGCATCATGGTCGCGCGCGGCGACCTCGGCGTCGAGCTGCCCCTCGAGGAGGTGCCGCTGGTCCAGAAGCGCGCCATCGAGCTGTGCCGCGCCAACGCCAAGCCCGTGATCGTCGCGACCCAGGTGCTGGAGTCGATGACGCACTCACCGGTGCCCACGCGCGCCGAGACGTCGGACTGCGCGAACGCGATCCTCGACGGCACGGACGCCGTGATGCTCTCCGGCGAGACCTCCGTGGGCGATTTCCCGATCGTGACCGTGGAGACCATGGCGCGCATCGTGCGCAACACGGAGGAGAAGGGCTTCACCCGCATCGCGCCGTTCCTCACGACGCCGAAGACGCGCGGCGGCGCCGTGACTCACGCGGCCGCGGAGATCGCGGAGGTCCTGGACATCAAGTACATCATCACGTTCACGCAGTCGGGTGACTCGGCGCTGCGCATGGCGCGCCTGCGCCCAAGCGTGCCCATGCTGGCCTTCACGCCGGACGCGAAGACCCAGAAGCGGCTGGCGCTCAGCTGGGGCGTGCGTGCGGCGCTCGTGGATCGCGTCGACTCGACGGACGACATGGTCAACCTGGTGGACTCGTACCTCAAGAAGAACGAGATGGCGTCCGACGGCGAGTACGTCGTGGTGGTCTCGGGCACCCCGGTGGGCGTGCCCGGCACCACGAACTCCATCTTCGTCCACAAGGTCGGACAGGTGCGCGGCTGACAGCAGCCTCGATCGGCTCACGCGACGGCGGCCCGTGACCTGCTCTTGCAGGTGGCGGGCCGCAGCCGTCTGTCAGGACGTGGCTCCCGGACGGCCGAACTGGTCGGGATCGCGCGGGGGCAGCTGCGGCGCCGCGCGCTCGTACTCCGCGCGGAACAGGGGAGAGGCGATGATGTAGTCCGCGGTCGCGAGGTTGGTGGCCATGGGGATGTTCCACACGGTTCCCAGTCTCAGCAGCGCCTTCACGTCCGGATCGTGCGGCTGGGCCTCGAGCGGGTCCCACAGGAAGATGAGCAGGTCGATGCCGCCCTCGGCGATACGAGCGCCGATCTGCTGATCGCCGCCGATGGGGCCGGACAGGAACCGGTGGATCGGCAGCTTGAGGGCGTTCGCGAGCATGGCGCCGGTGGTGCCCGTCGCATAGAGGGAGTGCTCCGACAGCGAGCCGCGGTTGAAGGTCGCCCACGCGAGCAGGTCGTCCTTCTTGTGATCGTGCGCGACGAGCGCGATGTGGCGCGTGACATGTGAAGCCATGGGTGCCCTCCGTTCTCGCGCCGTGGTGACGGTCGTGACCACGGTGATGAGCGCATCGGCGCTGATGCGCTCCGTGCCCCGAGTGGGATTCGAACCCACACTGGAACGGGTTTGAGCCGTTTGCCTCTGCCAGTTGGGCTATCGGGGCGGCGAACCAAGGCTAGCGGCTGCGCGCTCGCCGCGGTGACACCGCGGCGCCGATGCGCCGGTTGGGTCAAGTCGCCTGATGTTCAGTAGGCTGGGGGTGTGACTGACACGAACGACACCCCTCCCGTCGCCGAGCCCGCCGTAGCCAAGAAGCGCCGCGCGGTGGTGGCGGAGGACGAGGCCCTCATCCGCATGGACATCGTCGAGACCCTCACCGAGGCCGGCTACGACGTCGTGGGCGAGGGGGCCAATGGCGAGGAGGGCGTGGCGCTCGCCATCGAGCACGAGCCCGACGTCGTCGTCATGGATATCAAGATGCCCGTCATGGACGGCATCACCGCTGCCGAGAAGATCGCGGCGGAGCGTGTGGCGCCGGTGGTCCTGCTCACCGCCTTCAGCCAGACCGAGCTCGTCGAGCGCGCCCGCGACGCCGGCGCGATGGCCTACGTCGTCAAGCCCTTCACGCCGGCCGATCTGCTACCGGCCGTGGAGATCGCCGCGTCGCGGTTCGCGGAGATCCGCGCGCTCGAGTCGGAGATCGCCGACATCACCGAGCGCATGGAGACCCGCAAGAAGGTGGAGCGCGCCAAGGGCCTGCTGATGGAGAACATGCGGCTCAACGAGCCCGAGGCCTTCCGCTGGATCCAGAAGACGTCGATGGACCGCCGCCTCACCATGCGCGAGGTCGCCGAGGCCGTCATCGACCAGATGGGCAGCGCGAAGAAGTAGCCCTGCCGCGCACGTTTCGCGCGTTGCACGGGGGTGCGGAATGCTCAAACTGGCCGAAACGGCGGCGCCAGGTCACAAAATCGTGATGCTTGAGACGCACAGAAGAAATGTGCTTTCGCTACGGTGATCCCTAAGGCCACCGGGGACCGTCCCCGGGGCCTCTTGACTGGCGGAGAACCCGCCGGTGTGGAGGGAACAACCATGGCACGATGGAACACCATCGCGCGCGGCGCGGCTTTCGCGGCCGCCGCCTCGCTCGCCCTCGCTGCCTGCTCGTCTGACGACGGCAGCGAAGGCGATCCGACCGACGGGACGGGGAACGAGACAGGCGCGACGGGCGACCCGTTGAAGATCGGCAGCTTCCTGCCGATCACCGGAACCCTCGCGTTCCTGGGCCCGCCTGAGATCGCCGGTGTGGACGTGGCTATCGACGAGATCAACGAGGCCGGCGGCGTCTTCGGCTCCGACGTCGAGATCCTCCACACGGACTCGCACGACGCGAACAACCCCTCGATCGGTGACCAGTCGATCACGGAGCTCGTGAACGCGGAGGTCTCCGCGATCATCGGTGCCGCGTCGTCGGCATCGACGCTGCTCGTCATCGACGACGTCGACGCGGCCGGGATCGTGATGGTCTCGCCCGCCAACACGTCGACGTCGCTCAGCGGCTACTCCGACTACTACTTCAGGACCGCTCCGCCGGACACCGCCCAGGGCGCCGCCGTCGCCGACCTGATGATGCAGGATGGCGCGCAGAACATCGCGATCCTCGTCCAGGGCGACGACTACGGCGTGTCGTTCAGGGACGTGGTCCAGGAGCGTGTCGAGGGCGCCGGCGGAACGATCACCTACGGCACGTCCGGCGAGGAGATCGACCCTGCTGGCGGCAACTTCGCCGCGAACGTCGAGGGCGCTCTGGCGACCAACCCCGACGCGATCCTGATGATCGCGTTCGACGTGACCGCCCAGATCATCCCTCAGATCGACAGCGCCGGCTACGACATGTCCAAGGTCTACATGTCCGACGGCAACACGTCGGACTGGTCGGAGTCGTTCGAGCCCGGCACCCTCGAGGGCGGCAAGGGCACGATCCCCGGCTCCGCTCCCACCGACGAGTTCAAGGCTCGCCTCGACGAGGCCGCCGGCGAGACGCTGACGGACGTGTCGTACGCGAACGAGTCCTACGACGCGGTCATGCTGGTCGCCCTCGCGGCGCTGCAGGGTGGCTCGTCCGACCCGGACGTCATCAAGGACAACATGGCCTCGGTGTCGGGTGCTGACGGTGGCACGGAGTGCACCGGTTGGTCCGAGTGCGCCGACCTCATCGAGTCCGGCGAGACCATCGCCTACCAGGCGCTGTCGGCCTCGGGTCCGTTCGACGAGAACAACGACCCGACCTCGGCGCTCATCGGCGTGTGGCAGTACGACGAGAACAACGTGCCGTCACGCATCGACGAGGTCGCCTGGGAGGCGGACTCGGAGTAGAGCCTGAGCCGTCACCGACGGTCAGACTCGTCAGACAGCGGGCCCCCGGTTCATCGACCGGGGGCCCGCTGTCGCGTGCGCGCGCTGCTCACGCCCTGCGCGCGACTGCGAAACCGCCCTCCTGCACCCGCATCGGCCGCTGACCTTGAGCTGCGATCCAGAACTCTCAGCGACACCGCTCGGACAGCGCGCACGGGCGGGGACGCGCGATTGCCCCCGGACGCCGCACGTGACGGCCGGGGGCGTGGGAGGTGCGTCGACCGCTAGGCGCCCAGCGTTCCCAGGTAGAGTTCGATGACCTTGGGATCCTTGAGCAGCGCGCGGCCCTCGGCGGAGTAGGCGGCCGTGCCCTGGTCCAGCACATAGCCGCGGTCGCAGATCTGCAGGCAGCGTCGCGCGTTCTGCTCGACCATGATGACGGTGACGCCCGTCCTGTTGATCTCGCGGGTGCGCACGAAGGTCTCGTCCTGACGTGCGGGCGACAGGCCGGCGCTCGGCTCGTCGAGCAGCAGCACCTTGGGGTCCATCATCAGCGCACGCGCCATCGCGAGCATCTGCCGCTCGCCGCCGGACAGCGATCCTGCACGCTGGCTCTTGCGCTCGATGAGCACCGGGAACAGGTCGCCCACGACCTCCATGCGCTCCCTGAAGGCCTTGGGACGCTGGTACGCGCCCATCTCGAGGTTCTCCTCGATCGACAGGGTGGGAAACACGTTGTTGGTCTGCGGGACGAAGCCGATGCCCTGCTTCACGAGCTGGTCGGCTCGCATGTTCGTGATGTCCTCGCCGGCGAGGGTGAAGGTGCCCTCGGACACGGGCACCAGCCCGAACAGTGCTTTCAGCAGCGTCGACTTGCCGGCGCCATTGGGCCCGATGATGCCCACGAGCTCGCCCTGGTGGACCTCGAGCGAGCAGCCGTTGAGGATGGTGACGCCGGGGATGTAGCCCGCGTACACATCGTCCGCGACGATCAGCGGGTCGCCGTTGTCCGTCATGACTGATCCTCCGAGAGGTCGGTGTCGTGGTGCTCGCCCAGGTAGGCGTCCTGGACCGCGGGGTTCTGCATCACCGTCGAGGCGGGTCCCTCGGCGATGATCGACCCTTGAGCCATGACGGCCACCCAGTCCGAGATGCGGCGCACCATGTGCATGTCGTGTTCGACGAAGAGCACCGTCATGCCTTCGTCCTTGAGCTCGACGATGTGCTCGAGGAGCGACTCCGTCAGAGCGGGGTTCACGCCCGCCATGGGCTCGTCGAGCATCACCATCGTGGGGCTGGCCATCAGGGCACGGGCCATCTCCAGGAGCTTGCGCTGGCCACCCGAGAGCACGCCAGCCGACTCGTCGCGCTTCTCGTACAGCTTGAACCGCTGCAGCAGGTCCTCGGCTCGCTCGGTCACCTCCGCCTCGCGCTTCTTCCACATCGGGGGAGCGAAGGCGGTGAGCAGGCTCTCGCCTGGCTGGTGCTGGGCGCCGAGCCGCATGTTCTCCATGACGCTCATGCCCTCGAGGGCCTTGGTGAGCTGGAACGTGCGCACCATGCCGGCACGCGCCACCTTGTGCGGCGGCATGCGTCGCAGCGCGGTGCCGTCGAAGGTGCCGGCGCCCTCCTGGGCCTGATCGAAGCCGGTCAGGAGGTTGAAGAACGTGGACTTGCCAGCGCCGTTCGGTCCGATGAGCGCGGTGATGGTGTGACGCTGGACCTCGAAGTGGCTCACGTCGACGGCGGTGAGTCCGCCGAACCTCCGCACCACGCCGTCGGCCACGAGGATCGGGTCCGGCTTCGCCACACCGGGCTCGTGAGCGACATCGGCGAAGACTGTCGTGTCAGGCATGGAACGCCAACTCCCTCTTGTTGCCCAGGATTCCTTGCGGTCTGAACACCACGATCAGGATGAGCGCGGTGCCGACCAGCATGAGTCCGAAAGGCTCGATGGCCGTGGACGGCAGGATGGACTCGGGGATGAAGGCCTTCGACACGGCTCGCACGAGCGACAGCGCCGACCAGAAGAGCACCGAGCCGAGCACCGGGCCGAACACCGTCGCGGCCCCGCCCATCAGCAGGATCGTCCAGATCCAGAAGGTCGTGGGGCGGCCCATCGAGTCGGCGACGACAGCGCTGCCGTGCGCCCAGATGATGCCGCCCAGCGCGCCGATCACGCCGCCGATGATGAGCGCCTGCATCTTGTACCAGTAGACGCTCTTGCCGAGCGCGCGGACGGCGTCCTCGTCCTCGCGGATGCCCTTGAGCACTCGTCCCCAGGGGGAGTTCGACAGGCGCCAGAAGATCACCAGGAGAGCCGCGACGAGCGTCCACGCGACCACCCGGAGCCACCACGAGTCCGACGCCGAGCCGTGGTAGGTCAGCGGGCCGATCGTGATGCGTTCGTCGGGGAACGGCGACAGCGACTCGAGTGGATCCTTGTAGTCGTTGCCCTTGATGCCCAGCGAGCCGCCGGTGATGTCGATGAGCGAGTTGGAGCGGCCGACGTACCGCACGATCTCGGCCGCCGCGATCGTCACGATCGCCAGGTAGTCCCCGCGCAGCTTCAGCGTGGGCCAGCCCAGCAGCAGGCCGAACACCATGGCGACGCCGATGGCGACGAGGATGCCGGCCCACATTGGCAGGCCCTCGCGAATGGAGATCGCGTAGCCGTACATGCCCAGCAGCATGAAGCCTGCCTGACCCATGTTCAGCAGGCCCGTGAGCCCGAAGTGGAAGTTGAGGCCGATGGCGGCTATCGCGAACGCCGCCGTCGCAGGAGCGAGCATCTGGTCGAGCGCATTGATGAGGATGTCCATGTCAGCCCACCCGTTCCTTCCTGCCAAGGATGCCTTGTGGTCTGACCAGCAGCACGAGGATGAGGATGCCCAGTGCTGACGCGTACCGCATGTCGGGCGCGATGATGACCGTCGAGACCTCCGCGACGACGCCGACCACGAGCGCACCCACGAGCGCGCCGAAGGCCTGGCCGAGCCCGCCGAGCGTGACCGCCGCGAACATCAGCAGCAGGATGCGTGCGCCAGAGTCGAAGCCGACGCCCTGGTCGAAGAGCGCGAGCAGGATGCCTCCGAGCCCCGCGAGAGCGGCGGCCATCACCCACACCAGGCGGATGATGCCATCGACCCTGATCCCCGACGCGGCTGCCAGGGCGGGATTGTCGGAGATCGCGCGGGTCGCGCGGCCACGGCGGGTCTTCAGCAGGAACAGCGCGACCGCGAGCAGGGCGATCGCGGCGATGACGACCGACATCAGCGTCTGCGTGCCGATGTAGAAGTTGCCGAACGTGATGCGGTCACCCGACGACGCCGTCAGGCGCACGCGCCGAGCGCCCATCCACCACTGGAGCAAGTTGAGCAGCGCGAGCGACAGGCCGATGCTCACGATCATCTGCTGGAGCACCGCGACGCGCCGCCGTCGGAGAGGGTTCCAGAGGAACCGGTCCTGCAGCCACCCGGTGCCACCCGCGATGATGACGGCGAGGATCGCGCCGAGCCACAGCGGCAGGCCGATGGTGAACGTCCCGGGCACCAGCGGTATGGACACCGGCTGGTCCGTGGTCAGGAAGAACGCCAGCAGCGCGCCGAACGTGACCTGCTCGCCGTGGGCGAAGTTGCTCAGCCCTGTGGTGCCGTAGATCAGCGACAGCCCCACGGATGCGAGGGCGAGAAGCACGCCGAACGCGAGGCCGTTGATGACGTTCTGGACGAGCAGGGTGGACGTCGACGTGCCAGGCGGCACGGGCTCGACGGTCCCGGCCGCAGCGGACCCCGACCCGAAGATGAAGGTGGCCCCGATGAAGGCGGCCGCAGCGATGAGCAGCAGGGCGGCCGCCCTGAGGAATCGCTTGTCTAGCTCTATTCTCACGTGTTTCCCCTCCGTGTAGGCCACACGATAGCGCCGCTGTGTTACCGGCTTGTTTTGAGCAGGCACGTCAGTCGCGCCGTTGCGACCGCCTTGCCCGATTCGTCCGTGATGGTGATGGCGTAGGTCGCGACCCTGCGACCGAGGTGAAGCGCGGTCGCCTCGCCCCAGACCGTGCCCTCGCTCACGGCTCGATGGTGGGTGATGGACAGGTCCACGCCGACGGCCTGCCCATCGGGCCGCGCGTGAGCCATGGCCGCGAACGAGCCGAGCGTCTCCGCCAGGACGGCCGATGCGCCGCCGTGGAGCAGTCCATATGGCTGCGTGTTGCCCGCGACGGGCATCGAGCCCGTCGCTCGCTCGGCCCCGACGGAGTCGACCGTGATGCCCATGCGCTCCATGAGGGTGCCCGCCAGCGTCGAGGCGAGCGACACATCGTTGATGTCGGCCATAGAGGATAGGTTGGCACAGTGAGCGAGCAAGAAAGACCAACCCTGCTGCTGATCGACGGATTGTCGATGGCGTTCCGCGCGTTCTTCGGGCTTCCCGTCGAGAACTTCGCGACCTCGACAGGCGTGCCCACCAACGCTGTCTACGGGTTCACCACGATGCTCGCGACCCTCATGCGCGAGCATCAGCCCACGCATGTCGCGGTCGCGTTCGACCTGCCGGGCGGCACCTTCCGCACCGAGCGTCTTCCCTCCTACAAGGGCACGCGCGACGTCACGCCGCCCGAGTTCGAGCCCCAGGTGCCGCTCATCAGGGAGATGCTCGACGCGATGGGCATCGCCGCGGTCGACAAGGAGCGCTTCGAGGCGGACGATCTGCTCGCGACCTATGCGCGGCTCGGGCGCGAGGCCGGGATGGACGTGCTCGTCGTGTCGGGCGACCGCGACACCATCCAGCTGGTGACCGGCGAGGTGACCCTGCTCTACCCGCGCAAGGGCGTGTCCGACCTCGTGCGCTTCACTCCCGAGGCGGTGCACGAGAAGTATGGCGTCGAGCCGGGCCAGTACCCCGACCTGGCCGCACTGGTCGGCGAGACCAGCGACAATCTGCCTGGCGTGCCGGGCGTGGGGCCCAAGACGGCCGCGAAGTGGATCGGGGTCTACGGGGGACTGACGGGGGTCCTCGACGCCGCCGACGACGTGCCAGGCAAGGCGGGGGAGAGCCTGCGCGGCCACCTCGACCAGGTGCGCCTCAATCGCGAGCTCAACCATCTGCTGACGGACCTCGAGGTGCCGCTGGACCTGGACGCGCTGCGGTACGGGGGAGCGGACGCCGCCGCTATCCGCCAGGTCTGCGACGCGCTGCAGTTCCGCACCCTCCGCGATCGGCTGCTGCCGCTCGCCACGGGCGACTCGACCACTGGAGCGCCGGACGAGCCTGACGAGATCGACGTCGTCGTCGACGGAGCGGCCGATGCGGTGGTCGCCCTCGCAGGTCCGGTGACCGTGCACGTGGAGGGCAGGACGGGAGCGGACGCCGACGCGTGGGCGCTCGGGGTGGCACAGGGCGAGCGGGCGTGGGGAATCGACCTGGCCTCCCTGGATCCCGCGCGGGAGGCCGCGCTCAAGGCGTGGCTCGAGGATGCCGCGGTCGCGAAGACGCTGCACGCGGCCAAGGACGCGTGGCACGCGCTCGCGGCGCGCGGGATCGGACTGGCCGGCGTGGTCGGCGACACCCAGATCGCCGCATTCCTCGTGAACGCGGATCAACGCGGGTTCGATCTCGACTCCGTGCTCCAGCGGTACCTCGGCGTGAGCCTCGCGGCGGGAGCCGGCGGGAACGAGCTCGACCTGGGTCTCGACGCGAGCGCCGCGCAGTCCGCCGGTTCGACGGCCGCGCACGTCCTCCGCCTCGCCGCCGAGCTCGACGCCGAGGTGGAGCGGCGCGGCATGGGCGACCTGTACCGGGATGTCGAGATCCCGCTCGTGGCGGTCCTGTCCGCCATGGAGCATGCGGGGATCGCGATCGACCGCGACGCCCTCGACGAGCGAGCAGCGGCGGCCCGTTCGCGCGCGGACACGGCCGCGGAGGCCGCCTACGCCGCCATCGACGGCGAGCAGGTCAACCTGGGATCGCCCAAGCAGCTGCAGGAGGTGCTGTTCGAGCGCCTGGGCATGCCCAAGACCAAGAAGATCAAGACCGGGTACTCGACGGACGCATCGTCCCTGGCCGACCTCCAGGCCAAGAGCCCCCACCCCTTCCTGGAGGCTCTCCTCGCTCACAGGGACGCCAGCAAGCTCGCGCAGATCATCGAGACGCTCGCCAAGGAGGTGCGTGCCGACGGTCGCATCCACACCACCTTCTCCCAGGTGGTCGCGTCGACCGGGCGCCTGAGCTCGAAGGACCCGAACCTGCAGAACATCCCGATCCGCACGGAGGAGGGTCACCGCATCCGCGAGGCGTTCGTCGTGGGCGCCGGCTACGAGACGCTGCTGACCGCGGACTACAGCCAGATCGAGATGCGCATCATGGCGCACCTCAGTGGGGACGACGGGCTGATCGAGGCATTCAAGGCGGGGGAGGACCTGCACAGGTTCGTGGGGGCGAGGGTCTTCGGAGTGGAACCTGAGGACGTCTCCCCCGAGATGCGCTCCAAGGTCAAGGCCATGAGCTACGGGCTCGCGTACGGCCTGTCGTCCTTCGGGCTCGCGCGGCAGCTGTCGCTGCCCGTGGGCGAGGCGCAGGCGCTCATGGACGACTACTTCGCGCGCTTCGGGGGCGTGCGCGACTACCTGCGCACCGTCGTCGAGCGCGCGCGGGACGTGGGGTACACCGAGACCATCCTCGGGCGACGCCGGTACATCCCGGATCTCACGTCCACCAACCGCCAGCGCCGGGACATCGCGGAGAGGGTCGCGCTCAACGCGCCCATCCAGGGCAGCGCCGCCGACTTGATCAAGAAGGCGATGCTGGGCGTGGATCGCGCGCTGGCCGAGCAGGGTCTCGCATCGCGCCAGCTGCTGCAGGTGCACGACGAGCTCGTGGTCGAGGTCGCGCACGGGGAGCGCGATGCGGTCGAGGCGATCCTCGTGGAGCAGATGCACGGTGCCGGCGACCTGTCCGTGCCGCTCGACGTGCACGTCGGAGAGGGATCGAACTGGCGCACGGCCGGACACTAGGCTGGAGGCCATGCGCGTAGGAATCCTCACCGGCGGCGGGGACTGCCCCGGCCTGAATGCAGCCATCCGAGCCGTCGTGAAGCGCGGCACCGCCGAGCACGGCATGTCGATCGTGGGCTTCCGCAACGGCTGGGAGGGCGTCATCAACGGCGACGCCGTCCCGCTCACCAGGGACGATGTGAGCGGCATCCTCGTCCACGGCGGCACCATGCTCGGGACCGCTCGCTGCCACCCGCACAAGGAGGAGGGCGGCATCGAGGCCGTCCACCAGACCGTCGAGGACGAGAAGCTCGACGCCCTGATCTGCATCGGAGGGGATGGCACCCTGAAGGCCGCGTCGAAGGTGCACAAGTCAGGGGTGCCCGTGATCGGCATCCCCAAGACGATCGACAACGACGTGGTGGGCACGGACTCCTCGATCGGCTTCGACACCGCGGTGTCGATCGCGACCGAGGCGATCGACCGCCTCCACTCGACGGCCGAGTCGCACAATCGCGTGATGGTGGTCGAGCTCATGGGCCGCCACTGCGGCTGGATCGCGGTGACCGCCGGCATCGCGGGCGGCGCCGACATCATCCTCGCCCCGGAGTCCCCGTTCGACATTGACACCATCGGCAAGAAGATCCGCCACCGCCACCGCTACAAGGACTTCTCGATCGTGGCCGTCGCCGAGGGGGCGGTGCCCGCCGAGGGCAGCGCCTGGGACGCCTCGGACACCCTCGACGAGAAGGGCAACCCCATCGCGGGACAGGTCGGCGCCCAGGTCACGCGCGCCATCGAGCGCGTCACCGGCTTCCCGACGCGTCTCACGACCCTGGGCTACGTTCAGCGCGGCGGCGTTCCGACGGCGGCCGACCGTCTCCTGGCCACGCGCTTCGGCGTCGCAGCGATCGATGCCGCCGCCGCCGGCACCTTCGGCACGTTCACCGCACTGCGCGGCGAACAGGTGGAGATGCTCGACTTCTCGGTGATGGCAGGCAAGACCAAGTTCGTGCCGGAGGAGCTGCTGCAGACCGCCTGGGGGCTGTGAGCGCCCCGCGGGCCGGCACGCGCCGCGCGCGCGAGTTCCGCTCAGGCACGGTGTACCGCCGCGCGGCCAGGGACGGTCAGTGCTCGCGGGACTGGGTCGGCACGACCGGCATCTGCAGCTGATCGGTGTCCAACGGATCGTCACCGGCCTCGGCCTCGACCTCCGCTGGGCTCGCCTCGGTCACGAAGCGGGCCGACGACGGCCGTCCGAGCGGTTCGTGGTGCGGTTCGCGCGAGGGGTCCTCGGGCCACGTCACGCGGGGGTGCGTCGTCCAGCCTGCGGGGTGCTCAGCGGCGCAGACCTGGCGCGCGTACGGCTCCGCATCCTCGCCCAGCAGCGCCACGCGCACCACCGTCTCCGCTGCGCGTCCGTTCTCGAACGTCGCGAAGCGGTCGCGGAACGACGCCCGACGGCCCGCGAAGGACGGTGCCAGGAACTCGCCCGTGCGCATCGTCTCCGCGAGCGCCTCGGCATCGAACACCACCTGACCGGGAGCGTCGGCCGTGATGTCGAAGTACGCTCCCCGGCTCCAGCGGTAGTCGTCCCAGTCGTAGCAGAACAGGACGATGGGCCTGTCGAGCAGCGTGTAGTCGAACATCGCCGACGAGTAGTCCGTGATGAGCGCATCAGAGGCGAGGTACAGGTCCTCGACCTCCCAGCCCTTGGACACGTCGATGACCTGCGCAGGCACCACCTGGCGCCCACGCCTGTCGTGGTAGTAGTGATCGCGCACCAGCAGCCGCGTGCCCTCGGGCAGCGACTCGGCGAACGCCGTGAGATCGAACTCGTGCTCCTTGGGGCTTCGGCGGGTCCGCCATGTGGGCATGTAGAGCACCGCGCGCTCGTGTGGCGCGAGCCCCAGACGAGCGCGGACCGCCGCGCGGTCCTCGGCGGTCGACTCGAACAGCACGTCGTTGCGAGGGAAGCCCACCTCGAGCTGGACGCAGTCGTTGTTGTACGCGCGCTCCCACACCTCCGTGAGGTACGGGCTCGTGCTCAGGGAGTAGGTCCAGCGCTGCGAGCGCCGGTGCATCGTCACGATGGTGTCGTCGGACGGACGGACCCCGGAGTAATGACGATCGGCACCCATGTACTTGAGCGCGGTCCCGTGGTGGGTCTGCACGTAGATCTGGCCCTCGCGAGCGGCGAGGCTCCAGTGCGGGTTGGCGTCATCGACGAAGTAGGTCGCGGTCGCGATGAGCCTGAGATAGGCGAGCGTGCGGGGCGTCACGTACTCGATTCCCGCGGGCAGCTGGTCCAGGTCCTGCTTGCGCACGATCCACACGCCGCGCAGATGCGGGGCGAGCTCGAGCTGCTTGCGGTAGATGGCGAGGGGGTTTCCCCGTGGAGCCCGGTTCCACAGCGACGTGTACACCACGAGGTCGGGATCGATCGGCAGGCGTGCGTAGTACCAGTCGCCCAGCGTCCGATCCTGGAGCGCGCGGACGGCACGCGCGGCGAAGCCTCGCGCGCGGCGATACTGACGTCTCACGGTCCTCAGCACGCGGGAATCCTATCTCGCGGGGCGGGCACGAGCACGCACATCAGTACGCTGGGGCGATGACCCGCGTCCTGACCTTCGGCACGTTCGACCTGTTCCACATCGGCCACGTCAACGTGCTGCTGCGCGCGGCGGCGCTCGGTGACCACCTCACGGTCGGCGTCTCCTCCGACGCGCTGAACTTCTCGAAGAAGGGCCGCTATCCCGTGTACCGCGAGGAGCACCGGATGGCGATCGTCCACTCGCTCGCGTGCGTCGACGAGGTGTTCGTCGAGGAATCGCTCGAGCTCAAGGGCGACTACATCAAGGAGCATCGGGCGGACGTGCTCGTGATGGGAGACGACTGGGCCGGCAGGTTCGACCACTACAAGGAGCTCTGCGACGTGGTGTACCTGCCGCGGACCGCCGAGGTCTCCACCACCGACATCATCCAGGCGATCCGCGAGGACCTGGGCTGACGGCGTGCGCGGCCGCTTTGTGCTGAGCGCCCTGAGCAGGTAGGATGATCGTTGGTCTCGTGCGCCCGCGTGCGATTCCGATCCATCAGCACATCTTCATCCACCCATTCATCGGAGCCACTCCTTAATGTCCGTATCCACCCCCGAGTCCACCCCCATCGCAGTCAACGACATCGGCTCGAGTGAGGACTTCCTCGCCGCGATTGACGCGACCATCAAGAACTTCGACGACGGCGACCTCGTCGAGGGCACCATCGTCAAGGTCGACCGTGACGAGGTGCTCCTCGACATCGGCTACAAGACCGAGGGCGTCATCCCCGTCCGCGAGCTGTCGATCCGCCACGACGCCGACCCCGACGACGTCGTCACCGTCGGTGACACCGTCGAGGCCCTGGTCCTCCAGAAGGAGGACAAGGAGGGTCGTCTGATCCTGTCGAAGAAGCGCGCTCAGTACGAGCGTGCCTGGGGCTCGATCGAGAAGATCAAGGACGAGGACGGCGTCGTCACCGGCTCCGTGATCGAGGTCGTCAAGGGTGGCCTCATCGTGGACATCGGTCTGCGCGGCTTCCTTCCCGCCTCGCTCGTCGAGATGCGCCGCGTGCGCGACCTCGGCCCGTACATCGGCCAGCAGATCGAGGCGAAGATCATCGAGCTCGACAAGAACCGCAACAATGTGGTCCTGTCGCGCCGTGCCTTCCTCGAGCAGACCCAGTCCGAGGTGCGCTCGAGCTTCCTCACGGCGCTGCAGCCCGGCCAGGTCCGCAAGGGCACGGTCTCCTCGATCGTCAACTTCGGCGCGTTCGTCGACCTGGGCGGCGTGGACGGCCTCGTGCACGTCTCCGAGCTGTCGTGGAAGCACATCGACCACCCCAACGAGGTCGTGTCGGTGGGCCAGGAGGTCGAGGTCGAGGTGCTCGACATCGACATGGACCGCGAGCGCGTCTCGCTGTCGCTCAAGGCCACGCAGGAGGACCCCTGGGAGGTCTACGCCCGCACCCACGCGATCGGCCAGATCGTGCCGGGCAAGGTCACCAAGCTGGTTCCGTTCGGCGCGTTCGTGCGCGTGTTCGACGGCATCGAGGGCCTGGTGCACATCTCCGAGCTCGCCGTCCGCCACGTGGACCTGCCCGAGCAGGTCGTGCAGGCGGACGAGGAGGTCTTCGTCAAGATCATCGACATCGACCTCGAGCGTCGCCGCATCTCGCTGTCCATCAAGCAGGCGAACGAGGGCGTCGACCCGAACGGCGAGGACTTCGACCCCGCGCTGTACGGCATGACGGCGGAGTACGACGAGGCCGGCAACTACAAGTACCCCGAGGGCTTCGACCCGGAGACCCAGGAGTGGCGCGACGGCTTCGACGAGCAGCGCGAGGCCTGGGAGGCGGAGTACGCCAAGGCCCACGAGCGCTGGGAGGCTCACAAGAGCTTCGTCGCCAAGCAGGACGAGCAGGCCGCTGAGGCCGACGCCGCGGGTGCCGCCGCGCCGCGCAAGCGCGGCAAGGGCGATGCCGGCGCGTCGTACACGTCGCACGACGAGCCGACCGACGCGGGCACTCTCGCCTCGGACGAGCGCCTCGCCGCTCTGCGCGAGAAGCTCACGGGCAACTAAGCGCTCATCAGCTCACAGGGCCGCGATCCCCTCCGGGGGTCGCGGCCCTGTCGCATGCTCGGGCGGAGGCACGAGGCCGAGCCGTGTCCCGGCGACGCACGTCGACCAGCCCGCCAGCGCATCGGCCCGCCCCCGAACACTCCGATCCGCCACCCGGTGCCACACGCCGACACGCCCCACTGGGCGCCGCAGATGGGTCCGAACTGTCCGGAGGAGTCGGGGGGAGGCGCTGCGTCGTTGGGTGCCGCGTCGATGGGGACGGGGCCGATGCGCGGGCCGGGTCTCTGCCGGCGCTCGGGGGCGAAGGGGGAGAGGCGCGTGGCGGATTGGCGCGTCGTGCGGGCGCGGTGCGACACTTTGGCTCATGCTACGCATCGGCCTCACGGGCGGCATCGCCGCAGGCAAGTCCACGGCGTCCGCGCGCTTCGCGGAACTGGGCGCGGTGGTGGTCGACCACGACGTGCTTGCGCGGCGGGCAGTCGAACCGGGATCGGCGGCCCTGGTGGAGATCGCTCGCGCGTTCGGAGACCGCGCGGTGCCAGACGGCACGCTCGACCGTGCGGCCCTCGCCTCGATCGTGTTCCACGATCCGCTCGCTCGCGCCCAGCTCGACGGGATCGTGCACCCGTACGTGTTCGCCATGGCGCGCGCGGCCGACCGTCAGGCACGAGCGGACGGAGCGCGGGTGGTGCTGCACGACATCCCCTTGCTCGTGGAGGCCGGGGCCGACCACGACTACGACCTCGTGGTCGCTGTCGCGGCCGCCGCCGAGCTGCGCCTCGAGCGGATGATGGCGTCGCGGGGCATGTCGCGCGATGACGCTCAGGCGAGAATCGACGCCCAGGCCAGCGACGAGGAGAGGGCGGCGATCGCCGACGTCGTGCTCGACGGCTCGGGACCCGCGGAGGCGCTGCGCGCCCAGGTGGACGACTTCTGGGCGCTGCATGTCCCGGCATCGGCGTGAGAGTGTCGGTGGTGGCGCGTAGCGTGGAGCCATGACCGAGGACCTGCGTCGCAGTGACGCTCCCTTTCAGGTGGTATCCGAGTTCCAGCCGTCTGGAGACCAGCCCAAGGCGATCGACCAGCTCGCCGCGCGCGTCCAGGCGGGGGAGCAGGACGTGGTGCTGCTCGGGGCGACGGGAACCGGCAAGTCTGCGACCACCGCGTGGCTCGTGGAGCGCCTCCAGCGCCCCACGCTCGTGATGGCGCACAACAAGACGCTCGCCGCGCAACTCGCCACCGAGTTCAGGGAGCTGCTGCCGAACAACGCCGTCGAGTACTTCGTCAGCTACTACGACTACTACCAGCCAGAGGCCTACGTCCCGCAGACAGACACGTTCATCGAGAAGGACAGCTCGATCAACGAGGAGGTCGAGCGCCTGCGGTACTCCGCGACCAACTCCCTGCTGACGCGCCGCGACGTCGTCGTCGTGTCATCGGTGTCGTGCATCTACGGACTGGGCACTCCCGAGGAGTACATCCAGGGCATGGTGGTGCTGGGCGTCGGCGACGTCGTGGATCGGGATGGGCTGCTGCGCGAGTTCGTGCAGATGCAGTACTCCCGCAACGACCTGGCGTTCACGCGGGGAACCTTCCGGGTGCGCGGAGACACGGTGGAGATCATCCCGGTGTACGAGGAGCTCGCGATCCGCATCGAGATGTTCGGGGACGAGATCGAGGCGCTGTACACGCTCCACCCGCTCACGGGCGACGTCGTGGAGCGCCGCGAGCAGGTGCACATCTTCCCCGCGTCGCACTATGTCGCCTCCGAGGAGCGGATGAACCGTGCGATCAGCACCATCGAGCTCGAGCTCGAGGAGCGGCTGCAGGAGCTCAACAGGCAGAACAAGCTGCTCGAAGCGCAGCGGCTCAAGATGCGCACCACGTTCGACCTCGAGATGATGCGATCCGTCGGGACATGCAGCGGCATCGAGAACTACTCGCGACACATCGAGCAGCGCGCGGCGGGGACGCCCCCGCACACCCTGCTCGACTACTTCCCAGACGACTTCCTGCTGGTCATCGACGAGTCGCACGTGACCGTTCCCCAGATCGGCGCGATGTACGAGGGCGACACGTCGCGCAAGCGGACGCTGGTCGAGCACGGCTTCCGGCTGCCGTCCGCGCTGGACAACCGACCGCTCAAGTGGGGCGAGTTCCAGGAGCGCGTCGGCCAGACCGTCTACCTGTCGGCGACTCCGGGCAACTACGAGCTCGAGCGCTCGGACGGCGTGGTCGAGCAGATCATCCGCCCCACGGGCCTCGTGGACCCGAAGGTGGTCGTGAAGCCCACCGAGGGTCAGATCGACGACCTGCTCGAGCAGATCCGGCAGCGGGTCGAGCGGGATGAACGCGTGCTCGTGACGACGCTCACGAAGAAGATGGCCGAGGACCTGACCGAGTTTCTCGCCGAGCGCGACGTGCAGGTGGAGTACCTCCACTCGGACGTCGACACTCTGCGTCGCGTGGAGCTGCTGCGGGAGCTCCGGATGGGCCGCTACGACGTGCTGGTCGGGATCAACCTGCTGCGCGAGGGCCTGGACCTACCCGAGGTGTCACTGGTGTCCATCCTCGACGCCGACAAGGAGGGCTTCCTGCGCTCCGGGACGTCGCTCATCCAGACCATCGGTCGCGCGGCCCGCAACGTCTCGGGCGAGGTCCACATGTACGCGGACACGATCACGGACTCGATGGCCTCCGCGATCGACGAGACCAACCGCCGCCGCGAGAAGCAGGTGGCGTTCAACGAGGCGAACGGCATCGACCCCACGCCCCTGCGCAAGCGCATCGGCGACATCACGGAGATGCTCGCACGCGAGGAGGCTGACACCGCCTCCACCCTCGAACGGGCCGCACGCTCCGCCTCTGGCAAGAAGGATCGCGGTCCCTCGCCCATGGCGGGCAGGCCGGCCGAGGAGCTCAGCGAACTCATCGAGGACCTCTCAGCGCAGATGCGCGAGGCGGCGGCCGAGCTCAAGTTCGAGCTCGCGGCGCGGCTGCGCGACGAGGTCGGCGAGCTGAAGAAGGAGCTGCGGCAGATGCTGGACGCGGGCAGCGCCTAGGATTGCCGCGTGACTGATCCCCTCGTCTGGACCGCGACCATCGCGTTCATCGTCGCGCTGTTCGTCTTCGACTTCGCGGTGGTCATCCGCAAGCCCCACGAGCCGTCCTTCAAGGAGTCCGTGGCGTGGTCGGTGTTCTACATCGCGATCGCGCTGGCCTTCGGCGCAGTGCTGCACTTCTGGCACCAGGACTTCCCGACGACGGAGTATCTGGCGGGCTACATCACGGAGAAGTCGCTGTCGGTCGACAACCTGTTCGTGTTCCTGGTGATCATGACCCGCTTCGCCGTGCCACCCAAGTACCGGTCGCGTGTGCTGCTCGTGGGGATCGCGGTCGCGCTGATCCTCCGCGCCGTCTTCATCGCGGCGGGCGCAGCGGCGCTCGACGCGTTCGCCGCGCTGTTCTACGTGTTCGGCGCCTTCCTCATCTACACCGCATGGGGCCTGGCCAAGGAGTCCCAGGAGGACGCGTCGCAGGAGTACGAGGAGGGCCGCATGGTCCGCCTCGTGCGGCGCCTGTATCCCGTCACGGACGGGTACCGCGAGGGCAAGGTGATGGTGCGCGAGGCGGGCAGGCGCATGGTCACGCCCATGCTGCTGGTGATGGTGGCGATCGGCTCCACCGACGTGCTGTTCGCGCTCGACTCGATTCCCGCGATCTTCGGTCTCACGCAGGACCCGTTCATCGTGTTCACCGCGAACGCCTTTGCGCTCCTCGGCCTGCGCCAGCTGTACTTCCTCGTGCAGGGACTGCTCCAGCGACTCGTGTACCTCCACTACGGACTCGCCGCGATCCTCGCCTTCATCGGCGTCAAGCTCGTGCTCCACGCCCTCCACGAGAACAACGTGCCGTTCATCAACGGCGGTGAGCCGGTTCACGTCCCCGAGATCTCGACCGGCCTGTCGCTCACCGTGATCGTCGTGATCCTCGCCATCTCGACCGTCGCCAGCCTGATCGCGACGCGCCGCTCCTCCGATGACATCGAGGCGTCGCTCGACGACCAGCGTGGGGAGGCTCTCGAGGGCGATGGGAGCGATTCCCCCGCGGCCGAGGCCCAGCAGGGAAGAGCCGATGCGCGGGAGAGCACGGCGACCCCGACGGCCAGGACGGGCGACGACGAACAGAGCTGAGCGGGCGCGTGCGCGTCCGACCGCGCAGTGCACCGCTCATCGCACGGCGCTTCGGCGGCCATCAGCGGACGTCGCCTTGCGCACGCGGCGCGGCCGCCTCGGCGTCAGTCGGAGAGCCGGCCGGCGAGCGCAGGGCCCCACACGGCCGGCCACACGCGGATGCGGTGGTCGGGCACGAGTCCCGCCTGCACGAACGGGTCGCCGGCGATGAGCGACTCGACGTCGGCCACGGACTCGGCCTCGCACACGAGCAGCGCGCCGGGCGCGGCGTCGTCGTCGTAGCGGCCGTAGGCGAGCATGCAGCCCTCGGACGCCAGGCCGGCGAGGTAGGCGCGGTGAGCAGGGCGATGGGCGTCGCGCTCGGAGCCACGGTCGTCGTACGCGTATTCAATGGCGTAGGTCGTCATGGAGCCATCCTGCCAGGCGCTGCGGGCGGCGCCGGAGGCCGCGCCGCGACGACACGCCGGTTCGAACATGCGTTCGAATGGGATTCAACGTAGCATTGGCCTGTGAATGACAGACTGCTGATCCAGGGCGCCCGCGAGCACAATCTCAAGGGCGTCGATCTCGACCTCCCCCGCGAGGCGCTCATCGTGTTCTCGGGCCTGTCGGGATCGGGCAAGTCGTCGCTGGCCTTCGACACGATCTTCGCCGAGGGACAGCGCCGGTACGTCGAGTCCCTGTCGGCGTACGCGCGCCAGTTCCTCGGGCAGATGGACAAGCCCGACGTCGACTTCATCGAGGGGCTGTCGCCCGCAGTGTCGATCGACCAGAAGTCGACCAACCGCAACCCGCGCTCGACGGTCGGCACCATCACCGAGGTCTACGACTACCTCCGCCTGCTCTACGCGCGCGTCGGCACGCCTCACTGCCCGGTCTGCGGAGAGCGGATCCAGGCCCAGACCCCGCAGCAGATCGTCGACTCCGTTCTCGCGCTGCCGGAGGGCACCCGCTACCAGGTTCTCGCCCCCGTCGTGCGCGGTCGCAAGGGCGAGTACGCCGACGTCTTCGAGGAGCTGCAGCAGCAGGGCTTCGCGCGCGCCAGGGTCGACGGCGAGACCGTGCAGCTGACGGACCCGCCGCAGCTCGAGAAGAAGCTCAAGCACGACATCGAGGTGGTGGTCGACCGCCTGGTGGCACGCGACGGCGTGCGCCAGCGCCTCACCGACTCGGTCGAGACGGCCCTCCGCCTCGCCGACGGGCTGGTCCTCATCGACCCCGTTGACGGCGACATGCCGCCGCGCCGCTACAGCGAGAAGCGCGCATGCCCCAATGACCACGTGCTCGCCCTCGAGGAGATCGAGCCGCGCACCTTCTCGTTCAACGCACCGTACGGGGCATGCCCCGAGTGCACCGGCATCGGCGTGCGACTCGAGGTGGACCCGCAGCTCGTGATCCCCGACCCGAGCCTGAGCCTCGCGGAGGGCGCCGTGGCGCCCTGGTCGAACACCTCGACCTCGTCGGAGTACTTCTCGCGCATGCTCACGGGACTGTCCCAGGACCTCGGCTTCTCGATGGACACCGCGTGGGAGGACCTGCCCGACAGCGTCAAGGAGGCCGTGCTGGTCGGCCAGGACTATCAGGTGCACGTGAAGTTCAGGAACCGGTTCGGGCGCGAGCGCCAGTACACGACCGGCTTCGAGGGCGTGATCTCGTGGATCGAGCGCCTGCACTCGCAGACCGAGTCGGACTGGTCGCGCGAGAAGTACGAGTCGTACATGCGCGAGGTCCCGTGCCCGGTCTGCCACGGCGCTCGCCTCAAGCCCGAGGTCCTCGCGGTCACCATCGGAGGACGATCGATCGCGGAGGTCTGCGACCTGTCGATCGCCCACGCGCGCGACTTCCTGCTGACGGCCGAGCTCGACGAGCGCGGACGGCAGATCGCCGTGCAGGTCCTCAAGGAGATCGACGCGCGCCTGGGGTTCCTGCTGGACGTCGGCCTCGACTACCTGACGCTGTCGCGTGCGGCGGGGACCCTGTCGGGCGGCGAGGCCCAGCGCATCCGCCTCGCGACCCAGATCGGCTCCGGCCTGGTGGGCGTGCTGTACGTCCTCGACGAGCCCAGCATCGGACTGCATCAGCGGGACAACCGCCGCCTGATCGACACGCTGACCCGCCTGCGCGACCTCGGCAACACCCTGATCGTGGTCGAGCATGACGAGGACACCATCCGCACGGCCGACTGGGTGGTGGACATCGGCCCTGGCGCGGGCGAGCACGGGGGCGAGGTCGTGCATTCCGGCACCTACGAGGAGCTGCTCGTGAACGAGCGCTCGATCACCGGGGCCTACGTCGCCGGTCGCCGGTCGATCCCCATGCCGGACGAGCGTCGTCCCGTCGACCCCGACCGTCAGATCACGGTGGTCGGGGCTCGAGAGCACAATCTGCAAGACATCGACGTGAGCTTCCCGCTCGGGGTGCTGACGGCCGTGACGGGTGTGTCGGGCTCGGGCAAGTCGACCCTGGTCAACTCGATCCTCTACACGTCCCTCGCTAACACCCTCAACGGCGCGCGCCAGGTCGCCGGCAGGCACACGCGCATCACCGGCACCGATCAGCTCGACAAGATCGTCCACGTCGATCAGGGGCCTATCGGCCGCACGCCGCGCTCGAACCCCGCGACGTACACGGGCGTCTGGGACAAGGTGCGCAAGCTGTTCGCCGAGACCACCGAGGCGAAGGTGCGCGGCTACGGCCCTGGCCGCTTCTCGTTCAACGTCAAGGGCGGACGCTGCGAGTCGTGCTCGGGAGACGGCACCCTGAAGATCGAGATGAACTTCCTTCCCGACGTCTACGTCCCGTGCGAGGTATGCAAGGGCGACCGCTACAACCGCGAGACGCTCGAGGTGCACTTCAAGGGCAAGACCGTGGCTGACGTCCTCGATATGCCCATCGAGCAGGCCGCGGACTTCTTCGAGGCCATTCCCGGCATCTCACGCCACCTGCGCACCCTCGTCGACGTCGGGCTCGGGTACGTGCGCCTGGGCCAGCCGGCACCCACGCTGTCAGGGGGCGAGGCTCAGCGCGTGAAGCTCGCGTCCGAGCTCCAGCGCCGGTCGACGGGCCGCACCATCTACGTGCTCGACGAGCCCACCACCGGGCTGCACTTCGAGGATGTCCGCAAGCTCCTGGGCGTCCTGCAGGGTCTGGTCGACAAGGGCAACACCGTGATCGTCATCGAGCACAACCTCGACGTCATCAAGTCTGCGGACTGGGTGATCGACATGGGTCCCGAGGGCGGGTCCGGCGGTGGCGTGGTGGTCGCCGAGGGCAGCCCGGAGGCCGTGGCCGAGGTCGAGGCGAGCCACACGGGTGCGTTCCTCAAGGAGATCCTGGGCGCACCCGCGCGCGCGTAGGCTGGCGCAGTGAGCGATCCCGCGGACTACCGGCCCGCACCTGGCACGATTCCCACCGAGCCGGGCGTGTACCGCTTCCGCGACCCGCACGGGCGGGTGGTGTACGTCGGCAAGGCCAAGAACCTCCGGGCGCGCCTGTCGAACTACTTCCAGGACGTCGGCGGCCTGCACCCGCGCACGCGCATGATGGTGACCACCGCGGCCTCGGTCGAGTGGACGGTGGTGCGCAACGAGGTCGAGGCGCTCATCCTCGAGCACACCTGGATCAAGCAGTACGACCCGCGCTTCAACGTGGTGTTCAAGGACGACAAGTCCTACCCGTACCTCGCCGTCACCATGAACGAGAAGTTCCCGCGCATCCAGGTCATGCGGGGCGAGCGGCGCAAGGGAGTGCGGTACTTCGGGCCCTACGCGAGGGCGTGGCAGATACGCGACACGGTCGACACCCTCCTCACGGCTCTCCCCGTGCGAACCTGCGCGCCCGGCGTCTTCCGCAAGGCCGAGCGGCAGGGTCGGCCGTGCCTGCTGGGCTACATCGACAAGTGCTCCGCACCGTGCGTCGGCCGCATCTCGCCTGAGGACCACCGCGCGCTGGCCGAGCGCGTGTGCGCGGTCCTGGGGGGCGACGCGAAGGGGATGATCCGCGACCTGACCCAGGCTATGGCCGACGCCGCCGAGCGCGAGGACTTCGAAGCGGCCGCCCGTGCCCGCGATCGCCTGCACGCGCTGCGCGACGTCCTCGACCGCAACGCGATCGTGCTGGCGGCGGGCACCGATGCGGACATCTTCAGCCTCGTCGACGACGAGATGGAGGCTGCGGCTCACGTCTTCCATGTGCGCGACGGCCGCATCACCGGCGAGCGTGGCTGGGTGGTGGACAAGCCCGAGCCGCTGGACGAGCCCGGCATGGTGGCGCAGCTGATCCAGGAGGCGTACGGCGAGGCGGAGGCAGAGGCGATTCCGGCCGAGGTCCTCGTCCCCGTGGCGCCGGAGGGCGCCGATGCGGTCAGGACTTGGCTGCGCGGCATCAGGGGGGCCGGTGTCGCGATCAAGGTGCCGGCGCGAGGCAAGAAGGCCGAGCTGGCTGGGACGGGTCGCCAGAACGCCGTCCAGGTGCTCGAGCAGCATCGGCTCAAACGAGCATCCGACCTCACCACCAGGTCCGCGGCGCTCCAGGAGCTGCAGTCGGCGATCGGCATGACGGAGGCGCCGCTGCGCGTCGAGTGCTACGACATCTCGCACACCGGGGGCACCAACCAGGTGGGGTCGATGGTCGTCTTCGAGGACGCGTTGCCCCGCAAGGCCGAGTACCGACAGTTCTCGATCGCCGATGGCACGGATGACGTGGCCGCCATGCGGGAGGTCCTCACCCGACGGTTCCGGCGCTATCTCGCGGAGTCGCAGCTGCCGCCGGAGGAGCGGGAGACGGCTCGCTTCGCCTACCCGCCGCAGCTCGTGGTCGTGGACGGGGCGCTGCCGCAGGCCATGGTGGCACGGCAGGCGCTCGACGAGCTGGGCCTGGACGGCATCGCCGTGGTCGGTCTCGCGAAGCGACTGGAGGAGGTGTGGGTCCCTGGAGATCCCTTCCCCGTGATCCTGCCGCGCGGCTCGGAGGCGCTGTTCCTGCTCCAGCGCGTGCGAGACGAGGCGCACAGATTCGCGATCACGCGGCATCGCGGCAAGCGCGGCAAGGCCATGAAGGCGTCCGCCCTGGACGACGTGCCGGGGATCGGCTCCGAGCGTGCCAAGGCCCTCGTGAGGCACTTCGGCTCGCTCGCGAAGGTCAAGGACGCGTCCGTCGATCAGCTCATGCTCGTGCCGGGCATCGGCGCATCGACGGCACGGACGATCCTCCAGGCCTTGCGCGGCGACGATGGCATGCTGGATCCATGACCGACGAGCCTGCCGCTGTCACCTACCCCTCGGGCATTCCGAGACCCGCCTTCGCCGCGGCGCCCCAGACGCCTGAGCTGCTGGTCCTCACAGGCATGTCGGGAGCCGGCCGGACCAAGGCGGCCGCCGTGCTGTCGGATCTGGGCTGGTACGTGGTGGACAACCTGCCCCCGCACCTGCTCGGCGGCCTCGTCTCCGCGCACATCGGCGGGCAGGCGCAGCGCCACCTGGCCGCGGTGGTCGACGTGAGAGGCGGCCGGTTCTTCCAGGATCTCGATCCCGTCATCGACGACCTCGAGAACAAGGGCGTGCCCGTGCGCATGATCTTCCTCGACGCCTCCGACGCCGCCCTCGTCAAGCGCTTCGAGGAAGCTCGGCGGCCCCACCCGCTGCAGGAGGACGGCACGATCCTCGAAGGCATCGCCCGGGAGCGAGCGATCGTGGCGGATGCCCGCGACCGCGCCGACAGGCTGATCGACACGTCGAACCTCAACGTGCATCAGCTGCGCGAGGTGATGACGGGGGAGGCGGCCGAGGAGGACCCCGCCCTTCAGGTGAACGTGCAGTCGTTCGGGTACAAGAACGGAGTGCCGGCCGATGCCGACTTCGTGGCCGACGTGCGCTTCCTCGACAACCCGCACTGGGTGCCGGAGCTTCGCCCCCTGACGGGCCTCGATGAGCCCGTGCGCCAGCACGTGCTGGGCTCGGAGGGAGCGCAGCGCTTCCTCGCCGGGTACGCCGACGTCATCGACGGGGCCCTGCAACTCTACCGGGCGCACGACAAGCACGCCGTCACGATCGGCGTGGGATGCACGGGTGGCAGGCACCGGTCGGTGGCGATCGCGGAGGCGCTCGGGACCGCGCTGCGCGAGCGCGGGTACAACGTCCGTACCACCCACCGCGACCGCGGGTCGTCGTGAGCGCGCCGGCGCGCATCGTCGCGCTCGGCGGCGGGCACGGCCTCTACACCACCCTGATCGCGCTGCGGGGGCTCACGACCGACCTCACCGCCATCGTCACGGTCGCTGATGATGGGGGTTCCTCCGGACGCCTGCGACGGGAGATGGGCATCGTCCCTCCTGGGGACCTGCGCATGGCGCTCAGCGCTCTGTGCGCCGACAACGAATGGGGCAGGACCTGGCGGGACGTGCTGCAGTGGCGCTTCGCAACGGACGGCCCGCTCGATGGCCACGCCGTGGGCAACCTGCTCATCGCGGCGCTGTGGGACCGCGACGGCGACGTCGTGGACGGGCTCGACTGGGTGAGCCGGCTGCTGCAGGCCGAGGGCCGCGTGCTGCCGCTGTCGACGGTGCCGCTCGAGGTGTCCGCGCTGGTGCGCCACGAGTCGCAGGTGAAGGAGGTCGTGGGGCAGGTCGCCGTCGCGACCGCCGAGGGCACCATCGAGGAGCTTCGCCTGAGGCCGGCCGAGCCCCCCGTGCCGGCCGAGACGCTGCGCGCGCTCGACGAGGCCGACCTCGTGGTGCTCGGGCCGGGAAGCTGGTACACGTCCGTCCTGACGCACTTCAAGGTGGCGCCCGTCGCCGCGGCGCTGGCGGGCGCATCGGCGCGATCCGTGCTCGTGCTCAATGTGGGCGACGACGACGAGGAGACAGCAGGCACGTCGCGCGCTGACGACGTCAGGGCTCTGCGCATGGCAGCCCCGGCCTTCGCGCCCGCCGTCGTGCTGGTCGACGCGACGCACGCCGACGAACCGGCTCTCGAGAGCGAGGTCGCGGGCTGGGGGGCACGGCTGGAGGTCGCTGCGCTGCGAGCGCCCGGCGGCGCGGCGGCGCATGACCCTGCCGCGCTGCGCGCAGCGCTCGCGCGGATCGCATCGGAGCGGTCTCTCGCGGTCACCGCCGGGCCCGGGTCAGTGGCAGGATAAGGCGCATGGCTCTGACGGCGCAGGTGAAGGACGAACTGGCTCGCGTGGCCGTCGACAAGACGTCGGCGCGCAAGGCCGAGGTCGCGACCACTCTCAGGTTCGCCGGCGGGCTGCACATCGTGTCGGGCCGGATCGTCATCGAGGCGGAGCTCGACACGGCCGCCGGCGCCCGCAGGCTGCGTGCCTTCATCCACGAGGTCTTCGGCCTGATGAGCGAGATCATCGTGGTGTCGGGCGGCGCCCTCAAGAAGGGCAACCGCTACGTGGTCCGTGTCGTCAAGGAGGGCGAGTCCCTCGCGCGCCAGACTGGGCTGCTCGACCACAGGGGCCGGCCCGTGCGAGGGCTCCCGCCGCAGGTCGTCTCCGGGTCGATCGACGACACGGTCGCCGCCTGGCGTGGTGCGTTCCTCGCGCACGGTTCGCTCACGGAGCCCGGTCGGTCCTCCTCGCTCGAGGTCACCTCCCCCGGGCCGGAGGCGGCGTTGGCGCTCGTCGGCGCTGCGCGCCGGCTGGGCATCAGCGCGAAGTCGCGCGAGGTGCGCGGTGTCGACCGCGTCGTGATCCGCGATGGCGACGCGATCGCCGCGCTGCTGACTCGCCTGGGCGCGCACGACTCGGTGCTCGAGTGGGAGAACAAGCGCACGCGCCGCGAGGTGCGCGGGACCGCGAACCGTCTCGCCAACTTCGACGACGCCAACCTGCGCCGCAGCGCGCAGGCCGCCGTGGCTGCCGGAGCACGCGTCCAGCGCGCCTTCGAGATCCTCGGGGACGAGGTTCCCGAGCACCTCGTCGAGGCCGGCAGACTGCGACTGCAGAACAAGGACGCGTCGCTGGAGGAGCTGGGCAAGCTCGCCGATCCGCAGCTCACCAAGGATGCCGTGGCGGGCCGCATCCGCCGTCTGCTGGCGACCGCGGACAAGCGCGCCGAGGAGCTGGGCATCCCCGACACCGAGGCCGGGATCACCCCCGAGATGCTGGACCTGGACTGACGCGCATCAGGACTTTCGTTCTGCACGCACGGTCTGGCGATAGTAGTAGGCTGGCAGAAGTGGCCCGTCCTGAACGCGGCCCCACGGCGCACGTCGAGGTGCGCGCAAGCATCCAACAACAATCGCGCCGGTGACGTCCGGCGCAAGTCGAGGAGATCCACTGTGACCATCAAGGTCGGCATCAACGGCTTCGGCCGTATCGGACGCAACTTCTTCCGCGCGGCGCTCGCATCGGGCGCCGACATCGAGATCGTGGGCATCAACGACCTCACCGACAACGCGACGCTCGCGCACCTCCTGAAGTACGACTCCATCCTCGGCCGCCTGGGCGAGGAGGTCTCGCACACCGAGGACAGCATCACCGTGGGCGGCAAGACCTTCGCCGCGTCGGCCGAGCGCGACCCTGCCAACCTGAAGTGGGCGGACCTCGGCGCGGACATCGTCATCGAGTCGACCGGATTCTTCACCGACGCGACCAAGGCGCAGGCGCACATCGACGCCGGCGCCAAGAAGGTCATCATCTCCGCGCCCGCCAAGAACGAGGACGCGACCTTCGTCATGGGCGTGAACCACGAGTCCTACGACCCCGCTTCGCACCACATCATCTCGAACGCCTCGTGCACCACGAACTGCCTCGCGCCGCTCGCGAAGGCGCTGAACGACGGCATCGGCATCGAGAAGGGCCTGATGACGACGATCCACGCCTACACCGCGGACCAGAACCTGCAGGACGCGCCGCACAAGGACCTGCGCCGCGCCCGCGCCGCCGCGCTGAACATCGTCCCCACCTCGACCGGCGCGGCGAAGGCCGTCTCGCTCGTGCTGCCCGAGCTCAAGGGCAAGCTGGACGGCTACGCGCTGCGCGTCCCCACGCCCACCGGCTCGGCGACCGACCTGACCTTCACCGCCTCGCGCGAGACCTCCGTCGAGGAGATCAACGAGATCGTGAAGAAGGCCTCGGAGGGCGCGATGAAGGGCTTCCTCACCTACACCGAGGACCCGATCGTCTCGAAGGACATCGAGACCGACCCCGCCTCCTCGATCTTCGACGCTGGCCTCACCAAGGTGATCGGCGACCAGGTCAAGGTCGTGTCGTGGTACGACAACGAGTGGGGCTACTCGAACCGCCTCGTCGACCTCACGGTCTTCGTGGGCGACAAGCTCTGACCTGCACAGGTGTCATCGTGACGACGCCCGCGCACGCGCTGCGTGCGCGGGCGTCGTCATGTCACGGAAACGAGGACTGAAGACATGAAGACCATCGACGCCCTGGGCGACCTCACCGGCAAGAAGGTGCTGGTGCGCTCCGACCTCAACGTCCCACTCGACGGAACCACCATCACGGACGACGGGCGCGTGCGCGCCTCGGTGCCCACCATCCAGCGCCTGCTGGACGCCGGCGCAGCCGTCATCGTGACGGCGCACCTGGGCCGTCCCGGCGGCGAGCCCAAGCCCGAGTACTCGCTCGCGCCGGCCGCCGCGCGCCTGGCCGAGCTGCTGGGCCGCCCCGTGACGCTCGCCGAGGACCTGGTGGGCGAGTCCGCCCAGGAGACCGTCGCGGCTCTCGAGCCCGGCCAGGTCGCCATGCTCGAGAACGTGCGCTACGACGCCCGCGAGACGTCGAAGGCCGACGAGGAGCGCGAGGCGCTGGCCGCACAGCTGGCCTCGTTCGCCGACGCCTTCGTGTCGGACGGCTTCGGCGTCGTCCACCGCAAGCAGGCCTCCGTCTACGACGTCGCGAAGCTGCTGCCTGCGGCGGCGGGGCTGCTCGTCCAGAAGGAGGTCGAGTCGCTGTCGCGCGCCACGACGGACCCGGAGCGTCCGTATGCGGTGGTGCTGGGCGGCTCGAAGGTGTCCGACAAGCTGCTCGTCATCGAGAACCTGCTCGGCAAGGCCGATCGCCTGCTGATCGGCGGCGGCATGGTCTTCACCTTCCTCGCGGCGAAGGGCCACGACGTCGGCTCGTCGCTGCTCGAGGCGGACCAGATCGACAAGGTCAAGGGCTACTTGCAGACCGCCGAGGACAACGGCGTCGAGATCGTCCTTCCCGAGGACATCGAGGTGGCGTCGGCGTTCGCCGCCGACGCCGAGCACCGCACCGTCGCGGCGAGCGAGATCCCGGACGGCTGGATGGGACTCGACATCGGCCCCGAGGCCGGCAAGGCCTTCGCGGCGAAGATCGCCGACGCCAAGACCATCGTCTGGAACGGCCCCATGGGAGTCTTCGAGTTCGATGCGTTCGCCGCGGGCACCAAGGCCGTCGCTCAGGCCATGATCGACGCCGACGGGTTCTCGGTCGTGGGCGGAGGTGACTCGGCCGCCGCCGTCCGCCGGCTCGGCTTCGACGAGGCAGGCTTCTCACACATATCCACGGGCGGCGGCGCGTCGCTCGAACTGCTCGAGGGCAAGGTCCTGCCGGGCCTGTCCGTACTGGAGGACTGACACATGGCACGCACGCCGCTCATCGCCGGCAACTGGAAGCTCAACCTCGACCACCTCGAGGCCACCCACACCGTGCAGAAGCTCGCCTGGCTGCTGCGCGACGGCAAGCACGACTTCGATGACGTCGAGGTCGCGGTGCTCGCATCGTTCACCTCCATCCGCTCGGTGCAGACGCTCGTCGACGCTGACAAGCTCGAGATCAAGTACGGCGCCCAGGACATCTCGCAGCACGCCTCCGGCGCCTACACCGGCGAGGTGTCGGGCGCACAGCTCGCCAAGCTCGGCGTCAGCTACGTCGCCGTGGGCCACTCGGAGCGGCGCGAGTATCACGGCGAGACCGACGAGGTCGTGGCGGCGAAGACCGCCGCGGCCTTCGCCAGCGGCATCGTGCCGATCGTCTGCGTGGGCGAGGGCCTGGAGGTCCGCAAGGCCGGCAACCACGTCGAGCACACCCTCGCGCAGCTCGACGGCGCGCTCAAGGACCTTCCTGCCGACAAGGCCAAGGACGTCGTCATCGCGTACGAGCCCGTGTGGGCCATCGGCACGGGCGAGGTCGCGACCCCGGAGGACGCCCAGGAGGTCTGCTCCGCCATCCGGAGCCGGCTCGCGGAGCTGTACGACGCCGAGCTCGCGGACGGCGTTCGCGTGCTGTACGGCGGCTCCGTCAAGTCGGGGTCGATCGCCCAGCTCATGGGACAGCCCGACGTGGACGGCGGTCTGGTGGGCGGCGCGAGCCTCGATCCCGAGGAGTTTGCGAAGATCGTCCGCTTCCGCGCGCACCAGGTGGGAATCTAGTCGCAAGGTGCGCGCCGCGTCGCGTATCCTTATAGCCGTTCGACCGCGATCTAAGGAGAGCTGTGGCGATTCTCGAGACCACACTGTGGGTGCTGCTGGTGCTCACCAGTTTCATCCTCATCGGCCTCGTGCTGATTCACCGGGGCCGCGGCGGCGGCATCACCGACATGTTCGGTGGTGGCTTCGCCTCGGGGGTGCAGTCCTCTGCGGTGGGTGAGCGCAACCTGACCCGCATCACCTGGATCGTGGCGATCGTGTGGGTGATGGTGATCGTGCTGCTCGGTCTCATCAGCCGCTTCGCTCTCTAGAGAGACGACGAGGGGAATCATGGCCGCTGGAAACGCCATCAGGGGGTCGCGTGTAGGCGCGGGCCCGATGGGCGAGGACGAACGCGGCGAGTCCGCGCCTCGCCAGACCGTCAACTACTACTGCGCTCGTGGCCACATCACGTCGCCCAGCTTCGCGCTGGGGGATGAGACGGACACGCCCGAGATCCCGCTCGAGTGGGACTGCCCCAAGTGCGGCTTCCCTGCCGGACTGGACCAGGAGAACCCGCCTGAGCCCATCCGCAACGAGCCGTACAAGACGCACCTCGCCTACGTGAAGGAGCGTCGGTCGGACGAGGAGGGTCAGGCCCTGCTCGACGAGGCGCTGTCCGTGCTGCGCGCGCGCCGAGAGTCCGTGGCCGTCGCCGACTGACGTCGACCGAGCCACCGCTGTCGCACCGAGGCCGCCCGTCCGCCAAGGACGGGCGGCCTCGATGCGTTCCCCGGCCGGCGCATCGGCCCTCCGGCGCAGCTGCGTCCGACAGTCACGAACGCTCCCGGTCCGACGTGCGAGCGTGTCGTGGCCTGTCTCGGCGTGTCGGCCGGCGCGGCGCCACGCCCATGTTCGGCACTGTCGGAGGCGAGGCGAGGCGAGGCGAGGCGAGGCGAGCGCGGGTGTCCGGGGAATCACCGGACGGGCGATAGTGTCGTTCTCAAGGGTGGGGAGGTGCCCGCCCAGAAGAGGAGAGACATGCAGATCGAGATCGAGTACTGCGTTCCCTGCGGCTACCTTGACCGCGCGCTCGACGCGCAGCGCACGCTGCTGAGCACCTTCGGTCAGGGCCTCGCCGGCGTGACCTTGAAGCCGGGGGACAAGGGCGTCTTCACGTTCCGCGCGGACGGCGACGTCATCTACTCGAAGCCCGACGAGTACGACATCACCACCATCGTGGAGACGGTGAAGGAACGGCTCTAGCGGTCGTCAGATGCGCGTCGCGGCCGCGGCGTCGATCAGCCACAGCGTTCGCTCGAGGCCGCTGACCGCAGCGCCGGGGAGCTCGAGGTCGTGCCTCAGGCAGCGCGCCACGACCTCGGCCTTGGGCTCGCCCGCCGCGACCACCCAGACCTCGCGAGCGCGATTGATCGCTGCCAGCGACAGCGAGACGCGCGTGGGCGGCGGCTTGGGGGAGTCGTGGACCGCGAGGGCCGATGCGTCGGCAGGGCCGGACTCGACGTAGACCTGGTGGCCGGGGAAGAGGCTCGCGACGTGCCCGTCGGGGCCGAGGCCGAGCATCAGCACGTCCCATGCGGGCGCGCCGGCGGCGTCGATCTCCGCGGCGTACGCCCCGGCGGCGTCCTCGGCGGATGCGTAGGCGTCGGACGCGCCCATGCGGTGGATGTTCTGCTCGGGCAGCGGCAGGCCCGCGAGCAGGGCCTCCTGAGCCTGCCCCTCGTTGCGCTCCGCGTCACCGGCGGGGACGAACCGCTCGTCGCCCCACCACACGTGCACGGACGTCCAGTCGATGGCGCGCGCCAGGGGAGAGGCCGCCGCGGCTGCGAGCGTCGAGATGCCGACGGTTCCTCCCGTGAGCACCACATCGGCTCGCTCGCGGTGGGCGAGGACATCGCCGATGCGCACGAGCAGCCGCGCTGCCGTGGCGTCCGCGAGCGACTCGGCATCGCCGTAGACGATCACCTCGGGCATCAGGTCACCTCTCCATTGCGCGACGCCGCGTAGCGGGCCAGCGCCTCGCCATAGACCGGATCGTCGTCCAGTCGGCGCAGCTCCTCCGCGAGGCAGTCGCCGAGCGTGCGGGGCGGCAGCGCGATGGTGTGGTCGGGCTGGTGGGGCTGGGTGAGGGTCGCGTTGGTGCCGTCAGGACGGAAGATGCCGATCTCGCCCGAAGGTGTCTCGAGGGTGATCGACTGCAGGCCGGTCACCGTGTCGTCGTAGGAGTCCTCGATCTCGCAGCCGAGCGTGTTCTGCAGCCACGCGCCGAGGAGCAGGATCGACGGGCTGCCGGTGTCGCCGTGGAGGCGCGCGCGCGTGACGCGTCTGTCCTCGACCTGCTCGAGCGCCGCCGCGAGCAGGGCGCGCCAGCGGGTGACCCGCGTCCACGCGAGATCCGTGTCGCCGGGTGCGTAGTCGGCCGCCAGGCGCGCGAGCACCTCTCCCGGCTCGGCCTCGCCCTTCGAGTCGACGATCCTGCGCACGGCCATGGTCCCGATCCCCGTGCCGGCGGCGTTCGTGGGGACCACCGCCGGCCACCACGCCACGATCGGTGCATCGGGCAGCAGCAGCGGCGTCACCAGGGTGTCCGAGTGCGCGGTCTGAGCGCCCGAGGGCCGCAGCACCACCACCTCGGAGGCGCCCGCGTCACCGCCCACGCGCAGCTCGGCGTCGAGGCAGTCGTCGCCCTGCTCCACAGGGGAGATGACGATGATGCGGCAGGGGTGCTCGCGAGACGCGACATTGGCGGTCTCGATCGCGTCCTCGGGGTCGGCGTCGGTCGCGTCGATCACGAGCGTCATGACGCGGCTGAGCGACAGCACGCCGCCCTCCTTGCGCGCGTTGACGAGGGCCTTGTTGATCTCGGAGACGGTGGTCTTGGGCAGCGTGATGATCATGGGCGCCTCCAGACGCGGCCATCCTTGGCGAGCATGGCGTCGGCCGATGGCGGCCCCCAGGTGCCCGAGCGGTACGCCTCCGGCTGGCCCTGCTCGGCCCAGTGAGCGGTGATCGGGTCGAGCAGCTTCCACGACAGCGCGACCTCCTCGTGCCGCGGGAACAGCGGCGGGTCGCCCAGCAGGACGTCGAGGATCAGCCGTTCGTACGCCTCCGGCGACGACTCCGTGAAGGCGTTGCCGTACGCGAAGTCCATGGTGACATCGCGGACCTCCATGCCCGTGCCAGGCACCTTCGAGCCGAACTTGAGCGTCACACCCTCGTCGGGCTGCACGCGGATCACGAGCGCGTTGTTGCCCACCTCGACGCCGTCGATCTGCTGGAAGTAGGGGCTGGGGGCCTTCTTGAACACGAGCGCGATCTCGGTGACGCGCCGGCCCAGGCGCTTGCCGGCGCGCAGATAGAACGGCGTGCCGGCCCACCGTCGGTTGGGCACGTCGAGGCGGATCGCCGCATAGGTCTCGGTGATCGAGTCGGGGTCGATGCCGTCCTCGTCGAGGAAGCCGCCCACCTGCTCGCCGCCCCGCCACCCTGCCGCGTACTGACCGCGCGCGGTGTTCGCGTCGAGGTCGGCCGGGAGCTTGGCCGCGCGCAGCACCTTCTCCTTCTCGTCGCGCAGGTCGTCGGCGTCGAACGTCGCCGGCTCCTCCATCGCCGTGAGCGCGAAGAGCTGCAGGAGGTGGTTCTGGATGACGTCGCGCGCCTGACCGATGCCGTCGTAGTAGCCGGCGCGCGAGCCGATGCCGATGTCCTCGGCCATCGTGATCTGCACGTGGTCGACGTACTGGCTGTTCCAGATGGGCTCGAACAGCTGGTTCGCGAACCTCAGCGCGAGCAGGTTCTGAACCGTCTCCTTGCCGAGGTAGTGGTCGATGCGGAACACCGAGTCCGAGGGAAACACCTCCGACACCACGTCATCGAGGGCGTTCGCGGACTCGAGGTCGTGGCCGAACGGCTTCTCGATCACCACGCGCCGCCAGGCGCCGTCCTTCTGATCGGACAGACCCGAGTCGCGCAGCTGCGTCAGCACCTGGGGGAAGGACGACGGCGGAATCGAGAGGTAGAACGCGTGATTGCCACCGGTGCCGCGGCGCTCGTCGAGCTCCTCGACGGTCTCGCGCAGGCGCTGGAAGGCATCGGCGTCGTCGAAGGTTCCCTGGACGAAGCGGATCCCCTCCGCGAGCTGCTTCCACGTCTCCTCGCGGAACGGCGTGCGCGCGTGCTTCTTGACCGACTCGTAGACGACCTGCTCGAAGTCCTCGCGGTCCCAGTCGCGCCGAGCGAACCCCGTGAGCGCGAAGGCGGGCGGGAGCAGTCCGCGGTTCGCGAGGTCGTAGACGGCTGGCATGAGCTTCTTGCGAGCGAGGTCGCCGGTCACGCCGAACATCACGAGTCCGCAGGATCCGGCGATGCGGGGAAGCCGGCGATCCCGGGGATCGCGCAACGGGTTGTTCACTGCTGGGGCCCTCCGGGGGGTGCGGGCGGGGCGAGCGCGGCTCGCCCCGCCGATGTCACTGGGCTGCGGCGATCGACTCGCGGGCGTGCGCGGCCACGTTGTCCGCCGTGAAGCCGAACTTCTCGAACAGCAGGTCAGCATCGGCCGATGCACCGTAGTGCTCGATCGACACGATCCGCCCAGCGTCGCCGGCGAGGTCGTGCCAGCACTGCGCGATGCCGGCCTCGACCACGACGCGGGCGGTGACCGACGAGGGGATGACGGACTCGCGATAGGCCTCGTCCTGCTCGTCGAACCACTCGCGACACGGCATGGAGACCACGCGCGCCTGAATGCCGTCCGCGGCGAGCTGCTCGCGCGCTCCCATGGCGTGCTGCACCTCGGAGCCCGTGCCGATGAGGATCACGTCAGGGGTGCCGTCCGCGTCAGCCAGGACGTAGGCGCCCTTGAGGACGCCCTCCGCCGAGCCGAGCTCTGCGCGCTCGAAGGTGGGCACGTTCTGACGCGTGAGGATCAGGCCGGCGGGGCCCTCGACTCGCTCCAGGATGCCGCGCCAGGCGTACGCGGTCTCGTTGGCGTCCGCCGGGCGCACCACGGCGAGCCCGGGGATGGCGCGCAGCGCCGCCAGGTGCTCGATGGGCTGGTGGGTGGGACCGTCCTCGCCCAGGCCGATGCTGTCATGCGTCCAGACGAAGATGCTGGGTGCCTCCATGAGCGCACCCAGACGCACCGCCGGCCTCATGTAGTCCGAGAACGTCAGGAAGGTGCCGCCGTACGCCCGGGTGGGGCCGTGCAGCGCGATGCCGTTGAGGATCGCGCCCATGGCGTGCTCGCGGATGCCGAAGTGCAGCGTGCGGCCGTAGATGTTGCCGGAGAACTTCTCCGTCGAGCGGCGCTCGGGAAGGAAGGAGGGCTCGCCGTCCATCGTGGTGTTGTTGGACCCGGCGAGGTCGGCCGAGCCGCCCCACAGCTCCGGGAGGACCGGCGCGAGAGCGCTGAGCACCTTGCCCGATGCTGCGCGAGTCGCGACGGAGCCGCCCTCCTCGAACGTGGGCAGCGCGTCCGTCCAGCCCTCGGGCAGCTTCTCCGACTGGAACCGCGCCAGGAGCTCGGCGCGCTCGGGGTTCTCCGCCTCCCAGCGGGCGAGGTCGGCGTTCCAATCCGAGTGCGCGGTCTGGCCGCGGTCGCGCACCTTCAGCATGTGCTCCATGATCTCCGGCTCCACGGCGAAGGTCGCGTCAGGGTCGAAGCCCAGCACCTCCTTGAGGCCGCGCACCTCCTCCGTGCCCAGCTTGGAGCCGTGGATGCCGCCCGTGTCCTGCTTGGTGGGCGACGGCCAGCCGATGATCGTGCTGAGCGCGATGAACGAGGGTCGGGAGGTGTCAGCCTTGGCTGCCTCGAGCGCGTCGTGCAGCGCGTCGATGTCCTCGTGGTACTCCTGGCCCTCCTTCTTCCACTCGACGTGGTGGGTGTCCCAGCCATACGCGGCGTAGCGCGCGATGACGTCCTCGGTGAACGCGACGTCGGTGTCGTCCTCGATCGAGATGTTGTTGTCGTCCCAGATCACGATGAGGCTGCCGAGCTCCTGCGTGCCGGCGAGCGAGGACGCCTCCGCTGACACTCCCTCCTGGAGGTCGCCGTCGGAGGCGATCACGAAGATGTGGTGGTCGAAGGGGCTCTCGCCGGGTGCGGCGTCAGGATCGAGGAGGCCCCGCTCGCGGCGGGCGGCCATGGCCATGCCCACGGCCGTCGCGAGCCCCTGCCCCAGGGGACCGGTCGTGGTCTCGACTCCGTCGGTGTGGTGGTACTCGGGGTGGCCCGGAGTGCGCGAGCCCCACGTGCGCAGCGCCTTGATGTCATCGATGTTCACGTCGTAGCCAGACGCGAACAGCTGCAGGTACTGCGTGAGTGACGAGTGACCGGCCGACAGCACGAAGCGGTCGCGGCCCAGCCAGCGCGAGTCCGACGGGTCGTGGCGCATCACATTCTGGTACAGCAGGTACGCGGCGGGTGCGAGCGAGATCGCCGTTCCCGGGTGGCCGTTGCCCACCTTCTCGACGGCGTCGGCGGCGAGCACGCGAAGGGTGTCGATGGCGCGGCGATCCGCGTCACTCCAGTTGACGGTCACAGAATTCTCCCAAGGACTCGTGTGGTGATTCCTCGCCAGCCTAGCGGCACCCGAGGAGGGGACGACACCTCGGCGGGCATCTCACGGCCGCCCGCGAGCGGGAGTGAAGCAGCGGACACGTCATGTTCATCGCGCGTGCCGCCATCGCGCCGCGCGTCGCGTCGAGGACCCGGCGTCACCGGTAGGATGGAGCCATGTCCCAGACCCTCCCTGCGCGCGAGGACGTGGCCGCTCCGGAGGTTCCCCGCTGGCTCAAGGCGACACGGTCCGTGAAGGCGTACGTCGCGCTGACCAAGCCGCGGATCATCGAGCTGCTGCTCGTGACGACCATTCCGACCATGGTCCTGGCCGCCGACGGGTGGCCGTCATGGTCGCTGCTGCTCGCGACGCTCGTGGGTGGCGCGCTGTCCGCCGGCAGCGCGAACGCGTTCAACATGTACATCGACCGCGACATCGACGCGGTCATGAAGCGCACGAGCAACCGGCCGCTGGTCACCGGCGCCGTGAGCGAGCGGGGCGCGCTCACCTTCGCGTGGACCCTCGGGATCGTGTCCACCGCCTGGTTCTGGTGGGTGGTCGACTCTCCGCTCGCGGCCACGCTCTCGGTCGCCGCGATCCTGGGCTACGTGGTGGGCTACACGCTGATCCTCAAGCGCCGCACCTCGCAGAACATCGTGTGGGGCGGCGCCGCGGGCTGCATGCCGGTGCTGATCGGCTGGGCGGCTGTCACCCAGTCCCTGTCGTGGACACCGGTGCTGCTGTTCCTCATCATCTTCCTGTGGACGCCGCCGCACTACTGGCCGCTGTCGATGCGTTTCAAGCGCGACTACGCGCACGCCGAGGTGCCGATGCTGCCCGTCGTGGCGTCGAGCCGCAAGGTGGCGCTCGAGATGGTGCTGTACGCCGTCGGCATGGTGTTCGTCACGGTGCTGCTCGCCCCGGTGGCGGGCATGACGTGGGTCTACGCGGCGGTCGCGACGGCTGCCGGCGCGTGGTTCGTCGCCGGATGCTTCCGCCTGTATCGGCGCTCGCAGCGAGGCGAGGACAAGCTGCGGGAGATGCGCCTGTTCCGCGACTCGATCACGTACCTCACGGTCGTCTTCGCCGCCATCCTGGTCGACCCCTTCCTGCCGGACGCGCTCTCCGTCGTCGCCTCCTGACATGCTCGCCCACGAGCGGGACGCCTACCTCGCCCATGTCACGGTGGAGAAGGGGCTCAGCTCGAACACGGTGGCCGCCTATCGACGTGACCTGAGCCGCTACGCGGCGTTCCTCTCCACGCGCGGCCGCGAGCGCCTGGCGGACGTGACGCGCGGCGATGTCTCCGACTTCTCCCAGGCCATCGGCACCGGGGGCGACGGAGGTCGCCCCCTCGCCCCCGCATCGGCGTCGCGAACCGTCGTCGCGGTGCGGGGCTGGCACCGCTTCGCCGTGGCGGAGGGCTGGACCGCGCATGACGTCTCCCTCGAGGTCAAGCCACGCGCGATCCCCAAGCGGCTGCCGAAGGCGATCTCGACGGATGACGTCGCCCGCATCCTCGCGGAGGCGAGTCGCGAGGGCGAGGCGGGCCTGCGCGATCGCGCGCTGCTCGAGCTCGTGTACGCCTCGGGGGCGCGCATCTCGGAGGCGACCGGGCTCGACGTCGACGATGTCACGCTGGTGCCCGGCGAGTCAGCGGTGCTGCTGCGCGGCAAGGGTCGCAAGGAACGGGTGGTGCCCATCGGGGGGTACGCAGCCGATGCCCTCGACGCCTACCTGGTGAGGGCTCGCGCGGCGCTCGCCCAGGGAGGCCGAGGCACCCCGGCGCTGTTCCTCAACACCAGGGGGACGCGCCTGTCCCGCCAGAGCGCATGGGCGATCCTCAAGGCCGCGGCGGAGCGCGCGCAGGTCCCCGACGTGTCGCCGCACACGCTGCGGCACTCGTTCGCCACGCACCTGCTGGCCGGCGGGGCCGACGTACGCGTCGTGCAGGAGCTGCTCGGGCACGCCTCGGTCACGACCACGCAGATCTACACCGCCGTGACGCAGGATGCGCTGCGCGAGGTGTACGTCGCGGCGCATCCGCGCGCCCGCTGAGCGTCGCCCCTGGGTCGCGGTACTGTGAGCGCGTGAGTGATTTCCCCGTCCCGTCGCCTCTGAACGGTCACGGCCCCGCCCGCGTGGTCGCGCTGTGCAACCAGAAAGGCGGGGTGGGCAAGACCACCACCACGGTGAACGTCGCGGCGGCTCTCGCCGAGTACGGACGGCGCGTGCTGGTGGTCGACTTCGACCCCCAGGGCGCCGCTTCGGCGGGTCTCGGCGTGAACGCCAACGAGCTCGACACCACCATCTACGACCTGCTGATGCGGGGTGGCGTGAGGGCGCAGGACGTGATCCTCGAGACCGGGGTTCCGGGGCTCGACCTGATCCCGGCGAACATCGACCTGTCGGCAGCCGAGGTGCAGCTGGTGGGCGAGGTCGCCCGCGAGTCCACCCTCGCGCGTGGCCTGCGCGCCGTCACCGACGACTACGACGTGATCCTCATCGACTGTCAGCCGTCGCTCGGCCTGCTGACGGTCAACGCGCTGGTCGCCGCTCACGGCGTGGTGATCCCGCTCGCATGCGAGTACTTCGCCATGCGCGGCGTGGCCCTCCTGGTGGAGACCATCGACAAGGTCCAGGACCGTCTCAATCCGCGCCTCACGATCGACGCGATCATCCCCACCATGTATGACGGCCGCACGCTTCACGCGCAGGAGGTCGTGGAGCGGGTCCAGCAGAAGTTCGGCGACCGGGTGACCGAGACGATGATCCACCGCACCGTGAAGTTCCCCGACGCCACGGTGGCCGCCGAGCCCATCACGACGTTCGCGCCCAAGCACGCCGGCGCCGAGGCGTACCGCTCGCTCGCGCGAGAGCTCGTGGCGCGCGGCGTCGCCGCCTGAGTGACGTGAGCGCCGCCTCCGAGGCCTCCGCGACCGAGACCGCAGTCGAGGCCAAGCGGGCGTTCGAGGTCCACCTCGACAACTTCGAGGGACCGTTCGACCTGCTGCTGTCGCTGATCTCGAAGCACGAGATGGAGATCACCGAGGTCGCTCTCGCCCGCGTGACCGACGAGTTCCTCGCGACCATCGCCCGCCACGAGAGCGACTGGGACCTCTCCCAGGCAAGCGAGTTCCTCGTGGTCGCCGCCACCCTGCTGGACCTCAAGGCCGCGCGGCTGCTGCCGCAGGGGGCGGTCGAGGACGCCGAGGATCTCGAGCTGCTCGAGGCGCGCGACCTGCTGTTCGCCCGCCTGCTCCAGTACCGGGCGTTCAAGCAGGTGGCCGCCACCTTCGAGCAGATGCTCGACGCGCCGCGCCGCGTGCCGCGCGATGTGCCCCTCGAGGCGCACTTCGCGATGCTGCTGCCCGAGCTCGTGTGGTCGGTGACGCCCGAGCAGCTCGCGCGCCTGGCGGCCCACGCGCTGCAGCCCAAGGCGATGGACACCGGCGTGAGCATCGCCCACCTCCATGCGCCTGCCGTCAGCGTCAGGGAGCAGGCCATGGTGGTGTCGTCGCGCCTGCAGCGCGACCGGGTGGTGACGTTCCGGTCGCTCATCGCCGACGCCGACCACGTCAACGTGGTCGTCGCGAGGTTCCTGGCCCTGCTTGAATTGTTCAAGGAGGCGGTGGTCGCATTCGACCAGATGCGCTCGCTCGGAGAGCTCACGATCCGGTGGACAGGCGGCGAGGACGCGGAGGTCGAGGTGTCGGCGGAGTTCGACGAGGGAGCGGCGCCCGCCGAGGGCTCGCAGGAGAGCGATGGAGATGACTGAGGTGCACACCAGGGGAGCGATCGAGGCGATCCTGATGGTGGTCGACGAGCCCGTCGCGGCGGCGGACATCGCCGCGGCGCTCGATGCGACCGTCGAGACCGTCACCGACGCGCTCGTGGCGCTGCGCGACGAGTACGCGGACCCTGACGCGCCGCGCGGCTTCGAGCTGCGCGAGGTCGACGGCAGGTGGCGCGTCTACTCCTCGCGCCTGTACGCCGATGCGGTGGGCGCGTTCGTGGTCGAGGGTCAGTCGGCACGGCTGTCGCAGGCGGCGCTCGAGACCCTCGCGGTGGTCGCCTACCGCCAGCCGGTGACCCGTGGTCAGGTCTCCCAGGTCCGAGGCGTCAACGTCGACTCCGTGATGAAGACCCTGAGCGCGCGCGGGCTCGTCACCGAGGTGGGCGAGGTCGGCGGCGCGCTCCAGTACGGCACGACCACCGAGTTCCTCGAGCGCATGGGGCTGGCGTCCCTCGACGACCTCCCCGAGCTCGCGCCCTACCTGCCCGACCTGGCCGACGTGGACGGGGAGGGACGCTGATGGGCGATCTCGAGGTCCACCGCCCCGAGGGCGTGCGCCTGCAGAAGGTGCTCGCCGCGGCTGGCGTCGGCTCGCGGCGCAAGTGCGAGGTTCTCATCGAGCGCGGCCTCGTCAAGGTCGATGGCGAGGTCGTCAGCCAGCTGGGCGTCCGCGTGAATCCTGACGAGGTGCGGATCGAGGTCAAGGGCAAGCGCATCGTCGTGGACGATCACACCGTGACCGTGGTTCTCAACAAGCCCAAGGGCGTGGTGTCGACCATGTCCGATCCTCAGGGCCGTCCCGCCCTGGACCAGTTCGTCGACGACTATGCGGAGCGGCTGTTCCACGTGGGCAGGCTCGACGCCGAGACCACCGGGGTGCTGCTGCTGACCAACGACGGCGAGCTCGCGAACCGGCTGGCTCACCCCACGCACGGCGTGCCCAAGGTGTACGTCGCCAAGGTGGAGGGAGAGGTGGCGAAGTCGCTGTGCACCACGCTGCGCGCGGGCGTCGACCTCGAGGATGGCCCGGTGCGCGTGACCGACTGCGCTGTCCTGGACGTCTCGAAGGGCCATTCGCTGGTGCGCGTCGAGCTGCACGAGGGCCGCAACCGCATCGTCCGTCGCATGCTCGACAAGGTCGGGCACCCCGTGGTGGACCTCGTGCGCACGGACTTCGGCCCCATCGCCCTCGGCACGCTGATGCCGGGCGAGGTGCGCCGTCTGACCCGCGAGGAGGTCGGCGCGCTCATGGAGGCAGCGGGACTGTAGGCACGCGCTCCACCGATACGATGGTGCGCATGTCAGTCCGAGCCATCCGCGGTGCCGTCACGCTCGACGTCGACGAGACGCAGCACCTCCATCACCGGACGCAGGAGCTCGTCGAGGCCCTCATGGTCGCCAACGGACTGACGCCAGACGACGTGATCTCCGTGCTGTTCACCTGCACCCCTGACATCGTCAGCGACTTCCCCGCCGCGGCGGCCCGCGCGCTGGGCTTCGGCGCCGTGCCGCTGATGTGCGCCCAGGAGATGGCCGTGCCGGGCGCGCTGCCGCGCGTGGTGCGCGTGCTGATGCACGTCGAGACCGCGCGGCCGCGACCCGAGGTGACCCACGTGTACCTCCACGAGGCGGTCTCGCTCCGGCAAGACCTGGCGCAATGACCGCGGCACCCGTCTCTCGCACCCACATCATCGGTGCGGGCCTCATCGGCGCGAGCATCGGCATCGGCCTCACCTCGGAGGGCTGGGACGTCACCATCGAGGACGCCGACGCGGCGGCCCAGACGCTCGCCCACTCGATCGGTGCGGGAGGCGATCGTGGCCGCAGCGCCGATGCGCCGGCTCCCGAGCTCGTGATCGTCGCGGTGCCGCCGTCGGCGACGGCGGCGGCCGTCGCCGCCGCGCTCGACGCCTGGCCCCTCGCCGTGGTGACCGACGTGGCGAGCGTCAAGGCGCCGATCGCGGCCGCCGCGGACGCGACCGGTCACGGCGACCGCTACGTGGGCTCGCACCCCATGGCCGGTCGGGAGCTGTCGGGAGGGCTCGCGGCTCAGGGCGACCTGTTCAAGGCGCGCCCGTGGGTGATCTGCGCCAACGGCGCATCGCGCGAGGCCGTCGAGCGGGTGCGAGCGCTGGCGCACGCGTTGCAGTGCGACGTCGTCGAGATGGAGGCGCCTGCCCACGATGCCGCCGTCGCGCGGGTGTCCCACGCTCCTCAGGTCGCGGCGTCGGCCGTCGCGGCGGCGCTGGGGCCGTTGCGTGCAGACGACGTCGCGCTCGCCGGCCAGGGACTGCGCGACGTCACGCGCATCGCGCGCTCGGATCCGCGCATGTGGGCGGACATCGCGCGGCTCAACCGCTCGGCGCTCGTCGCGACCATCGATCACATCATCGCCGACCTCGAGGACATTCGTGACGCGGACGACGTGGGCGAGGCGGTCACGGACCTCATCGAGCGTGGCCGCCTCGAGGTGGCGCGGATCCCCGGAAAGCACGGCGGCGCGCAGCGCGAGTGGACGCCCGTGACGGTCATCGTCCCCGACATCGCCGGGCAGCTGCTGCGGCTGCTGTCCGACGTTGCCCTGGTGGGTGTCAACGTCGAGGACATCACCATCGAGCACTCGCCCCGCCAGCCGGTGGGACTGACCACTCTGCACGTGCTTCCGGCGCGCGCCCAGGAGCTCACCCGGGCGCTGTCCGACAACGGTTGGGAGATCGCCGCACCATGAGCGGAATCGTCATCGCCATCGATGGTCCGGCAGGCACGGGCAAGTCCACCGTGTCACGGGAGGTCGCGACGCGGCTGGGACTCGCGTACTTCGACACGGGCGCGACGTACCGGGTGGCGACTCTCGCGTGCCTGCGCGACGGCGTCGACCTGGCGCGCGCATCGGACGTCGCGGCCATGGTGGCCACCATGAACGTCGAGCTGATCCTCGACCCGCGTGCGCCCCGGGTGCTGCTGGACGGCGAGGACGTGTCAGCGCAGATCCGCACGGACACGGTTGCGCTGACGGTGTCGAAGGTCGCGACCAACCTCGAGGCCCGGCCCATTCTCCAGCAGCTGCAGCGCGAGGTCCTGCGACTCGAGACGGGCGGCGGGTTCTCTGACGGACGAGGGATCGTCGCCGAGGGGCGCGACATCACCACGGTCATCGCCCCCGAGGCCGAGGTCAGGGTGCTGATGACGGCCGACGACGAGGTTCGTGTGGCGCGCCGGGCGGGCGAGGGCGCGGACGTCGCGACGGTTCGCGAGGCCGTGCTCGGGCGCGACCGCAAGGACGCCACGGTCGTGAGCTTCCACGAGGCCGCGGACGGCGTCCACACGCTCGACACCACCGAGCTCACGATCGACGAGGCCGTGCGCGCGGTGATCTCCCTCGCTCACGAGGTGCAGCTGTGACACCATCCGAGCGCGCCGGATCGACCTCGGCGCCAAGCCGCTGGGGTCCGCGCTGGTCACGGTGGGTGGGCAGGTTCCTCGCGCGCGTGCTGTGGGCGACCGAGGTTCGCGGCCGAGACCGCGTGCCCGGCACCGGCCCCGGCATCGTGGTCGCGAATCACGTGGGCTTCATCGACGGGCCCGTGCTGCATGGGGTGATCCCGCGTGGCTCCCACTTCCTCATTGGCGATCACATGTTCCGCGGCGTGCTGGGTCCCATCCTGCGTGCCGCCGGCCAGATCGAGGTCGAGGGCGCCGGCCGCACCGCGCTGCAGCGCGGCCGCGAGGTGCTGAGACGGGGCGACGTCGTCGGCATGTTCCCGGAGGGCACGCGGGGGGCGGGGCGAGCCGATGCGGTGCACGGGGGAGCGGCGTGGCTCGCCCTCAACACTGGCGCACCGATCGTCCCGACCACCATGGTCGGCACGCGCCACAGCGGCGAGCCGGTGAGCGTGTGGCCCCCACCGCGACGGCGCATCGTCGTGGACTTCGGCGAACCCGTCACCCTCGAGCCGCCACAGGAGCTGCGCGGTCGCGCCCGCCAGGAGTGGGCCGCCCAAGCGGTCGCGGCGGCGCTGCGAGCGCAGGTCGACGCCACGCTCGCCACGACAGATCTCGAGCTCCCCGTGGATGATGGCGGGAGAGCCACCCAGGAGGAGAGCCGCGCATGAGCGACGATCAGGAGTACTTTGGCGTCGAAGGCGTCCCCGCGCCGCTCGAGGTGTCCTCGGACCCGGAGGAGAGCCTCGACGAGATTCGCGAGGCGGCGCTGCGCGCCGGGCTCGAGGAGTACGACCTCACGCCTGAGGACCTCGCGGCGCTCGCCGGGGAGGAGCCGATCGAGACCGAGCGCGCGCTTCCTACGCTCGCCGTGGTCGGACGGCCCAACGTCGGCAAGTCCACGCTGGTCAACCGCATCATCGGCAAGCGCCTCGCGGTGGTCGAGGACACGCCGGGGGTGACGCGCGACCGGGTGTCCTATCCCGCCGAGTGGGCGGGCACCGACTTCATGCTCATGGACACCGGCGGGTGGGAGGCCAAGGTCCAGGGCCTGGACCTGTCCGTCGCGCAGCAGGCTGAGATCGCGATCGACATGGCCGACGCCATCCTGTTCGTGGTCGACGCGACGGTGGGGGCGACCGCCTCCGACGAGAAGGTCGTCAAGCTCCTTCGCCGTTCGGGCAAGCCGGTCGTCCTCGCGGCCAACAAGGTGGACGGTCCGCAGGGCGAGCTCGAGGCCGCCGCGCTGTGGAACCTCGGGCTCGGCGAGCCCTATCCCGTGAGCGCGCTGCACGGTCGCGGGACGGGCGACCTGCTGGACGCCGCCGTCGCGATCCTGCCGACGGAGCTGCCCGAGGTCGAGATCGACCCCGATGCACCGCGGCGCATCGCCCTCGTGGGCCGCCCCAACGTGGGCAAGAGCTCGCTGCTCAATCAGCTGGCGGGCGAGAGGCGGGTGGTGGTCGACGAGACCGCCGGCACCACGCGCGACCCCGTCGACGAGAAGGTGGAGATCGCGGGACGGTCGTGGACGCTGGTCGACACGGCAGGCATCCGACGCCGCGTCCACATGACCAAGGGCGCGGACTTCTACGCGTCCCTGCGCACCGGAGCGGCGATCGAGCGCGCCGAGGTCGCGCTCGTGCTGCTCGACGCCTCCGGGCCCCTCACCGACCAGGACACTCGAGTGATCTCGCAGGTCGTCGAGGCCGGCCGCGCGCTCGTTCTCGTGTTCAACAAGTGGGACCTGGTGGGCGAGGACGAGCGCTTCCTGCTCGAGCGGTCGATCGACAAGGATCTGGTGCAGCTCCCGTGGGCGCCACGCGTGAACCTCTCAGCACGCACCGGCTGGCACACCAACCGCCTGGTGCCAGCCATCGACCTCGCGCTCGGCAGCTGGGATCAGCGCATCTCCACGGGACGCCTCAACTCGTTCCTGGGAGAGCTGGTCGCGGAGCACCCCCATCCGGTGCGATCGGGCAGGCAGCCCAAGATCCTGTTCGCGACGCAGGCGTCCACGCGGCCGCCCCGGTTCGTGATCTTCGCGAGCGGGTTCCTCGACCCGACCTACCGGCGCTTCATCGAGCGCAGGCTCCGGGAGAGCTTCGGGTTCGAGGGCACGCCCATCCAGATCTCGGTGCGCGTGCGCGAGAAGCGCAAGCGCCGCTGACCCAGGGCTGGTCCTAGGCGGCTGGCGCCGCCGGGACGGCCAGGTGGACGAGCTCGTAGGTGGTCCCAGCATCGCCGCGTGGGAGTCCGCGACGCAGGTCCGCGCCGAACGTCGCGCCTGTCGCTGCATCGACGCACCGCAGGGCGGCGTGGACGTCCCTGCTGCGGACGGCGGTGGCGGCGGACGCGCGAGCGTCGGCCGCGATGGTCGACAGGGCGGAGTCCCGCCGGGCCGGCGTCGTGGTCACCTCGACGTGGTCGGCGTCGGCGATCCGGTCCCGATCGATCTGCAGGCCGGCGACCGACGACAGCGCGACGTCGACGCGGCCGTACTGTGCCCGCACCCGCTCGAATCCGCCCTGGTCCCACAGGTAGGCGCCCATCCTCGACGTGTTGGACCACACCGACACCTGCAGGTAGCGCTGGAGGGTCGCGCCATCGCGCGCTTCGCGCACGGCGTGGGCGAACCACACCAGGCCAGCGGCCTCGCGGAGGGACGGGCCCTCGGCTGCGATGCGCTCGCGCACGCGCGCGAGCGAGTAGTCGCGGGGCAGGTCGACGGAGCACTGGAGCGCGATCATGCGCTCAGCCTAGGCCGTCTGATCGATGTCCCCGTGCTGGTATCCGAGGTCGACGAGGTCGCGCAGGACCTCCTCGTCGATGGCGTCGAGGCGCTTGACGTACACGCAGCTCGCGCCCGTGGTGTGCGGCCCGAGCCGCTCGAGCAGCGCCTTCTGAGCCGGATCCTCATTGATGCCATACAGAGACAGCTGGGCCTTGCGCGGGGAGAACCCGACCCTGAACATGTCGCCCTCGCGGCCGCTGGCGTAGCGGTAGTGATAGGTGCCGAAGCCCACCATCGTGGGACCCCACATCACGCCCTCGTCGCCGGTCACCTCCGCCATGAGCGCGAGCAGCCGCTCGCCCTCCTCGCGGCGCCGCTCGGGCGTGACTCCGGCCAGGAACTCCTGAGGCGACTGCTGCGTGGGCTGGGTCGTGTTCGCCATCTCATCACTGTACGCGCGGTGGGCGAGGGCCATGCAGTGGCGATCGACCTCAGCCTGCGGCGTCCGGCAGCGAGCGCGACTCCTCGAGCTCGCGAAGCCCGCGCCGGAGCACCTTGCCCACGTTGGTCTTGGGCAGCTCGCCGATGAACTCGATGTGGCGCGGACGCTTGTAGCCCGTGAGGCGCTCCTTGAGGAACGCCGCGAGCTCGGCCTCGGTGAGGGACTCGTCGCGCTTGACGACGAAGAGCTTGGGAACCTCGCCAGCGTGCTCGTCCGGCACGGGGATCGCTCCAGCCTCGGACACCTTGGGGTGGAGCATCGCGGCGTCCTCGAGGTCGCCGGGGTACACGTTGAACCCCGAGACGACGATGATCTCCTTCTTGCGGTCGACGATGCGCAGGTATCCGTCGTCGTCCATGGTCGCGACGTCTCCCGTGAGGAGCCAGCCGTCGTCGGTGATGACGGCGGCGGTCTCCTCGGGCTTGTTCCAGTACCCCGCCATCACCTGGGGTCCCTTGACCGCGAGCTCGCCGGGCTCGCCCTGCGCGACCTCCGCGCCATCCTCCCTGAGGATGCGGACGTCCGTGCTGGGCAGCGGCACCCCGATGGTGCCGACGCGAGGCGGCAGGTGGGTCGGGTTCACGCTGACGACGGGTGACGCCTCGGTGAGGCCGTAGCCTTCGATGATGTCCGAGTCGGTGAGCTCTCGCCAGCGCTTGCCCACGGCCGAGCGCAGAGCCATGCCGCCGGCGACGGAGACCTTCACGTTGGACAGGTCGAGCTTCGCGAACCCCTCGTTGTCCATGAGCGCCGCGGCGAGGGTGCTGACGAGCACGAGCGCGTCCGGCTTGGTCTGGTCGAGCGTCGTGATGAAGGCGGGGATGTCGCGCGGGTTCGTGATCAGCACGTTGTGGCTGCCATAGCGGAACAGGCCGATGCAGTTCACGGTCAGCGCGAACACGTGATAGAGCGGCAGGGCGGCGATGACGGTCGTGTTCGCCTCGTCGAGCACCACGCGGATGTTGCCGATGAACTGCTCCTGGTTGTTGAGGAGGTTCCAGTGCGTGAGGACGGCGGCCTTGGTGCCTCCTGTCGTGCCGCCGGTGTACTGCAGGAAGGCGACGTCGGCGTGGGTGAGGCGGGGGTCGTCGAACGCGTCGGGGGAGCCGGTCAGCAGGTCGCGGAACGGGATCGCACCGGGCAGGGAGTACGCGGGCACCATCTTCTTGACGCGCTTGGCCACGAGGTTGACGATCGCGCGCTTGGGCTGGTGGAGCATGTCGCCGGCCTGGGTGACGATCACGTGGTCGATCGGGTGCTCGCGCACCACCTGCTCGAGCTTGTCCGCGAAGTTGGCGAGCACCACGATCGCCCGGGGCTGCGCGTCGGCGACGACCTTGGCGAGCTCGTCGGCCGTGTAGAGCGGGTTCGCGTTCACGACGATGAGCCCGGCGCGCAGCGCGCCGAACAGGGCGACGGGATATTGCATCAGGTTGGGCATCTGCAGCACGATCCGGTCGCCCTTGGCGAGTCCGAGCTGGTTCTGGAGGTAGGACGCGACGCGCGTGGCCAGGGCGTCGACCTCCGCGAAGGACAGGGAGCCTCCGAGGTTCGAGAACGCGGTGCGGTCGCCGTAGCGCTGCGCGGCATTCGCCACCATCTCGGACAGGGACTGCTCGGCAGGAACCCCGACGGCGCGCGGAACGCCAGGGGGATAGTGGGCGAACCACGGGCGCTCGGCCCCCGCGACGGGATCGTGGCCAGGGAGCGCTCCAGCGGAGGCGGGGGAGTCAGCGGTCGTCATCGGGTTCATCTCCATTGATGTCGCAGTGGCCCGTTCGAGCCGTTCGTTGATGGAACTGTAGTCGCCGTCAGTGGGCTCCGGTGGCAGGGTGACGGGTGTGGTGCGTCCAGTCGCTCATCCAGGGCTCGACGCGCAGGTGATCCGGGAAGCCGCCCACGGTCTCCTCGAGCTCATGCAGGTTCACCGACCCGCCCGCACGCCTGACGAACATCCCGCGCACGACGGCGTGCGCGTGGACGGTCTCGCCCACCATGAACCGGTGCTCCAGGTAGATCCAGCGGTCGTCGATGCCCACGACACGCGTGTGCAGGTCGAACCTCTGCCCCAGGCGCAGCTCGCGCCGGTACGTGATCGTCTGGCCGGCCACGACTGCCGCCCAGCCCCGGCGTCCGAACTCGTCCCACCATCCCGAGCGCTTGAGGAGCTCGTAGCGCCCCAGGTCCATGAGCGTGAGGTAGCGCCCGTTGTTCATGTGGCCGAGCACGTCGAGATCCGTCGGCGCGACCCTGAACGACGTCACCACGTCCTCCCACAAGGTGGCCGGTCGAGGTCGACGCAGCCGCATCCACCGTGCGGCCAGACGCCACCAGAGGTTCACGAACGGCCCTCGACTCGCATCCTGAGGTGAGGCTTCGCGCCGTCCCTGCTGACCACGTCGGCCGTGATCGCGCCATCAGCCTCGCTGGTGACGAATCCCACGGTGCTGGGAAGCGCGATGGGCTTCACGAAGTCCACGTGCGCCGAGTACGAAGGAGGCAGACGGCTCTCGAGTGCGGCGAGCGCGCGGGCGTGGCTCCACATGCCGTGGATGATCGGCCGTGGGAAGCCGAAGGCCCGGGCGGCGAGCCTGCTGGTATGGATGGGGTTCGGGTCGCCGGAGACGCGACGGTACTGGCGTCCGAGGTCACCCGGCAGACGCCAACGGGCGTGTGGGGTGCGCGGCTCGAACGGCTCGCGCTCCGCCCGCTGCGGCTCTCCGTCTGCCCGGGCGCCGGACGCCAGGTACGTGGTCACCCCGTCCCACGCGACCTCGCCGTCGACGCGGATCACGCCGACCAGATCGACGAGCGCGCCGCGACGGTGGGGTCGCGGGCCTTCGAGATGGACGGACAGCTCGAGGACGTCCGCCGCGGTCACGGGCCGATGCAGCGTCATGGTGTTGGAGGTGTGCACGGCACCGGCGAGCTTGACGGTCGACTCGGAGGAGCCGAGCAGGTGGATGTGCAGGGGGAAGGTGAGCACGTGCAGCCACGTGGGAGGCACGTCGTCACGCAGCGTGAACCCGCACACGCGCGCGTACTCGGCGAGGCGATCGGCATCCTGACGAACACCGCCCACGGTGACAGCGCGCTCCGGCAGGAGCACCCGCTTCGAACGCGACGGCACCATCGCCCGTGCGAAGGCACCTCCCATGCCCGGCACGCGCTCGAGCCGTTCGACCTCGCGTTCCCTGACGTCGCCCACGGTCATGCTCCGACGAGGTTCTGGCCGCACACGCGGATGACCTGCCCGGTGAGTCCCTGCGAACGGGGATCGAGCAGGTAGCCGATCGTCTCCGCGACGTCGACGGGCAGGCCGCCCTGGCTGAGCGAGTTGGAGCGCAGGAAGATCTCACGCTGCACGAACGGGATCTTCTGCGTCATCTCGGTCTGGATGAAGCCGGGTGCGACGGCATTGGCGGTGATCGACCGCGAGGCGAGGTCGGGCGCCATGGCCATGACCAGGCCCGCCACGCCTGCCTTCGACGCCGCGTAGTTGGTCTGACCCTTGTTGCCTGCGAGCCCCGACGTCGAGGCGACGCCGATCACGCGCCCGCCGTCGGCGATGCCGCCAGGCGTGTCGGCCGCGAGAAGGGTGTCGTTGATGCGCATCTGCGCCGCGAGGTTGACGTCGAGCACGGCGGCCCACCGCGCCGCGTCCGTGTTGACGAGCATCTTGTCGCGGGTGATGCCGGCATTGTGGACGACGCCGTAGATCGACTCGCCCCGCTGGGCCACGTGCTCGGCGATGCGGCGCCCCGCGTCGTCGGCGGTGATGTCGAGCTGCAGCGCGGTGCCACCGACCTCGTTCGCGACCGCGGCGAGCGCCTCGCCGGCCGGCGGGATGTCCACCGCCACGACGCTCGCGCCGTCCCGTGCCAGGATCTTCGCGATCTGGGCGCCGATGCCTCGCGCGGCGCCGGTCACCACGACGACCTTGCCGTCCAGAGGGCGCTCCTCGAGCGCCGCGGCGGGCTGGCTCGCGCCCGCGACCGTCCAGGCCTGGCCGTCGACGAACGCCGAGCGGCCCTGGAGGACGAACCCGAGGGTGGACACCAGGTCGCCGGGCTCGGCCGCGGGGTCGACGTAGAGGAGCGTGGCAGTGGCACCGCCCCGCAGCTCCTTGCCGACGGTGCGGTTGATGCCGTCCAGGGCGCGGGCCACGGCCTGGGACTCCCAGTCGCCCGCTGCCGGACGGGCGAGGACGACGATGCGCCCGGAGCGCTCGATCGAGCGTACGGCCGGGCGCAGCAGTGCGCGCAGCTCCTCGAGCTGGTCGATCTGCGCCATCGCGGTCGCATCGACCACGAGGGCGCCGATGCGCGACCCGTATCCCGGCGCCTCCGAGCCCTCGTCCACCACGGGCGCCTCCGTCGACCGACCCAGCAGCCGCATGGTCTCTGCCGCGAGGCTGCCGCCGCCGATGGAGGCGAGCACGATGGGACCCTGCGGCCACTCACGACCGCGACGGAGCCGAGGCGGTTCCTTGAGCCCTGCCTTGCCGGCGATGGCCCTGCCGGCGGGGGAGTAGTAGAGCTTCTCGAGAGCGCCCATCACACGGCCTCCAGGATCGCGACGACGCCCTGTCCGCCGGCGGCGCACATGGAGATCAGCCCGCGGGAGCCGGGGCCTCGCTGGTGCAGGAGCTTGGCGAGCGTGGGGACGATGCGGGCGCCGGTGGCCGCGAACGGGTGGCCGACCGCGAGCGACGAGCCGGTGACGTTGAGCCGCGCCCTGTCGATCGTGCCCAGCTTGCCATCGAGGCCCAGCGCGCGGCAGAAGTCCTCGTCGTCCCAGGCCTTGAGGGTCGCGAGGACGGTCGAGGCGAAGGCCTCGTGGATCTCGACCAGGTCGAAGTCGGCGACTGACAGGCCCTGGCGGCCGAGCATGCGGCCGGTGGCGGCCACCGGGCCCAGCAGCAGGTCGTCACCACCCGGGTGGTCGACCGCGGCCACCTCGGCATCCACGACCTTCGCGAGCGCCGGCAGGTGGTGCGCCGCCGCCCACTCCTCTGAGGCGAGCAGCGCCGTCGCGGCGCCGTCCGACAGTGCCGTGGAGTTGCCCGCCGTCATGGATCCCTGGGGTCCTCCGAAGGCTGGGCGGAGCGCCGCGAGCTTCTCGACCGAGGTGTCGGGGCGCAGGATCGCGTCGCGCGCCACGCCGAGGTACGGCGTGACGAGGTCGTCGAAGAAGCCGTCCTCCCATGCGGCGGCGAGCTTGTGGTGCGAGGCGGCGGCGAGCTCGTCCTGCGACGCGCGGTCGATGCCCCAGCGCTCCGTGGTGAGCGCCTGGTGCTCGCCCATGGACTGGCCAGTGCGAGGCTCGTTGACGGACGGCGCCTGCGGCTTCAGGTGGGACGGGCGGATGCGCGACAGCGCCTTGATGCGGTCGGCAGCGCTGCGGGCGGCGTTCGCCTTGAGCAGCGTGCGGCGCAGCGGATCCGACACCACGATGGGCGCGTCGGACGTCGAGTCGACGCCTGCCGAGATGCCCGAGTCGATCTGGCCCAGGCGGATCTTGTTCGCGATGTAGACGGTGGTCTCGAGGCCGGTGCCGCACGCCTGCTGGAGGTCGCACGCGGGCGTGGTGGGCGCGAGCGCGGAGCTCAGCACTGCCTCGCGCGTGAGATTGAAGTCCTTGGAGTGCTTGAGGACGGCGCCACCGGCGACTTCGCCGATGCGCTCCCCGGCGAGGCCGAACCGAGCGATCAGGCCATCGAGAGCGGCAGTCAGCAGATCGTGGTTCGAGGCTTGTGCGTACGGGCCTCCGGCCTTCGCGAAGGGGGTGCGATTGCCCCCGATCACCACGGCGTTGTGGGTCATGCGGTGCCTCCATCGTTGAGAGAAACTAGCCGATACTGACAGTAGCAGATACCGCGAGTGTCGGGTACTCTGGCGCTCATGACCGTTGACGGCAGAGACGCCCGATGGACCCAGCACCGCGCTGACAGGCGCCGGGAGCTGGTCTCGCACGCCCTGCGCGCCATCCGCGTGCACGGAGCGGGCGTGGGGATGGACGCCATCGCCGCCAGGGCGGGGACGTCGAAGACGGTCATCTATCGTCACTTCGGAGATCGGGAGGGACTGTACGACGCGGTCGTGGAGTCCGTCCACGGCTACATCGAGTCCGGCCTCTCAGCCGCCTTCCGCCTGTCGGACCCCACGGACCTGGGCACGCTCACGGCCGACCTCGCCGACGCCTATCTCGGGCTGGTCGAGCGCGATCCCGAGATCTACCGGTTCGTCATGACGCCGCCACCGCAGGGCGCAGACGCCGTGGCGGACCCGGTGCGCGGGCTGCCTGGTCTCATCGGCGAGCAGATCGCCGATGAGATCGAGCGCCACCTTGTCGAGCGCGGGCTCAAGCCGCACGCGGCGCGCACGTGGGGCCATGGACTCGTCGGCTTCGTCAAGGCCACCGCCGATCACTGGATGGCCTCCTCGCCCCGCCCTCCACGCGCCGAGGTGGTCGGCCACATCGCCCAGTTCTTCGCCCCCGCCCGCATGGACGCGCACGCGCCCATTCCCGTCCCTCAGGAGGTCACACGATGACGTTGACGCACCCCGAGCACGCCTTCCTCGAGCACACCCCGCTCAGCGAGGAGCGACTCACGACCCTGGGCGCGGCGCTGCGCACCGCGCTCGACGGCCCCTACGCGACGGAGCGCGCCGTCCGCCGCGCGACCTTCCCAGCCGACGACATGCTGCGCGACCCCGAGCTCGACGTGGAGGCCTCGCGCGAGTGGACCCTGCAGCGACTGCTCGACCTCGACGCGCACGGGTTCGGCCACGTGGGGGTTCCTGAGGGAGCGAACACGGTGTCCGACCCCCTCACCGCGGTCCTCGCCTTCGAGATGCTCTCCCACGGCGATCTGTCCGTGACCATCAAGTCGGGAGTGCAGTTCGGCCTGTTCGGCGGCGCCGTGACCAACCTGGGGACCGACTGGCACCACGAGACGTTCCTTCCGGACATCACCTCGATGAAGCTGCTCGGCGGCTTCGCGATGACCGAGCTCGGCCACGGCAGCGACGTCGCGAGCCTCGACACGACCATCACGTACGTGCCAGACGCCGACGAGTACGAGGTCGACTCGCCGACCCCAGGCGCCACCAAGGCGTACATCGGCAACGCCGCCAAGCACGGCACCATGGCCGCCGTGTTCGGCCAGCTGATCGTCGATGGCGTGCGACATGGCGTGCACGTGATCCTCGTGCCGATCAGGGACGATGCGGGGCAGGACCTCCCCGGCATCACGACCGGCGATCAGGGGCACAAGGGTGGGCTGCTCGGAGTCGACAACGGCACCATCCGGTTCGACCACGTGCGCGTGCCGCGGCGCATGCTGCTCGACCGCTACGGCGGCGTCACCGAGGACGGCGTGTACTCGTCTCCCATCGACAACGCCAACCGGCGCTTCTTCACCATGCTCGGCACCCTCGTGCGGGGCCGCGTGTGCGTGGGCGGCGGCGGCGGCATCACGGCGCGCCGCGCGCTGTCGATCGCCACGCGGTACGCGCTGGGTCGCCGGCAGTTCCCGGCGCCCGGCCGGCCTGATGGCGTGCTGCTGCTCGACTACCTCGTGCATCAGAAGCGGCTGCTCCCCAGGATCGCGCGTGCCTACGCGCTGGGCTTCGCGCAGAACGAGCTGATCGCCGACCTGGTCCATGTCCAGGGCCCCGAAGACTCCACCGAGGAGGAGCAGCGGAGCCTCGAGACCCACGCCGCGGGGCTCAAGGCCGTGACCACCTGGTTCGCGAACCAGACCGTGCAGGAGGCGCGCGAGGCGTGCGGCGGCGCGGGATACCTGAGCGAGAACCAGCTGGTCGAGATGCGCCGCGACGTCGACATCTTCGCGACCTTCGAGGGCGACAACACGGTGCTCATGCAGCTGGTCACCAAGGCGCTGCTCACGGATTTCAAGAAGGAGTGGAGCGAGCTCGACCGCACGGGCCTCGTCCAGGCGACCGCCAGGGTCGCGGGCGACGCCGTCGCGGAGGCGACCTCGGCTGGACTCGTGCTCGGCGCTCTCGCGGACGCCGTGCGGCGCCGACCGGAGGAGACCACGCTGGTCGACCGCCGGTGGCACGCGCTCATGTTCGAGGAGCGCGCGCGCCACTCCCTCGAGTCCCTCGCGCGCCGCATGCGCGCCGCAGGCAAGGCCGGGGGCGACCAGTTCGAGGCGTTCAACGCGCTCGGCGACCACGTGCAGTTCGTCGCGGGCGCCTACATGGAGCAGCGGATCCTGACCGCGTTCGTCGACGCTCTCGAGGCCCAGCCTCAGGGCGAGGCTCGCGACGTGCTCGAGAAGGTGTGCAGCCTCTACGCGCTCCAGTCCATCCACGAGGATCGCGCCTGGTTCATGGAGCACAACCGCATCAGCTCGGGACGGTCGAAGGCCATCGGGGCCCAGGTGAGCGACCTGTGCCGCGACCTGCGCCCGCACGCGCTGAGCCTCGTCGAGGGGATGGGCATCCCCGAGACCTGGCTGGGCGCCGCGATGCTGACGGACTGACCGGCCCTCAGGCGCGGGCCCGACGCCGCGGGGGCGGCCACTCGGCATCGTCGAGGTAGCGCTCGACGTCGCGCGCGATGCGCCTGGCGCCACGGTTCGCGCTGATGGTCGACGCCTGCGGACCGTAGCCGGCGAGGAAGAGGCCGGGAACGTCGACGGCGTGCCCGTCCGCCACCGTGACTCCACGGCGCGCGTCGACGCCGAGCGGCGCGAGCGGTCCGAGGTCAGCGTGGAAGCCGATCGCCCAGATGATCGCGTCGAGGGGCTCGAAGGTGCCGTCCGCGAGCACGACGCCGTCGGAGACCACGCGCGCGAACATGGGCCGGCGATCGAGCAGCCCGCGGTCGCGCAGGCGCCGCAGCCGCGGCGTCAGGGGCATGCCCGTCGTGGACACGATGCTCGGGAGCTCCCGACCCGCCCGCGCCGCCGCGTCCTGGAGCCGAACGGACTCGCGCCCGAGCTCCTCGCGCAGGTCGGTGTCGCGGGCGTTGAATCTGACGGGGCGGCGCGTATGCCAGTGGACCGAGCGCGCCGTGTCCGCGAGCTCACGGATGAATCCGAGCGCGGATGCCCCGCCGCCGACGACGGCCACGCTGAGGCCTGCGAAGTCGGCGGGGGAGGTGAACTCCGGCGTGACGATCTGGCGCCCACGGAAGTCCTCGCGGCCGGGAACGTCCGGCAGGCGGGGGCTGCCCCACGTGCCGACCGCCGCGATGACCACGCGCGGTGAGAACCCAGCCCCAGCATCGGCCGTCTGCACGTCGAAGGCTCCATCCGCGCTGCGCCGCACCGCGGTGACCTCGACGGGGCGCCGCACCCTGAGGCCGTAGTGGCTCTCGTACGTGCCGTAGTAGTCGCGCACCACCTCCGAGGCAGGTGGCTCGGTGGGGGCGCTGGCGAACGTCAGGCCCGTCGCCTCCATCCCCGGCAGGTCGGCGATCCGGTGGGCGTCACCCAGGCGCAGGGACTCCCATCGGTGCTGCCACGCGCCGCCGGGTCCGGGGCCGCGGTCCACGATCACGACGTCCGTGCCTGGCCGGAGGCCCCGGCGCACGAGGTGATACCCCACCGACAGGCCCGCCTGACCTGCGCCGATGACGAGAATGGGGGCAGCGGCATCGGTCACGGTCAAGGTGTACGCCTTCGCCCGCCTGCCAGGCAAGTCGGTAGGGCTCGTCTAGGCTGAAGCCCCGCCGACAAGAGAGGTGCGCACGTGCTCGAAGGCCTGCAGGAGTTCGCTGGCTCGTTCCCCGACTGGCTGCAGTGGGCCGCGATCGCGCTGATCTCGGCCGTGCCGTTCATCGAGTCCTACTTCGGCGCGTTCGTCGGAGTCGCGATCGGCCTCGCCCCCGTCGTGGCGATCGCCGCGGCGTCCGTGGGCAACATCGCGTCGATGATCGGCTTCGTCTACGTCACCGGTCGCATCCGCGATCGAGCTGTGGGCGACGAGGAGCTCACACCCAAGCGCGCCCGACTGAGGCGGATGTTCGACCGCTGGGGCGTGCCCGGCGTGTCGCTGCTGGGGCAGACGGTGCTGCCGTCACAGATCACCTCGGCCGCGATGGTGGGGTTCGGCGCCTCGCGGCGGGCGGTGGTCGTGTGGCAGATCGTGTCGATCATCCTGTGGGGGACGGCGTTCGGGCTGGTCGCCGTGGGCGTGCTCGGCTGACGCGCCGCCGTTCCTGCAGCATCGAGGACAATGGTGCCTGCGCCACCCGCGCATCGTCCCTGATCGCTCCCACAAGGAGGCCTCAGCCGTGTCCGTCGTCGATCCTCCCATCGCGGAGAAGCATGCGCTGTGGGAGGACGTCCTCGCCCTGCCGTCCGGCGCCTTCCTCATGTCCTTCGGCCTGTTCCTGCTCGAGCAGATCGGGGGAGTGTCCGGCGGGCTCGCGGGTGTCGCGATCCTCGGCAGCTACTGGACAGGCGCCACGTTCGGTCTCGTGTTCTTCCTGGTGAATCTGCCGTTCTACTGGCTCGCGGTACGGCGCATGGGATGGACGTTCACCATCAAGACGCTCATCACGGTGACGCTCATCTCGGTGCTGTCCGCCGTCCACGGGCTGTACCTCGACGTGTCCTCCATCGCGCCGCTGTACGCGGCGATCTTCGCAGGCCTCAGCATCGGGGTGGGGATGATCATGATCTTCCGCCACGGTGCGAGCGCGGGCGGGTTCGGGATCCTGGCCGCATTCCTTCAGGAGTCGCGGGGAGTCCGCGCCGGCTACGTCCAGGGCGCGCTCGACGTGGTGGTGGTGCTCGCGTCGCTCGCGCTGGTGCCGCTCGACATCCTGGCGTACTCGATCCTGGGCGCCGTGCTGCTGAACATGGTGCTGGCCATCAACCATCGGCCCGGCCGGTACTTCGGCTGACGGGCCGGCGCCTAGCGATCGCGGTGGCGCGGCTTGCGGTACGGCTTGGCATCGGCCGATGCGCGCTCGTCCCTGCCTCCCCGTCTTCCTGACGAGCGGGGCTTGTCGGAGCGCTGGCCACCGTTTCGCCCTCGGTGGCCGCCAGGTCCGCGGTCGACCTGCAGCTCGATCAGCTGGCCGCTGATGCGGGTGCGCTCGAGACGCCGCAGCGCCTCCTTGTCGAGCTCGGGAAGCTCGACGAGGGAGAACTCGGGCTTAATCGTGATGCGTCCGAAGTCCCCGCGCTGGAGGCCGCCCTCGTTGGCCAGCGCACCGACGATCTGCCGCGGCTCGACCTTGTGGCGCCGGCCTACGGAGATCCGGTAGGCGATGCGCCCGCCCGACGGGCCGCCTCGACGCTCCTCCCGGTCGAACTCCCGACGCGGGCGGTCGCGGTCGTTGCTGCGCTCCGCGAAGCCCACCTGCTGGGGCCGGTCGCCCTCCGGGTCGAGGAGCAGGGGCGTCTCGCCCTGGGCGACGACCGCAAGCGCGGCAGCGACGTCCGCCTCCGGGACGTCGTGGTGCGCGACGTAGTGTGCGATGATGTCGCGGAACCGGTCGATGCGCTCGCGCTGCTCGAGCGCTGCGGTGATCGAGTCGTCGAAGCGCGTCAGGCGCGTCGCGTTGACGTCGTCGGCGGTCGGCAGGCCCATGGGCGTGACGGGCTGCTTGGTGGCCTTCTCGATCGACTTGAGGCGGCCGCGCTCGCGGGGGGTCACGAAGCTGATCGCGTCGCCCGTGCGGCCCGCGCGGCCCGTGCGCCCCACGCGGTGCACGTAGGACTCGTTGTCGACGGGCAGGTCGTAGTTGACGACGTGGCTGATGCGCTCGACGTCGAGGCCGCGGGCGGCGACGTCGGTGGCGACCACGATGTCGAGCTTGCCGTCCTTGAGCTGCTGGATGGTGCGCTCGCGCTGGGCCTGCTGGACGTCGCCGTTGATCGCCGCGGCCGCGTAGCCGCGGGCTCGCAGGCGCTCGGCGACCGTCTCGGTCTCGTTCTTGGTGCGCGTGAACACGATCATCGCCGCGAAGTTCTCGACCTCGAGGATGCGGGTGAGGGCGTCCATCTTCTGCTGATAGGACACCACCAGGTAGCGCTGCGCGATGTTCGCCGACGTCGCCGTCTGGCGCTTGACCGTCACCTCCTCGGGGGAGCGCAGGTACTTCTGCGACAGTCTGCGAATCTGTGCCGGCATGGTCGCGGAGAACAGCGCGACCTGCTTGTCCTCCGGCGTCGAGGCGAGGATGGTCTCGACGTCCTCGGCGAAGCCCATCTTCAGCATTTCGTCGGCCTCGTCCAGCACGAGGTAGTCGAGCTCGGACAGGTCGAGCGTGCCCTTGTCGAGATGGTCCATGATGCGGCCGGGCGTCCCGACCACGATGTCGACGCCGCGGCGCAGCGCCGACAGCTGGACGCCGTACCCCTGGCCGCCGTAGACGGGGAGGATGTGGACGCCGGTGCGGTGGTTCGCGTACTGCTCGAACGCCTCGCACACCTGGAGCGCGAGCTCGCGGGTGGGGGCCAGCACGAGCGCCTGTGGCTTCTTGCGCCCCGGGGTCAGGCGGTCGAGGATCGGCAGCGCGAACGCGGCGGTCTTGCCGGTCCCGGTCTGCGCGAGGCCGATCACGTCGGTGCCGGCGAGCAGGTGGGGGATGGTCGCCGCCTGAATCGCCGAGGGCGTCTCGTATCCCAGCGCCTTGACCGCGCGAAGCACCGAGTCGCCCAGCCCGAGGTCGGCGAAGGTGAGGGACGGGGAGGCATTCGCCTCGGCGGGCGCGGCTGAATCGGAGCTCATAGGACAACCGTAGGCGCAGCGGGGCGCTGGCGAGTGACGCACCCGCGATTCGCCGCCGTCGGTACCTCGAGGCTCCGTCACCTGTGTAAACTGTTCCGCGGTCCACAGCGCGCCGGTTCACCGGGGCGGAGGGGCCACTCGGGCTGTGGCGCAGCTTGGTAGCGCACTTGACTGGGGGTCAAGGGGTCGCAGGTTCAAATCCTGTCAGCCCGACCGCGAGAGCAGGGCCGTTCATCCTGGTATCAGCCAGGATGAACGGCCCTCGTGCGTGGTGCCCTGGTCAGTGGTCCCTGAGCGCCTTGATCAGCTCTGACTTGTTCATCGACGATCGACCCTCGATGCCGATCTCGCTCGCGCGCTTGCGAAGATCGTCCACCGTCCAGTCCTCATACGACGATGACGAGCCGCCCCGCTCGCCCACCTTGGAGCGCGACGAGTTGGCCGAGGCATTGGCGATCCTCGCGGACTTCTCCTTGCTGTTGCCCTCGTCTCGCAGCTTCTCGTAGAGCTCGTCATCCTTGACGCTGGGACCTGGCTTCCTGCGTGGCATGGCGCCTCCTGCCTGTGGGTGTGCCCTCTCGGTCACTGTAAGGACGCCTCGCGAGCGATCGCAAACGCTGCGGAATGCATCGGCCATGCGCTTGCCATTCCACCCATCGGCGTTCGATCGCAGACTGTCCGAGCGCACACTGTTCGATCGCAGACGGTTCGATGCCGCGGCGCGGAATGCGTGATGCATGTCCGGGGTTGCCGCACAGGGTGGCATGCGTACGACGGCAGGAGGCCATGATGATCACAGCGGATCACCGAAGCACCGATGCGAACCCGGCGGCACGATCATGAGGGCGCTGACGTGGCAGGGGCGGGAGGATGTCAGGGTCGAGACCGTGCCCGATCCCGCGCTCAAGGATCCTACGGACGCGATCATCCGGGTCACGGCCACGGCGATCTGCGGATCCGACCTGCACCTGTACTCGGTGCTCGGCGCCTACCTCTCGCCCGGCGACATCCTCGGGCATGAGGCGATGGGCATCGTCGAGGAGGTGGGCGAGGGCGTCGACAACCTCAGCGTCGGCGATCGCGTGGTGGTGCCGTTCGGCATCGCCTGCGGCGAGTGCTACATGTGCTCGCGAGGCCTGCACTCGCAGTGCGAGACCACGCAGGTTCGAGGCCAGGGGAAGGGTGCCGCGCTCTTCGGCTACACGGAGCTGTACGGCTCCGTTCCAGGGGGTCAGGCGGAGTACCTGCGCGTGCCCTTCGCCCACGTGGGCCCCGTCACGGTGCCCAGCGACGATCAGCCAGACGAGCGCTACCTGTACCTGTCCGACGTCCTGCCGACGGCATGGCAAGCCGTCGAGTACGCTTCGGTGCCGGCCGGCGGCACGGTGGCCGTGGTCGGACTGGGCCCGATCGGCCAGATGGCCGCGCGCATCGCGCGGCATCGCGGCGCGGGCACCGTCATCGGGATCGACTCGGTGCCCGAGCGGCTCGCGATGGCGCGCCGGCACGGGACCGACGTCATCGACCCGTCGGAGGTGTCGGACGTGGCTGAGGCGGTCGCCGACATGACGGCCGGGCGGGGCGCGGACGCCGCGATCGACGCCGTCGGCATGGAGGCGCACGGCTCGCCCATCGGGCATCTGGGGCACCAGACCGTGTCGCGACTGCCGGACGCCGTGGCGAAGCCCCTGATCGAGCACGCAGCGGTCGATCGTATGAACGCCCTGCACACGGCGATCGCCGTCGCGCGCAGGGGCGGGGTGGTATCGGTCGTGGGCGTGTACGGCGGCGCGATCGACCCGTTGCCCATGATGGACGTCTTCGACCGTCAACTGACGCTGCGCTTCGGCCAGGCGAACGTGCTTCGGTGGATGCCGGAACTCGTGCCGCTCGCGAGCGATCCGGCCGATCCGCTCGGCGTCCTGGACCTCAGGACGCATCGTCTGGGCCTGAACGAGGCCCCGAACGCGTACGAGATGTTCCAGCGCAAGGACGACGGGTGCATCAAGGTGGTGTTGGACCCGCACCAGGTCGCGGAGGGCGCGGACGCGCTGTGAGGGTGACGGTCGTCGGGGCGAGCGGCAACGCCGGCAGCGAGGTTCTGCGCGCTCTCGGCGCCGCCCCCGACGTCGATGACGTACGCGCCGTGGCCCGCCGCGTCCCCCGCACCACGCCGCCTGCTCCCTACGACCGGGCGCGCTGGCACCGTGCGGACGTCAGCACCGCGGACACCGACGCGCTCGCGGAGGCCTTCGCTGGCGCCGACGCGGTCGTCCACCTGGCATGGGCGATCCAGCCCAGCCACGATCGCGGGCTGCTGCGCCGGACGAACGTCGACGGCACCGCGCGGATGCTCGCCGCGGCGCGGACGGCAGGCGTCCGCCATGTCGTGGTCGCCTCCTCGGTGGGCGCGTACGCGCCCGCGCACGACGACACGCTCCACGATGAGAGCTGGCCAGCCACGGGGCACCCCACCTCGGAGTACAGCGTGGACAAGGCGGATGTCGAGGCGTTGCTCGACGCCCACGAGCGCGACCACCCCGAGATCACCGTCACCCGAATTCGGCCCGCGCTGACCTTCCAGCGACAGGCGGGTGCAGAGATCGCCCGATATTTCCTGGGGCGTTGGGTGCCCCAGGGACTCATGGATGGCCGGCTGCCTGTCCTCCCGTGGCCCACGGGGATGCGACTCCAGGTGGTGCACGCCGAGGACGTCGCGTCGGCGGTCCTCGCCATCGTGCGCACCGAGCCCGGCGGCGCCTTCAACCTCGCGGCTGACGGGGTTCTCCGCGGCGAGGACGTCTCACGCGCCATGGCCGGAGGTCGCCGTGTCGAGATGCCGGTGCCCGCCGTGCGCGCGGCGGTCTCCGCGGCGTGGAACGCGCGCGTGCTGCCCATGAGCCCCGGCTGGATCGACATGGCGGCGCACACGCCCCTCGTGAGCACAGAGAATGCTCACGCCGCTCTGGGATGGCGACCGACCCGCGACGCCCAGACGACCTTGCACGAGATGGTCGTCGGTCTCGCCGCGAACGCGGCCGCGCCCAGCCCTCCGCTGCGCCGCTGAGCCGCTGAGCCGCCTCAATCGTCGCCCGCGGCGTCCTCGGCGAGCGCGACGATGCGGTTCACCATGCCGCTGAAGATCAGGCCGTGGAAAGGCAGCATCGACAGCCAGTACAGGCGTCCGGTGAGCCCGCGAGGGAAGAACACCGCGCGCTGGTGATAGTGCGAGCCGTCAGGGGTGGGATCCACCCCGAGCTCCAGCCAGGCCTTCCCTGGAACGCGCATCTCGGCCCGCAGGCGCAGCAGCCTGCCACGATCCACGCGCTCGACGCGCCACACGTCTATCGCGTCTCCCACGCGTACCTTGCCCTTCACGCGGCGCCCGCGCCGGTGGCCCACGCCGCCCGCGACGCGATCCATGAGCCCGCGGGCCGCCCACAGCACCGACGCCGAGTACCAGCCGGTCGAGCCGCCGACCTCCGAGATCACCTTCCACACGGCGTCGGGAGATGCGGTGCTGTCCTTGGTCCGGGCGTCGGTGAAGACCGTGCGGCCCGCCCAGTCGGGGTCCGATGGCATCGGGTCGCTGGGCGCGCCGGCGACGCGCGCGTCGACCCAGCTGGTCTCCACCTGGTCGAGCTCGATGCGACCAAGAGCGAGCTCCACGGCCTCTCGGTACCCGGTGGTGCCGCCATCCGGCTCGGGGACGACGTCGTGGATGCGGTCGTCATCCACCACGCACGTGTGCAGCAGAGACTCCACGAGCGGGCGCGCGATCGAGCTCGGCACGGGCGTCACGAGACCGACCCAGTGCGACGCGAGTCCCGGCGTGAGCACCGGCAGCGCGGTGATGCCGCGGCGCGGCAAGCCTGCGACGGCGGCGTAGCCGTTCATCATCTCGGCGTAGGTCATCACGTCTGGCCCGCCGATGTCGAAGGCGTCGTTCACGCCGTCGGGGGCACGGGCGGTAGCGAGCAGGTAGTGGACGACGTCGCGCACCGCGATGGGCTGGATCTCGTTGCGCACCCACTGGGGAGCCGGCATGTACGGCAACACCTCGGTGAGGTGGCGGATCATCTCGAAGGAAGCGGAGCCCGCGCCGATGACGACCCCGGCCTGGAGGACGATCGTGGGCGTGGCGGACGCCAGCAGGATGTCGCCCACCTCCTTGCGCGAGGCCAGGTGAGGCGCGAGCTCGATTCCTGCGGGGTGCAGCGCGCCCAGATAGACGATGCGGCCCACGCGCTGGTCGGCCGCGCTGCGCGCGACCGCGAGGGCGATCTCGCGGTCGGTCCTGCCGTAGCTCCTGCCGCTCGACATCGAGTGCACGAGGTAGTACACGATGTCCACGCCGGCCATCGCGCCATTCATGGCCTCGCGATCCTTCGCGTCCCCCTCGACGATCTCGACGTCATCGGCCCAAGGCAGGGCGCGAGTGCGAGATGCCGCGCGCGTGAGCGTGCGCACCCGGTAGCCTCCCGCCAGCAGGCGCGGCACGAGCCTGCCGCCGATGTATCCCGTCGCCCCGAGCACGAGCACCAGGGGAGTCGAGCCATCGTCGCGCACCGGCGCCCGCAGCTCCAGCTCGGTGCCGTCGGGACTGCTCAGGCCATCGAGAACGGCGGGGCTGTCAGGATGGCCGGCGCCTTCAGGCCCGCCGGCGCTCCCGGGCCCATCCCTGCCCTCAGGGCTGAGCGAGCCAGCGCCAGAGGCGTCGTCCTGCGTGCTCATGGAGGCCATCCTGTCTCGCCGCCCCTGGCGGCGCGTCACCAGCCTGAACCACTCGGTCCAAAGCGCCTATTCCCGTGAACCTCGCCCGCGGTCGACCCGACCGATGTGGAGGCGCCGTGCGCCACATGGGTGGCGAGCGCATCGGCCATTCCCACGTCCGTCGCGCGCGATGCGGCTCGTGCCCCGAGCCGCCGGGCGCGGCTCAATCGAGGAAGATGTCAGGGAACAGCGCGTCGTCCGGTGTCCCGGGGACCGCCGCGTAGCCCGACAGGTCGGTCACGCCTGCGGCCTCGAGCACCTGCTCGACGATGAGCTGCTGCCCCGAGAGCTCCCGCGCCGGCGACGTCAGCACCTTGTGCGCGGCGTCGGCGTAGATGTCCGGCGTGCGCGACAGCCGCATCACCCGGTCACCTCCCAGCAGGTTCTGCACGGCGGCGGTGGCGATCGTGGTGCGCGGCCACAGCGTGTTGGCGGCGACGCCCTGCTCGGCGAACTCGGCGGCGATGCCGAGCGTCGCCATGGTCATCCCGAACTTCGCGAGGGAGTAGCCGGTGTGAGCGCCCAGCCAGCGGGGGGAGGGGTTCAGCGGGGGAGACAGCGACAGGATGTGGGGATTGTCGGACCTCAGCAGGTGCGGCATCGCCGCCCGCGACAGCATGAACGTGCCGCGCACGTTGACGTCCTGCATGAGGTCGTAGCGCTTGGCGTCGAGCGAGACGGTGGGGGACAGGTCGATGACGCTGGCGTTGTTCACCACCACGTCGATGCCACCGAACCGCTCGACGGCGGCGTCGACGGCCCGGGCGATGTCCTCGTCCTCCCGGACGTCGCCCACGACGGCGAGGGCCGCGCCGCCTGCGGCGACCACCGCATCGGCCGCCGTGTGAACGGTGCCCTCGAGCCGGGGGTGAGGCGCGTCGGTCTTGGCGAGCATGACCACGTTCGCGCCGTCGCGCGCCGCACGCAAGGCGATGGCGAGGCCGATGCCGCGGCTGCCGCCCGACATGAGCACCGTGCGACCGGCGAGCCCCGCGCCCCTCATCGGGCGGCGCCCCGCGACGCGCTGGCCTTGGCGAACGCGGCGATGCGGGCCTTCGCCTCCTCGCCATCGAAGGCGCGCCCGATGGTGTGCGCCTCGTCGGCAAGGCTGTCATGGAAGGGGCGTGCGGAGGAGGCTCGCACCAGGCGCTTGGCCTGCCCGAGCGCGCCGCTCGCGGCCTGCGCCCAGCGCCGAGCGAGACCGAGCGCGCGCTCCTCAGGATCCGCTGCGACCTCCGCTGCGACTCCCCAGGCGAGCGCGGCCTCGGCGTCGAGCTCGAGCCCACCGAGCAGGATCTGCAGAGCGCGCCTCTCGCCCACGGCGCGGGTGAGCAGCGTCGACACGCCCAGATCAGGGGTGAGGCCGATGTCGGAGTACTTGCCCGCGACGCGCAGGTCCTCACCCGCAATCACGTAGTCGGCGGCGAGCAGCAGGCCAATGCCGCCGCCCGCTACGGCTCCGCGCGCCGCCGCGGCCACGGGGATCGGAGAGCCGACCAACGCGGCGATCCCCTCGTGGATGGCGTGAGCGCTCTCGGTCACCTGGGGGCCGGCGCCGCCTTCCGCCATCGCGAGCACGTCGCCTCCGGCACAGAATGCGCGCCCCTGCGCGCTGATGACGATCGCACGAGTGCTCGCGTCCGAGGTGGCCGCGAGGCACGCGTCCCGATAGTCGCGCCCCATCGCGAAGTCGAACGCGTTCAGCCGTTCGGGTCGCGCGAACGTGATGCGCGCGACGCCGTCGAGCGTCTCCAGCCGTACCTGCGATGCCATGAAACCTCCTGGCGCATCGTCGGCGATGCGTGGAGTCATCCTGTCATAGCGCCCGCACCGAGGAGGACGCGCGGGCTTGCACGAAGCCGATGCGCGTGCGACCATAGCGATATATCGTTCGGTATCGCTCGGAGGGCGAGCCGACAGGCGACAGAGGTAGGCGACAGAGGTAGGCGACACAGGAGGTCACCATGGGTACGCACCGGTACACGAGCTTCGATCCGTCACAGGCCGGCGACGCCATGCGGCAGGCGTTCGATCAGATGCGGTCCACCTTCGACCGCCAGGTGGGACAGCGCATGGGTCGCGGCGACGTGCGCGCCGCCATCCTGGCGCTGCTCCTCGAGCAGCCGATGCACGGCTATGAGATCATCCGGCAGATCGAGACGCGCACCGGCGGGCGCTGGAAGCCGAGCCCCGGCTCCGTCTACCCCACGCTCCAGCTGCTCGCCGACGAGGGTCTGCTCCACGCCACCGTCACCCAGGACCGCAAGGTGTACTCGCTCGCCGAGGAGGCGAAGGAGGAGGCGGAGGCGTCTGCGGCATCCGCGCCATGGACCGGCGGTGGGTTCGACGCGTCCGGATTGGGCGTGGTGCCGAAGGCGGGCGCCGAGCTCGCGCAGGCCGCGGCTCAGGTGTTCCGCACGGGCACCACCACGCAGCAGGAGCAGGCGGCCGAGGTGCTTAACGAGGCGCGCCGTAAGATCTACTCGATCCTCGCTCAGGACTGACGAGGCCCTTGCCGGACACCGGGGATCAGGGAGGTTCGATGCCCGATCCCGTGCTGGATCGCGCCCGCTACCGGCGGCTGCTCCGGTTCTCCGCGCGGCACCTCGCGACCACGTGGTGGTACGAGGTGCTCCTGCCGCTCGTCGGGCTGCGACGCGTCGCGGAGCGCACTCGTGCCGCGCGCATGCAGGACTTTGCGCGACGCTTCCGCGCTCTCGCCGTCGAGCTCGGCGGACTCATGATCAAGATGGGCCAGTTCATGTCCTCCCGGCTCGACGTGCTGCCACCGGAGATCACGAAGGAGCTCGAGAACCTGCAGGACGAGGTCCCGCCGGTCGAGTTCGACGCGATCCGGGAGCTCGCCGAGGCGGAGCTGGGGGCGCCGCTCGACAGAGTGTTCGCTACCTTCGACAGCGATCCGGTCGCGTCGGCCTCCCTCGGACAGGCGTATCGAGCGACCCTCGCGGCGGTCGACGCCTCGCAGGCGGGGTTCGCGGACGTCGTGCTCAAGATCCAGCGCCCAGGCATCGGGGCGATCGTCGCCGTCGACCTCGCCGCGCTGCGCAAGGTGGGCGACTGGCTGCAGCGGTTCCGGCTGGTGTCCGATCGCGTCTCGATGCCCGCGCTCATCGAGGAGTTCGCCGCCGTCAGTCTCGAGGAGATCGACTATCTTCACGAGGCCGGCAACGCGGAGACCTTCGCAGCGAACTTCGCCGACGATCCGCGGGTGCGCGTCCCTCGGGTCGTGTGGGAGCGGACCTCGCGGCGAGTGCTGACGCTCGAGGACGTGACCGCGATCAAGATCACCGACCGCCCGGCGTTGACGGCCGCCGGCATCGACCCGCGCGAGGTCGCGCAGGTCTTCGCGCGGCTCATGTTCGACCAGCTGTTCGAGCACGCCTTCTTCCACGCCGATCCGCACCCCGGCAATCTGTTCGTCACGCCGGCGCCCGCGGGCGCGGGTGGTCCAGCCTGGACCATCGCGTTCGTCGACTTCGGCATGATGGGGCGAGTCGATCCGGGTGTGAGAGCAGCGATGCGCAAGCTCATCATCGCCTCCGCCGCGCGCGATGGCGCGGGGCTCGTCGCGGCGATGAACGAGGCCGGCGTGCTCCTTCCCAGCGCCGACATCCCTGAGCTCGAGAAGGTGATGTCGCAGGTGTTCTCCCGCTTCGGCGGCATGGGAGTCGCCGAGCTCAGAGACGTCGATCCCCGCGAGTTCCGCGACTTCGCCGTCGAGTTCGGCGACGTCATGCTGGCGCTGCCGTTCCAGCTGCCCGAGGACTTCCTGCTGGTGATCAGGGCGGTGTCGCTCACGTCAGGGGTGTGCACGTCGCTGGACCCGCGTTACAACGTGTGGGACTCGATCGAGCCCTACGCGCAGACGCTGGTGCGCAGCGAGGGCGCTGGCCTCGCCGCTGACCTGGGACGAGACGCGATCGAGCTGGTGCGCATCGCGTGGGGCCTGCCGCGCCGCGCCGACGCACTGCTCGCGCAGGTCGAGCGCGGACAGCTGCCCGTCACCGCCCCGCGCCTCGAACGCACCGTGAGCCACCTGGAGCGCACGGCCAGGCGGCTCCTCTGGGGAATCGTCTTCGCGGGGCTGGTCCTGGCCGGCGCGATCGTCCGGGCGGACGCGCCGGCGCTCGGCACGGCGCTCATGATCGCCTCGGGAGTCCCGCTGGTCATCGCCATGCTCGGGGGGCGACGCCGCAGCCGGTGAGACGATGATGCCAGGCTGTCGCCGCGCCGCCCGAGGCTCTCGCGCCTACCGTGGGTCCATGGATGGGTGGCTGACGGAGCACAGGCATGCCGGAGGCGTGGAGAGTCATGCCTCACGCCCGCGGAGCCGCCCGTGGTGAGCGCACGGGGCGACAGGGCCGATGCGATCGTCGTCGGCGCCGGCATCGCAGGGCTGGTCGCGACTTACGAGCTCACGCGGGCGGGCAAGCGCGTGGTGCTCGTGGAGCAGGAGAACCACGCCAACATGGGAGGCCAGGCCTGGTGGTCGCTCGGGGGACTGTTCCTGGTCGACAGTCCCGAGCAGCGGCGGATGGGCATCCGGGACAGCCTCGAGCTCGCGCTGCAGGACTGGCGCGGGTCGGCTCAGTTCGATCGCCTCGCCGACGAGGACGCGTGGGGCGCGAGGTGGGCCGAGGCGTACGTGACGTGGGCTGCGGGAGGCAAGCGCGACTATCTTCGGGCGGTCGGCTTGCGCAGCCTGCCCATCGTGGGATGGGCGGAGCGCGGCGACGGCTCGGCGACCGGTCACGGCAACTCGGTGCCGCGCTTCCACATCACGTGGGGCACGGGCCCACGGATCGTGCAGGTCTTCGCCGAGCCGGTGCTGGCTGCGGAGCGCGCCGGGCTTGTCGAGTTCGCGTTCCGTCACCAGGTCGACGAGCTCGTCGTGGACGACGGACGCGTCGTCGGCGTGCGCGGGTCGGTTCTGGAGCCCAGCGACGAGCCGCGCGGCGTGCGATCCTCCAGGGCGGCGGTGGACGGCTTCGAGCTGCGGGCGGGCGCGGTCGTCGTGACCTCCGGAGGGATCGGGCACAACCCTGAGCTGATGCGAGCCCACTGGCCCACGGAGCGCGTGGGACCTGCGCCCGAGCACATGATCATGGGCGTCCCCGCCCACGTGGACGGTCGGATGCTCGCGATCGCGGAGGACGCCGGCGGCCGGGTGGTCAACAGGGACCGCATGTGGGCCTACACCGAGGGCATTCGCAACTGGGATCCCGTGTGGCCCGAGCACGCGATCCGCATCCTCCCGGGGCCATCGTCGATGTGGTTCGACGCCACCGGACAGCGGCTCCGGGGGATGTCGGGCGTGCCTGGTGCCGACTCGATCGGGGCCATGCGTCAGATCCTCGGGACCGGCCACGACCACTCGTGGTTCGTGCTCACGCAGTCGATCATCGAGAAGGAGTTCGCGCTCTCGGGCTCCGAGCAGAACCCGGACATCACCGGGCGCAGCGTCCGAGAGCTGGTGCGCTCGCGCCTCGCGAAGGGCGCCCCCGCGCCGGTCGAGGCGTTCAAGAACCACGGCGCCGACTTCGTGGTCGCGGACACCCTCGAGCAGCTCGTCGACGGGATGAACGGCCTCGGGGACGGTCCGGCACTCGACGCTCGGGTGATCGAGCGCCAGATCATGGCGCGAGACCGGGAGATCGTGAACGACTTCTCGAAGGACGTCCAGGTGATGGCCATCCACAATGCGCGCCGGTCGCGCACGGACCGTCTCATCCGCGTCGCCAGGCCCCATCGCATCCTCGACCCCGCGCACGGGCCGCTGGTGGGCGTGCGTCTGTCCATCCTGTCGCGCAAGACTCTCGGCGGCCTCCAGACGGACCTGGGCTCGCGCGTGCTCCGCTCCGACGGGACACCGGTTCCGGGCCTGTACGCCGCGGGCGAGGTGGCGGGCTTCGGCGGCGGGGGAGTGCACGGGCACAATGCGCTCGAGGGCACGTTCCTGGGAGGGTGCATCTTCTCGGCCAGAGCGTCGGCCCTGGCCGTCGTCGACGACGCCGCGCCTGCGGGCGCCGAGCCGCGCTCGCAGGGGCGGCCGCGCCGCTAGGGTGGGTGCCACTCGCGCGCGACGGCATGCGAGGCGAAAGGGTGGGCGATGGCCAAGCTGTACTTCCGCTACGGCGCGATGAACTCCTCCAAGACCGCGCTGCTGCTCACCGCGGCGTACAACTACGAGGAGCGCGATCAGCACCCCGTCATCGTCAAGCCCGGCCTCGACACCAAGGCAGGGGGCTCCGTCTCCTCGCGCATCGGGCTCGAGAGGCCGGTGGACGTGCTGCTGGCGGACGACGACTCCCTGCTGGACCGCCTGCGGGGGCACGGACCCCTCGACCAGATCGACGCCGTCTTCATCGACGAGGCCCAGTTCCTGACGCCCTCACAGGTCGACCAGGCGTTCGTGGTCGCTGTCCGTCACGGCATCCCCGTGCTCTGCTACGGGCTGCGGGGGGACTTCATGACGAGGTCGTTCCCCGGCTCGCTCCGCCTGCTCGAGATCGCGCACGCGATCGAAGAGCTCAAGACGATCTGCCGATGCGGCTCCAAGGCGATCTTCAACGCGCGCATCGTCGGCGGCGTGTTCGTCAGCCACGGCGACCAGGTCGCGATCGATGGCCAGCAGGCGGAGTACGAGTCGCTGTGCGGCCGGTGCTACCTCGACGAGGTGGGAGAGATCGGCGTCGCCTGAGCACAGGGCGCCGCCGGCGCGGCTCAGCTCTCTGAGGTCGCGCCCGGCTTCGGGTCGTCGGTGCCACCGTCGCCGGTGTCCCCGAACGTCGCGTCGCCGAAGGCGCTCGCGGCCGGCTTGACGAGAGCTGGCTCGTCCGGTGCGTCGAAGGCGACGTCCGCGGCGACGAACTCCAGGTGCCACCACTCGGGGCGCGAGCCGCCGGCACGGGCCCAGGTGGGGTGGATCCAGCCGTAGTCGGCTCCGTTCGCGGCGAGCCATGTCGCGGAGGGGTGGTCGAGGTCGACCGCCATGCCCCATCCGTGGTTCGACGTGCCTGGCCGGGCTGCGGTGGAGGGCTTGCGAGCCTTGGTCACGACCTGGCTCGCGTAGGTGCGGTAGGAGTCCGTCATGACGAGGTGTCGGCCCGACTCGGCGTGGTAGGCGGCGTCGGCTGCCTCCAGAGCCGCCGCGGCGTCGCACTGCAGGCGGTGGCCGTCCGCGAAGTCGACATCGCACAGGCTGTCGCGCGCCAGCCTGCCATTCGATCCTGAGACGCCGGCTGGCTGGCCCGACCATCCCGCGCTGCGGGACTCGGCTACGTCCCTGACCACCGCCTTGTGGTCCTCTCGCGCTGCCTCGAGGCTCGCCTCATACGCGGTCAGGCGAGTGGCGTTGATCGTGTCACGACGACTGTTCTCCTCGGCGAGCCAGGACTCATGCGAGACCTGCAGCTGCCCCATGGCGTGATCGAGCTCGGATGTGGCCGCGGCAAGAGCATCGAGCTGCTCCTCGACGGCGACCCCGTCGTCGCGGTCCAGGTCGTCGGCCTCGGCCACGGCCGCGCGCATGCCCGAGTTCGTGGCGCGTGCATCGGCGAGGGTCGCGATCGTCACGACCCGTTGGCCCACGTCGGCGATGATCGCGGTGGTGTGCTCCACGAGCTCGGAGGCACGGGCGAGGCTTCCATCGAGCACGAGCAGGTTCTGCGCGAGGGCGATCGCGGCCGTGGCCTCCTGCAGGCTCCGAGTCTCGGCGTCCACGTCCGCGGCCGCGCGATCGAGCGCCTCGCTGGCGGCCGTCAGTCGCCTTGTGGCGGCGAGTGCGTCCTCCGTCGACTCGAGGTCTCCATCGAGCACCTGCTCCACGTCGGCGACCGCGTCCTCCGCCTCGTCGAGGATGGGGCCTTCGGCGGGTGCGGGGGTCGGATGGGGCGTGGCGTCAGCGGCGGGCGAGATGGGCTGCTCCGCGTCCTCGGCAGTGCCGGGCTCGTCTGGGGATCGGGCCGGCTCGGCACCATCGGCTGCCGCCATGTCATCCGCGACGGGCGCGACGCCGTCGACGACGATCTCCGTCGTGTCGGGAGCACCCTCGGCCGCCTGCGGCACTGCTAAGGAGCGTGCGTGCGCGATCGACTGCACGAGCGCATCGGCCGCGTCGCTGATCTCTGGCTCGTCGGCGAGTCCCTTCGCCGCGGCCACAGCGTCCTCAGCCTTCTCGATCGACTGCGCGAATCGCGTGCGATCCTCCTCGAGCTCCGCGGCTGCGGCGCGGGCCTCGGTCAGCGCGCGGTGTCGGTCGAGAGCGTGCGCTGAATGCGCGCTGAAGAGCCCTATGGAGAAGCAGGCGAGCGAGACAGAGGCGGCGAGCTGGACGTACGGGCGTGAGAGCGGTGAGTGCATGGATGAAGAGGGTCGGGACGAGGACGCGCATGCTGGCGCTGCCAGGCCATGCGGCATCGCACACCGTGTGCGGATCGGTGGTGCGCAGGTCACGGCGAGGAGTGCGCGCCGGACGCGCCCGGGTTTCCACGCCGGGTGGCCCCCTCGGGGGCCGTCAGGAACGCGCGATCTTCGCGGTGGCGCGGCGATGCGACAGGCGGACAACGCGCGGGTGGCACGGGTGGGTTCCACGCGCAGGTGTGAGAATCGTCACCCCGCGTCGTGAGCGCTCCAAGGGCGGTCCCGCGAGCATCACGCCGCGTCCACGCCGACGGCACGTCGCACGGCGAGGCAGCCGTGCAGCGCGGCCGCCACGGCGAGACCGAGCGCTGCGATCGCCGCGATCGTGAGCGTGAGGGGCGTGAGGCCCCGAGCTGGATCGAGGAAGGGGTAGGGCACCCAGCCGTCGATGTGGGAACGGGCGACGAGGTAGCCGAGCCAGAGGGCGGGAACGGCGAGCACCGTCCACCACGTGCGCACCGGCAGGCGACCCGCATGGCCGACGAGCAGCAGGTCCGCCATCAGGATCGCGCCGGACCCACCATGCAGGATGAGGTTCGCCCAGGGGAACACCGGGGTCGCGACATCCGACAGCAGAGCCCAGTAGACCACGCCGGTGAGCACTCCGTACGTCGCGGCATTGACGCGCAGCAGCGCGACCCACCGCGGCTCCGCCGAGCCGGCGATCGCCGACGCGACCAGCGCGGTCACGGCGCAGACGGCGGCGAGCGGAGTGAAGTAGCCGGGCAGCTCGCTCCAGGTGAACGTCCCGTACGTGAGGTCTGCCCACGCCTGCACGCCGAGGGCGGCGAGGATCGCCGAGGCTCCCACAAGCCTCGACGCGCTCACGACGGCACCATTGCTCACCTGCCTGACTTTACTAACACTTTGCTCAACTGTGAAGTAAACACGCCCGGACTGTGACGAAGTCCATCCCCACGGCGTCGCCGCTGCGGTGGCGACACACACGAGCTGTGCCACGCTGAGACCATGGCCCGTCACGATCCCGCGAGCGCCTCGCCGCCGCCCAGGACGGACCGCGATCCTGGCGACGCCTGGGTCCTCGGTCCAGGCGGGGAGCGGTACTGGGGTCGCTACGGCGCGGCAGGGGTGCTGGTGCACGACGACGCACGCGGAGTGCTGCTTCAGCATCGTGCACTGTGGAGCCACCACGGTGGAACCTGGGGCATTCCGGGCGGAGCACTTCACGAGGGGGAGAGCGCGATCGACGGCGCCATGCGGGAGGCGCTCGAGGAGGCGACCGTGCCTCGGCGCGCCGTGGAGCCCACCTGCACGCTGGTGGTCGATCGACAGGTGTGGCGCTACACGACCGTCGTCGCCCATGCGGTGCACGCGTTCACCCCGGCTCCAGCCGATGCCGAGAGCCTTGAGCTTCGGTGGGTGCCCGTGCAGGACGTGTCGCAGCTCGCCCTGCACCCAGCCTTCAGGTCGGCGTGGTCGCAGCTCGCCGGCATGATCGGCCCCCGCCCGCGGGTGATCGTGGACGCGGCCAACGTCATCGGATCACGACCGGACGGGTGGTGGAAGGATCGCCGCGCCGCCGTCGAGCGCCTCGCGGACCGGCTGTCGAGCTGGAGCCAGGACGGGGTGGACGCCTCCGCGCTGGGATTGCCGGGCGACCGCTGGTTCCCCCGCCTCGAGATGGTCACGGAGGGCTCCGGGCGCGGCGGCAGCATTCCCGATGGCCTCGTGCACACCGAGGCGCCGCGTGACGGGGACGCGACCATCGTCGCCCGCGCCAGCATGGCGATCGGCGCCGCCGAGCGTGTGGTGGTGGTCACGAGCGATCGCGCGCTTCGCGACCGCGTCGCCGCGTGCGGCGCGGAGGTCTGGTCTGCGGGGCGCCTCCTGCGGCTGCTCGACGGCGCCGATCCGAGCTGACGGGCGCGGCGCCCGGCTGCGCGTCAGCCGAGCGCGGCGTCGAGGAATGCGCGCGCGTCGGACAGCATCCTCTCGTCCACGCCGTGGCCGAGCCTGTCGTACGCGCGTTCGGTGAGGGTGGAGATCTGCGGGAGCAGCGAGGCGGTCCGAGCGATGGCCGCGGGCCAGATCACCTGGTCTGCGGCGCCGCGCCCCCAGAACACGGGCGGACGCTGCTCGCTGAGGCGCGCATCGGCCACCTCGGAGCCTTCCGCGACGAACCCGCACAGCATGACCGTGGCCGCGACTCGCTCCGGCCGGGTGCGCAGCAGCTGCAGCGCCATGAGACCGCCCTGCGAGAACCCCAGCGGCACCAGCGTGCGCTGCGGGCCGACCTCGCCGTCGAGGGCCTCCCACAGGCGCCGAGTCGCCTCCGCGATGTCGTCGCGCCTGGGCTCGTGGGGCAGGTCGAGCGGAAACCACGCGGCACCGGCGCCGGGCAGCTCGAGCGGGGCGCGAAGAGAGATCCAGGGCAGATCGCACACGTACGGGGCGATCGGCGGCAGGTCCCTCTCGTGCGATCCGAAGCCGTGCAGCAGCACGACCAGCGGCGGTTCATCCTGTCCCTCGGTCAGCGATGCGCGGTCAGGGGCGGAGCGAGGGGACCTGAGGGCGTGCATGGCCTCAGTATCCAGGAGCGTCGGCCGAGGCGAGAGCGGGGCCGTCACCACTCGAGCAGCACGCCGACGTCGGCCAGGTGGGCGACCGACCACACGAACCATGCCGTCACCACCGCCAACGGAGCGAGCAGGACGGCGCCCGTTCGTCGTGGCGCGACGAAGGCCAGGGCGGCGAACCCGCCGTAGACCAGCACGAGGGCTCCGTAGGCGGCTCGGAACGACACCGCCTGCACCATCGTCACGGTGGCGAGCCACGCGCCGACCGCCAGCAGCGCGACCGCCAGCACCACCAGCGCCAGGCGAGCACGGTCGCGCCCGCGCCGCGCGTGCGCCACCCGCGGAATCCACCACAGCGCGGCGATGCCTGCCAGCGCGACCACGGTGATGCCGATGACCAAGGCATCGACGAGCGGAGGGCTCTGGACGCTGTTGCGCACGTACTCCGTCGGCAGCCAGAGGTCAGCGATCGCGCTCTGCGCCACGGACGCCATGTCGCCCGCGCCGCGCGGCGGGAAGTCGTAGCCGGCTGCCTCCACGGCCGAGCGGCCCGTCGGGTCTCCGTAGAGCACGGCATTGCGGACGAACCACCACCCTGCGACCAGGGCGGCCGTGCTCACCACCACCACGAGGTCGCGGGCACGCCGGCGCCACAGCAGCCATGCCGCGATGGCGACGGCGAAGGGCCACGCCGTGAGCTTGGTGAGGACCGCGAGCCCGACGAGCGCCCCGCCGATCAGGCTGCGACGCATCGTCAGCGGAGAGTCGGTGACCACGACGAGCAGCGCGGACGTGCCGAGCAGCAAGGCGAGCGTGTCGTTCTGGACGGAGGTGGACACCGCGAGCAGCATGGGATTGAGTCCGACTGCGGCGGTGACGACCATCGCGACGGACGGGGATGCTGGAAGCAGGCGCCGCGCCACCATGCCGATCGCCACGGCGAGGGCAACGAGCTGGACGGCGCCTAGAGCGCGCGCTGCGTAGAACGCTGCCTCGTCGCTTCCCCCCAGGTGGAACGGCGCCGCGACGACCGCGTAGAGGACGTAGGCGACGGGGCCCATCTGCGCCTCGTAGGAGGAACCCGGCTCGCCGATCCTCGGCATGCGCCCATGGTCGAGCAGGAACGTGACGTTGGCCCAGTGCGCAGGTTCGTCGTAGGGCAGCCCCGGGGGCATCACCACGATCATCGCCACCGCGATCAGCATGATGGCGAGCAGCACGCCCCAGCACTGTCGCACGACAACGAACACGTCCTCGAGCCGGCCGACGGCAGAGGAGGGGGCACCCATCACGTCACGCTACTGGACGGCCGCGCGCCCACGGCGGACGAGCGTCCCCGGGATTCCCTTAGCACCCGGGGGAGAGGTAGTGTGCTTCTACGCTCTTCGAGCGCTGAGGGGGGAGGCGGGTCCTGGTGACTCTAGGGCAGATGCTGCAGGTGCTGTGGCGACGCAAGTGGCTCATGCTCGCGATCGTGGTCACCACTATGGCGGTCACCTGGATGCTGCTCGAGCGTCAGGTCCCCGAGTATGAGTCGACTGCTGTGATGCGCATGAACACGGTGGTTGCGGAGGCTGCCGCCACCGGCGCGGTGGTGGACGTCCAGGTCGACTTCGACCCTCAATCGCTGTCGAGCACGCTGATGGACGACGTCGCGGACACCGCTCGCGAGCCGGGGGCCACCCTTCGTGGTCAGGTGGTGTACGCCCCCGCCGGCGAGTTCGGCAGTCCGCGCATCCTGGTGACAGCCAGAGGCGTCTCGCCCGAGCAGGCGAAGGAGCGCGCACGCGCAGCCATGGTCGTCTATCGCTCGTACGTGGCCAGCGAGATCGAGGACGCGGTCCTGCAGCTGACGGAGCGGCGCGACGCCGCGCTCGCCGAGGCCGAGGAGTACCAAGAGGACGTGGTCGACGAGCCCGACGACTCGATCGCAGCGTCCCGGCTCCAGGACGCGCTGGCTCGCTACGGCGCGCTGCGCGAGCAGATCCGGGTCATCGACATCGCCGGAGCGCCCACGGCCGTGGTGGAGCCACCGAGCGAGGGCGCCGAGCTCGGAGCGAGCCGCATGTCCGTCCTCGCCCTGGCTCTGGCGGGCGGAATCCTCGCGGCCATCGGCGCCGCGCTGCTCCGGGACCAGTTCGACCACCGCATCCGCGGCGAGGCCGAGGTCCGCGAGCTCACCGGTCTCCCGGTGCTGGGCGAGCTGCCCTATGACCGTGCCGTGGCCAGGCGCCACGGCACGTTGCCCGTCACGACCGCGAGCGCCACGGCCCTGGGCGAGGGGCTGCGGTCCCTGCGCTCCGCAGTCCAGGTGCTGCTGCCGCTCAGAAACGCAGCGGTGGTCATCACCAGCGTCGAGCCGTCCGACGGCAAGTCCTTCGTGTCCGCGAACCTCGCGCTCGCCTGGGCGCGCGCAGGCAAGAGCGTCATCCTCGTGGGAGGCGACCTTCGTCGCCCTTCCCTGGCCACGTACTTCGGTGAGGCGGCGGACGGCCCTGGCCTGACCGAGCTGCTCCAGGATGCCTTGAGCGCGGACGCGGCGGCGACGCCGGCCGCCATCGAGGCAGCGCTCCGGAGCACCAACCACCACGGCCTGCGCATCCTGCCGTCCGGTCGCAGTCCGCTCGACCCGGCCGACCTGCTGGCGAATGCGCCCTTCGAGGCCGTGGTCCTCGCGTTGCGCTCGCTCGCGGACATCGTCGTCATCGATTCGCCGCCCTCGCTCGGCCTCGTCGACGCCAGCCTGATCGCCTCCCACGCCGACGGCGTCGTGGTGGTCTCGTGGCTCAACCGCACCACGCGGGGCCACCTGGTCGAGACCATCGAGGCGCTGCGCCTGCAGGAGCTGCCCATCCTCGGGGCCGTGGTCAACGGCGTCAAGCGTCGTCACCCGCGGTCGTACACGCCCTACTACGCCAAGAGCACGTCTCGCTGGCGTCGCCCGCGCGGGGACGAGCTCGACCCGCATGGCCTCGGGGGCGTCGACCTCGAGGGCGACGGCCCTGACCGACCTTCCGAGGACTCCACGCCTGCGGCCGATCGACAGGACTCGGGCCGATCGCGGTAGCGCCCGCGGCGGAGGCGAAGCCGGTGAGCGTCCTGATCGTCTGCCGGGCGAACCGGTGTCGCTCTCCGCTCGCGGCGGCACTGCTGAGCCGCGCCGCCGATGGGGCTCTCACGGTCAGCTCGGCCGGGCTGCTCGTCTCGGGCATCGGCGTTCCTGACAGGGGCGTCGGCGTGGCGGCCGACGGGGGAGTCGACGTGTCGACGCACCGCAGCCGCCGCGTGACCGCCGCGGATCTCGACGAGGCCGACCTGGTGCTGGCCGTGGACGGAGACGTCCTGCGCGAGCTCGTCACCGACCACTCGGCGCAGTGGGCACACGTGCACACCTTCGGTTCGCTGCGTCGTGCCCAAACTGCGGCGCCGCGGCTGGCCCACGAGGGCGCGCGGGAGTGGATCGCGCGCGTGGGCGCGGCGCGCGAGCGTCGAGAGCTCGTGGAGCTGCCCTCGAGCGACGACGTGGAGGACCCCTTCGGCCGTTCCACGCGTACCTGGAGGCGGGTGATGGCGCGTCTCGAGGGGGAGACAGCGGCAGTCTGGGAGGCGCTGCGCCCTCGGTGACCGGGCCCCGCTGCGGGGGTCCGGGCCCCGCTGTGCTCACGGGTCAGGTCAGGTGGCTGCCCATCCACGCAGCGATCCGGTCGCCGAAGTCCTGACCGTCGAAGTCCTCGGCGCGGGCGAGCCGGGCCTCCCGCGAGGTGCCGACGGCGACCTGCACGGCATCGCGCACATGAGCGGGGTCGCGCCAGTCGTGAACGTGCGCCCCTGAGCGGCCGTGCTCGACCGTCTCCGCCCCTCCGCCCACGTCGCTCACCAGCACTGGCGTCCCCGTCGCGAGGGCCTCGAGCGGCATGATCCCGAAGTCCTCGATGGGGGCGAACACGTACACCAGGGCGCGTGAGTACAGCGCGCTCAGCAGCGCCTGCGAGGGGCGTCCGGCGAAGACGACGGGAACCGTCGCCTCGCGTGCGACTCCATCGAGTCGCTCGCGGTCAGGCCCGTCACCGGCGATGACGACGGGAAGTCCGACCGCCTCGCCCACGCTCACGGCCGCCTCGAGCCTCTTGTACGGCACGAGGCGAGATGCGCCGAGCACGTACTCGCGCGGCAGCCGCCGCAGCACCTCGTGCTCGGCCGGCGTCAGCCGGGGCTCCGGGCTCTCGCGAAACGCGCGCACGTCCACAGGGGGGTGGATGACGGTGCTCTCGCGACCCCAGCAGCGCTCGATGCGCGCCGCGATGAAGCTGCTCACGGCAGCGATCGCGGTGGCCTCCTGCGCGCGCCGGCGATCGAGGCGCCGCAGCGGTCGCGCAGCGACGCGAACCGCCGCGGACTGGCCGCGTCGGTCGAGGTCCGGCTCCCACAGGTAGCGTGCAGGCGTGTGCGCGAAGACGAACTTGGGTGCCCCTGGCAGGCGGATGTGATGCGCGAACAGGTGGCTCGAGCACAGCACCCAGTCGGCGGCCTTGACAGGCGGAAACCGCCAGGTGGCCGTCATGGCGGGAAGGGCGGCGGCCTTCGACCGCCGCAGCGGCGTGCGAGCGAGCAGCGACTCATGCGTCCGCCCTGGTGCGAATGCCCCGTGGGTGTCGTCCCATGCGCACACGATGGGCGCATCGGGAAATCGGGCGGCGAACGCCGCGACCACGTTCTCCGCGCCGCCGCGGGGCTCGATCCATTCGTGCGCGATCAGGCCGCTCACCGTGGCCCCCGTCCGTCGGCGACCTCTGCGAGGATCTCGCCGAACTCGCGCGCCCGGTCGCGCCAGTCAGGGACGTCAGCATGATGGGTCGTGGCGCGGCTCGAGGTCGCCGCCTCGACCGCCACGCTGGCCAGCCGATCGACTGGTGCGATCTCGACGCCCGGGGCGTCGCGGAACCCTGCCACCGGAGTCGACACGACGGGTCGCCCGACCGCGCGGTACTCGTAGAGCTTGATCGGGTCCAGCGTCTCGGTGAAGGCGTCGACGCGGTGAGGCACCACGAGCACGTCGGCGTGCTGGAGATAGCCTGGCACCTCGTCGCGATGACGTGCGCCCAGCACGACGACGCCCGTGGCGGCCCGCAGACGTCCGGACGCCGCCGGGTCGAGCGCGTCGGGTCCCACCAGCACCAGGCTGCCGCCGATCGCGGCCATCGCCGCCGCAGAGGTGATGCACAGATCGACGTCCAGGCGGTCCTCGTGGAGGGTTCCGCAGTACAGGGCGATGGGCGACGGCGGGAGGTCGCCCGGCCTGGGCGCAGCCGTGCGATAGCGATCGACCTCGACGGCGTTGGTCAGGAGCGTGCCGCCCTTCGTCGCCTGGAGCCGCGGCGAGCACACGACGACGCGGTCGGCACGCTCCAGCAGCCAGGCATCCGTCCGTCGCAGCCGCTCGCTCTCGCGGGGGCCGCGATCCGCGAGCACCCAGTCGTCCGTGATGTCGTAGACGGCCGGCGCACCCAGAGCGCTCACCACACCGGCCCGGCGGGGATCGTTGATCCATACGGTGGGGGAGCTCCAGCCCAGGTGCCGCACGGCCTGCACCACGGCGCGGTCGAGCGCCCTGTCAACGGTGTCGCCCAGCAGTCGGGGAAGCCACTTGGTCGACTGCAGGGCGTGCAGGCGACCGTCGTACCCGGGCACGCTCCTCAGGCCGTTGCCCTTCCGAACAGCGCGGCCGGACAGCGCGGCATGGAGCGGGTCTGCGGGCGGCTCGACCACGAGCACCCGCCACCTCGGGTCGGAGGTCAGCAGCCCATGGGCGAGGTACTGGTTGCGTCGCCAGACGTCGTCCCACGGCTCGAGCGAGCACAGGACGACCGTGCGGCTCGTCATGCGCGCGCCCGCGCGGGACGGAGGGCCGCGTCGAGCACTGCCGAGGTGGCGGCCGCGCCCTGGAGCTCCGCGCTGAGGTGGTGACGCTGATGCGCGCGCAGCGCCGCGCCGATCGCGGCGCGGGAGTCCGGATCAGCCGCCAGCTCGCGGATGACCTGCGCCGCACCCTCGGCGTCGCCGGCGGCGAAGAGGAGCGACGGTTCGACGGCTCCGACGGTCTCGAGGTGCCCGCCAGCCCCGGACGCGACGACGGGCACGCCTGCCGCCATCGCCTCGATGGCGCTCAGCCCCAGGCCCTCGCGGGGCGTGGGAGCGATCGAGAACGCCGTGGCGCCCAGCAGCCCGGGCACGTCCGGGTGGTGGCCCACGAACTCCACCGAGTCGGAGATGTCCAGCTGCGCGGCCAAGGCCTCGAGCCTCGTGCGCTCGCTGCCGTCGCCGACGACCATGAGCCGCCAGGGCGCGCCCAGGCGCGCCAGCGCCCAGGCCCGCAGCGCCGTGGCTCCGTCCTTCTCGGGCTCGAGGCGCTGGGCGATGATGGCCGTGCGCGAGCTGCGCACGTCGGCTGCATCGCGATCGTCGACGCCGGTGCGCACCACGACGCACTCGCCCTCGACGTGGGCGGCCACGAAGTCGGACACAGCGACCTGCCCGGCGAGACCTCGCGCTGACCACACGGCGAGGCGCCTCACCGCGCCGGTCGAGCCGCGAGGCGCCGCGAAGTGCCGCCAGCTGACATGAGGCATCGAGCGCGCGCGCCGCACCGCCGCGCCGATGAGGTCCGCCTCGGTCATGTGGCTCACGAGCGCGGCGTGCCGAGGCGCGCGCAGGGCCTCGCGGAGCGCCGCCGAGGGGCTGCTCGCTGGCCGCCACCGCGCGCCGACGGCCTCCAGTGGCTCGCGCATGGCCGACTCGCGCCCTCCGATGACGAGGACGTCGTGCCTCGCGCGCGCTGCCCACACGGCCTGGGCGAGCACCGCTCGCTCCACACCGGCGAAGGCGTCGGACCGCACCAGGTGAACGATCGTGGCGTGGGTCACGTCGCGGACTCCCACCGGACCGGCCCGGTGCTGAAGATGCGCCTGCGTCGGCGGGCCTGCTGGCCGCGAGCACCGGGCAGCATCATGCCGCGAAGCGCCGCGCCAGCGACGTTGGCGGCACGGTACACGGCCCATCCGGCAGCACCGTGGTGCTTGCGGACGTACCTCTCGGCGCTGCCGTAGAAGTGCGCCTCGCGTCGCCGCGGGTCGCCGCCGGTCCCGCCCCCCACGTGGGTCGCGGCGACCTCCGCCAGCTCGATCATCCATCCTGCGTCGCGGGCTCGCCGCTGCCAGTCGGTCTCCTCGGCGTACAGGAAGAATCGCTCGTCCATCCCGCCCAGCTGGTCCAGGGCCTCGGCGCGCAGGAGCAGCACGGATCCGATCACGAAGCCGTGCGAGCGGCGCAGGCGACCCAGGCCCACCGCCTCGATCCAGGCCCCGACAGGCGTGGGGAACGGCCACCACACCCGCACCGGGTGCCCCGTTCCCGGCTCCGTCTGCGAGGCGCCCACCGCCGCGCAGTCTCGGGTGGCGCGCAGGCGTCTCTGCATGAGCCGGACGGCCTTGGCATCGATGCGGGCATCGGGATTGAGCAGGAGCACATCGCCCTGCAGGCCGCGCCGCCTGCGGTCCTCGAGGCCGCGGTTCACCCCTGCGCCGAAGCCGACGTTCCCTCCCGCGTCCACATAGACGGCACCTGCGCGCTCCGCGATCCGACGCGTCTGCTCGGACGAACCGTTGTCGACCACGGTGACGGCAAGCGTTCCGTCAAGCTGGGCGAGACAGTCGCCGAGCACCGAGGGATCTCCGTAGGCGACGATCAGCACGTCGGGATCTGGCGCGGCCGCCGGGTCGCACACCTCGTCGTAGAGCGCTCGCTGGCGGAGAGCGATCGAGCTCCACGAGAAGTCGCGTGCTCGCCGCAGACCCGACTCGCGCAGGCGGAGCCATGACGGCCCCGCCGCATCCTGCAGCGCCGCGGCCAGCGCCGGCGGGTCGTCTTGCGGCACGAGCATGCCCGCGCCGTCGATGACGTCAGGGAGGGCACCTGCGCGAGAAGCGACCACCGGCACTCCAGCGGCCATGCCCTCGGCGGCCACGCGTCCGAACTGCTCCCGCCAGCGAGGGGTGTCGCGGGATGGCACGGCGAGGACGTCCAGACGGCGATAGCGCTCGACCAGGGCGGCGCCTTCCGCGAAGCCCAGGAACGCGGTCCGATGCCCCATCCCCAGGGAGCGCGCGCGCTGCTCGAGCTGAGAGCGCAGGGGACCGTCGCCGGTGATCTCCAGGCGTGCCTCGGGGATCCGCGCCACAGCGTCGAGGAGCACGTCCACGCCCTTGTGGGCCGCGAGGCGTCCCACGAAGCCGACGACCGGCCTCCCGGGGTCGGGCGGCATGCGGTCCTCGCTCGAGAAGAAGTCCTCGCTCACGCCCAGCCCGAGAGGGACGCACGGTCCGCGCAACCCCTTCGAGCGCAGGATCGCGACCGCGTCCGAGTTGCACACGTGTGCGCCCGCGGCATGGGTGAGCGCGGAGCGCTCCCACCAGCGGAACGGCGGGGGATAGCGCTTGTCGATGTTCTGCGCCGAGTACAGGACGTAGGGCGCGCGGATCCCCCGAAGCCGTGCCAGCAGCCGGATCTGCGCGGTCGCGACGGAGACGGGCTCCTCGTGGATGTCGATGAGGTCCACATCGCTGCCGAGGGCACGCCACAGCCCGAGGGGGGAGTACAGGAAGAGGTTCGGGTGGCTGCCCCAGGTGCGCACTCCCTGGACGGCCTCGTCCGGTGCGGGCTGCAGCGCGACCAGCTGACCGCCCTCGTTCCACCGCCGAGCGCTCACGAGAGTCACCTCGCAGCCCGTGGCTGCGAGCGCGGACTCCCGCTCCCTCCAGGCCGTCACCACGCCGTGGTGGGCGAACCTCAGCACACGCACGCGCGACCCCTCCCCTCAGCGCCAGCCCCCTCATCACTCTAGTGGCGCCACACCCGCAGAGGAAGGCTCAGCAGTGGTCGACCACCTCCCGCAAGGCGCGCCAGGTGCGCGACCAGTCATGAGCCTCGGCACGCCGCCGCGCTGCGCGGCCCAGGTCAGCGCGCGCGTGCTCGTCGCTCACCAGCCAGCGCAGCGCATCGCCCCACGCGCGCGCGTCGCCCGCGCGGGCCAGGACGCCCGCGTCGCCTACGACCTCTGGCAGGCCCCCCACGCGGCTGGCGACGACCGCGAGGCCGGTGGCGAGCCCCTCGCCAGCGGTGAGTCCGCTGGGCTCGGCCCACGTCGAGGGCACGGCGAGGACGTCGGCGCGGCGGAGCATCTCGGGCAGCGCGTGACGGTCGACGAAGGGGACGAAGTGGACCGGAATGGGTGCTCGTGCGGCGAGACGCCGGAGGCGCCGCTGGTACCGAGTGAGCGGATCAGAGGCCGAGAATCCGTGTGAGCCCACCACGGTGATCTCGACCGGAAGCCCGGCGAGCGCCGCGGCCGCCTCGAGCAGGACGTGCACGCCCTTGTGCGGAACGGTCCGCCCCACGAACATCACCTGAACCGGCCCTGGCTCCCTGGCGTCGCGCGGGTGGAAGGCGACCGTGTCGACCCCGTGGCCGATGGCGTGCACGCGCGCGCGCAGGTGGTGCGGCAGCCGCGCCGCGGTGGTCGAAGCGAGCGCCTCCGAGACGCAGACGATGCCGACGGCGGGTCCCAGCGCGCGAGCGGCCTCGCTGCGCGTCATGGATGCAGGCAGCGCGTTGTGAAGGTAGGGGAAGACGGGCGTGTCGTGCAGCGCCGGGTGGCCCGCGAGAGAGGGAGCGCCGTGGGCCAGGACGGCGTGCGGTGCCTCCGCCGCCGCGCGCGCCGCGACGGGATGCCACCACGCGTCCTCGGCGTGCCGACGGCGGCCGATGGCTCCGCGCGCGTAGTCCGCGAGGGCGCTCACCCGGCCGGGTGGGCTGCTGGGCTCGCACTCCCATGCGACGGCGTCGCGGTACCGCGGCTGAAAGGTGGTCCGGTCGATCGCGACGCCATGGCGCCAGTCAGTGTCGCCGGAGGCCGCTTGCGCGATGCCGTGGACGACTGTCGGGATGGCTGATCCGGTGCGCGGCGAGTAGTGGTCGCCGGGAGTGAGCACGTGCGCGAGGACCCTCACCGCCGGAACACCGCGGCGCGCAGGTCGAGGGTCCGCGGCGACTCGTCCTCGATCACGGTGCCCTCGGCGAGGTGCTTGGCGTAGACGCCGTAGCACAGGGCGGCGACCAGCCACAGGAGCGCGGCCTGCCCGGCCACCCAGTACAGGTCGAACTGCCCCTGAGTGAATCGCCCGGCCACCACGGCGAGTCCCAGCGTGCCGTAGGCGGCCGGCAGCCGCAGCAGCGCCCAGGAGGCGATCGCGAACATGGCGAGGAACCCCACGAGTCCGACGACCCCTCCCGACGTGAGCACCTCGAGCTCGGCGTTAGGCGGCTGGATGTGGCCCGCGAACTCCGGCGTGTACCACCAGCGCAGGCCGTTGCCCACGATGGGCGACTCCCGCCATACGGCGAGGCCCTCCTCGTACCATCGCACGCGTTCGGTGGCGGAGTTGAACGGGTTGCCGGAGCTCAGCTGTGAGCTCACGTTGATGGCCACGAGCACCGCGACCGCGAGCGCGACCAGCCAGATGAGCTTGGGCCGGCGCATGCCCCCGACGTAGGGCCGCGTCGCGATGATGAGCATGCCGACGAGCGCGGCGATCATCCCTTGGCGCGACTGCGAGGCGGCGATGCCTGCCGCGAGCACCGCCATGGCGAGCCCGACCCGCCCCCTCGACCAGCCGAGCCATGGCGGGCGCGCGTACGCGATGATGAGGGCCGACGCGAGCATGCCTCCGACGGTGTTCTTGTGCAGGTCGCCCACGTACGCAGGGGCCAGCGCGCCCGTGGCGATGAACCAGTTGACGGTCGTGAGCACCGCGATCACGCCTACCACGCAGCACGCCAGGACGTAGGCTCCCAGCGCCGCGCTTGCACGACCGTTGCGCCCCACGACGAATCCCACCGCCATGGAGCCGAGCACGAGCACGAGCTCGTGCGCCCACTCCACGAGGTTCTCCGAGTACGGTCTCCACACCAGCGTGGGGATCATGAGTGCAAGGTAGGCGACGCCGGCGAGGATCAGCGGCTGCATGACCATCGCGCCCCTCCGCTGGAGCATGAAGAGTGCGATGACGGTCGCGGCGCCGAGCACGACGTCCGACAGGCTCACGAAGCCCCCCACGCGGAGCGTCGCGAGCGTGGCCGGGAACGCGACGATGGGCACGAGGGTCATGTCGACCGACGCCACGCCGATGAGGAGCAGTCCTACCGCGATCGGGAGCACCAGGCTGGAATGATCGACGGCGAGCACCGCGAGCGAGGCGGCGATGGCCACCGCACCAGCGGCGACGGCGATGGTGTTCGCCCAGGCTCGATCCCGAGCCCTCCCCAGCATCACGGCCATCGCGTCACCCTTGCCTCGATGGGCCGACGCCGGCAGCGGTCGGGACCTCGCGTGGTCGCCAGGCCTCGGCGCGGGCCCGCAGCCAGCGGGGAGCGGGGCCGAAGCGTCGAGTGACGTACGAGACGACGGCGCTGGCGACCATGAGAGCCTCGTGGCTGGCCTCCGACGGTCGGCCGGCGCGCCGCTCGGCGGCGATGGTGTGCAGCGCTCGCGTCCTCAGCAGCCTCACGCGCGATGCCGCGCTCCCCCCGGCGCTCCTGTTGTAGAGGAGGGCGTTGCGAACGAAGTAGTACGTGCTGAGCAGTCGGGCGGCGCCGGTGAATGATGCGGAGACGCGATGCAGGATGCGCACCTCGGTGAGGACCTCGAGCGGATGTCCCGCGTCGGCGACCCTCCTGCTCCAATCCGAGTCCTCGAAGTTGAGGAAGTAGCGCTCGTCGAACATCCCCACCCTCTCCCACACGGTGCGGGCGGCCGTCACGCAGCAGCCGGCGAGGACCGGCGTGCGGCGGCGGCCGTCGAGCGGCGGCGAGAGTGCGTCAGCGGGAGCGTGGCCAGGGATGAGATCGCGGGGATCGACGGTGGCGCCCCCGAACCACAGCACCGAGGGATCGTCGAGGCGGAAGATCGCCGGGCTCACGACGGCGCCCCCGAGTGCCGCGAGCTCGAGCGCCGCGATCGCGTCAGGACTCGCGACCGTGTCGTTGTTGAGCACGGTGATGGTGCGCGCACCACGCCCGATCGCCCACGCGATGCCCCGGTTCATGCCGCCGGCGAAGCCCAGGTTGACGCCGGTCTGGAGCGTGTGGACACGAGGCCAGCGCCTCTCGATCTCCTCGAGCACGCCATCGAAGGAGCCATTGTCGATCACGAGAATGTCGCTGCCCAGCGCCTCGGGGCGGAGCGACTTCACGCACCGCAGGGTGTCCTCGCTGCCGTGCCACGACAGCACGACCACGGCGCCGCGCTCGCTCGACCCTGCCGTCACCGTTCCCCCTCCGCCAGTGCCCCCTGTCCCACCCTAGGCGACGAGGGTCGAGGGTGGTAGCGTGACGTCCGGCAAGGGCTGGGGGCATCTCGCCTGCTGGGGAGCGCGAGACGAGGGGGGTCACGGGTGCGCGACACTGCAATCTCGGTCGAACAGCTCACGAAGGTGTACCGGATCAACCGGCGCGCCGCGGGCATCGACCGGATCACGGACGCGGTCGTGGACATGCTCAAGAACCCGCTCCGTCGCCCCACCTATGACGAGTTCCGCGCGATCCAGGATGTCACCTTCGACATCCCCTGGGGCGAGGCCGTCGGCATCGTCGGCCGCAACGGAGCCGGCAAGTCGACCCTGTTGAAGCTCCTGACTCGCATCACGGCGCCCACCGAGGGGCTCATCGATCTCGGCGGGCGCGTGGGCTCCCTGCTCGAGGTCGGGACCGGCTTCCATCCCGAGCTGACGGGACGCGAGAACATCTACCTCAACGGCGCGCTGCTGGGCATGACGCGCAAGGAGATCAGGCGCCGGTTCGACGAGATCGTCGACTTCTCGGGCGTGGAGAAGTTCCTCGAGACTCCCGTCAAGCGGTACTCCTCTGGCATGTACGTGCGTCTCGCCTTCTCCGTCGCGGCACATCTGGAGACGGAGATCCTCGCCATCGACGAGGTGCTGGCCGTCGGCGACGCCGAGTTCCAGGCGCGGTCGCTCGCGAAGATGCGCTCGGCTGCCGCTGAGGGCCGCACCGTCCTCTATGTGAGCCACCAGCTTCACACCGTGACGGCGCTGTGCTCCTCCGCGATGTACCTCGACAAGGGACGGCTGAGCCACTACGGCACGGTCGACGGTGCTCTCGAGGCCTATCGCGAGAGCCTCGCGAGCTTCCGCGTCGAGCAGCGTGACGCCTCCCGTCGCGAGGGCACCGGCGAGATACGGTTCGACAGCGTCCAGGTGACGCAGCAGCAGCAGTCGCCCACCGACGACACCGTGGTGGTGATGCGTCTGCCCGCCGCGCCTCACGTGCCCGGCAGCTACTTCGTGTCGTGTCACGTGGAGGACCACAACGGCGCGACGATCGCCCAGTGCGACTCCCGCGCGGTCGGGGAGTGGTTCGACCCCGAGCAGGCTCACGAGGTCGAGCTGACCGTGCGAGGCCTCTGGCTCAAGCCAGGGACCTATTCGATCAAGGCGTCCGTGTGCCAGAACGGCATCCTCGACTCGTGGGAGGCAGCGGACGTGTTCGACGTGCTGCCGCAGTACCCGTACCCGGTGCAGACGTCCGACGAGGCCTTCAAGGCCGGGCTGGTGCTCACCGACTTCAGCTACGAGAGGAGCTGACGATGGGCCGCATGATCGTCACGCCCCCCAAGGGGCTTAGCCTTCCGCGCTGGTCCGAGGTGTGGGAGGCGCGTGAGGTGCTGTGGCGCTTCGGCCTGAGGGATGTCGTCCTGCGCTATCGCCAGACGGTCGTCGGTGTCGCGTGGGTGATCATCCAGCCGCTGATGTCCGCCGGCGTGTTCACCATCATCTTCGGCAACGTCGCCGACCTTCCCAGCGGCGGCATGCCGTACTTCCTCTTCACCTTCGCCGGCATGCTCGGGTGGAACCTCTTCGGCGGCGTGGTGGAGCGCTCCGCCCCGTCGCTCGTGGCCAACCAGTCGCTCGTCGCGAAGGTCTTCTTCCCTCGCATGCTCGTGCCCATGTCGAGCGCGTTCTCGGTGCTGATCGACTTCGTGGTGGCGCTGGGACTCATGGTCGTCCTTCTCGTCGTCTTCGGCGTGAACCCAGGCTGGGCGATCCTCACCCTGCCCATCTGGGTGATGCTCGCCGTGCTCCTGGGCCTCGGGATCGGGCTCGCCGCCTCGACGCTGCTCGTCCGCTACCGCGACGTCGGCTACGTCCTGCCGTGGCTCCTGCAGCTGCTGTTCTTCGCCACGCCCGTCGCCTACTCCCTGGAAGCGGTCCCGGAGCAGCTCGAGTGGCTCTTCACCATCAACCCGCTGTCGTGGCTCATGGAGTCCTACCGCTGGGCGCTGCTCGGGCTCGACGCCCCACCCCTGTGGCAGATGCTCGGCGTGGCGGGGGCCGCGATCGTCGTGATGAGTGCCGGGCTGCTCGTGTATCAGCGCTTCGAACGGGAGTTCGCGGACGTCATCTGAGCAGGCGCGCCGTGCGCGGGCTCTCGACGCGGATCGGGCGGACGACGCTGGACAGCGCCCGCGCGACCAGGGACGCTGGACTCGTGAGGGTGCTGCAGCGTCGTGGCGTCGGCCACGGTGGAGGCCACGCCGTCCGCGGCCGCCAGGCTGTCGGGCGAGTGAGCGCCGGAGCGGCGTCGTGAGAGCCCGGCTCGGCGGGGTCGTCGCCGCGCTCGCGCTGCTGGCAGCGTCCGGATGTGGAGGTGACGAGACCTCCGCCGGACCCGAGGGAACCCTGGGCATCTCGGAGCCGGCGCCTCGCGACGGGAGCGATGAGGTGTCCGCTGACGAACTCGAGCCACCCAGCAGCGACGTGGTCGCCCCGTCCGCGCTCGACAGCGCCGCGCCGCTCCCGCAGCGCGCGGGCGCGAACGGCGTGGCGGGGCGAGTCGAGGCCGGTCTCGCACCACCGACCAACCGCTGGTACTCCGGCCTGGTGTTCGGTCAGGGGCCGGCATCGGCCTATGCCTCGCCGCTGTCCATCACGTCGCGCGACGGAGGTCTCAGCATCGGCGTGCCGTCCGTGTCAGTGACGGAGACGGCCATCATCGGTCCTGCGGTCCACGATGTGGCGATGGCCGTCGAGGGCGCCACGGGTCTGCCGAGGGCGGTCGAGGCGGGCCCGGTGCACGCGGTGCTCGGGCTCGGGGGCGCCACGGGCGAGCTCGCGCGCGTGACGATGGCCGCGGGTTGGCCAGCCGTGTCCGTCGAGGCGAGGGCCGACACCGCGCTCGTCCTGGACATCGCGCTCACGAGCGTCGGCCAGGGCGTCTGGGCGGCGGAGGTCGACGGCCGGCGGTACGCCGTCGTCGTGGACGGAGACGACGTCGATCCGGGCGGCGGTGACGGCGGCGGTGACGGAGGCGGCGTCGCGGGATCGCGCATCCGCCTTCCCGCAGGCGCCACAGTGATCGTCATCGCCGTGCCAGACGGCGCGGACCTCGTGGAGATGGCGAGGCAGGTGGGAGGCGCGATCGACGGCGTCGACGTGGGCCTCGCTGTCCGCGAACACGAGGTTCTCACCTCGCTCGCCTACCGGGGCGGCGATGGCACGGTGGTCGCGCTCGATCCGTCGCGCGCGGAGGGGCTGGACTGCAAACTGGGGGAGTGGGAGACGATCCAGGGGCCCCTGCGGGCGTGCGCGACGTCATCGGTGACATGGCCGGTTCCAGCCGTGGAGCCGACGACCACGCACGAGCTCGACGCGATAGCCGGTGAGGAGCGGGCGGCGGTGGTCGCCGCGCTGCGCGAGAGCGCCGAGGCCACGCCGGAGTTCCTCGACGACACCTACTTCGGCGCGAAGGTGCTCCACCGTCAGGCCGTGCAGGTGTCCGTGGCGGCGAGCCTGGGGGAGGAGGCGCTGGCCGCAGAGCTGGCGGCGCCGCTGATCGACGAGCTCCTCGTGTGGACGCAGGCGGACGGCTGCGACGTGCGCGACCGTCGTTGCTTCCAGTACGACGTCGATGGCCGTGGCGTTGTCGGGCTCCAGCCGGCGTTCGGCTCGGAGCTCTACAACGACCATCACTTCCACTACGGATACCTCCTCAACGCCGCCGCGATCGCCGCGCGACATGACCCCGGCATCATCGACCAGATCGCGCCTGTGATGGACCTGGTGGCGGCGGACATCGCCAGCCCACCGGGGTCCACGCTGTTTCCTGAGCTGCGGGTGTTCGATCCGTACGCAGGCCACTCGTGGGCCTCGGGCCACGCGCCCTTCGCCGATGGCAACAACCAGGAGTCGAGCTCGGAGGCCGTGCTCGCGTGGAACGGCGTCGCCGCTTGGGCTCAGGTGCGCGACGACCCAGCGCTCGAGACCACCGCACGGTGGATGCTCGCGCTCGAGGCCGATGCCGCGCGGCGCCTCTGGCTGCATCCCGACCTGTCGGCATGGCCACGCTACGAGCACGACATGGTGTCACTCAGCTGGGGAGCGCGGCGGGAGCATACGACGTGGTTCTCGCAGGACCCGAGCGCGATCCTGGGTATCCAGCTGATTCCCATGGCCCCCGTGCAGACGCACCTGCGCCCTGCCGATGCGGACCAGTCGGCCGCGATCGGCTCACTGGTCGAGGAGTCCGGCGGCATCGCCGCCGGCGCGCCGCTGAACGACTACGTGCTGATGTACTCGGCACTGGCCGGTGAGTGGGAGCGCCAGGCGGCATGGGAGGCGGCCCTCGCGATGCCGGCAGCGGCGATCGACGGGGGGAACTCCCGGGCGGCACTGCTCGCCTGGATCGCAGCCGCTGGGTCGGGAGGGTGACGTCCCGGTGGCCACGGCCCGGCCTCAGTCGGCGAAGACTCCGCTGCGGTCATGCCGCACCAGCGCCGGCCAGAGACTTCCGGTCAGGGGGTGGAAGTCGCGCATCAGGGGCCGCAGCAGGGGCGAGGGCCACCACCTCATCCAGTAGTAGCGACGGAGAGACGTGTCGCGGGCATGGCCCGAGGAGTCGATCTTGCGCCGGATGTCCCTGGCGGGCCGCGCCCAGGACCGATGGATGATCGCGTCCTCGTGGCGCAGGAGACGGGCGCGGCTCTCGCCGGGCTCCTCGGCCCTGGTCACCTGGATGGACCGGTCGTCGCCCGCGACCTGTGGGCGCAGGAAGGGGCCGTCCGACCGCCTCGCATCCGTCAGCCGGGAGCCGGGTCGCACCGCGATCGGTCCCGGGTACTCATAGATGGGCCGGTGATCCCGCGCCACGACCTCCAGCACGGAGCGTCTCGTCGCGCGGTACAGCACCCGCATCGGCCATTCGACGGCCGTGACGCCGCGACGATCGGCCTCGTCGAGCACCGCCGACAGGCGCTCGGGCCTTGGCATCAGTTCGTCGTTGTCGACGCACAGGATCCACTCCACCTCGAGGCCCAACGCATCCACCGCCGCCTGGCGCTGCGCGACCTCCGCTGCGCGAGGGTCGGAGGGGTCGGTCCACCGCCCGTGGATCTCGGTCACGATTCCGCGCGTGTCGAGCCTCCGGATGACCTCCAGCGCCCGGGCGACGGGCAGGGGTCGGCCCGTCCAGCTCCTGTGGTCGGCAGGTACTGGCACGACGATGCGTTCGACGAGGGGATACCACTGCGGCAGGGTGCGCTCGAGCCACACCGTGTCGCCTGGGAGGACGTAGGCGCCGAGCCGACGGGTCATCGGGGCGTCCGTCACCGCAGTCCGACGCGCCGCGTCGCCCATCGCCGCAGCCAGCGCGCGCGGCGGCCGCGTGGCACGGTCAGCAGCAGCAGCGCAAGCTGCTCCGCCGCCGTCGCGTCGGATCGCGCGAGCCCGTAGAGCAGGTGCTCGACGTTCGCGCCTGCGCGGTGCTCGCGCGGGAACACCCCGCCGAGCCGCACTGCCGCCTGCGTCGACAGGAACGGGGCGACCATGGGCGAGACGGTGGTGGTGGACCGCGAGTGCACGCGGTAGAGCAGTTGGCGCGAGTCGATCCGGGGGATGGGACCGCCGATGCGTGCGACGTTGAGGTTGAGCACGTGGTCGTCGAGCGCGCGTGCGTGCGGTGCGCAGCCACCTGCGCTGATGGCGACCTCGCGTCGGTAGAGGACGGTGGTGGTGAGCATGGCGGCGCCCTCGAGGAGACGGTCGAGCGTCAGTTGCGAGACCTCACCCGAGGCGCCCGCGATGGAGCCGCGCACGAGGGCGGGCTCGTCGCCGGCGGCGATCCACGCCTCCGGCCAGGTCTCGCGCCCGTCGCTCACGGCTTCGAGCGCCTCGCGGTCGCTGTCGAGAGCGAAGCGGGACTCGGTGGTGGCGACCGCCGGCGCATCTGCGACGGCCGCCACGTCGAGCATGGTCGCGAGACGCTCCTCGTGCCAGAGGTCGTCCTGATCGAGGAAGGCCACCCACGGCGTCGTCGCCATGGCGAGACCGCGGTTGCGCGCGACCGCGACGCCGAGGTTGGGCTGCTGCAGGACCTGCGCCACGGCATCGTGGGAGCGCGCGATCTCCACGGAGCCGTCGCTCGAGCCGTCGTCCACGACGACGACGGCCGGCGGCGTCGGCGTCTGCGCCGCCAGCGAGTCCAGCGTCGCGGCGAGGTAGCGCTCGCCGTTGTAGGTGGGCACGATCACCGTGGCGGGTGCGCTCGTCTCGCTGGTCACGCCGCCATGCTAGCGAGTGACGGGCGGTGCGGTGAGGGGCCAGGACGCGGAGCTCATCGACACGTCGACCCAGCGTCCAGACGGCTCCCAGCCGACGGCGGGCACCGCCTGGCCCGCCTCCATCGCGCGCCACATGGCGTCGGCATCGTCTCTCGCGAGCGCAGCTCCGGCGCGCCAGTGCCAGCCCTCCCACTCTCGCGCACCGGCGGCGTCGAGCGCGCGGGACCCGTTGGCGAACTTGCGCGCGACCTGCGAGGAGTCGCGGTACGGCACATGAGCGATGCGCAGGCCGCCGGTGACGCGTCCGCGGCGGTCCACGCCATGGTTGCCGGGCCCGACGTTCACCAGGGGATGGGCGCGGAAGGCCACCTTGTGGTCTCCCGCAGGGACAGGATCGAGCCTCGCGAACGGCGCGACAGCGGGGAGCGCGTCGTGCATCGCGGCGGTCAGCACGCCGGCACGCGAGGCCCGGAGCGCATCGCCCAGCGATCCCGTCTCGGCGAACCACCACTCATCGGCGTCGAACGGCACCACCCACGACGCTCCCGCCCACCACGCCCGCCGCGCCAGCGCGGTGATCTTGTGATGCTGGAGGTGCGCCTCGCCGTCATCGACGGCGAGGTGGATGCGCCCGTCCGAGCGCTCGAGCTCCCGCAGCAGCTCGCGGGTGCCGTCGGCAGACCTGTGGTCGCATACCAGCACGTGATCGACGCCCTGGGAGAGAAGGTGATCGATCGCGGCACGCACCACGTCCGCCTCGTCACGCACGGTGGCGACGGCCCAGATCTCATCGCGGCCGGGGGACCGGGGCAGGGGAGGCAGCGTCAGGCCGCGCAGCGCGAGCGCGCGCTCGTCGGCGGGGTGCTCGTGGCGCACGCGCGCTGCGAGCCACTCGCGCGCCTGGCCGATGTCGACGAGGTCGGCGGCCGCTGCCCGGATCGTCACGACCCCGAGCATAATGCGGGGCCGCGCCCCGCACCCGTGGCTAGACTCGCGACCGTGCCAGCACTGCGCGTGACGCTCGTGAGCCATGCCGCTCAGCGCGGCGGTGCGGAGACGGCGGCCATGCGCCTCATCGAGGCCCTGGACCAGCGCAGCGTCGATATCGATGCCGTGCTGCTCGCCGAGGGACCATGGGCCGGCGAGCTGGGCTCCCTGCTTCCCGTGTCCATGGTGGAGATGGGCGCGGCGGCCTCGGTCGCTCGCAGCGAGGCCGCCCGAGCGCGATCCGTCCAGCGGAACGTGCGCTCGACCATGGCCGCAGCGCGTGCCCTGGCCGCGCATTGTCGACAGCAGGGGACGGAGCTGCTCGCGGCCAACAGCCTCAAGGCAGCGGCTGTCTGCGCACTCGCCGCACCGCTCGCGAGGGTGCCGTGGGTGTGGCATCTGCATGACAGGCTCGCGAAGGACTACCTCCCGGGCGCGCTCGTGCACGTGTCGCGCGCGGCCGCGACGGCGCTCCCTCGGGCGATCGTCGCGAACTCGATGGCCACCGCTCGCACGCTGGGACGCGCGACCCGGCGCAAGGTCGCGATCGCCTATCCCGGCGTGCCGGACGGATGGTTCGACGATCCCGGGCCTGACACGGACGGGCCCGTGGTGATGCTGGGGCGCGTGAGCGAGACCAAGGGCCAGCTGGAGTTCGCCGATGCGGTGATGCAGGCGGCACCGCGACTGCCAGGGGTGCCGTTCGTGGTGGCGGGCGACGCGCTCTTCCAGGACGGCGGCTATCGTGACGCGCTCGCCCGCCACCCAGCGGTGCGCACAGGTGCCGTGACGCTCGCTGGCTGGGTCGACGATCCGTCGCGGATCCTGCGATCCTCACGGCTCCTCGTGCACGCGTCACCGGTTCCGGAGCCCTTCGGCCAGGTGATCGTGGAGGCGATGGCGGCCGGCGTGCCCGTGGTGGCGACGGCCGCCGGCGGCGCGGGGGAGGTGCTCGGCGGGAGCCGCGACGCGCTGAGCATCGGTGACGGTGTCTGGCGAGCGAGGCACGGTCTGGCGGCGCGACCAGGGGACGCGCGAGCGCTGGGCAGCGCGATCGAGCATGCGATCCGTCACCCGGAGGAGATGGCCGCCTTGGCCGCCGCGGCACGGACGCACGCGTGGGAGACCTACCGCATCGTCGACACGGCGCGCGTCACCCTGGAGGTCTGGCACCACGCGTCTGGGCGAGGTCAGGGACTCCCGCCGCTGCACGCGCTGCACTAGGGTGGCGACGTACAGACGGCATGGTGAGGGGGTGCTGGAGTGGAGTCGTTGCGTGCCCGCGCGATCGCGTTCTACCTCCCCCAGTTCCACCCCATCCCGCAGAACGACGCCTGGTGGGGACCGGGGTTCACCGAGTGGACCAACACGGCGAGGGCCCGACCGCTCTACCGTGGGCATCGCCAGCCCCACCTCCCGGCCGACCTGGGCTTCTACGATCTCAGGCTCGCGGAGGCGCGCGAGGCTCAGAGCGCGCTCGCGCTCGAGCACGGCGTGGAGGCGTTCTGCTACTGGCACTACTGGTTCGGACGGGGGACCCGCATCCTCGAGCGCCCGTTCGCGGAGGTGATCGCGTCCGGCTCGCCGGACGTCTCCTTCTGCCTCGGGTGGGCGAATCAGACATGGACGGGCATCTGGCACGGCGCCGACGACCGCATCCTCCTCGAGCAGCAGTACCCGGGCCCTGAGGACGACCGGGCTCACTTCGACGCCGTGCTCCCGGCGCTGCGCGACTCGCGCTACCTGCGGGTGGACGGCAGGCCGGTGTTCTACGTCTTCCGCCCCGAGGAGCTGCCCGATCCTCGCGCCTTCGTGGACCGCTGGCAGAGCATGGCGCGCTCCGCCGGGCTCGAGGGGCTCTACCTCGTGGCCGAGGTCAGCGACCTGCTGGGGCAGGGTGCAAGGTATGTCGATCACGCCGATGCGGGGTTCGATGCGGGGGTGTACGTGCGATTGCCTGCGTCGCGGACGCGCGGCGACGTGCTGCGCATGCGCGTGCGCCGCAAGCGGGGCGGGCCGGAGGTGTACCCGTACTCCACCGATCCCGACCTGTGGGACGCGGTGCGCGCGGACGTGACGCTGCAGCCCAGCGTGTACCCGAACTGGGACAACACGCCCCGCTCGGGGACGCGTGGACTCGTGCTGTCCGGCAGCTCGCCCGAGGCGTTCGAGCGCAACGTCGGCACCGCGGTCGCGACTCTTGCTGACCGACCCGAGCAGGAGCGGCTGCTGTGGATCAAGTCGTGGAACGAGTGGGCTGAGGGCAACTACCTGGAGCCCGACCTCGAGCACGGCCGCGCCTGGCTCGAGGCGCTGCAGCGCGGGCTGCGGGGCTGACGTGGCGTCGTCAGAGCCGGGGCTGCGCATCGCGATGATCTCGTACTACCTCCCGAGCGAGAGCAAGATCGGGGTGGGGCACCAGGTGCACGCGCTCGCCACCGCCCTGGTGCGACGAGGGCACGAGGTGGACGTGCTCAGCGCGTGCGCTCCTGTGCCAGGAGCGGAGTACGGCCATCGCCTCATCCCTCTCGCAGGGTCGATGCGCACCTTCAGGTTCGCGACAGCGCTGCGACGCCTCGATCTCAGCGACTACGACGTCCTCCACGCGCACGGCGACGACTACTGGATGTGGCGGCGGCGCGTGGGGCGGCACGTGCGCACCGTCCACGGGTCATGCTTCGAGGAGGCGCTGAGGATCCGGGGCATGAAGGAGCGCACGCGCATGGTCGCGCTGGGCCTGTCGGAGACGCTGGCGAGCGTGGTCGCTGACGCCACCACGGTCGTCTCGCCTCGCACCTCGCGCTGGGTGCCGCGCGTGGCCGCGGTCATCCCCAACGGCGTCGAGCTGTCGCGGTTCTCCGCGGTGCCGCGGGAGCGCACGCCTCATCCGACCATCCTGTTCGTCGGCACGTGGCACCAGCGCAAGCGCGGCGCCGCGCTCGCCCGCGCCTTCGTCGAGTCCGTGCTGCCCAGGCATCCCGACGCCAGACTGCAGATGGTCTGTCAGGACGCTCCCGACGATCCGGGGCCCCAGATCGAGATCCTGGGCCGTCTGAGCGATGCCGAGCTGGTCGCGGCCTACCGACGGGCATGGGCGTTCTGCCTGCCCTCGAGCTACGAGGGCTTCGGCATCCCGTACGCGGAGGCCATGGCGGCCGGCGTTCCGGTGGTGGCGACGCCCAACGTGGGGTCCGAGTACGTGACCGAGGACGGGTCCTGCGGCGTGCTCGTGCCGCTCGAGGATCTGGGTCCCGCGCTCGCCGACCTGCTGTCGCGGCAGGACGAGCTCGAGCGGCTGTCGGCTCGGGGCCTCGAGCGCGCGCGAGAGTTCGACCTCGCCTCGGTGGTCGACCGGTACGAGGCCCTCTACCGGAACGCGCTGTAGGTGACCATGCGCGTGTCCGTGGTGATGACCTCGTGCGACGGCGAGCGGCACCTCGCGGAGCAGCTCGCCTCGATCGTGGGACAGCGACGCCCGCCTGACGAGCTCGTCATCGCCGACGACGCCTCGACCGATGCGAGCGGGGACATCATCGCCAAGGCCCTGGCGTCCGTCCCCTTCGACACCACATTCATCGTGCGGGACGAGCGCTGGGGGCTGCGCCGCAACGTCGAGGACGCGCTGCGCCGTGCGACCGGCGACGTCGTCGTCCTCGCCGATCAGGACGACGTCTGGCGTCCCGACAAGCTGGAGGCCGTGGCCGAGGCGTTCACGGACCCCGCCACGGCGCTGTGGTTCTCGAACGCGCGCCTCATCGATGACGTCGGCGTCGACCTCGGCTCGACCTCGTGGCAGGCGGTGGGGCTGGGCGACGATGCCCAGGAGGAGTTCGCAGGACACTTCGGCATCGACCGCCTGCTTCACGGCCAGACCGTCACCGGGGCGACCATGGCCGTGCGCGCGGACGTGGTGGAGCTCGCGCTGCCGCTCCCCGAGGAGCTGGAGGGAGTCGACCACCTCTTCCTGCACGACGGCTGGCTCGCGGCGCTGGCCGCGCTGCTCGGCGCGGTGCGGGTCGACCCGCGGCCGCTCGTGGGCTACCGCCAGCACGGAGGTCAGGTGACGTCGATGTCCATGGCCCGGCCGGTCGCCGGCGACGCCGCTCCCGCGCCGGACCCGCGCGAGCGCATCGCCCGCGACCTCGATCGCACCATTCTCGTGGCGCGCCGCGCGGCGCGCGCTCACGACGTGCTCGCTGACGTCCGCGACTATCGCTCCCTCGCCACGCGCGAGAGGTTCCTCCGACTACGATTGGAGCCGCAGGGCCTGCGCAGGCGCGCCAAGGTGCTGGCGGCCCTCGCGCTCGGCCAGTACGGGCGCTACGCGGCGGGCGCGCGCACGGCCGCTGCGGACCTGCGCTGATGACCCTTGCGCAGCCAGGAGCGCGTCGATAGCGTATGCGCGAGTGGTGTGCGCACGCTTGAGGGGAGCCGTACGTGCCGTTCCGAACCATCAGGCTGTCTGAGGTCTCGGATGACGACGTCTCACGCTGGTCGGACCTCGCTGCGCGGGCCTGCGAGCCCAACGCCTTCATCGAGCCGGAGTTCCTGCTCCCTCTCGAACGAGCCTTCGGGGACCGCGATGAGCGGCGTCTCGCGGTCGTCGAGCGCGGGGGCGAGTGGCTGGCGGCGATGGTCATTCGTGTCGCTCGTCACCGTGTCGCTCGAGTCCCATACCGGTCGGTCGCGCTCGACTCTGAGGGCGGCCCGCCGTTCCGCTCTCATCCGCTGGTGGACCGCGATGTCGCAGAGGACGCGTGGTGCGCGCTCCTCGACGGGCTGAGGCGCGACGGCTTCCCTCCGCTGCTGGCGCTGGGCTTCTTCCCTGCGGACGGTCGGCTGCATGACTCCCTCATGGAGGTCGCCGCGCACCGGGGCATGGCGTGGCAGGACGACCGCACGGACGAATGGGCATGGGCGCACGCCGGCCGCCCAGCGCCGCCGGTGCACGACATCGATGCGTGGCTGGCAGGGTTGGCGGACTGGTATCCCCACCTGTCCCGCAGGTCGGGCAAGGCCATGCGTCGAGCGGTTCGCCTCGCCGAGCAGGCCACCGAAGGGCGCCTCGCCTACGAGGATCTCTCCGGCTCGGCGGCCGCCGTCGCACAGTTCATCGAGCTCCAGGCGTCCGGGTGGAAGGGCGACCGACATCGGGGCGGGGCGGCCATCGCACGGATCCCCGGGTATCGCCAGGCGTTCGAGCAGATCGTCGACGCGCTGCGCGCCGAGGGTCGGTTCCACCTGTCGGCACTCACCGGCGGGGAACGGACGCTGCACATGGCCTGTGTCGTGCGCGGTCGCTCGGGCACCTGGTTCGGGCTGCTCGACGCCTTCGACGAGGAGTTCGCCGCCGCGAGCCCCGGCCGACTGGGTCGACTTCTCCTCAGCGGCAGGCTCGCGGGCCTCGACCCCGACGAGGCGTTCGACCCGGGCATCATGCCCGACTACGCTGCGGACACCGCGATGTTCCCCGACCGGCGCCGCTTCGTCTACCGCCGCGTCAGCTTCGGGGGCGCGACGTCCGCCATGCTCCTGCGTGCCCTTCCGACGCTCACGCGGCTCTCGGCGACCACGCGCCGCATGCGTGGGAGCGCTTCGCCGTGAGAGCGACCGTCCTGAGGATCGAGGACGTCGACGCCGGCATGGCCTCGGCCTGGCGCGAGCTCGTGGACCGCTCGGCGTCGAGCAACGGGTGGCTGGACCCTCGCTTCGTGCTGCCGGCGCGCGATTGGGCAGTCATGGCGCGGGACCTGTCGCTGTGCGTCGCCACCGACGGGCACCGCGTGACGGGCGTCCTCCCGGTGACGCCGCATCGGCCGTTCAGGCGCCTGAGACCAGAGTTCCTCGTGACCGGTGGACGGTTCGTGGACTGGCACGCGGACAGCACGCTGCCGCTCCTCGATCGCGCCGCCCCCCAGGCCGCGATGGCCGCGCTGCTGCGCGCCGCCCTCGACGGCTGGCGGCGGGTCCGAGTGGAGCTGCGCGGCATGCCCACCGAGGGGGTCGTGGGCGCCGCGCTCGGCGACGCCTTGGCGGACCGCCCCGGCTCGGTGACGCGCGGCGAGACGTGGAGTCGACCCTTCGTTCCTCCGCGAGCCGAGGTCGTCCCCATCGGTCCAGGACGTGCGACGGCTCTCCTCGTCGGGCACATGAGCGGGCGCAGACGCAGGGAGGTGCTGCGGCGCGCTCGTGCGCTCGAGCGGCACCTGGATGGCGAGATCGTGCTCCGACGCGCCGACCCCGGCCGCGCGAGCGAGGACTTCGAGACGTTCCAGTCCTCGGGCTGGAAGGGAGACGTCCGCAGCGGGGGCCGGGGAGTGCTCCAGGATCGCGGCTATCGTGACTGGTATCGGGCCGTCGTGGCGGAGTTCATGAGCGACGGCGACCTCATCGCCCACGAGCTCTGCGTCGGCGACACCGTGGTCTACATGCATCTCGCCCTGCGGTCGGGCGGTCGCGCCTTCGGCTTCCTCGACGCCTACCTGGGCGGGCTCGAGGCGCAGCGGGTCGGCACGCTCGGACGTCTCGCCGTGAGCGCCGAGCTCGCGCACGCACCCGATCTGGATGGCTTCGAGCCAGGGGTCTCGCGGCATGACCGCGAGGTCACGCGGATGATGCCGGCGAGCTACGAGGTCGCCGACGTGACGGTGCACGCCGCCGGGCTCGGGGGATGGGTGTCGCGAAGCGTGCCCGCCGTCGAGGGTCTCCGGCGCCGCCTGGGCCGCGACGCCTGAGCTCGTCCGCGTCGCGCTGGCCGCCGCCCGAGCGCATCGGCCCTCGGTCAGGCGCCCCAGCGGCGACCGAGCGACTCCGCGATCGCCATGATGCCGCTGACCCGTTCGCGAGGGTGCACCAGCGAGCGGACGATGTATCTGGAGCGCGAGGCGACGGCGCTGGCCCGCACGCGCACTCGCCGCACACGCGCCTTCCGTCCGACGCCGTCGTCCTGCGCGAGCTGACGAGCGGTCGATGCGTAGCGCCGGCGCAGCTCGCGCTCGCCGCGACCGTACAGCCATCCCTGCCTCCACGCTGCCGCGACGCCCGACCGCACGCGCACGCTCACGATGGCATGGCCGGCAGGCTCGAGCGTCGCTCCCGCGAGCTGCACGCGCCAGCACAGGTCGATGTCCTCGCCCACCCGCAGGCTCTCGTCGAACCCCTGGACCCGCTCGAACAGGTGCCTGCGGATACCGAGGTTCCCTCCGCCGTGCGCCGGCAGCTCCGGCATGAAGCTCACGTAGGTCAGGACCGGAGGCTCGATGTGCGCGAGGTGGTGGCCGGGGTTCAGCGACTGCAGCTCCCACCCGCCGCCCACGAACTCGTGGGCGCTCAGCGCGTCCGTCATGAGGCGCACCCACGAGTCTGCGGCGACGTCGTCGGCGTCGCAGAACAGCAGGAGGTCTCCGCTGGCGGCGGCGGCCCCGACGTTGCGCGCGGCGCCGGGCCCGCGCCGCGCCGACGAATCCACGCGGCGCAGGTGAGGCAGGGACCCGCCGTAGCGGTTGACGAGCGCGGCGGTGCCGTCCGTGGAGCCGTTGTCGCTCACGACCACCTCGAACGGCTCGCCGCAGTCCTGGCGCAGCATCGCGTCGAGCTGCTCGCCGAGGGTCGCCTCGGCGTTGTACGCAGGGATGATGACGCTGATGCGCGGGGGACGCTCGGTGCTCACTCGGTGACCTCCCCGGGTGTCAGCGGAGCGACCACCAGCCGCGCGCGGCGCCGCCCCCACCACTCTCCGACGCGCCAGACCGGGTCCGCGAGGTCGTCGAGTCGGCGCACGGCGATGAGCCGGCGAAGTCGACTGCGCGAGCCCCCAGCGGCGGCCGCGGGCGCCGCGGCGACGACAGGCGCTGAGGCATGGCCCCGCGCGGCGCGTGCGACGCGGGAGAACTTGTGCTCGAGCTGGCGCACGCCGTTGCCGGTGTTGCGCGCCTGGCGGTACACGGCCCGCAGCCCGGAGCGCCTGCGAAGGTGGACCACCGCCTCGGGCGCGTGGCCGAGGGTGCCTCCCGCGAGCTGGATCCGCCAGCACAGGTCGACGTCCTCGCCGGTGCGCAGCCGCTCGTCGAAGCCGTGCGCCCGGTGGAAGGCAGAGGAGCGCACTCCCATGCCTCCGGATCCCACGGCCTCGTACTGTGGCCAGAACGGCATCCTGATGCTGTCGCTGACCTCCCAGGTGACGCCGCCGGCGCCGGGGTTGAGGCGTCGATGCTCGAAGCTCGAGCCCACGATCTCGAAGTGATCGAGGGCCGCGATCAGCGCGTGGGCCCACCCGTCGGCGACCACGTCGTCGGCGTCGCAGAACAGCAGGACGTCGCCGGTGGCGTGCTCGGCCCCGATGTTGCGCGCGGCAGCGGGACCGCGGCGTGCCGACGCGTCGACGACGGTCAACGGCAGCCGGTCAGCGAACCCTCTGGCGACGGCGACGGTGTGGTCGCGCGAGCCGTTGTCGCACACGAGCACCTCCCAGGCAACCGTGACGCGCTGGCGCGCGAGGGCCTCGAGCTGCTCGCCCAACGTCGAGGCGGCATCGAACGCGGCGATGATCACGGATGCGTGGGGCCTCATCTGAGGGGCTCGCTCATCACTGGCACTCCGGCGTCGGCTCGGCCCAGCCGGGCTCCGAGGCGCCGTCCATGGACGGTCGCGGCGTGCTGCCACGCGTAGGGCTGACCCATCTGACGTACGCGGCTCAGGAGGGTACGGCGGCCGGGGCCGCTGCGCGGCGCCTCTGCCGGGGAGGGCTCGGTCCAGCCGTGGCTGGCCCGGGCCATGGCGGCCCACCGATGCTGGAGGGTGCGCTCCGCGCGGCCGTAGGCGAACGACTGCCGGAACAGTCCGCGGACGGTGGCGGGGCGACGCACGTGCACGAGGGCGCCGGGGGCATCCACGACGGCGTGGCCGGCGATCTGCGCGCGCCAGCACAGGTCGACGTCCTCGCCCACGCGCAGCGCCTCCTCGAACCCGCCGAGCTCCGCGAACACGGCAGCGGGCACGCCCAGGTTGCCAGCACCAGCTGCCCGCAGCCCGACGAGCGGCGCGACGCTGAACGTGGCGGGCGTCACGGCACCGGCCCCGTACATGGCGTTGAGCCGTGACAGCTCCCACGGACCGGCGATCACGTCGCCGCTTCCACACGCCCCGAGCATCGCGGCGAGCCAGCCGTCGGCGACCATGTCGTCGGCGTCGCAGAACAGCAGCAGGTCGCCCCGGGCGTGCTCGGCCCCGATGTTCCGGGCGGCCGCAGGGCCACGTCGTGCGGACGCGTCGATGATGCGCAGGTCGAGCCGCGCTCCGAACGTCGCCGCGCGCTCGGCGGTGCGGTCCTGCGAGCCGTTGTCACAGACCAGCACCTCCCAGGGGACGGTGACCTGCTGACGCGCGAGCGCGTCCAGCTGTTCGGCGATGGTGTCCTCCGCATCGAACGCGGGAACGATGACGGAGGCGACGATGCCGCCGGCACCGGTGCCATGCCGATGCGCGGTGCCGGGTGTGCTCACCCCTCCCTCCCGACGACGGGGAGGTGCGGTGCAGGCAGGCGCTCGGGAGCGCTCACGACGGGAATGTCAGGATCGAGAGCTGCGCGACGGAAGCCGAAGGCGCGGCCGAGCCGCCTCACCGTGTAGACCAGGTCCCGCGGCCGCCGCAGGCGAACCGCGCGAGCCAGGAGACGCCTGCCACCGCCGTGGTCCACGGGTGCGTCGAGATCCGTCGACGGCAGCGCGCGCGGCGAGGGCGCATCGGCCGAGGTCGTCGGCGCATGGGGGACGGCCGTCCGGGTGACGGCGTTCCTGTCATAGGCGCGCCTCACGGGCTCGTAGCGCGCGGCGAGACGCCGCTCCGCTGAACCGTACGACCGAGCCTGACGCCACACGCCCCTCAGCGTCTGCCGCTCGCGTGCATGGACCACCGCGGTGGGCGCCTCGCTGATGGAGAAGCCGGCGAGCTGAAGGCGCCAGCACAGGTCGACGTCCTCGCCCACGCGCAGCGCCTCCTCGAATCCGCCAACCTGCGCGAAGGCGTGAGCGCGCACGCCGAGGTTGTTCGACGAACCCGCCGCGAGCGCGGGCAGCCAGTCGAACGTGAACAGACCCGCCGTGATCGGTCCACGGTCCGCGTAGTGCGTGTTGAGTCGAGCCCACTCGAGCCGTCCGCAGACCACGGGCGCGGATGCGAGCGCGGCGATCATGGCGTGGGCCCAGCCGTCGGCGACCACGTCGTCGGCGTCGCAGAACAGCAGGACGTTGCCGGTGGCGTGCTCGGCCCCGATGTTGCGCGCGGCAGCGGGACCGCGGCGTGCCGACGCGTCGACGACGGTCAACGGCAGCCGGTCGGCGAACCCTCTGGCGACGGCGACGGTGCCGTCGCGCGAGCCGTTGTCGCACACGAGCACCTCCCAGGTAACCGTGACGCGCTGGCTCACGAGCGCCTCGAGCTGCTCGCCCAACGTCGACTCGGCGTCCAGGGCCGCGATGATGACGGATGCCCTCATCACTGGCCGCGCATCCGTTGCCGCGCCATGCTCCTCACGGGCTGGTGGTCGCGCATGGCGTCGGTGACCGTCACGAGCCGGTAGCCATCCGCGGCGAGCCCTTCGAGCAGCATCTGCGCGACCGCGGCCCGGTCGAAGGCCGGCAGCGCCTGCCCTGGCTGCAGGGTCTCGGGGTCGGCGCGGTTGTCGTGGAGCAGCAGCATGCCTCCAGGGAAGGCGGCCTGGCGACCGAGGCTCGCGACGTGATCGGCGTCGCCATCCACCCAGTCCTGCGCGTCGCCCGACCAGAGCACCACGCGCAATCCCGCCAGCGCGAGCAGCAGGGACTGCAGCGTGCTGTGGTGGCCGTAGGGCGGGCGGTAGGTGCGCAGGCGCACGCCCGCGATGCGTTCGACGTCGCGGCGGGCGCGCCGGATGGTGCGCAGCGCCTCGAGCGCCGACATGGTGGTCAACGAGCGGTGGTCCTCGCCGTGGAGGGCGACCTCGTGACCGTCGCGCACCATGCGCCGCACCACCTCGGGGTGGCGACGAGCCTGCTGCGCGAGGACGAAGAAGGTGGCACGCGCTCCGTGCTCCTCGAGCACATCGAGGATGCGGGCCGTGTCGGACTCGTGCGGGCCGTCATCGTAGGTGACCATCAGGACGCGCTCACGGGTGTTGACGCAGTAGACGCCCAGGGCGCCCACTAGGCCGTCGGGCACGGCGAACGGCACGACGGTCCGCTCGTCGAAGTCACCGCCCGCGGGTCGGGGATGGACGTCGATGTCTCTCCGCCGCACCACGAGTGTTCCGCGCGCACGCCCCACGACATCCCCCTCCCGCTCGCCGCCCCCCGGCGACATGAACCTATCGCGTGGATCGGCCATCGACAATGGGTCGGGCGGCCACGCCGCGCTACCGTGGTGGCCCAGAGGGGAGGCGCGATGGCAGCGGGGGCTGACGCGACGGTGTCGTGCGTGGTCGCGACCAACCGGGCGAGCCCGTATCTGCGCGAGGCGCTCGAGTCCGCCGCCTCGCAGTCCAAGCCGCCCGTCGAGATCATCGTCGTGCTGGACGGCGCGCCCGACGTCACGGCCATCCGGGAGCTGGTCGCGGGGGTGCCGATCGCGCGAGCCATCGAACGCCGGCACAGCGGCGTCGCCGCGTCGCGGAACGTCGGGGCGAAGGAGGCCACAGGGGAGTGGATCGCGTTCCTCGATGACGACGACCGCTGGCACCCCGAGCGGCTCGCACGGCAGCTCGAGGCTCTCGCGCAGGACCCCGCAGCGGTCGTCGGGTACTGCGGCATCCGCACCATCGGTGCCGCTGGCGAAACCCTCGCCCACGGCGACCACACTCCCGTGTCAGGGAGACTCGACGTCATGCGACGCCGGACCGGCATCCTCGCGGGCAACACGCTGATCCGTGCATCGTCGTTCGCGGACGTCGGCGGCTTCGACGAGGACATCCTCGTGGCGGAGGACCTCGACCTCATGCTGCGGCTCGCGCCTCGAGGATCCTTCGTGCTCTGCCCGGAAGACCTCCTCGACTACCGCCTCCACGCGGGCAACACCACGGGCAGCCACCGCCGCCTGAGCCGAGGCGTCCGCGACGTGCTCGCACGACACCGAGCGGCGGCGATCGCCGAGGGCGACGTCGATGCGCAGTCAGCGTTGAGCGCCAGCATGCGGTCGAACGGCAGATACGCCTGGTGGGCCGCCACCCGCGCCGCACGCGCGCACGGCCCTCGCCACCCGTGGAGGGCGCTGAGCGAGTGGGCCTGGGCTGCTCGGTTCGCGCCGCTCGCGCCCGCAGACGCGGCACTGCGACGGCTCACCCGGCGCGACGACGGGGAAGCGTGAGCAGGACCGCGGTGGTTCCCGACGCCACGGTCAGGCCGAGGCCGAGGCACGCCATCGCCTGCTGCTCGGACTCGTAGGCGGATCCCGCCCAGCCGAGGAGCAGCCACGCCCCGACGGCACCCGACGCCACGCCCAGCACGCCGTGCACCCATGCGGCGGTCCGTCCCAACGGACGTGGCTCCAGCGACCACGACGCGGCGAGCGCGCCGGCGAGGAGCACGGCGCAGAGCACGTCAGCGAACAGCGCCGCGAAGGACGTCACCTCGAGGGCCGCCAACAGACCCGCGTACGCGACCATGAAGGGCAGCAGCACGCCTCGCCACACGCCCTGCGGCAGGAGCGACCAGATCACCGCCAGCGAGGCGATCGCGACGGCGAGGTGCTCGCTGGGCACCGTGTTGATGCCGTAGCCGTACTCCCCGAGATACGGACGCGACAGGATCACGTCGTGAAGCGCCGTGGCGAGCAGGTAGGTCGCGACAGGGAGCCCAGCCGCCCACATCGCGCGACGCCATCGCCGCCGAAGAAGGGTCGCCAGGATCAGCGCGGACGCTGGCACCACGGCAATCCACGGCCCGAGCCTCGCTGCGGCGGACAGCTGGTCCTGGCCGATGGTCTCTCGCAGGTCGATGCCTACCGCCAGGCTGGAATGGTCGAACTCCTGCCCGGCCTCGGTTCGCACGAACCACCAGTACGCCCCGACGAAGGCGCCGGCGAACGCCAGCGTCGCGAGCAGACTCCATGCGCGGTGCGTCGACGGTGTCGGTGAGGCGCTCATGCCAGTCGGATCCCCCAGAGCGCTCGAGCCACGTGCCGTCGCGCACTCCACACTGTAGCGATCGCCCTCACGGTCGGCGGGGCTCGAGCACGCACGGCTCGTCGCGGCGTGCTTGACTGGGACGAGCGCGGCGAGCGCGCTCGAGCGACGACGGAGGATGATCGACATGGCAGTGAAGAGCACGGCGAGCACGTTGTGGCGCGGCTCGCTCGGCGACGGTTCGGGCACCACCTCGTTCGGAACCGGCGTCGCGACGCTGAACGTGGACTGGAAGGCGCGCTCGGAGGGCGCGGAGGGCACCACCACCCCGGAGGAGCTGCTCGCTGCGGCCCACGCCTCCTGCTTCGCGATGGCGCTGTCGCACGCCCTGGGCGAGGCGGGCCACGAGCCCGAGGAGCTGCAGGTCTCCGCCGAGGTCTCGTTCCAGGCGGGCGAGGGGGTGCTGGGCTCGGTCCTCAAGGTGACCGGCGCCGTTCCCGGGCTGTCCCGGGACGAGTTCCAGACCTTCGCCGAGGAGGCCAAGGCTGGGTGCCCCGTCTCGCAGGCGCTGTCGGGCATCGACATCACCCTCGGCTCGGCCACCCTGTCCTGACGCCAGGGACGTTCGAGCCTGACGCTGGCGGCGTCTAGAGCGCGCGGTGCGTGAAGACCCCGCCGGTCATCGTCGCCGCGACGGGCATGCGCTGCAGTTCGTCCAGGTCGCACGTCAGGGGATCCGCGTCGACCACCGCCAGATCCGCGACGCGCCCGTCGTGGAGCTCGACGGATCCGCCGACCGCCGCCTCGAGCGCCTCGCGCCTCTCGAGGCTGTGCTGCGGATGCCACGGCTCACGATCGTCGGCGCTGCGGTGCACCGACGCGGCGATGCCTCGCCAGGGATCGAGGGGAGCCACAGGAGCGTCGGACCCCAGCAGCAGGCGCGCTCCGCTGTGAAGCAGCGCGGCGAAGGGGAATGCCCGGCTCGCACGGTCGGGCCAGAACCTCTCGGTCGCGTCCCTGTCGTCCCACAGGTGCTCGGGCTGCACGGATGCGGCGACGCCGAGGTCGGCGAAGCGGGCGAGGTCGTCGTCGGACACCAGCTGGGCGTGCTCGATGGTGCCCTGGGCGCCTGTCGCCGCGAAGGCATCGAGGGCGTGAGTGACGGCGGCGTCGCCGATGGCGTGGACGGCGACGGTGAAGCCGTGCGCCGTCGCGCGCTCGAGGAGCGTCTCGCACAGCTCTGGCGAGACCGTCAGCACCCCGCGCGTGTCCCGCAAGGGCAGGTAGTGGTCGTGACAGTAGGCGGTGCGGGTGTTGAGCGACCCGTCGGTGATGAGCTTGAGCGGGCCGATCGTCAGCAGGCCGCCCGTGCCGGGCACGGTGTCACCCGTGCGCCAGCCCGCCTCGATGCGCTCGTCGAGCTCGGCGGGATAGAACCCTGACCTCACGCGGAGCGCGTAGAGCCCGCGCGACATGCGCTCGGTCCAGCCCGCGAGGTTGTGCGCCATCTCGAGATCCACGATGCCCACCACGCCGCGCGCTGCTGCGGCGACCGCGGCCTCGGTGATCGCCAGATCCTCGTCTCCCGGCGCGGCCCTCTCGAGCCTCATCTGCAGCCCGAACGCATCGTCCTCCCTCAGCACGCCCGCGGTGGGCAGGCCGTACCGGTCTCGGGCGGCGGTGTTGACCCAGCACGCGTGCATGTCGCCCGAGAGGATCACGACGGGACGGCGAGGTGCCACCTCGTCGAGCGCCGCGGCGGTCGCCTCGTCGTCCCACATCGCGTCGCGATAGCCGTAGCCGATGAGCGGCTCGTGCATCGAGATCTCGGCGCGCAGGCGCGCTGCGACGATCTGGGCGGCGCCGGCCGCGCTGGTCGCAGCGGACAGGTCGAGCCGGCGGCGCACGATTGCCCACTGGGTGAAGTGCACGTGATGGTCCCACAGCCCCGGCATCACCCATCGTCCCTCGAGGTCGACCACCTCGTCCGGCCTGCCCTCGGCGTCACGGTCGACCACCAGCCCGTCGCGCACGCGGATGGCGGTGGGGCGAGCGCCTGCGATCATCCGCGCGTTGGTCAGCAGCAGATCACTCACGGTCAGGCGTTCCTCCAGGTTCGGCGAGCGGGCATGCGCCCAGGCGTGCTCAGAGTGCCTGCGGGATCCTGCCTTTCGCAAGTCGCACCGGCGCGCTCGCGTCGCGTCGCGCCGCCTCGCCGTTCCGGCGACCGCGCCTCGGGCGAACGGCGGGAGACGCGCAGGTAGCATGCCGCCATGGCGAGAGCGCGACCGACAGTGCGAGCCGTCGCGGCCGAGGTCAGCGCCGGCCTGCGGATCGCGTGGAGCGGGTTGCGGACGTGGAGCCGGAGTCCGCGCCTGATGCTCGTCGGCCTCGTTCCCGGCGCGATCACGGCGACGGTGTTCGCGATCGGAGCCGTGGTCCTCGTCGCCAACCTCGGCCCGTGGAGCGGGAGCCTCGCCGGCGCGCTGGTGTCATCGGACGGCTGGTTGGCCGACGCGGTGCAGGTGGTCGCAGCCCTCGCGATGCTCGGCGCGGCTGCGCTCATCGGCGTCTATACCTTCACCGCCGTGACGCTCATCATCGGCCAGCCCTTCTTCGAGCGGCTGTCGCGCGAGGTTGACGTCCGCGGCGGGTTCGACGGCGCCGACCCGGTCGAGGGCGCCTGGCGGTCGCTCATGCGCGGGCTGGGCGAGGCGGCGCGCATCGCCCTGCTGACGATCCCGCTGGCGCTCGGGCTGTTCCTGATCGGTCTGATCCCGGTCGTCGGCGGTGTGGTGGCATTCTGCCTGGGGGCGGGCTTCGGCGGGTGGTTCCTGGCGCTCGAGCTGACGGCGTACCCGCTCGCGCGCAGGGGAGTGGTGCCGCTGCGCGGGCGCCGTGCGGTGCTGGCGGCGCACCGACCGAGAGTGGTGGGGTTCGGGGCGGCCTGCTTCCTGCTGTTCCTCGTCCCGCTGGGCGCCGTGGCCTTCATGCCGGCCGCCGTGGCGGGCGCCACTCACCTGGTCGCGACCCTCGGACCGGACAGGGAGCTCACGGAGCCGCCACGGCGCGCGCGGCCGCCGTCAGAGCACTGAGCGTGGCCTCGATGGCGGCGTCGTCCCTCGAGGTGTCCCGGAACGCGGCGAAGACCGTCCGATGGGCCGGCTCTGGAAGGCTCGCGCGCGTGACGCCTGGCGTGGCGTGGGGCCACATCAGGCCGGGAATAAGCGCGACGGCGAGACCGGCATGCACGAGCGCCAGGTGGGCTTGCAGGTCCGCGGTCTCGTATCGAATGTCGGGCTCGAAGCCTGCGACGCGGCAGGTCTGCTCCGCGAAGTGCCGAGAGGAGGTGCCTCGCGGCTCCATCACCCAGGCAGCCTCGCGATGGTCATGTAGGTGGGCCGACGCGCCCGCGGGGACGGCGAGGGCGATCTCGTCCGAGATGAGGGTCACCCTGGTGAGGCCCTCGTAGTGCGGCGCCGAGTGGTGGGGGTACTCCTCGGCCACCACCAGGTCGAAGTCGCGCGCCCACGTGTCCTCGAGCGCCTGCGCCGGCTCGCTCTGCGTGACCTCGACGCGCACGCGCGGCGCGGTCCGCGCGAGCAGGGGCAGGGCGGCGGGGAGCAGCGCCAGGGCCGCCGACTGGAAGACCGCGAGGCGGACGGTGCCGCCGGGGGCGTCGTGACGAGCCGCGATGCGCGTCTGCACCTGCTCGACCAGGCCGAGTATCCGACCGGCCGAGTCGGCGAGCTCCTGTCCGGCAGGCGTGAGCAGGAGCCGTCGTCCCGAGCGGCGCACGAGCGGCACCCCCGCCTCGCGCTCGAGGGCTGCGAGCTGCTGCGACACGGCGGACGGCGAGTACCCGAGCGCATGCGCGGCGGCCGTCACCGTGCCGCGCATCGCGAACTCCCTCAGGATCCGCAGGCGGTGGAGATCGAGCACTCCGATAGTTAAGCAGATCTGCAAGGAATTCGGCTGACATGGGAAATAGACCTGAACCGAAGTCGGATCGCAGACTGTATGGCATGCCTCGCATCGCTCCTGACGAACGCACCGCCGCAGACGCCGACGTCGCGGTCGCCCACGTGCGGCGCTGGCTCGCAGGCGCGGACGATGCGCGCACCACCTCCGGTGCGCGTGTCATGTCGCGCGTGCTGGCCCGGCAGGGTGGGCTGCGCTACCTCACCGAGGTGGTCGACGGCGTGCTGCGGCCCGAGGATCCGCACGTCGCGGCGTGGGCACTGCGCCGCGCTGCGCAAGGCGCGACCGACCACCTGCCTCGGGCTCTCGCGGTGCTTGCGCGGCTTGGCGGCGTGGGTGCGCGCTTCGCGCCCCGGACCACCGTCGCCGTCGCCCGCCGCTTCATCCGCGCGATGGTCACCCACCTCGTCGCGGACGCCCGGCCCCGCAGGCTCGCCATGACGCTGCGTCGGCTGCGCGCCGCGGGCGTGGACGTCAACGTCAATCTGCTGGGCGAGGCCGTGCTGGGGGGCGCGGAGGCGGCGCGGCGCCTGGCCGCCACGCGCGCGCTCATCGCGCACCCCGACGTCGACTACGTGTCGGTCAAGGTGTCGGCCGCAGCGGCTCCGCACTCGCCGTGGGACTTCGATGGCGCCGTGAAGGAGATCGTCGCGACGCTGGGCCCGCTCTACGAGGACGCGCGGGACCACGGCGGCGTCTTCGTCAATCTCGACATGGAGGAGTATCGCGACCTCGATCTCACGATCGCGGTGTTCGAGGGCCTCATGCGTCGCGACGACCTGCTGGACCTCGGGGCCGGCATCGTGCTGCAGGCCTACCTGCCCGAGTCCTCGCGCGCACTCGCACGGTTGCAGGCTCTCGCGAGCGAGCGCGTGGACGGAGGCGGCGCGCCTCTGCGCGTGCGCGTCGTCAAGGGCGCAAACCTGTCCATGGAGCGGGTCGAGGCCGAGCTCCGCGACTGGCCGCTCGCCACATGGCACTCGAAGGTCGAGACCGATGCTCAGTACAAGCGCCTGCTCGACGCCGCCCTGATGCCCGATCGCTCCCGCGCGCTGAAGGTGGGGATCGCGGGCCACAACCTCTTCGACATCGCTCACGCGTGGGAGCTCGCCCGCTCGCGACGCGTCGAGCAGGACGTCCACTTCGAGATGCTGCTGGGGATGGGGGAGCACGTCGCGCGTGCCGTGAGCGCGGACGTCGGCAGGCTCCGCATGTACACACCGGTGGTCGACCCGCGAGACTTCGACGTGGCGCTGGCCTACCTCGTGCGCAGGCTCGAGGAGGTCGCGAACCCGCAGAACTTCCTGTCACGCCTGGCGACCATCGCCACGGACGGGTCCGACTTCGCTCGGGAGGAGGCTGCCTTCCGCGAGGCACTGACCCTGTCCGCCTCGCCGGCGGGAGCCGACAGTCACCGAGAGCACCGCGAGCCGCGCGACCCAGGTGCCGGCTTTCGCAACGCGTCCGACTCCGATCCCTCCTGCCGCGCCACGAGGGCCTGGGGCTCGGCGATCCTGGCTCGCGCCGAGCTCTCCGACGCTGGGGTGGCAGCCGTCGCGGCAGCGCACGTCAGGAGCGCCGATGCGCTCGAGCAGGTCATCGGCGCCGCGCACCGCGCAGGGCGGATGTGGGGTGACGTGCCGCCCGCGCAGCGGGCTGACGTGCTCGAGCGCGCAGCAGACGCACTCGAGGCGCGACGCGCAGAGCTCATCGAGGTCATGGTCGCCGAGGCTGGCAAGACCATCGACCAGGCCGACCCCGAGGTGTCGGAGGCCATCGACTTCGCCCGGTACTACGCGCGGGCGGCGCGCGCGCTGGAGGCCGTCGAGGGCGCGCAGGCACGGCCCCGGCCGCTCACGGCCGTCATCCCGCCCTGGAACTTCCCGGTCGCCATCCCGGCCGGCTCGACGCTCGCGGCCCTGGCGGCCGGCTCAGCGGTGATCCTCAAGCCGGCACCTGAGACTGCTCGCTGCTCTGCCGTGCTCGCAGAGGCGCTGTGGAAGGCGGGCGTGCCGCGTGAGGTGCTCACGCTGCTCACGATCGACGCTGACGCGCTGGGCGAGCGCCTCGTGAGCGACGAGCGCGTGTCGCAGGTGATCCTCACGGGCGCGTTCGAGACGGCGGAGCTGTTCCTCGAGTTTCGGGATGACCTGCGCCTGTTCGCCGAGACGTCCGGGAAGAACGCGATGATCGTGACGCCCAGCGCAGACCTCGACCTGGCAGCGAGGGACCTCGCCGCGTCCGCCTTCGGGCACGCGGGGCAGAAGTGCTCCGCAGCCTCGCTCGCGATCCTCGTCGGCTCGGTCGCCGAGTCCCCCCGGTTCCGACGCCAGCTGCAGGATGCGGTCCGATCGCTGCGGGTCGGGCGCGCGTGGGAGCCTCGCACTCAGATGGGTCCTGTCATCGACGAGCCTCAGGGCAAGCTGCTGCGCGGACTCTCCTCGCTCGAGCCGGGGGAGACGTGGTGGGTCGAGCCTGAGCGGCTCGGCGATGCGCTGTGGACGCCAGGCGTGCGCGGCTGGGTCGAGCCGGGATCGTTCATGCATAGGGTCGAGTGCTTCGGTCCCGTCCTCGGCATCATGCGGGCACGCGACCTCGACCATGCCGTCGAGCTCGTCAACCAGGTCGACTTCGGCCTCACTTCAGGCATCCACACCCTCGACGGGCGCGAGATGCGCCGGTGGATCGACACGGTTCACGCCGGCAACCTCTACGTGAATCGCTCCATGACCGGCGCGATCGTGCAGCGCCAGCCGTTCGGCGGCTGGAAGCGGTCGGTCGTGGGCCCGACGTCGAAGGCCGGAGGTCCGCACTACGTCGCCTCGCTCACCGACTGGGACCGTGCCCCCGACCGCGCGAGCACGGCGGAGCCCCTCGACGGTGCGGTCGAGGCGATCGTGGCGGCCGCGACAGGGTCGTGGGTCCGCGCAGCAGCCCAGCGCGACGCGCGCGCATGGCGCGACATCTTCTCGCGCGGCCACGATCCGACGGGGATGCGCGCCGAGCGCAACATCCAGCGGTACGTCCCGGCGCCAGCGCTCGTGCGCTGGGATGGGCAGGACCCCGACGCGCTCGCGCGGGTCTGCGCTGCGCAGCGGGCCGTGGGCGGGCCGGGGAGCGTGTCAGCGCCCATCGACGTTCCCGCCCCGCTGGCGGACGCCGTGCGTGCGGCGGGTGGCGCCGTGGTCGTGGAGGACGATGACGCAGCGATCCGGCGTGCTCGGGCCCAGGCAGCGGGGAGAGTGCGGCACGTCGGCGCCGTGCCTGCACGATGGCGCGGACACGCGGACCTGGCGATCTATGACGGCCCCGTCACCGGCGCTGCCGAGCTCGAGCTGCTGCCCTTCCTTCACGAGCAGGCCATCTCGATCACCGCGCACCGCTACGGGACGCTATCCCAAGCCGCCGAGCACGTAGCGGAGGCGCTGCTCACCACCGGACGTCCGTAGCCGACCCGCCGACGTGCGCTGCGCGAGCGCATCGTCCCGCGTCGCCTCTACTGTGGTGCCGGAGCGGGATGGCCCCGCCGAGGGAGTCGACCATGCGCCTGCTTCAGTCCAAGCACCAGCTCGACCTGGGAGGGGCCGTCGTGGGCGTCCTCGCGGTGCTCGTGTCCCTCACGCCGTCGCTGCTTCCCCGTCCCAGCTGGGCCCAGGGTCTGGTGTGCGGTCTCGCGTTCGCCGTGGGGTACGGCGTGGGCGTGGGAATGTGGCGACTGGCGGCCAGGGTCTCGCGCGGCCGCATGCGTCCGCACGCCGAGACGGCGTGGTGGCTGGTGACGGCGATCGGCCTGGCAGGAGTGCTGGCGCTGATGCCGCTCGCCGTCCGCTGGCAGAACTCCGTGCGCGAGGCCGTGGGTGAGCCTCCCACCTCCGGCTTCGACTGGTTCATCGGCGCGATCTTCTACGCCGTCGGGGTGACCCTGGCCTTCAGCATCGGCCGTGGAGTGGCGCGCGGGTGGCGAGCGCTGCACCGCCTGTCGCTGCGCTGGGTCCCCGGCGACCGGTCGCGCCGGCGGATCCGGCTCCTCGACGGCGCGGTGACGCTGGTCGCGATGCTGGTGGTCGCATCAGCTGCCATCTCCGTCCTGTCGTGGCTGCTGACCGTGGTCTCGGTCCAGCGCAACCGTGCCTATGATCCGCTCTTCCCGCAGCCGACGAGCGAGCTGAGGTCGGGCTCGGACGCGAGCCTCGTGGCGTGGGACCAGGTGGGGCAGGCCGGCGCGAAGATCGTGGGCGGCGGCCCGGACGCAGCGCAGATCGAGGCCGTCACGGGCGTGCCTGCCGAGGAGCCCATCCGGGTCTACGTGGGCATCGACGTCCCCGGAACCTTCGAGGAGCGCGCGCAGGTCGCGGTCGCCGAGCTCGACCGCACGGGCGCCGCCGACCGCTCCGTCCTCATGATCGCCGGCACCACCGGCTCGGGGTGGCTCGACCCTGCGGCGATCGATGGGTTCGAGTACCTCCACGCCGGCGACACCGCCATCGTGGCGCAGCAGTACGGCGCCACGGGCAGCCCCGTCTCCGCGCTGCTGACGCCTGACCTGTCGCAGGACGGCACCACCGCACTGGTCGAGGCCGTGACCGACTGGTGGGCGGGCCTTCCCGAGGCCGATCGACCACAGTTGATCGTCTACGGGCTCAGCCTTGGCTCCTTCGGCATCCAGTCCGCCTACGACAGCGGCGACGACCTGCTCGTACGCACGGAGGGCGCCGTCCTGGCAGGCACGCCGAGCTTCACGCCCGTGTGGAGCGCGTACCAGGACACCCGCGACCCGGGGAGTCCCTACAGCCTGCCGGTGCTCGACGATGGCGAGCACGTTCGCTGGGCCGACGAGTGGGGCGGTCTGGAGGCGCTCGGCGAACCCTGGCAGGAGACGCGCGTCGCCTACCTGCAGCACGGCACCGACCCCATCGTGTGGATAGGCCCGAGCGTCATCTGGTCGGAGCCCGAATGGCTCAAGCCCGGGCAGCGGTCGCCTGACATCTCCGACGACATGACGTGGATCCCCGTCGTCACCGCCTTCCAGGGCGTCATCGACCTCATCCTCAGCACCGCAGTGCCGGAGGACGCGGGCCACAAGTACGGCAACCTCGCCGTGGATGGCCTGCATGAGGTCAGTGGCGACGCGGGGCTCGACGAGCAGGCGCTGGAGCGGGTCCGCACCCTCATCGAGACGTACGACACGTACGTGGTGGAGTGAGGTCCCTCGCTCGCCCTGCGCGACGCGAGCTGGCGACCTAGGCTGAAGACGTACCGGCACCACGCTGGCCAGATGGGAGGAGTCCGTCATGACCGAGGAGCACGCGGTGGACACTCGCCGCTACAAGATGGAGCAGATCAAGGCCAAGGAGCTGGCGCGAGGCGCCAGTGAGGACGAGGCCAACCGCATCGCCGCCGAGACCGTGGACAAGGTCATCGCCTCGGAGCGTGACGACAAGTAGACTCGCCCTCCGTGGGCGAGAGCACTGAGACGACGGGCGAGGGGACGGCGGACGACACCGGCACCCCGGCACATCCCTCGACAACGGTGTGGACGGTGCCGAACATCGTCTCCTTCGTGCGCATCGGCCTCATCGTCGTCTTCGGCTGGCTGCTGATCGCCGGCTACGACGCGTGGGCGATCGCTGCGCTCGCCGCTGCCGGCATCAGCGACTTCCTCGACGGGTTCCTGGCGCGCCGCTGGCACCAGGTGTCTGAGCTCGGGCGGCTCCTGGACCCCGCCGCTGACAGGCTCCTGACCGCGGTCGTCGTCGTCGGCCTCGCGCTGCGCGACATCATCCCGTGGTGGCTCGTGGCCGTGCTGCTCGTGCGCGACGCGATGGTCGCGGTGGCGTTGCTGATCGGCCGCCGGCGAGGCGCCAGGCCGCCCCAGGTCAGCTTCGTCGGGAAGTGCGCGACGGCGGGACTGTACGTCGCGCTTCCTCTCGCGTTCGTCGCCTTCGAGCGGTGGGACGGCGTCCACGCGGCCGCGATCGTCGGAGCATGCGTCGCCGCCGTGCTCTACTGGATGTCAGGGATCGGCTACGTACGTGACATCGCCTCGCGCATGCATCGAGCAGCGGACGGCGAGTCTGTCGCGGCCCCTCGCCAAAGCCTAGGATGATGTGATCAGACCGCCCACGGAAGGAGGAGCGCGATGACGTACGACGAGAGCCCCGTCGAACGCACCATGTCCCTCGATTCGCCCATCGCCGGAGACGAGCACGCGCCCCACCGGATCTCGCCGCAGGACCAGACGGCGGTCGATGCGCTCGACGAGAACTGCGCCCTGCTGATCGTGCACCACGGCCCCAATCAGGGCGCCCGGTTCCTCCTGGACGTCGACGTGACGACCGCGGGCCGCTCGGTCTCGGGCGACATCTTCCTCGACGACGTGACCGTGAGTCGCGAGCACGCGCGATTCGTGCGCGACGGCAAGCGATTCCTCGTGCAGGACGCCGGCTCGCTGAACGGCACGTACGTCAACCGCGAGAGCGTGACGGAGGCAGAGCTGCACGACGGCGACGAGGTGCAGATCGGCAAGTACCGCATGACCTTCTACCCCGGAACCGCCGGCTGATCCGATGACTGCTCTCAGGGCCATCGACCCCAGGAGCGAGTCCAGCCGCGAGTCGCGCGCCGAGCCGACGGATCCTGGCCTCGCGTGGCCGCAGCAGCTGTCCCACGAGCCCGTCCTGCGCGTCAGCGACGTGCTCGCCCACGTCGCTCGCGAGTTCCCCGCGCTGACGCCGTCGAAGCTGCGCTTCCTCGACGCCAATGGGCTGGTCACGCCGCACCGCTCCGGCGGCGGCTACCGCCTCTACTCGGCGGCGGACATCGAACGGCTCAGGTTCGTGCTGCGCCGCCAGCGCGATGAGTATCTGCCTCTCCAGGCGATCGCGAGCCAGCTTGCGGACCTCGACGCAGGGCGCGTGCATCAGTCCGTCGGCCCGCGCGCCGTGGCGGAGAACGCGTCCCAGCTCACGGCGGGCCAGCTCGCCCAGGCGGCAGGCGTGACGACGGAGGTGGTGGACGAGCTCGAGCGAGCTGGTCTGATCCGCTCGACCGGGCCGGCGCGCTACGAGCACGACTGCGTCCCGCTGGTGAGCGCAGGGGCGGCGTACCTCGAGACGGGGGCGGACCCGCGTTCGCTCGGCGCGCTCGCGCGGGCGGCCGGGAGGGAGGCCGACCTCGCTCGCGACGCCGCGCGACCACGTCGCGAGCGGGGCGATGATCGAAGCGCCGATGCTGTGCTGCGGGAGCGTGCTGACGCGGCCGTGGCGCTGTTCTCCGCTTGTGTTCACGCGCAGATCGACCGATAGCGTCAGGGACGGGAGTGGTCGCGTGCGCGGCGCGGATCGTTGACCGCGAAGAATGACGGCCCTACCGTTGAGGGCAGATCGAACGAGGGAGAAGCGATGGCGGAGCAGGGCGGTCAGGATCAGACCTCGGTGCGCGACCAGGGCATCCTGTTCGACGACGGCCTCGCTCACCTCGACGAGAACGCCGGGTATCGCGGGCCCACCGCGTGCAAGGCGGCGGGGATCACCTACCGGCAGCTCGACTACTGGGCGCGGACGGGGCTCGTCGAGCCGAGCGTGAAGTCCGCGACCGGCTCCGGCACCCAGCGCCTGTACGGCTTCCACGACATCCTGGTGCTGCGCGTGGTGAAGCGTCTGCTGGACTCCGGCGTCTCGCTCCAGCAGATCCGGACCGCCGTGGGCGCCCTGCGGGAGCGGGGGGTCGAGGATCTGTCCCGCATCACGCTCATGTCGGACGGGGCGTCGGTGTACGAGTGCACCTCGGACGACGAGGTGATCGACCTGGTCCAGGGAGGCCAGGGCGTGTTCGGCATCGCCCTGGGCAAGGTGTGGCGTGAGCTGGAAGGCTCGCTGTCCTCCTTGCCGGCCGATCGCGGGGAGGCGCCTGCGTCGTCGGCCGACGCGGTGGACGAGCTCGCGGCGCGGCGCGCGCAGCGCACCAACGCCAGCTGATCCTCGCCTCACGCGCCCTCGGCGGGTCCAGAGCCAACGTCGACCCGCATCGACGCGCGGCCATGGCATCCCCTGTCCCGTCGCGGTGGACACCGAGCGGCGGCAGCGCCGGTGAGTCCCTCAGGCGGACCACTTCGCCAGCTCGCTGAGTACGATCAAGCCAAGCGGCTTCCTGCGCGGAGAGGAGCTGGTCATGCTGACAGGGCGGGTGCTCTCATTCGCCGTGGCGGTCGCCCTCATCACCCCTCTGCTCGCGTCCTGCAGCGGTGAGCCCGAACGGCCCCTGCCCACGGGGCCTGGGATCGCGATGACGGAGCGCGGCCCGACCGGAGTCTCGGTGACCTTCCGCTACTACGCACCCGACGCCGACTCCGTCGGGCTGATCGGGGACGCGTACTTCACGGACCCCGACCACATCGCCAGCAACCTCGCCCACGATGCTCGCCTGGGAGACCAATGGCGGCCAGGCGACGTGTCGCATCCGTTGGTCGCGCAGCCCCCGGCGCCGCTCACGCGCGGTGCGGACGGCGTGTGGGAGCTGACCACCGCGATGCCCGCGGGGACGTTCAGCTACGGCTTCGTGGAAGGCGACTGTGATCGCGCCGCGGCGTGCGCAGGACGCTACGACCCCAGCAACCCGCCTCCGTTCGCAGACGACCAGCGAGCCGGGCATCAGCGAGCCAGCCAGATCTTCGTGCCCGCCAACCCGGCCTTCGACTCCACTGACCTCGCCTACGAGGCGGACGCTCGCGGCGACCTCGCGGGGCTGGTGTCGCACCGCACCTATCCCTCCAGTCAGACGCTTCACCCGAGTGGAGAGCACGCGCTGGGGCTCTATCTTCCTGCGGGGTACGACGACGCCCGCGCGGAGCCCTATCCACTCCTCATCCTGTCGCATGGAATGCTGGAGAACGAGACCGCATGGTTCGCGGACGGCCGCGCCGCGCAGATCCTCGACCATGCGATCGCCGCAGGCTCCATCCCGCCAGTGGTCATGGTGACCACTGACTTCGGTGGCCTCTCCGAAGAGTTGCCGGGGTCCGCCAGGTTCCATGACGCCTACGTGACGGAGCTCGTCGACAACGTCCTCCCGTGGGTCGAGCAGGAGCTCCACGTCTCGCACGAGCGCCATGATCGCGCCTTCGCGGGCCTGTCGATGGGCGGTGCGCTGGGAGTGGGGCTTCTCGAGCACCACCCCGACATCTTCGGCTGGTACGGGCTGTGGTCGGCGGCGCCGGTCCCCGAGGGCTGGCGGGTGCGCGACGCGCACCAGCGCGAGGCCATTCGCGCCGCGCTCGGGATCCACATCGGCGTGGGGCTTCATGACGGCATCGCCGGGATCAGCCGCTCGTCGCCCGAACGCGCCGAGGACTACCGCGAGCTCGGCGCGGAGGTGACAGAGCTGAACGTCCCCGGCGCGCACACCTGGCAGGTGTGGCGAGCCCAGCTCCACCACTTCCTGACGACCACCGCGTTCCGCGATTGGGCGCCGGCCTCCTGAGAAGGGCGATCCACGGGGCCCGCCGTCCCCGGGGTCGACGCGGCGTCAGCGCCGGGCATGGCACACTCGTGGGCGTGAACTCACCTCTGACGGTTCGTCCGGCGACCGTCACCGACGTGCCCGCTCTGGTGGAGCTCGCAGCGGTGACCTTCCCGCTGGCGTGCCCGCCCAGCACGACGGCCGAGGCCATCGCCGAGCATCTGCGCGTCAAGCTCAGCGCCGAGGTGATCGGCGGGTGGGTCGCGCGTGAGGACTCTACGGTGGTCGTCGCTGCCGACGGCGACCGCCTGTGCGCGTACGCGCTGGTGGTGACCGGGCCGTGCGGGGATCCGCTCGCCGCGCGCGCCCTCGCGACGGTCGGCGTCGACCCCGATCACATCCACGAGCTGTCGAAGATCTACGCGCTGCCGGCGCAGCAGGGCAGCGGGATCGCTGCCGCGCTGCTCGACGCTTGCGTCGCCGCCGCCGTCGACGCCCACGGAGAGGCTCCGGTATGGCTGGGCACGAACAGCGAGAACGCGCGCGCGCAGGCGTTCTATCGCCGATGTGGGTTCGAGGTGGTGGGGGAGCGCACCTTCAACGTCGGCGGACGCGACGAGTCCGACGTAGTGATGCTGCGCGCCTGAGCGCGAGGCCCCGATCACGGCGGCGTGGGAGGGTCCCGCCGCGGCCGGAGCGCCTCGCAGAGCGGCGGCCCCACCGAACCTCGGCCCCTAGCCCCCGTCCGCCCCCAGTCCCTGGAGATCGAGCGTCAGGTCCTTGATCGCAGCGGCGGGCACCTGGGCGGTGTCGGAGGCGACGATGTGCTCGAGCGCCTGCGGGATCTGAGGGCTCGAGCACAGCACGAGCGGGGTGTCGGCCGCGGAGCTGGGGAGGCGTCCGTGGGTGCCACGCACCCAGGAGGCGTCGAGCGGCACCGTGCTCATCGCGTAGCGCAGGCCGGCCTTCTTCCGCGCGAGGTTGGCGCCCGCCTTGGCCTTCGCCCAGCGATCCGCTGGATCGAAGAACAGCTCTGCCGGGTCGTATCCGGGCTTGCGGTGGATGTCGACGCCCCGTGCGTACTCAGGCGCACGCGCATCGTCCTGCCAGAAGTAGTAGGTGAACCATGCCCCCGGCTCGGCGACGACCACGAGCTCGCCCGACCGCTCGTGATCGATGCCGTACCTGGCCTGGCCCTCGCGGTCCAACACCTCGTCCACCCCCGGCAGCTCCTCGAGGAGCGCCCTGACCCTCCTGCGCAGAGCCTCGTCGTGCGCATCGCCCAGGTAGACGTGCGCGACCTGATGGTCAGCGACGGCGAACGCGCGCGAGGTCCAGGGGTCGAGCTGCTCGCGCCCATCCTGCACGTACACCTCCAGCAGCCCGGCGGAACGCAGCGCTCGGTTGATGTGCACCGGCCGGTGAGCACCCTCGATGCCGTACTCCGACACCACGAGGACCGTGATGCCGCGCTCGTCGCACTCGTCGAGCAGGGGAGCGAGCGCGGCGTCGAGCTCGGCAGCTGCACGACGCGCCTGCGCGGACGTGGGGCCGAACCGCTGGAGGTCGTAGTCCAGGTGCGGCACGTAGGCGAGCGTCAGGTCCGGCGAGGCGGTCCTCAGGACGTGCTGCGTCGCCTGCACGATCCATCGTGACGACTCGATGGACGCGGTGGGGCCCCAGTAGGTGAAGAGGGGGAAGTCTCCGAGCTGGTCGACGAGCTCATCGTGGAGCGCCGGCGGGCGGACGTAGGCGTCGGGCGACTTGCGGCCGTCGGCGTGGTAGATGGGCCGCGGCGTCACGGTGATATCGGTGGTCATGCCCATCGCGTACCACCAGCAGACGTTGGCCGCCCTGTACTGCGGGTGGGCCGCGCGTGCGCTCTCCCAGACCTTCTCGCCGGCGACCAGCCGGTTGTGCTGGCGCCAGAGGTGCACCTCGCCCAGGTCGCGGAAGTACCAGCCGTTGCCGACGATCCCGTGATCGGCCGGAGCGAGCCCGGTGAGCATCGTCGATTGGACGCTGCACGTCACGGCCGGCAGCACGGTGCTGAGCTCGCTGCTCCAGCCCTGGGCGGCGAGCCGCGACAGCCGCGGCATGTCGGCGAGAGCCGTCGCCGTCAGGCCGACGACGTCGAGCAGTAGTACGGGTCTCATCTAGGTGTCTCCTCCGCGGTGATCGACGGTCTCGCCCAGCAGCTCCGCGCGCGCCCACCGGAGCTCCGCGGCGATGCCGTGCGCGAGGGACTCGGTCGAGTCGGGCAGGACCGCCCACGTGTAGGTCTCGATGTCGAGATGCGCCTCGTCGCCTGAGGGTGTCGAGCGAACGGCGGCGACGGCGTCGCGCAGGACGTCGGTCGTCGCCGCCAGCGGGTCGGCGAGCTCGTGGTGGAGCGGCACGTGGAAGTGGACCCGCCAGGGACCGTCGCCGGGCAGAGGCGCGCTGTCGTCGCCGGCATGGTCCGGTGCCGCGAGGCCGAGCGCGTGCGGAAGATCGTCTCGCCCGTCCACTCCGGCCGGCGTCAGCTCGCGCACCTGGTGGACGTAGCGAGGCTCCGCGAACCGCTCGAGCTCCCGACGCGCCTCGGGCGAGCGTGGCCGGTCGACGTGGAGAGCCGCGGACGCCTGCACCTTCACCACCCGCAGGCCGGCGCTGACGATGCGCTCCACCGTCTCCGCCGTGCCCGCTTGCCTGTCGGCGAAGGACACCGCGAGGTGGCAGGTGTCGAGACACACGCCCACGTGCTCGGGATCGATGCGCTCAGCGGTCGGCACGTCGTCCCCCGCCCGCGGCTCGAGCCACGAGACCACGTCCTCCACGTTGTCCAGGATGCATCCGGGCTCGGGCTCGATCGCCAGCCGCACCATCCGTCCGGCGCTCTGCGCGAGCGTGCGAAGCTCCCCGCTGAGACGGGCCAGCGCCGCCGTGGCTGCTGCGTCCTCCTGCGCGCCCCACCCCGTGCGCCATCCCAGCGGCAGCGTGGAGATCGAGCCAGCCACGCCAGGGGGGAGGAGGTCGGCGAGCACTCGCGCGCACGCCATGGTGTAGGCGTAGCGCTCCGGCTCCGCCCACGTGGGGGAGTAGACGTCGAGCTTGACCACGTCGTCGTGGAAGCCTCCGTACGGGAAGGCGTTGAGGGTGTGGACCTGCAGGTGATGGGCCGCGAGGGCGGCCTTCAGACGCGCTCGCTCCTCGGTGCTGTCGTCGAGCCGATGCGCGAGCTCGGCGGGCATCCACAGCCCGATTCCCAGCACGTCGAGTCCCGCAGCCACGCGCGCAGGCGCGGCGTATGCTCCGAGCTGCTCGATGACGCCGTCGAGGTCCTCGGCCGGATGCACGTTCGTGCAGTACGACAGCAGCACGCGGCTACTTCCGTGCGCCGCGGAGGACCGACGAGCCCTCGAACTCGATGCCGGGTGCGGGGGGCTGGCCAGGGGTGAAGCCAGGGACCGCGTCGAGGATCAGGTTTCCTGACTGGCCATAGAACGCGACGGGGTTCGACCAGAGCACCTGGTCGACGTCCTGCGAGTCATAGCCCGCCGCGAGCATCGCCTTGCCCGTCGCGAGCGTCAGCAGGGGGTCGGATCGACCCCAGTCGGCCGCGGAGTTGACGATCATCCGCTCGGTTCCGTGCTCGCGCAGAATCGCGACCATCCTGTCGGGATCCATCTTGGTGTCGGGATAGATGGAGAAGCCCGGCCACGCGCCGGCCTCCCGGACCATGGCGACGGTGGTCTCGTTGAGGTGGTCGACGATCACCATCTGGGGGTCGAGGCCCGATTCGCGGACCACGTCGAGGGTGCGCCGCGTGCCGGCGAGCTTGTCGCGGTGAGGCGTGTGCACGAGCACCGGAAGCTCCGCCTCGCGGGCCATCTCCAACTGGCGGGCGAAGACCTCGTCCTCGGCCGGCGTCATGGAGTCGTAGCCCACCTCGCCGACGGCGACGACCCCGTCCTTGGCGAGGTAGCGCGGGATCTCGTCCAGCACCTCGCGACACCGCGGATCGTTCGCTTCCTTGGGGTTGAGGGCGATGGTCGCATGGTGGCGGATGCCGAACTGCGCAGCCCGGAACCTCTCCCAGCCCAGCAGGCTGTCGAAGTAGTCCAGGAACGATCCCACCGTGGTGCGGGGCTGCCCCAGCCAGAACGCAGGCTCGACGATCGCCCTCACGCCCGCGGCGTACATCGCCTCATAGTCATCCGTGGTGCGGCTCGTCATGTGGATGTGGGGGTCGAAGATGCGCATCACGCGCTCCTTTCCGAGGTGAGACGGGAGATGTCCGCTGGCACGGGGCGCCCGGCCGCTCGGCGCTCGGCGGCGAAGTCGCGCGCCATGCGGGCGAGCTCGTCGTCTCGGCGCGCGTCGAGTCCCCAGACGGCGTCGAGGCTGATGCCCATGAACACCAGCTTGAGCACCGCGTGGCGCCAGTCGTGGGCGTCGAGATGGGAGGAGCCGAACGGGCCCATGGCGGCCGCGACCAGGGCGAGCTCGTTCGCGCGCAACGCATCCTGCGCGAGCTCGACCCCCACGGTGGCCACTGCGGGCGGCACGTCGTCGCCGTGCCCGTCTCCGTGCTCGACCACGGCGTCGAGGCCGCGCAGCACGCCGCGCCGCTCGGCGCTGTCGCCGCGACCGTAGAGCTCGGCGAGCACGGGTGCTGCACCGTCGCCGTGAGCGCCGACGAGTGCGCGCACGAGCCTGGCTCGGGCGGCATCCTCCACGGCGCCGTGGACCACTCCGGCCGGGTCGGTGTCAGGACGCACCGGGCCGCGTCCCACCTTGCGGGCCGCGAGCGCGAACGCACGCGACATGGTCGCGGGGTCGCGCCGCGCATCGGCCTCCGCGGAGGCGAGCCACTGCTCGCCGGCACTGGTCTCCGTCATCGTTCCTCCTCGAGTGGGCGGGCCGCCTGCCAAGCGTCGGTCAGCGCCTCCATCGACCGTTGGGCGAGCCCCGCAGCATCGTGCGAGTGCCGCGGCAGCTCCACGGCCGCCACGCCGGTGTAGCCGACGTCCGCGAGCGTCGACAGGACGAGCGGCAGGTCGATGTCCCCCTCGCCGAAGGGGCGGTGCTCGTGGTGAGTGGACGGCATGTCGTCGAGCTGGACGTTGGTGAGCACGGGACCTGCGGCCTCGAGCGCCGCGCGTGGGCCGCCGGGCTCCACGACGAGGCAGTGCCCCACGTCGACCGTCACGCCCAGCCCGGGCGGTCCACCGAGGTCGTGCCGCAGCTCGAGCGCGTCGCCGACGGTCTCGATCACCATGCCGGGCTCGGGCTCGAGGCTGAGGACCACGCCGCGGTCGTGGGCGTGGTCGAGCAGCGGGGGCATGCGCTCGCGCAGCAAGGAGCGGGCGCGGATCTCGCTCACATCCGCGGGCAGAACGCCCGAGAAGAAGGACACGCAGCGCGCGTCGAGGATGGCGGCGAGCTCGATCGCCCTGGCCATGTACTCGAGCCTGAGACCGGCGTCCAGGTCGACCAGGGTGGGACGGTGCTTGCGCCGCGGGTCGAGCAGGAACCGCGTACCGGTCTCGATCACCACGGCCATGCCGGTGCCGCCGTGCGCGCCTGCGAGCCGCTCGCGGAGCCTCAGCGCGCCGCTCTTCCAGTCAGGGTCGAACGGATCGACGTGCGGGAACCCCACGGTGAGCGCCACGGCGCCGTACCCCTCGGCCTCCAGCAGGTCGAGCGCCGTGCTCAGCGGGTGGTCAGCGAAGCCGTTGGTGCCGTATCCGAGGGTGAACGGGGGAGGAGTCATGTCTCGCTCACCGTCCGCTTGACGCGCATTCTCAGCAGCGCTCCGACGGCTTCCACGCCGGCGAGGAAGGCGACCGCGCCGCCGCTGCCGGCCCGCGCCGCCCACGACGCCTGGAGCGGCACCATCGACCGGATGCCCTGGCGCGTCGCCACGCGGGCATGCTGCGCGGTCGGCTCCCGTGCCGCCGCCAGCTGGTGGGGCAGTGACCGAGCGACGTAGGCCGCTGCGGCCGCGGCCGCCAGCGCGCCACGACGCGCGGATCGCCTCAGCGCGCCAGCGGTGACCACGGCGGCCCCGGCGGTCGTCACGGCCGCGGCGCTGCTTGCGATGACGGGGGAGGTGCCGTGAACCTCGCCTCGAGAGAGGACGGTGACGGCGGCCGTGTGCGCGGCTATCCCGGTCGCCGCGGGAAGCGCTGGCGCGAGGCGGCCGGCGCCGGCGCCCATCAGCACATCGAGGCCGCGACACGCTGCCATGACCGCGGGGCCGGTGGGGTGATCCTTGGCGAGCGTGTCGTACACCCAGACGCACGCGGCCAGCGGCACGGCCACCGCGAAGGCCTTGCGGCCGCCGCCGATGGCCGCCAGTGCCAGGCCGGCGCCGGTCAGACCGGATGCGACCGCCAGTGCGCGCCTGGGCGACACGCGTCCCGAGGGTATGGGTCGCTCCGGGCGCTCGCTGGCGTCGATGTCGCGGTCCGCGTAGTCGTTGAGCGCCATGCCGCCCGCGTACAGGCAGGCGGAGGCGAGCGGGAGGGCGGCTCGCCGGACGGTGGCCGGCTGTCCGCTCGCCGCCCCGCCCACGAGGGTGTCGCCGAGCACCGTCAGCACCGCTGGAGCGCGCACGAGCTCCAGCAGGTCGCCCAGCCGCATGGTGGCGGTCGTCACGAGTGCGAGAGCGCCGCGCCGACCCGCTGTGCGGCCTCGTCGACCCACCGCACGAGCTCGTCTGCCTGCGCCGCGAAGTCGTGGCGGTCGCTGCCCCACGGGTCCTTGAAGAAGAACCCGAGCTCGGCGACCGGTCCTCTCGACCCGGCCTCGGCCGCGAGGCTCAGGAGGCGAGCGAGATCGAGCACCATGGGCGCGGCGAGCATCGAGTCGTAGGCGGACCAGGTGGTCTGCAGGGTGAGACGCGATCCGAGGAAGCCCTCGGCATGGACGTGGTCCCATGCGACCTTGATGTCGCCCAGATCAGGCACGTTGTCGATGTGGAGGGGAGTGACGTCGCTGCCGGTGATGGCCTTGAGGCCGCGTGTCTTGGAGGACAGCTTGCTGCGGACCGCGACCGGATCGGCGAGAGTGGCGCCGTCACCGCCGCCGAGCAGGTTGGTGCCCGCCCACGACAGGACGGACAGCCCGCGGGCGGCGAAGGCGGGACCGAGAACGGTGCGCAGCCACGTCTGGCCGGTCTTGCCGTCCTGGCCGGCGACGGGGATGCCGCGCTCGGTCGCGAGGTCCATCAGGACGGGCAGGTTCATGCCGGCCGACGGGGTGAAGCATGCGTACGAGACCCCCGCGAGGATGGCGGCGTACGCCATCACGGAGCTGGGCGGCAGCACCGCTCGGTCCGGATCCTTGAGGCTGGCTCGCAGCAGGTCGGCGTCGAAGAACTCCGGCGCGGTGTCCGGCACCGCCTCGGTGGACGCGAGGTCCACCATCACGACGCGCTGCAGGTCGTGGCGGCGCTGGAAGTCGAGGATGTCGCCAGCCAGGCGTTCGGCGGCGGCCTGCTGGGACTCGGCCGCCGCGCCCGCGACATGCATCGAGGTGTAGCCCGGGCGCACCTCGGCGTCAGCGGCAGCGAGGGCGGACCGCGTCGACTCGAGCAGATGGTGGGGGATCATGCGGCCATCGACCAGTGTCTGCGCGCGCAGCTCCATGGAGGCGTCGATCACGTCGTGCCCGCCCACGACGAAGCTGCCGAAGTCGGGCAGGGGGGCGCCCGCGAACTGCTCGCCCGCCGTGACGCAGCCCGTGGCGGTCGCATGGCCCTGGGCGATCGCGGCGAGGCCGAGGACTGCCGTGGTCGCCACGGAGCCGCGTGCGCCCACCAGCCACAGGCCGATGCGGGGAGGCGGGGACGCGTGAGCGCTGGCGTCGCCGCTGGTGGCGGCGTGGGCGTCGACCTGGTGCATCTTCACTCCCGTTCCGGTGCCGCCAGGGGGTGGCAGCACCTACGACGGCTGCGGTGCCGTCTGGCGCTCTACGTGCTGGCCCCACGGACGTCCTCGGACTGTCGCACGAGCCGCCATCATCATACTTGCGTTGGCAGGCAGTCAGAACAACGTCGTGTGGGGATCAACTTGGCATCGCTGGGCATCGTAAGCGACGGACCGCGAAGCGGCGGGGCTCCGCCCGGGCCAGTGGCCAGCACCAGCGCGAGCGTGAACGTATGACGGAGACGGGAGAGCGATGCACCCCGCGCGAACGCATCTCGAATGACATATTGTGCATTATCGGCGTAGTCCGACGCGGAGAGAATCGCGCCAGAAGCGGTCGCCGACGCGCGGCCGCCGCCGATGCGACCCGTGCGAGACTCGGGCCATGCGTGATCCGCTGCATGTGTCGGGACTGGCGAGCGTGCGCGACCTCGGCGGGCTGCGGCGCACGGACGGGTCGGTGACGCCGTACGGATCGTTCGTGCGCGCCGAGGAGCTCGACCGCGCCGACGACGCCAGCTGGCAGGAGCTCCGATCCCACGGCGTCAACACGGTCATCGACCTGCGCGGGCCCCATGAGCGCTGGGCTGTTCCGCCAGACCCGAGGCGTCCGAGCGCCGCCACATCCTCGCTCGTCACGGCCACACGCCCGCGTCGCCCTTCTCAGAGATGTACGAGTTGCTCGACCCCGAAGCGTGGCTCGCCGCGTCCGCGCTCGAACCGGCCGCGCGCGCGGCGCTGATCAGCTGGCGCGGCGCGTTATCGCGACCTGTGCGCGAAGGCGGAATCGGCACCGAGTGACGGGTGCGTTCACGGCGTCCGCACGCGTCCGTCGACCACGACTCCTCAGCTGCCGGGCCAGTTGCCGGTGGCCCGCTCATACAAGCGCGCTCCGCCTCGCTGCACCAGCGTACGCACGACGGCGAAGATGGCGCCCTGCAGAGCCGCTGCCGCGACGATCTCCTTCATCGGGTACTCGGATTGCAACGGCCCGGGCGGGTCGGCATCCTTGCTCGCGGATGCTCTCTTCCACACCTGGTCGAAGACCTTGCTCGTGATGAAGCCAGCGAGCATGCTGCCCGCGAGTCCGATCGGCCGGTAGAGCAAGGCGGCCGAGGTGCTGGAAGACTTCTGTGATCGACTCATGGGCGCTCCTCTCGGTGTTCAGGCACGCGACGATCGCGCTACGCCAGCCCCGCCGGCAGGTCGGCGCCGTCGCGAGGGCGCCGGTCGCCCGTCACGCGCTGGGCCACGTCCCTCGTCGCGTTCTCCACCGCGCGCCTGGCCTGCAGGGCCGCGTCCCTCACGACGGGACTGCTCGCGAGGTCGTCGATCGTCGAGGTGAAGCGCTCGTAGGGGCCACGTCCGGCGCGTGATCCCAGGAGGAAGCCCACACCCCCGATCATCAGCCAGGTCATCTTGCTCACGGCACAGCCTCCTCTTCGATTGGCACGGACGGCCCCGCGTGTCGGCCGTGGAACGACCGAGCGGATCGCGGTGGCTCCTCTCGAGGCCGACAACCCTCCGCGGCGCTGGTGCATTCCCGTGGGTCAGCGCCGCGGCGGCGCGGGAGGCGCGTCGCCCAGGGCCTCCGCCAGCGCCTCGAGGCCCGACCGGAGCCGTTCGACGTCCTCCGGCGCCATCAGCTCGAGGATCGCCTTCTCGTTCGCCATGTGCGCGTCCTGTGCGGCGTCGCAGACTCGACGCCCCCGCGGCGTGAGCCGCACGTGCACCACGCGGCGGTCCTCCTCGTCGCGCGCTCGCTCGACGAAGCCGCGCGCCTCGAGCCGGGTGATGCGGTGGGTCGTGGTGCCCGAGGTGATCATCATGGCCCTGTCGAGCTCGCCCGCTGTCAGCGAGTACGGCTCGCCCGAACGGCGCAGCGAGGCGAGCACGTCGAACTCCCATGATTGCAGGTCGTGCTCAGCGAACACCGCGTCCAGCTTGGTCTGCACGACGGACGCCATGCGCGACAGCCGTCCGATGGTCGCCATGGGCGAGACATCGATCTCTGGTCGCTCGCGCTCCCACTGCGCCAGGAAGTGCCCCACCGCGTCCACGTCGCCTCCGGAATATCTTGACGTCAAGAGATGTGATATATCTTGACATCAAGATACAGGAGCTCCCCATGATCCGCACCCGCCTCATCGCCGCCACGGCCCTCGCCCCAGCCCTGTGGGGCACCACGTACCTCGTGACGACCGAGCTCCTGCCGGCTGACAGGCCGCTGCTGGCGGCCGTGATGCGTGCCCTGCCCGTCGGCCTCGTCCTCCTCGCGTGCACGCGCGATCTCCCCTGCGGCGTGTGGTGGTGGCGCTCGGCAGTGCTCGGCGTGCTCAACATCGGCGCGTTCTTCGCCCTGCTATTCGTGTCCGCGTACCGGCTGCCAGGCGGCGTCGCGGCAACTCTCGGCGCCGTGCACCCGCTGATCGTGGCGGTGCTCGCGGTCGTGGTGCTGCACGAGGCGGCGCGCGCACGCACCTTCGTCGCCGCAGGCGTGGGACTGGCGGGCGTGGCGCTGCTCGTCCTCGGTCCCGACGCCGCCGCTGACCCTGTCGGCGTGGTCGCGGGCGTCCTCGGAGGCGCATCCACCGCGCTGGGCGTGGTCCTCACCAAGCGCTGGGGCCGGCCCGTGCCCCTGCTGTCGTTCACGGCCTGGCAGCTCGTCTGGGGCGGCGCGTTCCTGATCGGGCCGATGCTCGTGCTGGAGGGTCTCCCTGAACGCCTGACATGGTCACACGGCGCCGGATACGCCTGGCTGGGAGTGCTCGGAGGGGTGGTCGCGTACGTGCTGTGGTTCCGCGGCGTGCTCGCCCTGCCTGCCGGCCAGGTCAGCACGCTCGCCTTTCTCGCGCCGCTCGTGGCTGCGCTGCTGGGATGGGCCGTTCTCGGACAGACCCTGACACTGCTCCAAGGCGTCGGCGCCGCAGTCATCGTGGCTGCCGTGGCCCTCGCGCAGGGCGGCCCCACAGCCTCTCGCGAGCGTGGCGGCGCCTCGCTAGGCTCCGACCATGGGCATCGAGAGGCGTACGATCACGGCCTCGGACGGGCGGCTGCTGCGCCTGCACGACGCCGGGACCCGCGGCTCGGACCCGTCGCTCGCAGTGTTCTGGCATCACGGCACGCCCGGCATCGGCGAACCGCCGGCGCCCCTCCTCGCTCTCGCTGATCAGCTGCGGCTGCGGCTGCTCGGCATCGACCGTCCCGGCTATGGGAAGTCCCAGCGGCTGCCGGGCCGGCGCATCGGCGACATCGCGAGCGACACCGCGGATGCCGCCGACGCGCTCGGACTCTCGTCATACGCCGTGATCGGTTACTCCGGCGGAGGGCCGCACGCGCTCGCCTGCGCCTCCGCCGATCCGCGCGTGAGCGCGGCGGTGGTGCTCGCCGGTCTGGCGCCTCGGGACGCTGACATCGACTGGTACGGAGGCATGATCGCGTCGGGACGGCATGTCCTCCGAGCGGCGGAGCGTGGCGAGGCCGCACGTCGTGCGGCCGAGGACGACGGCTACGACCCGGAGTTCACCGCGACCGACCTCGCCGCGCTCGACGGCACGTGGGAGTGGCTCGGCCGCATCGCGGGCTCGATGGGGGCCGACGACCTCGACGGCGCGATCGATGACGACCTCGCCTACGTGAGGGACTGGGGCGCGGAGATCGTCGCGGCGCGTGCTCCGACGCTGGTGGTGCACGGGGATGCGGACCGCATCGTGCCCGCCTCGCACGGCGCCTGGCTCGCGGAGCAGATGGGCGCGGAGCTGCGCCTGATCCCCGATGCTGGGCACATCGCGGTCCTGGAGCACGCCGCCCAGGCCCTCGCGTGGCTCGCCGATGCTGCCGCGAGGCACACGGGCTGATGGGCGGCGGTGGTCGCCTGCCCTAGCCGAGGGCCTGGAGGGCGCCCGCTACCGATGACACGGCGCCCGGCTCCACGCGGTAGAACGCCCACGTGCCGCGCTTGTCGCGCGCGATCAGCCCCGCAGCCGTGAGCTGGCGCAGGTGGTGCGAGACGGTCGGCTGGCTCAGGCCGAGCGGCGCCTCCAGATCACACGCGCAGACCGAGCCGTTCGCAGCGAGGAGCTGAACGATCCGCAGTCGCGCAGGATCCGCGAGCACCTTGAGCCGTGCGGCGATCTGCACATCCGGCTCGGGCGGGAGCGTCAGCGGCGTTCCTGGCGCGCACACCTCGCTGGCGGCGAGCAGGTTCTCCCCCATCGGCATGCGACGATGCTAGTTCACTGTATCGACATCTGTCGATATTGACAGTCATCAATGTTTGCGCGAGGCTTGCGCCATGAGCGATGCCAAGCCCTCCGTCATCTTCGTCTGCGTCCACAATGCCGGCCGGTCCCAGATGGCCGCCGGCTACATGACGCACCTGAGCGAGGGGCGCGTCGAGGTGCGCTCCGCGGGCTCGATGCCAGCCGACCAGATCAACCCGGTCGCCGTCGAGGCGATGCTCGAGGAGGGCATCGACATTCGCGAGCAGCGTCCCAAGGTGCTCACGCCCGAGGCGGTCCAGGCCTCCGACGCGGTGATCACCATGGGGTGCGGCGATGCGTGCCCCTATTACCCCGGCAAGCGCTACGAGGACTGGGTGCTCGACGATCCGGCCGGCCAAGGGATCGACGCCGTGCGGCCCATCCGCGATCAGATCCGTGGGCGCGTCGAGGCGCTGCTCGCCAGCCTCCTGGCGTGAACCGAGCACGCGCGCGGCGCGTCCTCGCGGAGTACCTGGGCTCGGGCGCGCTCGCCGTGGCGGTGATCGGCTCGGGCATCGCCGCGGCCGCGCTCTCGCCCGCTGACATCGGGCTCCAGCTCCTCCAGAACTCCTACGCGACCGCTCTCGCGCTTGCCGTGCTGATCGCCGTCTTCGCCGGCCTGTCAGGCGCCCACTTCAATCCCGCGGTCACGCTCGCGGAGCGGCGACTCGCGCCCGAAAACAGGCGGTGGAGCGAGGCGTGCGCGTACATGTGCGCGCAGGTCGTGGGCTGCATCTCTGGCGCCGTGCTGGCGAATCTGATGTTCGGACTCGACGCCGTGTCGTGGTCGCTGACCGAACGCACGAGCCTCGCCGCCCTGCTCGCCGAGACACTGGCGACGGCGGGGCTGGTCGCGACCATCTTCCTGCTCGTGCGAGCGCGGCGCACCGCGTGGGTCGCGCCAGCCGTCGGCGCATACATCGGGGCGGCCTACTTCTTCACCAGCTCGACGTCCTTCGCCAATCCGGCGATCACGATCGGTCGCATGTTCTCCGACACCTTCGCCGGGATCGCGCCCGGATCGGTGCTGCCCTTCGTGGGCGCGCAGCTGGTGGGCGCCGCGCTCGGCGTGGCCGCGACGCGGCTCCTCGCGCCCGCATCGGCCGTTCCCGTGTCTGGGAAGGCCGTCGAGGGAACATAACCCCCACCAGGGACGTTCCTCTGACGCGGACACCACCCCGTCCGACATCGTCGAGGGAGGCTGACATGGCTGATCGAGCACTGCGAGGCATGCGTCTGGGAACACAGAGCATGGAGACGCCCGCGAATGCAGAACTCGCGGAGCGCCGCGACGTCCACTACGACTGCGCGTGCGGGAGGGTGTTGACCTTTCCCTTCTCGGTCGAGGCCGACGTGCCCCTGTCATGGGAGTGCGCGTGTGGATCCGTCGCGCTGCTGAGGGACGGCGACCGTCCTGAGGCCAAGGACGAGAAGACCCAGCGCACCCACTGGGACATGCTGCTCGAGCGCAGGACCATCGCCGAGCTCGAGGACCTGCTCGACGAGCGGCTCGAGCTGCTGCGCGCTGGAAGGATCGGCTAGCGCGATCCACGCGTGAACGCGCGGCGCACACGCGCCGCGCGTTCTTTCATGCCCCAGCCCGTCACCTTCACGAGGGCCTCGCGGATGATCGCGCCCGACATCTTCGACTCCCCGTGCTCGCGTTCCACGAAGGTGATGGGCACCTCGACCACCGTCCCGCCCGCCTGCAGCACCCTCCACGCCATGTCGATCTGGAAGCAGTATCCCTGTGACTCGACGGTCGCGAGGTCGAGGGTGGACAGCGCCGATGCGCGATAGGCGCGGAAGCCGGCAGTCGCGTCACGGACGGGGATGCCGAGCATGAGACGCACGTAGCCGTTCGCGCCCGTCGACAGCAGGCGCCGATGCGCGGGCCAGTTCTCGACGGCGCCGCCGGGAATCCAGCGGGAGCCGATCGCGAGGTCCCACTCCCCTGGCGCGCCCAGCACGCGCGGCAGGTCCTCCGCCCGGTGGGAGCCGTCGGCGTCCATCTCGACCAGCACCTCGTAGCCGCGAGCGAGCCCCCACGCGAAGCCGGCGAGGTAGGCGGCCCCCAGGCCGCCCTTGCCAGGGCGGTGCAGGACGGAGACCTGGGAGTCGTGCTCGGCCCTCGCATCCGCCCACTCCCCGGTTCCATCGGGCGAGCCATCGTCGACGACCAGGACGTCGACCTCGGGGCAGGCGCCGCGCACGGCGTCGAGCTGTCGCGGCAGGGACTCCCGCTCGTCGTAGGTCGGGATGATGACGAGTGTGCGCGTCACCAGTCGTACCTGGCCGACAGGCGCCGCGACACGGCGGAGCCGGCGAACCCGAGCGCCACGATCAGCGGCAACCACTCCCACACCATGCGCAGGCGCACCGCTGGCGTGATGTCCGAGCGCAGCGGCACCTCGGCGTACATCTGGTCCGCGGTGAACAGTCCCGTCTGCTGCAGGAGCCGCCCCGTGGGATCGACGACTCCGCTGACGCCCACGGTCGAGATCTGCACCGCCGTGCGTCCCGTCTCGATCGCCCGCAGCCGGGTCATCGCGAGCTGCTGGGTGGACTCCGCCGTGTCCCCGAAGGAGGCGTTGTTGGTCTGCACGATGACCACCTCGGCGCCTGCGGCGACGGCGCCCGCCACGATCGGGTCGTACGCCACTTCGAAGCAGATCACCGTGCCGACGGTCACCGACCGTCCCAGAGCGGTGACGGGAACGACGACGGTCGCGGGACCCTCGCCAGACAGCACGTCCGTGGTCACGCGGTCGACCTCGGGGCTGAACCGGCGCGCGACGTCCCGGATGGGAATGTACTCGGCGAACGGCGCGGGCCGCTGCTTGGCGTAGGTGTCGAGGACGGCACCGTCGGGTGTCCACACGAGCGAGGTGTTGTACCGGCCGTCCTCGGGCGAGTAGTCGTTGGTTCCAAGGAGCACGGGAGCGCCAGCCGCCTGCGCGGACTCGGTCACCATCGCCGCTGACTGCTCGTCCGTCCTGGGGTCGTAGTCGGCGGCGTTCTCGGGCCACACCACGAGGTCGATGGGGCCAGGGTCCGATGCCACCAGTTCGAGCGTGCCGTCGCGATGATTGCGCGTCACCTCACGCGCGTTCGCGAAGGCGTCGAGCCCCGGTTCGGCGACGTTGCCCTGGATGAGCGCGAGACGGATCTCGTCTCCTCCGCCCTGCGGGCTCAGAGGGATGACGATCCCCGTGCACAGCACCGCGATCCCGGCCATGGGAGCCGCGAGCCCCGTGACGACCCGCCGGCGCATCAGCGACTCGAGGCCACCACCGAGAAGCGCGCCCGCCAGCGCCACCGCGAACGAGACGAGACCCGCCCCGCCGAGCCATGCCAGGTGGGCCACGGCCGCGTCGAGCTGCGAGAAGGCGATGCGGCCCCAGGGGAAGCCGCCGAACGGCACCACCGCGCGCAGCTGTTCCATGCCCGCCCACAGCACGGCGAACACGGGAGCCTCGGCCCAGACGATGCCGCGCAGCATGGCTGAGCGGCGCACGTGGGCCCACGCGGCTCCGAAGAGTCCGTAGAAGGCGCCGGACGCGATGGCCAGCGCGAGCCATGGGACGGCGCCCACCGCCTCGTGTGCCCACCACACATGCGGAAGCATGAAGGCCGATCCGAAGGCCCACCCGTAGAGGAAGCCGCCCCACGCGCTCGCCCGAGCCAGGGCCAGCCACAGCGCGGCGAGCGCGACATAGGCCAGCGGCCACCACCCGAGGTCGGGAAAGGAGGCGGCGAGCGCCAGTCCGCCTAGAGCGGCGACGACCAGGCGGAGAACGAACGACACGCGCCCAGCCTAGGCGAGCCGCGGCGCGGCCCGACGACGCCGCGCCTGGAGTGCCCCCGGCAGGAGACGAGGCATGAGGCTTGCCATCGTCAGTGCGCCACCACGCCGCGGCGCATCGCCTCGACGGCCGCCACGGCGCGCGAACGGAGCTGTACCTGCGGCGCGGACTGGGCGATCTGGTCGAGAACGTCGATCACCTGCTTGCACCACCGCACCATGTCGCCTGGCGCGATGTCAGTGCCGCTCAGCACCTGATCGAGTCCCTTGCCCTGTGCCCAGCCGTGGATGGGGCCGACGATGCCCCAGTGCGGCGCCGGCAGCTCCGGCAGCCCCCTGGCCGTCTGGATGTCGTCGATCCGGGACCACACCCGCTGGGTGTCGGTCAGCGCCGTCCCCAGCACCCCGCGCGGCCCCCCGGGGATCGTGGAGGTGCGGACCTCGTCTTCACGCCTGCCCCGGTACAGCAGCGACGATACGGTCGCGGCGAGCGCGGGCGGGTGCAGCCGGGCCCATGCCCCTGTCCGCAGGCACTCTGCCATGACCAGGTCGTTCTCCGAGTAGAGCGTCCTGAGACTGATGCCCGCATCCGTGATGACGGTGCTCTCGCCCTCGCCAGCGAGGTAGCCGAGCTCCCGGAGGACATCGCATCTCTTGTCGAACACCCGCGCGATGGACCCGGTCGCGCGCGAGATCTCGCCCATCACGCGGTCGCGGTCGCGCTGGGCGCGAAAGTGCCGCTCCGCCCATCGCGCATGGGCCTCGCGGTCCGGGCAGCGGTGGCAGGGGTGGTGCTGCAGGGCGCGACGCAGCTCCTCGACCTCCGCGTCCGGTCCGGCCACCGCTCCCTCGCTGCGAGCCTGCGCGGCGTCGAAGGTGTGACGCGCCTGCTGAACGACCTGGCCGAGCTCCTTGCGCGCGCGGGCATCGCGCACCTCGAAGCGCCGAGGCACCGCGATGTGTCCCACGGTGTCGAGCCCGAAGCGCAGCTCCGAGATCGCGAGACGGAACTGGCGGCCGTCGACGGACACGACCGTGGGGCGTGGGGAGGTCTCGTGCGGGTCGGTGCGCACCACCACGGCGAGTCCCGCGCGCTTGCCGCCGCCGATGCGCACGACCTCGCCCCGGCGCAGGCCCGCCAGGACCGCGGCGGTCGCCTCCCGACGCTGGCGCGAAGCCGCCTTGGCGGCGTTCTTCTGCAGGCGGCCCAGCCGCTCTCGCAGCGCCGCGTACTCCATGAAGTCGCCCTTGTCGCACGCCGCAGCCTGGCGGAAGCCCGCGAGCGTCGAGTCGAGCTCCCGCGCCTTGCGCGCCTTGCCCACCACCGACTGGTCTGCCTGGTACTGGGCAAAGGACAGCTCGAGCATCTCCCGCGCCTTCGTCACCCCTGACCGACCCACGAGGTTGATCGTCATGTTGTACGAGGGCTGGAAGGAGCTGATGAGCGGGTACGTTCGCCGGGAGGCGAGACGCCCGAGCTGGGCCGCGTCGAATCCGGGGTGCTCCACCACGACGGCATGGCCCTCGATGTCGATGCCGCGCCGGCCCGCCCGTCCGGTGAGCTGCGTGTACTCCCCCGCCGTGAGGTCCTGATGCGCCTGCCCATCCCACTTGACGAGCTTCTCGAGCACCACGGAGCGCGCGGGCATGTTGACGCCCAGCGCGAGCGTCTCCGTCGCGTAGACGACCTTGATCAGGCCCTCGGCGAAGAGCTGCTCGACCACCTCCTTGAACAGGGGGATCATCCCCGCGTGGTGGGCGGCGATGCCCGCCTCCAGATGGTCTCGCCAGTGAAGGAATCCCAGGGCGCCCAGGTCCTCTGCCGGCAGCGCGCCGCAGCGATCGTCCACGACCGCCCTGATGCGCGCCCGCTCCTCGTCCGTCGTGAGCCTCAGACCCGCTGCTCGCACCTGATCGACAGCGTCCTCGCATCCTGCGCGCGAGAACACGAACACGATGGCCGGCAGCAGTGCATGGCGGTCCAGCACGTCCACGACGGCGAACCGAGGAGGGCTTCGCCGTCCCTGCGGTCGGCGGCCGCCACGCGCGGGCCGCCTGGCGGGCCCACGCGACGCGGTGTCATGGCGCTGGCGACGGGTGATCGCCTCGAGCTCAGGGTTCAGGCGCGGCGTGGGGCCGGGATCGAGCGGGTCGACCCCGGGCGCGTACAGGTCGAAGATGCCCTCCCGCACCATGACGTGGGGCCACAGGGGGACGGGTCGGCGCTCGGACACGATCACCTTGGTGTCGCCGCGCACCTCGGTGAGCCACTCGCCGAACTCCTCCGCGTTGGAGACCGTCGCCGACAGCGCGATGATCGCCGTCTTGAGGTCGAGGTGGACGATCACCTCCTCCCACACGGAGCCGCGATAGCGGTCCGCGAGGTAGTGGACCTCGTCAAGCACCACGGCACCCAGGCGGTCGAGCGTGGGCGAGGACGCGTAGATCATGTTGCGCAGCACCTCTGTGGTCATGACGACCACCTGCGCCTCGGAGTTGATCGACGTGTCGCCCGTGAGGAGCCCGACGCGCTCGCTGCCGTAGACCGCGCGCAGCTCGTTGTACTTCTGGTTCGACAGCGCCTTGATGGGGGTCGTGTAGAAGGCCTTGTCCCCGCGCTCGACCGCGTGACGCACGGCGAACTCGCCCACGATGGTCTTCCCGGCGCCGGTGGGCGCCGCGACCAGCACCGAGTGGCCGTCGGCCACTGCCGCGCAGGCCTGCCGCTGGAAGTCGTCCAGCGGAAAGGACAGCGAGGACTCGAAGTCGGCGAGGTCCGTGTGCCGGGCCCGTGCCTTCGCCGCGGCGAAGCGCTCCGCAGGAGTGCTCATGCACTCAGGCTATCCGGCCTTCCGCCGAGCACGGTCAACGCGTGCGGCTGGACACGGACGTCGAGCGGCGCGGGGCCCACGAGCTCGCCATCCGCGAAGGCCGCTGGCAGCGTCGCGCCCGCAGACGACGGACCGATGCGCACGCGCTTGGCACGAACGACCTTCAGCTCGGGCTCGTCGATGACCGAGCCGTCGTACAGGCGAGGGAACAGCCGGGCGATCCGGGCGCGGCTCGCGGCATCGGCGACCACCACCTCGAGCATCCCGTCGGTGAGCGACGAGTCTCGGGAGATCCGGAGGCCACCGCCGAAGACCGGGCCGTTGGCGACCGCGATGAGCGTGCACGCCTGCTCCCATGACTCGCCATCCGCCTCGATCCTGACGCCGTAGGGACGGAACCGTGGGAGCTCGGTGAAGGTCGCGACCTTGTACTTCAGGGGCCCACGCGGGAATCGCATGCGGTTCCCGCGAGCGGCGATGGCCGCGTCGATACCCATGGACAGCACGGCCGAGAAGTAGCGACGGCCGCGCCGGTCGGCGACGCCGGCGCCATCGATGCGCCCGACGTCGACCGAGGCCGTCTGGCCGTCGAGGCCGCGTTCGACGGCGGCCACGCCGGCGACGATGTCATGCTGCGGCAGCCCGAGCGCCATCGCGGCGTCGTTGCCCGAGCCGGCGGCGATGATCCCCAGCGGCACCCTGGTGCCGGCGCACGCCTGGACCCCGAGGTGCACCATGCCGTCTCCACCGACGACGATCAGCGCATCGAGGTCGCGGTGACGGCCTCGGGCCTCCTCGAGGGACGCGGCCCACGAGCCGCGTGAGAGGTCCTGGACCCGGTGGCCCCGCGCCGCGAGCAGTGCGAGCGCCTCTGCGCCCCACCGCTGCCCGCGCCCCGACCCCGATGTCGGATTGGTGATGACGCCGAGCGTGAGCGCGGCTTGTCCGCTCACGCGCCGACGCCCCCCTGCTGCGCGCCCGCATCCTCCCGGGATGCGCGACGGCGGCCGCCGAGCCTGCCCTTGAGCGAGGCGATGCCGATGGCGCCGAAGTACAGCGCGGACATCGGCACGGCGAGCATCAGCATGGTGAAGACGTCTGGCGTGGGCGTGAGCACTGCCGACGCGGTGAAGATGATGATCACCGCCCAGCGCCAGCCGCGCAGCCACGTCCGCGCCTTCACCACGCCGGCCCACGACAGGAACACCATCACGACGGGGAACACGAACGCGATGCCGAAGGCGAGGAACAGGCGCAGGGTGAAGGTCATGAACATCTGCGCGTCCAGGAAGTTCGACCCGCCCTCGGGAGTGAAGCCGGTCAGGATGTCCACGGCGCGCGGGTACACCCACCAGGCGAGCGCGATGCCGCCGGCGAACAGCACCACCGCAGTGCCGAGGAACCCGACGGTGTAGCCCTTCTCGCGCCGGTGCAGCCCCGGCGCGACGAAGGCCCACAGCTGGTACAGCCACCACGGGGCGGCGAGCACTACGCCGATGAACAGCGACACCTTGATCTGCATGTCGAGTGCGGTGACGAGCCCGGCGAAGTTGATCGAGACCAGGCCATCCGATTGCTCTGCGGCGTCCAGCACCGGCTGCTGGAGGGCGTCGAAGACGAGCTCGTAGAAGAACCAGCCCACCACGGCACCCACCGCGATGCCGGCCAGCGCGAGGATCAGGCGGTTGCGGAACTCACGGATGTGCGCGGACAGCGGCATCCGCGCATCGGGCACGGAGCCGCGCGCGCGACTACGTGCCACGCGCCTCGTCGTCGGGGAGGTCGACCGTCGACTGCGGGACGTCGGTCGTCTGCTGCCTGCGTGCCTGGGACGGCGCGTCGCTCGCGCCCTTGCCGTCGCCCGCAGCGCGGGCGTCGTCGTCCTTGCCGTCGTCGGCCAGCGACTTGGTCTCGTCCTTGAGGATCCGCATCGACTTGCCGATGCTGCGCGCAAGCTCCGGGAGCTTGGGCGCGCCGAACAGCAGCACCACGATCACGGCGATGATGATGATCTCGCGGGGACCCATGAACTCTCCTCAGTGCGGGACGGACACCCCAGTCTAAGCGTCCTGGACGGCCAGGACGGCATCGGCGTGGCGCGCGAGCGCGTCGCGCAGCGCCGCGGGCTCGACGCTCACGAGCTGCGGCGCGACCGCGAGCAGCCGGCGCGCGGCCCAGGCCGGATCGGTCACGCCGAACGTGACGGTCGCACGCTCGTCGCCGACCGTCACCGCGGCGCCCGGCAGATCCTCGAGCGCCCAGCGAGCCGAGCGCGACAGCACGACGGTCGCCTCGAACGTGCGCTCGAGGTCGAACCCTCGTGCCTGTGAAGGCGCGTGGGAGACGGGCTCAGTCAGCGCATCGGCGCTCTCGATGCGGCTCAGCCGCAGGGTGCGGTAGTCATCGGCCTTCCGGCACCAGCACTCGACGTAGCCGATGCCGTCGATCGCGACCAGCCGGTGCGGCTCGATGACCCGTTCGGTGCGCCGGTCATTCGCGTCGACATAGGCGAGGCGCACGGCGCGTCCCGCCGTGATCGCCGCCGCCAAAGCTTGACGCACGTCCGCGGACGGCCCGTCCTCACCAGCGAGGACGGTCACCGGCACCGAGCCGCCGAACGCGCCGGTGATGCGCTCGAGCAGGCGTTCGGCCCCCTCAGGTGCGGTGCCCGCTGCGACGAGGGTGGCGAGCGCGCCGGTCAATGCGACCGCCTCTTGGCCGCTGAGGCGCACCTGCGTCACGCCCAACGACTCGGTGAGCACGGCGAGGCCCTCGTCGAGCGCGTCGAAGTCGAAGTCGAACAGCTCGCCGTGGAGGTACGGCGGGAAGCCGGTGGTGCCCAGGGCCCACAGGTCCCGGGTGGCGGCGTCGGCGGAGACGCCGAAGTGGTCGGCGAGCACGGCCACCGGCGTGGGTCCGTTCGCCTCGAGGTAGGTGACCATCCCGAGCATCCGGATGATCCGGTCGCGCGACGTGTCAGCCACGAGCCACCTCCGCGGCGGCGAGGGCGTGCTCGCGCACGCTGCGGGCCAGGTCGGCCGGCTCGATGACGCGGGCCGCACCGGCCAGCGCGAGCACCTCCGCGCGGAGCAGGTCGGCGTGGCGATAGCTCACCTCGAGCACGTCCCACCCGTCGTCGGCTCCGACCACCTCTCCCCTGCGACGCAGGGCGTGTCCCGCCTCCGGCCGGACGGCGATGGTCGCGGTCGCCACGTCGGCGTCGTCGGCGAGGCTGCCGAGCGGCAGCGTGGCCGGGCGATCGAAGGCCTCGGGCTCGCCGCGCGGCTTGACCTTGCCTTGGACGCGCACCAGCCGGAACACCCGCTCAGCGGCCGCGTCGACGTCCCATCCCACGAGGTACTCGACCCCGGACCGCAGAACGATGCCCCAGGGCTCGACCGTCCGGACGCGCGTGGGCGAGCTCGCCGACGCGTATTCGAAGCTCACGACCTGGCGCAGGCTCGCCGCCTCGGCGAGCGCTGCGACCACGTCAGCGGAGCCCGAGGTCGACACGCCCCCGAACGGCAGCGCCGGCCCGTCCTCGTGCTCGACCGCCGAGACGAGCTTGGCATAGCCCTGACGCGCATCGGCCTTCATCGCCTTGCTCGTCCAGTACTGCGCCGCGATCGCCAGGATCGCCGCGTCCTGCACCGTCAGGTCGAGCGGCGGCATGTCGACGTCAGGGTCGATGCGGTAGCCCAGGTCGTCCTGGTGCGCCGGGTCGGTGATGGTCCGCAGCGGGATCCCCATGCTGCGGAGCGCCTTCTTGTCGCGCTCGAACATCCGCTCGAACGAGGCATCCGCTCGCCCGCGCTCCGCCTCGCTCACGCCTGCCGGCGCGGTCTCGTACCCTTCGACCGACGCGCGAATCTGGTCCCGCGTGAGACGGTGACGGGTCCGGCTCAGCGCGAGCATCAGGTTGAGCAGGCGCTGAGCGGGATCGATCTCGCCGTCGGCGGCCGCCATCTAGAGCCGCACCGCCAGCAGCTCGGTGGTGAGGATGCCGCGCCCGCCGGCGGCGTAGAGCTCGTCCATGATGTGGTTGAGCTCGACCCGCGGGACCATGACGCGAACCGCGTGCCAGTCCTTGCCATGCAGCGGCGTCACGGTGGGCGCCTCGAAGCCGGGCGTCACCGCGATGGTCGCGTCGAGGTGCTCGTCGGGCACGTCGTAGTCGATCAGCACGAACTGGCGGGCCATCAGCACGCCGCGCAGGCGGCCGGTGAGCACTCCCAGCTCGTCCTCGGAGACGTCGGGACCCTTGATGAGGATCGCCTCCGACTTGAGGATGGGCTCGCCGAAGATCTCGAGCCCCGCGGCGCGCAGCGTAGTGCCCGTCGACACCACGTCCGCCACGACGTCAGCGACGCCCAGGCGCACCGAGGACTCGACGGCGCCGTCCAGGCGCACGACGGTCGCGTCCACGCCGAAGGACTTCAGGTGGTGCTTGACCAGGCGCGGGTAGCTCGTTGCCACGCGCTTGCCGGCGATCTGCTCGATGCTCGCCGTCGCGTCCGCCGGCGCCGCATAGCGGAACGTCGACGCTCCGAACCCCAGCTCGAGGTGCTCGGTGGCAGGCGCGCCCGAGTCGAGCAGCAGGTCGCGGCCGGTGATGCCGGCGTGCACGGTTCCAGAGCCCACGTAGACGGCGACGTCGCGCGGGCGCAGGAAGAAGAACTCGACCTCGTTGCGGGCGTCGACCAGCACCAGTTCGCGCGGGTCGCGACGCTGCTTGTAGCCAGCCTCTCGCAGGAGCTGGGCGGCGGGCTCTGACAGCGAGCCCTTGTTGGGTACGGCGATGCGGAGCACGGATCTCCTCGGGTGCTTCGGGGACGGCGGCTTACAGGTGGCGGTACACGTCGGCAGGCGTGAGGCCCTTCGCGACCATCATCACCTGCGTCCAGTAGAGGAGCTGGGAGATCTCCTCGGCGGCCTCGTCGGCGGACTGGAACTCCGCGGCCATCCACGACTCGGCGGCCTCCTCGACGAGCTTCTTGCCGATCGTATGGACCCCCGCGTCGAGCGCGGCCACCGTGCCCGATCCCTCGGGGCGCTCCTGGGCGCGCGCGGCCAGCTCCTCGTACAGTGCGTCGAAGGTCTTCACGGTGCCAGCCTAGGGGAAGTCGGGCGCACCTCTCCCGCCTCCCCGCCCGGGTCGGGCGGGTCGGGCGGTTGTCCGTCGCGCCCGCGAGTGTGACCACGCTCGACGGTGCCACCAGTGGAGCGGCCACCAGTGAAGCGGCCAACCGTGGGGAACGCGGTCAGCTCAGGGAGGCGAGGATGCGGGCGGTGGACAGCGCGGCTTCGACGGCCTCGGCGCCCTTGTCCTCCTTGGAGCCCTCGACTCCGGCGCGATCGAGCGCCTGCTGGACGTCGTCGACGGTGAGCACGCCGAATCCGACAGGGACGGCGTGCTCGCGCGCGACGTCGGTGAGCCCCATGGTGACGGACTCGCACACGTACTCGAAATGCGGGGTCTCGCCCTGCACGACCACGCCCAGGGCGACGATCGCATCGGCACCGCCGCGCGCGAGGTGCTCCGCGACCACGGTGAGCTCGAACGCGCCCGCGACGCGCGTCACCCGGTGCGTCGCGCCCGCGGCCTGCGCGGCCCGCACGGCGCCCGCCACGAGTCCGTCCATGACGTCGGTGTGCCATTGGCTCGCGACGATCTCGACCGTCAGGCCCCGCCCGTCGACCGTCATCGCGGGTGCACCGCCGCCGCTCACGCGTTGTCTCCCAGGAGGTGTCCCATGCGCTCGATCTTAGTGCGCAGGTACTGGGCGTTCTCAGGGTGCTCCCCGTAGTGGTGCGGGATCCGCTCGGTCACCGTGATGCCCGATGCGCGCATGGCCTCGACCTTGGACGGGTTGTTGGTCATCAGCCGCACCTCCGTCATCCCGAGCGCGTGGAGGATGGCGGCGGCGGCGCCGTACTCGCGCCGGTCCACCGGGAAGCCCAGGTCGGTATTGGCGTCGACCGTGTCCCTGCCGGCGTCCTGCAGCGCGTAGGCCTGGACCTTGCCGAGGATGCCGATGCCGCGGCCCTCGTGTCCGCGCAGGTAGACCACGGCGCCACCCTCGGCAGCCACGCGAGCGATCGCGGCGTCCAGCTGCGGCCCGCAGTCGCACCGCAGCGACCCGAAGGCGTCCCCCGTGAGGCACTCCGAATGGACCCGCACGACGGGCGTGGAGCTCCCCCGCGTGGGCGCCGTGAGCGCCACGTGCTCGTCGCCGGTGCGTGCGTCGCGAAAGGCCTTGATCGTGACCTCACCGTGACGGGTCGGCAGCCGCGCCTCGCCCGACGCCTCGACTCGATGCGGGGCGGGCTCGACTGGCGCTGGCAGGTCATCGATGTGGCGGCGGTAGGCGATGAGGTCCGCGATGGTGAGGAACACGAGGCCCTCGGCCTCGGCGACGGCGGTAGCGTCGCCGGTCCGCATCATCGTGCCGTCGTCGTTGACGAGCTCGGCGATCACGCCCACCGGCTCGAGGCCCGCGAGGCGGCACAGGTCGACGGCCGCCTCGGTGTGGCCGGGCCGGTGCAGCACTCCCCCTGCCACGGCTCGCAGTGGCAGCACGTGACCCGGCCGGATCACGTCGTCGGCCGTCGCATGCGCGCTTGCCAGCACCTGCAGCGTGCGGTGCCGGTCGGCGGCGGAGATGCCGGTCGTGATTCCGGTGGTCGCGTCGACGGACACGGTGTAGGCCGTGCGACGAGGATCCTGGCTGTTCGGCACCATCAGCGGCAGGTTGAGCGCGTCGGCTCGCGGCCCCGTCATGGGGGCGCACAGATAGCCCGAGGAGTGCCGGATGCCCCACGCGACCCACTCGGTGGTCGTGGTCTGGGCCGACATGATGAAGTCCGCCTCGTTCTCGCGGTGGTGCGAGTCGGCGACTAGCACCGGCTTGCCGGCGCGCAGGTCGTCGAGGGCGCGCTCGACCAGCGCCACCAGCTCCGCGCTCATGACCTGGCCGCCAGCATGGACTCCACGTACTTGCCCATCACGTCCACCTCGACGTTGACCAGGTCGCCCGTGCGCAGGGCTCCCAGCGTCGTGTCGGACAGCGTCGTAGGGATCAGCGACACCGTGGCGTGAGAGCCGTCGAGCGCGGCCACCGTGAGGGAGACGCCGTTGAGGGCGATCGATCCCTTCGGCACGACGTAGCGCACCAGGTCCGCTGGCAGCGCGAAGGTGAAGTCGTCCCACTCGTCCTGCGAGTCACGAGCGATCAGCTCGGCCCGGCCGTCGACGTGGCCCTGCATGATGTGACCGCCCAGGCGACCGTCCGCGCGGAGCGCTCGCTCGAGGTTGACCGCGCGCCCTCGCTCGGCCAGGCCCAGCGTCGTGGTCGTGCGCGTGATGCGCATGACGTCAGCGGCCCAGGTGCCCTCGCCCTGCCCGGCGACCGTGAGGCACACGCCGTCGACAGAGATGGACTCGCCGTGGACCAGGTCGCTCCCGAAGCCGTCGGAGCGGATGGTCAGGCGCGAGCGGGCGCCGTCGTCGATCACCTCTTCGATGATGCCGACGGCCTCGACGATGCCGGTGAACACTCAGACTCCTTCCGTCAGCAGCGCGGTGATCAGGGTATCCGCGCCCAGACGCTCGGATGTCACTGCTTGACCTCTCAACGAATCTCTCATGGTTCCGATTCCCAGGTCGTCGACCACGGTCGGGCCGGCTCCCAGGAGGGCCGGCGCGATGTAGGCGTGGACCTCGTCCACCAGCCCCGCGCGAAGGAAGGCCGTGAGCATCGTGGGGCCCCCCTCGACGATCACCGTGCGCGCCTCGCGCGCCCACAGCTCCTCGAGCACCACGGCCGGGTCGTGCGAAGCGATCGCGAGGGCGCCACCGCCCTCCCACACCCGGCGCCCTGCGGTATCGCGCGTCCCCACGACCACGCGCAGGGGCTGATGAGCGGCGGGCGAGCCTCCGGGCCGCGCGGTCAGCGCCGGGTCGTCGGTCAGCACCGTGCCGGTGCCGACGGCGATCGCATCCACCTCGGCCCGCACGCGATGCGCGTGCTCCCGCGCCTCCTCCCCCGTGATCCAGAAGGACGTGCCGTCCGCGGCAGCCATGCGCCCATCCAGAGTCGAGGCCCATTTGGCGATCACGTAGGGGCGCCCTCGACGCATCGACGCCACCCAACGGCGAGTGAGCACCTGGGCTCCCGGGTGGGGCTCGAGCCGAGCCGGTATCCCTCGCCGGATGAGCGCGGCGGCTCCGCCGCTCGAGGCGTCTCCCGGATCGGTGACCCCGAACACCACGGTTCCCACGCCCGCCTGCGCGAGCGCGTCCACGCACGGCCCCGTGCGTCCCGTGTGGTTGCACGGCTCGAGCGTGACGACCGCAGTGGACCCGGTCAGGTCGAAGCCTCCAGCTCGCGCATCGGCGATCGCCGCGACCTCGGCGTGGGCCGTTCCGGCGCCGCGATGCCACCCCTCGCCCAGCACCGTGCCGTCAGGCCCGAGCAGCACGCAGCCGACGCGCGGGTTGGGACCATGAGCAGGTCCCCTGTGCGCGATCGCCACCGCACGATCCATGGCGTCCACGGTGGACAGACGTCCGGGCCGTTCAGGATCGGGCGACTCACCCATCGCCATGCGCCTCGCGCGCGATCCGCCGCAGCTCCTCGATCTCTGCGCGGCGATCGTCGGCACCGTACACGGCCGAGCCCGCGACGAACACGCTGCATCCCGCGGCCGAGGCCTCGGCGATCGTGTCGCGCGCGATGCCGCCATCGGCCTGGAGCCACAGATCGTGGTCGCGCTCCGCAGCGGCTTCTCGGAGGGTGCGCAGCTTGGGGAGCATGTCGGGCATGAAGTCCTGGCCGCCGAAGCCCGGCTCGACCGTCATGACGAGCACCATGTCGAACTCGGTCAGCACGTCGAGGAGCGGATCGACCGCGGTCCCCGGCTTGATCGCGACGCTCGCGCGAGCCCCGAGCCGGCGCAGGTCACGCGCGATCGCCACCGGGTCGCGCGCTGCTTCGAGGTGGAACGTGACCGATGCCGCCCCCGCCTCCGCGTACTGAGGCGCCCAGTGATCGGGATCTTCGATCATGAGGTGCGTGTCGACCGGCATGGGCGCGATCTGAGCGATGCGCTCCACGACGGGCAGCCCCAGCGTCAGGTTCGGGACGAAGTGCGCGTCCATGACGTCGACGTGCAGCCAGTCGGCGTTGTCGACGGCGAGGATGTCCCGCTCGAGGTTGGCGAAGTCGGCGGCCAGGATGCTCGGTGCGATCTGAATGCCCATGGCATCGAGCCTAGTCTCGGCTGGACGTCGGGCTGCTCGGGCGCCGTCCCTGCGGGCTGAATTCCCTCGCAGCCACGTCGCGCATGCGCGTCACGAGGGCCGATGCGCGGGCTGGGTGCCGAGCGAGCACCCCTCTCAGATCGGTCGCTCGAGCAGGGCGAGGAACATGGCGTCCGTGCCGTGGGCGTGCGGCCAGAGCTGGACATGTGGACCGGCGCCCCAGGAGCTCGGATCCGTTCCCGTGAGGCTCCCCACCGCCTCGCGCGCATCGAGGACCCCAAGCGACGTGCCGTCCACGATGTCGCGCGTCTCGGTCAACACCGGCGAGCACGTGACGTAGGCGAGCAGGCCGCCCGGAGCGAGCAGGAGCTCGGCTCTCGCCAGCAGGTCGCGCTGAAGGCTCGCGAGCTGCGCGACGTCGCCGGGGCCTCGGCGCCAGCGCGCCTCGGGCCGCCGCCTCAGGGCGCCCAGGCCAGTGCACGGGGCGTCGAGGATGATCCGGTCGTAGGCGGCGTCCTCGCCCCAACGCGTCGCATCGCCCTCGTGGACGCTCACGACGCCGTCGGGGACGGCGCGGACGGAGCGGCGCACCAGGTCCGCTCGGTGACGGTGCAGCTCGAGGGCGTCGAGGAAGGCGCCGTGCTCGGCGGCGATCGCACCCAGCAGGGCGGCCTTGCCGCCGGGTCCCGCACACATGTCGAGCCACCGCTCCCCTGCCGCGATGTCGCGCGCGGCGGCCAGTGCGCCCGCTGCGATCTGGCTGCCCTCGTCCTGGACGGCGGCCGTGGCGTCGCTCACCGCCGCGATCGCACCAGGACGACCTCCCGGCAGCGTGACGGCCCACGGGGAGTGCTCGCCGGGCTCACCCTCGACTGTCTGGGCGAGCGTGTCCCGGTCGATGAGCCCCGGTCGCGCGACGAGCGTCACCCGCGCGGGCTCGTTGTCCGAGGCCAGCAGCGTCTCGATCTGCCCGGCGCGGCCGTCTGCCTCGAGCGCTCGCTCGAGCTCGGCGGTCACCCAATCGGGGTGCGAGTGGCGCACGCCGAGCGCCTCGCGCGACGTTCCGGCGGCGACCGTCGCGACCCATGCGTCGCGATCCTTCTCGGTCGCGCGACGCATGATCGCGTTGGCGAACTTGGCGGCGCCGGCGCCGGCGTGCCGTCGGGTCTGGTCGACGGTCTCGTTGACGGCCGCATGCGATGGGACCCGCATGGCCAGTGCCTGATGGAGGCCGAGCCACAGGGTCATGCGGACGGCGTTGTCGATCGACTCTGCCGGGCGCTTGGCCGCGTGCGCCATGATGGCGTCGTACAGCCGCTGCATGCGCAGGGCACCGTAGGCCAGCTCGGTGGCGAAGCCGGCATCGCGCCCATCCAGGCCGGCCTTCGCAACGATGTCCGGCATGACGAGGTTGGCGTACGCCCCGTCATACGCCACCGCCTCGATGCACTGGAAGGCGGCCTCTCTGGCGGGGGAAGGTCGCCCGCCGCCTCGCTGGGCCGGGCCACCGGGCTTGCGACCGGCGTTCTTCTTCCTGCTCATGCGTCTCCCAGCACTGCCTGCTCGTCCAGCCTCGCGCCGCGCCGCCAGGCGTCGGCAGGGGTCTGCCCCTTGCCTGACGGTTGCACCCAGGACAGCTCGACCGGATGACCGCCCGTCCCGACGACGACGGAGCCGCCGTGCTCGCTGATCTGCCCCGGCACCGTGCCAGGCAGGTCCTCGCGGACCTTCACCGGGCCGAGCTTCATCGGCGACCCATCGGGCAGCGTGGTCCACGCTCCCGGCGCGGGGGTGCAGCCTCGGATCTGACGGTCGACCACGTGGGCCGGACGGTCCCAGCGCACGTAGGCGTCGTCCCGAGAGAGCTTGGCGGCGTGGCTGACGCCGTCCGCGGACTGGGGCTGGGGCGCGGCGGCCCCGGAGCCCAGCGCCTCGATGGCCTGGACCAGGAGCGGCGCGCCCAGCTCGCCCAAGCGCTCGAGCAGCGTGCCAGCGGTGTCCGAGCGACGGATCGGCTCGGTGACGGTCCCGATGATCGGCCCCGTGTCCATACCCTCGTCGAGCAGGAACGCGGAGGCGCCCGTCACCTCGTCGCCGGCCATGATGGCCCGCTGCACAGGCGCGGCGCCTCGCCACGCCGGCAGCAGGGAGAAGTGGAGGTTGACCCAGCCGAGCCGTGCCGCATCGAGGAGCTCGCGGCGCAGGATCTGGCCATACGCCACGACGGCCGCCGCGTCCGCCTCGAGCGCGGCCATCTCGGCGACGAATGCGGGATCCTTCGCGGTCTCAGGAGTGTGCACCGGCCAGCCCCTCTCGAGCGCGAGCTCCTTGACGGGCGAGGGATGCAGCGCACGTCCGCGCTTGCCGCGGGCGTCGGGCTGCGTGATCACGGCGACGATCTCGTGTCGCTCGGCGAGCGCCTCGAGGCTGGGGATCGCGATCTGAGGTGTCCCGGCGAAGAGCAGACGCATGCGCCCATCGTAGGCGGCGCGAAGGGGCGTGCCCGGCACGTCGAGAGCCGGCGGCTCATGGCCGCCGCGCCGCTCACGGCCAGCGCACGGCACACTGCAGGCATAGAGCTCGCCGTCGGCGCACCGCTCGCCGTCGGCGTGCGGCACACCGCCGCCGCGCCGCTCACGGCCCCCGGCTCACCGCTCACGGCTCACGGCTCACGGCCAGTGTGTGGCTCACTGCCGGCGCACGGCTCGCGGCACACCGCCAGCGCGTAGCGTGTGCAGCGGGCGTCACGGGCTCGATCGGGTCACTGCGCCAGCACCAGCGGCCCATCGACGCGCAGGCGCAGCTCCCGCCCCTCGCGCGAGGCCTCCCGCTGGAGCGCGCGGACCGCGTCGATGGCGTCCTGCGCGAGCGCTCGCGGCACCAGCAGCCCGGAGCCGCCCTCGATGGGCACGGTGGTCACGCGGCGGTCGCGACCCACGCGCTCGACGGCGGTCGCCACGAGCCCCGCATCCCCGGTGACCGCGAGGTGGCGTCGATGCGGCGGCAGGCCGAGCGCCTCCCTCTCGGCGACCTCGGCGCTCGCCGCCTCGGCCGGCGACCACGTCACGAGCGCCTCCTCGACTGCCGGTGGCAGCACGCCGATGATCGAGACCCGTCCTCCGTCGCGCCGCGGCCGGGCGAGGGCTGCGGCGCCGAGCCACCAGCGCAGCGCATTCAGCTCGCCTCCGAGCGCCATGGCGGCAGCGACGCCAGCGTCGAGGACGACCAGGTGCGCGTAGCCGCCCGCGACGGCCGGCAGCGCGCCTGGCGTGGCGAGCACGACCCCCTCGGTGACGGAGCCGTCCGCACTCACGCCCGCCGCCGCGGTCGACACGGTCAGGGGGACGTCGCCCAGCATCCGCGCGAGCTGCTCGCCGATGCGGTCCGCTCCCTGCCGAACCTGCTTGAGCGCGGATCCGTGGCAGTCCTGGCAGTGCCAGTCGGGCTGGTCGTGACCAGAGTCCACGCACTGAGGGTCCGATGCGTGGGCGGGCACCATGAGAAGCGAGTCGCACTCCCGGCAGGTGGCCCACGCGTCGCAGCGCGCGCAGGCGGCGGCGCGCACGTAGCCCGTCCGGGGCACCACGACGGCGACCGGACCCGTCTCGAGCCCCTTCCTCAGATCCCGCCAGACGGAGCCCGGCATCCAGTGCCAGCCCGACGCGCCCTCGGCGTCGCGACGCTCGGGCGTGACGAGCTCGATCGCGGGCGCGCTCGCCCGCACCGACGTCGGCTCCGGCAGCAGCAGCCGTGCCCAGCCGCGTGCCGTCAGCGCGACGGCCTCGGCGCTCAGCGCGTACCCGCCGAGCAGCATGCCCGCGCCGTCCTCGGCGCGCATGGCGGCGACGGTCCTGGCGTGCGGATAGGGAGCGTGCGGGTCCTCGTAGACGCCATTGGCCTCGTCCCACACCGCGATGAGCCCCAGGCGCGGGACGGGCTGCATCACGGTGGGCCGCGTGCCCAGCACGATGCGCGCGTGGCCGTGCAGCGCGGCGAGGTAGGAGCCGTACCTCGTCGCGGGGCCGTCATCGTGGTCGAGCACTGCGACGTGACCGCCCGACCGCGACGTCCACCGGCGCAGGCCGAGCCGTTCTAACTCGGCGAGCACGGCCGCCAGGGCTCGCGCGTCGGGCACGATCACGATCGCCGATGCGCCCGCTGGCTCACTGGGGTCGGCGTCGGCGACGACGGTCAGGGCTGCGCTCACCAGCGCATGCACGGGCGCCGATGCGCGAGGTGACGTCTCGGGCAGCGCCTGCCAGACGATCCGGTCGCCCGAGGCCAGGGAGGCCAGCTCGCCGGCGAGCGAGCGCGCACTCTCGGGATCCTCCGCCCGCGACCGCTCTGCGGCCGCGGCGTACTCCGGCTGCAGCGCCGCCACCGCCGCGTCCACGCTGTCCCCCTCCCACGCGCGCTTGTCGACCGACGCCGCGCGCGGCGGCATCGCGAGCCGCAGCACGTCCCACAGCGACCCGCCGTAGCGGCGGGCGACGCGGCGCGCGAGCGCGATGCCCTCCGCGGTGGTGCTGGGACGGGCCGCCGCCGTGCGGAGAGGGCTCAGGGTGCCCTCGAAGCCGCTGCCGGAGCCCACATCCGTCACGACCGCGCTGGTGAGCGACCCGCGGAAGGGGACGCGCACCCGGGTGCCGACCGCGACCTGGTCTCGCAGGCGCGAGGGGATGATGTAGTCGAAGGGTCGGTCCAGGTGCGGCAGCGGACTGTCGATGCAGACGGTCGCGACCGCGCCGGCCTCGACGGCCTCGGCCGTGGCCCTGGCGGCAGCGCCGTCGCTGGGCGCGCGCGCGGGTGAGAGATCGGGCGCCGCGAGATCGAACAACGCCTCCGAACCCGGGGTGTCGACGGGCACGCTCACGTCGGCATCACCGGCCCCGCGGCCGGATCCGTCCGCGTGTCGCAGCGCGTCGCCGTCGTGCGGCAGAGCGCCACGCTCCATCACAGCGAGCGTCCTATGCGCACGCCGCGGCGAGCGCCTCCGCGCGGTCCGTGCGCTCCCACGTGAAGGCGTCGAGCTCGCGCCCGAAGTGCCCGTACGCAGCGGTCTGACGGTAGATGGGACGACGCAGATCCAGTGCCTCGATGATCGCCGTGGGGCGCAGGTCGAAGGTGTCCCGGATGGCGGCGACGATGCGATCGCGGTCGACCGTCTCCGTCCCGAACGTCTCGACGTAGAGGCCCACGGGACGCGACGTGCCGATCGCATACGCGACCTGCACCTCGCAGCGATCGGCCAGCCCGGCGGCGACGACGTTCTTGGCGACCCACCGCATCGCGTACGCAGCCGAGCGGTCGACCTTGGACGGATCCTTGCCCGAGAACGCTCCGCCGCCGTGGCGGGCCATGCCGCCATACGTGTCGACGATGATCTTGCGCCCCGTCAGCCCGGCGTCGCCCTTGGGGCCGCCGATCTCGAACTTGCCGGTTGGGTTGATGAGCGAGCGGTGGCCCGTCGCGTCGAGCTCGAAGCCGGCGAGCACCGGCGCGATCACCTCGGCCTCGAGCTGCGCACGCAGGTCGGCGATGTCCATGCCCTCCGCGTGCTGGCTCGACACGACCACGGTGTCGACCGTGCGCGCGACGTCGCCGTCGTAGCCGATGGTCACCTGGGCCTTGCCATCCGGACGCAGCCCCTCGACCACGCCGTCCTTGCGGACCTGCGCCAGCCGCTGGGTGAGCCGGTGAGCCATCGCGATGGGCAGCGGCATCAGCTCGGGGGTGTCGCGGCAGGCGTAGCCGAACATCAGACCCTGGTCGCCCGCGCCGAGCTCGCTCCCGTCGCTGTCGGTGGCGCTCCCCACGCCCTGCCAGATGTCAGGGCTCTGCTCGCCGATCGACACCGAGACGCCGCACGAGTCACCGTCGAAGCCGTCCCGTGAGGACGTGTAGCCGATGCTCGTGACGACCTCGCGGATGGTGCCGGGGATGTCGACGTACGCCTCGGTCGAGACCTCGCCTGCGACGTGGACCAGGCCCGTGGTGACCATGGTCTCCACGGCGACGCGGGACGCCGGGTCCAGGCGCAGCATCTCGTCGAGGATGGCGTCCGACACCTGGTCGCAGATCTTGTCGGGGTGGCCCTCGGTCACGGACTCGGAGGTGAACAGTCGAAGATTCGTCACGCGCGCCAGCCTAGCCGTGACCGCCGACACCGGCCGATCCGCACCCACCCTTGCTAGCGTCGAGGTACCGGGTGCGCGGCCCGGAGGAAGGCGGCGGCCGTGGAGCGTGTCTCGCGGATCATCTCCGGCGGCCAGACGGGCGTGGACCGGGGTGCGCTGGACGCGGCCATCCATGCCGGGATGATCCACGGCGGTTGGTGCCCCGCGGGAGGGTGGGCGGAGGACAAGCCCGACCATCCTGGCGTGCTCGTCGACTACCCGGGCCTCCAGCCCACAGCCGACGCCGATCCCGCCACGCGCACGCGGCTCAACGTCCGCGACGCTCACGCGACGCTCGTGCTCACGGGAGGGGTCGAGTCGCCTGGCACGGAGCTCGCGGTCGCGTGCGCACGCGACGTGGGTCGGCCGGCTCTCGTGCTCGACGACCCGGGCCCGACGGCCGAGCGAGTGGTCCGCGATGTGCTGACCTGGCTCGACGGCGTGGGCTCCGCGCTCATCCTGAACGTGGCAGGACCTCGCGCGAGCGAGTGGCCCGGCGGCTACGACGCCTCCCGAGCGGTCGTGGAGGCCGTGCTCCGCGCGTGAACGGGGTACCCGGGCCCCGTGTCGAGCCTGGTGGCCGGTCGCGTGCACGCGCGGGGTGCGAGCCGTCGCCCCGCTCGGCCGCGCTCGAGCTGCGCGCTCACCAGATCGAGCCCGCTCCGCACCACCGCGGGCTCAGGTGCGCGAGGCTCGGCGCGTCACGCGTCCTTGAGCGCCGCGCCGATGCGGTCGAGGACAGCGTGCGCGACCGCCAGCTTGGTGCCGCTCGCCTTCCCGAGCACCTCGCCTGTGGCGTCCAGCAGCACGACGTCGTTGTCGGGTACGGCGAAGCCCTTTCCGTCACCGACCTCGTTCACGACGAGCAGGTCGGCGCCCTTCCGGCGCGCCTTCGCTGCCGCGTGCTCGAGCACGGTGCCCGCATCGTCGCCGGTCTCCGCCGCGAATCCGACGACGACCTGCCCGGGACGTCGCTCGGCCACCAGTCCGGCCAGCACATCGGCCGTCTGCACCAACTCGAGCGTGAGCCCGGCACTGTCGGACTTCTTGAGCTTCGCGTCGCTGACCCGAGCGGGCCGGAAGTCGGCGACGGCGGCCGCCATGACCACCGCATCGGCGCTCGGGGCCAGACGTCTCACCTCGGCCTCCAGCTGCGCTGCCGTCTCCACCTCCACCCGGCCGATGCCCTCGCCGAGCGGCAGAGCCACGTTGGCGGCGACCACGGTCACGGTGGCGCCGCGCTCGCGCGCGGCCTCCGCGATCGCGAACCCCTGGTGGCCGCTCGAGCGGTTGCCCAGGTAGCGAACGGCGTCGATGGGCTCGCGCGTACCGCCCGCGGTGACCAGCACGTGGACGCCGTCGAGGTCGCCCCACGTCCCCGCCGTCACGGTCGCGCTCGCACCAGCGCTGTCCGGCACAGCACTGCGCGACGCTGCATGGCCCGGCACAGCGCTCTCCGGCTCAGCGCCGTTCGACACAGTGCTACTCGACACAGCGCCGTTCGACACAGCGCCATTTGACTCAGTGCCGTGTGACCCCGTGCCGCGCGCGATGCCTGCGCCGTCGGCAAGCGCGTAGAGCGCCGCGACGATGTCCTCGGGCTCGGGCAGGCGCCCAGGCCCCGAGTCGGGCCCCGTGAGCCGTCCGACGGCAGGCTCGAGCACGTGCACGCCGCGTTCGCGCAGAGTCGCCACGTTCGCCTGCGTCGCGGGGTCGCGCCACATCTCGGTGTGCATCGCGGGGGCCACGAGTACGGGCGCCTCGGTCGCGAGCAGGGCGTTGCCCAGCAGGTCGGTCGCCCGACCGGTGGCCATCTGCGCCAGGAAGTCCGCCGTCGCGGGGGCGACGAGCACAGCATGGGCCCGCTGGCCCAGCCTCACGTGCTGCACCGACGGGACGTCCTCGAACGTCTCCGTGGGGGCGGGGTTGCCGGACAGCGCCTCCCACGTGGCGCGGCCGACGAAGTGGAGCGATGCCGCGGTCGGGATGACGCGGACGTCGTGCCCGTCCTCCGTCAGCAGACGAAGCACGGACGCGACCTTGTATGCCGCGATCCCGCCGGTCACGCCCAGCAGGACGCGCATGGGACGTGCGCGCTTACTCGGCGGAGTCGCCGAGCGTCAGCAGGCCGCCCTCGTTGATCTCACGCAGGGCCACGGACAGGGGCTTGTCCGTCGAGTCGGCCTCGACGAGCGGGCCGACGTTCTCGAAGTGGCCCTCGCCCAGCGCCTCGTAGTACGAGTTGATCTGGCGTGCACGCTTGGAGCCGTAGATGACGAGCGCGTACTTGGAGTCGACCTTCTCGAGAAGCTCGTCGATCGGGGGGTTGGTGATGCCCTCTGGCTGTGCCACGGTTCCGGCCACGGTTCACTCCGTACGTTTGTCGTTTGCGGGAAAGTCCGGCGTCCAGTGTACCGCGCGGGCCTCAGGGCACATGTCGGCGGCTCGCGCCACGCACGCTTCCGGGGTCGAGGACGAGCTTCTCGAGCTGCTGGACCGCGGTGTCGAGATCGTCGTTGATGATGATCACGTCGAACTCCTTGGAGGCCGCCATCTCGACCTCGGCGGTCCTCAGCCGCCTCTCGCGCTCGAGGTCGTCCTCGGTGCCGCGGCCCACCAGGCGACGGACCAGTTCCTCGACCGACGGCGGCTCGATGAACACGTACAGCGCCTCCGGCATGGTCGCGCGCACCTGCCGCGCGCCTTGGAGGTCGATCTCGAGGAGCGAGGGGTCACCGGCAGCCAGGTGCTCCTCGACCGCCGCGCGCGGGGTGCCGTAGCGGTGGCGGCCGTGGACCGTCGCCCATTCGAGGAGCTCACCGTGCTCGATCATGCGGGAGAACTCCGCCTCGCTCACGAAGTGATAGTGCTCGCCCTCCACCTCCCCCGGTCGGGGGGACCGGGTGGTGGCGGAGACGGACAGCCAGATGTCGGGGTTGCGCTCACGCAGGGCTCTCACGAGAGTGCCCTTGCCCACTGCAGTGGGGCCAGCGAGCACGACCAGTCGGGTCATCGATGCTCGCGCTCGACGAGCGCGTCGACCTGGTGCGTCCCGAGCCCGCGGATGCGGCGCGCGGGAGAGATGCCGATCTCCTCCATCGCGGTCTCCGCACGCTTGGGGCCGATCCCTGGCAGACACTGCAGGAGATCGCGGACGCGGATGCCGGCGAGAGCCTCGTCGGCCTTGGCGCGGGAGATGGCCTCTGACAGGCTCATCTCGCCGCGCGACAGCTCCTCCTTGAAGACGCGACGGGCACTGCGCACCGCCGTCGCCTTCACGAGGGCCGCCGCACGCTGATCGTCGGTCAGTTCAGGTGTCGCCACGATCCCTCCTTCCTCGCCTGCAGGTCAGGCCCGCAGTGCGTGCTGCGCTGCTTGTGCGGCGTCCCGGATGGCGCCGTGCAGCTTCTCGGTGAAGGGGCCCGCCGTCAGCACGCCCCTCGACTGGTTGACGAGCACGAGCCCCCGAGTGTTCCCGAATACCTGGGACAACTCGGCGGCCGTACCGCCCTGGGCGCCCACGCCGGGCGCAAGGATCGGGCCGTTGAGGCCCTCGAGGCCGATGCCGAGGTCCGTCATCGCCGAGCCCACCGTCGCCCCGACGACGAGTCCCACGTCGCCCATGGGCGTGAGGCCCACGTTCCTCTCCGCTGCCTGGCGGACCATCGACGCCGCCACCACCTCGCCGTCCGCGCTGCGGGCATGCTGGACGGAGGCCCCCTCGCGGTTGGACGTCAGCGCGAGCACGAACAGCCCCTTGCCGTGCTCCTCGGCGAGCGACAGTGCCGGCTCGAGGGAGCCGAACCCCAGGTAGGGCGAGACCGTGAGGGCGTCGCACTCGAGCGGGGCGCCCGCGCGCAGGAAGGCCTGCGCGTAGCCCTCCATGGTCGAGCCGATGTCTCCGCGCTTGGCATCGACGATGGTCAGCAGGTCGGCCTCGCGCGCCTTGCCGAGCACGTACTCGAGCGCGGCCACGCCCTTCGCACCGTGACGCTCGAAGAAGGCGATGTTGGGCTTGACGGCCGCCGCCGAGTCCTTGGCCGCGTCGACCACGGTCTCGCCGAAGGCCGCCAACGACTGCGGAGTGTCCTCGAGACCCCATGCCTGGAGGAGCGAGACGTGGGGGTCGATTCCCACGCACAACGGACCCAGTCGATCCATCGCCTCCGCGAGCCTGGCTCCGAACCGCATGCGGTCCTCCTTGAAGATGGGGCCTTCTCAGGCCATGTTACCTGCGATGACGTTTCGCGCGCGGGCACCGGCTGCATCCTGCAGGCTCATCACGTCGAAGGGTCCGCGGCGGCGCGCCTCGATGGCGAGCACGGCTGCCGCGAGCTGCTGCGTGGTCGTGACGATCGCGGCGTCCGCTGCCGTTGCGGCGGCGCGAATCTCGTAGCCGTCGGCACGGGCACCCTGCCCGGAGGGCGTGTTGATGACGAGGGCGACCTCGCCCTGGTTGACCAGGTCGACGATCGTGGGTTCGCCGTCCTCTCCCCTGCCCTGCGAGTGCTTGCGCACCACGCGCGCGGGGATGCCGTGACGTCCGAGCACCTGCGCGGTGCCCTCGGTGGCGAGGATCTCGAAGCCCAGCTCGTGCAGGCGCGCGGCGGGGAACACGATCGAGCGCTTGTCCCTGTCGGCGACCGACACGAACGCCGTTCCCTCGGTCGGCAGCCCTCCGAAGGCGGCCGCCTGGGACTTGGCGAACGCCAGCGGGAAGGTGTCGTCGAAGCCCATGACCTCGCCCGTCGACCGCATCTCGGGCCCGAGCACCGAGTCGACGACCAGCCCGTCGTGAGTGCGGAACCGCTTGAAGGGCAGCACCGCCTCCTTGACCGCGAGGCGCTGGCTCATGTCGATGTGGGCGGCATCGATCTCGGGCAGCACGCCGTCGGCCTTGAGCTGAGCGATCGAGGTGCCCGTCATGACGAGCGACGCGGCGGTCGCGAGGGGCACGCCGGTCGCCTTGGCGACGAACGGGACGGTGCGCGACGCACGCGGGTTCGCCTCCAGCACGTACAGCACGTCGGAGACGAGCGCGAACTGGACGTTCATGAGGCCGCGCACCCCGATGCCCTCGGCGAGCGCCTCGGTGGAGCGGCGGATCCTCTCGAGCTCCTCAAGGGACAGCGTGACCGGCGGCAGCACGCACGCGGAGTCGCCCGAGTGGATGCCCGCCTCCTCAATGTGCTCCATGACGCCGCCGAGGTACAGCTCCTCGCCGTCGTACAGGGCGTCGACGTCGATCTCGATCGCGTCGTCCAGGAAGCGGTCGATGAGCAGCGGGGCGTCCGTCGCGTGGTCTCCGATGTCCGCCATGCGCGTCCCGTAGTCCTCGAGCTGCGCGCGGTCGTAGACGATCTCCATGCCTCGGCCGCCGAGCACGTAGGACGGGCGCACGAGGACCGGGTAGCCGATCGACTCGGCGATGTCGATCGCCTCGTCGATGCCGTGGGCCGTGCCGTACGCAGGCGCCGGGACCCCTGCCTCCTCGAGCACGCGACCGAACGCCGCACGGTCCTCGGCGTTGTCGATCGCCTCGGGCGAGGTGCCGAGGATCGGCACGCCCGCGTCGGCGAGGCGCTCGGACAGGCTCAGCGGCGTCTGCCCGCCCAGCTGCACGAACATGCCCTTGACCGGTCCCGCCGCCTTCTCGGCCTCGTACACCGCCATGACGTCCTCGAACGTGAGCGGCTCGAAGTAGAGCCGATTCGCGGTGTCGTAGTCCGTCGAGACCGTCTCGGGATTGCAGTTCACCATGACGGTCTCGTAGCGGTCCTTGAGGGACAGCGCGGCGTGCACGCACGAGTAGTCGAACTCGATGCCCTGGCCGATGCGGTTGGGGCCCGAGCCGAGGATGATGACCGCCTCGCGCTCGCGCGGCGACACCTCGGTCTCGCTGTCGTACGAGCTGTAGTGGTACGGCGTGCGCGCCTCGAACTCGGCGGCGCAGGTGTCCACGGTCTTGTAGACGGGCAGCACGCCGAGCTGGGCGCGGGCGGCGTAGACGTCCTCGACGGGCATGTGCCGCAGGTCCGCGATCTGGGCGTCGGCGAGGCCGTGACGCTTGGCGTCGCGGAGCACCTCGGCCGTCAGCTTGGGCGCCGATGCGGTGGCGAGGGCGACCTCGTTCATCAGCAGCATCTGGTCGAGGAACCACGGGTCGATCTTGCACGCGTCGAAGATCGCCTCGAGCGTGGTGTCGCCCGCGAGGACGGCTCGCAGGAGCTGCTGCACCTGGATGAAGCGCTTCTCCGTCGGCACCGCGACGGCCTGCAGCAGCGCGTCGATCTGGTCGCCCGAGGGCGCCTCGCCCTCCCAGTGGAAGTTCGCGGAGCGCTTGTCGATCGACCGCAGCGCCTTGCCGAGTGCCTCGGTGAATGATCGTCCGATCGACATGGCCTCGCCCACCGACTTCATGGTCGTGGTCAGGACCGGGTCCGCTGCCGGGAACTTCTCGAAGGCGAAGCGCGGCACCTTCACCACGACGTAGTCGAGCGTGGGCTCGAAGCTCGCGGGCGTGGAGCCGGTGATGTCGTTAGGGATCTCATCGAGCGTGTACCCGAGGGCGAGCTTGGCGGCGATCTTCGCGATGGGGAACCCCGTGGCCTTGGAGGCGAGCGCGGAGGAGCGCGACACGCGCGGGTTCATCTCGATGACGATGAGACGGCCCGTGTCGGGCTCGACGGCGAACTGGACGTTGCAGCCGCCGGTGTCGACGCCCACCTCGCGGATGATCGCGATCCCCACGTCGCGCATGCGCTGGTACTCGCGGTCGGTCAGGGTCATGGCAGGCGCCACCGTGACCGAGTCGCCGGTATGGACGCCGACGGGGTCGACGTTCTCGATCGAGCACACGACGACGACGTTGTCGTTGCGGTCGCGCATGAGCTCGAGCTCGAACTCCTTCCAGCCCAGGATGGACTCCTCGAGCAGGACCTCGGTGGTCGGCGAGTAGTGCAGGCCCGCGCCCGCGATGCGGCGCAGGTCCTCCTCGTCGTATGCGAAGCCCGACCCCAGGCCGCCCATCGTGAAGGACGGGCGCACCACGACGGGGTAGTTGAGCTCCTCGGCGGCGGCGAGACACTCGTCCATGGTGTGGCAGATGCGTGAGGCCGCGGAGTCCGCGCCGCAGCGCTCCACCACGCCCTTGAAGAGCTCGCGGTTCTCGCCCAGGTTGATGGCCTCGAGGTTGGCGCCGATGAGCTCGACGTCGTACCGGTCGAGGATGCCGGCCTCGGCGGCGGCGATCGCGGCGTTCAGCGCGGTCTGGCCGCCCAGCGTCGGTAGCAGCGCATCGGGCCGCTCCTTCGCGATGATCGACTCGATCACCTCGGTGGTGATGGGCTCGACGTAGGTCGCGTCCGCGAACTCGGGGTCGGTCATGATCGTCGCCGGGTTCGAGTTGAGCAGCACCACGCGCACGCCCTCGGACTTGAGGACGCGGCAGGCCTGGGTGCCCGAGTAGTCGAACTCGCAGGCCTGGCCGATGACGATGGGTCCGGATCCGATGACCAGGACGGAGGTGATGTCGTCGCGCTTGGGCACGTCAGCGCGCTCCCTTCATGACGTCCACGAACCGGTCGAACAGGTAACCGGCATCGTGGGGGCCGGCGGCGGCCTCGGGGTGGTACTGGACGGAGAAGGCGGGGATGTCGAGGCACTCGAGGCCCTCGACCACGTCGTCGTTGAGGCACACGTGGCTCACGCGCACGCGGCCGTAGCCGGCCGGGCTCACGGTGTCGGCGTCGAGAGGCGCGTCGACCGCGAAGCCGTGGTTGTGGGCCGTGACCTCGACCTTGCCGGTGGTCCGGTCCATCACGGGCTGGTTGATCCCGCGGTGGCCGAACTGCAGCTTGTAGGTGTCGAAGCCGAGCGCGCGGCCCAGCATCTGGTTGCCGAAGCAGATGCCGAAGAAGGGCACCTTGGCGTCCAGGATGGTCTTGAGCGTCGTGATCGGTCCTGTCGCCGCTGCCGGGTCGCCGGGGCCGTTCGAGTAGAAGACGCCGTCGGGCTTGGACTCGAGGATCTGCTCCGCCGTCCAGGTCGAGGGGGCGACTGTCACGCGAATGCCGCGCTTGGCCATCAGCTCGGGGGTCATCGCCTTGATGCCCAGGTCGACGGCGACCACGTGCGCGATCGTCTCGACCCCTTCGGGAGGCTCGACCACGTAGGCGTCGGGAACGGACACCTCGTCCGCGAGGTGCGCGCCGGTCATCTCCTGGCCTGTGCGCACCTGCTCGACCAGCGCATCGGCGCTCAGGCGCTCGCCGCCCGGCGCGAGCGCGTCGCCCGAGAAGATGCCCGCGCGCATCACGCCCTCCCGCAGGATGCGCGTCAGCTGCCGGGTGTCGATGCCGGAGATGCCCACGATGCCCTGGTCGCTCAACGACTCCTCGAGGCCGCGCTTGGCGCGCCAGTTGGAGGCGCGACGCGAGGGGTCGCGCACCACGTAGCCGGCGACCCAGATCTGGCGGGACTCGTTGTCCTCGTCATTGACTCCGGTGTTGCCGATGTGCGGGGCTGTCATCACGACGATCTGACGGTGGTAGCTCGGGTCGGTGAGGGTCTCCTGGTAGCCGGTCATGCCGGTGTTGAAGACGATCTCGCCCAGGGTCGAGCCGAGCGCACCGTACGCGGCGCCCTCGAACGTCCGCCCGTCCTCGAGGACGAGCACTGCTGGGGTGGCGTTCACGCTGGGACTCCTTCGAAGCGATCGTCAAGGTAGGTCGCGGCGCCGCGCAGGAACGTCGCGACGGCGCGGCCAGGCAGCTCGATCCCGCCGAACGGCGAGTTGTTGCTGCGGGAGGCGGTGGCGGACGGCTCGACGGTCCAGGCCGCCTGGGGGTCGACGAGGGTGACGTTGGCGGGCTCGCCCACCTCGAGGGGACGGCCGTGGTCGTCGTCACGGCCGATGCGCGCAGGGGTCTCGCTCATGACTCGCGCGACATCGCGCCAGGACAGGGCGCCCGAGTCGACCATGGTCCTCTGGACGATGCCGAGGGCGGTCTCGAGGCCGATCATGCCCATGGCGGCGGCCCCCCACTCGCAGTCCTTGTCCTCGTCGGGGTGGGGCGCGTGGTCGGTGGCGACGATGTCGATGGTGCCATCAGCCAGGCCCGCGCGGACAGCGTCGACATCGGCCTGCGTGCGCAGGGGCGGGTTGACCTTGAAGCGGGCGTCGTAGCCGCGGGCGGACTCGTCGGTCAGCAGCAGGTGGTGCGGCATGACCTCGGTGGTGACGTCGATGCCCTTGGACTTCGCCCAGCGGATGATCTCGACGGAGCCGGCGGTGCTGACGTGGCAGATGTGCACGCGCGAGCCGACGTGGCCGGCGAGCAGGACGTCGCGGGCGATGATCGACTCCTCGGCGACGGACGGCCAGCCGGCAAGCCCCAGCTCCGCGGACACGAGGCCCTCGTTCATCTGCGAGCCCTCGGTCAGGCGCGGGTCCTGCGCGTGCTGCGCCACCACTCCCCCGAAGGTCTTGACGTACTCGAGGGCGCGGCGCATGAGAAGCGCGTCGTGGACGCACTTGCCGTCGTCGGAGAACACCCGCACCTGCGCGCGGGAGTTCGCCATCGCGCCCATCTCGGACAGCTGGGTGCCGTTCAGCCCCACGGTGACGGCGCCGACGGGGAACACGTCGACCAGGCCGACCTCGCGGCCACGGCTCCACACCTGCTCGACCACGCCGGCCGTGTCAGCGGTGGGCGTGGTGTTGGCCATCGCGTGGACAGCGGTGAAGCCGCCGCGGGCTGCGCTGCGTGAGCCGGTCTCGATGGTCTCGGCGTCCTCGCGCCCGGGCTCGCGCAGGTGCGTGTGCAGGTCCACCAGGCCGGGCAGGGCGACCAGGCCGGCGGCGTCGATGCGCTGGGCCTCGGCGGGCGCATCGGCTGCGCTCAGGGACGAGATGACCCCGTCGATCAGGACCAGGTCGGCGGCGGTGTCGCCGTAGAGCGAGACCCCTTCGATCACGTAGGCACGATTCTGGGCGCGACCGTTCACTCCGGCGCCTCCTCTCCAGCGAGCAGCAAGTACAGGGCGGCCATACGGACGGCGACGCCGTTGCTGACCTGTTCGACGATGACGGACCGGGGGTGATCGGCGGCCTCGGCCGAGATCTCGAGTCCGCGGTTCATGGGTCCCGGGTGCAGGATGATGGCGTGGTCTGGCATGCGGCGCAGTCGCTCGCCGTCGAGTCCGAAGAGCCGGGTGTACTCCTCGGGGCTCGGGAAGAAGCCGGAGCCGCCGCCGGTCATGCGCTCGCGCTGGACGCGCAGCATCATGATGCCGTCCAGGTCGTGGGCCTCGATGGCCTCGTCGAGCGTGTGGTGGACGGCGATGTCCGATCGCTGCGCCATGCCGTAGGGCAGCAGCGTGGGCGGGGCGACGACCACGACGTTGGCGCCGAGCGTCCTCAGCAAGGGGATGTTCGAGCCGGCGACGCGCGAGTGCAGGATGTCGCCGACGATCGCGAACGTGAGGCCTTCGAGGGCCTTGCCTGTCGCGGCGGGGTCCTTGCCGCCTCCGACGAGGTGGCGCCGCATCGTGAAGGCATCCAGGAGGGCCTGGGTGGGGTGCTGATGCGTGCCGTCACCGGCGTTGAGGACGTGGCCGTGCATCCAGCCGCTGTGCGCGAGGCGGTGGGCGGCTCCAGAGGCCCAGTGGCGCACCACCACGGCGTCCGCGCCCATGGCCTGCAGCGTGAGTGCAGTGTCCTTGAGCGACTCGCCCTTCGACAGGCTCGAGCCCTTGGCGGAGAAGTTGATGACGTCGGCGCTCAGGCGCTTGGCCGCGGCCTCGAAGCTGATGCGCGTGCGGGTCGAGTCCTCGAAGAAGAGGTTGACCACCGTGCGGCCGCGCAGCGTGGGCAGCTTGCGCATCTCCCGCTCCTGGGTCGCGGCCATCTGTCCGGCGGTGTCGAGGATGCGGATGGCGTCCTCGCGGGCGAGCGTGTCGGTGTCGAGGAGGTGTCTCACGCGCCCGCCTCCGACACGGGGCTCGGGCTGCTCGAATCCTGACTGGTCGCGCCCTTGCTCCCGGTGCCCGAGATGAGCACCTCGTCGACGCCGTCGATCTCCTCGAGATGGACGTCGACGCGCTCGGTCTTGGCGGTAGGGAGGTTCTTGCCCACGAAGTCGGCGCGGATGGGAAGCTCGCGATGGCCGCGATCCACGAGGACGGCGAGCTGCACCGCGCGCGGCCGGCCCAGGTCCTTGATGGCGTCGAGCGCGGCGCGGATGGTGCGGCCGGTGTGGAAGACGTCGTCGACGAGCACGATGGTCGCGCCGTCGATCCCTGCGTCCGGGAGGGTGGTCTCGCCGATCGCCCTGGTGGGCTGGCGGTGGAGGTCGTCGCGGTACATGGTGATGTCGAGGGCGCCGCAGTTCGCGTCGGCATCGAAGCCCGGCTCGACGTCGGCGATGCGGGTCGCGAGCCTGTGGGCGAGCGGCACTCCCCTGGTGGGGATGCCCAGGATGACGAGGGACTCGTGGCCCTCGTTGCGCTCGAGGATCTCGTGCGCGATGCGAGTGAGGGCGCGGGTCATGTCCGGCGCGCCGAGTACGGTGCCAGTCACCTGGCGACCTCCTTCCCCGCCTCTCCGGACGGTCATTAAAGGATGTCGGTGCTTGTCTCGGGACAGCCTACCGGGACGCGGGCCACGGCGCGGACCACCGAGGCGCGAGTCACTGAGGCCTTGATCACTGAGGCCTTGATCACTGAGGCGCCGATCACCGCCCCGCTCCTACGGCGAGGCGCGCGAGACCTGACGCGCAGAACCCACATGAGCGCCCGCGGTCCGACACCGCGTCCACGGCAACGTGGCGCGGTACCCGCGGCGCACGCGTGTCCAGAGGTCCACCCGAGCATGGACAGAGCTCTCGCGCACTCGTTCTTCAGCGCGCCTGACGACTCGGTGCGGGCCGCGGACAGCCACAGTGTCGCGGATCGCTCGCTCGACCGCCGACGCCGTCAGCTTCTCGGCGCGCAGCTCTTGCGGGTCGAGTGCCTGACGTTCGTCTCCGTCGAGACGGTAGACCAGGCAAGGCGGAGGTGCGGCGAGCGCGCAGTTGGCGGGCGAGCTCAGGGGCGACAGTTCGGGTGGATCGCCGGACTCGACGGAAGGTTCGGGTTCCAGTGGGTAGGTGTCGAAGAGTCGTCGGCCGCCGGGGCGTCGTCGCCGCTTCGGGTCGACCTCTGCTGGTGGCGTGAACCACACGTCCTGCGCGCTGGCGTGGATGTCCCAGCCGGCGCGGTGGACGTCGTGGTGGCATCTCACGCACAGCATGACTGCGTTGTCGAGGTCGGTTGCACCGCCGGCGGACCAGTGGACGATGTGGTGGGCGTCGCACCAGCTCGGCGGAGCCCCACACATCGCGCACCCACCGTCGCGCTCGACCAGCGCAAGCTTCTGCGCCTGGGTGAAGTGACGCTTGCTGCGGCCCTGGTCCAGCACGACCGACGGTCCGTCCATGATCTGCGGGATGATCCCGGCCGCCGCAGCCATCCGGCGCAACGTT
>NZ_BBRJ01000002.1:1919668-1955730 GCF_002090095.1 Demequina sp. NBRC 110053 | reverse complement strand
AAAGACCCGCTCAACCCACCTCACCAAATGGATACCGCACCGTCGCGAACGGCCACTCACGCGCGAACCACTCCGGCACAAACTCCGTCACGCGCGCACCCAACCCAGCCGGCGCATCGGCGGTCACCCAGAACGACACGTCCGCGGCCGGCCCAGCCAGCGCATCGGCGCCGTCTCCCTCCGCCGGGTCGATGTACACGCACCCGTAGAGCGCCTCCTCGGAGGCGGGCAGGATCGCGTAGTTGAAGGATTCGTGCGTGACCATCTCGCGGGCGTGCCGGTCGAGGTCCTCACGGTCGGCCTCGGCGCTCATGTCCGCAGGCGGCCAGCCCCACGCCTCGCCGTACTTCGCCCACAAGGCAGGCTGATTGCCCATGACGGCGGGCATGTCGATCTCGAGGTCGTCGGCGCTGATGGGGCGCAGGTGCACCCCATCGCCGAGCGACACATGCAGCGGGTGCTCGAAGTCCGCGGGGAGCCAGGAAGCAGTCACGATGCGAATCTAGCCCCTGGCACGGACACTGGACAGGTGCAGATCGAAATCAAGCCGGCGACCGTGTTCGAGGACGTCGCCACCCTCGTCGGCCCCAAGAAGCCCACGTCGAACGTGTGCTTCTGTCTCAGCTACCGCATCGGCTCGAAGGAGAACAACGAGCTGCGCGGCCCCGAGCGGGCCGAGCGCGTGCGCGAGCTCTGCGAGCAGGACCCGCCGCCGGGCGTGATCGCGTACGGCGACGGCGAGCCCGTGGGCTGGGCCGCCGTGCATCCCCGCGCGGACACGAGCTTCGCGACCAACCGCACGATCCCGCACGTGGACGACCTCGACGTGTGGTCGCTGTGGTGCATCCGCGTACGCCCCGGGTACCGCAAGCAGGGCATCACGCACCACCTGATCGAGGGCGCAGTCGCGCACGCGCGCGACAGCGGCGCCCCTGCCATCGAGGGCTACCCCGTGGACAACAAGGGCGAGAAGGTCGACCTCACCATGGCGTACGTGGGCACGCGGCGCGCGTTCGAGAGGGCCGGCTTCACCAAGGCCGCGGACACGGACTCCGTGCTGAACGGCTTCCCGCGCGTGCTGATGCGGCTCGACCTGCGGTAAGCGACGGGCACTGCGGCCGGCCGATGCGCTCGCTGGCCCCCGCTCCCACGTCGCCTAGCGTCGCTCGGCCTCGGGCAGGGTTCGGCCCACCCACGCGCCCGCGACGCCGAGCGCCGCGAGCAGCAGCAGCGCGAAGCCCGAGCCCAGCGCGGCCAGCGCCGCAGTGACCGCGCCCACCGCGAGCAGCAGCACGCCCATGAGCGTGTTCGCGACGGCCACATACTGCGTGCGCTGGTCGCCCTCGGCGATGTCGACCACGTAGGTCTTGCGCGCCAGGCGCGCGCCCACATGCGCGAGCGCCAACAGCAGGTAGGTGGCGGCGGCGAGCCACGCGGCGCCTTCCAACGCGGGCACGCGCGCGAGCGCGAGGAACGCGACGATCACCGCGGAGGCCGCGAGCGACGCCCCGATCATCAGCCGCCGCGACGAGCGGTCGGCGAGGCGCCCGAAGAGGGGCCCGCCCACCACGCCGGCCACGCCCTGCGCGATGATGAACAGGCCCAGCGAGGACAGGCTGCCCTCCCCCTGGGCGGTCCCGAAGGTCACGACGAAGGGCGGACTGAGCGCCGACACGAGCAGCAGCGCCCGCGCCGTGACGAAGCGGCGAAAGATCCGATCCTCGCGCCACAGGTCGCGCGCCTGCGCGGCCCAGTTGGGGCCGTCCTCGGCGTCCTGCTCCGGCTCCTCGGCGGGCTCGCGGACGGTCGCGAACACGGCGGCAGCCACGCCCCACGCGATGGCCGCGCCTCCCAGCAGCGCCGCCAGCACCGCGGTGTTGACGCTGTCGCCGCCCCAGATCCTGAGTGCGAGGCCCAGGGTCAGGGCGACGGCGGCCGAGGCGACCGTCGTCACGCCAGTGATCTGGCCCCTCAGCCCCTGCGGGATGGTGCGGCCGAGTACGTCCTTGCTCGCGATCGAGGTCAGCGACCGTGCGAGCGCGAACACGGCAAGCGCGGCGAGAATGCCGACGCCCGCGACCACGCCCGATGCGGTGGCGGCCACGAGCGCGAGCCCCGTCGTCGCGACGGCCTGGCCGGTCGCGCCGGCGACCCACACCCACTTGCGGCGCGGCTGCTGGCGGATGCGCGGCGCCCACGCGGCCTGCGGCAGCATCGAGCCGGACTCGCGGATGGGCACAAGGAACGCGACGAACGCGCCGGGGGCGCCGAGCGCGGTGACGAGCCACGGCAGCACGGTCTTGGCGTTGACTACCTGATCGCCCATGGACTGCAGGGCCTGCGCGATCATCTGCCGCACGCCGTTGCGGGCGATGTGGGGCCGCGCCTCGGGCTTCAGGCTCTGGACGTCGGCGTCGTCGTCATCGACCAGGAAGCTGAAGACACGTTTGGAGGCCACCGGCCCATTATCGCGACACGGCTCCACCTTCCAACGCAATCACAAGCTGGGCGCTGGGCGCTGGGCGCTGGGCGCTCACACGAGACATCGTTCTTCTCAGGACTTGAAACCGTCACAAGTCGTCGCGCGGGACCTTTAGCGGTTATCGTGGACGCACGGGAGACTAATAAAACGCGGCGCGCATCGGGCGGAACGAGCCGTTGCTTCCCGCCCGGCCGTCAAACTGAGCCGGCGAAGTCGGCGCGTCGAACCGTGCAGGTTGTGATAGTCAATTCGACTCAGTGGACAGCCCGGCGGGTTGATAGCGCCCCGACCTGTAAATCAAGAGGGCGCGACGGAGGGTCTATCGCTTTGGGGATCCGGTGCGTTTGTCAATTCAGGTCGAACTCTCTCGCGAGATCCGAATGGCGTGTACTTTCCGTCGCGGTCGATGATCTCTATAAGGTCAATCAGAGCATTCTGGATCACGGCCGCGCGGGCGGGGATTTCTCCTCGGAGTGCGGATTCAGTTGCGAGCGCGATCGTGTCGAACCATCGGCTGAACTCAGGATCGGTTTCAATTCGGTGACAAAACTCGGCATAGCCGATCGTGGCGTTGGCCCCGGCGTCGATTGAAGTGAGGCACAGCTCGCCGATTGCACGCTGCTCGCCGGGAAAAACCTGAAACTCTGTGCCGTTCGCTGGATCCGAGAATGAATCCATGACCGCGTTAATGCCTTGCATTAGGTCCGGGTACGCCGAAGTGGTGCCGCCCACGAGCATGGCACGTCTGCGCAAGACTTCGATCCATGCGAAGTATTGCCCTACGAGATACGACGTGTTGCGCTCGAAGTACTCAGTCTCACGCTTCTCCTGAGATCGAACGACTGCAAGCGATCGACCGGTAGCAATAGTCCAGCACCTGCTCTGAAGATCACCGGCAGCGTATGCCAAAGGTTCCCTCACGAGCCGTTCGACTTCCCGCGCTTCGACAACTCGATCGCGATCCCGAGCTCGCATGGACATCACCGCGACCACTACTACCGAGCCAGCGCTCATGAGTGCCGCCAAGAGCGCGACGACCAGTTCAGCTGACATCCCGCCATCAAACCACGTTGAGCCGTATCCGTTGGGAGACCCTCGCAAACTGCACCTAGCTGCCCTCGTCGCCCTGGGAGGACCGCTACCGCGACAGGCAAGGCACAACGGCCGACGCTTCGGTGCGCACCAGTACGTATCGTTCTCCTCGCCGACTTGCTACCCAAGTATCGCTTGTACTCGCAAAGCCCCGCCGTTCGCGAAGACTTACGGGCAAGTGCCGCTCGCCGAGGCTTGATCGTGCAGTCGGCGCAGACCTACGAGTCGCCACCCGCGCAGGCGCAGCAATGGCAATGGAGCTGCGCGAAGGTCGGCTCGCCGCAATTGACGGACCTTGGCTTTCTACCTAGGCGGCCTGCGGCAGCATCGAGCCGGACTCGCGGATGGGCACCAGGAAGGCGACGAACGCGCCAGGGACGCCGAGCGCGGTCACGAGCCACGGCAGGACCGTCTTGGCGTTGACCACCTGATCGCCCATGGACTGCAGTGCCTGCGCGACCATCTGCCGCACGCCGTTGCGGGCGATCTGCGGCCGGGCGTCGGACTTCAGGCTCTGGACGTCGGCGTCGTCGTCATCGACAAGGAACGTGAAGATACGTTTGAAGGCCACCGGCCCATTATGGGTGTCGGCGCCGACAGCGCGGACCTACGGCTTGCGACGGCGACCGCGGATCGCGGCCGCCCTGTCCGCCACGCGTCGCCAGGACTTCGCTCCGAAGTCCTTCGCACTGACGGACGCCGAGCGCATGGCGCGCACGGCGCGGGTCTCGACGGGCGCATCGGCCCCATCGTCGCCGGACAGCGACAACCACTCGGGCCACTCCTCGACTGGCGGCGAGAACCCCTCGCGGCAGGCCTTCACCACGGAGGAGCCGAAGTAGTAGCTGGTCGCGCCGCCCGCGACCGCGCCGATGACGGGTATGGCCTTGGAGCCGATCCTCACGCCGCCCATCACCGCGCCCTGCGCGATGGCGTTCTTGGCGAGCACCACGCTGACGGGCACGAGCGCCGAGTCCGGCAGCTGCTGCGCGAGCAGGTCGCCCCACTGGGGTCCCGCGGCTTTCGCGACGGTGGAGGCGGTCGCCCGCGCGGTGTGAACGGTCGCGCCGGCGGGCAGGGCGGACAGGACGAGCTCCGTCACCCGACTCTTGCGCTTCTCGCCGAGCATCGCGCCCAGCACCACGGCCTTGGCGCGCTCGGGGTCCTCGATGGGGATGCCGCGCAGCTCCGCCATGCACAGGGCGAACAGCGCGGTGGTCTCGTAGAAGAACGAGAGGTCCGCGACGCCGAGCCCGATCGCCACCGGCACGCCCACCGCCGGGATCGCGGCCGAGGCGCCCACCGCCGCACTGGCCGACGTGGTGGTCGCGACGTACTGCTTCTCGATGATGCGCATCACCTCGGCGGGGCTGGCGTCCGGCCTGCGCCGCCGCACCTCCTTGATGTAGGCGGTGACGGCGGGCCGCTGCACGGCGATGGCCTTGAACACGCGCTCCTGGAAGTCGTCGGGGAGGGCGACGGCGGTCGAGGGCTTGTTATTGGCCGATGCGGGTGTCATGAGGGACACGGTAGCTCGCGGTGGTGACGTGGCTGGCAGTGGGGACGCCCGATGCGCGCGAGGGGCTACGTGACGTCGCCGCCGCTCACGGTGAGGGTGTTGCCCTTGAAGAAGATGCTGCGGTAGGGCGAGGTGTAGAAGCTCTGGCCGGTGTTGCCGGTCAGCGTTGAGTCTTGGATGGTGAGCGACCCCGTGGGGTTGTTGGAGACGTAGAACACGGCGGGTCCGCCTTCGGGCGCCATATTACTGGTGATGGTGGACCGCGCGATGGTGACGTTCTGGTTTGTGCCGTCGAAGTAGACGGCGCCGCCGTTGCCGCCGCGCCCGTCGGACGCACCCTGTCCCGTGGCGACGTTGCCGGTGAACGTGGAGTCGGCGATGCTCATCCGAGATTGCAGCGAGCTCACTGCTCCCCCGTTGGCGCACCTGTTGTCGCTGAAGCGGGAGTTGGAGATGGTGACGCCTCCACCCACGCCGGTCGCGCGGATGGCGCCGCCGCCAGCATCGGAGTGGGCGGTCATGCACCGGTTGGACGTGAACCACGCGTCCTGCACGGTGAGCGTGCCGCCGCGCATCGCGATGGCGCCACCCCCGCCGCCGCCCGGGAGCGTGTCGACTCCCGCGGGAGACACGGTGGCGTTGCCGTCCGTGAAGCCGATGTTGCGGAAGGTGACGTGCGGAGTGGTCTCGTTCTGGCAACTGGAGGACAGCCATCCGAACGTCTCCTCACAGCTGTTGGCGTAGAAGATCCCGCGTGACCCGCCGCCGCTCAAGGTGATGACCCCTCCACCGTCGACCGTCAACGCAGCCACGGGGTCTCCCCCTCGCCAGGGGTGCTCACAGTTGTGCGTGTTGCAGGTCATGAGTGTCTGGTTGAGCTGGATGGTAAGTGCGGCTGGGCCGCAATCGAAGGACACGTCCCCGCCGCCGAGGACCGCGGAGGCCACGGCCGCTGACGTGCATGACGCGGGGGTGCCGTCGCCCACCACCACGCTCGTGCCGTTGCGGCTCACCACGCCTTCCCCACTGCCGCCTTCTTCGATCTGCCGATCCAACCGGTACATGAAGGCCGCCATCGCATCCCGCGTGATGTTCGACAGCGGGCGGTACGTGTTGTTGGAGGACCAGCCCCGGGAGATCCCCGTCTGCGCGAGCCAGGTCATCTCCTTGTAGAACTTCGATGACGGAGAGATGTCCGTGAACGGCGACCAGCGTGGAGCCGTGAACGTGGGCTTGCCGGCGAGTCGGTACATGAAGGCCGCCATCGCGTCGCGCTTGACCGGCTCGAACGGGCGATAGGTGCCGTCGGCGTATCCCGTGCTGATGCCCGTCTTCGCCAGCCAAGTGATCTCCTTGTAGAACTGGGTGCGCGGCGTCACATCGCGGAAGGGGGACCGTGCGGGCGGGGTGAATGCCGGCTTCCCGGCCAGGCGATACATGAACGCCGCCATGGCGTCGCGGGTAATGGGCTGGTGAGGCCGGAACGTCCCGTCCGCATACCCGGTGGAGATGGCCTGACTCGCGAGCCACTCAATCTCCTGGGCGAATGGCGTGCCCGAGGGGACGTCCGAAAACGTTGGCGCTGCCGCAGTGCTCGATGCGCTCACCATCCCGCCGAGCAGGAGAGCGAAGCCCGTGAAGGCGGATGCGACGGTGCGGCGCCAGGTCATGACAGAACCCCCGAACGAGTGATGAAACGGACTTACCGTACCTGCTCGGCGGCGGCGGCGCCGGGACGATGCGCGAGTCGCCGTGGCGGTGGTTGCCTCCTACGCGCGAGCCTCCTGGCGGTTGCCGTCCAAGAGGCCGAGCGCGGCGGCCTCGTCGGTGACGTCGATGCCCGCGGGGCACCAGGCGATACAGCGGCCGCAGCCCATGCAGCCGAGCATGCCGAACCGGTCCTCCCAGGAGGACAGCTTGTGGGTGATCCACTGGCGGTAACGGGCCTTGGTGGATTCGCGCATGGGGCCGCCGTGGATGCTGCCGACGTTCACACCGAGTGAAGTAGCAGTGCTGTGAAGCGGGAGTCCCAGACGCGGTGGCGCTCGGCATGGTCGCCGGCGAGGTCGCTGACGTCCGAGACCGTGGTGCAGAAGCACGTGGGGCACACCAGCGTGCAGTTGGCGCAGGCCGGGCATCGGCTGGCGACGTCCTCTCACCGGGAGGATTCGGCCGATGCGCGCAGGGTGTCGTGGATGGTCGCCGTGTCGATGGCTCGGGTTTGCTGCGTGGCGGCGTGGGGGGTAACGGCGAAGGCTTCGTGCTCGTCGTCGAGGGTGGCGGGCGTGGTGTCGAGGGCGACGGCGACCTCAAGGCCGGCGGCGCTACCGACCGCGAGGACGAAGTGGTGGAGGTCGGGGTCGTCGGGGTGGATCTCGGTGAGGAGCAGGTCGTACGACGCTTCGCCGGTCTCGGGGTTGGTGTCGCGCGGGCGCGGGCCGGTGCCCATCGAGGCGCAGAAGCAGCTCGCGGCGGAGTCCGAGCACGCGACCGCGACCGCGACCACAAAGGTGCCGTCGCGGCGCGCGGCGTAGTGGGCGTCGGTGAACTGGCGTCCCACGAAGACGGTGTCGTGGATCTGGACGGCGCGCAGGTCGCAAAAACCGCGTGCCGAGGAGTGCGACCTTCTGGGTGTCCAGGACGTCGCGCTCGACGGTGAAGTGGCCGTCGTGCTCTTCTTCGGTGCCGCCGTTGTCGCGGCGGCCCCGCCAGATGACCTCCTCCGCGGGGAAGAACACGGGCTTGGTGGACTGCGCGGGGGCGGCGAACCCGAAGTAGCCGCCGTCACCGCGCTCGCGGAGCCGGTAGGTCGCGGCGTCCTGGCTGTCGCCGACGCCCTGCTGCGGGAGGTCGGAGCCCGCAAGAATCTCTCCGGTGACGATCGCATCGCCCCGGACAGTCCGCCCCATGACGGTGTAGCTGCGCTCACGCAACACATCGATGAGGGCGCCGAGTCCCGGTGTCGAGAGGATTCGGATCTCGTCCATGACACGCCTCCACAGTCGACGCTACGTCGCGTGCGGGGAGCGGCAAGGGTCTTTGTTCTGGGATAGCGACTATGCGCGAGAGCCTCGGAACACAGCCCCCGACGGGCGCGACCGAAACTGCTGACGCAACTTCCCCGCGCGAGACGGGACGCACGCAACCACATCGCGATAGTGCCGACGGGTGCCCATACCTAGGTAGGAGTATCAAAGGGGTCTCAGAAGGAGTCACACTCGAAGTATCAACAAGTATCACAGTGGCACCTGACATACCTGATCTCTGCGACTGGGAACAGTCTTCCGAGCCGACTCACATGTAGACTGACCCCATGAACAACGAGCCCTTCGACCCGTTCGCGGACGTGCAGAGCGACCCAGACCCAACTCCGGCTTCTCATCGGGCGGAGCTTCTGCATGACGCCCAGCGTGGCTACGCGCAGATCCGCAAGGTATTCGTACAGCAACCAAACACCTCGGCCGTCCGACCGTCACTCCTCGCGAAGTTCGTGACTGGGCGAAAGGAGCGTGCTCTAGATGCGTTCCTGCTGCTGCACGCCCTCCAGCCGATCTTGGAAGGAACGCCTCTGCCTCTGAGCACCTGGGCACGGGTCCTGTCAAGCAAGACCGTGTGGCAGCCAGGCGACGCGCTCCGCGCCTTTCGGACGCTTGAAGGCCTTCGTCTCGTCAGCATCTCCGGCGGCCGGTCGCGTCCCACGATCGCTCCGCTGCTCGAAGACGGATCTGGAAGTCCGTGGACGCGACCGGGCAGCGACACGACGGAGGAAGGCACCGGCTACTTCACTATCCCTTTCGAGTACTGGACCACGGGACTCGCTGATCGACTCGCGTTGCCAGGTAAGGCAGTGTTCTTGATCACCTTGAAGGAGACTCAGAACCCGAAGAACCCGGCGTTCAACATGGCGTATGAGCGGGCGAGTGACTGGTATGGCATCAGCGAGCGGTCGGTTGAGCGCGGGTTCGCAGAGCTTTCTAGGGAGAACGTGCTCCTCACTCGCACCGTGAGGAAGTCCGATGCGCGACACCCTCTCGGCATGCGTTCCGAGCATTGGCGCGCGCTCGACTCGCCGTACAGCTCACCAGATCGGCAGCGGCTCCAGGCGGCCGCTCAGAGCGCGATCACACGGCGGCGCCCAAGCCCATAGGAGTTGACCGCTGAAGAGCGCGCACGACCCAGCACACTCCCGAGGAGGACCAGGCCTCGGGCATAACGACATTGCAGAGAGGAGGTTCCGATGTGAGTACGCACTACCTTGGCCGCGAAGGCTGGAAGACCGTCCGCGCCGCCGTCCGCGGGGGCTGGGGTCCGACACTGCGCCTGCTAACTCTGCTCATGGTGACCTCGATACCTCCACTCGTCGCAGCCACCGTGTGGTTGCGGTACTTGGACTAGTACCGCGGCAGCCAAGGGCCGAGAGTGCACCGCCGTGCAGTCGTCACGAGCATGAACGAGTCTGAACCATCAGCTTCAACTACCCGCGACTCGCCTTCCGAATACTGGCCCGCGGCTGCGGGACAGACGGTGCCGATCCATACGGGCTGGGCCGCAGGTGTCCTAGCCCGATCCAAGCCGCCTTCAGGCGTCGATAGAGTTGGCCGCAAATGAGCGCGCCACAGCACCCGCTTCGCAGCGAGCGACGTCCCCGCCCTGGAGCGAGCGCGGCCGCGATCCGGGCCGTGGATCTGTTCGCAGGTTGTGGTGGCCTCACGCTCGGCCTCTTCCAAGCATCGGCCACCAGAGACCTGCGACTTGAGATCCCCCTGGCTGTCGACTTCGAGCCGCTCGCAACTAGCGTCTACAGCGAGAACTTCCGCTTCGCCGATCGCGTGGAGTCTGCGCCGGTCGAGCAATTCTTCGACGGTGAGCTCGGGGCCTCCCCGACTCTCGTGGAGAAACGCACCGCCACCGATGTCGGCGCCGTCGACGTCTTGCTCGGAGGCCCGCCCTGCCAGGGCCACAGCAACCTCAACAACCACACGCGCCGCGTCGACGGCAAGAACGCCCTCTACCTCCGCGTGGTTCGCGCAGCCGAGATCCTGAATCCTCGCGTCGTCCTCATCGAGAACGTGCCAGCCGTCCTCAACGACCGGCACGACGGCGAAGGCGTGGTCGATCGCGCACGGAAGCACCTGACAACGCTTGGCTACGCCGTCAAACACACGGTGGTCGAGCTCGACAAGCTCGGTGTCGCACAGACGCGCCGCCGTCACATCCTCCTCGCGATTCACCGCGACGACGCCACCACTCCAACCGAGGTCTTCGATGCGCTCCCCCAGTTCCCGCGCCGCGACCTCCACTGGGCCATCGGCGACCTCGTCGAGGCCGACGAGGCGAACCCGCTCGACCGCGCTCCGAAGGCACAGGCCGTTAACGAAGAGCGAATGCGGTACCTCCTCGACAACGACCTCTACGACCTTCCGAACGCGCTGCGCCCCACGTGCCATCAGGGCGCGCACTCGTACAAGTCGATGTACGGACGCCTGCGCTGGGACGAGCCGGCGCAGACGATCACGAGCGGCTTCGGGAGTATCGGCCAGGGCCGCTACATGCACCCCGAGCGCCTCCGCGCGCTCACCGCGCACGAGGCGGCGCGCATCCAGGGCTTTCCCGACTACTTTGACTTCTCCCCGTGCCCGACGCGCGGCGCACTGGCGACGATGATCGGCAACGCTGTTCCGCCAGCGCTCACGGCGGCGATTTTCGAGACATACCTGGCGGAAACGGCCAACGCACATGACCAAGGGCAGACACAGGCCGTCGCGTCCGGTTGACTCAGTGCACCGACCGGGCAGACTGGCGAAGTGAAGAACTGGGGGCAAGGAACTTGACGACGAGTTCGATCGCGACGGATGACGCAACCACGCGCACCAACGAAGTGCCTGAGATCGGCAGCCTGGTCAACGTGCGCGGCGCACGATGGACGGTGACCGACGTGACGGCACAGTCGCTGCCCCGCAGCAGCGCCGACGACGGCCGCGCCGAGCTCCAGCACGCGGTGACGATGCAGTCGGTCGAGGAGGACCACTACGGCCGCGAGCTCTCCGTCATCTGGGAACTCGAGCCGGGCCGGAGCGTCATCCACGAGCAGGGACTCCCGACCGAGCTACAGGCCGACCAGTTCGACGACCCCACCACCTTCGCCGCTTACGTCGACGCCCTGCGCTGGGGCGCGCTCACCAGCGCCGACCCCAAGACGCTGCAGGCGCCGTTCCGCAGCAGCGCCTCCGTCGAGGCCTACCAGCTTGAGCCCCTCCGCCGCGCGATCGACTCCCCCCGCGCGAACATACTCCTCGCCGACGACGTGGGCCTCGGCAAGACCATCGAGGCAGGCCTCGTCATCCAGGAGCTCCTCCTGCGCCACCGCGCCCGCTCGTCCATCGTCCTCTGCCCCGCCGGTCTTGTGATCAAGTGGCAAGAGGAACTGCGCGACAAGTTCGGCCTCCACTTCGAGATCGTCAACTCCGAGACAATGAAGACGTTCCGCCGCACCTTCGGCGTGCACGCCAACCCCTTCCGCGTCTACCCGCGCGTCATCGTGTCGATGTCGTGGCTGCCCTCCCCTCGCGCCGAGCGCTTGCTCGAGGAGGTCTACGCGAGCGTGAACGATGCGCGCACCGCCGAGCGCCGTGCGTTCGACATCCTCGTGGTCGACGAGGCGCACCACGTCGCCCCCGCGACGCCGAGCCGCGCAGGCGCCGACAAGGCGCGATACGCCGTCGACAGCCAGCGCACCATTGCGGTCCGCCGACTCGCCGAGCTGTGCGAGCACCGCCTGTTCCTCAGCGCGACCCCGCACAACGGCTACACGGAGTCCTTCACCGCGCTGCTTGAGATGATCGACCCGCAGCGCTTCGCCCGCGGCGCCGACCTCGACGAGCAGGCCCTCAAGCAGGTGGCGGTGCGCCGCCTCAAGCGCGACCTGCCCGACGAGGGCTTCCGGCTCCGTGAGGTCAAGCCCCTGTGGTTCGATCCCTCCGCCGACGAGTCGGAAGCCTACGAGCGCCTGATCGCGTTCACGCGCCGCCGCAACGGCGCGGTCCAGCAGGAGCGCGGCAAGCGCGCGCTCGACCTCGCCACGGTGATCCTCAAAAAGCGCTTCTTCTCCTCGCCCGTAGCCTTCGCCGCGACGGCAGCCGCCTACCTCAAGGCGCGCGGCGACGCGGACGTCCAGCTTCCCGACTATGACGATGTGCTGGGCGACGAGGCCTCCGACGAGGAAGAGGGCCGCGAGGAGCAGCCCGAGTTCGAGGCGCTTCGCAGCGCGAAGCGAGCCCAAGTCGCGCTGACCAACGAGGACATCTCCGACCTCGAAGAGCTCATCGCATGGGGCAACGGATACGACGGCCAGCCCGACTCGAAGCTCGACTCGCTCCTCAACTTGATCGAGGGTGAGCTCCACATCCCGGGCTTCGGCTGGGGTAACGAACGGATCGTCGTGTTCACCGAGTACGTCACCACGTTGGAGTGGCTGCGCGACGTGCTCCAGTCGCGTGGGCTCGGTGGCGACCGCCTGGCGATCATCGACGGCTCGACCGACGCCGAGACGCGCGAGGAGATCCGCGCACGCTTCACCGCTCCCCCGCGCGATGAGCCCGTCCGCATCCTCTTGGCGACCGACGCCGCAGGTGAGGGCATCGACCTCCAGACCTATTGCCACCGCCTGGTGAGCTTCGACATCCCGTTCAACCCGAACCGGCTCGAGCAGCGCATCGGCCGCATCGACCGCTACGGGCAGGAGGAGACTCCGCTGGTGTGGCACCCGCGCGCCAGCAAGGACAACACCACCGACTACGCGAAGGACAATGACCTGCTCGCGCGGCTCGCGAGCAAGATCGCGAACTCTGAGCACGATGGTGTCTCCGCGAACGAGATCATCGCGCCCGACCTCCAGCGCGAGCTTGGGTTCGGCGAGGGACCCGCGCGCAAGTCGCAGGCCGATGCAGGCGGTCAGGTCATCAACCGCGTCCTCCAGGCGGAACACACCCTGGGGCGCAACCTCACCCGCCTTGCCGAGCGCCTCAAGGACTCGCGGGACAGGATGCACCTCCATGAGGGCAACCTGCTCCGCGTCTTCGAGCAGGGGCTCCGCGTCTCCGGACAGCCGCAGCTCGTCGAGGTCTACGACCCCCGCGAGGAGGCCCGCCTGTTCGAGGTGCCGTCGGGGCTCTCGAAGACCTGGGTTCCCGCGCTCGCAGGTCTCGACACGCGCCTCGCACCGGGAGTCCTTCGCCCCATCACGTTCGACGAGCAGCGCGCTCGACACCAGACCGACGTGGTCTACGCGCACCTCGGCCACCCCCTGATCCAGCGCGCCGCGCGTGAGTTGCGTGGCCAGGTGTGGACACGCACCGACCAGATCCGTGGTGTCAGCGCCGTCGTCGTTGACGGCCTCGACCAGTCGTTCGCCGCGGGAGTCGCGCGCCTCGTCCTCGTCGGCGAGGGCGGCACACGCCTGCACGAGGAGGTCTTCCTCGCGGGCACGCGCCTGTCGCGCCGTCAGGAGCTCGGCATGGAGACCGCCGAGGCGCTTCTCGCGTCAGCGCTCGATGGCGCCCGGCTGACGCAGCCGGGGTCACGGGTGCTCGCAAACCTCGCGGCGGACTGGACCACGCAGGCCGGCGACACCGACGGCATCCGCAGCCGCGTCATCACGGCCATCAACCGGCGAGCCGAGCGGCTCCAGGCAGACGTGGACGCGGACCTCACTGCACGCCGCGGTGCGGATCTCTCTGCGGTCGAAGAGATCTTCACGCGCTTCCGATCGACCCTTGAGGGCACGCTCGCTGCAGCCGAGCAGGCGCGCGAGGTAGGCGAGGAGCTGCTGTTCCAGCTTCCGGAGGAGAAGCAGCAGCGTGAGCGCGATCTCGCACGCGTCCGGACCCGATTGTCACACCTCGCTGATGAACTTCATGTCGAACGCGACGCCGTCGACCGTCGCTACCGCGACGTGAAGGCGCACACCTTCGTCGCCGCGCTCGTGTTCGCCCTGACCCCTGAAGACGCCGAGAAGCTGGAGGCCGCCGGTGCCCGTTGATCCGTGGGAGTGGCTGTCTCTGATCGACAGCGACGGGCCCTTCCTGTCGAAGGCAGCCCTCAAGTCGTTCCATCCCTCCGGGCTCCCGAAGCCCGACGCGACCACGGATGATGTCAACGCGACCTTCGTGGACGAGTTCACCCGGTGGACCGCCGCATGGTCGTCGAGCACGGACACGTACACTGCCGCGCGCGACCGATGGGTCGAGGCGGTCCTCCGCACCCTGCTCGACTGGTCGGACGACCTGGCCCTCTCGCCCGAGGGTCTGGCCGCCGAGTCACCCAACGGCGCGGTAACTGTTCGACCGTGGGCGGCCCTGGCCGGCGACAACGGACCGGCGGCGCTGGTCACCGTCGTTGACCGCACCGAGGACCTGCGATCCACCGGCACCGACGGCTGGTCGGCGAACGCCATCGACCGCATGGCAGTGTTGCTCCGCGAGACGGGCGTGAGCATCGGCATCGTCACCGACGGCCGCTGGTGGGCGCTTGTGTCCGCAACCAAGGACGCCACGGCCGCGAGCGGCGTGTGGGACGCACTCCTGTGGCGGGAGGAGCGGCCGAGCCGCGACGCGTTCCTCGCCCTCGCGAGCTACGCCTCGATCGCCGGCGGCGCGCCCGAGAAGCGACTTCCGCTCCTGTTCGAGAAGAGCGTCGCGAGCGCCGAGGAGATCACCGAGGCGCTCGGCGACCAGGTGCGCCGCGCCGTCGAGCTCGTGCTGCAATCGATGTCCGACACGCACCTGCGTGCGCTCGCCCAGGGCGAGCCGTCTCCGCTCCCCGAGGACCCGAAGGCGGCCTACGAGGGTGCGGTCACAGTCCTCATGCGCATCGTCTTCCTCCTCTTCGCCGAGGAGCGTGGCCTGCTGCCCGAACACGAGCTCTTCCGATCGTCCTACTCGATCTCGACCGTCCGCGAGGCACTCCAGCGCGAGGCGACATCGACCTCGGTCGAGGCTCTCGACCACTCCTGGGAGACCTGGCATCGGCTGCTCGCGGCGAGCAACGCCGTCTTCGGCGGGGCGTCGTTCCAGGACATGCGGATGCCGGCCTATGGCGGGTCCCTCTTCGATCCGGCCCGGTTCCCCTGGCTCCACGCGACCGATTCACGAGGGCAGCTCCGCGTGCGACTCACGGACCGAGCCATGCTCGCGGTCCTGCGTGCCGTGCAGACCATCGAGGACGGCGCGATGCAGCTGTCGTTCCGCGACCTCGACGTCGAGCAGATCGGCTACGTGTACGAGGGCCTGCTCGGCTACTCCGCCGCGTACGTGCCGGAGGTCACCGTCGGCCTGCAGGGCAAGGCGGGGTTTGAGCCCGAGATCGCGCTTGCCGAGCTTGAGGAGATCGCGGCCGACGCCGCCGCCCCCGCCGACTTCGCGAAGAGCCTGGTCGAGCACCTGAAGAAGACCCAGGAGCAGTCGAAGCCCAATACGGCGAACCAGATCGCCAAAGCGTACGCGGCGGACGATGCGGATGCGGCGGCCGATGCGCGCACGCGCCTGAGGCACGCCCTCCTCGGCGACGATGAGCTCGCGGGCCGACTTCAGCCGTTCCACGGTCTCATCCGCAACGACCTACGCGGTTTCCCGTACGTGGTTCCCGCCGGTGGCCTCGTGATGACCGAGTCGCCGCAGCGCGCAAACACCGGCACCCACTACACGCCCCGATCACTCGCGGAGCAGGTGGTGCTGCACGCGCTGCAGCCCCTCGTCTACTCCCCCGGTCCTCTCGACACTGAGAACATCAGTGAGTGGAAGCTCAAGTCGTCGGCCGAAATCCTCGACCTCAAGATCGCCGACATCGCCGCAGGATCCGGCGCGTTCCTTGTCGCCGCCGCCAGATACCTCGCCGATCGGCTGATCGAGGCGCGCGCGAACGAAGGCCTCGTCGTCGACAGCGAGTCCGATCTCAAGCGCTGGGCCGTGCGCGAGGTGGTCGCACGCTGCCTATACGGCGCCGACATCAACGGCATGGCCGTCGAGATGTGCAAGCTCTCGCTTTGGCTCATCTCGATGGACCCGGGAAAGCCGTTCTCGTTCGTCGACGACCGCGTGTTTCACGGGAACTCGCTCCTCGGCGTCACGACCGAGGCGCAGCTGCGCGCCCAGCACATCTACCCCGAGCGACGACGTCAGGGATCGATCCTGCAGCTCGACGTGGACAGGGATCTGGACGATGCGGCACGCATCCGGCGGGAGCTCTCGTCGGGCCAGGTTGACGATGCGGATCGCATGCGGTCGACCAAGGCGAAGCAGGCGCTCCTAACGCAAGCCGAGCAGGTCACCGCGAAGCTGCGCGACGTCGCCAATGGCATCATCGCCGCTGGGCTCATGGAGGGCGGTAAGCCGGGCGCCAAGCTCGATGACAAGTTCGTCATGCTTGCCGATGCTCTTCGCACCGCCTATCCGGAGGGCGACGCCATCGAGCCCGATCGATCGAAGCTCGATGCGATCATCGACCGCGGCCTCACGCCGACCGTCGACACCGGCGAAGCGCGCTGGAAGCCGCTGCACTGGATCCTTGAGGCTCCGGATGTGATTCACACGCACGGCGGCTTCGATGCCGTCATCGGCAACCCGCCCTTCTTGGGCGGCAAGAAGATGTCGCCCGCGTTTGGAGCGCCCTTCCGCGAATATGTCGCCGCGGTGGTTGGCGGTGGAAGGAAGGGCCACGCAGACCTTGTTTCGTACTTTGTGCTGCGGGCTGGCCAGCTCGCGCGGCCCGATTCGACGATCGGTCTGGTGACCACGAACACCATCAGCCAGGGTGACACGCGCGAAGTCTCGCTGGACCAGTTGACAGTCGGGCCGTGGAGCATCTACCGGGGGATTCGAAGCAAGCCCTGGCCTGCCGCAAGTGCTTCGCTCGACTATGCGGCGATATGGATTACCCCGAAGCCCATTCTTGCGCGAGTGAACATCGATGGAATCGTCGCGCACGCAATTACTACCCAGCTAGAGCCCGCGGGCCGCGTATCGGGAATGCCGATCCGTCTCGCGCAGTCCGCAGCCCTTGCGTTTGTCGGTTCATACCTCAATGGCGCTGGGTTCGTGCTCGAAGATGAGGCCGACGCATCGGCCATGCGCCACGATCCAACCTCCCAGGTGTTCGTCAAACGCTATATGACAGGCGAGGCGCTCAGTCAGCAAGTGCCAACAGAGGCGCAAGAGTGGGTCATTGACTTCGGCAACCTTCCGGAATCGGCGGCGAGGGGAGCCACGGCGGCTTACGCTCACATTCGCGAGCATGTCGAGCCGTATCGCCGCGGGCTGACGAACAAACCGCGCCAACAAGAGATCTGGTGGCAGTTTGAGCGACGAGCAGTGGCGCTCTACGAGGCCATCGACGGACTCGAGGAGGTAGCGGCTATGACGATCGTGAGCAACTCCGTCATGCCACGCATGGTTCCGAGCGAACAGGTGTTCAGCCATGGTGTCTGTGTCTTCGCTACCGATGACCCTGCGGACCTAGCATTCCTGTCATCAGCGCCGCACCAGCTATGGGCAATTCGAAACTCGTCCACACTCGGCGCAGGGCTCAGGTACACACCGTCAGATGTGTTCGAGACGCTGCCCCGCCCGCAGAACACAAGTGGAATGCGTGAGGCCGGCTCGCAGCTCGACCGTGAGCGGCACGAAATCATGACGCGGCGAGGCATCGCACTCACGCCTCTCTACAACATGTTGAACGCGGCGGATTTGCATGGCGACTCGGACATGGACCTTCTTCGGTCGCGCCATGTCCAGGTCGACAACGCCGTCATGGAGGCATACGGCTGGTCCGATATCCCACTGGACCACGGTTTCCACACATATCGCCAGATGGAGCGCTGGACTGTCAGTCCGGCGGCGCGGGTCGAGATTCTCGACCGCCTCCTTGAGGAGAATCACCGTCGCGCGAAGCTTGAGGCCGAGTCCGCACCCGCCAAGAAGCCGAAGCGCGGCAAGAGCCTCGGCGACACCGCGAAGCCCGAAGGAGCAATGTTCTAGTGGACGCCTCCCCTGCCACTACATCCGCGCAGGTGCGCGACGAGCTCGGTGACCTGATCGCCCGCGACCTCGTCGGTCCGTGGGACGGGCCCGACGAGACCATCGTCGGCACGCCTCGCGCCCGCTACCTCGCGGGCGCACTCGCGCCGATCTCGCTTCTCGACGGCGGCGCGATGCCCGCATCGTCCCCTTCCGAAACTGATTCGGCGGGGCTTGACGACGTTCGCTCGGACGAATCCCTCGCGGTGACGGACCTCACCGTCGCGCACGAGGTCCAGGGAGTGCCCTCCGACGAGGACGAGTCCATCAGCGAGGCAACGCCCCACGAGCCCGACGAGGATCGCGGGCCGGAGTCGAAGATCATCGCGCCGTCGTCCATGGGGCTGCGGTTCCAGGTGCCGGCTGGCACGGGGACGCTCCGGCTCACCGCGCGGTGGGGCAGATACACCTCGCGCCGGGAGGCGGATGACCAGGGCAAGACCCAGACCTTCTACGACCGCAAGCCGTTCGCGACGACCGCCGAGATCGATGTCTCGCTGGTCTCCAACGGCGAATCGGTAAGGCGCGAGGTCGACGACGACGTGGCGATCGACATCGAGGTCTTCGACCACGAAGGGCACCGGGTCATCGAGGCGGCGCTGCTCAACATCGCGGTCACCGGGATCGAGCTCCCACCGAAGCTCTGGCTGTTCCAGGCCGAGCTCGAGGTCACGGCGCCCGACGGCATTGACGTCTTCTTGCCAGCCCGCGACGCCATGGTCGCCGACCGCGCCTCGCGCGACCCCGAGGTGCGTCGCCTCGACCTGCTCTATCGCGACCACCTTGAGTTCGCGGTCGGGCGCACCGCATCCGTCGAGTGGGACGTCTCCGCCGACGATCCCCGCCGCGCGACCGCCGTTCGGACCACGTGGCTGCCCACCGCCGAGGTCCCTCAGACCCAGGCACCTGCGGTGCCCGGCGCTGTGCTCAGCATGCGCGCACTCATGGACGCCACGCCCGCTGATCTCAAGGCCGGGCTCACCCCCCTGGTGGACGGGTACGCGACCTGGTTGGGCGAGCGCGAGGTTGAGAACGCCGAGCTGCCGGAGTGGCTCCAGGAGCAGGGCCGCATCGGGCTTGAGGACGGAGCCTTCGCGCTCACGCGCCTGCGCACAGGGCTCGACCTGCTGGTCGAGAACTCCCAGGCCCAGAAGGCGTTCCAGTTCATGAACCGGACAATGCGTGACCAGCGGCTCAGGTCGCAAGTCGCGGCCGTACGCATCGAGCAGAAGGAGCTGTCGATCGCCGAGGCGGTGGCCGAGGTGGACGCTCGCGGCGACAAGGCTGCCTCCTGGCGCGCCTTCCAGCTCGCGTTCATCCTCATGCAGCTGCCCTCCGTGGTCGACCCCACGCACGTGCGCCGTTCGACCGACTTCGCGCGTGCCGAGCTGCTGTTCTTCCCCACCGGTGGTGGAAAGACCGAGGCCTACCTGGGCCTTGCTGCCTTCACCTTCGGCATCCGCCGCCTCCAAGGCAAGGTCGAGACCCCGGAGGGGCTCCTCGACGGCGGCGACGGCGTCGCGGTGCTCATGCGGTACACGCTGCGCCTGCTCACGTCCCAGCAGTTCCTGCGTGCCACCACGCTGATGTGCGCGGCGGAGCTCGTACGGCGCGAAGATCCGGGCACGTGGGGCGAGGCGCCCTTCAGCATCGGTCTGTGGGTCGGTTCGAGCGTCAGCCCGAAGCGGTACTCGGAGGCGGCCAAGCAGGTGAAGGACGTGCGCGAGAGCGACGGCAACTCCGCCTTCGGGCTCACGGTCCTGCAGTTCGACCACTGCCCGTGGTGCGGCACGGCGATCAACCCGAGGTCGAACGTCGAGGCCGACAACGTCGAGAAGCGCATCCGCGTCTACTGCGGCGACCGGCGCGGCCGCTGCCCGTTCTCCGCGGGCGGCTCGGCACAGGTCGGTCTCCCGGTGCTCACCGTCGACGACGAGATCTACCGCCACCCGCCGACGTTCTTGCTCGCGACCGTCGATAAGTTCGCGCGCCTGGCCCGCGAGGGCGAGGCCGCCAGCCTGTTCGGCTACGTGGCCAAGAAGTGCCCGCGCCACGGCTACAAGCACCTGGACACCGACAGCACCGTCTGCGGCGCCGACTCCCACAACACCACGACGGCCAACGGACGCACCTATCCCCGGACGCAGGTCGCTCCCATCGGACGGCTCCGCCCGCCAGACCTCATCATCCAGGACGAGCTCCACCTCATCACCGGCGCGCTCGGCACTGCGGTCGGCCTCTTCGAGGGCGCGATCGACGTCCTGTCGAGCTGGGAGCTCGGCGCGGCCGGCGACGCGAAGGCGGTCAAGCCGCTGGTGATCGCGTCGACGGCAACGGTCCGCAAGGCCGCCGAGCAGGTGCAGCGCCTGTACGCGCGTGAGGTCGAGGTGTTCCCGCCGCAGGTGCTCAGCGTGAGCGACACCTTCTTCTCCAAGGAAGTGTCGCTGGACGATGCGCCCGGGCGCCGCTACCTGGGCGTGTGCCTGCACGGGGCGCGGCTGACGCTCGCGGAGATCCGTCTCAGCGAGATCCTCCTGCTCGCCGGCCAGAAACTATTCGACGAGCACGGCGCCGCTGCCGAGCCGTACATGACCCTCGTCGATTACTTCTCGGCCACCCGCGAGCTCGCGGGCATGCGCCGCTACCTCGAGGACGACGTCACCACCCGCGTCAGCAACCGCGACAGGGCGAGCGAGTACCCGCGCCGACGGACCCCGCTCAAGCTCGGTGAGCTCACCTCACGCATCTCCTCGTCCGAGATCGGCAAGACCCTCACCCACCTCGCATCCCCCTTCGAGGCCGAGTCCGACACCACTGTCGGGCGCAGGGCGATCGGCGCCAAGCTCCAGGCAGGCGAGAAGCTTCCCGACCGTGAGCTCCCCTACGACGTCGTGCTCGCCACGTCGATGCTCCAGGTGGGTGTGGACGTGCCGCGGCTCGGACTGATGATGATCGTCGGGCAGCCAAAGAACACCGCCGAGTACATCCAGGCCTCCTCCCGCGTCGGTCGTGACGGCGCCAAGCCGGGCCTGGTCGTGACGCTCGCCAACCGCGCGCGACCTCGCGACATGGCCCACTATGAGCAGTTCGAGCACTATCACGACACGTTCTACGCGAACGTGGAGGCGCTGTCGGTCACGCCGTTCTCCGAGGCCGCGCTTGAGCGCGGCCTCACCGGACTCATTGTGTCCGCGGCTCGCGTGCTCGAATCCACCCAGGCGAGCGCCGTGTCGCTCTCCCCCGACGCCAATGCGGGTGCGGGGCGCATCGTCTCCCGGCGTGCGGCGATCGACGCGCTCGTCGACAGGCTCGTCGCCCGCGTCGCGGTGGCGGCCGGAGACGAGGACGCGAATGCAGCTACGACTATGAAGAGCAAGCTCGTGCTGCGGCTCGACAAGTGGACCGACCAGGCGACCGCCCTGCAGGGCGCGCTCACCTACGTGAAGAAGTCGCTGCCGCAGCAGCACGTCACGCCGCTGCTCGTGAGCCCCGAGGACACGCTCGGCGAGGAGGGCGACCGCCTGTTCCAGGTCGCCAACTCCATGCGCGAGGTGCAGCCGGAGATCGACCTGCTGGTGTCGCCGTTCCCGGGCAAGCTCGCCGAACCGCCGACCGCCGCCACGCCGCAGTGGACGTTCACCGCGAAGAAGGATGCGAAGTGACCGAGACGAACATCTTCGCGACAAGCGCGGCCGATGCGGTCGCCGACCCTGGCGTAGGAATCGCCGGCGACGTCGCTGATCCCTATGCGGGCGGGGGTGAGCCGAAGAACCGTGCGCGGGTGGGCTCCATCCGACCGAACGCGATGCTGTTCACCTCGGGCATCGGCGCCACCGTCGACCTGCCTCAGATCGCGGTAATGCCCCAGGGCATCGACTCGTGGGACAAGGCGTACGCCCGTCTGGGAGGCGAGCCCCCGCTCGTGCTGGTTCCGCGCCTACTTGAGGCCGTACGCCGACAGCTCGGCAACCAGGTCGGCGAGCTGCGCCAGCCGCCGTGGCTCCCGGACGAGCTCGGTGGCGACACCACGCCGATCGGCATCCCCACTCGCATCTTCCCACAGTGGCTCCGGTGTACCGGCTGCGACCTGCTCGCGCCCGTCGCGGCGAACGCGTTCGAGTTCGAGAACACCCGCAAGCACCGCCCCGACCTCGCGCGCTTCATTCACCGCGGGTGCAAGGGGCGACCGAACAAGCAGGGGCAGTCCACGCAGAAGGCCCGTGCCCGCGTCGCCGTGCCCGCGCGCTACCTCATCGCCTGCACCAACGGGCATCTCGACGAGTTCCCCTACGTTGACTGGGTACACGGCGCCGACAAGCATCGTCAGGAGTGCGTCGCGCAGCCAAAGATGCGGATGCTCGAATGGCGCTCCAACCTCGGACCGCAGGTGTCGATCCAGTGCGTCAACTGCAAGGCGCGGCGCAACGTCGCGGAGCTGACGCGTGCCGGCGGCGAGGACTCGCTCCCTAACTGCCGTGGCCGGCACCCGCACCTTCCATCCTATGCATCGGCCGACAACCCGTGCACGGGCGAGGTGCGGCTCATGCTGCTCGGCGCCGCCAACCAATGGTTCCCCGCGACGGTCAGTGTGCTCGTGCTGCCGTCGCGCAAGGAGCCCCAGCCGGCGGACATCGTCACCGAGGTCCTCGGCCTGCCGCCGGCGCAGCTGGCCGATCTCCAGTCGCCCGACGACATGAAGGCCTGGCGCAAGTTCGGCCTCAAGGCCATGACCGGCAAGTTCGACGGAGTCTCTGACGAAGACCTCTGGACGGCGATCCAGATCGCGCGCGGAGACATCCCACCGGTCGCACCGGCGCCCGCCAGTCCCGTCGGATACGACCCGAACTACCTCCTCGCCCCCGAGTGGGAGAGCCTGACCCACCCTACGGAGTTCCTCGCCGAGGACCCGCGCAACGGCTTCAAGGTCCACCCTGTCCCCGTCGCATCGTCCCTCGGACCGATCCTCGGCGAAGTAGTCGCCGTCGACCGCATCCGCAAGGCCAACGCGTTCATCGGCTTCACGCGCATCGACGCGCTCGACCGGGTCGGCGATGACGCGACGCGTATTGCGCCGATCGCGCTCTCCGGCAAGCCGACGTGGGTGCCGGCGACCGAGGATCGCGGCGAGGGCGTGTTCCTGAGGTTCGACGAGCAGCGCGTCGAGGCGTGGGAGGCGGGCGTGCTCACCAGCGATGTGTGGGCCGCGCACTGTGCCGCGCACGAGCGGAACCTCGCCCGCCGCCAGAGCCGTACCGCGGTCGTGCTCGATGCCGACGAACGCATGCCACCACCGCGTTACTGGGCTCTGCACACGCTGTCGCACCTGCTGATCCGCGAGATGGCCATGTCCAGCGGCTACGGCTCCGCGTCCCTGTCGGAGCGCCTCTACGCTTGGCGCGCATCGGAGGGTCGCGCCCCTGCGGCAGGCATCCTCATCACGACGACATCGCCCGACAGCGAGGGCACGCTCGGCGGTCTTGTCGATCTCGCACGGACGGAACGGCTTGAGGGCGTGATGCTGGATGGGTTGCATCGAGCTCAGCGGTGCTCGTCGGACCCGATCTGCGCTCACCGCGTGCCGAAGGGGCAGGAGGACTTCCTCCACGGCGCGGCCTGCCACTTTTGCGCGTTCCTGTCCGAGACGTCGTGCGAGCGCGCCAACCGGTTCCTCGACCGGCGGTTCGTGCTCGGCTTGCATGGCGGATCTCTCGATGTGAAGGCGCTGCTGGCGGGCGTGACGGTAAGCGCCGGCTGATGGCGGACCCGTTCGTCGAGCTCGCGTCAGCGCTGTCGCCTGCGCTGGCGGTCAGGATCGCGTCGGGGCTTGAGATCGACGGACGGCTCTCGAAGGCGGCGGCGAAGCTGGCGGCCGACTCGCCTGCGGTTCCCGCTCTTGGGGCTGCGTTCGAGACCGTAGGCGCGGTGGCGCTCGCGGGGATCCTACGGGGCTTCGCGGCCGCTGCCGATGCGAACAGCACCGACATCCGCGCCGTATGGAGCGGTCCGACGTTCGACGGAGACGGTGACCATACGACATCGGCGCTTGCACATCTCATCGATAGTGCTTCCGAGGACGTGTTCGCTTCGACGTTCTCTGCTACGCGAGACTCTGCCTTCGTGGACGCGCTTTGGCGCGCCGTTGCTAGAGGGGTTCCTACAACTTTGCTCGTCGATTCATCGGTCAACGGTGGCCAGACAGCCGCGATGCTCAGAGACAAGCTTTCTGGGGCCCAGTTCTGGACGTATGTCCCGTCAGGTGGGCAGTATGGCGTACAACATTCCAAGGTTGTCGTCGTCGATTCACGCAGTGCCTTCGTCACTAGCGCCAACCTCTCGAAGGCAGGCGCGGAACGCAATCTCGAGACCGGTGTACTGATACACGACGCCACGTTCGCATCGCAGATGCGGCAACGCTTCACCGCTCTGCAGGGCTCGGGTTCGCTCGCGAGCCTCTGACGTCACGCGTCGCCTCAGCGGGCTCCTTCTGCGCTGACGGTCAAGACTGCCCGCGGTCCTTGATCGGCGACCGTGCCGACGACATAATGCCTGCATGCTGAGGGGACGTGGGTAAGAAATGGCAGCAGATCAGGAGCCGTTTACTTTCAACTGGCTAGCGCTGAAGCTACTTGGCCGAAATCTCTACTCGAACCCCTGGTCGGCGCTATCCGAGCTCGCCGCGAATGGGCTCGACGCGGGTGCCCGAATAGTTTACGTGTATCTAGACGCAAGGGACAAAGCTTCAGCAACGATCGAAGTCATCGACGATGGCTCTGGCATGAGTCGCGAAGACATCAAGACCTACGTCAAAGTCGGGTTCAACAAGCGAGAGCACCAAGCGACCGCGGGGCCTGTGCCAGCACCCAAAGTGAAGGGCCGCAAGGGGATAGGCAAACTTGCAGCTCTCTACCTCACGCAGCACTTCTACCTCGCTACCAAGCACGCTGACGGAAGTTCCGAGTGGGAACTTGACGCGCGCGAGGACGCGATCGCGGATGATGATTTCCCCGCTTTGGCAACGACAGTCAGCCTGCACTCGACACCGAACGACGCACTATGGTCGGGCCTCGACTCAGGCACTCGGCTAACCCTTATCGACGTCGACCTCACCGGCTACGGCCCACGAGCGATCAGGGCACTCGGGTCACGCCTCGCCAACCAGTTCCTGCTGCCGGAGAGCGCGGCGCCACAGATAGTCCTCTGGGTGCAGACTGCCGACGGCGACACACCTGACTACGAGCCGGTCCGCAAGCAAGTGGCATTCGGGAACCTGGTCGAGATCGTCACAAACTTCGACGAGCCCAATCTCGTCCCCGCGCACTTCGAAACCGTTCCTCCCCATGTACGAGTGCCGGCGAGGGATCTGCCCGACGGGGAGCACATCGTTACACAGCGCGTCTCAATCCTCTCGGCAGAGGACATCCAGGCCGAGGCACTGCAGGAGCTTGCCGGGTCGGTGGACCGAGAGAGCCGCACGTATCATGGCCGACCGTACGCTCTGACCGGCTGGATCGGCGTCCACGCCACGATTGTGAGCGAGGAGGCACAGAAGAACGACCCCCGTTTTGAGAAGAACAAGTTCTACAATCCGGCTCAACTCCGCGTCTACGTTCGCGACAAGCTCGCGAGCGAGCATCTTCTCGGACAACTCGGCATCACCGGCACCTACATCAACTACATCGAGGGCGAGATCTCATTCGACCTGCTCGACGACGACACCTTCGATGACATCGCTACGTCGAACCGCCAGGACTTCGATCAGACGGATCTCCGAGTGACGCTCTTGCGCGGTCTCGTGCGCCCGATCGTCCTCGGCCTGATCAACAAACGCGACCGAATCGCCACCGAGATGTCCCAGCAAGCTAAGGCAGCGAAGCAGCGTGCCGACGGGCTCGCCAAGCAACAGTTCTCAGACCAACTAGAAGTGGATCTCGCACGCCACCGGGAGATCCCAGAGGAGACCCGCGCCGAGCTGCAAACCGTGATCGTGAATAAGATCGAGGGCGACGTCGCGGTGAAGCGGGACTACAGGGTCTTCATCTCACACTCGACGGACGACCTGCCATTCGCGCGTTTCATCGACGAGGCGCTCCGGACGCGCGGAGCAACGCCTGACGAGATCTTCTTCACGTCTCGGCCCGGCGAGACAGCACAGGTGCTCGATGACCGTGCGCTCGGCATCGTCATCAAGGAGTGCATCACGAGCGCCAACACGCTCGTCTTCTACCTGACCAGCAAGCACTTTCGAGCGAGCGAATTCTGCTTGTTTGAGGGAGGAGCGGGCTGGGCCACCCGGGCCGTCGGCGACTACCTCAAGCTCAACATGGAATTCGATTCGATTCCCGCTTTCTTGACGAACGGCCGGCCTGAGCTCTCAATGATCGTCGGCGACTCAATAGAACTGACGGCCACGCTCCACAACTACATCGTCGCCGGCGTCCTCAACCCCATGGTCGAACACTTGAATCGCGGCCGCGCCATCGCAGGCAGCGATCTGATTGCACCCTTCTCCACCGCGCTACTTCCCACGGAAGTCGAGATGAACGCAGACGGCTCAACTCCCGAGGACTACTTCGATCCCGATATCGCCGCGCAGTGGCACCTCCTCGTCGAGCCCGAGGTCGACGCCTACCTCGATACGTACAAGCGCGACACCGCGCGCGGTTCGTAACCGTGCCGACCTTGAGAACGTCCACCGGGGCCCCGGCGTATAAGACGAAGTCGACGACCGGGATGCCAGCCCTCTTGAGCGCATCGGCTAACCGCTCGCCAACCCACCCGGACGACGCGAGAACGCCGATGTCACCCCAGCCCGTCGAGACCTCCGTCTGAACTTGCTCGACGTGGTGCACCAGCAGTCGGTCCATCTCACTCTTGGTGACGCACTCGACGACGCTCGGCGCTGGGCCGGTCTGCGGAGTCGCGGCGGGCCGCTCGCCGCGCGCGATCTGGTACCGACATGCCGGGGCACCTCTTCACGCGATGGACGCGTGACGGCCAGCACCGCACCCACGTGCGCACGGCTTCGGGAGCGAAGGTGAGCCACGTCTTTGTCGCGACGGGCAGAGCGGCGGCCGAGCCGCGTTTGGATCGCGAGTACCGACATAGAAGAGCCAAGCGCCGGTCTCCAGCCAACTCGGCGCCTAGCTCCCGCCGAGCAATCCCTCGGGGCGGGGCCAGACACGTGCCGCAACCTCCGAGAGCACCTCACCTCGTGCACGAATACTCTCTTCGGACCATGCCACCTCGGCGGCAATCGGGACATTGAGCATCACCGAGCTTTGCTTCGCAAATTCTGGACGTTTGTGGTCCCACCCCAAGTTCGACACGGAGCCATTGAAGTGCTGCGTCACGAGCGTGAGGTTGCCTATGCGATTGAGCGCGAGGTCTCGTTCAGACGAAGCATGAAGCCTCTCCACCTCGTCCAGCTCGGCCGGGAGGGGCCAGTGCTCCTTCCACGCTTGCGGAAGGATGTGTTCGACTTGAAGCCTCCCGTAGTCGATCACGGCTGGCGCCTGCTTCCGGTCGTCGGCGCGCATTCGGTCGTCGAGCGCTCCAAGGACAAGTCTCTTCCTGAAAGCGGCGAGCCTGAAGAAATTCGAGGTGCGAAGCGCGTCGCCGAGCTCTGCATCGGACGGCCATCCAGCAGACTCAAGCGCGTCGACGATCGCGACCGCGATCTCGCCCGGCGCGGCGTCTTTCGCGTTCTTTAACGCTCTGACGAAAGTCGCGCCGTAGTTGCGGGTCGCCCAATTGCCAATCATCCGGCGCACGGTGAAGGACTCCACGGCAAGAACAGCGGTCCGTTGGTCCGCCAGCGAGAGCTGGTCCTCCGGCAGAGTTCGCAACCACGCGAGCAGCGGGACCGCGGTGAGAATTCCCAGTTCGACCAGCCGGGAATAGGCCGTTCGTAGGCGTACATCGGACACAGCGAGCGCGCCGTAGACCTCTCGATATGCCTGTGCGAACTGGCTCAGGTCACGAAGCAGTGCCTCCGTCTGTGGCTTTCTGGTATCGAGGTAGCGCCGGACCTCGGAGTACAGGTTCCCTACCGTCACCTCGCTGCCAGTGGTAGCGGTGAGCCACACTGAGAGAAGTACGTCGCGGCGACCACGTTGCGCATGTCCAGTACCGACGCGCTCCTTCCACCAGGCATCGTCGAACTGCGACCAGTAGAGGTCGTAGACAGCCTCAAGCTGTTCGGTTCGGGCAAACTCCGCTCGCAGGAAGATGAGGTTCTTGACTAGGTCCGAGGCGGACAGCTTGGTCTGCCGACCATTGAGGACCTCGAAGATGACCTGTGCGTCGTCGTTCTTGTCGAGATCGATGACAACAATCTGGAACAACGTGTCAACAGCGTCCACGAGCGCGCGCAGACGCTGATCCCGAGTGTCGCCGTCGAAGTCTTCCAGGTACTCCCGGGTCGCGTGCGCGAAGTACTCCCGTGCCAACAGATACGGGTGATCATGTCGACGGTAGGCAGGAACCGCATCTTCCATCAGCGCGGGCCAGTAAGCGCGGTCGTCGCGACGGGGCCACAACTTGTAGACATCCTCAGGGACAGCACCGCTGTCCTCGTCGTTGGAGATCATCTTGCGCAGCGCCTTCGCCTTGCCGCGCAGCGCGCCGGTCTGGTCGCCCTCAAGAACAACGTCCAACAAGCCACGGATCAGTAGTTGAACAGTCGTCAGGCGCTGCTGCCCATCGATCACGGACCGGAGCGCCACCCCGCCTGCGGGGAAGGGCAAGGTGTCACACACCACGGCTCCCAGAAAGTGCGGCGCTACTCGCTCCTCGTCCGGCACGGCCTCGGTGCGCTCGGCGAACTCCCTCACATCGAAGAGTCGACTGGCCGTCGACGCCAGGTCTTCGAAGAGCAGCTCCCACTGAGCGTCCCGAGTCCACTCATAGCTGCGCTGGAAGGTTGGAATGATGTAGCGCCGCTCGGGCTTCAGAATCTCACCCAGCGACCATGTCTTCGCGTGCACGTTGTAAGCCCCTCATGAGTGTTTGCCGTGTCCCACCTTCCCACGCCCGGGACATGATTTGCCCAAGTACACTCCGCGACGTGGGCCGCCCCGCGGGGGTGCGAATGTAAGCCCCGCCAGCGGCTGCTCCATATCGGGCTTGCCCGGCTCGCCGACGAGACCGCGTGCTTCTATTCCTTGGCAGCCCATTGCACAAGACCCTCGCGCGGCGCGGAGTTCTGAGGGCGGCACCCGGCGCCCTCGATCTCGATCGCCCAACTCGGGGCCAGTCTGAAGTACCCGGGCCGCGGGATTGGCGCACTTGCACGCGCCGACGCGCAACACCGCATCGTCGAGATCGGGACCACCGTCCCCGTAACTGTCAATGCATGAGTGCTGTGGCACGCAATGAGAGAGCAACACCGCACCAGGTCCGCAACCTCCCCGCCCACGCAACCACCGCATCGGCCCGCAGCAATCCCTTGCCGAAACCCCAGGTACGGGAGTACAGTCCCATGCTCGTGCGCCGGAACGTCCGGCGCCGCCCAGCACAGGAAGGACGCCGCCATGAGCTTCGATGCCACGAGCTCGGCCACCGCCGGCTTCTTCCTGCACGCCTATCCTCTCCGCGACCAAGCGCTCGAACCGCGCTTCCAGGTGTCGCGTCGAGAGGACAATCAGCCCACGCGCTGACCATCGCTGTGCCCACACGACCGTGGGCCCACATGGCGGCGCCGGGCGACACGCGCCGCTGAGCCGCAGGCCACCTGCCTGCCGTCCGGCCGCAGCGTGACTCCTCTTCAGCACCGCCATTCTCGTGCGCGCGCACGCCTGCTCGCCACGACGTCGGACCGGCTCCACTGGACCCGGCCGACACCTCCATCACCATCACCACACAGAAAGGCACGAATCATGGAGAAGCTGAACGCTCGGCTTCTGAACTGGGCATCCATCCTGGATCCCCAGACCAAGCAGCAGGCGATCACCACCTCGACCATGCCGTTCATCCACCCGCACCTGGCGCTCATGCCCGATGCCCACCTGGGCCTCGGCGCGACCGTCGGTTCGGTGATCCCCACGCTGGGAGCCATCATCCCGGCGGCCGTGGGGGTCGACATCGGATGCGGCATGATCGCGGTGAGGACCCAGTTCACCCAGGGCGACCTGGAGGGCAAGGACCTCGCGGACCTGCGGCAGCAGATCGAGCGGGCCATCCCCCTCAGCGCCGGCGGCAGGAACCGGACGATGCGCGACACGGCTCAGACGCGGGTCAAGGCCCTCGAGGCCCTCGCCACCGACGAGCAGCTGGCGCGGATCGACGGGCCCTCTCGGCACTGGCGGCTGCAGCTCGGCTCGCTCGGGTCGGGCAACCACTTCATCGAGGTGAGCGCCGACGAGGCCGGCCGGATCTGGTTCTTCCTGCACTCCGGGTCGCGGGGCGTGGGCAACCGGATCGCTCAGCACCACATCGCGGTGGCCCACACCGTGATGTCGCGGTACTGGGTGACTTTGCCGGACAAGGACCTCGCCTACCTGGTCGAGGACACCCCTGAGTTCGACGAGTACATCGCGGATCTGCTCTGGGCGCAGGCGTACGCCCTGGCCAACCGGGAGGAGATGATGGACCGGGTGGTCGACCAGTTCGAGCGGTGGATGTCCGCCGCGACGGGCACGGAGGTCACGGTCGATGAGCAGCAGCGGATCAACTGCCACCACAACTTCTCCGCCAAGGAGAGGCACTGGGGCAAGGAGGTCTGGGTGTCCCGGAAGGGCGCCATCGCCGCTCACGACGGCGAGTGGGGGCTGATCCCCGGATCGATGGGCACGGCGTCGTACGTGGTCACCGGCCTGGGCAACGCCGTCGCGCTGCACTCGTCTCCCCACGGAGCGGGCCGGGTCTACTCTCGGTCCAGCGCGCGGAGGACGTTCACCCAGGACGACCTCCGGGCCTCCATGGTGGGCATCGAGTACCGGGACACGGACGCCTTCATCGACGAGATCCCGGCGGCGTACAAGGACATCGATCAGGTCATGGCCGACGCGGCCGACCTGGTCGAGATCCAGCACACGCTGCGGCAGCTCGTGAACGTGAAGGGCGACTGACGCGGGCTCGCACCCTCCGGCAATCCAGCCTGGGGGTGCGAGCCGCGGTCACCACGCCTCGTGCACGTACCCCTGCTCTCCCGCTTCGACCAGGTTGAGGCGGGGCGGCACCACGAGGGGGAACGTGATGGGGGCGCCTACCCTGAGCGCGGGCGTCGGAAGTGTCACGCCGGCACCGGCCGCCTCCTCCTGGTGGTCCAAACAACGGGCCTGTCCACCTCCCCCGCGTGAGGCACGCAGGCGGAGGAATGGCCAGCGCCTCTAGTGAGTTCTACCTCTCGCCATGCGGCGCCCGCGGCGCGAGGCACCATGCCGTGGCATACCACCGCGTCGGACTCGTCAGCTACTGTGACGGGACATCACCAAAGGAGTCGATTCCCATGCAGTCCCCGGAGGACGCTAACCAGGTCGTCTGGTCCCGCGTGGAGCAGGACTTCCACGTCGCCAGCACCCCCGGAGCCTTCCTCGGGTGCATCGACAGGGATGGCGAGGGCTACGCGGCCCACGATGCCCACACGCAGCTCATCGGCTCGTACCCCACCCTCGACGCCGCAATGTCCGCGGTGATCGCCCACTCCACGGAGGCGGCCAGCGCATGACCTCTGAAGCCACACCTATCTATTCGGTGGTCTACTCCAGCACGGCCACGCGTCACATGGACGATGACGACCTCGCTGACATCCTGGCCACCGCTCGCGCCTTCAACGAGAGGGAGAACATCACCGGCTTGCTGCTGTACCGCGCCGGTCGCTTCGTGCAGTTTCTCGAGGGCGACAAAGAACGCGTGCGCGCACTGCTGGCACGCATTGACAAGGATTCGCGCCACAATGAGCTTCGCGTACTCATCGACGGTGCGAGCACGTCGCGACAGTTCGCCGACTGGACCATGGGTTTCGAGCCCATGCGGGAGCCCACCGGACCGCCGCCCGAGGGCTTCCGCGATGCCTTCGACGACCTTGACAACGCCACCGAACCCCACGAGGTCATGCATGCGACGCAGGCCCTCAGCATGTGGTTCCGCCTGCGTTCCGGCGCGCACGGCTGACGGTTGGTACGGGCTCGAAGCTCTCACTCGACGGCCTTCGCCGTGGCGTGAGTCCGGTCGCCTCCTCAGCTACTCGCAGGCGATGGCTGCCGACCTAATCCGTCTCAATCCCGCCGAGGCGCAGCAGTGCCTGCTCCAACTCGTACGCCTCGGCCGTGCTCGCCCACAGATCGACTAGCCGACCGTTCTCGACGACGGACGCGCTGACACCCGGCAGGCCCCAGTTCCCGTAGTAGAACTCGACACCCTCGACGCTGCTGGTAGAGAACCCACTCGAGATCCCCACGGCCTCGATCTCCACTGTCGAACCGTCCGGGAAGATCAGGGACGAGCCTTCGAGGTCGCAGCCCGGCTTGCCCATCACGGCAAGGTCGACCACGTCGATCCTTTGGATGTCGCAGCTCTGCAAGGCGTCCGAGCCTGGCGGCACAGCGACACCCTCAGAACCGCAGGCGCCAAGGCTGAGCACTGCCACGACGAGGGCTACCCCGAGGAGCGGCGCACGCACTTTGCTCATGAGCAGCACGCTAGCGCGACTCAATGATCACGACACCCCTGGATTCGAGCGGCTCAACCGCGCGCTCGGCTCCATGACCCTCCCCTGCACTCAGTCCCAATCTCAACGCTGAGAAGGAGGACGGATGGCGACGCAGCCAGCCGCACTAGGCGGCACGCTGATCATCCGCGCCGGCCCCGCGGGCCTTGCCGCCGCTCGAGCCCTGCGCGAGCACGGGATGCCCTCCACCCACGTCGAGCGCCACAGCGCCATTCGCCGGCTGGGGGACACCGACCATCCCGACTCGCCCATGTATGAGTCGGCGCACTGCCTCAGTCGCACGCCCCTCGCCGAGTTCAGTGGCGTTCGGACTCCGCGCGGCTGGGTGACGCCCCGCCCGTGAGGTTAGGAACCGGCGGCCACCCCCGCAGGCAGGTGGACCAGCCTCTCGGCGACGAACGGCGACGTCATCGCGCGCAGCAGCGCGGAGTAGTTCACGGCGAAGCGCACCTCGGTGCCGGCGGCGACGCGGGCGGGCGTCTCGAGGACCAGGTGGTCGCTGCTCGCGCCCAGCACGTGGAAGCCCACGGGCGGTGTCACGCCGTCCGGGTCCACGTCCTGGCGCCCGAGAGCGACGAGAGTCTGAACGATGGTGCCGCGCGAGCGCGACGCCGCCACGGCACCGAACGCCCCCTGGCCGCGCAGCCCCCACGGCTCCGTGGGCTTCTCGAGAGACTCGATGACCGGCGCGACCACGCAGAACGCGTCCTGTCGCAGACCTTCGATAGGCGTGCGCGTGAGCGGGTCGATGCCCAGCAGGATCGCCTCGCCCAGCCGCAGGTCGTTGACCTTGCCCACGGGCGCTCGCCCGAGCGCCCACGTGAGGTTTGCGGAGTTGCCGCCGCTCACGAGGGGCGCACTCACCCCGAACCGGATGCCGATCGTGGTGGCGAGCGCGGAGAGCTCCTTCATCTGGTCGTCTCCCGGAACCACCCCACTGCGGCACGCGAGGTTGGTCCCGATGCCCGCGAGCGTCACATGCCTGGTGCGGGACACGCGCCGCGCGACGTCCACGAGGTCCGCGACCATGACGCCCTCGCGCAGGTCCCCGAGCTCGACCATAAAGACCACGCCGTGGGTGATCGCGCGCTTGCCGGCGGCCGCGGAGAGCGCGTCGACCACGTCGGCGTCCGAGACCAGGCTCGACGTCGCACAGGCGACGGCGCGGTCGGCCCACTGCGGCGCGGGCGCCCGGAGCAGCGTCAGCGGCACGCGTACCCCCGCGTCGCGCAGCGCCTCGAGGTTGTCGATCCGGGAGTCGGCGATGCGCGTCACTCCCCCGCGGATCATCGCCTTGGCGATGTCGGGGGAGCCGAGCGTCGCCTTGGTGACCCCGGTGACGGAGATGCCGCGGCGCGCCAGGCGCGTCACGAGCACCCGCGCGTTGTGCTCGATCGCGCTGAGGTCGACCTCGATCCGCGGTGATATCACGCGGTCGCCACGATGGGACCAGCCATGTCGGTACCAGTCGCGACGTGCTCGCCCATCAGCGCAGGGAACGCTCCCGTGACCATCACCACCAGCTCGCTCGGGTCGCGCCACAGCGCGTCGGTGACCGGCAGATCTAGCTGCGCTTCGTGCAGAGCGACGGCTGCGCTCACCTCGACGTCGGTCATGTCCTCGTGGTTGATGGTCATGCCCACCACACGGGTGCGCCCGAACATCTCGATCAACGCGACCTCGCTGCCAGCCGTGGGCATCGCCACGTCCGGGTAGTCGCTCAGCACCGTGCGCGCGGGAGCGTGCTGCAGGATCACGCCGTGCGGCCGAGCGGCCCGCAGCACCACCGTCGAGCTGAGGTATGCAGGGTGGCTCAGCGCGCCCTGCCCCTCGATGACGATGACTCGCGGCCGCTCGGCCTCCCACGCGGCGAGCACGGCGCCCTCGAGCTCGCCCACCCCGAACTGAGCGGGGATCGCGTCGAGCGCCACGCCGTAGGCCGCACCCTGCATGAGCCCGGTCTGGCCCGTCCCGACCATGACGGTGGGGATGCCCGCGGCGTTGAGCGCCTCGGTGAGGATGGTGCACGTGGTCCGCTTGCCGATCGCGCCGTCCGTGCCGAGCACCGCGATCCGCACGCAGTCCACGGTGTCGATTGCGCCGTCGAACATGCGCAGATCCTTGGTGGGGCGCGGCCGGCGCACGTCGTGCAGCGTCACGCCCGCTACGTCGGCCGCGAGCGCAATCTCCACGTCGTCGGCAAGGAACTCGTGCAGCCCGGAGACGATGTCGAGCCCCTCGTCGATCGCCTCCAGCACCGCATCGCGATCCCCGTCGGACATCAGCCCGGACAGCGGCGCGAGGCCGAATATGAACACGTCGGGACGCGCGGCGGCGGCGAAGATGTCCGCCGAGTCTCGCGCTACGACGGCAAGTGCCGCGTTGAGCGTGGCGACCACGGGGATGCCGGCGTGCTGCCCGCCCAGGGCGACCCCCGCATCGGCACTGTCGCACGTGCTGTCGATCACGGCGACGATGCGGTAGCGCTCGCTCGAGCGCACCAGGCCATTCGCGGTCTTGCCATCGATGCCCGCGAAGTTGCCTTCGCAGTACACGACGGCAGAAGGTCTCGCGTCGACGAGCGTAGGCGCAGGAAGGCCAGGAACAGGTGAGGTGAAGCCAGACATGGGGAACGTCCTCGAGTCGGTGCTCAGAGGAGGCGACGGGATCGTTCCGGCCAGGAGGCCGGTGTCAACGAGTGGTCCCCACTAAGAAGGGTGGAGTCTCAGCATACTCCTGCGCGCCGGCACTCCCTGACCCGCCGCGCGCTGCCCGGCGCATGGATGGGCACACCGTACGATGTCGGTCAGTCTCAGCGTCGAGAGGACCATGCATGGCGGCAACTGGCGACACCCTGATCATCGGTGCCGGCCCCGCGGGCCTGGCCGCCGCGAGAGCCCTGCGCGAGCACGACCTGCCCTACGCCCACGTCGAGCGCCACGACGCGATCGGCGGGCTGTGGGACATCGACAACCCCGGCTCGCCCATGTACGACTCGGCGCACTTCATCAGCTCCAAGACGCTCTCGGGCTTCTCCGGCTTTCCCATGCCGGACGAGTACCCCGACTATCCGCACCACCGGCAGATCCTCGCCTACCTCAAAGCCTTCGCCGACCACTACGGCCTCACCGAGGCCGTACGGACCGGCACCACTGTCGAGCGCATCGTCCCGACGCGGAACGGCGCCTACGAGGCCACCTTCGCTGACGGCACCACCTCGACCCACACCAACGT
>NZ_BBRJ01000002.1:1116816-1918788 GCF_002090095.1 Demequina sp. NBRC 110053 | reverse complement strand
ACGCGGAACGGCGCCTACGAGGCCACCTTCGCTGACGGCACCACCTCGACCCACACCAACGTCATCGCGGCCAGCGGCGTGCAGTGGGACCCCAATGTGATCGAGATCCCCGGCTACACCGGCGAGATCCGCCACTCCGTCACCTACCGCAGCCCCGAGGAGTTCACGGGCCGCCGCGTCCTGATCGTCGGCGCCGGCAACTCCGGCTGCGACATCGCGTGCGACGCCGCCCGCACCGCCGAGCGCGCCGCGATCTCCATGCGCCGCGGGTACTGGTTCATCCCCAAGCACATCTTCGGCATGCCCGTCGACGTGTTCGCCGAGAACGGCCCTTCCATGCCGATGGCCGTCGAGCAGGCCGTGTTCGGCCGCCTGCTGCGCATCATCAACGGCGACGTCACCCGCCTGGGGCTCCAAGCACCCGACCACAAGCTGTTCGAGACCCACCCGATTCTGAACGACCAGCTGCTGCACTACCTGGGCCACGGCGACATCACCGCGCGGCCGTCTATCGCCTCCGCGAGAGGCACGGAGGTGACCTTCACCGACGGCACCACCGAGGACGTCGACCTCATCCTGCTCGCGACCGGCTACCGGCACACCATCCCCTACGCGCAGGACCTCTACGGCGACGAGCAGCACCCGTCGCTCTATCTGACGGCGTTCGGGCACATGCCTGGGCTGTTCGGCCTGGGGCTCGTTGAGACCAACTCCGGCGCGTATGGGCTCATGGAGAAGCTCGCCGCGATGGTCGCCTCCCACATCTGGGACCGCCAGCATCGTCCCGAGCAGTGGGAACGCTTCGAGCGGCACATCGCGCAGGACAATCCCGACTTGTCCGGCGGCATTCGGTTCGTCGACTCGCCGCGCCACCAGGGCTACGTCGACTCGCATGCGATGACGCGCTACCTCCGCGCGGTCGCCCGCCGCATGGGCTGGACGCTGCCGTGAGCCGCGTCTGGGCCGGAGAAGGCCGCGTCGTGGTCGTCACCGGCGGCGGGGGCGGCATCGGCAGCGAGTTCGCGCGGCAGGTAGCCGCGCGCGGCGCGACGCTCGCCTTGGTCGACCTCCGATCGCATGCGGCCGATGCGGTCGCCGCCACCCTCCCGGGCGCCGGGCACAGCGTGGTCACCGGCGACCTCACCTCTCGCGTGGAGGTGGACCGCGTGCTTGCCGAGATCGAGGCCACGCACGGCCGCATCGACGTGCTCGTCAACTGCATGGGCATGACGAGCGCCGAGCGCTTCGACGAGCGCTCCGTCGAATCCATCGATCGCGAGCTCACCGTCAACCTCAACGCCCCGCTGATGCTCACGCGGCTCGCGATCCCGCTGCTGCGCGCGGCGCCGGACCCTCGCGTCATCACGGTCGTGTCCCTGGGCGCGATCTTCCCGCTGGGCGAGACGCCCATCTACACCGCCTCCAAGTACGGCCTGCGCGGCGCGATGCTGTCCATTGCGCTCGACCTGCGAGACAAGGGCATCACCGTGTCCTCCGTGCTGCCGTCCGCCACCGACACGCGCATGCTGCGCCAGGAGGCACTCGACGGCGGCAACGCCTTCCAGTTCCAGGACCCGCCGCAGACCGCCGAGCATGTCGCCGCCACCATGGTGAAGCTGCTCGACAAGCCCAAGCTCGAGGCGTTCCCCAAGCCGTCCGAGTCCTGGCTCGTGCGCGCCGCGCTGCTCATGCCCAACGCGCTGCCGCGCCTCATGCCGCTGTTCCGCGGCAAGGGCGAGCGCGGCCAGGCCCGCTACATCGCGGACCTGCGCCGCCGCGGACTCATCACCGACGACGGCGAGCTGGTCGAGGAGAACCCGGCCTGAGCACCCCATGAGGACGCCACGGCCGGTTCCGTAGCGCCGCCGCACCCTGTGAGGAAGATCCGGGTCACTCCCGCGGAGCGACCAGAGCGACCTCCTCAGTGACCGCCTCACGCGAGCCGCCATCGCGCCCCTCACGCGGCGGCGTCGCGAACTGGCTCCCTCGCTCCTCAGCCTCGGCGCTGCCGGTGAACAGCCCGGCCTCCCCCGCCTGAGGCGCCGCGCCCGAGCGCCGCCGCGCGGGCTTCGCCGCCTCCGTCATCAGCACGCGCTGCGCAGGAGCGGCGTCGGGCATCTCGGACTGGACGAACAGCACCATCGCCTCGCGGACAAAGCAGCGCAGGTCGAACAGCGTGGGCGCATCGGCCGCCGTCACCAGCACGCGCACGCGCACCATCCCGCCGGTCGCCTCGGTCACCTGCAGCACGGACGCGCGCCCGTCGAACAGCGGCGCATCGGCCAGCACGGCGTCGAGGTGCTCGCGCATGCGCTGAGGCGACACCCTCCAGTCGAGGTCCATCTCGACCGAGCCCAACAGCTCCGAGCCGCGCCGCGTCCAGTTCTCGTAGGGCGTGGTGGTGAAGTACGTGCACGGCAGCACCAGGCGGCGGTCGTCCCACAGGTCGAGCACCACGTAGCTCAGCGTGATCTCGCCCACCTTGCCCCACTCGCCCTGCGCGACGATCACGTCGTCCACGCGCAGCGCGTCGGAGAACACCAGCTGCAGCCCGGCGAACATGTTCGCGAGGATCGACTGCGCCGCGAGGCCGGCCACGATGGACGCGATGCCAGCCGAGGCCAGCACGCTCGCGCCCACGGCGCGCACGGAGTCGAAGGTCAGCAGTGACGCACCGATCGCGATGACCACGATGAGCGCGATGAGCAGCCGTCGCACAATGAGCGCCTGCGTGTGGAGCTTGCGCGCGAGCTGGTTGTCGGGCACGTCGATGCGGTTGCGGTCGAGCGTGAGGTCCGTGAACACGTGGACGAGCGCGGCGAGCAGCCACGCGAGCAGGCCGATCGCGGCGATCGTCAGCGCGCGGCCCACGTAGGGCCACCAGTCGCCGTCGGCCAGGGTCGCGTGCAGTCCCACCCACGCGCCGACCAGCAGCACCAGCGCCCAGAACGGCCGGCGTCCGCGGGTCACGAGCGACTGCGCCCACGGGTGGCGGCGCGCCAGCAGCCACACGACGAGCTTGACGAGCAGGCCGAACGCGACGGCGACGCCCACGGACGCTGCGACGGGCACCAGGACATCTACGGGGTTGTCGGGCATGGGTCTCCTCCATCCGTCAGGACTGTCTCGACGCTACGGAGCGCTGGTTTCGAGCGCGTCACACGCACGTTCCGTTCACGGAAAGCCGATGCGCCGGCACCGCGGCACGCTAATGGCGCGTGGGGGTCGGTTCCGTCACGCGCGTGCCGCCTGATGGTGACTCAGGGCCGCGCGGGTGCGCCTATTCGCGCCCGTCCTCGAGCGGGATCAACATCGTGCGGAAGTCGCCGGGCTCGGCGTGAAGCTGCCAGATGCGGTCCGCCACGCCGTCGATGCCGCCCTCGATCTGGAGCTTGGGGATCGAGCCGGGGATCACGAGCTGCGCGACGTGCACGCCGTCCTCCGCAAGCGCCTCGTGCAGCATCTCCCCGTACGCGCTCTCCGCCGGGAACGCGACCGAGGTGCCGGAGAAGCCCGCCCGAGCCTTCACCGAGGTGCCGCCATTGATGAGGATGATCGAGCCGGAACCGGACTCGCGCATCGGCCCCACGACGGCGCGCACGGCGTGGATGAGCCCCAGCGCGGAGAAGCGCAGCGACTCGAGCGCGAGCTCGGGCGTGAGGTCGAGCACGGGCTCGAGGTAGGCGCGCGCCGGCAACGGCGAGTACTGCAGCGCGGTGATGGGTCCGAGCTCCTGCGCCGCCGCAGCGAGGGCGCCCTCGAGTGCGGCGCCGTCGCGGACGTCGGCCGCGAAGCCCTGCGCGGTGACGCCCTCATCCTTGAGCGTCGCGGCGAGGTCGTCGAGCTTGGCCTGATCGCGCGAGATGAGAGCGACGGAGAAGCCCTCGCGTCCGAACCGGCGGGCGACGGCCGCTCCCAGATTGGGTCCGGCACCGATGATGGCGAGCGTGGGCATGGAATCTCCTTCGAGCGCGTGGGGGTCTGCCGGTGCCAACGCACGCGACTGCCGCGCGCATTCCGCGCACCGCGTCGCCCCGCATACGCTGGAAGCATGAGCCACTCCATCACGGGACGCGCCCGCACGGACCGTGCCGATCATCTCGCCACGCAGCTCGCCGACCACCTGGGGACCACCCTGCCCCTCACCAGCGACGGCACGGTGCATCGCATCGAGCGCGAGGGCGTCACCGGGTCCGTCACCGAGACGGACACCGCCCTCGAGATCTCGCTCGAGGCCACGAGCGCGCAGCTGCTGTTCATCGCGATGGACTCTGTCGAGCGCACCCTGGTGAGGTTCGGCGAGAGCGAGGGCCTCGCCGTCGCGTGGGACGACTCGGGGCTCGAGCAGCGCTACCGGGACGCGATCGGGTCCGCCACCCGCACCTACGAGCGGCCCATCGACGAGGCCGACCGAGCGGGAGAGCACTAGCCGACCAGCAGCGCCGCGGCCCCACCACCGGGTGCGTTGCCACCAGACCTGGCCCGCGCATCGGCGCTGAACAGTCCCTGACTCCTGCGTCGCCCCTACTCGAGCGCGAAGCCGTCCTTGACGTACTGCGCGACGCGCGAGCCCAGGTAGGCGTCGCGCCACTCGAGCCGCGAGGCGCCGAGAATCGCCGCCTCGGTGGCGCTCTCGCTGGCGTGGCCCAGGCGCGCACCGTACGTCGTGAGGGTGCGGGTCGGGTCGACGAAGTCGCCCGTGAAGAGGCGTGCGTCGGGCTCCCGGTTGGCCGTCCACCAGCCCAGGTCCTCGCGCGCACCACCCGCGCAGAACCAGTCCGTGCCGGGTGCGCTGTACTGGTTGCCGGAGAACGTCGTCTCCGCCACGTTGCGCGACTCGGTGCTCACCAGGCACGTGCGAGAGTTGCCGATCGCGGAGACGGCGTCCGTCTTCACCACCGTGTTGTCCGTGACCGACACGTCCTGGTAGTCGCCTTCGCCGGAGATGACCACGTCGTTGGTGGGCCAGTCGTAGAAAAGGTTGCCGTCGATGACGATGTCGCGGTTGGTCGAGGCGGCGACCTTGACCGCGAAGGCGTTGGTGTACCAGGGCGAGCTCACGAACAGGTTGTCCTCGACGAGCGCACCGTCGTTGTCCCTGAGCTCGACGCCCCACTGGAAGCTGCGGCCGGTCGCGTTGTCCGACCCCATCTCCGAGAACACGTTGCCGCGCACCACGTTGTCGCGGAACCGGTACGGATCCGAGCCGTTGCCGCCCATCGAGATCCCCAGCTCGGAGTCGGAGAAGAAGTTGTCCTCGATGACGACGTTGGAGATGACGCGCGGCGCCGTTCCCTCGGCTGCGGACTCGGCCTCGCCGAAGGCCGAGAGCTTGAGGCCCATCGAGGAGCCGTGCAAGAAGGTGTTGCCCCGGATGGTGGAGTCCCAGATGCCCATCGCGTAGATGTTGTGGTTGAACATGTTCGCGCACCCGCGGCCCGGCACCTCCTCTCCCCAGCCGTTGTGCAGGAAGTACGAGTCCTCAATGGTCAGGCGGCGCACCCGCGCGATGTACATGCCCTGCGTCTTGCCGGAAATGCATGGATCGTCGGTCCACGACTTCGCGTTCCACGAGTACGCGACGGCGCTGCGGCGCACCGCGATGCCGTCCATGTGCTCGTCATCGTCGCCGCCGGCGCTCTGGATGTTGAGGTGACCGTAGCGCACCCTGACGTCCTCGATGAGCATGTCCTCGGTGTTGCCGTAGAAGCTCAGGCCGGTGCCCGTCGCCTCTGTGTCGAACGTGGGCGACGAGGGGTCCGCGTCCCTGAAGTAGAAGTCCAGGCCGTGGAACGCTCGGTGGTCGAGGTCGCCCAGCACGGTGAGGCCGCCGGTGGCCGTGAGCACCGGGCGCGCGGTGGACTCGCCGTAGGTCGCGACGACGAAGGGCTGGTCCTCGCTCAGCCCCGCGTATCGATGCCATGGCAGGGCGCCGACCGTGAAGGCATCACCGCGCTTGAGCAGCACGTAGTCGTTGTACTGGCCGTCGCGTCGGTATCGCTCGAAGCCCTTCTCGATGGTCGCGAACGCCGTCGCCGGGCTGAGGCCGTCGTTCGCGTCCGAGCCTGTCGAGGAGCTCACGTAGTAGACGGTGCCCGCCGACGGCTTGTCGTAGGTGGTCCAGCCGGCCTCCTGCGCGCGCGTGCCGGCCGTCTCTGCGCCGTCACCGGGCCCGTAGCAGCCCAGATCGTTCTGCCAGTCGGTCCAGCCGTCGCCGTCGTTGTCCTTGCCGTCGTTGCAGGCGGTCACGGAGCCCGGGTCGGTGGGGCCGCCGATGCCCACGCCCACGCGTCGGTCGAAGCGGAACATGAACGCCGCCATCGCGTCCCGCGCGATCGTGCGGAAGGGGCGGTAGGTCCCGTCACTCCAGCCCGTCGTCACTCCCGCCGCCGCAAGCCACGAGATCTCCGTGAAGAACGCCGACCGCGGCGTCACGTCCTCGAACGGAGAGCGCGCGGGCGCGGTGTAGGCGGGCTTGCCCGCGAGGCGATACATGAACGCCGCCATCGCATCGCGCGTCACCGACTCGAACGGACGGAAGGTGCCGTCGGCGTAGCCCGTGGTCACGCCCGTCGATGCGAGCCAGGCGATCTCCTTGTAGAACGCCGACTGCGGCGTCACGTCCTCGAACGGAGAGCGCGCGGGCGCGGTGAACACTGGCTTGCCCGCGAGGCGATACATGAAAGCCGCCATAGCGTCGCGAGTGATCGCCGCATCAGGACGGAAGGTCCCGTCCGCGTAGCCGGTGGAGATGCCCTGGTCCGCGAGCCACGTGATCTCGGCCTCGAAGGGGGTGCCGGTCGGCACGTCCGGGAAGGTCGAGGCAGCCGACGCGCCAGGTACGGCGATGATGGCCACCATCAGCGCCGCGACGGAGGCTGCGATGGCCGAGATGGTGCGGTGCAGGCTCAATGCTGTTCTCCCTGATCAGTGCCCCAGTTCGGTGCCCCAGTGCAGACCGTTCGCGCTTGATCGTAACGATTCGTCGGCGGAAGCACTAGCCATGCGTGACCGCCAGCGCCGCGCCTGGCCAGGTCCCGCGCCATGCGCACGGACTCTCGCGTGCGGCACGAGCGGGTGGGGGTGCCGGGGAAGCGCTCGCCGGTGGCGGTGGAGTCAACCTCGCTAGGCCTCGAACGGGGTGGGCGCATCGGTCATGTCACCGACCGTACGCCGCCCAACCCGCATCTGCGTGCGAGCGGCTCAGATCTCGACGCCCGCGGCCTCCGCGAGAGTCTCGTTCGCCACCCCATAGGGCACGTGCACGCCGGCGACGTGCTCGAGCGCGCCGGACAGGTGGCCGTGCTGGTCGTCGAAGAACAGGTGCGGCCGCAGCACCTCGAGCACGGTGGCCTTCTCGATGCCGCCCAGGAAGAACGCGTCGTTGATGGTCACGCCCCACGAGCGCAGCGACTGCACGGCGCGCTCGTGCGCGGGCGCCGCGCGGGCGGTGACGAGCGCGATGCGGACGCGCGGCTCGTAGTCGGCGTCCTGCTCCTGCAGATCGGCCTCGATGCGCTGGATGCGGTTGAGGTCGGCGAGCAGCGGCTTGAGCAGCCCGGGCACGTGGGCGACGTCGCGCTTGGCGACCTCGTTGGCGACGAACCCGTCGATGCCCTCGGTCTGGAAGATGCGCTCCGACTCGTCGGTCGCGAGCACAGCGTCGAAGTCGAACGCGATGCGCAGCGACCGGTCCGTCATGTCGTAGGTGGCCGCCGAGGGCAGCACGTGGCCGGCGGGATGGCCGGCCCGCACCGCGGTCAGGACGTCGTCCTGGTTCTGCGTGAGGAACAGGCTCATGCCCAGCGCGCCGATGTAGCTCAGCGGCGACCGGCCCTGCGTGAAGAACGCGCGCGTCACCGGCAGCTGGTGGCGCTCGATGGACCGCATGACGCGCAGGCCGGTGGTCGCGGCGTTGCGCGACAGCACGATCACCTCGACCAGCGGATCGCCCGGCCGCAGGTCGTTGAGCTGCAGCAGCCGCTGGATGAACGGGAAGGCCGGGCCCGGCTCGAGCGTGACGTCGACGTTGCGATCCTGGTACTCCGAGTACGCCGCCACCCCGTGCTCGCGGAAATACGCGTCCGACTCCGTCAGGTCGAACAGCGCGCTCGACGCGACGCCCACCACGAGCCGGCCGGAGAGGTCGTAGGCGGGCAAGCGGGGCCTCCTGGCGAGTGGGGACGGACGATGCGCGGGCTGGGCCCGCGACAACGCTCCACGATATCTGGCCGCACCGGGGCGGCGCACGGCCGCTCCCCACAGCCTCGACGGACGTACCCCTTGCATTCACGCCGATTCCGTTCACCACCATTGGCGAATCCGGACAATCCGGGCACACTGGAGGACGCCCGATGACGGGCACGCAGAGCCAGGGGGGCCAACCGTGACCATCTCACCACCCGTGCACGCCAACGCTGACGACTGGACCGAGCACGTGTTCGGCGCAGCACTCGGCGCGATCGACATCCTCGCCATCCATCTGGGCGACCGCCTGGGCTGGTACCGCGCGCTGGCCTCCGCGGGACCGCTCACCGCGGACGAGCTCGCGGATCGCACCGGGACCCATCCCCGGTACGCCCGCGAATGGCTCGAGCAGCAGTCTACGTCGGGGTACCTCGAGGCTGACGGTGGCCTGCCCACGCGCTTCTCGCTCCCGCCAGGAGCAGCCGAGGCGCTCACGGACGAGCGCTCGCTCGCCTACATCTCGCCGCTCGCCCGCATGCTCGTGGGTGCCGCGACGCACATGCCCGCGCTGCTCGACGCCTACCGGACCGGACACGGGGTCAGCTGGGACCAGATGGGAGACGACGCGCGCTGGTCCCAGGCGGCCATGAATCGGCCATGGTTCGAGCAGATGCTCGCTGGGGCGCTCGAGGGCGTGCCCGACGTGCACGGCGTCCTGGGCCGCGCCGATGCGGTGATCGCCGATGTCGCGTGCGGCGCCGGGTGGTCCTCGATCGCCCTGGCGGACGCCTACCCCGCCGCGCGCATCGTGGGCATCGACATCGACGAGCCGTCGATCGAGCGAGCCCGGGAGAACGCGGCTGCCGCGGGCCTCGCGGATCGCGTGACGTTCCGCCCGGGGGACGCGCTCGCCGTGGACGGCACCTACGACGCGATCTTCATCTTCGAGGCTCTGCACGACATGCCCCGGCCCGTCGAGGTGCTCGAGGCCATGCGCCGCGCGGTGAAGCCGGATGGCGTGGTGGTGGTGATGGACGAGGCCGTCGGCGACGGCGGACCGACGCCAGGCGACGACGTCGAGAGGCTCATGTACGGGTTCAGCCTGTTCGTGTGCCTTCCCGACGGCATGTCCTCCCAGCCGTCCGTCGGCACCGGCACCGTGATGCGTCCTTCCACGCTGAAGGGCTACGCGCTCGAGGCAGGATTCGCAGACGTCACGACGCTGCCGATCGAGGACTTCGGCTTCTTCCGCTTCTATCAGCTGCACGTGTAGCGAGGCGCGTGTCGACGCCGCCGAGCGCGTGCGTCCGCCCGTGATGCTGGCAGCGATCGGTCGTAGAATGGGGCCATGACTCTGCACATCGAGAACGCCGCGACCGAGGCCGCCGTGCACGAGCTCGCGCTGCGCCTGGGCACGGACGACGCCTCCGTGGTCCACGCCCTCGTGCTCGACGCGTACGAGGCTCTCGAGAAGGCCGACTCCTACGCCGAGCGCCGCAACGCTCGAGTGCGGTTGCGCCGTCTGCTCGACAACGTCGAGCGTCAGCGCGTGCGCGCGACGCCGACCGGCCCGGTCGACGAGCCCGCCGCGTAGCACGACGCCCTTCTCCCGGCCCCGCGTGCCCTGTGAGGAGTGCAGTGACGTTTCGCGCCGTCGCCCGCGCCCTGTGAGGAGAATCGCCGTATCCTGACCTGAGGCGACCCGTCTCGCCTCACCTCCTTCGCGGCACTCGCGCTGCCGCTGGCCGGGCGACCGGTGGAGGCAAAGGGGACCCCCACGTGCTCGGCGAGGGCGAGCTGCCGTGTGGCGCGGCTCGGCCGGCGCGGGCGGTCGGCGTCGCGCATGACGGGAGTTCTCATGACAACGCAGGAATCATTCAAGAAGCGGGTTCGCGCTCGCATGTCCGCGACGGGCGAGAGATACGCCGCCGCGCGCCGCGCGCTCGTCGCGCAGAAAGCACCGACCGGCGACGGCTGGGCCGCGCAGCCCGAGCACACCGATGCCGCCATCAAGATGGCCACCGGCTCCAGCTGGGACGAGTGGGTCGCACGCATCGATGCCGGCCCGGGCCGTACGGCGAGCCACACCGAGATCGCGGCCTGGGTCAACGAGCACTCGGACATCGGCGGGTGGTGGGCGCAGGGCGTCACCGTCGGCTATGAGCGCATCACGGGCATGCGCCTGCCGGGACAGATGCCCGACGGCACCTTCACGGTCTCGCGCTCGCGCACCGTCGCGGTGCCGCCGGGGCAGCTGCGCGAGCTCCTCGAGGATGACGAGTCGCGAGCCGCGCTCCTCCCCGGCCTGACCGCCACGCGAGCATCGAAGACGGGAGTCAAGTCGCCGCGGTTCGCCCTCGTCGACAGCGCCGATGCGGATGGCGGCGATGGCTCCGGAGAGGGCCTCGGCCGGGTCCAGTTCGCGTTCGGCGCGGCCGCCAAGGGCACGAAGCTCACGGTGACGCACGAGAAGCTCGAGACATACGCCGCGACTGGACCGTGGAAGGAGTTCTGGTCGGACTGGCTCGCGACGCTCGCCGCGTCGCTCGTCGACGAGTAGCGCCGCGATCGATCGGCCACCATCAGCTGACACATCGACGCCCGACGCGACGGTCAGGCACCATCACCGCGCTCAGGTGGATCGATCGCGCGCCTCGCGCGCGGCGTCGCGGACCAGCGCCCGGTCGCCCTCGTCGGTCAGCCCGGCGAGGGCGCGCCGCTCGGCACGTTCGGAGGCCGCCCGCAGCGCATCGGCCTCCTCCTCATCCGCGAGCGCGAGCAGGTGCCGCACCACGCGCTGAACGCGCAGACCGATCTCCACGAGCGTCGCACCATCGCGGGCGATGGGCCGCAGCGCGTCCTCGATCACGTCTCCGTAGTCAGGCGCGGGCACGTGCACGCGCGGGTGGTCGACGCCGTCCTCTTGCTCGGTGAGCATCATGCGGGTCATCACCCGCTCGACCGCGTTGAGCGCCTCGATCGCGGTGCCGGGGTCGTTGGTGGACGGCGACAGGGCGCGGCTGCCGATCTCCGCGAGGGCGACGAACCCCAGCCGCGGGTCCTGCTCGTAGGAGCGGTGCTTCTCGACTCGGAAGCACTCGGCCGCCGCCGCCAGGCAGTCCTCTCGCTCCTCGCCGCCGAGCACCCAGGCGAGCGGCTCTCCATGGCCCACGGTCACGCCCGGCAGCGCGACGACGTGGACAGTGGCCTCGGCGTCCTCGGCGACGCCATGCAGCTGCTCCATCAGGATCCCGGTCACGATGCCGGCGGCGCCGGACCGCACCGCCCGAGCACCGCGGGGCACCGCGACGGCCGGCTGGCCGCCCAGATGCGGCCGGCGCGCCGCCGCGCGCGCGGCGTCCGTCGCGGCGGCCTCCACACGATCGAGCACGTCGGGCACGCGACCGAACCCGGTGAGGTGGTGGATCCACCGCAGCAGGGTGCCGACCACGATCGCGATGACCACGAGCGTGCCCAGGAACAGCACGGACTTGCCCTGCTCGGTGAAGGCCTGCGTCGACAGCGCCACGATCCCGACGATCGCGAACACGAAGGTGCCCAGGAACGTCGACAGGGCGTTCTGCGACGTGGGGTCGCTGATGAGCAGCTGCGTGGCGCGGGGCGTGGTCCCGCGCGCCGCTGCCGCATACGCGGAGATCATGGCGGTCAGGGAGAAGGTCGTCACCGCGAGCATCGACGTCGCGAGGATCTGCAGGATGTTCGCGACCGAGTCCTGCCCGAACTCGAGGGTCAGCGACGTCGGGAGGTAGGGCCCGAGGAGCCAGGCGGCCACCACGAGCAGCAGGGCGCCGATGGTGAACAGCACCAGGCGCCACCAGATCTGCTCACCCAGCCGCGCGCCCAGCATGCGCCAGCGTTCGCCGTTCATCGTGCTCCCTCCGGCCCGCGCGCCGCTGCGCGACCCTCCGTCTCCCACGATCCTGCCGCCTCGCGTGCCGTGTCCGCGAGCGCCACGACGGCCTCGGCCCGCTCGCGCGTGGCAGCGATGAGGTCCGCGTTGGCCTGGTCCGACCCGAGCGCGAACGCCCGCGCCGACTCGGGCGAGCGGCCGTGCGCGACATGCCGCGCGATAAGCCGGTCACGCCGCACAGAATCGGGCAGGTCGACGTACCAGGCCGCATCGAGCAGCGCACCGACCTGGTCCCACGGCCGCGCGTCCATCAGCAGGTAATTGCCCTCGACGATCACGAGCGGGGCGTCCCGCGGAACGGCGATGGCGCCGGCGACGGGCTCCTCGAGCGTCCGATCGAACTTAGGCGCGTAGGTGACCGGCTCCTCGGCGGCGCGCAGCCGTCGGAGCAGCGCCACGAAGCCGAACCCATCGAACGTGTCGATCGCGCCCTTGCGCTGCGCGCGGCCCAGGCGGTCGAGCTCGGCCTGGGCGAGGTGGAAGCCGTCCATCGGGACCACGACCGCTCCGCGCCGCTGACCTGCGTTGACGGCCGCCGCCACCCGGGCGGCGAGCGTCGACTTGCCCGCCCCCGGCGCACCGGTGACGCCGAGGATGGTCCGGCCAGGCGCATCGGCCATGCGCACGGCGACCGCCACGCACTCCTCGACGTCCATCACGAGTCCCAGTGTGCCGCGCGACGGTCAGCCACCATCAGGTGACGCGCCAGCGCGAGAACTGCCCGTCAGCAACCGTCTGGACGCCAAGGCACGCCGACGACGGGGTCACGCGTCGAACAGCCGCGCGACCACCTCGATCACCGGCCATGCGCCCTCCGCGGTGTTGGCCAGCACGCTGGCGGTGACCCCGGTCGCGGGATCGAACGTCGAACGCATCGACACGCCCGCGTCGTATCCCTCGATCAGCCACGGGTCGCCGGTCGCGTGCCGCCAGAACCCCATCCCGTACCGCAGGCCTTCGCTCGGCACGTCGTGACGCGCCCGCGTCATGTCAGCGACCACGGCCGGCTCGACGATGCGACCGCCCGCGAGCGCCCGCCAGAACGCGTCCAGGTCGTCGATGCTCGTCACCGCGCCGCCGTCGCCGCCGCCGCGCACAGGCAGGTGCAGCACATTGGTCCAGTCGCCCTCGTCCTCGAGGTAGCCGAGCGCCACGTCGCCCGGCAGCCGATCCGATCGCTCGAACGCCGTCGCCGTCAGCCCTGCGCGCGCGAACACCTCGTCCGCGACCACGTCCTGGAAGGGTCGCCCGGCCGCCCGCTCGATGACGAGCGCGGCGACCATGAAGCCGCCGTTGTTGTACCGGAAGGTCTCGCCCGGCGCCTCGCGCTGCGGATGACCGTCAAGCTCGGGCAGGAAGTCCTCGGCCGTGACGAGCCGGTGCACGGGCAGCGTGAGCACGTAGTCGGTCACCTCTCCGCCGGCCTCCTCGTCGAGGTAGTCGCCGATGCCCGACGTGTGCGTCAGCAGGTGCCTGAGCGTGACGCGGTCGTCGATCAGCGGCAGGTCGCCGCCCAGCCACGTGCGCACGGGTGCGTCGAGAGCGAGATCGCCGCCGGCGACAAGCCTCATCGCCGCGAGCGCCGTGAACGCCTTCGACCCGCTCGCCATGCCGAACCGGGTGTCAGGCGTGACGGGAACCTGGTGCGCGCGGTGCGCCCAGCCCACCGTGCGTGTGAGGACGCGCTCGCCGCCACTGTGCGGATCACCACTGTGCACGGCGACCACGCCGCTGAAGTGCGCCTCGGCGATGGCGCGGTCGAGGTCGGCGCGCCACGAGTCGGTCTCAAGCAGGTCACGGTGCATGGTGCGACGCTACCCCGCTGCCGCGTTCCTCGACGCACGTCGCTCAGCCACCATCTGGACGCGAACGTGAGGAGGGGTGGCTGCGCGACGTAGCCTGAGCCTGTGAGCGCACCTGCACCCTCCGGACCACCCGGCGTCACCGACGTCCCCCGCGAGCAGCGCCTCATCCTGTGGATCGCGATCCTCGCCAGCTTCGTGTCCTTCCTGGACGGCACCATCGTCAACGTCGCGCTGCCGGCGATCGTCGACGAGCTGGGCGGCGGGATCACCACCCAGCAGTGGACGGTGGACGCCTACCTGCTCACGCTCGGCGCGTTCATCCTGGTCGCGGGCTCGGTCTCGGACACCTACGGGCGCATCCGGGTGATCCGCTGGGGCCTGGTCGGGTTCGCCGTGACGAGCATCCTGATCGCCCTCGCACCGTCCGCGCCGGTGCTGATCGCGGCGCGCCTGCTTCAGGGCGTTGCGGGCGCGATGCTGGTTCCAAGCTCGCTCGCGCTCATCACGTCGAACTTCCGCGGCGCAGCGCAGGCGAAGGCGATCGGCACGTGGACCGGTTTGACCAGCGCGGCGATGGTCGCCGGCCCGATCATCGGCGGGCTGTTCGTCGACCTCGCCTCGTGGCGGCTCGCGTTCCTCATCAACGTGGTGCCCATCGGCGTGACGCTGTGGATGCTCGCGCGCCTCGAGCAGCGGGACGTCCGCAGGGACGATGCGCGGGTCGACTACCTGGGCGCATTCCTGTGCGTCGTGGGGCTGGGCGGGGTCGTGTTCGCCCTCATCGAGGAGCCGAACCTGGGATGGGGATCGCCGTTGGTCTGGCTCCCCGGGGTGGTGGGGGCGCTGTCGCTCGCCGGCTTCCTGTGGTGGCAGGCCCGCGCCCGCGCGCCGATGTTGCCGCTCAGCCTGTTCACGGTGCGCAACTTCGCGTGGGGCAACCTCGCGACCTGGCTGGTCTACGGTGCACTGTCGCTCAACGGCTTCGTGATCGTGGTCTACCTGCAGGAGGAGGGCGGACTGTCGGCCACGGTCGCCGGCCTCACCACCCTGCCCATCACGATCCTCATGATCCTGCTGTCCTCGCGCATGGGAGCGCTCGCCGGCCAGTGGGGGCCGCGGCTGTTCATGACCGCGGGGCCCGCCATCATGGCGGTCGGCGCGCTGATGATGCTGCTCGTGCGCGAGGACCTCAACGTGTGGCGGCAGCTGATGCCGGGCGTCGTCGTCTTCGGGTTCGGCCTCACCGTCACGGTGTCGCCGCTCACGGCAGCGATCCTCGGCGCGATCGAGCCCGAGCGCTCGGGCATCGCCTCGGCGACCAACAACGCCGTCTCGCGCATCGCGGGTCTCATCGCGATCGCGGGCGTCGCGGCGATCGTGGGCGGAGAGCTGGACCTGGACGGCTTCCACCGCGCGATGATCGCGACCGCCGTTGCGATGGCGCTCGGCGGGCTCGTGTCGTGGCTCGGGATCCGCAACCCCGCCCCGCCCGCCGAGGCCGCATAGCGACGTCTGCGACAATGGAGTCCATGTGCTCCCCCATCCGCTGCGCCACCTGCGAGAAGACCACCTGGACCGGCTGCGGCCTGCACGTCGAGGAGGCGCTCGCCGGCGTCGCCGAGTCCGACCGCTGCACCTGCGCGGCGTAGCCACCGCGAAAGCCGACGGCGAGCCGGAACCCAGCCCGCGCATCGGCGCTACCGCGAGACGCCAGGGCGCACCCAGAAGTTGAGCGTCATCTCGACCCCTCGGAACGTCTCGGTCGACGTCTCGACCAGCGTGAACCCGGCCGCCCGGCACACGCCGTTCGAGGCGGCGTTGTCGACGGAAGGGCACGCCATGAGGTCGCGGCCGTCGCCCTGCGCGATCGCGTCAGCGACCGCGAGCCGGGTCATCGCCGTCGCCGCGCCCCTCCCCTGTGCGGCAGGCAGCACGAGCCAGCCCAGTTCGTAGACGTCGCGCTCCTGGAACGTCGACTCCCACCAGCCCACGGAGCCGAGGGGCCTGCCCGCCGTCGACACCGCGGCGAACATGCGCGGCATCCCGAGGTCCCAGCCGCGCAGATAGCGCTCGTGCCGGCGCCGCACCTCGGCCGTCGACTCGGGACCGCCCAGGTGACGCGTCATCTCCGGCGAGTTGCCCGCCTCGAGGATCGCCAGGTCGGCGTCGGTCCAGCGGCGCAGCCGGACGTCGACGGGATCAGCGCGGTCAGTCATCGAACAGGAGCTCGACGCCCCAGTCGGCCTTCTCCGCGGCGGTGTACTTCGCGACCCAGCCCTCGTAATCGCCGCCGTGCGACGCGGCGATGGCCTCGGCGCGGTCGATGGTGTCGCGCAGGAAGTCGGGCACGAGCGGCTGGTCGCGCCCGTAGATCATCACGGTCCACTCGTCCACGCCATGGCTCGGAGCGACCAGCTCGCCTCGCACGCGCGCCTCGCCCAGCTCCTTGCCCGCGGCCCGCGCGGCCTCCTCGTTGGTGAACGACAACGAGAACTCCGAGTCGCGCGGCGCCTCCGCGCTCGCGCCGCGCTCGAGGAACCGGTCGAGCTGCTCCGCATCGTCCGACCACAGCCCGTAGGGGTCCACGCGCTTGCGCTTGCCTGCGGTCAGCTTGGAGAACAGTCCCATGGGCTCACGCTAACCCCATTCGGGCGCGCCGATGCGCGGGCTGGGAGCGCTCGGCGCTCCCTGAGCGCCGGGTCAGGCGAGCTGTCACGCAAGCGCATCGATGCCATCGCGCACCCACTCACCGTCCTCCCGCACCACGGTCGCCGCGAGCGGGATCTGGTGCGAGGCGCTCTCGAGGATGTGCATGAGGTACCCGCCGGTGTTGACGAACGCCGCGATGTCGCCGCGCGCGGCGCCCTCGGCGAAGCGCAGCTTCCTGCGCAGGATCAGCTCGTCCTCGACGCAGTACGCACCGACGAGGAAGCCCTCGAACGCCGGGCTCGGCTCACCTGCGGACGCGGGCCGCACCCATCGCGGGTCCACCATGAAGTCCGTCGAGGTCGACCTGACCTGGGTGCGGTTCATGTGCAGACCCACGATCGGCACGCCGTCGCTCGTGGCCTTGCGGAACACGACCTCCGCGAGGGTCAGGCCGCACCCGTCCAGCACCGAGCGGCCAGGCTCGCAGCGCAGCTCGAGGCCGCGCTCGGAGATCTCGCGCGCGATCGTCGACCGCTCGCCGGCCGGCGCCTGCAGGACCTCACGCAGCCACTCGCCGCGCACCGTCCGCTGCCAGTACGGGTAGACCGTCGGCGACGGCCTATCGGCTCCGGGATCCACCATGCCCAGCCGGTCCCCGCGCCACGTGAGGCTGCCGGCCGCGTCGCCCTCGAGCCGCTCCCAGAAGGCTCGCCACTCAGCGGCGTCGTCGAGGTAGCGCATGGGCACGCCGCCGCCCATGTCGATGAAGGAGATATCGTGACCGCCCTCGCGCAGCCGGTCCACCCACGCGAGCGCCTCTCGCAGCACCGTCGCGCGGTCGGCGGCGCTGTAGCCATCGAGGTGGAAGTGGACGCCCTCGATGCGCAGGCGGCCGGCCACGCCCGCGTCCGCGAGCGCCGCGTCCCACGCCGCGGCCGTGAGGCCGAACCGCGTGGGGCGGAGGTCGGGGTCGGAGGACGCGAGCCGCAGGGCGACGCGGGGGGCCTCGTCTCTCTCGCGTGCCAGCTCCAGCACGTCCTCGAGCTCGTCGCCGTTGTCGAGACTGATCACGGCCCCGGCCCCCATCGCCTCCTCGAGCAGCGGGCGCGACTTGACGGCCGCGGTGACGATGATCGCGCTGCCGGGGACGTCGAGCTCGAGGCATTGGCGCAGCTCCGCATGCGAGGCGACGTCGAGACCGAGCCCGGCGTCGCGGGCGCTGCGCACCAGTCCCAGCGCCTTGTTCGCCTTGCGCGCCACGTACACGCCCAGGCGGACGTCGGCCTCCGCGGCCGCGTCGATGAGCTCGCGGGCGTTGCGAGCCAGCGGCGCGAAGTCGAGCACGTTGACCGGCGAGCCGTGCTCGCTCACCAGCCCGGCCACCTGCTCCGGATCGGCGAGCAGCTGCTCCATCCACTCCTCGGTACGGCCGGTGAGTGGCGAGACGCCGGTCACGCTCACCGTGGTCGTGCTGTCAGCCATGGACGTGCTCCTTGCTTCGTGTGCCAGTCGGGTGATCGGTGATGAGCCACTGCGCCGCGACGGCTCGCGCCCAGCGACGCGAGTCGCCATGCAGGTGGCGCCTGAGGGAGTCGTGCCCGATGACGGCGTCCTCGGTGGGCCGGCCCAGCGCGCTCAGGCCGGGGACGGCCCTCCCGTCGCCGCCCACGCACGCGCCGTCGGCAAGCGTGTGGACGCCGCGCTCCCCCGGCCGCACTGTGGCGAGCCCCGACTCAAACAGGGAGCTCCAGGGCTCACGCCCCGGCGACGGCCGGAAGGCATCCGCGTCCCACGCCCTGGGCGAGTCGAGCACGCCGGGTCCGCTCGTGAAGGCGTCGATCACGACCTGCTCGCGGCGGCCCTCCGACGTGCCGGTCGGCGGCCCCGCGTGGGTGCCGAGAGCGACGGGCGCGACCGCGTTGTCGGGTGCGCTGCGGTCGACGCGGAGCAGGCCCGCCTCGCGCAGCGCGAGCAGGCGGCGATGCGTGGCGAGCGGCGGGCCGAACGCCCACCGCTCGAGCCGGATCGCGCGCTCGCGCCACCGCGTCCACGTGTGCTGGTCGCGCGGGCCCCGCTCGAGCGAATGCACCACATCGGCATAGCCGGCGGACCAGGCGCGCCCCCACCACCACGCAGGATCGTCGTCGACGTCGCCCGTGGCGCGCCCGATATCGCGCGCCCACCGCCCGTCGACGCCCCCTGCGTCGGCCAGGTCGGGCGCGGCGTCCAGCCTCTCCCACAGTCGCTCGCGCGCGACGTCGACGCCGGAGGCTCGCGCGGCGGCGACCGCCGCATCGGCCATGATCTCCCACCAGGCGTCGTCGGGCGTCAACAAGGCGGTCAACCTGGCCGTCTGCGTCGTCACCGCCTCCGCCACGGCCGGGGGTGCCGCGTCCGGCTTGGGCAGCATGACCTCGCCGGAGCGGGCCACGAGCGCGATGCCCTCAGGCTCCTGGCCGCTCGGGACGTAGGTGAGCCCCGATAGGGCGGCCGCGTCCGGGAGCCACGTCCCGCCGCGCGCGGCGGTGAGGTCGAGCACGACGTCGAACGCCGTGAGCGCTGCGCCGCGGATCACCACGATCGAGCCCGGAGCGGGCCCGCTCGAGACGTCGGCGACGGCGGCGTGGTCGATGCCCGCACCACCGGCGTGCCCGGTCGCGAGCAGCACCCGCTTCCCTCGCTCGCGGCCATCTGCTGCTGCGTCACTGTCGTGCAGGCACACCCAGCCGGCGTCGTCGCGGCGGACGTCCTTCACGAGCGCCCGGACGGTGCGGATCTGCAGCAGGGGCGACGCGCGCAGCCGGTCGAACGCCCAGGAGAGGTAGCCGCCCACGACGGCGCGCGGCGGGTACAGCGCCGTCGTGCCGACCTCACCATGTCGCTGCGAGTGCCACTGCGCGAAGGTCTTCGGCACGCTCGGGCAGGTCGCGTCCACGATGCGCGCGTCGACATTCATGACGAGGTGATCGGGCTGGCTCGGATCCCACACCGCACCCGCGCCCGGGTCACCGGGATCGATCACCGTCACGCGGAACGGCCGATCCCCGTCGACCGTCCCGCCCGCCTCCGCGAGTGCGGTCTCGAGGTCAGCCAAGGCATACAGCGCCCGCGGACCACCCCCCACCACGACCAGGTCCGCGTTCGCGACCAGCCCAGCACCCGTCATGGACGACCCGAGAACGGGTTGACGTCATGCACAGCCGCGAGCGCATCGGCCCCTCCCGCGATCTCCGCGGTCACCCAGCCGTCGTCGAAGACCGTCGGGAGATAGGCAGCTCCGCCGTCATGGATCAGCATGGCGACGCTCTCGTGGGCACCCAGGCGCGGCAGGTCGCGTCCGATGGCCGCGACGATCGCTCCCGTCGATGCCCCCGCGAGGAGACCCTCCCGGCGTGCGAGCAGGCGGCATCCCGTCACCATGTCGGCCTCGCTGACTCGGACCACCGCGTCGGGGTGCGCCCGCTCGGACAGCGCGGTCTGGAATCCGGCGCCGAGGCCGGGAAGCTTGCGCTCTCCAGGCTCGCCGCCGAAGAGGGCGGAGCCTTCCGCATCCACACCCACCAGTCGGGTGTGCCACCCGGCCGCCGTGATCGCCTGCTGACAGCCCAGGACGGTACCCGTGGTGCTCATCGCGACATAGAGGTGATCCGGCGGTGCGCCCAAGGCCTCCACCAGCTCGGGCATGGTGCTGTGCGCGTGCGCCGCGGGGTTGGCAGGGTTGGCGTACTGGTGCGTGGTGACCGCGCCGGGATCGTCGGCCAGCAGCTGCGCCACACGATCCACGCGCGCGCGCAGTCGATTGCCGTCGCTGGGGGTCTCGACGCGCTCGAGACGGCCGCCATAGGCCTCGATGGTCTGGCATGCGGCGACGTTGGCGCGCTCGTCCACCACGGCGACGAAGGTGTATCCACGCAGCGTGCACTGGCGCGCAAGCGCCATGCCAAGGTTGCCGGACGTGGACTCGACGACGGTGCCGCCTGCCTGGAGCGCCCCCGTGCGCTCGAGCTGGTCGAGCAGGAATCCCGCCGTCCGCTCCTTGGTGCTGCCCGACAGCTGGAGTTGGTCGAGCTTGGCGTGAATGGGCGTCGAGCTGCCAGGGAACAGGTGCTCGAGCCGGCTCACCGGAGTCGGCAGGTAGCCGCCGTGCAGGGTGCTCGGCGCGGCGTCGCGCTCCGCGATGGTCTTGCCTGTCACCACCAGTACCGCCCTTCTTCGCGAGGTTGCGTGGGGTCGGCGGTCGAGCGCGGCCTCGACGCCGCGGCAGCCCCCTGTCCCGACGACTCCAACCGCCGCCGAGCGCGCCGCATTCCTCGTCGATCGGGCGCGATGGTGCGAGCGCGGCGACTGCGAGGCACACCAGAGCACCGGCGCGCGGGCACCGCACTGCGCGTCCGAGCCGCGCGGAGAGCGCTCGCGAGCGGTCAGGGAAGCGCGCGCAGTGCGGTGCCCTCTGGCGTGACGACCGTGCGCCCGTCCACTGCAGCGTCGAGCTCGAGCCTCACGAGGTCGCACGTGGCCATCGCGTTGCGCGGCAGACCCGGCGGCATCGTGGTGAAGAGCTCGATGTCGACCACGATCTGCTCGCCGGTCTCCGTCACGCGCGACCACGCGACCGCCTCGCCGGACCCCCTGCACACCTCGACCTCGAGCGCCTGCCCGTCGGCGCGGTACCACTCGAGATGCGCGGGATGGAGCGACGCCGCCAGCACCGCTCCCAGGAGGCCGAGCGTGACGACCGCTGCCGCGATCGCCGCCGCGGTGCGCCGGCGCACGCGGACCCGATCGGCGCTCGCGGGAGGCGGCGGCGTGTCCTCGATGGTCACGGGATCATCGTAGAAGCGCGGACTGCGCCCGTCCATGGTCGGTGCGCGCTGCGCTGACGGCGCGCCGCGCTGATACGTTCGGCTGAGGAACGGAGCGTGACGTGGACAGAACTGCACTTGACACGGTGCCGCACCGCTGGGGCGTGCACTCCGAGGTCGGGAAGCTGCGCAGCGTGCTGGTGTGCTCCCCCGGCCTCGCGCACAACCGCCTGACGCCGTCGAACGCGGAGGCACTGCTGTTCGACGACGTGATGTGGGTCGAGAACGCTCGTCGCGATCACGCCGAGTTCGTGGCGCTCATGGAGTCGCGCGGGATCGAGGTGCTCGAACTGCACGCGCTGCTCGCCCAGACGCTCGACCTGCCGCACGCACGCGCGTGGCTGCTGGACCGCAAGATCACCCCCAACGAGGTGGGACTCGGGCTCGTGGCAGATGTCAGGGCGTTCCTCGACCAGCTGCCGAGCGACACCCTCGCCCGCTACGTCCTGGGAGGTCTGAGCACCTCCGACCTTCCGCGCGACTTCTCGCCGCCGTCGATCGCGCTCGTGCGCGAGGAGTCGGGCATGCGCGACTACCTCATGCCGCCCCTGCCCAACACCCTCTACACGCGCGACACCACCAGCTGGATCTACGGCGGCGTGACGCTCAACCCGCTATACTGGCCCGCGCGTCACGCGGAGACGCTGCTGATGAAGGCCGTCTACGCCTTTCATCCCGCCTTCGCTGACGCGGTGACCACATGGTGGGGCGACCCCGAGCTCGATCAGGGCCTCGCGACGCTGGAGGGCGGCGACGTCATGCCGCTGGGCGGCGGCGTGGTGGTGATCGGCATGTCCGAGCGGTCGAGCCGCCAGGCCATCACCCAGCTCGCGACCGAGCTCTTCGCGGCTGGCGCCGCGTCGCACGTCATCGTGGCGAAGATGCCCAAGCTGCGCTCCGCGATGCACCTCGACACCGTGTTCACGATGTGCGACCGCGACCTCGTGACGGTGTTCCCCGGCATCGTCGAGCAGATCGAGACGTACTCGATCTACGAGGCCGAGCCTCCCGTCCTGCTCGACGTGCGCACCGAGTCCGCGCCCTTCCTCGACGTCGTCGCACGCGCGCTGCGGGTGGATCGGCTGCGGGTCATCGAGACCGGCGGCGATCGCTACGCCTCCGAGCGCCAGCAGTGGGACGACGCCAACAACGTGCTCGCCCTGGAGCCCGGCGTCATCGTCGCCTACGACCGCAACACCCACACCAACGCGCTGCTGCGCGCGGCGGGGATGGAGGTGCTGGAGATCGTGGGTGCGGAGCTGGGTCGTGGGCGCGGCGGCGCTCACTGCATGACGCAGCCCCTCCAGCGCGACGCGTAGACGCTCGACCCGCATCGGCCCTGCCCGACCCCCGCGATACGCTCGCCCCAGGGACCAGGACCGCGGGCGAGGGGAGGAGCGGTGGCCGTCACCACGTGGGAGCGCGCCAGACGCCGCCTCACCGAGCCGCCGCCGGAGCGCGAGCGCGCCCCCGGCATCCTCGAGCCGTCGTTCTCCGCCGTCGGGCTGCTGACCGGCCTGTACTTCTTCGCCATCTCGCTCACGCCGTCCCTGCTGCCGCGCGCGGGATACGCGCAGGGCATCGGCTCGGGCGTGGCGTTCATGGTGGGCTACGGGCTGGGAGCCGCGGTGTTCGCCGTGTGGCGCTTCCTCAGCGGCCCGACGGCCAAGGGCCGCGTGCGAGTGGTCCTCGTCCTCACCGTGCTGGCGCTGATCGGCGTGCAGGCCGGCCTCGCCGTCTGGTCCTACGTGGGGTGGCAGAACGACCTGCGGCTGCTGTTCGGCATGGAGCCGCTGTCGCCCTTGGTCTGGCCCGTGATCGTGGCGGTGGGCGCGCTCGTCGCCGCCGCGCTGCTGATCATCGCGCGGTCGCTGCGCACGCTGTTCCGCTGGACTGACGACCTGCTCGATCGGTGGCTGCCGCGCCGCCTCGCCGTCGCCATCGCGGCGCTGGTGCTGATCGCGGCGCTGTGGTGGGTCGCGTCGGGCGCCTTCGTGAACGCCTTCTTCACGACGTCCAACTGGATTTCCTCGGGCCGCGACCTGCAGGACAAGCCCGGGGTGACCCAGCCATCCTCCGAGCTGAGGTCAGGGTCGGAGGCCTCGCTCGTCCCGTTCGACACCCTCGGCCGCCAGGGACGGTCGTTCGTGAGCTCGGGCCCGACGGCGGCCGACATCGACGAGGTGACGGGCGGCGGCGCCCTCGAGCCCATCCGCGCCTACGTGGGGCTGCGCTCAGCGGACACCCTCGAGGAGCGCGCCGAGCTGCTGCTCGCCGAGCTCGACCGCATGGGGGCCTTCGACCGCGAGGTGCTGGTGATCACGACGGTGACGGGCACCGGCCTCATCGACCCGCGCGGCGTGGACCCGCTCGAGCACCTGTGGAACGGCGACACCGCCATCGCGGGCGTGCAGTACTCCTACCTGCCCAGCTGGATCTCGCTGCTCGCTGATCAGGACGTCGTGCAGGAGACGTCGCGGGAGGTGTTCCGGCTGGTCCACGACCACTGGTCGACCCTGCCTCTGGAGTCCCGGCCGCGCCTGTACCTCTACGGGCTGTCGCTGGGCGCGACGGGCGTCGAGGCGGTGCTTTCGAGCCCGGAGATCCTCAACGAGCCCATCGAGGGAGCGCTGCTGTCGGGGCCACCCTTCCTCAACGAGATGCACACGGAGATCACCGAGGCGCGCGACGCCGGCAGCCCGGCCTGGCTGCCGGTGTTCCACGACGGCGAGACGGTGCGCTTCGCGGACGAGCGCGGCGTGTCGCCGGAGGGCGGCACCTGGGGTCCCACGCGCGTGGCCTACCTGCAGCACGGCTCGGACCCCGTGGTGTGGTTCAACCAGGAGCTCGCGTGGGAAGAGCCGGAGTGGCTGCAGGGCGACAGGGCGCCCGACGTCTCCGACCAGATGGGCTGGTATCCGCTCGTCACCATGTGGCAGGTGCTGCTCGACCTGCCGGCCGCGGGGTCGATCCCCGACGGGTTCGGCCATCTGTACACGTACCGCGCGAACGCCGCCGCGTGGGCCGGGGTCACATCCGCGACCGACTGGCCGGCGGCGCGGCTCGACGAGCTCGCGAGCACGCTCGTGGCGCGGGAGGAGGCCAGGGAGCTGGCGCTCACGGGCAGCTCGTAGGGCCGATGCGCGGGCCGGGTTCCGCGCGGCCATGGGGACGGCGCGGCGGCGGACCCGGCGCTCACCGGCGGGGATCACGGTAGCCCCGGCCATGGTGACGACCGTCACGGGGCCGACACGCCCGCCCCGTAGAATTCGGACATGCTCCACCATGCGCCGCTCCTGACCACGATGGCGGTGGGGTTCGCGCTCGCGTTCATCCTCGGCTTCATCGCCCAGCGGCTGCGGATGTCGCCCATCGTCGGCTATCTCGCCGCGGGTCTGCTGATAGGCCCGTACACCCCGGGATTCGTGGGCGACCAGGACATCGCGCTCGAGCTGTCGGAGATCGGCGTCATCCTGCTGATGTTCGGCGTGGGCCTGCACTTCTCCTTCAAGGACCTGCTGGCCGTGCGCAAGGTGGCGCTCCCGGGCGCGATCGCGCAGATGACCGCCGCCACGGCGCTCGGCACCGGCGTGGGCCTGTGGCTCGACTGGACGCTCGGGGCATCCCTGCTGTTCGGCCTCGCGCTGTCGGTCGCGTCGACGGTCGTCATGCTGCGCGCGCTCGAGGACAAGCAGCTGCTCGACACCAGGGCCGGGCACATCGCCGTGGGCTGGCTGATCGTCGAGGACCTCGCGATGGTCGTCGCGCTCGTCGTGATCCCCGTGCTCGCCGCGGATGCGAACGGGCCGGGCGCCATCGCAGGAGAGCTCGTCTGGACGCTCGTGCGCGTCGCGCTGTTCGTCGCGCTGATGCTCGTGGTCGGCAAGCGCGTGATCCCGTGGATCCTGGCGCGCGTCGCCGACACCGGCTCGCGCGAGCTGTTCACGCTGTCCGTGCTCGCCGTCGGCATGGGCGTCGCAGTGGGCGCGGCGTGGCTGTTCGAGGTGTCCTTCGCGCTGGGCGCCTTCTTCGCCGGCATGATCATGCGCGAGTCCGACCTCTCGCACCGCGCGGCGGACTCGACGCTGCCGCTGCGCGACGCGTTCGCCGTGCTGTTCTTCGTCTCCGTCGGCATGCTCGTGGACTGGCGCATCGTCATCGAGGCCCCGCTCGCCCTGCTGGTCACCACCCTCGTGATCGTGGTCGGCAAGTCGGTGGTCGCGTTCGGCATCGTGCGCATGCTCAAGTACTCGCGCCAGATGTCGCTCGTGGTGGCCGCGGCGCTCGCCCAGATCGGCGAGTTCTCCTTCATCCTCATCACGCTGGGCGGCAACCTCGAGATCCTGCCGCAGGACGCGCAGGACCTCGTGCTCGGCGGCGCCATCCTGTCGATCATGCTCAACCCCCTGCTGTTCGCGTGGGCGGCGCGCTCGTACCGCGAGGCCGACGGCGTCAGCGGCGAGTCCGCTCCCGTCGAGTACACCGGCTCCGAGCACGTCATCGTGGTGGGGTTCGGGCGCGTGGGGACGCGCGTAGCCGCCTCGCTGTGGACCAAGGACGTGCCGTGCGTGGTGATCGACGACGACGAGAACCGGGTCACCGCCCTGCGCGACGACGGCCGGGAGGCGATCCTCGGCAACGCCGTCCGCTCGAAGGTGCTGCGAGCCGCGGGGCTGGACGACGCCACGACCGTGCTGATCGCCATCCCCGACCCGCTCAACGCCGGTGCGATCGTGGCGAAGGTCAAGCGCCTCGCTCCCGACGTCCGCGTGATCGCGCGCGGCCACGAGGATGTGGACGTCCAGTACCTCACCGAGGCGGGGGCCGACCGCGTGCTGGTGGGGGTCTACGAGGTGGCCGACCTCATGGTCACCGACGTGCTGACGGACGGCGAGCAGGCCTAGCGAAGCCACGAAGGCGTAGCGTGGTCCGCATGGACGACGTCGACCGCCTTGATGCTCTCGCCCGCATGCTGGATCGCGCGCTCACCCGCGCGTTCGAGTCTGCCCTGGCGGACCGTTCCACGACCAGCGCCGAGTTCGTGATGCTGAGCGTGCTCGCAGCCGCCGACGGGCCGCTCGCGTGGGAGGCCGTCGAGGCGCGCCTGCCCGTGGGCTACACGCCGGCGCGCGCCACCGATGCCTGGAACGGGCTCGAGGCGGGCGGATGGGCGGCCGAGGTCGACGGCCGCCACGTGGCGACGGACGAGGGGCTCGAGGCGCTGGAGGCGCTCCACGGCGAGATCGAACGGCTGCATGATCACGCGCGCGACGGGATCTCCGACGAGGACTATGCGGTCGCGGTGAGGGTGCTGCGCACGATGCGCGACAACGTCGAGGACTGAGCCTCAGTCCCTGCGGTCCTGCAGCTTGTTCTTGAGGAACACGGCGCCGACCAGCCAGCCCGCGAGCGCGCTCAGCAGCCACACGAGGACGGTGCCGAGCACCCAGCCGAGCAGCGTCTTGATCGACAGTCCGTCGCTGAAGATGTCCGCGAGCAGCAGCGCCACGAACGTCGAGATGAGCGCGACGCCTCCGGTGAGGGCGCTGGCGTAGCGCACGGACATCTTGAGGATGAAGGGCGACAGGATCGCCTGCGCGAGCAGGAAGATCACCAGTGCCCAGATGAAGCCGCTCGCGTTGATCTCGAAGTCCTCATCGCCGAGGATCAGCGCGGTCAGCAGGAGGCCCACCGCCGCCCCGATGACGGTCGTCAGTACGCTCCACAGGAATCTCACCATGCGGCTGACGCTACTCCTGCCTGGGCGTTCGCGCGCGGCGAGGAGGGACGATGCGCGGGCTGAGCCGGTGTGCATCGCGGGAGCCCTCCCGTCGGCAATACGGTCGCGGTTGCAATAGTGTGCGTCACACATTATCGTGTGACTCATGCTCGATCAGGAGATCATCGCCCAGCAGCGTCAGGAGCTGCGCCGCGGCAGCACGTCCCTCGCGTGCCTCGCGCTGCTCGCCGCCGCCCCCGACTACGGCTACAGCCTGCTGGCCCGCCTGGCCGGCCTGGGCCTCGAGATCGAGGCCAACTCCCTGTACCCCCTTCTGCGCCGCCTCGAGAAGCAGGGACTGCTCACCTTCGAGTGGGACACCTCGGAGGCGCGGCCGCGCAAGGTCTACACGACCTCCGCCGACGGCACCGCGCTCGTCGCGGTACTCCGCGAGGACTGGGACCGCATCACCACGGCACTGCACCAGATTGGACAGCACTCATGAGCCTCACCGACCGCTACGTGGCCGCGACCTTGTCGCGCACCCCCGTCAAGCAGCGCGACGAGGTCGAGGCGGATCTGCGCGCGGCGATCGCCGACGCGATCGACGCGCGCCTCGACGCCGGCGCCCTCCCCGACGCCCCTGACCGCGCATCGGCCCTCGAGACGGCCGTCCTCAACGAGATGGGCGACCCCGACCGTCTCGCCGCCGACTACGCGGACAGGCCGCTGATGCTGATCGGGCCGCGGCTGTTCCTGCAGTGGAGGCGGTTGACGATCCTGCTGCTGTGGATCGTGCTGCCCATCATCGCCGTGCTCATCCCCTTCGGGATGTGGCTCGGGGACGAGTCCCTGGGCGCCATCATCGGCTCGACCGTCGGCGGCACCCTCACCGTCGGGGTGCACCTGGTGTTCTGGGTGACGCTCGTGTTCGCCATCCTCGAGCGCGCCGGGACCCCAGCGGACGAGCTCTCCGAGCCGTGGACCGTCGAACGTCTCAAGGAGTCGCCTGACGTGCGCGTGAGCGGAGTCGAGACGGCGGTGGCGCTCGCGACCCTCGCGATCGGCGCAGCGCTCATCGTCTGGCAGCAGCTGTGGCCGTGGGCGACCACCGCCGACGGCGAAGTCCTGCCGGTCCTGAACCCCGACCTGTGGACCTTCGTGCTGCCCGCCCTGCTGGCGGTGATGGCCGTCGAGGCCGTCGTGGTCGTCGCGCGACAGGTGCGCGGCCGGTGGACGATGGGCGACTGGTGGCTCACGCTCGCCCTCGACGTCGCGGCCCTCATTCTCGTGGCCGTCCCCGTGCTCCAGCACGACCTGCTCAACCGCGCGCTGTTCGAGGAGATCGGCTGGCCGGACGCCGCGACCACCGTCACGCTCGAGCAGGTCGAGTGGGTGGTGCTGATCGTCGTGGCCGTCGTGAGCGTCGCGGACGCGTGGGGAACGTGGACGCGGGCACGGCGCGGGTCGCGGACCTAGACGGCCCGCGCCGGAACGCGGCGGGCGGCTTGGCGCTACTCCATGCCCCGTGTGACGCGGTTCCAGGCGTTGATGACGGCGACGGTCTCGACGATCGCGCCCAGCTGCTTCTGGGTGAAGAACTGCCCGGCCACATCGCGCGCCTCGACCTCGAGGCCGCGGGGGTAGTCCGTCAGCACCTCGGCGAAGCGCAGCGCCGCCGCATCGCCTTCGCTGACCAGCCCCTCGCGCATGAGCTTCACGGGCCGCGCGAGTGCGCCGATGAGCTCGGGACGCGCGCCGAGCGACGCGAGTTGCTCCGAGTGCAGGCGGATGCAGTAGGCGCAGCCGTTGATGTGCGAGCAGCGCAGCCGCAGCATCTCGCGGAGCTTGGGCTTGAGCGCCTCCCCCACGGCAGCGTCGAAGTCCTCCAACGCCTTCAGGAACTCGGGACTCACCCTTGCCGCACTCACGAGTGCGAGCGTAGCAACGGCGCCTGACGCGGCACCCATCCGCGCCGCAGCACCATGCGAACCGGTCATCGACGCCAGCACCGCACGCGGCGCGCCACCGCCCGCTTCCCGGGCGAGGGTGCTTCGATGGAGGAAACCTGATGCACGCAGCAGCCCGCAACGAGAGGAGCCGGCCGGTGGCCCGACGCCATCTGCGCGCCGTCGCCGATGACGCCGCTCACGAGCAGGACGCCTCCGCAGGCGACCGGCTCACCCGCCTCCTGCTCGAGGCCGGCGCAGGCGACGCGGACGCGTTCGGGGCGCTCTACGAGGACATGGTGGACCAGGTCCTGCGCGTCGCGGTGCGCGTGGTGCGCGATCCCGACATGGCCGAGGACGTGGCTCAGGAGGCGCTGACGGAGGCATGGCGCAAGGCGCCGACCTTCGACCCCTCGCGCGGCGGCGCGCGCACCTGGGTGCTGACGATCGTCCACCGGCGCGCGGTGGATCGCGTGCGCCGTGAGCAGCGCCAGCGCGACCAGGTCGAGGCCGAGGCGTCCGTCGCGGATCGCGAGGAGTCGCCAGCGGATCAGGACGCGGTGATCGAGAGCGCCTACCGCGAGTGGCAGTCAGAACGCGTGCGCGGCGCGCTCGCGGGGCTCACGGACCTGCAGCGAGAGGCGATCGAGCTCGCGTACTACGGAGGCCGCACCCACACGGAGATCTCCGAGCACCTGGGAGTCCCGCTGGGAACCGCGAAGACGCGCATCAGGGACGGGATGAGAAGTCTGCGCGACACGTTGAAGGAGGTGCAGCGATGAACCCGCACGAGCTGGTGGGTGCCTATGCGCTCCACGCTCTCGACGAGCACGAGGCGCTGGCCTTCGAGGCGCACCTCGCCGCATGCACCGAGTGCCAGGAGGAGCTTGCGAGCTTCGACGTGGTGCTGGACGAGCTCGCCGAGCCCGGCGTGGCGGAGCCCGGGCCCGTCGACCAGGCGATCGTCGACGAGGCGGTCTCCCCCGACCGCCGTGCCCGCCTGGGCGACGCGGTGGCGAGCGCCGTCGCGAGCACGGCTCAGGAGCCCGCGCGGGAGGCGTCACCTGCCGCGGCGCGGATGCGCGCTGACCGCGCCGGCGGTGGCTCGGATGCTCGCCACGGCGCGCGCCCCGGCGGTCGACCGCGTCACCTGCTCATGGCGGCGGCCGCCGCCGTGGTGGCCGTGCTGGCCGTGGGCGTGGGGTTCATCATCGGCACGGGCGACGAGCCCAGCCAGATCGCGCAGGACGTCGAGCGGATCCAGTCCGCCGAGGACGTCGTCGAGTCTCCTCTGGGACTGGGCGAGGCCACGGCGTTCGTGTCCGTCACCGAGGGCGTCGCCGTCGTGGGCGACACCCCCGCGCTCGAGTCCGGCGAGACCTACCAGCTGTGGGTGGTGCCCGCGGATGGCTCGGCCCCGTTGCCAGGACCGACGATGGCGGGAGGAGACGTCACGGCGGTCTGGGAGGCCGACCTGGAGGGTGCGGGCGCCATCGCGGTCAGCATCGAGCCCGCGGGTGGCTCGACCACGCCCACGGAGGTCGTCACGGCCGTCGAGCTGTGACGCGTCGGGAGCGCCAGACTGCCCACGCGACCACGCACAGCCCGGCGAGCATGATGAGACCCTCGGGGCGCGCCGCGAACACCACCTCGTGATCGACCTCGACCACGCCGGTCGTGAGCAGCGGGAACGCGATGGCGTTGGCCATGCCGTGCATCAGCACCGATGTCCAGACGGTTCCCGATCGCTCGCGCATCACGCCGTAGATGAACGACATGGGGACGATCGAGATCAGGAACAACGGCAGGTATGCGCCGAGGGGCAGGTCCGTCATGAGGTCGAATGTGAGGATGTAGGGGACGTGCCACGCTCCCCAGATCACCGCGACCGCGAGGTGACGGCGCGCGGCCGGCATCCCCAGCGCGGCCAGCCGCGGCTCGAGGTAGCCGCGCCAGCCCAGCTCCTCGCACGCCGCGTAGACCATGCGCAGGACGAGGCCGGCGACGAAGGCGGCGGCGAGATCCCGAGCGGAGCCCGTGTCCCACGTGACCGCGCCCGTCAGGGTCCCGATGCCGAGCACGACGGCGGTGAGCAGAGGGAACAGCAGCAGCGCGAGCGCGTACCACGTGCCGTTGCCGCGCAGCCGGAGCCGCAGTCCCGCGTCCGCCCACCCGTCTCCGGTCCAGCGCAGGATCGCGGCCATGAGCACCGGGCTCAGGATGAACAGCAGCGCCGCGGGATTTGTCTCCGGATCCCCTCCCGCGGCGATGCCGATCCCTGCGAGCGAGGCGAGGCCGAGGGTGCTGGCGATGTAGGCGCCGATGCGCGCTCGGCTGGGCGGCCTCGGCTGGCGCGTGGACCGTGTGGCGGGCGGTACGGGCTCGGTGGTCGCGTCCATGTCTCTGTCTCCTCATCGGGCTGCGGGGTGCGGACGCCACTCACGCTAGGAACGCGACCGGACCCGCGCATCGGCCGTCAGACGTCAGCCGCTCGGCCAGAAGGATGAATGCCGGCCCGACTGGCGCATCGGCCGTGCGCATGAGCGAGTGCCAGGAGTCGCGCCGCGCTCTGGAAGAATGGTGAGCATGACTGCGCGCATCCCCGACAAGGCCACCGTCGACGGACTCGAGGACCGCTGGAACTCCGTATGGGAGGAGCAGGGCACCTACCGCTTCGACGCGACCGCGACGCGTGAGCAGGTGTACTCGATCGACACCCCGCCGCCCACCGTGTCCGGGTCGCTGCATGTGGGCCACGTGTTCTCGTACACCCACACCGACGTGGTGGCGCGCTACCAGCGCATGCGCGGGCGCGAGGTCTTCTACCCCATGGGCTGGGACGACAACGGCCTGCCCACCGAGCGGCGCGTGCAGAACTACTTCGGCGTCCGGTGCGACCCGAGCCTGCCGTACGTCGAGGACTTCGAGCCCCCGCACTCGGGCGGCGCGACGTCCGTGAAGGCGGCCGACCAGGTGCCGATCTCGCGGCGCAACTTCATCGAGCTGTGCGAGCGCCTCACCGAGGAAGACGAGAAGCAGTTCGAGGCCCTGTGGCGCCACCTGGGCCTGTCCGTCGACTGGTCGCGCACCTACCAGACCGTCTCGCCGTCGTCGCAGGCCGTGGCCCAGCAGGCGTTCCTGCGCTCGCTCTCGCGCGGCGAGGCGTACCAGGCCGAGGCGCCCACGCTGTGGGATGTGACGTTCCGCACCGCCGTCGCGCAGGCGGAGCTCGAGGACCGCGAGCGCCCGGGCGCCTACCACCGTGTCGCGTTCGAGAAGTGCGCCGATGCGGAGGAGGCGACCGGCTCGTACGAGTCCGTGTGGATCGAGACCACCCGCCCGGAGCTGCTGCCCGCATGCGTCGCCCTCGTCGCGCATCCGGACGACGAGCGCTACCAGCCGCTGTTCGGCACGCACGTGCGCACGCCGCTGTTCAGCGTGGAGGTGCCCGTGGTTCCTCACCGCCTCGCCTCCCCCGACAAGGGCTCGGGCATCGCGATGATCTGCACCTTCGGCGACGTCACCGACGTGATCTGGTGGCGCGAGCTGGGCCTGCCGATGCGCTCCGTGCTCGGACGCGACGGCCGGATCCTGCCCGACCCGCCGGCCGGCCTCGAGTCGCCGGCCGCGCAGGCCGCGTACGCCGAGCTGGCAGGCAAGACGGTGTTCTCGGCGCAGCAGCGCGTGGTCGAGATGCTGACCGAGGCCGACCTGACCGAGGGCGAGCCTCGCTCGATCTCGCACCCGGTGAAGTTCTTCGAGAAGGGCGACAAGCCTCTCGAGATCGTCTCCTCTCGCCAGTGGTACATCGCGAACGGCGGGCGCGACGAGTCGCTGCGGTCCGCGCTGCTCGCGCGTGGCGAGGCGCTGGACTTCCTCCCGGCGCACATGGGCAAGCGCTACGAGAACTGGGTCAACGGGCTCACCGGCGACTGGCTCATCTCGCGCCAGCGGTTCTTCGGCGTGCCCATCCCCGTCTGGTACCCGCTCGACTCTGCCGGCGAGCCGGTGTGGGACTCCCCCATCGTGCCGTCCGAGGACGCCCTGCCCGTCGACCCTTCGGTGGACGTCGCCCCCGGCTACTCCGCCGACCAGCGCGACGCGCCCGGCGGCTTCACCGGCGAGAAGGACATCATGGACACGTGGGCGACCAGCTCGCTCACGCCGCAGATCGTGTGCGGCTGGCGCGACGATCCGGCCCTGTTCGAGAAGACCTTCCCCATGGACCTGCGCCCCCAGGGCCAGGACATCATCCGCACCTGGCTCTTCTCCACGGTGGTGCGCTCCCACCTCGAGCATGACGTGCTCCCGTGGAAGCACGCGTCGATCTCCGGCTGGATCCTGGATCCCGACCGCAAGAAGATGTCCAAGTCGAAGGGCAACGTCGTCACCCCCATGGGCCTGCTCGAGCAGCACGGCTCCGATGCGGTGCGGTACTGGGCGGCGTCCGCTCGGCTGGGCACGGACGCGGCGTTCGACGAGGGGCAGATGAAGATCGGTCGCCGCCTCGCGAACAAGGTCCTCAACGCGGCGAAGTTCGCGCTGGGGGCGCCGGGCATCGCCACCGCCGCGAACGTGTCCCTCGACGAGGGCATGCGGGCCACCAAGCACGTGACCGGAGGCGTGATCGACGGCGTGTTCGACGGCGCCGCCGCCGACGGCTCCGTGTCCGCCGGCCACGACATCGCCGAGCACAACTCCGCCGCCATGGACATCCCCCACTCGCTGGTGTCCGAGCCGCTGGACCGGGCTCTGCTCGCGGGCCTCGCGGACGTGGTGGACGCAGCGACGGCCGCGTTCGAGGCCTACGACCACACGCGCGCCCTCGAGCTCGCGGAGAGCTACTTCTGGACGTTCTGCGACGACTACGTCGAGCTCGTGAAGACCCGCGCATACGATGGCGCCGCCCCCGGCGAGGACATCGACCCGTTCGCGCCGTGCTCCCCCGGCGCGGCCTCCGCTCGCGCAACCCTCACCATCGCGCTCGAGACATTCCTGCGGCTGTTCGCGCCGGTGCTCCCGTTCGCTGCCGAGGAGGTGTGGTCCTGGTTCCGTCCCGGCACCGTTCACCGCGCTGCCTGGCCGTCGGCCGAGCCGCTGCGGGTGCTCGCGTCGTCCGAGCCCGCGGCCCTCGTCGACGCGGCCGGCGAGGCGCTCGCCGCGCTGCGCAAGATCAAGTCTGAGGCCAAGGTGTCCCAGCGCACCGAGCTGGTGTCCGTGGACCTCCTGGTGCCTGAGACCAAGGTCGCTGGGGTGCGCGCCGCGAAGCAGGACCTCATGGCGGCCGGGCGGGTGCGCTCGCTGCAGATCGTCGACGCGGTGCTGGCGCTCGACCCTGGTGTTGATGGCGGCGGGCCGGAGGACGGCTCCTCGGGCGAGATCGCGGATCCCACGGTGATGCGGACGGAGAACGCGGTCCTCGCGGACTGACCGGCGCCCGCCGCACCCGCCTCTCCCCACCTCGCCCGCCTCTCCCCTCACCCGCCTCTGCCCTCACCCGCCCCACCTCACCCGCCTCTCCCCTCGCGCTATGAGGAGCTGGGTGACGGTTTGCGGCGCTCGGCTCGTCCTGTGAGGAGATCGCGGCCATCCCCAACGCCCCGGCCGCCGGCCACCGTCCACAACCGCAGACCTGTACCCGAGCCGCCTCGCAGCGCCGGCCCGTACAACGTCGTGCATGAGGCCCCTCCGCGCGATGCCCTCCGGCGAGATGGCGACGACCACCCGGGCTGAGCCGCGCGCATTCACGCGGCGCGAGCTCGTGGCGCTGTCCTCACAGCGCAAGGTGCGAACGGCCATCGAGAACGGCGACATCGTGCGGCTGCTGCCCGATGCCTACGTGGCGCGCGAGCACCAGGCCTCGTTCGCCGCCCGAGCGGATGCCGCGCTGTCGTGGGCACGAGGCTCGATGCTCGCGGGGCCCAGCGCCCTCCATGTCCACGGTCTCCTGCCTGCTCCTGCTGAGATCGAGCTCGCGGTGGACGCGGGCCGTCACGTCCGTCCACCACGATGGCTGAAGGTTCGCCAGGTGACGTACCCGATCACCGCGGTGAAGCGGGCGGGACTGCCTGCCGCGCCCTGCGCCTACGCCATTGCCCAGGCCTACGGGGACCTCACCGAGTCGGAACGATCGGATGCCCTCTTCGGATCCGTCACGCGGAAGCTCTGCACCGTGCGGGAGCTCCGTGATGCCCTCGCAGCGATGCCGCGCGTCAAGGCACGCCGCGAGCTGGTGGCGAGAATCGAAGCGGTCGAGGCGGGAGCCGAGAGCTGGCTCGAAGAACGTGCGTTGAAGGACGCACTGACAGGCCGGCCCTTCGACAGCTTGATCCGCCAGCACCGCATCGTGGTCGAGGGCCAAGCGTTCAGGCTCGACATGTACGACCCCTTCACGCGCACGGCGATCGAGGCCGACTCCTTCCGCTGGCATGCTGGCGATCAGCAGCGCCTGCGCGACATCCGTCGAGACGCGCTCTTGGCTACGATCGGCATCCAGACGATCCGGCTCTCGTCGCGCGACCTGATCGAGAACGCGGACTGGTGCCGCGCGATGGTTCAACTGGCGCTCACCGCGCGGCGCTGATTGTCCTCACAGGACGCCGGCGACGCTCGGAACCGACACCCACGTCCTCGCAGGACGCACGGGCGGCTGGGTCCTACGCAGCGCCCTCCTGGCGCTCTTCACGTGCCTCGTAGGCGGGCGTCACGCGGTCCATCACGACCTCGTGCGTGATGCGCACCCGGCCCACGTCCTCGCGTCCAGGGACCTCGAACATGGTCTCCTGGAGCACCTCCTCCATGATCGCGCGCAGACCGCGCGCGCCCGTGCCACGCTCCAAGGCCTGCGTCGCGATGGCCTCGATCGCGTCCCGGTCGAACTCGAGCTCCACGCCGTCGAGCTCGAACATGCGCTGGTACTGCTTGACCAGGGCGTTCTTGGGCTCGGTGAGGATCGACACCATGGCGTCGACGTCGAGCGGCGAGACGGTCGCGATGACGGGCATGCGCCCGATGAACTCCGGGATCAGGCCGAACTTGTGAAGGTCGGCCGGTGTCACCTTCGAGAAGAGGTCCGAGTTGTCGGCCTCCTTGAGCTGGGCGCCGAACCCGATGCCCTTGCGTCCCACGCGGGACGAGATGATCTCCTCGAGCCCAGCGAAGGCACCACCGAGGATGAACAGCACGTCGGTGGTGTCGATCTGGATGAACTCCTGGTGCGGGTGCTTGCGCCCGCCCTGCGGCGGCACCGACGCCTGCGCGCCCTCGAGGATCTTCAGCAGCGCCTGCTGCACGCCCTCGCCCGACACGTCGCGCGTGATGGAGGGGTTCTCGGCCTTGCGGGCGACCTTGTCGATCTCGTCGATGTAGATGATGCCGCGCTGCGCCTTCTCGACGTCGTAGTCGGCGGCCTGCAGCAGCTTGAGCAGGATGTTCTCGACGTCCTCGCCCACGTAGCCGGCCTCGGTGAGGGCGGTGGCGTCAGCGATCGCGAAGGGCACGTTGAGCATGCGCGCGAGCGTCTGCGCGAGGTAGGTCTTGCCGGTGCCGGTGGGGCCGATGAAGAGCACGTTGGACTTGGCGATCTCGATGCCGTCGTCGTCCTTGGGACGGGCCTCCTGCGCCCGCACGCGCTTGTAGTGGTTGTACACCGCGACGGCAAGGGCGCGCTTGGCCTGATCCTGGCCAACGATGTACTGCTCGAGGAAGTCGAAGATCTCGCGGGGCTTGGGCAGCTCGGTGAACTCCGTCTGCGCGGCCTCGGCGAACTCCTCCTCGATGATCTCGTTGCACAGCTCGATGCACTCGTCGCAGATGTACACGCCACCGCCCGCGATGAGCTTGCGCACCTGCTTCTGCGTCTTGCCGCAGAACGAGCACTTCAGCAGGTCGCCGCTGTCCGCCGGTCGAGTCATCAAGGCCTCCCGTTGCCATCTCCGTCCAGGCTACCCACGCCCCCAGACACGTGCCGGGCGACGCGCCGCCTCGGCGACCGCCGTGGCCATACCGTGACGTCCTGGACACCCCACGGTCACAACTCGCCCGCGAGATCGCCCGTCGAGCGCCGATGCGCGCTCACCCGAGGTTCGCACGCGACGAGCGTGCGGTTGGGTCTCGTCGGCACGGCCGGTGCAGCGCGCGACGGGAGGCTCCCGCGATCACCGCGTCGGAGCAGGACGGTCCGCGCGCGACACGCGCCGCGCACTTCGCACGCACCCCGCACACGCCGACGGCCGCCCCCGCGCGAGCGGGAGCGGCCGTCGGTCGTCGGCTACTTGTCGTCGTCCTTCTTCTTGGTCTCCTTGCGCGGCGCGATCGCGGAGGCCGCGGCGCGGTCCTCGGGCGCCACGGTGTCGACGCCCTTGCGGGACTCGAGCACCTGATCCACGAGGCCGTAGTCCTTCGCCTCCTGCGCGGACAGGAAGCGGTCGCGCTCGATGTCGTCGCGTACGCGCTCCTGGCTCTGGCCGGTGTGCTTGGCGAGAGTGAACTCGAGCCACTCGCGCATCCGCACCATCTCCTCGGCGTAGATCTCGATGTCCGAGGCCTGTGCGCGGGCGCCGCCCTCGATGCGCGGCTGATGGATCATCACGCGGGCGTTCGGGAGCGCCAGGCGCTTGCCGGGCGAGCCGGCCGCGAGCAGCACCGCGGCAGCCGAGGCCGCCTGACCCAGGCACACGGTCTGCACCTCGGGCTTGATGTACTGCATGGTGTCGTAGATCGCGGTGAGCGCGGTCTGCGAGCCGCCGGGGCTGTTGATGTAGAGCGTGATGTCGCGGTCGGGATCCTGGGACTCGAGCACGAGCAGCTGCGCCATGACGTCGTCCGCCGAGGCGTCGTCGATCTGCACGCCCAGGAAGATGATGCGGTCCTCGAAGAGCTTCGCGTAGGGGTCCTGGCGCTTGAAGCCGTAGGCGGTGCGCTCCTCGAAGGAGGGCAGGATGTAGCGCGACGACGGGGCGGCGGGGGCTGCTCCCCCGAATCCAGCGGTCCGACCGGCGGCCTGCATGGCCTGGTAGATCTCGCTCATGCCTTGCCTCCCTGGGACTCGTCGCCCGCCTCGGCCGCGTGGGTGATGACCTTGTCGATGAAGCCGTACTCGAGGGCCTCCTCGGCGGTGAACCAGCGGTCGCGGTCCGCATCCTTGTTGACCTGCTCGAGCGACTTGCCCGTCTGCTCCGCGGTCAGCTTCGCGAGCGTCTTCTTCATGTGCATGATCAGCTCGGCGTTGATGCGCACGTCCGTGGTCGTGCCGTAGATGCCGCCCGAGGGCTGGTGCATCATGACGCGTGCGTGGGGCGTCGCGAAGCGCTTGCCCTGCTGGCCAGAGGACAGCAGGAACTGTCCCATCGACGCAGCCATGCCCATCGCGACGGTCGCCACGTCGGGCTTGATGTACTGCATGGTGTCGTAGATCGCCATGCCCGCGGTGATGGAGCCGCCGGGGCTGTTGATGTACAGGTAGATGTCCTTGTCAGGGTCCTCCGCGGCCAGCAGCATCATCTGCGCGCAGATGGCATTCGCGTTGTCGTCGCGCACCTCGTCGCCGAGCCAGATGATGCGCTCGCGCAGCAGGCGGTTGAAGATGGAGTCACTGAGCCCCATCCCTCCGACCTCGCCGCGGGCGGTGATCGTGTCGCTCACGTCGTTCCTCTCGTGGGTGGTCATGCGTCAAACCTAACGGCGAGCGCTGACGCTTCATGCCGTTTCAGTCCCGTTTTCGCTACAGGGTGAACAGCAGCGCCGATGCGCGGGCTGGGACGCCTTCGACGCTCGGCCGGGACGCGGCTCGAGCGCGCGCGCGAGCACGAGGGGCCACTCGGGGTCACCCCTGACCGCGGCTCGGGGACAGGATCGGGCGTCCGGCCGATGCGCATCGCCAGGCCGCGTTCGTACCGTGGCCGGTGAGCGATGGCACTCACTCGACAAAGGACATCATGACCACGCCAACCGGAGGCGCCGACGAGGCGCCACAGCCGCAGTACGCGCAGCCGCCGCAGCACGCGCAGCCGCCCCAGTACGCGCAGCCACCCCAGTACGCCGTCCCTCCGGCCGGGCCGCGACCCGGCACGGAGAAGAACTGGATGGGCATCACCGCGCTGGTGCTGTCGATCCTCGGCCCGCTCACCGCTGGCGTCACGGCACTCGGCGGCATCGTGCTCGGACACCTGGGACTCGGCGCGGTGAGGCGTGGCGAGGCCGACAATCGCGGAGTGAGCCTCGCGGGGACGATCATCGGCTACGTCGTCATCGCCCTCGGCCTGCTCGCGGTCCTGGTGCTGGTGTTCTTCTTCGGCTGGCTTGCCGCCGAGTGCTCCGGCGACAGCCCGGCCGACTGGTGCGCCGACGGCGAGGTGACCTGGGAGGCCGTCGGCAGCCTCACCGGCCCCTGACCCCCCAGCCGGCGACCGCATCGGCGCCGGACAGGCGTGAGGCCCCCCCTCCCGCAAGGGAGACGGGGCCTCAGGCCCTCTGGGACCTACTTGGTCGAGCTCTCGACGGCGGCGGCGACGGCCGCCTCGTCGATCTCGTCGTCCTTCTTCTCGTCCTCGATCGAGCCGATCACCGCGGACAGGTCCACCGCGTTGCCGGCGGTGTCCTTGATGGTGACGCGGCGCAGCGCGAAGGCGGTGGCCTTCGAGCGCGCGACCTCGGCGACGATCGCGGGGATCTGACCGCCCTGCTCGACCTGCTGGATGAACGTGTTGGGGTCCATGTTGTACTGGCGCGACGCGTTCAGCAGGTAGTCGAGAAGCTCGTTCTGCTCGACCTCGATGTCGAGGTCGTCGGCGAGCTGGTCGAGGAGGATCTGGGCGCGCAGCGCGTTGTGCGCCTCCTCGGTCACCTCGGCGCGGTGCTCGTCATCCTCGAGGCGGTTCTCGTTCTCGAGGTGCGAGTGGACCTCGTTCTCGATGACCTTCTTGGGAAGTTCGAAGTCCGTTGCGTCCTTGAGCGCGTCGATGAGCTTCTCGCGGGCCTCGACGGCCTGGTTGTTGGCCTTGATGCGGGCGGCCTGCTCGCGCAGGTCGGCCTTGAGCTCCTCGACAGTGTCGAACTCGGAGGCGAGCTGGGCGAAGTCGTCGTCCACCTCGGGCAGCTCGCGCTCCTTGACGGCGGTGACCTTGACGGTGATCTGAGCGGTCTCGCCCGCGTGGTCGCCGGCAGCCAGCGGCGCCTCGAACGTGGTCTCCTCGTCCGCCGACAGCCCGATCAGCGCATCGTCCATGCCCTCGAGCATGTTGCCGGCGCCCACCTGGTACGAGGTGCCCTGCACGTTGTCGATCTCCGCGCCGTCGAGCGTCGCGGACAGGTCGATGGTCGTGTAGTCGCCATCGGCGACCGGGCGGTCGACGGTCTTGAGGGAGCCGAAGCGCTCGCGCAGCTGGTTCAGGCGCTCCTCGACGTCCTCGTCCGAGACCTCGACGGGCTCGACCTCGACCGTGATGTCCTCGGGCTTGGGCAGCTCGACGTCGGGGCGGATCTCGACCGTCGCGGTGAACTCGACGCCCTCGAAGCCCTCCTCGGAGCCGGGGATCTTCACGACCTCGACCTCGGGCTGGCCGAAGGGACGGATCTCCTGCTCCTCGACCGCGGCGGAGTACCAGCCGGGCAGGCCATCGTTGACGGCGTGCTCGATGACGGCGCCCTTGCCCACGCGCTGCTCGAGGATCTTCGGCGGCACCTTGCCCTTGCGGAAGCCGGGGATCTGCACCTGCTCGCCGATGTGCTGGTAGGCGTGATCCATGGAGGGCTTGATGTCCTCCTCGGTGAGGGTGACCGTCAGCTTGACGGTCGTGGCGTCGATCTTCTCGATGGCGCTGGTCACTGATGAACTCCTGTGAGTGGGGTGCGGGAGGCCTTGTTCGGGAGGCCTTGTGCGGGCATGCCGATATGCAGGGCAACCCCACAAGTCTAGTCGTGGTATCGGCTCACGCCCAATCGGTTCGCTCTCGGCGATGGGCGCTCATCGGAGGGCCGATGCGCGGGCAGGTTGTCGCGAGGAGCGCGTCAGAGGCCGCGCGTCGACGTCCGTTCGCGCCACAGCTGAGCGCTCAGCTCGCCGGCGCGGCCGGGGCGGATTCCCTGCCAATTGAGTCCGCCGCGCGCGAAGGCGACGTGGACGGGCGCCGGCACGGCCGCCGGTGGCACCGGCTCACCGAGCCAGCGGCAGGGCCGCACGTGCACGAGGTCGACCGCGAGCGCGGAGTCTGCGCTGTCGTAGCGCCACGGCCCGTCGAGCGCGCCGAGCCACAGCTCGCCATCCGCGTCCCTCGTCCACACGAGAGCGCCATCCGGCGCGAGCGCGAACCGCTCCAGCCTGCGCGCCGCCCGGTCGTCGTGCTCGCGAGCCGTCGCGTCGATCGCGTCGTCGAGCGTCCTCGGCACGTCCGTCAGGACGCCTCCCATGCCGCACAGATCCTGCGCAAGCGCGCGCTCGACCGCCGCGCCGTCGTCGGCGATGTCGTCGCGGCGGGAGCGCATGGGCGCGCGGAACGCCTGTGCCGGGGTCGTCATCGCCGGGGACAACGAGTCGACTCGCGTCTCGCTTCCCGCCCGCGGCGGCGTCGCGGCATCGCGGTCAGTCCGCGGCGGGCTTGGATCCGGCCAGCAGCCTCATCGCGGGGCCGCTCGCAAGAAATCTGCTCTTCGCGGCGTTGAAGGGCGGGCGCACGAGTCTGGTCGGGTCGAAGGCCCGTCCCTTGCGGAACACCGCGCGCTCGTGGCTGAACGTCCGGATGCTGTGCTCGCCGTGGTAGCTCCCCATGCCGCTGCCGCCGACTCCGCCGAAGGGCAGCTCGCTGGCGAGCAGGTGGACGACCACGTGGTTGAAGACCATGCTGCCGGAGCTGGTGCGCTTCGAGAAGGCGTCGCGGACGACCCGGCTCCCGGTGAACACGTACAGCGACAGGGGCTTGGGCCGCGCGTTGATGAACGCGAGTCCAGCATCGAGGTCGTCCACGATCACGATGGGCAGGATGGGCCCGAAGATCTCCTCCTGCATGACCGCGGCCTCGGGGTCGACGTCGAGGAGGATCGTGGGCGCCACGTAGCGCGCATCGACGTCGACAGCACCGCCCGTGACGGTGCGGCCCGCGGTGCCGGAGTCCAGCAGACCCGCGAGCCGCTCGGCGTGATGAGAGCTCACGATGCGGCTGTAGTCGGGAGACTGCCGCGGATCGGGGCCGTAGGAGTCCTCCAGGGCCGCTGTCAGGTTCTGTGCGAGCTCGGCCGCCACGTCTCGGGTCGTGAGCACGTAGTCGGGTGCGACGCAGGTCTGGCCGGCGTTCGTGAACTTGCCCCACACGATGGCGCGGGCCGCCTTCTCGAGGGAGGCGGTGCCGTCGACCCACGCAGGCGACTTGCCGCCCAGCTCGAGGGTGACGGGAGTCAGGTGCTTGGCCGCGGCCTCCATGACGATCGAGCCGACCTTCCCGTTGCCCGTGTAGAAGACGTGGTCCCAGGGCTGGTCGAGCAGCGCCGTCGTCTCGTCCACCCCGCCTTCGACCACGTGCACGGCGCTGGTGTCGAGATAGCGCGGCGTCAGCTCGGCCAGCATCCGGGAGCTCGCCGGCGCGACCTCGCTGGGCTTGAGCACGACGGCGTTGCCGGCGGCGAGGGCGCCGATGACCGGCATCAGGCTGAGGTGGATGGGATAGTTCCACGCGCCGATGACGAGGACCGCCCCCAGCGGCTGTCGCTGGATCCATCCGCGTCCCGTGCCGATGGTGAGCGGGGTCCTCACGCGGCGATCCCTCGTCCAGCGCTTGAGGTGCTTGAGCAGGTGCTGCGCCTCCCGCACCACGGACGCCACCTCCGTGAGGTGCGCCTCGGAGGGGTGCTTGCCGAGGTCCTCGACCACGGCGTCGCGGATCAGGTCCGCGTTCTCGGTCAGCATCGTGACCACCTGCTCCAGCTGCTGCCTGCGCCAGGCGAGCGGAGCGGTGGCGCCCGAGAGGAAGGCCTCCTTGGCGGAACGGAACGTCGCCGGCGCGCCGTCGCTGGCGGCGAGCGTGCTGTCCGTCTCGCGGCCGGGGCTCGGCGGGGTGGGCTGCATCGACGTGATCGTCATCCGAGGTGCCTCCGAGGTGGGAAGGTGGCGGAGACGGTCAGGGCCGCACCGCCGCAAGAGTTCTCTCGCCCCGGGAAACCGCGGGGGCCACCGTGCGCATTCCGAGCGGCATCAGGTCGACGGGGAGCCGCGGCGCGATCGATCCCGCTGCGTGCCGTCGCCGGTCGACGTCGGGGTGACAGGATTTGAACCTGCGACCCTCTGCTCCCAAAGCAGATGCGCTACCAAGCTGCGCTACACCCCGTCGCACCCGCATCGGCGAGCGCTGTACCCCGCCATGGCCGGGCTCGGCTACTCTAGTACGCGCCGCGCATGCGGCAGTGCGGGTGTAGCTCAATGGTAGAGCCTCAGTCTTCCAAACTGATTACGCGGGTTCGATTCCCGTCACCCGCTCCATGGGTGCCCGACCGACCACGCCTGTGCGACCAGGATGGCGCTACGCGCCAGGCGTGCGGTACATCGTCGAGGTCGTGTGCTTGAGCACGAAACTCAGCCGCTCGTACAGCCGCACGGCGCCGGTCAGGGACTCGGAGTCCACGTCGAGCTCGACCTTGTCGTAGTCGCCCGATGCCGCGGCAGCCGCGATGGAATGCGCCAGCACCGCACTGCCCAGGCCTCGTCCGCGCGCCGCGGGCACCGTGCCGACCAGCTCGACATAGAGCTCGCGCTCCACCCACTCGGAGCACAGTGCGTAGGCCAGCACGTCGCCCTCTGGCGAGACGGCGACGGTCGACACCACGGGGCGCGCGCTCCGCGCGGTCCACCTCTCGTGCCAGGTCTCGGCGCTGGGCGCGATGTTGCCCCAGTGGTCGACGAAGGCGAGGTCGTGCGCGGCCCGCACAGCGGCCTCGTCGTCCTCTGTCGGTGCCCGCAGCACCACACCGTGGGGCTCGGCCGCGCCGCGCAGCACGCCACCGACCGTCTCGCCGGGCTCGATGGGACGGACCAGCGCGTTGAAGTACCGGACGATCTCATAGCCGCGGCGCTCGAGCATGCGCTGCGCCGACGATCCGGTCCGCCCTCCGCTCGCGCGGAAGAAGCTGGGCGCGCCCGGGTTGCGCTCCGCACTCGCCTCGACCGCGCGGGCCTCGAGCCGGTCCATGAGCGCACGGCCGATCCCTTGGGAGCGCCAGTCCGCGTGCACGCCGCCCAGCACCGTGCATCGCGATCGGCCGCGCTCGTCGAGACTCTCCGACACGAACACCTGCCCGAAGGCGATCATCGCGTCCCCGTCCCAGACCGCGAGCGTGTCGCGCTCGGGCTGGACATCGTGGGCCTCGAGCTCCTCTCGCAGGTCCTCGGGCGCGTAGATCTCGTCTGTCTGATCCACCTCGGCGAGGTGATCGGTGAGCGCGGCCCACGCGTGGACGTCGGCCAGGGAGATCGCGCTCCAGCGCAAGGGTCTCGTCACGGGGAGATGGTATCCGCGGCCGAGTTCGCGGAGCGCGCACGACGGGCGCCGATGCGCTGCGATCCGGTCCAGGCGGCGATCGCCACGCCGGCCACGATCAGCACGTCGCCCGCGCTGAAGGTGTTGGCGAGCGGCAGCGGCTCGGGCCACGCGAACACGTCACCGAGCCACGGCAGCACCGGATCCTCGATCACGCCTGCGTTCACGAACGCGTGGTCCGCGTCGATCCCGGCGGCAGCAACGGCCTCGGGGCTCGCGGGCAGCGTGCCTCCGTTGAGCGCGATCGTGACGCCGTTGAGCAATGCGCCCGCGCCCACCACCACGAGGCCCAGGGAGTGCCGGTTGAGCCACACGAAGGCGAGCGCGAGCACGTACGTCGCGACGTGCAGCGTCTCCGCGACGCCGCGAGGCCCGCCGAACTCGATGATGATGATCTGGATCGCGAGCGCAGCCCAGATCAGCGCGGGCCACCGCCACCGCCCGAAGACCACACCGGCCGGCCACCGCCCTGCGATGAGCGGCGACGCCAGGGCGAGCACGCAGGCGGCGAGCACCAGCATGTCAGGAGCGTCCCAGCCGCGACCCGGAGGGCTGCCGCGCCGTCCCGGACAGGCGAGCGGCGATCTGGCCAGCCGGGACCGGGGCGCCCAGGTGGTAGCCCTGGGCGATCACGCCCCCGAGCGCCTGAAGGGCCTCCGCGGTGGGCGCGTCCTCCACTCCCTCGGCCACGACCCGCAGGTCGAGCGCGAGGGCGAGCTCGATGGTCGACCGCACGATGATCCGATCATGATCGTCGGATCCGATGTTCGTCACGAACGAGCGGTCGACCTTGAGCTCGTCGATCTTGAGGCTGCGCAGGTAGCTCAGCGACGCGTTGCCGGTGCCGTAGTCGTCGATGGCGATCTCCACGCCGTTGGCGCGCAGCGCGCGCAGCACGAGGTCGGCGCGCACGGGATCCGTGAAGATGCCGGTCTCGGTGACCTCGAGCACGAGCGCGCCTGCAGGGATGTCGTGACGGCTCATCAACCGGGCGACGGAGGTCGGCAGCCCGAGGTCGGACAGGTGGCGCGCGGAGAGGTTCACGGACACGCGCACGTCGTGACCGGCCTCGCGCCATCCGCGCAGATCGCGCAGAGCCGCGTCGAGCACGAACTCCGTCAGCGAGAAGATGAGGCCCGAGTTCTCGGCCAGGGGGATGAATTCGTCGGGCTCGACCAGTCCCCGCTCGTGGTGCTTCCAGCGCACCAGCGCCTCGAGAGCGACGACGCGTCCGGAGCGCAGGTCGACCTGCGGCTGGTACACGACGGACAGCTCGCCGACGTTGACGGCCGCGCGCAGATCGGCCAGCAGCTGCAGCCGGTCGAGGGTGTTGACGTCGAACTCGGGCGCGAACATGCTGATGCGGTCACGCTCGACCTTCGCGTGGTACAGCGCGATGTCGGCGTTCTTCATGAGCGCGTCGCTGCTGACACCGTGCTGGGGCGCGACCGCGATGCCGGCGCTCGCGCGCACCACCAGCTCGAGCCTGCCGATGGCCATCGGCTGCTCGAACGAGCCGATCAGTCGCTCGGCCGCGGCCCTCACCGGAGCCTCTCCGGCGTGCATGACGACCGCGAACTCGTCGCCCCCCAGGCGATGAACCGTCGCTCCTGGAGGCGACGCCGCGACAAGCCTCTCGGCCACCTGGCACAGGATCCGGTCCCCGAGAGGGTGGCCGAGCGTGTCGTTGAAGTCCTTGAAATGGTCGAGGTCGATCAGCACCAGGCCCACGTCGTCCGAGTCGCGCTGGCGGCCAGGCGACAGCGCCGCCTCGAGCTCGAAGTGCAGCAGGGTGCGGTTGGCGAGGCCCGTCAGGCCGTCGTGGGTCGCCTCCCACGCGTTGCGCGCGGCCGTGGCGGCGAAGATGTGCGCGGCGACGACGGGCGGCGCGAGCAGCAGCAGGGTCCACGCGCCGTCAGAGGCCACCTCGGCGGCGATCCCTCCCACGCTCAGCAGCACCAGGTTGGTGACCACGAAGACGTGCAGGTCGTCCTTCACGAGCGTTCGGAACGGCACGCCGGTCGACAGCGACGCGACGACCACCACGAGCAGCCAGTTGGCGGCGATCATCGCGACGCCGCCCAGCAGCAGCGCGGGGAGGTCGCTGGGCACGATCGCCACCGGTGGTCCCGCGACGGGGACGCCCGCCAGCGCGGCGAAGGTTAGCCCGGCGACGCCCACAGCGAGGACGTACTGGCCGGAGTTGAACGCCACCTTGAGGGGCGCGCGGCGCAGGCGGGCGTCGTCGATGAGGCTTGCGAGCAGCTGCACCACGATGGCGACCGCGAGACCGGCGATCGGGATGAGGGCGAGGATGAACGGCGCCGAGGTCGACAGCGTGCGCGAATCGACGCCGCCGCGCACGAAGGTGATGGGGCGCAGCTCCCCCACGAACGCACCGACCACGAGGACGAGCGTGGGCGCGAGGGAGATCGCCCCTGCCGTCTCGGACCAGTCCGTCGCGACCAGGACGGCGGCCAGCACAGCCGCGCCGACCACGCCGACTGCGGCCGCATACGTGGTGAGAGGCGAGGGACTCGTCAGCGCGCGTCGCGCCGCGTGTCCCTCGCCCCTCATGCGGGATCTCAGTTCCACTTCCACCCGGCGCCGACGACGGTGGCGACAGCGATGAGGGTGCCGGCGCTCACGCTCACGCGCACGACGGTGTTGTCACGGAAACGGTTCCACTTGCCCATGATGCTCTCCTTGATAGGCGGGGATGGCGGGGCGATGGCGGACCGCGACCGAGGACGCTGAGAGAAGCCTCGGGCCGTATCCGTTACCGTCGCGCCATCCGCTCCGGTTGCGGCCACCGGTCGGCAGCCACTCTCATCCTGCCGAAGGACGTGAGCAAATACCAGGGTTGACAAGGGAACCGGCTACAGGAACAGGCCGATCAGCAGCCCAGACAGCGCGAGCGCGAGCGTGTCGTGCGCGATGTCGATCCACGTCGCCACCGGACCGCGCAACGCGAAGCCGTCGTGCAGGAGATGCGCGCCGCCGCGAAACGCGAAGCCCACCAGGGCGCCGAGCGTCGCCGCTCCCGCCCACCCATCGATTCCCAGCGCGACGATCAGCACGGCGAGCAGCAGCAGGCCCAGCACGTTGCCCAGGACCATCTGACCGAATGCCAGGCCCATACGTGCCTGCTTCATGTCCTCGTCCGTGAAGCCCACCGCGCGCTGCCAGGGCTTGAAGAAGCCCTGCGGCGAGTACCAGAACCAGCCGAGCACGAATGTCGCGACGAAGGCGAGCCCCACCCCCAGCCACGGAACTCCCTCGAAGGTCAGCCATTCCATGAAACGCTCCTCTCCTTGATCTGCTGGCCGCGGTCAGCGCCGTGGGCGCGCCTCGGCAGCCTTCGCGATGTCATCGAGGTCCTGCACGAGGGCCTTCTCCGTCGCCTTCATGCCCACCCGTCCGAGCACGGCCCACGCGAGCCGCTTGCCCACGCCCTGACCGGAGTCGGCCGCGGCGAAGTCGACGTGGAGCGTGGTCCCCAGCGAGCTCGGCTCGCACCGGAACACGGTCGTGTACGAGGTGGATCCCGATCGCGCGGCGACGGTCGTGGTCCGCGGCTCGTCGACGGCCGCCACCCACATCTCCTCGGTCTCCTCCTTGCCGAAGATCCGGCGCGTCTCACGCCACCTCACGCCCACTTCGTAGCCGGAGCCTTCGAGGCGCTCGACCTTGACGATGTTCGTCATGACCGTGGACGCGCGGTCGAGGTCCGTGATGATCCGCCACACGGCCGCAGGCTCGGCAAGGATCTCCCGCTTGACGTGCACCGCAATCGTCGCCATCCGCTCAGCTCCCTCGCCGCCGATGCTTGTATCGCACACAGTAGCGCTGCGGGGCTCCTGACGGCACGCGAGAGCCTCGCCGGCGCCGATGCGCAGGTGCGCACGGCCTTGCCCCTTCCGGCGCATCGGCGCTAGCCTGACGCCGTAGGCACACGAGAGGTCAGTGAGATGAGCACCCAGCGTCGCGGCACCGCGTCAGCTGCGCCTGCCCCGCTGATGTGCGCCTCCCCCCTGTGCATGTGCTGCTGCTGTCTGTAGAGCGCTGACGCGCGCCCGCTGAGCCGGGCAGCACGCTCGCCAGCGCTCGCCCCGGCATCAATATGCATGCGCCACCGTTGTTCACCCTGGACACGCCCCGCGCGGGCACCCACCCAACGAAGGAAAAGGATCCATGGCAAAGATCTACGAGGACGCCACCGCCCTCATCGGAAACACCCCGCTCGTCAAGATCAACGCTCTCGCGGAGGGCGTCGACGCGACCGTGCTCGGCAAGCTCGAGTTCTACAACCCCGCCAACTCGGTCAAGGACCGCCTGGGCGTCGCGATCGTGGATGCCGCGGAGAAGGACGGCTCGCTCACGCCGGGCGGCACGATCGTCGAGGCGACCTCAGGCAACACCGGCATCGCGCTCGCCATGGTGGGCGCTGCGCGCGGCTACAACGTGGTGCTGGCGATGCCGGAGACGATGTCCAAGGAGCGTCGCGCCCTGCTGCGCGCGTTCGGAGCCGAGCTGGTGCTCACCCCCGGACCGGAGGGCATGAAGGGGGCCGTCGAGGCCGCGAACAAGATCGCCGAGGAGCGCCCCGGGTCGATCCTCGCGCGCCAGTTCGCCAACGAGGCGAACCCCGAGATCCACCGCCGCACCACCGCCGAGGAGATCTGGAACGACACCGACGGCGAGGTCGACATCGTGGTCGCCGGCATCGGCACCGGTGGCACCATCACCGGGGTGGGCGAGGTCCTCAAGTCCCGCAAGCCCGAGATCCAGATCATCGCCGTCGAGCCCAAGGAGTCGCCCATCCTCAACGGCGGCGAGCCCGGGCCTCACAAGATCCAGGGCATCGGAGCGAACTTCGTGCCCGAGGTCCTCAACACCGAGATCTACGACGAGGTCATCGACGTGGACTCCGAGACCGCCGTCGCGACCGCCCGCGCCGCCGCCCGCAAGGAGGGGCTGCTCGTGGGAATCTCCTCCGGTGCCGCGATCCACGCCGCGATCGAGGTGGCGCGCCGCCCCGAGAACGCCGGCAAGACCATCGTCACCATCATCCCGTCCTTCGGCGAGCGCTACCTGTCCTCGGTGCTCTACGCCGACCTCATGGACTGACCCTCGCGCGTTCACACCGAAAGGCTGGAATCCTCACGCATGACTGACCGCAGAGGCCCGATCGCCCTCGCGATCGAGGACATCAACACCGCGATGCGACGCGACCCCGCGGCACGCTCGAGGCTGGTGATAGCCCTGTCATACCAGGGCGTCCACGCGGTGTGGCACCACCGCGTGGCGCACTGGCTGTGGAACCACGGGCTCAAGTCCTACGGCCGCCTGTGGTCGCAGTACGCGCGGCGCAGCACCGGGATCGAGATCCACCCAGGGGCCACGCTCGGCCGCCGGGTGTTCATCGATCACGGCATGGGCGTGGTGATCGGCGAGACGGCCGTGGTCGGCAACGACGTGCTGCTGTTCAACGGCATCAACCTCGGGGGCGTCACCATGAGTCCCGGCAAGCGCCACCCGACCGTGGGCGACCGAGTGGTGATCGGCGCGGGGGCGAAGGTGCTCGGTCCGGTCCACATCGGCTGCGACGCGCGCATCGGCGCCAACGCCGTGGTCGTCAAGGATGTCCCGGACGGCGCGACCGCCGTGGGCATCCCCGCCAAGGTCAAGGAGCACCCCAACGACCGCGAGGCCGGCACGGCGGCGTCCGCCGTCGACTCGGGCGATTCGCACCGCCACCCCGACCCTGACGCAGTGCCAGAGGAGCTGAGCCCGCGCGAGCCGGCCATGTACTGGATCTGACGCGCACGCGAGAAGGCCCCGGCTCCTCTGCCTGAGGAGTCGGGGCCTTCTCGCTCCCGGCGCCAGGCGGCCTGAGAACGGTCCCACAACGAGAACGAGCCTCCGTCGGACAGGATCCGACAGAGGCTCGCCGCCCCAGGGGGGGTGGGGCTCGTCCCAGGGGGGTGGGACATCTCTGGTGCCCGCCTGCGTGGCCCGATTCACCGGGCTCGCCGCTTCAGGCACGTTTGTCTAGTTTACATTCCCACCGATGCGAACACGACCACGTCGCGCCACGCCGGTGGCGCCACCGTCACGCGGCGAACGACCTCAGCATCCACGCGGCCTGCTCGTGGGCGTCCAGGCGAGCGTTGAAGAGATCTGCCGTCGCGCCGTCGCCGGCATCCTCGGCGACCTCCACAAGCGGCCGGATCAGTCGCGCGACGGTCTCGTGGTCGCGGCGGAGGTTGTTCACCATCTCCATCGCGTCCTCGGTGGGCTCGCGGTCCTGGATGGTTGCGAGCTCGACGAACTCCGCGAGAGAGCCCGGCGCCGTGTCGCCCAGCGCGCGCAGGCGCTCGGCGAGCACGTCGACCGCCTGGAACAGCTCGTTGTACTGCTCCTCGAACATCAGGTGCAGCGAGCGGAAGTGCGGGCCGGTGACGTTCCAGTGGTAGCCGTGGGTCTTCGCGTACAGGGTGAAGGTGTCCGCGAGGACCTGCGCCAGACCTGAGTTGATCTCCTTGAGGTCCGAGTCCTTGATGCCGATCTCGGGGCTCTGCTCCGTCATCATGATTGCCTTTCCTCTCCTGCATCGATCGATCGCGTGACCATGCACGCCCGGGGAAACCGTCGCATCGGCCCGACCATTCCCGCGCCGGCCGCGTCCGCCCCGGAATAGCCCAGGGCCGGTAGCGTTGCTCCGGTCATGAGCATCGAAATCCCCTTCGAGTCCGCCGGTGAGGCCTGTCCCGCCCCCTCGACCGGCCACGCGCCAGCCGACGACGAGCTGGTGTCGCTGCTCGCGGGGGCGACCTCCGTCGCCGTTGTGGGCGCGTCGCCCAGCGACCACCGGACCTCCTACGCGATCGCGACCTGGCTCATGGCCCGCACTCCCTTCGAGATCTACCTCGTCAACCCTCGCGCGGAGGACCAGGAGATCCGCGGGCACGGCTTCTTCGACTCGCTCGCCGACCTGCCCGTCGTGCCCGACATCGTCGATGTGTTCCGTCGCTCCGAGCACGTCGGCCCGGTGGCGGAGGACGCGATCGAGGTCGGTGCGCGCGCGCTCTGGCTGCAGCTGGGCGTGGTGAACGAGGATGCCGCCGCGAGCGCGCGCGACGCTGGCCTGACCACCATCCAGAACCGCTGCCTCAAGGTCGAGTACGAGCGCCTGCGCGGCCAGATCGAGGCCGCGCGCGAGGGCTGAGTCGCCCGGCCCATCGGGCCAATCCCCAAGTCCGGCCTCGTGGTGCCACAATCCAGGGGTGACCACACCTGACGGCTATCGCCTCATCTCGACCGATCGGACGCGCGCGCAGGAGATCCTCCACGTCGTGTCCTTCGCGTTCGCCTTCACCGTGCCCCAGCGCGAGGCCGACTTCGTCGAGCGCATCTACCCGTGGGACGCGGCGCGCGGCGTCGAGGTCCTCGATCCCTCGAAGGGAGCGCCCGGCAGGCTCGCCGGCTCCCACAGCTCGTTCCGCTTTCGCCTGGCCGTCCCCGGGAGCCGCACCGTGCCGTGCGCGGGCCTGTCCTGGGTCAGCGTGCATCCCGGTCACCGGCGACGCGGCATCCTGCGGGCTATGATCGAGGATCACTTCGCACGCTCGCTCGAGCGCGGCGAGCCTGTCAGCGCGCTGTACGCCTCAGAGACGCAGATCTACCAGAGGTTCGGGTACGGGCTCGCCGCCCGAGGCGCCGTCATGGAGCTCGCGCGAGGCACCGAGCTGCGCGACGTCGAGGGAGCAGACGACCTCATCGTCGAGATCGACTCCGCCTCCATCGAGCGCCACGGAGACACGGTGCGCGCCGTCCAGTCGCGGCTCACGCGGCCGGGGTCGATCGTGGAGTTCGGCGACGAGGTGCTTGAGGACGTCTTTCTCGACCTCGAGTCCGAGCGCGAGGGCGCGGACGAGCTGCGCATCGCGATCGTCCGCGACGGCGACGAGCCGCTCGCATGGGCCCTGCTCAACCGCAAGGGCAAGTGGGAGATGTCCGGCCCCGACGGCAAGGTGACCGTGAAGGTGTGGGCCTCGGCGGACGTGCGTGCCACGGCACGCCTGGCGCGCGTGCTGGTGGACGTCGACCTCATGTCCAAGACCGCCATCGATCACGTCGCGCTCGACCACGAGATCCTGCATCTGCTCAAGGACCCCCGCGCCGCGCGCGAAGCCGTGCTCGACAACCTGTGGGTGCGCATCCTCGACGTGCCCGCGGCACTCGAGGGTCGCGGCTGGGCCGCCGACTGCGACGTATCGGTGCGCATCACCGACGCTCAGGTGCCGGCGAACGCTGCGACGTGGCGCGTCGAGGCGCGCGACGGCGGCGCCGTCGTGACGCGCACCGACCAGCCGGCGGACCTGGCGATGGACATCCAGGAGCTCGCCGCCGCCTATCTGGGCGGCACCTCGATCGCCACGCTGGCCCGCGCCGGCCTGGTCACCGAGCACACAGCAGGGGCGGTCGCCGCGCTCTCGAGAGCCATGACGTCCGACCTCGCCCCCGTCTCGAACATCGGCTTCTGACAGAACGAACGCACCCGGGCCAGCCCTCGCATCGGCCGCACCCCCGGCGTGAGAAAACCCGCAAGGTTTGGCATGCGTAAAGAAACCTGAAAGCCTGGACGCATGAAGAAGGCAGAGGGTTACCAGTCCATCTCGGTCCCCGAGGACCGTCTCGACGAGTTCTTCCAGGTGGTCCAATGGGCCTTCGTGGGCGAGTGGCTCATCGAGGACCGCCAGGACTACGTCGACGCGCTCCCCACCGATCGTGCCCGTGGCCTCGAGGTCACCGATGAGCGGCGCGGCGCCCTGGGGGAGATCGCCGCCGTCCACGCGAGCTTCGGCACCGAGATGGTCACGCCGGGCGGCCGCCGCGTGCCCACCGCGGGCCTGTCCTGGCTGGGCGTGCACCCCTCCCACCGCAGGCGCGGCCTCATGACCGCGATGATGCACGACCACTTCGCGCGCTGCATCGAGCGCGGCGAGGCCGTCAGCGCGCTGTATGCCATGGAGGCCGAGATCTACTCGCGGTTCGGCTACGGCATGGCCTCGCAGACCGTGAAGGCGTCGATCCCCCGTGGCTCGCGCATGTGGAAGGTGGACGGCGCGGAGGACCTCACGGTGCGCCTCGAGCGCGCGGACTTCGACGAGCACGACCAGCTGGTCGCCGACCTGCAGGCCAAGCTCACGCGCCCGGCGACCATCCTCAACCCCGTGGGATCCGGTCGCAACGCGCGCTTCACCGATCCGGTGGGCAATCGCAAGGGCTATGAGAAGTGGCGCATCGCGATCGTCGAGGACCGGGGCGAGCCGGTCGCCTACGCGTTCTTCCGCCGCAAGGCGGACTCCGAGGTGGGCATCCACGATGGCGTGTGCCAGGTGCGCGAGCACGGCTCGCTCACGCCAGCCGCCTCGCAGCGGCTGTGGCAGACGCTGCTCGACTTCGACCTCGTGGGCACCACGCACACCGAGAACCTCGCGACCGACGATCCGCTGCTGCATCAGCTCAAGGACGCTCGCGGGGCCCGGTCGAAGGTGATCGACAACCTGTGGGTGCGCCTGCTCGACGTGAAGACCGCGCTCGAGTCGCGCGAGTACTTCCACGACTGCGACGTGACGTTCTCGCTCACCGACAAGCACGTGCCTGACAACGCCGGGGTCTGGCGCATCGTGGTCTCGGGGCCGGACGCGACCGTGACCAAGATCGGCGACGACCCGGACGACCCCGCCGACCTGTCCATGGACGCCCGCCACCTGTCGACCATCTACCTGGGCGGCACCTCGGTGGAGTCGCTGGCCGCAGCGGGTCAGATCCGGGAGCACACCGTGGGCCAGGCGCGCGAGCTGGCGGTGTCGATGCTGTCGCCCGTCGCGCCGCTGGCCAACTGGGACTTCTAGGCTCCGCCCGCACCCTGGAAGGCACTGAGAGTGCCTTCTGGGGCGTCTGCGCCCGCTGAGCGCCGATGCGCGGGCCGAGGGAGGCGACTACCGCCGGGCCTCGTACGCGCTCATCGCGTCGATGCGGCGCTGGTGGCGCGCGTCCCTCGAGAAGGGCTCGGCGATGAAGGCATCCGCGATCGCGGTCGCCTCCTCGAGCGAGTGCATGCGCCCGCCGATCGACCCCACTTGGGCGTCGTTATGCTGGCGAGCGAGCCGCGCGATCTCCTCGGACCAGATGAGCGCGGCGCGGATGCCGGTGACCCGGTTGGCGGCGAGCTGCTCACCGTTGCCCGACCCGCCGATGACGATCCCCAGGTCGCCATCGGCGTCACGCACGGCCTCGGCCGCGGCGATGCAGAACGACGGGTAGTCGTCCTGCGCGTCGTACTCGTGGGCGCCGTGATCGACCACCTCGTGGCCGCCCTCGGCGAAGTGAGCCTTGAGGTGCTCCTTGAGCTCGAATCCGGCATGATCGGCGGCGATGTGGATGCGCATGGCACCATCCTGCCAGGCGCGGCCGGCGCGAGCCGCCTCGCCGTGAGCGAAACCGGCCGCAGGCGCACTCGCGCCCCACCTAGGGTTGGGGCATGGCACTGCACTCCGGTATCGACCAGTCCGAGTTCTCCCCCACCGTCCGCCCGGGCGACGACTTCTTCCGCTACGTGAGCGGGCCATGGGAGGACGAGCACGTCATCCCGGACGATCGTGCCGCGGACGGCAGCTTCTACACGTTGCGCGACAAGGCGGAGAAGCACACCCGCGCGATCATCGAGGCGGCCGAGCCGGACTCGATCATCGGCGCGCTGTACGCGAGCTTCATGGACGTCGAGCGCGTCAACGCGCTCGGCACCGAGCCGCTCGATCCTGACCTCGACATCGTCGCGGCCGCCGGCGACCACCACGCGCTCGCGGCGGCCATGGGCACCCTCGAGCGCTCGGGCGTGTCCGGCACCGTCGGCTACTACGTGTTCGCTGACAAGAATCGCCCCGACGACAACGTCGTGTACCTCTCGCAGCACGGCCTCGGACTGCCAGACGAGGCGTACTACCGGGAGGACGCGCACGCGGAGACGCGTGACAAGTACGTCGCCCACATCGACCGCATGGCGGACCTCACCGGCATCGCGTTCGACGGTCAGCGCGTCTTCGCGCTCGAGAAGGCGCTGGCCGCCCACCACTGGGACGTGGTCAAGACCCGCGAGGCCGAGCTCACGCACAACCCCACCACGCTCTCCCGCCTGATGGACGAGGCGCCCGGCTTCGCATGGGAGACGTGGGCCGAGGCGATCCGTCTGCCCGAGGCAGCCCGCGAGCTCCTCATCGCCTCCGAGCCCAGCTACTTCGAGGGCTTCGCCTCCCTGTGGCGCGAGACCTCCGTCGACGCATGGCAGGAGTACCTGCGCTGGCGCATCGTCAACTCGCGGGCGGCGTACCTGACCGAGGAGATCTCGAAGGCGAACTTCGAGTTCTACGGCACGGTCCTGTCAGGGGCGACCGAGCAGCGCAAGCGCTGGAAGCGCGGCGTGGGGTTCGTCGAGTCGGTCGCGGGCGAGCTCGTGGGCCAGGTCTACGTCGACCAGCACTTCCCGCCGGAGTACAAGGAGCAGATGGACGCCCTGGTGGCGAACCTCATCGAGGCGTACCGGGTGTCCATCACGTCCCTCGACTGGATGACGCCCGCCACGCAGCAGCGCGCTCTCGACAAGCTCGCACAGTTCACGCCCAAGATCGGCTACCCCGAGAAGTGGCGCGACTACACGGGCTTCGCGGTCACGTCGGACGATCTGCTCGGCAACGTCCGCAGCGCCTCGGCGTTCGAGGAGGACTGGGAGTGGTCCAAGATCGGCAAGCCGGTCGACCGCACCGAATGGCTCATGACGCCGCAGACCGTCAACGCCTACTACCTTCCCATGGCCAACGAGATCGTGTTCCCCGCGGCCATCCTGCAGCCGCCGTTCTTCCACCCCGAGGCGGACGCTGCGGTCAACTACGGCGGCATCGGCTCGGTGATCGGCCACGAGATCGGCCACGGCTTCGACGACCAGGGCTCGAAGTACAACGGCACCGGCGCCCTCGAGGACTGGTGGACCGAGGAGGACCGAGCGGCGTTCATGGAGCGCGCGAACGCCCTGATCGCACAGTATGACGGCTACTCCCCGAAGCAGCTGGATGGCTCTCACCACGTCAACGGCGCCCTCACAGTGGGCGAGAACATCGGCGACCTCGCGGGCGTCGAGATCTCCCTCAAGGCCTACGAGATCGCGCTCGGCGGATCGATCGCCGACGCCCCGGAGGTCGACGGCCTGACCGCGCTGCAGCGCTTCTTCATCGGCTACGCCCTCACCGAGCGCATGAAGACCCGGTCGGAGGCGCTCATCACCCGGCTGTCCACCGACCCGCACTCCCCCAGCGAGTTCCGTGTCAATGGCATCGTGCGCAACATGGACGCCTGGTACGACGCGTTCGGCGTGAGCGAGCAGGACGAGCTGTGGCTCGCTCCAGAGGAGCGCGTCAGCATCTGGTGACGGCGCCGATGCGCGGGTTCCGCGAGGCCGCCCGCGCGGGTTATCGTGGGCGCAGGCCCCGCGGCGGACGGGGCTGTCCCCCGCCGGAAGGAGCAGCATATGGCTGACAAGCAGAGCATCGACCTGATCGACAAGGACGCGCAGGCCCCCGCACCCGAGAGCACCGACGGGTGCTGCGGCGGCGGCTGCGCCTGCGGCAGCTAGTCGACCTCACCCTTCGAGACGTCAGGCGGGATCGGGCCCTCGGGCCCGGTCCCGCCTTTCGCTTTGCTGCGCACCGACGCCGTGGAGTCAGGCGCCCTGGCGCGACGCGAGCTCGGCATACAGGCCGCCGGCGGCCGCGAGCTCGGCGGGCGTCCCTGACTCGACGATGCGCCCGCCGGAGACCACGTGGACGACGTCAGCGTCGGCGATGGTCGAGAGCCGGTGGGCGACAACCAAGGTGGTGCGGCCCTCCGCGGCCCGGTCGAGCGCCGCCTGGACCACGCGCTCGCTCACGGTGTCGAGCGCGCTCGTGGCCTCGTCGAGCAGCAGCACCGGCGGGTCCTTGAGCAGCACCCTGGCGATGGCGATGCGCTGCTTCTCGCCACCCGACAGGCGGTAGCCGCGCTCGCCCACGACGGTGTCGTAGCCGTGCTCGAAGCGCTCGATCTGGTCGTGGATGTTGGCGGCCCGGCACGCTACGACGAGCTCCTCGTCGGATGCGTCTGGCTTGGCGTAGCGCAGGTTCTCGGCGATGCTCGCGTGGAAGAGATAGGTCTCCTGACTGACGACCCCCACCCTCTCCACCACGGACTCGTGTGTGAGCTCGCGGACGTCCTCGCCCGCGAACAGCACGGCGCCGCTCGAGGCCTCGTGGAGTCGCGCGGCGAGGTACACGATGGTCGTCTTCCCGGCCCCGGACGGACCGACGAACGCGACGGTCTGGCCAGGCTCCGCCACGAAGCTCACGCCCCCCAGCGTCGCCGTCGTCTGGGCAGGGGCGTCGGGGTAGCGGAAGGTGACGTCGCGGAACTCGACCCTGCCCATCGGACCGGGCGCGTCGCCCGCATCCCGCGCATCGGCGCTGTCGCGGATCGCCGGCTCGAGGTCGAGGTACTCGAAGATGCGCGCGAACAGCGCGCGCGAGGTCTGCACCTCGAGGGCGACACGCATGAGCGCCATGAGCGGGAACAGCAGGCGGCCCTGGATCGCCGTGAAGGCGACCACCGTTCCCGCCGTGATCGACGGCTCGAGGCCCTGGTCGTTGGCGTGCGCGATGAGCAGTCCGGCCGCCAGGTAGATGAGCGCCGGCACCGAGCTCATGATCACCGTGACGAGGCCGAAGAACCACTGGCCCGACATCGCCAGCCGCACCTGCAGGCCGATCTGGTTGGCGTTCTCGGCGGCGTAGCGCTCCGACTCGAGCCGCTGACGGTTGTAAACCTTCGACAGCAGGATGCCGCTGACCGAGAGCGTCTCCTGGGTGATCGCGGTCATCTCCGACAGCGACTCCTGGGTATGTGACGCGAGCCGCGCTCGCACCTGGCCCACGCGACGCTGGATCAGCACCAGCGCCGGCGTGATGACGACGGCGACCAGCGTGAGCCGCCAGTCGAGGATCAGCATCGCGATCAGCGATGCGAGCACCGTCACCGAGTTGCCCACGATGGAGGAGACGAAGGTCGTGAGGACTCCCGACACTCCCCCGACATCGTTCTGGAGCCGCGACTGGATCACGCCGGTCTTCGTGCGCGTGAAGAACGCGAGATCCATCGCCTGCAGACGGTCGAACAGCTGCATGCGCAGGTCGCCCGTCACCTTGTTGCCGACCGAGGACGTGACATAGGTCTGCCACACGCCGAGCACCGCCGTGACCAGGAAGATCACGATGACCAGCACCGTGAGCTCGACCAGCAGCGTGAGGTCGGGCCCGGGCAGGTCCTCGGGGAACAGGGCGTCGTCGAAGATGCGCTCGATGACGAGCGGCGGGATGACGCCCGCGGCCGCCGTGACGATGACGAGCGCGGCCGTGAGGGCCAGCTGCCTGCGGTAGGGCCGGAACAGCTCGGTCACGCGGGACCACAGGTGGGGGATGTCGGGTGCGCTCGCGTTCGCCGCGCGCTGCGCGCTCTCATCCCTGCCGGCAACTCCTCGCGCGTGGGTGCCGCCGCCGAGCGCTGCGCGCCGCGATCCGGGCGGTGCGGGGAGGGACATGTCGCCAGGGTAGACCCGGCGCCGCTCCCACCTGAGCCCGCTCACCGAGCAAGATGAACGCCGCGTGAACGCGGTTGATATCCTGTCGGGCGTGTCTGAGCCCGGTCCCCTCCCCAGCAGCGCGCGCCCGCTGCACGGCGGCGACCCCCTGCCGTCGGCCGGAGCACCCCGGCTCGGACGCCTCGACGTCTCCGTGGAGGAGATCCGAGAGATCGGCCAACCTGTCGCGATCCGGGGCCGCGCCACCGCCGAGCACTGGAGCGCGGACAAGTACTGGCGCAAGGTCTCGCCGTACCTGACCCGGCGGTTCCTCGCCCGCGGGCTGACCGCCGACACCGTGACGATCGGCGTCATCCTGACCGGCTGGATGGCGGCGCTGTCGCTGCTGATCCCCACCATCGCCGGTCCTCTGCTGGCTGCGGTCTTCGCCCAGCTCCAGATGCTCATCGATGCCTCGGACGGCGAGGTCGCGCGCGTGCGCGGCACCTCTGGTCCCCGCGGGATCTTCCTGGACAAGATCGCGCACTACACGACCGAGGGCGGCATCCCGGTCACGCTCGGGGCCGCGCTCGCGATCTCCACCGGTGACGTGCTGCCGCTCGCGCTCGGCGCGCTGCTGGGGTGCATGGTCCTCATGAACAAGATGCTCAACGACGCGGTCCACGTGTCACGGGGCTCCGTGGGCCTGGGCAAGATGGAGGACTCCACCGAGGCGCGGCGCATCGACCACTCGGCGCTGGGACTCGCCCGGCGCGCGTTCAACGTGGTGCCGCTGCACCGCATCTATCACTCCGTGGAGATGACGCACCTGATCCTGCTCGCCGCGCTCGTGCAGCTCGTGATCGGCGCCCCCGTGGTGTGGTGGCTGCTGATCGCCATGTGCGCGGTGACGCCGCTCGTGCTCGCGGGCCACTTCGTCGCGATCCTCGCGTCACCCAAGCTGCGTCCCACGGCTTAGCCAGGCGTCGCCTCGCGGGCCGAGGCTCGACAGCTCCTGAGAGGATGTCGCCATGCCCGCACCTCACATCGCCTTCTTCGAACCGCGCATCCCGGAGAACACGGGCGCCGCGATCCGCCTGTCCGCCAACACGGGCTCCCACCTGCACCTGATCGAGCCGCTCGGCTTCGACCTGTCGGAGCCCAAGCTGCGACGCGCCGGCCTCGACTACCACGACCTCGCCACGGTGACCGTGCACGCCGACTTCGAGGCGTTCCTCGCTGCGCTGCCCGGCTCAAGGGTCTTCGCCTTCACCGCTCATGCCCGAACCGTCTACGCCGACATCGAGTATCGCCGGGACGACGTGCTGCTGTTCGGCCCCGAGCCCACGGGCCTGCCGGAGGAGACCATGACCCACGCCCGCGTCACGGATCGCGTACGTATCCCGATGCTGTCCGGGCGTCGCTCGCTCAACCTGTCGAACGCCGCGGCCCTCGTCACCTACGAGGCGTGGCGGCAGTCAGGGTTCGACACCGCCGGCTGACGCTCGGCGGTCGCTGCGGTGCCACTAGGGAACCGGGTGACGATCGTCGTAGTCGCGGAAGGACGCGCCGATGCGCGGGCTGCGCAGTCGCGTCAGCGCGGCGATGAGCCCGATGATCGCGATCCCGCCGAGCAGCGGCGGGCACCACAGTGCCGTGGTGACGGCGAAGGTTCCGGCGTACATGTCGCCGATCCTGGGGCCGCCCGTGACGACCACCACGAAGATTCCCTGCAGCCGCCCGCGCATCTCGTCGGGCACGGCCTTGATGAGCATCGTCTGCCGGAAGATCGCGCTCACCTCGTCGGAGGCCCCCATGCCGACCATGGCGAGGCCGCACAGGATGAGGGCCGGCCAATAGATCCCGTCCCATCCGGGCCCGGCCTCGTGGTCGATCGCGCCCATGACGGCGACGGCGACGCCGAACAGCGCCGCGAAGACCCCGAACGCCGTGATCGCCCTGGCCACCGCCACCCCGTGACGGTGGACGTGAGCGACGGGACCGGAGAACAGGCTCACGAGGATGGTCCCTGCCGCGGCCGATGCGGTCAGGGCTCCCACTGTCAGCGAACCGCCGCCCACGATGGTCGCGCCGAGGGCGGGCAGCAGCACGATGGGTCGGCCGAACGTCATCGCGACGATGTCGACGACGAAGCTCATGCGGATGTTGGGCGCGCGTCTCAGGAAGCCCAGGCCTTCGCGCAGCACGGGCCAACCCGCCTCGACGCGCTCGCCCAGGCGTGGCAGCGCCGGCAGCATCCACACGCCGAGGAAGCCGAAGGTGAACAGCACGGCATCGACGGCGAAGGTCCACGCGAGGCCCACCGTTGCCGCGAGGACGCCAGCGAGCGCGGGTCCGAGGGTCAGCGTGGTGCCGAACGCGATGCCGTTCAGCGCCGCTGCCCGCGAGATCATGTCGGCAGGCAGGATGCGCCCCACGAGCGCGGTGCGCGTCGCGCCCGAGATCGTGGCGGCAACCGCATTCACGGTGGTGACGACGTAGAACGGCCACACCGGCGCGCGGGAACCGTCATCCGCGAGTGCCGCGTCCCAGGTCGCCAAGGCCACGAGCGCGAGGGTGCTGGACCAGGCGACGATGCTCGATGCGATCAGCAGCCGACGCCGGTCGAACACATCCGCGAGCATGCCTCCCCAGAGGCCCGCGATGATCATGGGCACCAGCGCGATGCCGCCGACGAGCCCCACGGCGAAGCTCGACTCGGTGATGTCGTAGATCTGCAGGCCGACCGCCACGATCGACATCTGCGCGCCGATTCCTGCGATCGCGCCGCCGAACCACAGACGCGCGAAGGCCGGCGAGCTCTTGAGGGGGGCGAGGTCGACCAGCGTCCGCCGGCGCATGCCCCCAGCGTCGGGCTCGGTCACCGCGGAAGCCTACCCGCGCATCGGCGCACTGCATGGCGACGCCCACGGCGCCGCAGCGCCCGAGCCGCGCTCACCGCGTGGCCGCGACCGGCGCATCGGCCGTGTTCGACGGCCGGTGCTCCGGCCTACGCGTGACCGCCCAGCCCGCGAGCGCGCAGGCGACGCCGGGGACCACGAGCGCGAGCCCCGCCCAGGTGGGCGCGAGGTAGCCATACCCGGCCGCGATGACCGCGCCGCCCAGGAACGCGCCGAGCGAGTTGCCCATGTTGAGCGCCGAGTGGTTGACGGCCGCCGCCATCGTCTGGGCGTCGCCGGCGACGTCCATGAGGCGCGTCTGGATGGCGGGAGAGATCGCTGCGGCCGCGAGGCCCACGAGGAACAGTCCCACGAGCAGGCCAGCCCAGGAGGTCCCGGCCAGGAGAGCGAGCGAGAGGAGCGCTGCCGCGAGCGCACCGAAGAGGATGAACACGGCGCGCATCGCGCCCCGGTCCGCCATGCGCCCGCCGATCACGTTGCCGACCGTCGTGCCGACCCCTAGGACGATGAGGGCGATGGGCACGAGCCGCTCGGGGACGCCCGTGATCTCGGTGGCCAGTGGCGACACGTAGGTGTAGACGGCGAACAGGCCACCGAAGCCGAGCGCTCCGGTGAGGAGCGCGAACCACACCGCCGGACGTGTGAAGGCGCCGAGCTCACGGCGCATCGTGGCGTGTGCGTCACCGGGTTGGGGAGGCACGAGCGCGAGGATCGCCACGGTGCACAGCGCGAAGATCCCGGCGACGGCCAGGTAGGCGATGCGCCAGGTGGTGTGCTGGCCGAGGAAGGTGATCGCGGGCACTCCCACGACGTTGGCGATCGTCAGGCCTGCGAGCACGTACGCGACGGCCCGACCTCGCTTGCCGGGACCCATGAGACTTGCGGCGACGAGCGCGGCCACGCCGAAGAACGCGCCGTGCGGCAGGCCCGAGAGGAACCTGAAGAGGACGACGAGCTCGAACGTCGGGGCGAGGGCGGAGGCCACGGAACCCACGGCGAACGACACCGACAGCCACCCGAGGATCTTCTTGCGCGGGAAGCGCGCGGACAGGGCGGCGATCGTGGGTGCGCCCACGACCACGCCCACGGCGTACGCGGAGATGACGACGCCAGCGCGGGCGAGGGCGTCCTCCTGGCTCGCACCCCACATGTCAGGAAGGAGGTCACGCGCGATGTCCGGCAGCAGCCCCATCGCGACGAACTCCGTGGTGCCGATGCCGAATCCGCCGAGGGCCAGTGCAAGCAACGCGAGGCGCGTGCGCGCGGGGCTGAGGTCAGTCATGGTGTCGCTTTCCGAGGTCGTGGCGGGTCGCGCTCGCCGTCGAGCGACGTCCCGGGCAACACGGGACCGGCCCATCGTATGCCCGTGGCGCCGCACCGCCCGGCCGCCGCCGCGGTGAGGCACCTTGCGTCCCCAGGAGGGGCACGCGCATCGGCCCTCCTCAGCCGAGGTAGCGGACATGCGATGACTCTCGCCGAATTGCTTAACGTGTGAAGCATGAGGCGAATGGAAGTGGGCCCCCTCGCCCGCCATGCACCCATCATCGACGCCCTGCGCCACGGAGACCGGGACGCGAGGCGTCGTGGCCGCGCCGCCCAGCACGACCTCGTCATGACCGCGATCCAGGCCCACTACGCGCAGTACCTCGTCTGGGCGAAGCGGGGTATGTATGCCCCTGTCACGCCTCGCGTCGCACACCCGCACCACCATGGCCAACGTCGGCCAGATCGTGTCCCGCATGGAGCGCGCGGGGCTGGTCACGAGAACCGAGTCGGACCACGACCGTCGCGTCACCATCGCACGCATGACCGCCTACGGCAGGCACCAGTTCTGGCTGCTCGTGCGCCGGCTCCGCCGCGTCGAGGCGGCGTACCGCACGACCTCCGAGCCGACACCGCGCACGAGCCATGATCGCCGGCTCGACCATCGCCTGCGACCGATCGCGGGCGCCCCGCCCCGGCTGGTGCCGGATCTCCCGCCTCCATGGCGGAGATACCGGGAGCGACTGCGCCAGCGAGCGCGGGCTGTGGCATCGCGCGCGCCGTGACAGAATCGGCGCATGCCAGGTACCAACCTCACCCGCGCGGAGGCTCAAGCCCGCGCCGCCATCGTCTCCACCGAGACGTACGCCGTCGAGCTCGACCTCACCACCTCCGAGGAGACCTTCCGCTCGACGTCCACCGTCCGTTTCTCCGCCACACCGGGCGAGTCGACCTTCATCGATCTCATCGCCCCCACCGTGCACTCGATCACCCTGAACGGCGTCGAGCTCGACCCAGCGGAGCACTTCGCCGACAGCCGCATCACGCTGCCGGCCCTGCAGGACACGAACGAGCTCACCGTCGTCGCTGACTGCGCCTACATGAACACGGGCGAGGGCCTGCACCGGTTCGTCGACCCTGAGGACGGCGAGGTGTACCTGTACTCGCAGTTCGAGGTCGCCGACACCCGGCGCGTGTACGCGGTGTTCGAGCAGCCCGACCTCAAGGCGGCCTTCACCTTCACCGTCACCGCGCCCGAGCACTGGCACGTGCTGTCCAACAACCCTGGCACCAAGACAGAGATCGCCGATGCGCGGGTCACCATCGCCGACAAGGAGCGTGGGGTCGCGCGGTGGGACTTCAGCGAGACCACCAGGCTTCCGTGCTACGTCACCGCCATCGTCGCCGGCCCCTACCACCGGGTCGAGGGCACGGTCGAGTCGCGCAAGGGCACCCTGGGCGCAGATGTGTACTGCCGCACCGCGCTTGCTCCCTACCTCGACGCTGACGTGATCCTTGCGGACACCCAGGCCGGGTTCACCTTCTACGAGGACAAGTTCGAGACGGACTACCCCTTCGAGAAGTACGACCAGATCTTCGTGCCGGAGTTCAACGCCGGTGCGATGGAGAACGCGGGCTGCGTGACGTTCCTCGAGGACTACGTGTTCCGCTCCAAGCCCACCCAGGCGCGAGTCGAGCGCCGCACGGTCACGGTGCTGCACGAGCTCGCGCACATGTGGTTCGGCGATCTGGTCACCATGAGGTGGTGGAACGACCTGTGGCTCAACGAGTCCTTCGCGGAGTGGGCCTCGACCGTCGCGACCGTCGAGACCACCAAGTGGAAGAACAACTGGGTCACGTTCAACTCGCTCGAGAAGACCTGGGCGGCGCGTCAGGACCAGCTGCCCAGCACCCACCCGATCATGGCCGACATCAAGGACCTCGAGGATGTCGAGGTGAACTTCGACGGCATCACCTACGCGAAGGGCGCGTCCGTCCTCAAGCAGCTCGCCGCATGGGTGGGCCAGGACGAGTTCTTCGCGGGCGTAGCCGAGTACTTCCGCAAGCACCATCACTCGAACACCACGCTCAAGGATCTGCTGGTCGAGCTCGAGGCGACCTCGGGCCGCGACCTCGCAGCATGGTCGGAGCTGTGGCTCGAGAGGGCGGGCATCACGACCCTGCGACCCGAGATCGAGGCCGATTCGAACGGCGACATCGTGTCCTTCGCCGTGGTCCAGGAGGTGCCAGCGGAGTGGCCCACGCAGCGACCGCACCGCCTCGGGATCGGCGGCTACGACGTCGTCGTCGACTCGACCGGCACGGCGCGCCTCGAGCGCTCGATGTACGTCGAGACGGACATCGATGGCGCGCGCACGGAGATCCCTGAGCTGCTCGGCAAGCACCGCCCCGCGCTGATCCTCGTCAACGACAACGACCTCGCGTACGCGAAGGTGCGCCTCGACGAGCAGTCGCTCGCCACCGCGGTCGAGCACGTGGGCGGATTCGCCGACCCCCTCGCTCGCTCGATGGTGCTCACGGCGGCCTGGGACATGACCAGGGATGGCGAGATGCCCGCGCGCCAGTTCGTGGACCTCGTGCTCAACACCATCGCCCGCGAGACCGAGTCGACCACGGTGCTGGTCCTCCTGCGCCAGCTCGCGACCACGCTGTCGCTGTACGTGCACCCCGACGCGTCGGCAGACGCCTGCGCGGACGCGTCGGAGGCGCTGTGGAAGCTGGCGATCGAGGCCGTGCCCGGCTCGGACACTCAGCTGCAGCTGGTGAAGGCGTTCGCGTCGCTGGCGTGCACCGAGATCCAGCTCGACAACCTGCAGGGACTGCTCGACGACAAGCTCCATCTCGAGGGGCTGGAGGTCGACACCGACCTCGCGTGGGACCTGCTCATCGGCCTGGTGGTCGGGGGTCGCATCGACGAGATCGGCATCGAGCTGCAGCTGACCAGGGACGCGACGGCGTCGGGCCAGCGTCGCGCCGCCCACGCGCGAGCCGCGATCCCCACCGCCGAGGGCAAGCGTGCCGCATGGGACCTGCTCGTGAACGCGGAGAAGGACCTGCCGAACGCTCTGCAGTTCGAGGCGACCGCCGGGTTCGCCCACGTGAACGACCCCACCGTGCTCGTGCCCTTCGTCGACGAGTACTTCGCGTCCGTGCGCCGCATCTACGCGGACAAGACCAACGAGATGGCGACCACCCTCATCGAGGGGCTGTACCCCACGCAGCTCGCTGGTCGGGTCGCGGACCTGCAGGACAAGGCCGATGCCTGGCTCGCCGACAACACGGACGCTCACGATGCGCTGAAGCGTCTCATCATCGAAGGGCGCGACGGCGTGCGCCGCGCACTCGTGAACCAGGAGCGCGACGCGCAGGAGTCGTGATCAGCTCCTGACCGCGCCGACGCCCGGGTCCCCGAGAGGGGCCCGGGCGTCGTCATGGGACGCAGGGTCGCATCGGCTCTCGGGGTGGGGATGGATCGGCGCCGATGCGCTCGTGCGAGACTGGCCGCATGCTCACCCGTGAAGAGGCTCACGCTCGCGCGCTCATCATTCCGACAGCCGAGTACCGCGTCGAGCTGGACTTCACGCGCGGCGGCGCGACCTTCCGGTCGCGCGTCGAGATCGAGTTCGACGCGCCTCACGGCGCCGCGACCTGGCTCGACCTCGTAGGAGAGCTGCGCAGCGCCACGCTCAACGGCCGCGAGCTCGACGTCGCGACTCACGCGGACGGCCGGCTGCCGCTGACCGAGCTGCAGCCGGCCAACGTGCTCGTGGTCGATGCCGAGTGCGAGTACCGCACCACGGGCGCCGGCATCCACCGCTACGAGGATGCGGCGTCGGGGGACACCTTCCTCTACAGCCAGTTCGCGGCCGACGATGCGCGAGCCGCCTTCGCGTGCTTCGACCAGCCCGACATCAAGGGCACGTTCCAGTTCACGGTGACGGCGCCCGCGCAGTGGGAGGTGATCTCCAACACGCGCGCCGAGGAGCCGATCCCTGCCGATGGCGCGCGCACCTGGGCCTTCGCCCCCACGGTCCTGCTCCCCTGCTACGCGGCTGCGGTCGTCGCAGGGCCGTTCGTCTTCGAGGAGACCACCCTGGTCTCTGCGGGAGGCGACATCCCGGCTCGGGTCTACGGCCGTTCCGAGGTGCGCGACTCGCTAGCCGCCGACAGGCTCTTCGAGGTCGCCCAGATAGGCATCGACCTGTACGAGCGGCTGTTCGCCACGGAGTACCCGTACGACTCCTACGACCAGGTCTATGTGCCGCAGTTCAACTTTGGCGCGATGGAGAACGCCGGCTGCGTGACGATCTCGGAGGACCGGCTGCTCTATCGCACGCGACCGTCGGACGCCCAGCGGCAGTTCCGCGACGTGGTGGTGCTCCACGAGCTCGCCCACATGTGGTTCGGCAACCTCGTCACCATGCGGTGGTGGGACGACCTGTGGCTCAACGAGTCGTTCGCGGAGTTCATCGCGACGTACGCCGCCGAGCAGGTCACCGAGTGGGCCGATGCGTGGGTCACGTTCGGCTCCCGCCGCTCGACCGCCTACCGCGAGGATCAGCTGCCCACGACGCATCCGGTGGTGAGCGACGTGCCCACCGTGGACTCCGTCGCTGGCACGTTCGACATGATCACGTACGCCAAGGGAGCATCGGCGCTGAGGCAGCTCGCCGCGACGCTGGGCGCCGAGAGCTTCTTCGCCGGCGTCGCCGCCTACATCCGCGCCCACCACCATGGCAACGCGACGCTCGCCGACCTGGTCGCGGAGCTCGAGGCCGCGGCCGACCGCGACCTGGGCGCGTGGACCGAGGCCTGGCTCGAGACGGCCGGCGTGACAACTCTCGCGGCGGAGATCACCCTGCGTGACGATGGTCGCGTCGCATCGCTGACGGTGGCCGAGCACGTGCCCGACGGTGGCGTGCCCCACCCGCACCGGCTGCGCGTGGGAGCCTACGCGTGGGTGGACGACAGGCTGGAACGCGTGTGGTTCGCTGATGTCGACCTCGACGGTGGCCCCACCGACGTTCCCGAGGCCGTCGGGATCGAGGAACCTGCGCTCGTGCTGGTCAACGACGAGGACCTCACGTACGCGAAGACGCATCTCGACGCCCGCTCGCTCGCGACCGCGCGCACGTCGATCGCGGCGCTCGACAGTCCCATGGCGCAGTACCTAGCCCTCGACGCGCTGTGGCACATGTGTCGGGACGGCTCGCTCGCCGCGCCCGACTACGTCGACGCCGTGATCGCGGCCGTGCCCGCCCTCGCGGTGTCGAACGTGATCGGGACCCACCTCGCGCATGTCGTCACCGCGGTCCGGCTGTACGCGGATCCCGCCACCACGGTGGAGGTGGGTGCCGCGGCGGCCGATCGCCTCTGGACGCTGCTGGGCGAGGCCGAGCCTGGCTCCGATCTCCAGCTCGCGCTGCTGCGCGGCTTCGCGGGGGTGGCCTGCACCAACGCCCATGCCGACCGCATCGACGCGCTGCTAAACGGATCGGTGGAGCTCGATGGGCTGCCCATCGACTCCGAGCTGACGTGGGACCTCGTGACGGCCCTCGCGGTGTGCGGGCGCGCCGACGGCCGTGACATCGACGAGCGTCTGGCGGCGGACCCCGGCGCGGCCGGCGAGCGCCGGGCGGCGGGAGCGCGAGCGTCGATCGCGTCCGTCGAGGCGAAGCGCGAAGCGTGGGCCTTCATCTCGGGAGCCTCGGGACAGCTGCCGCCCAACGCCATCGCCTACGAGGCCGCCCAGGGGCTGGTGCGCGCGGCCGATCCGGCGCTGCTCGCTCCGCTCGCCCGCGAGATCCTCGACGGTCTGCGTCCCATGTTCCAGTCGATGGACGCCTTCATGGCGATGCGCACCGCCACCTACGCGTTCCCCACGGTGCTCGCTGGTCGCGTGCCTGACCTGGCGCCGCGGCTCGAGGAGTGGCTCTCGGCGAACGCCGACGCGCCGCCCGTGCTGGCGAAGATCGTCACCGAGGGCCTCGACGATGTGCGTCGCGCGGAACGCGCGCAACAGGCGATGTAGCCGTGGCGGCGAGAGGGGAATCAGCCCCGCGCCGTGCGCACTGCCTCGAGCAGCCGGTGGAGGCGCTCGTTGTCGAACACGTCGTCCAGCAGCACCACCGCTCCCGCCTTGTCGGTGAGCGGGATGCGCCAGTTGGGGTACTCGTTGTGCGTGCCGGGGTGGTTCTGCGAGCGACGATCCCCGACGGCGTCGGTGAGCGACACGGCGGTGAGGAGGGCCGGCGAGTTCATGGCCAGGCGGTGGACGCCCGCCACGAGATCGTCCTCCTCCCAGTCCTCGATCAGCCAGCCACGCTCCCGCAGGTAGGCGACCATCGCGTCGCGGTCGGCTATCGCGGCGTCGTGGGCGTCCTGTGGCTCGCCCACGAGCAGGCCCATCTGCTCGCGCTGGTGCACGTGCTCTCCCGCGAGGAAGGGCGCGGTGGGCGGAAGGTCGTGGACGGTGACGGACACCAGCGCATCGGCCCGGTAGTTCTCGGGCGCCTGGGGGCGGCCGTCGTGGTCCTTCTCGAACAGCGCGACCACCGTGCCGAGGAGCCCGCGCTGGTTCAGGTAGTCCGACACCCAGGGCTCGAGGGTGCCCAGGTCCTCGCCGATCACGATGGTCCCCGCCCGCTGCGCCTCGAGCGCGAGGATGCCGATGAGCGCCTCGTGGTCGAAGTTCACGTAGACGCCGTCGTCCGCACGGTGGCCTGCCGGGATCCACCACTGGCGGAACAGGCCCAGGATGTGGTCCACGCGCAGCGCTCCGCAGTGGCGCACGGCGGAGCGGACCACGTCACGGAACGGCAGGTAGGCGGCGGCCTCGAGGGCCCGCGGCTGCCATGGGGGCTGGGACCAGTTCTGGCCGTGCTGGTTGTACATGTCCGGCGGCGCCCCCACCTGCATCCCGGGCGCGAGCACGCGGCCCAGCGCCCAGGCGTCGGCGCCGAAGGGATGGACGCCGACGGCGAGGTCGGTCATCACGCCGATGTTCATGCCAGCCGAGCGCGCGGCGGCCTGGGCGCGACCCAGCTGCTCGTCCGCGATCCACTGGAGCCACGCATAGAAGAGCACACGGTCGCCGTGCTCGTCGCGCCACGCGTCGACGGCGTGGGAGCGCGGGCTCGCGAACTCCGCTGGCCACGGCAGGCCCCGGTGCGCCTCGGAGATGGCGCACCACGTCGCGAACTCCTCGAGCGCGTCTCCCTCGCGCAGGCAGTAGGCCTCGAACAGCGCCTGCCGGGCAGCCGACCGGGGGACCTCGAAGATCTTCTCGAGCGCCGCCGACTTCGCGCGCCAGGAGGCGTCGCGGTCGAGCAGGTCCGCGTCGTGGTTGGCCCGGCGCGGCTTCTCGGACTCCCACTCGATGACGGCGCGATGCTGGGAGGGCACGTATGCGACCTCGGGGATGTCCTCGATGCGGATGTAGAGCGGGTTGAGGAACCGGCGTGAGGTGGGCAGGTACGGCGACGGCTCGAGCGGCGGCACCGGCTCGGCGGCGTGCAGCGGGTTGACGAGGAGGAAGTCGGCGCCCTCGCGGATCGCGGCGAGCGAGCACAGGTCCGCGAGATCGCCGAAGTCGCCGATGCCCCACGAGCGCTCCGATCGCACCGAGTACAGCTGCGCGGCGAGTCCCCACGGGCGCTCCCTCCGCACGACATCCGGCACGTCGATGCGCGCTGGGGTCACCACGACCCAGCCGCGCCCGCGTCGGCCGGTCGTCGCCGCCTCGATGAGGTGCCATCCCAGCGGGAGGTCGGCGGGGAGCCGGAAGGTCGCGCGCCCGACGTCGCGCCCGTCGACCGTCCGTGGCGCGACGTAGACGTCCAGCTGCTCGAGGGTCTTCACCTCGCCGTGCTCGAGTGTCAGGGAAGCCGCGGCAGGCGCACCGTGCGCCACGTGGACAGGCACCTCGCCCCCCGCGCCCTCGACCGTCACGGTGATGGGCGGCACGAGCCGCCGCCACTCGAGGTCGGCGACGTCCTCGAGCGAAGAGCGGCAGGCATCGTCGTCGTGGGCGTCGATGCCGAGCGACGCGAGCACCGCGCGGACCGCCGACACCGAGCTCGAGACGCGCTCGCCGTTCCACGCCGTGTACTCCACCGACACGCCGCAGGCGCGTGCAAGTTCGGCCAGGGCGGGCGACGGTGTCTCGGGGGCCTCATTCACACGCCCATCCTGCCAGGTCTTTACCCGGGTTTGAAGGAGCGGGGCCGATGCGACCGCTCGCCTCGTCGTCGAATGTCGCCCTCGGGATGGTTACCCTGGGAGGCGTGCTGCACCTGACATCGACCACCGAGCCAGAGCCCACCACCTCCCCCGGCCCTCCGGAGATCGACCCCGACGCGATCGTCGAGTGGTTCGACAACGTCTCCACCAACGCGATCGGGTTCGTGGTCGTGCTCGTGGTCGTCGTGATCCTGTGGTTCATCGGCAGGGCGATCATCAACGCGGTGACACGCGGCATCGAACGCGGCGCGCCCATCAAGGACGCGCGCACCCGTCGCGCGCTCGCGAAGGCGAAGATCAAGCTGCCCGCGGTCGACACCATCGACCAGCGCCTCGAGGACGAGCGGCGCCGCCAGCGCGCCGGCACGCTCCGCAAGGTCCTCAAGTCCTTCCTGGCCGTCTTCCTCATCGCGATCGTGATCGTGACCCTGCTCGCCACCCTCGGCGTGCCCATCGGGCCCATGCTCGCTTCCGCCGGAATCCTCGGCGTCGCGCTCGGCTTCGGTGCGCAGTCGCTCGTCAAGGACATCCTGTCCGGCATCTTCATGCTCATGGAGGACCAGTACGGCGTGGGCGACGTGGTCGACCTGGGCGAGGCGACCGGCTCCGTCGAGGAGGTGGGCCTGCGCTGCACCCGGCTGCGCTCGCTCGATGGCACCGTCTGGTACGTGCCCAATGGGCAGATCATGCGCGTGGGCAACATGACCCGCATGTGGAGCCGCGTCATGGTCGAGGTGCGGTTCGCGTACGACACGGACGTGGAGGCCGCCCGCCAGGCGATGATCGACGCCGTCGAGGCGGCCAAGGACGGCAGCGAGGACGTCGCCTCCGCTCTGCTGGGCGAGCCAGAGGTCGCGGGCATCGAGTCTCTGGAGTACAACGCGATCATGCTGCGCCTGCTGTGCCAGGTGAACCCGGCCGCCCAGTGGGACGTGCAGCGCGAGGTGCGTCGCGAGATGCGCCGCATCTTCGCCGACCGGGGCATCTCCCTCGCGGTGCCGGGCGAGGCGATGGTCTTCGACACCAAGCAGCCCAAGAACGCCGTGACCCTGCACGACTCCGACCGCCCCGACTCGGATCAGCAGCCGCGCAGCGCCGATGGGCGTCCCCTGCCGCCTCCGAACGATGCGGATGGCGACTGACGTGACCACGCCAGGCATGAGCATCGGCTCCGAGGCTCCGCAGGAGCACGGGCAGTCCTTCTTCGAGGCTGTGGGCGGACACGCGACCTTCGAGCGGATCGTGCGCCGCTTCTACAGCGGCGTCGCGGAGGACCCGGTGCTGCGACCGATGTATCCCGAGGAGGACCTGGAGGGGGCGATCGAGCGCCTCACCCTCTTCCTCGAGCAGTACTGGGGCGGCCCGACGACGTACTCCGACAACCGCGGCCACCCGCGCCTGCGCATGCGCCATGTCGCCTTCCACGTCAATCCCGACGCTCGCGACCGCTGGATCGAGCACATGAGGGACGCCGTCGCCGCCGCGGACCTGGCGCCCCTCCACGCCGTCACGCTCATGGACTACCTGGAGCGCGCCGCGCACTCGATGGTCAACACCTTCGAGCCCACCCCCGGCACCGAGGAGAGCTGATGGAGCATGTCGAGGACATCTGGGCGGACCAGGCGGTCGCGTCGGGGCTGGCGGTGCTGGATCTGCGCCGCCTGGACGAGACCCGCTTCGAAGGCGACTCGCTGCCGATGCCGAACGGCCGCGTCTACGGCGGCCAGGTGCTCGCGCAGTCGCTGCTCGCGGCGGGACTGACCGTCGACGAGGAGCGCCGCATGCACTCGATGCACGGCTACTTCCTGCGGCCGGGCGATGTCGCGAAGACCATCACGTTCGAGGTCGAGGTGCTGCGCGACGGCGGGTCGTTCTCCGCCCGGCGCACGCACGCGTTCCAGGACGGCAAGCCCATCCTGTCGATGATCGCGTCCTTCCAGCTCGACCAGGAGGGCGCCGAGCACCAGGTGACCATGCCGGAGGTTCCGGGGCCGGACGCCGTGGCATCGCCGATCGACCTGCTGGCTCCCCTCGAGGGCAATCCCCACGCCGACTACTGGCTCAAGCGCACGGCCTTCGACCTGCGTCCCGTCGAGGGGTCGGTGCTGTTCGAACCCGACCCTCGGCCCAAGCAGTACCAGACCACATGGGTGCGCACCCGTCGACCCGTCGAGGTGTCCGACCTCGTGCATCGTGCGCTGCTCGCGTACGCGTGCGACCAGGTGATGCTCGAGCCCCTGCTGCGACGCCATGGCGCGTCGTGGCGCACTCCGGGCCTGTCCTTCGCGAGCCTCGATCACGCCATGTGGTGGCATCGTCCCGCGCGTGCCGACGAGTGGCTGCTGTACGTCCAGGATGCGCCCACCGCCCAGGGCGGGCGAGGGCTCGGCGGCGCGTGGGTGTTCTCCGAGGACGGCCGCCTGGTCGCCTCGGCGTCGCAGGAGGGCATGGTGCGCCTGCCGCAGTAGCGGCCCATGCTCGACCTTTACCGAAACGTTACTCGAACCCTCAACTGAGCCGTCTACCAGCGCCGATGCGCGAGGAAGCGAGCGTGAAAGGCTCGGCTGAGCGCGCATCGGCTTGAATCACGGCGACGCCCGTTGATAGCGTCGACGAGCCGTTTCGGGGTTCGCGTCAGTCACGACCGAAGCGCCAATGACCAGCCCAGGCCTCGGCTGCACCCACCCCGGTGTGCGCCGGATGTCGAGCGCTGGCGGCGGCACCTGTCGCTGTCACGCGGGCCCGTGACTGCCGTCCGACGGCTGCGAGTCCCCTCGTCACTTCGAGGCCGCGAAGCAAGCCCCGCCTGACGCACGGGGGCTAGAGGATTCACGTGAACGACAGCATCGCCCTGCGAGCTGACGGCCTGTACAAGGTGTTCGGCAAGAACCCCTCCGGCGCCGTCAAGCGCCTGCGCGAGGGCGCCGCCCGAGACGACCTCGACGGCGCCACCGCCGCCGTGATCGACGCCTCCTTCGAGGTGCGCCGCGGCGAGATCTTCGTGGTCATGGGACTGTCCGGATCGGGCAAGTCCACGCTCATCCGCGCCCTCAACGGGCTCCAGCCAGCGACCGCAGGCTCCGTGTCCATCGGCGACCAGTCGATCACCGATGCGAGCCCTGCCGAGCTGCGCGAGATCCGGCGGGGGCGCGTGTCGATGGTGTTCCAGCACTTCGCGCTCCTGCCCCACCGCACCGTGATCGACAACGTCGCGTACGGGCTCGAGATCCAGGGCATGAGACGCGACGAGCGCATCGCGCGCGCCCTCAAGGTGACCGAGGTCGTCGGCCTCAAGGGCTGGGAGGAGAAGCACCCCTCCGAGCTCTCGGGCGGCATGCAGCAGCGCGTGGGACTCGCTCGCGCTCTCGCGGCCGACACCGAGGTGCTGCTCATGGACGAGGCCTTCTCCGCGCTCGACCCCTTGATCCGCCGCGAGATGCAGGACCAGCTGCTCGAGCTGCAGAGCGAGCTCGGCAAGACCATCATCTTCATCACCCATGACCTCAACGAGGCCATGTACATCGGCGACCGCATCGCGGTGATGCGCGACGGGCGCATCGTGCAGATCGGCGCCCCCGAGGACATCCTCACCAATCCCGCCAACGAGTACGTCGAGCAGTTCGTGCAGGACGTCGACCGCTCCAAGGTGCTGACCGCGGAGTCCGTCATGCGCGCCCCGCGCGCCGTGATCCGCGAGGACTCGGGCCCGCACGCCGCGCTCAAGGCCATGCGCGACAACGAGCTGTCCGCGCTGTACGTGACCAAGCGCGACCGGACCATCGTGGGCTGGGTGCGCGACCGCGACGTGCTCGACCTCGTGCGCAAGGGCGAGAAGTCGCTCGCCTCGGCGATCAAGACCGACCACGGGGCCGTGTCGAAGGACTCCGCTCTGGCCGACCTGTTCATCCCGTCGCTCGAGGCGGCGCTCGCGCTCGCCGTGACCGACGAGCGCGACCACCTGGTGGGCGTGATCCCCCGGGTGACGCTGCTCGCCGCCCTGGGCGGCGAGCCCGAGGCCGCGACGTCCGCGCTGCCGGTGACCGAGCCGCTGCCAGGCGAGGTGGTCGACAAGGCCCTCGGATCCGCCGCGGCGAAGGGAGGCGTGTGATGGACCTCCGTCTTCCCATCGGCGACTGGATCGCCGGCTTCTTCGACTGGCTCGAGGCGACCTTCTCGTGGTTCTTCGAGGCTCTGGGCGACATCTTCCTCGCGATGGTCGACGCCATCGTGTGGCTCTTCATCACGCCGCCGGTCTGGGCGGTGATCATCGTGGTCGCAGCCGCGGCCCTGCTCGCTCGCGGGTGGAAGTTCGCGATCGGTTCCGTCGTCGCGCTCGCCTTCATCGTGAGCGTGAACCAGTGGGACAACGCGGTCGACTCGCTCGCGCTGGTCCTCGTCGCCGCGTTCATCGCGGTCGCGCTCGCGGTGCCGCTCGGCATCTGGGCGGCGCGCAACGATGCGGTGTCCGCCGCGGTGAAGCCCGTCATGGACTTCCTGCAGACGCTGCCCGCCTTCGTCTACCTCATCCCCGCCATCGCGCTGTTCGGGGTCGGCATCGCTCCCGGCGTGGTCGCGACACTCGTGTTCGCGATCGCCCCAGGCGTGCGACTGACGGAGCTGGGCATCCGCGGGGTCGACAAGGAGGTGGTGGAGGCCGGCGAGGCCTTCGGCGCCACCCCGCGCCGCATCCTGCGCCAGATCCAGATCCCGCTCGCGATGCCGTCGATCATGGCCGGCGTCAACCAGATCATCATGCTCGCGCTGTCCATGGTCGTCATCGCCGGGTTCGTCGGCGCCGGCGGCCTCGGAGGCGACGTGGTGCGCGCCATCTCCGCGCTGGATGCGGAGCTCGGCTGGGAGGCCGGCCTGTCGGTCGTGGCGCTCGCGATCCTGCTGGACCGCTTCACGGCGGCCTTCGGCAAGGGCAGCGGCCTCTACGCCCGGTGGTCCAAGCGTCGCAGGCTGCAGCGCGAGGCCGACGAGCAGGCGCGCATCGACGCCGACGAGTACGCGGCCGCCGGCGCCCGCCGCGCTCCGTACTGAGCCCACCCCCGCACAACTCCAGACTTCGCGGCCTGCTGAGGGCTGCGGGCGCTCCGCCCGTTCCGAACGGCGGAGTGCTTCCCCGGCACGAGGAGACACCTCGAGCCGAGAAAGGAAGAACCATGTTCAAGCGTTCCGCCACCGCCTTCGCGGTGACCGCTGCCGCGGGCCTCGCGCTCGCCGGCTGCTCGTCCGCCGACGAGGAGCCCACCGACGGCGCCACCGACGGTGGCTCCGAGGAGACCACCGAGGCAGGCGGCGAGCTCACCCTGGCCGTCTTCAACGGCTGGGACGAGTCGCTCGCCAGCTCGCTCGTGTGGCAGCACGTCCTCGAGAACGAGGGCTACGACGTCACCCTCGAGTACGCGGACCCTGCGGTCGTGTTCCAGGGCGTCGCCGACGGCGACTACGACATCGTCACCGACGTCTGGCTGCCCGTGACGCACGAGGAGTACATCAACGAGTACGGCGACGACATGGAGGAGCTGGGCGCCTGGTTCGACAACGCCGCGCTCACCATCGCCGTGAACGCCGATGCCCCCGTGGACTCGCTCGAGGATCTTCCCGAGTACGTGGACGAGATGGGCGGCCGCATCGTCGGCATCGAGCCCGGCGCGGGACTCACCGGCGCCACCGAGCGCGCCATCGAGGCCTACGGACTGTCGGACTACGAGTTCATCACCTCGTCCACGCCCGCGATGCTGTCGGAGCTCGACTCCGCCACCTCTGCAGGCGAGAACATCATCGTGACGCTGTGGGAGCCGCACTGGGCCTATGGCGCGTACGACATCAAGAACCTCGAGGACCCGCAGGGGATCATGGGCGAGGCCGAGGAGATCGTCACCTACGGTCGCGCCGGCCTCTCCGAGGAGTTCCCCCAGGTCGCCGAGTGGTTCGGTGGCTTCACCATGGAGGCCGAGGCGCTGTACGACCTCGAGAACCAGCTGCGTGACGCCGACCAGGGCGACTACGAGCAGATCGTGGCCGACTGGGCCGCGGAGAACCAGGAGTGGGTGGACTCGCTCACCGCGTAACGCCTCTCCATGACGAACGCCGGTCGGTCCTGCGGGGCCGGCCGGCGTTCGTGCGTCCGGCCACGCGACACTCAGTTCCCCGCCCCCCTCGGGCTCGGATGAGGAGACCTGTGACGGTCCCGGACCCGCGCGGCGTGCTGTCAGGACGTCTCAGGACGAAGCGCACCAGGTGAGCGCCTGCAGTCATCCTGACCCCAGGGGGAGACGCACCAGGACCGGGTCAGGCACAGTAGCGATATGGAACACCTTCCCGACACCCTCGAGAGCCTCTTCGACGCCGAGCGCCGTCGTGATTGGAAGAGACTGCGGATGCTGTTGCATCCCGATGTGATCTGGACCGTCATCGACCGTGAAGAGTCGCGTGTTGTGGGCGCACAGGCCTACATTGACCGGCTCATGGCTGCATACCGCGACGGCGGAGCGAGCGACTTCGTCGTCAGCCACGTGCGGCGTGGCTCGGAAGGCCTGGTGGCCACCGAGCTCATCGACGAAGAGGGCCGAATCTCGGTCGATGTCTTCAAGATCGATGAGAGTGGCGTCCTTGTCCAGGAATGGGAGCACCTGCTCGGCAGAGCGTCCGGCTGACCGCCCACACGTAGAGCCCGAACCTGGGGCGACCGTGCGTGGTCTCGCTTCATCGCCTGCGGAAGTCGACCGGGTCGTCGAGGTGGGGGCGCCACGCGGCGCGCTCCGCCTCGGTCAGGCGCCGCGGACGCTGGGTCGCGGTGTCGATCAGGACGAGAGTCGTCGCGGCGCGCGCATAGACGGACGGAGGCTCCTCGCCCGCCGGCGAGCGGATCTCGTAGCAGATGTCGAGGCTCGCGCCGCCCATCGAGCCGATCCACAGCTGCACGTCGAGCGGCTCCCGGTGGAACGGGACGGGCGCGAGGTAGTCTATGCGCTGCGATGCGATCAGGGTCGTCGTCGCCGCGTCCGGTCCCGCCTCGACCACTGCCGTGCTCGGGGCGTCGGGACTGGAGCTCGCCCAGAACACCCGGATGCGCGCCTCCTCGAGCAGGCGCAGCAGCTGGACGTTGTTGACGTGGCCGTAAGCGTCGAGGTCGGACCAGCGGACGGTGACGGGGACGTGGATGCGGCTCATGGCGTCACGCTAGCGCGCGTGCGGTGCAGACCACCTCCGCGGGACGCCTCCTCAGCACCCGCGGCACGCGAGAGTCAGTCCCGGGTGAGCTTGCGGTACGTCACGCGGTGCGGCCGCGCGGCGTCCGCGCCCAGGCGCTCGACCTTGTTCTGCTCGTAGGCCTCGAAGTTGCCCTCGAACCAGTACCAGTTCGCAGGATTCTCCTCGGTGCCCTCGTAGGCGAGGATGTGCGTGGCGACACGGTCGAGGAACCACCGATCGTGGCTCACCACCACGGCGCACCCCGGGAACTCGAGCAGCGCGTTCTCGAGCGAGCCCAGCGTCTCGACGTCGAGGTCGTTGGTGGGCTCGTCCAGCAGCAGCACGTTGCCGCCCTCCTTGAGCGTGAGCGCGAGGTTGAGACGGTTGCGCTCGCCTCCCGACAGCACGCCGGCGGGCTTCTGCTGATCGGGTCCCTTGAACCCGAACGCCGAGATGTACGCGCGCGAGGGCATCTCGACCTTGCCGACATTGATGTAGTCCAGGCCGTCAGAGACGACCTCCCACAGCGACTTCTTGGGGTCGATCCCGCCGCGCGACTGGTCGACGTACGAGATCGAGACGGTCTCGCCCACCTTGAGGTCGCCACCGTCGAGCGGCTCGAGGCCCACGATGGTCTTGAACAGCGTGGTCTTGCCCACGCCGTTGGGGCCGATGACGCCGACGATGCCGTTGCGCGGCAGGGAGAAGGACAGCCCGTCGATGAGCGTGCGGTCGCCGAACCCCTTCTTCAGGTCCTTCGCCTCGATCACGACGTTGCCCAGGCGCGGGCCCGGCGGGATCTGGATCTCCTCGAAGTCGAGCTTCCTGGTCTTCTCCGCCTCGGCCGCCATCTCCTCGTAGCGCGCGAGGCGGGCCTTCGACTTGGTCTGACGGCCCTTGGCGTTGGAGCGCACCCACTCGAGCTCCTCCTTGAGACGCTTGGAGAGCTTCGCGTCCTTCTTGCCCTGGACCTGCAGGCGCTCCTGCTTCTTCTCGAGATAGGTCGAGTAGTTGCCCTCGTAGGGGTAGAGGCGTCCGCGGTCGACCTCGCAGATCCACTGCGCCACGTGGTCGAGGAAGTAGCGGTCGTGGGTGACCGCCATGACGGCGCCGGGGTACTTGGCGAGGTGCTGCTCGAGCCACAGCACCGACTCGGCATCGAGGTGGTTGGTGGGCTCGTCCAGCAGCAGCAGGTCGGGCTTCTCGAGCAGCAGCTTGCACAGCGCCACGCGGCGGCGCTCGCCGCCCGACAGGACCGAGACGTCGGCGTCGGCCGGCGGGCAGCGCAGAGCGTCCATCGCCTGCTCCAACTGGCTGTCGAGGTCCCAGGCATCCGCGTGGTCGAGCTCCTCCTGGAGCTGGCCCATCTCCGCGAGCAGCGCGTCGTAGTCCGCGTCGGGGTTGGCCATCTCCTCGGAGATCGCGTTGAAGCGGTCGAGCTTGCCCTTGATCTCCGCCACGCCCTCCTCGACGTTGCCGAGCACCGTCTTGTCCTCGTTGAGCGGAGGCTCCTGCAGCAGGATGCCGACGGTGTAGCCGGGGCTCAGGCGCGCCTCGCCGTTCGAGGGCTCCTCGAGACCCGCCATGATCTTCAGGATGGTCGACTTTCCCGCGCCGTTGGGTCCCACCACACCGATCTTCGCGCCGGGGTAGAACGCCATCGTCACGTCATCGAGGATGACCTTGTCGCCGTGCGCCTTGCGCGCCTTCTGCATCGTGTAGATGAACTCAGCCACTGCTGCTCCGTGAGGTCGAGGGGTGCGGCGCCGATGCGCCTGAACAGTTGTCCTCAAGCCTACGCGGTCGCAGGAGCCCGGCGCGGCGCGCCCCGAGCGTCCCGCACGCCGCAGAGGGGGTGCGGCGCGCGGGACGGGTCTCAGGCGAGGACGGCGGCGCGGTCGCCGTCCTCCGCGTCCTCGGCTCGGGGCTCGGCGTCAGCACCGTCCACCGCGTCCTGGTCCTCGTCCGCCTCCACGACTGCCGGATCCTCGTCCTCGCCGCGGCTCGTGGCGCTCGCGGATTCGACCTGGCGCGTGAACCGCGCCGTGCCCTTCGTCAGGTCGTGGCCCACCGCGCTCGCATCCAGCTGAAGCTCGGTGCGCTCCACGCCGTCGTTCGTGGTCCAGATGTTGCTGCGCAGCCGGCCGTGGACCACCACGGGCTGTCCCTTGTGGATCGACTCCCCCACGTTCTGGGAGCCGGCACGGAAGACGCGTATCGCCAGCCACTCGGTGTCGCCGTCCCTCCAGATCCCGTCGCCGTCGCGGTACCGGGGAGTGTGGCCCATGCGGAAGGCGCATACCTTGCCCTTGTTCTCGCCCAGGCTGTGCAGCACGGGATCGGTCGCGACCCACCCGGTCACGGTCACTGTCAGGTCGTTCATGTCTCCTCCTCGACTACCGCCGCTGTCTGCGACTGCCACTCAGCATCGAGCCGTGCACGGACCGCACGGGCTCGCCGTCGCGCGATCTGGGGACACGCTCGAGCCGCGCGCGTGCTGGGGACGACGGCGGCGCCGGCCCCGCGGACGGGACCGGCGCCGCCGGTGATGGGGAGAGCCGGGCGTCAAGCGCCGTCGGTGCTGGCGCGCCGCAGGAACGCCGCGATCGCGTCGCGGGTCACGGGCTGGAACGGCCGGAACGTGCCGTCCTCCCAACCCGTCGTGATGCCGGCCTCGACCATCCACGCGACCGCCGAGCGGTGCTCGACCGTGGCGGGGACATCCGTGAACGCCGCGAGCGCAGCGTCCTCGTCCTCAATCGACGGCTCGCCCGCCGCACGGTGGAGGAAGGCCGCGATCGCGTCGCGGGTGACCGGCTGGAAGGGCCGGAACGTGCCGTCCTCCCAACCCGTCGTGATGCCGGCCTCGGCCATCCACGCGATTGCGGTGTGGTGCTCGTTGAAGGATCCATCACGCGGATCCGCGGAGACATCGGCGAACGCCGCGAGTGCGGCATCCTCGTCCTCGACCGATGGCTCGCCCGCCGCACGGTAGAGAAACGCAGCGATGGCGTCACGCGTGGCGTGCGAGTAGGGCCGGAACGTGCCGTCCTCCCACCCGGTCGAGATGCCGCGCTCGGCCATCCACGCGATCGCCGCGTGGTGCTCGTTGAACAGCGGGGACGACTCGTCGCCGGAGACGTCGACGAACTCGCTGCTCGGGCTGGCCTGGATGGAGAACTCCACCGCGGCGGGCGCTCCGTCACGGGTGCCGATCGACTGCACCACCGACAGGCGGTGCGACCCGGGCGCAGCGATGGCCTCGTCGAAGTCGGCGGACCACGTGCCTCCCTCGTCGACCGTGGTCGTCGCGACCACGACGTCACCATTCGAGACCCGCACCTGCGCGCCTGCGTAGCCGGTGCCGTGGAGCGACGAGACCTTCGATCCCGGCGCCAGCTCCCCTGCCGGCGCATCGGTCAGGCTGAGGTTCGCGCCGCCAGCATCGATGTCAGGCCGCTGAATCAGGAACTCGCTCGGGTCGAGGGCATGATCGACGATGCGGGTCTCGCCCACGCAGCCGTTCCACCCGTTGCTCGCCTCGTCGTGGTTGAACACCGTGCCGAGGGCCCACGGGTACCCGTCATTGAAGGTCATGCCGTCGTGGTTCACCGCGTTGCGCAGCACCGGCACGCCGTCGACGTACATGATCGTGGTGTGCGCCTGCGGGTCGTTGACCGCCGCCACGTGGTACCAGTTGCCCGTCATGATCTCGCCTGACCAGAGCGACGTGGTTCCCCTCCAGGGCGTGCCCTGGGAGGTCGCCCACTGGAACTCGCGGAGGTTGGAGACGGAGAAGAAGGCCGGCCCCATCTCGTAGTCGTAGCGCTCCCACGAGATGGGCAGGGTCGAGCGGCGCCCCGTGCGCGTGAGCCATCCGCCCCACTGGTTGTCCTCGACGTTCCACTCATCCGCGAGGTACACGAACGACTCGATGGTGTAGCCATCCTCGAACGCGGCCTTCGTGACCGGCACCTCGTAGTCGGTGGTGATGTAGTTGGTCACCCCGGTGTTCCGGGAGGCATCCGCGAAGCAGACCGCGCCCTGGTCCGAGGAGAACGCGGAGACGTTGTCCCTCGAGATCGTCACCTGGTCGAGCTCGTCCGGCGCGTTGGTCTGGTCGAGCGGGAGCCGGTGCATCGGGTTGTCGCCGGTCTCGTCGGGGATCACGCCGCCCTCGGGAAGGATGCCGGTGTCCACCGCGCCGAAGCGCCAGTGCGCGAGCGTGCCGTCGACCTCGACATAGTCTGTGCGGTCGCCGGGAGCCTGAAGCGAGCCCGCGCCGTCTCCGCCCTCCCAGCCGTCGGACACGATCTCCTTCGCACGCTCGTTGAGCTCGCCAAAGGATCCGTCGCCGGGACCGAAGTCCGGCGCGAAGTCCGCGAAGCGGTCCTCGAAGTTCACGGCGAGCGTGAAGTCCGACTGCTCGCCCGTGAGGACGGGCGTGTCCGAGGGGGTGATCGCGCCCTCGTCCTTGACGGTGACCCAGGGCGAGATGGTCGCGAAGTCGATGACGCCCTCATCGAGGTCGAACTCCATCATGCCCATGATGCCGTTGCCGCCGTCGGCCGCCATCTGGCTGTCGAGCAGGAGCTGGTACACCTCGTGGCCGGCGTCGTTGATCACCGTGCGGCGCGTCTGGCCATGGAAGTGTCCGTTGAGCGTCACGAAGATCTGGTCGTTGGACCGGATCAGCTGGTCCCACAACTCCTGGCCGAACTCGGTGTCCGTCGCCTCGCCCGTGGACTTGTCGACGTCCACGATCGCGTGCGACGTGAGGATCGTGGGAAGGGTCGGATGAGCGTCGAGCACCTCCTGCGCCCACGCCCAGGTGCTCGCGGGTGCGTTCCATCCGAGCGCGAGCACCAGGAACTCCTGACCCTCCGCCTCGAAGACGTGCGCCGTGGAGTACCCGTTCTGGTGGGATGCGACCCAGGTCGCGCCGGCCTCGGCACGGCTCGACGGGAAGTGCGTCAGGTAGTTCGAGGCGTTCTGCTCGGACCCCCGCTGGCCCGGATTGGCGACGTCGTGGTTGCCGGGCAGGATCGAGAACGGTGCGTCACCTTCCTCGAGCGCCGAGATCGCGCGGTTGGCCGCGGCCCACTCTCCAGCCACCCATTCCTGGTCGACGACGTCCCCGAGGTGGAGCGTGAACGCCGTATTCAGCTCCTCGTCGTGCTCGACGATCCATCGCGTCTGCACCTCGAAGGGGTCGGTGCCGTACTTCGGCTCGAACTGGGCGGCCGAGTAGCGGGAGTAGAACTGCGTGTCCGGCAGCACGGCCACGGTGAACCGGGACGATCCGTCCTCGACGGTCGCCGCAGCGGGCTCGATCTCAGGCACGGCTTGGGTGACGGCGGGCGTCGCCGCGGCGACCCCGGTCATGAGCGCGCCGGTGATGCTGGCGGCCCAGACCCGCTGAGCGCGGGTGGAGGTGAAGCTGGTCATGTCGGTGCTCCTCAAGAGTGTGTCAGCGAGGGTGAACGGGTCAGCCGGCGAGCCCGGGACCCCACGCGCGCAGCTCGGACAGCTGCATCCACGTGGCGTCGCTCTTGTGCTCGATGAGGGCCCGCACGCCGGTCGCGAGGACCGGGTCGAAGGTCGTGTCGAGCGCGAGCCGTCCGCCCGAGTTGTCGACGGTGCCGGTCGACACGTCGACCCACCCGCCATGCACGTCCCGGTACTGGACGGTCACTGCGCCGATGTTGTCCGCGCCCGCGGGCTCGACCAGCTCGACGCGGTCGATCTGGGTGGGGGTGGGGAGGTAGAACGCCACCCAGTCGGGGCTGACGCGGTTCGCGGCGCCGCCGCTGCGCCAGTTGCCCCAGCCCTCGGCCTCGGTGTCGCCGTCCGTGAGCGCGACGGGATCGGTGCCGGACAGGCTCCAGCCGCGCACCTCAGCATCTGCGGCCGCGCCAGCAAGCACGGCCACGCGCGCCGGCTCGGAGATCGTCACGATGAGGGTGGCGGCGAAGCCCGTGCCCTCGGCTGCAGCCACCTCGAGCGAGCCCACCGAGTCCAGGTCCTGCTGGGTCACGCCAGACCAGTCCCACTCGACATCAGCGGTCACAGTCGCGGCGGAGCCGCTCACGGAGCGTTCGACGGTCGTGGGCGCCTGACCTCGCAGCTGGTGCAGCAGCACGCCCGCGTAGGTATTGAGCGAGACGGGGGCAGCGTCGCCGACGGTGCCGACCGTGAAGGTGGCCTCGACCACTACGTCCTCACCGAACATCCCCGTCCCCGCCCCGGTGAACGTGACCTCACCGTCGGCCTGCCAGGCCTCGGACTCGGGCGCGTCCCAGGCGATGTCGCTCACCTCGACGCTCGCGCCCCACCCGTACGAGCCGGCCACGGTGCCTGGAAGCTCCGGAGCATCCCCTGGGGCGACCACAGAGCCGATGCGTTCGACGCTCGCGGTGAGCGGATGGATGCGCCACGACTGATTGGTGCCGAAGTCGTTGTCGTCCCACACGCCCACGCGCGCTCCGTCGACGGTGCTCCAGTCGTAGAGGTCGAGTGCCTGCTCCACGCCGTCGAACGGAGCCGCGTTGACGATCTTGCTCGCGGTGCCGTTCGAGGTCACGGTCCAGGTAGCCAAGGGATCCGCGGACGCGGTCGCCACATCCTGATCGCGCACCTCAAGGTCGCGGGAGCCGTCGACGCGGGCGAGCACGTCGCCCTCGATGCTCGTGAGGACGTATGCGTTCTCGACGCCGGCCACGGGGTGCATCTGGACGGCCTGGTCCAGGATCTCCTCGGCGTCAGAAGGGATGCTGCGATTCTCGGCGGGCCAGGCGCCCGTCTCGGCATCGCGCCCCACGATCGTGATCGCCTTGCCCGGCGCGTGCACGCTCTCGAGCAGCACCGGGGCGGGGCCGTCGATCTGGTCGATGCTCGACACCTGCGCCGGGGCGGGCGCCGGAGTGTCCGCAGACCCTACGGCTGCGGTGATGCCCCACCCGGTGAGGGTGAGAGCGGCGGCGGCGACACCCGTGGTGCTCGCCAGGGCCTTGCTGATCTGCATGGGATACCTCGTCCAGTCTCGTGCGAGAGTCCGGCGAGGCTGGCGCCGACGCCGGAGCGCTCGCGCCATCACAAGCTGGTCGGTCCTTCGATCCGGGGGCTCCGGTGGGCCCGACCGTGAGGAACACTAAGCGCTTCGCCAAGGGTGGGCAACGGCTCGGGGAACGGACGGGTGAACGCGCCACGTGGAAGGTGAACAGCCTGATAGGTGCTATGAAAGAGGCCATCACGGCGGCTCCGATGACACGTCGATGAACGCGGTTACCAAAGGTTGTCGAGCCGTTCACCCGCTCTCACGCGCGTACGCGGGTCAGCGGCGTCCCAGCTCAGCCGCGCGCGCCGCAGCGACGGCGGCTCCCTCACGCAGCGCATCGGTCACGCCACCGTGCTCGAGCACCGCCAGCGCCGCGGCGGTGGACCCGCCGGGGCTGGTGACCTCCTCGCGCAGATCGCCAGCGTCGCGGCCCGTGGCCTGCAGGTACTCGACGGAACCCGCGACCATCTCGGGCACCAGCCGTGCCGCGCTCTCCGCACTCATGCCCTGCTCCGTGGCCGCGGCGATCAGCGCCTCGATCACGTAGTACACGTACGCCGGACCGGACCCCACGATCGCGGAGAAGCCGTCGATCAGCTCCTCGCGCATCGGCTCCACGATGCCGGTGGGCCTCAGGAGCGCGTGCACGCGCTCGGACGCACCTTCGGGGGCGCCGTCCGCCACGGCGACGGCCGTGATGCCGCGCCCCACCGACACCGGGGTGTTGGGCATGGTGCGCACCGCGACGGCGTGATCAGGCAGCGCCTGCGTGAGCGTCTCGAGCGTGACGCCGCCGGCGACGCTCAGCACGAGCGTACCCGGCGCGAGCGCGGGAGCGACCTCACCCGCGAGCCCCGCGATCGCGTGGGGCTTCACCCCCAGGATCACCGCGTCCGACCCGGCGACCGCCGCAAGGTTCGCGTGGGCGTCTTGCGCGATCGAGCGGTGCGACACGTGATCGAAGTCATCGGCCCACGCGGGCAGCGATGCACCGGTGGTGAGCCGGATCTCCTCAACGACGTCGCTCGCCGCGAGCGCTCGTCCCAGAGCGCCGGCCATGTTGCCGGCACCGAGGATGGCCAGGGTCCTGAACGGTCCATGCATGAGGTCTCCTGACGAACGTGAGGCACGGCCGATGCGCTAGTCGAGCTCCGTGAGCTCGTCGAGCGCGCGGTAGGCCTCGTGGATGGTCTCCGTGGGCTCGATGACCGCCGGTCGGAGCTCGGCCGCAACCGCCGTGCGCCCCACCTCGAGCGTGCGTTTGCGCGCCGCGTTCGAGGCCCGTCCGCGGGCGAGGACCGCCCGCCACCCCTGGGGGGGCGCCACGGTCGGCCAGTGCGCGTCCTCGAGCGCCTCGACGATGCGTCGCGCGAGCTCGGGCGCGGGCTCCACGGCGTCCGCGACCACTTGACGCCACGTGGGCGGGAGGCCCGAGGTGGCGGCATCGATCCAGTCGAGCCGCTCGCGCTCCACGGTCGCCACGGCCACCGTCCACTCCCCCGGCTCGTCCGCTCGAGCGCCGCGCGCCCACGCGGCGGCGGCCTCTGCCCTCGCGTCCACGCCGGCGGCGCGCGCGAGCGCGGCCACCAGCTCGTCAGGGCTCGGAAGGGACGGATCGGCGTCCTTGGCGAGAGCGCCGGCAAGCGCACGGCCGGCGCTCACGAGGTCGGCACGCACGGCCTCGGCGGCGACCGTCTGCGCGGACACGGCGCCCGCGAGCTCGGCGCGCAGGATGTCGAGGCCGTGGCCCGTCTTGGCGCTCACCGGCATGACGGGCACCTGCGTCATCCCGTCGACGGCGAGCAGGCGTTGGAGGTCTCGCGCCACCGCCCAGGCGTCCTCGGTCGACAGCCGGTCCACATGGTTGAGCACCACGAGCGATGGACGGTCGCGCTGCGAGGCGACGCGCAGGTAGAACTCGTGCAGAGCGTGGTCCGCGTACTTCTGCGGGTCGACCACCCACAGCAGCAGGTCCGCCATCGGCACGACCCTGTCGACCACGGCGCGGTTGCCGGCGTTGATGGAGTCGTGGTCGGGCAGGTCCAGCAGCACCATGCCTGACAGGTCCGCCTCGTCGTCACCGTCCAGCGGATCGAACTCCCTGGCCAGGCGCCTGTCGGCGCCGATCTCGAGCCAGTCGAGCAGCGCGTCGGCCCCGCCGCCCCACACCGCGGCACTGACCTCGGATGTGGTGGGTCGGGCGACGCCAGGAACCGCGAACTCGCGACCGACGATGGCGTTGAACAGGCTCGACTTGCCCGATCCCGTCCCTCCGGCGAGGGCGACCACCGTGAGGTCGACGCCCAATGCGAGACGTTCCTGGCAGCGGCCGATCGTGACCTCGACCAGGTCGCGCACCGATGCAGGGATCGCGTCTGACGCCCACTCCATCGAAGCTCGCAGGCGCTCCACTCGCTCTCGCAGCGCCGTGGTCTCGTCGCGCGGCGCGAGGTGCTCGAACTGGACGCTCACGTCTGCCCCCTCACAGCAGCCCCCGCAGCTCCGCGCGGCGCAGGCGCACCTTCGACGAGGCATCGGGCAGCAGGCTGGGGACGTCCGTGGGCTTCATGAGGTCGAGCGCCTCGCGATTGATGCAGTAGCGCCTGGCAGCCGTCAGCTCGGCCTGCGCGAGGTGGACGGCGTCGCCCAGCGTCGGGTTCACCAGCACCCCGAGCACCCCGCGAGCCTCGTCGACACCGAGCGCGGCGCACGCGAGCGCCACGGCGACGCCCTCCTCACCGATCATCTCAGCGCCGCGGGCCGCGCCAGGCAGGCTCATCGCATGCTCGGACACCTTCGCCAGCCACGCGCGGGTCGCGTCCGCCGCCCGCCGCTCGCGCACCACGCGGGCCTCGCGCGGGTCGCGCTGCGCCGCGAGCCATGCGCCGGGCGAGGCGTCGCCGTGCGTGAGGGCGGCGACCATGGCGTCCGATGCGCGTGCGGCGGCCGCGGACAGCGACGCCTCGACGGCCTCGAGGAGGTCGGCACGGACCTCGGACACGAAGGCGTCGCGAAGCTCTCGTGCGCTGCGTCGACGGGCCCAGTGCGAGTGACGGAGCTTGTGCATCGGCCCGCCCTCGGCGCGCGCGGCGCGCCAGCGCCCCTGCAGCGTCCCTGTCGCGATCTCCCTGTACCACTCGTCGCCGCCAGCATGCTCGGCCTGCGCCGCGCATCGGCGCACCTCAGCTCGCACCTCCTTGGCTGCGACGGCCTGATCGTCCATGCGTTCGGCGAGCGTCTCGAGCCACTCCTTGAGCGACTCGGTCGCACCATGCATGGTGCGCTCGACGATGGTCGATGCGGAGGCGGCCGCGACGCCGTCGAGCCACCGGCCGAGCCCGCCGACGACGTCCTGGGGAAGATGTGCTCCGCCCTCGGTGTCCTCGGGGATCACGAACAGCGGCAGCGTCTCGAGGTCCTCGGTGGTGAGACGCTCGACCAGCTCCCGACGCACCTGGGCGGCGACGTCCACGGTGACGCGATTGAGGACCATCGCGATCGAGGCGCCGCGCTCGGAGCCGCGCCGCAGCGCGTCCCACGGCACCGCGTCCCCATACCGCGCCGCCGTGGTCACGAAGATCCACAGGTCGGCCGCCTCGAGCAGTCGCTCGGCGATGTCGCGGTTCTCGCCGCGCACCGAGTCGAGGTCAGGCGAGTCGATGATCGCGAGGCCCCGTGGCACGGCCTCGGTGGAGATCACGGTCGCCTCGCGCGCGATCGTGCTCAGCACCTCAGCGTCGAGCGGGTGATGGAAGACGTGAGGGATCCTGGTGGTGGGCCGCAGCACGCCGGAGGCGGTCAGCTGCTCCCCCAGCAGGGCGTTCACCACCGTGGACTTGCCGGCGCCCGTGGAGCCGGCCACCACGACGATGGCGGGCGAGGCCTCCTCGCGCACGCGTGGGATCAGATGGTGGTCGAGCTGCTCGACCATGTGGGAGCGCATCCGCTCGGTGTCGTCGGCGTCGCCCAACGGGATGGGGAACTCGAGGTCCGCGACCACCGCGCGCGTCTCCACGAGCGCGTCGAGGAGCGCGCCGGGATGCGACCACGTCTTGATCGGCCGGATGGTCATCCCGAGCAGTCCTCCCGTCAGCGCGCGCGAAGACCTCCTTCGCCCCGCTCAGGCTACCGTGAGCGCGCCCTCCGCCGCCGCCACCGGCCGCGCCATCCCCGGCTTCTGCGAGGGAGGACGCCTGCGTCGGCACGCCGGCCGACGGCGCCGCACTACCCTGGTGTCGAGCGCCCTGGCGCCCGGCCCCCGTAGCTCAATGGATAGAGCAACGGCCTTCTAATCCGTAGGTTGCAGGTTCGAGTCCTGCCGGGGGCGCCGTCCGCCTGCCGCTCGCAGGTCACACGTCGTTCGCCCTGGTCGACCGCCGCACCACCAGCTCCGTCGGCAGCGGCGTGTCCTCGCTCAGGTCCTGGTGCTCCTCGAGCGCGACCAGCACCTTCTGCAGCATCATCCGGCCCAGCGCCTCGAAGTCCTGCCGGACGGTGGTGAGCGGCGGGAACAGGTACCCGGCCTCGGGGATGTCGTCGAAGCCCACGATCGAGACGTCCTCGGGGACGCTCAGCTCACGCTCGCGCAGGGCGGACAGCACGCCGATGGCCATCTGGTCGTTGGCCACGAACACGGCCCCTCCCGCGCCGAGGTCGAGGTCGAGACCGATCCGGTAGCCGGAGGCCGCGGACCAGTCGCCGTGGCGCGGCTCGGCGGCTTCGAGCCGATGCGCCGACAGCTCGTCCTTCCAGCCGCGCAGCCGTTCCGTCGCGTCGGGCGCGGTGGCCGGTCCGGCGAGGTGGACGATGCGGTCGTGGCCGAGCTCGACGAGATGGCGCACAGCGGCACGCGCGCCGCGGTACTGGTCGATCGACACCAGGTGGGGGCTGCGGCGCGCGGAGGCGGCCGCGGCCACGAGCGGGACGCCGAGGTCGAGTCCGCGGACGAACTCGAGAACGGTCGAGTCGGCGACGACCAGGACGATCGCGTCCACGCGCTGGCGCAGCAGCGCCTCGACGGCGGCGCGCACGGCCGCCGGATCGTCGGGAGCCGTGCTCACGGAGTCCACGGAGTAGCGCGCCGCACGTGCGGCGATGGTGAAGTGCATGGTGATGGACGTGGGGCCGTGGGCGGAGACGGACGGCGTGATGAGGCCGATCGTGCGCGTGCGGCGCGTCACCAGGGCGCGCGCTGCCGGCGACGGGCTGTACCGCAGCTGCGCGATCGCCTTCTCGACCCGCTCCTTGGTGGCGGGCCGGACGTTCGGCATGCCGTTGATGACGCGCGAGACGGTCTGATGGCTCACGCCGGCGAGCCTGGCGACATCGAAGATGTTCGCCGCCTTCGGGGGGGTGTCGCCGCGCTGCCTGTCGTCCGCCACGGTGCCGCCTCAGGCTTCCGGAAGATCGGGTCGGGCGACGAGCGCCATGAGCGAGTCCACGTCGAGGTCGGCGGATGCTGCGGTCTCGACGATGCGGCCGTCGCGCAGGATGGCGACGCGGTCGCCCACGCGGAGCACCTCCTCGAGCTCGGCGGAGATGAACACGACGGACAGCCCGTTGTCGGCCATCTCCCCCACCAGGTTCTGGATCTCGACCTTGGCGCCGACGTCGATGCCGCGGGTGGGCTCGTCGAGCACGAGCAGTCGTGGCGAGATGGCGAGCAGGCGGGCCAGCATGACCTTCTGCTGGTTACCACCCGAGAGGTGCCTCACCGGAGTGTCGATGTCCGCCGGCCTGATGTCCAGCGCCTCGACCCAGCTGAGCGCGAGCTCGCGAGCCCGCGCGGGGGCGATGCGGCGCAGCGCGCCCTTCTGCGCCTGCAGCGCGAGGGCGATGTTCTGGACGATCGACATCTCGCCCACGAGGCCCTCGGTGCGCCGATTCTCCGAGGAGTAGACGACGCCGAGCGACAGGGCTTTGCGGGGGCTGTCGAAGCGAGTGTCCCGCTGCTCGAGGCGGATGATTCCGGACGTGGGCCGGTCCACGCCCGTCAGGGCGCGCGCGAGAGCAGTGCGACCCGATCCCAGGAGCCCGGCGATGCCCAGCACCTCGCCCTCCGCGATGTCCACGTCCGCGCCTGCGATCCCGGCTGAGCTGACGCCCCGCGCGCTGAGGAAGGCCTCCTGCTCCTCGGGTGCGGCCTCGATCCGCTCGCGCGCCTTGAAGAAGGACACCTCTCGTCCGAGCATCTTCTGGACGAGGTCGATCCGCAGCAGCTCCGTGGTGAGGTACTCGCCCACGAGCCGGCCGTCGCGCAGGACGGTGATGCGGTCGCAGATCTCGTAGACCTGATCGAGGAAGTGGCTGACGAACAGGATCGCGACGCCGCGCTGCTTGAGCTCGCGGATGACGCGGAACAGCTCGGCGACCTCGTCGAGATCGAGGCTCGACGTGGGCTCGTCGAGCACGAGGACCTTGACATCCGTCGAGATCGCGCGCGCGATCGCGACCAGTTGCTGAATCGCGAGGGAGTGGATGCCCAGCGGGGACGCAGGGTCGATCGCGAGCCCGAGGTCGGCGAGGATCTCGGCGGCCCGCTCGCGCATGGTGCGGTGAGCGATGAGTCCGAGCCGGCGCGGCTCGCGACCGAGCAGGACGTTCTCCGCGACCGACAGGTTGGGAAGAAGGTCGATCTCCTGATACACCGTCGAGACGCCGGCGTCCTGCGCGTCGTGAGGCGAGGCGAAGGTCACTCGATCGCCGGCTATGGTGAGAGTGCCGGCGTCCGGCGCCAGGACTCCGGTGATCGCCTTGATGAGCGTGGACTTTCCCGCGCCGTTCTCGCCCATGAGCGAGTGCACCTCGCCGGCGAACATCCGGAAGTCAACGCCGTCGAGCGCGACCGTGGCGCCAAAACGCACGGTCGCGTCGGTGAGCTCCACGAGCGGCCGCGCCTCGTCCACGCCGCCATGATGGCACGGACGAGGCGCGTCGTGATTCCCCCGGCCCGGGGAGGTCAGATCAGCTCCCGCGTTCCGACCGCGCGACGATGGCCCTCTGGACGACGATGAACAGCAGCAGCAGCGCGCCCACGATGATGTGGGTCCACGACTGCTCGGCTCCCATGAACGAGATGATCGTCTTGATGGTGCCGTACACGAACACGCCGATCATCGATCCCAGCACGTACCCGCGGCCACCCGTGAGGAGGGTACCGCCGATCACGACGGCCGCGATCACATCGAGCTCCGTGCCGATGCCGTTGCGGGGGTAGCCGGCGCCGGAGTAGGCGGTCAGCACTAGTCCGGCGAGGCCGCCGCACAGTCCCGAGATGACGTAGACCATCACCTTGGCGCGAGCCACCTTGAGGCCCATGAGCCGCGCCGACTGCTCCGAGCCGCCCACCGCGTAAACCGTGCGTCCGAACCTGGTCTTGTGCATGACGACGGCGCCGACGACGACGGTGAGGATCGCGATGATGCCCGTGGGCGTCACGTACCAGTCACCGAGTCTGATGCGCGTCGACTGCAGCCACAGGAGGGACGTGTCCTCAACACGGATCGACGCGAGCGACACCACGAACGCGAGGCCGCGGGCGAGGAACAGGCCCGCGAGCGAGGCGATGAACGGCTGCACGTCGAAGTGCTGCACGAGCACGCCGATCAGCAGGCCGATCAAGGCGCCTGCGACGAGCATCGCGGGGACGACGATCCATGCCGGGACTCCGCTCGCGAGGAGGCTCGCCCCGAAGATTCCCGTGAACGCCATGACAGAGCCGACGGACAGGTCGATGCCGGCCGTCACGATCACGAAGGTCATGCCGACGGCGAGGATCATCAGGTACGCGTTGTCGAGCAGCAGCGCGGACATGTTCCGCGGGGTCAGGAAGTTGCCGAAGTACAGCTCGGCTCCCACCAGCAGGCAGATCAGGATCGCGACGGCCGCGAACGTCGGCAGGACGGACGCGTGCCTAGACGTGAAGGTCGAGATCTTCGCGACCACTCCAGGGGTGGTGTCGGGACGGGATTCCACGGCGGTCATCGAACGACCTCCTTCTGCTTCTCGGGCGTCGCGACGGGCGGCATCTTGCCGTCACCCCCGGAAGAGCCGAACCGGCTACCGAGCAACCGACCCCACCGGTGCACTCGCGGGGACTGGACGAGGACCACGATCACGACGACCACGGCGAAGAACACCGGCGACTGCGCGGGAGGCACGCCGAGGAAAAGGATGGTCGACTCGAGCGCCTGCACGGTGAGCACGCCGATCACCGTGCCGGCGATCGAGAACTTGCCGCCCATGAGCGATGTTCCACCCAGGACGACCGCGAGGATCGCGTACAACTCGATGAGGTAGCCGGCGGCATTGGCGTCGGCCGCCTTGATGTTCGCCGCGTAGATCACGCCGGCGATGCCCGCGAGGACGCCGGACAGAATGTACGCCGTCCAGATGATGCCGCGCGAGCGCACTCCGGCCAGACGCGAGGCCTCGGGGTTGATGCCGACGGCCTCCGTGAGCATGCCGAGCGCGGTGCGCCGCTCGACGAGCCCGACGACGACGACGGCGGCCAACCACACGAAGAACGCGAACGGCAGGATCAGCAGGTATCCCGAGGCGATGTACGACAGCGGCGACGAGTTCACGGTGGTGATAAAGCCGTCCGTGATCAGCAGCGCCGCTCCCCTGCCCGCAAGCATGAGTACGAGCGTCGCGATGATCGGTTGGATGCCGAGCACCGAGACGAGGAGCCCGTTCCAGGCGCCGAGCACGAGGGCCACGAGGACGGCGATGCCAATCGCCAGCATGACGGTACCCCAGCTGTTCGCGTCGCCCGCACCGTCGATGATGGTGAGCGCGACGGCGCCGGAGACGGCCATGATCGCGCCCACCGACAGGTCGATGCCGCGCGTTGCGATGACGATGGTCATGCCGAGCGCGACCAGCATGAGGGGAGCGCTCTGTCGCAGGATGTCGATCAAGGCTCCGTACAGCTGTCCATCACGCAGCGAGATGCGCGCGAAGCTCGGATTGGCGATCATGTTGACGGCCAGGAGCGTCACCAGGGCGGCCGCCGGCCAGAAGAGCCGATGCTTGAGCAGCGTCATCGGGACACGCTCCCTTCCTCAGCGTGGGCGATGTAATCGATGAGGCCGTCGAGGTCGACGGCGCTGGAGTCGAGCTCGCCCACGCGCCGGCGGTCGCGCATGACGACCACGCGCTGAGCGATGCGCAGCACCTCTTCGAGCTCGGATGAGATGAAGATCACGGACAGCCCCTTCGCGGACAGCTCGGCCACCTTGCGCTGGATGTCCGCCTTGGCGCCGACGTCGATGCCGCGGGTGGGCTCGTCCAGGATCAGCAGCTCGGGCTGCGTCGCGAGCCAGCGTGCGATCAGGACCTTCTGCTGGTTGCCGCCCGACAGGTTGCCGATGGGCACGTCGGGATCGGCGGGCCGGACCCCGAGCGCGTCCATGTACTCGCCGACGATCTGGTCGCGTTCGGCCTTCGGGACGGGCTTCAGCCATCCGCGCTGAGCTTGGAGGCCGAGGATCATGTTCTCGGCGACGGTCAGGTCGGCCACCACGCCCTCGGCACGACGGTTCTCGGAGGACAGCGCCATCCGGTGGGCCATGGCCTGGCGGGGAGAGTGGATCTTGGCGGCCTGGCCGTCGATCTCGATGGTCCCGCTGTCCGCGCGGTCTGCACCGTAGAGCAGGCGGACCAGCTCGGTGCGTCCGGAGCCGAGGAGTCCGGCGATGCCCACGACCTCGCCCTCGAACGCGTCGATGTCCGCAGGATCCAGCACGCCCTTGCGCCCGAGGCCGCGCGCGCGCAGCACGGGGTCGCCCGACCGGTCGATCTCGCGGTCGGCAACGCTCGACAGAGCGGCCAGGTCGCTCAGCTCACGGCCGATCATCTCGGTGACGAGCGCGTCTCGCGGAAGGTCCTCCACCAGGTGCTCACCCACGAGCGCGCCGTTGCGCAGCACCGTGATGCGATCGGAGATCTCGTAGACCTGGTCGAGGAAGTGGCTGACGAACAGGATGGCGACGCCCTTGTCCTTGAGGTCGCGGATCACGGCGAACAGCTGCTCGACCTCGCCGCGGTCGAGGCTCGACGTGGGCTCGTCGAGGATCAGGACCTTGGCGTCCAGCACCATGGCGCGGGCGATGGCCACCAACTGCTGGATCGCGATCGAGTGGCTCTGGAGCGAGGAGCGCGTGTCGAGGTCGAGTCCCAGGCTCGTGAGGTGACCTCTGGCGGCCTCATGGACGCCCTTCCAATCGATGCCGAAGGTGCCGCTCGGCTCGTGGCCGAGCATGACGTTCTCGCCCACCGACAGGTTGGTGCAGAGGTTGACCTCCTGGTAGACCGTGGAGATCCCGGCCTGCTGTGCATCGGCGGTGCTCTCGAAGCTGCGGCGCTCGCCGGCGATGGAGATGGTGCCGGAGTCGATCGTGTAGACGCCCGTCAGCGCCTTGATGAGCGTGGACTTGCCCGCGCCATTCTCACCCATGAGCGAGTGCACCTCGCCCGGTCGCAGGAAGAAGTCGACGCCGTCGAGCGCGAGCACGCCAGGGAAGGCGATGGTGATCCCTCGCATCTCGACGAGGGCTGGGACATCAGTGTCCGTGGTCATTCGTGGAGCCGTCTTTCGGTTCGAGGTGGACCGTCCGCCGAGGGCGCGATCGCGAGACCGCACCCTCGGCGAACGGGTGATCCGCTGAGTGCCAGGCTAGTGCCCGGACTCAGTAGAGGCGGGAGTCGATGACCTCCGCAGCCTGCTCCTGGGTGAAGGTCTGGTCCTCGACGTAAACCGTCTTCTCGACCTCCTCGCCAGCGAGCACGTCCTTGACGAGCTGCGCAGCGAGGTCGCCCAGCAGTGGGTTGCACTCGACGATGAAGTTGATCTTGCCGTCGACGAGCGCCTGCATGCCATCCTTGACAGCGTCGATCGTGATGATCGTGATGTCCTCGCCGGGGACGCCGCCCGCGGCCTCGATCGCCTCGATGGCGCCTAGGCCCATGTCGTCGTTGTGCGCGTAGAGAAGATCGATGTTGTCGATCCCGTAGTTGGCGATGTAACCCTCCATGACCGCCTTGCCGCCGTCGCGAGTGAAGTCACCGGTCTGCGAATCGATGGTCTCGATCGCGGTGCCGGCGATAGCCTCGTTGAAGCCGGCGGCTCGGTCGTTCGCGGGAGCCGAGCCAGTGGTGCCCTCCAGGACGACCATCCTGGTGGGCGTGTCGCCGAACTGCTCGGCCGCCCACTCGCCTGCCATCACGCCTTCCTTGTAGAAGTCCAGTCCCACCCAGGCCTCGTAGAGGTCCTCCGAAGCGGAGACGGTGCGGTCCTCGAGGATCACAGGGATGTCCGCGTCCGCGGCCTCCTGCAGGACATCATCCCAACCGTCCTCGACGATGGGCGCCAGCACGATGGCGTCGACACCCTGGTTGATGAAGTTGCGCACCGCGCTGATCTGCGCGGCCGGGTCGTTGTCGGCCGCGTTGAAGATCAGCTCGAATCCGTTCTCCTCGGAGAACGCAGTCTGCATGGACTCGGTGTTCGCGCTGCGCCAGCCCGACTCAGAGCCGGTCTGGGCAAAGCCCACCGTAATCAGCTCGTCGCCTGCACTGCCCGGGTCCTCCGAGCCCTCGGCGGTCTCTCCCGAGTCGGACGAGCACGCCGTCAGTGCGAAGGCGGCCGCTCCGGCGAACGCGATCGTGGAAAGAAAACTCTTCTTCATGCTTCAGAACCTCCTCGTTCTGCCCCGGCGCCTCTGCCGGGTGCTTGGGTTTCCCTCGGAGCCGCGCTGCGGCCCGCGTTCGTCATATTAGCGCTCACATTTGGGGGGCGCGCAAGCCTCGTGCATCACGTTTCCATAACGGATGTGAACCTTCAACCGCGCGGAATCACGCGGTCGCATCCTCACGTGGTTCGCGCCGCGAGAGCACTCACATTCGCCCCATCACCGCGCGCGGCCACGTCGCCGCGCAGGCCTCGCGCGATGAGGAAGGACGCCAGGGAGATCTCCCACGCGAAGACCGGCACCGCCGCGAGCGCCACGAGCGCGGAGACCTGGTCCTGCACCCCGAACAGCACCGTCAGGTTCGACGCCAGCACCAGCGGGCCGCCCACGAACCCCAGCAGGGGAATCAGGCGCGGCGTGAGCCGGTAGCGCCACAGCACGGTCGCCAGCAGCACCGTGTGCACGGGCACGATCAAGCCGGGACCCACCAGGAACGCCATGTCGTAGAGCGCGACCATGGCCCCGGCTCCCGCGGGGTCCGCGCCGGCCGCGCGCATCGACACGGCGGCCATCACCGCGGCGGCACCCATGAGCACCACCGCCGCCTCCACGCCCCGCAGGCTGAGATAGCCCGCGGCTCCGACGAGCGTGCGGCGTCGCACAAGCGGCAGCAGGAACACGGCGGTGCCGACGATGCCGACGGCGAGCACCACGTCGAGCAGGGCGCCGAGCAGCTGAAGGGGGCCGGAGCCAGCCTGGGCGGCCCACCCAGGGACGGTCAGCATCGGCCCGTACAGGACGACGGCACCCACGGAGGTGAAGTGGGTCAGCAGGTAGCTCGCGCCCGCGAGGACGCTGAGGCGACGGTCGGTGGTCATGAAGGCTCCTCGAGACTCGGCATGGTGTACGGCGTACACCTCGACGACTGAAGCGTAAGGTGTAGGGCGTACACCGTCAAGCGGACGTGCAATGAACAGAGGGGGCGGAAGGACATGGCGGATCACGCACGACGAGCCCCCCTCAGCCGCGAACGCGTGCTGCGCGAGGCTCTGCAGGCGGCTGACGACGACGGACTCGAGGCCCTCAGCATGCGCGCGCTGGCGGACCGCCTCGGCGTGGTCCCGATGGCGCTGTACAAGCACGTCCGCGGGAAGGACGAGCTGCTCGACGCGATGGTCGACGCCGTCGTCGCCGAGATCGGGCCGCCCCCGGCAGCGGGTCCGTGGCCGGAGCGCGCTCGCGCCCTGATCCTGCAGGCGCGCGCGGTCATGCTCGCCCACCCGTGGGCGTGGAGAGCCCTCGAGACGCGCACCCTCCCGAGCCCGGCGGTGCTCGACCACATGGAACGGATGATTCGGGTGCTGCGCGATGGAGGCGTGTCGGTGGACCTCACCCACCACATGATGCACACGCTCGGCTCGCGCCTGTGGGGCTTCAGCCAGGAGGTGTTCGCCTCCCCTTCGCCGCCCGCAGCGGGCCCGGACCCTGAGACGCTAGCGCTCATGGCCGAGCGCTGGCCGGGCGTCCTCGAGTCCGCCGCCTCGGCCCGGCACGACGACGGCACCACCGTCGGCCCGGGCTGCGACGACGCGGCAGAGTTCGCATTCGCCGTTGACCTGCTGCTCGATGGCGCCGAGCGCCTCCACCGCGCAGGCTGGACGGCCGGGACGTCGCCCCCGTGACGTGGACCACCTGCGGGAATCCGGGGTGCATCGGGTACGTTCGCCTGCCATGACCACCCCCGCCCTCTTCCAGCCGCTGAGCGTGCGCGCCACCACCTTCCGCAACCGCCTGTGGGTCGCCCCCATGTGCCAGTACTCCGTCGAGGACAAGGACGGCGTGCCCACCGACTGGCACCTGGTCAACCTGGGCGGCATGGCGCGGGGCGGGGCCGGGCTCGTGATGACCGAGGCGACCGCCGTGCTCCCCGAGGGCCGCATCAGCCCGTGGGACACCGGCATCTGGAACGATGACCAGCGCGACGCCTGGAGCCGCATCGCAGCATTCATTCGCGGCCAGGGCTCGGTGCCCGGCATCCAGCTCGCCCACGCGGGCCGGAAGGCGTCGACTCATCGCGGCCTCGAGGGCCGCGGCGCCGTCGCCCGCCACGAGGGCGGCTGGGATCCGCTGGGACCGTCGACGCTGGGCTTTCCTGGCCTGGCGGCGCCGGTGGCGATGAGCCAGCAGCAGATAGCCGATGCCGTTGCCGCCTTCGGCGCGGCCGCTCGTCGGGCGGTCGACGCCGGCTTCGAGATGCTCGAGGTCCACGGCGCGCACGGCTACCTCATACACGAGTTCCTCTCCCCGCTCAGCAACGATCGCACGGACGACTACGGCGGCGACCTCGCAGGCCGCGCGCGGCTGCTGCTTGAGGTGATCCGCGAGGTGCGCAGCGCGGCGGGCGCTGACGTGCCGGTCTTCGTGAGGCTGTCAGCGACCGACTGGAAGGAGCCCGAGGGCTGGACCCTCGAGCAGACCGTCGAGGTCTCCGGCTGGGCGAAGGCGGCTGGCGCTGACCTCGTCGACGTCTCCACCGGCGGCAACGTTGCGGACGCCGCGATCCCGGTCGGTCCCGGCTACCAGGTGCCCTTCGCGGCCACCGTGCGAGAGCAGGCGGAGATCCCCACGTGCGCCGTCGGGCTCGTCACCGAGCCGCACCTGGCCGAGCACATCGTCGCCTCCGGCCAGGCGGACGCCGTGATGGCCGGCCGGGAGTTCCTCCGTGACCCGCACTTCGCGCTCCGCGCCGCCCACGAGCTCGGCCACGAGATCGACTACTGGCCGTTCCAATACGCGCGCGGCACCTTCGCTGCGCGCCCCTAGCAGGCACATCGACGGCGGCGCCGGCCACCCCCTCGTCGAACCGGACTGCGCGCCATCGCGAGCAGGACGCGCGCAGCCCCGGCCGGCCCGTGTGACATTCCGCGCGCGCACGCGCGGCGCGTCACGCTCGCGGCCTCCGAGCGGCGATACTTGTGCCCGCGCCCTGTCCGGGCGCTCGCACGAGAAGGAACACCGCATGCCGCGACCGGTGGGCTCGCAAGCCACCTATCGCGCCGGCCTCGACGGGCTCAGAGCGCTCGCCGTCGCCGGCGTCGTAGCGTACCACCTGGGCGCCCCGTGGGCTCCAGGAGGTCTCATGGGCGTGGGAGTGTTCTTCACGCTCAGCGGTTTCCTCATCACCTCGATCCTGGTGCGCGCGTGGCGCGAGCGCGGCGCCGTCGACCTCGGCTCTTTCTGGCTGCGCCGCGCGCGACGCCTCGTCCCAGCTCTCGTGGCGGTCGTCGCCGTCACGCTCGGCGTGACGGCGATCGTCGCGCCCGCGGACGGCATGACCCGTCTGCGGGAGGCGGTCGCCGGACTGCTCTACGTGTCGAACTGGACCACCATCGCGGCGGGCGAGTCCTACTTCGATCGCTTCTCCGGCCCCGGCCCCCTCGACCACCTGTGGTCGCTCGCGATCGAGGAGCAGTTCTACCTGCTGTGGCCGCTCCTCCTGCTCGGCCTCATCGCCCTCACGCGACGGCGCCTGTGGCGGGTGGCGGGTGCGACGATGGGCCTCGCCGCGGCGTCGTTCCTCGCGATGTGGCTGCTCGCCGAGCCAGGCTTCGACCACACGCGCGTCTACCAGGGCACGGACACCCGCGCGGGCGGGCTGCTGGTGGGGGCCGCGCTCGCGGTCGCGATGGCCGCCTCCCGATCCGAGAGCGACGCTCCGGTGCGAGAGCGCGCGCCGTGGTGGCTCGACGCCCTGGGACTCGTCTCGCTCGGCGTCGTGGTGTGGAAGTTCGCGACCACCGACGCCTATGCGATGTCGCTGTATGGCGGCGGGCTCGCGGCCCTGTCGCTCGCGACGGCCGTGGTGGTCGCCGCGGCGTCCTACCGTCGCGGCGCCGTGGGCTGGCTGCTCTCTGCCACGCCGATGCGCTGGCTGGGCGAGCGCTCGTACGGCATCTACCTCTGGCACATGCCCGTCATCGCGTTCCTGCCCGCCGCGCTCGGCGCGTGGACGGCCGCCGTGGCTGTGCCGCTCACCCTGGTCCTGGCATGGGCGAGCTGGCGATGGCTCGAGGACCCGATACGCGTGCGCGGACTGCGGTGGTGGCTCGCCGCCGTCGCACGGCGCCTGCGTGCTTGGGGCGAGTCCGCCGGAGCGCGGGTCGCGCCCGAGGCGACGCTGGCCCGCCGCGTGCTCGCGTCGACCGCGATCGCCGCGACCGTCGTGGTCGCTTCCACGGGTGCCGCGGTGGCACTGACCGTGCGCGTCGAGCGAGCGGTGACCACCGCATCGGCCGCTCCCCACGTCATCGAGCCGACGCCCGCAGCGGCCACCGCCCCGCCCGTGCTGCCGCCGGTCGCGGCGGCGCCGAGCGCCCAGCCGCGCGACGATGCCGCGCGCGTCGAGGTGACGTTCTCGGGGCCGCGCACGAGCTGCGCGTCGGTGGTCCATGTCGGCGACTCGACATCCCTCGGACTCGTGGGCGAGGGAACGCCGCACGACAAGCAGATCGCCGCGCAGTACGCGCGTGTGGGAGTCGGCTCGGTCGACACGGACGTGCGTGGGGCCCGCTCGATCGTCGAGCGCTTCAAGGGCGAGCCGAATGCCGAGGATGCCGTCCGGGAACGGGTCAGGGCGGGCTTCGAGGGCTGCTGGGTCATTGCGATGGGCATCAATGAGGCCGCCAACCAGGCGGTCGGCGGCGCGCATCCCGTCGGCGAGCGCATCCAACGCATCCTGTCGCTGACGGGCGATGACCCCGTCCTGTGGGTCAACGCGGTGACCACCCTCGACGCCGGCGCCTATGCCGATGCGGGGATGAAGGAGTTCAACGCCGCGCTCGCGCAGGCGTGCGAGGCACGCCCGTCGCTACGGATCTACGACTGGCGTTCCGAGGTGAGCAAAGACTGGTTCCAGTCGGACGGCATCCACTACACGACCGCGGGCTACGTGGAGCGTGGCGCGCGCATCGCGAACGCGCTGGCCGTCGCGTTCCCCAAGGGAGCCGGTCCCGCGGCAGGCTGCACGGTCGGTTCCGGCTGACGCGCGCGGCGCGGCGCGGTGCCGATGCGTGTCTTCTGTCGCCACAATGAGGCGACGACACCGTCCCGCCTCACCACGGAGGTTCCATGCCTCGCCCCGTAGGAGACAGCTCCGCCTACCGTCCAGGTCTGGACGGCATTCGTGCCATCGCAGTGCTCGGCGTGATCGCCTTCCACGTCGGCATGACCTGGATGCCAGGCGGGCTCATGGGCGTGGGCGTGTTCTTCACGCTCAGCGGCTTCCTCATCACCTCGATCCTGCTGTCCTCATGGGAGCGGCGCGGCAACCTTGGCCTCGCGCACTTCTGGCTGAGACGCGCGCGCCGGCTTCTGCCGGCTCTCGTCGTCATGCTCGTGGTCGTGGTGATCGCGACGGCGCTGACGCGGCCGGAGCACCTCCACGCCGCCATCCACGAGGCCATCGCTGGACTGCTGTACATGTCCAACTGGGACACGATCACCTCGGACCAGAGCTACTTCGACCGCTTCTCTGACCCGACCCCCTTCGACCACCTGTGGTCACTGGCCGTCGAGGAGCAGTTCTACATCGTATGGCCGCTGATCCTGCTGGGGCTGCTCACGCTGTTCAAGGGCGGCTACCGCCGCACCGCTGCCGCGACGGCTGCCCTGGCCGTCGGCTCCTTCGTCCTGCTGTGGGCGATCGCCGAGCCTGGCTTCGACAACACCCGCGCCTACGAGGGCACGGACACTCGCGCGGGCGGTTTGCTCATCGGCGCGATGGTCGCGATCGCCATGCGGGCGCGCGCGGGCGGCGACGGCACGCTCATGAGCGCACCCCGGCGCGAACGCGCGCCATGGCTCCTTGAGATCGCGGGCGCCCTCGGCCTGGCCGCCATCGTGTGGCTGATGGTGACCGTCGACGAGTACGACTTGAGCCTGTACTCGTGGGGGCTGCTCGCGCTGTCGTTCGCGTCCGTGGCCGTCGTCGCGGCCGCGTCGTACGCTCGCTCCTGGCTGGGGACCCTGCTGGGCTGGGAGCCGCTGCGGTGGCTCGGCGAGCGCTCCTATGGGATCTACCTGTGGCACCTGCCCATCCTCGTGATCCTGCCTATCGACCTGTTCGGCGGTCGTGCGTGGCTGCGCCTGCTGGTCGCGCTGGCCATCACCATCGCGATCGCGGAAGGCAGCTGGCGCTGGCTCGAGGACCCGATCCGCCGCTACGGACTGACGGGCGCATTCTCGCGTGCGGCGACCCGTCCCCGCACGCGCGGCATCAGCACCGCGCACCACCGCAGCGAGGGCGACGTCGCCTCCGCTGAGCGCGGACGCGCCGTGGTGGTGACCGGAGCCTTCGGCCTCGCGATCGGCGTGCTCGCGGTGGCGCTCGTTCCCCACCCCGGTCGCGCCGCCGATCTGCCGCTCACCGAGGCCACGTCGGTGACGTCGACGTCGAGCGCGCCGACGCCCACTTCCGCACCGTCGCCGACGCCCGGAGCCACCGCAGAGCCCGACCCGGGACCTTCTGCGGAGCCCACTCCCGAGCCCACCGCCGCGCCCGACGGCTTGACCTCGTGCACCTCCGTGGTCCACGTCGGCGACTCCACCTCCCTCGGGCTCGTGGGCGAGGGCACGCCGGAGGAGGACCAGATCCCAGCCCAGTACCACCGCGTGGGCGTCCAGGACGTCGACACCGACGTGCTCGGTGCGCGCTCCATCGTCGAGAGGTGGAAGGGGCAGCCCAACGCTCAGGAGGCCGTGCAGCAGCGTGTCGATGCCGGGTATGAGGGCTGCTGGGTCATCGCGATGGGCATCAACGAGGTCGCGAACCAGGCCGTCGGGGGCGCCTACCCCCTGCCCGAGCGCATCGACCTGATCATGGAGAAGGTGGGCGACGACCCGGTGATGTGGCCCACCGTCAAGACGCTGCGGGACGCAGGGCCGTACCAGGACTCGGGCATGATCGAGATGAACGACGCCCTGCGCGACGCCTGCGACCGCTACCCGAATCTCCGTGTCTACGACTGGCGCGCGGAGGTGCAGGACGCGTGGTTCGGGTCGGACCGCATCCACTACACGACCGCGGGCTACGTGGAGCGTGGCGCGCGCATCGCGAACGCGCTGGCAGTCGCGTACCCCAGCTCCGGGACACCTGCGCCGTCCTGCGTGGTCGGCTCCTCGTGAGGCCCGTCGCGCTCGCGGCCGGCGCGGAACGCCTTGCGTCCCAGGATCGTTGAGAGCGGTAACCCGCAGCACGAAGGAGTCGCTCATGCGCCTGGCCGCCACCGCAGCCGCCACCACCCTGTCCGTCGCTCTCCTCGCCGGCTGCTCGGCCGAGGGGCTCGAGGGAGCCGCGAGCGAGTTCGCCGGGGACGCCGCGCAGCAGGCGTTGGACGAGGTCACCGGCGGCGGCGTCTCCGTCGATCTCGGCGATGGCGCGACTCTCCCTGAGGACTGGCCCGCCGGCCTTCCCGCTCCCGCAGGCGAGCTCGCGGCCGCGGCGGCGACGGGTGCGGGCTGGACCGTCGCGGCGACCGGACCCTCGCTCGAGATGACCGACTACGTCGCCGCGCTCGAGGAGGCAGGCTTCGCGATCGATCAGGACGTCGCCGTGGCGGGGTCCGTCACCGCCCAGCGACTGAGCGACGGGGCGCATGTGGTGGATGTGGCGTGGGCGGCCCAGCCAGGATCCGACGCCGGCCTGCTGACGGTCATCGTCATGCCGGAAGGCGGTGCTGCCCCCTCGTCCTGACCCCCGGACTCCCGGGACAGACGACAGGGCCGATGCGCACGCACCCGGGTGCGTGCGCATCGGCCCTGGCCGCGGCTGGAGGAGCAGCCTCAGCGCTCCTCAGCCTTGAGGCGTCGCCTTGCGGAGGAAGACGTAGCCGAGCAGCCCGCACAGCAGAGTGACCGGAAGGGTCCACGCCGCGATCTGCGCGAGCGGGGTGGTGGCGAAGAACGCGCCGACGTCCCCCCAGCTGTCGGTCGCGGTGACCAGCCATGCTCCGCCCACCACCAGGAACGCCAGCCCGATGAAGAACGCATAGAGGCCGTATGCCCCCCACCGCACCCACACGGTCGCGACCGCGGCGCCCAGGAAGAAGAACAGCAGCATCGCCATGAGATAGAGGAACCACACGAGCAGGAGCGGCTCGCTGCTCAGGCCCCACGGCGCGAAGAACGCCGCCCCCAGGCCCCAGCCGTCGGTCGCCCGCTCGATGGCGGCGAGCACCGTGATGCCCAGCGAGTACAGCAGCGACAGCGCGACGAAGTACAGCGCCGTCCCCACGTAGTAGACGCGGCGGGTGACGGAGAAGCCCAGCGCGAATCGGAACGTCAGGTTCATCGCCTGCACCGCGACCACGGTCATGAAGAAGACGATCCACGAGATGCCCCCGTTGTACTGGAAGGCATCGGACTCGAGGTTGTCGACGCCCCCGGCGGCATTGGCGATCATGAGCCAGATCGCGAGGTTGACGGCGAAGATCGCCGCGGTGATGAGCCACGGCAGGGCGAGGGTGGGAAACGGATTCGCGACGTGCAGTCGCATCACGTTGAGCACGCGGCGCGGCGCGGGCGCGATGGTCGGTGTGTGGTCGATGGCGGTCATGCCGCCCCCCTCTCCTGGTCGTCGGTGTCGGTGCCGCCGGTGCGGCTCACGATCAGCTCCTGCAGCGACACCGCAGTGGCCTCGAGCCCGGCCGATGCGGCGGCACGGCGGTCATCGCTGCTGAGGCCCGCCACGGTCACCGAGGCGATGCCGCCGAGCGTGGTCCGGTCCACGACCGTGCGGCCGGCCGCGAAGGAGTCCACCGCGCTCGCCTTGCCCACGAGCGTGGTCGCCGACCCCCGCAGCTCGTCGGCGTCCGCATCGATGACGATGCGGCCCTCGTCGATGACGACCACCCGCTGGAGCAGGTCGGCCGCCTCATCGATGAGGTGCGTCGACAGCACGACCGTGCGAGGGTGAGCCGTGTAGTCCTCGAGCAGCACGTCATAGAAGCGGTGCCGCGCGACGGCGTCGAGGCCAGCGTAGGGCTCGTCGAGGAACGTCAGCTCCGCGCGCGAGGCGAGTCCCACGATGACGCCGATGGCGCTGCGCTGGCCGCGCGAGAGCTTCTTCATCTTGCGGTCGAGCGGCACCTTGAACACGTCCACGAGGCGCTCGGCGAACTGCTGGTCCCAGTTGTCGAAGAACCACGGCGCGGCCCGCAGCACGTGCTTGCCCTGGAAGTCGTCCGGGTAGACCTGCGACTCCTTGATGAAGCACACGCGGCGCAGGGCCCGCGCGTTCTCGACGGGACCCTCGCCGAAGATGCGGGCCTCGCCCGACGTGGCGAACTCCTGGCCCGTGAGCAGACCCATCAGGGTGGTCTTGCCGGCGCCGTTGCGGCCCAGCAGCCCATGGATGCCGCCCTCCTCCAGCGAGAAGGTGGCGTGGTCGACGGCCGTCACGCGGCCAAAGCGCTTGGTGAGGTCCTCGACCTCGACGATCGCGGTCATGTCATCTCCTTGTCGATGAGGTCGTGCAGTTGCTGTGCGGTGAGGCCGAGCGCCTTGGCCCGCTCGATGAGCGGCCGGACGTGGCCCTCGGCGAAGTCGGCGCGCCGGTCGGCGAGGAGTCGGTCCCTCGCCCCCGGCGAGACGAACATCCCGATGCCTCGCCGCTTGTAGAGGATGGTCGAGTCCACCAGAAGGTTCACCCCCTTGAGTGCCGTGGCGGGATTGATGCGATGGAACGCGGCCAGCTCGTTGATGGACGGCACCTGGGACTCCTCCGGCAGGGTGCCGTCGAGGATCTGCCCCTCCAGCGCATCGGCGATCTGGAGGAAGAGGGGCCGGCCTTCGTCCATGGGGTCGCGCTCCAGTTCGGTTCGTCGTGATGTTCATTGGTTAGTTAGTCCAGTAACTAAGTAACCATGTCCGACCGGAGGATGTCAACCCCGCGGGAAAGGACCTCGGGGGAGGGGGCCGACGGACGGCGTCTGCGCCCCGCAATAGAGTGGGGGCATGTCTGACACTCCCCTGGTCTGGATCGACTGCGAGATGACGGGCCTCGACACGGAGGCGGACGCGCTGATCGAGGTCGCCTGCCTCGTCACTGACGCGGAACTCACCATCCTGGGAGAGGGCGTCCAGGTGGTGATCCGGCCGCCCGCGGGAGCGCTCGATCAGATGAGCGACTTCGTACGGTCCATGCACGTCCAGTCCGGGCTGCTCCCTGAGCTCGAGGGTGGCGTGACGATGGCCGATGCGCAGGCCCAGGTGCTCGCCTATGTCAAGGAGCACGTGCCCGTCGCCGGCAAGGTCCCGCTCGCCGGCAACACGGTTGGCATGGACCGCCGCTTCCTCGAGCGCGACATGCCCGACCTCATGGGCCACCTCCACTACCGCGTGGTCGACGTCAGCTCCATCAAGGAGCTCGTCCGGCGCTGGTACCCGCGGGTGTTCTTCAACGCCCCCGCCAAGACCGGCGGCCACCGCGCGCTCGGCGACATCCACGACTCCATCCGCGAGCTCCGCTACTACCGCGAGACGATTCTCGCCCCCCTGCCCGGCCCGGACTCGGACGCAGCCAAGCAGGCCGCTGCGAAGGTCGCCGCGCCCGCGTAGGTTCTCCAGAGTTTCGGTGAGTCGAGTGGACACGGTATGATCGTCGTCGGCCCTCGCGAGTGGGCCGATGGTGGCTATAGCTCAGGTGGTAGAGCATCGCGTTGTGGTCGCGAGGGTCGCGGGTTCAAGTCCCGTTAGCCACCCGTGTGCTGTCCGTCGACGACGGACTCGGAAGGGCTCTCCCGTCAGGGAGGGCCCTTCCTCTCTTTGCGGGCGCCACCGCGGCGCCGCGCTCAGTCTCGGCCGCGCGCCTTGGCGCGGATCGCCACGTAGATGGTGATCAGGAGAGCCGCGACCGCGATGCCGATGAAGAACGCGATCCAGTCGATGCCGAAGGTGTCCGACCCGCCGAGCCATCGCCACAGCCACGCGCCCGCGAGCGAACCGGCGATTCCCAGCAGGATCGTGACGATCATGCTGATGTCCTGCCGGCCCCTGAGGAACAGCCGAGCGAGCGCGCCCACGACGAGTCCCGCGAAGATGAGCCCGATGATGTCCCAGAATCCCATGGCCTTCCCCTCCCGGCGCCGGGTCGGAGTGGTCGCCGTCCCTCGAAGGCTATCGCCGGGGGCTCGCTGGTGCTCGGCGAGGGCCGGCGATCCCTCGCCGAGCGCAGCGCGTCACTCGAACCGCGTCGAGTCGATCTCCGTCGAGCGCCTCACGGTTCCGAACGATGCTGCGACCGCGAGCGCGGCCAAGGCCGTCGAGCCCACGAGAGCCACCCAGTAGCGGCCATCCGGCCACGTGAACTCGAGCCCGTTGCCCAACGTGATGACCAGAATCCAGGCCACCAGGAACCCCAGACCTGCCGATGCGACCAGGGTCGACGCGAGGGGCACTGCAGCCTCGGTCGCCACCACGCCGCGCAGCTGCGCCACCGGCATGCCGGCGAGCCGGAGCAGGCCGAACGTCCGGCGTCGCTCGAGGGCGGCGGCGATGGTCGCGACCGCGAGCGCGAGCGCTGAGATGCCGATCGCGATGGCCATGCCGATGTACGCGAGAACCGCGAGCTCCTGGGTGATGTCCGCTGCGCCGCCAGCGGCCGCGTCCGTGCGGGAGGTGGGCGCGAGCGACCGGTCGCCCGCGATGTCGAGCGCCGTGCGAGCACGTTCGATCGCCGCTGGCGAGCCGTCCGTCACGGCCATCACCACCGCCGGCTCGAGCCCCTCGGTGCCGTCGGCGGGCTCGGGGACCGGTGCCTGCGCATCGACGTCGAGCGACGTGCCCCACAGCATCGCGAACGTGTCGACCATGACCGCGGCGGCGTCCGGCACGGCGGTCGCGCCGATCGCGCGGGCATCCTGCGCGTCCATGACCACGCCGGCGGCATCGGGATCGCCCGGCCGGTACCCGACCACGACGCGCTCGACGCCATCGGCGTCGCGTGCGGCAGCCACCATCGCGTCCGCGTGCGCGGCGTCGGCGTGGGCAAGCACCACGTCGAGCGAGAGCATGCCCGGCTCCTCCGAGGGCACGGTGATGGCCCGCACCGAGCTCACCACGCCCGCGAACACGCTCACGATGAACACTGCGGCGACGAGCCCGGCGACCGAGCGGAAGGTCGAGCGCGGATGACGGGTGAGGCGGCCGGCCGCGACCACGGCCGACGCGCGGGCGGCGACCCTGCCGTACGCGCTGCTCACGGCGCGCGTGAGCCACGGCCCGGCGATGATGATGCCGAAGGTCAGGACCGCGAAGGACGCGATGAGCACCACTGCCGCCGCTGCAGAGGCCGCGGGAGAGGTGTTCGCGACCCAGGCCGAGCCCGCGAAGAGGGTCAGGCCGACGCCGAGCGTGGTCACTCGCCATCCGGTCACGCGCTTCTCCGCACGCTCGCGGCTCGCCCCTGGGGCGCCGACGTCGTCGCGGTAGGCCTGCCACCATGCCACTGCGGCGCCCAGGACCGTGACGCCCGCGATCGTCGCGATCACCCATGCCGGCGATGGGGTGAGATCCGCCGGGAATGACTGGGCGCCATTGATGGACAGCGTGGATGCGACCGCGCGCAACGGGAGCGCAGCCAGCACGCCGAGCACCGCGCCAGCTGCCGTCGCGGCTCCCATCTCAAGCGCGGACAGGCCCGCGACAGCCCTCCGGCCGGCGCCGATGAGGCGCACGGTCGCGAGCCGCTCACGCCGCTGGGCGGCTCCCAGCTGAGACACGATCGAGATCAGCAGCACGATGGGCACGAGCATCGCGATCGACCCGATCGCGAGGATGACGCGGTAGGTGGTGACGTCGTAGCGCTGACCCACCGTGTCGAACCCCGGCTGCACGCGCGCGTTGGGGTTGGACGCCACGGTCTCCCACGGTGCGCCCACCAGCACCGAGCGCTCGTCCGGTCCTCGCAGCATCGCGTCGGGCAGCGTTCCGACGAGCTCGCCATAGCGATCGGCGAACTGGTCGGCGGGCAGGTGGTCGATCATGTCGGCGACCGCAGGCGACGCGTAGAACTGTCCCGGCACGAGCGGTTCCAGCCCGTGGGGGAAGGCGACGTCGGTCGCGGGTGAGACCGCCGCGGCCGTGACCGTCACCAGCTGGCCGTGCACGTAGTCCTGGCGACTGGCGATCAGCATCTGGTCAGTGGTGGGATCCGGCGCGGTCGTGGTGCCGTCGGCCGACGTCTCGAGGCGCTCGCCCACCAGCACCTGCCACGCGGTCCGCTCGTCGCGGTCAGGCATGTGCAGGTACGTCCCCAGCAGCACGATCAGCATCGCGACCGCGACTGCGACGCCAGCGACGATGCCCGCCAGCCGGCGCGCGGCGCCTGCGGTGCCGAGCAGCAGCAGGCGAGCCGATGCGGCCGTCACCGCGCCACCGCGGCGGCGCCACTGAGCCGGCCGTCGCGCACGATGACCTCGCGGTCGGCGTGCGCAGCTGTGCGGGCGTCGTGCGTGATGAGCACGACCGTGGTCGCCGACTCGCGCGCCGCCTCGAGCATCGCCTCGAGCACCGTCTCCGCCGACAGCGAGTCCAGCGATCCCGTGGGCTCGTCCGCGAAGACCACCGAGGGCTCGGTCGCGAGGGCGCGAGCGATCGCGACTCGCTGCGCCTGGCCTCCCGACATGTCGCCAGGCGACTTGCCGGCCTGGTCGGCGAGACCGAGCCTGCCGAGCCAGTGGTCGGCCGTCGCTACGGCGGCGCGCCGCCGCGCGCCTCCCATGAGCAGGGGCAGCGCGACGTTGTCGCGCGCGCTCAGGTCAGGCAGGAGCTGCCCGAACTGGAAGACGAAGCCGATGCGCTCCAACCGGAACCTGGCACGCGCATCGGCGCTCAAGGACGTGAGATCGGTGCCGTCGATCGTCACCGTGCCCTCATCGGGCGCGAGCACCCCGGCGAGGCAGTGGATGAGCGTCGACTTGCCCGAGCCCGAGGGTCCCATCACGGCGAGCACCTCGCCACGCGCGACGTCGAGGTCGATGCCGCGGAGGGCCGCGGTGGGACCGAAGGACTTGCGCAGTCCCGAGGCGCTGATGAGTGCGTCAGCCATGGTGGATCTCCTTGCGGATGTCGGTGAGGCGAGCGCCGGTCAGGTCGATCCAGCGCAGGTCTGCCTCGATCTGGAAGAGCGCATGATCGATGGCGAGCCGCTCGAGCAGCGGGGCCGCTGCCTTCGCCGACGTGAGCGCGCGCATGTGGGCCAGATGCGAAGCGCGCTGCACGTCGAGCAGCTCCTCGGCGTCGTCGTGAAGCATGAGGGCGAGCACGGTCTTCGCGAACAGGTTGGTCTGCAGGGCGGGGGTCGGGTCGTCAGGGGTGCGCAGCCAGGCACGCAGGTGCTCGCGTCCCCGGTCAGTGACCTCGTAGCGCTTGCGCTCGGGACCCTCGGCGACCTCTGCTCCGGCGGTGACGATCAGCCCGTCGCGCAGCATTCGCGCGATGGTCGCGTAGAGCTGGCCGAACGCGAGGGGCCGTCCGGCGGCGAAGACCTCGTCGTACCGATGCTTGAGGTCATAGCCGTGCGTGGGCCGATCGCTCATGAGGCCCAGGAGGGCCGGCAACTTGTCCATGCCGCGACTATACGCTCTGTGTATACCCTGGTTTCCATGGGGTGATCCCCTGATCTTCTTCAGCGTGACGGCATGGCCGCAGGGCCTCCCGATCCGCGCGACGACAGGGCCGGCGGCCACGACGGGCTATCGTGGAGCGTCATGCCTGCGGCGCGTGCCGCCGGCCACGTCCGGGATGGAGGAATCGATGCTCGCAGCGCTCACCGGCGCAGGGCTCGCGGCGGCCGCTGGGCTCAATGCGTTCATCCCCCTGGTGATCGTCGGCGTCTTCGCCCGCTTCACCGAGTTCATCGACCTGCCGCCGCACCTCGAGTGGCTGCAGTCATGGCCCGCGATCATCATCTCGCTGGTGCTCCTGACCGCAGAGCTCATCCTCGACAAGATCCCCGGGGTCGATCACGTCAATGACCTGATCCAGACGGCGGTGCGCCCGCTCGTGGGCGGAGTCATCTTCGCCGCCACCGCAGCCGCGACCGTGGTGGACGAGTCGAACTTCTGGCAGGACAACCCGCTCATCGCGGGTCTGGTGGGCGCCGTCGTCGCCCTCACCATGCACATCTCGAAGGCGGCCTCCCGCCCCGCGGTCAACGCGACGACCGGCGGCACGGGCGCGCCGCTCGCCTCGTTCGCCGAGGACGCGATCGCCGTCGCGCTGTGCCTGGTCGCGATCTTCGTGCCGATCCTCGTCATCGTGCTCTTCATCTTCATCGGCATCTCGGTGTACCGGATCGTCACCACCGGCCGCAGGCGCAGGCGCCACCGCGAGCTGCGTCAGGCCGAGGAGAGGCTCGAACGGGAAGCGCAGGAGGCCGAGGGCGGGATGGTCGCATGGTGGCGATCCAAGTGGCGCGAGCCCGGGCGTCTGGGCCGCTCCCGCAACGGCGAACCGTCGGCGCCGAGCGCGGGCGACGCGGCGGCACCGCGCGCAGGCGACTCCGCCTCGCCGATCACTGGCATCGCCGACGACGGCTCAGCGACGCCAGGCTCGCCGGCGCGCTGATCGTTCGCCACCGGCCTAGTCTCGGAGCGCGCCGAAGTCCGCCAGGAAATCCTCGACGAACGCGTTGGCAGGGTTCTCGCTCACGTCCTCCGACGTGCCGAGCTGCTCGAGCACGCCGCCCTGCGAGAACACCGCGATGCGATCAGCGAGGATCACCGCCTCGCGGATGTCGTGGGTCACCATCATCACCGTGGTCCCCAGGCTGCGCTGCAGGTCCCTGAACTCCTGCTGGAGGCTCCGGCGCCGCTGGGGGTCGACCGCGCCGAACGGCTCGTCCATGAGCAGCACGGGCGGCTCGACCGCGAGCGCCCGCGCCACGCCGACGCGTTGACGCTCGCCGCCCGACAGCTCGTGCGGGTACCGGCTCCCGTACTTGTCGTGAGGAAGCCCCACGAGGTCGAGCAGCTCCTCGCCGCGCGCTCGCGTGCGCTGCTTGTCCCACTTGAGCAGGCCAGGCACCGTCGCGACGTTCTGGGCGACGGTGCGGTGCGGGAACAGGCCCACGTGCTGAATGACGTAGCCGATGGACCGGCGCAGCTGCACGGCGTCCTGGCTCATCACGTCCGCCCCGTCGACGGTGATGGTGCCGGAGGTGGGTTCGACCAGGCGATTGACCATGCGCAACGTCGTCGACTTGCCGCAACCGGACGGGCCCACCAGGCACAGGATCTCGCCGGGCACGACCTCAAGGCTGAGGTCCTCCACGGCGACGGTGCCGTCGGGGTACTCCTTGCGCACGTGGTCGAAGGCGATGCCAGCGTGGTCCATTCCGCCACCGTACCGTGCCGCCGAACCGTGCCGCCGAGCCGAGCCCTGAGGGAGGTGTCGAGGAACGCGCGAGAGGCGCACCGTCCCGGCGTGTCGCATCGGGCCTGCTAGCGTCAGTGAGGTGGATGAGCCCGCCAACCCCTGGTTCTCGCTGGACTACCTCCAGCGCAACTGGGATGAAGTCTCCGAGCAGCTGGTCATCCACACCACGCTCACGCTGCAGGCGCTCGCGATCGCGATCGCCATCGCCTTCCCTCTCGCCGTGCTCGCGCGGCGCGTCCCCGCCCTGTCGGGGCCGGTCCTCGGCGTCAGCGGCGTGCTGTACACGATCCCGTCGTTCGCGCTGTTCGGACTGCTGGCCCCGTTCACCGGCATCGGCCGCACCACCGTGCTCATCGGGCTGGTCGCGTATGCGCTGCTGGTGCTCGTGCGCAACATCGTCGTGGGTCTCCAGTCGGTCGACCGCGACGTGACCGATGCGGCGCGAGGCCTGGGGTACGAGCCCACTCGGCTGCTGCTGCAGGTCGAGCTCCCGAATGCGCTCCCCTCGATCATCGCTGGCCTGCGGATCGCCGCCGTCAGCACGGTGGCGCTCGTCACCGTGGGCGTGGTCGTGGGCTACGGCGGACTGGGCCAGCTGATGTTCCGCGGCCTGCAGTCCGACTACCGCGCGCAGATCATGACCGCGACTCTGCTGTGCCTCGCGCTCGCGCTGGTCCTCGACCTCATCCTGGTCCTCGCGGGCCGCCTCGCGACGCCGTGGACGCGCGGGAGGGCCGCCGCATGAGCACCATCTCCGAGGCCTGGGACTATCTCACCGACCCCGAGAGCTGGACCGGCGCGAACGGCATCACGACGCCGACGTATGACGGCGGTTGGCGATTCGCGCAGGACTCGATCATCGGCCTCACCCTCGAGCATCTGTGGATGAGCTTCGCCGCCGTGTCGCTCGCGGTGCTCGTGGCGCTGCCCCTGGGCGTCTGGCTCGGGCATCGGCGGCGCGGGGGTGGCGTCACCGTCGTGACCTCCAACCTGACCCGTGCGGTGCCTACGCTCGCGCTCCTCACCCTGTTCGCCGCATCGGCGATCGGGTTCGGCAACCAGGCCGTGATCCTCGCCGCGGCCATCTTCGCCTTCCCGCCCATCCTGTCGAACACCTTCACGGGCATGGCCGAGGTCGACCAGGACGTGCGCGAGGCCGCGCTCGGACAGGGACTCACGCGGTTCCAGGTGGCGACGCGGGTCGAGCTCCCGCTCGCCGTGCCGCTCATCGCGGCCGGCCTGCGCACCGCGACCGTCCAGACGGTCGCGACGGTGCCGCTCGCCGCGCTCGTCGCCGGCGGTGGACTGGGCGTGATCATCAACACGGGGCTCGCGACGCAGCGCTACGGCGAGGTGCTCGCGGGAGCGATCCTGGTCGCCGCGCTCGCGCTCACGACGGATGCGATCATGGCCAGGCTCCAGAAGGCGGTGACCGCCGCTCCGCTGCGCGACGCGGCCGCCGCGTCGGCCTGACCGACCACTCCCCTGCATGCGGCGCGGGCCACGCTCGGTGCTCTTCGCGCCGAGAACGACGAGTCGGGCACGCCTCGTCGGGCAGCGCGCTGGGAAGAAACCAGGCAGGCTGGTGGTTGGCGACGCTGACAGTCCCCTACTCGAGGAGCACCCATGCGCACTCGCAACCTGACCCTGGCGGCATTCTCGATCGCCGCCCTGACGCTGGCAGGCTGTTCCAGCTCCGATCCCGGCACCGACGGATCGGACGAGCCGACCATGGGCGCCACCGGCGGCGCCACGGGAGGCGAGTCCGCCATGGCTCAGGAGTGCCTGCCAGTGCCCGGCGAGCAGCTCGTGGTCCTCGAGGACGACCAGCAGCTCCAGGCCTCGGACAACATCATCCCCGCTCTCAACGCTGACGCCGCGAGCGAGGACGTGATCGCGGCCCTCGACGCGGTGTCGGCAGCGCTCGACACCGAGACGCTCATCGAGCTCAACAAGTCGGTCGACATCGACCGTCAGACCTCAGAGGAGGTCGCCGAGGCCTGGGTCGACCAGGCGGGGCTCACCATCGACGGCGCCGACGGCGCAGGTTCGCTGACCATCGGCGCGGCGAACTTCTCCGAGAACATCACGCTCGCGGAGATCTACGCGGAGGTGCTCGACGAGGCAGGCTACGACACCGAGGTTCGCGAGATCGGCAACCGCGAGACGTACCTGCCCGCGCTCACGAGTGGGGAGATCGACATCGTCCCCGAGTACGCCGCGACGTTCGCGGAGTTCCTCGACGGCGACGTCGAGACCGCCGTCGCGTCGGGCGACATCTCCGAGACGGTGGCCGCGCTCGAGCCGCTCGCCGAGGAGAACGGTCTCGCCGTCGGCAGCCCCGCCGACGCACAGGACCAGAACGCCTTCGCCGTGACGCAGGGCTTCATCGACCAGTACGGCGTGACCACCCTGAGCGAGCTCGCCGAGGCCTGCGGTGGCATCGTCCTCGGCGGCCCCCCGGAATGCCCCGAGCGTCCGTTCTGCCAGCCCGGCCTCGAGGAGACCTACGGCATCGAGGTCGCGGAGTTCCGCTCGCTCGACGCCGGCGGCCCGCTGACCAAGACTGCGATCACCTCGGGCGAGGTGGCCGTCGGCCTCGTGTTCTCCTCCGACGGCGCGCTGGCCACCAGCTAGCCGCACCACGCGAGAGGCCCGGTCCCGCTCAGGCGGGGCCGGGCCTTCGCTCTGCGCCGGGTGGGTGCGATGGTCAGCTCACGCCGCCCGCCGGCCTGTCCGTCCTCACCAGCGCAGCTCGCAGCAAGGGCATGAGCGCGTCGCCATCGTCTCCCCGCACGACCGGCACGCCGTGCGCACTGCCGACGTCCTCTCCCTCGCGCGAGAGACCTGCCCGCCTCAGCACGATGGCCGCGACACGACCAGGATGGTCGGCGGCGGCCGCCATGTAGATCTCGGGATCGTGCTCGCCGTCGTCGCCCACGAGCACCCACGTGACATGCGGCATGTCCTCCATGAGTCGCGCGATCGACGAGCGCTTGTGCAGTCTCCCGTCGCGGAACCATCGGGTCCGGCTGATGCCCCAGTCCGTCAGCAGCAGCGCGCCTGCGGGGAACCCCTGCAGCTCCAGGAAGTGCGTGATGGTGCCGACGAAGTTCCACGGGCCGTTGCTCACGTACACCACCGCAGGGTGATGCTCGTCTCTCAGCGTCTGGGCGACGAGGTCCGCCATGCCCGGCACGGATCGGCGAGATCCGCTGGTTCCTCTCAACGTCCGCCATGCGGCGCGGAAGGGATGCGCGAGGCCGGTGACCCACGCCGTGTCGTCGATGTCGCACACCACGCCGCGGACCGGTCGATCGCTGACGGCGTGGATGGGCGCGCGCACGGCATCGCGCCCGGAAACCTTGAGGGTCGCGCTCGCCGCTCCGCCGGGGAGAGCGCGCTCCAGCTCGATCCGTGCATCCACGATGCCCGAGTCGTCGGCCTTCACGGCGACCGTGACGCCTCCCACTGCGATCTGCACGTCTGCGCGGGGGTGCTCGAGCGTCAGCAGGTGGCGCCACCCTCGCATCCCTCGGCGCGCGTCGATGTCGAAGGACGGCGGTGCCAGCACCACGCGACCCAGCACGCGCGCGGAGGTCCCGCACGAGTAGCCGGAGTACGGGAGCACGGCGGGCTTCCATCCGCTGCGGGCCGCGCGGCTCGCCCACCAGTCGCGCAGGCCCGTCTCGGCGCGGTACGCGGTCGCGATGGCGGCCGAGTTCAGTCGGCCGAGAGCGCTGCGCAAGGATGACATCGCTCCACCGTAATCGGTGTCAGGCGGCGCCCTGTCGCGAGGGGCGCGGTCGCCGTCCCCGGCGACCTCAGGTCGATATCGGTACACCCCCTGGGACTCGAACCCAGAACCCACTGATTAAGAGTCAGTTGCTCTGCCAATTGAGCTAGAGGTGCTCGCGTTCCGAGCAGCCGTGGCGGCGCGGTGCGAAGAACAACTTTAGCAGGCGGGGACGTGGCTTGTGAAATCGACAGCCCCCGGGAAGAGCCGGCTCCCATACGGACGTTAGGTTGTCACCATGACTGACACCCGACTCGCCCAGGGCGACGCCGCACCCGACTTCACCGCGACCACCGACCAGGGATCATTCACCCTGTCCGACCAGCGCGGCAAGCACGTGATCCTGTACTTCTACCCCGCCGCCATGACGCCCGGCTGCACGACCGAGGCCTGCGACTTCCGCGACTCGCTGAGCGCCCTGCAGGCAGCCGGCTACGAGGTGGTCGGCATCTCGAAGGACTCCCCCGAGAAGCTGGCGGAGTTCCGCGAGGCCGAGGGCCTCACCTTCACGCTCGTGTCCGACCCCGACCTTGAGGTACAGCGGGCGTACGGCGCCTGGGGCGAGAAGATGAACTACGGCAAGGTGGTCGAGGGCTCGATCCGCTCGACCGTCGTCGTCGACCCCGACGGCTCCGTCGAGCTCGCGCAGTACAACGTCAAGGCGACGGGCCACGTCGCGCGCCTACGCCGCGAGCTCGGCATCGACTGACGGCTCCCGCCCCTACACCACCCCACGCTCCACGGTTGGTACTTTCTCCGGCCCCAGCGAGCGCGTCGGCCGTGACGTGGGCGTTTGATGCACGCCGTATCCTGAGTCCCGCGCGCGAGTGGCGGAATTGGCAGACGCGCTGGATTTAGGTTCCAGTGTCCTCGGACGTGGGGGTTCAAGTCCCCCCTCGCGCACGTCTTCGCACGGCCCCTGACGGCGAGCAGAACGCTCGCGATCGGGGGCCGTCGGCGTCTGCCGGCGCCGGCCCCACGTCGATGGCTGGACACGCGTACTACTACAGTCGTAGTATGCGAGAGCCAGCATCCGCCGGCGAGGAACGAGAGGCGCGCTCGTGATCAGTGCAGACGCCATCAGGGGCTATGTGGACCTCATGGTCCTGTCCCTGCTGCGCGAGGGTCCGTCGTATGCCTACGAGCTCGCCCAGCGCATCACCGCGATCGGCGGCGACGACTACTCGATCAAGCAGACCACGCTGTACTCGGCCGTCAAGCGCCTCGAGGCCGGAGGGCTCGTGAGCGCGTCGGCCGGCGTCTCCCCGACGGGCAAGCCGCGCACCTACTACCGGATCACCGAGGCTGGAGTCGCGCATGTCGCGCTCAAGACCGAGGAGTGGCACCACACCAAGACCGTCGTGGACCGGTTCGTCACCGGAACCGCTCAAGGAGGCACCCCGTGAACGTCATCTTCGCCTACCTGGACACCATGTTCAGCACCTACCCGCAGACTCCGCGCATGCTCGAGGCGAAGACCGAGCTGAGGGGCATGATGGAGGACGCGTACACGTCGCTGATCGCCGAGGGGCGCACCGAGAACGAGGCCGTCGGGCAGGTGATCCGCGACTTCGGCAACCTCGAGGAGGTCGCCCCAGTCCTCGGCATCTCAGCGGACATCTCTTCCGGCACCGGGGCCAATGCGGTGGCCGGGTCGGCAGGCCCGAGTGGCCCCGCCGCGCCGTCGTATGCGGCCATCACACTCGACGAGGCCCAGTCGTTCGCCGACGCCCAGCGCGTGAGCAGCCGGCGCATCGGGCTGGCGGTCGCGCTGTTCGTGCTGTCGCCTATCGCCCTCATCGTCGGGTCCGGGGCAGCCCAGGCCGGCGTGGGGCCGTGGAACGAGGAGACTGCCTCGCTCATCGGGCTGCTCATCCTGCTGACTTTGGTCGCCGTCGGGGTCCTCATCATCATCTCCAGTGGGCGCATGTCGGGCGCGCCGCAGCGGATCGTGGACGACGAGTTCAGCGCAAGCCCCGAGGTGACCGCCTGGGCACGGGATCTCTCCTCGCGTCACGAGACCCACCTGACACGATCACTGCAGGTCGCGATCGCGGTGTGGATCCTCTCCGTCGCTCCCATCCTCGTCACCACGCTCGTCACGGAGGGCACACCCCACCACCAGTTCTGGGCAACGGTCGGGGTGGGCGGGGCGCTCGCGATGGTGGCCGCCGGGCTCGCCGTGTTCCTCCCCCGGACCTGGGCGCGCACCGCAGCCGAGAAGCTCGAGGAGGGCTCGAGCCCGGAGGGTGTCGACGGGGACGACGACGAGACAAGCGTCATGGGCATCATCGCCGCGATCTACTGGCCGCTGCTCACTACGATCTTCCTGGCATGGGGCTTCATCGGCGACGCGTGGGACCGGTCGTGGATCGTATGGCCCATCGGGGCCGTGCTGTTCGGCGCGATCGCAGGCGGCGTGAACGCGATCGCCGCCTACCGGGGATCGCGCCGCTGAGGAGGGACGCGCTCGCGGCGTGCAGGCGAGAGGTTTTCGGTGTGCCGAACTTTGCTGTTCGAGTGATAGCGTCAGAAGCCCACACGCCGCCGAAATCACACGCGCAATGAGAGGCGCCGCTCGTCGATGAACCCGCGTCCCCGCCCCGCCGCACAGCTCGCCGCCGCCATCGCGGCGTCGCTCGCCGCGGCGGGCTGCGCCTCGCCTGAGTCGGAGGACGCACACGCGACCATGAGCGTGTACGCGACCACCGGCTATCTCGCCGATGCGGTCGCGGCCATCGCTCCGGAGGCCGAGGTCATCACGATGGTGGGACCTGGAGGCGACCCGCACACGTACCAGCCCTCGACCAAGGACGTGCAGGCGATCCAGAGCGCCGACGTGGTGCTGTGGAACGGCCTCCACCTCGAGGCGCAGGTGAGCGACCAGCTTTCGAGCCTGGGAGACCGGCAGCTCGCGGTGGCCGAGCTGCTTCCGGAGGATCTGCTGCTGCCGTGGCCCGAGACCGACGAGGACGGCAAGCCACTTCACGACCCTCACGTCTGGAACAGCCCCGAGGCATGGTCGCTCGTGGTCGGGTACGTCGCGGACAAGCTCGGCGAGACCGACCCCGAGCGCGCCGATGCGTACGCCGCCAACGCTGCCGACTTCCAGGAGGAGATCGCGGCAGCGGCCGCGGAGGCCGCGGCGCTCCTGGCGTCGATCCCCGAGCCGCGCATCCTCATCACGGGCCACGATGCCTTCGCCTACTTTGGCGACACCTACGATCTCGACGTTCACGCCACGGACTTCGTGTCGACCGAGGCGGCGCTGAGCGCAGGGGAGCTGTCCGACCTCGCGCGGCTGATCGCGGACCACGAGGTGCCCGTGATCTTCCAGGACAATCAGGCCAACCCTCAGGCCATCACCAGCCTCAGCGAGGCCGTCACCGCGCTCGGGTGGGACGTCAGGGTGTCCGGCGAGGAGCTGTACGCGGACTCGCTCGGAGCCGACGAGGGCGTCGACACCTACCTCGGGGTGTTCCGCCACAACGCCGAGGCCATCGCGAAGGCCCTGGGGACGGAGGCGGCGCCGTGACCGCACCCCCACCGCCGGGATCCACCGCCCCGCTCGCGTGCGCGACCCATCAGCTCTCGGTCGCGTATCGGGAGACACCCGTGCTGCGCGCGGTCGACCTCCGCGTGCCGGCCGGGGTGGTGATGGGCGTCGTGGGGCCCAACGGCGCGGGCAAGTCGACGCTCATCAAGGCGATGCTGGGACTGGTGCCGCCGCTCACGGGCCGCACCGAGTTCTTTGGCGGACCGCTGTCCCGAGCGCGCCAGAGGGTGGGCTACATGCCGCAGTCCGCCAGCGTGGACTGGGACTTCCCCACCACCGTGCTCGACGTCGTCACCATGGGCACGTACGGCTCGCTCGGGTGGCTCAAGCGGCCAGGCAAGGCCCAGCGCGACGCCGCCGTCGACGCACTCCGCACGACAGGCATGGCCGACCTCGCCCACCGTCAGATCGGCGAGCTGTCCGGCGGACAGCGTCAGCGAGTCTTCCTCGCCCGCACGCTCGTCCAGGCACCCGACCTGTACTTCATGGACGAGCCCTTCCAGGGTGTCGACGCCAAGAGTCAGCGGGCGATCGTCACCGTCCTCCATGCGCTGCGAGCGCAGGGGACCACGGTCGTCATGGTCCATCACGACCTCGCGACCGTCACCGACTACTGCGACCACGTCACGCTGCTGAACCAGTGCATCGTCGCCTCCGGCCCCACGGTGGAGGTCTTCACCAAGGAGAACATTCGCACCACCTACGACGTCACGACCGGCGACGACACCTTCCTGGACCTGATCGCGTGAACCGGCCCCGCTCATGACTCCCGCGGAGTTCCTCGGCGACCACACCTTCCGCATGGTGCTCCTCGGCACCATGGCGATCGGCGTGGTGTCCGGCGCGCTCGGCAGCTTCGCGTACCTGCGCAAGCAGTCGCTCATCTCCGACGTCATCTCCCACGCCGCCCTCCCCGGCGCGCTCATCGCCTTCCTGGTGGCCGCGGCCCTGGGATGGGACGGCCGATCGATGCCCGTCCTCATCATCGGCGCCGTCGTCGTCGGCACGCTGGCGGCCCTGTTCGCGAACGGCACCACGCGGGTGTCGAAGATCCGCATCGACACCGCGATGGCCGTCTCGCTCAGCGTCTTCTTCGGCCTCGGGATGCTGCTCATGCGGGTCATCGCCAACGGGTCCTTCCCCGGCAAGGGCGGGATCCAGGACTACCTGTTCGGCAACGCCTCGGTCATGACGGTGGCGGATCTCGTCACCTCGATCTCGGTGGGCGGCATCGCGCTCGCCGTGATGCTCGTCATGTGGAAGGAGTTTACCCTGCGGACCCTCGACCCCGATCACGCGAGCGTCCTGGGCTTCGGGGCGCGGACGATCGACGCCGTCATGTTCGCCACCATCGTCGTCGCCGTCGTGATCGGTGTGAAGGCCGTGGGACTCGTGCTGATGGTGGCGTTCGTCGTCACCCCGCCAGCAGCAGCCCGACAATGGACGCGCACCCTGCCAGGCATGGTCGCGCTGTCGGGGGCCATCGGCGGCGTCGGCAGCGGCGTGGGCGCGTACGTGTCGATCGCGCTCGGCAATATCCCCACCGGGCCGGTCATCGTGCTGACGCTGTTCGCGATCCTGGTGATCTCGCTGGTCGCGTCCCCGCGCCGCTCGCTCGTGACGAGCGCCCTCGCCCGCCGTCGCGCCCGTGCCGCCGTCACACGTGAGCTCGCCATGGAGGAGGGCTCGCGATGAGCTTCGTCGTCGGCACCGCCCTGCTCGCGGTCGTCACCGCGCTCGCATGCGCTCTGCCGGGCACGTTCATCGTGTTGCGCAGGAGCTCGATGCTGGTGGACGCCATCAGCCACGCCGTGCTGCCAGGCATCGTGCTCGGCTACGTCGTCACCAGGGATCTGGACTCGCCGCTGCTCATCGTCGGCGCGGCGCTCGCGGGACTGCTGGTCGTGCTCGGCAGCGAGTGGCTCACGCGCACCGGCCTCATCGCGGGCGACGCCCCGCAGGGCCTGATCTTCCCGGCGCTGTTCAGCGTGGGCGTCATCCTGGTGAGCGCGAGCTTCGCCAACGTCCACCTCGACACCCATGCGGTGCTCGTCGGCGACCTCAACCTGGCAGCCTGGGACCAGCTCACGGTGGGCACGGTGTCGATCGGCCCGACGTACCTCTACGTGATGCTCGGGATGCTGGCTCTCAACGTCGGCGTGATCGCCGTCCTCTACTCGCGGCTCAAGGCCACGACCTTCGACCCGCAGTTCGCCGCGAGCCAGGGCATCCGCACGGGACTGGTCAACACCGCCTTCATGTTCCTGGTGTCTCTCACGGTGACCGCGGCCTTCAACGCGGCGGGCGCCATCCTCGTCCTGGCCCTCGTCACCGTGCCGCCCGCGACCGCGTACCTGGTGAGCAGGACGCTTCCGGCCATGCTCGTGCTCACCGTGACGATCGCGGCCGTGGGCGCGCTCGCGGGTTTCTGGCTCGCGTACGTCCTCGACGCCGCGACCAGCGCTGGCATGGCCGTGCTCTTCGGCGTCCTCTTCTGCGTGGTGCTGGGCGCCACCCGGCTGACGCAGCGTCGGCGCGTGCGCGCCGGCGCGACCGCCCCCGCTCGCCAGGCGGCACCTCTGCGCTGACGCCGACGCGCGCATCGGCGCTCCCCCATCGCGCGCGAACGCGAGGGGAATGCAGCGAGGCGCCCTTCCCCTGCTGGGGAAGGACGCCTCCGAGGACGAGTCGGGCCTACTGAGCGGCCGCCTGCTCGGCGACCTGCTTGCGGACCTCATCCATGTCGAGGCCCTCGACGGCCTTCACGAGGTTCTGGAGGTCGGGGCCGGCCATCGCGCCAGCGCGGTTGTAGACCATGATGCCGTCGCGGAAGGCCATCAGCGTAGGGATCGCAGTGATCCCGAACTGCGCGGAGAGCTCCTGGTGCTCCTCCGTGTCCACCTTCGCGTGGACGATCTCGGGGTTCGCCTCCGAGGACTGGTCGTAGATGGGCGCGAACCGCTTGCAGGGTCCGCACCACTCCGCCCAGAAGTCGACCAGGACGATGCCGTCCTTGGTCACGGTCTGCTCGAAGCTGTCAGTGGTCAGTTCAACAGTGCTCATGGGGATTCCTTCCTGAGTCGCTTCCCCGTGCTCGCGTAACGCAGTCGCTCGCGAACCTATTCCGACCAGCGTGCCACCTCGCGGCGCGCGTCCTGACCACCGCGCCGAGGGGAGGTAGAAAGGAGTCATGACTGATATGGCCGAGCTGCCCCCCGAGCCGTCCGGATGGCTCAGCGATCGCGAGCTGCAGCAGGTGCGCGGCGAGCTTCCCATCCTCTACGTGAACGCTGTCCCCGTGCGCGTGGGCGCGTCGGGCGAGATCACCGAGGTCGGGCTCCTGCTGCGCGCCGACGATGACGCCATCTCGCGCGCGCTGGTCGCGGGCCGCGTGCTGTATCACGAGCGCATCCGCGACGCACTGATCCGCAACCTCGAGAAGGATCTGGGTCCCGTCGCGCTGCCGCGCATCCCCGCGAGCCCCACGCCGTTCGCCGTCGCCGAGTACTTCCCCACCGAGGGCTTCGGGCCCCTGCACGACTCCCGCCAGCACGCCGTCGCGCTCGCCTTCGTGGTGCCCGTCGACGGCGACTGCGAGCCCAGCCAGAACGCGCTCGACATCGTGTGGCTCACTCCTGAGGAGGCCGCGAGCGAGGACGTCGCGAGCGACATGACCGGCGGGCAGCACCACCTGCTGCGCCAGGCTCTCGCCCACTGCGGCATGCTGCCCTAGCGATTCACCTCGCCGGCGAGATCGCGCCACCATTCGAGGCGGGTCGCCCGTCCGTCGTAGTCTCGTCGGCCCTGGTTGCGACCGGACGGGCTGGGCAGGACGAACACTCGTGCGCCGCCGAACGTCCAGGCCTGCTCACCCAGTCCCGGAGGCCGCTCGCCCGCGTGTCGCGCCGCCGCCTTGCCCGCCTCCTTCGAGGTGAAGGCGAGCCACGACGGCCGATGCGCGCTCACCTTGGCCTCCAAGGCCTCAGCGTCGTAGGGGAGGCCGCGGTCGTGCGACTGGGCCATCGTCTTGACGAGGTCGGTGAGGCCGATGCGGTGCTCCAGCACTCGCGCGTCGTCCACAGGGGCGAGCGGCGAGGACACGAAGCCGGCCTGGTGGAGGAAGGTCCAGAACTGGTTGCCGGGGCCTGCGTAGTAGTGACCCGCGGAGGCGGACGCGAGGCCCGGCGCGGTGCCGCAGAAGACCACCCGCACGCCCGGCCCCAGGTAGTCGGGAAGGACGCTCAGCCGAGCACCGCCACGACGTGCGGCGCCATCGCCCTGAACGCCGCGCCGCGGTGCGAGATGGCGTTCTTCGCGTCCGCATCGAGTTCCGCGTTGGTGACCGACTGGCCCTCGGCGACGAAGATCGGGTCGTAGCCGAACCCGCCGTCGCCGCGCGGCTCGCGAGCGAGCTCGCCCGGCATGCGGCCCACCTCGACGTACTCGCGACCATCGGGCGTCACGAGCGCCGCCGCGCACACGAACGCCGCTCCACGGTGCTCGTCTGGCACGTCTGCCAGCTGGTCGAGGAGAAGCCGGAGGTTGGCCGCATCGTCCCCGTGCGACCCCGCCCAACGCGCCGAGAAGATCCCGGGCGAGCCGCCCAGCACGTCCACGGCGATGCCGGAGTCGTCCGCGAGCGCCGGCACCCCGGTGCTCGCCGCGAGCGCCCGCGCCTTGATGAGCGCGTTCGCCTCGAAGGTCACGCCGTCCTCGACGGGCGACGGCGCGTCCAGGTCCAGCGCGGAGGCGACGTCCTCGCGGTGCAGGTGCGGCAGCAGCGGCTCGAGGATCGCCCAGATCTCGTCCACCTTGTGGGAGTTGCGGGTCGCGATCGCGAGGCGTGCCATGGCGTCAGTCTCGCACGACGTCAGCCCGCCAGCGCGGCGGCCTGCAGGCGGGAGAGCTGGGCGTTGCCGGCGGTCGCGAGCGCGAGGAGCTCGTCGAGCTCGGGCTTGGAGAACGGCGCGCCCTCCGCGGTGCCCTGCACCTCCACGAACCCGCCGTCGCCCGTCATCACCACGTTCATGTCGGTCTCCGCGCGCACGTCCTCGACGTACGGCAGGTCGAGCATCGGCGTGCCGTCGATGATGCCCACCGAGATGGCGGACACCGAGCCGGTGAGCGGCTCCTTGCCCGGCTTGATCGCGCCGTGCTGCTTGACCCATGCCACCGCATCGGCCAGCGCGACGTACGCTCCGGTGATGGCCGCCGTCCTGGTCCCGCCGTCCGCCTGGAGAACGTCGCAGTCGAGCACGACGGTGTTCTCGCCGAGGGCCCTCACGTCGATGATGGCGCGCAGCGACCGGCCGATCAGGCGGCTGATCTCGTGCGTGCGGCCCCCGATCTTGCCGCGCACGGACTCGCGGTCGTTGCGGGTGTTGGTGCTGCGCGGGAGCATCGCGTACTCGGCGGTGACCCAGCCCTCGCCGGAGCCCTTCTTCCACCGGGGCACGCCCTCCGTGAAGGACGCCGCGCACAGCACCTTGGTGCCGCCGAACGACACGAGGCACGAGCCCTCGGCGCTGTCGAGCCAGGAGCGCTCGAAGGAGACGGGGCGGAGCTGGTCGGGGGTGCGGCCATCGGCGCGGGTGATGTCGGTCATGGACTCGAGCCTATCGGCGCCCGGGTTGCCGCACGGTCCGCGAGGGTCGAACGTCGGATCGCCCGCGCGAAGCCCTCGAATGCGGCCCCCCGCGGGTCGCATAGCCCTCTGACCCTCGGGACGCCCCGCGGGGTCAGAACGCGTGGGTCTCGCCCGGGCGGGCGAGCACAGCGCCCGGGGCGTGTGCGCGTGCTTGGACGAGGGTGGGCTCGGGGTCGACCCACGAGGCGACGTGCGTGACCACGAGCGCGGCCCGCCCGGACAGCGCCGCCATGCGGCCCAGCTGGTCGCCGTTCATGTGGACTCCAGGCGGGTTGACCTCACGGTGCGCCCAGCCGGCCTCCCCCAGGATGAGACTCACGCCCGGCCGGGCCGCGAGCGCGTCCACCTCGGCGCAGCGGTCCGTGTCGCCTGTGTACAGCAGCGTCGAGCGACCCGCTGAGACAAGAAACGCGAGCGCCGGCACGGGGTGATTCGCGCGCGCGGCCTCGATCGTGAACGGCCCGATGCGCGTCACGTCTCCGTGCGCGAGCGGGCGGAAGTCGTAGGTCGCAGCGCCTCGGTCGGCCGGGTCGCCGCTGACATCGCCGATGCGCCGGTCGATCCCCTCCGGCCCGAGCAACGGGATGCGCGGCGGGTCCTCGTCGCGCGACGGCCCGTAGCGGCGCAGCACATCGAGCGCGCCCAGGTCGGCGCAGTGATCCGGGTGGCCGTGCGACACCAGCACGCCATCGACGCGGGCGGGGTCGCAGTACCGTTGCAGCGGCCCGATCGCGCCCGAGCCGAGGTCGAGCACGAGCCGCCAGGTCCGGCCGTCCGCGTCGGCATGGGACACCATGTAGCAGGACGCCGCCGAGTCGGGGCCGGCCGTCGAGCCGGCGCACCCCACGATGGTCAGCTCGACCGTCACGACAGCGCCGCGACCTCCGTCACCACCGGTCCCAGGAAGCGCTGCGCGAGCGCCTCGAACCTGCTCCGCTCCCCGGTGGCGAAGAAGCGGTGCTCGGCACGCGCATCGGCCGGCCGTTCGAGGCCGGAGGCCGTGAGCGCGCGGTACACGTCGATTGCCGTCTCGGTCGCCGAGTCGACCAGCGTCACCTCGGGCCCCATGACGTAGCCGATCGCGCCCTGGAGCATCGGATAGTGGGTGCAGCCCAGGATCAGGGTGTCGACGTCGGCGGCCTGGAGCGGCGCCAGGTACTCCCGAGCGACGTCGATCACCTCGGGTCCGGACGTGATGCCCTCCTCGACCAGCGAGACGAACCGCGGGCACGCCTGCGAATGGACCGAGATGTCGGGCGCGGCCGCGAGCGCGTCGTCGTACGCGCCGGACGTGATGGTCGCGGTCGTGCCGATGACGCCCACCCGCCCGGACTTGGTGAGCGCGGCGGCGCGGCGCACGGCGGGCACGATGACCTCGACCACGGGCACGCCGCGCTCGCGCGAGAACCGCTCGCGCGCGTCCCGCAGCACCGCCGCCGAGGCCGTGTTGCAGGCGATCACGAGCATCTTCACGCCGTCCTCGACCAGCGCGTCCATGATGTCGAGGGCGTGGCGCCGCACGTCGCTGATGGGCAGCGGGCCGTAGGGGCCGTACGCCGTGTCGCCGACGTAGTGGATCGACTCGTGCGGCAGCTGATCCATGATCGCGCGGGCCACGGTCAGCCCGCCCACGCCGGAGTCAAAGACGCCGATGGGAGCATCACTCATGGGCGCCCTCCGAGGAGGCGTCCTCGGCGCTGATCGAGTACTGCACGAGCGACTCCTGCAGCCAGGTGAGCGCCTGGTAGAGCATGCCGAGCCAGACCCGTTCGGGGTCCACCGGCAGGGTCTCGTCGTCGTCGGTGTCGAGCGCGTGCGTCGCGAGGTCGATCTCCGTGTGGAGGCGCTCGGCGTCCTCGTCGCTGTCGAGCTGCAGGCGACTGCCCAGCACCAGGCGCAGGTCCGTCAGAGCCGCCGCGGTCGCCATCGCGTCCCCGCTCGCGACCTCCCACTCGGGCCCGTCCTCGCTCAACTGCTCCCACATGGTGCGCAGCCGGGCGACCTTGAGGTCGCGCAGGTCGGACTCGGTGAGGCGGCGGAACTCGTCGGCGATCTCGCGGTCCTCGCGGCTCGCGTTGGGCAGCAGACGCAGCACTGCGGGATCGTCGGGCTCGGCGAGCGCCTCCTCGAGCCCGCGCAGGTGACGCAGGATCTCGTCGGCGTCGTCGAGGCCGGCGTCACGATCGACGGGCGCGTCCATGCCGAACTGCTCGCCGCCCAGCAGCAGGCCCACGTCCGCGACGATGCGCGCGATGACCATCCGCTCCTCGTCGTCGAGCTCCGCGACCGCGGCGCCGTCACGCGCGACGAACCCCTTCACTCGCCGCTCCGCTGCAGCGTGGCCCACAGCCCATAGCCGTGCATCGCCTGCACGTCGACCTCCATCCTCTCGCGCCCGCCCGCTGACACGACCGAGCGGCCGTTCTCGTGCACCTCGCGCATGCGCGCCTCGGCATCGTGGCGCGAGAAGCCAAAGTACGTCTGAAAGACGTGCGTCACATAGCTCATGAGGTTGATCGGGTCGTTCCAGACGATGGTGACCCACGCATCGGCCGTCTGCAGTGCGACGGCGCCTTCGCGCTCGAGCTCCTCCTGGGTGGACACGCTTCTAGGGTAGGGCCGATGCGCGGGCCAGGTGGGGAGGTCGGGCGTCAGTCCTCGCCGTCGCCCTTGCCGAACGCGGCGTCGAGGATCTCCTTGCACTGCGGGCACACCGGGAAGCGCTTGGGGTCGCGGCCGGGGATCCACACCTTGCCGCAGAGCGCGATCACGGGCTCGCCCGACAGCGCCGACTCCATGATCTTGTCCTTCTTCACGTAGTGCGCGAAGCGCTCGGCGTCGCCGGGCTCCGCGAGCTCGCGCTGCTCGACGCGCTCGATGGTCGCGGTGCCGCCCTGGGGCGCGCCGGTGTCGGGCTGCGGGTCGAGGGTCTCGCTCATGCGCGCCAGTCTACGTCGCCGGTCTCCCCACCCCCTCTCCTGATGCGCGAGTTGGGCCCACTTCGCTCATCTAGGGCCTTAGACGAGCGAAGTGGGCCCAACTCGCGCACGTAGCGGAAGGTCAGGCGACTGCGGTGAGGAGCTGGCCCGAGCGCCTGTCGTAGAGCGAGCCGGCCGCGCGCACACCCGCGACGCACGCGCCCATCCCGATCCCGACGCCCGTCACCAGGGCCAGCCATCCCCAGCGGCCATCGTGCGTGAGCGAGAGGATGAACGGCAATGTCACGAACGGCAGCACCGCGAGCATCGCGGCGCCCGACACGAGTTGCGAGACCAGGCTCGCTCCCAGCGATCCCACCTCTGCTCCGAACGGGTTCTCGCCCGGCCCAGGGGCGCGGTACGGGAGGACCACCGACGAGACCGCCGACACCCCGAGGGTCGCTCCGAGGGCTCCCGCGCAGGCCCCGAGCAGCCCAGGAATCGCCGGCCAGAAGCGCCCCCAGGCGACGATCGCCGCGGCCGCGACCGCGACGGCTGGCACGCCCCACACCAGCACTGCCTGGGCGCGCCCGGCCATCACGTGCCGGCCGATGCGCCCGGCCACCACGTCCATCCAGAGCGACGTCGAGTCGTAGGCGACGTCGTTGTGCCTGCCCCAGCCGATGGACGCCGCAAGCACGACCGGGGCCGCGAGCGCCCACCGCGCGTCGAGCCCCAGCACGGGCACCACGATCACGAAGATCAGCACGGGCAGCGCCACCACTCCGAAGGCATTCACGAGGTAGCGCACGTCCGTCGCCCAGTACACCAGCGCGCGGGAGCGGACCGCTCGCGCGATCTCGCGGCCCGCGCCGCCCTGGCGCTCGGGTCGCTGACGAGGGCCGCCCAGGATCGCGTCAGACCTCCGCTGCACGCCTCCGCCGCGGTGCAACGGGTGCACGAGCGTGTAGGCGACGTTCGCGCGCCATGCGCCGTGCAGGATCACGACGACCGCCGCCATGAGCATCAGTCGCCAGGCCGCGCCCCAGGCGTCGCCCCTGGCGAGCGCTCCCGGCGCGGCCATGCCGGCTCCGAGCGGGGTGCGTCCCAGCCAGTCGAGCATCACGGGCAGCTCGTTCGCTGCCGCCGACTCGAGTCCATCGCGCAGGCTCAGCCAGATGGCCGGCGCGATCGCGCCGAAGGCGGCGATGAGCGCGATGAGCGACAGCCCACGAGCGCGACGGGAGGACATCGCCCGTGCGGCCCACGCGACCGCGATGCGTGCGCCGACGACCATCACGGTCACCGTGAGGACGGACCCCGCGACCGCCGCGGCCATCACCCATGCGCCGTCGTGGCGCCACGATCGGGCGAGGATGAGGAACATCACGCCAAAGAAGACGGCCGGCACGGTGAGCGCCGCGGCGACCGTGAGGCCGGGCATGATCTGCCGCGAGGACGCGCCGAGGATCGCGAACCGCCCGGGGTCGAGGGTGTCGTCCAGACCGGTCACCAGCAGCGGCGCGATCACCCACCCGATGGCGCAGAGCGCGCCCGCCCCCACCAGGATGTCCGCACGGACGTCGAGGGGTTCGCGCGCGAGCGCGTACTGCGCCCACAGCACGGCCGGCACGAGCGAGAGCGACCAGATCGCTCCTCCCACCAGCAGCAGCGCCCGCCACCACTCCCGCTGGAGCTGATGGAGCACTACGCGGTACTTGAGGCTCAGGACTGTCGCAACCACGCCAGGTCCCGCCCGTCCTCCACGTCGCCCACGAGTCCGACGAACCGCTCCTCGAGGTCGACCCCTGCACGCACCTGTTCGAGCGTTCCGTCCGCGAGGATTCGCCCCGACCCCACGACCGCGACGTGGTCGCACAGCCTCTCGACGAGCGCCATCACGTGCGAGGACATGACGACCGTCCCTCCGGACTCGACGAACGAGATGAGGATGCGCCGGATGGCGCCGGCGCTGACGGGGTCGACGGCCTCGAAGGGCTCGTCGAGGACGAGCACTCTCGGAGCGTGCACCAACGCGCAGGCGAGCCCGATCTTCTTGGTCATGCCAGCGGAGTAGTCGGTGACGAGAGTGGAGCCTGCCTGGCGCAGGTCGAGCGCGGCGAGCAGGTCGTCCCGCCGCTCACGCACCACCTCGCGTGGCAGCCCGCGCAGCAGGCCGGCGTAGCTGATCAGCTCGGCGCCAGTCAGGCGGTCGAAGGTGTGCAGCCCGTCGGGAAGCACTCCGAGCATGGGCTTGGCGCGCTCAGGGTCGGCCCACAGGTCCACCCCGTGCACGATGACGGCGCCGGCGTCCGGCTCGAGCAGCCCCGTCGCCATCGACAGCGCCGTGGTCTTGCCTGCGCCGTTGGGCCCCACCACGCCGTAGAACGAGCCGGACGGGATCTCCAGGTCGATGCCGGCGACGGCGACAGTCGCGCCGAACCGTCTGGTCAGTCCGCGCAGGGACAGCGCCGATGCGCTCGCTGGCTGGATATCCGGCATGCGGCCAGAGTACGGCCGGGACGGGGCGAGGGGCCTGGCGGAGCGGGCAGGTCCACTCGCGCGTGGCGGGTGCGGGCGCTACGACGGGTTGAGAAGCAGGTAGGCCGTGTAACCGATCCATAGAGCGAGGAGGACCGCGCCTTCGAGACGGTTGATGCGCCCGTCGCGGCGCCATCGAAAGCCGAAGGCGAGCACGAGCACCGTCATGAGCGCGACCATGGGGATGTCGCGATACAGCAGCTCGGAGCTGACGGTGGCGGGTGCGATGAGGCCGGCGATGCCCACCACGCCGAGGGTGTTGAAGAGGTTCGACCCGATGACGTTGCCGAGCGCGAGGTCGTTCTCTCCACGCCGGACGGCGATGATGGCGGAGGCCAGCTCGGGCGCTGAAGTGCCGATCGCGACCACCGTCAGGCCGATGACGAGGTCGGACCAGCCGAGCGCCTCGGCGATCTCGACGGCTCCCCATACGAGCACGCGCGAGGAGATCACCAGGAGCACCAGCCCGACGATGAGCCACGTCCAGGCAGCCTTGCGCGACATGCCGCGCAGATCGGTCGACTCCTCGACGTCGTGGACCAGCGGGTCGGCCTCCGCCTGTCGCGCGGACAGGATCTGCCACGTGAGCAGCACCGCGAGGAGGATGAGCAGGACGCCGGCGTCACCCGTGGACAGCGTGCCGTCGCTCAGGAGCAGCCACGCCACCAGCGTGACGACGAGCAGCAGCGGCAGCTCCCTGCGGAGGATCCCGCGCTTGACGATGATCGGCAGGAGCAGCGCGGTGATCGCCAGGATGAGGCCGATGTTCGCGATGTTGGACCCGAACGCGTTGCCGAGCGCGAGCTCGGGGTCGCCGCCTGCCGCCGCGAACGCGGATACGACCAGCTCGGGCGCGGAGGTGCCGAAGCCGATCACGATCATGCCGATCAGCAACGGCGCCATGCCCAAGTATTTTGCGACCGAGGCGGCGCCCGCGACGAACTTGTCGGCGCTCCAGGCGAGGGCCGCGAGCCCGAGCAGCGTGGCGATGATGGGGACCAGCATGGCCACGAGCCTAGCGAAGCCCGACGTGCGGACGCGGCTGGAACGCGGGCCCGAGTCGGCCTCCCCCGCGCGGGGGTGTGACATCGAACCTACGGTCGCGTAGCCTTGCGACATCCGCAAGATGAGCGACCTGCTCGTGACCTCGGCTGGGAAGTCGTACGCCCCCGATCTGGAGACGCATGACGAACACGCCGGCCACGGCCCCGCGCATCCCGTCCAACCCCATCACCCACCGCTTCGCCGAGCTCGCGGCGACCGTCCGCGACACCGGCCTGCTCCGCCGCGCCTACGGCTTCTACGCCGGCTACGGCGCCGCGCTGGTGCTCGCCTTCGGCGGCGTGGTCACTGGCTTCGTACTGCTGGGCGACTCCTGGTTCCAGCTGCTCATGGCGGCGGCGCTCGGCATCGTGCTCACCCAGGTGGCGTTCCTGGGCCACGAGGCCTCGCACCGCACGGTGTTCGCGTCCGGACCGGCGAACGACCGCCTGGGGCGCGTGCTGAGCGCGGGCGTGGTGGGCATCAGCCACCAGTGGTGGATGACCAAGCACTCTCGCCACCACGCGAATCCCAACAAGCGCGGGGCGGACCCCGACATCGAGAAGGACACCATCTCCTTCCTCGAGGAGGACGCGCGCGAGGCGCGCGGCCCGATCCGCTGGATCACCCAGCGCCAGGGCTGGCTGTTCTTCCCGCTCCTCACGCTCGAGGGCCTCAACCTCCACTACCGCTCGATCGTGTCGCTGGTGACGCGCGGCACCCCGCGCCAGCGCTGGACAGAGTTGTCGATGATCGCGGCGCACTTCGTCGTCTACCTGGGCGCGGTGTTCTGGGTGCTGCCGCTCGGGATGGCCTTCGCATTCGTGGGCGTGCAGATGGCTGTGTTCGGCGTCTACATGGGGGCGTCCTTCGCGCCGAACCACAAGGGCATGGCGATCATCGACCACGACGCCAAGCTCGACTTCCTGTCGAAGCAGGTGCTCACGAGCCGCAACATCCGCGGCGGCTGGGCGATGTCGATCCTCACGGGCGGGCTCAACTTCCAGATCGAGCACCACCTGTTCCCCAACATGGCGCGCCCTCACCTGGGCCGCGCTCGCGAGATCGTCCGCGAGTACTGCGAGACCCACGGCGTCCCGTACACCGAGACCAGCCTGGTCGAGTCCTACGCCATCGTGATCGCCTACCTCAACCGAGTGGGGCTCGCCGCGCGCGACCCGTTCGACTGCCCCGAGCGCGTCGCGATGGGACGCTGACACGCGCACTCGGGAGGGGCGCGACTCGCGCCCGCCAGCCTGACCGGCGACAATCGCCCCATCACCGTCTGGAGCGACTTCAAGGCCAGCGAGGAGTCCGTGGCGCGCATGCGCCGCGACGTGCTGTTCGAGCACGACGACAACGTCAAGCGGTACTCCAAGTTCTGGGCGCTCATGATCCTGTCCAGCGCCCTCGCGGCTGCAGGGATCCTCACGGAGTCCCTTCCCGCCCTCATCGGCGCGATGATCATCTCGCCGTTCATCACCCCCATGACAGGAGTGATGCTGGCGACGGTGCTGACCCAGCGGCGCAACACGCTGCGGTCGGTGGCGCTCGTGCTCGCTGGCGCCGCGTCGGCCGTGGGCGTCAGCGTGCTCATCGGCTTGCTCACCGGCTCCGAGGTCTCCGCCGCGACCAATCCGCTGGTCGCGGATCGCGTCACGTCGGACATGTTCGACCTGGTCGTCGGGCTGCTCACTGGCGTGGTCGCCGCGATCGCGCTGGTGCGTGACGACATCTCCAACTCGGTCCCCGGCGTGGCCATCGCGGTGACGCTGGTGCCGGCCTTGGCCGTCGCCGGCCTGACGCTGCAGTCGGGTCAGCACGCCCAGGCCTGGGATGCGCTCGTGCTGTTCGGCGCCAACGCCGTGGCCACCCTCGCCACGGGGACCGTGACGATGGCGGTGCTGGGCGTGCGAGCCTCACTCACCCTGGGGGAGCCGGCCGGCAGCGCCAGCGAGGGCGTGCCTCGAGACGATCCGCGTCACGGCGACGAGAGCACGTGGAGCCGAGTGGTCGCGCTGTCGGCGGTCGCGCTCGTGATCGCGGCGCCGCTGGCGATCTCTGCTGTGCACCTGCGCGCAGAGCAGACCACGCAGGACACGGTCGACGGCACCTCCCGCGCCTGGGCGGAGTCCGTGGGCGTCGAGTACATCGGGATGGACGCCAGCGGGCCCGACCTGGTGGTGAACTTCGAGGGCAGTCAGCCGCTGCCATCGCCCGGGGGCCTGGCGGACGCTCTCGAGGCCGCGGGCATCGACACGACCGCGGTGGTGGCGAAGCTGGTGCCCGTCGAGACTCACCGCCTAGGGGACCTCGCCGGCAACTGACGGGCGCTGCCCGCCACGTGAGCGGCTCGTCGCGTGAACGAGGCCGTGATCGAGCCTCGCCAGTAGACCGTCCGAGTACATGCATGCTCGTATGCAATACTCGTGATCGTGCCATGTGCACCGCCCGCTGGGCGAGGGGGGATACCAGGGGGATGTCGCGCCCGGCTGCTGGGGGTCGGGCGCGATGCCCCGAGGCCGAGAAAACGCGCGGACTCAGGCGGGGAACAGCGCGTCGATCAGCGTGAGCTGCTGGTCATCGGGCCGCCACGACGACGCCGCCGCGTTCTGCGTCACCTGCTCCTGGCGCGTCGCGCCGGCGATCACCGAGGACACGACCGGACGGGCGAGGAACCAGCCCAGCGTCGCCTCGAGCATCGACACCCCCCACTCCTCGCACAGCGCGGCATAGGCCTCCATCGCGTCCCAGTCCGCATTCTGAGCGATGTGCGGGCGCTGGCGGCCGATGCGCGAGTCGGCGGGGATCTCCGTGCGCGAGAACTTGCCGGTGAACAGTCCGTTGGCGAGGGGGAAGAACGGCAGGAAGCCGGCGCCGATGCGCTCGGCCGCCGCGAGGCGGCCGTCCGTCTCGACCCCGCGAGCGACGAGGCTCAGCTCGTCCTGGCTCGATGCGAGGCCCGGTAATCCTCGCTCCGCCACCGCCGCATCGGCCGCCTGCAGCTGATCGGCGGTGAACTGGGAGACGCCGTACGCCAGGATCTTGCCCTCCTCGACCAGCTCGGCCAGCGCGCCGATCGTGTCCTCGATGGGCACGGCCGGATCGGGCTGGTGCTGCTGGAACAGGTCGATGCGATCGGTCCGGAGGCGCTCGAGCGAGGCTTCGCACGCGGCACGCAGGTACGCGGGGGAACCCTTGGCACCCAGGTCGTCGAGCGGCGTCGCGACCTCGGTGTACCCGAACTTGGTCGCCAGCACCGCCTCGTCCCGCCTGCCCTTCCACGCATTGCCCATCAGCGTCTCGCTCGTGCCCCACTCGCCTCCGTAGAGGTCGGCGGTGTCGAAGAAGGTCACCCCGGCGTCGAGCGCGGCGTGCACGACGGCGTCCGTGCCCTCCTGCGTCTCGGTGACCGTGCCGGCACGGCCGAAGTTGTTGCAGCCCAGGCCCATGGCCGAGACGGTGAACGGGGCTGATCCCAGGCGTCGCTGTTCCATGTGCGCCACGCTACCTCCCGACGCTCACGTCATCCCACCGTGCGGGCCGCGGCCAGGTGTGCTCGAATGGGTGCCGTTCGCGCTCGCCTTCGAGTGCGCACCTCATCTCACGCCTGGGGGATCCGTCATGGCCATGTTGCCGCGTACCGCCGTGGTGGTCGTCCACGGCATCGGCGAGCAGGAGCCGCTCGACACGCTGCTGTCGTTCGTGGGACGCGGCGCGGATCCGGCCCAGGCGCGCAGCGCGGCCCCCGCTCCCCTGCGGGAGAACGCCGCGCGAGACGCGGGGGTGATCGACGGCCGCGACGGCGTGGTGGACGCGACGGCCGGCCTGCGCCGCTTCGTGCTTCCCGACCGGCTCGCAGGGACGTCGTTCGGTCGCATCGTGAGCGTCGACATGCGGCAGCGGATCGAGGACGTCGAAGGACTCGAGGATGCGGAGCCGCGCAGCTGGTCGCGCACCACCCACTTCTACGAGTACTACTGGGCGTACCGCTTCCGCGACACCGCATGGCGGCACCTGCCATCGTTCGTGCTCAAGCTGATCGCGGCCGATCGGGCGGGGCTCGAGGACGGCTTCATGAAGACCTACGGGCCCGGGCCCGATCACCGCGTGTCGTCCGGGGTGGACCGCCTGGCCAGGATCCTGGGGATGGCCTTCGCCGTCGTCACGGGCGTGATCGCCGCGTTCGTCGCCGCCCTGGCGACGTCGGGCGCGCACCCGGGACTCATCGTCGCCGGGAGCGCTGTCGCCGCGGTCGGCGCGCTGACCGCCGTGACGATCTCCCAGTTCGCGGGCGTCCTCACCACCGTCAGGACGCTGCTGCTCGTCGGGCTCTGCGCCGCGGTGGGGTTCGTCGTGGGAGCGGTGTTCGTCGGCCAGCCGGTGGCGGCGATCGCGTGCGGCGCGGCGGCGGGAGTGCTCGTGGTGGCCGCGATCGCGAGCGCCGTGGCGTGGCGGGTGCGGCTCGCGGTGCCCATGGCCCTCGCGGTCGCCGCGGTCGCGCTCGCCGTGGCCGCCACCAACCTCGGGAGTCCCGATAGGGGCGAGATGTGGGGCGCGCTCGCGGGCGCCCAGTCGCTGCTGGGCGCGATCATTCCGGTGCTGACCGTCGTCGCAGGTGGCTTCGCGCTGGGCAGCTTGGGCGATGCTGCCCGGTACCTGTCGAGCAAGCCCGACAACATCAGCGAGCGCGAGAACATCCGCAAGGGCCTGGTCGACCTCCTCACCACCATCGCCGAGGATCGCGACGCCGTGACGCAGCGTCACCGCTACGACCGAATCGTCCTCGTAGGCCACAGCCTGGGCACCGTGATCGCCGCCGACGCACTCCACGCCTACTGGAACACCGTCGCCCCCGACGTGGAGATCCCGCTGTCGGGCGTCCCGCTCGACGACGGCGACGGCGAGTCCGTCGGGCCGTATGAGGCGGCGGTGCGGCGGGTCGAGCGCCACGTCGTGACGGATGCGACCCTCGAGGAGGCCGCGGCCGACCGCGCGACGCTGAGCGAGGCGCTGCGCTCGCCGCAGCGCCTCGAGGACGGCGCCGCCATCCGATCGGGACGGTGGATCGTCAGCGACCTCGTCACGCTCGCATGCCCCCTCACGCACGCGGAGATCCTGGTGACCTCGGGATCCGAGGCCTTCGCCGAGGCCAAGGTCGACAGATTCGTCGCGACGGCTCCGCCGCAGCCCCAGCGCACCCAGTCCGCCCGCCGCGACCACCCGCTGCGGTACAAGGTGTGGACGGGCGTGCGAGGCGAGGACACCTCGCGCCTCCACCAGTCCGCGCTCTTCGCGAGCACGTCGTGGACCAACATGTACTTCACCCACGACCTGGTGGGAGGCGGGCTCGCGTCGCGGTTCGGCTCCTGGGTGCGCGACGTTCCGCTCGGCGCGCGCCCTGCGACCTTCGGGCAGTTCCTGCGCGCCTACCCCCACAGCTCCTACTGGGGGCCGGTGTCGATGGGACTCAAGGCTGGGAGGGACCGGGTGCTCGCCGCCGTCGACCAGCTGTGCCTGCCGCGCGACGCGGTGCTGATGGTGTTCGAGGAGGCACGAGGCAGCGGCGCGCTCGAGGCGTTCGTCAGCGACTTCCGCGCTCTCGACATGCCTCCCGCCGCCGTGCACGAGCCAGCGCTCGAGGTGCGCGTGCTGATGCCGGTCGCGGACGAGATCGCCCCTGCGCAGCCGCGCCAGGACTGGCTGTGGGTCGAGCGGTCGGCGCGCGTGCGTCGCGAGGATGCCGGCGCGATCGCCGACCTCGCGCGCTCCCACGGCCTGCAGATGCGGCGCGGCGTGGCCTCCGTGGGCGACGAGGCCGACGCGGAGGACGCGAGCGAGTAGCGGGCGCTCACGCCGCATCGGCACACAGAAGGGCCGCCGTCGGCCGCGCGGGCTGACGGCGGCCTCTCGGTCACCTAACAGGGATGAAAGCGTGGAGATGGCGGGAATCGAACCCGCGTCCGCGCGTACGTCGACAGGTCTTCTCCGGGCGCAGTCTGAATGCTCAGTGTCTCGGACCCGCACGACCTTCAGACAAGCTGTGCGATAGCCCCAGTCGCCTGAGAGTCCCCCACCGCCCGGCGACGAGGCGGTGGAGCAAGTTCCCTAGATGACGCCAGGAACCAGGACGGGAACTAGCCTGGGCTGACGGACTTCGGGGCTCGCTTAGGCAGCGAGGGCGAAGTCGGTGCGCTTGGAATCGGCACCTATTGGTTTGCCACGAGCGTTAACGAGATAACGTGACGTCCTCGGCCCGCTTCCCCTGAGGAAAGCACACACGTCGAAACCGATCATCCCCTGTGCAGTTGTGCCTCCATTGTACGCGGGGTGAGGGGCACGGGACAACGGCCGATGCGCGGGCTCGGTCGCCCCGGTCGCGCGCGCGTCACGCGGTGGGCGGCTCGACAGGCGGGCCGAGCACGACCGCCATCACCCACCCGGCCACGATGGCCGGCGACTCGCGAGGCTCACGCTCGAGCCACGCCCCGAGCACCCCGACGATCGACCCGGCCACACCGGCGGCGATCACGTCCGTGGGAACCTCCCGCTGGGGGCGCGGAGACCCGTCGACCACGTCGCGCACCGCGACCCGAACGTGCTCGCGGAGCCGCGCGAGCACCACGCCGTATCCCGGCTCGAGGAAGACGCGCGCATAGAGCGCGGCGTGGGCGTCGACGTGGGCGAGGAAGTCGACAAGGACCTTCGGCGGCTCGTCTGACCAGTGGTCGATGCCCTCCAGGTCAGCACCGGCCTCCGCCGCCACGGCGTCGAGCGCATCGGCCAGCAGGGTCTCCTTGTCGGAGTAGTGCTGGTAGAAGGTCGAGCGGTTAATGCCGGCGCGCTCGGCGATGTCGCCGATGGACACGTCATCGATGCCGCGCTCGCGAGCGAGCGCGAAGAGCGCCTGCTGCAGGCTGCGGCGCGTCCGCACCACTCTCGCGTCCATGCGGCCCAGTCTGCCACCGCATCGGCCCTCCGAGCACTACTTAGCCAACACGTGTTGGATAAGTTGCGCGCCGTCGCTAGACTTGCTGCAGGCACCGACGCCCCTCCCACCACACCACGCCCGAAAGGCAGCTCTCGTGGCACACCTGCTCTACAGGCTGGGGCGCGCATCGTCCCTCCGCCCCCTCGCCGTCGTCCTCGTCTGGGTCATCGCCCTGGCCGCAGCAGGCGGCTCCTTCGTCGCGTTCGGCGGCAAGCTCACCGACAGCTTCTCGATCCCCGGGCTCGAGACCGAGCGCGTCACCGACGAGCTCGCCGACGAGATCCCCGGGCTCGACGGCGGCACGGGTCGGGTCGTGTTCGCCACGGAGGACGGCGCGCCCTTCACCGAGGAGCAGCAGGCGCAGATCAGCGAGGCTCTCGCCGCGCTGCCCGGCTCGCACGAGGTCGACAGCGTCATCGACCCCTTCGAGCAGCAGGCCTCCCGCGAGGAGCAGGCCGCGCAGATGGAGGCCGCGCCGCAGCAGATCGAGGACGGGCGCGCGCAGCTCGACGCCGCCGAGGCCGAGTTGGAGGCGGGCCAGGAGCAGCTCGACGCGGGACTCGCGCAGCTCGAGCAGGGTCAGGAGCAGCTCGACGCCGCGATCGCGCAGGCGCAGGCGGCCGGCCAGTACGAGGCCGCGCAGGCGCAGTTCGACGCCCAGCAGGCCCAGATCGACGAGCAGCGCGCCCAGCTCGAGGCCTCCCAGGCCGAGCTCGAGGCAGGGCGCGAGGAGGTCGAGACAGGCCGAGCCGAGCTCGCCGCGCAGGAGCAGCAGCTCGAGCTGGGCGCGCAGCTTGCGGAGAACGCCGCCGTGCTGCAGACCGTGTCAGAGGACGGCGCCACCGCCCTCGCCGCCGTCCGGTTCGCGATCCCCGTGTTCGAGGTCCCGCAGCCCGACAAGGACGCCATCATGGAGGAGCTGCGCGGCGCCGACATCGACGGCGTCGAGGTCAACTTCTCCGCCGACTTCGACACGAGCGTCGAGGGCCTGCTGGGCGTGGGCGAGATCGTCGGCGTCATGCTCGCCTTCGCCGTGCTCCTCATCATGATGCGGGCGATCCTGCCCGCCCTCCAGCCCATCGTGACGTCGGTCATCGGCGTCGGGGTGGGGGTGGCGGCGTCGCTCGCGTTCTCCGGCACCGTCGACATGCAGTCGGTCACCCCCGTGCTGGGCGTGATGCTCGCGCTCGCGGTCGGCATCGACTACTCGCTCTTCATCGTCAACCGCCACCGCACGCAGCTCGCGCGCGGGATGCACCTGAACGAGTCGATCGGCCTCGCCAACGGCACGTCGGGCAACGCCGTCGTGTTCGCCGGCGCGACCGTCATCGTCGCCCTGCTCGCGCTCAACGTCACCGGCATTCCCTTCCTGGGCGTGATGGGCACGGTCGCCGCGTTCTGCGTGCTGGTCGCCGTGCTCGCTGCGGTGACCCTCACTCCTGCGCTGCTGGGCTGGATGGGCGACCGGGTGCTCTCGCGCAAGGCGCGAGCCCGCAAGGGCGCCCCTGAGCACCGCGAGCCCGAGGCCAAGCCCATGGGCACCGGCCGCGCCATCGTGTCCGCGCTCGTCGCCGCCGTGGCGCTCGCCGTCATCGCGATCCCCTCGTTCTCGATGCGCCTGGGACTTCCCGACGGCACTCAGGAGCCCGAGGACTCGACGCAGTACATCGCGTACACCACCATCGACGAGGAGTTCGGCGAGGGTCTCAACGGCACCCTGCTCGTCACCGCGCGCCTCCCCGAGGCCGTGGCCGAGGAGGACGAGCTCGCCGCCCAGGTCGCTCTCGAGAACACGATCATGGAGACCGAGTCCGTCGCGGGCGTGGCACCCGCAGGCGTCTCCGCGGATCGCGACTACTTCGCCTTCCAGGTGATCCCCACGGAGGGTCCGGCCTCCGAGTCCACCGAGCAGCTGGTCCACGACCTGCGGGCGCTGTCCCCCCTGGACGAGCCCGGCGACGTCGAGGGCGTCGACATCTCCGGCGCGACCGTCGGCGTCGCGGGCGAGGCCAGCGGCAACATCGACCTGTCGGAGAAGCTCGACGAGACGCTGCCCGTCTACCTCGCCGTGGTGGTGGGCCTGTCCGTGATCATCCTCATCGTCGTGTTCCGCTCGCTCCTGGTGCCGCTGGTCGCGACCGCCGGCTTCGTCCTCTCGCTGTTTGCGGCGTTCGGAGCCGTCACGGCCGTCTACCAGTGGGGCTGGCTCGGAGGCGTATTCGGCGTGCACAGCCCGGGTCCCATCCTGAGCTTCCTGCCCATCATGCTCACCGGCATCCTGTTCGGCCTCGCGATGGACTACCAGCTGTTCATCACCACCGGCATGCGGGAGGCGTTCGTCCACGGCAGCTCGGCGCGCGCATCGGTGATGATCGGGCTGCGCCACGGCCGAGCGGTCGTCACCGCGGCCGCGATCATCATGGCCTCCGTGTTCGGCGGCTTCGTGTTCTCGCACATCTCGATGATCCGGCCCATGGGATTCGGCCTCGCCGTGGGCGTCCTGCTCGACGCGTTCGTGGTGCGGATGGTGATCATCCCGGCGATCATGCACCTGCTCGGGAACAGCGCATGGTGGCTGCCGCGGTGGCTCGACCGGCTCCTGCCCAACGTCGACGTGGAGGGCTCGGCGCTCGAGCGGGAGCACCCCGTGCCCGCCGGCGACGCCGCTTCCCAGGCCGACCGCGCGGACGACTCTCCCGAGTCGCAGACCGTCCCCGAGGAGGACGCCAAGTCCTGAGCCGCCTGCCTAGCGTGGTCGCATGAGCATCGATCTCGCCGCGCTCCACCGCTTGCTGCACGCCCGTCACGACCGGGTCCTCCTCGCCGCCACACGCGGCGGCGAGGCCGCGTGGCGGGCGTTCGGCGTTCCCGACAGCGCCGATGCGGAGATCGGCTCGGTCTCGAAGGGCCTCACCGGCCTGCTGTACCGGGACGCGGTCGAGCGCGGCGAGGTGACGGAGGAGACAGCGCTTGGCGAGCTGCTCGGCCGGCCGGAGGCGTCGTACGCGCCGCTCGCCCTTGGGGCGGTCTCCCAGCACCGCTCGGGCCTGCCGCGGCTCCAGCCCCACGGCGGCGAGCGGTCGCAGTGGAGCCGCACCTGGCGGATGTGGAGGCGCGGCGAGAACCCCTACGGCGACACGGTCGCTGAGCTGCTCGACCTGGCCTCTGACGTTCCCGTGGGCAAGCCTCGCTTCTCCTACTCCAACCTCGGATTCGAGCTGTTGGGCGCCGCGCTCGCGCGCCGCGCGGGCCAGCCGTACGGCGCGCTCCTTCGAGAGCGCGTCCTCGAGCCCCTGGGCATGACGGGCACCTACGTTCCGGCCCGTGAGACCGACTTGCGCGCGGGCGCCCTGCGCGGGCGCGCCAAGGGCGGCCGGCCGCACGAGCCGTGGACCGGTGAGGCCATCGGGCCGGCCGGCGGGGTGCGGAGCACCGGGGCCGACCTCGCGGCGCTCCTCCGTGGGCTGGTGTCCGGTTCCGCGCCCGGCGCCTCGGCGCTGCAGCCCGACGCGGACGCCCAGGGCTCGTCGCGCATCGGCGCCGCGTGGATCACCATCGATGACCGCGGCAGCAGCGTGACGTGGCACAACGGCATGACGGGCGGGTTCGCCTCGTTCGTTGGGGTGGATCGGGGGGCCGGGGTGGGGGTCGCGATCGTGTCCGCGACGGCGGCGCGGGTGGACTCCGCGGGCTTCAGGGCGCTCGCCGCGCTCCGCGAGCGCGCGTAGCCGTCGCTGCGCGGCGGGTCGTCGGTCGGAAGCCTGGGGCCGCCCGGGCAGCATCTTCGGCATTGTCGGTCGTCTACCAGGCGATTCCGCGGAGTGTCAGACCTCGATGCTGTGATGGACGCATGACCTCGACCACCGCGCCCGCCTCAGGCGCCGACCCCAAGCCTGGCGCCGATGTGCTGGCACGCGCTCGGGCGGCGCTGGGGTCGGGCGTCGGCCTGGCAGGCGTCGATCTGGACGCCGTGCCGCAGCAGGAGCTGCGCGCGTGGGGCGAGGCGTTGGGGCGCATGCGTCGGGAGCTCGACCTGATGCTCGCGAAGGTGTCATCGGCGCAGGCGCGTCGCTCGACCCAGGCGGACGGTCCCGGCGGCATGGCGCGCAGGAATGGCAAGCCGTCGCCACGCAACCTCATCTCGGGTCAGACCGGCGGCTCCGAGCACGACGCCGGCCGGCTGATCGACGTGGGCGACATGCTGGACGACGCGCGGAAGGCGGGCGAGGCGCCCGGCGCTGCCGCCCCGCCTGCTGGCGATGAGGAGCCGACGCAGCCTGTGCCCGGACGCGACGACGGCGGTGCGGCACCCGTCGTGCCTGCGGAGGCCGCCGGGCCGCGCTTCCACGTGCTGTGCGAGGCCGTGGAGGCCGCGGATGTGTCGATCGAGGCCGCCGCGCTCATCACTCGCACGCTCACGAGCGTCTGGGAGACCACCGACCGGGCAGTGTGGCTGCGCGCGGAGCGGGAGCTCGTCGCCAAGGCCACGCTGCTCAGCCTCAAGCAGCTCTCGCGGGTGGTCCGCCAGATGGAGGCGAATCTGGACCGTTCCGGTGTCGAGCAGCGCGAACGCGTGCAGCACGCCGCCCGCTACCTCCACATGAGCGAGGACGATGCCGGGATGGTCTCCATCAACGGGCGCCTCGACATCGAGACCGCCGCCCCCATCAAGACCGTGCTGGATGCGCTCGTCGCCAAGTCCCTGCAGGCCAAGCGCGACCGCGCCGGCGTCACCGTGGATGAGCGCACCGTGCCCCAGATGCGAGCCGACGCGCTGGCGATCGTCGCCCGCCACATGATCGGCGTCGACGACAGCGTCCTGCCCCGGTCCGCGGTCACCGTGGTGGTCCGCACGCAAGCCGCCGACGCCGTCGACGCTATCGACGCTGCCGGGCGGGGTCAGACATCTGACGGCGTGGCCAGCGTGGACGGCTTCGGTCAGCCCGTCTCGGCGTCCACCGCGCGACGCATCGCCGGCGACGGCACCATCGTGCCGGTCACGTTGACCGCGGACTCCGCTGTGCTGGACCTGGGCCGAGACCGGCGGTCGTTCACCCGCGATCAGCGACTCGCGCTGGTGGAGCGGGACGGTGGCTGCGCGATGTGCGGCGCGCCGCCGTCGTGGTGCGAGGCCCACCACATTCGTGCCTGGGGCGAGGCCGGCCGCACCGACCTGGACAACGGCCTGCTCCTGTGCACGCGATGTCACCACGACCTGCACCGCCAAGGCTGGCTCGTCGACGCCACCCCCACGCAGGTGTGGTTCACCCCGCCGGCGACCATCGACCCCGAACGCCGTCGGCGGCCCGGCGGACGTATGCTCCACAATCACGTGCCGCTCACCGCCGCCTCCCTCGATGCACTCGAGCGGGCGGGCCGCGATGCCACCGGCGCCGCGGCAAGCCGACGTCACTCCACCACGCACGCGGCCAGTCCCGTCGATCGCACGCGCGAGGACCGACGGGAGAGCTCTGCTGCCGGCCCGCAGCCGGACGTGCCCGGTGGGCACGCGACGCACGGTGGCCGGGAGAGCTCCGCGCAGGGCCGCCCTGATGCCGCGGGCTCGGCGTCGCAGGGCGAGCACGGCACGGCGGGAGCCCAGGGCCGCCTGCTGCACCGGGCGTCGGCGCCGTGCGTGGTCGGTCGTCCTGAGGGGCGGCACGGGAGATCTCGGCGCGGGCGACGTGACCGAGAACGGTCCGCGCTCGAGGACCGGGTGCGGCGTTCGCTCGCCGCGCTCTGACGCATCGTGGCGTCACGACGTGGCGAACCGTCGTCCGTGGCGCAGAGACTAGTGAGCCTGGCGCAGGCTCATGGCGCGCTCAGCCTCGCGCGTGTCCTGCTTCTCCCGCAGTGCCTGGCGCTTGTCGTAGTGCTTCTTTCCCCGGCCGATGCCGATCTCGATCTTCGCGCGGCCCTTCACGAAGTACAGCCGCAGCGGCACGATCGTGAAGCCCTTCTCGCGCGTCTTGATCATCAGCTCGTCGATCTCGGCATGATGCATCAGCAGCTTGCGCTTGCGCCGCGGCGTGTGGTTGGTCCAGGTGCCCTGCACGTACTCAGGGATGTGGACGTTCTCGAGCCACGCCTCGCCCCGGTCGACGTGGATGTACCCGTCGCCGATCGACGCGCGCCCCATGCGCAGCGCCTTCACCTCGGTGCCGCGCAGCACCAGGCCCGCCTCATAGGTCTTGTCGATGAAGTAGTCGTGGCGTGCAGCGCGGTTGCTCGCGATCACCTTGAGCTCGTCAGCCATGACTCACCTCCTCGACCGTCATCGTTCCTGTCATGCACAGACGCGAGGTACGAGTGTAGGCGATGAGCGCATCGGCGCCGTGCCGCGGCCCAGGAGCGGCGCTACGGCAGGTAGCCCATCGGGTTCTTCACCACGCCGTCGATGTACACCTCGAAGTGGAGGTGGCATGCGGTCGACGAGCCGGTGTTGCCCGAATAGCCCACCACATCTCCGCGGGCGACGGTCTGCCCCGAGCTCACTGCGAAGCGCGACAGGTGGTTGTAGTTGGTGATGACGGACTTGCCGTTGACATACCCGTGGTCGATCAGCACCTGATTGCCGTAGCCCGGCTGCCAGGTGGCCCACTCGACCTTGCCCGACGCCGCGGCGTAGATGGGCGTGCCGCAGTAGGCGCGGAAGTCGGTGCCGGCGTGCAGCTTGCGATAGCCGTAGATGGGGTGGACGCGGTAGCCGAAGTTCGACGTGATGTAGACGTTCTTGGTGGGGTAGGCGAGCGTCCCCTTGCCCAGCCTGCCCTGAGCGGCGAGAGCGGCCCGGCGCTCCCTCTCCTCGGCAGCGGACTTCTTCTCGACCAGGTCGAGCACCTTCGAGCGCAGCCGCTCCTGCAGGCGCTCGTTCTCCTCCTGCTGCCGGATGAATGCCTCGCGCTGCGACTCGAGGTAGCGCCGCAGCTCCTCCTGCTCGTCGAGCAGGCCCTGGACCGCGGTCTTCTTGTCCTCGGCGATGTCGCGCAGGCCCTCGAGCTCGACGACGAGCGCATCGGCCTGCGCCTTGAGCTCAGCGATGTACTCGCGCACGGCTGCCTGCCGCTCCCCGCGATGCCTGTTGCCGGCGGCGATCTCGTCGAGCTCCGCGAGCGTGTGCGCCTGGACACGGGCCGCAGAGTCCTGGGCGGTGAACTCGTCGACCACCTCGCGCGTGTCGGAGGAGCCGAACACGATGTCGAGGCTCGACGAGCCGTCGCCGCCCTTGTAGGTCTCGCGAGCGATCGCGGCGACCAGCAACTCGAGCTCGGCTGTGCGCTCGGCGTCCTCCTCGACCTGCTCGGTGATGGCCTCGTCCTGCGCCGTGGCGGCCTCGAGCTTGTCCGCAACGATGCCCTGCTCCACGATCGCCGCCTCGACCTTCTGGTTGGCGGCCTCGAGCTCCGCCTGCGCCGTCTCGAGCTGGCCCTGAAGCTCGCGCAGCTTCGCGTCCGCCTCCACGATCTTGGCGTCCGTGGTCTCCAAGGCCGTCTCGAGCTCCTCGGAGCGGCGCGCCGCCGCCTCGCGCTCCCTCTCGGTCTTGTCGATCTGGTCCTGGTAGTCGTCGGAGGACGGCTTGTCCGCCGCCGCGAGCTGCGAGCCGCTCACGGCGGTGGCCGCGCCCACGGCATAGCCGGACATGACCGCGACCACGAGGATGGCGGCGACGGTGAGGATCAGTCTGCGAGTGCCCGCGATCATGCCTTCGTGTACCTCCCGAGCGTCGCGAACGACGCGACGCCTGCGAGTCCGACGGCGATCACCAGCAGCCAGGGTGCGACGGTCCAGACGTCCTCGCGTCCCACGTAGTCGACCCACGCGATCGACCCCGTCAGCCAGTCCTCGATGAGATAGCGCGCCGCGAGCCACAGTCCGGTGATCGCGAGCAGCGCGCCCGCGGTGGCGGCGACGGCGCCCTCGAGCACGAAGGGCATCTGGATCAGGCTCTTCGAGGATCCGACCATGCGCATGATCGTGGTCTCGCGCCTGCGGCTGAGGGCGGACAGCCTGATGGTGGTGGTGATGAGCAGGACGGCGGCGAGCATCATCACCGCCGCGAGTCCAGCGGCCACGAAGGTCGCCGCGTTGAGGAACATGAAGAGGTTGTCGAACACCTCGCGCTGGTCCTTGACCTCCTCGACGCCGTCGAGTCCCGAGGTCGCGTCCGCCACCACCTGGAACTGCTCAGGATCGGTGAGCTTCACACGGAACGCTGGGCCCAGATCCTCGGCCTCGAGCTGCGAGTACACGCCGGTGTCGTCTGCGGCGACGATGTTCTCGTGCATCTCCTCGCGCGTCTCGTAGTAGACCTCGTCCACCAGGTCCGCGACGGAGCCCTCCTCGAGCACCGCGCGGATGTCAGCCTCCTGCTGGGCCGTGACGGCGCCGCCCGCGCACTGCTCGTACAGCGAGTTGGGCGGGCACATGAAGATCGACACCTCGACGCGGCCGTACCAGGCGTCCTTGAGCTGCTGCACCTGCATCTGCGTCAGCACCGCGGCACCGACGAACGTGAGCGACACGAACGTGACCAGCACCACGGACAGCGCCATCGTGGAGTTGCGTCGCAGGCCGTTGGCGACCTCGCCCAGGATGAATCGCAGCCGCATCAGACCGTCTCCAGCCCGTAGACGCCGCGGTCCTGGTCGCGGACCAGATGTCCGCCCTTGAGCTCGATCACGCGCTTGCGCATCTGGTCGACGATCTCGTCGTCGTGCGTCGCCATGAGCACCGTGGTGCCCGTGCGATTGATGCGGTCGAGCAGGCGCATGATGCCCACCGACGTGCCGGGGTCGAGGTTGCCGGTGGGCTCGTCGCACAGGAGGATCGGCGGGCGGTTGACGAAGGCGCGCGCGATGGCCACGCGCTGCTGCTCTCCGCCGGACAGCTCGTGCGGCAGGCGCCGCTCCTTGCCCGCGAGTCCCACGAGCTCGAGCATCTCGGGCACGTTCTGGTCGATCTCGCGGCGGTTCTTGCCGATCACCTGCAGCGCGAAGGCGACATTCTGGTAGACCGTCTTGTTGGGGAGCAGCCGGAAGTCCTGGAAGACCGCGCCGATCTCGCGACGCAGGTGCGGCACGCGCCAGCTCGACAGCCGGTTGAGGTGGCGTCCGGCCACGTAGACCTCGCCCACGGTGGGGCGCTCCTCGCGCAGGATCAGCTTGAGGAACGTGGACTTGCCGGACCCGGAGGAGCCCACGAGGAACACGAAGTCGCCTCGCTCGATCTCCACCGAGACGTTGTCGAGCGCAGGCCGTGCACCGCGGGTGTAGACCTTGCTGACGTTGTCGAGTCGAATCATGCTTCCGGGCGCGGGGGGTCGGACCCGCGCTTCCTGCAGAGTATGAAGCCTGCGCGGTCTACTATCGCAGGCGCGCCGGGGCCTCCCTGCGACATGGATCACACGTCCACAGGCCGGCACGGAGCGCCGATGCGCGGGTGGCGGCACGTTCGTCCGTCACCGCCGGCGGGATACCAGGAGGTTCGCGCGCCGACTAGTCCTGCGCCGCCTGCTGCTGGCGGCGCCAGCGGATGCCGGCGTCGATGAATCCGTCGAGGTCGCCGTCGAACACCACCTGCGGATTGCCCACCTCGTACCCGGTGCGCAGGTCCTTGACGAGCTGCTGGCCGTACAGGAAGTAGGAGCGCATCTGGTCACCCCAGGATGCCTTGATGTCGCCCGCGAGCTCCTTCTTCTGGGCTGCCTCCTCCTCCTTCTTGAGCAGCAGCAGCCTGGACTGCAGCACGCGCATGGCGGCCGCGCGGTTCTGGATCTGGCTCTTCTCGTCCTGCATCGACACCACGATGCCCGTCGGCAGGTGGGTCAGGCGCACCGCGGAGTCCGTCGTGTTGACCGACTGGCCGCCAGGACCCGAGGACCGGAACACGTCGACCTTGATGTCGGCCTCCGCGACCTCGATGTGGTCGGTGGACTCGATCTGCGGGATCACCTCGACCGCCGCGAAGCTGGTCTGGCGCTTGTCGGCGGAGCCGAAGGGGCTGATGCGCGCCAGGCGGTGCGTGCCCGCCTCGACCGACAGCGTGCCGAACGCGTAGGGCGCATTGACCTCGAAGGTCGCTGACTTGATGCCGGCGCCCTCTGCGTAGGAGGTGTCGAGCACCTTGGTGCCGTGTCCGTGGCGCTCGGCCCAGCGCAGGTACATGCGCAGCAGCATCTCGGCGAAGTCGGTGGCGTCGTCACCGCCGGCGCCCGAGCGAATGGTGACCACCGCGTTCCGCTCGTCCCACTCGCCGGTCATGAGCGTCCTGACCTCCATGGCGGACAGGTCCGCGCGCAGCTTGTCGAGCTCCGCATCGGCCTCCGCGAGAGTGTCCTCGTCCTCGCCCTCGACGCCCAGCTCGACGAGCACCTCGAGGTCGTCGATGCGCCCGCCCATCGCGGTGAGTCGGTCGAGCTCGGCCTTGGTCGCCGACAGCGCGCTCGTCACCTTCTGCGCATTCTCCTGGTCGTCCCACAGGTCCGGCGCGGCGGCCTGCTGCTCGAGGTCGGCGAGCTTCGCGCGCAGGGCGTCCGGGTCGCTCACCGCCTCAATCTGAGTGAAGGTCGCGCGCAGCGCGGAGATCTCTGCTGTGAAGTCGGTGGCCACGGCGGTCAAGTCTAATGGCCGATACAAGGAAGGGGTCCGTCGTGCGAGGTGCCAGCGCGGATGGGGGCCGACGCTTCTATGCTCGACCCATGAGCGGAGAGCGCGAGCCGGAGCAGCAGGCCGAGCCTGCCCCGAGTCGAACCGAGGCGGAGGGCGCGACGCCCGTGACGGCCACCGGCGACCTCCGTCGCAGCGAGGAGGCCGCGACGCAGGCTGGCACGGCGCAGGCTGGCACGGCGCAGGCTGACACGGTGCAGCGCGAGTCCGTCCACGACGGAGAGGTCCGTCATCGGTCCGTGCAGCGCACGCTGATCTCCCTCACCGCTCCCGCCCTGCTCATCGGCGTGTTCACCGGAGTGCTCTTGTGGGGCATCGACGAGGTCGCCCACGAGCTCGAGATCGTGCTGTGGGACCACCTGCCCTCGTGGGTGGGCGTCGCACCTGACTCCGCGTGGTGGATCATCGGGACGCTCACCGCGACGGGCGCCGCAGTGGGCCTGATCATCCGCTACGCGCCCGGCCACGGCGGTCACGATCCCGCGAAGGTCGAGCTCGTCGCTCCGCCGCTGCCACTGAGTGCGCTGCCAGGAGTCGCCCTCACCCTCATCCTGGGCCTCGCCGGCGGCGTGAGCCTGGGACCCGAGAGCCCCATCATCGCCATCGCCATCGCCATCGCGGTGTGGTTCACGCGCCGCTTCGCCAGGCATGTGACGGTCGAGATGGCGCTCATGATGGCCGCCGCCGGCATGCTGGGCGCGATGTTCGGCTCCCCCGTGGCCGCCGCGCTGCTGCTCACGGAGATGGTCGCCGCCGCGAAGCGTGGAGGCCTGCTGTGGGACCGGCTGTTCGCCCCCGTGGCGGCCGCAGCGGCTGCGGCCCTGACTGCCGACTGGCTCGGCGTCGCCCTCGTCGCCCCGGAGTCACCGGGGCCCGTGAGCCCGACGCTCGAGATCCTGCTGTGGGGCATCGTGGCAGCACTCGGCGCCGCGGTGCTGGGGATCGGCGCCGCGTGGGCGATGCCTCGCCTGTGGCGACTCTTCCGCACCATGCGCACCCCGGTGCTGTATGCGACCATCGGTGGCCTCGTGCTGGGCATCCTGGGCGCGGTCGGCGGGCCGATCACGCTGTTCAAGGGCGCTCAGCAGACGGCCGACCTCGTGAGCCAGGCGGACACCTTCAGCACCGCCCATCTGATCTGGCTCGCGGTCATCAAGACCCTCGCGCTCACCGTCGCCGCGGCCGCCGGCTTCCGTGGCGGGCGCATCTTCCCGGCAGTGTTCATCGGCGCCGCGGCCGGACTCGCGGTGCAGTCGCTGGCGCCCGAGCTGCCCTTGCAGATCGCGCTCGCGTGCGGCGTGCTCGGCGCGGTGCTCGCGATCGGCCGCGACGGCTGGCTCGCGTTGTTCCTCGCGGTCGCGGTGTCGGGCGAGATCGCGCTGCTCGCGGCGCTGTGCATCGTGATGCTCCCGGTGTGGCTGCTGGTCACGGGCGGACCCGAGATGCTGGTCCACGACAAGGAGGACGGCGCCGACCCGCACAATGTCACCGCGAAGGAAGAGCGCATCGACTGACGGACCCGCGCGCAACCGTGCTGGGTGGCGATCCGCGCTGCGCGGCGACGTGCGAGCCTGACCTTGCTGGCTCTCCGGACGGGGCGCGATCGCTGAGCGCCGCACGCACCGTCCGCGACTACTCGCCGTCGTCGGCGTCCTCGTCGTGAGCCTCGTCGAGCTCGTCAACGGCATCGTCGACCGAGTCTTCCACCTCGTCCGCGGCCTCGCTGACCTCGGCGGTGGCCTCATCGACCACGTCGCCGGCATCGGAGTCACCGCACGCGGAGATGCCCAAGGCGAGCATGGCGGCGACGGTGGCAGCTGAAATGTTCCTGGTCACGGCGGACATGAGTGCTCCTCTCGTTGCGACCCCTGGGGCAACCGAGCGTGCCGAGCGCGCATTCCCCCGGGCGCGCGGTGGCGGGGACGGCGGCGGCCATCCCGGTGCTTCTGACCGCGTCGCGAGCAGCGACGACCCGCATCGGCTCGGACATGGGCACAGTTCGGCGGCGTCGAGAGGGGCCCCGACCACGGGGACGGCCGCCCGCGTGCCTCGCCGCCACCTCTCGCATGGCGCGTCGCTCCTCGGCTCAACTGGCGCGAGCACTGCCCGTCGCGGTCAGGGTGACCGTCCCGCCCGGCAACCACTCCGCGGAGCCCACGAACGGCGCGACCGAACGACTCAGCACCACCTGCACGGTCGCGTCATCCTGGCTCGCGACAGCGATGACGTCGACGTCGTCGACCCACGCGCGCGGATCGTGCTGCGCGAGGCGCTCGGCCACGGACCCTGCCAGGGCGGCGTCGTCGAGGCGGATGGTGCCGCCGGAGAGCTGCGCCTCCACGTACGCGACCTGAAGCGCGTCGGCGAGCGCCGCGACCGCGAGCTCATCGGCGAGGTTCGCGAGCCTCACACGCGCGAGGTGCACCTGCGTCGCACCCACCATGACAGCGATCGCGAGGAGCGCCACGACCATCCATCCCAGGGTGAACAGCGAGACGCTGCCAGCCTCCGGTGCGTCGAGAGCTCGAGCCCGTTGCCTTCGCCGCGCGAGCGCGCCGCGAGTCTGCCTCGGGCACGCAGCGGCCGCGGGGCCGCGCAGCTCGGGCCGCGCCTGCTCGCGCCTGCGTCCCGAGTTCCCACGACGAGCCGTACTCGGCGCGCCACCAGTGCGGGTCGCCCGCACCGTCGGAAACCTCGGCGTCGCGGACTGCTCAGCCGCCGCATCGGCATTGCTCGCGGGTCGCGCCGAGGCGACCGTCACGGCGTCCACAGCAGCCCCGCGTCCGCCCGCGACTGCGCGGATACCTCGACCTCGAGCGGCACGGCGTCCGCCAGGAAGCTCGGAATCCCGGGCAGAGGCACCGTGAGCGCGACGTGGGCCACGACCTCGCCGTCCGATCCGACGCAGCCGCCGGACCCGCATGCAAGCTCCACCGCTTGCTCTCCGTTCACGTCGAAGTCCTCGACCGCAAGCGTCACCATGGCGCCGGCCACCTCCCCTGCTGCGGCGATCGCCTCGGTCTCGGAGGCTCCCGCGTCGAGGGCGTCGGAGATCGCGAGCGCCGCGCCGCGCGCCGCGGCCGCGCTCGCTCCTTCGGCGGCGTAGGTCGCCGCCTGGACCTGGGCGATCGCGATCACCGCGTACACCAGCGGGACCAGCAGCAGGACCGTGACCCCCAAGAACTCGACCAGCGCTCCGCCGGCGTCGTCGCGCCGCCTGACACACGCGTCGGCGCTGCCGCTGGCACTCCGGCGGCACGGGTCGCTAGCCATCACCGGACTCCTCGAAAGCGCGCGCCTCGACCCGCAAGGTGCCGGGGCCCCACATCCCGACCACGGGAGCGGGAGCGCTGAGCTCGACCACCGCGACCGGTGCGCCGTCGACGCTCGCCTCCCACGCATCGGTGTCGACCGCGATTCCGCCGAGGGCGTCCCTGGCGAGCGACCGCGCACGATCCTCGCCGTCGGCAAGCCCGCGGTCGGCCTGTGCGGCGGTACGGGCGCCCTCGTAGGCGCTCGACGTGAGCGTGTTCCTGACGTGGAGCGCGAGCACGAGCTGCACCAGCGCGAGCCCGAGCAGCACGACCAGGGAACCCACCAGCACGAACTCGACGGTCGCGCTGCCGCGCTGCCGCTCAGGGTCCAGTGACGGACTCGATCGCATCGGTGAAGACCTCGCTCAGCGCCGGACCCGCAAGCGCCCAGATCAGCGCGACGAGCCCAGCGGTCATCAATGTGATCAGCACCCAGCCGGGCACATCTCCGCGGTCGGACTCCGCTCCCGCTGTCACCTCGCGGATCGACCTCAGCAGCCGTGTCATGCCTGCCCCCTTCTCCTTGGTTATGCGCCGTTGGCGGGCTATCCGCCCAGATTGATGGCCACCACGCCTGGGTAGACGGCGAAGATCACCGTGACGGGCAGCACCAGGAACACCACCGGGACGAGCATCGCGATCTCTCGCCGGCCACCCTCCTCGAGGAGCTCCTGATGGCCCGCCGCGCGGATGTCCTGCGCCTGCGCCTGCAGCACGTCGGCGAGCGGGGTTCCGCGGTCCATGGCGGTGGCGATGGCTCCCGCGAATCGGTGCATCGCAGGCACCCCGACATCACTGGCCATGCGGTGAAGGGCGGTCGGAAGGCGTTCGCCTGCGCGCACCCGCGCCAGGGCGCGCTCCAGCTCGCCCGCGACGACGCCCGTGCTGGTCTTCGCGACGCGTTCGAGCGCGGCCGGCGTCGACTCCCCAGCCGCCACGGCGAGGGCGAGGAGCTCCACCACGGTGGGCAGCTCAGCGATCACGCGACGCAAGCGCTTGCGAACGGCCGAGGTAAGCACGAGGTCGCGCGTCACGAAGCCCACCGCGCCCGCGACGATCACCAGCACGGCGGCGGCCACGGCACTGGTGCCGCGGGTCGCGATCAGCACGCCGCCCAGGACGCACCCGAGCGCCAGGCCAGCGCCCGCGCAGGCCACCTGCTGGGCTCGATACTGATCGGGGGTCGTGCGCTGGCCGGCCTTCGCGAGGCGGCGCTCGAGATCCCTGGCGCTCACGCCCCAGCGCTCGAGCAGCCGCGTCGCGTCCCGCGCGACCGGCGCGAGCAGCCGCTCGAGGGTGGGGAAGGGAGTCACCGTCGTCTCGCGCGCCGCGACCTCGTTCTCCAGCGGTGCGCGGACGAACGGTGCGATCCGCTGTTCGAGAGTGGGCCGGCGCGCTCGGAGCCACGCGGCCACGAGCGACGCGCCGAGCGCGAACATGGTCCCGAGGACGACGGCCTGGATGATCACCGCAGCACCCGGCTCTCCTGTGGCAGTCGCCCGACGCGCATCATCAGTCGATACGCCACGACCGTGCACACCCCGCCGCCCACGAGCACCGCTACGCCCACGGGCGAGTCGTAGGCGGCCGTCGTCGCGCCTTGCGTCGCCAAGAGCGCAAGTACGATCCACGGGGCGGCGACGGCGAGGCGGGCCGCATTGACGGTCCAGCTCTGGCGCGCCTCCAGCTCGCCGCGGAGGCGAGCGTCGTCCCGGAGGAACGCCGCGAGGGTCCTCAGCACGCGACCCACGTCGGTCCCGCCCACCTCCCGGGTGAGGCGCAGCGTCTCGACGGTGCGATCCGCGACCGGGTCCGCGAGCCGCGCCTTGAGGACGTCGAGGCAGTCCGCGAACCGTCCTGAGGCCCGATAGTCCTCGGCGAAGCGCTGGAACGGCTCCCTGAGCTCGTCGGGCCCCCGCGTGCCCACCTGGCTGATCGCCTCGGGCAGCGACAGTCCCGCGCGGATGCCGGATGCGAGCGTGTCGACCACGTCGGGCCACAGATCCCTGGTGGCCACGGCCCGACGGCGCGCGCGGCTGGCTACCAGCGCGAACGGCCCACGAGCCACGATCACGGCGAAGCACAGGCCGATCACCGCAGAGCCGGTGAGCCCGGCGATGGCGATCCAGGCGAGCACTGCGAGACCGATCGATGTCAGCACGAGCGCGACGGGCGTGACGCCGGGAGCGCCCGCGCGCACCAGCGCGTCCTGGGTGCGCGCCGCCCACCCTTCGCGCCGTCGCTCGGGCGCGGGCGACGGTGCCCAGAACGACCACCACACCAGGTACGCGCCGATGCCGAGCACCACCCCCCACCACGCCTCCACGTCACGCCCCGCCCAGCAGCTGGGTCACGTCGTGGCCGCGCGATGCCAGCCGGTCCTCGCGAGGCGGGAAGCCGGAGCCCCGCACGAGAGCGCCACCGCGCCGCTCGAAGAGCGTGGACGTCTCGATCACGCCTCCCTCGGCGCGTCCCGTCACGCCCACGATCTCGCGCACCTGGCGCGCGCCCGTGCGCAGGTCGAGGTCGAGGTGCACCACCACGTCGATCGCCGAGGCGACCGTCGGGACCACGAACCGGTCGGAGACGTTCTCCCCCGCGAGCAGCGGCAGCGTGCACATCTTCGTGATCGCATCGCGCGCCGAGTTGGCGTGGATGGTGCCCATCCCGGGGATGCCGGCGTTGAGGGCGATGAGCATGTCGAGCGCCTCGGCCTCGCGCACCTCGCCGATGATGATGCGGCTCGGGCGCATGCGCAGCGCCTCCTTCACGAGGCGCCTCAGCGGCACCTCCCCCGTGCCCTCGAGCGACGCCTGCCGGCACTGCATCGCGACCACGTCCCGGTGTGCGAGCGCCAGCTCGAACACCTCCTCGCATGTCACGATCCGCTCGCGTGGTGGCACCGAGCCAGCGAGCGCGCCCAGCATCGTGGTCTTGCCTGCTTGGGTCGCGCCGGAGACGAGGATGTTGAGCCCGCTGTCGACGGCCGCTGCGAGGAAGGCGGCGGCGTGAGCAGTCAGCGAGCCCAGCCGCATCAGATCGTTGACGTTGGTCGCCCGAGCGATGTACTTGCGAATGTTGACCGCCCAGTGCTCGCGAGTGATCTCAGGGATCACCACGTGGAGCCGTTCGCCGCCGGGCAGGGTCGCATCGACGAAGGGTGAGCTGAGGTCGAGCCGGCGCCCGCTCGAGCGCAGCATCTGCTCGACCAGGTCGCGCACCACGTCGGCCGAGAGCATCGTGGTCGTGAGCTCCGGCTCGCCGCCGCGCGCGACGAACACCTGGTGTGGCCCGTTGATCCAGATCTCCTCGACCAGCGGGTCGTCCAGGTACTGCTGGAGCGGGCCGAGGCCCGCGACGGCGTCCATGACGGCCTTGGCGGTACCGGGCGCATCGGCCAGCGGCGCCACCGCTCCGGTGAGCGAACGCTGCTCCCACTCCGCGAGCGCCTCCTCGACGAACGCCCGCACCTGCGCGGTGTCCCGGCGCGGATCCGCGCCGGTCGAGCGGATGCGCTCGCGCACGTCCGCCTCGATGCCTGCCACCGCCCCCGTGGTCATAGGCCCTGACAGTAGCGACGATCCGGAGATTGCGGTAGGGCGGCTGTGGACAACGGCCGATGCGCGCGTCAGTGGTCAGTGGCACGATGACAGATATGTGCGGACGGTATGCGAACTTCCTTGCGGAGCAGGACCTCATCGATCACTTCGCGATCGCGACGGTCGCGGACGACGCTCGCCTCGCCCCCAGCTGGAACGTCTCCCCCACGCAGCAGGTGGCGATCGTCATTCCTCCCAAGGACGACGACCCTGGCCGCCGACTCGAGGCCGCGCGCTGGGGCCTGGTGCCCTCGTGGGCGAAGGACCCCGGGATTGGAGCGCGCATGATCAACGCCCGCTCGGAGACCCTCGCTGACAAGCCGTCCTTCCGGACGGCCTTCGCCAAGCGCCGATGCGCCGTCCCCGCTTCCGGCTACTTCGAGTGGCACACGGGTCCCGACGGCAAGCAGCCGTACTGGATCCACACGGAGGATGGCGCGCCGCTCGCGTTCGCGGGGCTCTATGAGTTCTGGAAGGACAAGGCGGCCGCCGAGGACGCCGAGTGGCTCGTCACCACGACCATCGTCACGACGGCGGCGCGCGGCGACATGCGCGACATCCACGACCGCCAGCCCGTCATGATGCAGCCGGACGCTCTCGAGGCCTGGCTCGACCGCGACGCCGACCAGGGCACGCTGCTCGACGTCATCGCCATGCCCGCTCCGGATCTCGCCTCGCATCCGGTGCGCAAGGCCGTCGGCAGCCCCCAGAACAACGCGCCCGAGAACATCGAGCCCGTCGACGACTGAGCTCGTCGAGGCGCGACCCGGCAACCATCTCAGCGGGTCGGGGCTGGTACCGGCGCCCTGTGGCAGGGTGAGCGCATGGCCCGCGCCCGCATCCCGCTCACCAAGCTTCCGCGCGTGTGGCGCCAGTTCATGCGCCCATCGGTGTTCACCCCCGACAGCCTCGATGAGGCCGTGCGTGCGCCCGCGCGATCGGACGCTCATCGCAGTGCAGCGTGGGAGGCCGAGCCCGACGCGGAGCTCACGCAACGCCTGAACGCTCTCGCCGCCTCCGGTGCACTCGACAGGGCGCACGCGGTCCTCGTCACGCGCGGGGGCCGGGTGGCCGCCGAGCACTACGGCCACGGCCCCGACGCCCGCTACGGCGAGCGACTCCGTCCGATCGCCTACGGCCCCGATCAACTCCACGACGTCCGCTCCGTCACCAAGACCATCACCGGGCTGCTGTACGGCATCGCGCAGGACGACGGACTCGTCCCCCCTCCCGAGGCGCACCTGGCAGACTGCCTGCCCGCGCATCGGCCGCTGCTGGAGGAGGCGGGAAGCGCGGACCTCACGGTGCACCACGTGCTCTCGATGACCATGGGCACCGAGTGGCGCGAGGAGGTGCCCTACACGGATGCGCGCAACGGCGAGATCGCGATGGAGCTCGCGCGCGACCGCGACGCCTACATCCTGAGCCGGCCCCGCGTCGAGCCGGCGGGTCGGACGTGGCGGTACTGCGGAGGCGCGAGCGCGCTGCTCGGCACGCTGATCGAGGCGGGCACCGGAGTGTCCTTGCCGCGCTTCGCGCACGAGCGGCTGCTGACACCGCTCGGGATCGAGCACTGGCAGTGGCTCGCGGGCGGCGACGGACGCGCCTCGCCGGCCTCGGGGCTGCGCCTGACCGCACCCGATCTGGCGCGCATCGGGCAGGTGCTGCTTGCAGCCGATGCGCGGGCCGGGTCCGCGGTCACGCCGCCGGTGGTGCCGGACACGTGGCTCGAGCGCGCGACGGCGGTCCACGCCAGCCAGACCTGGGCGCCGGGCCTCGCCTACGGCTATCAGATGTACCTGGGCGGCTCCTTCGCACCCGAGGGAGAGGGTCCCGGCTGGCGCGGCGGCATCGGCAACGGCGGGCAGTACGTCATGGCGCTGCCCTCGCTCGATGCCGTCGCCGTGGTCCTCACGGGCGCCTACGACGCCGCCGGGGCGGAGCAGGGCGCCGAGGCGCGCGCAGTGGTGAGGGACGTGCTGGCCGCGTAGCGAGACGGTGCCCCGCCTAGGCTCGCCGCACGCGAACGTCGCCGGCGAGCACCTCGACGACCCCCGCATCGGCTTCCACCAGCAGCCCACCGGAGGGTCCGAGCCCCACGGCCCGACCGCTCACGGGCGTGCCACCCGGCGCGTCGACGGTGATGTCCCAGCCGATGGTCGCGCACACCCTCTCCACCTCGGGCCTGATCGAGAAGTCGTCCGACTCGCCCTCCCAGGCGGCGACCCCGTCGCGCAGGTGAGCGGCGAGCGAGCGCAGCAGGCGCGCGCGGTCCAAGTCCGTCGCTCCCAGCGTCGCGAGCGACGCCGCGTGGGGCACGGGCAGCTCGGTCGCGGCCTGCGACACATTGATGCCGACCCCGGCCACCACCGCGCGCTGACCCGGCACGGCCTCGCACAGGATGCCCACGACCTTGCGCCACCTGCCCCAGCCGGGGATCTCCTTGGCGCCGGCCTCCACGACCACGTCGTTGGGCCACTTGAGAAACGCGCCCACGCCGGCGTCGCGCAGCGCCCGCACCGTGGCAAGGCCCGCGACGAGCGCAGCCCACCCGTAGGCCGCCGGCGCGATCCCCTCGGGCCGCAGCAGGATCGACACCGTCAGCGCCGCCCCTTGGGGCGTCGCCCACGACCGGCCCGCGCGTCCGCGCCCGGCCGTCTGATGGTCGGCAACGATGCCGCTGAACGCCGGCCAGTCTCCCGGCGCATCGGCGACGGCACGCAGCAGCGCCGTGTTGGTGCTGGGCGACGTGGCCACCACGTCGAGCCGGGACAGCTGCCGCGAGGGGCCCACGATGGGCTCGAGGTCCCTCGCCCTCAACGGCTCGCGCGAGCGCGCGACGGTTGAGGGCGACGGGAGTTCCACGCGGCTAGGCTATCGGGCAGACAAGGGAGGAACGTGTCCGACATCACGCCGAAGAAGTCCACCGCCGGCGCGCTCGACCAGCTGCGCGGCAAGCTCGACGAGGCCGTCGCCCAGCGCGAGACCATCGCCCAGGACAAGCAGCACGCGCGCGGCAAGAAGTCCGCGCGCGAGCGCGTCGAGCAGCTCCTCGACGAGGGCTCGTTCGTCGAGCTGGACGCCCTCAGCCGGCACCGCTCGCGCAACTTCGGGCTCGACGCGAACCGTCCCTACGGCGACGGCGTGATCACCGGGTACGGCACCATCGACGGCCGCCAGGTCGCGGTGTTCTCCCAGGACTTCACGGTGTTCGGCGGCTCTCTTGGCGAGGTGCACGGCCAGAAGATCACGAAGATTCAGGACTTTGCGCTGCGCACAGGGGTGCCCCTCATCGGCATCTCCGACGGCGGCGGCGCCCGCATCCAGGAGGGCGTCGCGGCGCTCACGCAGTTCGCGGAGATCTTCCGCCGCAACGTCGCCAGCTCCGGCGTGATCCCGCAGATCTCCATCATCCTCGGCCCGAGCGCGGGCGGGGCCGTGTACTCCCCCGCCCTCACCGACTTCATCGTCATGGCCGACGGCACGTCGCAGATGTTCATCACCGGGCCCGACGTCATCAAGTCGGTCACGGGTGAGAACGTCACCTTCGAGGAGCTCGGCGGCGGGCAGGCCCACAACGCGAAGTCGGGCGTGGCCCACTACCTCGCCTCGGACGAGGACGACGCGATCGAGTACGTCCAGCACCTGCTCCAGTACCTGCCGCAGAACAACCTGTCGGACCCGCCGGCCTGGGACAGCGAGGCGGACCTCGAGCCCACGGAGGACGACCTCGCGCTGGACACGATCGTCCCCGACTCCGACAACCAGCCCTACGACATGAAGGCCGTCATCGAGACAGTCCTCGACGACGGCGAGCTGTTCGAGATCCAGCCGCTGTTCGCGCCCAACGTGGTCGTGGGATTCGGCCATGTCGAGGGTCAGTCGGTGGGCATCGTCGCCAACCAGCCGCAGTCCATGGCCGGCACGCTCGACATCAACGCCTCGGAGAAGGCGGCGCGGTTTGTGCGCACCTGCGACGCGTTCAACATCCCCGTGCTGACCTTCGTCGACGTGCCCGGCTTCCTGCCGGGCGTCGACCAGGAGCACCAGGGCATCATCCGCCGCGGCGCGAAGCTCATCTACGCATACGCGGAGGCGACCGTGCCGCTCGTGACCGTCATCACCCGCAAGGCCTACGGCGGCGCCTACATCGTGATGGCCTCGAAGCAGCTGGGCGCGGACGTGAACCTCGCCTGGCCCACCGCCCAGATCGCGGTCATGGGGGCTGGCGGCGCCGTCAATGTCCTTCAGCGCCGCGCGCTGGGCAAGGTGGCCGAGGAGGGCGGCGACGTCGAGGTCGAGCGCTCGCGACTCACCGCCGAGTACGAGGAGCAGATCGTCAACCCGTACGACGCCGCCGACCGGGGCTACGTGGACGCCGTCATCGAGCCGTCCCAGACTCGCGCGCACATCGTCCGCTCGCTGCGTGCGCTGCGCACCAAGCGAGCATCCCTGCCGCCCAAGAAGCACGGGAACATCCCGCTGTGAGCGCCGCCGACGCCGCCTCCGGGCTGCGCATCCTTCGCGGCGCTCCCGACGACGCCGAGCTCGCGGCGCTGGTCGCGGGCATGGTCGCCGTCGCGGCCAGCGGCGACGAGGACGTGGCGCCCGGCGCGCCCACGTCCGCGTGGATGGATCGCTCGCGCACCATGCACGGCAGGCGAGACGCGCTCCCCCTGGGGCGCGGCGACGGCGCATGGCGTCACTCGCTGAGGTGACGACGCCCACCCGGCGCACGTCCGGCATGGGCAGCGCCACGGCTCCGTGTGCCCTCCGGCTCGCCCACCAGTGCACGATCGACCACCGGTGCTCGCGTTAGCCTCGCCGCCATGGGACTCTTCAGCCGCCAGCCCTCCGTCGACGCGCACCTGGCGCCGCTGACCACCCGCGAAGCGGATCACCTGCGCCGCGACGTCGTCGCCGCCTTCGCTGAGCACGGAAGTGAGGTCGTCGACCGCGGCGATCACGTCGCCGATGCCGACGGCGGCGTGTACGGGCTCCACAACCTCGCGATGCTGTGCGCCTCGCTGCCCCCGCGCGAGCGACCGGGCGCGATCCGCTCGCATGTGGCCGCGCTGGTGGACTCGAGGAGCACGTCCACGCCTGTCACCCTCGCCGACATCGAGCGGGCGGGCTACGTCCGCGCCATGGACCTCGCCGCCGTGCCGGACGGAATCCGCGACGAGCTCACCCCGTACTCGCGCCGGGTGGGCGACTCGCTCATCGCCTTGCTGACACTGGACGCTCCGTCCGCCGTCACGACCGTGGGCCCCGATGACCTTGCCCGGCTCGATCTGCGCGCCGCCTGGTCCGCGGGCATGGCGAACCTGCGGGCAGTCGAGGTGGACGCACGCGAACAGCAGGATGTCGACGGCTGCACCGTGCACTCGCTCGCTGGCGAGTCGTTCTTCGTCGGGAGCCGCATCCTCGTGCTGGAGGACGAGGTCGCACGCGTGGGAGACGCACCCCACGGCGCGGTGGTCATCGCACCGGACCGCCACCACCTGCACTTCCACGTGGTTCGCGACATCTCCGTGGTCGCGGCGGTGAACCTGCTCGCGAAGGTCGCGGGCGGCGCCTACGCCCAGGAACCCGGTGCCATCTCCCCGCACGTGTACTGGTGGCGCACCGGGGCCCTCACCCCACTGACGCAGCGGCGCGACGATGGCGCCCTCACGGTCGTGCCGCCGGACGACTTCGTGACGCTGCTCAACCGGCTCGCCGGCGAGGCGCCGTGACGCCGCCGGGGTACGGCTCGTGATCGGGCGTCTCGCCGCCCTCGCGGCTCTCGCGACCGCGCCTCAGATCTACGCCCGTGTGAGCTCGGCGGGCGAGCGCGCCCCCGCCCTCACCGGCCACTTCCGGAAGGCCGACGCGGCGCTCGTGCTCGGCGCACGGGTGTGGCAGGACGGACGGCCGAGCCTGTTTCTGCGCCAGAGGGTGGAGGCGGCGGCCACGCTGTACGAGCGCGCGATCGTGTCGACGCTCGTGCTCACCGGCGCCGGCCACAACCGCGAGGGCCTCGACGAGACCGAGGCGATGGAGCGCACGGCGCTCGGGCTCGGCGTCCCCGCGAGCGCGATCGTGCGCGACCCTCAGGGGCACGACACCAGGGCATCGGCGATCAACGCTCGCGACGGGCTCGGACTGTCCAGCGTGATCGTGTGCTCGCAGGAGTTCCACCTGCCGCGCGCGATGTGGCTGTGCCGCACCGTCGGTCTCGACGTGCAGGGAGCGCACGCCCCTGTGATCCCGAGGTATCACACGCTGTTCGGCTATGCCCGCGAGGTGCCAGCGACGTGGAAGGCCGCGGTGGAGATCGGTCGCGACCGCGTCGGACCTGACGGGGGCTGAGGGCTCACGCCCAGACGAGGAACCCGAGCACGGCCGCGGCGAGGGCGAGAGCCAGGAACGGCAGCGGTCCGACGACGGGCTCGCCGTGGCGCCGGTGGTTGACGATGGCGAGCACCATCGTGACGGCGAGCCCCACGGCGGCGACGGGAGCGAGGACGGGCGCGATGCCCGTGACCGGCGGCAGGATCAGGCCCAGCGCACCGGTCACCTCGACGGCCCCGATGCCGCGCTCGGCGCCGAGCGTGCGACGCTCGGGCAGCACGCCGGATTCGCGGAGCTTGTCCTCGGACTGGAGGAGCTTGGAGCCGCCCGCGAAGAGGAAGGCCGCGGCGGCGATGCCGGCCACGATCCAGTAGGCGATGGTCATGCTGGCCTCCTTGCGAGGGCTCTCGACAATAGTTGACGTCTCAACTTGATGCTAGAGGGGCCCGCGTTGAAGCGTCAAGTTGTTAGAATCTGTGCCATGACCGCCGAGGTACGCGCCCCTGCATCCTCGGAGCTCTCGAGCTCCGAGGAGCTGCTGTGGCGCCGCTTCTCGGCGGTGATCGGAGCGCTCCCCGGCATCCTCGACGAGCGGCTGCGCGCCGCGACGGGGCTCAATCACTTCCAGTACACCGTCCTGGACGCCCTGTCGCGCCAGCCCGGCGGCAGGCTGCAGCTCACGCAGATCGCACGCTCGTCCGACGCCTCCTTGTCGAGGCTGTCGCACTCCATCACGCGACTCGAGGCGGCGGGGCTCGTCACGCGGGAGACCTGCGACCACGACCGCAGGGCAAGCTGGGCGGTGCTGACCGGCAAGGGCGCCTCGATCATCGACGAGTCGCGTAACGCGTATACCGGCATCATCCGCGCGACGCTGCTCGACAGGGTTCCGGCCGAGCACCAGGAAGCGCTCACGGCGCTGCTCACGTCGCTGCTTCCGGGCGAGGTGGCCGAGCAGTGCGCGGAGCTCGACGAGGACCTCGCTCGCTGAGGGTCGGGCCCGCGACTGGCGTCGAGTCCCGCACCCGTCAGCCAGCGAAGCGGTGCTCAGGCAGGCCGGGCACCGCCACCTGGGTGGAGAACAGACCGCCGTCGTCGGACTCCGGCCGGTCCATGCCCTGCCGCGCGCTCGTGATGAAGAGCGTCCTGAGGTCGTCACCGCCGAAGCCGGGGCAGGTGGGCTGGTGGGCGGGGACGTGCACGCGCTCGGACAGCACTCCTCGCGCGTCGAACCGGTCGACGGCTCCGGCCCCGTACCGCGCCACCCACACCCCACCGTCGGCATCGACCGCGAGGCCGTCGGGGAAGCCTCGCTCATCCCCGAGGTCGACGAAGGTCCGGCGGTGCGAGACCTCGCCCCGCTCGACATCGAAGTCGAGTGCGAGGACCACCTTCGCCGTGGAGTCGATGAGATAGAAGACGGCACCGTCGGGACTCCATCCCATGCCGTTGGCCAGTCCTAGCCCGGTCACCATCTCGGTGCACGTGCCGTCGGGATCCACGCGGTGCACGGATCCTGGGCCACCGTCGGGATCGAGGCTCATGGAGCCCGCCCACAGGCGCCCGCGCGCGTCACACCGGGCGTCATTGAGCCGGTGCGTGGCGGGGACGAAGCCGCGTGCCAGCCACGAGAGGCCTCCCTCAGGCCCCATCATCGCCACGCCCTCGCGCAGGGCGAGCGCAAAGCCGCCTGCCTCACGAGGGATGGCCGACCCCACCGGCTGCCCGCAGGCGTACGTGTCGCGCTTGCCGCTCGTGGGCCGCCACGTGTGCACCGCGCCCGCCATGATGTCGACCCAGCTGAGCTCGCCGCGGCCAGCGTGCCACGACGGCCCCTCCGCGAGCTCGTGCGTCCCCAGATCGAGCGGCTGAGCCCAGTGCGTCGGCACGGGTTCCATGGGTGCGACCCTAGTAGCGAACGGGCGCGGGGCCGAGCTCGTCGATCAGCTTCTGCATCGCCACGTAGGCGCGGTTGCGGTAGGCGACCAGCTCCGGGAGAGACTCGGGAGCGGCGTTCAGGAAGCCGCGGCCGCTCTTGACTCCGAGCGCTCCATCCTCGACCAGGTCCTCGAGCACCACGGGCGTCGCGAACCGCTCCGGAAACGCGGACTGCAGGCTCTCGTAGCAGAAGCGGTACACATCGAGCCCGGCCATGTCGGCGATCGCGAAGGGCCCGAAGAATGGCAGGCGGAAGCCGAAGGTGGTCCGCACGATCGCATCGATCGACTCGGCGTCAGCGACCCCCTCGTCGATGAGCTGGGTGGCCTCGTGGAACAGCGCGTACTGGAGCCGGTTCAGGACGAAGCCCGTGGCGTCCGTGATGCGCGCGCCCATCTTCCCGGACTGCGCGAGCAGCGCCTCGACTGCGTCGGCGTGCGCGAGGTCGGTGCCCTCGTGGGGGATCACCTCGACGCCGGGGATGAACGGCGCCGGGTTCGAGAAGTGCACGCCCAGGAAGCGCTCGGGTCCGCTGACCGCCTCGGCGAGCGCGGTGATCGAGATGGTCGACGTGTTGGAGCCGATGATCGCGTCCGCGCGAGCCGCCTCGCTGATGCGCGTCAGCGCCTCGTGCTTCACGTCGATCTTCTCGAACACGGCCTCGATCACGAGATCCGCGCTCGCCGATGCCTCCTCGATCGATGCGGCGGCCGCGATCCGGGTGGCCACCGCGTCCGCGCCGCCCTCCGGGAAGAGCCCATCGGCCTCGAACTGCTGCGCTTCGCGGCGCACGCGCTCGAGGCTCGCCTGTGCGGCATCCTCGCTCACATCGGCGATCACCACGTCCCTGCCCGCCAGCGCGAACACCTGAGCGATCCCGCCACCCATGTACCCGGCCCCCACGACCGCGATCGACGTGATCATCGTTCCTCCTCATATGCGCAGATGGCGTCGACCTTGTCCTTGGACGCGGACGACGGGTCGAAGGTGTGCGACAGCCACTCCAGCACGAGCTTCTTCGCGAGCTCGAGCCCGATGACGCGCTCGCCCATGCACAGCACCTGGGCATCGTTGCTCAGCACCGAGCGCTCGACGGAGTAGGCGTCGTGGGCCGTCACGGCTCTCACCCCGGGGACCTTGTTGGCCGCGATCGCGACGCCCAGGCCCGTCCCGCAGATGAGCAGTGCACGGTCGGCGCGACCGTCGGCCACGGCGCGCGCGGCGGCGACCGCGACGTGCGGATAGTGGGTGTGCTCGTCCTCCCCCACCCCCACGTCCGTCACCGAGGCGACCCGCGCATCGGCCCTGAGCACCTCCGCGAGAGCCGTCTTGTATCGGAAGCCGGCGTCGTCGCCGCCCACCACGATGCGCAGGCCGCTCATGGCGTGACCCCCTCTGGCGATACGACGGCGGCGGCCAGCATCGCGAACGACGTCGCGCCCGGATCCGCATGGCCCACGCTGCGCTCGGCGAGCGGGCGAGCCCGGCCCTTCCGAGGGGACAGCTCCGCCGTCTGCGCGGCGGCGGCCGCGGCAACGGACGCGCCGCGCGCGAGCGCGGCGGGCAGGTCGAGACCCGCCGCCGCCGCGGCGTCGAGGGCGTCGGCGTAGGGGACCATCGCGTCGAGCATCGTCTTGTCTCCCGTCTGCGCGCCTCCCAGACGCGCGATGGCCTCGACCGCCGCGCGCACCGCGCGGGCGACGTCTGCCGTGGACGTCGCGGCTGCCGGGCCCAGCGACCGACCGAGCACCTGGAGCCCCTCTCCCCACAGCGCCCCCGAGGTGCCGCCAGCGCGATCCGCCCACGCCTGTCCGGCAGCGGCGAGCACCTCATCCACCGGGCCGTCGCAGGCACGCGCCGCCTCGAGGGCCTCGCTCGCACCGCGCACCATGCCGCTGCCGTGGTCGCCGTCACCGGCGATCGCATCGAGCTCGCCCAGCTCCCGTGCCTTCGCGCGGAGCGTCTCGACGGCGGTCGCGAGGCACCGCACAGCGACCTCGGAGACGACCGCCTGCTCGCCTTCGGCACGGGAGGAGGTCGAGACCGCGCGTGAGGGAGAGAGGTCGCTGTGCGGAGCGTCTGTGGGGGTACCCGCGGTGTGCCGCGAGCGGCCTGCGTGAGCACCGGCGTCCTCGCCGGCAGCGGGCACGCGATACGCGGGGGTCTCACACGGGGCAGCCCAGAGGGGCTCGAGCTCGTGATCGAGCCACACCACCGTGAGCGACACCCCGCCCATGTCGAGGCTCGTGACGATCTCGCCCACATCCGCGTACGCGATGTCGAGGCCGCTCGCCGCGAGGAGGTCGTGGATCTCGCCGTAGAGCACGAAGAGCTCCTCGTACTTCACGGCGCCCAGGCCGTTGAGGAGAACCGCCACGGCGCCGTCGTGATGGGCGGGCCGCTCGTCGAGCAAGGGCCGCGCGAGAACGCCGGCGAGGCCCGCCGCGTCCGGCATGGGCTCGTCCCGCACGCCCGGCTCGCCGTGAATGCCCAGACCGACGGAGATCATGCCCTCCGGGACGGTGAACAGAGGCTCGTCGGCCCCCGGGAGCGTGCATCCCGAGTACGCCACCCCCATCGAGACGGTGCGATCGTTCGCGAGCCGCGCGAGACGCTCGACCTCGTCGAGGCTGTCACCGCGCTGTGCGGCGGCGCCCGCGATCTTGAAGACCACGTGATCGCCGGCGATGCCGCGGCGCTCGTGCTTGGCCTCGACGGGCGCGCTCGCCACGTCGTCGGTGACCAGGACGGTCCTGCAGTCGATGCCCTCCTCGCGCAGCCGCTCCTGAGCCCGACCGAAGTGCATCACGTCGCCCGCGTAGTTCCCGAAGCTGAAGAGCACCCCGCCGCCGGCCTGCGCCTCTGCGGCGACGCGGTAGGCCTGGTCAGCAGAGGGCGAGGTGAAGACCTGCCCGCACACCGCGCCCGCCGCCATGCCGGGCCCCACGGTGCCGGCGAAGGCGGGATAGTGCCCGGACCCGCCGCCGATCACGAGCGCGACGTGGCCGTCCGGCAACGGGCGCGCTCGCACCACACCGCCATCGACGCGCCTGACCAGGTCGCCGTAGGCGAGGGTGAGGCCGCGCAGCGCGCGGTCGACGAAGGTGTCGGGGTCGATCCGCATGTGCGTCATGCCGCCACCAACGCCTGCTGGTCGACGCGGCTGACACCCAGCGCGTAGTCGGCGCGCCGCGGCAGCACGCGGCGCAGATACTCTCGGTTGGTCGCGCACACGCTGAGCCCGTCGCCGCCGTAGTTCTCGAGGCAGATGACGCCCTGGAAGCCGTGCGCGAGCGCGAGCTTCACGGCCTCGCGGTAGCTGATCAGACCCATCTCCATCGTGGACGGGATGGCGACCGCCATGCCGGTCGCAGGGTCCTCATCGCGCGAGTAGTTCTTGGCGTGCCAGAAGTTCGTGTAGGGCAGGGTGCGCTCGAGCATCTCGCGCCAGTCCTCGATGGGCCCCGGCAGACGGATGAGATTGCCGATGTCGGGGTTGAGCCCCACCTCGGGCATGCCGATCTCCTCCACGAGCCGCACGGCCGATGCGGAGGTGCCGAGGTACGTGTGCTCGTACATCTCGAGCGAGACCAGGAGACCGAGATCGGCGGCGTGGCGGCCCAGCTCCTGGAACCGGCGCACGGCGAGCGCGAAGATCTCGGTGTCTTCCGGGTCGCGGTGGCCCTCGACCCTCCAGAACCACAGGGCCTCGCGCTGGGCGGGGGTGAGGGCCTGGTGCAGGCCGAACGAGACCACGCCGACGCCGAGCGCGGCCGCCGCATCGAGCGTGCGGTGGGAGTAGGCGAGGTTGTCGAGCCCGTCGCGGGCATCGATGACGCTGCGACGGATCGCGGAGATCGAGGGGATGGCGATGCCGGCCGATGCGGCGGCTTGGGACAGCGCGTCCAGCTGCCGTGGACCGAGGTCGCCCGGGCGCACCCAGCTGTCGGTAAGGTCGACGTGGTCGAACCCGGCGTCCGCGACCTCGGTGAGCACGTCCTCAGCCTGGTCCGGCCAGTCTCCCCGTCCGGGGTCTGCGGGCGCGAAGTTGAGCACGCTCGCCGCGATGGGCCAGTCGTGGGCGGTCAGTGGCATGGATCCTCCTCGATCACACATCATGCACGATACATGATCACGGTCCAGCTCTCCTGGGCGCGTCCCGCATTCACTGCGCCAGCAAGTCGACGTGGGCGCGGGCGCACGGAAGTCCGCCTCCGGCCCCCGGTCGACGGGCTGCCACCTGTTCCGGCGCCGCGCGTCCCGCCGCCACGTGTACCGCCGCCCCCGCCGTACTCAGCGGCAGGTGGCTCCTGCGACTCTGTGTCTGTCGCGACTCCGTGTCAGTCCCGGTGCTGGCGCTCGGTGTCGACGATGGCCCGGGAGCGCACGCCCTCCAGGTGGCGCACCATCGCAGCGACGGCACCGTCCTCGTCCCCTGCCTCGATCGCGGCGAGGATCGCCGCATGCTCGTGGATGGTGGGCTCCGCGTCCGTCACGCCCTCGCCCGAGAAGAGCCTGAACCGCTGCACCTGGCTGCCGAGGGACTCGTACGCGCGGGTCAGGAACCTGTTGCCGGCATGGGCGAAGATCTCGCGGTGGAACGCCTCGTCCGCCTCGAGATAGTCGCGGAACGTCTCGAAGTGGTCGCCGCGAGGAGCCGCCTCGAGACGCGCCACGGCATCGCGCAGGCGCCGCTGCAGCTCGGGCGACGGGGACGCGACCGCCCGTCGGACTGCGACGGGCTCGAGCGCGAGCCGCACGTCGACCAGCTCGGCCAGCTCCTCTGGCGTCAGCACCGGCGCCACGCGATAGCCCTTCATCGCGTAGCGGCGAACGAGGCCGGTCGACTCGAGCCGAGCCAGCGCCTCGCGCAGCGGCGTCGACGACACTCCGAGCTCGCGAGCGAGCGCGTCGATCGACAGCGGGTCGCCCGGACGCACGTCCCCGTCCATGACCAGCGCCATGAGTCGCGCGTAGACCTCATCGACGATGAGGCGAGGCTCGATGGCGCTCGGCCGAGCGCGCTGTCCTGGTGCGGGCACCTCGCCATGCTAGCGATGGCCGCTGCGGCGGCCACTCGCCTGATGGGCATTCCGTCCGATTCGTGTCATTTTTTACAACGTGAGAAATTTCTTCCTCCCACCGGTTGACAGCAGGTATGACCGCCGCCACGATGGTGGCGGGCAAGAATTTACGACGTTGTAAATTTGGCGAATCGGCCGTGCGACGCCGCGAGTTCCTACCCGCGCTCACGGCTTTCGCCGGGACACCGGCCCTCGTCGTGGGCACGCGCTGAAGGCAAGGACGCCTCCGGCGCCCGACACGACAGAGAGGAACAGTGATGTCTGTAGCGCATCACGGGCGCGCCTCGCGCCCACCGGCTCGGAGAAGGACGGCGGCGGCCGTGGCCGCCACGGCGATGGCGACGACAGCGATCGTCGCGGCGGCACAGCCCGCGCTCGCGGAGGACGAACCCTGGGTGGAGGTCACCGACGGCGGGTACGTCAGCTTCGACGTTCCCCGCGAGTACATGGAGGACGAGTTCGGCGAGGTCGGACAGGTGGTGGCCGAGGGCAACTTCGGCCCCGGCGCCAATTGGGCCGAGCTCGGACTCCCGGGCGGGTCGGGCGGCTGGACCGGCACGATGGGCCCCTTGGAACCGGGCCTGTACTACTACCAGATCACGGCCGACGACTTCAACACCGTCAAGGACCCGACGAACCCCACGTCGGTGGAGTCGGAGCCCGAGTGGAGCACGTTCTTCGTTCCCGGAGAGGGCGCAGAGCTCCTCGCCGACGTTCCTGACAACCAGGGCGGCGAGGTCACCACCCTCACCTACGACAGCACCGTCGCCGGCGAGGAGCGCTCCGCGCTCGTCTGGACGCCGCCGGACTACGACGAGGCCCGCGCCGATCCGTACCCGGTGCTGTATCTCAATCACGGCGGCGGTCAGAGCTATCGAGACTGGGTCGAGGTCGGACGCGCCAAGCAGATCCTCGACAACCTCGCGCTCGAGGGCCGCATCGAGCCCATGGTCGTCGTCATGCCCAATGGCAACGTCTCCGACTACGAGGCCGAGCTGCTCGAGAACGTGATCCCCGCGGCGCGCGCCGGCTATCACATCTCGTCCGAGGACTCCCACGAGGCGCTCGCAGGTCTGTCCCTGGGGGGACTGCGGACCCTGAGCACGCTCCTCGGCAACCCCGGCGAGTTCTCGCACATCGGCTCGTTCGCCGGGTTCCTGTTCGGCGGGATCGGCGATGCCGATGCGCAGGCGATCAACGACGGCACCGACCTGCTGCGCATCTACACCGGCAACAAGACCGACGTCGCGTACAACGCCACCGTGAACGTGATGGACACCTTCGATGCCGCTGGCGTCGAGTACGAGTTCGATGGCGTCAACCCCGACCACGGGCACAACTGGGATGCGTGGCAGGAGGCGCTGATCGACTTCGCGCCTCGGCTGTTCCAGGACGTGGACGACCATGGCATGAGCGAGGGGCACCTCGCTCTCGAGGAGGAGTTCGACCTCCCCGCTCCCGGCACCACCCCGACGCCGTGGATCACCGACGACGGGTTCGTGACGTTCGAGACCACCACCGAGTTCGCCGACGCCGAGCACGTGACGGTCTGGGGCAACTGGGGCCCGGGCAACCACTGGGTCCGCCTCGAGCTGAACAAGGCGGGCGACCGCTGGCGAGGCACCTTCGGGCCGCTCGAGCCCGGCGCGTACCACTACCGTCTCATCGTGGACCGCCAGGCCGTGAAGGATGAGTCCAACCCGACCTGGGTACGATCCGAGCCCACGTGGAGCACCTTCTACGTGGCGGGCGACACGACTCGCGGCACGTACCTGGGCGACGTGCCCGAGGGCGAGGGCGGCGAGGTCTCGGAGATGACCTACGACAGCACCGAGGCCGGTGAGGAGCGCACGTCGCTCGTCTGGACGCCCCCGAACTACGATGCCGATCGCGAGCAGCCGTACCCGGTGCTTTACCTGCAGCACGGAGGCGGCCAGACCTACTCCGACTGGATCCAGGTCGGTCGCGCCAAGCAGATCCTCGACAACCACTATCTCAAGGGCGACCTCGAGCCCATGGTGGTCGTGATGAGCAACGGCAACGGGGTCGACTTCCCCACCGAGCTGCTGGAGAACATCGTCCCGGCGGCCGAGTCGCAGTACAACGTCTCGGACGACCCCGACCGGCGAGCCCTCGCAGGGCTGTCGATGGGCGGCGGCCAGACTCTCGACACCGTCTTCTCCCACCCCGGAGAGTTCGCCTACGTGGGCTCCTTCTCCGCCGGGTTCTTCGGTGGGATGCCCGACGTCGACGTCGACGAGTTCAACGAAGGAACGACGCTGCTGCGCCTGTACAACGGTGATTTCACCGACTTCACCTACAACAGCGTGCTGAACGCCATCACCACCTTCGACGAGATCGGGATCGACTATGAGTTCCCGGGCTTCGGCATCGGCCCTCACGGCTGGAACGTGTGGCAGGACGCTCTCATCGACTTCGTACCGCGACTGTTCCGCGGCGAGGACGCCGAGGGCATCGAGCTGCGCGCGACGGTCGAGGAGGCGGCACCTGGCGCCCTGGCGATGACCATCGCCGACTACGGCGACGCCGTCGAGCTCGTGGACGCGGGCAACGCCGGCGACCGGCTGCGCTTCGAGGGCGATCTGCCCACGGTCGTCGTGACGGACTCGCGCAACGATCGCCAGGCGCGCGGCGGCGGCTGGGCCGTCTCCGGTCAGGTGAGCGCGTTCACCGCCGACGAGGAGGTGCTCGGAGGCGAGCACCTGGGCTGGACGCCACGCGTGAAGACGCCGCGTCCGGGCCTCGAGCGGGGCGACCGAGTGAGGACGGTGCTCAGCAATGGGCCGGGCCTCGCCACTCCCGCCCGGCTCGCCGAGGCGAGCGCGGAGGGCCGGTTCGGCAGCGCATCACTGGGCGCCGACCTGGTGCTCGAGGCGCCCGTCGGAACGGCGGCGGGCGAGTACTCGGGGACCATGACCGTGTCCCTGTTCCCGGTCGACTGACGTCGACCTCCGCATGACGGTGCGGCCGGCCGGGAAGCCCCGGCCGGCCGCACCACTCCCCGAAGGACGGACACCATGGCACAGCCCCCCTCACTTCGCGGCCGCACGGCCGCTGGCACGCTCGCCATCGCCGCGCTCGCGATCGTGCTCGCTGGAGCTCCTGCACTGAGCGCGACGACACCATCGCCAAGCCCCGACACGGCCGGGACGACGTGGGCGATCGCGCCAGCGACGGAGGGGATGGCGGACGGGCGGGTCTCGCTGCGCCACACCATCGAGCCTGGTACGTCCGTTCAGGATGCCGTGATCGTCACCAACTACGGACCCGACGCCGCCACCTACGACGTCTACGCCAGCGACGGCATCGTGACGGCCGACGGTAACTTCGACCTCATCGCGCCCGTGGAGGCGCCCTCGGACGGCGGTGCGTGGATCTCCTTCGGAGACGTCCCTGACTCTGAGCCGCGAGAACCCGGCGGCCTGACCGTCCAGATTCCCGCAGAGACCGCACTGGCGATCCCCGTCGAGATCGCAGCGCCTGCGGACTCCACCCCGGGCGACCATCCCGCTGGGATCGTCGCAGAGCTCAGTCGCGAGGATGCGAACGGGGTGTCGTTCGCATCCCGCGTGGGGGTGCGCGTCCATCTGCGTGCCGCGGGCGACCTCGATCCTCGCCTGACGGTCGAGAACGTCGAGGCGACGTGGATGCCCTCCTGGAACCCCTTCGCCCCCGGGACCGTGGAGATCACGTACACCGTGGCCAATCACGGCAATGTTCGCGTCGGGGCAGACCTTGCGGTGCGCCAGTCCGGACCCTTCGACGGGGACCCGCAGCTCGTGGATGACTCGATGCGCGAGGTCCTCCCCGGCCAGACTGCCGAGCTCACGGCCAGCGTGCCCACGTGGCCGCTCGTGCGCGCCTGGGGCGACATCGCCGCATCCCCGACCGTGGTGGGCGAGGATGAGGTGGACGGCTCGCTCCTCACGACCTCCTCGACCCCCTACGCCGCGTGGACGCTCCCGTGGGCACAGCTGTGCCTCGTCCTGATCATCTGCGCGCTCGTCTTCGCCGTCATCGCGTGGCGGCGGTACCGCGCCCGCAAGTGGGAGGCGAGCGTCGCGGCGGCGGCGCAGGCACGACGTGACGCGCCTGACGGCGAGCGAGCCGGTCGCTGACCGTCACGACAGCGCGGTGCCGCTGCTGTCATCCAGTCGGACGTCACGCGGCTGCGGAAAGCCGGTCGACTCGCGACGCACGATCCCGAAGTCAGGCTTGATCCGTCGCGGAGGTCGCCGCTCCCCCTTCTCCTCGATCCGCTCCACCAGGAGGTCGACGGCGATTCCGGCGATCTTCGCGCGGCCGGGGTCCACGCTCGACAGCGACGGCACCGCGAAGTGCGCCTCGTCGATGTTGTCGAAGCCGATCACGGCCACGTCCTCCGGTACCGCGACGCCGGCCTCGCCCAGGGCGCGCAGCGCTCCGAGAGCGAGCGTGTCGTTGAGCGCGAAGACCGCGTCGAACTCCACGCCGGCGCGCAGGAGGAGCCGCATGGCGTGGGCGCCGTTCTCCCGATGCCACGGCGCCGTGACCCGCACGAGGTCGGGGTCGTAGGGAATGCCGGCGGCGTCGAGCGCCTGGCGATACCCGCGCACGCGGAGGTCTGACGAGCGGAGCGTCTCGCGCCCGTCGGGATGCGCGCCGAGGACGGCGATCCGCCGGCGACCCACCTCCACGAGATGCTGGACGGCCGCGCTCGCGGAGCTGATGTTGTGCATCGTCACGTGATCGGTGGGTCCGCCGAAGATCCGCTCGCCCAGCAGGACCAGCGGAAAGGGCACGTCGAGCAGGTCGCGGTCCTCCTGCCCCAGGCGCTCGGGGCTGAACAGGAGTCCGTCCGTCATCTGCAGCGACCGGCCAGCGAGGATCTCGAGCTCGCGCTCCCGGTCGCCGCCCGTCTGCTGGACGAGCACGCCCAGCCCACGTCGGTCCGCGGCGCGGATGATCTCATCGGCGAGCTCAGCGAAGTAGTTCTGGCGTATGTCGGGGACGGCGAGCCTGATCACGCCGGTCCTGCCTGAGCGCAGGCCCCTCGCGGTGAGGTTGGGCCGGTAGCCGAGCTCGTCGATGGCGGCGAGCACTCGCGACCTGGTTCCCGCCTTCACGTGCTGGTACTCGTTGACCACGTTCGAGACCGTCTTCACGGACACGCCAGCCACACGCGCCACGTCGTGCATCGTCGGCCCCATCGCACCCTCACTCTGCCTTCCACGCTCCGCGAGCGCCGTGTTCGTACCCTACCTGCGGCGGGTCGCCCACCGAACGTCACGATCGCGCAACGAACTGTTGACAGCCCCCACCACGCCGACGATACTGTCGTCTACAACGAGAATATACAACGTTGTAAACCGAGTCGCCTCTCTCGCGCTCGACCCCGGCACCGGAGCCGGCGTCGCGACCTCAGGCGGATCGGGACATGCACCGACAACGACGTCCGACGCATCTCGAAGGGAACGACACCAGTGAAGACCAAGCCGATCATCGCCGCCGCGTCCGCCATCGCGCTCGCGGCCACCCTCGCGGCCTGCTCGTCAGACGGCGGCTCCTCAGCCTCGCCGTCCGGCTCCGCGGGTCAGCCGGAGGGCAACGGCGGCGGCGACGCCGCCTGCACCAACACGATCCCCAAGCCCGACCTGCCGGTCGTCACCATGTGGGCCTGGTACCCGAACATGCAGCTGGTCATCGACAACTTCAACGAGCAGCACGACGACGTCCAGGTCTGCTGGACCAACGTGGGCCAGGGCGGCGACGAGTACGACAAGTTCCAGACGGCGATCGCCGCGGGCACCGGCGCCCCGGACGTCATCATGCTCGAGGCCGACCGCATCCCGACCTTCCAGATCCAGGAGGCGCTCGTGGATATCAGCGGCCTTGGGGTCGAGGATGTGCGGGCGAACTACAGCGAGGGCGCCTGGGAGGACATGACCATCCGAGGTGGCGTCTACGGGGTGCCGGTCGACGGCGGGCCCCTCGCGATGATCTACCGCGAGGACATCTTCGACGAGTACGGCATCACTCCTCCCACCACGTGGGACGAGTATGCCGAGGCGGCGCGGACCGTTCGCGACGCTGGCGGCCCCCTGTTCGGCGACTTCGCCGCCAACGTCTCCGCGCTGAACATGGCTCTCCAGATCCAGAAGGGGGCGGAGCCCTTCACCTATGACCCGGACTCGCCCGAGACCATCGGGATCGCGCTGAACGACCAGGCGTCCAAGGACGTGCTCGAGTACTGGGCCGGACTCGCTGAGGAGGGCCTCGTGGGCACGCAGGACCAGTTCACGCCGGAGTACATCTCCGGAATGGTCAACGGCGACTACGCGACGTACATCTCAGCCGCGTGGGCACCGGGGTACCTCACCGGAGCCGGCGTGGGCGAGGGCGCGGACGAGGGCACCTTCAAGGTCGCACCTCTGCCGCAGTGGGACCCGGCCAACCCGGTCGAGGTCAACTGGGGAGGCTCCGCGTTCTCGGTCACGAGCCAGGCGTCCGACCCTGAGCTCGCGGCGAAGGTCGCGCTCGGCGTCTACGCCGACGAGGCGTCGCTCACGGACGGGTGGACCAACCAGGTCATCTTCCCGTTGAACAACAACGCGCTCGACGACCCCGCCTTCGAGGATCTTGAGGTGGAGTTCTTCGCGGGCCAGCAGGCGAACAAGGAGGTGTACATCCCGGCCGCGCAGGCGTACTCGGGATTCACCTACGCCCCGTTCGGCCAGTTCTACTACGACGCGATGACGGAGCAGGTGGCGAACATGCTCGCCGGCGACATCACCGGATCGGAGGCGGCGGACAGGATCCAGGAGACCGTGGTCCAGTACGCCGAGGAGCAGGGCTTCACCGTCCAGTGACCCCCACCGCATGGGCCGGCTCGGGACCTCACCGAGCCGGCCCGTGCGCGTCCGATCAGCCTCGACCATGGGAGCAGCCATGACCACACCGATCGACGAGGACGCCGGAGCGCACGCTCACGACGACGCTCCTCGCCAGACCTCCGTCCGTGCCCGCACGAGAACCCATCGCGAGCCGCTGCGCCGGCAGCTCACCGGCTGGCTGTTCGTCGCGCCCTTCGCCCTCGTGTTCCTCGCCTTCCTCGTCGCGCCGCTCCTGTACGCCCTGTACCTGAGCCTCTACCGGGACGCCCTCATCGGCGGACGGCGCTTCGTCCTCTTCGACAACTACGTCAAGGCGTTCACCGACCCGAGCTTCATCGAAGGCGCCTCGTTCGTCATTCGGTTCTCGCTCGTGCTCATCCCCCTCCAGATGGTGATCTCACTCGCGATCGCCCTCATGCTCGACACGCTCACCAACCGGTTCATGCGGACCTCGCGGCTCCTGATCTTCCTGCCGTATGCGATCCCTGCCGTGATCGGCGCCCTCATGTGGGGTTTCCTCTACAGCCGCAACTTCGGGCCGCTCACGGACGTCTTCGGGCTCATCGGCCAACCGGCGCCGGACTTCCTCAGTCGCGATCTGATCTTCGCTGGCCTGCTGAACATCGTCGTGTGGCAGTGGGCCGGCTACTACATGATCATCCTCTACGCCGCTCTGCAGGGCATCGATCCCACGCTCTACGAGGCCGCCCGCATCGACGGCGCGTCGACCATGCAGATCATCCTGCGCGTGAAGATCCCCCTGATCATGCCGGCACTGGTGCTCATCCTCGTCTTCGCGCTCATCGGCACGCTGCAGTTCTTCAACGAGCCGCAGATCCTCAGGTACCTCGCGGCCGGCACCATCGGGCCCGACTTCACCCCGAACATGTACGCGTACCAGCAGGCGTTCTCCCTGGCGAACTTCAACTACGGCTCGGCGATCTCGTTCGCGCTCGGAGCGGTGGTGTTCGTGTGCGTCTACATCTTCATGTTCGTCACCCGCAAGCGAGGGAGCTTCCTGTCATGACGACCACCGCACAGACCTCGCAGCCCGGGCGGACGGCGTCCACGACGCCCACCCAGCGCAAGCCGCACCCGTACCTCCCCATGCAGGTGCTGCTCGCGTTCCTCGTGGTGTACTTCCTGATCCCCTTCTGGTGGGTGATCGTCAACAGCTCCAAGAACGCCTCGGGGCTGTTCGGCGGCAGCAACGCCCTGTGGTTCGCCGAGGACATCGACTTCGTGGGCAACGTCGTCGACCTCTTCAGCTATGACAACGGGATCTACCTGCGCTGGCTCGGCAACTCCGCCGTGTACGCATTCGTGGGAGGCGTGGGTGCGACCGCGCTCGCCGTGCTCGCCGGCTACGGGTTCGCGAAGTATCGCTTCGCGGGCCGCCGGTTCAGCTTCGCGGTGCTGCTGGGCGCCGTGATGGTGCCGCCGACGGCACTGGTGATCCCCACCTTCATCCTGTTCTCGCAACTGGGCATCACCAACACCATGTGGGCGGTGATCCTCCCGACCCTGCTCAATCCGTTCGGCGTCTATCTCATGCACGTCTACTCGCGTGACGCGGTCCCCGACGAGCTCATCGATGCGGCGCGCGTGGATGGGGCGGGCGAGTTCCGTGCCTTCCTCCAGGTGGCGCTGCCGCTGCTGCGACCGGCCATGGTGACGGTGCTGCTGCTGTCGGTCGTCGCGTCGTGGAACAACTACTTCCTCCCGCTCGCGATGCTCTCGGACAACACGCTGTACCCGGTGACCGTGGGCATCGGCCAGTGGCAGGGCATCGCGTCGGCGAACAACGCGGGCGGCACGTCCCTGTGGAGCATCATCATCATGGGAGCGCTCATCTCGGTGATCCCGCTGATCATCGCCTTCCTCAGCCTGCAGCGCTACTGGCGCGGCGGGCTGTCGATCGGAAGCCTGAAGTAGACATGCCGACACGGGGCCGGCCGCCGCCGGGTCGCGGCGACGATAACGTTTTCCAACGACACCTAGGAACCTGAGGACCATGATTCGCGCACACCTGACCGTTGACCCCCACTTCGCCGTCGGCACGATCGACCGCCGCCTGTTCGGCTCGTTCCTCGAGCACCTCGGTCGCGGCATCTACGACGGCATCTACGAGCCGGCCCACCCCACGGCCGACGAGGACGGCTTCCGCTCCGACGTGATCGAGCTCGTGCGAGAGCTGGGCGTGACGGCGGTGCGCTACCCGGGCGGCAACTTCGTGTCCGGCTACCGATGGGAGGACGGGGTGGGACCGCGCGAGGCGAGGCCGCGCCGGCTCGACCTCGCCTGGCACTCGACGGAGACCAACGAGGTGGGTCTCGACGAGTTCGCCACGTGGCTGCGCAAGGTGGGCTCCGAGCTGGTCTACGCCGTGAACCTCGGGACCCGCGGCGTGCAGGAGGCGCTCGACGTCCTCGAGTACGCGAACATCGCGGGCGGCACCACGCTCGCGGATGCCCGTGTCGCGAACGGCACCGCACAGCCGCACGGAATCCGCATGTGGTGCCTGGGCAACGAGATGGACGGCCCCTGGCAGCTGGGCCACGGCACGGCGCAGGACTACGGACGACTGGCGTCCAAGACGGCGCGCGCGATGCGCCAGATCGACCCCGACCTCGAGCTGGTGGCGTGCGGCAGCTCGAGCGCACAGATGCCCACGTTCGGCACGTGGGAGCGGGAGGTCCTCGAGGAGACGTACGACGACGTCGACTTCATCTCGTGCCACGCCTACTACGAGCCCAAGGGCGATGACTTCGGCAGCTTCCTGGCCTCGGCGGTCGAGATGGACCGCTTCATCGACTCCGTCGTCGCGACCGCCGATCACGTCAAGGCCGTCCGCGGCAGCGACAAGACCATGCAGATCTCGTTCGACGAGTGGAACGTGTGGTACCAGTCGCGCTACAACGAGGTGGACCGCATCACCGACCCCCAGTCCTGGCCCGTCGCACCGCGAATCCTCGAGGACTCGTACTCCGTCATGGACGCGGTGGTGTTTGGCAACCTGCTGATCTCGCTGATCCGTCACGCGGACCGGGTGACCTCGGCGAGCCTCGCCCAGCTGGTGAACGTGATCGCCCCGATCATGACGGAGCCGGGCTCCCACGCCTGGCGACAGACCACGTTCTTCCCGTTCGCCGTCACGTCACGACTGGCCCGCGGCGAGGCGCTCGAGCTCCGCCTCGAGTGCCCCACCTACAGCACCGCCCTGCACGGTGAGGTGCCGCTGGTCGACGCCGTGGCGACGCACGACCGCGCCTCGGGCGGTACGGCGGTCTTCCTCGTCAACCGCAGCGAGACCACCGAGGCCGCGCTCGAGATCGACACGCGCATGCTCGGCGCCGTCTCGGTGCACGAGGCGCATACTCTCGCCGACGACGACGTGCACGCCAGGAACACCAAGGACGACCCCGAGCGCGTGGGACTCGTCACGAACGAGACGGTGACGATCCAGGACGGCACCGCCTCCGTCACGCTCCCGCCGGTGTCGTGGACCGTCATCACGCTGCGGTCGGAGCAGGCCCGATGACCGCCGTCGCGACCCCGGCGATCCTGCGCGTCAACGGCACGCGCATCGTCTCCGGGGATGAGACGGTGATCCTGCGCGGCTTCGGCCTGGGCGGCTGGATGAACATGGAGAACTTCATCAGCGGGTACGCGGGGAGCGAGTCGCAGCAGCGGCGCGCCCTGCACCGGACCTTGGGCGACGAGGGGTACCGCCGCTTCTTCGACCGCTTCCTCCACGACTTCTTCACGGACGACGACGCGGCGCTCATGGCATCGCTGGGACTCAACTCGCTCAGGGTGCCCTTCAACTACCGGCACTTCGAGGACGACAGCGCACCGTTCGAGATCAAGCGCGAAGGGTTCGAGCTGCTGGATCGGGTGGTCGATGCGTGCGGACGGCACGGCATCTACACGATCCTCGACCTGCACGCCGTCCCGGGCTCGCAGAACCAGCACTGGCACAGCGACAACCCCACGCAGTGGGCGCATTTCTGGAGTCAGCGACAGTTCCAGGACCGCGTCGTCCACCTGTGGGAGCAGATCGCCGAACACTATCGCGGCAACGCGTGGGTCGCGGGCTACAACCCCATCAACGAGCCCGCGGACGCCCACGGCGACAGCATCGGCCCGTTCTACCGGCGGCTCGAGGCGGCCATCAGGTCCGTGGATCCCGACCACATCCTGTTCCTCGACGGCAACCGCTACTCGACCCAGTTCGACCAGCTGGGCGACCCGCTCCCCAACTGCGTCTACACCGCTCACGACTACGCCCTTCCCGGGTTCGTCGATGGCGGGCCCTACCCTGGCACCAGCCGCGGCCAGCACGTCGACCGCGACGTGGTCGAGCAGACCTTCCTCACTCGCACGGCGTACATGCGCGAGACCGGAACGCCCATCTGGGTGGGCGAGTTCGGCCCCGTCTACACGGGCGACGCCCGGCGGGACGATGAGCGCTTCCAGCTTCTCGAGGACCAGCTCGGGATCTACCGTCGTCACGAGGCGAGCTGGGCGCTCTGGACGTACAAGGACATCGGCCTGCAGGGCCTCGTGTCGGCCCGACCGGATTCCGGCTATCTCACTCGCATCCGGCCTGTCCTCGAGAAGAAGGCCCGGCTGGGCGTGGACTCCTGGGGCTCCACCGACGCGCAGGTGCGCGACGTGCTCGACCCGATCGAGGACCTGTTCGAGCGCGAGTTCCCCGAATTCGCGCCCTATCCGTGGGGCGCCAAGCGCTGGATCCACGGCCATGTGCGTCACGTCATGCTCGCCGAGGCGATGGTGGACGAGTTCGCTCGCGCCTTCGCGGGAGTCACGCCGGACGAGGCCGAGTCGCTGGCGCAGGACTTCTCGCTGGAGCGCTGCCAGGTCAGGACGCGGCTCGCACGGATCCTCCAGCAGGACTCGGAGCGATGAGTCGAAAGGGGCGGCCGGCCCAGGCCGAGGCCACCGCTCGGCTGGGTGACGGCGCCGCGATCTAGCTTCGGGAGATCCCCAGCACCGCCCACGGCGGCAGTGTGAACGAGAGGGTGAGCACACCATCGGGCGACACCTCGAGCGACTCGCGTGCGAGCGCATCGGCCTCGCGGCGCAGCTCCCGCTCCTGCTCGCGGGTGAGGTTGATCGGCTCTCCCATCGCATGCCAGGCGCGCGCCGGGTTGCCGTGGTCCAGGTCGAGCCGCACGAGCTCGTACGACGATCCCGGCTCGAGGCCGCCGATCCGCAGGTCGATGTCGAGCGGCGGTCCCTTGGCCTCGAGCCGAGCCGCCTCCGCATACGAGTCGCAGGCGGCCACTGACGCGCCCGCCATGTCGGTGGGATAGTTGACGAGCACCGCTGACATGACCCCCGTGGCGCTCGAACGCGTCACGACGCCGTGCTCCCACCCGTGCACCAGCTCGTCGCCCAGGCGCGACAGCATCTCGAAGGCGTGGAACGTGGGCTTGCGGATGCCGCGCTCGTTCACCATCCCGAAGCCGCCGTGGAACGGGCCGATTCCCGCACCGCCCTCCTCGAAGATGTCGGTGAAGGTCCAGTAGGAGATCGAGTCGGCCAGGCCCGCGCAGCGCAGGTAGGCGCGCGTGATGTACGTGGCCCCGAAGACGGTGTCGTGGATGCGGTCGCGACTCGATGGCGAGCTGGACCACTCGGAGATGTGGATCTCGGCCCCAGCGTACTCGGAGGCGTCGAGGACCTCGCGCAGCTGCAGCAGGTCCTCGCGCGTCGCGTCGGCGTGCCGGGTGATGGGAACCAGCTCGTCATCGGCGGCGAAGGCGAAGTCCGTGGGATACAGGTGCGTGGAGACGAAGTCGACCGGCAGGTCCCGCTCGGCGCAATAGTCGAGCAGCTCCCGGATCCACACGGGCCGCCAGTCGAGCGTGTCAGGGTCGGCGGCTCGGGCTGTGGCGGCCTCGACGGTGCGATCCTCCGTCTCCCCTGCGTAGCGGTCGTCCGGGACGAACACGGACGTGGACGGTCCGCCCACCATCAGTGCCCCATCGATGGCCTTGAGGGCACGGGCCGTGTGCTCGTAGAGCTCGAAGTACTCCGAGCGAGTGCCCGTCCAGAAGTGCGGCGTGAGATTGGGCTCGTTCCAGATCTCGAATCGCCACGTCCGCACCTCGTCGATGCCGTAGCGCTCGATCCAGTGGCGCACCGTGGCCTCGACGAGCGACACCCACCCCGACATGTCGCGGGGAGGCGAGCAGTGAGCGCCCCACCAGAAGACGGTGCGGTGCTGCGTCGCGAGACCGCTCGGCATGAATCCCAGCTCCACGAAGGGCTTGATGCCCATCTCGAGCAGCGCATCGAACAGCGAGTCGACGTAGCCGAAGGTGTGCACCGGCTCAGCCAGCGTGGCATCGGGTCCGAACCCGCTTCCGTAGGTCGCGCGGTGCACGAACATGTCGTCGTGGAAGAGCCCGTGGAAGCGGATGTACCTGAAGCCGATGCGCTCGACCGCCTGGGAGAGCTGACGCTGCCAGTCTGCGCGCAGGCCCTCGTTGGCGCGGCCCGCGCCCACGCATTCGCTCCACACGTGATGCAACGGCGAGGTCCGCGCAGTCTGCAGGTCGATGTCCGTGGACGGTCGTGATGGCGGCATCTGCGGCGTGCTTTCTGACGGGGTCTCGGGTGACGTGGCGGCCAGCGCCGAGACGACGGACTGGCCACCTCATCGTGCCATCTCGGAGCCGCGCGCGACGCCGCCTGCACGCGCGCGCGGCCGCCTGGGCATGCGAGCGCGGGGCGGCTAGGGAGACCCTGAGACCGGCGCCATGCTCCAGCGCATGCGAGCGAGCAGGCGGCCCGCCCCGCGCAGCCACGCGAGGGCGTCCGTCCTCGCGGCGCGCGACGAACCGGCGAGATCGGTGAGAGACACCGCGGCCGCGAAGGCGCCGACGGGCGCGTCGATCGATCCCGCGACGAGCGCGACGGGCACGCCAGCCGCGGCGGCGCGGCGCGACACCTCGGACACGACCTTGCCGTGCCATGACTGGCCGTCGAAGCGGCCCTCGCCGGTGACGATCAGGTCCGCGCGCGCGAGCGCGGCGTCGAGACCCACGGCGTCCGCGACCGCCGCGGCGCCGGGGGTCAGCTGCGCGCCCCACACGGCGAGGCCGTACGCGGTGCCGCCGGCCGCGCCCATGCCGGGCGCGTCGGGGTCCACCGCGCGCTCGGGCCACTGGGCGGAGACGAGACGTGCGAGACCAGCCAGCGCCGCATCCATCCGGGCGATCTGGTCCGCGCTCGCGCCCTTCTGCGGCCCATAGGTCACGGCAGCACCGCATGGGCCGGCGAGGGGGTTGGCGACGTCGGTGAGCACCGCGACGCCCCCTGGCGGCAACGCGACGAGGCCGTCGAGCGTGACCCGGTCGAGCGACTCGAGCCCTCGTGCGCCGAGCGCCACCTCGGCACCGGCGGCGTCGACGAAGCGGGCGCCGAGAGCCCTCAGCGCGCCCGAGCCTCCGTCAGTGGACGCGGAGCCGCCCACGGCGACCAGCAGCCTCCGAGCGCCCGCGTCGAGCGCCGCCGCGATGGTCTCGCCGAGCCCCAGGGTGTGCGCATCCATCGGCGTGGGCGCGTCCAGCGAGGTGATCGCGCTCGACTGGGCGAGCTCGATCACGGCCGTGGGGCCTCCGGGGCCGACGAGCATCACCCACGCAGCGTCCACCGCACGGGAGTCCGGCCCGCTCACGCGTGCGGCGTGCTGCGCCGCGCCGGGCGCTGCCCCGAGCGCATCGAGGGTGCCCTCGCCGCCGTCCGCCATGGCACGCACATCGACGTCGACGTCGGGGGCGACGGCTCGCCAGCCGTCCGCGAGCGCGGCCGCGGCATCCCTCGCGGAGGCGGTGCCCTTGAAGGAGTCGGGCGCGATCACCACCCGCATGGGTCCGTCGCCCTTCGCTCGCGCACGACCGCGCAGGCCCACCGTCTCGCAGCCTCGCCGGGCGCCGAGCCCGCTCGTCCCTGCGTCGCGCTCCGGGGCCAAGGGCGCGAGGCCGGTATGCCGGGACCTGCGCACGGCGCAGTGCGCCTCTTCTGCCAGCGCCTCGTCCACATGATCGCCACGCTATCTCCAGCGGGCCGGGTGCGCGTCGCCGTCCGCCGCGCGCATGGGCTCGGCACGCACCTCACGGCCGCAGCGCGGCGCCGACACGGATCGCTTCGCCGTCCGCGGCTCGCGGCACGCAGCGGGGCAAGCCGTGCGCGGTCGGCGGCTGGGACTGCCGATGCGGGCTCACCCCCGGCAGGCAGCCGCGGTCGCCAGGCATCGGGGGTGGAGAGCGGCACGGCTTGGATACGATCTCCGGCATGGCCGTGCCCTTCCTCCTCGCATCCCGCTCGCCCGCCCGGCTCGCCACCCTGCGGTCGGCGGGGGTCGAGCCGCGGGTCGAGGTGAGCGGCGTGGACGAGGACGCCCTGCTGGATGCCGCGCGGGCGGCCGCCGCGGCCGCCGGCACCGTGCTCGCACTGCGCGATCAGCCGTACCTGCTGGCCCGCGCCAAGGCGGACGACGTCGTCGCCCGCCTGGACCCTGACGCCATCGTGCTGGGCTGCGACTCCATGCTCGAGCTCGATGGCGAGATCCTGGGCAAGCCCCACTCGCCCGAGATCGCCATCGAGCGCTGGCGCGCCATGCGCGGGCGCACCGGGGTGCTGCACAGCGGCCACGCGATCATCGACAACCGGCACGGCGTGCGCGCGTCGACCGGCGCAGCGACCATCGCGGGCGACACCTCGTCGACGGTGGTCCACTTCGCCGACCTCACGGACGACGAGATCGAGGCCTACGTCGCGACCGGCGAGCCGCTCCACGTCGCAGGGGCCTTCACCGTCGACGGCCTCGGCGGCCCGTACGTGACGGCCATCGAGGGCGACTACCACGGCGTCGTGGGCGTGAGTCTGCCGCTGCTGCGGGTGCTGCTGCGGAGCTTGGGCGTCGACTTCCACGAGCTCCGGGCCTAGGGCCGTATTGTGGAAACGCCACAACCTACGCGGCCGTAGCCCAAGGAATTGCCAAGTCGGTTGTAGGAAACCCACAAGCGCATCGTCGCGACCTTAGCCCGGCGACCAAAGATCACGCGCGCTCCCCGCACCATGGGGGATGCGCGCAGGGCCCGCGCTACCGTAGCCGCGTGTCCCCCTTCTCCTCGGTCCTGGTCGCCAACCGCGGCGAGATCGCCGTGCGGATCATCCGCGCGTGCGCCGACGCCGGCCTGCGATCGATCGCGGTCTACGCGGAGCCCGATCGCGATGCGCCTCACGTGCACCTCGCTGACGAGGCGTACTCGCTGGGCGGGGCCACGGCTGCAGAGACCTACCTCGACATCGACAAGATCGTGGACGTCGCTCGCCGATCGGGGGCGCAGGCGGTCCACCCCGGCTACGGCTTCCTCGCGGAGAACTCCGCCTTCGCGCAGGCCGTCATCGACGCCGGGCTCACGTGGATCGGGCCGTCGCCTGCCGCGATCGACGCCCTGGGCGACAAGGTCAGCGCGCGGCACATCGCGCAGCGCGCAGGAGCCCCGCTGGTGCCTGGCACGAAGGATCCCGTGGCGAACGCCGAGGAGGTGCTCGCCTTCGCCGACGAGCATGGCCTGCCGGTCGCCATCAAGGCGGCGTTCGGGGGCGGCGGCCGCGGCCTCAAGGTCGCCCGCACGCGGGAGGAGATCCCCGAGCTGTTCGACTCCGCCACGCGCGAGGCCGTGGCGGCATTCGGGCGCGGCGAGTGCTTCGTCGAGCGCTTCCTCGACCGTCCTCGGCATGTGGAGACGCAGTGCCTCGCGGACCGCCACGGCAACGTCGTGGTGGTCTCGACGCGCGACTGCTCGCTCCAGCGCCGCCACCAGAAGCTCGTGGAGGAGGCGCCCGCGCCGTTCCTCACGGACGAGCAGAACCAGCGGCTCGTCGAGGCGAGCAAGGCGATCCTCGCCGAGGCCGGCTACGAGGGCGCGGGCACGTGCGAGTACCTGGTCGGCACCGACGGCACCATCAGCTTCCTCGAGGTCAACACTCGCCTGCAGGTCGAGCACCCCGTGACCGAGGAGGTCACCGGCGTGGACCTGGTTCGTGAGCAGTTCCGCATCGCGGCCGGCGAGCCGATCGAGACCCTCGAGCCCATCACGCGCGGCCACTCCTTCGAGTTCCGCATCAACGGTGAGAACCCCGCACTGGGCTTCATGCCGGCTCCTGGTCGGATCAGCACGCTGCGCTTCCCGACCGGTCCGGGCGTGCGCATCGATGCCGGCGTGCGCGAGGGCGACACCGTGTCGGGCAACTTCGACTCGATGATCGCGAAGGTGATCGTCACCGGCGCCACGCGAGAGCAGGCGCTCGAGCGCTCCCGACGAGCGCTGCGCGAGATGGAGGTCGAGGGCATCCCCACGGTGCTGCCGTTCCACCGAGCCGTGCTCGACGCGCCCGAGTTCTCCGCCGCCCACGGCTCCTTCGGCGTCTACACGACGTGGATAGAATCGGAGTTCGCGGAGCGGATCGCTGATCTGGGGAGCGCGGGAGCAGGCGCCGACCCCGCCGCCGAGCACGAGCTCACCGAGCGCGTGGTCGTCGAGGTCGGCGGCAAGCGCCTCGAGGTGGTCCTCCCCGCCTCGCTGGCCCAGGCCGGCCGGGCGAGCGCCCGACGCGGCGGGCCCACCAGGCGAGCCGCGCGGCGCGGCAACGGCGGTGCCGCCCGCACCGCATCGGGAACGTCGCTCGCCTCCCCGATGCAGGGCACCATCGTCAAGATCGCCGTCGAGGAGGGCGCGATCGTCGCCGAGGGCGACCTGATCGTGGTCCTCGAGGCGATGAAGATGGAGCAGCCCCTGGTCGCCCACAAGGCGGGCACGGTCACGGGCCTCTCACACGCCGTGGGCGCGTCCGTGAGCTCGGGCACCGTCATCTGCGAGATCGCCGACCCCGCCTGACCCCCGGTACGGTGGCGGTCATGAGCACCGTGTCCTCACTGGCGAGCCCCGCGCGCCGCACGCTGGCCTTGGTCGCCGTCGCCTCGTGGCTGCTGGTCGACTCCATCAGGGGCGCGGGACCGCTCCTCGGGAGCCTTGCCGACGACAGCGGCGCGCTGGCCCTGGCGGCGGCGGTCGCCGCCTTCGCGGCCGGCGGCGTGCTCGCGTGGCTGTGCGCGATCGCCGGCCGTCACTTCGGACCGGGCACGGTGCTCCTGTTCATGCTCGCCGTCGTCGGCGTCCTGCGCCTGGGACTGCCGCTGCTCGACGGCCTCTGGCTCATCAACGCGGGGCTGTACCTGCTGGCCCTCGCGATCACGACGGTCGTGCTGGCCGCACGCATGGCGCTTGGCAACGGCGGACCGGCGACCACCGTCGCGGGCACCGCGCTGGGCGCCGCTGGGGCGGTCGCCGAGCAGACGCTGCTGCGCACCTGGGATGCGGTGTGGCGGGGGGATCTCTCGGGCTGGCTGGCGATGGGGGTGCTCGCCGTCCTCGCCGTGTCGGTCGGGTGGCTGTGCCGCGGACTCGAGCCCGTGGGAGCGTCGCGCGGCTGGTGGGCGTACGGCCTGCTGTGGGGCCTCATCGTCGCCCTAGTCGCGAACGTCGCCTGGGTGAACGCCCAGGCCGAGGTGCGCATGTCGACAGGGGCGGCGCTGGCGATGGTCTCGCTCGTGACCGCCGCCGCACTCGCGGCCCAGGCGCCGCGCACCTCGCGGCTGGTCGTCGCCATCCTCGCGGCGGTCGGCCTGGCCGCGCTGGGCATCCTGCTGCTGCGGCCTGGCATGACCGCTGCCGTCGCGCTGCCCGTGGCCTCGGCCGTCGCGGCGCTGTCTGCCGCCGTCGTGCTGCGGCCTGCGGACAGCTCGCCGATGCGCCGGCTGGGGGCAGCGACGGTGTTCGGGCTGGCGCTCGTGGCGGCGCCGCTCGCCGCCCAGCTGGACGCGGTGATGGGGCTGCCGGGGCCCGCTGAGTCCGGGTTCATCATCACGGGCGCCGCCCTCATCGCCGGCGGGGCATGGGTCGCGTGGCAGAGCAAGGCTCCGGCCGGACCCGACACCGTCGAGAGCGCCGGCCCCGACGGGCCGCAGGTCGGGAGCGGGGCTCACACGTCTCGCGGGGCACAGTCTCGCGAGCCGTGGATCGCTCCCGGCGTGCTCGCGGGCGCCGTGGCGGGGCTACTGGCCGGCGGAGGCCTCGCCTTCTGGACGGCCGCGACGTTCGAGACCGAGCGCGCGCTGTCCAAGGACTTCCTCATCGCGCCGTCCGTGATGACGTGGAACCTGCACGCGGGCGTCACCCCGCGCGTCACCGGCGGACCCGGGGTCGCGCTCCACGACATCGCGTCGACCATCGAGAGCTCGGCCGCCGACGTGATCATGCTCCAGGCCGTCGACCGGGGCAGGCTCATCGCGGGCGGCACGGACATGCTCGAGTACCTCGCGGGCGAGCTGCGCCTTCCCTACGCGTACGGTGACGCGCACCAGCGACAGCTGGGCAACGCGATCCTGACCTCGCGCGCGCACGGCGACCCGCGCAGCATCGACCTGCCCACTGGGCCCGACGGCGTGCGTCGCAGCGCCGTCGCGGTCGACTTCATGGGAGCGACGTTCGCGACGGCCCGCGTGGCGGGCGGGAGCGAGCTGCAGGCCGATGCGCTGGCAGAGTGGCTCGACGTCGCTCAGCCACTCGTCGTCGGCGTCTCGCTGGGCGAGCAGGCCTCCGATGGCACCATCGCGGCTCTCGCTCAGGCCGGCTTCACCGACGCGCAGCAGGAGCTGGGGGTCGCGGGGCCCACGTACCTCGGCAGCGACCCCGACGGGCTGGAGACCGCGACGCGCGATCACCTGCTGGGGCGCTCCGTCTCGTTCTCGAGCTTCGAGACCATCGGGGTGGGATGGTCGAACCATCTCCCCGCGCTCGCGCGCGTGACGACCGGCGCATCGGCGCCCACCGACGTCGGCGACGACGTCAACGAGCCCCAGCCCGAGGCGGGCGTGAGCCCCAGCCCGTCGCCCAGCCCGACAGCCTCCGCGAGGCCCTCGGCCGGCGCAGCGGCGACCCCCAGCCCCGACGAGGAGTGACGCCTACGGCTGCTGCGGATCGCGCATGCCGTGCAGGCGCCGGGCGACCTCGGAGGTCGTGCCAGACAGGGACGGGTAGACGGTGAAGGTGCTCGCCACCTGGTCGACCGTCAGGTGGTGGGCGACGGCGAGCGACAGCGGAAAGATGTGCTCGCCGGCGCGCGAGCCGACGATGACGGCGCCGAGGATCTGTCCCGTCACCGTGTGGCCGAAGATCTTCACGAAGCCCGCGTCGATGCCCAGCATCTTCGCGCGAGGATTGCGAGCGAGCTCGAGCGTCGACACCTCGTAGAAGATGCCGCGATCCTTGAGCTCCGCCTCGGTGGCGCCCACCGATGCGATCTCGGGCGTGGTGAAGACGTTCGAGGCGACGTGGCGCAGCTCGATGGGCTGGACGGCGTCGCCCAGCGCGTGGGCCATCGCGATGCGGCCCTGCGTCGCGGCGACGGAGGCGAGCGGCAGCAGACCCGTGCAGTCGCCCGCGGCGTAGACGCCGCGGGCGCTCGTGCGCGAGACGCGATCGACCACGATGTACCCGCGCTCGTCGACCGCGACGCCGGCCTGCTCGAGGCCCATGTCCTGCGTGTTGGGCACCGAGCCCACCGCCATGAGGCAGTGCGAGCCCTCGATCCTGCGACCGTCGGCCAGCGTCACCGCCACGCCGCTGCCGGTGTTCTCGACGGCCTGGGCGCGGGCGCCGCCGATGACCGTCATGCCGCGCCCGGCGAACACGTCCTGGATGAGGTGCGCGGCCTCCGGATCCTGGGTGGACAGCACCCTCTCTCCGCTCGAGATCAGCGTCACGTCCGAGCCGAGCAGCCGGTACGCGCCAGCGAACTCCGCGCCCGTCACCCCCGAGCCCACCACGATCAGGTGCTCGGGCACCTCCTTGAGGTCGTACAGCTGGGTCCAGGTGAAGATGCGGTCGCCGTCAGGCTGCGCCGTCGGCAGGATGCGCGGTCTCGCGCCCGTCGCGACGAGGATCGCGTCCGCGTCGAGCACCTCGTCCTCCACCTCGACCTGGGTGGGGCCCACCAGGCGCGCGTGGCCGCCGATCACCCGGATGTCGTTCTTCGCCATGCGGGTCGCGATCTCGTGCGACTGCTTGAGCACGAGCTTGCGGATGCGCGCATTGATCGCCTCCATGTCGACGATGTGCTCGGAGAACTCCGCCGAGTCCGAGCCGTCGGTGTCGCGGATTCCCAGCTGCGGAGCGCGATCCGCGATGGTGCGCCACTCGGCGGTGGCGATGATGGTCTTCGAGGGGACCACGTCGGTGAGGACGGCGTTGCCTCCCAGGCCCTGACGCTCGATGAGCGTGACCTCGGCGCCCTCCTTCGCCGCGACCAGTGCCGCCTCGTATCCGCCTGGGCCTCCGCCGATGATCACGATGCGTGTCGCCATGCATCCATTGTTCCGCATCGCGCCCAGACCCGGCGCCCTCGGCCTTGCCCCTTCCCTGCCCCCGGCGCGGTGAGGCCTTGGCAGGTCGTGGCCGGTCTTCGGCGATAGTGTCGAGTCATGACCGACGCTGCCACCGATTCTTCCACCACCGCCGCCACCAGAGCCGCCGAGGCCGCGGATGCCCTGCGCGCCGCGACCGGCGTCGACTCGTTCGACATCGCCCTCGTCCTGGGATCCGGCTGGGGCGGCGCGGCGGACCTCATCGGCGAGGAGGTGGGCTCGATCGAGGCGGCCGACCTGCCCGGCTTCGACGCCCACGCGGTCGCGGGCCACTCCTCCACCATGCGCGCGCTCCGCACAGCCGACGGCCGCCACGTCCTCGTCCTCGGCTCGCGCCAGCACTTCTACCAAGTGCGAGACGCCGGCAAGGTCGCGCACGGGGTGCGCATGGCGGCCGCCGCCGGAGCGACCCAGCTGGTCATCACCAACGGCTGCGGCTCGACCAGGCCCGAGGTGGGTCCCGGCTCCGTGGTGCTGATCGCGGATCACCTCAACCTCACGGGAGCGACGCCCCTCGAGGGCGCGAGCTTCGTGGACATGACCCAGGCCTACTCGCCGCGCCTGCGGGAGCTCGCCCTGTCGATCGACTCGTCGCTCCCCGACGGCGTGTACGCGCAGTTCACCGGGCCGCAGTACGAGACCCCCGCTGAGGTTCGCATGGCTTCGATCCTGGGCGCCAACCTGGTGGGCATGTCGACCGCGCTCGAGGTGCTCGCGGCGCGCCAGGCCGGCCTCGAGATCCTGGGGCTGTCGCTCGTCACCAACCTCGCCGCCGGCATCGGCGGCGACACGCTCGACCACTCCGAGGTGCTGGACGTGGGCGCCGCCTCCGGCCCGCGCATCTCGCGCCTGCTCGCGGACATCGTCGAGGCCATGCGATGACCGCGCTGGTCGAACGGGCGCAGGCCTGGATCGATGACGACCCGGATCCTGAGACGCGCGACGAGCTGGCGCGACTGATCGCCGGCTACCAGGCGGGATCGAGCGACGCGGGCGCCGAGCTCGCAGACCGCTTCCGCGGCTCCCTCGAGTTCGGAACCGCCGGCCTGCGCGGCGCGATCGGCGCCGGACCGAACCGGATGAACCGCGCCGTCGTGATCCGAGCCGCGGCTGGTCTCGCGCGCTACCTGACCGACGCTCTGGTCGAGCTGGGCATCGACGGGCCCGCACGCGTCGCGATCGGCTACGACGCCCGCCACGGGTCGCGCCAGTTCGCGATCGACACCGCGGCCGTGATGACGGCTGCAGGCCACGATGCCTTGCTGCTGCCCCGCACCCTGCCCACGCCCGTCCTGGCGTTCGCTACGCGCTCGCTCGACGCCGACGCGGGCGTCATGGTGACCGCCTCCCACAACCCTCCGCGCGACAACGGCTACAAGGTCTACCTGGGCGGACGGGTCGTGACCGATCATGGGCAGGGAGCACAGATCGTGCCGCCGTACGACGCTCAGATCGCCTCGCGCATCGCCGCGGTCGACTCGGTCGCATCCGTGCCGCGCGCCGAGGCAGGGTGGACGACGCTCGGCGACGAGGTCGCCGCCCAGTACGTCGAGGCCGTGTCCGCCGTCGCCGGAGGGGGCGACGCCGATGCGCGCAGGGGCGTGCGCATCGTGCTCACGCCCCTGCACGGCGTGGGAGGCGAGACCGTCGAGCGGGCGCTCGAGGCCGCCGGCTTCACCGACCTCCACACCGTTCCCGAGCAGGCCGAGCCCGACCCCGACTTCCCCACGGTCGACTTTCCCAATCCGGAGGAGGCCGGCGCGATCGACCTGTCGCTCGCGCTGGCCGAGTCCGTGGGAGCCGACGTCGTGATCGCCAACGATCCTGATGCGGACCGCTGCGCCGTCGCGACCGTCATCGACGGCTCGTGGACCATGCTGCACGGCGACGTCGTGGGCTCCCTGCTGGGCGATCGCGTCGCGGCACGGGTTGCCGGGACCGCGCCTGCGGACGCGGTGCTGGCCAACTCGATCGTGTCCTCGCAGCAGCTCGCGGCCATCGCCTCGCGCCACGGCCTCGCGCACGCGAGCACGCTGACGGGTTTCAAGTGGATCGGTCGCGAGGCGGGGCTCCTCTACGGGTACGAGGAGGCGCTCGGCTACTGCGTCGCTCCGGACCTGGTGCGCGACAAGGACGGGGTGAGCGCGGCGGTGGTCGTGGCCGACCTCGTGGCCGAGCTCAAGGCGCAGGGGCGAACGCTCGCCGACGCGATCGACGACCTCGCCCGCGAGTACGGCGTCTATCTCACGCGTCAGGTCTCGGCACGCTTCGCCGACGTGGCGCAGATCCCGGAGCTCATGACGCAGCTGCTCGCCTCTCCCCCTGACACGCTCGGCGGAGCACCCGTCACGTCCACGGACGACATGAACGACGGCTTCAGGGGCCTGCCTCCCACCAATGGGCTGCACCTGGCCGCTGACGGCGCGCGTGTCATCATCCGGCCATCGGGCACCGAGCCCAAGGTGAAGGCCTATCTCGAGGTCGTCGTGCCGGCGTCGGGTGACGTGGCCGCCGACCGCGAGGCGGCATCGGCCGCCATGGCCGCCCTCGAGAAGGACGTCCGCGCCCTCCTCCCCTGACTGTCCCGCCTTGGCGTCGTACGAGGAGGCGCGTGACGGTCTCGAGGGGTGTACTGCGCTCTGTGAGGAGAATCAGCCGGAGACGTACTCCTTGAGGTGCTGCCCCGTGAGCGTCGAAGCGTCTGACACGAGCGCGGCCGGCGTCCCCTCGAACACCACGCGCCCGCCATCGTGGCCGGCGCCGGGCCCCAGGTCGATGATCCAGTCGGCGTGCGCCATCACGGCCTGGTGGTGCTCGATCACGATCACCGACTTGCCGGAGTCCACAAGCCGGTCCAGCAGCGCGAGCAGGTTCTCGACATCGGCCAGGTGCAGACCCGTCGTGGGCTCGTCGAGCACGTAGACCCCGCCCTTGTCGCCCATGTGGGTGGCGAGCTTGAGGCGCTGGCGCTCGCCGCCGGACAGCGACGTGAGCGGCTGGCCCAGCACGACGTACCCCAGACCAACGTCCACCATGTGGCCCAGCATCTTCGCCGCCGCCGGGTTCTTGGCCTCCCCCTCCGAGAAGTGCGCGAAGGCCCGCTCGACGGGCATCTCGAGCACGTCCGCGATCGACTGGCCCGCCAGGCGGTACTCCAGCACCTCGTCCTTGAAGCGGCGCCCCTCGCACGCCTCGCACGTGGACTCGACGGTCTCCATCACGCCGAGCTCGGTGTAGATCTTGCCCGCCCCCTTGCACACGGGACACGCGCCCTCGGAGTTGGCGCTGAACAGCGCCGGCTTGACGCCGTTGGCCTTGGCGAATGCCTTGCGGATGGGCTCGAGGGCGCCCGTGTAGGTCGCCGGGTTCGATCGCCGCGACCCGCGGATGGGTGACTGATCGACGGTGACGACTCCCGCCTCGGCCGGGATCCCGCCATGGATGAGGCTGCTCTTGCCCGAGCCGGCCACACCCGTGACCACCGTCAGCACGCCCGTCGGCACGTCGACATCGATGTCCTGGAGGTTGTGGCGGGTCGCGCCCCGGATCTCGATCCTGCCGTTCGGCTCGCGCACGGCCTCCTTGAGGCGGGCCCGGTACCCGAGGTGGCGCCCCGTGAGCGTTCCGGAGGCGCGCAGCCCATCGACGGTGCCCTCGAAGCAGATCTCGCCGCCGCCGGTGCCGGCGCCGGGACCCAGGTCGACGACGTGGTCGGCGATGGCGATCGCCTCCGGCTTGTGCTCGACCACGAGCACCGTGTTGCCCTTGTCGCGCAGCCGCAGCAGCAGCTGGTTCATGCGCTCGATGTCGTGCGGATGCAGTCCGACGGTGGGCTCGTCGAACACGTACGTGATGTCGGTGAGCGCCGATCCCAGGTGGCGGATCATCTTGGTGCGCTGCGCCTCGCCCCCTGACAGCGTGCCCGCCGAGCGGTCCAGCGAGAGGTAGCCCAGCCCGATCTCCACGAACGAGTCGAGGGTGTCGCGCAGAGCGGTCAGCAGCGGCGCCACGGACGGCTCGTCGAGCTCGCGCATCCACGCCGCCAGGTCGCTGATCTGCATGGCGGCGAGCTCGTGGATGCCCTTGCCGTTCACCTTGGCGGAGCGCGCGAGCTCGCTCAGCCGCGTCCCGTCGCAGTCGGGGCAGATCGCGAAGGTCACGGCGCGGTCGACGAAGGCCCTGATGTGCGGCTGCATCGCGTCGGGATCCTTGGAGAGCATCGACTTGGTGATCTTGGGGATCAGGCCCTCGTAGGTCATGTTGATCCCGGCGAGCTTGACCTTGGTCGGCTCCTTGTACAGGAGGTCGTCGCGCTCACGCTTGGAGTACTTCCCGACCGGCTTGTCGGGATCGAGGAAGCCTGACTCCGTGAAGATGCGCACCATCCAGCCGTCGGCGGTGTAGCCCGGGATGGTGAGCGCGCCTTCCGCCAGGGACTTCGACTCGTCGACGATCTGCGCCATGTCGAGCTCCGAGATCCGCCCTGTGCCCTCGCACCTCACGCACATGCCACCGGTCTGGCTGTACTCGCGCTGCTCGCGGGCGACCGAGCCGTCCTTGCGCGTCACCGTCGCGGAGCCGGTCCCGCTCGAGGAGGCGACGTTGAAGCTGAACGTGTGCGGCGGCCCCACCTGGGGATCGCCGATGCGCGAGTACAGGATCCGCAGCATGGCGAACACGTCCGTCGCGGTGCCGACGGTCGAGCGCACGTTCGCGCCCATCGGCTCCTGGTCGACGATGATCGCCGTCGTGAGGCCCTCGAGCACGTCGACGTCCGGGCGGGCCTGCGACGGCATGAACCCCTGGATGAAGGAGCTGTACGTCTCGTTGATCATGCGGCGCGACTCGGCCGCGATGGTCTCGAACACCAGCGAGGACTTGCCCGAGCCGGACACCCCCGTGAAGACCGTGAGCCGGCGCTTGGGCAGCTCGATCGAGACGTCCTTGAGGTTGTTCTCGCGGGCTCCGGCGACGCGGAGGACGTCGTGGGTGTCGGCGGCGTGCTCGGCCATGGGACTCCTTCGAACGAGGTCGATCGTGGCACCTCGATTGTGGCAGGCCGATGCGCAGGTGGGGTGGCGAGGCGGGCGGGAGCGGGGTGGCGCTCGGGGTCAGATGAGCGCCTTGGTGTGCCAGACCGTCTTGGTCTCGGTGAAGAACGTCACGCGTTCCACGCTGCGCTCCACCTCGCCGGTCTCCGGCTCCCGCACACGCTTGAGCGTCTGCGCGGCCTTCACCTGGAGGTCCGACCAGTCGAGATCGCCCGCGCCCGAGAGGTCGACGGCGTTGACGTCGGAGTGGTCGGCGAGCCACGGAGCGAGCTCGGCCGCCGATCCGGTCAGCACGTTGACCACGCCGCCCGGCACGTCGCTGGTGGCGAGCACCTCGGACAGGCTGATCGCGCTCAGCGGCGAGGTCTCGCTCGCGACCACCACGACGGTGTTGCCGCTCACGAGCACCGGCGCGATCACGCTCACCAGTCCGAAGAGCCCCTGCTCCTTGGGCGCGACGACGGCGACCACGCCCGTGGGCTCGGGCACCGAGATGTTGAAGAACGGCCCCGCGACGGGGTTGCCGTTGCCGGCGACCTGCGCGTACTTGTCCGCCCACCCCGCGTACCAGACCCACGCATCGATCGCGGCGTCGACCTGCTTGTCAGCGGCCGCGGCGGTGAGACCGTCGACCTTGGTCAGCTCGTCGACGAACTGCGCGCGGCGACCCTCGAGCAGCTCGGCGACGCGGTACAGCACCTGGCCGCGGTTGTAGCCGGTCGCGCCCGACCATCCGGAGACCGCGGCGCGAGCGGCGCTCACGGCGTCGCGCGCGTCCTTGCGCGAGGCCTTCGCGGCATTGGCGAGGAACTCGCCCTTGGCAGTCGTGACCTCGTAGACCCGACCGGACTCGCTGCGCGGGAACTTCCCGCCGATGTAGAGCTTGTACGTCTTGGGGACGGCGAGGTGAGTCATCGCGCACCCTCCTTCGCGCTCGCGAGGTAGGCGGCGAGGCCGTGCCTGCCGCCCTCGCGGCCGTAGCCGGACTCCTTGTAGCCGCCGAACGGGGACGACGGGTCGAACTTGTTGAACGTGTTGGTCCAGATCACGCCCGCGCGGAGCTTGTCCGCGACGGCGAGCACCTTCGAGCCCTTGTCGCTCCAGATCCCTGCGGACAGTCCGTACGGCGTGTTGTTCGCCTTCGAGATGGCCTCCCCCGGCGTGCGGAAGGTCAGCACGCTGAGCACTGGACCGAAGATCTCGTCGCGGGCGATGCGGTGGCTCGTGTCGACGCCCGTGAAGATCGTGGGCGCGTACCAGAAGCCCTTCGCGGGGATCTCGCACGGGGCGCTCCAGCGCTCCGCGCCCTCGGCCTCCCCGATGTCCGACAGCTCGCGGATCCTGTCGAGCTGCTCGCGCGAGTTGATGGCGCCCACGTCGGTGTTCTTGTCGAGGGGATCACCCAGGCGCAGGGTCGACATGCGGTGCTTGAGCCGCTCGATGACCTCCGCCTCGACGTTCTCCTGCACCAGCAGCCGGGATCCGGCGCAGCACACGTGGCCCTGGTTGAAGAAGATGCCGTCGACGATGCCCTCGATGGCCTGGTCGAGCGGAGCGTCGTCGAACACGATGTTGGCGGCCTTGCCGCCCAGCTCGAGCGTGAGTTTCTTGCCGGTTCCCGCGGTCGAGCGAGCGATCGCGCGGCCCACCTCCGTGGAGCCCGTGAAGGCGACCTTGTCGACGGCGGCGTTGACCAGCAGCTCGCCGGTCTCGCCCGCGCCGGTGACGATGTTGACCACGCCGGGCGGGAGGTCGGCCTGCTGCAGGATCTCCGCGAAGATCAGCGCGGTGAGGGGGGTGGTCTCGGCGGGCTTGAGCACCACCGTGTTGCCGGCCGCGAGCGCCGGGGCGATCTTCCACGCGAGCATGAGCAGCGGGAAGTTCCACGGGATCACCTGTGCGGCGACGCCGAGCGCCCGCGGGTTCGGTCCGAGCCCAGCATGGTCGAGCTTGTCCGCCCAGCCGGCGTAGTAGAAGAACCACGCGGCGACCAGCGGGACGTCCACGTCCCTGCTCTCCTTGATGGGCTTGCCGTTGTCGAGGCTCTCGGCGACCGCGAGCTCGCGGGCACGCTCCTGGACCAGGCGCGCGATCCTGAACAGGTACTTCCCGCGGTCGGCTCCGCTCAGCCTGGACCACGGCCCGTCGAAGGCCTTGCGAGCGGCCGCGACCGCGCGGTCGACGTCCTTCCTGCTCGCCGCGACCACCTCGGCGATGGTCTCCTCCGTCGCCGGAGAGATGGTCGTGAACGCGTCACCGGTGCCATCGACGAACTCGCCGTCGATGAACAGCCCGTAGCTGTCCTTGAGGTCCAGGATCGAGGTCGACTCCGGCGCGGGCGCATAGTCGAGGAAGCTGGTCTGGGAAGCGGCCATCGGTTCAGTCCACCGTCACATAGTCCGGGCCGCTGTAGCGGCCGGTGTTCATCTTCTGACGCTGCATGAGCACGTCGTTGAGCAGGCTGGACGCGCCAAAGCGGAACAGGTCGGGCTGGAGCCACTCCTCGCCCACCGTCTCGGCCACCGTCACGAGGTAGCGGATCGCGTCCTTGGAGGCACGGATGCCGCCGGCGGGCTTCACCCCGATGCGCTCGCCGGTCAGCGTGTGCCAGTCGCGCACCACCTGGAGCATGAGCAGGGTCACCGGCAGCGTCGCCGCAGGCGAGACCTTGCCCGTCGAGGTCTTGATGAAGTCGGCGCCGGCCAGGATCGCGAGCCACGACGCGCGGCGCACGTTGTCGTAGGTGTTGAGCTCGCCGGTCTCGAGGATCACCTTGAGGTGCGCGTAGCTGCCGTCGGGGCGCATGCACGCCTCCTTGACCGCCACGATCTCGTCGAACACCAGGCCGTAGTGGCCGGCCAGGAACGCGCCCCGGTCGATGACCATGTCGATCTCGCTCGCGCCTGCAGCGACGGCGTCGCGGGTGTCTGCGAGCTTGATCGTGCGCGATGAGCGGCCGGACGGGAACGCGGTGGCCACGGCGGCGACGTTGATGCCGCTGTCCTCGCCCAGGGCTTCGACCGCGTGCGGCACCATGTCGCCGTAGACGCACACGGCGGCGACGCGCGGCGTGGTGAGGTCGGCCGGGTCCGGCGTGAGCGCCTTCGCGCACAGCGACTCCACCTTGCCGGGAGTGTCGGCGCCCTCGAGCGTCGTGAGGTCGATCATCCGGATGATCGCATCCAGCGCCCACTGCTTGGACGTGGTCTTGATCGAACGGGTGGCGAGCGAGGCGGCGCGCGCCTCTAGCCCGACCGCGTCGACGCCTGGCAGCCCCTCGAGATGACGCCTGAGCGCCTTCTCGGTGAGGTCCCCGCCGATCATCTGGATGGCGCGTTCGGCCGGCGCCAGCAGGACCTGATTGTCGGACACTCCGTGCACTCCCCTCGACGCCCCGGTGCTGGGGGAACGCGGCCGCGAGGCCGCCTGGGTGGACATCACTCAAGATCTCCAGCCTATCTCCCGCGCGGCGATGCCGCGCTCCACCCTGCCTCGCCCGACCCTGCCTCGCCCGCCGCCGCGTGGGGCCACGCCGCCCCGGATCGTGGTGACCTTCCTCACCACCGCTTGCCTGCGCATCGGCCGCGTGCGATCCTCGAGTCAGAGCCCATCCCCGGCTCCCGGACGAGGTGACGTACCCGGCGCATGCGACAAGACGTCTCGCTGGGAGTCATCATGGCGTGGGCCATCCTCATCGTGTCCGGCATCCTCGAGGCCGTCTGGGCGACAGCGCTCAGCAGGACCGAGGGCTTCTCGCGGCTGTGGCCGTCCGTGGTCTTCTTCGTGGCGCTCGCCGCGTCGATGGGCGGGCTCGCGTTCGCGCTGAAGACGCTGCCGGTGGGCACCGCATACGCGATCTGGGTCGGCATCGGCGCGGCGCTGACAGTCATCTACGCGATGGCGACGGGCGCTGAGGCCTTCTCCGTGGTGAAGGTCTTCCTGATCCTCGGCATCGTCGGCTGCGTCGTGGGCCTCAAGCTGGCCCACTGACGCGCACCCTCACGAGACGCTCTGCGCGGCGGGGTCCACCCCTCCACCTCGCCGCGAAGCGACGGCGGGCGCCTCCCGATCACGGAGGCGCCTGCCGTCATCACTCCCTACAGCTCGATGCCGTAGCCCTCGAGGATCAGCTCGGCGAGGTCGCCGCGCTCCTCGTAGGGCAGGAACGCGCCCCACGCGGCCGCGAGCGTCGCCTCGAGCAGGTCATCGGTGGTCCAGCCGGCCTCGACCAGCGCCGCGAACTCCCCGGACATCGACACTCCTGACACGAGGCGGTTGTCGGTGTTCACGGTGACGGCGAAGCCCAGGTCGCGCAGCGCGTGCATGGGGTGGTCGGCGACGGAGGTCGCGGCGCCGGTCTGCACGTTGGACGTGGGGCACACCTCCAGCGGGATCTGCTGGTCGAGGGCGTGCCGTGCGACGTAGCCGAGGACGGGCTCATCGGTGTCGAGCCCCTCGATGTCCTCGTGGATGCGCACGCCGTGGCCCAGGCGACGGGCGCCGTGGAACAGCGCGTCGCTCACCGAGTCGACGCCATCTGCCTCGCCCGCGTGGATGGTGACGGGCAGGTGCGCGGCGCGCAGAGCGGCGAAGGCGGGCGCGTGGTTCGAGGCCGGGAAGCCCTTCTCGGGGCCGGCGATGTCGAAGCCCACGCAGCACGTGCCGCGGTTGACGATCGCGAGTGCCGCGATCTCCTCGGAGCGGTCCAGGTGGCGCATCGCGTCGAGCAGCGCGGCGGCCCGGATGCCGTGGCCGGCCTCGGCGGCCTCGGCGATGCCCTCCTCGATGCCGGCCTGCACGGCCTCGACCACCTGCTGAAGGTCGAGCCCGCCGGCGACGTGCTGCTCGGGGGCGTAGCGGAGCTCGGCGTACACCACCCCATCGGCCGCGAGGTCGACGACGGCTTCGCGCGCGATGCGGCGAAGGTTGTCCTCCGTCTGCATCACGGCGGTGGTGTGCGCGAAGGCCTCGAGGTACTTCACGAGGTCTCCGGAGTTCGCGTTCTGGGCGAAGATGCGCGCGAGTTCCTCGGGGTCGGTCGAGGGCAGTTCGTGGCCGATCTCTCCGGCCAGCTCGATCAGGGTCGCGGGGCGCAGGCCGCCGTCGAGGTGGTCGTGCAGCAGGACCTTGGGCAGGGCAACGATCTCGTCATGCGTGAGGGTCATGAGACCAGGCTAGCCGCGGCGCGGGGGCGCCGCAGACGGGCACGACGCGGTCGCGACGGCACCGCTCACCGAGCCGCGGACCGTCCCGGTCACCACACGCGTGGGGCTGGTGGGACGGCGGGGGCCAGAGGTGCAGCGCATCAGCCCCACGAGCACGGCGTGTCACGGCCGTGTGTCGAGCGGTGCCGCGCGGGAGGGGCGATGACAGCGACGATGCGGTTGCCGCGAGTCAGGACTCGCGCCTGCGTCGCGGCAGGATCATCCAGCAGGCCCTGCTCCACGCGCCATACGCGGGCTCACGTGGGCCGCGCCCGTACAGCCGGGCCTCGGCGAGCGGAAGTACGCGGCCCGTGCCGGGCTCATAGACCGCGAAGCCATGGGAGGTGCGCCCGACCAGCAGCACCACGTGGCGCGGCACCACGTTCGACAGCCCTCCGCTCGAGTCGCCGCCCACGTACAGCGGGACGGGGATCCCGTCGCGCAGCGCGGCGGAGGCGTGGGCGATGGCGGCGGCCACGGCGTCCGAGTCGGTGTCGTCGAGGATCGCCCCGCGGAACCTCACGCCGGCGAAGCGGGTCTCGTCGTCCACGCGCCACGGCGGCGTGCCGAACGCCCGCGGCCACGGGGCGATGCCGAGGCCACCGCGCGTGGTGCGTCGGTGGAGCACGTGCTGCAGGCCGTGCCAGCGCTCCTCGATGGTGCGCACCCCCACCTCGGCGAGGACCACGTCGAGGACCTCGCGCGGCAGGTGGTCGCCGAAGGTCCTGCCGGTCATGACCCACGCCGCGACCAGGGGGTCGCCCATCATCAGCATGATCGCCATCGACGCGGCGCCGCACGTCCTCTGATCGACCTGGCGCGCTCGCACGCCGCCCAGCCTCAGTGCGCCCATGCCGGCGCCGGCCGGGTGACGGATCACGCTGCGAGCGGACGCAGGCAGGCGGCTCCAGCCGGCGGCGAGGGACGCGACCGCGGCGACCGGGGCGCCGGATGCCGCGGCCCGCTGGATGACCGCGGCATCATCGCCCACCTCCGCGACGGCTGCCGTGAGGGCCTTCGTGTCAGCGGCCGATGCGCCCGCCAGCCTCCGCGCGTACGCGCGAGCGAACACGGTGTCGCCGCTCGCCCCGCCGCGCTGGGCGCGTCCGGCCGCGTGGGCGGCCGAGTACGGCGTCGCCCACCGGCCGCGCAGCCCGACCACGCGGCCCGTGCGTGCCGCGACCGACGTCAGGGTCCAGCCGCTCATCCCCACAACCTAGGTGGCGGTGCCCACCGTGTCGAGCACGATGCGACGCTCCTGAGCCTGCTCGCCGATCTCGACCGCACCGGCGCCGTCGCACGCCTCCTCGAGCGCCGCGAGACCGCGCGGCATGCGCGACTCGGTCTCGGTGTGGAGCGTCATGATGACGTCGCCCTTGGCCACGCGCTCGCCGAGCGTGCGGTGCAGGCGCACGCCCGCCGACGCCTGGACCGGGTCCTCCTTGCGCGCACGTCCCGCGCCCAGGCGCCACGCGGCGACACCCACCCCAAGCGCATCGAGCCTGGTGATGACGCCATCGGACGGGGCGCGCACCTCCTCGACGTGTGGGGCGTCGGGCATGCTGGCGTCCGGGTCTCCGCCCTGCGCGGCGATCATGTGGCGCCAGGCGTCCATCGCCCGGCCGTCCCTCAGCGCATCGGCGGGGTCGACATCGGTGATGCCGGCGCCGGCGAGCATCTCGCGAGCCAGGGCCACGGTGAGCTCCACCACGTCAGCGGGCCCGCCGCCCGCGAGCACCTCGACCGACTCCTCGACCTCGAGGCCGTTGCCGATCGTGAGACCCAGGGGCGTGGACATGTCGGTGAGCAGCGCCGAGGTCCGCACCCCCGCATCGGTGCCCAGGTCGACCATGGTGGCCGCGAGCTCGCGGGCGGACTCGAGGTCCTTCATGAACGCGCCCGAGCCGACCTTGACGTCGAGCACCAGGCAGCCGGTTCCCTCGGCGATCTTCTTGGACATGATCGAGCTCGCGATGAGCGGGATGCACTCGACCGTGCCGGTCACGTCACGCAGGGCGTAGAGCTTCTTGTCGGCGGGAGCGAGGCCCGAGCCCGCCGCGCAGATGACGGCCCCCACGTCGCGCAGCTGCGCGTGCATCTCCTCGTTCGACAGCGACGCTCGCCAGCTGGGGATCGACTCGAGCTTGTCGAGCGTGCCGCCCGTGTGGCCGAGCCCGCGCCCCGACAGCTGCGGCACCGCGACGCCATGAGCGGCGACCAGCGGTGCCAGAGGCAGCGTGATCTTGTCTCCCACGCCGCCGGTCGAGTGCTTGTCAGCGGTGGGCTTGCCGAGGTCCGAGAAGTCCAGCCGCTCGCCGGTCGCGATCATCGCCTGCGTCCAGCGCGCGATCTCCTCGCGGGCCATGCCGCGCTGCAGGATGGCCATCGCGAGGGAGCTCATCTGCTCGTCCGCGACCGCGCCGCGGGTGTAGGCGTCGACCACCCAGTCGATCTGGTCGTCGCTGAGCGCCTTGCCGTCGCGCTTGGCGCGGATCACATCCACCGCATCGTGTCGCTCGGTCATCACACCCTCCCCAGGTCGTCGGGCCCGAAGGCTCCCGGCAGGAACTCGTCCATGGTCATCACGCCGCCGGCGGTGTCGACCAGCAGGGTCCGGCCGCCGTGCTCGAACAGCAGCTGCCGGCACCTCCCGCACGGGGCCAGCAGGTCGCCGTTGGCGTCCACGCACGTGAACGCCACCAGGCGCCCGCCTCCATGGTCGACGTGCAGCTTCGACACCAGCGCGCATTCGGCGCACAGCGTCAATCCGTAGCTGGCGTTCTCGACGTTGGCGCCCACGACGATCTCGCCGCCGTCCGTGAGCGCGGCGGCGCCCACGGGAAAGGTCGAGTACGGCACATACGCCCTGGTGGCCACCTCGCGCGCTCGCGCGCGCAGGGCCTCCCAGTCGATCTCAGGCACGTGGCCTCCCACTTCTGGTGATGGCGGAACTACTTCTTGTAGGGCGTGCCCTCCGCGGCCGGCGGGCGGGAGTGGCCCACGAGTCCGGCGACCGCGAAGATGGTCGCGAGGTACGGCGTCATCAGCAGGAACTGCGACGGGATGTCGGAGCCGATGATGCCGAGCTGCTGCTGGAGAGCGTCGGCGAAGCCGAACAGCAGCGCGGCCGCCAGCGCGCCCTTGGGGCTCCAGCGGCCCAGGATCATCGCCGCGAGCGCGATGTAGCCCTTGCCGGCGGACATGTCCTTGCCGAAGGCGAGGCCCGACGCGACGGTGAAGAACGCGCCGCCCAGCCCGGCGACGGCACCGCCCAGGACCGTGTTGCGCACGCGCGTCCGGTTGACCTTGATGCCGACGGTGTCCGCTGCCTTCGGGTGCTCGCCCACGGCGCGCACACGCAGCCCCCAGCGCGACCGGAACAGCATGATCTGGATGACGACCACCGCCGCGTACATGATGTACACCAGCAGGTTCTGGTCGAAGAGCACGGGGCCGATCACCGGGATGCCGGACAGCAGCGGGATCGCGATGTCGGGCATGTTGAGCGGCTGGTTGAGCTCGGGGTTGTCGCTCATCAGCGTGCTGAAGAAGAAGCTCGTCAGCCCCAGGACCAGGAGGTTGAGCACCACGCCGACCACGATCTGGTTGACCCAGTACTTGGTCGAGAACACGGCGAGCAGCCAGCCCACCAGAGCGCCGGCGATGGGGGCGGCGATGAGGCCCACGTAGGCGTTGCCGACCATCGAGGCGATCAGCGCCGCGAGGAACGCGCCGGCGAGCAGCTGCCCTTCGATCGCGATGTTGATGATGCCCGAGCGCTCGCACAGGGTGCCGGCGAGCGAGCCGAAGACGAGCGGCACGGACAGGAACAGCGCGGAGGTCAGGAGCCCCGTGAGCTGGATGGTCGTGCCGGACCGGTCGGCTCCGGCCCACGTCAGCAGGGCTCCCATGACCGCCATGCCGAACACGATCGGAAGCCAGATCCCGACCTTGCGGTACTGGTTCGCGCGGTAGGCGACGAAGCCGACCAACGCGAGCGCGAGGAGCGACAGGGTGACGGCGGCCGCCTTCGCGGGGACGGTGAGGCTGGGGAGCTGGATGAAGTCCGTGCTCGTGGCGACCCTGAAGGTGGTCTCCACGCCGGTGGGCGTGCCGAGCCCGAACACGAGCAGGGACAGCAGCGCGACCACCCCGAGGCCGATGGTGGCCCTCCAGGACTTGGTCCGCTGGGGGCCTCGCGGCGCGCTCGATCCGGGCGCTGCGGGGGCGTCGACGGCGGTCGTGCTCATGCCGCCACCTCCTTCTCATGAGCCGGTGCAGGCAGGCGGAACATGCTCCTGACCAGCGGCGGGGCGGCGATGAACAGCACGATCAGTGCCTGGATGACGAAGATGATGTCGACGGGAAGCCCCGCCTGCACCTGGAGCGTCGGGCCCGATGCGCGGAGGCCGCCGAAGAGGATCGCGGCCATGACGGTTCCGAGCGGACGCGAGCGCCCGAGCAGCGCGACCGTGATCGCGTCGAAGCCGAGCGAGCCAGCCGTGGCGGTCGTCAGCACCTTCTCGGTCCCCAGCACCTGCGCCGATCCCGCCAGACCCGCGAGCGCACCAGCGATCACCATGACGAGGATGTAGGCCTTCGACACGCTCATGCCGGCGGTGCGCGCGGCGTGGGGGTTGGCGCCCACGGCGCGGAACTCGAAGCCCAGCGTCGAGCGCTCCATGAGCCACCACACGCCCCACGCGCACGCGAGCGCGAGCAGGAAGCCCAGGTGGAGGTTGAACCCCGATCCGAGGATCAGCGGGTACTGCGCCGTCTCGTCGACGACCGGCGTGATGGGGTTGTCGGAGCCCTCGCGCTGGAAGGTGTCGAGCGTGAGGAGCCAGGACACCAGGTTGAGCGCGATGTAGTTGAGCATGATCGTGACGATCACCTCATGTGCCCCCGTGCGCGCCTTGAGGAAGCCGGGGATGAATCCCCAGATCGCGCCGCCCAGCGCGCAGCCCAGGACAGCCACGATGAGGTGGATGCCCCACGGCAGGTGCCACGCGAACCCCACGTAGGCGCCGAGCGTCGCGCCGATGAGCAGCTGCCCCTGCGCGCCGATGTTGAACAGGCCCGCGCGGAACCCGATGCCGAGTCCGAGGCCAGCGAAGATGAGCGGCGTCGCCATCGTGAGGGTCTGCGTGAACGGCTTGATCATCCCAGCGAACGTGGTGGCGTCGACGTTCAGCACCGCGCCCTGGAACATCGCGGAGTAGGCGGCGCCCAGCGCATCGGCCATGGCCGAGAACGTGTCGCCGGGGCGAGAGAAGAAGTACGCCGATGCCTCGCGGACCGCCTCGTCCGCGAAGACGATGAGCAATCCGCCGATCGCGAGCGACGCGAGGATCGCCATGATCACCACGAGGGTCGAGCTCTCGAGGATCTCCCTCAGCACCGACTGCGCGCGTGGCGCCTGCTCGTCCGACGACGCGGGCTCGGTGCTCCCGCCCGAGCCCTCGGGCTCGGGCGCCGTGGCCTCCACTGCCGTCGCATCGGTCGAGGAGGCCGACGCGGTGGCCGAGTCCTCGCGAACGTCGCCAGAGGGGCTCTCGGTGTCGGTCGCCTCGGCCTCGCGCTGTGGCGCGCCCTTGCCCGAGCTCTTTCCCTTGCCCTTGCCGCGCGGCTTCTGCTGGTCGCTCACGCGGCCTCCTCCTCAGCTCCGTGTGCGCCGGCCATCATCAGGCCCAGCGTGTCGCGATCGGTGTCGGGCTCGACGATGTCGACGATCCGCCCGTGGTACATGACCGCGATGCGGTCGGCGAGCGCGTAGACCTCGTCGAGCTCCGAGCTCACGATGAGGACGGCGACGCCCTTGTCGCGCTCCTCGATGATGCGCTTGTGCACGAACTCGATGGACCCGACGTCGAGCCCTCGCGTGGGCTGAGAGGCGATGAGCAGCTTGAGGTCCCTGGCGAGCTCGCGAGCGAGGACGACCTTCTGCTGGTTGCCACCCGACAGAGCGCCCGTGAGCGACTCGATCGAGGTGGTGCGCACGTCGAACCGCTCGACCTGCTCGTCGGCGTGGTTGGCGACGGCCTTCGGATCGATCGCGCCGCGGCGCGAGTACGGCGCGTGGCCGTACAGGTCCAGGATCAGGTTGTTCGCGACGGTGAAGGCCGAGACCACCCCGTCCTCGGTGCGATCCTCGGGCACGAACCCGATGCCCGCGTCCAGGTTGTCGCGGATGGAACGCCCCAGCAGCTCCTCGCCGTCGAGAAGCGCGCTTCCCGAGTCCGCCTTGATGACGCCCAGCAGGGCCTCCGCGAGCTCCGTCTGCCCATTGCCCTGGACGCCAGCGACGGCGAGGATCTCGCCGCGCCTGACGTCGAGGGACACGGTGTCCAGCACGGTGACCTGCGTGTCCTCGTCGACGACGGTGAGGTCCATGACCTCGAGCATCACGCCGCCCACCTCGGCGTCTCCCTTGGTGACGGTCATGGACACGTCGCGCCCCACCATGAGGGACGCGAGCTCCTCCTGCGAAGCACTGGGCTCCGCGGTGCCGACGACCTTGCCGCGACGGATGACGGTGATGGTGTCCGCGACGGCCTTGACCTCGCGGAGCTTGTGGGTGATGAGCACCACGGCCGTGCCGGAGTCCCGCAGCTGGCGCACGATCTCGAGCAGCTCGTCGGTCTCCTGTGGCGTGAGGACGGCGGTCGGCTCGTCGAGGATCAGCACCTCCGCGTCGCGCGACAGCGCCTTGATGATCTCGACGCGCTGCTGCGCGCCCACGGACAGGTTCTCGACCAGCGCGTCGGGATCGATGTCGAAGCCGAAGCGCTCCGACAGCTCACGGACCTTCTCGCGCGCGGCGTCCACGTCGAGCAGCTTCGCCGGTCCCTTCACCTGCTCGTGGCCGAGCATCACGTTCTCCGCGACGGTGAACACCGGGACGAGCATGAAGTGCTGGTGGACCATGCCGATGCCGGCCGCCATGGCGTCGCCTGGCCCGGCGAACGTCACCTGCTCGTCGTCGAGCAGGATCTCGCCCCCGTCGGCGTCGTACAGCCCGAACAGGACGTTCATCAGCGTCGACTTGCCCGCGCCGTTCTCCCCCAGCAGCGCGTGAACCGTGCCGCTCTCGACCGTGATGCTGATCGCATCGTTCGCGGTGAAGTCACCGAACCGCTTGGTGATCTCACGGAGCTCAAGTTTCACGCCATCGTCCTCTCAGCACCGAGCCGCCCGCGCGGCTCCTCAAGTCAAGCACGAGGGGCGTGCCGCGTCCAAGCGGCACGCCCCTCGCGAGTTGGGGGTGGGGAGATATGTCCCCTATCAGGCACTTAGCCCGCGGTCGACGGCTCGATCTCGCCGTTCATGATCGCGGCGGCGATGGTCTCGAGCTCGGAGACGACCTCATCGGAGACGGTGCCCTCGGCGAAGTCCGCGACGCCCACGCCGCTGTTCTCGAGGGTGCCGACGTAGGGCTCGTTCGTGTACTCGGTCATCGAGGCCTCGATGGTGTCGAACACCGAGTTGCCGATGTTCTTGAGCACCGAGGTGAAGATCACGTCGGCGTAGTCGGGAGCGGACTGCGTCCAGTCGGAGTCGACGCCGATGAGCCACGCGTCGCCTGCCGCCTGCACGGCCTGCGCCGCGCCCAGGCCCACCGGACCGGCGACGGGCATCACGATGTCCGCGCCCTGGTCGAGGAAGCCCTGCGCCGTGTTCTGGCCGTTGGCCTGGTTCTCGAAGTCGCCGGTGAACGAGCCGTCAGCGCCGTCCCAGCCGAGCACCGTCACGTCCGCGCCGTTCTGCTCGTTGTAGTAGTTGGCGCCGGCGAGGAAGCCGTCCATGAAGATCGACACGGTGGGGATGTTGATGCCACCGAAGGTGCCGAGGGTGCCGGTCTGCGTCGCCGAGGCGGCGGCGTAGCCGGCGAGGAACGCCGCCTCGTCGGTCTCGTAGAAGAGGGGCTTGATGTTCTCGACGGGCTCCTCGTAGCCGAAGTCCACGATCGCGAAGTTCACGTCAGGGTTCGCCTGCGCGGCGGCGAGGGTCGCGTCACCGAGGAGGAAGCCCACCGTGATGATGAGGTCGCATCCCGCAGCGACCTGCGCGTCGAGGTTGGGGCCGTAGTCAGACTCGGCGGTCGACTCGGCCTGCGCGATCTCGACGCCGAGCTCGTCGGCGGCACGCTGCAGGCCCTCGTATGCGGACTGGTTGAAAGAGGCGTCGTCGAAGCCACCCTGGTCGGACACCATGCAGGCCTTGAAGTCGACCTCCTCGACCGGCGCCTCGGACTCGGTGCCACCGGTCTCGGCAGCCGTGGGCTCCTCCTCGGGGGCGGTTCCGCACGCGGCGAGCGCGAGCGCACCAGCAGCGGCGATGGCACCGAAGCGAATCGTGTTCTTCATGTGTAGTTCCCTCACATTTGGGTCGTGCCTGTTGGGTACGCCAGGCAGGTGCGTCGGCTCCCATGCTACGTGCGCTTTGTTTCGTGTTCTCGCCCAGACGTTGCGGCACGGCAACGGTTTGGTATCGATCCGCCCTGGTAGGTGTGATCTAGCGCACATCTCGTGCGCGTGCGATGGCACGCCAGCAGCGTCCAGGGCGTGGCTCGGGAGGGACCTGCCTGCTAGAGCCGCACATCCTTGACCCGCTGAGCGGCGTGGCGGCCCAGCACCAGCAGCGCCTCGTCGGTCTCGACGACCACCGCATCGGCGATGCCCACCACAGCCAGCGGCTTGGTGCCGCCGACCACGACGGCTCCCGGAGCGTCGACGACGGAGACGGGAGCATCGCGGCCGATGCGGATCACGCCATCCGCATCGGCGCTCAGCATCGATGCGAGCGCGTCGAAGTCACCCACGTCGTCCCATGCGAACGAGCCGGGCACCACGGCGACGCCGCCCTCGGCGGCGACCGGCTCGGCGATCGCATGATCGATGGCGATCTTCGTGAGCGTGGGCCAGATCTCCGCGAGCGCATCGGCCCTGCCGGGCCCGTCCCACGCCGCGGCGATCCGCCGCACTCCGGCCTCGAGGGACGGCTGCAGGCGCGCGAGATGGCCCAGCAGCACGGAGGTCGACACCACGAACATGCCCGCGTTCCACACGTGCCCCCCTGAGGCCAGCATCGCCGCGGCCGCCTCGTGGTCGGGCTTCTCGGTGAACGCCTCGACCTCGAACGCTCCCGGGGCATCGGCCAGCGCTGCGCCCGAGCGGATGTAGCCGAACGCGCTCGACGGCCCGGTGGGCTCGATGCCGATGGTGACGACCTTGCCGGTCCGAGCGGCGCCCACCGCCGTCGCCACCGCCTCGCGGAAGGCATCGGCGTCGGGGATGACGTGATCCGCCGCGAAGGAGCCCATGATCTGCTCCCCGTGGCGCTGCTCGATGAGCGCTGCCGCGAGCGCGATGGCCGCCATCGAGTCGCGCGGGCTGGGCTCCGCGACGATGGCGCGCTCGTCGAGATCGGGCAGCTGGGCGGCGACCGCGGAGGCGTGCCGCTCGCCGGTCACGATGATCACCTCGGCGCTCAGGGGGGCGAGCCGCGCGACCGTGTCTTGGATCAGTGTCGAGCCGGTGCCGAGCAGGTCGATCAGGAACTTGGGCCTGTCGGGTCGCGACAGCGGCCACAGCCTCGATCCCACCCCGCCCGCCGGCACCACGGGGACGAAGCCGTCGATCGTGCGCGAGGGCGTGGAATTCTGAGTCACGGAGTCCACATTAGGATGGGGGCACCGCAGAAGCACCACACAGACACACCACACACGCATGACCTCAAGGGAGAAACCCGTGTCCCCCGCACCCACGCTGTATCGAGGCCGCGAAGGCATGTGGATGTGGGTCGTGCACCGTACGACCGGCGTCGCGATCTTCTTCTTCCTGGTGATCCACGTGATCGACACGTCGCTCGTGCGCGTGTCGCCTGAGGCATACAACCTCATCATCGGGCACTACAAGTCCCCCATCTTCGGGATCGTCGAGGCCGGTCTCGTGGGCGCGATCATCCTGCACGCCTTCAACGGCCTGCGCGTGATCGCCGTCGACCGCTGGAACTGGGCGCTGCGCCACCAGCGGATGCTCGTATGGATCGTGTGGGGCATCTTCGCCGTGCTGATGGCCGGCTTCCTGCCGCGCCACCTCATGAACGTGTTCGGGGGCGCTCACTGATGGCCGCTCCCGAGCTGACCACGCCGCGCCAGCGGCCCGCGAACCTGCGCACCCTGGGCCGCACGCAGCGGTGGGGGTGGATGTATCAGCGCATCTCCGGCGTGATCCTCATCGCCCTGATCTTCACCCACCTGTTCGTCAACCTCATGGTCGGCGACGGCGTGAGCCAGATCGACTTCGCCTTCGTCGCCGGCAAGTGGGCTGACCCGCTGTGGCAGTGGTGGGACTTCGCCATGCTGGTGCTCGCGATGACGCACGGCACCAATGGCATGCGGATCCTGGTGGACGACTACGCGAGGAGGCCATGGCTGCGCGCGACGCTCCAGTGGGCGCTGCTCATCACCATGGTCGTCATCATCGTGCTGGGGTCGCTGGTGATCTGGACCTTCGACGCCTGTCCCCTCGACTCCTCCGGCGATCTGATGCCGGGAGTCCCGAGCTTCTGCGAGAGTGTCGTATGACCGAGCACGAGTACGACGTCGTCATCGTCGGTGCCGGCGGCGCCGGTATGCGCGCGGCCCTGGAGTCCTCCCAGCGGGCCAAGACCGCGGTGCTGACCAAGCTCTACCCCACGCGCTCCCACACCGGGGCGGCGCAGGGAGGCATGGCAGCGGCGCTCGCCAACGTCGAGGACGACAACGCCGAGTGGCACACCTTCGACACGATCAAGGGCGGCGACTACCTGGTGGACCAGGACGCGGCCGAGATCCTGTGCACGGAGGCCATCGACGCCGTGCTCGACCTCGAGAAGATGGGTCTGCCCTTCAACCGCACCACGGCCGGCAAGGTCGACCAGCGCCGGTTCGGCGGCCACACCCGCAACCACGGCGAGGCCGCCGTGCGCCGCGCCTGCTACGCCGCTGACCGCACCGGCCACATGATCCTGCAGACGCTGTACCAGCAGTGCATCAAGCAGGAGGTGGAGTTCTTCAACGAGTTCTACGTCCTGGATCTGATCCTCGACGGCGACCCGCAGGCGGCTGCCGACGGCGACGAGGTGGCTGTCGCTGGCGTGGTCGCGTACCAGTTGTCGACCGGCGAGGTCCACACCTTCCGCGCCAAGTCCGTCGTGTTCGCCACGGGCGGCGCCGGGAAGGTCTTCAAGACCACTTCGAACGCGCACACGCTCACCGGCGATGGCATGGGCATCGCGCTGCGGGCGGGCCTGCCGCTCGAGGACATGGAGTTCTTCCAGTTCCACCCCACGGGCCTCGCGGGCCTGGGCATCCTGCTGTCCGAGGCGGCGCGAGGCGAGGGCGGCATCCTGCGCAACTCCGAGGGCGAGCGCTTCATGGAGCGCTACGCCCCGACCATCAAGGACCTCGCGCCCCGAGACATGGTCGCGCGCGCGATGGCGAACGAGGTGCGCGAGGGTCGCGGCTGCGGACCCAACAAGGACTACGTGCTGCTCGATCTCACGCACCTCGAGCCCAAGCACATCGACGAGAAGCTGCCGGACATCACCGAGTTCGCGCGCACCTACCTGGGCGTCGAGCCCTACACCGAGCCGGTGCCCGTGTTCCCCACCGCGCACTACGCGATGGGCGGCGTGCCCACCAACGTCAACGCCGAGGTGCTGCGCAACAACACCGATGTGGTCAAGGGACTCTACGCCGCCGGCGAGGTCGCCTGCGTGTCCGTTCACGGCGCCAACCGCCTGGGCACCAACTCGCTGCTCGACATCAACGTCTTCGGGCGTCGCGCGGGCATCGCCGCGGCGGAGTACGCGACCTCCATCGACGCGGGTCCGGCGCTGCCAGCCGATGCGGCTTCCAGGGTGGAGGGCATGGTCACCTCCCTGCGGGAGACGGTCGGCGGCTCGGGCACCGAGCGGGTCGCCCAGATTCGCAAGGAGCTGCAGGAGACCATGGACATGAACGTCCAGGTGTTCCGCACCGCGGAGTCGCTCGCTGAGGCCGCATCGGTGGTGAGGGACCTGCGCGAGCGGTACGAGAGCATCGCGATCCACGACCGTGGAACGCGGTTCAACACGGACCTGCTGGAGGCCGTGGAGCTGGGCTTCCTGCTCGAGCTGGCGGAGGTGGTCATCGCTGGCGCCGACGGCCGCAAGGAGAGCCGCGGCGGCCACTACCGCGAGGACTTCCCCACCCGCGACGACGAGAACTACATGCAGCACACCATGGTGTACTCGACGCCCGACGGGCTGAGGATGGACTGGAAGCCCGTCGTGGTGACCAAGTACCAGCCCATGGAACGCAAGTACTAGGAGGGATGACATGACCGCGACTGCCGAGGCAGAGCCCGAGGTGGGCGCCGTGGAGTCCTTCACGGTGACGCTCAAGATCCTCCGCCACGACCCCGACGGCCTCGACGGGCGCGAGCCCGGCACCGAGTACTGGGAGGAGTTCGAGGTCCAGGCCCACGCCACCGACCGCGTGCTCGACGCGCTTCACGCCATCAAGTGGGAGCAGGACGGCTCGCTCGCGTTCCGTCGCTCGTGCGCGCACGGCGTGTGCGGCTCCGACGCCATGCGCATCAACGCGCGCAACCGCCTGGCATGCAAGACGCTTCTCAAGGACCTCAACCCCGCGCGCCCCATCACCGTCGAGCCCATCAAGGGCCTCCCGGTCGAGAAGGACCTGATCGTCGACATGGAGCCGTTCTTCGCCTCCTACCGCGACATCATGCCGTTCCTCATGGCCAGCGGGCCGGCCCCCGAGCGCGAGCGGCTCCAGTCGCCCGAGGACCGCGAGCGCTTCGACGACACCACCAAGTGCATCCTGTGCGCGGCATGCACGACTGCATGCCCGGTGTTCTGGACGGACGGCCAATACTTCGGGCCTCAGGCGATCGTGGGCGCCCACCGCTTCATCTTCGACTCCCGCGACGAGGGCGAATGGGACCGGCTCGAGATCCTCAACGACAAGGCGGGCGTGTGGAAGTGCCGCACCGCCTTCAACTGCACCGAGGCGTGCCCGCGCGGCATCGAGGTGACCAAGGCGATCGCCGAGGTCAAGCGCGCGCTCACCTCCGGCGAGGTCTGAGCCCGACCGCGCCCCGGCACGCAGCAGCGAGGGCGGCCCCCCACCGGGGGGCCGCCCTCGCTGCATGTCTCAGGCGCGTCGGCCGTCAGAAGCCGCGGCCATCCTCGCACCACAGCTGGCTCACCGGTCGCCCGCGCCCGCCACACGCGTCGCCGAAGGCCTCGTAGCCGGAGTTCCATTCGGCCTGCTCGTACAGGTCGTCGCAGGCGGGATCGTCGCCCGCCTCGCATGCGTCCCACAGCGCGTCGAGCGCCGGGTCGTCGCCGTACGTGGGGCTCGCCGTGAAGTCCCCGTCGCCCGAGTAGGCGGAGCCTTCGAGGCCCTCCTCGAACCCCGCCGAGAACTCCTCCTCGAACGTCGAGAACGCCGCGTTCGCGGTGGCGATCCAGAACCCCATCACGACGCTCCACCCGATGGTGCCGAGGATGCCGAGGACGACGCCCGCCCACGCCATGCCCGCGCCTGACCGGTCGCCGTCGGCCGTGCGGCGAAGGCCGATCGCCCCGAGGATGGTGGCGACGAAGCCGAGACCCAGGATGCCGGTGACGAGCGCGGCGATCGACACGCCATCGGTGCCGCCCGAAGGCGAGGACGACGCCTGCTGGTACGGGGGCGCCGGATATGAGGACGACTGGGTGGCGGTCGCAGCCGGCGACGGGTACGCATACGACGGTGGGCTCGAGTATCCTGCGGTGTCTCCCGCGCCGTAGGTGTTGACCTGGTACTCGGGGGTCGGCGGCGCCGCCGACTCGGGGGCCCATCCGCCCGTCGACGGGGGATTCTGGAACGGGTCCTGCGTGGTCACGGCTCGGGTCCTCTCTCAGCGTGGCGCGATCGTCGCGCGGCGTCCGAGCAGACTGTACTGGGCGCGGCCGTCATCGGCCAGCAGGCAGTGGCGCACCTCTCACCGCCCACGTGCGCGTCGGGGCGCAGGCTAGCGCCGCAGCCAGGAGCGCACGCGATCGCCGATGCGCTGCAGTCCGCCATCGGGGGTTCCGAGCAGGGCGCCGCCGTCCGGCTCGAGGATCGACTGGGTCAGCTCCTCGATGGGGGCGGCGAGATACACCGCGGCCTCGCGGGCGTCGCTCGCACGAGAGAAGCGCGCGAGCTCCTCGCCGCTCACGAGGAGCACGAACGGGTGCTCGCTGTCCTCGTCGTGGGCCATTGTCACATCGGGCAGCCACAGGTCGCGGGCGCTGTGCACCACCAGCCTGCCCTCGACGCCATGGGCATCGCGCGCGATGCTGGCGAGGCTCAGGGCGGCGTAGCGCTCCGCGGCGCGCAGGGACGGCGACCGCATGGCGCTCCACGGCTCGCCCACCACCGGCGCGAGGCTGACGGAGACGACGTCCTCACTGTCGCGCTCGAGCAGCAGGTCGGGGTGGCGCGGGCCCGTGTCGATGGTGACCACTCCGGTGCCAGCCTCCGTGATGCTCGCTCGGGCATCGTCGCGGACGAACGCGGCGAAGGCCGGCGACAGCTCCTCCTTCGCGAGCGGCCCCGACCTGCGATAGGTGCCCAGGAAGGCCGCCGAGTACAGCATGATGCGGGCGGTGTAGTTGGTGAACAGCAGCAGGGTCAGGATGCCGGCGAACGGTGCGAGCACGGCGTTGTCCGACACGCCCTGGATGATGAGCGACATCACCTGGCGCAGGACCGCCATGCCCAGCGCCGCGACCGCGAGCGTCGTCAGCACGTACCGGCGCGGCAGTCGCACGCCGCCCAGGAACACCAGCACGATCGCGGCGAAGGCCATGTCGACCACGTACAGCACCGCGATTCCCGACAGGCGCACGGCCCACTCCTGCGGCGCTGAGTCGAAGAGCAGATTCGCCACCTCGTTGGCCACGACCGACGTCGCGATCTGCAGGCCCACGCCCAGGAGCACCATCAGCGCGATGCCCAGCAGCGCAGCGAAGTCCCGCAGCTTGCCCTGCAGAGGCGTCCGATCATCCACCTGCAGCATGGCCCACACGCCCATGCGCATGCCGCTGATGTAGCGCGCCGCGGTGTTGAACAGGATCAGGAACGCGACGGCGCCCACCACCCCGGTCACAGCCGTGGGGGCGAGCGCGGCAGGGTCGACCAGGCCCGACTCGTCCTCGGTGGCGACCACGCCGGGGATCGCGTCGTCGATGAACTCGAAGATCGTGTCCCTCAGCTCCTCATCACCTGCGATGAACCAGCTCGCCAGGGTCACGGCGATCAGCAGTCCTGCCGCGATCGACGTCAAGGAGAAGAACGCGATGCCGCCCGCGATGACGGACCCGTTGCGATCGTTGTACCGCTCGAGCGTGCGCCCCGCGTGGGTGGCGTCGAAGCGCTCCTTGAGCGTCTTCGCCTTCGCTACCGCGGACTTGCCGCGCTCGGTCAGCGATGCGTCGTCGCCCGCCACACACTCACCTCCGGGATGTCGGGGCCACCAGGCCCACCCGCTCGTACAGTCGTGCGAGCGTCGCGCTGGCGATCGTGCGAGCCTTCGCGGCGCCCTCCTCCAGTACCGAGTCCAACCGCGCGGGCGACTCGATCCATTCCATCGCGCTGTCGCGGAGCGGCGTGAGGTAGCTGACGACCACCTCGGCGAGGTCCACCTTGAGGTGGCCGTACATCTTGCCCTCGTAGTCCGCGACCAGCTGCTCGACGGAGCGGCCGTCGAGCGCGGAGTAGATGGTCAGCAGGTTCGACACGCCCGCCTTCGCCTCCCGGTCGAACGCGATGACCGCGTCGGAGTCCGTGGCGGCGGACTTGATGTTCTTGGCGACCTGCCGGGGGTCCTGGAGGATCTCGATCGTGCCCTTGGGGCTCACCGCGGACTTGGACATCTTCTTGGTGGGGTCCTGGAGGTCGTAGATCTTCGCGACCGACTCGACGATGTGCGCATCGGGCACCACCACCGAGCCCTCACCCAGGCGGGTGTTGAGGCGTTCCGCCAGGTCGCGCGACAGCTCGAGATGCTGGCGCTGGTCCTCGCCCACCGGCACCAGATCAGTGTCGTACAGCAGGATGTCAGCCGCCATCAGAATCGGGTACGTGAAGAGGCCCACGTTGGTGCCGGCCTCGCCGACCTTGGCGGACTTGTCCTTGAACTGCGTCATCCGGCCGGCTTCGCCCATGCCGGTGAACGTGCTCAGCAGCCAGGCGAGCTGCGCGTGCTCCGCGACGTGGGACTGGAGGAACACGATGGACCGCTGCGGATCCACTCCCGCCGCGAGGAACTGGGCGGCCGTGGCACGACTCCGGCGGCGCAGCACCTCCGGGTCCGGCGCCACCGTCAGCGCATGCAGGTCCACCACGCTGTAGATGGCGTCGTGCGTGTCCTGCAGCCTCACCCACTGCACCAGAGCCCCCAGGTAGTTGCCGAGTTGGAGGGAGTCTGCCGTGGGCTGCATGGCCGAGAACACGCGAGGCTTCATGCCCCCATTCTTGCCCACGCGCGCACGGGAGCCCAACCCGCGCATCGGCGCTCCCCCTCGAGGACGAGTGGGGCCTCCTTCGCTCACGACAGAGGGCCGCCATCGCGCAGCGCCGATGCGGTGGCTAGGTGGCCTCGGAGTCGTAGGGGGCCGGCGCTCCCTGCTCCGGAGCAGCCGCGGCGGCGGCCGCAGGTGCGGCCGCCGCCGACGGCGTGGGCTCGTAGAGCGCCTCGCGCACGATGCGGCGCGGGTCATACTGGCGCGGGTCGTACTGCTTCCAGTCGACGTCGGGTCCCAGCTCGGACGTGAGCGTGTCCTTGTTGGAGTTCACGAGGTCGCGCATCGACACGACCCACTCTCTCAGCTGGCGGGCGTACTCGGGCATCCGCTCGGGTCCGATCACGACGATCGCGACCACGATGAGGACCAGGAACTCCCAGCCGTTGATGCCCAGCATGGGCCCTATTCTTGCGTGTCGGGCTCGGGCTCACCAGTGTCGAACTCGACGGCGGAGCTCGAGTCGAGCGTCACGACGACCTCGCGCTCGTCGCCGTCGCGCTCGACGGTGAGGGTCACGTCGTCACCCACAGCCTGCGCACGAATCTGCACGACGAGCTCGTCGGACTGGGTGATGGGCCGGCCGTTGATGGCGGTGATCACGTCACCCGGCTCGAGGCCGGCGTTGTCGGCGGGCCCGCCCTCGACCACCCCGGTCTCGTCGTCGAGGATCAGCACGCCCTCGCCGGTGTAGCGGCCGTCGAGCTGCACGCCGATCACGGGATACGTGGCGGAGCCGGTCTCGATGAGCTGCTCCGCGGTGTGCTGAGCCTGGTTCGACGGGATCGCGAATCCCAGCCCGACGGAGCCGGTGCTCGTGCGCGTGAGGCCCGGCAGCGCCGCGATGGCCGAGTTCACGCCGATCACCTCGCCCTTGGCGTTCAGCAGCGGCCCACCTGAGTTGCCGGGGTTGATCGCCGCGTCCGTCTGGATCGCGTCGATGTACGCCGGCCCGCTGCTGTCGCCGGCGGTCACGGGGCGGTGGACGGCGGAGACGATGCCCGTCGTCACGGTTCCCGTCAGGCCAAGGGGCGAGCCGACGGCGATGGTCTCGTCGCCGACCACGACGTCATCGGAGTCGGCGAACGTCATGGGGGTGAGGCCGTCGGCCTCGATCTGGATGACTGCGAGGTCGTAGTCGCCGGTCGCGCCCACGAGATCCGCGTCGTACTCCGACCCGTCCGACATCACCACGGTGATGCTCTCGGCGCCTTCGACCACGTGGTTGTTGGTGAGGATGTAGCCGTCCTCGCGAATCACGAACCCCGAGCCGGTGCCGCCGCCGAGGGCGCCAGAGGATGCCTCGATCGACACCACGGACGGCATCACGGCGGCGGAGACCACCGCCACGGAGTCCTCCGCGCGATCGACGGGATCGCCGGTCGCGACCTGCACGGTCGGGGTGGGCTCGAGGTACTCGTCGTAGATCCATGCGCCGCCGAGTCCGGCCCCTGCGCCCACGATGAGCGCGGACACGAGGATCAGAGCCACGGTGGACTTCCGCACGCGCCCGCGCGGGGCCTTCTGCTCGACGGGCGGCTCCGGCGGCTCGTAGCCCGAGCCGTCGTGCTGCGGCTCGCCGGTGTACATCACGCCATCCGCGCCGGGCGCGAAGCTGCCGGGCTGCGGCGCCTGAGGCGGCTGCGCGGCGCTGGTGTCAGCGTGCGCGGCACCGGTCACGGCCGCTCCGTGCGGCAGTGGCTGGGTGGCATTCAGGTCGGGCTCGCGGTCCGCGCGCGGGGGTGCGGCGGGCGCGCTGGAGGGTGCCCCTGGCGGGGCGAAGGTCGGGTCAGACACGGGATGCTCCTCACGCATCATGGCGTCACGACGTCGGCGATCTCGCTCAATCCGTCGGTGACGCGGTCAACAAAGGTCGGCTCGCCATGCGCCGGGAACGCGGAGGCCACGGCCTCGAGCGTCGACGCAGTGCACGTGCACTTCAGGGAGATCACCACATCTCCGGTCTGCCATACCAGCGTGCGGGGCTGCTCGCTGAGCACATACGCGACCGTGTGACCGAGGTCCACGCTCTCGTAGTACTCGGCGATGACCCCCGGCAGCTGGCCATGCTGCTGGGCGACGAGGATGGGCTCGAGGCGAGCCAGCATCGACGCCACCAGGACGTTCTCTCCGGTCGAGGAGCGCATCACGCGCGCCTCGACGGGCACCAGCCCGGTGCTCTCCCAGTCGGGGTGCACCCAGCTTCGCAGCTCTTCGCCCGAGCGCATCGCCTGCGCCCCCACCTGCGTCACGGCGGCGGAGGCCGCGACCGTCTCCTCGGGCTCGGCGAACTCGAGCGCGACCTCATCGGGCTCGCCCGCGACGTATCCGGCGGTGACCATGACGGTCAGGACCGCGACCACGGCGGCCACGGCGAGCATGGGCCTGCGGTCCGGCGGGCGGGCGGCCCGGGCGCGCTGCTTCGACTCTCCCTGGGCGATCTGCGCCATGCGCTCCCGGTCGAGCAGCTGCTGCGTGAAGCGCAGGTCGATGCCTGCCTCCGACGTCTTGAGTGCCTCGCGTGCGGCGCGCAGCTCGTCCCACCGCGAGCGGCACTCAACGCACGCCTCGAGGTGGTGCATGGCGCGCGCGGCCTGCGCAGGGCTCAGCCGGTTGTCGAGGAGGTCGTGGACGCTCTCGCCGAGGTGGTGCTCGTTCACACTCCACCTCGCACCGGCGCGCGGTGAGCCAAGGACTCACGGAGCTTCGCGCGGGCGCGAGAAAGTCGGGAGCGGACGGTGCCCATCTTGATGCCGAGCGTGGCGGCGATCTCCTCGTACGAGAGTCCTTCGATGTCGCTCAGGACGACGGCGGCACGGTACTCGGGCTGCAGATCCGCGAGCGCCGCGACGATGTCGTCACCGAGGTGGGACATGTCGAAGGCATCCTCTGGCTGGCCCGAGCGCTCGTGGCGATCGAAGCTCTCGGAGGTCGCCACCGCGACGTCGTCATCTGCCATGAAGTCGAACCGGATGCGCTTCTTGCGGCGCACGCGGTCGAGGAACAGATTGGTCGTGATGCGGTGCAGCCAGCCCTCGAAGGTGCCGGGCTTGTACTGCGACAGCGAGTTGAACACGCGGATGAAGACATCCTGCGTGAGGTCCTCGGCGTCGTGCTGGTTCCCGGTGAGGTGATAGGCGAGCCGGTAGACCCGGCCCGAGTGCTCCTCGACGATCCGCTCCCACGTCAGCTCGGGCGGAAGGGTCTCGGACGTGAAGGCGGGCGCTGCGGTCGCGCTTGGCGCGTGCGTGTGCGTCATGTGCTGTGCCTCCTCCACGGTTCTCCCAACGGTTACCTACTGATCAATGTTCCCATGCCCAACCTGAGAGCGCATCGGCCGGAGGTCCTATGTGACGGATACCATTCCTCCTGAAGGAGGACTCCATGAGCACCGATGCCGCCAACTGGGCGTACTGCGAGGACTTCGTCCCCGAGGACGACGTGATCCTGGCGGCGCGTGACGTCGCGGACCAGCTCGGCTGCGTGCCGGTCCTGCCGGGCGCGGCCCGCGTGATCGAGTTCGTGGCGCGCACGGCTGGAGTCCGCTCCGCGGTGGAGATCGGCACCGGCGCGGGCGTCTCGACGACGTACCTCCTGCGCGGCATGGGAGCCTCAGGCGTGGTGACCACCATCGACGTGGAGCCCGAGCACCACAAGGCCGCGCGCAGGACTCTCGCTTCGGCAGGCTTCGCGCCGGAGCGGGCGCGCATGATCACCGGGCGGGCGCTCGAGGTCCTGCCCCGTCTGACCGACCACGGCTACGACCTGGTGCTCATCGACGCCCGCAAGGCGGAGTACCCCCAGTACCTCGAGCAGGCGCTGCGGCTGTTGCGCGCCGGTGGGATCGTGATCATCGACAACGCGCTGTGGCACTCGCGCGTGCCGGATCCCGCTCAGCGGGACGAGAGCACCACCGCAGTGCGCATGACGCTCAAGGCCGTGCGCGAGTCCGACGTGCTGCAGCCCATGCTGCTGACAAGCGGCGACGGGCTGCTGGTGGCGGTCAAGACCGCCTGACGTACCGTGGGCGCATGAGCGGCGACCTCGCGATCGCTCTCGCGAGGGCCGATGCGGCGGCGCCCACGGCGTCGGTGACCTCCGTGACGAGCTATCTCATCGACGCGTAGAGCGCTACTGCAGAGCTCCCGCGAGCGCGTCGCGCAGCTCGGCGACCTCGTCGGCATTGATCTCCACGACCAGTCGGCCGCCGCCCTCGAGCGGCACGCGCATCACATAGCCACGACCCTCCTTCACGACCTCCATGGGGCCGTCGCCGGTGCGGGGCTTCATCGCAGCCATATGTGGTTCTCCTCCGAGTATCGCGGGCCCACCGCGGATTCCGCGGGGCCGGCACCATTCTACGCCGAGCCGCGACCCTCTCCCAAACACGCGACGCCTCCCAGCCGAGCCTCCGAGCGTCGGCTGCGGGCGCATCGGCGCGCGGTGAATGGGCGGCAAGGCGCCTACATGGCGGAGTCGGCTGGCCCCTCGGGTGGCTCGACCGGACCGGTGCCCTCGCCGCGCGCGTACTCGGAGACGATGCTCACGGCCTCCTCGATGTCGTCCGTCACGTGGAACAGGTCGAGATCGGTCTCGGCGATCTTGCCGTCGACGGCGACGACGCTGCGAAGCCAGTCGACGAGCCCATCCCAGTACGCGTGGCCGACGAGCACGATCGGGAAGCGCGTGATGGTGCGGGTCTGCACGAGCGTGAGCGACTCGAACAGTTCGTCGAACGTCCCAAAGCCCCCAGGCAGCACGATGAAGCCCTGCGCGTACTTCACGAACATCGTCTTGCGCACGAAGAAGTACCGGAAGTTGATGCCCAGATTGACGTACTCGTTGACGCCCTGCTCGAACGGCAGCTCGATGCCGAGACCCACCGAGACCCCGCCGGCGTCCTGCGCGCCCTTGTTGGCGGCCTCCATGACGCCGGGGCCGCCGCCCGTGATGACGGCGAAGCCCTCCTCGACCAGGCGGCGTCCCGCGACGATGCCCTGCTCGTAGTCGTCGGCGCCGGGCTTGGATCGCGCGGAGCCGAAGACCGAGATCGCCGGCCCCAGCTCGGCGAGCGCCCCGAACCCCTCCACGAACTCGCTCTGGATCCGCAGCACCCGCCACGGATCCTCGTGCAGCCAGTCGGGCTCGTCCTGGCCGCCCAGCAGACGTCCGGAGGTCGACGTCTGCGGAACGTTGCGGCCGCGCAGCAGCACAGGTCCCTTGCGATAGTCCGTCACGGGTGTCTCCTCAGGTCGGGGTCGGTTGCTCGGTGAGACATGCGGCGCCGACGCGCGGGCCGGGTCAGGCGGTCAGCCATGCCTCCAGGCCGGCACGGCATGCGTGGATCTGGTCGATGGGGCAGCGTTCGTCGTCGGCGTGCGCCAGCTCGGGGTCCCCTGGGCCGTAGTTGACGGCGGGAATGCCCAGCGCCCCCAGGCGGGCGACGTCGGTCCATCCCTCCTTGGCGCGGGGCGTGCCGCCTCCTGCGGCCGTCACTGCCGCGGCGAAGGACTGCGCGAGCGGGGCATCGAGCCCTGGTCGGCACGCGGCGGCCAGGTCGGTCCACTCGACGGTGTGCTCGCCCAGCCCTGCGCCCGCGATGACCTGCTCGACGTGCGCCTGGGCCCGCTCGACGGACTTGTCGGGCGCGAACCGGTAGTTGATGGTCACGGTCGCGGCGTCCGGGATGACGTTGCCGGCAATGCCGCCGCGCACGCCGACCGCGTTGAGGCCCTCGCGGTAGTCGAGGCCGTCCACCGTGACGGTGGCCGGCTCGTACGAGCTGAGGGCCGACAGCAGCGGGCCGATGCCGTGGATCGCGTTGCTCCCCTTCCACGACCGTGCCGAGTGGGCGGCGCGGCCGGCGACCGTGACGTCCACCCGCAGGGTGCCGTTGCAGCCTCCCTCGATCGCGGCGCTCGTAGGCTCGCACAGCACCGCGAAGTCGGCGGTCAGCAGCTCGGGGTGCTGGCGGCTCAGTCGGCCGAGGCCGTTCTTGGCCTCCTCGACCTCCTCGTGGTCGTAGAGGACCCACGTGATGTCGCGGGAGGGTGCGTCGAGCTGGGCGGCGAGCGACAGCATCACTGCGACGCCGGCCTTCATGTCCACGCTGCCCCTGCCCACGAGGGTCGCGCCGTCGTCGTCCCATCGGCTGGGCACGTTGCCCTTGATCGGGACGGTGTCGAGGTGGCCGGCGACGAGCACGCGCTCGGCGGCGCCGGTCGCGGTGCGGGCGATCAGCGCGTCGCCGTCGCGGGTGATGCTCAGGTGCGGCGCCTGCGCCGCGAGCGCCGCCTCCACCGCGTCGGCGATCGCGTGCTCCCCGCCGCTCACCGAGGGGATGTCGATCAGCTGCGCCGCGAGCTGCTCGACGGAAGCGGTCAGGTCAAGGTCGGGCATGCGGCCAGGCTACCGGCATGCTCCGCGCGCCCTGGCAGTCACTGAGTGCCGGGATCCGGCACGCACGCGGCACTCAGCGACTGCCGCCGTGCACGCGCGCCGCGAGACGCCGGTGCGTGAAGCCGGCCATCGCATCGGCCCTCCGGCCTCGGCCTACTACCCTGGTGCCCATGACGCGACCCGCACACGGATTCGGACTGGCCACGATCGACCGTGAGGGCACGGTGCTCGACACGTGGTACCCCGCGCCCGGGCTCGGCGAGGCGCCAGCGGGCTCCGCGGTGCCCGAGGCGCTCGCCGCCGCCGAGCGCACGGACGACCTGCGGCGCGTCGAGATCAGGACGGTCCGCGTCGAGATCGACCTGGATGCCGCGCCGGCCTCGGTCGAGGATGCGTACCTGCGGCTGCACCTGCTGTCGCATCGACTGGTGCAACCGCACGGGCTGAACCTCGACGGGCTCTTCGGCTCGCTCACGAACGTGGTCTGGACGTCCGCAGGGCCATGCGCGATCGACGGCTTCGAGTCCACCCGTCTGCGGTTCCGCGCCGCAGGTCAGCACCTGACGGTCTACGGCGTCGACAAGTTCCCGCGCATGGTCGACTACGTGGTGCCGTCGGGAGTGAGGGTCGCCGACGCTGACCGCGTGCGCCTGGGCGCCCACCTGGCCGAGGGCACGACCGTCATGCACGAGGGCTTCGTGAACTTCAACGCCGGCACGCTGGGCCACTCGATGGTCGAGGGTCGCATCTCCGCCGGCGTGGTCGTGGGGGACGGCTCGGACGTGGGCGGCGGAGCCTCGATCATGGGCACGCTGTCGGGCGGCGGCACGCAGGTCATCTCGATCGGCGAGCGCTCGCTGCTGGGCGCCAACTCGGGGCTGGGCATCCCGCTCGGCGACGACTGCGTCGTCGAGGCCGGCCTCTACGTGACGGCCGGGTCGAAGGTGCTGCTTGTGGGGCAGAGCGACGACGACGGCAAGCCCGTCGTGGTCAAGGCCGTCGAGCTCGCGGGCCGTGACGGGCTGCTGTTCCGCCGCAACTCGGTCTCGGGGGCCATCGAGGTGGTCGCCCGCCAGGGTCACGGCGTCGAGCTCAACGCCGCGCTGCACGCCAACTGACGTGGCGCGGGGGCAGCGGGGCCGCGGCCTCATGGCCCTGCTGCTCATCGCTGGGGTGGGGACGGCCGCGGTGATCTGGGGACCGGGTCTCTGGGGCCGGTTCGGCGACGAGGTGCTGCCGTCGGGCCGATGCACCGTGACCCTCGGCGACCGGTCGGACTCGAAGTCCGCCGAGCAGGCGAACAACATCGCGATCATCGTGGCCGGATCGATCCGCGACGGGCTCCCGGCTCGCGCCGCCACCATCGCCGTCGCCACCGCCATCCAGGAGTCGTCGCTGCGCAACATCGACTACGGCGATCGTGATTCCGTCGGCCTCTTCCAGCAGCGTCCGTCGCAGGGCTGGGGATCGGTCGAGGAGATCATGGACCCGTACTACTCCACCGCCAGGTTCTACGCAGGCCTCGTCGAGGTCGACGGCTGGCAGGAGCTCGACGTGACCGTGGCCGCGCAGGCCGTCCAGCGCTCGGCATTCCCCGATGCGTACGCCGACCACGAGGAGGAGGGCCGGCTCTGGGCCTCGGCCCTCACAGGGTACGGCGGCGACGTCGCGTGCGACCTGGGCGATGCGTCGATCACCACCGCGCGGGCATTCAGCGAGCGCATCGCGGCCGACTTCGGCGCCGGCACCTACGAGGTGGCCGTGACCGACGTCGACGCCGAGTCGACCGAGGTGGCCATCATCGCAGGGGACCCGAGGCTCGACGATGCCATGCAGCGATGGGCCGTCGCGGTCGCCCAGGCATCAGGGGTGACCGCGTCGGTGCGCGAGGACGCCGCGTGGACGCGCGGCGAGGAGCCGTCACCGTCGGAGGCGCCCGCGGTCACGCTGCGGACGGAGTGATCCTCGCGGCCAGCTCAGCGCTCGTCGACGGGCGCATAGTCGCGCTCGACCTCGCCGGTGTAGATCTGGCGCGGACGGCCGATCTTGGTGCGCGGGTCGGCCTGCATCTCGCGATAGTGCGCGATCCAGCCCGGCATGCGGCCCAGCGCGAACAGGGGCGTGAACATCTGCCGCGGGAACCCCATGGCCGAGTAGAGCAGGCCGGTGTAGAAGTCGACGTTCGGGTAGAGCTTGCGCTCGATGAAGTACTCGTCGGACAGCGCGATCTCCTCGAGCTCCTGCGCCATCTGGAACGTCTCGTCGTTGCCGCCCAGCTCGCTCAGCACCTTGTTCGCCACGTCCTTGACGACGGCGCCGCGCGGGTCGTAGGACTTGTAGACGCGGTGGCCGAAGCCCATCAGGCGGGCGCCCTCGGCCTTGTCCTTCACCTTCGCCACGAACTGCTCGACCGTGTCGCCGGACTCCTTGATGCCGTCGAACATCGCGAGCGCGGCCTCGTTGGCGCCGCCGTGCAGCGGTCCTGACAGCGCGCCGATGCCGGCGGACACGGAGGCGTAGATGTTGGCCTGCGACGAGCCGACGATGCGCACTGTCGACGTGGAGCAGTTCTGCTCGTGGTCGGCGTGGAGGATCAGCAGCAGGTCGAGAGCCTGGCGGATGGTCGGGTCGACGTCGAGCTCGCCGTCAGGACCCGAGAACGCGATGCGCATGAACTCGTCGACGTAGCTGCCGTCCTTGCGCGGCTCGATGATGTCGCCGCCGGTGACGCGCCGCTGGAGGTACGCGATGACGGTGGCCGTCTTCGCGAGCAGCTGGACGGTAGCCAGCTCGGTCTCGTACTCGCCGCGGCCCACCGACTCGGGGTAGAACGTCGACAGCGCGCTCACAGCGCCCGACAGCACCGCCATGGGGTGGGCGTCGCGCGGGAACGCCTCGAGGAACGTCTTGATGCCCTCGTGCACGTGCATGTGACGGGCGACGCGATTGTTCAGCGCGGTCAGCAGGTCCTCGCTGGGCAGCTCTCCGTGGATCAGCAGGTACGCGACCTCGAGGAAGGTCGACCTCTCCGCGAGCTGCTCGATGGGGTAGCCCCGGTAGCGCAGGATGCCAGCGTCGCCGTCGATGTACGTGATCGAGCTCTCGCAGGCGGCGGTGTTCATGAAGCCGGGGTCCACGGTCACGAGTCCCGTGTCCTTGAGGAGGGTCGAGACCGACACCCCGTCGTTGCCCACGGTCGCGCGCTCGAGCGGCAGTTCGCGCGAGGTTCCATCGACGGTGAGTCGGGCGTCGACCACTCGTGTCATACCTAGAGTCCTCCCAGTGCGCCGCGGCGCCCTTGTGCGTTCGCTTGGCAGCGAGTTTACCTGTCTATGGAGAGCCGCCTGCACGCCTCCTGGACGCGCTCGTCGGTGGCTGTGAGCGCGATCCGCACATGGCGAGCACCTGCGGCACCGTAGAAGGCCCCGGGCGCGGCGATGATGCCACGGCCCGCGAGCCACTCTATGGTCTGCCAGCAGTCCTCGTCACGCGTCGCCCAGAGATAGAGTCCGGCCTCTGAGCCGGAGACCGACAGCCCCGCGTCGTGGACGGCTTCGAGCAGCGCCTCGCGCCGGGCACGATACGTCTCGCGCTGCGCCGCGACGTGGTCGTCGTCCCCCAGCGCGACCGTCATCGCCGCCTGGACTGGCGCGGGAACGATCATCCCGGCGTGCTTGCGCGCCTCAAGCAGTCCGGCGATGAGGCTGGCGTCACCCGCGACGAAGGCGGCGCGGTAGCCCGCGATCGAGCTCTGCTTGGACAGCGAGTACACGGCGAGCAGGCCGTCGTGCGAGCCGCCGCACACGTCCGCGTCGAGGATGGATGGCACGGGGTCGTCGGTCCATGACAGGGCCGCGTAGCACTCGTCGGACGCCACCACGGCGCCGATGCGCCTGGCGGCCTGCACCACCGTGCGCAGGTGATCGCGGCTCAGGACGCCGCCGGTCGGGTTGGAGGGCGAGTTCACCCACACGAGCCGCACGTCCTCGCGGCCCTCCCACGTCGCGACGTCGTCGGTGGCGAGAGCCGATGCGCCGGCGAGGGTCGCACCCACGGCGTACGTCGGATAGGCGACGGCAGGGTGGACGACGGTGTCGCGCTCCCCCAGCCCCAGCAGGGCAGGCAGGAACGCCACCAGCTCCTTGGACCCCACCGTTGGCAGCACCGCGTCGGCCCCGAGGCCCGTCACCGACCGCGTGCGCTCGAACCATCCGACCACGGCCTCGCGGAGCGCGGGCGTGCCGTGCGTGGTCGGGTAGCCCGGTGCGTCCGCCGCCGCGCGCAATGCGTCCTGGATCAGCGCGGGCGTCGGGTCGACCGGCGTTCCCACCGAGAGGTCGACCACCCCGCCGGGGTGCTCAGCGGCGAGCGCGCGGTACGGCGCGAGCGAGTCCCACGGGAAGTCGGGCAAGGCGCCCGGCTGGAGTCCCACGAGCGCCGATCAGTCGTTGGGGTTGGGCGGCAGGGACTTGATGAGGTCGTGGTCGTGCTCGATCAGGCCCATCTTGGCTGCGCCGCCCGGTGAGCCGATCTCCGAGAAGAACTCGACGTTCGCGTTGTAGTAGTCCGCCCACTTGTCCGGGACGTCGTCCTCGTAGTAGATCGCCTCGACGGGGCACACGGGCTCGCATGCGCCACAGTCGACGCACTCGTCCGGGTGGATGTACAGCGAGCGCTCGCCCTCGTAGATGCAGTCGACCGGACACTCGTCGATGCAGGCCTTGTCCTTGACGTCGACACAAGGCAGGGCGATGACGTAGGTCACTTCATCTCCGTTTCAGGCGAGGGTGCGAACCGCACCATTGTAGCGCCGTGCCATCCCGCCACTGGCACTGCCCGCGCTCGGTCAGGAATCGTCGCTGTCGTCGTCCTGCTCGTCCTCGCTCACACAGCGGATCGCGTCATCCGGCTGGTAGGTCCAGGTGTCGACGTTGCGATCGACCTCCTCACCGTCGAGGGTCACGACGCGCGTGTTGGTGATCGTGAAGCCGGGCTGGCCCGGCCCCTTCGCCTCGCAGTTGGCCGAGCGGACCTCCTTGGTGCCGGGCTGCGTCACGTTCGTCTTGGGGCTCGCCGAGGTCTCCACCTCGAAGTGCGGCGTCGACCACACGTCGACGTGGAGCGAGCCGCCGTCGGTGTAGCTGTTGATGACGGCGGCGTACGGAGTGTTGTTGACGAACCTGACGTTGATCGTCGAGCCCCACAGGGTCGACTCGCGGCCCGCCGGGTAGCGCGCGAACCACACCGAGTGCGGGCGGTGCTGCAGCAGCTCGAACCCGGCGAAGTAGGCCGCGTTGTACGTCGTGGTGGCCATCTGCGACAGCCCGCCGCCCAGCCCGGCTGTCAGGACGCCGTCGACGATCACCGGCGCATCGCCGTACCCCTCCTCGGCGGTGATGGGCGACAGGACCTCGTAGAGATTGAACTCATCGCCGGGCAGGAGCACCGTGCCCTGGACGTCCGCGGCCGCGGTGCGCAGATTCTGCGTTCGCACGCGGTCGGCCGTGAGCGGGGTGTTGAAGGACGCCACCACCTCCTTGAGGTCCGGGATCCCCAGGTCCTCGGGCGAGACCTCGGCCTCCGCCGCCGTGTAGGGCAGCTCTCCGGAGCGGTCGGGAGCCGATGCGGCGGCGACGATGACATCGGCGAGCGCGTCCCCGTCGATCGTGATCCCGGGACGGCCCTCGTCGATGACGATCTCGTGGTCGTCGTCGAAGGTGACAGACGCGCTCTCGCCTTCCGTCGCGAGCTCCGGGTCGTCGGCGACCATCTGCGCGGCGAGCGCGGCGCCGTCGATCTCCAGCTCCAGCCCGTTCGGCCCGGTCACGACGGTGGCGTGGCTGGCGACCGTGGCGGGCTCGACCGTGGTCTCGACGTCGTCCCCCACCAGGGTCACGGGTCCCGCCAGGTACTGCTGGTCGATCGTCTGCGCGAACGACTCGGCGTCCGCATCGGTGATGTCCGGCTCCATCACGTCGGCGACGAGCGCGACGGTGCGGAAACCCGGCCATGCAGCAGCGACGAGCTGAGCCGAGGCCGCCTGATCCACCTCGACTGCAGGACGCCCAGGGATCACCTCGACGCTCTCGCCCTCGATCGAGACGCTCGCATCCACGCCGGGTCCATCGACCTCCTGCGCCGCCTCGGCGACGGTGGCGTCGAGCGCCTCCTGATCGACGGTCACCACCGGCTCGATGTGACCGCCGCCGCTGACATGCATCCAGAGACGCTGGGGGGCGAGGGTGAAGCCCGTCACCTGGTCGACGGTCGCGTCAGCGTCCACGGCGAGGCCGGCCGCAGCAGCGGTGGTGGTGTAGGACAGCCCCGAGGTCTCGAGCACGAGGTCCTCGCTCGCGACGGCATCGCCGAGGTCGCCCAGCGCGCCGGTCGCCTCGGCGGCGCTCATCCCACCGATCGACACTCCGAGCGACTCTGTCTCGCGCGGCACGGTGCCGGACAGCAGCGCCTGCGCACCCACGTAGAGCACGCCGAGCGCCACGATGGCAAGGGGCACGATGGCCCAGCGGCCCTTGCGCCGGGGACGGGCCGCGTGGTCGCCCGTCTCGCGGGCGCCAGTCGCGTCCGACGCTGCCGCACCGTGCTCGGAACGGTCGGGCGAAGCTGGGGGCGAGGCTGCGGGCGCGGCAGCGTCGGCCCACGGCGCGGCAGTCGAGGTCTCGGCATTCGCCTCAGCGGAGGGTGGCGCTTCGCCAGCGACCTCGGAGGACGACGCGTCCGCGGTCGGCTGGGACGCCGACGCCGCGCCAGCGGCGGCGCCGCCCAGAACGCTCGAGCGAGCCACGACGGGCCGCTCGTCGACCTCCGCTTCAGCTGGCTCTGCATCGGCCGCCTCAGCATCGCCCGCCTCGTCCCCGACTGGCGGAAGCACGGCGGTGTCCGCCAGCGGTGCGTCGTCATCGGGCCCCTCGGCGGAGTCCGGGCCCACGGGCTCGAGAACGACGGGTTCGAGAACTGCGGTCTCCTCGGCATCGGCGACGGAGGGGACCGAGGGACCGGCATCGCCGGCTCCACGGCCAGGCTCGCCGTCCGCGTCAGCCTCTGCGGCCTCGTCGGCGACCGTGTTGGGATCGGGCCCTGCGGCGTCCGGATCGTCGTCGTCCACGTAGTCGGGATCCCCGGGGCGCGGCGCGGGGTCGTATGTCGGCGTGTAGGGGCTGCCGTCCTCCTTGGCCCACTCGGGCACGTCATCCGGATCCTCGCCGGCAGCCTGCTCGTCGGGCTCCTGCGGATCCAGGGCGTCGGCCGGCGCTTCCGTCAGCCACGCAGGTGTGCGCAGCTCCGAGGTGGGAACTCGCTCCTCCATGGGGGCTGGAGCCTCACTGCGGGCGGCCTGCTCGGGTGTCACGCGATCGTCAGTCGCGGGCGCATCGGGGCCGCTCGCTGGCGCCGTGTGCGCGCCCTTGCCTCGCTCGGCTCGCCTGCGCAACGAGCGGTGCGCCGCCGAGTTGCGGCGCCGAGCGACCTCCCGCTCCGCCGCGCGCCGATCCGCATCCCTACCGCGTGCCATGGTCCCCCACCAGAATTCGAGTCGGCACCAGAGCCGACGCCACCACCATCATCGTCGCGCCCGCGAGCCATGCGATGCCCAGCGCGTCCTGCACGATGAGCACGGAGCCTCCCGGGCCGTTGAGCGACCACACGAAGGTCGCCACCAGCCACGCGCCCGCGAACAACGTCAGGCCAGTGAAGCCCAGCCACGCCCGCGAGAAGACGGCGGCCAGACCCACCATGAGGATGCTCGCGACAAGACCCCATGGCGCGTAGCCACGATGCGCCACGGCACCCACGCTCGCGGTGATGAGTCCGCCCACGGCGAGCACGGCATAGGCGAGGGCGACCTTCATGCGTACCAGGATAGGCGCACCCACGGCTGCTCGAACCGCACCGGCGCGCAACACCCTGCGGGCCGTGACGCCGAGGTTCCGCCCGGCGAGAGCCGGACGGGTCCGGCGAGCCAGGGACGGCTCAGGCGTCCTGGCGCTTCGCGCGGGCTGCGGCGCGGCCACGCTCGGTCGCGTCGAGGATCACCTTGCGGATGCGGATGTTCTCGGGCGTCACCTCGACGCACTCGTCCTCGCGGGCGAACTCGAGGGACTCCTCGAGGGTCAGGACGCGCGGCGGTGTCAGGCGCTCGAGCTCCTCACCGGTCGCCGACCGGATGTTGTTGAGCTTCTTCTCCTTGGTGATGTTGACGTCCATGTCCTCACCGCGCGAATTCTCGCCCACGACCATGCCCTCGTAGACCTCCTGCGTGGGCTTCACGAAGAAGGTGCCACGGTCCTGGAGCGTCAGCAGCGCGTTGGTCGTGACCGCTCCCTGGCGGTCGGCGCACAGCGAGCCGTTGGTGCGGTACTCGATCAGCCCGGCCCACGGCGCGTAGCCGTGCGCGATCGACGAGGCGATGCCGGTGCCGCGGGTCTCCGTGAGGAACGTCGAGCGGAAGCCGATGAGGCCGCGCGCCGGGACGATGAACTCCATGCGCACCCAGCCGGTGCCGTGGTTCGACATCGACTCCATGCGGCCCTTGCGGCTGGCCATCAGCTGCGTGACGGCGCCCAGGTGCTCCTCGGGCACGTCAATCGTCATGTGCTCCATGGGCTCGTGCTTCTTGCCGTCGATCTCCTTGGTGACGACCACGGGCTTGCCGACGGTGAGCTCGAAGCCCTCGCGGCGCATCTGCTCGACGAGGATGGCGAGGGCGAGCTCACCACGGCCCTGGACCTCCCAGGCGTCGGGGCGGTCGGTCGGCAGCACGCGCAGCGACACGTTGCCGATGAGCTCCTTGTCGAGGCGGTCCTTGACCTGCCGTGCCGTGACCTTGGCGCCCTTGACGCGACCCGCGAGCGGCGACGTGTTGATGCCGATGGTCATCGAGATGGCGGGGTCGTCGACCGTGATGCGCGGCAGCGGCCGGGGGTCGTTGATGTCGGTGAGGGTCTCGCCGATGGTGATGTCCTCGATGCCGGCCACGGCGACGATGTCACCTGGGCGGGCGACCTCGGCGGGCACGCGGTCGAGGCCCCTGGTCTCGAGCAGCTCGGTGATCTTGACGGTCTGGATCGAGCCGTCAGCGCGGGCCCACGCCACCTGCTGGCCCTTGCGCAGCTCGCCGTTGAAGATGCGCAGCAGGGCGAGGCGGCCCAGGAACGGGCTGGCGTCGAGGTTGGTGACGTGCGCCTGGAGGGGGTGGCCCTCCTCGAAGGCGGGGCCGGGGATGCGCTCCATGATGGTCTGGAACAGCGGCTCGAGGTTCTCGTTGTCGGGCAGGGCGCCGTCTGCTGGCTGCTCGAGCGAGGCGCGACCGGCCTTGGCCGACGCATACACGACCGGCACCTCGAGGAGAGCGTCGACGTCCAGGTCGGGGACCTCGTCATGGAGGTCGGCGGCCAGGCCCAGCAGCAGGTCGTGGGTCTCGTCGACCACGGCGGAGATGCGGCTGTCCGGTCGGTCGACCTTGTTGACGACGATGATGACCGGCAGCTTGGCCGCAAGCGCCTTGCGCAGCACGAAGCGGGTCTGGGGCAGCGGGCCTTCAGAGGCGTCCACGAGCAGGACGACGCCGTCGACCATCGACAGGCCGCGCTCGACCTCGCCGCCGAAGTCGGCGTGTCCGGGGGTGTCGATGACGTTGATGGTGACGCCGTCGGGGCCGGCGGCCTCGCCCGTGTAGCGGATCGCCGTGTTCTTGGCGAGGATCGTGATCCCCTTCTCGCGCTCGAGGTCGCCAGAGTCCATCGCGCGGTCCTCGATGTGGGCGTGGTCGCCATAGGCGCCGCCCTGGACGAGCATGCCGTCCACGAGGGTGGTCTTGCCGTGGTCGACGTGGGCGACGATCGCGACGTTGCGCAGGTCGGAGCGCACAGGCATGGCAGGGACTCGATTCTTTGGGAGGGGGTGCGAGCCAGACGCGACTCGACGCCCAAGCCTACCGTCTGCGCCCGCTGGCACGAGCATCGGCCCCCTTGCGAGGCCGCGCCCGTGCCAGCGGTCGCGAGACGCTACTGCACCGCGTCGCTGCGGCGACGTGCGCCGAACAGGAGCAGCGCGCCCACGCCCACCAGTGCCGCGGCGAAGAGAGCCAGGCGAGCTGCCTCGGTGCCGGTGGAGGCGAGATCGCCACCATCAGCATCTTCCGGCGGGTTCGCGCAGTCGCTTGCCTCGGTCGGGTAGGACACGGTCGTCGTGACCTCGGGGTTGACCTCGAGGCGGACCTCGATCGCGCCGCGCGTCCACCGGTAGTTTCCGTCCGTCTCGGCATAGGTGCCGTCCGCGAGCCGCTCCCAGCCGGGCCACTGCAGGGGTTCCTCGTCGGAGGCGCCAGGCCAGAGCGTACGACCCTCCAGCGGGAGGTCCGTCAGCACGTAGTCGTCGCCATCAGGATTGACGAACGTGACCATGAGCGGGTTGGCACCCTGGTCGGGGAAGCCCTCCGGAAGCTCCACGTCCCAGGTCAGGTAGGGCGTGGCAGCCGCGCACTGCGCGGCCGCAGAGCCGAGCACCAGCGGCAGCTCGGCGCCGATCTCGATCGACAGAACCGCGCTGGCACGGTTACCGTCGGCGTCCTCGATGGTGTAGACCACCGAGACCACTCCCGAGAACCCAGGCGCCGGGGTGAAGACGTACGATCCATCCTCGTTCAGCACCAGCGCGCCCTGGTCTGCGGGTACGGGCTCGTGCCCCACCACGCGAATGCCAGTGCCGCCGTCATTGCCCAGCACGCCGTTCTCGGCGTCCACCCGCACGGGCGTGCCGCCCGGCGTGCTCACCGCGTTGTTGGTCGCAAGCGGCGTCACCGTCACCGTCACCGTGGCTGTCGTCTCCTGGCCTTCGCCGTCCACCACCGTGTAGGTGAAGGTGTCCGTGCCCGAGAAGCTCATGGACGGCGTGTAGCCGACGTCGCCACCAGGAGTCACGAACGCCGTGCCGTGGCTGGGTGCCGACACGGTTGTCACGGTCAGCGCCGTACCTGCATCGTTCGCGCGGACCTGGACGAGCACCGCGGTGCCCGATGGGGTGGTCGCCGAGTCATCGACCGACGTCGGCGTCACGGAGACCGTGACCGTCGCGGTGGCCTGCTGACCCTCGTCATCCTCGACCGTGTAGGTGAACGTGTCGGTGCCCGAGAAGCCCGTCGCGGGCGCGTACTCGACCGTGCCGTCCGGGTTGATGGACGCCGTGCCGTTCGCAGGCTGCGTCACCGCCACCACATCCAGGCCCGAGCCCGCATCGTTGTCCTTCACAGCGACGTTCACCGGCGTATTTGCCGGCGTCGACTCAGCGTCGTCCGCCGCCGTCGGCGTCACCGTCATCGTCACCGTCGCGGTGACCTGCTGACCCTCGTCGTCCTCCACCGTGTAGGTGAAGGTGTCGACACCGGAGAAACCGGTGTCGGGGGTGTAGGTGAACGTGCCGTCGCCGTTGTCGAGGATCTCACCGTTGCTGGGATTCGTGGAGCTCACGACCTCCAGACCGGTGCCAGCGTCGTTGTCCGTGACGTCGATGTCCAGCGGGGTGTTGACCGGCGTCGACTCAGCATCGTCCGCAGCCGTCGGCGTCACCGTGACCGACACGGTCGCGGCGACCTGCTGACCCTCATCGTCCTCCACCGTGTAAGTGAAGGTATCGGTGCCCGAGAAGCCGGTGGCGGGCGCGTACTCGACCGTGCCATCAGGGTTGATGCTCGCCGTGCCGTTCGCAGGCTGCGTCACCGACACCACATCCAGGCCCGAGCCCGCATCATTGTCGGTCACATCGACGTCCACCGGCGTGTTCGCCGGCGTCGACTCAGCGTCGTCCGACGCCGTCGGCGTCACCGTGACCGACACGGTCGCCGTGACCTGCTGACCCTCATCGTCCTCCACGGTATAGGTGAAGGTGTCCGTGCCGGAGAAGCCGGTGGCGGGGTCGTACTCGACGGTGCCATCGGGTTTGATGGACGCCGTGCCGTTCGCAGGCTGCGTCACCGCCACCACATCCAGGCCCGAACCCGCGTCGTTGGCCGTCACATCAACGTCCACCGGCGTGTTCGCCGGCGCCGACTCAGCGTCGTCCACCGCAGTCGGCGTCACCGTGACCGTCACGGTCGCGGTGGTCTGCTGACCCTCGTCGTCCTCGACCGTGTAGGTGAACGTGTCCGTGCCGGAGAAGTCCGTGCCAGGCGCGTACTCGACGGTGCCATCGGGGTTGATGGACGCCGTGCCGTTCGCAGGCTGCGTCACCGACACCACATCCAGGCCCGAGCCCGCATCGTTGTCGGTCACGTCGACATCCACCGCCGTGTTCGCGGGCGTCGACTCCGAGTCGTCCGCAGCCGTCGGCGTCACCGTCATCGTCACGGTCGCGGTGACCTGCTGACCCTCGTCATCCTCCACCGTGTACGTGAGCGTGTCCGTGCCCGAGAAGTCGGCGGCCGGCGTGTACTGCACGGTGCCGTCAAGATTGATGACGGCCACGCCGTACGACGGCTGCGTGATGGACACGACCTCGAGCCCAGTGCCCCCATCGTTGTCCGTGACGTCAACGGCGACCGTGGTGTTGGCCGGGATGGTCTCGGCATCGTTCACCACATTCGGACCCACCGTGACGGTGACCGTCGCCGTGACCTGCTGACCCTCGTCATCCTCGACCGTGTAGGTGAAGGTGTCCGTACCCGAGAAGTCGGTGCCAGGCGCGTACTCGACAGTGCCATCGGGGTTGATGGACGCCGTGCCGTTCGCGGGCTGCGTCACCGCCACCACATCCAGACCCGAACCCGCATCGTTGTCGGTCACATCAACGTCCACCGGGGTGTTCGCCGGCGTCGACTCAGCATCGTTCGACGCCGTCGGCGTGACGGTGACCGTCACCGTCGCGCCGACCTGCTGACCCTCGTCATCCTCCACCGTGTACGTGAGCGTGTCCGTGCCCGAGAAGTCTGCGTCCGGGGTGTACTGCACCGTGCCATCGAGGTTGATCACCGCGACACCGTGAGACGGCTGCGTGATGGACACGATCTCGAGCCCAGTGCCGGCGTCGTTGTCCGTGACCTCGGCGGCGACAGTGGTGTTCGCCGGGATGGTCTCCGCGTCGTCTGCAGCCGTAGGCGTCACGCTGACGGTCACGGTCGCGGTGACCTGCTGACCCTCGTCGTCCTCCACCGTGTAGGTGAAGGTGTCGACGCCGGAGAAACCGGTGTCAGGGGTGTAGGTGAACGTGCCGTCACCGTTGTCGAGGATCTCACCGTTGCTGGGATCCGTGAAGCTCACGACCTCCAGACCGGTGCCAGCGTCGTTGTCCGTGACATCGATGTCGACCGGCGTGTTGACCGGCGTCGACTCAGCATCGTTCGACGCCGTCGGCGTCACCGTGACCGTCACCGTCGCGGCGGTCTGCTGACCCTCGTCATCCTCGACCGTGTAGGTGAAGGTGTCCGTGCCGGAGAAGCCGGTGGCGGGGTCGTACTCGACCGTGCCATCGGGGGTGACGGACGCCGTGCCGTTCGCAGGCTGCGTCACCGACACCACATCCAGACCCGAGCCCGCATCGTTGTCGGCCACATCAACGTCCACCGCCGTGTTCGCCGGCGTCGACTCCGCGTCGTCCGCCGCCGTCGGCGTGACGGTGACCGTCACGGTCGCGGTGGTCTGCTGTCCCTCGTCGTCCTCGACCGTGTAGGTGAAGGTGTCCGTGCCGGAGAAGTCGGCGTCCGGCGTGTACTGCACGGTGCCGTCAAGATTGATGTCGGCCGCGCCATTGGCCGGCTGCGTGATGGACACGACCTCAAGCCCGGTACCGGCATCGTTGTCCGTGACATCGACAGCGATCGTCGTGTTCGCCGGGATCGTCTCCGCATCGTCCGTCGCTTCCGGACCCACGGTCACGGTGACCGTCGCGGTGGCCTGCTGACCCTCGTCGTCCTCGACCGTGTAGGTGAAGGTGTCGGTGCCCGTAAAGCCGGTGTCGGGCGCGTACTCGACCGTGCCATCAGGGTTGATGGATGCGGTGCCGTTAGCAGGCTGGGTCACCGACACCACGTCGAGAGCGGTCCCGATGTCGTTGGCCGTCACGTCGATGTCGAAGGGCGTGTTGACGGGAGTCGATGCACCGTCGTTGCCTGCGGTGGGCGTGACATTGACGGTCACGGTCGCGGTGACCTGCTGACCCTCGTCGTCCTCCACCGTGTAGGTGAAGGTGTCGACGCCAGAGAAACCGGTATCGGGGGTGTAGGTGAACGTGCCGTCACCGTTGTCGAGGATCTCACCGTTGCTGGGATCGGTGGCGCTCACGACCTCCAGACCGGTGCCAGCGTCGTTGTCCGTGACGTCGATGTCCACCGGGGTGTTGACCGGCGTCGACTCAGCATCGTTTGACGCCGTCGGCGTCACGGTGACCGTCACCGTCGCGGTGGTCTGCTGACCCTCGTCGTCCTCCACGGTATAGGTGAAGGTGTCCGTGCCGGAGAAGCCGGTGGCGGGGTCGTACTCGACCGTGCCGTCCGCGTTGATGGACGCCGTGCCGTTCGCAGGCTGCGTCACCGACACCACATCCAGGGCCGTGCCCGCATCGTTGGCCGTCACATCAACGTCCACCGCCGTGTTCGCCGACGTTGTCTCGCTGTCGTCCGCCGCCGTCGGCGTGACGGTGACCGTCACCGTCGCCGTGACCTGCTGACCCTCGTCGTCCTCCACGGTGTAGGTGAAGGTGTCCGTGCCGGAGAAGCCGGTGGCGGGGTCATACTCGACCGTGCCGTCCGGGTTGATGCTTGCCGTGCCGTTCGCAGGCTGCGTCACCGACACCACATCCAGACCCGAGCCCGCATCGTTGTCGGTCACGTCAACGTCCACCGGCGTGTTCGCCGGCGTCGACTCCACGTCGTCCGCAGCCGTCGGCGTCACCGTGATGGTGAGCGTCGCCGTCGTGCTGTCGCCGTTGGAGCTCTCGACCGTGTAGTCAGACGTGACGACACCCGAGAAGCCCGGTGCGGGGGTGAACGTGTATGACCCGTCCGCGTTGATGGTCAGCGAGCCTTCGCCCGCGTCAACCGGAGTGAAGGCCACGACGTCCAGCCCGGCTCCGGAGTCGTTGACAAGCACACCGTTCGCGGCGTCTCTGGTGATGGCGACGGCCACGGTCGTGGTGTCGGTGTCGTCCTGTGCCACGAGGTCTGCGTAGACCGTGACGGTGTCCTCGGCCGGCGTGATGGGGCTGCCCGAGTACAGCGCGGTCGCGGTCGCGGTGTTGGTGACGAGGCCCGCCGCTACGTCGTCCGAGTCGACCACGTAGGTCGCGGAGCAGCTCTGCGTCGCACCGGCCGCGAGGGTCGCCCACGAGCAGCCCGAGACGGTCGCTGTCGGGTCGCTCACCGCGACATTGGCCAGCGGCACGTTGCCCGTGTTGGTGACCTCGAGGGTGAACGCCAGCGTCTGCCCGGCGACCACCTCGCCGCCCGTGTGGGTCTTGTCGATCTCGAGCGCCGGCGTGACGGGGTACTGCAGCGTTGCCGCGTAGTCCTCGACCTCACCCTCGAGGGTGACGCCGGTGGGTGTGAGCGCCGTGCCGGTGGGCGCCGTGCGCAGACGGACGAAGCTGGCGACCGTAGGCGTCGCAGGCATTGACGTGGGCACGTCGAACACCAGGCTGACGGTGCCACCACCCGTGGGGCACGTCACGGTGGCCGATGCATCCTCAGCGCCGAACGTGCCGTCGCCGTGCCAGTCGATCCAGCCGGCGACGTGAGCAGGCGAGCTGGCGGTCGCGCGACACTGGACGTTGGGAAGCGTGTAGGTGCCGCCCGGAGTCACGTTGAGCGTGCCGGGGGAAGCCATCGCATTGTCGTTGCCATCGCCCGTCGCCGAGGCGTTGTGGGCGGATGCGGACTCGTAGGAGACCGAGGCTCCAAGGCCGATGTTCGGCTGGACCTGTTGCGCGAGCGAGAACGACCCGAACATGGAGGTGCCGTTGCCCGACGTGTAGTTGGGCACGGTGCCCCCGGAGAACCTCGCGAGCGCGAGCGCTCCAGCCACTCCGTAGCCCGCGGGTGCGTCGCCAAAGTCGAACGGCAGCACCACGCCGAACGCCACCGCCTCGAATCCACGACCGCGGATGGTGACGTCCGAGACAGACATCACGCCGTCCGCGAGCGCGACGACGGTGGGGTTGGGGCGCGCCGCGGCGTTGCTGCCCTCGCATGAGTCGTCGAGGGCGCCGCGCAGCTCGAGGCGGGTGCCCCCGCCCGCAACGGTGTGGCGCGCATAGGTCTGCTGGGTGCAGCTCGCGCCGCGGACGCGGTCGAGCACGCGCCAGGTCCCACCGGCTGGGATGGTCGCGCCGATGTACTCCTGCACGGTGCCGCTGGAGGTGGCTCCGGAGACGGCGGACTCCGCCTGGGCCATGACGAGTCCCGCCGTGGGCACGGGAACGCGCGTGGACGGGCCCACCACCAGTTCGACCTGGCACGCCACATCGAACTCGACCGTGTTGCCATCGTGAATGTTCAGAATGCCCGGCGCCGCGCCGGAGGGAAGCGCGTAGAGGTCATCGAGGCCGTCGCCCTGCCAGGTGCCGCTTCGCCACGCCGAGATGATCGCGTTCGACGGCTTGCCCGACTGATTGCTGCCACCCAAGCGCACGAGGTTCGACAGCACGCACGTGGTCTCGAAGGTCTGTCCGCCGGCCGTGAAGGATTCCACTCGGGTGATGGTGCCGCTCGCGTTCGGAATCAGCGACGCTCCGGGCGCGCCCCACGACACCCACTCCACGTGTGGGAAGGTCGCCGAGCCGCCGGTCGAGCGGACCGCGTCCGCCTGCGTGGCGGCGAGCACGGAGACGGGGATCATCGCCGTCGTCACCAGGACCGTCATTGCCACCATTGACGCGACGCGACTCGTCACCGAGTTCTTGGCGCGCGCGAGTACGGACGTTCTCAAAATCGACCCCTCAGCCGTGATGTGCCATCGTTGCTCCGCTTGAGCCGGAGCCTGCCAAGAGAGCACCCTACGGGACGCCCGCAGGGATGGGAACAGCCTGCATTGCCGGCGTGGCGAACCTCATACGCTCGCCCGCGGGGTCAAGGACTCCCTGCCCGGCCGGTCCCCGGTAGTGGGCCCGCGCCCACGTCGACCGCGCCGAGCGGCGAGGCGCCGATCAGCAAGGACACCGCGTCGGCCGGGTACGAGATGCGGCCCGGTTGCGCTGCAGGGGCGTTCACGCGGCGCGAACGCCTGCGGGGAATGCCCTGGTACACGCCATCAGAGTTCTCAGTCGTGCGGACCGGACCGGCTGAGGGCGTCCACGGGGATGACAAGCGCACGCAGTCGCGTTGCCACGGACGACGGGGGCATACCGCTCCCGGGCACCGCCACCGACCAAGGAGGACATGATGACCACTGCACAGAGCACGATCGACGTCGATGTCCCGCTCAGCACGGCGTACAACCAGTGGACTCAGCTCGAGTCCTTCCCGCACTTCATGTCGGGCGTCGAGTCCGTCACTCAGCTCGACGACGCGCGCACCCATTGGGTGACCAGCATCGGCGGCGTCACTCGCGAGTTCGATGCGCAGATCACCGACCAGGTGCCGGACGACCACGTCACGTGGCACAGCGTGGGCGAGCTCGACCAGGGCGGCACCGTCGCCTTCGAGCCGGTCGGTCCCGAGACCACCCGCGTCTCGCTCACCCTCGACTGGGATCCCTCCGGCTTCGCCGAGAAGGCGGGCGCCGCGCTGCAGATCGACGACGGCCTGGTCCGCGGCGACCTGGAGCGCTTCAAGAAGTTCATCGAGGAGCGCGGCACCGAGGAAGGGGGATGGCGCGGCGAGATCCGCGGCGGTGCATCCACCGACCCCACGCAGGATGCCACGGGGCTCGATCCCTCGATCTGATCTGTCCCCAGAACCTCGAAGGGCCCGGTGCCTCGCGGCGCCGGGCCCTTCGTCGTGCCTGCGCTCGTGACGCTTGGAAGGCAAGGGTGCCGACGACGCGTGAGCGCGCATCGGCGCTGCCGAATTGCGCCGCTCACCAGAGGGTTGCGACCCACGGCCGATGCGCCGGCTGGGTGGCGATGCGGCGCGGGCCGATGCGCAAGGAGGGGGTGGCATCGGCCCGGCCGCACGGGTGGACGCGCCGCGGCGTCGGCGACGCGGCGCGCTTGGCTCACACGGGGATCGGCGCCGGCGAGTCGGTGGTCGCGGGGGGCTGCTCGATCGAGTCGATGACGGTCTCCGCCGGGCGCTCGCCCAGCTTGACCACCACGACGCCTGCGACGACGAGCAGAGCGCCCGCCACCTGGATCGCGACCGGCACCTGGCCGAGCAGCAGCCACGCGAAGAGCGTCGCCATCATCACCTCGGTGAGCGCGACGAACGAGCCCAGACGCGCGCCCAGCCTTCGGGTCGCGGCGATTCCGGTGACGTAGGCGGTCGCGGCGGTCACGATGCCCAGCACGAGGGCGACAGCCCACCAGGGCGCGGCGAACGGCACGAACTGCACGGTGTCGGTGCTCCATGCGATGGGCAGCACCCCCGCGAGCGCTGCGGCGGCCAGCACGACGAGAGCGACCAGCAGGCCGCCTGCGGCGAGCGTCATGCCTGGCAGACCGTTGGACTCGTCGCCACCGATGACGAAGTAGACGGACGCGCCCACCATGGCCGCGAGCGCCCACGCGACGCCCACGAGGTTGACGCTCGCGCCACCGCCGAGCACGTCGAGCAGCAGCACCAGCCCCGCCGCGGCGATCAGCGCGCCCGCGACCGTGAGCCGCGTGGGCCGGTTCCCGTGACGCATCCACATCCACAGCACCACGGCCACCGGCGCGGTGTACTCGATGAGCAGCGCCACCGACACGTCGAGGTATCCGACGGCGATGAAGTAGCACAGTTGCGCGCCCGCGACGGCGAAGACTCCGTAGGCCACGATCACAGCCCAGCCGCGGCGCAGCAGGTGCCAGCGGCCGCGCAGCGCGAGCGCACCGGGCACCACGAGCACGAGCGCCGCGATCGCGACGCGCACCAGCGTCGCGGCGCCGGCGGTCCACCCGGCGTCCAGGAGGCCGCGCGCGAGCGACCCGGACATGCCGAAGGAGGCGGCGGACACCATCGCGAACACCAGACCGGAGGCGACGCGGCTGGAGCCGGTCCGGCGGATGCGCACGGTGCGCGTCGAGCGCCACATGTCATGAGTCATTACGGCCATGGGTCATGACGCTACCGCTCGCTTGGTAAGGTGTCAAAATGGTCTTCACCCATGACACCGCCGAGGCGCTCGAGGCGGCTGCCTTTCTCGCCAACTCCGAGCTCGAGCCGGACACGCTCACCTCTCAGGAGGAGCTCGTGACGTTCTTCGACGAGTTCCACTACTCCGGCTCGCGCCCCTCCGGCAGCGACCTCGAACCGGTCCGAGCCATCCGCACCCGCCTGCGCGAGCTCTTCAAGTCGAGCCGAGATGGCGCCGTGCCACTCGTCAACGCGGTCCTGGCGGAGGAGCGCGCGCTGCCCCGACTGGTCCGCCATGACGGCCGCGACTGGCATATCCACGCGACCAGCGACCACCGTCCGCTCGCGGAGCGGATCCTGGTCGAGACGGCGATGGCGATGATCGACGTGATCCGCGCGGACGAGTTCCAGCGGTTCGGGCGCTGCGAGATGGATGACTGCGACGGCATCGTCCTCGACCTGTCGCGCAACCGCTCGCGCAAGTACTGCTCCGTGACGTGCACCAACCGTGCAGCCCAGGCCGCCTACCGCGCGCGACAGGCGGAGGCGTCGTGAGCGAGATCCTTCACGTCGCCTTCCGATCGATCTGGGATGATGCGCTCGCCGGTAGGCCGTACGAGGTGTCCGGTCGCGGCATGACTGTCGCGGACGAAGGCTTCGTCCACTGCGCGACCCGCGATCAGCTCCCGGGCGTTCTCGCGCGACACTACGACGATGTCGACCGGGCGGATCTGGCGGTCCTGGTGCTCGACACCGCGCTGATCGAGGCCGACGGCGCCGAGGTCAGGTTCGAGAACACCTCTGGCGGCTCCGAGCTGTTCCCCCACCTGTACGCGCAGCTGCGTCCCGAGTGGGTGACCGCCGTGGAGGACGCCCTCTCCTCCTGACCTGGCCGGCGCATCGGCGTTGCTCGTGCATGCGACCGCGATTGTCACAGTTCGGCAAAGTGGTCTTGCCCGATGGTGGCGCACGGCGTACGTTCGAGTCGTTTCGGCCACCCGCCGAACGTGCTGAAGAGATCGAGGAGGTGCACGACCATGATTTTTGCCGCAACTGACGCCGCGAAGCTCGGCCTGCGCCTGCCCATCGGCCGCGCCTGACACCAGATCCGCAGTCCTCGCGCCCTGTGAGCTGCGAGGTCCTGGCCCAGGCCTGACGCCTCCGCCGCGCGCCCCGCTGTCGCGCGATCTGCCGCTGACGCCACGCATCGCATGCGTGCCCGCGCATCGGCTCCTCTTTCGCACCACCTGTCAAGGAACTGTCATGCATGTCATCGATCCCGAGTCGATGCTCACCGTCCATCACGCCGAGCATCGGCAGCTCGTCACCAACGCGGGCGCGGCACGCCGTGCCCGGAGGCAGCAGCGCACCGTGCGGCGCGTCCGCGCGTTCTACGTCGTGCTGCTGCGACGCGCGTACGTCCACGCCCGGGCCGCCCAGGCCAGGGCTGAGGCGAACGCATCTCCCGCGGCCCTCTCGTGAGCCCGGGCCGCACGCGGCTCCGCCTGGAAGCACCCAGGCGGGGCCGCGTCGCCCACCGCGCGCCGGAGTGTCCGCTACCTATACCAAGCGAAGATCGGCGCGTACGTCCCTTGTGCGCTCTTGATGTTGAGCGTCAGGCGGAAGATGTCATGGCTCGAGTTGCTGGGCTTCGTGATGGTCTTGTTCACCGACCAGGTCTGACAGACAGCCTGCGAGGTGTAGGTGAAGCTCCGATAACCAGACGCCGCCCAGATGCTCGAGCGGCTGGTGTTCCGAATCCAAGGGTGCACATGGATGGACGAGTTCCTGGCGCCCGAGTAGCAGACCTTCACGCTCGATACACGCACACTGGTGGAAGTGTTTGATGAGAGGTTCGCAGTCGCAGTGATGGCGTACCGGTCGCCATAGTTGTCTGTGCCGGCATACGAGATGGTCGATGAGGTTCGCGACCCCAGCGACGCGGTCTTGTAGTTGGGAACGGCGTCAGCAGGTGACGCGGTGGCAAGAGAGAGTGCGACCAGGATGGCGACGATCAGTGCTGCCGCCTTCTGGCGGGTAGGGACGATGACCACGTTGGCTCCTTGAGTTGAGACGGCGCCATCGTCCCTGGAAATCTACCAGCGTCCTGCTCCATGCTTCAAGAGTCCGCAGATCGGCGCCGCTCGCCTGAGCGTCACATCCACTTCTTGGCCTTGAACACCAGGTACAGCCCCACGGAGAACCCGACCATCGTGAACACCGCGAGCGGGTATCCGAACGACCAGTGAAGCTCGGGCATCGCGTCGAAGTTCATGCCATAGATCGCGGCGATGAGCGTGGGCGCGAACAGGATCGCCGCCCACCCCGAGATCTTCTTCATGTCCTCGTTCTGACGCTGAGCGACCAGCGTGGCGTTGACGTTCAGGATCTGCGCGAGAGCCTCGCGGTACTCCGCCACCTGCGCGCTCACCCGGTCGAGGTGGTCGGCGACGTCCTGAAGGTAGGTCTGCAGCTCCTCCGGGACCTCGTGCTTGGCGAAGCCGTCGCGCAGGTCGGCCACGATCTGCACGAGCCAGCCGGCCGCGTGCTGCAGGTCGATGACCTCCTGGCTGAGGCGGTAGATGCGCTCGGCGACGGCCGGATCCGCACTGAAGACCTGCTTCTCGATCTGATTCTTGTCGATCCCCACCTCACGCAGCACCGGCGGATAGCCGTCGACGATGCGGTCGAGCAGGCGATACGCGACCGCCTCGGGACCCAGGCGCAGCAGGTGATCGCTCAGCAGGTCCGAGACGGCGCGCTCCCCCGCCCCGCTGTCGGGATCCACCAGCTCCGATGCCGGCGTGCCGTCGAACCACAGCTCGTCCTGGCACAGGATCGCCACGGCGCCGGGGCGCACGAGCACGTGGAATTCGGCGAAGTGCACGTCCTCGCGCTCATCGTCGTAATGCGCCGAGCGGACCACGAGGAACAGCACGTCGCCATAGCGTTCGAGCTTGGGCCGCTGACCCGCGTGATCGAGGTCCTCGACCAGCACCGGGTGGAGGTCCCAGTCGTCGGCGATCTCGCGGACAGCCTCCGCTGTGGCACGCGGGTAGAGCAGCAACGCCATGCGCGTCGGTTCGCCTGCGATGAGCTCGAGCGCTTGGCGCGGCGACGTCCCCAGGGGTGCGCAGTCAGGGTCCCCGTCGTCCACCACGCGCACCAGGCACGCGGCCCCGTCGCCCGTTGCCGCAGCCTGGGACACCTCGCCGTGCCGCGATCGTCCTCGTCCGATGGCCACGCAGGGCTCCCTTCACTTGGCTTCAGAGTATTCACACCAACGCGACGTGCCCGGAAGCCATGCCCGCGCTAGCGTGGCGGTAGGCGAGCGAGGAGATGCGCGCATGAGCGGCAGCGGTTGGTCGGAAGCCGAGAAGGCAGCCATGAAGGAGCGCGCTGAGGAGCTGCGCGCGGAGAGGGGCGGCAAGAAGCGGGCCGATGCGCTGGCCGACCTCATGGCCAAGGTCGCTGAGATGCCGGACGACGAGCGCGTCATGGCAGAGCGTCTCCACACCCTGGTGATGGAGGCGGCGCCGCAGCTCGAGCCCCGCACGTGGTACGGGATGCCGGCGTGGGCGAAGGACGGCAAGGTGCTGTGCTTCTTCCAGCCGGCAACCAAGTTCGAGTCGCGCTACTCGACGTTCGGGTTCCAGGACACCGCGGCGCTGGACGATGGCGCGATGTGGCCGGCGTCGTTCGCGCTCGTCTCGCTCGGCTCGGCCGAGGAGAAGGAGATCACCGCGCTGGTCAGGCGCGCTGTGGGCGACTCGTGACGACAGGAACCGAGCGGTTCCACAGCCACGGCCCCTTCGACAACCGGATCGAGTACCGGCAGGTGTGAGCGTGTCGGACGCCGCGCACTAGCCTGACGGGATGGTCCTCGCCCTCAGCATCGTGCTCCTCGTGAACGCCCTCTTCGCCGCAGTGGTATGGCCGCAGTTCATGAAGCGCATCGCGGCCGACGAGCGGTCCACGGACAACTCAGGCGCCCGCACGCGGTTCTACCGCGTCCACGTCGTGCTGATCGTCACCGCACTGGTGCTGGCCGCGGCGTCGCTCGTGGCGGGAGTGGCTGGCCTGGTATCGCTCGCCTAGGAGCGGCGCGGCTCAGGTGAGCCGCTCGAACACCATCGTCGCCTGGATCCGGTCGCCGCCGCCAAACCCCTGCGAGCCGCCCGACGCCGTGGTGATGGTGTGGAGGCGATACCCGAGCGCCGCTTGACGGTTGATGACGGACTCGAGCTCGGTGAGGTTGTTCGACCCTGAGCCCATGAACTTCTCCTTGAGCACCACCTGCAGCACCACGTAGGCCGCGCCCGCGGCGCCCGGGCGTGGTTGAGCCCCTGCTGCCGCATCGGCCTGCGCCCTGCTCACCATGCCCGAGATCCCGCCACCGACAGGCTGCTTGTCGCGAAAGCTCTCGGTCCACGCCTGGCCGTCCCACCACCGCTCCTTGCCGGATCCGTCGTCGTACCAGCCTGCCTCAGCGGCCATGTCGCCCCCTCGCATGTGTCACCGGACCGTCCGGCTGGCTCATGCTACAGAGACGGTCGCGCCGCGGCGAGGAACCGGGCGACGTCGCGCCGGCTGCGCAGGCGGTGAAACTTGAGGTGCGCCCAGCGGGGGTCGTCGATCGCTGCGGCGTAGCGTTGGCGCGTGCGGCGGTGACTCGTCCACACCCACCAGATGATCGACTCGTCCCCGCGCCAGAACGCCAGCCCGCTCCAGTGCTCGCGGTTGCCGTTCCACAGCTCCTCGCGGGTCGCCGCCCGCCGGACGGTCCGCGTCACGCCCCGCCACAGCGCCCGGTGCCGTGGCACGTCGAGCCACACCACCGCATCGGCCCTCTCCCACACCACGGGGCCGATCTTGCTGTGGTAGTTGCCGTCGATCACCCACGAGTCGGCGGCGGCCACGGCCCGCACGCGCTCGGCGAGCAGCTCGTCGTCCGTCGGGGTCCAGTCCGCTCCCCAATGCAGCGCGTCCATCTCCGTGTGAGGAATCCCCAGCGCCTCGGCGAGCTGGCGCGCCACCGTCGTCTTGCCCGACCCCGACGAGCCGACCACCGAGACGCGCTTCATGGCGCTCACGGTAGTCGGTGCAGCGCCAGTCCGTACGATGCTTGCCGTGCCCACTTCCGCCTTCCACGCGTCGATCTGATGCCACCGCGCTCGCCGCTCCCCCAGCGCCATGGCCTCGACGCGGCGTGGGTTCGCACGCCTGGCCCCGGGGACGGCGCCGCGATCTCGTGGGCCACGATGCGCGACTTCCTCGTCGTGCGGCTGCCCGCGCATGCCGAGGTGGAGAGGCGCCTGTCCGCAGGCGAGTTCGTCGACAGCAGCGGCCACCCGTGGAGCGGCGACGAGGCCTACCGCCCGCACGTGTTCGTGTGGTTCCACCGTCCTCTCGCTCCCGAGACACCCGTGCCGTTCGAGGTGGACGTGCTCGCGCAGCACGACCGGTACGTCGTGGTTGACAAGCCACCCTTCCTCGCCACCACGCCGCGCGGCGCCCACGCGCGCGAGACCGCGCTCGTCAGGCTGCGCGTGGCGCTCGACCTGCCCGAGCTGGCACCCGCGCATCGGCTCGACCGGCTCACGGCAGGAGTGCTGCTGTTCACGACCCGGCGCGAGCACCGTGGCGCCTACGCAGGAGTGTTCCAGGGACGCCGCGCGACGAAGACCTACGAGGCGATCGCGCCGGTCGACCCGACCCTGGAGTTCCCGCGCACGCTCGTCGGCCGCATCGAGAAGCGCCGCGGTGAGCTGCAGGCGCGGATCGTGCCCGGGGAGCCGAACGCCTCGACCGACGTCGACGTCCTCGAGGTGCGCGGAGCGTGGGCGCGCTATCGCCTGACTCCGCTGACGGGCAAGACGCACCAGCTGCGCGTGCAGATGGCGACCCTCGGGCTGCCGATCGCGGGCGATCCGCTCTATCCCGACGTCGTCGACGTGCCGGCCGACGACTTCTCGCGCCCCCTGCAACTGATCGCTCGACGGCTGGCGTTCACGGATCCAGTGGACGGCACGCCTGTGGCCTTCGAGAGCCGGCGCGCGCTCGAGTGGCCCGGCTGACGTCTGGACGTCTCTCGAGCGCAAGGCGTCCCCGGCCCTCCCGGTGCGCACGCTCTGGCGAGCGTGGTTCGCACCGGGAGGGTCGCGTCAGCGGTCTGTCAGCGAGTGGCTGCTCGGACGATGTCGCCGATGCGCGTGGCGGCCGCATCGTCCACGGCATCGAAGTACCACGCGGCCGGCATCAGCGAGCCATCGGCGCCTCCTGCGGGCTGCAACGCCACCTTCTCGGTGAGCGCGAGGTTGACGCGCTCGTCGTTACGCAAGGTGACGAGTGCAGGGGTGCTGGCGGAGGCGGCGTAGGCGGGCATCCCGTACCAGATGCGTGGCTTGAGCGACGGTGCCGCCTTGAGGATGAGGCCGTGCACCTGCCGCACGAGCGATCGCTGCGGCTCGTCCATGGAGTCGATCTTGTCGAGCACCTGGGCGAGGTTCTTCTCGTCCTTGGAGGGCATGTCATGTCCTTTCGTCAGCCGATGACGAGCATCGGCGGCATGAAGTCGGCGCATCGATGCGCCACACCCCATCCGGACGTGTCCTGACCTGCTCGGGCCTCTCCGCGATGATTCACGTGATCTGCACGTGGAAGTGCCGGCGGCGGCGTGAGCCACCGCCTTCAGGGTAGCGAACATGAGCTGGTCGCTCCCGGGCTGCTGCCATCTCTGGGAAGGGGCGGGTCGCTCACGGCCCGCGCGAAGGCGCGTAGGTTGTGCGGTATGACTCTGCCGGCAGATTCACACGTGCACAGCGAGTGGTCGTGGGATGCCGGCTCTGACCCGACCTCGGCTGGGTCGATGGATCGGATCTGTGCGCGGGCGGTCCAGATTGGGCTTCCGGCCGTCGTCTTCACCGAGCACCTGGATTTCGAGGATTCGTGGAGAGTCGAGACCGGGGACATCGGCGAGCACGGGCAGAAGTACGTCGATGACGACGGGTTTGTTCGTCTGCCTCCATTCGACGTCGACGGCTACCTGGCTGCCATCGATCGGTGCCGCCACAGGCATCCTGACCTTCGGATCCTCACAGGCGTGGAGTTCGGCCAACCACATCTGAGGGACGCTCGGGCCGACTCGTTGCTGCGCAGCGGGCTGATCGATCGCGTCAACGGCTCTCTTCACATGCTCCCGATCTCCGACGGCGACCTGACCGAACCGACGACGCTGTACCATCACAGGCCGGCCGACGAGGTGATGTGGGCATATCTCGAAGAGATTCCGAGAATGGTGAACGGATCGGATTCCTTCTCGGTCTTCACGCACATCGACTACGCGGTCCGGTCCTGGCCGGTGCAGTCAGCAGGACCGTTCGATCCTCGTCGGTTCGAAGAGGGATTCCGCGAAGGGATGCGGGCCATCGCGGGCTCGGGCAGGGCGCTCGAGATGAACACACGCCGCCTCTGGTCCTGGGTGCCTGAGTGGTGGGCGCAAGAGGGAGGCCGAACCGTCACGTTCGGGAGTGACGCCCACGAGGCCGCATCACTGGCGGCGAACTTTCCGGAGGCCGTGGCGATGGTGGAATCGCTCGGCTACCGTCCGGGGCGCAACCCTGAGGACTTCTGGTCGCGGTGACTGCGACACTCGGCAGACTGTCGGAGGTCGACGAACATCCGTGTGCCGGGCGGACTCCACCAGGTCGCCTACACATTGGAGCGGAATTCCACCGCGTTCCGTAGCCGAATAACGTCTGGACTGCGCGAACTCGCCCGATCGAACGCGGCGCGATTCCCACGACGTCCTCCTAGATCGCGTAGCGCTCAAGCCCGACCTCGCCGTGCGACCGGAGGGCATCCGCAAGGGCCTAGACAGCCACCGCCATACGTGCGATCCGGATCAGGCGCTCGTAATAGGGGCGCGCATTCTCGGGAAACGCGTCGAGCGAGCGCCCCAGCTCGTCGCCCGCGTGACGTAGACCAGCACGGTCAGACTCGGTTAGTGAGCCGGCCCTCGAGGCCCAACCGAAGATATCTGCGTCGATCATCACTGCATCCACTTCGCCGTAGTCCCTGCCCTTGACCACAGAGTCCGGGAACGGCTCCCTCAAATGGCGGCGCAGCTCGTCTGCAAGGGTTGTCGGCACCCTCGAAGCATAGGTCACGACCAAGTGCGCGCATGGGCGGCACAGCGACTGCCATCGCTCGACCTGCCACGCTGCGCACCGGCAGGATTCAGCGTGTCACCCGCGATCGAGGGAGAGCAGCAACCTACTCACCACGTCCGTTCCAAGGTTGAACGGGACCTACACGTTGAAACTGAACTCGACCGCGTTCCGCAGCCGAACAACACCCACGCGCGAGAGGTCTCGGAACTCGACGAGGCCATCCCGGCGTGCGCCAGAAGGGCCTCGTCTCAAGGGTGCAGCTATGCGACGGCCGGCTGCGCCACACGGCGCGGACGGAGTCCGGAGACCACCAGCAACGTCGCGCCCAAGGCGAGCCAGCACAGCAGCACAGCGACTGGCTGGCCGATCGCCGCGCCGTCGAAGAACGCGACGTTGCGCAGCAGAGTTCCTGTGGCGCCCGGCGGCAGGAACTGACCGATCGCGCCCCACGGCGTGGGCAGCATCTCGGGACCGGTCGCGATTCCGGAAAGCGGGTTGCCGAGGAAGACCACCGCCAACGCGGCGATGACGATGCCCGGCCTGCCGAGCAGACTCTCAAGCCCCAGCACTGTGGCGCTGGTTGCCACGATCCCGAGCATCGCGGCAGCTGCGGTCGCCCAGAAGCTTCCGGTGAACGTGCCGAACCAGAACTGGAGGATAGCCGTCATCGCCAGACCTGCGATCACGGCGAAGGCGCTGACGGCCGCGAGGCGCCGGCCCGTGCCCTGCACGAGCAGCGTCGTCGCGACACCGGCGATGAAGCCGCCGAGCGCGATGGGGAGCGCGCCCGCAGACAGACCGACCGCATTGGGGTCATCCTCCGAAGTTGGCACGATGTCGTTGACGACGACGTCGGCGCCGAGCTGTGCGCCTGCGTCTTGACCCACTGCCGTGACGAGCTGTGCGATCGCCGGGCTCGCGGCGCTGGCGATGTCGACGGTCAGGCCGTCCGGACCGACGACGAACGCGCCATAGATGTCTCGGTCGAGGATCATGGCCGTGGCCGCGGCCTCGTCGGGCGCGACGGTGACGTCGAAAGCGCCGGGCTGGGCGTCGTCGAGCGCGTCCGTGATCTGGTCTACGACGACTTCGGGCGCGGCGATGGCAATGGGCACGTCACTCGGGCCTGAAGTGACCGCCGGAAGGCCAAAGGCGATGAGCATGGTGCTGAGCAGAGCCGAGAGGCCGATGGCGAGGCCGATCACCGGCTTCCAACTCTGCTGGGCGGGGGCGGGCTGGGTCATCGGGACGTCCTCCAGTGCGGGCGTGGATACGATACGTACCGTATCTTACGATGAAGATAGGGTGACGTCGACCGCGATTAGGGAGGCACGATGGCTGCAGAGGCGACGCGCCGACGTCGCGCAGGAGAGCTGCTCGACGCCATTCGCGAAGCCGTGCGCGCCGAGCTCGCCGATTCCGGCTACCGGGGCGTGACATTCGAGGGCGTCGCACGTCGCGCGGGAACGTCGAAGCCGGTGCTCTACCGGCGGTTCGACAACCGAGCGGACATGGTCATCGACGCACTCGTAACCTCAAGGCTCAGCACCCCACCAGCAGTCTTCTCGGGCCCACTTCGCGACGACCTCCTGGGACTTGCGCGCGGCATCATGGACCGCATGGGGCCTGGTGGAGTCGAGACGTTCAGGGGCATCATCGGCGAAGTGGACGATGCGACTGTCGCCCGGGTGTCCGGACTGGTGATGCCGCAGGTCGAGGCATGGCTGTCCGAGATCTTCGAGCGCTCCCGCGAGGCCGGCGAACTGGGACCAGAGCCCGTACCAGCCGCGGCGGTGGAGGCCATCGTTGCGCTGGTCCGCCACCAGATGGTCTTCGTGCCGGGCACGGAGCGCGCCTCAGGCCTCGAACGCGTCGTGGACGAGGCGATGATTCCGCTGCTGCAGGCGACAACCAACATGCGCTAGGCGCTCTTCGTCGAGGGGCTGGCCGGCACCCAGCACCCGGAACTGCCGCTCGGGCGCGGCTACACGTTGAAGCGGAACTCCACCACGTCGCCGTCGTGCATGACGTAGTCCTTGCCCTCCATGCGCACCTTGCCGGCGGCCTTCGCATCGGCCATCGAGCCGTGCTCCATGAGGTGGTCGAAGGACACGACCTCTGCCTTGATGAAGCCCTTCTCGAAGTCGGTGTGAATGACTCCAGCGGCCTGCGGGGCGGTGGCGCCCTTGCGGATGGTCCACGCGCGGGACTCCTTGGGGCCGGCGGTGAGGTACGTCTGCAGCCCGAGGGTGTCGAAGCCGATGTGCGCCAGCTGGGACAGCCCCGACTCGGTCTGGCCCGTCGACTCGAGCATCTCGCGGGCCTCATCCTCGTCGAGCTCGATGAGCTCGGACTCGAACTTGGCGTCCAGGAAGATGGCCTTCGCGGGGGCGACGAGCGCCTCGAGCCGCGCCTTCTTGTCCTCGTCGAGCAGGCCCGCGTCGTCGGTGTTGAAGACGTAGATGAAGGGCTTGGTGGTGAGGAGGTTGAGCTCGCGCAGTTCAGCGGTGCCGAGCCCGGCGGCAGCCGCGCCCGCGTAGAGCGTCTGGCCGGCCTCGAGGATCTCCTTGGCCTGGTTCACGGCGGCGAGGAAGTCGGGCGAGGCCTTCTTGGCCTTGACCTCCTTGTCGAGCCGCGGCAGCACCTTTTCGATGGTCTGCAGGTCCGCGAGGATGAGCTCGGTCGAGATGGTCTCGAGGTCGCCCGCCTCGTCCGTCGAGCCCTCGACGCGGGTGACGTCCGCGTCGTCGAAGGCGCGCGTCACCTGGCAGATCGCGTCCGCCTCGCGGATGTTCGCAAGGAACGCGTTGCCCAGGCCCTCGCCCTCGGACGCGCCCTTGACGATGCCCGCGATGTCGACGAACGACACCGTCGCTGGCACCTCGCGCTCGGACTTGAAGACCTCGGCGAGACGGCCGAGCCTCGAGTCGGGCAACGGGACCACGCCCACGTTGGGCTCGATGGTCGCGAACGGGTAGTTCGCAGCGAGCACCTCGGCGCGCGTGAGAGCATTGAACAGGGTGGACTTGCCCACGTTGGGCAGGCCGACGATTCCGATAGTGAGTGCCACGGGCGACAAGTGTAGTTGGAGCGCCACCCGGCCCGCGCATCGGCCTATCCCGTACCACCCCACACACGGGTGGTGACCGTGAGTCAGGTGTGACGGGTGATCATGCACGTGAGCCGCTCCCGTCCCACGCGCAACAGCCGTGTGTTGGGAGGTGCACGGGTGCGGCGCGCCGATGCGGTGGTCACCGTGGCGGGCGGGCTCGGCTGAGCGTAGAGTCGCCGCATGACGGAACTCGGATCGATCTTCAACCCCGGCGAGGCCGAGATGGCCAAGGAGCTGAACTCGGAGAAGATCCTGCCGGCGCCGTCGCCCGTTGCGGGCGACCGTCCGCTCGAGACGGAGGACGGCTACGAGGTGATCATCCCTCCGCTTGCGGCCGCCGCGGTGCTGCCCGACCCTCCCCGCGTCAAGCGACCCGAGCAGGAGTAGCCAGCCCGCGCATCGGCGCTGCTCAGTGGCGCGGCGCCGCAGTGGCACGGCGCCGCTGCGCTAGTGACCTCCGGCCAAACCACCCAGACCACTGGAGTTGAACGGCTGGTTGGGACCGTTGCCGCGCGCCGAGTCGTCGTGCTCGATGTGCAGCCCGTGGTCCTCCTCGCCGATCTCCTTCATGAACGCGTAGCGCTGCTCGCGCCGGGCGCGCTGCTCCGCTGGGTCCGGCACCGGCGCGGCCATGAGCAGGCGCTTGGTGTACTCCTCCTGCGGGTCGGCGAGGACCTTGTGGCGGGCGCCCTGCTCGACGACCTTGCCGTCCTTAAGCACCACCACGTGGTCCGCGAGCATGTCGATCACCGCGAGGTCATGGCTGACGAACAGGCAGCCGAAGTTGTACTGCTCCTGCAGGTGCGTGAACATCTTGAGCACGGAGGCCTGCACCGAGACGTCGAGCGCAGAGGTGGGCTCGTCGGCCACCAGGAACTCCGGGTCGAGGCTCAGCGCGCGCGCGATGGACACGCGCTGGCGCTGACCGCCCGACAGCTCGTGCGGGTAGCGGTTCGCGACCGAGCGGGGCAGCTCGACCGCATCGAGAAGCTCCGCGACCTTCTCCCGGCGGGACTTGGAGTCGCCGATGCTGTGGACGTCCATCGGCTCCGCGATGCAGTCGCCCACCGGCAGGCGCGGGTTCAGCGAGCTCGCCGGGTCCTGGAACACCACGCCGATGCGCCGGCGCAGCTCCTTGAGGGGCTTGCGGCTCATCTGGGTGATGTCCTCGCCCAGGATCGCGACCTCGCCGGAGGCCGCCGGGATCAGACCCAGGGCGCAGCGCGCGATCGTGGACTTGCCGGAGCCCGACTCGCCCACCAGTCCGACGATCTCGCCTCGCTTGACGCTGAGCGAGACGCCGTCGACGGCGCGGAAGGGCTCCTTGCCCTGGCGGTGGTACTCGACCACCAGGTCGTGGACCTCCAGAGCCTTGGGGCCCTCCTCCTGGACCACCGGAGCCGTCTCGCCCCGCGAGCCCAGCTTGGGCACCGCCTCGAGCAGACGCTTGGTGTACTCGTGCTGGGGGCGCGTGAGCACCTCCTGCGCGCTGCCCTGCTCGACCAGGTCCCCCTTGTACATGACGGCGACGCGGTCGGCCATGTCCGCCACCACGCCCATGGAGTGGGTGATGAGCAGAATGCCCGTGTTGAGCTCGTCCTTGAGGGAGCGCAGCAGGTCGAGGATCTCGGCCTGCACGGTCACGTCGAGAGCCGTCGTGGGCTCGTCGGCGATGATCACCGTCGGATCGCAGGACAGCGCCATCGCGATCACGATGCGCTGACGCTGGCCGCCCGAGAACTCGTGCGGGTACTGCTTGATGCGGCGCTCGGGGTCGGGGATGCCCACCATGGTGAGCAGCTCGACCGCTCGCGCCTCGGCGTCCTTGCCGTACGCCTTGCCGTGCAGCTCGAGCGCCTCGATCATCTGCGTGCGCACCGTGAGCACCGGGTTGAGCGCCGTCATGGGCTCCTGGAAGACCATCGCGACGTCGTCGCCGCGCATCTTGCGCAGGCTGCGGTCCGACATCGAGTCGACGGACTTGCCGGCGACGCTGATCGCGCCATTGACGGTCGCGTTGCGCGGCAGCAGTCCCAATGCCGAGGTCGACGTCACGGACTTGCCCGAGCCCGACTCGCCCACGAGGGCGAGCACCTCGCCGGGATTCACCTCGAGGGTGATGCCCTTGACCGCGTGGACTCGGCCGAACTCAGTGTTGAACTTGATCTCGAGGTCGGTGAAGGACAGCACCGCGCCACCCTGGACGGGCTGGGCGGGGGTCTCGTCGATGATGGTCATGATCAACCGTCCTTGCCCTGGCGCGGGTCGAACGCGTCGCGCAGCCCGTCACCGATGAAGTTCACGCTGAGCGCGATCGCGAGAATGAAGAGACCCGGGAACCAGAACAGCCAGGGGCGCGAGGTGAACGCGGTCTGGTAGTCGCTGATCAGTGACCCCAGGGAGATGTCCGGCGGCTGGACGCCGAACCCCAGGAACGACAGCGAGGTCTCGAGCAGGATCGCCGATGCGATGGCGAAGGTCGTCGCCACGATGATCACGCCGATGGTGTTGGGCAGGATGTGGCGCATGATGATGCGCCAGCTGCCCGTGCCGATGGCTTGGGCGGCTGAGACGAACTCGCGTTCGCGCAGCGACAGCACCTCGCCGCGCACGAGGCGCGCGAGGCCGGTCCAGGTGACGAAGGCGAGTGCGACAGCGAGGGCGAAGATGCCCGCGCCGCCCGCGATCTGGCCCAGCACCGCGGCGAAGACCAGGAGCGGGATGATGATGAACAGGTCCGTCACGCGCATCAGGAGGCTCTCGGTCCAGCCGCGGTAGTAGCCCGCGATCGCGCCGATGAGAGTGCCGATGATGGTGGACAGGATGCCCACCGTGAACGCGATGACCAGCGAGATCTGCGTCCCGCGCATCACCATCGCGAAGTAGTCGCGGCCCGTGGTGTCCTGGCCGAACGGGTGCTCGCCCAGGTAAAACCAGCCCATCGTCGGCCTGCCGCCGTTGATGACGCTGCCGGTCGTCGTGAAGTCCTTGTCCCACCACCCGGGCAGGGGGCCGATGCCGATCGACGTGAACGCCAGCAGGGTGATCAGGATGAGCACGGCGAGCCCGGCCAGCGCGCCCTTGTGGCGGAAGAAGCGCCGGCGGACCAGCTGGCCCTGGCTGTAGGACTTGTCGGCGAACTTGGGCTCGTCGATCTCGACGCCTGCATGAGGCAGCGGCTCGGGTGAGCCCTGCATGGCGGAGTCGCGCCGTTCCTCGCTCATGAGTGGCTCCGTTCCTGCGCGGTGGTGAAGGCAGCGATGGTCATGGCACTACCTCCTGATCCGCGGGTCGAGGGACGCGTACGCGAGGTCAGCGACCAGGTTCATGACCACCGCCGCCGTGCCTGTGACGAGGAAGAACGCCATCACCGGGTTGGGGTCGACGTGGTCGAGACCCTCGCGGAACATCGCTCCCATGCCGTTCCAGCCAAACACCGTCTCGGTGATGACCGCACCGCCGATCAGGGCGGCGAAGTCCAGCGCGATGATGGTCGTGATGGGGATCAGCGCGTTGCGGAAGGCGTGCTTGGTGATCACCGTGCGCTCGGACAGGCCCTTCGAGCGAGCGGTGCGCACGTAGTCCTGGTTCATGGTCTCGAGCATCGACGAGCGCGTGTAGCGCGAGTACGTCGCCACCGAGATCAGGGTCAGCAGGATCGTGGGCAGGATCAGCTGCGTGCCCCAGTCGAGCGTCGTCTCCCAGAAGTCACCCTGGAAGTTGGGGGTGGAGGCGCCGATCGTGGAGATCGGCCTGGGCTTGAGCTCGAGGAACCCGTGCCACGCATACACGAGGTGATCGGCGAACGTCATGCCCGCCATGAACACTGCCGTGATGGCCGACATGGCCATCGCCTGGCCCCGCGAGTAGCCGCCCCAGAAGTAGCCGACCACGAGGCCGACCACGACGGCGGACACCAGCAGCCCCAGCAGCAGCCACCAGTTGGGCTCCTCCAGCAGCGGGGCGAGGGCGAAGTACAGGACCGACCCCACGCCCACGGTGGTGAGAGTCGCGTAGAGCACGCGCCGCTTGCCCAGGCCGGCGAAGAGCGCGACCAGGCCCACGGCGAAGGCGAGCGACACCAGGATCACGATGACTGGCCCGAGCGCAGGGCTGCGCCACCAGCCGACGTACGTGAAGTACAGCAGCGCGATGACGGAGAAGGCGCCGGTGGCGCCCGCCGTGAACAGGCGGCGCCGCATCGAGCCGCCCATCACCGCTTGCAAGATGAATGCCAGCACCGCTCCGACGATGAACGCCTGCAGCACGGATATCTGTGGATCCGCTATCCAGTCGTTGAAGCGGATGGCGCCGTACTCCTTGAGGAGCACCGCCGCCCAGAACACGGGCAGCGAGAAGAACAGGAACGTCAGGAAGGTGACCGCGTAGTCGAAGCCGGAGTACTGGCGGATCGCGGTGAGGATTCCGACGATGATGCCGATGATGATGGCGGCGAAGGTCGCGATCGTCACCAGGCGCAGCGTGGCCGTCGCGGCCTGCTCGAGCATGGACAGGACGTCCGTGCCGGTCTGGTCGGTGCCCAGGTCGCAGTTGCCCGTGAAGCACCCCGCGACTCCGGTCAGCCAGTCCCAGTAACGCTGGTACCAGGGAAGGTCGAGTCCCATGGTGTCGATGCGCCCCTGGATCAGCACGTCGCGATTGCTCGCGGTCGACTGGCGCAGATCCTCGAGCGGGTCGCCCGAGTTGATCACCATGATGTAGAGCAGGAACGAACCGACGAACAGAACTCCGAAGGAGATCGCCAGTCGCCTGAGGATGTAGCGGGTCATGTAGAGGCTTCCTCGTGAACAGTGAGCTGTCCGCTCGCCACGCCGCTCCATTGCTGGCGGTGGTCCGCAGCTGACCCACATGTGACCGGTGGGGTGGGGCCGTGAAGCCCCACCCCACCGGCAGGTGCTGTGCTACTAGGTCGTCAAGCCTAGCGGACCCACTCCTCAGCGTTCCACACGATGCCGGACTGCGACGGCGTCGGCACCACACCCTGGATGGTGGAGTCCCAGGCCGCGACACCGGGGTGCGCGAACAGCGGGATGCCGAACAGCGTGTCCCACAGGAGACCCTCGATGATGATGGTCTGCTCCTTCTGAACCTCGGGGTCGAGGGTCGACGTCAGAGCGTCCCAAGCAGCGTCCACGTCCTCGTTCACGTAGCCCGTGACGTTCTGGGCGCCATCGGAGGCGTAGATGTTCTGGCCGGAGGCGATCTGGCCGGAGCCGGACCACGCGTAGAGCGCGACGTCGAAGTCACCGGCGGTCAGGTCGACGCCGAAGAAGTCGGCGTTGCCGTTGTCGACGATCTCGAAGCCGGCCTGGTCGCAGGAGTCCTTGATCAGGGCGACGATGTCGGTACGACGGGGGTTCGGCGTGTTGTAGCCGATGCGCACCTGGACGGGCTCCGTCACGCCGGCCTCGGCGATCTTGGCGGCCGCGCCCTCGATGTCGACCTCGTCGTAGCGGCCGTCGTACGAGGCGGAGACGATCTCCTCGTAGTTCTCCTGGAACGGGAAGACCTCGCGAGCGTTCATGATGCCCGCCTCGGGGTTCATGGGCGCGATGAGGTTGTCCACGATCAGCTGGCGCGGCACGCACATGGCGAAGGCCTCACGCAGCTCCTGGCTCTCGGCGAGGGCAGCGCCCTCCTTGAAGTTGATGTCCAGGTGCTCCCAGATGAGGGTGTCGTAGGTGCCGACGGTGACGGCGTCTCCGATGGCCTCGAGCTGGGAGAGGGTGTCGACGGTCGCCTGAGGCTCGATGACGTTGAGGTCACCGTTCTGCAGCGCCTGCACGTGCGTGTCAGCAGCGGCGAAGCGGAAGGTCAGGTTGCCCGTGGCGGGAGGGGTGCCCCACCAGTTCTCGTTCGGGACGAGCGTGATCGACTGACCGGCCTCCCACGAACCGTAGGTGTACGGACCGGAGGACAGCGCGATGGAGGGGTCGGGCAGCTCTCCGGGGACCGGCGACAGCCAGCCGGTGTTCCAGAACTCGGCCACGGGGCGCAGGGCCTCGATGTCCTCAGCCGCGATCGCGGCGGCCATGTCCTCGAGCGACACGCCCGACTGCTCGGCCGCGACGTGCGCGGGAAGGTCGATGACCGTGGTGAGCAGGTAGTCAGGGAAGGGGTTGGTGTACTCGACCGTGAAGGTCTTGCCGCCGGGCTCGCCCTGCGGTCCGGCAGGCACGCGCTCGCCGTAGTCCAGGCCACCCACGTGGTTGAACAGCTGGACAGGGGTGCCGTCCTCGTTCTCGCCATCGGCGAACTTCTGGGCGGCCCAGGTCAGCAGGGCGTCGTCATACGTGATGGGGGTGCCATCCGACCACACGGCGTCCTCGGCGATGGTGTACTCGACGACCATGGGGTCTTCCGAGATGAGCTCGACGTTGCCGAACTCCTCGTTGATCTGGATCGCGGACTCCTCGTCGAAGTACGTGAAGGTCTCGCGCACGCGGTCGTTGACGACCGAGTTGTACGTCGAGTAGGTGTCCGGCGTCATGTTGTTGTAGCCGGCCCACTCGTCCTCACCGACGGAGATAAGAATGGTGTCGTCGTTCGGGCCGGCAGCGCTGCCGGTCGTGGCCTCTGCGGTGGGGGACTCGCTCGTCTCCTCGCCCTCAGGGTCAGACGTGCACGCCGCCAGCACGAGGGTGGCGGCGCTGAGGACGGCCACACCCCCGAGGATCTTCCTGTTGATCTTCACTTTTCCTCCTTGCGCCCGCTGCTTGTGCGAGCTGTGGGATGGCGCTGCCGCGGGGTTTCGCGACAACGACAGTGGTGCCGGCTGGTGCGCCGGACAGCCCGCACAGGATAAGTCGATCGTTGTTTCACGCATGTGACGAGAACCCTGTGAGACTGCGCATCGTGTCCGAATCGTGACAGAATGCGCGCGAAGTGTGACATTTGTCACACCGCGAACGGGAGCGCCCGCCGCTGGCCCCGACCGCGCGTGCTGCCGCGACGTGTCAGACCGTCGCGCCACCATGTCTGCATGACTGAAGCGATCATCGCCGTCCTCTCCGTCGTGCTAGGGCTGGGGCTCGGGCTCTGGCTCGGTTCGCGGTTCGGGTCGGGCCACGCCGAGCTCGCACGGGCGCGCTCGGAGCGCGCCGCGCTCGAGGATCGGCTGCGCCGTGAAGCCGATGCGGCAGCCGCACGCGAGGCTCGGCTCCAGTCCGAGCACGAGAGGTACGTGGCTCAGGTGCGTGGCGACCAGGACAGGCTCCTCGCCCAGTTCAAGGCGCTGAGCGCCGATGCGCTCGCGGCGAATCAGGAGACCTTCCTTCGCGTCGCCGGCGAGAGGTTCGCGCGCGCCCAGGCGACCGGCACGGAGGAGCTGGCGAGGCGCGAGCAGGCGATGCGTCAGCTGGTCGAGCCCATGCGCGAGGCGCTCGAGAAGGTGCAGCGGCAGACGACCGAGACGGACAAGGCCAGGGCCGCGGGCGAGGCGGCGATGGGCGAGCAGGTGCGGCAGATGATCGAGGCGTCGGCTCGGCTCGACCGCAAGACCACGGACTTCATCAACACGCTGCGGCGCTCGGATGTGCGCGGCAACTGGGGCGAGGTGCAGCTGCGGCGCGTGGTCGAGCTGGCGGGCATGGTCCAGCACGTCGACTTCGAGGAGCAGGAGTCCGTCCGTGACGCCGAGGGCCGCAACCTTCGGCCCGACATGACGGTGCGGCTCGCCGGCGGGCGCACCATCGTGGTGGACTCCAAGGTCGCTCTCGCTGCCCTGCTCGAGGCGTTCGAGACCGAGGACGAGTCGGTACGCGCCGAGCGGCTGCAGGCGCACGCCAAGCATGTGCGCAGACACGTCGACGACCTCGCCGGCAAGCGGTACTGGGATCAGTTCGCGTCCGCGCCCGAGTTCGTCGTGATGTTCGTGCCGTCGGAGGCTTTCTATCAGTCGGCGGTCGAGCAGGACCCGTACCTGCAGGAGTACGCGTTCGGCAAGCGGGTGGTCATCGCGACGCCCACCACGCTGGTCGCCATGCTGCGCACCGTCGCGCATGCGTGGAAGGAGGACGCGCTCGCTCAGAATGCGCAGCAGGTGCTCTCCACCGGCAAGGAGCTGTACGACAGGCTGGCGACCATGGGCGGGCATCTCGCGAAGGTGGGTCGCGCGATCGAGTCTGCAGGCAAGGCCTACAACGAGACGGTGGCGTCGCTCGAGTCGCGCGTGCTGGTCAGCGCCCGACGGTTCGGGGCGATGCAGCACATCGACGCTCCGATCGACGAGTCACGCCAGGTCGAGACGGACGTGCGCCAGCTCAGCGCACCTGAGCTCGCCGACGACCGCGCGACCTGAGCGCCGCCCGGCCCCGTCTCCGGGAGGCGCTCGCATTGCGTCACCATCTGGGCACGGACGTCCTCACAGGACGCGAGCCGCGCGCAGACCCGTCACTGGCGTCCTCATAGGGCGCTCAGGCGCCGGTTGGTCACGCGCGCAGCGCGCGCTCGGCCTCCTGGGCCTTCATGTCCGCCCTGATCTCACGCGGCAGCGAGAACATGAGGTCCTCGGTCGCGGTACGGACCTCCTCCACGGTCGCGTAGCCGCGATCCGCAAGGTCCGCGATGACGTCCTTCACGAGGATCTCGGGCACCGACGCGCCCGACGTGAGACCCACGGTCGTCACGTCATCGAACCACTCGTCGCGGATCTCCTTCGCGGTGTCGACGCGATACGACGTCCGGGCACCCGACTGCAGCGCGACCTCGACCAGCCGCACCGAGTTCGAGGAGTTCGCCGAGCCGACCACGATCACAAGGTCGCACTCGGGTGCGAGCTTCTTCACCGCCACCTGGCGGTTCTGAGTCGCGTAGCAGATGTCGTCGCTGGGCGGATCCTGAAGGTTGGGGAAGCGCTCGCGCAGGCGGCGCACCGTCTCCATGGTCTCGTCGACGGACAGCGTGGTCTGCGACAGCCACACCACGTTGTCGGGATCCGCGACCTCGATCGTGTCCGCCTCGTCGGGCGAGTTCACGACGATGGTGTGCTCGGGCGCCTCACCGGCCGTGCCCTCGACCTCCTCGTGACCGTCGTGACCGATCAGCAGGATCGTCTGCTCGGCCTTGGCGAACCGCACCGCCTCCTTGTGAACCTTGGTGACCAGCGGACAGGTCGCGTCGATCGACAGCAGGTTCCTCGCATCGGCGCTCTGCCGCACTGCGGGCGAGACGCCGTGGGCGGAGAACACCACGCGCGCGCCCTCGGGGACCTCGTCGGTCTCATTCACGAAGATCGCTCCGCGCTCGGACAGCGTCTCCACCACGTACTTGTTGTGGACGATCTCCTTGCGGACATAGATGGGCGAGCCGTGCATCTCGAGCGCCTTCTCGACGGCGATGACTGCGCGGTCGACTCCCGCGCAATAGCCGCGGGGCGCAGCGAGCAGCACGCGCTTGGCGGTGGTGTCAGGCATGATCTCCATCCTACGTGGCACGCTAGGTGGCGTGACTCACGGCATCTCCTCCCCCAACGTGCCGGACGGGCCGGATGCTTCCCGGCCACGCGGACTGCCCGCGACCGCCGCGGACACCACCGCGGAGGCGCCGTGGCCGGTGAGCCACCTCACCTCCAAGATCGGGGAGTACGTGCACCGCATGGGGCCGGTGTGGGTCGAGGGTCAGGTGCTGCGACCGTCTCGTTGGAAGTCGCTGGTGTTCTTCGACCTGCGGGACGCTGACGAGAACATGACGCTGGGCGTGTCCACGCAGGCGAGCGTTCTCGAGCGCATGGGGGCGGACCTCGATGACGGCTCTCGCGTGGTGGTCCACGCCCGCCCCCGGTGGTGGCCGCGAGGCGGCCAGCTCAAGCTCGACGCCTCGGACATCCGCCATGCGGGCGTGGGCGACCTGCTCGCGCGCATCGAGGCGCTCAAGGAGGCCCTCGCCGGCGAGGGGCTGTTCGACGCCGACCGCAAGCGACCGCTGCCGCTCATCCCGCGCACCGTCGGGCTGGTGTGCGCGACACAGGGTGACGCGGAGCACGACGTCGTGGTCAACGCCACGCAGCGATGGCCCTCCGTGCGTTTCGAGATCCGGCGCGTGTCCGTCCAGGGCAGGCATGCCGTGCGCGAGGTGACGGCGGCGATCCGCGAGCTCGACGCCGCATCCGACGTGGACGTCATCGTGGTCGCCCGCGGCGGCGGGTCGTTCGAGGACCTCATCGCCTTCTCCGACGAGTCCCTCGTCCGGGCTGCTGCGGCCTGCGAGACCCCGCTCGTGAGCGCGATCGGGCACGAGAAGGACTCCCCCATCCTCGACCTCGTCGCGGACTACCGGGCGAGCACGCCCACGGATGCCGGCAAGCGCATCGTCCCGGACGACCGGGCGGAACGAGCAGGACTGGAACAGGCGCGTGCCGACATTCGCGGCGCGGTCGCGCGTCAGCTCGATCGCGAGACGCACGGGCTCGAGCAGTTCCGAGGGCGACCCGTGCTGGCGCATCCTCACCGCATGCTCGATCCCCATGCGGAGCGACTCGCGCAGCTGCGCCAGCACAGCGGTCGCGCGCTCGTGGCCACGCTCACCGCCGCCGACGGAGCCTCCCGCGAGCTCGCGGCGAGCCTGCGCGCGCTCAGCCCGCAGGGGACGCTCGACCGCGGCTACGCCATCGCGCGCGATGCGCAGGGCACGATCGTGCGCGACGTGTCCGTGGTCGACCCCGGGCAGCGGCTGCGGGTACGCGTCGCGCGCGGCGAGATCGACGCGGAGGTCGCAGGCAAGGCCGGCTGACTGGCGCGGCGGCCGTCGGCCTGCTCACGCCTGCGCACGATGGAAGACGGGTCTCGCGGCCGTCCAGCGCGAGCCCCGCGTCCGCGGGGGACGCTGGGGCTCGAGCGCGGCACCCCTCAGTGAGGCCGCGAGACCCGCCCTCGGCTCAGTGGCTCATGAGTCAGCGGCTCGTCGCGAATCCCAGGCGGCCCAGCAGCTTCGCGCTGCCGCCCTTGGACGCGAGACGAGCACGCGCAGCGGCGGCGTACTCCTTGTGCACCTGTCGAGCGAGCTTGGCGATCACCGAGTCGGGCACCTGCGGATTCTCGATGAGCGCGAACACCACCTCGGGCGACTTGTCGCCCGCGAGCTGACGGTGCAGGTCCTCCGGGATGTCAGCACGTGGATTGCGCGCGACCCCCGCCCTGACCACGGGCGAGACATCCTCGGCGAGCTTGAGCAGGGTCGTCAACGGCATGCCTGGCCTCTCGGCGACCGCGGCGCGCACCTTGGCCTCCTCGGAGCGCGCCAGCGCGTAGAGCTCGTTGTCGGTCAGGTTGTGATCGAGCGCCCTCTGGACGCTGGCCAGCGCGGTCTGGCGCGAGTAGTTCTCACTGAACATCGGTCATCACTCCGTTGTGAATCGGTGTACCCGTGGCTTGTACACGATGAGAGTGCCCGAGGTCACTGCCATGACGCGATAGCGTGTGGCATATGTCTCAAGACGACGTGGACTCCCTGTCCTACGAGCAGGCACGCGACGAGCTCATCGGGATCGTGGCCAAGCTCGAGGCCGGCGCGGCCACGCTCGACGAGTCCCTGGGACTGTGGGAGCGCGGCGAGGCGCTCGCCGCGCGCTGCCAGCACCTTCTCGACGGCGCTCGCGACCGGATCACGCAGGCGCGGGGGGACGACGCTGACGCCGGCGTCGTCGTCGTCGCCACGCAGCCCGATCCCGCCGCCGAGGACGACGCGTGAGCGAGACGGCGCTGATCATCGGCGAAGCGCTGGTCGACGTGGTGCGCCGCACGGATGGCTCCACCGACGCCCACCCCGGCGGCTCTCCGGCGAACGTCGCAATCGGCTTGGGGCGGCTGGGCCGCTCGGTCGAGCTGCTGACCTGGCTCGGCGCCGATGCGCACGGCACGCAGGTGCGCGAGCACGTCGAGTCCTCAGGGGTGCGCCTCGTGGCGGGCTCGCAGACCGCGGCGCAGACGCCCGTGGCGACGGCGACACTCGATGGCTCCGGTGCCGCCGCCTACGACTTCGACCTCACGTGGGAGGTGCCAGCGAACGCGGCACCCACCCCCGAGCCTGTGGTCGTGCACACCGGTTCCATCGCCGCGGTGCTCGAGCCAGGGAGCGCCGACGTGATGCGGCTGCTGTCGGACGCACGGTCCACGTCGACCATCACCTACGACCCGAATGCCAGGCCCGCCCTCATGGGGGACGCTGCCAGCGCCTTGGCTCGGATCGAGAGCGTGATCGCCCTGGCGGACGTGGTGAAGGTGTCGGACGAGGACATCGCGTGGCTGACCGACGGCGAGAACGTCGATGCGGTCGCCCACCAGTGGGCCGCTCGCGGACCCGCCTTCGTCGTGCTCACGCGCGGCAGCGACGGCGCCACGGCCTTCGTCGCGGACGGGCGCGAGGTGACGATCGATGCGCCCAGCGTCGACGTCGCGGACACCGTGGGCGCCGGCGACTCGTTCATGGGCGGCCTGGTGGACGGGCTGTGGACGGCCGGTCTGCTCGGTGCCCATCGCCGCTCCGCCCTGCGCGCGATCGACGATGCGACCTTGGTCGCGGTCCTCGAGCGCTGCGCCCGCATCGCGGCCGTCACGGTGTCACGGCCAGGGGCGAATCCTCCGAGCAGCGCGGAGCTGGGCGAGGCCTGACGTCACCGACCGGTGACGGCCCCACTGCGTCGCGCTTCCGCGTTCACACGAGCGCGAGAGCTCCCGGCGCGAGCAGCGCGGAGGGCACCGCGGGGTTCGCGCGCAGCGCGTCGCGCACCGTGCGATCGGAGTCTGCCGCGAGGCGGCGCACCGTGCTCACCGACGTGACGACAGCCGCATTGCCGGCAACGGCGGCTCGGACCGCCGTGTGGTCGTCGGTCGACAAGTGGATCAGCACCCCGATGGGCGTCTCATGCGCCGCCGCGAGTGTCGCGCGCACCAGGGCGTTGCGGGAGCCGGCAAGCTGCACGGCGCGCTCATGCGACGGGTGCGCCAGCACCTCGCGCAGATCCCTGCGCGTCTGCGGCGTCCACGGCTTGCGCGGCTCGTGCATCGGCGCCTCCCTCTCGTGATGGACGTCCTGTCAGCAGATGAGAGGGCCGCGCCTGACCACGATGACGCGACTTCCGTGAAGTCTCGCCCATGAGGCCCTGACACAATGGCGCCATGAGCCAGCAGAGCGACGACGCCGCCGAGTACCGCATCGAGCACGACACCATGGGAGAGGTCCGCGTGCCCGCGCACGCCCTCTACCGCGCCCAGACGCAGCGCGCCGTCGAGAACTTCCCGATCTCCGGCACCGCGCTCGAGCGCCGCCACATCGAGGCGCTCGCCCGCGTGAAGAAGGCCGCGGCACGCGCGAACGCCGAGCTCGGCGTTCTCGACCAGGCGATCGCCGATGCGGTGGTCGCCGCCGCGGACGAGGTCGCCTCGGGTGCGCACGACGAGCACTTCCCTGTCGACATCTTCCAGACCGGCTCGGGCACCAGCTCGAACATGAACACCAACGAGGTCATCGCCACCCTGGCGACCCGATCGCTCGGCTCCGAGGTGCACCCGAACGACCACGTCAACTGCTCGCAGTCGAGCAACGACGTGTTCCCGACCTCGGTGCACGTCGCCGCCACGTCGACGCTGGTGAACGACCTGATCCCCGCGCTCGACCGGCTGGCCTCCTCGCTCGAGGCCAAGGCGTCCGAGTTCGCCGAGGTCTACAAGTCCGGCCGCACGCACCTGATGGACGCCACGCCGGTGACGCTCGGTCAGGAGTTCAGCGGCTACGCGGCCGCCGTTCGCTACGGCATCGAGCGGCTCGAGGCCGCGCTGCCTCGCGTCGCGGAGGTCCCGCTGGGCGGCACCGCCGTGGGGACGGGCATCAACACCCCTGCGGGCTTCCCCCAGCGCGTGATCGAGCTGCTCGCCGAGGACACCGGCCTGCCGATCACGGAGGCGCGCGACCACTTCGAGGCGCAGTCGGCGCGCGATGGCCTGGTCGAGGTCTCGGGGGCACTCCGCACCATCGCCGTGTCGCTCACCAAGATCTGCAACGACCTGCGCTGGATGGGCTCAGGCCCCAACACGGGGCTCGGCGAGATCGCCCTGCCCGACCTCCAGCCCGGATCGTCGATCATGCCGGGCAAGGTCAACCCTGTGGTGCCCGAGGCCGTGCTGATGGTGTGCGCCCGCGTGGTCGGGAACGACGCCACCGTCGCGTGGGCCGGGGCGTCAGGAGCATTCGAGCTGAACGTCCAGATCCCGGTCATGGCACTCGGCGTCCTCGAGTCCATGCGCCTCCTCGGCAACGCCTCCCGCGTCCTTTCCGAGCGCACCGTCGACGGGATCACCGCGAACATCGACCGTGCCCGGTTCCTCGCGGAGGCCTCGCCGTCGATCGTGACGCCGCTCAACCGCGTGATCGGCTACGAGAATGCCGCGAAGATCGCGAAGCACGCGGTCAAGCAGAGCCTCACGGTCCGCGAGGCGACGCTCGACCTGGGCTTCGTCGAGCGCGGGGAGATCACCGTCGAGGAGCTCGACCGCCTGCTCGACGTCACCACCATGGTGGGCGAGCGCCGACCCTCCTGACAGTCGCGACGAGCCCCGGCGCCGTGGGTGGGGCCGGGGCTCGTCCGTGTGCTCGTTCCTAGCTGATCTGCTCGTGGAACCGCTCGAGGAACGCGGCCATCGCGTCACGGGTAGTGGGCTGGAACGGCCGGTACTCGTAGCCGCCGTCCACCTCCCAGCCGAACGAGATGCCCTCGTGGTTCATCCACACGATCGCGTCGTAGAACTCGGTGTTCGCGGGCGTGATGTCCTCGAACGGCGAGCTCACCGGCAGGGTGAACGTGGGCTCGTCCGCGTAGCGGTACAGGAACGCCGCCATCGCATCGCGGGTGATGGGCTCCAACGGACGGAACTCGTACTCTCCGTCGACCTCCCAACCCTCGGAGATCTCTTCCTGAGCCATCCACACGATCGCGTCGTAGAACTCGGTGTTGCCCTCGTTCACGTCCACGAACGGCGAAGGACCGGAGGTGTCCACGTCCGGCGAACCGGCATAGCGGTACAGGAACGCCGCCATCGCATCACGCGTGATGTCTTCGAACGGTCGGAACTCCCTACCGTTGTCGGTCTGCCATCCCTTCGAGATGCCACGCTCCGCCAGCCACATGATCGACGCGTAGTGCTCCAGCGACTGATCCACATCCGTGAACTCCGGCTGCTGCGTCTCCTCGGCCACCGTCACCGCGAAGGTGGTGGTGATCGAGGTGTCCTCGTCATAGGTGACCGTCACAGTCACGTCACCAGCAGTCGACGAATCGAAGCCGGACACCGTGTACTCGTCCTCGGACAGGACCGTCGTGGCACTGTCGGTCCACGTTGCCGTGACCTCCAGACCCGCCAGATCCAGGCCCTCACCCACCATGTAGTCCGTCGTGGTCGGCAGCCGCGTGACCTCGATCGACTCCACCGTGGCAGGCTCCTCGGCCACCGTCACCGCGAAGGTGGTGGTGATCGAGGTGTCCTCGTCGTACGTGACCGTCACAGTCACGTCACCAGCAGTCGACGAATCGAAGCCGGACACCGTGTACTCGTCCTCGGACAGGACCGTCGTGGCGTTGTCGGTCCACGTCGCCGTGACCTCCAAGCCATCCAGGTCCAGCTCGTCGCCGACCATGTACTCGGTCTTGGTCAGCGGCTGAGTCACCGCGATCGACTCCACCGAGGGATCGTCGGTCTCGATCTCCTGCGGGTCGACGGATCCGAGAGTCGGCGTGACCTTCTCGATCAGACCCGTAGTCTCGTTGAACGTGAGCCGGTCGATGGTGGTCTCCCGGTTGGTGCCGTTGCCGCCCGGGATGGCGAAGCGGTGGTACGCGATGTACCAGTCGTCCGTGCCCGGCACGTTGAGGATCGAGTTGTGACCAGTGCCGAGGATGCCCAACGACGCGTCCTTCTCGAGGATCACTCCGCGGTAGGTCCACGGACCCTCAGGGGAGTCCGAGGTCGCATAGCCCACCCGGTAGTTCTCGCTGCCGGTGTCGTCGATCGAGTAGGTCAGGTGGTAGATCCCGTCGCGGTAGACCATGAACGAGCCCTCGCGGTACCCGGTCAGGCCCGCCATGCCCTGGATGGTGCCCGGCTCGAGCGACACCATGTCGTCCGCGAGCTCGGCCATCACGGGCGATCCGTTGCCCCAGTAGAGGTAGTACGTGCCCGAGACGGGATCCTTGAACGCGTGCGGGTCGATCGCCTGGCCTGAGGTGACGGCCTCGTTGTTGAGGATCATCGCCTCCGGCTGCGCCACGAACGGCCCCTCAGGGTGGTCCGCCACGGCGACGCCGATGGTCTTTCGGTTCAGCTCGGCGTTGTGACCTGAGAAGTAGAAGTAGTACTTCCCGTCCCGCTCGATCGCGGTGGGCGCCCACGCGTTGCCGGTGGCCCACGGCACGTCGCCGTCCTCCCCATCGAGGGTCAAGAAAGGCTCCTCCGCGCGCTCCCAGTCGACGAGGTTCTTCGACGACCAGGTGTAGAACTCGTTGCCGCCCCAGCCGGGGTAGCCGTCCGAGGTCGCGTAGATGTAGTACGTGTCGCCGAACGCGATGATGTTCGGGTCCGCGTACAGGCCCGGCAGCACCGGCGACCGCATCTCGACTGCCTCCATGGTCCATGTCGCATCGGAGTCACCACCGAGCTGGTAGGTGACCTCCGAGCTGAGGTCCACGACACTGCCGGAGGCCGGGTCGGAGGTGACTCCGTCGACCGTGGAGAACACGGGGGCCAGCTGGGTCAGATCGGTCCCCGGCTCGACGGGGAACACGACCGTGCGCTCGGTCTGGTTCACGATCGGGTCGACCTTGAGCACGGACTCGTCCTCGAGGCTGATGCCGAGCAGCACGTCGGTTTGGCCGGAGCCCGCGAGGACCTCCTCCGGGCTCAGCGCCCGGTTGTAGAGCGCGAACTCGCGGAACTGACCGCGGAACAGCCCGTCGGCATCGTAGTTGGAGCGACCCAGGTGGTTGGCGGTGGTGAAGCCGGCCCCGATGTCACCAGGGTTGGCCGTCACCGTGCCCGTGGCCACCTCGACACCGTTCAGGTACAGGGTCGCGGTGTCGCCGTCGAGCGTGTAGACCATCGTCACCCACTCGCCTCGCGGCAAGGCGGACGACGCCCGGACGGTCTGCTCCGTGGACCAGTTGCCTGTGGCGAGGCTGGAGCGGTACTGGGCGTTGCCCGTGGTGAAGAGGTAGCCGTTGCCCACTCCCGAACCGTCGGTGTTGCCCAGCCCGTAGATGAAGTAGTTGCCGCTCAGCGCCGGGTCCAGGTAGACCTCCGCCTCGATGGTGATGTCCTCGACCCCCGCCAAGATGTTGTCAGGCAGGTCGACGTAGTCGTCGCCCGTGAAGGCCAGCGCTCCATCCACAGGCGACGCGCCCCCCTGAATGATGCCGTCGTAGCCGTTGCCCGTCACGTCGGTCAGCGTGGTGCCGTCGTACGACTCGAAGTCATAGCGCAGCACCTGCCCGTCCTCGTCTGCCTTCACCGGGTCCGCCGTCACGATCTCGGCACGCAGGGTCTCGAGCTCCGCGGCGGTCACCGGGAAGACGGTGCCGTGACGCGGGCTGGCCGGCAGGTCGTAGTCGGACGCCACCTGCCAGTCCGGGTTCGCGATGTCGTCCGTCTGCAGCGGGATGTAGCCACGGCCGCCGTACTCGTCGACGAACAGGTAGTAGTGGTCGCCGTTCACGTCGCCCGGGTTGGACTTGACGATCGACGGACCCTCGACCGCACCGGTCCCGGCGTTGTCGCCGATGCAGCCGGTCACGAACTCCCACTCGTCGAGGGGTGCCCGCAGGTCATCCGAGTACTCCTGGATGATGTCGGAGCAACCGGTGGTGCCGGCACCCTCGTCCTTGGTGAAGCGGTGATAGACACCGTCCTCCTCCAGCACCGTGGAGTCGATGCGGGACAGCCCCGTCTGCCAGCCCTGCGGCTCCGAGAAGTTCACGAAGTCGCGAGTGGTGGAGTAGAGCATCTCGTTGGGGACGCTCACGCTGCGGTCATTGTCCGGGTAGAGCTTCGAGGCCCAGAACACCACGTACGCGCCGATCGACTCGTCGTAGTAGGCCTCCGGTGCCCACAGGTTGCCGGCGTTGTCCGGCGCGACCTTCACGTGCCGCTGCTCGGACCAGTTCACCAGGTCGTCGGACTCCCACACCTCGAGATACTGCGAGCCGTTCGTCTGCGCGGCACCCCAGTCTCCGTTGCGACCGATCGACAGGTCGGTGGCGATCATGTAGAAGGTGTCGCCCTCGGGAGAGCGGATGATGAACGGGTCGCGCAGCCCACGGGTGCCGTACTCGGACTCGAGCATCGGCTCGCCGCCGTTGAGCTCGTCCCAGTGCAGCGCGTCGTTGCCGTCGGACGCCGCGAAGTAGATCTTCTCGCCGTCGATCGAGTTCCCGGTGAAGTACGAGAAGCCATAGCCCTCGAACGGCGCCAGCTCGATCGCCGCGCGCACCTGAGCGTCGAACTCGCGGGTGGCTGTCGCCTCGCCCACGGTCACCGTCGCGGTGAGGGTCACCGCGGCGTCCGCCTCGGGACGCGAGACCACACCGTCCGTGCCCACGATCGCCTCGTCCGCGCTGGACCACACCACGTCCTGACCGAACGAGGAGTCCGGGAGGAACAGGTTGCCGCGCACATCGTCGATGTTCACGATCTCCAGAGCGCCCACCGCCGCATCGGCGATCGACTGGTCGTCGGCCTGCGCCCGCACGTCGACGGAAAGGGCCTTGGTCACCGTCTCGTCGCCGCGCGTGAGCGTGGCGGTGAGCACCACCGAGGCGTCGCCCTCGGCCACCGAGGGCCGCGTGACCACACCATCGTCGGTGATGACCGAGGGGTCGGACGAGGACCAGGTGATGGCGCTGCCGTTGACGCCTGCCTGCGGCAGGTCGATGTCGTCGGTGACCGCGGTCGCGCCGTCGATGGCCAGCCACCGACGATCGCGCTGCACTCGCAGCGCATCCGAGGGGTCGAGCGCCTCGACCGCGCCGGCATCCAACGCCCGGTCGTAGATGCGGAAGTTTCTCACCGTGCCAGCGAGGCGGTTGTCGGCCGCGTAGTTCGACCAGCCGATGAGGTTGCGAGTCGTCACGCCGTCGCCGATGTCGCTGGGCGACAACGTGATGGACTCGGAGCGCTCGACCTCGACGCCGTCGAGGTACAGCACGCCGGTGTCCGTGGCCCCATCGAGCGTGTAGGTCAGCGTCTTCCAGACGCCGCGCTCAAGGTTCGCGCCCGAGTTGACGTTCTGCTCGCCCTGCCAGTTCGTGTCCGAGATGGTGGCTCGGTACGGATTGCCGGTCGAGAACAGGTAGCCGTCGCCAGAGCTGGAGGTGGCGGGATTGCCCAGGCCCCAGATGAAGTAGGGCGTTGCCTGGCCCGAGCGCACCAGCACCTCCGTGCTGACCGTGATCGAGTCGAGGCCGTCCATCACGTCATCGGGAAGCTGGATGTAGTCGTCGATGCCGTCCAGACGAGCGCCGGCGTCTCCCTGCAGTTCAGGCCCGCCCACGTAGGTGGCGTCGAGACCGTTGCCCGAGGTATCCGCGGCGACGGTCCCCTCGGTCTCGTCGAGAGGCCAGTGGCCCACGAGGCCTTCCTCGGGCTGCACGGTCACGCTGATCGTGACGTCCGCGAGCGCGGGGTCGAGCTCCTCGGCGGGGGTCATGTCGAGGATCGGCATGCCCAGCTTGTCGAAGTGCACCAGCCTGGCGTGAGCGTTGCGGCGCGGGTCGAACAGGCCCCCATTGGTGGCCGTGCCGGACGGGACGTCGGTGTCGTCGTAGGAGCGTGCGTGGTACACGAGGACCGGGTTGCCGAGCTCGTCCACGGTGAACGAGTTGTGGCCCATGCCGTACATCCCGGGGACGTCGCCCGTGCCGAGGTACGGATACTGGGCCTTGTGCCATGACGCGGGGTCCAGCAGGTCGGCGTCCTCATCGGCCCACAGGAACGAGATGTTGTACGACGTGTTGACCGCTGAGGAGGAGAACGCGATGAAGATCCGTCCGTCGTGCTTCAGCACGGCCGGGCCCTCGTTCACCGGGGTGCCGGACTCGCTCTCGATCTCCCACGCGTGTTCGGGCGAGGTGATCTCGATCGACTCGCTCGTGAGCTCGAGCGGATTATCGGCGTCCACCGACGCCATCCGGAGCGTGGACAGCGCGAACTTGTCGGCCCACACCATGTAGTCGGTGCCGTCGTGCTCGAAGTGGGTCATGTCGAGCGCGAAGTTGCCGCTGAAGGCGATCGAGTCGCCGGCCGCTGGTTCGGTGTAGCCCACGGTCTCCCAGTTCTCGGCCTGGAGCGGGCCCTCGCCCGCGAGCTCGCCGCCCGTGTACTTCAGCATCGCCGGCTGCTTGTCCCACACGCTGGTGTTGCGCGAGGTCGTGAACAGGATGTACCAGTCGTCGCCGATCTTCGCGAGCTCGGGGGCCCACACGTACTCGTTGTAGCCCGGGTGGTCGTCCTCGAGCCAGATGGTGGTCTCCTCGGACTCTGCAGCGTCGAGGCCCTCGAGGGTCTCCGCCCGACGGAGGACCACACGGTCATAGCCGTCCGGGTCCGAGGCGTTGAACATCGGGTACGAGCCGGTCAGGTAGTACAGGCCGTCGTCCCCCACGGTCACGTCGGGGTCCGCACGCTTCCAGGCGAGCGGCTCGAGCGCGGTCGTGGACAGCGGAGCCTGGACGGTGCCGGTGATCTCGTAGGTGCCGGGTATATCGAAGTCGATGCCCTCGGTGTCCCACTCGACGGCCATGCGAGACGTGTCGCCGCTGGAGTAGTGGACCGTGGTGCTGTCGGGCAGCTCGACGCCCTCGCTGCGGTTGACGTCGAGCGGGTCGAAGCCGTCCACGCTGACCGAGTGCACGCGCTCGAGGGACAGGGCAATGGCGAGGTGGTCGAACTGCGCCTGCGTGATCCCGATGGCGTCGGTGGTGAGCGCACCCTCGGGGAACGTGCCGCTCACGAACGATGCGGCCTGGTCCGCCTCCACCGGCTCGGAGAAGCTCGAGAAGTCCGGGGTGGTGACCTCGTAGTCGGTGCCGCCGGCGGTGTAGAGCAGGCGGTACGCGCCGATCGCGTTGTCGAACTCGACGGCCACTCGGGTCACTCCTGAGGTGCCGGGCGCGAACGTCACACGGCGCTGGTTCGCGTAGGTCACCAGGTCGTCGGTCTCGTACACGTAGGCGTCGTTCGCGCTGGTCCCAGGAATGGTCGCCAGCAGTCCGTACCCGCCGTCCGGCAGATGGAATGCCGTGGGGGAGGCGATCTCGCGATTGACGTCGGTGTTCACGTCCGCCGCCGAGGGGAACAGCACGCCTTTGTTGTCGTTCAGGGCCTGGAACGCCGCACCGTCCTCGGACAGCGCCAGGTGGACGCTTGCGGTGTCGTCGTCGTTCTGCGGGGTGCGGATATACGTGCCCAGGTAGCCCGCGACCTCGGGCAGCACCGTCACGTCGAACGCGCGCTCGACGCTCACCGCGTCGCGCGTGAACGTCGCGGTGAGCGTCGCATCCTGCGCGCTCGCACCGCGGGTCACGATGCCCTCGTCCGTCACCGCCGCGTCATCGGAGGTCTCCCACGTGACGGCGATGGCCTCGCCCCACGAGTCGGCCAGCGTGATGTCGTCCCACAGCACGGACACGCCCAGGTCGTACTGCGCGACCGCGTAATCCAGATCCGCCTCCGGGTTGTCCGCGATGACAGTGACCTCGTAGGCGCGCTCGTAGGTGCGGCCGTAGAACTCGAAGGTGGCCGTCAACGCGATCGTGGCATTCGCATCGGCCGGTCGCGTGACGGCGCCGTCCGTGGAGATCACGGCCTCGTCGGAGGACGCCCAGGTGACGGTCGAGCCCGACGCACCTGTTAAGGGCAGGTCGACGTCCTCGGTCACGGACGTGCCGTCCAACATGATCGCGTCCGCATCCGCCTCGAGAGCGACGTCGATCGCGTCGTCGCCGGCGCTGGTCCAGTACTCCTGGGACACCTGCTGCTCGGTGAACGCGGCCTCGTAGACCGCGACGTCGCGGAAGTCGCCCGCGAAGAACTTGTCGGGGTAGGACGAGCGCCCCAGGTAGGCGACCAGATCCGCGCCGAACTGCGAGACCGTGCGGGTCACCGGAACGGTGCCCACGAGCTCGCCGTCGAGGTATCCGGAGACCGAGGTGGGCGTGATGACCGTCGTCATGTGCATCCACTCGTCGACCGGCGTGACGGGGCCTTGCACGCGCGTCGCGCTGGTGCCGGTCGTGACGCCGGCCTCCGTGGTCCACGGCTGCGAGGAGGGATTGCCGTTGGTGATGACGGTCTTGAAGCGACCCTCGGGGTTCTTGGGGTTGAGGAGCCAGTACTGCAGCGGGGTGCTCGCGGCCTTGCCGAAGAACATCGCGGCGTAGTTGCCGGAGCCGGTGCGGTTGCGCAGCCAGGTGGAGATCGTGAGGGTGTTCTTGCCCTCGAACGCCTCGGCAGGCACGGAGACGTGGCCCGCTCCCGAGCCACCCGCGCCGCCGGGGAGCGTCAGCACGCCGGCCTCGGCGTCGACCGTCGCTCCGGTGCCGGCGACCGTGCCGTCGAAGCCGTTGCCGGAGATGTCGTCGATGGTGCCGTCGTCGATGGGGTCCGTGAAGTCGTAGCGCAGCACCAGGGTGGAGTCGAGGTCGCCGGTGACCGTCACGGTGAACTCGCGCTGGGCGGTCTGCCCGGCGAGCTCGAGGTCCGCCGTCAGGGTGACGGCGGTGTCGGCGCCGGGCACCTGGACGGTGCCGTCCGTCGCGATGACGCCCTCGTCCGAGCTCGACCATACGATTTCGGAGCCGTTGACGCCCGCAGTGGGCAGCACCAGGTCGGATGCCGTGGTCGCGGGGAGCGACAGCGCGGCGGCGTCCTCGTCCACCCCCGCCTGGCTGATCGCGTCGTCGCCCAGCTCCTCGTAGTACTGCGACGCGGCCTGCTGATCCGTGAGGGCCGCGGTGAAGACCTTGAGGTCGCCCATCGCGCCCTCCCAGTGGGGATCGCCGTAACCCGAGTACGGCGAGGTGCCGATGCGGGCTATCAGCTCCGTGCCGAGGTCGCCGATGCCGCGCGAGGTCGGCACGGTGCCGATCTTGTCGCCGTCGAGGTACCCGGTGATCGAGGTGGAGGTGATGACGGTGGTGTACAGCGCGAAGTCGGAGCCGGTGACGGGCCCCGCGATCCCGCGCGACGCAGTCGTGGGAGAGATGCCGGACTCGGTGTTCCACGGCGCGCCTGCGTCCAGGCCGTCGGTGATGACGGACTTGAAGCGGCCAGCCGGGTTCGAGGGGTTGAGCAGCCAGTACTGGGACGGCGGCAGCTCCTCGCTACCCACGTAGAGGGCGGCGTAGTTGCCGTCCGGGACGTCGTTGCGCAGCCACGTGCTGATCGTGAGGGCGTCCTGCCCCTCGAACACCTCGGCGGGGAGGTCGACCGTCGCCTCGCCGCTGAGGACCAGCGCGCCGTCCTCCACCGTGGCCCCGGAGCCCTGCACCGTGCCGTGGTGTCCCCCTCCGGAGACGTCGACGACAGCGCCGTCCACGATCCCATCGGCGAAGTCATAGTGCAGGACCAGGTCGCCCGCGGCGTCGTCGAGCGGGGAAGCCGCCGCGACGGTGCCTGCCGCGCTCGCCACGAGGACGGCGATCAGGGAAGCGCTGAGGGGACGTGCGGTGCGATTGCGAACGCCATCGTTCATGAGGTGACTCACTCCATCGTGATTGTCGGCCGCGGCACGGCCTCGTGCGATGCCGAGAACGTTAGCGTTCACATCTAGTCCAGGTCAACGCTGAGGCGATCCCCTCAGCATCGAAATCGTTCTCGAATCCTTCGGGCGCGAGATGATCGAGAACCCGCGCTGTCGCGATGGCTCGCCACCGACCACCGCGGCAGCGCCGCATCACCACCTCTCGCGGAACAGTGTCGGCCGCCGTTCGGTTGCACTGTCCAGGAGGCTCTTCCATGACAACTCGCGTGCTCATCCTCGGCGGCGGATACGTAGGCCTGTACACCGCCCTCGAGCTCAAGAAGAGGGCCGGCAGGCACGTCGACGTCACCATCGTCGACCGCCGGCCCTACATGACCTACCAGCCCTTCCTGCCCGAGGCGGCCGCAGGCTCGATCGAGCCACGCCACTCCGTGGTGCCGCTGCGGCGAGAGATGAAAGGGTCCCGGGTGATCCAGGGACGGGTCGCGGCGATTCGCCACGATCAGAGACAGGTGGACGTCACGAGCGACTACGGCGACGAGCGCACCCTCGAGTACGACGAGCTGGTGGTCGCACTCGGGTCGGTGTCCCGCACGCTGCCCATCCCGGGGCTCAAGGAGTTCGCGATCGGCTTCAAGTACGTCGAGGAGGCCATCAACCTGCGCAACCGTGTTCTGGGCCGACTCGCTCGAGCCGCGTCGACCGACGATCCTGACCTGCGCCGCCGCCTGCTTACGTTCGTGTTCGTGGGTGGTGGGTTCGCAGGCGTCGAGGCCTTCGCGGAGACCGAGGACATGGCGCGGGCGGCATTGCGCTATCACCCCGAGCTGTCGGCGAAGGATCTGCGGTTCGTCATGGTCGAGATGATGCCCAGGATCCTGCCCGAGATGGGCGAGGAGATGGGCGAGTACACCCTGAAGGAGCTGCGCGATCGCGGCATGGAGGTCTACCTCGAGACCAAGCTCGAGTCATGCGTCGATGGGCACGTCGAGCTGTCCAATGGCGAGGCGTTCGAGGCGGACACGGTGGTGTGGACAGCGGGCGTCAAGCCATCGCCGATCCTCGGCTCCTCCGATCTCCCCCTCGGCCCCAAGGGTCACGTCATCTGCGCGCCGACCCTGCAGGTGACCGACGAGGACGGCACCGTCGTGGAGGGCGCGTGGGCCGCAGGCGACTGCGCCCAGGTGCCCGACCTCACCAAGGAGCAGCCCGCCTACTGCGCGCCGAGCGCCCAGCACGCGGTGCGCCAGGCGCGTCACCTCGGCGCCAACCTGGCGGACCACTTGAGGGGCCGAGAGCTCACGGACTACAAGCACAAGCACCTGGGCCTCGTCGCGTCGCTCGGCCTCAACAAGGGCGTCGCGGACGTCATGGGCGTGAAGCTGCGCGGCTGGCCCGCGTGGTTCATGCACCGGACCTATCACATGAGCCAGATCCCGACCTTCAACCGCAAGGCGCGGGTGGTGCTGGACTGGACGACCGCCCTGTTCTTCCGCCGTGACCTCGTGTCGATGGGTCGGATCCATGAGCCGCGACGGGCCTTCACCGAGGCGGCGGACAGTTAGGTCAGGCGGCGGCGCTCACCGAGGCCAGGAGGCTCTCGGCCTCACAGGTCGCGTACGCGGCGATGGCGGCGTCATCGAGCTCGTCGTCCGCGAGCGCGTCCGACTCCATGCGCACCACCGAAACGGCGAGCAGCGCGTCGAAGCGCACCTGCACGCTGATCTTCTGCTGACCCCTGCGGGACGTGCGCAGCGCCGCGACGGCACGCTGGGCCCCGAGCCCCGTCGAGAACCATCGCACCTGGCCGGTGGCGAGGACTGGCCCGCGCGCGTCGGCCCCGTCGAAGTGGATGTCGTCGACGCACGGAGCGTGCCCGGACTCGGTCGGCCAGTCGGCGATGACCTGACGGAACGCGTGCGTGCACAGGGAAGCCTCTGGAAAATCGCCCACGATGACGGTCGCGCCATTGTCCGTGTCGAGCGAGACCGTGAGGTGCGGCACGGCCCCGGCGAGGGCGGCGACGTGGGTGAGCGTCGAGACGGGCATGGCCATGTGATCCTCCAGGGTGCGGCTGCGAGGCGACCTCGCAGTGCCCACGCTAGCCACCCGACCCGACTTAAGCAATACCCGTGTGACGTAAATCGACGGGCGCGCGCATCGGCGCCGGCGGCCGACGCCCCCTCGAGGAGGGGCTCAGCCGGCCGATGCGACGGTCGGCTTCGCAGCGCGGCCGAGGCAGCAGTCGGCCGGGCACACGTCCTGCCACGGCCCGAGGTCCGTCAGCGCCTCGCGCGGCCGCGGCGCGTCGTCGGCCGCGCCCACATGGCGCTCCTCGACCAGGTCGATGAGCCCCGACACGAACGCGGGATCGATCCCCACCGTCGGCACGCGCACCATCGGCAGTCCGCGCTCCTCGCACGTCTCGAGGGCCTCGTTGTCGAGGTCCCACGCGACCTCCATGTGATCCGAGACGAACCCGATGGGCGAGATCACGAGTCCGGTCACGGACTCGTCGAGCGCCTCGATCGCGAGGTTGATGTCGGGCTCGAGCCACGGCACGGACGGATCGCCCGAGCGCGACTGGTAGACCAGCGTCCAGGGCACGTCGGGGAACTCGCCCGCGACGCGATCCATGACCAGCGCGGACACGGCCCGCTGCTGCTCGGCGTACCAGCCGCCGCCCGCGTACCAGGCCTCGCCCCCTCCGGTGGGCACCGGGGTGCCGTCCGGGCGCGCCTCACGAGGTCCGGACACATCGGCCGCCGCCGAGGGGATCGAGTGGGTCGCGAACATGACGTGCGGGCTCTCGCCGTTGCCGTCTGCGACCAGCTGCCGCAGGCCCTCGAGCACCGCGTTCACGTTGGGCTCGACGAACCCGGGGTGGTCGAAGTACTGACGCACCTTGTCGAGCACGATCTCCCCGTCGAGCCCGGTCCGCTCGAGCGCCGCCGCGAGGTCTTCCCGGTAGGCCCGGCACCCCGAGTAGGAGGAGAAGGCGGTGGTGACGAGCACCAGCACGCGGCGGTGGCCGTCCGCGTGGAGCTCGCGCAGCGCGTCGTCGAAGTAGGGCGCCCAGAAGCGGTTGCCCCAGTAGACCGGCAGGCCGAGGCCGCGCGAGGCGATCTCCGCCTCGAGCGCGGCCTTGAGGTCGCGGTTCTGCTGATTGATGGGGCTCACGCCGCCAAAGTGGCGGTAGTGGTGCGAGACCTCCTCGAGGCGCTCATCCGGCACTCCTCGACCAGCCGTGACGTTGCGCAGGTAGGGGATGACGTCGTCCTGACCCTCGGGCCCGCCGAAGCCAGCCAGCAGGATGCAGTCGTACGTCGCTGGCGCCTTCGTGCGGGCCGATGCGGCGAGCGGCGGCAGCTCGGTCGTCACCTGGGCGGGGGTGGGCTCGGTCATGACGCGAGCACCTCCACGGCCTCGGCCGTCTCGACTCGGCGCCCGGTGTAGAACGGGACCTCCTCGCGCACATGACGCCGCGCCTCGGTGTAGCGCAGGTCGCGCATCATGTCGACCAGATCCGTGACCTCGTCGGCCTCCATGGGCAGCAGCCACTCGTAGTCGCCCAAGGCGAACGCCGCGACAGTATTCGCGATCACGCCCTTGAACTTCGAGCCCTTGATGCCGTGCTCGCGCAGCATCTGGCCGCGCTCCTCGTCGCTCAGCAGGTACCACTCGTAGCTGCGCACGAAGGGGTAGACGGTCAGCCAGTCCCGAGGGCGCTCGCCCCGCAGGAAGCCCGGCACGTGGGCCTTGTTGAACTCTGCTGGGCGGTGAACGCCTGCGGCGGACCAGGTGAGCGTGGTGTCGGCCAGCAACTCGGTCGCGTGCAGCTCGCGCAGCGCCAGCTGCAGGTCGGCGAGGTCGGGGCCATGCAGCCACAGCATGACGGTGCCGTCGGCGCGCAGGCCGGACACGTCGTAGATGCCGCGCAGGACCACGTCGTGCTCGGCGAGCTCCTCGACCGCCTGGTCGAAGTGCTCGACGATGTCAGGAAGGTCCTCGTCCGGGGCGTCGAGCAGGCCGTCGAGGACGGAGAAGAGGGTGAAGCCGTGGGGCTGATCGTCAGCGGTCGCATCGGTCATGGCTCCATTGTCCGTGGTCGGGCTCGCGGATGCGAATCCCGGTGGCGCCGCAAGCGCCGATGCGCCGGCCGACGACCCACCCACCCCAGTCCGACACTTCCGAACCATCTCGCCATGGCACGCCGCGGCGGACACCCCTGCGCGTCCGAATCGCCGCGCGATCGCATCGAGAATGTTCGGAACTGTCGGGGAGCGTGCGCGACTGCGCGGGGGACAGCGCCGCTTCAGGCGCCGAGGGTCGAGCTCGCGTCGTCGGCCACGATCGCCGCCAGGCCGCTCAGCCCCGCTGCGGAGCCCACGAGATGCAGCCCCGGCACCGGCTCCCGATCGTCGACAGCAGCGGGCGCCGAGTCGTGCCACTGCACCCGCTCGATGTCGCGCAGCTGGCCTTCCCTCAACGAGACGCCCAGCAGGGCCGAGGCGTCCGCGAGCGCGTGGGGCCGCGCGTCCCGCGCGTTGTCGATGCCGTAGGACAGCCGCACCACGTGCCGGCCCTCGGCCGCCGCCGCGAGCCACGACCACTTGGCCGTGGAGTGCGTGAGCGCCTTCGCGCCGGAGTCGAAGCCCGCAGCGAGCACGCCCGTCCCGCGCGGGGCCGCATCGAGCTCGGGCGCGTCCAGCACCAGCGTGACGAGCGCGACCTGGCGATCCTCTGCCCACGCGACGTCCGGCACGAGCGCGGACACGATGGGTCGGGGGACGGCGAGCACCAGGTGGTCGCCGTCGTGCGCGGTCCCCTCGGACCACGCGCGCCACCGCTTCCCCACCCTCTCCACCGCCCCGACCGGCGACTCGGTGAGGATTCGAGCGCCGGCAGCGCGCGCATCGGCCGCGAGGGCCTCTGCCAGGGTGGCGACGCCGCCGCGCAGCCCCAGCACCGCGGAGCCGGCGGGAGCGGCGGCCCGCCGCGCGGTGGCCGCGCGCACGAGCCCGCCCTTGGTTCGGATGTCCTCGGCGAGGCCGGGGGCGATGTCGCCCAGAGCGATGTCCTCGATGGGGCGCGAGTAGATGCCCTGCACGACCGGCGCGACCAGCCGATCGGTGGCGCGATCGCCCAGCCGGTCGCGGGCGAGCGAGCCCAGGCTCGTGTCCGGCGCGACGTGCCCTACGGGTCGCAGCCGATCACCGACCGCGCGCAGGGCGCCCCGCCAGCCGATCGCACGCCGCACGTCGCGCGCGAGGGAGACCGTCGGGACGCCGAGCCAGCCCGCGCGAGGCAGCGGGTACGCGTCGTCCGGCGTCACCACCCACGCCGGCAGCGGTTCGGGCGCGACGATCGAGTCGCCGATGCCCAGGTCATGCACGAGCCTCGCGACATGCCCGCCTCGGGTCGCGAAGGACTCTGCGCCCGCGTCGAGGTCGAGGCCGTCGACGGACATGCGGGACACGCGGCCGCCGACGTGCGGCTCGGACTCGAGCACCGTGACATGGTGGCCGGCGCGCGCGAGGCGGCGCGCCGCGAGCAGACCCGCGGGCCCGGCACCGACGACCGTGAAGCTGCGCCGCTCAGCCACGCTCATGGACGAGGTCGACGATGCGCTTGACCGTGTCGGGGTTGGCGTGCGGCGGCATGCCGTGGCCGAGGTTGACCACATGGCCTGGGGCAGCCTCTCCGCGTCTGAGCACGTCGAGCACGTGGCGCTCGAGCGTCGCGGACGGCGCGGCGAGCATCGCGGGGTCGATGTTGCCCTGCAAGGGGAACCGCCCATCGGTCATCTCTGCCGCCACATCGAGGGGCGTGCGATAGTCGACGCCGAGCGCCGTCGCGCCCGCAGCGCCCAGTTCGATCAGCAGGTGGCCGGCGTTGGCGGCGAAGTGGATCCGCGGGACGTCGAGATCTGCCACGGCCATCAGCGCGGTGTGCGAGCCGCCCTGGCACTGCTCGGCGTAGTCGCGCGCCGACAGCGACCCGGCCCACGAGTCGAACAGCTGGATGGCCGACGCCCCCGCGAGCACCTGCGCGCGCAGGAAGAGGCCTGCGGCCTTGGACGTCCAGCGCACCAGCGCCTGCCAGACGTCGGGCGCGGTGTGCATCAGCTCGCGCGCGCCCAGGTGGTCGCGCGAAGGTCGCCCATCCACCATGTACGCCGCGAGGGTGAACGGCGCGCCCGCGAATCCGATGAGCGGCGTGCGGTCCAATTCCTGCACGGTGAGCTGGACTGCCGCGCGCACGGCGTCCAGTCCTGAGTCGAACGGCCCGCGGTCGCCCACGATGCCGAGCGCCGGCAGCGCCTCGATGTCGGCCATGGTCCTGATGGGCCGCGCGAACACCGGGCCGACGCCCGGCTTGATGTCCACGTCGACTCCGGCGACCTTCATGGGCACCACGATGTCGGAGAAGAAGATCGCGGCGTCCACGCCGTAGCGTCGCACCGGCTGCAGGGTGATCTCCGACGCGAGTCCTGGGGTCAGGCACGCCTCGAGCATGGCGGTGCCGGCGCGCGCCTCCATGTACTCGGGGAGGGACCGGCCCGCCTGCCGCATGAACCACACGGGCCGGTGAGAGGGTGCGCCGCCGCGCAGCGCCGTCACCAGCGGCGAGGTCGCCGTGCGCCCATCGACGAGCGGGTGGGAGGTGGGCAGCACGGCGGACGTCATGTCTCGATTCTGCCCTGTTTCTCAGACGTGTCAGAATGGAGCCGTGGTTCTGATGTCTCTGGTGGCCACGCACCGCAACCGTGACCTCGCCGTCCTCGAGCAGCTCAGCGTGGGCTCCGACGCGCTCGGTCCAGCGGTCGCGGGTGGCCCGTCCGTGAGCGGTGCAGTCGTCCTACCGACGTGCAACCGCTTCGAGGTGTACCTCGAGGCCGAGGACGTCGAGTCTGGGCGCGAGGCCGTCGTCGCCGAGCTGTCGCGCACGACGGCGCTGGACCGCGAGGCGATCGAGACGGCGCTCGCCACCTATGAGGGCGACGATGCCGTGCAGCATCTGCTGTCCGTCTCCTCCGGTCTCGAGTCGATGGTCGTGGGCGAGCGGGAGATCTCGGGGCAGGTCCGCCGCGCGCACATCGACGCGCAGGCCTCTGGCCACCTGAGCCCCCTGCTGGACCGCCTGTTCCAGTCCGCCCTGCGCACCTCGCGCGTGGTCGCGTCCTCCACGGGACTCGGCACGTCGGGCCGCTCCGTCGTGTCCGTCGCCTTCGACCTCGCCTCGGAGACCGTGGAATGGGCCGATGCGCGGGCGGCGATCATCGGCACCGGCGCCCTGGCAGAGACGGGAGTCGGGTCACTGCTCGCCCGCGGCGTCTCCATCGCCGGCGTCTTCTCGCCGTCGGGCCGCGGCGAGGAGTTCGGCTGCCGCCACGGCATTGCTTCTCTCGACCACCAGCAGCTGCGAGCGGCGCTCGCCGAGGTGGATGTGGTGCTCGCGTGCTCCGGTGGCGAGTCCATCGTGCTCACCCCGGCGCTGGTCGCGGCAGCGCGGCAGGACTCCACGAAGCCCCTTACCCTGGTCGACCTTGCGCTCCACCGCGATGTCGCTCCCGGCGTCGCGCAGCTGCGTGGTGTCACCGTCGTGGACCTCGAGTCCGTGGGCGCCCACGCGCCCGACGAGTCGATCGGCTCCATCGAGGCTGCGCGCGCCATCGTCGCCCACGCGGTCGCCCGGTTCGGCGACGGCGAGTCCGCCCGCGCGCTCGACCCGGCGGTGGTCGCCCTGCGCGAGCACGTGTTCGGGCTGCTCGAGCGCGAGGTGGCGCGCGTGCGACCCGGCTCGGGAGCGAGCGACCAGGCCGTCGCCGTCGCGGACGCGACCGAGGAGGCGCTGCGCCGCTTTGCGCGCACCCTCCTGCACACCCCCACGGTGCGCGCCCGGGAGCACGCTCAGGCCGGCGAGGCCGAGCGCTACCTCGACGCGATCCGCGCGCTGTACGGCATCGGCGTCGACGTGCCGCCGGATGCCTGCCCGGCCCCCGAGATGGGCCAGGACATCCAGGTCGAGCTGCCTGCCCACGCGTACCTCGGCGACCAGCGCTGAACTGAGCCTGGACGCTCCGCGCGCCCCGCGCATCGGCCCTCACCCGGCCGCTGGAGTGGTCGATTCTCGTGCACTCAACGTCTCAGATGCGCGAGTTGGGCCCAACTCGCGCACCTAAGGGGCGCGGTGCGGATCGTGAGAGAACCGTGACCATTTCAGCAACTCCCATGTTGGATTAATGGGTTTCCGTGCGTTAGGTTAGGCAAGCCTCACTGCGCACCACGACGTGCGCGCCACCCCCCCCGCTAGGAGACCGATGCGCCGCCGCGCCCTGATCGCGATCGCCGCCGCCGTGGTGCTGCTGATCGCCATCGCGCTGTCGCTCGCCATCGGCTCGCGCGTGATCGACGCCTCGACCGTCTGGGATGCGGTCGTCAGCTTCGACGACACCGATCCGGAGCAGCTCATCGTGCGCGAGCTGCGCGCATCGCGGACCCTCATCGGACTGCTCGCGGGAGCCGCGCTCGGAGTGGCAGGGGCTCTCATGCAGGCGCTCACCCGCAACCCGTTCGCGGACCCTGGCCTGCTCGGCATCAACGCGGGCGCCTCCTTGGCCGTGGTGCTGGCCCTCACCACGGGACTGGCGACGAGCTTCGCGATGCAGGTCCCCATCGCCTTCGTGGGCGCAGGCGTCGCCGCGCTCATCGTGTACGCCATCGGAGCGAGAGGCGCGGCGGCGGGGGCACCTGTCCGCCTGGCCCTCGCGGGCGTGGCGCTCACCGCGCTCATCCAGTCGCTGGTCTACGCCGTGCTGCTGGTGGACGACGCGACGCTCGAGCAGTACCGCCTGTGGGTGGCCGGCTCGCTCACGGGGCGCGACGCGAGCGACGTCATGATGCTCGTGCCCATCGTCGTGGTCGCGATCGTCGCCGCGCTGATCGCCTCCCGCCAGTTGGAGGCCGTCGCGCTCGGCGAGGATGCAGCGCGAGCGCTCGGCGTGAGGATCGGCCTCATCCGCACCGTCGTGATCGTCATCGTGACGCTGCTCGCGGCGGCCGCCACCGCGGCGGCCGGCCCCATCATCTTCGTCGGACTCGCGGTGCCGCACGTCGCTCGCGCGCTCGTGGGCGCATCGCTTCCCTGGCTCGTCGCCGTCAGCGCGCTCGGCGGCGCCGCGCTCGTGCTCGTGTGCGACGTGATCGGGCGCGTGGTCGCCCCGCCGTCCGAGATCGGCGTCGGCATCACCACCGCCTTCATCGGCGGCCTCATCTTCGCGCTGATGGCGCGGCGGATGAAGGTGGTGGAGCTGTGAAGATCCTCCGCATCGGCCCCCTGGGAATCACCACCCACCGCCGCACCTTCATCGCTGGCCTCGCCCTGCTCGCGGTCCTCGCGGGCCTGATGCTGGTCGCGCTCACCGCGGGACAGTCCGGGTACAGCATGCTCGACGCGATCAGGGCGTCGGTGGGAGCGACGTCTGACTCCCCCGCGGACTTCATCGTAGGCCAGGTGCGCGCGCCCCGCATGCTCACCGCGGTCCTCGTGGGCGCGATGCTCGGTCTGTCGGGAGCGATCCTGCAGTCGCTCACCCGCAACCCGCTCGCGTCGCCAGACTTCATCGGGATCACGATGGGCGCCGGCACCGGAGCGGTGCTGACGCTGTGGCTGATCGGCGCGGCGTCGCTGTGGGTCACGGCCGCCGGCGCCGTCGCCGGCGCTCTGATCACCGCGGCGCTGATCCTCGCCCTGTCCTGGCTGCGGCGCGGCATCGTTCCGCTGCGCCTCATCCTGGCGGGCATCGGCATCGGGTTCGTCGCGCAGGCCACCACCCAGTACCTGCTGACACGGATGGACGTGCACGACGCCCAGAACGCGCTCGGCTGGCTCGTAGGGACCACCACCGGCCGCACGTGGACGCACGTCTCCGTCGCCGCGCTGTGCTGCGCCGTGCTGGTCCCGCTCGTGCTGTGGAACGCTCGGGCCCTGCGCACCATGGAGATGGGCGAGGACGCCGCCCGCGCGCTCGGCATCCGCGTGGGAGCGTCGAGGGGCGTGCTCGCCGTGTGCTCCGTGCTGCTCGCCGCCGCGGCGGTCGCGGTCTGCGGGCCCATCGGCTTCATCGCCCTGGTGGCTCCTGCGCTCGCGCTGCGTGTGACCCGCAACGCTGGCGCGACGCTCATTCCGTCCGCCCTGATGGGGGCGACCCTGCTGCTCGCCGCCGACCAGGTCTCGCAGCAGATGCCCGCGACTCTCCAGTTCCCCGTCGGGGTGTTCACCGCCGCGATCGGCGCCCCGTACCTGCTGTGGCTCGTGTGGCGAGCATCTCGAGGAGGTCCCGCATGACTCGACTCCGGACTGACCAGGCGATCATCGGCTACGGTGGCGATCCCATCGTGCGCGGCGTCGACGTCGAGGTTCCTGACGGCAGGATCACCGCGATCGTCGGCCCCAACGGCTGCGGCAAGTCGACCCTGCTGCGCGCCCTCGTGCGGCTTCTCGAGCCCAGCGGCGGCACCGTGCTGCTCGACGGCGGCGACATCCATCGCATCCCCACCCGGGAGGTGGCGCGGCGCGTGGGACTGCTGCCACAGTCACCGGTCGCCCCGGCCGGCATCACCGTCAAGGAGCTCGTCGCGCGCGGTCGCACGCCTCATCAGAGGATCCTGCGTCCCTGGAGCCCCGCCGACGAGACGGCAGTGATGTCAGCGCTGCACTCGACGGCACTCACCGACATCGAGGACGCTGTGGTCGACGAGCTCTCGGGCGGGCAGCGCCAGCGCGCCTGGATCGCGATGACGCTCGCCCAGGACACGCCGCTGATGCTGCTCGACGAGCCCACCACCTACCTCGACATCGCGCATCAGTACGACGTCATGGACCTCCTGCACAGGCTCAATGCCCGGCAGGAGCGCACGATCGTCATGGTGGTCCACGACCTTCATCAGGCGGCTCGCTATGCCGATCATGTGATCGCGATGCATGCCGGCGAGGTCGCCGCCGCTGGACCGCCCGCCGAGGTCTTCACGGAGGACCTGATCCGCCGGGTGTTCGGGCTCGAGGCTCGCGTCATCCCTGACCCCGTCACCGGCACGCCCATGGTCGTGCCCGCCCACGGACCAGGAGGCACGCGATGAGCGTCACCGGGCCCCAGCTGCGATCGGCCGCCGCGCTCGCCGCGTGCGTGCCCGGCATCGTGTGCCGGCTCACCACCGCGGGCGGCGCCCGCGTGATCGCGGGCGCGGCGGAGGACGCGGAGCTGTGCGGCGAGGGCTTCCGCGAGCTGGTGATGCGCGGCGCCGATGCGGCGGCCCACGGTGCGCGATCGCTCGAGGTCGATGGCGTCGATGCAGCGACGGGCCTCGCGCGCACGCCAGGCGCCCGCTACTTCGTCAGCCCGCTGCCTTCCTGCCACACCGCCGACACCTTGCGCGCCTCCGACGCCGTCCGCCCGCCCTTCCTCGCGATGGTCCGTGGCGACGAGGAGCTGGGCGTGTCCGTGGTGCGCGTCACGCGTTCCGGCGCCGCCACCGTTCCGCACGAGCACGATCCCAACCTCGACGAGGTCGCCCTCGCGGCGTTCTCGTCCTGCCTGGTCGCGCACCTGATCGCGACCACCGATGCCGTCTAGGCACCCCACCCCCGAAGAGAGGACCACCATGTTCACGACATCCAAGCGCCGCAGCGGCGCCATCACCATGGCCGCAGCAGCGGCCTTCGTGCTCGCCGCCTGCTCCTCGGGCGACGCCGACGAGCAGGCCACCGCCGGCACCTCCGACGAGCCCACCGCCGAGGAGAGCACCTCGGCGGACGCGTCCGCGTTCCCCGTGACCCTCGACACCGTCATGGGCGAGGTCGTCGTCGAGGAGGCGCCCGAGCGCGTCGTCACGCTCGGATCGCACGAGCACGAGTACCTGTACGCGCTGGGCGTCGCGCCCGTCGCCGTGCCGGTCTCCTGGCAGGGCTACGACAACGGCACCGGCCCGTGGGCAGAGGCGGACCGCCTGGCCGCGGGCGCGGAGCCCGAGCTCTTCGAGCCTGGCACCACCACCTACGACGCGGAGGCGATCGCGGCCTTCGACCCCGACCTCATCGTCGCGACGTACCCGAACCACACCATGACTCAGGAGGAGTTCGACCTGCTGTCCGGCATCGCGCCGGTCGTCACTCGCCCTGCCACCGACTCCGAGGGCAACGAGACCGCCGAGTGGGGCGTGAGCCTCGCCGATGAGCTGACCATCCTCGCGCAGGCCACCGGCACCACCGACAAGGCCGCGGACATCATCGACCAGATCGATGCGGCCTACACCGAGGTCCGAGAGGCGCACCCCGAGTGGGAGGGCCTCACCAGCCAGGTGGGCGGCTACTACGAGGGCCAGGCCTTCGTCTACGCCGTGAACGACACCCGCAACCAGTTCCTCGCGAACGTTGGTCTCGACGTGACCGCCGTCGAGAACACCGAGGAGGCATGGCTCCAGATCAGCGCCGAGCAGCTCGACACCGTGATCGGCGACCTCGACTCCGTGGTGTGGCAGGTCGCCACGACCCCTGAGGCGCGTGGCGAGCTCGAGGCGCTGCCGCTGTTCCCGTCGCTGAACTCCACCGAGGTGGGCGGCAACATCTGGCTGTCGGACCCGATCCTCGAGGGAGCGTTCTTCGCGAACTCCCCCTCCTCGATCCTGTACTCGCTCGACGCGTTCGTGCCCATGCTCGAGCAGGCCCTCGATGGTGACACCGCCACCGAGGTCGTGCCGTTCGAGTCCGCCAGCTGACGCCCCGGTGAGGGCCGATGCGCGGCCGGCCCGCGCATCGGCCCTCACCACCAGCCCCACCCGGAACTGGAGACACCATGACCGACTCGTACCTCGTCAATGTGACCGCCACCGAACAGCTGAGCCCGAACCTGCGCCGCGTGACGCTCGCGGGTGAGGCGCTGCGCGCGTGGGAGTCCACCAGCAAGCCCGACGAGTTCGTGCACGTCCACATCCCCGGCGAGGACCCCGCCGAGGGCTGGGAGGACGACCACGACATCGCGCGCCATTACACGATCCGCCGCTGGAACCCCGAGGTGCCGAGCGTCGAGATCGACGTCGTCACGCACGGCCACGGCCTGGGCGCGAGCTGGGCTCGCGACGCGCAGGTGGGCGACGTGTGCGCCATCAGCACGGCGCACGGGTACTACGGTGCGCCCGAGGGCTCGACGCGACGCCTCCTCATCGCGGACGCCACTGGCCTGCCCGCCATCGCGCGCATCCTCGAGGAGGCGGCACCCGAGGAGACCTTCGACGTGCTGATCGAGCTCATCTCCATGGACGATGCGATCGCGCTGCCCTCCCCCGCCACCGTGAACGTGGAGTGGCGCGTGTCCGGCAACGGCCGCGGCCCCTCGGCGCTGGTGAGCTGCATGCGCAGCCTCCCCGTCCCCGAGGGCGACGCCTACGTGTGGGTGGCGTGCGAGTCCGCGGAGTCCCGTCGGGCGCGCACGTTCATCCGCCAGGAGTGGACGCGCCACCACACGCTGTACCGGATCGTCGGGTACTGGCACGTGGACCAGGAGGAGCAGCTGCGCAAGTGGAACGCCCTCACCCCCGAGCAGCAGGCGAAGTACGCGGCCATCTGGGACGAATCGCGCCCGGACGAGGTCAACTGGCTCGAGCTCGAGCCCTACCTCCAGGAGCTGGGTCTCTAGCCGGTCCCGCTCCTTACTCTTCGAGCGAGTTGGGCCCCACTCGCTCGCCTCACGCCGGAGGCGAGCGAGAATCGACCACCAGGAACGCCGCAGGGCCGATGCGGTGGCTGCCGCCGCATCGGCCTTTCCGTATTGTCTGGCGTCGGGTTCGAGGACTGCTGAAGCGCTCCCTCGAATCATCGGGCGCCGTTGCCGTCATCGGCCGCATCGGTCATCATGTCCAACGGCGACGACACGAGAGGAGACAGCGATGAGCAAGAGACGCCGCCAGCGGAGGCGCGCGAACGGCCAGGCCAGCATGGGCAACGACCAGCTGCACCAGGCGATGGTCGAGAAGCGACGCTCATCAGCAGCGAGTCCGCATGAGGACTCCCGCACCCAGCGAGCACGCACCCGTGCAGACGCGAAGCGCAGGGCGATCGAGGACTTCGGTCGCGGCGATGCAGGACTCAGATGGGCCCGTTGCCACGATGCAGCGAGACCTTCTGGGCTCTGCAGCGCCTGACGGAGAGTCCTCGAGCGCGTCAGGAGGGCCGATGCGGTGGCTGCCACCGCATCGGCTCTTCCGTCGTTCTCGGGCTGGGACTAGAGGTCGAGCCGCTCGAGCATGTCGGTCACCAGCGCGGCGACCGCCGAGCGCTCCGAGCGCTCGAGGGTGATGTGCGCGAACAGCGGGTGACCCTTGAGCGCCTCGATGACCGCGGCGATGCCATCGTGGCGTCCCACACGCAGGTTGTCGCGCTGCGCGACGTCGTGGGTGAGCACCACACGAGAGTCCTGGCCGATGCGGCTCAGCATCGTGAGCAGCACGTTGCGCTCGAGCGACTGCGCCTCGTCGACGATCACGAAGGCGTCGTGGAGGCTGCGGCCGCGGATGTGGGTGAGCGGCAGCACCTCGAGCATCCCGCGCGCCATGACCTCCTCGACCACCTCGGAGGACACCATCGCGCCCAGCGTGTCGAACACGGCCTGCGCCCAGGGGTTCATCTTCTCGGACTCGTTGCCGGGCAGGTACCCCAGATCCTGACCGCCCACGGCGTACAGCGGGCGGAACACCATGATCTTCTTGTGCTGGCGCCGCTCCATGACGGCCTCGAGGCCCGCGCACAGGGCGAGGGCGGACTTGCCGGTGCCGGCGCGGCCGCCCATGGACACGATCCCGACCGTCTCGTCGAGCAGCAGATCGATCGCGATGCGCTGCTCGGCGCTGCGGCCATGGACCCCGAACACCTCCTGGTCGCCGCGCACAAGCCGGATGGCTCCGTCATCCGTGACGCGGCCGAGCGCTCCCCCGCGCGGCGAGTGGATCACGAGACCCGTGTGAACGGGCAGGGTCGCGAGGTCCTCGCCGCAGTCTTCCGGGGCCGGAGCCGGAGCGGACTCGGCCTCGTACAGCGCGGACATCTGCTCGTCCGTGAGCTGGATCTCGCGCATGCCGGTCCAGCCGGAGTCGACGGCCAGCTCGGCGCGGTACTCCTCCGCCTCGATGCCGAGCGCCGAGGCCTTCACGCGCATCGGAAGGTCCTTCGACACCACCGTCACGGCGAGACCCTCCGCCTTGAGATTCGCTGCCACCGCCAGGATGCGCGTGTCGTTGTCGCCCAGGCGGAACCCGCTGGGCAGAACGTCCTGATCCGTGTGATTGAGCTCGACGCGCACGGTGCCGCCGGCCTCGTTCGCCGGGACGGGCTCGTCGAGCTTGCCGTGCTGGACGCGGAACTCGTCGAGCATCCTCAGCGCGGAGCGAGCGAAGTAGCCCAGCTCGGGGTGGTGGCGCTTGGCCTCGAGCTCGGTGATGACGACCACCGGCAGCACCACCGCGTGTTCCGCGAAGCGCTTGAGTGCCCTCGGATCCGACAGCAGCACCGACGTGTCGAGCACGAACGTTCGCAGCTCGGTCGCCGTTGCGGCGTTGACGGAGGGGGTGGTGTCGGGCTGAGTGATGCTCACAGGGGCTCCCCGCGTTTCAGGCCGCAGGGCGCCGAACGCCCCACGGCGATCGGTCTAGGCCGGTCCCAAGTCGGGCCGACGTCGGTTGGGTACCACGATCCTGACGGTACGCCCGGGATCCGAGCCGACCGCGCGACACGCCGCGCGTCACATGTTCGTCACGTTGGCTCGCGCGGGTCGCGGGCGCCGATGCGCGCTCGCCCGGGCGGGCGCGTCTCGCAGTCGTGCCCGCACGCACGTTCACCGAGGCCGATGCGCGGGCGGGTTGGACGCATGCGCCCGCTTGCGTGCACGCGGGGCAGGTTGCTCAGCGCCCGTGCCGGCGCTCGCGCTGGGAGAACGCTCGCAACGCTCGCAGGAAGTCCACGTGGCGGAAGTCCGGCCAGTAGGCGTCACAGAAGTAGAACTCCGAGTGGGCGGACTGCCACATGAGGAACCCCGACAGCCGCTGCTCGCCCGAGGTTCGGATGACGAGGTCGGGGTCGGGCTGGCCCTTCGTGTAGAGGTGCTCGGCGATGTGCTCGACGGACACCGTCTCCGCGAGCTCCTCAAGCGACTTCCCCGAGGCCACGCCTTCCCGCAGGACCGACCGCACCGCATCGGCGATCTCCTGGCGCCCGCCGTAGCCGACGGCGACATTGACGTGCAGTCCCTTGTTCGCGGACGTCCTCGCGACGGCCGCATCCAGCCTGGCCGCCGCATCGGCCGGCAGCAGGTCGGCCGCGCCCACGTGCTGGAGCCGCCAGCGCCCGTCGTCCGCGAGCGACTCGACCGCGGAGCAGATGATCTCGAGCAGGGCGTCCAGCTCGGCGGGGTCGCGCGACAGGTTGTCGGTGGAGAGCATCCACAGCGTCACGACCTCGACGCCGGCCTCCTCCGACCACCCGAGGACCTCGGCGATCTTGCTCGCCCCACGCCGGTGCCCATGCGCTGCAGACTCTCCGGAGGCTCTCGCCCAGCGGCGGTTGCCGTCCAGGATCACGCCGATGTGCCGGGGGATCTCCCCCTGCTCGCGAAGGGTGCGCGCCAGCTGCCTCTCGTATGGCCCATAGAGCAGGCTGCGCAGTCCCATCGGCATCCCTCCCGTGACTCACGTGATGGATCACACGGTACTCGCGCGCACTAACCTACGGTAACGTAGGTTCATGTCCGAGAACCTCCCTGTGCCAGGAAAGCCGCTCATGCGCGGCTGGCTGCACCTGGGTGCAGCACCCATCGCCCTCATCGCCGGCATGGTGCTCGTGGTGTTCGCGCCCACGCTCGCCGGCCGCGTCTCGACGGCGATCTTCACGCTCACGGCCGTCATGCTGTTCGGCACCTCCGCCGTCTATCACCGCGGCAACTGGTCGCCCACGACGCTGGCCGTGCTGCGCCGCATGGACCACGCGAACATCTTCCTCATCATCGCGGGCACCTACACGCCGCTGACCGTGATGCTGCTCGACGGCACCACGCGGGTGGTGGTGCTCGCGGTCGTGTGGGGTGGCGCGCTCATCGGGCTGCTGCTGCGCATCTTCTGGCTGGGAGCCCCGCGATGGGCGTACGTGCCGCTGTACCTCGCGCTCGGCTGGGTCGCGGTCGGGTTCATCGGGCCGTTCTACGCTGCAGGCGGCGCGGCCGTGGTGACGCTGATCATCGTCGGAGGCCTGTGCTACACGGTGGGCGCCATCATCTACGGCACCAAGTGGCCGCGCGGCTCCGAGCGGTACTTCGGCTTCCACGAGATCTTCCACGCGCTCACCATCGCGGGGTTCCTCTGCCACTACATCGCGATCGCGATCGTGGTGTTCTCCGTCTCCGCCTAGGCTCCCGAGGCGGGGCTCGGCGTCGAAGGGGCCGCGCCGTCGGACGCAGCGTCCGTCGCGGGCGGCCGCTCGGAAGCCGATGCGCCCGCGGGCTTCTCGCCCTCGGGCGGGTGGGTGCGGACCTTGCGGAGGTGCTTGGACAGCGAGCGGAACAGCAGGATCGCGCCCGCGACGAGCGCGAACGTCGCGACGAATGCCGCGAAGCCCGGTCCCCCGGTGAAGTCCGCCACGGTCGAGCCCCTTTCGTTCCGTGAACTATCCTGCCTCATCATGAGCACCGCGCCTGACCCGATCGAGGACGAGCGCTCCGGCGCCCGGCCCCGGCTGTCGCGCAAGGGCTGGGCATGGGTGCTCACCGGACTGGTCGCGCTCACCGCAGTGACCGCCTGGATCGCCTACCTCGTCACCGATCAGCCGGTGCGGTGGCAGGACGTCGGGTTCGACATCATCTCGCCCACCCAGGTCGAGGCGACGTTCGAGATCTACTTCTACGACGACGAGCCCGTGACCTGCTACCTGCACGCCATGAACGTCCAGTACGCCGAGGTGGGCGTCGCCGAGGTCGACATCGATCCAGCGGACGGGTCCCAGCAGCGGCTCACCGTACCCATCAGCACGGTCGAGGAGGCCAACACGGCCCTCGTGCGCGGCTGCGGCCCAGTGCAGTAGTCCCAGTGCAGTAGTCCCTGTGCAGTAGCCGTCGCCGAACGAGGTCGACGGGCTCACGAGAGGGATGCTGCTTTCATGCGCCCGATCGCTCCTGCTAACCTGACCTCTTCTGTCCAGAAGGAGGGACGATCGTGACCGAGACCACTGGCACCTGGCTGACCCAGGAGGCGTACGACCGTCTTCAGGCCGAGTACGACCACCTCGTGGGCGACGGCCGCGCGGCGATCGCCAAGGAGATCGACGAGCGCCGCCAGGAGGGTGACCTCAAGGAGAACGGCGGCTACCACGCTGCGCGCGAGGAGCAGGCGAAGCAGGAGGCGCGCATCCAGCAGCTGCGCCACATCCTGCAGACCGCGACGGTGGGCGAGGCCGCCGACTCGAGCGAGATCCAGTCCGGCACCGTCGTCACGGCCGAGGTCGCGGGTCGGGAGATGAAGTTCTTGGTCGGATCGCGCGAGGTCGCGGGCGGCACCGAGCTCGACGTGTTCTCCGCCCAGTCCCCGTTGGGTGCTGCACTCCTCGGCAAGTCCGTGGGCGACGAGACCAGCTACACCGCCCCCAATGGCAACGAGATCTCCGTCAAGGTGATCGCCGCGGAGCCCTTCTCGGGATAGCCCGCGCGCCTGGCGCGAGCACCAGGTGACCACGTCTCGCGCCCGCCATCGTCTTCGGGCCGTCGAGGTGACCACCCCTGGTGGGGGTCAGCGTCGCTCGAGGAGCACCGCGACCTCGCCATGAGCCGTGTGCGGGAACATGTCGAACAGCCGCGCCTCGCGGGCGGCATAGGACGGCATCCACGCGAGGTCGCGCGCGAGCGTGGTCGCGTTGCAGCTCGAGTAGACGATGGCCTCCGCACCGGACTCCTCGAGCCTGCGCGACAGCTCCTCCCCCAGGCCTCGCCTGGGCGGATTGACGACGATCGCCGCGGGCGCGCCGCGCTGTCGAGAGGCCCAGCCCACGGCGTCGTCCGCGACGAACGTGACCGACTCCATCGTCGCGTCGTCAGCGGCCAGGCGCTCGTCTCGCGAGCGCTGAGCGGACGCGACGGCCTGCTCGCTGACCTCGACGCCCACGACCTCTCGCCCCGCCGCGGCGCAGTGGAGCGCGAACCCGCCCACGCCGCAGTAGAGGTCCCACAGGCTGTCCGGCGACACGGCCTCGAGCCAGGCGCCTGCCTGACGGTAGAGCGCGGCGGCCACCTCGGTGTTGGTCTGGAAGAAGCTCTGCGGGCGAAGGTGCAGATCGATGCCATTCACGGTCATCGCGAGCGTCTCGCGCTCGGTGAGCACGATCTCGCGCTCGCCCTCGACCACGGCCTTGTGCTCTGGCAGCACGTTGACGGAGGCGACGGCGAGCCGCGGCAGCTGCTCCAGGAGCCACGGCAGGTGCTTGCGGACGCGCGCGAGCGCCTCTGTCGACCGCAGCACCCACCTCACCATGAGGTCGCCATCAGGTGCGACCGTCACCAGGACGTGCTTGAGCTCGCCGGTGCGCAGCGGCACCGAGTACGGCTCGAGGCGCGCTCGGGTCACGAACGCGGCGAGCGGCGCGAACGCGCTCGACAGCGCAGGCGGGTAGAGCGGGCAGTCCCTCAGGTCCTGCCCCGATCCATCGGCCGCGAGGATCCCGATGGTGGGCTCATCGACGGTTCCGGCGACCACCATCTTGGCCTTGGTGCGGAACCCGAGCTGCTCGCTGAGGCGCGGTTCGAGCCACCGCAGGCCGGGCGCGAGCGGGTCGATCAGGGCCGCGATCGCCCGTTGCTTGTCCGCGACCTGCCGCGAGTAGGGCTCATCGATCAGCGTGCAGGAGAAGCACAGTCCGGCGGCGTGATACTCGCACCGGAGGGGATGGTCGGGGCCTCGCTGCACGAGCCTCAGGCGTCGTCGTCACGCGGGGGTCGCGTGCGGATCTGCTCGCTGTGCGGCTCAGGCTCCGCGACGTGGGCGCCGTCTGCGCCGGCGACCGGATGCTCGTCCGTGGCGGGCGCGTCCCCGTGTCCGTGGCGGCGGGTGCGGATCTCGCCGGTGTGCGTCACGGCCTCCCTGGCACGTCGGAATCTCTCCGCGACCACGGGCATCTGCGTCGATATGGGTGGCCGGTCCACCTCGTCGATGGCGTCTCCCAGCCGCAGGCCACGCTTGAACGCGTAGAGCGTGGCCACGATGGGCACCGCGATGATCGCGCCGATGAGACCCAGCGTCAGGGTTCCGGCGGAGATCGTCAGCAGCACTGCGAGCGGGTGGATCGACGCTGCCTTGCCGAACAGCCAGGGATACAGGACGTTGCCCTCGATCTGCTGCACCAGCAGCACGATGCCGATCATCCACAGCGCATCGACCCAGCCGCCGTTGACCAGCGCGACGAGCGAAGCGATGATGCCCGACAGCGTCGCACCGATGAGCGGGATGAAGGAGAACAGGAAGACGATGATCGCGATGGGCAGCGCGAGCGGCACTCCGAGGATCCAGGCGCCCACGCCGATCCCGACCGCGTCCACGAACGCCACGAACACCGTGGTCTGGGTGTAGCGGCGCAGCGTCACCCAGGCGTGCACGCCCGCGTGATCGGCGCGCTCGACCGCGGAGTCCGGCAGCAGGCCCACGGTCCACGACCAGATCTGGCGACCGTCGCGCATGAAGAAGAACAGCGCGACCAGGGCGATGACGACGCCGGCGAACACGCCACCGATCGCCGATCCCACGGACAGCGCTCCCGATGCGACACCCAGCGCGTTGCCCTGCACGAACTCCTGGATGTTGCCCACGACCTGATCGATCTGCTCCTGGCTGATCCCCAGCGGCCCCTCGACGAGCCACGCCACGAAGGTCTCGAAGCCCTCGACGGCTGACTCTCGCAGCTCGTCGAAGTCGTTGACGAACGACGTGGAGGCGAGGGTGCCGAGGCCGAGCACGACCGCGATGAGGCCGAGGATCGCGAGGACGGAGCCGAGAGCCCGCGGCACGCCCACCTGCGCCATGCGGGCGACCAGGCGCTCGAGGGGGGCGGCGATGATCAGCGCGATGATGAGCGGCACAAAGAGGGCGGACAGGCTCGTGAACGCCCACGCCCCGGCCGCCACGACGATGCCGACGACGACGATCCGCCACGACCACGCGCCCGCCACCCTGAGCGTCACGGGAACGCGGTCCACCACGGACGTCTGCTCGGTGTAGAGCACGGACGACGTGGGCTTGCTCTCACCAGGACTGTTGGCCATGTCGCGAGCCTAACGCGCGCCGCCCCGGTGGGGGCGCAGCGACGGCGTCGAGAATCTGTCGCTCGGCAGGAACAGGAGTGGGCACGGCGGCGTTGTGCCGCGTGGAAGGAGCGATGATGCTTGGTTTGGACAAGACGACGATGATCACCGCGGATCAGGCGCTGCCCGGCCGCGACACGAGCTTCGAGGTGGCGGACCGGCACATGGTGCTGGGCACGTCCCTCACGGAGCCGTGGCCCGACGGGCACCAGGTGCTGTACGTGGGCATGGGGTGCTTCTGGGGGGCGGAGCGGATCTTCTGGCAGCTGGACGGCGTGCACTCGACGTCCGTGGGCTACATGGGCGGCTGGACGCCCAATCCCACGTACCAGGAGACCTGCACGGCGCGGACCGGCCACGCCGAGATCGTGCAGGTGGTGTACGACCCCGAGAAGGTGGCGTTCGACACCCTGCTGGGAGCGTTCTGGGAGAACCACGACCCCACGACGCTCAACAGGCAGGGCGGCGACATCGGCACCCAGTACCGCAGCGCGATCTTCGCGACCTCGGACGAGCAGCTCGCTGCCGCGGAAGCGTCGCGCGATCGCTACCAGGCCCAGCTGGCGGACAAGGGGTTCGGCACGATCACGACCCAGATCGTGCGGGCCGAGGATGCCGGAGACGGCCGCTTCTACTACGCCGAGGACTACCACCAGCAGTACCTGCACAAGAACCCCGGCGGGTACTGCAACCACGGCTTCTGCCAGGTCAGCTACGCCCCAGCCACGGCGTAGGGGGACGGCCGATGCGCGCTCGAGTGCGCATCGGCCGTACGCCTGGTCGAGGTCTCAGGCGGTGACGCGGCGGACGAACTCCAGCTGACGCTCCTGCTGGTGCGCCTGCCCGCCCTCGTGGCCGTTGTAGCCGTAGACCTCCATGGTCTTGTCCGATTGGCCCGACCGCTCTCCGTACCAGTTGAAGGCGGCGAAGCACGTGGACGGCGGGCACACCGCGTCCAAAAGCGCGACCGACATCAGGGCAGGCGCATGGGCGCGCTTGGCGTGGTTCACACCATCGAAGTACTGCAGGGTGTCGAGCACCGCGTCGCGCGGCAGGCGCGTGGTCTTCAGGTAGGTGACGAGCTCCTGATACGGGTACTCGTCCGTGATGTCGATGGCGCGCTCGAAGTGGCACAGGAAAGGCACGTCGGCGACGCAGCCCGCGAGGTCCGGCACCATGCCCGCCACGGCGAGTGAGACTCCGCCGCCCTGCGATCCGCCCACGAAGACGACGCGCGCCGCGTCGACCTCGGGCAGCGATCGCGCCGCGTCGACCCCGCGAACGGCGTCCGTGTACAGGCGACGGTAGTAGTAGTCGTGGGGGTCGGAGATGCCACGCGTCATCACGCCGGGCGCGGCCGGGGCATGCCCGACCGGGTCCGCCGTCGCGCCGCCGTTGCCCCACGTGATTCCCTGCCCGCGGGAGTCGACGTACAGGTGGGCGTAGCCGGCGGTCGCCCAGAGGATGCGCTCGAGCGCAAGCCCGCGTCCGCCGCCGTAGCCATTGATCTCGACCACGCACGGCAGCGGGGCGTCGGCGCCGCGAGGATACGCGAGCCACGCCTTGATGGGGTGGCCATCGAAGCCGGGGAAGGTCACGTCCTCGAGGACCACCTGAGCGAGGTCGACAGGACCCGGCTGCCGGTCCACGCGCATCGGCGTCTCACGAGCCTGATCGATGGTGGACGTCCAGAATGCGTCGAAGTCCGCAGGCTCGCGCACGTCGGGGCGGTACGCGCGCAGCTGGTCCTCAGGCAGGTCGAACAGGGGCACGGGTCACGCGCCTTCTGCACCGAGCACGTGCGCCGCCACAGGCGAGGTGCGGGCGCGGGTGAGCCCGTGCTTCACCATGGTCGGGTGTCTCCGGGCGCTAGTCGCGGCCCTGGAGGATCGCGATGATCCGCAGGAACTCGATGTAGAGCCACACGAGCGTGACGACGATGCCGAACGCGGCCTTCCAGTCGAAGTGCTGAGGCAGCCCGTTCTTGACGCCGTTCTCGACGAAGTCGAAGTCGCCGATGAGGGACACGCAGCCGAGGATCACGGCGAAGGCGCCAATGAGCACGCCGAGCGGGATGCCGGCGATCTCGACGCCCGTGCGCAGGCCCCACGCCGAGTCGGTGCCGCCGAAGATCATCAGGCCGATGTTGACCAGCGAGAACAGCAGGTAGGAGATGCCGCCGATCATCAGGAACTTCTGCATCTTGGGCGTGTAGCGCACGCGGCCGGACTTGTAGAGCCACAGGCACACGGCGAACGTGCAGGCCGTGGCCAGCAGCGCCTGCAGCGCGGCGCCGGGGACGTCGAAGGCTGTCTCGATGTAGGTCGAGATCGAGCCCAGGAAGTACCCCTCGATCGCGGCGTAGGCCAGCGCGAGGGCCGGTGTCGTGACCTTCTTGAAGGCGAGCACGAGGCCCAGCACCATGCCGGCGATCGCCGAGATCATCAGGCCGGCGAAGTTGAAGAACATGTAGCCGGGGATCGCCGTGAGGAACGCCAGCAGGATCATGCCGGAGGCCTTGGTGATGACGCCCTCGTAGCTCATGCGGCCGGTCTCCACCGGGCCGGCGGACGGCATCGCGTACTGCTGCTCGAGGTCAGCCTCGGTCACCGGCGTGCCGTTGACGTCGTACGTCTGACCGGGCTTGAAGGCGCTGTTCGAGCTGAAAACGGGGCTGGCCATGGAGGTCCTCCTCGACGGGGTTGGCGGATTCAGCATACCCGCGCGCATCCCGGGCGCGGCATCCCCCGTGCGAACGATCGGGAGACGCCGCGCCCGTGACGCTACGCCGCGCGGCGGCGGTGCAGCGCCGTGGCGACCAGGTAGCCGACCACGAGGATCCCTGCGCACCATGCGAGGGCGACCCAGAGGTCGTTCCCGGGAGCCTGGCCGGCCATGAGGTCGCGCAGCGCGTCGACGATGGCCGTCACGGGCTGGTTCTCGGCGAACGCTCGTACTGGCCCGGGCATCGACTCCGTGGGCACGAAGGCCGAGCTCACGAATGGCAGCAGGATGAGCGGGTAGGAGAACGCCGCCGCGCCGTCGGGCGTCTTCGCTGTGAGCCCGGGGATGATGGCGAGCCACGTGAGCGCGAGGGTGAGCAGTCCGAGGATTCCCGCGATCGCGAGCCAGTCGAGCACGTCCGCCTGCGGCCGGAAGCCCATCAGGAGCGCCACGCCCACGACCACGACGAGCGAGACCGCCGTCGCCACAAGAGACGTGAGGACGTGCGCCCACAGCGGCCCCGAGCGGGTGATGGGCAGCGACTGGAAGCGCTCGAAGATCCCGCCCTGCAGGTCGGTGAACAGCCGGAAGGCGGTGTACGAGACGCTCGACGCGATCGTGATGACGAGGATGCCGGGCAGCAGGTAGCCCACGTAGGACTCCGTGCCCGCATCGATCGCGCCGCCCAGCACGTAGACGAACAGCAGCAGGAACGCGATGGGCATCATCACCGTGGTGATGATGGTGTCGGGGCTGCGCAGGATGTGGCGCAGGCTGCGGCCCGTCAGGGTGGTGGTGTCCGCAAGGGCGTGGGTGGTCATGACAGCTCCTCAGGCGTGGCCATGCTCGATCCGGTGACCGCGAGGAAGATCTCCTCGAGGCTCGGCTGCTTCTCGATGTACTCGACGGTCGCGGGCGGCATGAGGGCCTTGACCTCCGCAAGGGTTCCGTCGACGATGATGCGGCCCTCGTGGAGGATCGCGATCTGGTGGGCGAGCTGCTCGGCCTCCTCGAGGTACTGCGTGGTGAGCAGCACCGTGGTGCCGCCCGCCGCGAGCGTGCGCACGGCCTCCCAGACCTCCTGGCGTGCCTGAGGGTCCAGGCCGGTGGTGGGCTCGTCGAGGAACACGACCGGCGGCTCGCCGATGAGGCTCATCGCGATGTCGAGCCTGCGGCGCATGCCACCCGAGTAGGTGCCCACGCGACGGTCGGCGGCGTCGGAGAGGCTGAAGCGCGCGAGAAGCTGCTCCGCCACGGCTCGCGGTGAGTCCACGTGTCGCAGCCTCGCCACCAGCACCAGGTTCTCGCGTCCCGTGAGGATCTCGTCCACGGCTGCGAACTGGCCGGTGAGGCTGATAGCCTCCCGCACCTTCCCCGGCTCCTTGTCCACGTCCGCACCCGCGACCGAGGCGACCCCCGCATCGGCGCTGCCCAAGGTGGACAGGATGCGCACCAGCGTGGTCTTGCCCGCGCCATTCGCGCCGAGCAGCGCGGTGATGGAGCCGCGCGAGACCGCCAGGTCGACTCCGCGCAGCACCTCGAGATCGCCGTAGGACTTGACGAGCCCCTCGATCCGAACGGCGGCGTCAGTCACCATGGCCGTGCCCCTGTTCCTTCGCCGCCGCATCCACGGCGTCCGTGAGTCGAGCACGCTCCTTGGCGACCCAGCGGCCGTCCTCGTAGCCGCGGAGGAAGTCCTCGACGAACTCCACGGCGTCGTCCCCCACCACGCCGCGCACGGGCGTTCCGTCGGCCGCGGCCTGCTCGAACAGCACGATGAGGTCCTCGTACATCTCGACCAGCACGTCACCCTTCGAGATGCCCCCTGCGTAGTTGAGATAGCGCTCGACGGCCTCCACCGTCTGCTCGTAGGGAGCCGGAAGTGCGGCCTTGCGCGCCTTGTACTCGCGGTACTTCTTCTTGTCCTCGAGCGAGCCGGTGACGATCTCGATCCAATTCCTGCTCATGATCCCTGTCCTTTCGTGTGGAGCTGGTCGAGTCGGTCCTTCAGGAAGCTCCACGTGTTCCAGAAGTCATCGAGGTATCCCTGACCCTCGGCGGTGATGCTGTAGACCTTGCGTGGCGGGCCCTTCTCCGACGGCACCTTCTCCACTGCGACGAGCTCCTTCTTCTCGAGGCGCAGCAGCAGCGCATACACGGTGCCCTCGGCGATGTCGGCGAAGCCCTGCTCGCGCAGCCGCGCCGTGATGTCGTAGCCGTAGGCGGGGCTCGCCGCGAGGATCGCGAGGACGATGCCCTCAAGGGTCCCCTTGAGCATCTCGGTCATCTGCTTGCCCACGGTGGGCCTCCTACTACTCAGTGATGTTGACTACCAGTAGATAGTAACACTGAATAGCGGGAGCGCAAGGGGCCGATGCGCGTGCGGGCTCGGCCGGCGGCGCTGGCTCGGCCTGCGATGCCCTCGCGCTCTCCTCGCGCGCCCGGCGCCCGAGCAGGTCCTGAGTGCCCAGTTCGTGCCGATTTGGGCACTGAGCACCTGCTGGGGCGCAGGGGGGCCCATGCGCGGGTCGGGACAGCGCGAGGACTCAGGTCAGCGGGTGATCGCAGATCGCGGTGTCGATGCTCGTGCCGTTGAGCTCGAGGTAGAGGTGGCGCTCGGTCACGGAGACCGTCGCCGCGTTGCGGCGCTCGACGAGCGCTGCCGCAGCGTCGATGAAGGCGCGGTCGAAGGAGTGGAGCGCGACCCCCTCGCGCCGATGGATGCGCTTGCCCTCCCAGCTCGCGAGCAGCTTCGCGGGCTCGCGGTGGGTGTAGACCGCCGTGCGGTCCGCGGCGCAGCTGCCCCGGTGGAGCCGCTCCGCATCCGGCGCGCCCACCTCGATCCACGCCACGAGCGCTCCGGTCAGGTCGCGCACCACGATGGCCGGCTCGTCGGCGGTCGCGATGCCCTCGCTGAAGGCGATGCCCTCCTGGTGCTCGAGGCAGAACGCGAGCACGCGGGTCATCATGAACGCGGCGGTCTCGGAGGGATGGCGGGCGACCCGCAGGCTCACCTCCTCGTAGACGCCGCGGTCCACGTCGGCGAGCGTGATCTCGAAGGTGTGGACGGTCGCGCCTGCTGCCATGGCCCCGAGCCTACGGCCGCTCTACTCCGCGCCTTGACCCTCGACGGCTCTCTCCTGCTCGCGGCTCCGAGCGGCCCGCCTGTCGCGCGCCTCCTCGCGGTCGCGCGGCATGGCGGCCGTGAGCGCCGCAAGGGCGACGGCGCTGATCGCGACGAAGATGAAGACCAGGTGCAGTCCCTCCATGAGGCCGTCGCCCTGCGGCGATCCGTCCGGCCCGATCCGCGCGTGCGCGTTGACCATGGCACCGCAGATGGCGACGCCGACAGCCGAGCCGAGCGATCGCGCGAAGATGTTCACCCCGGTGACGCCGCCGCGGATCTCTCGACCCACGGCCGATTGCGCGGCGATGAGGGTCGGGATCGCGCACAGACCCATGCCGCCGCCCACGAGGAAGGTGGCGGCGGCCGTCACGATGAGGGGCGTCGTCGAGGTCAGCAGCAGGGTGGCGGCGCTGCCCACCACCACCACCGCGGCTCCGATCACCGACGTGATGCGAAAGCCCAGGCGCAGGTAGAGCCGTCCGGAGTTCGATGCAGTGAGGGGCCATCCGATCGTCATCGCCGCGAGCGCGAAGCCTGCGATCAGCGGACCGTAGCCCAGGACTCCCTGGGCGTAGATGGGGATGTAGGTGGACAGTCCGAGGACGACCATGCCCACCACGAGGGACACGGCCGTCGCGACGCCGATCACCCGGCGACGGAGCAGGCGGAGGTCGACGATCGGGTGCTGCGAGCGCAGGACGTGGCGCACGAACCACGCGCCCAGCGCGATCGCGCTGGCGAGGACCAGCACCGAGGGCACCGACCACCACGCCCAGGTGGTCCCGCCTTCGAGGAGCCCGAACAGGAGCAGCGTGCTGGCGCTCGCGAGCAGCACCGCGCCGGTGTAGTCGATGGGCTCGCGGGCCCCCTCGCGAGGGGCCTCGTGATAGCGGCGCAGGATCATCCAGGCGGCAAGCGCGCACAGGGGGACGTTGATCAAGAAGATCCAGCGCCACGAGACGAACTCGGAGAAGACGCCCCCCAGGGTCGGCCCCACCACGGCGGAGATCGCCCAGACGGAGGCGAGGTATCCCTGCACCTTAGCCCGCTCCTCGAGCGAGTAGATGTCGGCGGCGATGGTCTGTGCCACCGGCATCACGGTGCCCGCGCCGAGCCCTTGCAGCACGCGACCGGCGATGAGCGCACCCATGGACCATGCCGCGCCGCACAGGACCGAGCCCGCCAGGAAGATCCCGATCCCGGCCACGATCAGCGACTTGCGGCCGAGGATGTCGGAGAGCCGGCCTGCCAGCGGCGTGCTGACCGCCTGGGCCAGGAGGTAGGCGGAGAACAGCCATGGAACCTGCTCGAAGGCGCCGAGCTCGCTCGCGATGGTCGCGGACGCGGTGGCGATGATCGTCGCATCGAGCGCGACCAGGGCGGTGGAGAGCATCAACGACAGCAGGATGGGCCCGCGCTCGGAGCGCAGGCCCACCGAGGCTGAGGAGGGCGGCACGGACACATGCAACCAGGCCCGGCCCGATCCGATTCCCGTGCCCTCGGCGGGACTCGAACCCGCACTGCGCCGATTTTAAGTCGGCCGCCTCTGCCAATTGGGCTACGAGGGCGCGCCTCCATCCTCCCGCATCCGAGACGCTCGCCGCGCGCCGCGGCGGCGCGCACGACATACTGGCAGTGCCGACGCAACGACGCGAAGGCGCAGGCAGAACCGCCACTCGAGGGAGCAGCCATGACGCAGCACGACGCCACGCCCCGCAGCACCACAGCGGTCGGCTTCACCGTCTTCGCCGGAGTCCTGATGATGACGGCAGGACTCGTCCAGGCGCTGACGGGCCTGATCGCCCTCTTCAATGACGAGTTCTTCGTCGTCGGTGAGGAGTACATCTTCCAGTTCGACATCAGCACGTGGGGGTGGATCCACCTGATCCTCGGCATCGTCGTGGCCCTGGCAGGCGTGTTCGTGTTCAGCGGAGCGGTATGGGCGCGCACCATCGGCGTCATCCTCGCGGTGCTCAGCGCCGTCGCCAACTTCCTGTGGCTGCCCTGGTACCCCGTGTGGGGGATCATCATGATCGCGCTGGCCGTGTTCGTCATCTGGGCGCTCACGGTGCACGGACGCGACATCGTCGAGTAGCGCCGGGCGGGCGCATCGGCCCTTCGCACGCGCGCGGAGGGCCGATGCGCTGGCTGGGCCGGGGCTGCTACAGCCGTTCGGCCGCGGAGAAGGCGATGCCGTCGAGGATGTCGTGCTCGCTCGTCACGGCCGTGGCGAGCTCCCCGCCTGCGGCGGCGACCTCGGCGCGCACGCGCTCCATGACCTCGCGCCATACGAGCGCGCCGGCACCGATCACATCGACGCGACCGGGGTGCATGAACGGCATCGCGGCCCGCTCCTCACGGGTGGCGGCGAGCAGTTCGTCGCACGCGCGCGCGGCATCGTCGATGGCGAGCTCGGCGCCGTTGATCGCGTCGCGGTCGTAGTCGGGCAGGTCGAGCGCCGCCGCGGTGACCGTGGTGATCGACCCGGCCAGGCCCACCAGCGTGCGGGCATCGCCCAGCGGCACCTCGCGCGATGCTGCGTCGAGCGCCGCGCGGACGTCCGCGCGGGCCGCTTCGACCTGCTCCTGAGTCGGCGGGTCGGCCTCCAGGTGACGCTCCGTCATCCGCACGCAGCCCACGTCCATCGAGTGGGCAGCGTCCGGCGTGGACTGACCCAGCACGAGCTCGGTGGAGCCGCCGCCCAGGTCGACCACGAGGTACGGTCCCGGGCGGGACGCATCGAGCGCGGACAGCGCGCCGCGGAAGCTCAGCTCTGCCTCTTCGGTCCCGGAGATCACCTCAGGCGCCACGCCCAGCCGCGCACGCACGCCCTCGATGAAGTCCACTCGGTTGCTCGCGTCGCGCGTGGCCGAGGTCGCGACGAACCGGATCGCCTCGACGCCGTGCTCGCGGCACTGAGCCGCGTACTCGTCGGTCGCGGCCAGCGTGCGCTCGAGCGCCTCGGGAGCGAACCGGCCCGTGCGGTCGACGCCCTGGCCCAGGCGCACCACCAGCATGCGGCGCACGACGTCGGTGAGGGTGCCGGAGGCGAGGTCGACATCGGCGATGAGCAGGCGGATCGAATTGGTTCCGCAGTCGATGGCGGCGACGCGTGGCATCAGGCCTCCTGGGTGTAGGCGTCGGGGTCGAGGGAGACGGCGGCGTCCGGGTCGGTGCCGAGCGCGGGGCACGTGCACCGGTCGGGCCGCCAGTGGCTGCGGATCATCTCAAGCGCGTCGTCGCCCAGCGGATTGACGCCGGGGCCAGCCGCGAGCGCGTGGCCCACGAGCACATGGAGGCACTTGACGCGGTCGGGCATGCCGCCAGCGGAGATGCCGTGGATCTCGGGGACGTCCTCGAGCGCGTAGCGCTCCTCGAGATAGGTCTCGTGCGCACGCCGGTACTGCTCCGCGAGCGACGGCTCCTCCGCGAGCCTCTCCGTCATGTCCTTCATCACGCCGCGGGCCTCGAGGGTCGACACCGCGGACACCGCCTCGGGGTGCGTGAGGTAGTACTGCGTGGGGAAGGGCGTGCCGTCCGGCAGTCGCGGCGCGGTGTGCACGACGGTGGGGTTGCCGCACACGCAGCGCGCGGCGATCGCGACCACGCCACGCGGCTCGCGTCCCAGCTGCGCCGCGAGCACCCGCAGGTCGCTCTCGGTCGCGGGCGTGTCTGTCACCCTCCGAAGTCTACGTCGGTCGGCTACCCGGACTCGCCGCCGGCGTCGACGGACGCCTCGCCCGGCTCCGGCGGCGCCGACACATCCTGCGGCGACGGCGCAACCGCATCGGCGCCTTCCCCTGCCTCGACCACCGAGCCCCACAGGCGGTCGTACCACGCGGCGTCGACCAGCGACTCGGGTGTGGTGCCTTCCATGGGTGATCCCTCGCTCGCGCTGCCCACGGACTCGGGATCGATCACGCGGTAGGGCGTCTCGCCGGGGAACACGTAGGCGAGGCGCTCGCGCGCCTGCGCGACCAGGAAGGCGGGGTCGTCCCAGCGCGCGACATCTGCCTCGAGGTCGTCGACCTCCGTCTGTGCAGCCTGGGCCTCCGTGCGCAGCGACTCGAGCATCGCCTGCTGGTTGAGGTAGGCGCGCACCGACGGTGCGACCACCGCGAACGCGATGGCGATGACGCCCACCATGACGGCCGTGCGCCAGGTGAGCATGCCCGTCCACGATCCCTGAGGGCGGGAGGGGTCGATGCGCGGTCCCGCGTCCCGATTCGTACGGGCCGATGCGGTGGGGCCGCCTGGACGGCTGCTCGGCTTGGCGATGGGTCCCGTCGTCGGACCGCGGCGCGTGGACGTCGAGGACGACCGCGTGGGCTTGGCGCTGCCGCGCGCTGGCGCGGACGGGGCGTGCTGGGGCTCCGCCTTGGCGCGAGTGCGCGCGCGCTCCGCCGGGCCTGTCGCAGCGCGCCGCGGCGTCGTGGGGGACGTTCGCGGCGCACCGGGGCGGCTGGGCACACTCATGGCGATGATTCTCTCCGGAGCGCGGCGCGGTTCCGGTCAGGCGCGCGGAGGGCCGGACAGCACGACGGCCGCGACCCCCTCACGTGGGAGCCGCGGCCGTCGAAGCCGTGCGCCTAGTAGCTGCGCGGGAAGGCCGACGTGCCCGCGTACGTCGCGGCGTCGTCGAGCTCCTCCTCGATGCGGAGCAGCTGGTTGTACTTGGCGATGCGCTCGCCGCGGGCCGGAGCGCCGGTCTTGATCTGGCCGGTGTTGAGCGCCACGACCAGGTCGGCGATGGTGACGTCCTCGGTCTCGCCGGAACGGTGCGACACCATCGAGGTGAAGCCGTTGGCGGTCGCGAGGGAGACGGCGTCGATGGTCTCGGTGAGCGTGCCGATCTGGTTGAGCTTCACCAGCAGCGCGTTCGCGGCCTTCTCGTCGATACCGCGCTTGAGGCGGGTCGGGTTCGTGACGAACAGGTCGTCGCCGACGATCTGGGTCTTGTCGCCGATAGTCGACACGAGGTGCGACCAGTCAGCCCACTCGTCCTCGGACAGCGGGTCCTCGATCGACACGAGCGGGTAGTCGGCCACGAGCTGCTCGTAGTAGGCGGACATCTCCTCGCCGGACTTCGCGGCTCCCTCGAACTGGTAGGCGCCGTCCTTGAAGAACTCGGTCGCGGCGACGTCGAGCGCGAGCGCCACGTCCTCGCCGGGCTTGAGGCCGGCCTTCTCGATCGCGACCAGGATCAGGTCCAGTGCCGCACGGTTGGACTCGAGGTTGGGGGCGAAGCCGCCCTCGTCGCCCAGGCCGGTGGCCAGACCGCGCTCCTTGAGGACGGACTTGAGGGCGTGGTAGACCTCGGCGCCGTAGCGGTAGGCCTCGCGGAACGTCGAGGCGCCCACGGGAGCGATCATGAACTCCTGGATGTCGACGTTCGAGTCCGCGTGCGAGCCGCCGTTGAGGATGTTCATCATCGGCACGGGCAGCAGGTGCGCGTTGGGGCCGCCCAGGTAGCGGAACAGCGCCAGGTCGGCCGAGTCCGCAGCGGCCTTCGCCACCGCGAGGGAGACACCGAGGATCGCGTTCGCGCCCAGCTTGCCCTTGTTGTCGGTGCCGTCCAGGTCGAGCATGGTCTGGTCGATGATGCGCTGCTCGGTCGCGTCGAGGCCGACGATCTCGGGGGCGATGTCGTCGATGACCGCGTCCACGGCCTGCTCGACGCCCTTGCCCAGGTAGCGGGAGCCGCCGTCGCGACGCTCCACCGCCTCGAATGCACCCGTCGATGCTCCGGACGGGACTGCTGCGCGGGCGAACGTGCCGTCCTCGAGCGCGACCTCGACCTCGACGGTCGGGTTGCCGCGCGAGTCGAGGATCTCGCGTGCGCCAATAGCCTCAATGCTGGCCATGGATGCTCCTTCAGTTGTGTAGGGGTTCTCCGTGGAGTCTATCGGCGGCTCGCTGGCGTCGCGTCGCGACCCAGGTCCCGGCTGGGTGAACCCTCGGTGACGGCCGATGCTGCCTCGGCCTCGCGCGCAGCGGCCTCGTAGTCGCGGGTCGCGTCGCGCAGCGCCGCCTCCGCGTCGACGCCCTCGGCCTGGGCGCGGGCGACCAGCGCGAGGAGCTGCGGGCCGATGCCGACGCCCGCGGGGTCCTGCACGGACAGCCCCGCTCGGGCCGCGCGGCTGATCACCTTCTGCGCGCGGGCGAGAGAAGGCTGGGCAGCGGGGATGCCGTCCATGACGGACTCCCGCTGCTTGGTCTCCTTCTTGATCCGCTCCCAGCGAGCGTGGACCTCCTCGGCCGAGCCCGCATCGGCCCCATCGAAGACGTGCGGGTGACGCTCGACGAGCTTGTCGGCAACGGCGTTCGCGACGTCGTCGATGTCGAACGGGGCCTCGGCGTGCTCCTGCGCGACGCGCGCGTGGAACACCACCTGGAGCAGCACGTCGCCCAGCTCCTCGAGCATGTCCTCGCGCGAGCCCGACTCGATGGCCTCGATGAGCTCGTAGGTCTCCTCGAGGGCGTAGGCGGTGAGGGTCTGGTGGGTCTGCTCCGCGTCCCACGGGCAGCCGCCTGGCGAGCGCAGGCGATCCATCACCTGGATGAGTCGGTCGACTCCGTCACTCACTGACGATCCAGGACGCGTCGGGCTCGGTGAGGCCGACGACATCGTTGAACTCGAGGAACCACGCGGGCTGGCCCTGCTGCGCGGCGGCAGCCGCCTTCTCCGCGGTGACCACCAGCGACTCCATGAAGGCGTCGGTGCTGAACGAGCCGGTGCGGGCGTTGGTCGTCGCGTCGGCCTCGACCTGCTCGGCGACCGACTGGATGACCGAGGTGTCCGCGGGCAGCACCGTGAAGGCCGCGATCATGAGCGCGCCCTCCACGGCATCGACCATCTCCTCGCTCGGCTCCGTCGTGACGCCCTGCAGCTCGAGCAGCGCCTCCGCTTGCTGGCGGGACTGCGAGCGCGTGTACTCGAGATCGATCTGGTCCGTCGCCGCCAGGAGCGGCTCGCGCATCATCTCGAGGGTGATGACCTGACGTCGGTCCGCCGGAGCGCCGATGTCCTCGAGCCAGGCGTCGGACAGCGCCGTGACCTCGCTGTTGGTGAGCTGCACGCCATCGAGCTCCGCCGCCACTCCAGCGGGCGCAGGCTGACCGGGCACGGCACAGCCGGCGAGGACGAGCGCGCCGCACACGGCGGCCACGAGCGAACGGCGGTGAAGCTGAGGCATGGGCATCATCCTACTGTCGCGGGACGGGTGGCCTTGATGACCTCGCGTGCCCACTCGAGCACCTCGGGACCCTCGACGGGCTTGCCTCCTACGCGGGAGGTCATGGGCGCGGGCACCAGCACCTGCCGCACGGCCGGCTTGATGAGCGTGCCGGGGTAGAGGCGGTTGATGCGCATGGTCGCGGAGTCCGGCAGCTCCAGGGGCGAGAAGCGCACGTACCGTCCCTGCGCCACCACGTCCGTGATGCCGGCCTCCCGCACCTCGAGCCTCAGCCGTGCCACCGCGAACAGGTGCTCCACCGGCTCGGGCAGGTTGCCGTAGCGGTCGCGCAGCTCCTCCTCGATCGCGGCGAGCGCGGCCTCGTCGGCCGCATCGGCGATCTTGCGGTACGCCTCGAGACGCAGTCGCTCGTGCTCGATGTACTGCTCGGGGATGTGGGCGTCGATGGGTAGGTCGATCGTCATGGGCGCGCGCTCCTCCCCTCCCTCGCCGCGGAAGCCGGCGACGGCCTCGCCCACCATCCGGATGTAGAGGTCGAACCCCACGCCCTCGATGTGGCCCGACTGCTCCGCGCCCAGCAGGTTGCCGGCGCCGCGGATCTCGAGGTCCTTCATCGCAACGGCCATGCCCGCGCCCAGGTCCGTGTTGGCGGCGATGGTCTGCAGGCGATCGTGCGCGGTCTCGGTGAGCGTGCGATCCGGCGGGTACAGGAAGTAGGCGTACGCGCGTTCGCGGGCGCGGCCCACGCGGCCGCGCAGCTGGTGCAGCTGCGACAGCCCGAACTTGTCCGCGCGCTCGACGATCAAGGTGTTGGCGTTCGAGATGTCGAGCCCGGTCTCGACGATGGTCGTGCACACCAGCACGTCGTAGCGCCGGTCGTAGTAGTCGACGATCACCTGCTCGAGCTGCTTCTCGCTCATCTGACCGTGCGCGACCGCGATGCGTGCCTCCGGCACGAGCTCGGAGAGGCGCCGTGCGGCGCTCGTGATGGTCTTGACCGAGTTGTGGATGTAGAACACCTGACCGTCGCGCATCAGCTCGCGCCTGATGGCCGCGGCGACCTGCGGGTTCTCCTGCGGACCCACGTAGGTGAGGATCGGGTGCCTCTCCTCCGGCGGCGTCGCCAGCGTGGACATCTCGCGGATGCCGGTGACCGCCATCTCGAGCGTTCGCGGGATGGGCGTCGCCGACATCGCGAGCACGTCCACGTCGGTGCGCAGCGCCTTGAGCGTCTCCTTGTGCTCGACGCCGAACCGCTGCTCCTCGTCGATGATGATGAGGCCGAGCTCCTTGAACCGCACCTGGCCCGTCACCAGCCGGTGCGTGCCGATCACCATGTCGATGGTGCCGTCCGCGAGGCCCTCGACGATCTCCTTGGCCTCCTTGTCGGTCTGGAAGCGCGACAGGGCGGCGACCTTGACCGGGAACTGCGCGAAGCGCTCCGCGAAGGTGTCCGCGTGCTGCTTCACGAGCAGCGTGGTCGGGCACAGCAGCGCGACCTGCGCGCCGTCCTGGATCGCCTTGAACGCGGCGCGCACGGCGATCTCGGTCTTGCCGAAGCCCACGTCGCCGCAGATGAGGCGGTCCATCGGGACGCCCTTCTCCATGTCCTCCTTGACCTCGTCGATGGTGCTGAGCTGGTCGGGCGTCTCGACGAACGCGAATGCCTCCTCGAGCTCACGCTGCCACGGGGTGTCGGGGCCGAACTCGCGGCCCTTGGAGGCCATGCGCGCGGAGTACAGCCGGATGAGCTCCGCAGCGATCTCCTTGACCGCCTTGCGCGCCCGCCCCTTGGTCTTGGCCCAGTCGGAGCCGCCCATCTTGTTGACGCTCGGCGCCTCGCCGCCCACGTACTTGGTGACCAGATCGAGCTGATCGGTGGGGACGGACAGGCGGTCGGCGGGCCCGCCGCGCTTCGAGGGCGCGTACTCGATGACTAGGTATTCGCGCTCCACACCCCTCACCGTGCGCTTGGTGAGCTCGATGAACCGCCCCACGCCGTGGCTCTCGTGGACCACGAAGTCGCCCGGGCGCAGCTGGAGCGGATCGACGGCGTTGCGTCGGCGGCTGGGCACCTTGACCTTGGGTCCGGCCGCGGCCGCGGCGCGTCCCGTGAGATCGGACTCATGGACCACCATCACCCGCGCCTCGGGCGACTGGAAGCCGGCGCCCGTGATGTGCGGCACGATGCTGACCACGCCGTCGGCGGGCTCCCACACCTCGGTGACGCGGGCGGCGATCTCCAGCTCGCCGCACTGCTCGGCGATCCGGTGAGCCGAGCCCGTGCCGGCGGCCGTGACCACGACCGTCCAGCCCTCCGCCACGCGCGTGCGAACGGCGGCGAGCGCCGCCTCGAGCCGACCACGGTGGTCCTCGACGTCGGCGAGGCCCGTGGCGACCGCATCGGCGCTGCCGAACGGACCGACGGTCGACCAGTGGAGCGCGCGATCGGCGGCCGACTCCTCGATCTGCTCCAGCGAGAGGAACGAGCCCTCCGTGGGCTCGAGAGGGGCATCCGCGCCGGCGGCGGCGCCAACCCACGCGGCGGCCAGGAACTCCTGCGCGGTGCGCTGCAGATCCTCGGCGCGGCGCGCGAGGCGTTCGGGCTCGATCGCGACCAGCCGAGTTCCGCGCGGAAGGGCATCGGTGACGGGGACCAGGCGGTCGACGAGCAGCGGGATGAGGCTCTCCATGCCCTCCACCGCGACGCCGCTCGCGATGCGGCCCAGCATGTCCGCGGCGGCGGGCACCTGGTCCTGCAGCGCCGCGGCGCGCACGCGCACGTCCTCGGTCAGCAGGAGCTCGCGGCACGGCGGCGCCCAGAGCTGATCGACGGACGCGAGCGAGCGCTGATCAGCGACCGAGAAGGAGCGGATGGAGTCGACCTCGTCGCCGAAGAACTCGATGCGCACGGGGTGAGGATCCGTGGGCGCGAAGACGTCGACGATGCCGCCGCGGACGGCGAACTCGCCGCGGCGCTCGACCATGTCCACGCGCGTGTAGGCGGCGCTGCCGAGCGCCTCGGTGAGGTCAGTCAGGTCACGCACGTCGCCCGCGTGGAGCGAGACCGGCTCGAGGTCGGCGAGGCCCGGGATGACGGGCTGCAGGATCGCACGCAGGGGCGCGACGACGACGTCCAGGGGCGGGAGGCCGGCCTCCTGTGCCACAGCTTCCGGATGGACGATGCGTCGCAGGGTCGCGAGGCGGCGCGCGACGGTATCGGAACGAGGGCTGAGGCGCTCGTGCGGGAGGGTCTCCCAGGCCGGCAGCACGGTCACGCGCGCGGGGTCGAGGTAACTGCCGAGGGCCGCCGCGAACGTGTCTGCATCACCGCTCGTCGCCGTGACGACGACGAGAAGCCCGTCCTGATCGCGGACGGTGCGGGCGATCATCGGGGGTGCCGCCGCCGTGGGCGCCACCAGGTGCGCGGCATCGATGGCGGGCGCGTCGAGGCGCTCGAGCAGGGGGGCGAGCGGGCGGGTCACACAGCCTCCAGGGCATGCCAAACGACCGGAATCTCCGGCATGGCCATCCTAGGCGTGGACGGTGACAGCGCGTCGCGCGGTGGTGGCCGGCAGGTGCCGCCGGCTGGCGAAGGTCGCGCGGTCGGGTTCCGTGGGCGGGTTCCGTGGCCGGGTCGCGTGCAATGGGCCGATGCGCTCGTTGGCGTCCCCAGGGTGGGGTCCTGTTGGGTCTGTCCACAGGATGGTGGTGGGCCGATTTCGTGTGTCAGACGTAGGTGGTGGACTGGAGTCATGACCACCACGGCCCCTGCTGAGTCCTCCTTCACGGAGGTCCCCGCCGAGCTTGCGCAAGCGCTCGAGGCCGACCGGGTGGCGCGCGCGAAGGCCAAGGAGCTGATCTGTGCGGCCACGGTCCGGGACCTGTCCGAGGGGGCGCTGCTCGAGCTGCAGCACGCGACCGCCGCTGCACGCAAGGAGTGGGACCTGATGGTCGCCACCGCTGCCGCGGAGATCGGCCGGCGCTCCGCGCCAGAGCTGGGCGCCAAGGGGCTGGCGCGCAAGAACGGGCACACCACCCCCGAGAGGTTCCTGGCCGGGATCACGGGCGGGTCGCGCCGCGAGGCACACGATCTCATCCGCACCGGTGCGACGCTGGGTGAGGCCGCCGAGCATGAGAAGAAGGCCCGCGAGGCCCAGCAAGCCGGCCTCCCCGCACCCGAGCCAGACACACCCGTGTATCCGGTGGTCGCAAAGGCGCTTGCCACAGGAGACCTCTCTGCCGCGGCGGCGTCGATGATCACCAGCATGCTCGACTCGGCGCGCTGTGATGCGACACCGGAGCGGATCGCGCGCGTTGAGACGATGCTGGTGGACAAAGCCAACGGCTTGTCGGTCAACCAGCTCGCGCCGATCGTGCGGCGCTTCCAGCATCAGCTCCAAGCCGCTGCCGCTGAGCGGCGCCAGGAACACCTGCATGACAGCCGGTATCTGATCCTGTCCGACCGCAAGGACGGCGCCATCGAGGTCAAGGGCGTGCTCGATCCCGTGTCGGCCGCGCCCATCCGTGCCGCATTGGAAGGTGCGGTCAAGGATGCGCTGCGCCGGCGCCGCGACGGTGATGCGCTCGCTGAGGACAAGCGCACCACCGGCCAGATCCGCGCCGACGCGCTGGCGTCGTTCGCGACCCACATGCTCGGCTGCGACCAGGCACCCCTCGCGCATGCCACCACCCGAGTGGAGATCCGCATCGACCTGGACGCTTTGCGTGCCGGCGCGGGCGTGGCCGACATCGACGGTGCCGCCATGCCGATCTCGCAGCTGCGACGCCTTGCCGTTGACGCCGGCTTCCTGCCCGTCGTCCTCGGCGGCGACTCTCAGCCGCTGGACGTCGGACGTGAGCAGCGGCTGTTCACCCCGGCTCAGCGGGCCGCCCTCGTGCACCGTGATGGGGGCTGCGCGATGTGCGGCGCACCCGTGAGCCACTGCGAAGCCCACCACATCGACTGGTGGTCCCATGGCGGCCGCACCGATCTCGACAACGGTGTCCTGCTGCGCGTCGCCTGCCACCACACGGTTCATGCCGGCGGCTGGGACATCGACGCCACCGCCACCGACGTGTACTTCCGACCGCCAGGGTCGGTGGACCCGAAACGGCCGTGGCAACTGGGCGGCACAGCGAAGTTCGGCATCACCGCACGAGAACAACGAGAGCTCGAACTCGCAGCCAGACCGCCCGACGAGGCCGGGCACCGCAACGCGCCCCTTGCGAATGCCGTGCCACGACCCGAGCACCGGTCACAGCGCAAGCAGTCGCCTCGACGTCGCAAGCGCCCTCAGCCCGCCGCCACACCGTCCTGGCTCGACCAGCCGCCACCCGACGGCCACTTCACACTTCTCTAGTCCTCGTCCTCGGCATAGTGATGAACCACCTCGTCGAGCTGGATCTCATGCGTCATCGTGGTCTCCTCGTTCACCGTGGTGGGCAGCGACGGGCGAATGACCGTGCCATCTGCGCGCACGGTGCCGTGGTACGCCGTCGCATCGGGAGCGCCACTCAGCCGTGGCCCCTGATTCTCGAGCGGCACCGTCAACGGCTGGAGCTGCGTGAGCGAGAAGCGCTCGCCGCGCACCTCGACCGACAACCCCGGTCCCTCCTCGATGGTGAAGGTCACCTCCTCCTGACGGACCGTCACCTTCACGCGAGTGCCCCGCTGGCTCAGGCGGAACGTGAGCGAGTCCCACGAGTCAGGCAGACGCGGATCGAAGCTGAGCACGTCACCCTGGTCACGGAAACCGCCGAACCCATACGCGAGCGCCGACCACACGCCGCCGGTCGACGCCACGTGGACGCCATCGGCAGCGTTCGCGTGCAGGTCTCCCAGGTCGACGTAGAGCGAATCCCAGAAGTAGCGCAGCGCGAGCTCGTGATAGCCCACCTCGGCGGCGATGATCGACTGCACCACGCCGGACAGCGTCGAGTCGCCCGTGGTAATCGGGTCGTAGTAGTCGAAGTCGGCCTTCTTCTGCTCATAGGTGAAGTAGTCGCCCTGCAGGAAGAGTGCGAGTACCACGTCGGCCTGCTTGAGCACCTGGAAGCGGTAGATGACCAGCGGATGGAAGTGCAGCAGCAGCGGACGCTTCTCGGCCGGCGTGTTGGCGAGGTCCCACACCTCGCGCTCGTTGAACAGCGCGTCCTGCGGGTGGATGCCCAGCTGCTCATCCCACAGGATCGCCATGCCATCGGCGGCCCGCTCCCACTCAGCGATCTCCTGATCGGTCACGCCCAGGCGAGACGTGAGACGCGCGTACTGATCGGGCCAGCGATCCTGGAGCTTGCGCACGTTCTGCGCGGCGCAGCGAAGATTGAACCGCGCCATGACGTTCGTGTACAGGTTGTCGTTGACGACCGTCGTGTACTCGTCGGGTCCGGTGACCCCATGGATGCGGAACGACTCCCCGTTGCCGGGAATCTGGCGCCAGAACCCCAGGTCAGCCCACATGCGCGCCGTCTGCACGAGGATGTCGATGCCCTCGCGCGCGAGAAAGTCGTCGTCGCCCGTGGCGCGCACGTACTTGTCGATCGCATACGCGATGTCGGCATCGATGTGATACTGCGCGGTGCCTGCCGCGTAGTAGGCCGACGCTTCCTCCCCGTTGATGGTGCGCCACGGGAACAGGGCACCGTTCTGGGCGAGCTCGGCCGCTCGCTTCTCGGCCTGCCCGAGCATTCGATACCGATATCGAAGCGCGTTCCTCGCGATCACCGGCGAGGTATAGGTGAAGAACGGGAGCGCGTAGATCTCGGAGTCCCAGAAGTAGTGGCCGCCATAGCCGGATCCGGTGACGCCCTTCGCGGCGATGCCGTGGCCGTCGCCGCGCGCCGCAGCCTGTGCGAGCTGGAACAGGTTCCATCGCACTGCCTGCTGGATGGCGTCGTTGCCGCCGATCTCGACGTCCGACTTCGCCCAGTACTCCTCGAGCCAGCGGCGCTGGTCCTCGAACTGCGTCGACAGGCCCTCGGAGCGCACCCGATCGAGAGTGCGGTTGCACCGGTCAGCCAGCTCGCGCGGCGGCACCACGCGAGAGGTGTGATAGCTCACGACCTTGGTGAGAGAGAACGTCTGTCCTGGCTTGGCGCGCGCCCGGAAGACCTGCTTCGCGTAGTCCTCCTCGACCTCGGTGACCGTATCGTAGTCGTCCTCGAAGTCCACGGAGTGCTCCATCGCGGCGGCGAGCGTCATGCCAGAGGCTGCGCACTGGTAGCCGAGCACGATGCGGTCATCCTGACCGTGGTGCAGGCGGGGCTCCAGCACCCGCTTCTCGAGCTTCTCCGCCTTGCGGGGGTCGGCGATGACGTCCGGCGAGGGATTCGCGCGGTACTCGTCGAGGCCTGCCTGCCGGTTGAGCAGCTGCGACGAGATGGCGATGGGGGCCTCCTGGTCCAGCAGCGTCACCTCGAAGCACATGACGGCCAGGTGGCGCTGCGCGAACGACACCATGCGCTTCGAGCGCACCCGCACCCTGTTGCCCGACGGGGTGCGCCACAGCAGATCGCGCGACAGCACCCCCTCGCGCATGTCCAGCACGCGCGAATAGCTCACGAGGTCGGCGATGGACAGCAGCAGCGGCTCATCGTTGACGTAGAGCCGGATGATCTTGGGGTCGGGGACATTGACGATCGTCTGGCCCGTGCGCGCGAAGCCGTACGCCTCCTCGGCGTGCAGGATCTTCCACGTCTCGTGGAAGCCATTGATGAAGGTGCCGTGCGCGTGGGCGTCGTGACCGTCCTCCACGTTGCCCCGCAGCCCCAGGTAGCCATTGCCCACCGCGAAAAGGGTTTCGGTGACGCCCAGGTCCTCCTTCGAGAACTCGGTCTCGACCAGCCGCCAAGGATCGACGGGGAATCGGAGCCGGTCCAGGTAGTCAGGCGCGGACGTGTCGCCCACGGTGCGCTTGGCGGCCTTCACTGTGCGATCAGCTCCTCGAGGTCGTCCACCACGATGTCGGCTCCGCCCGCGCGCAGAGCATCGGCGCCCGCGCCGCGGTCCACGCCCACGACAAGCCCAAAGTCCCCCGCTGCCCCTGCGGCCACGCCTGACAGCGCGTCCTCGACCACCACCGCATCGGCCCCAGCGACGCCGAGCCGCGACGCGGCGAGCTCGAACATGTCGGGCGCGGGCTTGCCCTTCACACCCTCGTGAGCGACCACGTTGCCGTCGACCACGACATCGAAGCGATCGGCGATGCCGGCCGCTGCGAGAACGTCCGGAGCGTTGCGCGAGCTCGAGACCACGGCCATCTCCGTGCCGAGCGATCGCAGGTGGTCCAGGAGCCTCACGGAGCCGGGAAAGGGCGAGACGCCCTCGTCGCGCAGGATGGCCGCGAACGCATCGTTCTTGGTGTTGCCGATGCCGCACACCGTCTCCGCGCCCGCCGGATCGGACGGATCGCCCTCCGGCAGGGTGACGCCCCGCGAGGCCAAGCAGGCACGCACGCCGTCGTAGCGGGGCTTGCCGTCGACATAGGCGTAGTAGTCCGCGTCGGTGTACTCGGGCGTGATGCCATGCGCGGTGAAGTAGTCCGTGAACATCCGGTTCCAAGCCTTCATGTGGACCTCGGCCGTAGGCGTCAGCACCCCATCGAGGTCGAAGAGCGCCGCAGCATAGAGGCGCTCGGGGGTCTGGGGGATCGCCCAGGTGTTCTCGGTGGTGGTCACGCGTCCTCCTCGTGCAATCGACGTGGTGCGACGCAGGCGCGACGGTGGGCCCGCTCCGGCACTTCGATAGTAGTGACGCGCCCCGGGGGTCTGTCCATTCCGCGTCGGTCACATCACACGCGGACGGCCCCACCGCCGATGCGCTCTATGACCTGGTGTGAAAGCGCTGCTGAGCGGCCTCGAGTCCGTCCGAGAGCACCGTCTCGACGGCATCGGCACCGTCGTGGAGAAGGAGGGGCAGCTCCTTGCGCTCGGCTGCCGAGAACGGCTTGAGGACGAACGCGGCAGCGTCCATGCGACCCGGCGGGCGGCCGATCCCGACGCGGACCCGTACATAGTCAGGAGTGCCGAGAGCCTTGGAGAGGTCCTTAAGACCGTTGTGCCCGCCCGAGCCGCCGCCGCGCTTAAGCCGCACCTCGCCAAAGGGAATGTCGAGCTCGTCGTGGATGACGATGATGTCCGCAGGCTCGACGGAGTGGTACTTCGCGAGCGAGGACACCGGCCCGCCGGAGACGTTCATGTAGGACATGGGGACGCCCAGCACGACGGGCTGCGAGGCGAGCCGCACCGTCGCGGAGCGGGTCCTGGTCTTCTTGTGCACGCTCAACGCGCCGCCGCCACGCGACGCGAGCTCATCGAGCACCATCTGGCCAACGTTGTGGCGCGTCGCCGCGTACTCCTCGCCCGGGTTGCCCAGGCCGATCACCAGCGCGGTCATGATCTCCCTCGTCGCGGACGTGTCAGGGACGACAGCGTCTCGAGTGGCGCCGCGACCGGCACCACCGATGCGAAGCGCCCGCCACCAAGGGTGACGGGCGCTCGGCATGGATACGACTTTAGTTCTCGTCGCCCTCGGGAGCCTCCGAGGGGCCGTCGCCCTCCTCGGTCGCGGGCACGACGTCGCCCTCAGGCGCCTCGGCCTCGTCGTCGGCAGCGGCCCGCGGCACGGTGACGTGGACCACGAGGAGCTCGCCGTCGACGGCGAGCTCGGTGCCCTGGGGCAGCTCGACCTCGGCAGCCGTCACCTTCGCACCCTCCTCGAGGCCCTCGATCGAGACGGTGAAGAACTCCGGGATGTGCGTCGCCTCGGCGAGCACCTGAAGCGTGGAGTTCTCGAGCACGTGGATGGTGCCGGGAGCGGACTCGCCCTCGAGGTGCACCGGCACGTCGACGGTGATCTTCTCGCCCTTCTTCACGGTGAGCAGGTCAACGTGGACGATCACGGGCTTGATGGGGTCGCGCTGCACGTCCTTCGCGATGGCGAGCTGCTTGTCGCCGTCGAGCTCGATGGTGAGCAAGGCGTTCGGGTGCTTGAGCGCCATCATCGTGTCGTGGCCGGGCAGCACGACGTGCAGGGGGTCCTCGCCGTGGCCGTAGATGACGGCGGGGATCTGGTGCGCTGCGCGGATGCGGCGGGCGGCGCCCTTGCCGAACTCGGTGCGAGTCTCGGCCGTGAGCTTGAGCTTGTCAGACATGGTGGTTCTCCTCGGGATCGGTCAGATGGCCACGGCAAGGCAGGCTGCGGTGTGCATCTGCCGCGTCGATCACGGAGCGCCCAGTGGGCCTCCCTCGCCGAGGAACCGCACCAGTGTACCCGCACACGCGCGGCATGATCGACGTCGGCGGGAATAGGAGGGGCATCGCCGGAAGTTCATCAGCCATGGTCACGTCGAACACGCCATTGAAGCCGTCGAGCGCCGGAGGCGCCTGGGAGAAGGCCGCCAGGGCCGGATACGCCGTGTCGGGAGCCCTCCACATCGCCCTCGGCCTGCTCATCGCCCAGATCGGGCTCAGCGGAGGGGGCGAGGAGGCGAGCTCGAGCCAAGCGCTGTCCAGTCTCGCCGACAACACCTTCGGCGCCGTCATCCTGTGGATCGCCGTCGTGGCGTTCGCAGCGCTCGCCCTGTGGCAGCTCGCGGACGCCCTGCGGGGTCACGACGAGGCCAAGGACCGCGTCAAGGCTGCCGCCAAGGCCGGCGTCTACGCGGTGCTCGCGTTCAGCGCCGCGTCGATCGCCATGGGCTCTGGCGGGGGCGGCGGGGACTCGCAGGCCCAGGGCATCGTGGCGACCGCGCTCGGATGGCCGGGCGGACAGTTCATCGTGGGCGCCGTCGGCCTCGCGATCCTCGGAGCAGGCGTGTTCCACGTCATCAAGGGAGCGCGCAAGAAGTTCCTGGAGGACCTTCGTGGCGTGCCGAGCGGCTCCGGCCGCGTCGTCAGGGGTCTCGGCATGACGGGCTACATCGCGAAGGGTGTCGCGCTCGGTGTGGTGGGCGTGCTCTTCACCTACGCCGCCGTGACTGCCGATCCCGACAACGCCGAAGGGCTCGACGGAGCGGTGAAGTCGCTGCTCGACCTGCCTGGGGGTCCGGTGATCGTCATCCTGGTGGGGCTGGGCTTCGCCGCCTACGGACTGTACAGCTTTGTCCGCGCCCGCTACGGGCGGCTGTGACGCCGTGATAGGACATGGCCCGGGCACGACAGCGCCCTCCGCCTCGCTCGTCGGCACCTCGATGCTGCGCCGCGTGCTCCTGCCGACCACGATCCTGTGGCTCGCGGTCGTCGGGACGGGCCTGCTGATCGTCGATGTCATCGCGCTCGACGAGAGGGCCGTGAGCGATGCCTTCGTCGAAGCGCGCACCGACACGCTCGACAGCGTCTCCGCGGTCATCTCGGAGATGGGCAACACTCAGGTGCTGATCGCCACGTGCCTGCTGATCGTCGCCTTCATCTGGTGGCAGTCCCGGCAATGGTGGTTCGCGATCGTCCCGGCGCTGGCGCTCGGCCTGGAGGCGCTGGTCTTCCTCACCTCGTCCCTCGTCATCGGCCGCCCGAGGCCCGAGGTGGAGCAGCTGGACCACGCGCCTCCCACCTCGAGCTTCCCGAGCGGGCATACAGGAGCCTCGACCGCGGTCTATCTCGCGTTCGCTCTCTGCGCGACGCGGATCGGGAACGCGGGACTGCGCATCACCATCCAGGTGCTCTGCGTGGCGGTGCCCGTCGGCGTGGGCGTGTCACGCGTGTACCGCGGCATGCATCACCCGTCCGACGTGATCGCCGGGTTCGTGGTCGGTACTACGTGCGCCCTCATCGCGTGGAACTGGCTGCCGCTGCGCGACGCCGCCGAAGGGGTGATCGCGGCGAGCGCTGAGGCCGGCACGGCCATGAGCACCCGCACGACGGGCTCAGTGGTGAGCGGCACGACGTCGACCGGCGTGATCTCCGATGGCGGTGAGGCGACCGGAGACCGGGCGGACGCACCCGAGGAGGCCACCACGTCACCCAGCCGTACGGCGCAGCGGCCGTAGCCCGGCCGCCGCCGGCCCTCGGCAGATCCGCGCGCCCGCGCGGGTCAGACGCCGCCCTGGAACAGGCTCGTCACCGAGCCGTCGTCGAAAACCTCGCTGATCGCACGCGCGAGCAGCGGCGCGATCGACAGCACGGTGAGCTTGTCGAACTGCTTGTCGTCCGTGATGGGCAGGGTGTCCGTGATGACGACCTCGGTGATCTGAGAGTCGCGCAGGCGTTCGACGGCCGGGCCCGACAGGAGCCCGTGGGTCGAGGCGACGATGACGTCCTTGGCGCCGTTCTCGAACAGCGCCTCCGCTGCCTGCACGATGGTGCCGCCGGTGTCGATCATGTCGTCCACCAGCACACAGGTGCGACCCTCGACCTCGCCCACCAGCTCGTGCACCTTGACCTGGTTGGGGACCGAGGGGTCGCGGCGCTTGTGGATGATCGCCAGCGGCGCGCCCAGGTGATCCGACCACTGGTCGGCCAGCCGCACGCGGCCGGCGTCCGGCGAGACGATGGTGAGGTTGTCGGGGGCGACCCGGGTGCGCACGTACTGGGCGAGCATGGGCATCGCCCACAGGTGGTCGACGGGCCCATCGAAGAAGCCCTGAATCTGCGCCGTGTGCAGGTCGACCGACATGACGCGGTCGGCGCCGGCGGTCTTGAACATGTCCGCCATCAGTCGTGCGGAGATGGGCTCGCGCCCCTTGTGCTTCTTGTCCTGGCGCGCATAGCCGTAGCACGGGATCACGGCGGTGATGCGCTTGGCCGAGGCACGCTTGAGGGCGTCGACCATGATGAGCTGCTCCATGATCGCCTCGTTGATGGGCGCCGCGTGGGACTGGATCACGAAGGCGTCGGCGCCGCGCACGGACTCGCCGAACCTCACGTAGAGCTCGCCGTTGGCGAAGGTGTAGGCGGTGGTGGGCAGCAGCTCGATCTCGAGCGCCGAGGCGACGGCCTCAGCGAGCTCGGGGTGAGCGCGTCCGCCCGCCAGCACCAGTCGACGTTCGCTCGCGTGCGAGATCCCTGCGCTCATGCGTCTCCTCGAGAGTTCGCGGCCGGTCCGGCCTGTGTGTCTGACGATAGTGCGTCGCCGTCTGCGCGTGCCTGCTCTGCGCGCTCGGCTGCCGCGGCCGACGGGGTGCCGGGACGGCGCCGCTGCACCCACCCGTCCACGTTCTGCTGGGGACCCGCGCTCAGCGCGAGCGCGCCGGGCGACACATCGCGGCGGACCACGGTGCCTGCGCCGGTGTACGCGCCGTCACCGATGGTGACGGGCGCGATCAACGCGTTGTCGGAGCCGATGCGGACGTGGTCGCCCACCGTCGAATGGCTCTTCGTGACGCCGTCATAGTTGACGAAGATGGTGCCCGCGCCGACGTTGCTGTGCTCCCCCACGGTGGCGTCACCCACGTAGCTGAGGTGCGGCACCTTGGAGTGCGCCCCGATGGTCGAGTTCTTGGTCTCGACGAACGCGCCGATCTTGCCGTCCGCGCCCAGGTGGGTGCCGGGCCGCAGGAAGGAGAATGGGCCCACCGTCGCGCCGGCCTCGATGACGGCGCGCGAGCCGTGCGTGCGGGTGACGGTCGCCCCCGCTCCCACCGAGACGTCGGTCAGAGTCGTGTCGGGGCCTACGGCGGCGCCGCTCGCGACCTCGGTCGCTCCGTGCAGCTGAACGCCAGGCAGCAGCGTGACGTCAGGCGCCAGGACCACCTCCGCGTCGATCCACGTGGTCTCCGGGTCCATGACCGTCACGCCTTCGCGCATCCAGCGCTCGACGATCCTGGTGTTGAGGCGTCGCCCGGCTGCTGCCAGCTGCACGCGGTCGTTGACGCCCTCGACCGCATCGGCGTCAGGGGCGACGAAGGCCTGGACGCGACCGCCGTCTCCGCGCGCGATCGCGATGACGTCCGTGAGGTACATCTCGCCCTGCGCATTGTCCTGGCCCAGCCGGGCCAGCGCTCCGCGCAGGGTCGCGGCGTCGAACACATAGATCCCGGCGTTGATCTCGGTGATCGCGCGCTGCTCCTCGGTCGCGTCCTTCTCCTCGACGATCTCCACCACCTCGCCCGTGCCGGCGTCGCGCACGATCCTGCCGTAGCCGGTCGGCTCCTCCACCTGCGCCGTGAGCACGGTGACGGCGGCACCGGTGGCGACGTGCGCATCGGCCAGAGCGGTCAGCAGCTCGCCGTCGACGAGAGGCACGTCACCGCTGGTGACGACGACCGCGCCGTCGAGCTGCGTGTCGAGCACGTCCGCGCCCACCTCGCCACCCGCGACGCGCGCGGCGACCGCGGTGGCGTCGAGGGTCGACAGCCCGCAGTACACGGCGCGACCGGTGCCGGGAATCTCGTCCTGGTCGGCCAGCAGGACGTGAGGAGCGATCGCCTCGACGTGGGCCGCCACGCGCTCTCGCTCGTGGCGCACGACCACCACGACGCGATGCGGATCGAGCGCGGCGGCGGCCGTGAGAGCGTGACCCACGAGCGAGCGTCCCGCGAGCGGGTGCAGCACCTTGGGGGTGGCCGACTTCATCCGGGTGCCGGCGCCGGCGGCGAGGATCATCACTGCGGCGGGTCGGGTGAGGCTCACCGAGGTCCCTTCGATCGCCCTGCTGGGGGTACAGATGCACCCACCACTTTACCTGCGCGTCATGTGGTCGCACGCCGCGCTCGCACCGCTCCGCCCACAGGATTCGAACCTGTACTGCGAGGCTCCAAAGGCCTGCGTGCTGCCGTTACACCAGGGCGGAACGCGGGGTCGGGCCCCCACGAATGGTCAAGTCTGCCAGGATTCACGGCACACTAGGAACGTGACCGACATGCCAAGGAAGGCTCCGCGCGCCCGCATGAGCGCACGCGAGCGCCGCGAGCAGCTGCTCACGGTGGCCCGCGCGCTGTTCGCCGAGCGCGGCTTCGAGGGGACGTCGGTCGAGGAGATCGCCGCTCGCGCGGATGTCTCGAAGCCGGTCGTCTACGAGCACTTCGGCGGCAAGGAGGGCGTCTACGCCGTCATCGTGGACCGCGAGGTGCAGGCGCTGCTGGGCGCGCTGTCCGGCGCCCTGTCGGAGCGTGGCCACCCCAAGCAGCTGGTCGAGCGAGCAGCGTTCGCACTCCTCAGCTACATCGAGTCCTCGCCTGACGGGTTCCGCATCCTCGTGCGCGACTCGCCGGTGGCGCAGGCGACGGGCACGTTCTCCTCACTCATCGGCGACGTCGCGACCCAGGTCGAGCACCTGCTCGCCCACCAGTTCTCCAAGCGCGGCCTCGACCCGTCCGCGGCTCCCATCTACTCGCAGATGCTCGTGGGCATGGTCGCGCTCACCGGCCAGCACTGGGCCGAGGTGCGGGAGCCGTCCAAGGAGGAGGTCGCGGCGCACCTGGTCAACCTCGCGTGGAACGGCCTCAGCGACTTCGAGGCGGATCCGGTGCTGCCGTCGCGCGAACCGACCGCGGAATAGCACCGGTTCCGTCGCGCGCATCTGCCGCTCCAGCGCCGATGCGCCCTACAGTGTCAACGACGATCGTCACCGGAGGAGAGGGCATAGCAATGATCAAGGGCTTCAAGGACTTCATCGCTCGCGGCAACGTGGTCGATCTGGCGGTCGCAGTCGTGATCGGCGCCGCGTTCGGCGCGGTGATCACATCGCTCGTCGACAACGTCATCAATCCGATCATCGCAGCGCTGTTCGGGAAGCCAGACCTCTCGGAGGTGCTGGTGTGGACGCTCAACGACGCCGGCACGCCCGACCCCGCCGACGATGCGGTGCTCGCCATCGGCGCCTTCCTCACCGCGATCCTCAACTTCCTCATCATCGCGGCGGCGATCTACTTCCTCGTGGTGATGCCGCTCAACAAGCTCGCCGAGCGACGCAAGAAGGGCGACGAGGTGGTGGAGGAGGCTGGGCCCACGGAGGTCGAGGTCCTCATGGAGATCCGCGACGAGCTCAGGACCCGTCCCCGCCCATAGCGGGCGTGGCCGCCCCCGGCGCGCGTGCGCCGGTCACTCCAGGAAGGGATCGATGATCGCCGCGACGGCCCGTGCGGCCCGGTCGGCGTCCTGGTCGGCGATCGCCTCCACCAGCTCGAGGTGGAGGTCGTGCGCAGCATCGGCGTCCGAGTCCTCGTCGTCACGCATGTGGACCGCGAAGACGTCGAGCATGCCCGCGTAGAGCGTGACGTAGAGCGGGTTGTGCGTCGCATCCACGACGGCGCGATGCAGCGCCAGATCCGCGTTCGCGCGGTCGGCGACATCCTCGCTTCGCCACGCCTCCTGGCGCCGCCCGCACAGCTCCCGCAGGCGCGCCACGTCGTCCACGGATCGTCGTGCGGCGGCGAGCGCGGCCGCGGTGCTGTCGAGGGCGAGGCGGAGCTCCAGGTAGTCACGCCGGCTGCCGCCCGCGAGCTGACGCTCGAGGCTTCCCGTCAGCTCGGAGGTGGAGATCACGAAGGTGCCGCGACCCTGGTCACGGCGCAGCAGCCCCGCGTGCACCAGGGACTGGAGCGCCTCACGGACCGTGTTGCGGCCGATCCCGAACTGTTCCACCAGCTCGGGCTCGGTCGGGATCCGCTCTCCTACGGGCCATCGCCCCGAGAGCACCTCGTCACGGAAGCGTTCCGAGGCCTGGCCCACGAGACCCCACCGGCGCATGGGAGCGCGCGTGCTATCTTGATCGACATTCATCCCATGACCCCATCATTCATCGGCCTTCCGTGGAGTCTAGCGTGACCACTGCCCTTCCCTCCGGTCTTCGAACGCGGCCCCACCGCCTCGCGTGGTGGGCCGGACTTGCCATCACGCTCACCGCGATCAACCTCCGCACCGCGGTCACGGGATTCACGCCGCTCCTGGAGACCATGGGCGCCGACTTGGGCTTCGGCGTCGCGGTCGCCGGTCTGATCGGCACGGTGCCGGCGGCGACCTTCGCGGTGTTCGGGTTCCTCGCGCCGGCCGTCACCCGCTCCTTCGGGCTCGAGCGGACGGCGGCGGTCGCCCTCGCGCTGACCGCACTGTCGCTTGCGCTCCGCGCCTTCTCGCCCACACCCACCGCGCTGGTGGCATCGACGGTGCTGGCCCTCGCGGGCATCGGAGCGGCGAACGTCGTGATCGTCCCTTTGGTCAAGGCGTGGTTCCCCGATCGCCTCGCGCTGTGGACCTCGCTGTACCTGCTGCTCATGCAGACGGGGCAGTTCATCGCCCCGCTGCTCGCGGTCCCCGTGGCCCAGGCCACGTCGTGGCGGTTCTCGGTGGGCGTCTGGGCCGTGCCGGCCGCGGTGACGGCGATCGTGTGGATCGTCGTGGCCGCGGGCTCGCCCAGACGCGACCGCGCAGCCGCTGGAGCTCCGACGGCCACGTCGAGATTCGAGCGCATCCGCGTGAGCCGCTCGGCGACCGTGTGGGGCCTGGTGGGCCTGTTCGCGGTGCTGTCCATCTCGAACTACTCGATCATCACCTGGTTGCCCGCCATCCTGACGGACGCCGGAGGCAGCGCGACGCTGGGCGGCACCATGGTCGCGCTGTACTCGTCGTGGGGCGTGGTCGCCGCTCTGGTGGTCCCGCAGGTCGCCACGAGGATGGCCAACCCCTTCGTGGTCGTCATCGTCTGCACCGTGCTGCTGGTGGCTGGATATCTGGGACTGATCCTCGCGCCTCTCAGCGGCACCGTCCTGTGGGCGTGCCTGCTGGGGATAGGCGTGAGCACGTTCCCCCTGTGCATGACGCTGATCAACCGGAGGACCAGGACTGCGCAGGCGGCCTCCGCGGTGTCGGGGTTCGTCCAGGGCATCGGATACGGACTCGCCTGCCTCGGGCCCATCGGGCTGGGCCTGCTGCGACAGTGGACAGGCTCGTGGACGATCCCGATCCTCGTGCTCGCGGCGACCGTCATCCCGGGCCTGATCGCGGGCCGCTACGCTTGCCGGCCCAGCTTCGTGGAGGACGAGACGGCGACCGCGCCCCCCGACGCACGCTAGCCGACGACCACCGCGCCCGGCGCGGGGCCCGAGGCCGTGACGACCGCATCGGCCGTACCTGAGACGGTCAGGTGCGCCGCCACGGCAAGCGCGTGCTGGCGCGAGCGCGCGAGCGCCGCGACCGTGGGGCCGGAGCCAGACACCATGACGCCCAGCGCCTCCGCCTCGAGCGCCTGCTCCATCACGGCGCGCAGGTGGGGAGCGAGCCGGATCGCGGCAGGCTGCAGGTCGTTGATGAGCACGTCGCCCAGCACCTCGGCGTCACCGGCGCGCAGCGCGACCATCACCTCGTCACAGATCTGCGGCTGCTCGGCGGGCACGTGGCCCCGCTCGATCATGCGGTCGAACTCCGCGTACACCTCGGCCGTCGACAGCCCCTCCGACTGGGTCGCGAGCACCCAGTGGTACTCGCCACGCGTCATCGCCGGCGTGATCTCGTCACCGCGGCCCAGTCCCACAGCCGTGTGGCCATGCAGGATGAACGGCACGTCGGCGCCGAGCGTCGCCGCGACCTCGTCGAGCTGAGCACGCGACGCGCCCAGGTCCCACGCCTCGGCGCACGCGAGCAGCGCAGCGGCGGCGTCCGCACTGCCCCCTGCCATCCCGCCGGCGACGGGCACGCCCTTGACGATCTCGAGGTCCACGCCGTCGGTGACGCCGAACTCCGCGCGCAGCGCCTGCGCCGCCTTCACTGCGATGTTGGTCTCGTCGAGCGGGACGGCGTCGACGTCGACCGTCGCGCCGCGGGCGGCCCGGACGCGCACCGTGATCGCCTCGTCGGCGCGGACCGTCGCCGTGACCGTCTCGTAGAGGTCGACCGCCTGGAAGACCGTCGCGAGCGGGTGATAGCCGTCCTCGCGCACCGGCCCCACCGACAGCTGCAGGTTCACCTTGCCCGGGGCGCGCGCGGTGACGGAGCGGGTCATGCCCCCACTGTGTCAGAAGTGCCCGGGCTGCGGGAGGCCAACGCCTCCGCGATCCGCGCGAACGCGACGATGTCGAGCTGCTCGCCGCGCGTGAGCGGCTCGATCCCGACCGAGCGCAGCGCCTCCTCGGCCCCGGCGCCCGAGCCGGCGATGCCTGACAGCGCCCCGCGCAGGCCCTTGCGCCGCTGGGCGAAGGCGGCGTCGACGACCGCGAACACCTCCTCGCGGCTCGCGGTAGTCTCCGGCGGATCGCGCCGCTCCATCAGGACCAGCGCGCTGTCGACGCGCGGCACCGGCCAGAACACCGCGCGTCCCACGTCACCCGCTCGGCGGGTCGCGCTGTACCACGCCGCCTTCGCTGACGGAATGCCGTAGGTGCGCGAGCCCGGAGGCGCCGCGAGACGATCGGCGACCTCCGCCTGCACCATGACGAGCACCCGCCCGATGGCAGGGAAGGTCTCGAGCAAGTGCAGGATCACGGGAACGGACACGTTGTAGGGCAGGTTCGCGACCAGTGCCGTCGGCTCGCGGTCGAGCCCGGTCACCGTGAGTGCGTCCCGGTGGAGGACGGTCAGGCGGTCCGCCTCATCCGGGGCGCGGGTCGCCACGGTCTGGGACAGCGCCGCCGCGAGGAGCGGGTCGATCTCGACGGCGGTGACGGCCGCACCCGTCTCGAGCAGGGCCAGCGTCAGGGAGCCGAGGCCGGGACCCACCTCGACCACGTGATCGTCGGGTCCGACCCCGGCGATGCGCGCGATCCGCCGCACCGTGCCAGGGTCGACCACGAAGTTCTGGCCCCACTTCTTGTGAGGCGCGGTGCCCAGGGACTCAGCGAGGGTGCGGATGTCCGTGGGACCGAACAGCTCCGCCACGTCGGTCTACCGGCCGCTCAGTACCAGCCGCGGTTGACCGAGTGACCCCAGGCGCCGCACGGGGTGCCGTAGCGGCCCTTGATGTAGTTGAGACCCCACGTGATCTGGGTCGCAGGGTTGGTGCGCCAGTCCGAGCCGACGGACGCCATCTTCGAGCCAGGCAGCGACTGCGGGATGCCGTACGCGCCCGACGACCGGTTGTGCGCGTTGTGGCGCCAGTTGGACTCCTTCGTGAAGAGCGCATTGAGGCACTCCCACTCCGATCCGGTCCAGCCGCGCTGCGCGGCGAGCTCACGACCCAGGGCGCGGTTCGCACCGGCGTTCGACGTCTTCGGGATCACGGGCTCCTTGCGGGCGCCCACGGCGACCACCTCGTCGACGGGCTCGTCGACCACGACGCGGATGCCCGCCTGACGCTCGACCTCCTCGCCGTTCTTGAGGGTCACGGTGTAGCTGACCAGCGCGGTGCCGTCCTCGCCTTCGGTGACGACCTTCTCCGAGCCCTCGTACTCGTCGTAGTCCTTCTCCTCGACCGAGGAGTGCGCGATGGTCTCCTCCTCGGTACGCGTGACCACCTCGAGGTCGGAGGCGCCGGCGTTCACGGCGGCGACCTCGCTCGCGACGGCCAGCTGCGAGTCCTGAGTCGGAGTCTCCTGCGCCCAGGCGTTCACCCCTGCGGAGGCGAACGAGCCGACCGCGAAGGCGCTGAGGGCGATGCCGCCCGCGAACGTCCGTGTGGTGCGCGTGCGGGTCGCGGTGCGCTCGCGCGCGTCCCTACGACCGCCCGGTGCGGCGGCTCTGCGTCGGTAGCTCACTCGGTCAGGTCCTCTCTCGGCGTCCGCCCCGCGCTCCACTTGCGTGGGGCACGGGTGTCCGTAACCGAACTGTTATCTCACACGTCACCCTCAGAAAGCCAGCCGAGATCTCACAGACGATCCGCTGAGGTGCTCGCGCATCGGCAATCTACCAGGGACCATACAGCCTGTGCGAAGTCTCCCACACAGTGGTGCAGAGGTCGACCAGCGGCACGTCGAGCACCCGCGCGAGCTCGCGTGCCGTGCGCGCCGCCTGCGCGGGCCCGTTCGGTGCGCCCCGGTGCGGATGCGGGGTGAGGAAGGGCGCGTCCGTCTCGACCAGCATCTGCGAGAGCGGAGTGACGGCCGCCGCAGCACGGAGGGGATGCGCGTTCTTGAACGTCACCGTTCCGGCGAAGCTCAGGTACCACCCCTGGTGCGCCGCCAGTCGGGCCATCGCCGCGTCGCCGGAGAAGCAGTGGAAGACCGTCGCCTCGGGAGCGCCATCGCGCAGCAGCACGTCGATCACCTCGGCGTGCGCCTCGCGGTCGTGGATCTGGAGCGGCTTGCCGAGCTCCTTGGCGAGCGCGATGTGGTCGCGGAAGGCCGCAATCTGCGCGGCATGCCCCTCGGGTCCCGTGCGGAAGAAGTCGAGGCCGGTCTCGCCCACCACACGGATGCGCTCGCCCCGCGCGAGCGACGCGATCTCCGCGAAGGCGTCGTCGTACTCCCCCGCCGCCGCCAGCGTCGCCGCGTCGTTGGGGTGCAGGGCCACTCCCCCGAGCATGGAGGGAAAGCGTGCGACCGCATCGGCCGTCCACCTCGCCGACTCGACGTCGCAGCCGATCTGGACCACGCGCGTCACGCCGGCCGCGGAGGCCTCGGCGAGCCGATCCTCGACGGAGCGCGGCGCGGCACCTTCCGACCCGTCGCCCGCGGGGTACTCCAGATGACAGTGGTTGTCGACGATGGGCGCTGGCAGCGCCTCGGGCGTCGGCGGCCACTGGCCCGAGCGCGCCACCCTCACGCAGCTCCTGTCACTCGTCGCCCGTGCGCATGCGCTCAAGCTCGGACTCCACGATCTCGTCGTCGAGCTTGACGAACGCCGGCTCGGGCTTGCCGATGGGCGTGCCCGGCACCACCTGCCGCCTGCCCCAGGTGCCGTGCGCAGCAGAGTAGTCACCCTGGATCACGGGGTAGTGCCGGTCGGGCAGGTCGAGGTCCTCGACCTCGTTCATGACGGGCATGGGCGCGAAGGTGCCCTCGCCGCCCAGCACCTCGTGCACCTTCTGGGCGCTGTGCGGCAGGAAGGGAGCGAGCATCGTGTTGGCGTCGGTCACGAGCTGCGCCGCGACGCCCAGGACGGTGCGCATGCGCTCGGGATCCTCGTTCTTGAGCTTCCACGGGGCCGTGTCCGCGAGGTACTTGTTGGCGTCGCCCACCACGCGCATGGCCTCGTTGACCGCGGCGCGCTGGCGCTGGCCGCGGATGAGGTCGCCCACCGCGCCGAAGGCCTTCTCCGATCCAGCGAGCGCCGCCCGGTCGACGTCCTGGAGGTCCGTCAGCTCGGGGATCGAGCCCACGTTCTTGTGCAGCAGCGACGCGGTGCGGTTGACGAGGTTGCCCCAGCCGGCGACCAGCTCGTCATTGGTGCGGCGCTTGAACTCCGACCAGGTGAAGTCGGCGTCGGATGACTCGGGTCCGGCGACCGCGATGAAGTAGCGCAACGCGTCGGGCTGGTAGCGGCTGAGCATGTCGCGCACGTAGATGACGTGGCCGCGGCTCGAGGAGAACTTGCTGGACTCCATGGTGAGGAACTCGCTCGACACCACCTCGGTGGGCAGCTGCAGGTCGCCGAACTCGGAGAGGTTGCCGCCCTTCGCTCCCCGGCCGTTCGCGGCGAGCAGCTCACCGGGCCAGATCTGCGAGTGGAAGGTGATGTTGTCCTTGCCCATGAAGTAGTAGGACAGCGCCTCCGGGTCGTTCCACCACTGGCGCCAGGCGTCCGGATCGCCCTCGCGGCGTGCCCACTCGATGGACGCGGACAGGTAGCCGATGACCGCGTCGAACCACACGTACAGGCGCTTGCTCGGGTTGTCGGACCACCCGTCGAGCGGCACCGGGATGCCCCAGTCGATGTCGCGCGTCATCGCGCGCGGGCGCACGTCGTTCAGCAGGTTGAGCGAGAAGTTCAGCACATTGGGCCGCCAGCCGTGGCGCGCCCCGAGCCACTCGGAGAGCGGCCCCACGAGCGCGGGCAGGTCGAGGAAGAAGTGCTCGGTCTCGATGAACCTGGGCGTCTCGCCGTTGATGCGGCTCACCGGGTTCTTGAGGTCGATGGCGTCGAGCTGGTTGCCGCAGCTGTCGCACTGATCGCCGCGGGCGCCGTCGTAGCCGCAGATGGGACACGTGCCCTCGATGTATCGGTCGGGCAGGGTGCGCCCCGTCGATGGGGAGATGGCGCCGCGGGTGGTCTGCTCGATCATGTAGCCGTTGGCGTGGACGGCCTTGAACATGGCCTGGGCGACCTTGTAGTGGTTGCCGGTGGTGGTGCGCGTGAACAGGTCGTAGGACAGGCCCAGCGACACGAGGTCCTCGACGATCACCCTGTTGTAGCGATCCGCGAGCTCCTGCGCGCTGACGCCCTCGCCCTCGGCCTGCACCAGGATGGGCGTGCCGTGCTCGTCGGTGCCCGACACCATCAGGACGTCCTCGCCCGCCATCCGCATGTACCGGCTGAACACGTCCGATGGCACGCCGAAACCGGCCACGTGGCCGATGTGACGGGGCCCGTTGGCGTACGGCCAGGCGACAGCGGAGAGGATGCGAGACATGGCGACCATCCTAGTGACCGCAGGCGGTGCCGCTGATGCGGGCGCCGGCGGGCTTGGGCAGGCTCAGAAACCTGTGCCGCTCAGTCGTAGTCGGGTGCTGCCGGCAGGCCGAAGGCCTCCTCGAGCGTCGCGATCGACTGGTCGTGAAGGTAGGTGGCGAGCTCGACGCCCACGTAGCGCACGTGCCACGGCTCATAGCGATAGCCGGTGACGTCCGTCGATCCCTCGGGGTAGGTCAGGTGGAAGCCGAACTCGTGCGCGTGCTCCGCCACCCATCGCCCCGCGGGCTCGTCTCCGAAGCATGGCTTCAGTCGGCACGCGCTCGACTGATAGATGTCGGCGGCGAGGCCCGTCTGGTGCTCCGAGTAGCCGGGTCGTGCGGAGAACGTGTCCGCGCGCTCCGTGCCCCAGGTGCCCACGTATCGCGAGTACAGTCCCTGCTGCACGCCGTGGCTGCGGTAGGCCGTGCCGATCGAGAAGCCGGCCCCCGCATCGGCCGCCGCGTCGCGCATGGCGATCATCGCCGTCGCCGCCTCGGGCGTCATCCGGCCACCGCCAGGGACGGGATCGAGCTCGGGCGGCGCCCACCCGAGCGGATCGATCGGGCGGCGCTTGTTGACGACGACCCATATGGATGCGGGGTCGTCGAGCGAGTGCGCGTCGAGATCGACGCTCGGGGACACGGACACGCGCGGCTCGGGCGCGGCGGCGCTCGACGAGTCCAGAGACGGGGCGGTGATGGGCGCCGTCGTGTTCGCCGCGGTGGTGGCGGGGGCGTCCGCGGCGGCGTCGGTGGGCGCGCCCGTCGCGGCTCCATCGCCAGCCTCGCCCGCGACGGCGCCAGCCGTGACGGTCACGGTGGGAGCCGGCGGCCCCGGCGCACTCCGCTCGGCAGGGCTGCCGAGCCACAGCGCGCCGGCGACGCCGAGCGCGCCGCCGAACGTGAACAGTGCCACCACCGCGGTGGCGACGAGCGCCAGGCGCCTGCGCCGAGCACCGGTCGGCCCGCCGTCATCGTGCTCGTGCGCGCCGCTCATGCCAGTGCCCCGCGAGCACCCCGTGCCCGGGCGGACGCGCCGCCGCCGTGCCCCACTAGCGCTCGCCTCGCGCCTGCAGCACGCGGGCGTAGAGGTCGCGCCGCGAGACGCCCGAGGTCTGCGAGAGGTCCGCGACGGCATCCTTCGCCCGCTCGCCGCCGTCGACCCTCGCGAGAACCTCCTCGACCAGCGCCTCCATCGAGGGCGCCTGCGCGGGCCTGCCCGCAATGCACACCACGATCTCGCCGCGCGGTTCGGACTGGCGAGCCCAGGCCGCGAGCTCTCCGAGCGTGCCGCGCCTGGTCTCCTCGTATGTCTTGGTGAGCTCACGACTCACGGACGCTCGCCGGTCCGGTCCCCATGACGCGACCATCGCCGCGAGCGTGTCGACGAGCCGGTGCGGGGCCTCGAAGAACACCATGGTCCGCGCCTCCGCGGCGAGCGCAGCGAAGGCTCGCTGCCGCTCGCCGGCCTTGCGCGGGGCGAACCCTTCGAAGCAGAAGCGGTCGGTGGGCAGTCCAGAGAGAGCGAGCGCGGCGAGCACCGCGCTCGGGCCGGGCAGGACCGTCACGTCGACGCCGGCGGCGGTCGCGGCCTCCACGAGTCGGAAGCCTGGGTCGGACACCGTGGGCATGCCGGCATCGGAGACGAGCACGACCGTCGCCCCTGCCGAGGCGCGCTCCACCAGCGCGGCCGCGCGGTCCGCCTCGTTGTGGTCGTGGACTGCGATGAGGTCTCCGGCGATCTCCGCGCCGATGCGACGCGCGAGATCGCGCGCGCGCCGGGTATCCTCGGCAGCGACCACGTCGGCGCTGGCGAGGGCCTCGCGCAGTCGCTCGGAGGCGTCGGCGGCGTTGCCGATGGGCGTCGCCGCCAGCACGATGCGTCCGGTCATGACTCCAGCGTCCCACAGCGCACCGGCGCCGAGCGTCACGTCGCTTCGAGCGCCACAGGTGCCTCCCACGCAACAATCGAGCGCACAATGGGTCCTTCTCGCCGCTTTCCTGTTCCGGAACCCCCCACGCGTGCGCGCGATCGCTGTCATCCTTGACCCGAAGGAGGTGCCATGACCGTTCCCGCGCGCCACCCCAGCCCCCTGTCGGTCCTCATGTGCCGCCCCACCCACTTCACGGTGTCCTACAGCATCAACCCGTGGATGGATCCCGCGACCCCGACCGACACCGCCCGCGCGATCGCCCAGTGGGATGCGCTCGTCGCCACCTACCGGTCGCTCGGCTTCTCGGTGTCCTTCATCGAGCCCGTGCCCGGACTGCCGGACATGGTGTTCGCGGCGAACGGGGGGCTGGTGGTCGACGGACTCGCGTACACGGCGAGCTTCCGTCACGCGCAGCGCCAGCCCGAGGCGGACGCCTACGCGGACTGGTTCGCGACGGCGGGGCTCGAGGTCGCGCGCGCGGCGTGCGTCAACGAGGGCGAGGGCGACTTCCTGGTGGTCGGCGACGCGATCCTCGCCGGCACCGGCTTCCGCTCGACGCCAGGGTCGCATGACGAGCTCAGCGAGCTGATCGACATGGAGGTCGTGCCGCTCACGCTCGTGCGCGACGACTACTACCACCTCGACACCGCCATCGCCGTGCTCGATGCCCGCCCCGGCCACGAGCAGGTGGCCTTCCTGGCGAGTGCGTTCGACGCGGCAAGCCTCGCGGAGCTGCGCCGTCGATACCCCGATGCGATCGAGGTGTCGGAGGAGGACGCCGCGGTCTTCGGCCTCAATGCCGTGTCCGACGGCCTCCACGTGGTGACGGCCGCGCAGGCGACGCGCTTCCACGCCCAGCTCGCGGCCCATGGCTTCGTCCCCGTGGGCGTGGATCTCAGCGAGCTGCGCCTCGCCGGCGGTGGCGTCAAGTGCTGCACGCTCGAGGTGCGGCCCGCGCGGGCGGCACGCGAGGCCGTCGCCTGACCCAGCCGGCGCATCGGCGCTGCGGCCCCATTCGGCGCAGCGCCCTGACGGCACGAACCCCCGCCGCGCGCGACACCCTGGCCCGGCATCGTGCGCAGGGCGGCCACAACTAGGCTGACGCCTGTGATCGTCGAGACCGCGTACCGCTGGCGCGTCGCGCTGATGGCCGTAAGTGTCGCGGCTCTCGCGGCGCTGCTGCGCTTCGCCAACCTCGGGTCGCCGCAGGCGCTCGTCTTCGACGAGGTGTTCTACGCGCGCGGCGCCTACTCGCTGCTCACCCAGGGCTTCGAAGGCGAGTGGGGCGGCGAGAACCAGGACTTCGCATCGGGCGACGTCTCGCAGCTGTCGACCGACGGCGACTATGTCGTCCACCCCATGGTCGGCAAGCTGCTCATCGCCCTCGGCATGCAGATGTTCGGGCCCACGCCGTTCGGCTGGCGATTCATGGGCGCGCTGCTGGGCGTCATCACCGTCGTGATGGTCGCGTTCATCGCGCGCCACCTGCTGCGGTCCACGCTGTGGGGGACCGTGGCGGGCGTGCTGCTCGCGGTCGACGGCGCGCACATCGTGCTGTCACGCACGGCGCTGCTCGACATCTACCTCACGTTCTTCGTGGTCGCAGGCTTCGCCCTGCTGCTGGTCGATCGCGCGCGCACGCGGCGGCGCCTCCTCAGCGCCGATGCGGTGGTCACGGGCCTCGGCCCGCGGACGGGGGTCAGGTGGTGGCGGCTCGCGGCGATCGTCTCCTTCGGGCTCGCGACCGGGGTGAAGTGGTCGGGCCTGTGGTTCGCGGCCGCGTTCCTGCTGCTGTCGGTCATCTGGGATTGGGCGGACCGTCGCGAGGCGGGCGCCGAGCGATGGTTCGCCGGCGGCCTGGTGCGCGGCGTCGCAGCCTTCGTCGCCACGCTGGTCCTGCTGCCGCTGACGTACCTCGCGACGTGGATTCCCTGGTTCCGGTCCCCCGACGGCTATGGCAGGGACTGGGCGGCGGAGCACCCCGGCGAGGGCGTCACGTGGCTGCCCGACGGCCTCAACTCGCTGCTGCACTACCACCAGACCGCGTACGAGTTCCATCGCACCCTGGACAGCCCGCACAACTACGAGTCGAACCCGTGGCTGTGGATCATCCAGTACCGACCCACGGCCTTCTACTTCGAGGACGTCGTCGACGTCGACTGCGGCGCCGACCGCTGCGTGAGCGCCATCCACGCGATCGGCAACCCCCTCATCTGGTGGGCGGGCGCCATCGTCCTGGCGTACGCGCTGTGGCGGATCGTGGTGCGCCGCGACCTGCTCGCGCTGACCGTCGCCACCGGCGTGCTCGCCGCGTGGCTGCCCTGGCTGCCGTACGCTCACCGCACGATCTTCACGTTCTACACCGTCGCGATGGCGCCGTTCCTCGTGCTGGTGCTGGTGTGGGGGCTCAGCCGCCTCGCGCAGCCCGCGCGCCTGGCGGGACGCTGGTGGCCGCCGGGCGCAATAGCCGCCGCGGTGTTCGTCTCCGCGACCATCGTCGTGGCGGGCTTCTTCGCGCCCATCTGGATAGGCGATCCCATCCCCTTCGGGTACTGGCAGCTGCACATGTGGCTGCCCAGCTGGGTCTGACTCGGCGCAGCCGAGGTCGCACCCGCGCGCGTGGCTGGCCCGCGCATCGGCGCCGTCCCTGGCACGATGACACCATGTCCGATGCACAGCCGCCCGCACAGCCGCCCACGGAGGTGAGGCACGCGGTCATCGCCGCCGAGGCGGACGAGGGCGACGCTCCAGCGCCGCCGGCGTGGCTGAACCGGTGGGTGTGGACCGTCCTATGGAAGGTCGTCGCGGTCGGTGTGCTCGTCACGGTCGGCGTGTTCGTCGTCATCGACCTACGGAGCCTGATCTCGACGCTGGTCATCTCGCTGTTCTTCGCGCTCGCGATCATCCCGGGCGTCGAGGCCCTCAACCGTCGCTTCGGCATGCGCCGCGGCGCCGCCGTGGGAATCATCTACCTCGCGGCGCTCGCATTCCTGATCTTCATGGTCTCCGTGCTCATCCCCGCGATCGTGGAGTTCGCCGCGGCCGTCAGCTCGAACGTGGCGGGCTGGTACGAGCAGCTCGACGGCTGGCTCGCGTCCCAGACGGGGGGTGAGGTCATCGACTCGGAGGCCGCGGCCAGCGGTACCGAGGCGCTGCTGCACGCCGTCCAGCAGTGGGGCGACAATCTCTTCGGGCTTCTCACCTCGGGGCTCGGGATCGCGTTCGACCTGCTCACCATCGCGATGTTCACCTTCTACTTCGCGGCCGACTTCCCGCGCCTCACGCGCGCCATCATGCGGCGCATGCCGCCTGAGCGCCAGAAGGTCGCCGCCTGGGTGCTGCGCACGTCGATCGAGCAGACCGGCGGCTACTTCTACTCGCGCCTGCTGCTCATGATCGTGTGCGGCGGCTCCGGCTTCGTGGTCATGCTGATCGTGGGCCTGCCCATGGTCTACGCGCTGCCGCTGGGGCTGTTCATGGGCTTCGTGTCCGTGTTCATCCCGTTCATCGGCACGTACATCGGCGCCGCGATCCCGATCCTCGTGGTGATCGCGGTGCAGGGCCTGGTGCCGGGGCTGGTGCTACTGGGCTGGGTGCTGGTGTACCAGCAGATCGAGAACTACCTGCTCAGCCCGCGACTGTCATCGAAGACGATGGAGCTCAATGGCGCCGTCGCATTCGGCGGCGCCATGGCCGGCGGCGCGGTCGCTGGGCCGATGGGCGCGTTCATGGCCCTGCCCGTCGCCGCGCTCATCACGTCGATCGCGAAGAACACGGGCAGGACGTACGAGGTGCTCGAGGACGCCGACGGCGACGGTCTGCCCGGCCACGCGCCGGAGAAGACCTCTCCCCCAGAGGACGCTCGCCCTTAGCCGCGAACCTTGGCGCGCCCGAGGCCCCGCTCGTGGCACCCCCGCCGGTGGCGCCACCGGCGTGTCGACCCTGACGTGGTTCGGGCTGTCCAAGTGCTGGCACGTTCGGGGGGCCGATGCGCGGGCACGGTCGAGCGCTCGTGCAGCAGCCCTCCGTGCGTGCACGCCAACACACGGCTGGGACAGGAGTGACTCGAGAGGACCGTGTGCCGTCCCATCCGTCCCTCGCGTCCCACCAGTCGCACGCGTGTGGTGAGCGGCTCGCCTCGGCGCGCGCACGCCACAAGCGGCGAACGCCGGTCACCCTTGGCGGGGTGACCGGCGCTCGACCGAGTGCTTCAGGGGGGCGTCAGATCGCGCCCAGGATGTCGACCACGAACACGAGCGTCGAGTCGCCGGGGATGCTCTCGCCCTGGCCGGCCTCGCCGTAGCCCAGGTCCGGCGGGATCACCAGCAGCACCCGCGAGCCGACCGTCTGCCCGGCCAGTCCCTGGGTCCACCCGGGGATCACGCCCTGCAGCGAGAAGGAGGTGGGAGCGCCGCGGTCCCACGATGAGTCGAACTGCTCGCCATCCCACACCCAGCCGGTGTAGTGCGCGAGCACGGTGTCGGTCTCCTCGACCACCGCGCCCTCACCCTCGACCAAGGGCTGGATCACGAGCTCGTCCGGCTTCTCGGCGCCCTCGAAGGACACGGCCGGGATCCCATCCTCGCCGAACGTGATGGTCGGGACGCCGGCCTCGGGTTCGACCTCAGCGCCGGCCACCTCGTCGAGGGGCGCCACGACCTCCGTGACCGTCATCGCCATGTACGTGGTCGACTCGTCGGCGGAGGTGGCCTCCGGGTTCACGCTCGCGTAGATGAGCTCGCCGCCCTCGCCTGTGGACAGGAGCGCGTTCCACAGCTCGGGGTCGAACGTGTCCTCCTGGAGGAGGATCGCCTCGGGTGCGCCGGCCGTGTAGGTCGAGTACAGGACGCTGCCGTCCGACCCGTTCACCATCGTGTAGTCGAGCGCGACCAGCTGGCCGGCGGCGACGGGGTCGCCCTCGCCCGGATCCTTGACCAGGGTGGCGACGGCGCTCACCGAGCTGGGCGACTCGAACTCGAGGGTGGGATTGCCCTCGGCGTCCTCGGTCCAGGTGAGGCCCTCGAGGATCGCGATGTCCTCAGGCGCTCCGAAGCCGTCGCCGGAGGCGTTGGTGCTGGCGTCCGCGGACGGCTGCTGGGACTCGCCGCCATCCTGCGGATCGTCGCCGCCGCTCGCGCAGCCGGCGAGGACCAGGACGGCCGCGGCGGAGGCCGCAGCCCAGGGCAGGTGCTTGTTCACAGGAAAGGGCTCCTTGCGTAGTTCAGGTGGCGCAGGCCGTTCACCAGGCGCGCGAGAGCGGCCGCGCGGGCCGCTGGGGCACCTCGACAACCGATGGGAACGGTGAATGGTTCCCGACCCGCGGCCGTCGTGGCTGTTCCGTGACCTTACCGCGAACCGCCGTCGAGCGGGTCAGCCGCGTGCGGGCCGAAGAGTCGTGACAGGACGATCGCGGACCGCGTGGAGTCGACCTGGGGCGCGAGTCGGACCCGCTCGAGCGCGATCTCGAGCGCCGGTGGGCTGACCGCGCGGATGCGCACGATCGCGTCTGCGCTGCCGGTCACGGTGAACGCCTCGTCGACGTCGGGGATCTGGCTGAGGATGCGGGTGAGCTCGGCAGGGGCGACGGTGCCGCGGCAGAACAGCTCGACGTACGCCTCGGTCGAGCGCCCTTCGATCTCTGGGTCGATGAGCGCCGTGAAGCCCTGGATGACGCCGTCGGCGACCAGTCGGTCGACACGCCGCTTGACCGCCGAGGGCGAGAGGCCCACCTCGTCCCCCATCTGGGCGAAGCTCGCGCGGCCGTCGGCTCGCAGCATGGCCAGTATTCGCCGGTCAAGGGCGTCGACGCTCATCTTCTCCCCAAGAGTTGCGCGTAGCCGCACGAATCATGCGATTGGGCATGAGACTACGCAAGGAACCCCTCCTTCTGTCAAGAAATCCTCACCTCCACTTTGCGAGACTGGCAGGGTCCTCGCGGCAGGCGCGCGGCATGGAGCTCAGGTGGAGGCGGCACATGGTGCAGTTCGTGGGAGTGCCGCAGATGCGGCGGTGGATCGCGACCGTCGGAGCCGAGCCCATCGTCGCGGCAATGATGGACGCGGTCGAGGAGGACCTGCGCCACTGGCGTCGGTTCGACAAGACGGCTCGCATCGCCTCGCACTCCCCTGTGGGCGTCATCGAGCTCATGCCCACCTCGGACGGCGCGCAGTACGCCTTCAAGTACGTCAATGGCCATCCCTCCAACCCGTCGCGCGGGCTGCAGACCGTGACGGCGTTCGGCGTGCTCGCCGACGTGTCCAGCGGCTACCCCGTGCTGATGGCCGAGATGACGCTGCTCACCGCCCTGCGCACCGCGGCGACCTCGGGAGTGGCGGCGCGCGCGCTGGCGCGTCCCGGCTCCACTCACCTCGCCCTCATCGGCGCCGGCAGCCAGGCGGAGTTCCAGGCGCTCGGCATGCGGGCCGCCGTGGGCATCGAGTCCGTCGCCGTCTGGGACACCGATCCGGCCGCTCTCGACAAGTTCGAGCGCAACATGCGGGGCTCTGGCCTGCGCGTGCGCCGCGCGTCGTCGGCAGCGGACGCCGTCGCCGGCGCCGACGTGATCACGACGTGCACCGCCGACAAGACCAATGCCACGGTCCTGACGGCGGACATGATCGAGCCTGGCGTCCACGTCAACGCCATCGGCGGCGACTGCCCCGGCAAGACGGAGCTGGAGGCGGCGATCCTGACGCAGGCGGACGTGGTCGCGATCGAGTTCGAGCCGCAGACGCGCATCGAGGGCGAGATCCAGCAGATGCCGGCCAACTTCCCGGTCACGGCGCTGTGGGACGTGCTCAACCGCGAGGCGCCGGGGCGCACGGCCGATGCGCAGATCACCGTCTTCGACTCGGTGGGCTTCGCGATGGAGGACTTCTCCGCGCTGCGATTCCTGCTCGCGTCCGTGCACGGCACGGACTTCGTCGAGGAGATCGACCTCATCGCGGATCCGGCTGACCCCAAGGACCTGTTCGGTCTCACCGTCACGGAGCACGCACGGGCCTGAGCCTCGCCCACCCGGCGGCGATCGCCCAGAACAGCACGTCCACAGCTGCGGACCACACGCGGCTGAGCAGCACCACGAGCGCCGCGGTGGGCGCGGGCAGGATCAGCAGCAGCAGCACCAGCTGGGTCGCGTCCCTGGTCCCCAGGCCGCTCGGAACCAAGGGCGTCAGGATTCCGACGACGCCCGCGAAGCCGAACGCGCCCACGGCGAACAGCAGGTCGCGGCCGACGGCGTCCGGCACCACGGAGCGCATGAGCAGCGCATACGCCAGCCCCGACAGCAGAGCTCCGCCGCCGTAGAGCAGCACCGCGTCGCGCACGACGGGCCACCCCACCGGCACGGCGGCCCCGCGCCGCAGCAGCCTGAAGCCCAGCACCAGAAGGCGATTGAAGACCGGCGGGGCCATCGCGACGAACGCGGCCACCGCGCCTGCGGCCACCAGCACCCGAAGCGTCGGTGAGATCTCGCCCAGGCGCGGATCCGTCGCCAGCAGCGTGAGCGAAACCGCACCGACCGCGACCACCTGCGCCGCCGACTCGACCAGCGTCGACACGGCGAGGCGGGACTTCGAGATGCCCTGCTCGGCAGCCAGGTAGATCTTGCCGGCGATCCACGGCAGCGTGCCGGGGATGTAGCGCGCGAGCCACGCCCGCGCGTAGACGTCGGCGAGCACGCGCATGGGAGGCATGCGGCGCGCGCCGAGCCGGACGAGGACGACGCGCCACACCACGACGCCCAGGTAGCGGAAGGCGATCGCCACGGCCGTGGCTGCGACGACCCATGCCCAGCCGAGGTCGATCCCCTGGAGCGCCTGCCAGTCGACCGTCCACGCGAACCAGGCGAACGCCGCCACGATCGCCGCGTAAAACGCCCACGTCGCACCGGTGCGCCACCGGGAGCGTGTTGGCGCGGGCGCCGGCGGACGGGCGGGGACCTCGGCGCGCCCCGTCGACTCCCCCGTCATGCGCCGTCCCCGAGCGTCTCGTCAGCGCCCCGCTCACCGGGGCTCGCCGCCGCGGTCGTCACGCCCGCCTGGGCGAGCGCGGCCTCGAAGTCCTCGCGCAGCCGATCGCGCATGTCGGCCAGCCGCGCTGCGGACTCGTCCCGCTGCGCCCCGTCCGCCTCGACCGAGGCAACGAGGCCCTCCAGCTCCGCGAGCGCATCGGCTTCGAGAAGTCTCTCGATGGGGCGCGCATAGGCGCTCGCGCCCGCCTGGCCTGCGAAGAGCCTGCCCTTGTCGACGTAGTAGTAGGTGAGCGTGGGCACGCCTGCCGACATCGCGACGATGCCCGCGTGCAGTCGCAGCGCGACCACCACGTCCGCGCCGGCCATGACCGCGCGCACATCCTCAGGACCCAGCGAGTCCGCCGTGAGCGCGACCACGCGGTCGGGTCGGGCGGCGCGCGCTCGCAGCTCGATCGCGTACGCGGGGTCCTCGTCCATGTGCATGGGGACCACGGCGACGGCGCCGTGCGACTCGACGAGCGCGTCGATCGCCGCGACCAGGCGCTGCGTCAACAGCTCGGCGCGTCGTGAGCCGCCGCCACCGCGCGAGGTGCCGGAGCCGCGACGCCACCGGTGGGGCAGCCAGCCTCCCTGGGCGTAGTGGAACCAGCGCCGTGGTGCCACCACCGCGTAGCGGTCGGGGAGCAGGTCGGTCAGCCCCTCGGGCAGCTCGCGATCGGGCACACCCGCTGCGTAGACCGCGCTGTCGAAGCTCGCGGTCACCAGGCCGGGCGGGACTCCCCATGACTCGAGCAGCCCCTTCGACTGCTCGTCGCGGGTGAGGAACGCGCGCGTGCGGCGCACCGTCGCGGCGATGAGACGCCGGCTGGACGCCCCCTCGGTGCGGCCGATGCCCTGGAAGACTCCGATCACCCGAGGGTTGGCCCAGGCCACGCACCTCATCTTCACCGCCCAGTACCAGACGCCCAGGCGGTTCGTGTAGTCCTTCAAGAGCTCGCCACCGCCCCACAGCACCACGTCCGCCTTCCGTGCGGCGCGCATGAGGCGCACGAGGCCCAGCGGCGACAGCGAGTGGATGCCCTGCGCGAGCACCTCGGTGCCGAACCATGCGGCGTCTCGCTCGGCATGCTGGGAGACGAGCGTGATGTCCGCTCCCGGGAGGACGTCGCGGATCAGCGTGACCAGGCCGGCCGCGATGGCGCGGTCCCCGCGGTTCGCGGCGAGGTCCGAGTTGACGACGAGCACCCTCACGCGGGCAACCCTGCCACAGCCCGCAGGGTGGCCAGCATCCGGGGGGCGAGGTGGTCCCAGCTGACCGTCTCCGCCACGGCACGCGCGGCGGCCGCGTCGCGGTCGGTCTCGCCGTCGCCGCGTCGCATGGCATCGATGAGGGCCGATGCGAGGGCGGCATGATCGCCGGCGGGCACCACGGTTCCGGCAGGACCTCCCCCGAGGATGTCCTGAGCGCCCGAGGCGTCGCTCACCACGGCGAACGCACCTCGAGCGAGGCCCTCGAGCACCGCGACGGGCAGCCCATCGACGTCCCCATCGGAAGCGGAGACGGACGGCGCCGCCACGATGCCGGCCCCGGACTCGACCGCAGCCTTCGCGTCCCCCGTGACGAAGCCGACGAACTCGACTCCGTCGAGGCCGCTCGCCTGCCGCTCCAGCTGCCCGCGCATCGGCCCGTCGCCGGCGATCACGAGTCGCGCGTCGGGGACGGCGGCGCGCACCGCCGGCCACGCCTCGAGCAGCACCTGAATGCCCTTCTTCTCGACCAGCCGAGCGATCACCGCGACGGCGTGTGGATCGCCCGGCGCAGCGGGCTGCTCCGGCAGGTTCACGCCCATGGGGGCGATGGCGATCCGGCCGCGGACGCTGCCGCGCAGCTCGGCACGGTAGAAGGACAGCAGCCGCTCCGCGGTCTGGCGGCTCACGGCGGTCACGAACGAGGCCCTGCCGGTGACGCGCTGCACCACGGATCGCCCGACCGGACCCAGCCGCCGCAGGACGGCGACGTCGGCCGCATGGGTCGTGAAGCCGAACGGGATGCCCGCGCGCCGCGCCACCCCCGCTGCGACGATCGCCTGTGGAGTGAACCAGTGCGCGTAGATCACGTCGGGCCGGGTGCGGGCGACCTCCCTGGCCAGCGCACGGCGCTCGCCCGCGACCAGCAGCGGCACCACCGCCGCCATCGCGCGGCGCTCGCGAATCGCCGGCATGATGCCGCGCGCGGTCAGCGTCTCGAGCGAGCGCGGCGCGTAGGAGAACCGATCCTGGGTCACGCGCCCGTCAGCGGACTCGGCCTGTGGCCACTGCCGGTTGCGCGACGCTGGCGTGTGCGGCGCGAGGATCCGCACCGTCACGCCCGGGTCGCCTGCAGCAAGCGCGAGCGCCTGGTCGAGCACGAACCGCGGCACCGCATCGTCGGCGTGCGCCGGCACGGTCGAGGCGACCACCAGGATGTCCACGGCTCCACCGTAGTGCGGGAGGACCTCGGTGCCCCGCGCCGCGGCTACCCGAGCTGGACCGGCGCGCGCACGTCGTCCTCGGCGAGTGCATCGGCTGTCGCGACGACCTCCATCGACACCAGCTGGATGTCGGCGCCGATGCTCGTGAGGAACGCCGTGTCAGCGGCGTCGCGCCCGGTGGCGATGCGGACCATGCTCTGGCGCGGCGCGAGCGTGGTCGCGTCCACGACCCACCACTGGCCGTCGATCATCGCCTCCGCCACGGCATGGAAGTCCATGGGCTCGAGGCCGGGGGCGTAGACGGCGACCACCCGGGCGGGGACGTCGAGCGCGCGCAGCAGCGCCACGACCAGGTGGGCGAAGTCCCGGCAGACGCCGCGGCGCGACAGCAGGGTCGCGGCGGCGCCATCGGTGGGGTCGGTGGACGCGCCATCGTAGGTGAGCCGGGTCCCGACCCAGCTCGACACGGCCGCCAGCAGCTCGAAGGAGGCCAGTCCCTCGAACTCCGCCGCCGCGACCGCCAGCAGCGTGTCCGACTCGCAGTAGCGGCTCGGTCGCAGATAGCGGATCTCGTCGAGGGGGTCGAACAGGGCCGGCTCGGCGCGGCCGTCGACCGTCGCAGAGTAGGAGACCTCGATGCGGCCCTGCGTCACGTCGCACGAGTGGAGTCGACCGCCATGCTCCTCGCTGAGCTCGTGGACCTCGACGGGCTGGCCGTCCTGGGTGACGGCGAGGGTCTCCTTCACCCGCTGCCCTTCTGCCACGGCGATCGCGAGGACCAGGCGGACGGGGCCGCTCGCATCGATGGTGAGGCTGGAGCGCACGTCGCGTGTCATGGCGGCATCGTCTCACCTCCTGGGCCGGCTGACGAGACTGCACAGGGCCGATGCGCGGGCCTCGCGGCCTCGCACGTCGGCTGAGGCGGGTGACCGCCTCGGTCGGGACGGCGGTGCAGGCCGCACGTCCGCATCGCGCCGGTCAGTCGAACAGGAGCCACCGCAGCGTCAGGGTCAGCCCGACCGCGGCGAAGGCGACCGTCACCACGAGTGCACTCACCAGACCGACGTCCATGAGCCGCTCCCGCCAGGAAGGTACGTACGGCTTCACCGGCTCGGGGTCGGGGAGGGGCTGCTGTAGCCACAGGGCCGCGTGCTCCTGGCTGCAGAAGATCTCGTTGAGGTAGTCAGGGAAGGGATAGTTGGCTTCCTCCGGCGCTACCCTGGGTCTCGAGACCTCGAGGCCGATCCAGCCCCGGTCGGAAACGACCTTGCCGCAATAGTCGCACCGCGACTCGATGTCCTGCGCGTCGCTCACGGCGCCTCCCTCACGGCGAAGACCAGTGCACCGAAACGGCAGAGGACCGCCTGATCATCAGGCGGCCCTCGGTGGTGGAGCTGAGGGGAATCGAACCCCTGACCTTCTCATTGCGAACGAGACGCGCTACCAACTGCGCCACAGCCCCAAAGTGCAGATGACAGGTTACCACCTGCGCACACTCGTCCGACACTCGCGAGGCATCCGTCGCTAGCATGAGGTCGAGGCATCACCCGACCCGACAGGAGCAGCCATGTCGCAGCAGTCCCCGCAGTTCAACCTCGATGGCATCGCGCTCGACGCGGATCAACTCGGCCGCAAGGCGGTGGGGATGGCGCGCGTGATGATCGGCGTCCTCGGATTCCTCGCCCTCGCGATCGGCGTCGCTCTCGTGGTGTGGCCCGAGGCCACGCTGGTGGTGCTCGGCGCGCTCACCGGAGCGTTCTTCGCGATCACGGGCGTCGTGCGCATCGGCGTGGGCATCTTCATGGGCGACAGCTCGACCGGCTTCCGCGTCCTCAACATCATCCTCGGCCTGTTCCTCCTCATCAGCGGCATCGTGGTGCTGAAGAATCTCGCGGCGGCCACCGGGGTCCTGACACTCATCGTGGTGGTGCTGATCGGCATCGGATGGATCATCGAGGGCATCGCGACGCTGGCTCAGACGGGCCGGGGCCAGGGCTCGGCGTGGGGATACCTGCGCGGCGCGATCGCGATCATCGCCGGCATCGTGGTGCTCGTCGTCCCCGGCTGGAGCGCCCTCGCTCTCGTCATCGTCACGGGGGTGTCGCTGGTGCTCCTCGGCGTCGCGGGACTCATCCAGGCATACATGCTGGGCAAGGCCGTCCCGAAGGGTCCAGCGACCATCGACGCCTGACCCGCCCGGCGCCCGCCTGTCGCGAGAGCGACCGCCCAGCCGGCGCATCGGCCGTCATCAGACCGTCACACAGTCGCAACGGCCGCGCAAAGCCGCGGCCGTACCGTCAGGAGTGTCACGGCGGGAGCGAGGGCGGTCCAGCGCGCGGGAACGGAGGCCACAGTGTTCGACGACGTCGATCCCTTCATCGGGACGGGCCGGACCGACCTGCCCGCGCAGACCGGCCTGGCCGCGACCTGGTGGTGGCCCAAGCCGCAGGTCGGCAACACCCACCCGGGCGCCACGTACCCGCTGGGGATGGTGAGCGCATGCGCGTACTCGGGCGGCTACCCCACCGGCTACGGCCCGTTCGACCTGTCCACCGAGGGGCTGCCGCCGCGGCTGCACGACGGCGACCACGCCTCGGGCTTCACCCACTTCCAGCAGTCAGGCACGGGAGCGATCCGCAAGTACTACAACTACTTCCGCGTGAGCCCCATGCTCGAACCGCTCGACGTGCTGGGACGCACCTGGGAGCTCACTGAGGAGGCCGCGAACCCCGGGTACTACGCGGCGACGCTCGACTCCGGCGTGCGAGCCGAGATCACCGTGGGCCCCAAGTCCGCGATCCATCGGTACACGTTCCCCGAGCACCGCGACGCCCGCGTCGTGGTCGACTTCTCGATGGGCGGCCTGAAGATCCCCTACGGGGCGACGGTGCCGCTGCGCGGCCACCTCGAGTCCGTCGCACCGGGCGTGGCCCAGGGCGAGATCGTTGTCGAGGGAGCCCCGCTCGCCGTGCACCTCGAGTGCGACGTCGAGGGCTGGCGTCAGATGCTCTGGTACGACCGGCGCCTCATGCCGGGCGGCACCCGGCTCGACCTCGACCACATCCGGCCCACCACTCTGCGCCCCTTCGGCCTCATGTGGGCCGGTCCGTCGCTGGCCGGCCAGACCGTCGAGCTGCGGATCGGCTTCTCGCTGCGCGGCGAGGGACAGGCGCGCAAGAACCTGCACCGCGACACCGCGGAGGTCGTTCCCGCCTTCGACAGCAGGCGAGCCGACACGGAGGAGCAATGGCGCGAGCGGCTGGACGCGATCCGCGTGGAGACCGCCGACCCCGCCCGTCGTCAGGTGTTCGCGACCGCGCTGTATCACTCGCTCATCAAGCCGTCGTTCGCCGCTGACGAGAGCCCCTTCTGGCCCGCCAAGGGGCCGTGGGTGTTCGACGTCTCCACCATGTGGGACATCTATCGCACCCAGCTGCCGCTGCTCACCGCCCTGCTGCCGCACAAGTCCGTCGAGCTCGCGAACGCGCTGCTGACGATCTGCGAGGAGGAGGGCAACCTGCCCATCGGCTACCGGATGGCTCGCGGCTCCGACCGCTTCGGGCGTCAGGGCAGCGCCCTCGCGCACACCCTGCTGTCCGACATCTGCCAGCTCGGGCTGCCGGGCATCGACTGGGACTGGGCGCTCGTGCACCTCGCCACCGACCTGCGCCGCACCTACGGCGAGGACTACCTGCTGCACGGGCATGCGCACCCCATCAGCCACACCCTCGACCTTGCGTTCGGCTACTGGTGCACGCGACACGTCGCGTCCGTCGTCGGGGACGATGCGCTGGCCGAGGAGTTCGACCAGCTCGCCGAGCGGTGGGTCAACGCCTACGACGCGAGCACAGGTCTGCTCAAGGACTCCACCTACTACGAGGGCACGCGGCACAACTACTCGTTCCGCCTCCAGCACGACATGGAGGGGCGCATCGCTCTGGCGGGCGGCGACGACCGGTTCGTCGCGCTCCTCGACGAGTTCTTCGGGTATGGGGCCGATGCGGTGGTTCAGCCTGGCGAGTCCCCGTCGTCGGAGGAGATGACGGCAGGGTACGAGCTGGGCCGCTTCGAGGGTCTCAACAACGAGCCCGACATGGAGGCCCCGTGGGCCTACTACTACGCGGGCCGCCCGGACCGCACGGCCGAGATCGTGCACGCGATCGTGACCCAGCAGTTCGGCACCGGGCGCGGCGGCCTGCCGGGCAACGACGACTCGGGCGGACTGTCGAGCTGGTACCTCTGGGCGGCGCTCGGGCTGTTCCCCGTGGCGGGCCAGAACCTCTTCCTCATCCATCCACCGGCCTTCCGCTACTCGACCATGCCCATGGCCCGTGGGTCGCTCACCATCGACACCTCAGGCTTCGTCGAGCCCACGCCGGGCGGCCCTGTGCAGTACATCCAGTCCGTCAGCTTCAACGGTGCATCGCTCGACTCATCGTGGCTGTCGGGGACCGACCTCCACGAGGGCGGCAGGCTTCACATCTCGCTCGGTCCCGAGCCGAGCGACTGGGGACGAGCGCATCGGCCCCCATCCTTCCGACCGGCTGGGGCCCAGCCGCCCCACCCGAACCCGACCTTCCAGGTCGAGCCCGAGCCGATCCCCGCATCGGCGCCAGAGGTCATCGAGGAGACATCATGAACGTCAAGCCCGACCGCCGGCTGGTCATCGTCGTCCGCGCCGATCCCGTCATCTGCGGTCACTCCGGCGAGGCGCGCAACCTGGCCGAGGCCGCCCTCGCGCGCGGCTTCGACGACGTTCGCATCCTGTCGTGGCCCATCGAGCTGCTCGAGCGGACCGGGCTGCCCCTCAAGCCCGTCGACAGCGTGCTGCCCTACAGCCCTGGCATCACCGTGGAGCGCCCCGAGCCCGTGGGGGGGTACAAGATCCCCGACGGGCGCTACCTCTCCGGGCTCGTCGGACGGCTCGTCGAGCTGTTCACCGACGGGGTCCCCACGGTGTGCATGTCGCTGTACCTGTCGCCCCACACCCTCGCGGTCGCCGATGCGGTGCGAGTCGCACGCTCGACGGGACTGCCGATGGACGTCACCACCATCGCCGAGGCCGTGGGCTCGGACGTCACGGCGGTGGTGCAGGAGTGCGTCGAGGCCGACCGCTTCGGCGCGGCGGCCCACGTGCTGTCCGCCTACCTCGAGCAGGACGTCTGCGTCGCCGTCTCCCAGTACACCAAGGACGTCATCGTCGAGGCGGCCGAACAGATCGACGCCCGGCATGGCACGCGCTTCGCGCCCCGGTGCCGCGACCGCATCGGCATCTCCTTCCCCGCGATCGACACGTCCGCCTACCTTGACCTCGACCCCGCGGACACGGAGCGGTTCCTCGCCGCCCGCGGCCTCACGCGAGACGGGTACATCCTGTATCTGTCGCGGCTCGGGTTCTCGAAGGGCGTCGCTGACCTCATCGACGGCTTCGCGGCCTCGATGGCGGGGCATTCGACCACCTTGGTCATCGCCGGGCGGGGGCCGGACGCCGAGGCGCTGCGCGCGCATGCCGCCAGCTCGGACGCCGCGGACCGGATCGTGTTCCTCGACGACGTGGGCGACGAGGAGAAGCCCCACCTCATGGCGGCCTGCGCCGCCTACGCGCTGCCGTCGAAGCCTGGGCGGGAGTTCACGGAGACGTTCGGGATCGCGCTCGTCGAGGAGATGCTGGCGGGCGGCGGGCCGGTGATCACCTGCCCGACGGGAGGCATCCCCGAGGCGGTGGGCGACACGGCGCTCATGGTCCCCGTGGAGGATCCGGCCGCGATCGCCGGTGCGATCGACACGGCCGTGCTCGGGATGAGCGCCGCAGCGCGGGCCGCTCACCGCGCCCGGGCGCGGGTGTTCGCCATGCAGTTCGATCGCGAGCCTGTGTTCGACCGGCTCTTCGAGAAGGTCGCGGTGGTGGCGCACCACTGACCGCGGGCGCCGGCGGCGGCTCCGACGGATCGCGAGGGTCTGGCGGCCCGATCGCCCGCAGGAAGTGCATCTTCGCAGGTTCCCGCGGGGACGGCGGCCCGATCGCCCGCAGGAACCGACGCATGCGCGCGTTCACGACTGATGGGTGCGAGCAGCGCGAGTCGCGAGGGCGCTCAGGTGTCGTGCCGACCCGTGCGGGCGCGGCTCGGCAGCCCGCAACAGCCCGCACCGCGCACGCGGTGTGCGCCTACGCTGACGCGCGCTTGCGCCCCGCTGCTGCTCTACGCTGACGCGCGCTTGCGCCGCGCGAGGATCGCGTCGAGCGCGGCGGTGGTCGGCGCGGCCTCGTCGAGCTGATACGCCGCGGTCGAGCGCTCGGGAGCGTCGTTGGCACGCAGGTCGCCCCATCGGGCCGCGCGGGCTGCGGCGGCGTCGTAGTCCTCGTCCGAGATGGGCCGCGCCTCGCGCTGACGCACCGTGGACTTGAGCGTGTATGCGGGAGCGGGAACGCCCTGGGGCACCCACGGCGCTCCGGCATCCTCCTCCACTGCGGGAAGCTCGGGAGCGGGGATCGCGGCGGGCACGGCCAGGGGTGCGAGGTCCTCCGCGGTGACGATACGGATGGCCTGCGTCGCGACGTCCGACGGCTCGGCCTCGTGACCGGCTGCGCGCTCGCGCGACACCACCCGCAGCGCCTGCGTCGCGGTCGCGGCGGCCTCGACCTCGCGCGACACGGCGACCATCTCCTCGTCGGCTCGACGATGTGCCGACGCGGCGCGCGTGCTCGACGTGACGACCCCTACCAGGACGGACGTCGCGACCGCACCCAGGACCGCCGACGCCCCTGCGAAGGCCACGAGGCCCCACGCGATCAGCGTCATCACCGTCGCCGCGAGCGCGACGAGCCCGCGGCGGCGCGCCTGCGCAGCCCGGGCAGCGCCCACTCGCGCGCGGTCGCGCCGCATCGCGTACTGCTCCCGGCGTGCGTGCACCGCAGCGCGATCCAGGGGCGTGGCGGGGCGCGACATGTGCTCGACGCGAGCATCGGCCCGCGCAGCACCCGTGCGCAGCAGCGGCATCTCCCCCGAGTCGGTGGAGGGGCGCGCGGCGGCACGCCCGACGCGCTGCGCCGACGACCTCACCACCCGCATGTCCGACGAGTACCGGTCATCCACGCGGACCAGCGCGTACTCGCCGCGTTCGCGGACACGCTGCGGAAGGACGTACGCGACCACGAGACCCAGAGCGATGATCGCGAGAAGTCCAACGGGAACCATGCCACGACGGTACGGCTCGGGGACTGCTCAGCCGCGGATGGCGCGCGGCGTGTCAGGAGCCATCCGACCAATATCGGCCGGTTCGCGGCTCACCTTGAGTGAGAGCGAAGATCGTGTGGTCGCGCCACGCCCCGTCGATGTACAGGTACGACGGGCGCAGACCCTCCTCGCGGAAGCCCAGCTTGTGCGCCACGCGCAGGCTCGCGACGTTCTCGGGCCGCACTGCTATCTCGAGGCGGTGGAGCCCCCGCGAGAAAGCGAACTCGGTCGCGAGCGCCACGGCGCGCGGCGTGATCCCCCGCCCGGCGTGCGACTGCGCGATCCAGTAGCCGATCGAGCCGCCGCACTCCGCTCCCCAGCGGATCCCGGACACGCTCACGCGACCCACGAGCTCGCCGTCGTGCTCCACGATGAAGGGATACGCCGACTCCTCTCGCCACTGGGCGCGCTCCCGTCGCACGAGCTGCGGGAACGTGACGGTCTTCTCGGCGCGCTCGGGGGGCGACGCGGCCTCCCACGGCGCGAGCCAGGCGCGGTGCCGGCGGCGCACCGCCATCCACGCGGTCTCGTCCGCTCGCGCGAGGGCACGCAAAGTGATCGGGCCGGCGAGAAGCTCGACGGGCTTCACCGGCTAGCCCCCCCACACGGTGCACGACACCGTGTCGCCGACGTCGAAGACGTGCGCATCGGGGCCGGACCAGACCACCGCATCGGCCCTGGCGAGGTCAGCGAGCGAGAGGTTCTCGGCTCCGAGGGGCGTCACGGACAGCATCCCGTCAGCATCGCGTTCGACGACCACCGGCATGCCCGTCACGACCCCAGGCGCCGCGATCCAACGGCGGCGCGCACGCGCCGCGAAGGGAGCCCGCTCGACGTTGGGGTGACCGCACAGCACGCGCACCGCGCGCCGCACGTAGGCCTCGAACCCCATGGCGGCAGCGGCGGGGGAGCCCGGCAGCGCCACGACCGGCACCTCCCGGTCACCGGCATCGATGACGCCCAGCCCGTGCCGCCGCCCGGGGCGCAGCTGCAGGTCGACGGCGGTGAAGCGGCCCATGCGGGCGAGCACGTCCGCGACGGTGTCCTGCGGTCCGTCCGACAGCCCGCCAGTCGTGATGACCATGTCAGCGCGCACCAGCTGGTCCTCGATCGCGCCGCGCAGCTGCAGCGCGTCATCCGGCACCGCCCCCACGCGATACGGCTTGGCACCGGCCTCCTGGACCAGGGCGGCGATCATGTGGGTGGTGGCCTCCGCGACCCCGCCGCCAGGTCGAGAGGTGCCCGGCTCGATCAGCTCGTCGCCCACGGCCAGCACGACGACGCGCGGCACCGGGCGAACGCGCACACGTGCGCGGCCGAGCGCGGCCGCAGCTGCCACCTGACGCGGGCCCAGCCTGGTGCCGGCGGCAACCAGTACGGTGCCTCCGCGCGCGTCGAACCCGGCCTCGCGCACACCCTCGCCGCGCTGGACGGGCCGCGCTATCCCCACCTTCGCCACACCCATGTCGGTGTCCGACAGGGCCACCACCGCATCGGCTCCCGTGGGGACGGCAGCACCCGAGGGGACGCGCGCCGCGGCCCCCCGCACATGCCTGCGCGGCGCGCGGACGTCGAAGCTGACGTCATGGGAGACGGCCAGCGACACGGGCGCATCGGCGCTGGCGGTCGCCGTGTCAGCCGCGACCACCGCGTAGCCGTCGCGCTCGGCGACTGGCGTGGGCGGCAGGTCGGAAGGAGCGACGAGGTCCTCGGCGAGCGTCGCGCCCACCGCGTCGGCCAGCAGGACGTCGAGGACGAGGCTCGGCCTCAGCGCCGCTGCCACGGCATCGCGGTGGTCGGCCAGGCTGCGAGCGGTCATGACGCCATTGTCCCGTGGCGCACAGGGCTGGGCAAACAACGCCGGCCCAGCAGCCAACCGCGACGTCGTGCGGCGCGCGTCAGGTGCCGGACGCACATGACTGACATGATGGGTGGCATGTCGACGTCACAGCAAGGCACCCGCGCACCGGCTCCGGAGGACGCGAAGGCGCAGCTGCGAACGTCGATCCGCAAGGCCCGCCTGCACCGCTCGGAGCGTCGGCGCGAGGAGCTCGCCCTGCTGCTGCGCGACCACGTGCTCGCCATGCCTGCGATCGCGGGGGCCACATGCGTGTCCGTGTACGCCTCGCGCGCCCACGAGCCCGGGACCCTGCCGCTCATCGAGGCGCTCCACGAGCGGGGCGTGCGCGTGCTGATCCCGCGCCTGGGCGACGGCCTCCAGCGCGGCTGGTCCCCCTACCAGGGCGCCGAGGACCTCATCGAGCGCGCCCCTGGCCGCCCGCCCGAGCCGTCGGGCGAGTTCCTGTGCTCCGACGCGATCGGCGAAGCCGACGTCGTGGTCGTGCCGGCGCTCGCCGTCGACTCGCGCGGAACCCGGCTCGGGCAGGGCGGAGGCTGGTACGACCGCGCTCTCGAGGGCCTGGATCCGCGCGTGCCGATCGTCGCGCTCGCCTTCGCCGCGGAGTTCCGCGGGCCCGACGACCTGCCGCTGCCGCGCGAGGCGCACGACGTGGGCGTCCACGCCGTCATCACGCCGGAGGGATTCACCTCTCTGACGGCGTAGAATACGCGCATGCCCACGTACGCCTACGCCTGTCGCGCCTGCGGACACACCTTCGATGCTGTCCAGTCGATTCACGACGATGCGCTTGAAGCCTGCCCGTCCTGCGATGGTGCCGTTCGCCGCGTGTTCGGCAACGTCGGCGTGACCTTTAAGGGCTCCGGCTTCTACCGCACCGACTCCCGCGCCGCGGCCAAGAGCTCGTCCGACTCCTGACGTCGCCCGGCGGCTCACCAGTGCGGTGGCCGCTCCCGGAGAATCTCGTCGTCCCGGCTGTCATGGTCGGCGCCGCCCCAGCTCTCGTCGAGGTCCTCTCGCGCGCGCGTGGGGATCAGCGGGCGGTCGGCGCCGCGTGAGGTGACAGGCAGCGTCGGCGGCACAGGAGCCGGGCCAGCGCTCGACTCGGGCTCGGGATCACGCTCGGGGTCGGGGTCGGGATCGTCGCCCTCGTCGCCTGCGGCGCCGTCGTCGCCAAGGCCATCGAGGTCGAGCATGCCCGGCACCTCGGCCGCCGATGCGCTCGCCGCGTCGCCCTCACGGTCGTCATCGGCGTCGGGGGCCGATGCGGCGGCCGGGCCGTCGTCGCCGCCCGCCTCGTCCTCGTCGCCCTCGTCGTCTGACGATGTGGGCGAGGCTGTGGCCGGGTCGTCGTCGAGGTCACGGTCATCCTGGAGAGCCGATGCGCCGGGGCGGTCGCTGTCGCCGTCGGCCCCAGGAGCAGACGTATCGGCGGCCTCGAGGTCGGCGTCAGCGTCGACCTCGGGGGCCGGCGCAGTCGTCACCTCGACATCGGCGTCACCGTCGGCCTCGGGAGCCGAGTCGTCGTCGACCGGCGCCGCCTGCGCAACCGGCGGAAGCTCGATCTCCAGCGCGTCCTGCACGCCGCTCGGGTCGGTGTGCTCAAGCACCTCGACCACCTGTGCCGCGGCGGCATCAGGGTCCATGAAGACGTCGATGGTCCACAGGGGGACGACGGTCCAGCCGAGGGCCTCCAGCGAGGCGCGCTGCCACCGCATGCGGTCGCGAAGCGATGCGGACCCCGCGGGCGCGGCCTCGTCGGTGACGACTGCCACGCGATAGCCGCGCTCGCGCTTGCCGCCCACGACCATCGGCACCGCATCGGGTCCGGCTCCGTAGCGCACGTGCACGCCGTAGCCCTGCAGACGCAGCCGCTGCGCCACGTCGGCGAGCAGCCAGTCGCTGGGCGCGGGCTCGGGCCGCTCGGGCGGGATCGCACGCTCGGACGCGGCATGCAGGAGGTCTCGCAGATCGTCGACGCCCGCGCCCTCAGGTGAGTCGCTCGGCAGATGCGTGGGGTCCAGCGCGGTGAACACCTCCAGCCGTTCGCGCGTCGCAACGAGCGCCTGCACCAACGCCTCGTGGCCCCAGGGCTCGGACAGCACCCCCAGCAGCTCTGGCGCGGTGCCGCGTGCGTCTCGCGCGAAGCCCAGGGCGAGCACTGCCTCATCCACCACTGGTCCGGCGACGTCTCCCAGCGCGGCGACAGGGACGGTCGCAGCGAGTCGAGCGGAACGCTCGGCGAGCGCGTCGCGAATGCGCGAGGCGTGCAGCTCGTTGCCGGCGATCACCTGGAGCGAGCGGCGCGGCAGCGAGGCGTGCGCGCGCTCGACGTGCTCCACCACGGCAGCCACCTCGGCGCGCGTGGACTCGACCACCGAGGAGCCCGCGACGGGAGCACCCACGCCGTCGATGTGGTGGACTGCGAAGGCGCCTGCGTCCTGGGCGGCGGGGAGGGCCTCGAGACTGCGCCCGTACGCCGCGCGGGAGAGAACGGCGGTGACACGGACATCGCGTGGCTGCGGGGTGGCGTGGAGAGTGACGCGAGGGAGCATCGACGCGAGCGCGGCGACGGCCGAGCGCGTCGCGGCGTGGGCGTCGCCCACGACCACCACCTGCTTGGCTCGGGCGAGAGCCGGCACCAGCTCCGCGAGTGCGAGGGACTCGCTCGCCACCAGCACGACCACGTCGAACACGCGCGTGGGCGGCGCGAGTCGGGACACCTGCTCTGCCTTCGACACGAGCACGGGCCGAAGCGCGGAGGTCAGCGCCCCATAGTCACGCCACAGCTCCTTGATGGATGCGTTCCCGCCCTCGACCAGCGCGGCGAACAGGTCGCGTGCCACGTCGGGGTGCCGAGCGATCGCCGTGCGCCGTCGCTCCGCGGCGGCGCGCATGAGAGGACCGATGCGAGACTCGGCGAAGGACGCATCGGCACCGCGGAACCGCTCGACAGCGTCGCCGAGAGCGCCATACTCGGTCAGCGAGGGATCAGCGGTGACGATCGCGTCGAACGCCGCCGCCCACCACGCGAACTCGAGGTCGCGGCGGACCTGCGCGTCGGAGGCGTCCCGTCCCCGGAGATCGTCGATGAGCGGCGAGAACCCCGTCGCCTCGACATCGATCTCGAGGGGCTCGGCTCCGGCGAACTCGAGCATGCCCGGCAGCCCCTGGCCGAGCCGGTCGAGGAGGTTCACCATGTCATCCCACGGCTGCGACGCGACCTCGGCCTCCTCGCCCACGGTCTCGACGGGCACGCGCAGGGTCTCCCACAGGGCCGTCGCCTCCGCGACGCGCTCCGTGAAGATGTCGTAGTCGTCGGGGACGGCGGGCCAGCCGCCCGCGGAGCAGTGGGAGCGCCAGCGCAGCGCCAGCTCGTGCGCGCGCACCAGGTCAGCGTGCAGCGACTCCTTGCCGCGCCCCGGCCGCAGCAGCTCGACCGCACGGCGCATCAGCGCCCGGCGCTCGCGACGTGGCAGGTCCACGTGCCGCGGCGAGCCGTGGGGCGCGGTGGCGGCGACGAGGTCATGCAGCGAACGATGGAACACGGCGGGTGAGAAGATCTCGAGGATCTCGCGCAGGTCCTCGAACATGTGCACCTGGTCGATCCACGTGAGCATCGAGCCGGCCTCATCCACGCCCGTCTCGTGCGCGGCGATCGCGGCCTCGGCGCGCAGCTTGGGCACCACGCGCCCCAGCAGCGTCGCGAGAGCCTCGTCGAGCCGCGCGCCCTGCTCGGGCTCCGCAACCGCCGTCCACCACGGCTCGTGCCCAGAAGTGTCGACAGGCGCGGGCTGACGCTCCTGCTCGGGCTCGGCGTCAGCGGTCGGCGGGCGCACCACCGCGCTCAGCGCAGACGCGACCGAGGCGAACCCGTGCTCAGCCACGACGGTGCCCGCCTGAGTGCTGAGCCTGAGGCCCGTGGCCGGAGCTGGCTCCGACGTGGTGAGGCGGACGATCGCCTGAACGGCCTCGAAGGCGCTGACTCCCCATGGGCGATGCGAGCGGTGCAGGGCGTCGAACCGGCGGTGCAGCTCGGCGCGCGTGCGCAGCAGCGTCTCGCCGGAGGCGCGCAGTGCCGCATCGTCGACGGGCGGCGTGCCCATCGTGATGGATTCGAGCAGGCGCGAGCGGGCCTCCGCGTTCCACGACGGCACCGTCGCGTCCACCACCAGGTCGGCGGCGCCGAGCGCGCGAAGCCGGGAGGCGATGGCCGCGAGCGTGCCTTCAGCGCCGCCGATCACACCGACCGTGCGACCGGATGCCGCGCCGTCGGCCGCGAGCGCCGCAGCCATGCCCACGGCATCGGCTCCAGGGGGGCACTGCAGGAACACGTCGCGGCCGGTCGCCACGAGGTCGAGCACCGCGAACTGCACGTCGTCGAGGTCGCCCACCCCGCGCTCGGCGAAGGGATCGCGGTCACCGCGGGGGAAGGCCGGCAGGGGCTCGCCCAGCTGGCCACGCGCGTCGTGGTCTCCGGCGGCGGCGGCGAGCACGGTCGACCCTGCGATGACGGGGTCGCAGTCGTCGAGGTCGTCCAGCAGCCTCTGCTCGGGATCGTCGAACGCGCCCAGCAGGAGGCGGTCCCTGACCTCCAGGTCCTCGCCGAGCAGGTCGGTGAGCTCGCGCACGGCGTCCCACAGCGGACGCGGATCGAAGTCGGACCCGCCCGCGACCTGCGGCAACGACAGCTCGCGACCGGCGACGGCGGCGCGTTCGCGCAGCACGCCATGGAACACCGGATTGAGCTCGGTCTGCGGGCCGAGCGTCACCTGAACGTCGTCCGAGCGGTACCGCTCGAGCTCGATCGCCCGCATCAGCAATGGCATCTCGACCGGGCGCTCGCCCTCGGTCCAGGCGACCGTGCCCACCACGAGTGCCGCCGTCCACGCCCCCGTCGCCGCGCGGACGCGCTCGGCCTCGTCGAGCATGAGCCGCGCGCGATGCAGACCGGCCTCGCGCACCTGGGGGTCGCGAAGGATCGCGGAGACCGCGGTGGGGCGCGAGGCGAACAGCTGGGCCAGTCCAGATGGGTGGCCCGCGCGGATGTCGATCAGCCTCGCGCGCGCGCCGTCGAGGTCGCGCAGCGGGGACGCGGACGCGTGGTCGTGGAGCTGCTCGCGCCACTCGCGAAGGGCGTCGGCGACCAGCGCGCGTCCGATGTAATCCACCACTCCCCTACGGTATCCGCCCGCGTCTGAGGCACCTCGCCACCACGCCGCCGCACCCGCCCCGAGAACGAGACAGTGCGCGCCGACTTATGCAGCCGACACGCACTGTTACGCAGATCGTAGCGCCGCGAGAGCGCTCGGCGTGACGCCGTCAGCAGCCGGTGGCGGGGTGGCACGCGCCGTCCATGATGACGCCCTAAGTCTCCGTCTCCAGCGTGCCGTCGGACACCGACCCGGACACGCAGCGGCCTCGTGGTCCGATGCCGATGAAGGTGTCGGCGCCCGCGAGACGCCTCAGGGGCTCGGCGCTCACGGGCGGCGGCTCTGGCGCTCGCGATCCGCACGTGGGGCGAGGTGGTGCGCCTGGCGCGATTCGAACGCGCGACACCCGCTTTAGGAGAGCGCACCGGCGGTTGGTGGCACTTGGTGGCCACCGACGGCCATTGCGGAATAGCAGGCCAAACCAATTCCCCGCGCGCATCGGCCCATTGGCTGTTAGTGGTCGTTTGTGGAGTTCTTGCGGACTGTTTGCGGACTGGCGCGGACTCGCGCCCTCAGATCTTCGGGGGCGCACGGCCTCCGATGGTGCGCTGCCGCGCACGACAACTACAGGAGGAATCATGACCAAGTACGAGACAGCGACTGACGTGCTCATCGAGGCAGATGAGTCGGGCCGCGATGTTGCGCGCGTGTTCGACGAAGCGAAGTGGCAGCTCGCCCTCGAGCACTACGGCATCCCCGTCAAGGATGAGGACGGTGAGGAAATCGGCATCGTCGCGTTCGTACGCGCCTGCAGGGCCAGGGGCGTGATGCCCGGCGATGTGATGCAGCGCGCGTTCGGGGATGCGCGATGAAGCCAGCGGACTACGACCCCGCGTTCGCTCTGAGCCGCGAGCTCGCGCGCATGGCAGACGAGGCCGGGGTGACACGTGCTGAATTGGCACGGCGTACCGGCATGGCGTGGTCAACCGTCGCCAACAAGCTCAGCGGGCACCCTCGCAAGATGCGGGTCGATGAGGCGCGCGTGCTGGCGAACGCACTCGGCGAGAGGCTGAGTGACGTGATGTACCGAGCGGAAGCCGCGGCATCATGAGTCGGCACGAGGGGGCGAACCTCGCGCTCGCCATCGGTGCGACGATCTCGGAGTTGGCAGATCAGCGAGGCCTCACCATCAAGCAACTCGGAGAGGCCGCGGAGATTCGTCCCACTCAACTCGCCACGATGATCAACGGCGATCTGCCGTTCAACACCGACCACGTGGCGAGACTTGCTCGAGCACTGCGCGTCGGAACGAGTGCGGTGTTGTCGGGGGTCGCAGGGGACGTCGACGCTGCGCCTGTCGAGGTCGACTTCGAGGAGGTTGTCGAGGCTGCCCGGCGCGAGGGCTGGGCGATGCAGGGCGCCTGACACGCATGAGCACCGCCCCGTCGGCTTGGGCTGGCGGGGCGGTGGCGGTTACCGTGTCAAAAAACGCATGATGGCGTCCTCGAGGGACGCGTCGACTGGCGCGCCGTCGCTGGTCCAGCCCCCCTCTACTGGATAGACCTCTCCGATGTGGCTCTTGGTGTCGAGTCGGTCGAGCATCACGTTCGACTGAAACCGGCTCACACGGTACTCGTCTCCATCGACAATGATGCGATACGAGCCCTTGGTGAAGTCTTCGGGGATGTCTCGGACTGCAACGGTTTCCATGAGGGAACCCTAGCGCGCACGACGTTGGCGCGGGAGACGTTGCCCTCGGCGCGGGCTTCGGACAGAGCAGACTCGAACTCAGCCTCGTCCAGGCCGTCGGACATCTGGTAGATGCCGGCCTCGTTGCCCATCGGTTCGTCGTGGCTTGCGAAGTCGGTGGGCATCGGAAGTTGTTGGGTGTAACCACGTTCTTACCCTTGACGGCGAATCGTCCCGGTCTCTTGCCCAGCGCGAATCGCCTTTCCTAGCGCGAACGCGGAGCGACGGACCATCTCCTGCGCGTCGGACACAAACACCGCCCCACCCGACCATTGCGGCTAGGTGGGGCGGTGGTGTGTCCACTGGGCTAACTGTCCTCGAGGTCTCGCGCGAGCCTGCGAATCTTCTCGGCCCACTCCTTGACCTGCGGGTCGTCAGTCGACTCAGCGATGCGCCGCGCGAGCGACGCGATGTCTCGAGCGTCATCCTCGCGCGTTTGCGAGGTCCACACGCCATTACGCTTCTCCATGACCCGACGGTAGCGCTCCGGTGCGGTCAGTGGACGGAACTTGCGGGGCTCCGAGGGCTCGCGAGTGATGCACGCAATGTCGAACGGTTGCGGCCAGGATCGGCATTCCTCGCAATCAACGTGGCGAGCCGCGACAGCCCAGTCGAGGTCTACACCTCGCCCAGTGCCAACGATCTGCGTGTGAGTTGCGAAGACCGGCAGGCGATCCTAGGGATCCTATCCGCGCGCAACTAGGCCTCGCGCATTCGATTAGGGCTGCCGACGCGGTCCGCCTTCGAGTTGTCGACAACGTAGCCACGCCGTTCTAGTTCCTGCACTGCGACCTCGGGAGCGTCCGCCACGGCCGCTCGCAGTTGGATTCGTCGCCAGTGCTCGCGTTCGTCGGCTATCGCCTCCCTAGAGCCTTCGACATGACTGATCCCGAACTCGACAATAAGCATCTCTAGAACGTCCTCGAGTGCGGGTCGGAAACGTCGGCCACCGACCGGAAAGTGCAGGCGGTGGATGTGCATAGCGTCACCGCGATCCGCGGCCCTGCGGCGGCGGCGTCCACGCCGAGTTGAGTCCCCGGACACCGCCAAGACCGCTTCGAGGCCCCGGTGGGAACCGTGGAACTGCACGTGCGCAGCTGGAACGTCTCCCACAGGATCTTCATTGAAGTCGTAGCGCACAACGGGCTCTGCCGGCGTTTCGTCGAGAGCTGGGAAGACCGAGAAGGACGATCGCTCGACCTTGAGGTAATCGTGCATCGCGCTGAAGCGGCAGTTGAACTTTGCCTGAAGGTACAGGACTAGGCGCCCGTCACTGCTCCGCAATGGAATGCCCTTGCCTTCTTGGCGAACAAAAACGGCGTCACCACCGGCAACGGCGACCGCCGAGAATGCGGGGCAGTGGTCTCCGACCACCGAGCGCACGAGGTTGCTACAACGCTGTGCGAACGCGCTCGACTCGGAAATGAGCCTCGCGTCGTCGGCAGACGTCAACGGTCGCCGATGATGAACGTCAGGCCCTTAACCTCGTCAGCGACTTCGAGTTCGTCGAGTGTCAAGGCGTAGCGCTCCGCCCGGTCAGCGAGCTCATCTTCAGAGAGGTGCACAGTGCGAAGGAGTGCGTCGCGACGCTCGCGTGCATCTTGGGGATCGAGAACCTCAACCACGATGTTGCCTCCACTCTCGCCGGTATGTCTCATCATGGTGCATCACACCTCTGACACGCACTAGAAACGCCTGATTCTCGTCGCTGGGTGAACAATTGCATTCCACGCCCACTTCCCCCCCCCCCCCCCGCGAGGTCGGCATCCACGGGGCACGCACGTTCGTTGGTGTAGGCCCAGCTCGCCACCCCGCCAGGCGGGGGTAAGTGTCGGCGGGGTGGCGCTGGGGCCGCAGCGACGGGGAAAGGAGGAAACCCGGCGCGGCACAGTTGGTGGTCAAACATCGTCGGGGTCGAACGGATCGTCGGGCACGCGCTCGGGCCACGGCAGCTCCCGATCGTGCAACGCTTCCCAAGCCTCGCGGGCGTCGACGAACTCCGAGCCTGTGCCGTCGAAGTAGTCGCCATCACACAGCTCGAGGGGGAACAGCGGGTGCGCTGCAATCCACTCTCTGCGCGCCTCGAGCCATTGCTCGTGTGCCTTGTCGGCGGGCAGGGGATGCCAATACGCGATGTCGAACAGGTCGAGATGCTCTGGGATGTCCTGTACCTCGACGGCTGGGCGCCGACGGCGCATGTCACGCGCTCCGCGATCCGAGGCTATAGACGCCGCGCACGCCCCGTGAGGCCGGTAGGTCGTCATCCTCGAGGCCGGGCACATCGAGTGTCGCTAGCAGTCGCGCCAACGCGAGTTGCTGCTGGCGAATCTCAGCTATCGCCGGGTGCAGGCGCGACCCCTGAGACGACGCGATCATGGTGCCGTCCCTCTCGAGGGCCGTACGAAGCCTCGCGATCGTGTCGCGAACCCGGCACGCTTCCTCGAGTTGAGCCAGTTCATGCTCTGCCAGCTCAAACTCGTGCGTCACCGCGGACCAGAGTTTCTTGCCCGGTGCTCTGAGGCCGGTGGGGGCTCGTGTGGTCATGTCATGGCCTTTCAAGGGCTCGTCATTTGAGATTTGCTGCGGAAGGATTGCTCAGTGCCTGCGAGTGAGCCGAGCCGCCCCGGGAGGGGGCACCTCCCCCTGGGCCGGCCCCGCGCGAGCAGTTGAGTCGACGCGGGACCGGCTGTGACGACTCGCTAGCTCACGCGAACGCGGTTCATGTGGTTGGTGCGAGCGTCGAGGTCGCTCCTCTGCTGGGCACGCTGCGCCGCGGCGTTCAGTTCGGCTGCGTTGGCGCGACGCTGGGCGAGAGTCTCGAGCGTGGCCATCTCCACGGGCTTGCCCTGGCGCACGAGCCACAGCGCGTCGAGACGCTCACTCGGGATGGCGAGGTGGTCGGCATCTGGCTCAGCGAAGATCAGCCACTTGTCGCCCATGCCTGCCTTGACGCTGGACAGGTTGATGATCGACCCCCACAGCCCGGCGACCTTGTGCAGGGTCTTGAGGGCCTCGGTGCCGTTCGCCCATGCGGCCAGCGACGCCCCGCCGTACGAGTTCGACGCCTGGTTGACCCATCCGCTGCCCAGGCTGGCGAAGGCGTGCTCAATGTCCTCGCCGGCCTTCTCGACCAGGGGACGGACGCTCTCGACCACGTCGGGGATGGCGTGTGCGACGGCATCGTTCACCGCAGCCTCGGCACGGCGTCGGCTCAGGCCTGCGATGTCGGGGGCGGTGAGCATCTGCGCCGCGGCGTAGCGACGGGCTTCCTCGCAGTCCAGTGGGTTCTTCCCGCCCTTGAGTGCCTTCTCCATCGCGGCGAGCACCTCGTCAGGCGTGGGCGCGTGCTCTGCGATGCTAGCAGGGAGGGTCTGCGCGGTGTCGATGGCCTTGGCATGCTTGGCCGGCAGGTCGAGTCCCAGGTTTCGCAGGGATGAGATCACGCCAGACAACTGGTGCGTGCGGGCCGGGGCGATGGCTCGGTCGAGGTCGGTAGTCATGGTGATTCCTTTCGTTGGGGGTGTTCAGTCGCGCCCGAACAGGCGGCGGGTGAAGTCGCTCATGTCGCCGTGCTTGCCGTACGCGAGTACGTCCGTGCCGGAGGCTGTGCGCTTGGACTGTGGAGCGCGCGGGCCGGGGCGAGTGTCGGGCTCGGCGGTGGGCTCAGGGTCAGCGGTCCCGAACAGCTGGCGAGCGAAGTCGGCCATCGGGTCACGTGGGGGCGTCGTGGTCATCGTGTTTCCTTTCAGTTCCTGCCGCGGGCAGGGCGTCCGTTCAGGTCAAGGCGTGGGGCCTCGAGGATCGGCGGGGGCGGCGGTGAGGTCATGTGCCCGTACTGCTCTCGGTGAGCCTGAACGGCGCGCACGATCTCCCACTGAGCGCCCGCGAGGCCGTAGTCGCGTGGGCCGGGTTTGTCGGGCTGCCCCTGGGACTTGAGTCGGCGGCGTCTGCGCTCCTTGAGTGCACGCTTGGGCCAGCCGTAGCGGTCATCGCGCAGCCGGGTCATCGGTTCCCCTTTCGGATCTGCGCCCGCAGTTGGGGGCACGTGTCGTCGTGGTGCACCGCGAGCACGTAGATGCCGGGACTCGTCTCGTCGAGGGTCTGGAAGGCGTCGCAGTCCTGGCAACCGCCCGGGATCTGGATCGCGGAGGCCATCACTCGTCGCCCCCCTGGTGCCTCGGTGTTACATCCGTAACTTCGTTACTTTCGAGGGGTAGTGCCTCATCGGAAAGTGACACCGTGACGGTTGTTACAGGTACGTACAGGCCACGGCCCGCCCGACCGAGACGGCCACTGTCCGCAAGGCGCTTGAGGTACACACGCGCATCCGGGATGTCGAGCGCATCGTCGACCTGCTTAGGGCTCACAGGGTCAGCCTGCGAAGCGACGTAGGCGAGGATCTCAGCGGAGCGATCCCCGAGACCGTCTGTGGTGCCGCGCTGGAAGGCCGCGCGGGCCGCATCGGCCAGGGTGTTCCCGTCGAGCGTCCATCGACCGTCATCGCTCGTGACGGCGTACTCGGATTCGGGAACGTCTCGCCCAGTCACCTTGAGTGTGCCGGCGGTGCTGCCCCGCGTCCGGGTCAGCGTGACAGTGAAGTCGGCCGCACCGTTCAGACCATTGGTGCCGCTGGTCGAGTCCATCCAATCGTCGCCTGCGGCGCGCTTGTTCGTGTGGTGCACCACAATCAGGCAGGTGCCGGGGTGGGCGTCGGCAAGGGCCTTGAGCTTCGACCCGATCCGATAGTCGCGGTTGTAGGCACCTTCGCCGGGCATCGACGGCGGCATGACCTTCCCGAGCGTGTCGAGCACCACCAGCGGGTCGCGGTCGCCGTGCACCTCGAGCCAGGCCGCGATCGTGTCTGCCCACTCGTGCGGGTTCACGACGGTCAGGTAGTGCAGGTTCGCAGGGATCGGCTGCCCCTCGTCGAGGAGGTGGCGGGCTCGGGCCTGCAGGCGCTTCTCGCCGTCCTCGAGTGCGAGCATGAGGACGGGTCGCGGGTGACCCGTGGCGATCTTCCCGAAAGCGGGCTTGCCACTGGCGACCGCGAGGGCGATCCCGTAGGCCGCCCATGACTTGCCGGTCTTGGGTGCACCAGTGAAGATCCCGAACCCTTCCGGGAGGATGCCGTGAACGGCCCACGCGAGCGGGGGAAAATGCATCCTGTCGAGCTGGTCGCCAGTGCGGATGCCTGCGAGTAAGTCGGTCGTCACGCGGCAACCTCTCGAGGGTCCATTAGTCGCGCGCGGCACTCCCAGGCCTGCCATCCGTGCGACATGAGCTCGGCGGCGTAGGACCGCAACTGTGGTGCTGTCATGCCGTACGACGAACGGCGGGGTTCCCGCTGGGCGGTCTGCGAACCGATGATCCTCTCGAGTGCATGGGACACCTTCTGGCGCTCGAGGTCATCGCGGATGACCCGGCGGCTCGGTAGTGTGGGGTCAGCAGTCGCCTGGAGGTTGATCTGCTCGGCCCGTTCCTCGTTGCCGCGAGGGGCGGGCTTTTCCATGCTCATCATCAGGCCGGCACCGCCTCGCGCTGCTTCGCGATCCACGCCTCAACGTCCTCGATTGCATAGAGCCGCCGTCGCCCGAGCTTTACGGAAGCCGGCCCAGTGCCCCGGTGGTGCCAGTAGCGCACCGTGTCGACGGAAGTGCGCAAATACTCCGCAACTTCCTCGGTGGTCATGTACTTCGTCATGCCGCTCAACTCCCTGTGGTTGTCGGTGGCGCTGCGTGGCCACATTGACAGGATGCATAGTTGGGTGCATAGTTGGCAACATGCGGAACAGTACGGAGTGGATAGTTCTCGACGGGCTTCCCGTGCGCTTGCGCGTTTCGGACGAGCACGTCGTGCTCTCCGATCACTCGATCCCGCGCACTCTCGAGATCGAGATTTCCAATCCTGGGGAGCCTCGCGTCTACGCCCGGGTTGAGGTAAGTGAGCACGGACAGAAGCTCACCGCGCTGCACTTTGACACGGGCGACGACGAGCGCGGCGTGATCCAGCAAGACCTGCGCGACGTGTCCATTTCGGCGCTGCTCGAGGACTTCATCGCGGGGTTCACGTTCTACATCGATCGCGACGCGAAGGAAGTGCGCGCGCCCTACGCGAATACCCCTGACTTCGACGCCGCGTTGCGGTTCGCGAGCCGCCTGCGCACATCCCCGGCAACGCGCAACATCAACGATGCCCTTCTTCGCGAGGTCGCCCGGGTCTACCGGGAAAACATCGACCGGCATCCCAACAAGGCCGTGGAGCACTACTTTCAGGTGCGCCAGCGAACGGCAGCTGAGTACGTCTCGCGCGCTCGGAAAAGGGGCTACCTTCCACCAACAAAGCGCGGACAGAAGAAGGCTTGAAATGGCATCAGTGAAGAAGCGTCCACACGGCAAGTGGCGAGCCCGCTACCGGGACGCCAGCGGCAAGGAGCACTCGCGCCACTTCGCCCGCAAGGTCGATGCTCAGGCGTGGCTCGACGGCGTGACGACCGCAGTGGCGACCGGCACCTACGTCGACCCCAAAGATGCGCGTAAGACCGTGGCGAGCGCTGCCGAGGTGTGGGCCGCACATCCGGAATGGTCGGCGTCGACTGCCGCGCGCATGCGCAGCATCCTTGACGTACACGTGCTGCCCCGCTGGGGAGCGGTGCCGCTCAACCGAGTGACGCTCGAGGACGCTCAGAAGTGGGTGAATGAGCTCGCGGCGTCGGGGCTCGCTGGCGGCACCGTTCGCAAGATCGCAGGAGTGTTTACTGGCATCGTCTCGCTCGGCCTCAAGGTCAGCCCGCTCACCGACCTGCGGCTGCCGCGTCAGCGCCTCGTGCCACGCAAGTATTTGACGGCACTCGAGGTCGAGGCCCTAGCCGAAGCGTGTGACGAGTGGGGCGACGTGGTGCACTTCCTCGCGTACACCGGACTTCGGTGGGGCGAGATGGCTGCGCTGCGCGTCGGGCGCGTGAACATGCTCAAGCGGCGTGTGCTGATCGAGGAGTCAGTCACAGAGGTGAACGGCACGCTCACGTGGTCGGCGCCCAAAGACCACCAGCGGCGCGCAGTGCCGTTCCCGGCGTTCCTGACGAACGATCTCGCGGCGCGAGTGGCCGACAAGGGGTCGGGCGATCTGGTGTTCACGACGGGCCAGGGAACACCGCTTCGAGTGCGCAACGCACGCCGTGGCTGGTTCGACCTCGCGGCTGCTTCCTGCGGGCTCGAGGGCCTCACGCCGCACGAGCTGCGCCACACCGCGGCGAGCCTGGCCGTGAGCAACGGTGCGAACGTCTTGGCCTTGCAGCGGATGCTCGGGCATGAGAAGGCCTCGACGACTCTCGACGTGTACTCGGACCTGTTCGACGAGGATCTCGATGCCGTGGCCGGCGCGCTCGACTCGGCGCGGGAGCGGGCTCGTGCGGACTATTTGCGGACTGGTGAACCGGTCTCGTTCGGTCGTGCGCAATGACCAACGCGTCTACCAGCACCTTCGTGGTGCGCCTGGCGCGATTCGAACGCGCGACACCCGCTTTAGGAGAGCGGTGCTCTATCCCCTGAGCTACAGGCGCGTGGGGCACCTACGAGAGTACCCTCACCTGCGCATCGGCCTCGTCATGGCGGCCGATGCGCCCGTCACCTCACCAGCGCGCGTGGACGTGCTCGCGGATCCTGTCGTTGTAGATGGCGGCCAGGGCGGCGAGCGTCTCGTCGTCGATCGACGGCAGGTCAGCTGCGGCGGCGTTGGCGCGCGCCTGCTCGGGCCGCGAGGCGCCAGGGATGATGGTCGCAGCACCGACGGCGGAGATCCAGGCCAGCGCGAACTGCGCCGTCGTCCAGCCCTCGGGCGTGAGGGCGGCGACCTCGCGAGCGGCCTCGACCCCCACCTCGTAGGGCACGCCCGAGAACGTCTCGCCCACGTCGAAGGCCTCGCCGTGGCGGTTGAAGTTGCGGTGGTCGCCCTCGCCGAACGTCGTGGACTCGTCGTACTTGCCCGACAGCAGTCCGGAGGCCAGGGGGACGCGCGCGATGATGCCCACGCCCGCCTCATGCGCGGCGCCCACCACCTGCTCGAGCGGCTTGCGGCGGAACACGTTGAGGATGATCTGGACCGTTGCGACATCGGGGTCGCGCAACGCGGCGAGCGCCTCGTCGCAGGTCTCCACCGACACCCCGAAGTGCGCGATGCGCCCCTCGTCCCGCAAGGTCCTCAGGTGGTCGTAGGTGCGCGGATCCTCCAGGACCTCCGTGGGAGGGCAGTGCAGCTGCACCAGCTCAAGGGTGTCGACGCCCAGGTTCTCGCGCGAGCGGTCGGTCCAGCGGCGGTAGTTGTCGAGGGTGTACTCGGAGGCGACGTGCGGGTCGGCACGCCGACCCATCTTGGTGGCGACGGTGATGCCCGTCGCGCCGTGGGACGCCAGGAAGTCACGCAGCGCGCGCTCCGAGCGGCCGTCGCCGTAGACGTCGGCGCTGTCGAAGAAGGTGACGCCGGCGTCGGCAGCCGCGCTGAGGATCTCCTGCGCGGTGTCGTCGCCCACGTGGGACCAGTCGGCCCCCAGCTGCCAGCAGCCCTGGCCGATCACGGACACGTCGCGGCCGAGCCGCGGGACGAAGGTTGAACGCATGCCTTCCACCCTAAGCCTTCCCACCTGGGGACGCGGCGGGCAGAGCGCGAACGTGGCGGCAGACGACAGCCGAGCCCGCGCATCGGCTTCAGGAAGCCGGAGTGGTCGCTCCTGGTGCATCGTGCCCTCTTGATGCACCAGTGGGGCCCCACTCGCGCGTCAGGCGCATTTGACGCACTAGTTGGACCCCATTCGCGCATCGGGCGCACTCGACGCACGCGAGCCGCCGACCCCAGCGGGGCGGCGGCTCTCGTGAGGCGTCGGGGCGCTAGCCCGTGACGCGGACGTAGGTGGGGTTCGACTGCCAGATCCCACGGAACTGCAGGGTCTTGCCGTGCGTCGGCGCGTCGATCTGCAGGTTCGGACCGGCGTACAGGCCCACGTGGCCGGGGGTGACGATGATGTCGCCCGGCTGCGGGGAGGACACGCGAGTGCCCACGTTCCAGTACGCGCCCGATGACCGGGGCAGCGAGATGCCGAACTGCTTGTAGACGTACGACACGAAGCCCGAGCAGTCGAAGCCGCTTGGCGACGACCCGCCTGAGACGTAGGGCGCGCCCACGTACTTGGCGGCCTCGGCGATGATCGCCGAGCCCGAGATCGCGGACTTCACGTTCGCGGACTGGGCCACGGGCCGGGCGCTGGTGCCGGAGCTGCCGGAGTTCCCGGAGTCGCCCGAGTCCGATGCCGTCGAGGTCGCGGCCACTGGCGGCGGCGGGGGCGGCGGGTCCTCCTTCACCTTGATCTCCGGCGTCGCGACGTCGAAGGCAGCCTCGTCGTCGGCGGTCACGGTCGCGGTCACCGCTGCGAGGTCCGTCGCGGCGGCGGCGCCGGCGTCGACGGCTGCGACATCGTCAGACACCGTCGCGATCGCGAGGGTGTCGGGGTCGACGGTGCCGTCGGTGGTCAGGTCCTGCGAGACGAGAGCGGCCGCAGCGGCTCCCGTGAGAGGTACCACGACGAGTGCTGCGCCGGCCGTAGCCGCCACCGCGCGCGTCCTGGCACGCATGTATCCGTACTTCAATGCCACGTTCCTTCCGCACCGCCATCCAGTGCGTCGATGTTCCATGGCCTCTCGGACGATGCAGCCTTCCCCAGCTGCGTACGAGAGACCGGCGAGGTGGTCTTCCTCTGGTGTGTCTGATCGCCTATGTTACCAATTCGTGATGAATCTCCAAGTCGGGGGTTCCGAAGAGGTGTCGAGCGGCCTCTCGCGTCATCGACACGCCCTGCTCGCCGGTGCTTGCGGCGATGCGCCCGCCCTCGACGCTCACGGTCACCGTCGCTCCTGGTACGACGCCTGCCGAGACGGCTGCCTCAAGGAACCCTGATGCCGCCTGGGGGTTCTCCCCGATGCGCACCAGGGTGACCTTGCTCACACCCTCGTCGGCCGCCTGCTCGAGAGAGATCAGGGTCGCCTCGGACGTGTCATCGTCGGAGAGCCCGAGCTCGTCCAGCGCGGGGATCGGGTTGCCATACGGGGAGCGACGCGGCTCGTGGAGCAGCTCGAGCAGCCGCCGCTCGACGCGCTCGCTCATCACGTGCTCCCAGCGGCACGCCTCGTCGTGCACGTACGGCAGCTCGAGGCCGATGACGTCCACGAGGAGCCGTTCGGCGAGACGATGCTTGCGCATCACGCGCAGCGCCGTCGCCTCGCCCTCGTCGGTGAGCTCGAGGTGCCGGTCCTGTGCGAGGCGCACGAGGCCGTCACGCTCCATGCGCGCGATGGTCTGCGACACCGTGGGCCCGGAGTGGCCGAGCTGCTCGGCGATCCGCGCGCGCATGGGCACCACGCCGTCCTCGATCAGCTCGTAGATGGTCCGCAGGTACATCTCGGTCGTGTCGACAAGGTCGCTCATGCGCTGTGCCGTCCCATCCCTCGGTACGCCCATCCCGCGTCGATCCAGGCACGTTCGGGCAAGCAGTTGCGCGCATCGATGATGCGCTTGTGCGCGACGAGCCTGCCCACGTGGTCGGGGTCGAGCTCGCGAAAGACCGTCCACTCGGTCGCGACGATGACGAGGTCGGCGTCACGCATCGCGTCGTCGGGGGTGGGCACGAAGTCGAGTGTGGGCCAGACGCGCGCGGCGCTGTCCATCGCCTGGGGGTCGTGGACACGCACCTGCGCGCCCTTCAGGTGAAGAGTGCCAGCGACATCGAGTGCGGGCGAGTCGCGCACGTCATCGCTGTCGGGCTTGAACGCGGCGCCGAGCACCGCGATGCGGGCGCCGTTGAGACGCCCTCCCACCTGCGCGGCTGCGAGGTTCACGACGTGCTGGCGACGGCGCAGGTTGACGGTGTCGACCTCACGAAGGAACGTCAGCGCCTGGTCGACGCCCAGCTCGCCCGCGCGCGCCATGAACGCCCGGATGTCCTTGGGAAGGCAGCCGCCGCCGAAGCCGAGGCCAGCACCGAGGAACTTCCGACCGATGCGCTCGTCGTATCCGATCGCGTCGGCAAGGTCCTTGACGTCCGCGCCCGTCGCCTCGCACACCTCGGCGATGGCGTTGATGAAGGAGACCTTGGTCGCGAGGAAGGCGTTGGCCGACACCTTCACCAGCTCGGAGGTCGCGAGGTCAGTCACCACGAACGGGGTGCCGCGCTCGAGAGCCTGCGCGTAGACGCGCCGAGCGACCTCCTCGACGCGACCGGGGTCGTGAGGATCGACTCCCAGCACCAGCCGGTCGGGTCGGAGCGTGTCCTCGACGGCCAGTCCCTCCCGCAGGAACTCCGGGTTCCAGCCCAGCTGCACCTGATCTCCTGCGGGCGCGAGCTCGCGCACGCGGGCGGCGAGCCGCTGGGCCGTGCCGACGGGCACAGTCGACTTGCCCAGGATCACTGCGGGACGGTCGAGCATCGGCGCCAGCGTCTCCACCACGGAGTCGACGTGCGACATGTCCGCTCCGTAGCCGTTCTCCACCTGCGGCGTCCCAGCGGCGATGAAGTGGACATCGGCGAACGCGGCCGCCGTGGCGGCGTCCGTCGTGAAGCGCAGCCTCCCCGACTCGACATGCTTGCTCAGCAGCTCCGGGAGGCCAGGCTCGAAGAACGGGGCCTCGCCGCGAGCGAGCCGCTCGATCTTCGATGGATCGATGTCGACGCCGATGACCTCGTGACCCAGCTCTGCCATCCCTGCCGCATGGGTCGCACCCAGATACCCCGTGCCGAAGACGGAGATGCGTTCAGCCATGCCGCTCAGACTATCGGCTGCGACTCGCCCGCACCGCGCTGTCAGGGCACGCGCGCGACCGCGCACATCCCGGTCGACACGATCTCCGCGTCGCCCTGCGCGTGGGGGACGAATGCCGCCTGCCCCGGGGCGAGCGTCATCGTCGCGGCGCCGGCCGTGATCGTCGCACCACCGCGGACGGCAAGGACGATGCGCGAGCCGGCCGGCACGGTCGCGCTCGCCGTCACGAGGGTGAGGGCGAACTCCTCCGCGGAGGTGGTGAGGTCGACGCGCCCCTCGCCTTCGCGCCGCTCGGGCCGGGCGGGCAGGGTCGGCTGGGTGTCGGCGAGGTCGAGAAGCAGCGGGACGTCGACCGGCTTGTGCGTCAGCCCTGCGCGCACCACGTTGTCCGAGTTCGCCATGATCTCGAGCCCCATGCCCGACTGGTAGCTGTGGAGCACCCCGGCATCGGTGAAGATGGCCTGCCCCGGTTCGAGCTCGACGACGTTCATCGCTAGCGCGATCATGGCGCCGGGATCGCCGGGGAAGCTCCGCAGCGCCGCCGCAGCCGCGCCCAGCGACGTGCCGGGTGGCGCCCCCGCGCCCACCTCTGCGAGCCGCGACAGGGTCCGCGAGTCCGCCGCTCCCGCAAGCGCGGCCGGGATGAAGTGGTGCAGGTCGCCCGAGTCGAGCGTCGCTGACAGCACCGCGGCGCCTTCGGTCGCGATGGCGGTCAGGTCGTCGCGGAGCGCAGCGATTTGGCGGACGCCCACGAGCACCGTCATCGGCGAGATCGCGACGACCATCTCCGGCTTGTGGAAAGGGTCGAGGAAGTGATGAGCCGCCCCACCCGTCCCGCGCTGCTCGCGCTCGAACCCCGCGCGCGCCTGCTCGAGCGTGGGGTGGACCTGGATCGACAGCGGCTTGTCGATGGCCAGCACCTTGAGGAGGAAGGGGAGCCTCGCTCCCCACCTCGCCACCGCATCGGCCCCTAGGCACGCGACAGGCTCACGTGCCACGAGCGAGCTCAGCGGCAGCGGCCCGTCGTGGGAGTGCACCCGCGAAGGAGCGCTCGTGTGCGCTCCCCACCACGCCTCCGCGACTGGCTCGCCCGTCGGGCGGATTCCCAGCAGGTCGGGGATGTCCCGTGACGTACCCCAGGCGTAGTCACGCAGGACCGGGGTGAGGAAGTGCATGGCGACAGTGTGCCAGCACCCCTCAGCACTACGCTGTGGCCATGGCCGAACCGCTCTCCATCCCGCGTGACCTGCTGCCCCGCGACGGGCGGTTCGGGTCGGGACCGTCGCGCGTGCGCGACGCGCAGCTCCAGGCGCTCGTCGCCTCCCAGCCCGGTGTGCTGGGAACGTCGCACCGCCAGGCGCCCGTCAAGGACGTGGTGCGCTCCGTGCGGGAAGGGCTCGCCGCCTTCTACGACCTGCCGGACGGCTACGAGGTGATCCTCGGAAACGGCGGCGCCTCGAGCTTCTGGGACGCCGCGGCGTTCTCGCTCGTCGAGAGCCGCGCTCAGCACTGCGCGTTCGGGGAGTTCGGCGCGAAGTTCGCGGCGGTGACCGACACTGCACCGTTTCTCGAGCCGTCCGTGATCCGAACCGCCGAACCGGGCGCCGTGGCGCTGCCGGAGGCCCAAGAGGGCATCGACGTCTACGCGTGGCCGCACAACGAGACGTCGACAGGGGCGATGGCGCCCGTCGAGCGAGTCGTGGCCGACGCTGGCGCGCTGACTGTGATCGACGGCACCTCGGCAGCGGGCGGCCTGGCGCTCGACGCGTCGCAGGCGGACGTCTACTACTTCTCTCCGCAGAAGAGCTTCGGGTCCGACGGAGGGCTGTGGTTCGCGCTGGTCTCTCCTGCGGCGATCGAGCGCATCGAGCGCATCGCCTCGTCTGGACGGTGGATCCCTCCCACGCTGGATCTGGCGACATCCCTGGCAAACTCGCGTCAGCAGCAGACCCTCAACACGCCTGCGGTCGCGACGCTCGTGATGATGGACGCCCAGGTCCGGTGGTTCAACGACAACGGGGGGATGGCGTTCGCCACGGGCCGCGCCGACGAGTCCGCCCGCCGGATCTACGCCTGGGCGGATGCCTCGTCCTTCGCTGAGACATTCGTCACATCTCATTCAAATCGGTCAACCGTGGTCGCTACCGTCGACCTGCACGACCCGCTCGACTCGACCGAGATCCGATCGCATCTGAAGGCGAACGGCGTGGTCGACATCGACCCGTACCGCAAGCTTGGCCGCAATCAGATTCGCGTAGGGATGTTCCCCGCCGTGGATCCGGACGACGTGTCCGCGCTCACTGCTTGCATCGACTGGCTAGTGGAGAGATTGGTGACATGACCCAGCAGCAGGATGTCCTCGAGATCCCGCGGCGACGCCGTCGCGCACTCGGAGTCATCCTGCTGGGAGCTCTGCCCCTCGTCGTCGCCGGTACCGCCGGGCTCGCCGCGTCATCGCTCGTGCCCGAGCCGGAGGAGACCTCGCTCGCGCTCCCTGAGCCGGCCCGCCCCCTCGAGCCGATGGCGACGACCATCGCCCCGGTGATCGCGCCCGGCTCGGCCACCCAGGTGAACCTCGCGATGGAGGTCTCGCCCATCACGGTCACGCTCCCTCCGCCGCCCGAGCCCGAGCCCGTCCCCGTGGGCACGGCGCCGGAGGCGTCGAAGGCCGCTCGGTCCGACACGGGTTCGCCTGCGACATCGTCGGGGTCCGAGGCGTCCGGGTCGAAGGCGTCGCGTTCCGAGACGTCGACGTCGAGCAAGACCCCCGAGCAGTACTGCTCCGCGCCGTCCGGTTCCGGCGCTGCGGGGGGCAGCGTCAAGTCGCTGCTGTCGGCGGCGAACACTGCGCGCGCACAGATCGGCGCCAAGCCGCTGTCGTGGAGCGGATCGCTCGCCTCGGCCGCGGCATCGTGGTCGTCATCGATGGCATCGAAGGACACCCAGGGCAATGGCAGCGCCCTCGCCCACAACCCCAACCGTCCCGGCGCCGAGAACGTCGCGATGAGCGGGTCGAGCGCCGGCACATCGATGGGAGCTGCAATCCCGAAGGCTCACGCCGGCTGGATCGCGTCCTACGGCCATTGCATGAACATCATGAACCCGTCGTACTCCCAGATGGGTGCCGGGGCCGCGGCGACCGCGAACGGCAACGTCGTCTACACGACGGCGAACTTCCGGTAGCCACCGCTTCGGCGAGCGCACCCGGCTCGCGCGCGCCGACTCGGCTCAGCGGACCTCGGGTGCCGCGCTGGATGCGTCGTCGTCCGTCGATGCCGCAGCAGGCTCGGGCTCCTCGGCGGCCTGCGCCTCAGGCTCTCCGCCAGCGGGCTGATCGCCCACCTGCTGGTCCGCCTGCTCGGCGGTTGGCGCTGGGTCACCCGTCGCCGTGGCGTCCTCCGTCGCAGCGCCGTCGACCGCAGCGCCAGTAGAGCCCTCGTCTGCTGACTCAGCCAGCGCCTCATCGCCGTTGACAGACGCATCACCGCCGTCCCCCGCGTCGGGCGTCCTGAGGTCCAGCGGCACGGAAGCGTCGGTGTCGAACACCGGGTTGTCGACCGGCCACAGGGAGCTGGACCGCTCGGGTGTGGACTGCGACTGCCCGTCGCACGCGTGATCGAGCGGCACCACGGTCCCGTCGAACGGGCACCACTTGTTCGCGCATACTCCGAAGTGCAGGCGCATGGATCCCGCAAGCGGGATGACGAACTCTCCGACGGCCTCGACCGGGGTCGACGAGTCACGCGACGCCGAGCCGGACTCCTGCGAGCGCGCAGTCCAGCGCTCGGCCGCCTCGTCTCGCCCCAGAGGGCCGAGCACGCGCTCGCGCCCGAGACCAAGCTCCCAGATGGCAACGGCATCGTGCTCGTCGCTGTCGGTGACGGTGTAGCCGGGCTCCAGCCGGGGGTCAGGGTCGAACCGCGGCACCGCCATGCCTGGCTTGATGTCGCCCGGCTGCACGCGCTCCGCCCACGGCACCCACGGCGGGGACAGCAGCGCATCGTCAGCAGCGACCAGGTGCGCCTCGCAGACAGCAGCCTCCTTGCCGCGAGGGGCACGGGAGAGCGTCACCGACCACACCCAGCCGCGGTAGCCGGGCAACGAGCACGCGAACAGATGAGTCAGCAGTCGGTCGCTGTCCCCGTGCGCGCTGAGGTGGTCGCCGACGGCGTCGCCGGAGCCGGCGACCTCGATCGCCGCTTCACGAGCGACGTCGATCGCCTTCGCCAGCACGGCATCCATGACGGGCATTACGCCTCCAACTGGTCCGCCACCGCGCGCAGCACCGCGGCCACCTTCTGGCCCTTGGCGTGGTCGGGGTAGCGGCCGCGACGCAACGACGTCGACACTCCGTCGAGCATCTTGATGAGGTCCTCGACGATGACCGTCATCTCGTCGGGCTTCTTGCGCATCCCCTGCGAGACCGTCTGGACGGGGTCGAGCACGGAGACGCCCATGGCCGATGGGCCGCGGCGGCCGTCCGCGATGGAGAACTCGACGCGGGCACCTGGCTTGAGCGTCGACATGCCGGCGGGCAGCGACGATGCGTGGAGGAAGACCTCGTCGCCTTCATCGCTGGCGATGAAGCCGAACCCCTTGTCGGTGTCGAACCACTTCACTTTGCCGGTGGGCACATCTACCTCGCGTGAGTCCTGGACGCCGCGGATTCGGCGCCGCTTCAGTCTACCGTTCATGGGGCTCACCCAGGCCGGGTGGACTTCGTCACCTGCCGCCACGCCATTTTGCCTCGCGGCCCTGCGCGGGAGCAGACTGGAAGGGTCCCGGCACGTCTGACGATCCTCTCGAGGTGCGCATGCCCCCGTCCACCGCTCCTGCGTGGCTGATCCCTGCGTTCGCGCGTGCGGCCGCCGGCGCGGGCGCCACCGCGCCAGCAGCGACCATCGATGCGGCCGCACGGCGACTGCTCGACCGTTGGTCCGAGCCGGAGCGGCGCTATCACGATGTGTCGCATCTGGTCGATTTGCTGCAGCATGTGGACGAGCTCCATCAGGAGGCGCACGACGTCCATGCCGTCCGCCTCGCCGCCTGGTACCACGGAGCGATCTTCGACGCTGACGAGTCCGCGGCGTACGCCCACCGCGGCGGAGAGGACGAGACCGCGAGCGCGGAGGTCGCGCGCGAGGACCTCGCCGCGCTCGGGCTGCCCGAGGAGGCGGTCGACAGGGTCGCCGCCATGGTCGCGGGGCTCGCCCGCCACGCGGCGCCCACGGAGAGCGTGGACGCGGCAGTCCTGTCGGACGCCGACCTCGCCATCCTCGCTTCCGACCCTCAGCGCTACCGGCTCTACCTGGAGCGTGTGCGGGAGGAGTACGCGCACATCCCCACGACCGCCTATCTCGAGGCTCGCCGCTCGATCGTCGAGAAGCTGCTGTCGCGGGACCGGCTCTACACGAGCCCGCTCGGCGCACCATGGGAGCGTCAGGCGCGCGAGAATCTCACGGCCGAGCGCGCCCGCCTGACGCGCGACATCGCCCGCGCGGGCGACGCCTCGACAGAGTTATCCACAGAAGGCGAGTGACCCCTGCCGGGCAGCACGGCGGCGACCTAGCGTCGGAGCCATGCGGCAGACGCCGCGTGCGGCTCGCGCCAGATGCGGCACGGCCCGCTCACCTGGAAGGAGTCCCCGATGACCCGCTATCACGTCGACGCCGCAGAGGTGGCATCCGCCTCGGCACTCGCCGCCCGCTCTTCAGACACCATCCGCTCCGAGGTGGGCGCGATGCTGGGCCACCTCACCGCCCTGGAGAGCACGTGGCAGGGCTCCGCGGCGACCGCCTTCGCTGGCGTGCTCGACCAATGGCGTGGCGCACAGGCGCAGGTCGAGAGCGCGCTGGACTCGATCACCGTCGCGCTGTCGCAGGCGGCGAGCGAGTACCAGACCGCCGAGGACACCGCGTCGCGCCTGTTCACGGTGCGGTAGCGGGGCTCGGGCGGGGCCGCGCTGGGGGCGGCCCCGCCTGCCGTCGCTGCGTCGCGGCCCTAGGAGCCCGGCCGATGCGGGGTCGGCTGCGCGCGTACGCTCGGCATGGTGACGGTGTACATCGATCCGCCGCTGTGGCCCCGCCACGGCACCACGTGGAGCCATCTGGTCTCGGACGCAGCGCTCGACGAGCTGCACGCCCTCGCGCGGTCCGCTGGCGTTCCTGCTCGCGCCTTCGACCTCGATCACTACGACGTCCCGGCCGAGCGCCACGACGCGCTCGTCGCGCTGGGCGCGCGCCCCGTGAGCACTCGCGAGCTGATCCGCCGCCTGCGCGCCTCCCCGCTTCGCGTCACCGCCGCTGAGCGTCACGGCCGCGCCTGACCGGCGGAGCCGGCCCGCGCATCGGCGCTCCTGCCGGCTCCTGGTGGTCGGTTCTCGCTCACCAGCCCCCTTCTCATGAGCGAGTGGGGCCCCACTCGCGCACAATGGGCGTCGGATGAGCGGAAGCGCGCCGCCAGGATGCACGAAGGCCCCCGGAGCGCGAGCTCCGGGGGCCTTCGTGGCGTTGAGGCTGTGGCTTAGAAGCCCATGCCGCCCATGTCGCCACCACCGGCGGGCATCGCCGGCTCGGGCTCGGGGATGTCCGCCACGACCGCCTCGGTCGTGAGGAACAGGCCCGCGATGGATGCGGCGTTCTGCAGCGCCGAACGGGTCACCTTGACGGGGTCGTTGACGCCCGCTGCCAGCAGGTCCTCGTAGACGCCGGTCGCGGCGTTGAGGCCGTGACCGACCTCGAGGCCCTTGACGCGCTCGACGACGACGCCGCCCTCGAGGCCGGCGTTGACGGCGATCTGGCGCAGCGGCGCGGTGATCGCGGACTCGACGATGCGCACGCCCGTGGCCTCGTCACCCTCGAGCTCGAGGGAGGCGAGTGCCGTGGTGCCAGCCTGGATGAGGGCCACGCCACCACCGGCGACGATGCCCTCCTCGACGGCGGCCTTCGCGTTGCGAACGGCGTCCTCGATGCGGTGCTTGCGCTCCTTGAGCTCGACCTCGGTGGCCGCGCCCGCCTTGATGACGGCCACGCCGCCGGCGAGCTTGGCGAGGCGCTCCTGGAGCTTCTCGCGGTCGTAGTCCGAGTCGGAGTTCTCGATCTCGGCACGGATCTGGTTCACGCGACCAGCGACCTGGTCCTCGGCGCCGGCGCCGTCCACGATGGTGGTGTCGTCCTTGGTGACGACCACCTTGCGGGCCTGACCGAGCAGCTCGAGACCGGCGTTCTCGAGCGAGAGGCCGACCGACTCGGAGATGACCTGGCCACCGGTGAGGATCGCCATGTCCTGCAGCATCGCCTTGCGGCGGTCGCCGAAGCCGGGTGCCTTGACGGCGACGACCTTGAGGTTGCCGCGCAGCTTGTTGACCACGAGCGCCGCGAGGGCCTCGCCGTCAACGTCCTCGGCGACGATCGCCAGAGGCTTGCCGGCCTGCATGATCTTCTCGAGAACGGGCAGCAGGTCCTTGAGGGACGAGATCTTCGACTCGACGAGCAGGACGTACGCGTCCTCGAGGACGGCCTCCTGGCGCTCGGCGTCCGTGACGAAGTAGGGGTTGAGGTAGCCCTTGTCGAAGCGCATGCCCTCGGTCAGTTCGAGCTCGAGGCCGAACTGGTAGGCCTCCTCGACCGTGATGACGCCCTCCTTGCCGACCTTGTCCATCGCCTCGGCGATGAGCTCGCCGATGGCGGGGTCGCCGGCGGAGATGCCAGCGGTCGCGGCGATCTGCTCCTTGGTCTCGATCTCCTTGGCGGAGTTGAGCAGCTCGGCGGTGACGGCCTCGACGGCCTTCTCGATTCCCTTCTTGAGGGCGATCGGGTTGGCGCCGGCCGAGACGTTGCGCAGGCCCTCGCGGACGAGCGCCTGGGCGAGAACGGTGGCGGTGGTGGTGCCGTCGCCAGCGACGTCGTCGGTCTTCTTGGCGACCTCCTTGACGAGCTCAGCGCCGATCTTCTCGTAGGGCTCCGACAGCTCGATCTCCTTGGCGATCGAGACGCCGTCGTTGGTGATCGTGGGGGCGCCCCACTTCTTCTCGAGCACGACGTTGCGGCCCTTGGGGCCGAGGGTGACCTTGACGGCGTCCGCGAGGGCGTTCATGCCCCGCTCCATACCGCGACGGGCCTCCTCATCGAAGGCAATCTGCTTTGCCATGGGTGTCTATTCCTCTTTCGATGAATGTGGCGTCGAGCCGCCCGCGACGGACGATGCCGAGGCCGCGCGTTCCTTTCACGCCCGGTCCGGTCACCTCGGCTCGACGAGCCGGTGGTTAGCACTCTCATGACGAGAGTGCTAAATGCGATTCTGGCACTCTCCACCTGCGAGTGCAAACCGTGTCACCGGGATTTCACCGTCCGCTGACCGCGCCCCTTACCCATGCAGCGCCGATGCGCGGACGGCGGGCGGCGTCACGCCCCCAGCTTGTTCGCCGCGACAGTCCCGAACATCTCGGAAGCGGACACCCTTCGCACGGGGCCGCGATGGCGGTGGCGGCGGCGTGTCGCCGCGCGCAGGTTCGAAACTGTCTGGCGGTCCGTCGCCGCGCCGAGCGAGCCCGATCAGCCGGGATCCGAGGCCAGCAGCACCTCGATCTCGGCGCCGCCGGGCGTGCCTCCGCCCTCGACGGCATCGATGCCCAGCTGGTCCGCGACGTCCTGTGCCGTGTCCGCGAGGCGATCGCCGTCGTACAGCACCACGTTCTCGTCACCAGGGATCAGGCTCGCGGAGATGTTGTTCGCGTCAGTGTTGGTGTAGCCGGCCTCCGTGAGGATGGCCTCCTGCTCGCCGGCGAGGCCCTGGATGCCTGCGCCGTTGCGCACGTGCACCTGAGCGTCGTAGATGATCTCGGGCTCGGGCTCGGCGGTCTCCGTAGGCGTCGGATCCGGGCTCGGGGCCTCGGAGGGCTCGACGCTCGGCTCTGCGGACGGCTCGGGAGACGTGGTGGGCTCGGCGTCGGGTGTGACGGTGACGGTCGGAGTCGGCTGCGGCTCGGCGGGCGTGTCTCCCGAGTTCCACAGCCAGGTCGCGATCAGCCACGCGACGAGGCCACCGACGACCAGTGCGACGAGTGGCGGGAGGACCCGGGTCCACCACGATCGCGGCGCCCGATGGACGCCGACGGGGCCGCCCTCGGCGGCCATCTCGTCGAACTCGTCGCGCGGGTAGTCCTGTGCCACGGGCAGAACTCTAGCGAACGGTGGTCACGTCGAAGGCGCGACCCGACCTGCCGCGCTGGCGCGCGGAGCGCATGCGCCGCAGCCTCTTCACGAGCATCGGGTCGAACACCAGGGCCGCCTCCGTGTCGATCAGCGCGCCGAGCACCTGGTAGTACTGCGTGCTGGACATCGAGAAGAGCTCGCGGATCGCGTCCTCCTTGGCGCCCGCGAACTTCCACCACTGGCGCTCGAACCGGAGGATCTCGGCGTCACGATCGGACAGGTCGAGACCCGTCGACGCATCAAGGGTGCGTGCCGCTTCGCCCATCGTTCCTCCTCGTGCCAGTGCCGCGTCCTGCTGCGCCTACCCTACCCGCGAACTACACGCCTGTCATTCGTCCTCGCAGCGAGCGCATCGGCCCCTCCGGCGTTCGCAGACGCCTCGCCGGCGAGGGCGCAAAGGTGGCAGCTAGGGTGACCCGCATGGAGGATGCATGGCGCTCCCAGGTGGCGACCGATTGGGCCGATGCGCTCGCGCCGTTGGCACCGAGCCTCGCCTCGATCGGGGGCTTCCTCCGCGAGGAGATCGCTGCCGGTCGCGGCTACCTGCCCGCCTCCGCAGCGATCCTGCGAGCGTTTCATGCCCCGCTGGCCGATGTCCGCGTGCTCGTGGTCGGGCAGGACCCCTACCCCACTCCGGGCGACCCGGTGGGCCTGAGCTTCTCCGTCCCGCCGGGACACCCGATGCCGCGCTCGCTGGTCAACATCGCGCGCGAGCTGCGGGAGGACACCGGCGAGCTGCTCGCCGACGGCGATCTCAGCCACTGGGCCGATCAGGGCGTGATGCTGCTGAACCGGGTGCTGACCGTCACCCCTGGCGCGCCGGCCTCCCATCGCGGTCGGGGCTGGGAGGAGATCACGGAGCACGCCATCCGCACGCTCGTGGAGCGCGGCGGCCCACTGGTCGCAATCCTGTGGGGCCGCGACGCGCAGTCGCTCATCCCGATGCTCGGCGACGTGCCGTACGTCGCGAGCGCGCACCCCAGTCCCCTCAGCGCTTCACGAGGATTCTTCGGGTCGCGGCCGTTCTCTCAGGTCAACGCGCTGCTCGAGAGGCAAGGGGCTCGACCCATTCGCTGGGGCGCTCCCATCGAGCCCGCGTCAGGGCGCGGGGCAGATCCGCCCGCCTACCGCAGCTGACGCGCTCTCGGCGAAGCTCACGTAGACAGGCGTGCCCTTCCCGCCGTTCGAGGGATTGGCATACAGCCGAAGCACCGGCAGCTCCGAGCACGAGTAGCCGGGCACCTTGATCCAGTCGCCGTTGGTCCCGACCGCACCCTTCGCCCAGGAGGGCAACGGTGCCGCGTTGAGGTTCAGGGACACGATCGCGTTCGCCGATGTCGTGGTGACGGTGAAGGTCCCGTGGCCCTGTCGTGACCCGGGGGAGCCGTAGGAATCGAACGGGCCGGTGGGATTGACCGTGCACGGGGCACCGGTGGGCTGCAGCGAAGCGTTCACGCTGACGCACGAGTAGGCCGCTGGAGGCGCTGGCGCGGTCCATGACGCCGGCACCCACCACCCGTTCAGCAGTACGGCGACCGTCGCGACGGCGGACGTGTCATAGCTGCTCATCGGCACAGCGTTCTGACCCTGAGCTGCCGGCGTGAGAGTGCCGGATGACAGCCGCGCACCGTTGGAGGCACGAAGGGCGACATCGATGCTGGTGCCGATGCACGCCGCGGGCACGCCCGTGAGTCGCACGGTGGTCTGCGCGGCGCTGGCGGCGGGCGCCGTGGCGGCCAGCGACGCGGTCGTGCAGGCCTGATTGGTCATGGTCACGATGCCCGAGCCGGAGACGTTCAGCGTCGCTGCGGAGGCGTGCGTCACGGAGCTCGCGACGAGCGCCGCGATCGCGGCGACAGCCGCGCAGAGCACCGCCATGGTGCGCGTCCGACGGGGCGTGGGCTCACTCATGAGCCGGCTCGCGAGGCGTCGCCGTGTCGAGCGGAGTCCGCGGACTCCGGCGCCGGTGTCTCGGCGTCGCCTGTCTCGGGGCACGGGCGCGAGGGCCAGATGAGCAGCGCGAGCGCGACGAGCAGGAGGCTGCCCCACACGATCGGGCTCTGCAGGGCGCCGGCCCAGGCGCCGATGGACGGCAGGTGCACCCGGGCCACGCCGAGCACGTCGTCGCCCACGGGCTCGATCGGGTCGATGAAGTCGTTGTTGTCGCCCTGCAGCACCCAGCCGGAGCGCGCGTCGCCGCCGATCACGCGGTGGACGATCTTGCCATCGCCCAGCTCCTCAGAGGTGTAGACGACGACATCGCCTACGGCTGGTTCGCCGGAGCGCGCGATCACGATGTCGCCGGTGTGATACGTCGGCTCCATCGACTCGCCATTGACGACGATGGCCGTCGTGCCGCCGCCAAGGCTGCTGGGCCAGACGAAGTAGGCCAGCACCCCGACGAGCCCCCATGCCAGCACGTTCGAGAGCACGCGAGACCACCGGCGGCCACGAAGGCCGCCGGCGGTCCGGCGCTCGGAGAGTGCGGTCACGGGGGGTCGTCGATACGGGTGAAGCGATGTCAGGAGATCGCGACCGCGGCCTGGCGGATCTGCTCGGAGACGATCGGCGACGCCGGCGTCAGGGTGACCGAGCCGGTGGCGTTCAGGGTGCCCGTCGCGGAACCGATCTGGTTGCCCGAGCCGTTCAGGACGTAGACCGTGACGGCCTTGCCGCTGCACGCGGCGTCGACGCCGGAGAGCTTGATGCCGGTCGTCGAGAAGCCGGTCGCGCCGTACGCGGTCGTGTAGGCGACGTTGACGGAGTCGTCGCACTCGGCCCCGGTGCTGACGCCGACGAGCGGCGAGTCCTCGGTGACGCCGAGCGTCGCGGCCGACGCCAGCGACAGGCCGGCGATGCCGATGATGCCGAGTGCGATCGCCGCGTGCTTGCGGGTGTTGTTCTTCTGAGCCATCGTATTTCTTTCCTCTGTTCTACATGCGTCCGGGCTCGACGAATTCGAGACACCTGGAACGGGTTGCCATCGTGCTGTGGGCCCGGCAGGCTGACGCCGGCGCTGCCACGGAGGATGGGACGCGGCATCGAGACGGTGATGACGCGGTTTCTGGTTCCAGGTATCGAGAACGTTTCGATCCTCGCGCGAACCCGCTGCTTACCTGGAACGACGGAATCCTACGCGGTCCCATGACCTCAAGTCTCGCGCGGTGACGAGGATCACACCCGGGACCCTGGTCCCGCACCAGTGGGATGGACGGGTGCGTGCGCGCCGCGGGGCTCAAGGGAGCTGGCAGCGGGACTCGAACCCGCAACCCCCGTATTACAAGTACGGTGCGCTACCAATTGCGCCATGCCAGCGTCTGACCCTCGGGAGACAGGGGCCGCCCCAGAAGGATACCCAGCCTGCGCATCGGCCGTACACGCCAGGGAGCCCCGCCGCAGCAGCGGCGGGGCTCCCAGCGCTTGCGCGGCTACTGCTCCTGGATGAACGTTCGCAGAGCGCCCGGCTGGGTGTACAGCACGTCCTCCTGCGTCAGCAGCTCGCGGTCGAGCATCAGCGACGGCGTGCCGGTGACGCCGTCCTGGCTGGCCTGGTCGGTGGCCGCGAGGACCCACTTCGTGAACGTGCCGTCGGTGAACGTGGCGGCCACGTCGGCAGAGACGCCGGCGTCCACCGCGACCTGCTCGATCTGGTCGTCGGTGAGGCCGCCCGACTCGGGACGGCTGGCGAACAGCGCGGAGGTGAAGTCGAGGTAGGCCTCCGGCTCGGCGTCCGCGACGGTCGCTGCGGCGTTCGCCGCGCGCGTCGAGTAGTCGCCCAGGAATGCGATGGGGTGCACCCAGATCGCCGCCTCCTCGGCCTCGGCCATCGCCTCGATGTCCGCGCCGTTGGTCGCCTCGAAGCTCGCGCAGTGCACGCAGTTGAAGTCCTCATAGATGTCGAGCCTCGGGGCGTCTGCGGGAACCGCGCCGCCCGCGGCACCGTCAGCGCCGATCGGGATGCCGCCGGTCTCATCGGCCCCGGCCGGGGCCACGGCGTCCGCCGAGTCGAGGCCGGGCACCTGGGACGACTGCACGATGAACAGCACGATGCCGCCGAACACCACGATCGCGATGGCGACCCCGATGATGATGCCGAGCGTCGTGCGGCGCTCCTGCGACTTCACGTTCTTCTGCGCCTGGGCGCGAGCCGCGGCCGCCTTGGCGTTCTTGGGGGCGCTGGTGTTCTTGGCCATGGTGCTACTTCCTCACGTCGTTCGGTACAGATTCTAGGTCCGCCTCGGGGTCGGCCTCGCCGCCGCTGAGCCAGCCATCCGCCGAGAACCGACTGCGGGGCCAGATCGCCAGGTACGTGCCCAACGCGATGAAGCCCACGCGCTCGAGCAGGTGCATGGGGTAGTTGGTCTCGCTCTCCGCGACCTCTCCCCCGCCGCCGAAGCAGCCGCAGTCGATGTTGAGTCCCGTCGACCACGCCCAGATGACGCCGAACGTGAATCCCGCCATCATCACCAGCCACACGACGGCTGCCCAGCGCGTGAAGGCCCCCACGAGCAGCAGCGCTCCCAGGATGACCTCCACGAACGGCAGCATGGTGCCGACGAACGGCACCACTGCCTCGGGAAGCAGCTGATACGCGCGCACGGCCCTGACGGACTGCTGGATGTCGGCGAACTTCGGGATCGCCGCTGCGAACAGGATGATCGCCATCGACAGGCGCACCAGCAGGCTCACCCACGGCTGCACTGTCGCGAAGCGGCTCTTGAAGCCCATGAAGTCGAATCCCTCCACGCCGGGTGCGATCGCGCGGTGCGACCCACCCCTGGCGCTCTTGCCATTGCCGGGCCAACGTACCGCACCCGACCCGGGTTCCCGTGCGCGCCACCGCTTGACGCGGACAGCTCCTCGCGCCCGCGACCGGCCGCTCGCTACGCAGGAAGCTCAGGGAGCGGCCATGACCACGGCGTCGCGCCGAGATACACCGCGACCGCGATGACGCCCAGGGCAGCGAGCGCCACGACGACCCATGCCGCGGCGACACCGCGGGTGGGCGCGAGGGCGTCCGCGACCCGGTGCGCGCCTTCGCGGGTCATCGCCATCCAGGGGCCCCACCACAGCGCGAGCGCGGCCACGACGCCTCCCGCCGCGAGCGCGATCGCATGACCCCACGCCTGAGCGGCATCGGTGCCGGGCGCGAGGTGCTCGGCGGAAACGAGCCACCACGAGCCCGCCGCCGTCGCGCCGCCCAGGCCAGCGGCGATCAGCGCGGCCGGCACCGTCTCGCCCGCCGCGCGCAGCAGGTGCCACGGCAGGCCGAGCGTGTGCAGCGCCGCGTCCCCGCGTCGCTGACCCTTGCGCTGGCGTGCAAGGTGGAGCGCATGCGCGCGTCGCTGCACCGCCCGCACCACGACTGCGCCGCCCACCAGCACGAAGAACGCGACGAACGGTGCGAGTGCGGCCGCCCCGGCGACGGCGAGCATCCACGTGGCCACCATCAGGTGGTGGCGACGGACCCGCGCGATGGGCAGCGTGCCCGCATCGGCGTCCTCAAGCGCGATGGGGTCGCCGGACAGCGGCGGCGACGGGACCGATGCGGGGGTGCCTGTCGACGCGCTCGGCTCGTCATCGCCATAGATCAGGGTCGGATCGACGGCCGCGCCTCCTTCTACGGCCATGCCGCTCTGCGCGGCGGATGCGCTGTGCGCGGCCGATGCGGTCATCACGGCCGTGGGCGCGAGGCCTCCGTCCGAACGCGCCATCACCGTGGTGGCTCCGCGCATGGCCGCGACCACCTCGGACGGGGAGGGGCGGTCGCCGATGTCGCGCCCGAGCGCCGCCTGCAGCGCCTCGGCGCCCGGAACACGCGGGAGGTCGACGTCGGCCTCGAGGGTCTTCGAGATCGCGCCGGTGCCGGAACCGAACGGCGCCCTGCCCGTCATCGCGTAGGCGACCGTCGCCGCCCACGACCAGCAGTCGGCGATGGGCCCGGGAACGGCACCGTCGATGACCTCTGGCGCGACGTAGCCGGCGGTGCCGGACACGAGTCCGTCCCTGGTCAGACGGGGGTCCTGCTCCCGGTGCGACAGACCGAAGTCGATCAGCACCGGTCCGTCAGGTCCCATCATGATGTTGGAAGGGGTGACGTCGCGGTGCACCACGCCTGCCCGGTGCGCTGCCTCCAGCGCGGACGCAGTCCGCTCGGCGAAGGTCGCGAGCTCCTCTCCGACGAGGGGGCCGTGGTCCTGGACGTGCTGCCACACGCTCACCCCAGGGATGTACTCGAACACCACGAACGTCTCGTCGCCGTCGAGCTCCGCGTCGAGGATGCGCGGCACCGCGGGGTGCCGCAGGGCCTGCAACGCGTGCACCTCGCGCTCGAGGCGTTGCGCCGCGACGTGGTCGTGGCGGGCATCGACCAGCTTGAGAGCGGCCTCGTGGCCGCCGGCGTCGCGGACCTTGTACACCGCGCCAGAGCCGCCCCGACCCAAGGTCTCGATGACGACGTACCCGCCGATGTCCTCACCCGCTTCGCGCGTCACGCCAGCCATGGCATCACGCTACCCCGACCGCGGTTGGACCCGTCCGCACGATGTGGCAGGATGAATGCACCCGTCTCGACTTCGGCACGGGAAGTGTCACTGTGGACACCACATCGGCACTCTTCACTACGGATCGTCCGGCACGTACCTGCCGGTGAAGGGACCATCTCATGGCCAGCGTTACCTACGACAAGGCGTCGCGCATCTATCCCGGGACCGAGCGCCCGGCGGTCGACTCCCTCGACCTGGAGATCGCCGACGGCGAGTTCCTCGTCCTCGTCGGACCTTCCGGCTGCGGAAAGTCGACCTCCCTGCGCATGCTCGCGGGACTCGAGGACATCGACCAGGGAGCCATCTGGGTGGGCGACCGCGACGTCACCCACGTCCAGCCCAAGGATCGCGACATCGCGATGGTGTTCCAGTCCTACGCGCTCTACCCGCACATGACCGTGGCGGACAACATGGGCTTCGCGCTCAAGATCGCCAAGGTCGACAAGGCGGAGATCCGCCAGCGCGTCGAGGCCGCGGCGAAGATCCTCGACCTGACCGAGTACCTCGACCGCAAGCCCAAGGCCCTGTCCGGCGGTCAGCGCCAGCGCGTGGCCATGGGTCGCGCGATCGTGCGCCAGCCGCAGGTGTTCCTCATGGACGAGCCGCTGTCGAACCTCGACGCCAAGCTCCGTGTCCAGACCCGTACCCAGATCGCCGCGCTCCAGCGCCGTCTGGGCACTACCACGGTCTACGTGACCCACGACCAGGTCGAGGCGCTCACCATGGGCGACCGCATCGCCGTGCTCAAGGACGGCGTCCTTCAGCAGGTGGGCTCGCCGCGCGACATGTACGACGCCCCCGCCAACGTGTTCGTGGCAGGCTTCATCGGCTCGCCCGCGATGAACATCGGCACCTACCAGGTGTTCGACGGCCAGGCTCAGGTGGGCCGCGCCAAGGTCGACCTCGCCCGCGAGGCCGTCTCCGCGCTCAAGGCAGAGGACAAGAACCACGTCGTCCTGGGCTTCCGCCCCGAGTCCCTCGACCGCGTGGCGCCCAACACCGACGGAGCGATCCCGATCGAGGTCGACGTGGTCGAGGAGCTCGGCTCGGACGCCTTCGTCTACGGCGAGGTGCCCAACGAGTTCGGCGGTGCCGAGGACGTGCACTTCGCCGCTGGCGACTCGCAGATGATCGTGCGCATCGACCCCCGCGATGTCCCCGGCAAGGGCGACACCGTGTGGGTCAAGATCCGCGAGGGCGAGCAGCACGTGTTCTCCGCTGCCACCGGCGAGCGTCTGTCGTCCGAGGTGCACACCGACGCATCGGCGACTCACAAGGCCTGATCGCGTAGCAGTCACAGGAGGGGCGGTCCCGCGAGGGGCCGCCCCTCCTGCTGTTCCCGCCCTGCCGCCTGCTCCGCGACGCCGGTGCGCAGCGCGGGTTGCGAAACTCGGACGGAGCGCATCGGCCGGCCGCAGAGCCGATGCGCGGGCGGGCTCGGGCGCGCGGGCGCCGGTTACGCTGGGGCCATGCCGCTGCACATCACCGGAGCCGCAGACCCTGCCCTCATCGAGCTCCCGTGGGACGTGCCGCTCGAGGCGTGGCCGGAGGAGCACATCGCGGCGCTGCCGCGCGGGCTATCCCGCCACGTCGTGCGGTTCGTGCGCCACGGCGACGGCGTGATCGCGGTGAAGGAGACGAACGCGGAGATCGCGCACCGCGAGTTCACGATGCTGCGCGAGCTCCAGCGCATGGAGGCACCGTGCGTGCACCCCGTCGCGGTGGTGTCAGGACGCACGTCCGCGTCGGGCGAGCCGCTGTCCGCCGCGCTGATCACGGAGCACCTCGCGTACTCGCTGCCGTATCGCGCGCTGTTCTCGCAGGGCCTGCGACGCGCCACGCTCAAGCGGCTGGTGGGAGCGCTGTCGGTGCTGCTCGTGCGACTGCACCTGCTGGGCTTCTACTGGGGCGACGTGTCGCTGTCGAACGCCTTGTTCCGGCGCGACGCATCGGAGTTCTCGGCCTACCTCGTGGACGCCGAGACGGGTGACATGCACGCGCGACTCACGGACGGGCAGCGCGAGACCGACCTCGACATCGCCACCACGAACATCACCGGAGAGCTGCTCGACCTCCAAGCCTCCGAGGATCTCGATGAGAGCGTCGACCCGTTCGACATCGGCGCGCGGCTCGAGAAGCGCTATCGCGAGCTGTGGAGCGCGCTGACCGAGACCTCGACGCACACGTCCAACATCCGCATGCGGATCGCCGAACGAGTCCGCCAGCTCAACGACCTGGGTTTCGACCTCGACGAGATCGACATGGAGGAGACCGAGGACGGCACGGCCGTGACCATCCGGCCCAAGGTGGTGGACGCAGGCTTCCACCAGCGGCGGCTCATGCGGCTGACGGGGCTCGACGTCCAGGAGAACCAGGCGCGCCGCCTGCTCAACGATCTGGATGAGTACCGCGCGTGGCGCGACCAGCCCGACCAGGATGAGGCGCACGCGGCCCACGAGTGGCTGACGACCATGTTCGAGCCCACGGTTCGGGCCGTGCCGCGCGGGCTGCGCGGCAAGCTCGAGCCGGCGCAGGTGTACCACGAGGTGCTCGATCACCGGTGGTACCTGGCGGAGGCCGCCGATCACGACGTGCCCCTGCCGGTGGCGACGGCGAGCTACGTCAAGAACATCCTTCCCACCAAGGACGACGAGCAGGCCGTGCTGGGCCGCTCGATCGCCGAGATGACCGCGGAGCTCCCTGCTCTGACCGAGGAGCACGGCACCGAGTACGCCGCGCGGGACCCGTACGCCAACGACAACACGTATGCGTGGGGCCGGGTGCCCGAGCCCGATGAGTCGGAGCCGCCCACCGTCAGGCGGTCCTCCACACGCATCCCGGTGAGGAACGCACCCGTGGTGCCGGGCCGTGACCGGGAGCGGGCCACGGCCGACGCGCCCCCTTCTCCCCCGTCGGAGCCGACAGCGGAGTAGGGGCTCGGTCAGCCGAGGGCCTTGCGTGCCTCGTACAGCGCGATGGACGCCGCGACGGAGGCATTGAGACTCTCGGTATCGCCGGCGATCGGGATGGACACGATCTGGTCGCACGCCTCGCGCACGAGCCGGGACAGACCGGCACCCTCAGCGCCGGTCACGATGACGAGAGGGCCGTCGAGCAGCTCGGACCTGCCGACCTCGACGTCGCCGTCGGCGTCGAGGCCCACGACGAAGCAGCCCGCTTTCTTGTACCCCTCGATCGCGCGCGTGAGATTGGTCGCGCGGGCCACGGGAACCCGGGAGGCGGCACCGGCCGACACCTTCCAGGCGGCCACCGTCACGCCCGCGGCCCGGCGCTCGGGGATGACGACTCCTGTCGCACCGAACGCGGCAGCCGAGCGCATGATCGCGCCGAGGTTGCGGGGGTCCTGAATGCCGTCGAGCGCGACGATGCGCACGGGCGCGCGCCCGTCGAGCAGGTCCTCGGGTTCCGCATACGCATAGGGAGGCACCTCGAGCGCGACGCCCTGGTGCGGCGACCCTCCGCCCATGGCGTCCAGGGTCGCCTTGGTCACCTCGCGCACCTCGAGCCCGTGCTCGACGGCGAGCGACACGATCTCAGTGACGCGGTCATCCGCGTCGATCCGGGTGAAGACCGAGAGCCGCTCTGCCGCCATCCCCATGCGCAGCGCCTCGAGCACGGAGTTGCGGCCGATGACGAGCTCCAGCGAGCCCGAGGTCCGGTCGCGTGGAGTGGTGCGGCGGGGCTGCGGACGCTTGGCGGCCTCGGACTCGGCCCTGCGCTTGGCCTTGTACGCCTTGTGATTGGGTCGGTCCTCCGCCTTGGGCGTGGGGCCCTTGCCCTCGAGAGCCTTGCGGCCGTGGCCACCGGTGCCCTTCAGCGCGCCCTTCTTGGAGCCCGCCGTCCGGGTGGCGCCGCGGCGCTTCGAGTTTCCAGCCATGGGTCAAGGGTAGACGGGTGCCCGCCCACACCGCGCATCGGCCCTCAGCGCCACTGGCCCACCTACACGGGCAGGTCGTCGTAGCGGTACAGGAACGCGGCCATCGCGTCACGAGTGGTCTCGTTGAACGGACGGAACTCCAGACCACGAGGCGAGTCGTAGCCCTTCGTGATGCCCGTGTCAGCCAGCCACGTGATCTCCGTGTAGAACTCCGTGTTGTCCTCCGTGATGTCCACGAACGGAGACTCCTCAGGAGCATCCCAATCGGGCTCACCCGCATAGCGGTACAGGAACGCCGCCATCGCATCACGAGTGATCGGCTGCGTGGGACGGAACTCCTGACCCCGAGGCGAGTCCCAACCCAGCGTGATGTCCTGCTCGGACAGCCACACGATCTCCTCGTAGAACTCCGTGCTGTCCGGCGTCACATCCACGAACGGAGACTCGCCAGAGGTGTCCACCTCAGGCTCACCCGCATACCGGTACAGGAACGCCGCCATCGCATCACGGGTGATCTCGCTCTCGGGACGGAACTCCCGACCTGTCGCGGTCGGCCAACCCGTCGTCACCGCTCGATCGGCCAACCACATGATCTCGTCGAAGAACTCCGATGACTCGGGAGTCACATCCTCGAAGGACACCCGCGGCTCGAGGTCGGCGACCGCGAACGCCGCGGGCTTGGGCTGAACAGCGGCATCGAACATCAGCGGTGCGCCCTCCGCGGCGAGCCAGCTCCGGTCGTCGGTGATGCCCCACACGCTGACCGCGATGACCGAGCGATGCGCGACGAAGATCTCGAAGGCGTCCCGGTAGTACGCTGCCTGGTCCTCGAGGCGCTGCTGGGTGACGGGCGTGCCCACGGGCAGGTCGAACTCCGTGACGGCCTGGTCGATGGGGAGGTCCTCGAAGTCGTCCAGCGTGTCGTCGAGCTGCTGCGGCGACATGAACGGCCTGACGTGGAACTGGTGGCCCACGACGTCCACGGGCACGCCACGCTCGAGCAGCCTCTCGACCAGGTCGTGGAGGCGGGCGCGCTTGTCCGGCCACTCCGTCGAGTAGTCGTTGATGTAGAGGTCGACCGGGCGGTCGGCGCCGGCAGCGGCGTACGTCTGATTGAACGCCTCGTCGGCGTAGGCGAACGCGAGATCGATGAAGTCCTCGCCAAGGATGCGATGCCACTCCGACTGGCGCAGCCCACCCGGGTCCGACGACCCGTCGCTGACCACCTCGTTGACGACGTCGAAGGAGACGATGGGGTTGCCGGCGCCGAACAGCCCGAACTCGGAGCTGAGGTGCTCCGCGACGCCGAAGATGTGGTCGCGCATGCGCTCGCGCAGCACCTCTTGACCCGCATCGTCAGCCGGCAGCGGCTCGCCGGCGGCGTTCTCGAAGAACCAGTCGGGAGTCTGCGAGTGCCAAACCAGCGTGTGGCCGTGCACGTCGAGATCGTTGTCGACCGCGAAGGTCATGAGGGTCTCGATGTCGGGGTGCGGGGAGAACACGTCGGGCGCGGAGTACCAGGCGTAGGGCTTCATGTGGTTCTCCGCCGTGAACTGCGTTGCGTGCGTTCGCAGCACCTCCGCAGCCGCCCCGGACGTCTCGCGCGTGTCGATCGCGAACCCGAAGGGCACGCCCAGAGCCTCCGCCATGGGTGTGAGGCCAGGTTCCGGCTCCTCGGCAGCCGCCGGTGCCAGGGAGACGACGAGGAGCGCGAGACCCGCCGTGAGGACGGTCACGGCACGAGAGGCGGGGGCGGTGGTCATGGTTCTCCTCGGAGTCTGCGAGCGGGGCGCGGCACCGTCACCGATGCGGCGTGGCTGTGGGCGAGGGTGTGCCCCGGCTCTCGCAAGGGAGCCGGGGCACACCGGTCACCTGCCCTTAGACGGGCAGGTCGTCGTAGCGGAACAGGAACGCCGCCATCGCGTCACGGGTGGTCGTGGAGAACGGTCGGAACTCCAGACCGCGAGGCGAGTCCCACCCCTGCGTGATGCCCGTGTCGGCCAGCCACGTGATCTCCGTGTAGAACTCCGTGTTCGAGTCCGTGATGTCCACGAACGGAGACTCCTCCGGAGCGTCCCAGTCGGGCTCCCCGGCCAGGCGATACAGGAACGCCGCCATCGCATCACGGGTGATAGGCGCCGTGGGACGGAACTCCTGACCCCTGGGCGTGTCCCAGCCCAGCGTGATGTCCTGCTCGGACAGCCACACGATCTCCTCGTAGAACTCGGTGCTGTCCGGCGTCACATCCACGAACGGGGAAGGACCAGAGGTGTCCACCTCAGGCTCACCCTCATAGCGGTACAGGAACGCCGCCATCGCATCACGAGTGATCGACCGCGTGGGACGGAACTCCCGACCCTCAGGAGTCTCCCAGCCCAGCGAGATCCCCTCACCGGCCAACCACATGATCTCCTCATAGAACTCCGTCGACTCCGGCGTCACATCACCGAACTCGATGGCGTTGCCCCCTGCGGGGGCCATGGTCCACGTGTCGATGTCAGCGAGCTCGACGTCCTCGGCGCCCGTGAAGACGAAGAAGATGTCGTGCACGCCGGCCACGCCGGACAGCGTGGTGGAGAACTCGCCGAACTCGTCGACGGTGCCGTCGAGGTCGATGGTGCCGAGCAGGGAGCCCGTGGAGCTGCCCGCGCGGACCTCGATGGCGGCGCCCTCAGCCAGCGGCTTCGCGCGGGCCGTGAGAGTCACCTCGTCCTCATCGCCGAAGTCGACCGAGGACAGCGCGGTCCAGTCGCCATCGTTCAGCGCCGTCAGGACGGAGTTGGCCTCCTGAGGACCGAACTCCGCAGAGCCGCGCTCGATGAGCTCGGTGAGCACGCCGGACTGCCAGCCGATGGTCTCGGCCTCGATGACGCGGAACGGATCGAAGTTCTTGATCTGCTCCACGCCGGCGTAGTTGCCGACGATGGGGACGATGGTGCCGTCCTCGTTGAACTCCACCTTCTGCATGTGGGGGCTGCGGTAGCCGGAGATGTTGGTCCCCGCCTCCGAGTTCATCCGGGCATTGATCGTGGGCGCGTGGTACGTGAAGTAGTACTCGCCGTTCAGCTCGAAGAACGACTGGTGGTTGTTGCCACCCGTGCCGCTGCCGAAGAAGTTCGCCTGGTTGAGGAACGCCGTGCCAGCGAACTGAGCGGGAGTCCACGGACCCATCGGGTCGTCCGCCATCAGGTAGGCGATCGCGCCCGTCGGGGGTGCTCCGGGATCACGGCCGCCGGTGGTGAAGTCCGTCGAGTACGAGTAGTAGTACTTCCCGTCTCGCTCGAACACGTGGCTCGCCTCGAAGATGTTCGGGGCGTCGACCACCTGAGCCTCGCCGTCGAGCGAGATCATGTCGTCGGCCAGCTTGACCGCGTAGGTGGTCATCGGGTTGTTGACCGGGTCCTCGACCGCGGATGACGGGTTCGGGTCGCCGCCGCCGTAGTAGAGGTACGCCTGGCCGTCGTCCGCGACGTACACGCCCGGGTCGAAGTACCAAGCCGAGTACTCCTCGGGCACGCCCGGGGTATTGCGGTCCGCGAGCGGTCCGTCGAGCGGGCTCGTGAACGGACCGGTCGGGGTCGGGCCCTCGAGGACGCCCACGCTCGAGCCGTTGTTCGAGAAGTACAGGAAGAACTTCTGCTCGCCGTCGACCTCCTTGGCCGCGAATGCGGGCGCCCACGAGTTGGATGCCCACGTCGCGGCGCCCTCGGGCCCGGCCACGGAGATGGCGCCGTGGTCGACCCAGTTCACCATGTCATCGGAGGAGATCACGACGATCTCGTTGATCCGAGCGTAGGTGTTGGTGTCGCTGTCCAGAGTGGGGTCCCACTCCTGCGTGTCGTTGGTCATGTAGATGTACACGCGGCCGTCGAACACGAACGCGTTGCCGTCGGCGCCAAAGCGGTGCGACATCAGCGGATTGTGCTCGCCCACGCGCTTGCCGACGATCGGGATGGTGACGTCGTCGGCCTCGGGGGTCTCCACCTCGGGGAGCAGCGTCATGACGACGTCGTCGAGGTAGAAGTCCATGAGGTCGGCGTCGGGATCGCCGCTCGCGACGTACGGCGTCTCGAAGAACAGGATCACGTCGTCCACGTTGGCGCTGGCGCCGACGTTGAGAGTTCCCGTGATCTCCGTCCACTCGCCCTTGGCCGCGACGCCGTTGCCGGTGCTGTTGGTGTAGGCGAAGTCGAAGTACGTGTTGGACGTGCCTCCGAACCTCGCCGTTCCGTTGAAGCGCTTGGTCGCCGGGGTGTCCTCGCCCTCGTAGCGCACCCACGCCGACAGGTAGTACTGCCGTCCCTGCTCGAGCATCCCGCTGAGATCGTAGGACGCTCCGGCGAAGGTGCCCGCGCGCTCGCTGACGAGCAGCGCTGCGTCGCCCGTGCGGGCCTCGGTCTCATCCGTGAGCTCGATCGTGGACACGCCGTTGCCGTCGCCGTACCAGGGCTCGATGCCCTCCTCGAAGCCGCCGTTCTCGATGATGTTGGCATCCTCGGGGATCGGGGCCAGCAGGGAGACGTCGTCGACCACGAAGCTCATGAGGTCGTTCGCGCCGGGCGAGCCGACGAACGGGGTCTCGATCATGATCGAGGTGTCCTCGTTGACCTGGTCCTCCGTGAGCGTGAAGGTGCCGGTCAGCTCGGTCCACTCGCCCTCCTGGGCGGTGACGGAGAAGCGGTCGTCGAACGCGTAGGCGCCCGACCACGTGGTGAGGTTGAACGTCTTCTCGGTGACGGTGGCCTCCGCGGAGTTCCACTTCAGCCACAGGGAGACGCTGTACTCGACGCCCGCCTCAGCGGCGTCCGACATGTCGAAGTAGGGGCCCGACTGCGTGCCGGTGCGGTTGTTCACCTGCATCGCCTGGTCGCCGGTGCGAGCGTCATCGGTGATCTGCAGGGCGCCGCCGCGCTGAGCCGACCAGCCCTCAAGGCTGCCCGACTCGAAGCCGCCGTCCGGGATGAGTTCGAGGTCCGCGGCGTGAGCCGCGGGAACGAGCGCGGCGACGAGCACCGCACCCAACCCCACGGCCGCGACCGCGGCCCGTCGTGGTGTCTTCAGAACCATGGTGACATTCCTCCTTGGATGTGCTTGGTGTGGTTCGTGGTTCGTGGTCTGAGGTCTCACGGCGCGATCCAGCGCGCCAGCGCGCTCGCGGCCGATCATGCGGCGGCCGCCTCGTAGCGGTACAGGAACGCGGCCATCGCGTCACGAGTGGTCTCGTTGAACGGACGGAACTCCAGACCACGAGGCGAGTCGTAGCCCTGCGTGATGCCCGTGTCAGCCAGCCACGTGATCTCCGTGTAGAACTCCGTGTTCGAGTCCGTGATGTCCACGAACGGAGACTCCTCCGGAGCGTCCCAGTCGGGCTCCCCGGCCAGGCGATACAGGAACGCCGCCATCGCATCACGGGTGATAGGCGCCGTGGGACGGAACTCCTGACCCCTGGGCGTGTCCCAGCCCAGCGTGATGTCCTGCTCGGACAGCCACACGATCTCCTCGTAGAACTCGGTGCTGTCCGGCGTCACATCCACGAACGGCGACTCGCCAGAGGTGTCCACCTCAGGCTCACCCGCATAGCGGTACAGGAACGCCGCCATCGCATCACGAGTGATCTCGCTCTCGGGACGGAACTCCATCCCCGCAGGAGTCTCCCAGCCCTTGGTGATCCCGCGACCAGCCAGCCACATGATCTCCTCGAAGAACTCCGTGCTGTCCGGCGTCACGTCCACGAACGACACCGACGGAGCGGGCCTCAGGGACACGAGCGCGACCTCGAGCTCGTGCTCAGGAGCGTCGATCTGATTCTGTGTCGACGCTCCGTCCACCGCTTCCGCGAGCCACTCGGCCGCGTCCTCGACCGCGCTCCAGGTGGCCTGCGTGTACGCCTGGGCGCTGAGTCCTGCCACCTCGTCGAGCAGCTCCTCCGCACGCGACGTGTCGAGCTCGTCGGAGCCGGCCGTGAGGGTGTCCGACAGGTAGTAGTAGTCGAAGTCGGCGTGGCCCCCCTCGTTCAGCGTCGCGTAGGTGAACAGTCCGAACCGGTACCCCATGAAGTGCCCCTGGTACGAGTCGTTCGGCATGGAGTAGCCATCGCCCAGCAGCGTCCAGGTCTCGTTGTCGAGGCTGTAGTAGAACGCCATCCGGCCGGGTCCGGTGTAGTCGACGTCGGCCTTGAGGTACACGTCGGTCGCATCGGCGGGCAGGTCCGCGGTGGTGCCCGGCTCGAAGTTCTCGACGGCGCTCACGTCGTCCTCGTAGGCGCCGCCCGTGCGGGTCCGGTGGACCACCCCCACGGTCCGGGTGTCACCGTTGTCCTGAACCGCCACGTATCCGAACTCGCGGGTGTAGACGGCGAGGCCGGCCACGTCACCCTCGTTGAGTCCCGAGATGTCCAGCCGGGTCTCCGCTGACGAACGAGGTCCGAAGGTCCGCTGCGAGAGCGTGTTGCGGGTCTCCTCGAAGTAGGTGAGTCGGTTGGCGGCGATGGGGTTCTTGCGGAACTGCGCCTGTCCCGTCACCACGTCGAAGTTCTCGATGCGCAGCCAGCCCTCCCGGTCGGTGAGCGACCAGTGCTCGTTGTGCGGCGCGTGATTCCACTGCCACTCGAGAGCGAGCTCGGATCCGTTGTTCGCCCACTCCTCCTCGTAGCCCTCGTGCGCCTCGTCGTTGAACGCACGCGCGGGCGCGTCGTTGGCGAAGTCGTCCGACGTCACGATCTGGCGGAGGTTCTCGCGGTGCTGCTGGGCGGGAGTCAGGTCGACCGGGATCTCGAGGTCGCCCGGCAGGTCGACGTCCCCGTTCTCGTCGCCGAACTGTGGCCATGCATCGGACCCAGGCTCGGGCCACTCGACAGGCACCAACGTGGGGATGCGCCCGAGCGGGTAGTTGTCGCGGAACAGCATCGCGTAGCTGTCCACCTCGCCGCCCTCGTGCCGGACGTCGATCAGTCCGCCCTGGGCGATGCCGTTCGAGTCGAGAACGACCTCGTACTCATAGGGGTCACCGCCGTCGATCGGGCCCAGCAGGTCGTCGCTGCGGAACAGCTGAGTCTGACGTCGGCCCTGGATCCAGGTGATCATCACCACGTAGTAGGTGCCATCGATGTAGTAGGCGTGAGCGCCCTCGAAGCCGCTGCCCAGCGTCTCCTCGTACATCGACTGGTTGATGAGGGTCGCGTTGACTCCGCCCGGCGCCGCCCGTGTGAGGTCCTCGGTGAGCTCCGTGATCGTCAGGCCGTTGTATCCGTGGAGCACATACGGCTTGTCGTCGTCGGTCGGATCCCAGAAGAGCGACGGATCGTGGAACGTGCGGTCGTACTCGATGCGCTCCCACTCGCCGCTCTCGATGTCATTGGTGATGAAGAGGTACGCGTGCCCGTTGTTGTTCGTGTTGAAGAACACGTAGTACTTGCCGTCGTGGTACCGCAGGGACGTCGCCCATTGGCCTTCCCCGTAGGCGCTGGTGCCGCCCCTGAGCGAGTCCGTGTCGCCGGTCGACAGGATGTCGTACGTGTAGTTGACGATCTCCCAGTTGACGAGGTCGATCGACTTCATGATGGGCGCGCCGGGCGACAGGTGCATGGTGGTGGACACCATGTAGTAGGCGTCGTGCTCGGCGCCGGTGTCCTCCTTGGGCACCATGATCGTGCTCACGTCGGGCACGTCCGCCTTCAGGATGGAGTTCTCGAAGGTGCCGTCATCGCGCGCGGTCGACGTGAGGCCGCGGATGGCGGGGCCGGCCTCAGGCGTGGGCGGCGTGAAGGGCTGGCCGATCAGCGAGACGTCATCGACGAAGAAGTCCATGAGGTCGTTCACCGGGTCCGGCGAGGAGGTCCACGGCGTCTCGAAGAACAGGGTGACGTCGGCGACGTTCGCCGTCGCCCCCACCTCGAGCGTGCCCGTGATCTGCGCCCACTCCCCGCGCGTCGCCACGACGCTGGCGAAGTCGTCCCAGGTCGCGGAGCCATAGCGCACGGTGGCGTTGAACTGCTTGGTGGCCGGACCCTCGTCGAAGCGCACCCACGCGCTGATGTCGTACGAGCGCCCCTGATCGAGCAGTCCGCTCAGGTCCTGCGAGGGACCCGCTCCCGTTGCGGCCCGATCCGTCACGCCCACCGCGCCGGTGCCGCCGTGCACTGGTGTGTCGACCGCGGCGATCGTCGATTCCGCGTTGCCATCGCCGGTCCACCCCGCGATCCCGTCCTCGAAGGTCCCGTTCACGATGACGTCCTCGGGGTCGTCCACGGCCGCCTCGGCGTGAGGCGAAGGGAGGGCGATGCTGGCGAGGGCGACGGCGCCGATGACGGCGAGGGCCGAGCGACGGCGAGGCGCCGCGACGTTCCAACTCATGAGATCTCCATTGATCGCGAGAAGCTGTCCTGCTGATGAGTCGTGCTGACGCCCGCCGAGAGAGCCGACTGTTAACGTTCAATCGACAGGCAATAGTGCGATGTTAGCGTGAACAACTAGCGTTGCCAAGCACTCTAAGTCAGGAGATCGCTAGCGGGAAGCAACGAACCGTTTCGATTTTTGGACACCCATCACCAGGGGTGTCACGACGCCGGATACGCACCCGTCCGACTCGTGCCGCGCGGCCGTCCCCCACAGGTCCGGCGTAGTCGGCGCGCTGGTCCGGAGGGCTCAGCTCTCAGCAGCGAGCGACCAGCGGGCGCCGTCCGCGGCGTCCTCGATCACGATTCCCGCGCCGGCGAGCCGGTCCCGAATCTCGTCCGCGGTCGCCCAGTCCTTGGCGGCACGAGCGGCGGCACGCGCCTCGATGTCCGCGCGGACGAGCGAGTCCAGCGCCGTCATGGCGCTCGAGGATCCGGTGCCGGTCTCCGCCCACTCGGGCGAGGCAGGGTCGAGCCCCAGCACGTCGAGCATCGCGCGCACGGACACGAGGGCAGCCGTGAGCGCCCCGTCGTCGCCGGAGGCCAGCGCGGCGTTGCCGGCCCGCACCGTCTCGTGCACATGGGCGAGAGCACGAGGCACCGACAGGTCGTCGTCCATGGCCTCGACGAATGGCTCGGGCAGCTCGACGGTGGTGACGTCCGCACTGTCGCGGTCCCCCACGCGCTCGGCAGCCCGCGCCACGAAGCCGGCGAGCCTGCCCCAGGTCGCCGTCGCGTCCTCCATGGTCTGCTCCGAGTACTCGAGCATCGACCGGTAGTGCACCTGCGCGAGCGCGAGCCGCAGTGCGGGCGCTGGATAGCGCTCCAGCACCTCGGACACGAGCAGGCCGTTCCCGAGGGACTTGGACATCTTGGCGCCGGACTGCGTCACCCAGGCGGAGTGCATCCACAGCCGCGCGAAGCCATCTCCGGCGGCTCGCGACTGCGCCTGCTCGTTCTCGTGGTGCGGGAAGCGCAGGTCGAGCCCGCCCCCATGGATGTCGAACTCCGGTCCGAGGAAGCGACGCGCCATCGCCGAGCACTCGATGTGCCAGCCAGGCCGCCCGGGACCCCACGGCGAGTCCCACGCGGCGGTCGACGGCTCACCGGCCTTCGTCGCCTTCCACAACGCGAAGTCGCGCGGATCGCGCTTCGCCTCTGATGGGGCGTCGGGCGCGGGCGTGAGGTCCTCGAGCGCCTGGCGCGTGAGGGAGCCGTACTCGGCGAACGAGCGCACGTCGAAGTACACCGATCCCTCGTGCTCGTAGGCATGACCGCTGTCGATCAACGCGTCCACGAGGGCGATGATCTCCGGGATGTGTCCCGTCGCGCGCGGCTCCGCGGCCGGCTGCCGCACGCCCACGGCCGCGTAGGCGGCCTGGAACTCGCGCTCGAATCGGAGGGCCCACTGCCACCACGGCACGTCGGCCTCTGCGGCCTTCGCGAGCGTCTTGTCGTCGATGTCGGTGACGTTGCGCACCATGGTGACGCGGTGACCGGTGCGCTCGAGCCAGCGCTGCAGCACGTCGAACGCGACGGCGCTGCGCAGGTGACCCACGTGAGGGCTCGCCTGGACGGTGGGGCCGCACAGGTAGATGCCGACCCTGCCGGGCTCGAGCGGCTCGAAGGCGCGCTCGGTGCGGGTCGCGGTGTCGAACAGGTGCAGCGTCACGCGAGCCAGGCTACCGGTCGGACGCAGGGAAGACGAGCGCGGTGGCCAGCGCCGCGAGGCCCTCGCCGCGCCCTGTCAGTCCCAATCCGTCGGTGGTGGTGGCGCTGACACTCACCGGGGCGCCGACGGCGTCGGACAGCACGCCCTCGGCCTCGGCGCGTCGCGTGGCGACCTTGGGGCGATTGCCGATGATCTGCACCGCGACGTTGCCGACCTCGAACCCGGCCGCGCGCACCAGCCGGGCGGTCTCCTGCAGCAGCGCCACGCCCGATGCGCCCGCCAGCTCGGGTCGGTCGGTCCCGAAGGTCGAGCCCAGGTCGCCCAGGCCCGCAGCGCTCAGCAGCGCGTCACACGCCGCGTGAGCGGCCACGTCGCCATCGGAGTGCCCGGACAGCGGAGTCTCACCCGGCCACAACAGGCCCGCGAGCGCGAGGTCGGCGCCGTCCGGGTCGCCGAAGGCATGGACGTCGACCCCGAGGCCGGTGCGGGGAGTCGTCATGACGCCTCCACCTGTGGTGCGATCGCGGCGGCGAGGATGAGGTCGCTCGGGCGCGTCACCTTGAAGCCCCACTCGTGGCCGTCCACAGCGACGATGCGGTAGCCGAGCTCGCGCGCGAGGCTCGCATCGTCAGTGGCGTCGACGCCTGTGCTGCGGTGCGCATCGAGGGCGACGCGCCCGCGGAACGTCTGGGGCGTCTGCACGGCGCGCAGCGTCGCTCGGTCGAGCGGCGCGCCCAACCCGCCGTCCGCGGCGGGCGCGGCGACCAGCGTGTCCGTCACCGGAACCACGGGCACCGCCCCGTCGGCACCGGCCTCCACTGCCCTGACGGTCGCGGCCATGACGCTGAGATCCTGGAACGCGCGCGCCGCGTCGTGGATCAGCACCACGTCGTCATCGTCCAGGGCGAGGGCGGTGAGCCCTGCGGCGACGGACTCCTGGCGCGTGGCGCCACCGGCGACCACGCGGGCGGCTCCGTCCACCGCCTCGCGGAACGCATCCAGGTGCGATGCGGGCGCCGTCACGACCACCGCATCGGCGATCTGCAGGACGCGCGACACAGCCCAGGCGACGAGCGCGCGGCCCTCGATGTGCACGAGCGCCTTGGGCACGTCTGCGCCCAGGCGAGTGCCCGAGCCGGCGGCCGTGACGACCGCCGCGGTGGTCACGAGGCGAGGACCTCGTCCAGGCGAGCCTCTGCGGCGGCCTCGTCGCACTTCTCGGCGAGCGCGAGCTCGCTGACGAGGATCTGGCGCGCCTTGTGCAGCATGCGCTTCTCGCCGGCGGACAGTCCCTTGTCGGTGTCGCGGCGGGACAGGTCGCGGACCACCTCGGCCACGCGGATCACGTCGCCGGAGGCGAGCTTCTCGACATTCGCCTTGTAGCGGCGGGACCAGTTGGTGGGCTCCTCGATGTACGGCTCGCGCAGCACGCCGAACACCTTCTCCAGACCGGCCTCGTCGACGACGTCGCGGACACCCACGAGATCGACGTTCTCCGCGGGCACCTCGATGGTGAGGTCTCCCTGGGCCACCTTGAGCTTGAGGTACGTCTTCTCCTCGCCCCTGATGGTCCGCTTCTTGATGTCCTGGATCTGCGCCGCACCGTGGTGCGGGTAGACGACGGTCTCGCCGACGACAAAGTTCATTGTGGGTTGAGCCCTTCTTCGCGGATTCCCATTCTACCACCGCGACACGCCGCATTAACAGGACGTCTGCGCGTTGCCCTGGAGCGACGCGCCGGTGGAGCCGATGCGCCCGTCACCGGTATCCTTCTGGTGCGCTGTCCCCCTCGAAAGGAAATGCTCCGCCGTGAAGACTTCGTTCGCCACCGGCGCCCTCGCGTCTCTCGCCGCACTGGCCCTCGCCGGGTGCTCGTACGTGAACCCGATCACGACACAGGAGAACTACGCGGCTTCCGACGGCTCGCAGGTGCAGATGGGGGCCGTCGAAGGCCTCAACCTCATCGTGGTGTCGCCCGGCGCCGGCGAGCCGGGGACTCTCATCGGGACCCTCCACAACAGCTCCGCCGAGGACATCGACGTCCAGGTCACCTTCGACGGCGAGACGATGACCACGGTCACGGTCCCCGCGGGCCAGAACCAGCAGCTCGGGCCCGCCGACGGCGCGACCGAGGTGCCGGGCACGACCGAGGTGCTCCCAGGGCTGACCACCGAAGCCGCGCTCATGTCGAGCACCGACGGCACCTTCACCGTCGAGGTGCCGGTCATGGACGGCACCCTGCCCGAGTACGCGGATGTGCTCGCCGAACTCGGCTGAGCCCCCCCGTCGCGCTCAGAGTGGTTCGTACTGTCCGTGGCAAGGCCGATGCGCGGGCCGGGTACGCACGAGGCGCCGCCCCCTCGCGGGTGACGGCGCCTCGCGGCGTTGAGGTCGGGGCTCAGCCGAAGCGACCGGAGATGTAGTCCTCCGTCGCCTTCTCGACGGGAGTCGAGAACATGGTCGGGGTGTCGTTCATCTCGATGAGCTTGCCTGGCTTGCCCGTTCCCGCGATGTTGAAGAACGCGGTCCGGTCCGACACGCGCGCCGCCTGCTGCATGTTGTGCGTCACGATCACGATCGTGTACTGCTCCTTGAGGTCCTGGATGAGGTCCTCGATCGCAAGCGTCGAGATGGGGTCCAGCGCGGAGCAGGGCTCGTCCATGAGCAGCACGTCAGGCTTAATCGCGATCGCGCGGGCGATGCACAGGCGCTGCTGCTGCCCGCCCGACAGCGAGGAGCCTGGCTTGTCGAGGCGATCCTTGACCTCCGCCCACAGGTTCGCGCCGCGCAGCGAGCTCTCCACCAGGTCGTCGGCGTCGGAGCGGCTGATGCGCTTGTTGTTGAGCTTCACGCCGGCGAGCACGTTCTCCGAGATCGACATCGTGGGGAACGGGTTGGGCCGCTGGAAGACCATCCCCACGTGGCGGCGCACCGTCACGGGGTCGACGTCCGAGCCGTACAGGTCGACTCCGTCCATGAGGACCTCTCCCTCGACGCGGGCGCCTGGGATGACCTCATGCATGCGGTTCAGCGTGCGGATGAAGGTGGACTTGCCGCAGCCGGACGGGCCGATGAAGGCCGTCACCGACTTGGGCTCGATGGCCAGCGAGACGTCCTCCACGGCGAGGAAGCTGCCGTAGTACACGTTGAGGTTGTTGATGTCGATGCGCTTGGACACGGGTGCTCCGGTTCTTCAGGCTCAGCGGCCGGTCTTGGGGGAGAAGTACTTGGCGATCAGTCGGGCGATGAGGTTGAGGCTCATGACGATGAGGATCAGCACGAGGGCCGCTCCCCACGCGCGGTACTCGGTGATCTCGCCGATGCAGGCGTCGGTGCTGCACGGCAGCACGCCCTTCTCGTACTCCGAGATGATGTAGACGGGCAGGCTCATCATGCGGCCCTCGAAGAGGTTCCAGTTGAGCGAGTCCGCGACGCCCACCGCGACCAGCAGCGGAGCGGTCTCGCCGACCACACGGGCGATCGCGAGGGTGATGCCCGTCGTCACGCCGGCGATCGAGGTGCGCAGGACGACCTTGAGGATGGTCAGCCACTTGGGCACGCCCAGCGCGTAGGACGCCTCGCGCAGCTCATTGGGCACGAGCCTGAGCATCTCCTCGCTCGAGCGCACCACCACGGGGATCATCAGCACCGACAGCGCGATCGCGCCCACGATGCCGAGCTTGGTCCCCGGTCCGAGCGTCAGCGCGAACAGTGCGTACGCGAACAGGCCGGCCACGATGGAGGGGATGCCGGTCATGACGTCGACGAAGAAGGTGATCGCGCGCTTGAGCCAGCCCTCGCCGTACTCGACCAGATAGATCGCCGTGAGCAGTCCCACCGGCACGGAGATCACCGTCGCGGCGAGCGTCATCATGAGCGTGCCGACGATTGCGTGCGAGATTCCGCCGAAGGGCGCGTCGGCGCCGAAGATGCCGCGCATGGTCTGGTTGAGGAACTCGAGGTTGAAGCCCGCATCGAGCCCCTCGGCATCCGAGATCATGAACCGGTCGATGCCCTTGACGACCACCGTGACCGACAGCCACACCAGCGGTATCAGAGCGACGATGAAGGCGCCGTAGATGACCGCGCTCATCGCCTGGTTCTTGAGGCGCCGCGAGCGCGAGATCTGCCCGAGAGGCGTGACCTCCCTGACGGGCGCGGGGGACTGCGTCGTGACGGCCATCAGTTCGCTCCCGAGAATTCGCTGCGACGCGACACGATCCAGCGCGCGAGCATGTTGACGAGCAGGGTGATGAGGAACAGCGCCAGGCCCATCGCGATCAGCGAGTTCACGCCGAGCGCGTTGGCCTCGGGGAACTGGAGCGCGATGTAGGCGGCGATGGTGTTGTGCTGGTTGGGCTGCAGGATGTGGGCGGAGTAGCTGAGGCCGGGGCCGATGATCATCAGCACGGCCATGGTCTCGCCGAGTGCGCGACCCAGGCCCAGCATGGTCGCGCCGACCATGCCCGAGCGGCCGAACGGGAAGACCGCCATCTTGATCATCTCCCACCGGGTGGCGCCCATGGCGAGCGCCGCCTCCTCGTGGAGAGTGGGCGTCTGCAGGAAGACCTCGCGACTGACCGCGGTGATGATCGGGATGATCATGATCGCGAGCACGATGCCGGCGCTCATCGCGACACGTCCGGTGAAGATCTCTCCCGACTCCGGTGGCGCGAACAGCGGGATGAAGCCCAGGTAGTCCGCGAGGACCTGATAGAACGGCGTGAGCACGGGCACCAGGACGGCGACGCCCCACAGGCCGTAGACCACGGACGGGACCGCGGCGAGCAGGTCGATCAGGTAGCCCAGGCCCTGCGCGAGCTTGCGCGGCGCATAGTGCGAGATGAACAGCGCGATGCCGATCGACACCGGGGTCGCCAGCAGCAGCGCGATGATCGAGATCAGCAGGGTGCCGTAGACCAGATACCCGATGATCTCGATGAGGCTCTGGCCGTCCTCGGGCTTGATGAAGGAGACGGACTCCCCCAGCTCCGCCGCGCTCATCGTGATCGCCGGCCATGCCTCCAGCAGGAGGAAGGTCGCGACGGCCGCGAGGGTGACGAGGATCAGCGCGCCCGCGCCAGTCGAGAGCCCCTTGAAGAAGCGGTTGGCCGCTGCCCCTGGGTGGGTCCCGTAGTCGTCCTCGGTCGCCGGCTGCGGCGACGTGGTGGTCGTCACGCTCGAGTCTCCCTCGCTAGTGCGTCACTGGTGACAGGGGCAGTGGGCTCACCCCGACTGGATGAGCCCACTGCCACTGTAGGGGTTGGGGTCAGCCCGCCGCGATCTCGTCGAGGATCGCGGTGATCTGCGCGCTCAGGTCGGCCGAGAGCGGGGCGGAGCCGGCTGCCTCGGCGGAGATCGCCTGGCCCTCCTCCGACGCGACGTACTTCTCGAAGCCGGTGACCAGCGCGCGCTCCGTCTCGTCGTCGTACTGCGAGCAGACGATGTGGTACGAGACCAGGGTGAGCGGGTAGGCGGTCGAGTCCGTCGTGGTGCGGTCGATGGCGTACGCGAGGTCGTTCTCACCGTTCGAGTTCTCCGCGAGCGGCGATGCGGTGACGATGTTCGCGGCGGCCTCAGGGGAGAACGGCACGTACTCCTCGCCCACCTTGATCGCGACCGTGCCGAGCGAGCCGGCGCGCGACGCGTCGGCGTACCCGATGGAGCCTGCCGTGGCGGTGACGCCCTCGACGAGAGCCGAGGTGCCGTCGAAGCCCACCCGCTGCGCGGCGGTCTCGGGGAACTCCTTCGAGGCCTCGTGAGGCCACGCGCCGTCCGACGCCTGCTCGAGGTAGTCGGTGAAGTTCTCCGAGGTGCCCGACGAGTCCGAGCGGTGCGCGACGGTGATCGTGTCACCGGGGAGCTCCACGCCCTCGTTCTGCGAGGCGATCGCCTCGTCGTCCCACGTCGTGATGTCGCCGTTGAAGATCGCGCCGATGGTCGCCGCGTCGAGGTTGAGCGAGTCCACGCCCTCGAGGTTGAAGATCACCGCGACGGGCGAGATGTACATGGGCAGGTGGTAGGCGCCGCCGTCACCGTCGCAGCGCTCGACAGCCTGCTCGTACTCCGCGTCCTCGAGCAGGCCGTCGGAGCCGGCGAAGGGCACGGCGCCCGAGAGGAACTGCTCGATGCCGCCGCCAGAGCCCACCGGGTCGTAGCCGACGGTCACCTCGGGGTTGGCCTCCTGGAACTTGGCGCGCCAGGCGTCCATCGCGGACTCCTGCGACGATGCGCCGGCACCCTGCAGGTTGCCGGACAGCGACGTGGGCTCGCCGGCCGCGGACTCGGTGCCGGCGGCGGTGGGCTCGTCCGACGAGTCGGTCGTCTGCTCGTTCGAGGGCGAGCAGGCCGCGAGCACGAAGGTCAGCGCGGCGGCCGAGGCCACGGCGCCGGTACGCAGTGCAATCTTCACAGTCGAGTTTCCTCACTTGGATTGATGGGGTCCCGGCAACCTGCCGGACGCTCTCAAAGTTAGGGATGGCAGGTAACGAGGCCGAGGGCCCAGACTGAACACTCGGTGAACAATCCGTGAACGCGCACGCGGACCGGAAGGGCCGTTCGTGAGACGCTACGCCTCGAACGTGTAGCCCACACCTCGGACGGTCTGGATGAGCAGCGGCTCCGACGGATCCGCCTCGATCCGGCCTCGCAGCCGCTTGATGTGGACGTCGAGCGTCTTGGTGTCCCCGAAGTAGTCGGCGCCCCAGACACGGTCGATGATCACCTGGCGCGGCAGCACCCGTCCGGCGTTCTGAGCGAGCAGGTGCAGGAGGGCGAACTCCTTGGGCGGCAGCGACTGCACCTCGTCCCCCCGCGTGACGGACAGGCGCTCGGGGTCGAGCGTGAGCCCGCCCACGGAGAGCCGCTCGGGCTCGTCAGGGATGCCGGACGCGGCCAGCTGCTGGCGACGCAGCAGACCCCGCACCCGCGCCACGAGCTCGCGGCCCGAGTACGGCTTGGTCACGTAGTCGTCCGCGCCCAGCTCCAGGCCGATGATCTTGTCGACCTGGTCGTCCTTGGCCGTCACCATGATCACGGGCACGTCCGAGCGCTCCCGGATCGCCCGGAACACCTCCTGGCCGGACATGCCAGGGAGCATGAGGTCCAGCAGGATCACGTCCGCGCCGTCGCGCTGGAATGCCTCGACGCCCTGCGGGCCCGTCTCGGCCAGCAGCACGTCGAAGCCCTCACGGCTCAGCAGATACTTGAGCGAGTCGCGATACGACTCCTCGTCCTCGACCACGAGCACGCGCCCCTCGGTCATGACTCCTCCTCGTCGGCCGAAGCCGCGTCGTCCACCTGGCCTTCGATCGCCAGGCGGATGGTGAACGTCGAGCCCACCGAGGGCTGCGACCACAGATGAACGGTGCCCGAGTGCTGGGCCACCACGTGCTTGACGATCGACAGACCCAGGCCGGTGCCGCCCGTGTCGCGCGAGCGCGCCGGATCGGTGCGGTAGAAGCGCTCGAAGATGCGCTCCTGGTCCTCCTCGGCGATGCCGAGCCCCTGGTCGATGACGGCCACCCGCGCCACGTCGCCCTCGGCGGCGAGCGACACCGTCACCCGCCCGGCCGGCTCCGAGTAGTTGATCGCGTTGTCGACGAGGTTGCGCATCGCCATCACCAGGAGGTCGCGGTCGCCCATCACGGCGGGCGAGGCGGTCACCTCTCGCACGAGGGTGATGCGCCTGCCTTCGGCGGCGATGCGGACCGACTCGAGCACCTCGTCGATCACCCCGTCCAGCGGGACGAGGTCATAGTCCATGACGGACTCGCCGCCCTGCAGTCTCGAGATCTCGATGATCTCCTGGATCAGCTTGGACAGCCGCCGCGTCTCCTTGCGGATCTTGCCGGCGAACTTCTCCACCATCGCGGTGTCCTGCGCGTTGTCCTCGATGGTCTCGGCGAGCAGCGACAGCGCGCCCACGGGCGTCTTGAGCTCGTGCGAGACGTTGACCGCGAACTCCCGGCGCGTGGCCTCCGCCGCGCGCTGCTCGGTGTTGTCGTTGGCGACCGCGAGGGCGAGCTCGTCGTTCAGCGGAGTGACGCGGACATGAACGTAGTTCGACGTGCCCAGCACTCCGCGTTTGATCTCGACCTCGTCCTCGACCGGCGCATCCGCCTTCCATGCCTTCTCAGCCAGGTCAGCGACCGAGCCGTGCAGGGCGCCGTCAGCGCGCGCCACGCCCAGGGCATGGGCCGTGGTGTTCGCGAACGCGCTGCGGCGGTCGCGGCGCACGATCACCGCGCCGGACTGGAGGACGGACAGCACCTCTCGGGTCCTGTGGGGGACGAGCGTGCCGGCACCTGTCGCCGCCTCCGATGGCCGGGGGCGGAGGAGGGCGCCGACGCCCGCGCCGACGAGGAGGGCGAGGAGGGCGAGCAGCCACGTTTCGGGGCTCATGTGGTCACAGTAACGACGGATATCCGAGTTCACCCAAAGTTCAGCGACAGCACCCAATGTTCACCGTTCCGATGGTGCGCATCGGGCCGGTCGCTGGGTGGCGATGCCACACTAGGGAGGACGCACGACCGTTGAGGAGAACCATGCGCACCCTGTTCACTGCCGAGATGTCCGAGCTCGCGGGCGACCTGGTGGCCATGAGCCGCCACGTCGAGTCCGCCATCAGCCGCGCCTCCGAGGCGCTGCTGACGCAGAACGTCGAGCTCGCGCAGGCAGTCATCGCCGACGACGCCAAGCTCGACGACCTCGAGGAGACGGTCGACGAGCGCTGCGTGCTGCTCATCGCCCAGCAGCAGCCGGTGGGCCTGGACCTGCGCACCATCATCTCCGCGCTGCGCATCTCGCAGTCGCTCGAGCGCATGGGCGACCTCGCGCAGCACATCGCCGAGGCCGCCCGCCGCGCCTACCCGGGGTCCGCGATCCCCAGCGAGCACACCGAGATCATCGAAGAGATGACCGTGGCCGCGAAGAAGGCGGCCGCCGAGGTGAGCGAGCTGCTCGAGACCCGCGACCTCAACACCGCCGCAGGAATCGTCTCCGACGACGACGACCTCGACAAGCTCCACGCCCGCGCGTACAAGACGCTCCTGGACGAGTCCTACACAGGGTCGACGCAGGAGACGCTCGACATCAGCCTCCTGGCTCGCTACTTCGAGCGGTTCGGCGACCACGCCGTGGCGGTCTCGCGACGCATCGTCTATTTGGTGACGGGCGACCACACGGGCGACCGCTCGCGCGCCTGACCGCGCATCGTCCCCCGGCATGAGAACGGGGCCCCCGCCGCGAACGGCGAGGGCCCCTGTCGGCCACGCGATGAGAGGGTGACCGAGCGCCTCTACTTCTTGCCCTGGTTGGCGACGGCCTGGATCGCGGCGGCCGCGGCATCGGCGTCGAGGTAGGTGCCGCCCGCCTTGACGGGCGCGAGCGTGTCCTCGTCGAGCTCGTAGACCAGCGGGATGCCCGTGGGCACGTTCACGCCCACGATGTCGTCGTCCGCCACGGAGTCGAGGTGCTTGATGATGGCGCGCAGCGAGTTGCCGTGCGCTGCGACCAGGACGGTCTTGCCGGCCTTGAGGTCCGGCACGATCTCGCCCTCCCAGTAAGGCAGGGCGCGTTCGAGCACGTCCTTGAGGCACTCCGTCTCGGGGACGGGCTCGCCGGCGTATCGGGGGTCGCCGGCCTGACCGTACTGGTTCTCGGCGCTGATCGGCGGCGGCGGCACGTCGTAGCTGCGGCGCCACGTCATGAACTGCTCCTCGCCGAACTGCTCGAGGGTCTCCGCCTTGTTCTTGCCCTGCAGGTCGCCATAGTGACGCTCGTTGAGGCGCCAGTCGCGCTTGACGGGGATCCAGTGGCGGTCCGCGGCGTCGAGCGCGAGGTTCGCGGTCATGATCGCGCGGCGCAGCAGCGACGTGTGGACCACGTCGGGGAGGATGCCCTCCTCCTTGAGCAGCTCGCCGCCGCGGATGGCCTCGCCCCAGCCCTTCTCGTTGAGCTCGACGTCCACCCAGCCGGTGAACAGGTTCTTCGAGTTCCAGTCGCTCTCGCCGTGGCGGAGCAGGATCAGTGTGTAGGTCATGGTTTCAGCGTAGCGCCGATGCGGGGGCCCAGTTCGGGGCAGGCGCAGGCCGCGCTCGGGATGGGCGCCGATGCGTGGGGCACCGTGGCGATCTCGCCCACCTCCCGTTCGGGAGGCAGCGCGAGCACCTCGGCGAGGGGGTACCAGCGGGCGTCATGGCCGCGTTCCGAGGCGACGAGCAGGCGGTCGTGCGCGATGGCGAAGTGGCGCGGCCACTCGCCCACGTCGAACGACGTCCGGTACCGTGCCTCCCCTTCCGGACCGAGGTCGAACAGCGCGATCACGTCCGCTCCGCGCACCGCCACCAGCACCACGTCACCGTGGATGAGGATGTGCCCGTCCTGCAGGCCCGCCTCGCCCGTGCGGTTCACAGCGGTCGTCGACGGCAGGTCCTCGATGACGTCCGCGACGGCGTTCGCGCCGTCCCACCGCAGCACCCTCAGACGGTTGTCGAGCTCGCACGTCACGTAGATGAGGTCGCCGCGGACGGCGAAGTGGCGCGGCCCCGCGCCGGCGGGCAGGACCGCCGCGATGCCGTCGTCGTCCAGCAGGCCGTCGGGCCGGATCGAGTAGCGCCGCAGCTCGTCGGTGCCGAGGTCGCACACCAGCAGATGCCGCCCGCCGGGCGCGAGCCCTGAGAAGTGCGCATGGGGAGCCTCCTGCCTGTCCTCGCGCGGACCCCTTCCCTCGTGGCCGAACACCTGAGCCGGCGTCGTGCCGACGGGAGCTCCAGTCTCCCCGAGCGCGATCACCGCGACGTCGCCGCTCATGTAGTGGCTCGCGTAGAGCGCGCGATGGCCGGGGGCGAGGCTCAGGTGGCAGCCGGCACGTCCTCCGGTGGGGACGGTGGCGATCACCGCAGGGGCGTCTGGGTCGCTCACGTCGATCGCGTGGACGGCGGAGTCGTCGGACTCTGTGATCGCGTAGAGCAGCGGCCTGCCTGGATGCGCGATGACGAACGCCGGAGCGGGCAGCTCGAGCACCAGTTGGACATCCTCTCCGCGCTGGCGCCACAGGCCCTCGCCTCGTCCCACGGGCGTGCCGTTGCCTGCAGCGGGGAAGGTTCCCCACCACGTCGTCTGGGTCATCGTCGCCTCCCACAGCGCTGCGGCTCCGCTCCCTGGAGGGAGCGGAGCCGCCGATCGGTCTCGTCGGTCAGTGCGCCGCGGCGTACGCCTCACGGATCTCCGTGGAGATCCTGCCACGCTCCGAGATGTCGTAGCCGTTGTCCTTCGCCCACGCGCGGACCTTGACGGAGTCGGCACGGCGCGGGCGCCCGGTCCCCCGCTTCGACGTCGACACGCGGCGCGCCTTCGACGCCCAGGAGCCGAGCTCCTCCCGCAGCCTCGCCGCGTTGTCCTCCGAGAGGTCGATCTCGTAGGACACATTGTCGAGCGCGAAGCTCACGGTCTGCGTCGCCTCGCCGCCGTCAATGTCGTCGACGAGCACCACTTGCACCTTCTGTGCCATCGCACGTCCTTTCTTGAAGAAGCACGCTCAGATTCACACAATGGTGCTTCAACGTCAATGGAGAATTCGTCGCATTGCGTGAGCCCCACGTGCTGTGCGCGAACAATGGGCCCGCGCGTGACTTCAGGAAACCGATCCTGGCGACTGTTTCCCGGCCTCGGGCGCATCGGCGCTCGACCCCGCTCGCGCATCGGCCTCCTCGATCGCCGCCAGCGCGGCACGCTCGTTGCGATCGGCGCGCACCACCGCGCGCATCGCGAGCCAGAAGATCACACCCACCGCTATCGATGGAATGAGGCCGATCGCCACCAGCTGCCACGTGGGCATGTCAGTCCTCCGTGGGCTTCACGAGGGGGAAGGTGATGGTCTCCCGGATGCCCAGGCCCGTCAGCGCCATCAGCAGGCGGTCGATCCCCATGCCCATGCCGCCCGACGGAGGCATCGCGAACTCCATCGCGGTGAGGAAGTCCTCGTCGATGGGCATCGCCTCGTCGTCGCCCTGCGCCGCCATCCGCGCCTGCTGCTCGAAGCGCTCGCGCTGGATGACGGGGTCCACCAGCTCGGAGTACGCCGTGCCGAGCTCGAACCCTCGCACGTACAGGTCCCACTTCTCGACCACGCCCTCCTGGGTGCGGTGGTCGCGGGTGAGGGGGCTGGTCTCGACGGGGAAGTCACGCACGAAGGTGGGCGCCACGAGCGAGTCCGCCACGTAGTGCTCCCACAGCTCCTCGACCAGCTTCCCGTGGTTGACGCGCTTGGGGTCCACCGAGACGTCGACCGCGTCGCACAGCGCCTGCAGGCGCTCGACGGAGGTCTGCGGCGTGATCTCCTCCCCGAGCGCTTCGGACAGGGAGCCGTACATGGTGAGCTCGGTCCACTGGCCCGACACGTCGTACTCGGTGCCATCCGCGAGGGTCACGACCTCGGTGCCGAAGACGTCGCGCGCCGCGCCCTGAATGAGCTCGCGCGTGAGCGTGGCCATGGTGTCGTAGTCGCCGTACGCCTCATAGATCTCGATCATCGAGAACTCCGGCGAGTGGGAGGAATCCGCGCCCTCATTCCTGAAGTTTCGATTGATCTCGAACACCTTGTCGATGCCGCCCACGACGGCCCGCTTGAGGAATAGCTCGGGCGCGATGCGCAAATACAGATCGATATCGAACGCATTCATGTGGGTCAGGAATGGGCGCGCCGCAGCGCCGCCGTGCTGCGTCTGCAGCATGGGCGTCTCGATCTCGAGGAACCCGCGCGTGTGCAGGCTCTCCCGGAGGCTTCGCGTGACGTAGGCGCGATGGCGCACCGTGTCACGAGCGAGGGGTCGTGCGATGAGGTCGACGTAGCGCTGACGGACGCGGGTGTCCTCGGCGAGGTCCTTGTGTAGCACCGGCAGGGGGCGCAGCGCCTTCGCGGCGATGGCCCAGTCGTCAGCGAACACCGACACCTCGCCGCGGCGCGACTTGATGACGCGGCCGTGCGCGAACAGGTGGTCGCCCAGGTCGACGTCGGCCTTGAACGCGGCGAGCGACTCCTCTCCCACCTCCGCGAGGCTCAACATGATCTGCAGGCGCTCACCCGCGCCATCCTGAATGGTCGCGAAGCACAGCTTGCCCGTGTTGCGCACGAACACCACGCGCCCGGCGACGCCGACGACGTCCTGGGTCTCCTCGCCAGCCTCGAGCGCATTGTCGTACTGCGCGCGGACGGCCGCGATGTCGTGTGTGCGGGCGACGCCCACCGGGTACGCCTCGCCGCCGGCCGCGATGATGCGGTCGCGCTTGGCACGGCGCACGCGCATCTGCTCGGGGACGTCGATCTCGGTCTCGGGCGCTTCAGTCACGCCCACTAGGGTACCGGCGGGTGCGGGCGCCCCTCCTCCTGCGCCTGCCCACCCGACACCTCCGAACATCCCGAGCGCGACACGCGGGTACGGCGGTCGCGCGTGCGGTGTCCGCCGGGGCGTCGCGAGCGCCGATGTTCGGGACTGTCGGCGCGCCCGTGAGCACACGTCTGGGGCGAGTCGCATTCGCGCGATTGGTGTGCCATCACAGGGACCACAGTCGCCCCAGGCGTGTGTCGAGCGGTACGGAGCTGGAGCGCCGATGCGCCGGCCGGGGCCTTCCTCGCGCGCTCGGTTCAGCTCACGTCGAGCGCGAGGTCGACGATGGGGCTCGAGTGGGTGAGCGCGCCCACCGACATGTAGTCCACTCCCGTGCTGGCGACCTCGCGCGCGGTGGCGAGGATGAGGCCGCCCGTCGCCTCGAGACGGATGCGGCCCACCTCGGGCTCGAGCTCGCGGACCTCGAGCACCAGTGCGCGCATCGCGTCCGGGGCCATGTTGTCGATCATCAGGAACCGCGCGCCGGCGTCGATGGCCTCGCGCGCCTGCTCGCGCGACTCGACCTCGACCTGAACGGGCACGTCGGGGAAGCGGGCGTGGATCGCCAGCACTGCTGCGCCCACCGAGCCCGCCGCGAGGATGTGGTTGTCCTTCACCATCGCGCAGTCGTGCAGCCCTGAGCGCTTGTTGACGCCGCCGCCCACGCGCACCGCATACTTCTCGAGCTCGCGCAGCCCCGGCGTGGTCTTGCGGGTGTCCAGCACGCGCGCGCCCGTGCCCTCGAGCGCATCCGCCCACTGCCGGGTGTGGCTCGCGATGCCCGTGGCACGCGACAGGAAGTTCAGGATCGTGCGCTCGGCGATGAGGATCACGTGGCCCGCGCCGGAGAGCTCCGCGACCTTGGCGCCGGCGTCGAGACGGTCGCCGTCCGTCGCGCGCACCTCCAGCACCGGCTGAGGCAGCGACAGCCGCTCGGCCACCTGGCCGAGCGCCTCCGCGATGACCGGGATGCCGGCGATGACCCCCGGTTCGCGCATCACGATCGCGCCGCTCACCTGCGCGGAGGCCGGAATGGTCGCCTGGGTGGTGACGTCGCGCCCCGGATCGGCGCCCAGATCCTCATCGAGGGCCTCACCCACGGCGGAGGCGAGCCATGAGGCGCGCAGCGGACGGTCCTGAGGCAGGTCTTCTGGCATGCTCACGGCGCACAAGCGTAGTCCCGTCGGGCGCATCCGCGGACCCGTCCACTCACCACTAGGCGCGCCGGAGTGACATGTGTCACACTAGGGGCTTGCCGCGGAGTCGCAGCCAGTTCTGACGCTTCCGCCGCAAGGCGGCACCGAGGGGTGAACGCTGAGGGGTGAACGCTGGGGGGTGAGCGCGAGGCGGCGTCCGAGCGCGCACCGCGCACGGGCGCCGCCCGCGTGCTCGGCGTGCCGGCGGGTGCGCCCCCGAATCAGCCCAGCTCGAGCGGCGCCCTCTGGAGCTGCAGCTCGCCGTCCCCGTCGAGGGTGGCGGCCAGACGCACGGCCCAGCGCGCATCGTCCCTGTCGGGAAAGTCATCGCGCAGATGCCCTCCCCTGGTCTCCTCCCGCGCGAGCGCGGTCGCGACCACCGCGGATGCGGCAGTCAGCACGTTGCTCGTCTCCCATTCCGCGGTCTGAGGGAGCGCGGGCACGGGCTCCGGATCGTGGAAGCGAGCACGCAGCGCCGCCAGGCGTTCGGATGCATGGAGGAGACCGGCGCCCGTACGCACCGGCCCGGCGCCCCGGTGTGCGATGGACTGGACCTGAGCGCGCATGGTCGCGGGGACCAGGGCGGCCGGGCCGGGACGGGTCACGGGCTCGAGCTGACGCACGGTGCCGTCCGCGACGGCCGCGGCGGCGTCGGTCGCCGCGCGCGAGGCGAACACCAGGCCCTCGAGCAGCGAGTTCGAGGCGAGCCTGTTGGCTCCGTGGACGCCGGTGCAGGCCGCCTCGCCCACGGCATGCAGGCCCCGCAGCGTCGATCGCCCGCGCAGGTCGGTGAGCACGCCGCCAGAATGATAGTGCTGGGCGGGCGCGACCGGGATGAGGTCCTCGGCCATGTCGATGCCGCGCTCCCCCAAGCGCTCCCAGATGGTGGGGAAGCGCTCGCGCAGGAAGGATCGTCCGAGGTGGCGGCAGTCGAGGAACACGTTGTCCGAGCCCTCCTCGTCCATCATCGCGACGATCCCCTTGCTGACCACATCGCGCGGCGCAAGCTCCGCCATCGCGTGCCGGTCGACCATGAACCGTTCGCCAGCACCGTTCAGCAGGTAGGCGCCTTCGCCGCGCACCGCCTCCGAGATCAGCGGCTGCTGGCCGCGCGCGGCCGATCCCTGCCACAGCACGGTCGGGTGGAACTGCACGAACTCGATGTCGGCGACGGCTGCGCCCGCTCTCAGAGCGGCTGCGAGCCCGTCGCCGGTCGCGGACGAGGGGTTGGTGGAGGAGCGGTAGATCTGGCCGATGCCGCCCGTCGCCATGATCACGGACTTCGCGAGAGCGGCGCCCACGCCGTCGCGCGAGCCCTCGCCGATGATGTGGAGCGTGACCCCGCACACGGGCCCGGGACGCCCGTCCCCGTCGGGCGCGGCCGTCAGCAGGTCCACCACCATCGCGTTCTCGATGACCTCGATGCCGGGGTCATTGCGGATCGCGTCGAGCTGAGCCACCAGCGCTCGGGAGATCTCGGCGCCCGTCGCATCGCCTCCCGCGTGCGCGATCCGGTCGCGGTGGTGTCCGCCTTCCCGGGTCAGGGTGATGTCGCCGTCGGGGCCGGTGTCGAAGTTCGCGCCGCGCGCCACGAGCTCGCGCACGCGGTCGGGGCCTTCGGTGACCAGTGCGCGCACCGCCTGCTCCGAGCACAGACCCGCGCCCGCCGTGAGCGTGTCCTCGAGGTGCTCCTGCGGCGTGTCCTCGGGGTGCAGCGCCGCGGCGATCCCTCCTTGGGCCCACACCGTCGACCCTGAGCTGAGCTCGCCCTTGGTCACCACGAGCACGCGATCGACCTTGGCGCGCAGCTCGAGGGCGGCGGTGAGGCCGGCGATCCCCGAGCCGACCACGATCACGTCGGCATCGATGGTCCAGCCGGGCGCGGGCGCGGCGAGATGGCGGACGTAGCGGGTCATGGGCTCAACCTAGCGGCCCGCTCGCGACCCGCCCGTCCCCGGCGCCTGCACACATCGACGTCCGGGCCCCTCGACGCCCCGACAGTGTGAACCACTGGTTCCGGAACGCGGAGGGTTGCGGCGGCTCGAGAGCGTCGTCGGCTCGAGGAGCTGGCACACCGGCGGCGGCGCCGATGCGGTAATCGGCTGCCCGAACGGACGTGAAGCGGCCCCGGCGCGCCACAAGCGCCGGGGCCGCGCGACACCCTCATCGGGTGCCTGGAGGAGCGGCCGGTACGTCACCCTGGTCGCGGGGCCCTGTCTCCCCGCGCCCTGGGATTCGCGCTTCTCGAGCGGCCCGATGCGCGGTGGGCCGCTGCGGAACGCGAGCCGAGCACACCGGCCGCTCCTCGAGCTCACGTGCGCACGGTTGCCACCTTCGCACGCGAGCGGGCGACCGCCGCGGATCCGATCAGCACGAGCATCGCTGCCGCCACCAAGAACGGCAGGTAGCCATCTGCGCCCGTGCTGGACAGCTCCGAAGCGGGGAGGATCTCGATCGACACCCATCCGATGAGCGCGCCATCAGCGTCGTACACCGCGAGGGTGTGCGGCCCGGGAGTCGTGTCGAGCGGGATCGTCACCCGGATGTCACCCGCGCCATCAGCCGTGGGCGTGCCGATGAGCGTGGGCTCCGAGTAGATGTAGGCGGAGGTGTCCTCGCCTGCGTGGTCGCTGCCGAGCCCGATCGTGATGGTCTCGCCGGCTCGCGCCGACCCGGGCGCCGTGATGCCGCCGTCGGGCTGGGCCGTGACCTCGTCCTCGTCGAGCGGGCCGGAGCCGTCGCCACCCGAGCCGCCATCGCCGCCCGAGCCGCCATCGCCACCCGAGCCACCATCGCCACCCGAGCCACCATCGCCGCCCGAGCCACCATCGCCGCCCGATCCGCCATCCTCGGCGGCGACCAGCTCGGTCACGCCCCAGCGTGCGGTGGACTGGTAGCCGGCACCGGTGGGGTCGGCCCAGTTCGCGATGCCGATGCGGGCGCCGTCTGCAGCGTCGTTGACCTGGACGTCGAGGCCCTGGAAGCTGCCCAGGCCGCCGTACTCGAGAAGGCTGATCGCCGCCTCGACCACGTAACCGCCGTCGACGACCGTGACGGCCGAGTCGACCCGGTTCGCCTGGAACGCCTCATCGCCGGTGCCGAACGAGACGGCTCCGTCCGCACCGATGCGGATCTGTGTGTCGTCGTAGCGGTACGAGCCGTTCTTGGCGTTGCCCGCGTCCACGTAGATCTCGACCGAGTCCTGCGTCCACGGGTCCGATCCCGTGGAGTCGATGACCGGGTCATCGACCTCAGCGAGCACATACAGCGTCTGGTCCTTCCACAGGGTGCGGAAGGTGCCGACCGCGTCGGGGGCGCCAGAGGTCGCCTTCGAGGTCGTGATCGCGTTCGCGGTCGACCAGGCGGCCTCGACGCTGCCGTCGATCGCCGGCGCAGCGGCCGCCTCGACGGTCCCGGTGAAGGACAGCTCCTCGACGAGCGTCACCGTGCCGGTGACACCCTCCGCGTTCCAGCCGTCGGACGCGCCGTCGGAGACGGTGCGGACGTCCAGCTGCACCTGGTCGGACTCGGCGGCCCCTCCGAGCGGCAGGTGAGCCACGACGTCGTAGCCGCCCGAGCGCTCGGTGACCACCGCATCGGCGCCGTCGGATGTCGAGCCATCACGGCTCACCGTGTAGGTGGTCTCGCCCAGCACGAGCTCCACGCCGTCACCCGCTCCGTCCGTGGCGTCGTCCACCGTCACGAACACCGTCAGGTGGTCGCTGGTCCACCGGGTCTGGAACCGACCGTCGGCTCCGGCGGGCAGGAGCGGGAGACGATCCCACTCGGCCGATGCGGCGGCGTCGCCGTCGAGCGCCACGTCGCCTGCGAAGGAGGCGGCGGTGCGCAGCGGCGCAGGGAGGTCGCCCCCGACGATGCCGTAGTAGGCGGGCTTTGCCTGGAAGCCGTCGTCGAACACCAGCGGGCCTCCGTTCGCGTCGCGCCACGAACGCGAGTCGATCAGACCCCAGATCGTGGCCGAGTAGAGGTCGTAGCTCCGGAAGATCTCGAAGGCACGCTCGTAGTAGTAGCCCTGGTCGATGAACTTCGCCTCGGACTCCGGCGTGCCGGTGGTGACGTCGAGCTCTGTCACGGCCTGCTCGAGGCCGAGCGGCGCGAGCTGAGCCAGCGTCGCGTCGAGCTCCTCGACGGGGAAGGACAGATTGAGGTGGAACTGGTGTCCCACGCCGTCGATGGGCACGCCGCGCTCGATCAGGCGCTCGATGAGGGCCTGGTAGCGGGCGCGCTTGCCCGTCTGCTCGGTGTTGTAGTCGTTGATGAACAGTGTCACCGGGCGGTTCGTGCCGGGCGCGGCGTAGACCTCGTTGAAGGCCTCGTCCGCGTAGTGGAACGCGTAGTCCACGAACTCCTCGCCGAGGATCCGGTACCACTCCGAGCGGCGCATCCCGTCCTCGAACTCGCCCGAGTCCGAGATCACCTCGTTGACCACGTCCCATGCATTGAGCGGGTTGGTCTCCGAACCGAAGTCTCCGTACTCGTCGTGCAGGGCCTCGGCCACGTTGAAGATGTGGTCGCGCATGCGCTGCTTGGCGATCTCCTGGTCGGCCGGGCTGTCGGTCAGCACGCCGCCGCCGGGAGCCTCGTAGAACCACGCCGGGGTCTGCGAGTGCCATACGAGCACGTGGCCATAGACTGCGAGGTCGTTGGCCTGGGCGAAGTCCATGATGGCCACCGCCTGCGGATGCAGGACGAACTCCTGCTCCTCGTTGTAGAACGCCTCGGGCTTCATGTGGTTCTCGGCCGTCACCTGGTCGAAGTGCCTGAGCAGCAGCTCCGCCCCGGTGCCCAGCGTCTCGCGGCTGTCGATCGCCACGCCCGCCGGGAAGGCCACGGTGTCCTTGATGGGCGTGAGGTCCTGGATCACCGCAGGCTCGGGCACCACGGCAGCGATGTCGTCGACATAGAACGTCGAGGTGTTGCCCGCAGCTCCACCGTCGTACGCGGTCTCGAAGTAGAGCCACGCCTGATCGCCGTCGGCGACGGCCGGCATGGTGAACGAACCGGTCACCGTCACCCAGTCGCTGTTCGACATGCCCGTGAACTGCGCGAGCGTGCTGAAGGACTCGGCGCCGTTCTGGAGGGACATCCAGATGTCTCCTGCCTCCTCGCCCTCGGCGAAGCGCAGTGAGGCGGTGACCTCGTAGGCCACGCCGGCCTCGAGAGCCTCGGTCACCTCGAACCGGATTCCGTGTCCCTGAGAGGTGCGGTTGACGACCGCGGCAGAGTGCGACGGGCTCGCGGCGTAGTCGGTGCTGAGCTCGACTCCCGGCGTGGGCGCGCCGTCGGGCACCTCGGTGCCGTTGTCGCGGAACTCCCAGCCGTCGAGGCCGCCGTTCTCGAAGTCGGTCGAGAAGGCGACCGTTCCACCGGGAGGGCCATCGGGGTCGTCGCACGGCGCGGTCACGGTGATGTCATCGACGTCGTAGTCCTGCGTGGTCGACACCTCGACGGAGATCTTCGCGCCCGAAGCTCCTGCGCCGAACGTGTGGGTTCCCGTGATCGTGGTCCACTCGCCGGCAGGCACGCCAGCGGTGTTGCCCACCCACGCGTACTCGTTGGCCGCGCCGGGCTCGTTCGCGATGAAGCGCACGTCGGCCGCCTCCGTCAGGCGCACCTGGGCGGAGAACGTGTACTGCACGCCCTCGTCGTAGGCGCCCACAGCCGACTGGATGCCCTGCCAGGTCTGCGTGCGGCCAGAGACCGCCGCCACCTGGTTGGACGCATCCGCGCCGTCCTCCTCGACGGCGACCGTCGCGTTGTTGGCCTCCCACGGAGCGATCGAGCCGCCCTCGAAGTCCACCGACTCGACCGGCTCGCACACCTCCGGCTCGCCCGGCTCCTCTGGGTCGACTGGCTGCTCAGGGTCAACAGGCTGCTCAGGGTCGACCGGCTCCTCGTCGGCCTCGACGTGCGTCACGGTGACGTCGTCGACCAGGTACGAGTACGGGGTGGCGCTCTCGTCGATCTCGGTCGTGTCGGGGTCGTCCGCGACTGGCGCGGTGCCGATGTACACGCGGTGGCTGCCGTCCGATGGCGTCAGGGTTCCCGTCAGCGTCGTCCACGCCGAAGACGTGACCTCCGTCTCCGAGCCGACCGTGGAGTATCCGGGCACCTGCACCAGCTTGACGTTCGTGGGCGCGACGCCGTCCGCGAGCCGGACGCGCGCGGACACGGTGTACTCGATGCCTGGATCGAGGAGTCCCTCGACCGTGGAGACCCCGTCGAAGTCGTTCGCCCTGTCCGTGACCTGCAGCACGGTGTTCGACTCGTCGTCCGGATCGGCGACGTACGTGAAGAACTCGCCCGCCGGGCTCGGGCCTCCACTCTGCTGGAGGCCGCCGAGCGACTCGTCGTCGAACGTCGCCTCGAGGTCGGTGACCGTCGTGGCGGTCGACGCGGGGGACGCCAGTCCCATCGTGGCGATCAGTGCGAGCGAGGCAGTCAGTGCCATCCCGCGGGTGCGTAGCTTCATCGATACTCCCTGAACCTGTCGAGGCGCTTCGTTGCGACGGCGCTGCGACAGGAAAGGCCGCACCGCCTCGTTTCGAAAACGATATCGCTAACGTTTTCGAGGTCAAGCCCAGGTGCCGTTTTCGATAATGAGAGCGATCACACCGTGAGGGCTTTCGACATCAGCGCTGGGCTCCGAAACCGAGTTTCGAAGCATCACCCCTGCTAGGACGACTCGGAACGATTGACGTGGCGAGCACGCCCGCCCACATGCCTCGAAACCGACGGGCGAGCGCATCGGCTGTGCGCTACGACCACCGATGCCATCTTGGCGCACTCGCTCGCCGACTTCGGGGACTGCGGGACACTCATCCGGCCATACCTCGACTCGCTCGTCCGGCCCGTCCGGCATGCACCGCGTCGCGACACGGGATCGGGTGCGCGCTGCCAGGAACGGCGGCGCTGATGAGCACACACGCCGCGCTCGCGGCGCGTCACCGGCGGAAGGCGTCCCAGCCGTGCTCGTGGAACTCGTGCACCGGCACGCCCGACCGCTCGAGGCCGTAGCCGTCCGGCACGGAACCGGGGTCGTCACACTCCTGGACGATCCGATTGTCGTGGTCCACGAACACCACGTGCGGCTCGAAGGTGCGCGCCTCCTCGTCGGCGAGCATGCCGTAGCCGATCACGATGACGAGGTCGCCGGGGTTCACCAGGTGCGCGGCGGCGCCGTTGATGCAGATCTGCCCGCTGTCCGGCTCGCCGGGGATGGCGTAGGTGGTGAGCCGCGCGCCGTTGGTGACGTCGACGATGTCGACCTGCTGTCCGGGCAGGATGTCAGCGTGCTCAAGCAGCGTCGCATCGATCGTGATGGACCCCACGTAGTGCAGGTCTGCCTGCGTCACGGTCGCCCGATGGATCTTGGAGATCATCATGGGTCGCTGGAGGCTGGTCATCGCTCCTCCTCGCCTATGGTCACGGTCACGTTGTCGATCAGCCGCGTCGCGCCCACCTTCGCGGCCACCGCGATCACGGCCTCACCACGATAGTCGTCCGGCACCGGCTGCGCGGACTGCGGGTCCATCGCCTCGAGGTAGTCCACCTCGATGAGGGCCGATGCGCTGGCCGCCTCCTCGAGCACGGCTCGCCCAGTCTCGACAACGGTCCTCGCGGGGTCGCCATTCCGTGCGGCGTCGCTGGCAGCGAGCAGGGCTCGCGACAGCGCAAGCGCCTCGCGGCGTTCCTGCTCGCTGAGGTGGACATTGCGCGACGACAGCGCGAGCCCATCGGCCTCGCGCACCGTGTCCACGGCCACGATCTCGACCGGCACCGACAGGTCGCGCACCATGGTCCGCACCGCGATCACCTGCTGGGCGTCCTTGGCTCCGAACAGGGCCACATCCGGCTGGGTGAGCTGGAGCAGCTTGAGCACCACGGTGAGCATGCCGTCGAAGTGACCCGGGCGGTGCGCGCCCTCGAGGACGTGGCCGATCTGACCTGCGCTGACCGTCACGACCGGCTCGCCACCCGGGTACATCTCCTCGACGGCGGGCGCGAAGACGACGTCGACACCCAGCGGCTCGAGCAGCGCGAGGTCGGCGTCGAGGGTGCGCGGGTAGCGCTCGAGGTCCGCCGGGTCGTTGAACTGCAGCGGATTGACGAAGACCGTCACGACCACCTGCTCCGCCAGCTCGCGCGCGCGGCGCACGAGCGCCAGGTGCCCCTCGTGGAGGGCGCCCATGGTCATGACGATGGCGCGGCGCCCCTGCCCGGGGCGCGCCGGCAGCTCGGCGGCCGTGCTCGCGAGGATCATGAGCCCGCGCTCCAGTCCTCGACGCCGAGCGTCGCGATGATGTCCGCGTACGCGGCAGGGCCGATGCGTCCGCCGCTGAGCGCGAGATCGGCCGTCGCTCGGGCCATGGCGCGGTAGGCGGCGAGAGTCTCGGGCTGACCGTCGAGCGCTGCGAGATGCGCCGCCACCGTGCCCGCATCGCCGCGCACCACAGGGCCGGTGAGGGTGGCGACCGCGCCGGGCGCCTCGCTCAGGGCGCCCTCGACGGACGCGTGGACGAGGGGGCCGAGCACACGCCCAGGCTCGTCCACGCCCATCCGCGCCAGGGTCGCCGCCGCCTGCGTGACTGCCGTCACCACATGGTTCGCCCCATGCACCAGCGCCGCGTGGTACGCGGCCCTGTCCGCATCGGCGATCACCAGGGGCTCCCCGCCCATCTCTACCGTCAGGGCCTGAGCGATGGGGAGCACGGGCGTCGCTGCCGACACCGCGAAGGTCGCGTCGGCGAGGCGCGCGAGGTCCATCGACGTGCCGGTGAACGTCATCGCCGGGTGGATCGCCAGAGGGATCGCGCCCGACGCGGAGGCGTCGGCCAGCACCTCGGTGCCGTAGCGGCCGGAGGCATGCATGACGATCTGCCCAGGTCGCCACGCTCCGAGCGTGCGGAGCCCCGCCGCCACCGCCGCGAGCGAATCGTCTGGCACCGCGAGGAGCACGAGCTCGGCGGCGCGCACGACGGCCTCGGGGTCCTCGTGCTTGGCACCCGGCAGCAGCGCATCGATCCGCGAGCGCGACTCCTCCGAGATCCCCGAGGCCGCGACCACGTGGTGGCCTGCGCGCGCGAGGGCGGCGCCCAGCACCGCGCCCACCTTGCCCGCGCCGACGACGCCGACGGTGAGCCTGCCCGGCCTGCTCATGGACGCTTCGCCTCCGTGAGGCCGACGGCGCTCATCCACTGCTCGGGCGTCTGGCGCCGTCGCCCCTCGGCGGCTCGGCGGCTCTGGTCCTCGAGCAGCTCGCGCGCGTCCTCGACATCGAGGTGGCCCGCGATGGGCTTGACGGGCCCGTTGGTCGAGTGGACCGTGAACGTCGCGACGCCGCGAGCGCGCTGCAGCGGTCCCTGCGACAGGCCCAGCGACTGTGTGCGCTCGTGCGGCACCACGAACACCTCGCGCACCAGCCGGCCGCGCCGGATCATCAGCGCGCGCGCCGTCGCGCGCACTCCTCGCTGGCGCCACTGCCAGGGGTCGAACAACCGCGCACGACGCGACGACGGGGTGAAGCCGCCCTCGTCCCCCGTGCCCGACAGGGCGAGGGAGACAGTTCCGGCCGGGTCCGGGTCGCCCAGATCCGGCAGCACCAACCACAGCGCGGTGAGGGCGTCGTGCCGCGTGCCGACCGGAAGCAGCGTGGACACCTGGTCCTGGTTCTCCTGATAGCCAGCGACGTTGATGGTGACGCGCCACCAATCCTTGCCCCGCCACAGCAGCGACTGCTCGAACCGCACGGCCTGGACCCGGCCGGGCGGCACCGTCTGGCGCCGCGTCTGCGTCAGGCCGTGCTTGAGGCGGATGCCATCCTCCGAGATGCCGGCCGTGAAGCCGTAGCCGCCGCTCAGCCGCGTCCAGAAGTAGCCCACCAGAGCGAACGCCGCCGGCAGGATCGCGGCGATGCCGCCGCTGAAGGCCGCGAGCAGCACGCGCTCGATGTCGTCCGACAGCACCAGGACGGCGACGACCGCCATCAGCGGGATGGCGACGATCCACACGGTCGGCCACGACAGCAGGATGGATGCGATGAGGCGGCCCGTCGGCACCGCGTAGACCGGGCGCTCAGGCGCCGCGCCCACCTCGGCGACGCCCGCAGGCATGCCCGCGACGTCACGCAGCGAGCCGCCGGCGGCGTAGGCCTTCGAGCCGGTCGGCTGTGCTGCGCTGCCCTGCTGGCCTCCAGCCGCGAGCTCCGCCTCAGCCGCGCCCGGCGATGTCGGCTCGGCCCCCGCATCGGCGATGCGATCGGCCACTGCCTCGACGGAGGCGTTCGTCCCGTCCGCCTTGGCGCGCTTCACGCCGGCGGCAAGGACGAGTAGCTCGTTGCGGATCGCCTCGGCGTCGCCCAGGCGCAGGTACTCGAGCGCGATGCCTGACCCCTCGCCTCCCGCGACCTCGATCTTGAGCGCTGCGAAGCCGAAGATGCGCGCCAGCAAGGGCTGCACCACGTCGACGGCCTGCAGGCGGTCCAGGCGCGCCTGCTTCTGCTGCTTGAAGAGGATGCCCTTGCGCTGGTGGATCGCCTCGTCACCCAGGCGGAACTCGTCGACACGCCAGGCGAGGTAGCCGAAGCCGAGGACGAGCGCCAGGATCGCGACGAAGCCGAGGATGAAGAGGAGGATCGAGCGCATCGCGAACTCCGACAGCGCCTCCATGCCCTCGTCGAAGCTCAGCCAGTTGGGCAGCAGGTTGTATGCGGCGATCGACAGCGCGACCGCCATGACCGCCCAGCCGCCGAGGAGTGGCGACACGGGATGCATGCGCGTCCACTCGCGCGGCGCGCGGTAGAGCACCTGGGGGCCGCGCTGAGGGATCGCGGGAATCGGGTCGGTCACGACGCGCGGCTCACAGACCTGCCAGCTGGGCCTCGCCGCGGCTGGTGAGGCGATCGCGGAGGCGCGCAGCCTCTGACTCCGGGACGCCGGCGATGGCGGCGTCCGTGCCCGGCGAGGCCGTGTGGAGCTGGACGTTCGCGATGCCGAAGGCCCGGGCGAGCGGGCCCGCCTGCACCTCGACGTACTGCATGCGGCCGTAGGGCACCACCGTGACCGTGCGCCACAACCGGCCCTTCTTGACCACGAGGTCGTCCTCGCGCTCGACCCAGGCGTGCGCGGTGACCTGCCGGTAGATGACCCATGCGGCCCACGCCGCGATCAGCAGCAGTGCGGCCACGCCGGTGAACACCCACGGGCTCGCGAGCACGCCCAGCAGGGTGAGGCCAGCGAGCGGGATCACGACCCACAGGGCCAGAGCGATCAGGCGTGCGGGGATCAGCTTGCGGGACACGTACTGCCAGTCGGCGCCGTCGGGCTCGAAGAGCGTCATGCCTCCAGTCTGCCAGGCGTCGGGGCGGAGCCGGGAGCGTAGGCGGTCCACCCATGGGCGCGCCACTCACCACACACCTGGTGCTGATGATGCCGGTGGTGCGCATGTGGATTCTCCTGCGTCTCACCTGTGGCACGAATCCCGGCCGTGTGTTGAGCGGTACGACAGAGGCCTGGATGCGAGGCCTAGGGCTCTGACGGTGGTCGCCGTCAGGCGGGTTGTGGCTCGGCGGACTCCGCGTCCTCGAGATCCCCGCCATGCCGGCACCAGCGCTCCACGACGATGCCCGCGACCATCATGCCCACGGCGCATGCTGCCGCGATGAGCCCCGAGATGATCACGTCGCGGCGCGGCCCATGGCCCCACGACTCGAGCAGCCCCAGGGCATATCCCCCGCACGCCCCCGCGATGATCGCGCCCACGTAGGCGCACGCCTGTGCGTAGGCGACGGTGCGCGCGGCGCGCAGCCCGTCAAGGCTGGGGCGCTTGCCGCGCAGGTACTGGCGGACCTGCCATCCCAGCCACAGCGCGAGCGCGCCCGCGGCGAGACACACCACATCGAAGCTCCACGGCACCGGCAGCGGCGTCGCTCCCCGCCGCTCGATCTGATCGGTGACGAGCCAGGCGAGCACGAGCGCCGCCAGACCCACGCCTGCGAGCTTCTGCCACGTGAGCTGCTGCACGGCTACTGCGCGGAGCCGGCGCCCTCGGGACCGGCGGGCGGCGTCTGGCGTGCGACGCCGAAGGACGTGCGCGTGGGCACGCCCGGCCTCTGCTCCTGGTCCGCGTCGCCCACCGGCGCCCACCGCGGCGTCGCGCTGGGCTCGGCGTCGGACGAGGGCTCCACATCGCTCGGCCCGGTCCACGGCTCGGCGGCCGAGGGCTCGGACGCCTCGCTCGGCACTGACGGTGGCGGCGCCGATGCGCCCGCGGGCTCACTCGCCGCGGGCACCGCACCGGGCGTCGAGATCTCCGGGCTCGAGGAGGCGGCCGGGACGCTCGATGCGGACACGGACGGCACCGAGCCGCCCTGAAGCGAGGCGCTCGGGAACGCGCCGGAGCCGTCGGCCGACCCAGCCGATGGTGCGCCGTACGGCGACACCGGACGCTGCTCGACGGGTGCGGCATACGGCGACGAGCCGAGCGGGTCGCTGGCGGGCGTCGCCTGTTGAGGTGCCTGATCCACGATGGGCGTGGGCTCGCTCGGCGCCGCAGCCGATGCGGTGCGAGGCTCGACGTCGTCGGGCGCGAGCGACGGGACTGACGGCTCCGTCTCGAAGCTCGGGACCACCGTCTCCGGCGGGACCTGCTCCGGCTCTGCGGGCGCGCTCGACTCGACGGGCGCATCGGCCTCTCCCAGGCCGACCGTGGGGACCTGAGCCTGCTCGCCAGTGTGAGCGAGGGCGTCCGGCGCTGGCACGCGGGGCCATTCGGCGCTGACGAGCGTCACGCCATCGAACTGGGCGCTGCGCGCCAGGTCTGCGACCGCGCCGTGCGGCTCGAGAACCGCATCGCGCTCCATCGCCACCCACGGCAGCACCACGAAACCGCGCTGGTGCGCGCGAGGGTGCGGCAGGGTGAGGTCGGCAGTCTCGCCGACCACGCCCTCGTAGCTGACGATGTCGAGATCGAGCGTGCGCGCGGAACCGGGAACGGTGCGGTCCCTGCCGTGCACCATCTCGATGCCGTTGAGAGCCGCGAGCAGCTCGCGCGGGGCGAGCGACGTCTCGATGCGCGCCACGGCGTTGAGGTAGTCCGGCTGCGCGGCTCCACCCTCGGGGACGGACCTCACCAGGGGCGACACCGAGAGAATGGTCACGCCATTGATCCGGTGGATCTCGTTGAGCGCCTCGCGGAGAGTGGGCTCCACCTCGCCCAGGTTGCCGCCCAGGGCGATCACGGCCCGGGCGGGCTGGGCGGGACGCTCGTCCATGACGTCGCGCGCGGCATGGGCTCCGCCCGGAGCCCCGGGATCGTCCGAGAAGCCGGCCGACGAGCCGATGCGCTTGTCGGCCCACAGTCCACCGTCCTTGAGGTCACGACGGATGGTGACGGTGACGTCCTTGAACTCGACGTGCAGGGGCGCCTGAGGCTTGTGCACGGTGACGTCGACGCACTGCACGCCGTCGAACTCGAGGACACCGCGCGCGATGTGAGCGGCGACGGCCTCGATGAGCTGGAAGGGCGATCCCGCGAGGATCTCGGCGGCGCGGTCGGCGAGGTCCGAGTAGTTGACGGTCTTCGACAGGTCGTCGCCGTCTCCGGCAGCGCGGGTCGACAGATGGGCGACCACGTCGGCGTAGAAGAGCTGACCCCCCTCGCGCTCGTTGGGGTTGACGCCGTGGAACCCGGCCACGCGAATCCCCTCGACCGCGATCTGGTCCAGCTCGATGCCGTCCTTGACGTACGGGCGCATGTGCACAGTCATGTCCTCACTCTGGCGTGGAAGTGGCGTTCTGCCAAGCGGCCGCGACGGCGATGGCGTCGCGCGCTGGTCGTGGCTCGTGGACCCGGACGGCCCATGCGCCGTGAAAGGCCGCGAGGGTGGTCACGGCGGTGGTGGCGTCATCGCGATCGTCCGCCCCTCGCGGTGCTGACCCGTCGCCGGCACCGATGGTGGCGCCCAGGAACCTCTTGCGGCTCGCGCCGATCAATATGCGCGGACCCAAGCCTCGGAGCACATCCATGCCCGCGAGCAGGGCCCAGTTGGAGTCGCCTGCCTTCGAGAAGCCCAGGCCGGGATCGATGATGATGCGCTCGGGCGCGACCCCGGCCTCCTGGAGCGTGACCGCCCGCTGGAGCAGCTCGTGGTGGACCTCGGCCAGCACATCGTCATAGTGGTCATGCGCGTTCATCTCCTTCGAGTGCGCACGCCAGTGCATGGCGACGTAGTCGCACTCGAGCTCGGCGACCACGCGCGCCATGTCGGGGTCGGCCAGTCCCCCCGAGACGTCGTTCACCAGGCAGGCGCCGGCGTCGACGGCAGCGCGGGCAGTGCGGGCGCGCATGGTGTCGACGCTCACGACGATGCCCTCGTTCGCGAGCGCCTCGATGACGGGCAGCACCCGCGACACCTCCTCGCCGGGCTCCACCCGCTCGGCGCCCGGCCGGGTGGACTCCCCGCCCACATCGACGATGTCCGCACCATCGGAGGCCAGCTCGATGCCGCGCGCGATCGCGGCCTCGGTGCTGGACCATCGGCCCCCGTCGCTGAAGCTGTCAGGGGTGACGTTGAGGATGCCCATCACCAAGGTCCGGTGCGCGCTGGGCAGCGATGCCACGGGGTCAGCGCCCCGCGATGAGGCTCATGGCCTCCGCGCGCGTGGCGCCGTCACGCATGACGCCGCGGACCGCGCTCGTCACAGTGCGCGAGCCGGGCTTGCGGATGCCGCGCATCGACATGCACAGGTGCTCTGCCTCGACCACGACGATCACGCCGCGGGCTCCGAGGTGCTTCACCAGGGCATCCGCCACCTGCGTGGTGAGGCGCTCCTGGACCTGAGGTCGCCGAGCGAACACCTCGACCAGGCGAGCCAGCTTGCTGAGGCCCGTGATGCGGCCGTCCTCGCCGGGGATGTAGGCCACGTGTGCCACGCCGTGGAAGGGAACGAGGTGATGCTCGCACATCGAGTACAGCTCGATGTCCCTCACGAGGATCATCTCCTCGTGGCCCAGCTCGAACACGGTGCTGAGGATCTCGCCCGGGTCCTGCGACAGGCCCGCGAAGAACTCGTCATAGGCCCGCGCGACGCGCGCCGGGGTGTCCTTGAGCCCATCGCGGTCGGGGTCCTCGCCGATCGCGAGCAGCAGCTCCCGGACCGCCGCCTCCGCGCGAGCGTGATCGATGCCCTCCGCCGCGCCCGGACGCGAGGGCTCGGCGTCGACGGGGCGGTGTGCGCCGTCGGGGCTGCCGCCGGGACCGGGCTCGCCCTCCGTGGTCATCGCCGGGATGACCGACGGAGGCGTCTCGAGGCCCGCGCCCTCCAAGCGAAGACCCTCGAAGACCTCTCCGGCGGCCGCGGACGCTTCTCGCTCGCCGGGATCGCTGCCGGGCTGGACGCTGTCGACGCTCATGCCTCCACGCTACTCGGGGCGGCGCCCGTCAGCCGCCGGGCCCGTCCCAGGCTGCGGCGACTCGCCGCCCGTAGCGCTCGACCCTGCCCCGGCCTCGGTGACCCCAGAGCCCGTGACGTCCGTCACAGAGGGGGCAGCCGCATCGGCGCTGCTGACGTCCGTCGCCTCGGACACGATGGCGTCCACCGGCTCCTCCTTGGGAGGCGGCGGCGCGGTCACGGGCTTCTTGCGGGGCGCGGACTTGGGGGCCCAGTCGCCACTCACCCAGTGCTTGCGTCGGGGCTGCTTCTTGACGTCGGCGAAGATCTCCGCGAGCTCGACCTCGCCCAGGGTCTCCTTCTCGAGCAGCTCCGCCGCCAGCCTGTCGAGGACCGCGCGGTTGGTCTGCAGCGCCTTGGTGGCCTCCGCCATCGCGTTGTCCATGAGCTCGCGCACCTCGCGATCCACGCGGGCGGCCAGGTCCTCCGAGTAGTCGCGGCCGTGTCCCATGTCGCGGCCCAGGAACACCTCGCCTGAGCTGCCCGCGAGGCGCACCGAGCCGACGTCGGTGGACATGCCGAACTCCGTGACCATCTGCTTGGCGATCTCGGTCGCCTGGGAGATGTCGTTGCTCGCGCCCGTCGACGGGTCGCCGAACACGAGCTCCTCCGCGACGCGGCCGCCCATCGCGTACGCGAGGTTGTCGAGCAGCTGATTGCGGGTCTTCGAGTAGCGGTCCTCCTGTGGCATCACCATCGTGTAGCCGAGCGCGCGCCCGCGCGGGAGGATCGTGACCTTCGTGACCGGGTCGGTGTGGTTCATCGCCGCCGCCACGAGCGCGTGACCGCCCTCGTGATAGGCCGTCACCGACTTGTCGTGGTCGTTCATCACGCGCGTGCGCTTCTGCGGGCCGGCGATGACGCGGTCGATCGCCTCGTCGATCTCGCGCGGCCCGATCAGCTGCTGATCCTTGCGTGCCGTCAGCAGCGCCGCCTCGTTGAGGACGTTCGCAAGATCGGCGCCGGTGAAGCCCGGCGTGCGGCGCGCCATCGCCTCGAGGTCGACCTCGGGCGCGATGGGCTTGCCCTTCGCATGCACGTCGAGCACCTTGCGGCGGCCCTTGAGGTCCGGGGCCTCGACGCCCACCTGGCGGTCGAAGCGGCCGGGGCGCAGCAGCGCGGGATCGAGGATGTCGGGGCGGTTGGTCGCCGCGATCATGATGACGTTGGTGTTGAGGTCGAAGCCATCCATCTCGACGAGCATCTGGTTGAGGGTCTGCTCGCGCTCGTCGTGGCCGCCGCCCATGCCGGCGCCGCGGTGGCGCCCCACCGCGTCGATCTCGTCGACGAAGATGATCGCCGGGGCGTTCTTCTTGGCCTGCTCGAACAGGTCGCGCACGCGCGACGCGCCCACGCCCACGAACATCTCGACGAAGTCGGATCCGGAGATGTGGAAGAACGGCACTCCGGCCTCGCCCGCCACGGCGCGCGCGAGCAGCGTCTTGCCCGTGCCTGGCGGGCCGTACAGCAGCACGCCCTTCGGAATCTTCGCGCCCACCGCCTGGAACTTGGCCGGGGTCTCGAGGAACTCCTCGATCTCCTTGAGCTCCTCGACGGCCTCGTCGACGCCGGCGACGTCCTCGAACTTCACGGTCGGGGTGTCGGGCGTCACCTGCGACGCCTTGGACTTGCCGAAGCTCATGAGGCGTCCGCCGCCGCCCTGCATGCTCGACATGAGGAAGTAGAACACGCCCACGAGCACCAGGATCATCAGCAGCGTCGGCAGCAGCGTGGCCCAGATGGACGCCCGCGCGATCTCCGAGTTGTAGCCCTGTGCCAGGTCCGCATCGACCACGGCGTCCACGATCTGCTCGCCCTGCGGCCCCACGTAGAAGAACTCGACGGTGCCAGGGAAGTCGGCCCACGCCTCGGGGGCGTCCTCCGGCAGGTTCGCGGCGAAGTCCTCGCTCAGGCCCAGCTCCACGCGCTGGTCGCCGTCCACGATCTTCGCGCTGTCCACGAGCCCCGTGTCGAGGATCTCGAGGCCCGCCGAGGTGTCCACGCGCTCCGTGCCCGGAGAGAACAGGCCCTGCACCATCCACCCGATGAGCACGGCAAGCAGGACCAGCATGATGATGACGCGCAGATTCAGGACCTTCTTCATGGTGGTCTAGAGCCTACGCGAGTGGTGAAGTGGCCCGGAATGGTTTCGCTCACGGCGTTGGCGCTCGAGGCCCGCCGCGCTCCTCAACCGCGGACGCCACCCACATCGCCTCGTCCCCCCGGACAGTTCCGAACAACCTGAGCCCGACACCCCGTCACAGGGTCTCCCACGATCGCGACTCGCGTGCGGCCCGATTCAGATTGTTCCGAAGTGTCGGAGTCAGTCGGCCCTGACGCCACAGGACGGCGATGACGTCGGCCACGATCGCCGCCGGGTTGCGCACTGCGTCCATGAACGTGTACCGCAGCGTCGGGATGCTTCGAACCGCCAACCGACGGTCGCGAGCGCGGTCCGCGCTGAACGCCCGTGGATCCGAGTGGTACGCGGCCCCGTCGAGCTCGACGACCACGCCGCCCTCGACCAGCAGGTCGACGCGCCCGACACCACGGAAGTGGCGTTGCGGCACGACCCTCAGCCCCGCGTCGACGAGCGCGACCCGAGCGTACGTCTCGGAGATTGACTCGGCCCGCGCATCGGCCCTCGCTGCAAGCCACGCACGTCGCTCCACGGTGCCGTGCTGGAAGAGCTCGAGGTCCTGCTCGCGCATCTGCCCGCTGCGCATGGCAGCGTCGACGAGCGCGAGCTGCTCGCGCGGCGAGAGGCACCACGCGGTGAGGTCGAGGTGGTCAGCCAGTGTCGCGGGCTCGGTCGGGACCCGGTGAAGGAGGACCTCGGAGGTGGGACGGACACCCGGCTCGCCACACCCACGATCGCGCGGAACGGCGAGGTGCACTCGGCCAGGATCAGGGAACACTGGCAAGCCCGACGCTACGCACGCGCTCACACACGCGAGCCCCGCGCGGAAGATCGTCGCGAGCTGAGCCTCACGCGACGTCCCTGGCAAGGCGTAGCACCCACGGTGAGGGCGCTGCACCACCCCGGCGCGGACGGCAGCGAGGAGCGCCGAGCGCGAGACGCCTCCCTCATGCAGCTCGGTCCAGCGCGCGACGCCTCCGCTGGCGCGCAGGGCTGCGATCGGGTCCACGCGGGCAGTGCACCGGGCGCAAGCTCGCGGTGGCAAGCGTCAGCCGCGCGGCCTGTGGACGACGGCGAGTCGCAGCCTTCTGCGGACGCGCGATGGCGACAACCACGAACACGCGCGGCGCGACACACCGGCGAGAGCTGCGGTCCGTGAGTCTCGCGACGGCGTGTCGCCTCAGATTGTTCGGGAGTGTCCCGGGGCGGGCGTCGCTACTCGCCGTACACGCTGGGCTTCAGGATCGCCACAAACGGCAGCGTGCGGTACGACTCCGCGTAGTCAAGCCCGTAGCCCACCACGAACTCGTTGGGGATGTCGAAGCCCAGGTACTTGACGGGAACGTCGACCTGAACGGCCTCGGGCTTGCGCAGCAGCGAGGCGACCTCGACGGAGGCGGCGCCGCGCGACCGCAGGTTGCCCAGCAGCCAGTGCAGGGTGATGCCGGTGTCGATGATGTCCTCGACGATCAGGACGTGGCGACCCGTGAGGTCGGCGTCGAGGTCCTTGAGGATCCTCACCACGCCGGAGGACTTGGTGCCGGATCCGTAGGAGGAGACGGCCATCCAGTCCATCTGCACGGTGGGCGGCATGCGCCGGGCGAGATCGGCCATCACCATGACGGCTCCCTTGAGCACGCCCACTAGGAGCAGATCCTTGCCGGCGTAGTCGGCACGGATCTGCTCGGACAGCGCGTCCAGCTTGCGCGAGATGTCGTTCTCGCTGACGATCACCTTGGTGAAGTCGTCCATGTCGAACTGGGCTTCCACGCGCTACTCCTTGGACCGGGGACGGGGGTCGACGATGACCAGCCTTCCATACTCGCGGCGGGCCTCGTAGCCGCCAGGGAGCGCGACGGCGCCCTGCCCGCGGTAGTCGGTGATGAGCTGGTCGACGGCGGCGACATGGGACGCCCCCAGGGGGCCCGCGCCGCGATTCTCGGCGAGCATCTTGATCATGCGGGTCCGGATCGCATCGGGCAGCGCGGCCAGCATGTCGCAGCGCCATTCCTCCCCGCGCACGGTCGAAGCCGACGCTCCCATCGCGGAGCGTGCCTGCCTCTCGAGCTCATCGGCGTCGGCCTGCAGCAGCGCGGCGGAGCGCGCGAGCCCGGACACCACTCCAGGCCCGAGCACGTCCACGAGCGCCGGCATCACCTTGGTGCGCAGCTGCGACCGCTTGGGCCCGTCAGGGTGGCTGTTGGTGGGGTCGTGCCACGGGTCGAGCCCGAGCGCCTGGCAAGCGGCCACGGTGTCCTTGCGCCGGAGCGACAGCAGCGGCCTCACGATCCGCCCCCGTCGCGCGGGGATCCCCGACAGCGCGCGCGCTCCTGACCCACGCGCGAGGGCGAGCAGCACCGTCTCCGCCTGGTCGTCCATCGTGTGACCCGTCAGCAGGTGCGGGTTCAGCCCGCCCTCGGCATCGATGCGAGCGTTGAGGGCGAGGTATCGCGCGTTGCGCGCGGCCGCCTCGAGCCCGCCTTCGCGCCCCACGACGACCTTCTCGATGAAGACCGTGTGGATGCCGGCTCGACGGACCTCCGCGGCGGCGCGCTCGGCGACCGTCCCCGAGGTGGGCTGCAGCCCGTGGTCGACGATGATTGCGCCCGTGAGGTAGCCCTCCTTGCGGCCCACGTACCCCGTCGCCGCCGCGAGCGCCAGGGAGTCCGGCCCTCCCGAGCAGGCGACCCACACGCGGGTGCCGATGTCACAGCCGTCGAGGGCCTGCCTGACCGCGTTGCGGACGGCGGCGACGGACGGGTGCGGGCCGGTCACGGCAGCGCGTCAGCGCGCATGCGCGGCGTCCTAGTCCTCACACCCACATCCTGCCAAAGTCTGGATGAGCTCGTCCATCGCGGCCCGGGGCGCGGCCTGCCCGTAGGGCATGCCGTCCGCGAGCACGGCGAATGCGAGCAGCCGCCCGTCGGCGGTCTGCACCGTGCCGGCGAGGGAGGTCACTCCAGTCAGCGAACCGGTCTTGGCGCGCAGCACTCCCGCGGCATCGGTGCCGGCGAACCGTGTGGCCACCGTCCCCTCGAGCCCGCCGACGGGCAAAAGGTCCAGGAGGTCCGCAGTCGGCTCGGCATCGAGCGACGCGACGATCGCGCCCGTCAGATGCGCGGGGGCGATGCGGTTGTTCTCCGAGAATCCGGCCCCATCGAGCAGCACCAGGCCGTCGACAGGCGCCCCGATCGACCTGAGCCCTGCGCGCGTCGCCTCGGCGGCTCCCGCAGGCGTGGTCGCGCGCCCGGTCTCGAGCGCGTTCACGAGCCCCACGATCTCCGCGATCGTGTTGTCGGAGTCGCGCAGCAGCAGGAACAGCACATCGGACAGCGGCGCGCCCTGAACGGCGGCGACCTCGATGCCATTGACGGGGGCCGATGCGCGCTCGGCTTCCCCCTCCACCTGCACTCCCGCTTCGCGCAGCGCGGCGACCAGGACGTCGCCGGCGGCGACGGAGGGGTCGGGGTAGCGCGGGGCATAGTGCTCGTCGGTCATGCGAGCGATGTCGACGGCCAGGCCCGTGGCGGGGGCGATGTAGCCCTGGTCGAGCGCGTACTGAGGCCACTCCGGGTTGACGGGCTCGGCCTCGAAGGCGGAGTCGTCGACCAGGACGGAGACAGGTGCACCAGGAGCGAAGTCTGCGGACTGGAGCGCGGCGGCCACGAGGTCACCGATCCCCGCAAAGCCGTTGGCGTCCTCGCCGGCCCCGCCATGCCCGGCGCCAGCGGCCAGCAGCATGTCGCCGCCGGCCAGCAGCGTCAGGACGCCTGAGTTGCGCTCCCACACCAGAGACGTCGTCATCCGGTGGTCGGGTCCCAGGGCCGCGAGCGCACCCACGGCGGTCAGCAGCTTGGTGGTGGAGGCCGGCACCTGGACGTCGGAGGCCGAGACATCCGCGTACACGTCGCCGGTGAGAGCATCCACCACGGACACATTGGTCGACTCGCCGGTGCGCTCGTCCGCCCGCACCTGCTCCGCCGCCGCCTGGACGATCGAGCGAGACGGAACGGGCGCATCGGCGCTCACCGACGAGGCGGGGAACGACGGTGACGGCGCGGGCGAGACCGCGGCCGCCGTCAGGAACGGCGCGGGCGCGACGGGCGCGGCCTCGTTGGTGATGAGACCGGGGACGACGTCGTACGCGTCCGCGACGGCATACGCGCCCACGCCGCCGAGGACGAGCGCGGGGATTGCGATCCCCGCGACCACCTTTCCGCGCACGCGACACCTCCGGTCATGGGCCACACTAGTACCCAGATACCCACTCACCGACTCAAGGACTGCCATGGAATTCGACGTCACGATCGAGATCCCCAAGGGCTCGCGCAACAAGTATGAGGTGGATCACGAGACCGGCCGCATCAAGCTGGACCGCATGCTCTTCACGTCGACGCGCTACCCCGATGACTACGGCTTCATCGATGGCACCCTGGGCGAGGACGGCGACCCGCTGGACGCGCTGGTGCTGCTCGAGGAGCCGACGTTCCCTGGCTGCCAGATCCGCTGCCGTGCGCTCGGCATGTTCCGCATGCGCGACGAGGCGGGCGGCGACGACAAGGTGCTGTGCGTACCCATGGGCGACCAGCGCCAGGCGTGGCGCCAGGAGCTCACCGACGTGTCCGACTTCCACCGCCTGGAGGTCCAGCACTTCTTCGAGGTCTATAAAGACCTCGAGCCCGGCAAGTCCGTCGAGGGCGCCCACTGGGAGGGCCGCGAGCGCGCCGAGGAGGAGATCCGCCGCTCGTTCGAGCGCGCGAAGGGCACGCCATTCGCCCACATGAACCCGCTGGTGCCGCCCCCGGGGCACTGACGTCCCACCGCCTCACGAAGGGGCCGGGTCGACTCGACAGTACGAACCACAACCGCCGTGAGACGCTGTGCGACACCACGCTCCGACGCGCTGGCGTGGCAGAGGCCTCTTCGTGCGAAGCTTCTAGGACGAGCGGCGCCGGCCTGCGCAGTGCCAGTACGCCTCACCCTGGGCGCTCAATAGCAGCCGAGTGTGTTAGGGCGATGCCGGAAGCGCAACCTCGTAAATGTCGCTGAGCGACCCCGCGCCCGTGTCCTCATCGCTATCGCTCGGTGCGTACTGCGCGCTGGTCGTGAACATGACGTGAGTTCCGTCGCGCGTGAAGACAGCCGGGATCTGGCTAGGCGCAAGCGGACTGGCGCCTCCGTCGGCACTCAGAGTCACAGCCGTCCCCGAAGTGAAGTCAATGTACAGCAGCCGCTTGGCGAAGGTATTGCCGAACCACGTCTGACCCGTCACGACCACCGCTGCAGTGCTGTCCTGGGAGATGGACATGATCGCGCTCCCGGAGTCGTGATAGCCCTCGGTCCAGAGGAACCGGGCGGATCCTGATTCAATCTCGCGATAGTGCACCCCCGGCCGATCGACGCCACGGTTGGGGACACGAGTCTGATAGACGACTGCGCTCCCGTCCGGTGTGACGAGCGCCCAAGGTTCTATATTGTGCGCGCTGACGTCGTGGGGCGCATCAAGCACGCTTTGTGCGGCGCCCGAGCCCGTGCGGACTAAGTAGGCGTCAGCAAGGTCTCCGGTCCTCGTCGAGAGCGCCCCCCATGCGCCGTCATCAGAGATTGACAGGTCCACGACCGATCCAGGCTCGCCGGGAGTGAGGTCACGTACCGTGACGGATTCCATGTCGTAGAGCAGCAGTCTGCCTGTCTGGTGCCCAGAGACTGAGCACTCGAGCGAGAAGAGGAGGGTCGTGCCGTCTGCGCTCAAGGCGACGGAGCGGCGTTCGGGTGAGAGGCCGCAACTGTCAGCAGGCGCCACCTGAGTCCAGTCGACCACTCGGACGGAGTCAGTGGCGCGGTCGTGCACGTAGAGATTGTCCCCGGCCCGATTGACACCCGTCGGGTAAGTCGCCAGCAAGTCGCCTGCACTAGAGGAGTACGCGACGTAACGGCCGTCTGCACTCATAGCCACGCGCCCTGCTCGCGCTGATGGGTACGCGGTATAGCCGTCGCCAGCGACAGCAGAAACTACCTCGAAGTCACCTGTCCAACGGTCCTTCACCACAACGTCTGTAGCGTGCTTGCCATCGTGATGGCGCGCACGCGGTTGCACCATCGCCACGTACCGCCCGTCTGCGGACGCCGCGAACTCACCGGCATTCACCTGCGCGGACAGACCTTGCACGTCCGATGAGACGAGTACCGGCGCTCGGCTACCGAAGGAATCTTCGACCACGAGTGAAACGGAGCCGGAGCGTGTCTTGCCGTCGGCGTCCGCGACGACCACGGCGAGGTCGAAGCGCCCCGGAGTAGCCGGCGTCCCGACAATTGTTCCGTCATCGTCTGCGGCGAGACCTTCGGGCAGCCCCTGCACCTCTACGACGTATGGCGGAATCCCTCCGCTAACGTACAGCCGCTCGGAGTACCCATGGCCGACTGCCGCGGCGGCAAGCGCCTGCGGGCCCACCCTGAGGGGCCAATCGCCACCAGTGGGAAGCTCCGGCTGACGACCCTCGCAGTAGTTGACGCCCGCGCCGAGGGCGACGTCCACGACGATCGGGTCTGGCTCCCACTGGGAGCCGAGCTTCATCCCCCACAGCTCGATGCCCGCGACCAGCCCTACGCGTCCCTGGAGACCCAGCTGCGCCGGGCAGTCCCACGACACCTCGCCGGAGATGGCGTCGCCGTCGACGGCGATCTCTGCGGTCGCGTAAGGCCCGAAGCCGGCGGTGAACCCGACGAGGCCGTAGAGCTTGACCGACGCGTCGACGTCGATGGACGCACGCACGCCGATCGAGGCGGAGGCCTTGACCGAAACGTCCGGGCCGACGGTGACCGGGTCGCCGTCGAGGAGCGTGAAGCGACCGTCGGCGTAGGCGAAGCCATAGTCCGCGTACGTCGAATACTCGGCGCGCACCTCGACCGCCGCCTCGCCGGTGAAGCTCGCCGAGCCGCTGAGCGATGCTGCGGTGGTGACGACCACCGGAACGGGGCCGACCATGAAGGTCACTTGCGGCGACAGTCGGGCGAAGACGTGCTTCATCTCGCCGCTCACCTCGCCCGACACGGTCGCGGTGGTGTCGACTGCCACATCGGGTCGCAGCGAGACGGACAACTGCTTGACAGGGTTGATCGACGGAACGATCTCGATCGTCGCGCGGGCCGACAGGCCGACGGTGCCGTGGGACTCGAGCTTCACCGAGCCTTCGCCGTTGAGCGTCGCGGTCGTCGCCGCGGTGTCCGCGAGCGTGAGCTCGCCGTCGACTGCGATCTCACGCTCGAAGGTGGCGCTCACGCGCAGAACGTCCACGGATGTCTCGGCCGATGCGGCGCGGGCCATGCGCGCAGAAGCCATAGGCTCCGGCACTCCGTCTCCCGTGAACTGCCCCGTCACGGTGACAGCGCCGTCCGTGGCAACGATCGCATCGGCGACTGTAGCCTGCTCCGTCTCAAGGCGCCTGCTGCCGTCAGCGAGATGCGTCACCGCCGTGACGCGCACGAGCAGCCCCTCGGGGGTGCTCGGCGTGACGCCGGCGACGACAACGTCGTTGGGCTTGGCGTCGACTTGAGACTCCTCGGTCAGCGTGAGAGCTCCTGGGGTGACGATCGCCCCGAGAGCCTCGGCGTCCTCGAGCACGGTCGCCTCGGGGGCCAAGACCACCTCTTCCTCCTCGGACGCCTGAGCCACCCGCGCCTCGAACCGGTAGAGGAATGCGGCCATCGCATCGCGCGTGATCGGCGACAGCGGCCGATACTCGCTGCCGCGTGAGGTCACCCAACCAGCGGAGATGCCCGAACTGGCCAACCACGTAATCTCGTCGTAGAACTGCGAGCTCGTGGTCGTCACATCCGCAAACGGCGACTGCGACGGAGCCGACCAGCCCGGCACCTCCGCGTAGCGGTAGAGGAACGCTGCCATCGCATCGCGCGTGATCGGTGACAGCGGTTTAAACGCCTTGCCGCGCGGCGTGTCCCATCCCGTCGAGATCTCCTGCTGGCTGAGCCAGACGATCTCCTTGTAGAAGTCCGAGGACGCCGGCGTGACATCCACGAACGGCGACTGCGCCGGGAGGTTCACGTCGGGCGAGCCCGCCAGTCGGTACAAGAATGCGGCCATCGCGTCTCGTGTGATCGACCTGAGAGGCCGATACTCGCGCTCGCCGTCGACGACCCAACCAGTCGACACCCCCTCGTTCGCCAGCCACGTCATCTCCCGAGCGAAGGGCGTGTCCTCGAAGACGTCCGCGAACTCCAGCACCACTTCGGTGTCAAGGGGATCAGCGGCTCGCGACGGTCGGGCATCGGCGACGATCGAGCCGATAGCCAAGGCAGCGATCAGGGCGAGAGCGGCCCAGCGCCGCGGCGCGCGCAGCGCTGCATGAGAGCCCGTCATCGTTCGAGTCCGTCGAACCGGTAGAGGAACGCCGCCATCGCGTCGCGCGTGATCGGAGAGTACGGCCTGAACTCCTTCTTACCTCCCACGGTCCACCCAGTCGTGATCCCAGTGTCCGCCAACCATGTGATCTCGTGAAAGAACGACTGGGAGGGCTTCACATCGACGAAAGGCGACGTCTGGGGGGCGGTCCACGCCGGAGACTCGGCGTAGCGATAGAGGAATGCGGCCATCGCGTCGCGAGTGATCTTCTCGGTGGGACGGAACTCCTTCTTCCCCCCGCCCACGTCCCACCCCGACGTGATGCCCTGCTTCGATAGCCAAACGATCTCCTTGTAGAAGGCAGTGCTCGTGGGAGTCACGTCCACGAAAGGCGATGTGGCGGGCAGGTCGACCTCGGGCGACCCCGCATAGCGGTAGAGGAAGGCGGCCATCGCATCGCGCGTCACATTGGCGAGTGGGCGATACCTGCTCGTTCCGTCACCATTGGGGTAGCCGGTGGTGATTCCCTGCTGCGCGAACCACGTGATCTCGTTGTAGAACTCGGAGTAGCCGGGGGAGCCCTTCGGCACATCAGCGACATCGGTCAGGACGACCGGGTCAGGCGTCGAATCACTGATGAGCGGCAGCACCGCGTCGATGCTGGTGAGTGCGCCTCCAGGCTCGACCGTGATCACCTCAGCGGACTCGAGTTCAAGTCCGCCGTAGAACACTGTCGGTGCGCCGGGCGCGTCCGCAAGGTACATGTCATTGGCAAGCGCGGAGCGGAACCCGACCTTGTAGTCACCGGGAACCAAGCCACTCAGACTGAAGCTGCCGTTCGTGTCGGAAGCCGTGGTGGGCAAGGGAGAGGCGGAACCTCCGGTCGCGCCGGGCACGATCTCCCATTCACCAGGCGTGCGCTCGGTGTAGACAAGAACCTCTGCCCAATCGACGTCGGGCCCTTCGGCAGAGTCCGCATACGTCACCGTGCCCCCGATCGAGCCCACGGGCGACAAACTCAGGGTGACAAGGTTCGACTCACCCGCGCTGATCTGCACCACGGTGCCCGTGCTGGGCAAGTTGGTGCCACCCAGGCGCTGCGAGGCGACGATGTCCGAGACTCGGCCGTAGGCGACGACCTCTGCGGTGCCGGCAGCGACATGGTCGAACGACACGGAAAGGTCATTTTCGGAGTCGATGCACTCGAGCTCGTCGTTGCCTGGACCTCCGGAAAGGTAGTCGAGCGTGAAGCACAAGGTGCCGCCGTACGGCAGAGTCTCACCGTCGTAGTCAAGCTCAATGACGAGACTCGTGCCGACATTGCTGATCGTCGCCAGCTCAGCGTCGATGCCGGTGACGTCAGTCGAACCGACGACCACCGCATCGGCCCCATCGAGAGAGGGCGAATCGTTGAAGTACTCGCTGGTGAGGAGAGTGGGGAACTCTTCGCCGGCCTCGTCATCCCAGTAGTGCTGGTAAGCATGGAAGTACACCGCGTAGGAGCCCTCCCGCAGGCCGGTGACGGAGTAGGCGCCGCTACGGGGGTCGATGCTGCCCTGGTAGTACTCGCCCGTCTCCTCGCTGATCGCCTCGACAGTGACGCCCTGAAGCGCTGCCGGGTCACCCCCCTCGTCGACGGACACGGTCCCAGAGATGGTGCGGCCCTCGCCTACCTCGATGTCGATTCCACTCTCAGCACCGTCGACGGGCACCGCGGTCGCGTCGTCGAAGGTGTAGGCGCCGTCGTAGTACTCCTCGACCACGTTCACTTGAACGGCAGGGTCGACGTCGTCGTTCCACCCGCCTACGACACGCACCCTGTAGTCGGCGTGCATGAGTCCGGTGATCGTGTACCCGCCGGTCTCGGGGTTGACGCGGGCTTCGGCAGAGTCCCAATAGTCATCTCCGAAGGACTCGGCGATGACCACCAAGCCTTGCGAGATGAGCGTCTGGTCGGAGCCAGCCTCGACGCTGACGGTGCCCGAGATCGACCCTCCCTCTTCGAGCTCGGCATCGATCTCGGTTGCGTTCTCCGAGGCGATGTCGACCACCTCTGCACCACTTCGGGTGCGCGCGTCGTCGTAATACTCGGTCAGGACATTGGTCCTCACCTCGAACTCGTCGCCGTCCTCCTCGATCCACTGCCAGTCGCCCTCGAAGCGCACCACGTACTCTCCCGGCAAGAGCCCACGGATCGCGTAGTCGCCCGTCTCGGCATCTACCGCAGCGAAGCCGGAGTCCCACCAATCGCTAGCCTCATCGGCGGTGTGCGCGTAGACGCGCACGCCCTGCTCAAGCAGCGAGGGGTCGGCGCCGTCGGCGAGCGAGACGTTGCCACTGATGGACTTGCCGAGCGCTAGCTCAGCGTCGATGCCTGTGACATCTCCGCCCGTGACCGTGACGAGGTCGGCGTCTTCCGACGAGTAGGCGTCGTCGTAGTACTCGCCAACCAGACCGTGGCGCAGGTACTCGCCGAGCTCATCGTCCCACTCGCCGACCTCGTCGAACCGCAGGCGGTAGGCGCCGTCAGGGAGTCCGGCGACGACGTACGAGCCGTCGGAGCCGACCTGGACGGTCTCGTAGACGTCAACGCCCTCGCCCTCGACCGTGACCTGCACACTCTCGAGCCAGGCCGCTGGTGCGTCGCCCGCGAGGCTCACGGTGCCGGAGATGGTGCTGCCGTACTCGAGAGTGAAGTCGATGCCGGTCGCCGAGCTCGTCGTGATGTCCACGACGTCCGCCTGACTGATGGTGGAAGCGCCATCGAAGTACTCTGCGAGGAGGTTGGGCGAGACCTCGATGTCCTCCTCATTCCAGTACGAGTACGGCTCCGCGTGTACGACGACCTCTCCGGCAGGCAGGCCCACCAGCCGGAACTCGCCGGTCTCGGGGTCCGCGTACACGTTGTTGATAATGTCGCCGTCGGACCATTGCGCACTCACACTGACGCCCTGGACCCACTCCTGCGGTGCTCCCTCGGGCACCTGCACGGTGCCGGAGATGGTCCGGCCCTCGGCCAGCGCCACATCAAGGCCCGTCAGGTTCCCGGCACTGAGATCAATCCTGTCCGCGAGCTCGAAGGACGGCGCACCATCGTAATACTCGGTCACCAGATTCACGGGGCCGTCGTCGCCATAGCCGCCGCGGAACTCCAGCACGTAGTCCATGGGGTACAGGCCTGTGAGCTCGAAGGGGCCAGGGCCCTCCATGCCGGTCTGGGCCGGCGCCCAGTACGTGTCTGAGTCGAGCGTCGCCACGACTTCGATCATCTGGTCGAATAGCTCCGCGCTCGCGCCGGGCTCGAGAGAGATCTCTCCCGCGATGGTGCGCCCATAGTCGAGATCGAAGTTCACGTCCTGCACGCCGCCGGCGCCTACCGTCAGCAACGAGGCGTCTTCGCGGAACCACGAGTCGTCGTGGTACTCGGTCAGGAGATTGGGGCGAGCGCCATCGTTGAGTTCGACGTCGAAATAGTGACCTACCTGAGCGCTCACGTAATAGTCGCCGGCCGGAACCTCCTCCGCGACGAACGTGCCATTCGCATCCACCTCGACGGATGAGTAGAACGCGCTGTCCTCGGATTCCACCTCGATCCGAACGCCCTCCATCCAGGCCGCAGGCGCGCCCACCGGCAAGGTGACCGCTCCAGAGATGGACCCGCCCTCGTCAGCTACTGCGGAGCTGGCCGACACCAGCACCCCGCTGGAGGACACGAGCGCCACCGCGACGCCTGCAAGGAACCGGTCATGGGCGCGCGAAACTAGGTCAGGCACTCTTATCCCCCTATTGGATGAATGCACGCCAGCGTCCATTGCCGGCCGTTGCTTGCCTCGAAAGTAGCGGCTCTTCGGGAGGCTGTCTACGGGGCAAATCCGACATCGAGCAGGAAGTTCGCCGAGGGACTGTGGCGTTTGTCTCAAACTCTGTCAGCCATTGGCGCGACCCTCTGTGCTCGCCTGGTTCTCGACATTTTCGGTTGCCACGGCCCGCACAGTCGCGCCCGGCCCGTACGGTTGAGGATGGGCGGACGAACCGCGGGCGCTGCACGCGTCGGGCCTCAGTCGGCGATGCGCGACACGGGGACCGTGAGCGACGTCGATGCGGCGAGGGTGTCAGGGCCTGTGCGCCCGTGGGCCCACAGCTCGATGGGCGCGGGGCGAGCGTCGGGCTCGAGCATGACGCCCAGCACGGCCTCGGCGGTCGAGCCCGCGCCCAGCATCCCCCGATAGCTGAGGGTGATCGCGGCCGTCGAGACGATCCGCGCGGCCGAGAAGGTCCAGTGCGCCTCCCGCGTGATCCATCCGGCGTTGGCGACGCCGGACTCGTCGAACTGCGCGTCACGGATCTCGAACGCGATGTCGACCTCGGGCAGCGGCGCGACGTCGACGCCGTCGTTCTGCACCCCCACGTGGATGAGCAGCGCATGCTTCGCGCCGAGCATGCCGTGCTGCGCGAACGTCGCGTCCGGCCGCAGTCGCACGGTGCCGAGGGGCCGCGCGGGGACGGCCGGACCGGCATGCGAGCGCACGACGCGGACGGCCTGCTGCCGCAGCGTCGCGGCTGGGGACAGAGGATCAGGCATCACCACTCCTCCGGCACGGCTGGGAAACGCGCCAGGCGACCAGTGTGGGACCGGCCGTCGCGACGCGCCAGCATGTGACGCACCTCTCTGGGCGGCGCGTGTCCCCGTAGCCTACGGGCGGCCGACGTACGGCATCATGTCGCCCACGGCCCAGCCGTACATGGAGCGCACCGCGGCCGGCTTGCCGTACGTCTGCGCCTCCATGACCTGCCCACCGCCGATGTAGATCGCGACGTGGTAGATGGCCGAGGGGTTCTTCCCGGAGCCCCAGAACACCAGGTCGCCCTTGCGGATCTGGCTGTACGGCAGCAGCGACACACCCGCATACTGCGTGCGGGAGGAGCGCGGGATCGAGATCCCCGCATGCCTCCACGAGGCCGAGGTGAGGCCCGAGCAGTCGTAGGCAGGGCCGTTGCCGCCCCACGCGTAGGCCGCGCCCTTGAGGGTGAGCGAGTAGCTCGCGGCCGATGCGCCCTGACCGGCGCTCGAACGCCAGCTCGTGTCGGGCTTGGGGTCGGGCTTGGGTTCCGGCTTCGGCTCGGGATCCGGATCGGGCGTCGTGGGCTCGGGGTCCGGTGCTGGCGTGGTCGGCTCCGGGTCGGGCGCCGAGCCGCCGGAGTTCGAGCCACCGGAGTTGGAGCCACCCGAGTTCGAGCCACCCGAGTTCGAGCCACCAGCACCCGGACGGTCGACCTCGTTGGCGGTCGGTCGGCCACTGCCGCCGGCCTGCGCGTCGTCGTCCTGCTGCGCCTGCTGGGCTTGCTCGAGGCGACGCTGCTCCTCCTCGAACGCGGCCTGCTGGCGGGCCGCGCGCTCGGCGGAGAGGCCCGCCTGGCGCTGCTCCTCCAGCTCCGTCGTCACGCCTCGGAGCTCGGCGGCCCGAGCGACGGCGGCAGAGCGCGCCGTGGCGGCGTCGGAGACGGCCTGTTCGGCTGCGGAGCGCGCCTCCTGCGCGACGGCGAGCGTGTCGTTCGCTCGCTGCTCGGCGGCGGCCGCCTCCTCGGCGGCATCCTCGGCGTAGCCGCGCGTGGTCTCCGCGACGATCTCCGCGGCGCGCACCTCCTGGACGGTCACGTCGCTCTTGGCTGACGCGCGGTCGATGGCCTCGGCGCGCTGCACCACGTCCTCGAAGCCGTCCGCGGTGACCATCGCCTCGAGGTCGTTGGAGCCGCCTGCATTGCGGTAGGAGGCCATCGCGACGGCGGCGAGCGCGGTCTTGGCATCCGCGAGGGCGGCGTCCGCCTCAGCGGCACGCTCGTTCGCAGCGAACAGCGAGCGCTGGGCCGCGATGTTGTCGGCCTGGGCCTCCTGGAAGTCGCCGTCGGCGAGGCGGGCGGTCACGTCCGCCTCGTGCAGCGCGTCCTCGAGCTGCGCGATCGCGGCGTCGAGCTGGCTCACTCCCGCGGCGGCGTCCTCCGCCGCGGCGCGCGCGGCCTCGATCTCGTCCTGGCCGGGGTAGTCCGCAGCACGCGCCGGAGCCGGCAGCGACACCAGGATCACCGACAGCAGCACGCACAGCAGGAGCGCTGCGAGTGCGCGCGCAGACAGGCGTCCAGGCATTGCCGTTCGCGTCATCTGTGGGCCTCCGCCGACCATTGTCACTCTTGTCACATGTGTCACATGCGACTCACCTGTCAGATCGTAAACGCATTCGGGCCGTTCGGCTACCCCTCCGTGCGCATTCGCACAGCCGGCATGCCTGCCACGCCGGGCCGTGCCCTATCGTGGCCGCATGGATGACGACGGCATCGAGACCGACGCCTGGGCAGCCGACGAGGGGCCGGGAGCAGGAGCTCCCATCCCCGCATCGGCCGCGTGGCGGGAAGGCGACCACCCTGGGCGCCGCCTCTTCATGCCCATCGGTGACCTGAGCCTCGAGGCGGATCCGCTCGGCACCTTGCCGGACGTCACGCTCGCCTACGAGACCTGGGGCGAGCTCAACGCCGCCAAGGACAACGCCGTCTACATCGCACACGCCCTCACAGGCGACATGCACGTGTGGGGCCCCGCGGAGCCGGGCCACCACACGGGCGGCTGGTGGAACGCGATGGTCGGTCCCGGCAAGCCCATCGACCCCGAGCGTCACTTCATCGTCTCGGCCAACGTCGTGGGCGGCTGCCAGGGCACGACCGGACCGGCGAGCCCGCACCCCGAGGATGGCAAGCCGTGGGGATCACGCTTCCCCTACGTGACCATGCGCGACATGGTCACAGCGGAGATCAAGCTCGCCGATGCTCTGGGCATCGACCGCTGGCGGCTCATCGCCGGCCCGTCCATGGGCGGGATGAGGGCGATCGAGTGGACGGTCATGGCGCCAGGTCGCGTGAACGCGATCGCGCCCGTGGGCTCGACGGCCGCCGTCACCGCGGATCAGATCGCGTGGTCCACGACCCAGCTCGCTGCGATCGCCGCCGATCCCCGGTTCCGCGGCGGCGACTACTACGACGCAGCCGATGGCGACGGCCCCCACACGGGCCTCGGCATCGCGCGCATGATCGCGCACACGACGTACCGCTCCGAGGGCGAGCTCGCCGACCGGTTCGGCCGGTCGTACCAGGGCGACTCCGACCCGTTGGGCAAGGGCGGGCAGTTCGCGATCCAGAGCTACCTCCAGCATCACGCCCGCAAGCTCGCGCGCCGCTTCGACGCCAACTCGTACGTGCGACTCGCGCAGTCCATCCAGTCCCACGACGTGGGCCGTGGGCGCGGCGGCGTCGAGACCGCGCTCGCTCGCTACACGGACGCGGCGCTCGTGGTGGCGGTCGACTCCGACCGGCTCTATCCGCTGAAGAACTCGCAGCGCCTCGACGCGGCGTTGTCGGGCTCGGACGGGGTCAAGGTGGTCCACTCGCCCGTGGGCCACGACGGATTCCTGGTCGAGTCGGGCCAGCTCAACGCCTTCATGGCGGAGTTCGAACGCGCGCTGTAGTGTCGGCATCGCGGCAGAGCTGGTCCCGATGGGGTCGGCTGGCATGACGATCGTGGCGGTGGTGGGCGGCGAGGTCGGCGCCCACGTCCATGCCGACGGCCCGTTCAGGCGCGACTCCGCCGCTCCTCTACAATGGCGCCGACCCTTACCTTCCCGACCTGGTCGTGTGCCGGCCTGTGCTCGCGTCGAGGATCCTCGACCTCATCGCGCAGGCCACCGACCACGGAGACGCTTCATGACACAGCCACGCCATGCGCTGAGCCAGCTCGATGCCCTCGAGGCGGAGGGCATCCACATCATCCGCGAGGTCGTCGCGCAGATGGAGCGCCCCGCGCTGCTGTTCTCCGGAGGCAAGGACTCGATCTGTCTGCTGCACCTGGCCATCAAGGCCTTCGCGCCGGCGCGGCTGCCCATGCCGGTGGTCCACATCGACACCGGTCAGAACTTCCCTGAGGTGCTGGAGTTCCGCGACCGCATCGTGGAGCGGTACGGCCTCAACCTCGTGGTGGGCTCGGTGCAGGACGCGATCGACAAGGGCACGGTGAAGGAGGAGCCCAACGGCTCCCGCAACCGCATCCAGACGCCGGTGCTGCTCGAGACCATCGAGTCGCACCGGTTCGACGCCTGCATGGGCGGCGCCCGGCGCGACGAGGAGAAGGCTCGCGCCAAGGAGCGGGTGTTCTCGTTCCGCGACGACTTCGGGCAGTGGGATCCGCGCAACCAGCGCCCCGAGCTGTGGAACCTGTACAACGGCAAGGTGCACGCGGGCGAGTCGATCCGCGTGTTCCCGCTCAGCAACTGGACCGAGCTGGACATCTGGGACTACATCCGCTCGCGCGAGATCGAGGTGCCCAGCATCTACTACGCGCACGAGCGCGAGGTGTTCCTGCGCGACGGCATGTGGATGGCCGCCAATGAGTTCGCGGTCCCCGGCGACAGCGACGAGGTGGTCGTCAAGAAGGTGCGCTACCGCACCGTGGGCGACGCCACGCTGACTGCCGCGGTCGAGTCCGAGGCTGACACCGTCGAGAAGATCATCGAGGAGACGGCCGCCACGCGCCTCACGGAGCGCGGAGCGACCCGCGGCGACGACCGCGTGTCAGAGGCCGCCATGGAGGACCGGAAGAAGGAGGGGTACTTCTAATGGACCTGCTGCGCTTCGCCACCGCTGGATCCGTGGACGACGGAAAGTCCACGCTCATCGGCCGCCTGCTGTTCGACTCGAAGTCCATCTTCGAGGACCAGCTCGAGTCCGTCGAGGCCGCGTCCAAGTCACGGGGCAACGACTACACCGACCTGTCGCTGCTCACCGACGGCCTGCGTGCCGAGCGCGAGCAGGGCATCACCATCGATGTCGCGTACCGCTACTTCGCCACCCCGCGCCGCAAGTTCATCATCGCGGACACGCCGGGCCACCAGCAGTACACCCGCAACATGGTGACGGGCGCATCGACCGCGAACCTCGCGATCATCCTGGTCGACGCGCGCAAGGGCCTGACGGAGCAGTCCCGCCGGCACGCCACCATCAGCTCTCTGCTGCGCGTGCCCCACGTGGTGCTCGCGGTGAACAAGATGGACCTGGTGGACTGGTCCGAGGAGCGGTTCGAGGAGATCTACCAGGAGTTCTCGGACTTCGCCGCGAAGCTCGACATCCCCGATCTGACCGCGATCCCCGTGAGCGCCCTGCTGGGCGACAACGTGGTCGAGCGGTCGGCCAACATGCCGTGGTACGGAGGCGCCAGCCTGCTGCACCACCTCGAGCACGTCCACATCGCGTCCGACCGCAACCTGCAGGACGTGCGATTCCCGGTGCAGTACGTGATCCGCCCACAGCAGGCCGACTCGCGCGACTACCGCGGCTTCGCCGGTCAGGTCGCCTCCGGCATCCTCAAGGTGGGCGACGAGGTGCTCGCGCTGCATTCAGGGCTCACCACCAGGGTCGCCGCCATCGACGGACCCAACGGTCCGGTGGAGGAGGCCTACCCGCCCATGTCGGTCACCGTCCGTCTCGAGGACGAGATCGACATCGCGCGCGGGGACATGCTGTGCCGGCCGGGCAACCACCCCGCCCTCACGCAGGACGTCGAGGCGATGGTCTGCTGGATGGACCAGCAGGCGCTCACGGTCGGTCGCAAGGTCGGGATCTTCCACACGAGCCGCATGGCGCGCGCCATGGTCAAGGACATCCCCTACGAGCTCGATGTCAACACCCTGCACCGGAACCCGGACAGCACCGAGCTGGGCCTCAACTCGATCGGTCGCGTCACCTTGCGCGTCACGACTCCGCTGCTCGTCGACGACTACGACGACAACCGCACGACGGGCTCCTTCATCCTGATCGACGAGGCCACCAACCGGACCGTGGGCGCGGGGGTCGTGCGCAACTCGTGATCGCCACCCGGCGCTGACGGGTAGCGTCTAGCCATGGATCCAGGGCTTCTCGCGGTCGCGCTCGGCATCGGCGTCGTGGTCGGCCTCACCGGCATGGGCGGAGGCGCGCTCATGACACCGGCCCTCGTGTTCTTCTTCGGCGTGCCCCCGCTCACCGCGGTATCGAGCGATGTGGTGGCGTCCGCGGCGATGAAGCCCGCCGGCTCGTGGGTCCACATCAAGAACCGCACCGTCAACTGGCAGCTGGTCAGGCTGCTCGTCTACGGCTCGGTGCCGGCGGCGTTCGGCGGCGTCCTGGTCGCCCATCTGATGGGCCCCGGCCCCGAGGTCCAGGAGTTCGTCAAGCATGCGCTCGGGGTCGTGCTCATCATCGCCTCCCTGGGCCTGGGCGTGCGGGCGTACCTGCGCCTGCGAGAGCGCGCCATGGTGCGCGACGGCAAGGCGGCGCCGCTGCCGACGGAGCGTCCCGAGGTGACACCGCGCCCGGTCCCGACCATCATCGTGGGCGTGATCGGTGGGCTCATGGTGGGGCTCACCTCCGTGGGCTCGGGGTCGCTGATCATCATCGCGCTCATGGCCCTGTATCCGATGCTGAGGGCCAACCAGCTGGTCGGCACGGACCTGGTGCAGGCCGTGCCGCTGGTGGTCGCCGCCGCCGTGGCCCATTTGATGTTCGGCGATGTCGACTGGTCGATCACGCTGCCCGTCATCCTGGGATCCGTGCCGGGCACCTACCTTGGCGCGCAGCTGTCGTCGCGCGTGAGCGGCGGGCTGGTGCGACGCGCGCTGGCCATGGTGCTGTTCGTCGCCGGGCTCAAGCTGCTGGGCATCTCGAACGAGGTGACCCTCGTCGCGGTCGTCGTCGTGGTCGTGGGCGGTACGCTCGCGTGGGCGGCCATCCGCCGTTCGCTGGGGTTCCCCTTCTTCACCTGGCAGGCGAGGCGGCTCGCGAAGGCAGCCACCGGCAGGTCCCTCGATGAGGAGCAGCGATGACGGAGATCCGCCTCACCCCGGCACAGCTGGGAGAGCTGGAGCTGATGCGGGCCGGCGCCTACGGCCATGCGCTCCGCTACGAGCTTCCCGGCAAGGGCGCGAACACCGCGACTCTCCGCACGGCCGAGCCCGTCGCCGGACGCGCGCTGACCCTGCTCGACACCGAGGCGACCGCCGTGGCACGAGTCCGCGTGCTCGAGCGTCACACGGACTCACGGGGCACGTGGATCGGCGGGCTCGTGGAGATCCTGCGCGAGCCGGCGCCTGCGGCCTTCGCGGAGCTCCGCCCGCTCGCGTCCACGGAGCCCGTGAGCGATGCCACGCTGCTGCTGGGCAGGCGCAGCGGCAGGCTCGAGGGCACGGTGATCGTCGTCGACTCCGGCGACGCGCACGCGCTCGCTCAGACGGTACGTGGCCTGCGCACCGACGGTCTCGACCTCCGGGTGCTCCCTGAACCGGCAGCGGACCACGTGGCGCCCGCCGACAAGGGCCCGCTGCTCGAGCACCTCGCCTCCGTGGTGTTCGCGTCGAACGTCCGCGTGCTGCGCGGCGAGCAGAGGGCGCCCGGCGACGGGGTCGTGGTCCTGTTCACCGGCCTGTCGGGTTCCGGGAAGTCCACCATCGCTCGGCAGGTCACCCGCCGCCTGCGCGCCGAGTCGAGCCAGCGCGTCACGCTGCTCGATGGCGACGAGGTGCGCGCGATGCTCTCGAGCGGCCTGGGCTTCTCCCGCGCCGACCGCGAGCTGAACGTCCGCCGCATCGGCTGGGTGGCCTCGCAGATCAGCGCGCACGGCGGGCTCGCGATCTGCGCGCCCATCGCGCCGTACGCATCGATCCGCCAAGAGGTCCGCGAGATGGCCGAGCAGGTGGGTCGATTCGTGCTCGTGCACGTGGCGACCGAGCTGGAGGTGTGCGAGGCGCGAGACCGCAAGGGCCTGTACGCCAAGGCCCGGGCTGGCGAGATCCAGGAGTTCACCGGCATCTCCGACCCCTACGAGGTGCCGCGCGACGCCCACGTGGTGGTCGGCGCCGACGGCGAGGATGCGGAGGCGGCGGCGGCCCGCGTCGTGCAGTACCTGACGGGCGAGGAGACGCCCGCGTACATGATCTGAGCGCCCGCGAGGACGCTGGCGTCAGTACGCGCCGCGCGCCGCCACGACGGCCCAGATCGTGCGGAAGATGATGACCAGGTCCCCGCCGAGGTTCCAGTTCTCGGCGTAGTACAGGTCGAGCTGAACGCTCTGCTCCCAGGTGAGGTCCGAGCGGCCGCTCACCTGCCAGAGACCAGTGATCCCCGGCTTCACGAGCTGGCGGCGGGACACGGACTCATCCCAGGCCTCGACCTCGAGCGGCAGCGGCGGGCGCGGCCCGACGATGGACATCTCGCCCCGCAGGGTGTTGATCAGCTGCGGCAGCTCGTCGAGGGAGTAGCGGCGCAGGAAGTGACCCACGGGCGTGACGCGCGGGTCGTCTCGCATCTTGAACAGCACCTCGTTGCCGACGTCCATGCGGCTCAGGCCCGCGAGCGCGTCGCGCTGGCCTTCGGCGTCCTGGTACATCGAGCGGAACTTGTACATGGTGAAGAGGCGATGGTCCCTGCCCACGCGCACCTGCGTGAAGAACACCGGCCCGGGGCTCGTGAGCCGGATAGCGATCGCGATCGCGAGCATCGGGACGGCCAGCAGCGCCAACGCCAGGGCCGCCGCCATGCGGTCGATCGCGGTCTTGAGGATGTAGCGGCCGCCCGTGAAGCCGGCGGTCTCGACGTGGAGCAGCGGCAGGCCCTCGACCGGGCTCATCCGCATGCGCGGGCCGGCCACGTCGACCATGGCGGGCAGCACGATGAGGCCCACGCCGCTGCCCTCGAGCTCCCACCCCAGCTGGCGGGCCTCGCGCAGCGACAGCTCGTCGGTGCCCGAGACCAGCAGGTACTCGGCTCCGACCACCTTCGCGCGGTCCGCGGCACTCTCGAGCGTGCCCAGCACGGGCACGTCTGCGACGTCGTCGGCGAGGTGGCTGTCCTCGCCGCGCGGAAGGCAGACGCCGATCACGTTGTACCCGGCGCGGCGGGCATGCCGCAGGCGCCTGATCATCTGCTCTGACGTGCGTCGCGGGCCCACGATGAGCACCTGAGCCTGCAGCTCGCCCCGGTCACGCTGGGCGTGGATCCAGCGCCTGCAGAGGGCGCGGCATCCCAGCAGCGCGATCGTCCCGAGCGGAATCGCGAACAGCAGGTACCCGCGGCTCACCTGCCACTGCGTGAGGAACCCGACGATCGCGACGATCGCGAGGGTGTGCCAGCTCGCGTTGACGACCCGCTGGAACTCCTGCGGACCGTGCCCGAGCACGCGGGGCTCGCGCGAGCGCCCCCACCCGAGCTGGACCACCCACAGCACCGAGATGCCGATGGTCACCCACACGTAGGCAGGCGCCGACGGCCCCGCGACAGGCTCGAGCGGATCGGGCCCGAACTTGACCATGTGGGCGACGGCCATGACGAGCACGATCGCCACGACGTCGACCACGAGCAGCCTCGCGGAGTACTTGCGCGCCCAGCCTCGCGGGCCGCCCATGCGTTGGGTCGAGACGGCGCTCGGCGCGAATCCCTTGACCTGCTCGCTCATCGCGGCCACCCCCGCCACTGGCCGCCGAGCGTCATGCTGAGCCTTCGCGGCGCCGCTGTGGGCGCGCACATCCCCGTAGGGCCCCATGGGCCAGATCCCCTCATCCCCTCATCCCCCCGGGACGTCCCGCGCACCTCCGGCAACCCCCTGGAGAGCCGCCTGTTCGCTCGAACGCCCTCGTCGCCTCAGCGGCACGAGCTGCACCCCCCCGGGCCGCCCGATCCTGCGTGACGCCGACCCCGATGGAGAGCCATCGCTCCGCCCTCGCGGTCCGCGCCGGGTCGATCCTCCGCTCGGGATCGATCCCGACCTCACCCTAACAGTGTGACGTTCATCACACTAGTGCGCCGTCACGCAGCTTTCTTGCGTCTCAGCCGGAGCGGGCGTCGCCGAGCACCTCGGGGGCCGCGACGCTCCACCGCTCCCTCCACGACCCGATCGACGAGACTCCCAGGGCCTCGTGGCGCGCGTGGCCCAGCACTGACCATGCGGGACGCGGCGCCGGCCGCGGGAAGGCGACGGTCGACGTGGGCTCGACCCGCGCATCGGCCCCACTCGAGGCGATCACGGCCCTCGCGAACTCGAACCAGGAGCACTGCCCGGACGCCGTCCCGTGGTAGATCCCGCCCGGGGCGTCCGCGTCGGTGAGAGCGACGATGAATGTCGCGAGGTCACGCGTCCACGTGGGCTGGCCCACCTGGTCCGCGACGACGTCGAGACGATCACGCTCCATCGCCAGCCGGGCGATCGTCCTCGGGAAGCACGTGCCGTGCGCTCCGTACAGCCACGCGGTTCGCACGACCAACGCACCCGGCCCGCTCGACAGCACCTGGCGCTCGCCGCGTGCCTTGGACCGACCGTAGGCGCTGCGGGGCGCCACGGGGTGACTCTCTGCGTACGGCGCATCGGCGTCGCCGTCGAAGACGTAGTCCGTGGAGATGTGGACCAACCGCGCACCCGCCGAGGCGCACGCCCGTGCGACGACGCCCGCGGCCGTGGCGTTGAGCGCCACCGCGGCCTCCTCGTCGGCCTCCGCCCCGTCCACGTCGGTGTAGGCGGCGCAGTTCACGACCACGTCGGCGTCAGCCACCGCAGCGCTCACGGCGGCCGCATCAGCGACGTCCACCTCGTCGCGCCCGGCTGCGATGACCTCGCGCCCAGCCTGCGCCAGCACGTCCGCGAGGTCGCGGCCCAGCATTCCCTGGGCGCCCAGCACGAGCCACCGCACCGATTGCTCCGCCATGGGTGCCACCCTAGCCACCGGCTCGCTAGGCTGAGCGCGTCGAGGACGGGGGGAGGGCCCATGCAGTACTCGCGACTGCGCATCGACGGTGCGTATCGGGCGGACACGAGGACGTTCACCGACGATCGCGGCGTGTTCCTCGAGTGGTTCAAGGACGCGCCGTTCGCTGAGGCGACAGGGGGCACGTTCGCGGTCGCGCAGGCCAACTGCTCGGTGTCGAACGCCGGGGTGCTGCGCGGGATCCACTTCGCCGACGTCCCACCGGGGCAGGCGAAGCTGGTGACGTGCGTCGCCGGAGCCGTGCTCGACGTCGTGGTCGACCTGCGCATCGGCTCGCCGACCTACGGCCAGTGGGACGCCGTCATGCTCGACGATGTCGACCGGGCCGCGATCTACCTCGCGGAGGGCCTGGGCCACGCATTCCTGTCGCTCGCGGACGGGTCGACGGTCGTCTACCTCTGCTCGGCGCCGTACGCGCCCGACCGCGAGCACGAGGTGTCGCCCCTCGATCCCGCGATCGGGATCGACTGGCCCACCCGCGGTCGCGACGGCCGGACGCTCGAGATCCGGCTGTCCCCCAAGGATGCCGCCGCGCCCACGCTCGCGCAGGCTCGCGAGTCGGGCCTCCTCCCGACGATGGAGCAGGTCGCGGCCTGGGAGGCCACCCGATGAAGGTGCTCGTCACCGGCGGCGCCGGGTTCATCGGGTCGAACTTCGTGCACCTCACGCTGCGCTCACGCCCGGAGGCGGCCGTCACCGTGCTCGACAGCCTCACGTATGCGGGGAATGCCGCGTCCCTGCCGGACGACGAACGGGTGCAGCTCGTGAAGGCCGACATCGTGGATGCCGACACTGTCGACGCCCTGGTCGCGGACGCGGACGTGGTCGTCCACTTCGCCGCCGAGAGCCACAACGACAACTCCCTCGACGATCCCACGCCGTTCCTGCACACCAATGTGATCGGCACGTTCACGCTGCTCGAGGCGTGCCGGCACCACGGAACCCGCCTGCACCACGTCTCGACCGACGAGGTCTACGGGGATCTCGAGCTCGACGACCCCGACAGGTTCTCCCCGACGACCCCCTACAACCCCTCATCGCCGTACTCGGCTACCAAGGCGTCCTCCGATCTGCTGGTGAGGGCGTGGGTGCGGTCGTTCGGCGTCGAGGCGACGCTGTCGAACTGCTCGAACAACTACGGCCCCCGTCAGCATGTCGAGAAGTTCATCCCGCGCCAGATCACGAACATCCTCGACGGGCAGCGACCCAAGCTCTACGGGGCGGGCCTCAACGTGCGCGACTGGATCCACGTCGATGACCACAACGCGGCGGTGTGGGCGGTCATCGACGGCGGCCGGCCCGGCCAGACGTACCTCATCGGGGCCGACGGCGAGCTCGACAACCGCACGGTGATGGCCGCGATCGTGCGCGAGATGGGCCTCGAGCCAGACGCCTTCGACCACGTCGAGGATCGTCCCGGGCACGACCTGCGGTACGCGATCGACGCGTCGCGCACGCGCGAGGAGCTGGGCTGGTCCCCGCGCTTCAACGACTTCGCAGCGGGCCTGCGCGACACGATCGCCTGGTACCGGGACAACGAGTGGTGGTGGCGGCCGGCGAAGGCGGCCACCGAGCTGCGCTACGAGCGGATCGGGCGCTAGGGGGGACATGAAGGGCATCATTCTCGCGGGCGGGTCGGGGACGCGGCTGCATCCCATCACGCAGGGGGTGTCGAAGCAGCTCGTGCCGGTCTACGACAAGCCGATGATCTACTACCCGCTGTCGACGCTCATGCTCGCCGGGATCCGTGAGGTGCTCGTCATCACGACCCCGCACGACGCGCCGCACTTCGAGCGCCTGCTGGGCGACGGCTCGCAGTTCGGCATCACTGTCGCGTACGCCGTGCAGGCGGAGCCGCGCGGGCTCGCCCAGGCGTTCGTGATCGGCGCCGGCTTCGTCGCAGGTGACACGGTGTCGCTCGTGCTGGGCGACAACATCTTCTATGGCCCCGGGCTGGGCACCCAGCTCACGAGGTTCGAGGGTCTCGAGGGCGCCGCGGTGTTCGCGTACCGCGTCGCCGATCCGACCGCCTACGGCGTGGTCGAGTTCGACTCGCAGGGCCGCGCGCTGAGTCTCGAGGAGAAGCCGGCTCGCCCGCGGTCGGAGTATGCGATCCCCGGCCTGTACTTCTACGACCAGGACGTGGTCGAGATCGCCCGCGCGCTCGAACCCTCTGCCAGAGGCGAGTACGAGATCACGGACGTCAACCGCACCTACCTGGAGCGCGGCACGCTGCAGGTCGAGGTGCTCCCGCGCGGCACCGCGTGGCTCGACACCGGAACCTTCGACTCGCTCATCCAGGCTGGCAACTTCGTCCAGTCGGTGCAGCACCGTCAGGGCCTCTCGATCGGCTCGCCCGAGGAGGTGGCGTGGCGCAACGGGTGGCTCGCGGACCACGAGCTCGCGGAGCGCGCGGCGATCCTGGCGAAGTCGGGCTACGGCGACTACCTCGCCGGGCTGCTCGAGGCCGGTCGCTGACGGACTACTGCGCGTAGCCCTGGAAGATCACCGAGCACGCCATCCCGGCGACGTCCTCTCCCGGCTGCGCCACGCGGTCGGTGTCGTCGAACGCGACGCCCACGCATCCCACGCCCGCGTCGAGGAACCGCGGGTCCACAAGATTCGGGAGCTGCAGCTCATCCGCGGCCCAGGTGTCCACGACCTCGGCCGCGGTCTGGTCGGAGCGCGACACGTTCTCGCCTGCGTAGTCGAAGTCGCCGCAGTCGGCGGGCAGCTCATCGGTGGGCGCGTCGTCCGCGCCGGGCAGCCTGCCGGCTCGCTCGCGGGCGTGGACCTGGAGGCAGTCGTTCGGTTCGAGTCGCGCCCTCCCCTGCCCGAGGCGCATGGCGTTGATCTGGTCGAGCAGCTCCTGCTCGAACTCGTGCGGTGGGGGCATCGTCACCGGCTCTCGCGCGGCGCACGCGACGGTCGCCGATGCGGCAGCCAGGACCACGCAGCACGCGGCGCACCACGTGCGGAGGGCCGATGCGCGGGTCGCGTCGGGGGGCCGAGTCACCGGTTCAGGGTAGCGAGCCGCTCGATGGGGGTCGGCACCTGGACCGAGGCTCAGCCGTAGAACATCTGCGAGCACACCCAGCCGCCGATGTCGTCCTCGGCTTCGGCAGGCTCGGTCCGATCTCCGGTCGCGTGTGCCACGCACGCGATGCCCGCGCGCGTGAAGTCGTCGCTGAGGATGTTCTCGCGATGGTCCTCCGACTCCATCCACAGCCGGTGGAGGTTCGCTGCTGGCGCATCACCGCGGACCAGGTTCTCGCCGACCAGCTCCCCTTCGCAGTCGAAGGAGAGCGGCTCGTGGGCCAGTTCGTCGAGGGCGCGAGCGGCCTGGGCGCGGTGTCCCGCCTGCTCCGCCGCGCAGTCCGCCCATGCGAGCCTGTCTGCGCCCTCGTCGTCTCGGGCCTCGTTCGCGAGGGTGAGGAGGTGGCGGGCGATCTCCTCCGCGCGGGCGGCCAGGGAACGGCTCGCGGCGTCGCCGCCATCGGCGGGCGCGTCATCCGCGTCGGTCTGGCCCTCGTCGCCGGGACTCGCGCTGATGCGAGTGTCGGCGCCTTCGGACTCGGCGCCCTCGGACTCGGCGCCCAGCGCGGGCGCCGTGGCCGTGGGCTCGACGAGCGGTCCCTGGCGCTCGGGCAGCGAGGGCGTCGACCTGGGCGTCGCCGGCGCGGCCTCCCCGTCAGCCGAGCATGCCCCAAGGAGGGCGGCGATGGCGACGGCGCCCAGCGCGGCGCGCGGCAGGTGCCTCCGATGCGACTGCATGCTCTCCACTGTCGCACCCACGGGCGGCGTGCGCACCAGGAGCACGACGCCACGCACGTCCGCGCGAGTCCCCCCGTCACGGGGCCCGAAGGCGCTGCTGCGGAAGATCAGGCGTGGGGAAGACGCTCAGCCAGCAGCTCCGCGAGATGGCGGCCCCGCACCCCGGCGAGGTCGTCGGCCTGAGTTCGGCAGCTGACGCCGTCCGCGAGGTAGATCGCCCCCTCCGGAGCCCCGCGCAGCGCGGGCAGCAGCGAGCTCTCCGCGACCTGCACCGAGACGTCGTAGTGCCCCTTCTCGGTGCCCCAGTTGCCTGCCAGTCCGCAGCAGCCCGCGGTCTCCGTGACCGTTGCGCCGAGCGCCGCGAGCAACTCGCGATCGGCGCCGAAGCCCACCACCGAGTACTGGTGGCAGTGCGGTTGCACCACAGCCGTGACGTCGTCGAGGCGGGGCGCGACCCACGCGTCGGAGGGGGCCACGGGTGCGCGTCCGGTGAGCACCTCAGCGAGCGTGAACGTGCCGCGCGCGACGGCGTGCGCGCGCGGATCGTCTGGCAGCAGCTCGAGCAGGTCGCTGCGCAGCGTCGCGGTGCATGACGGCTCCACCCCGATGATCGGCACCCCGTTGACCGCCCATGGCCCCAGCACCGTCAGCAGGTCCTCCAGGCGCTTGCGCGCCGCATCGAGCTGTCCCGTGGAGATCCACGTGACGCCGCAGCACGCCTGCGCATCGGGGACGATCACCTCGAGGCCGGCGGCCTCGAGCACGCGCAGGATCGCGCCAGGGATCTCGGGGTCGAGGCCGTCGCTGAAGCTGTCCGCCCACAGCACCACCCGGCGGCCCGCCGATGCGCGTGCTGGCCCGGCATCGCCCGTCGCCGTGGCATCGGCGTCGGCGATCTGGCCGCCGGCGGGGCCCTCGAGGTCGCCGTCGCCTCCGCCTCTCATGCCGCGCGCCGCGCTTCCGCCGACCTGGTCCTCGCTGGCCGAACGGCGCGGCGACCCCGGTTCCACGCCGAGCGTCGAGGCTCGCCGCGCGCGGGCATCGGCGCTGCGGTGGAAGGGTGCCGCGAACGTGGGCAGGCGCCGGCGCGTGTCCATGCCCGCCGCGCCCACCGCGAACCGCTGGATCCATGCAGGCTTGAGCACGGCATTAACGAGGCGAGGGGCGACGCCGACGACGCGCAGCCATCGCGGAAGCCATCCGATGGAATAGTGAGTCAGAGGCCTCACTTTGCCGCGGTAGGTCCGGTGGAGCACCTCGGACTTGTACGCGGCCATGTCGACCCCGGACGGGCAGTCAGAGCTGCAGGCCTTGCAGCTCAGGCACAGGTCGAGCGACTCGCGCACCTCGGGCGCGGTGAGCCCGCCGATGAGGGTGCCGTTGATCGCGTCCTGCAGCACGCGGGCGCGGCCGCGCGTGACGTCCTTCTCGTCCTTGGTCGCCGTGTACGAGGGGCACATGAATCCACTGCCGGAGCCGATCGCATCGGCACGGCACTTGCCCACCCCCGTGCACCGATGGACGGCCTCGGTGAGGTCCCCGTGATCGTGCGCCCACGCGAAGCCCCCGGACGAAAGTCCCGCGCGCGGAGCGGCCGGACGGCGCAGGTCGGCGTCGAGCGGCGCCGGGTCGACCACCACGCCGGGGTTGAGCAGGCCTGCGGGATCGAAGAGCGCCTTAACCTGCCCGAACAGCGCGATCGCCTCCGGGGAGTACATCGCCCTGAGGAGCTCGCCGCGAGCGCGGCCGTCCCCGTGCTCGCCTGACAGCGAGCCGCCGTGGCTCGCGACCAGCGCCGCGGCGTCCTCCATGAAGGCTCGCAGGGGACGGCCGGACTCTGACAGCGGGATGTCCAGGCGCACGTGGATGCATCCGTCGCCGAAGTGACCGAACGGCTGGCCCGTGACCCCGTGGCGGTCCATGAGCTGGTCGAAGTCGCGCAGGTACTGGCCTAGCCGTTCCGGCGGGACGGCGGCGTCCTCCCACCCCGGCCAGCACTCCTTGTTGTCCGCACTGCGGCCCGCGAGACCGGCGCCGTCGGCGCGGATCGCCCACAGTCTCGCCGCCTCGCGAGGGTCATCGAGGACCCTGACCCACTCCGTCCCCGCGTCCGCGCGCACGCGCGCGAGGATGTCCCGCGCCTCGTCCTCCGTGTCCGCGCCGACCTCGATGAACAGCCAGCCGGCTCCGGGCGGCAGGTCCGGGATCGCGCCGTCGCCCTTCGCGAGCCGGATCCGCTCGACGAGCCGCGCGTCGAGACCCTCGACGGCATGAGGACCGTGGGCCATGATCGGCATCACGGCGTCCGCGGCGGTGGGCATGTCCTCGTACCCGAACGCGACGGTGATGCGGTGCGGCGCGATGTGCACCAATCGCACGGTCGCCTCGAGCGTCGTGGCGAGCGTGCCCTCGGTTCCCACGAGGAAGCGTGCGAGATCGGCGCCGTTCTCCGGCAGCAGGTGCTCCATGGAGTAGCCGCTCACCTGCCGGTCGAACCGGCCGAACTCGGTGCGCACCAGTGCCAGGTGCTGGCGCACCAGGTCGGTCAGGCCAGCCACCGCATCGGCCGTTCTGGGACCAGCGACGAGGCGGCGGCCGTCGCCGGTGACCACGTCGAGCTCGAGCGTGCTCTGCGCCGTCTTGCCGTAGGCGACGGCGTGCGGTCCGCAGGCGTTGTTGCCGATCATCCCGGCCAGGGTCGCGCGGTTGGTGGTCGACGGGTCGGGCCCGAACCGCAGGCCGTGGGGAGCGGCGGCCTTCTGAAGCTCGGACAGCACCACGCCGGGTTGCACGCGGGCCGTGCCGCGTTCGGGATCGACGTCGAGGATGCGGTTCATGTGCCGGCTCGTGTCGATCACGACACCAGGGCCGATGCTGTTGCCGGCGACGCTCGTCCCGCCGCCTCGCATGGTGACCGAGGCGCCCGCCGTGCGGGCCGCATCGAGAGCCGCTTGCAGGTCGTCGGCGTCGCGAGGGAACACCACGACCGCGGGAGGGATGCGGTAGTTGGAGGCGTCCGTGCTGTACTCGGCGCGGCGGCGCGCGCTCGCGTCCACGTCGCCGTCGACCGCCTGGCGGAGGAGCGCCTCGAGATCGCGGGTCTCGGCAGCGGTCGTGGTCACGTGAGTCATTGTTCCACGCACCACCGGGACCTCCGGCAGGCGGGCGCCCGGTCGGGAGCAGCGGGCTGGGCGCACTGGTCGTGCAGATGGAGCCGTCGAGGTTCAGGAATCGTGCGCGAGGTCCGCGGATGGTAGCTGACCGCGCCGCGGCACGCCGCCCTCACATGCGCGCGTGTCGGCGACTTGATAACGATTCGGGTGTGACTTCCGTCACACGAGCGCGCCCCTGTCACATGTGTCACTTCTGTCACATGTTCGTGTTGACAGTGTGAGAAACGTCACTAGCGTTTCTTGATGCGGGGGGTGCTGAGGGGGCGTCAGAGCGGCGACCTTGCCCTCCGCGAGCTGGGGAGGACATCGTGAAGCTGAGGACGCGCATGGTCGCAGCCGCGAGCGCTGCCGCGCTCGCGCTAGGGGGGTGGGCTCTGCCCGCCTCAGCCGAGGGGGCGTCGGAGGGTGCGGGGGGCACCTCCGGCGACGTCACGCTCGCGGCCGATGCGTCCTCGCAACCCCAGGGGGGGACAGACTCTGATCAGCCGGGCGCCGAGCCTGGGGGCGATGCGTCGGCGTCCGGCGGGTCAGAGTCCACGGTTGGCGACTCCACGGTTGCCATGTCCCCTGAGCCGAAGCCTGCTCGGCCCGATGCCGCGCCGCCGGAAGCGGGGCCCGGCGCGGACGCGAACGCGGCCGAGCGGTCCGCGGACGACGGCGAGGAGCTGGGCGAGGGGCCCACGCACTCGACCACATCGGTGCCACGGGCGCGCGCAGCGCACACCTCCCCGCCCACCGACCCACAGGATGAGCCACAGGAGTCCGGGAGCATCCAGGTCTGTCACCTGTACGCGGAACGCGGCGACCATGGCGAGTTCGACGCGCTGGAGATCGATGCGTCCGAGTTCGATCCCCAGATCCACGCCGCGTGGACCGGCGATGCGGAGGACTGCTGGGAGGGCCAGCAGGAGATCGTCTGCTGGCTGCTCCCCGCGGACGGATACCACCTGGAGTTCGACGAGGAGGTGGGTCAGTGGTGGGGGACGCCGGGCCAGTACGCGATCTATCCCCAGACGCTCATCGACTGCGAGGAGACGCCGGCGTGCCACTGGGTCCAGATGGACCTGTACGACATCGACAGTCTCGCCGATCGAGAGCTCTACCTCGGGCTGCTCGAGAGGGGCGAGCTCACCTGGATCGGGGAGGGCGAGGCCGGATACTCCGAGGACGGCCCCATCTACGTGAACCACACCTTCATCCCGCCCCGGGACTGCTTCGAGTGGAGCCACACGTCGGGCACGTGCGAGGACCCCGCGGGAACCTTCGACTACTCCGTGAGCGTCGGAGCCGAGCACCCTTCCGTGCGCTTCGAACTGCATCACGCCCCGAGCGCAGGAGGTTCGCCCGCGCTCCTCACGACGCTGGGCACGGTGGCGAGCCACGACAGCGCGACGTTCGACGAGGACGAGCTCGTGCCAGGCGTCTATGAGCTGCGAGCGTTCACGGCCGACGAGTCCGCTCCGCTCCCCCACCTCGAGGTCACCTTCGAGGTCATCGCGCCTCAGGGATGCGGGGACCTGCTGCCCACGGTGCTCGGCGGCACCTGCGTGGACGGCGTCCCGTACCTCGGATTCACGATCGTGCTGAACGACCCTCAGGGCGAGGTCACCTATCCCGAGGACGCTGAGATCCTCTTCCTCAACGCCAAGAACGGCGATGGCGACCACGCGATCGCGCTCGAGCTTCGCCAGGAGGGGAGCTACGAGCACGGTGGCACCTCCTACAGCTACTCGGCCACCGGGACCACTCACACGTGGGAGGGCCTGCTCCTGTGGCCGGGGGCCGCGGTCGACTCGTCCGGGGCCGCGATCGGCTGGCCCGGGTGGCAGGCGCACGCCGACGGCACCTACACCAACGTGGGGCTGTCCAACTTCGGGTGGACCCGCGGCGGCGTCGACATCCAGGTGAGCGTGAACCCGACCATCACCATCGAGGACGTCGCCTACCCCGCGACCGCGCCGGAGTGCGATGGCGTCCTTCACGAGGAGGTCTGCGAGTACATCGACGGGCAGTCGATGAAGGTCACCTACTACGGGACGGCGCCCGAGGGATCGATCCGCTGGATCGACGGCAACGAGTGCGCGCCGGTGCTGATCTGCGTGGAGGACGGCGACGGCTACACGTCCATGGAGATCATGGCCTCGGAGCTGCAACCGACCGACCGCCTCTGGGACGAGGACGCCGCGTTCCAGGGAGGCTGCGCCGAGCCCCAGGAGCCATCGCTGGCGGGGTCCTTCATCGGCGAGCTGTGCGTGGCCGACTCCCCGTGGCTCGAGTACGACATCTCGATCCACAACCCCGACAACCTGCCCCTGGACGGCGTCTCGGACGGCGAGGAGCCGCGCGCGACGATCACCTTCCTCAACGACGGCGGACCCGACTACACGCTTCCTGGAACGTATGCGCTGGGTGCCGGCCGCGTGCTGTGGCCAGGTGCGACTGTGGGTCCGGCGGACGGGCTCAGCGTCGCCGACATCGACCCGTACGACTCCAGCACCTTCGTGCCCACGGACTGGCCCGGATGGATCGACGACCCGGTCGATGGCTGGGTCGAGGTCGCCGATCCCCAGGAGGACTTCGGCTGGACCCGCGATGGCGTCCAGGTGCGGGTCCAGGTCAACCCGGAGTTCACCGTCGAGGTGAACTACCCGCCGGCCACACCGACGTGCGTCGCCTCTCCGCCCGAGGAGTTCGAAGGCGTGCTCGGCGCGCCGCCGCTCCCGGCAGCTGTTCCCGTCAGAGGAGTCGCCACATACGCGGGCTGACCCCCACGCCCGCACCATGGAAGCGCCCGCTCCGCGAACCCTCAGCCGCGGGGCGGGCGCTTCTATGCTGACTCGCGCGGCTCGCGCGGCACCGACACCGGGTTCGCGACGCTCGACGGCGCGCTAGGACACGTATACCGGGGTGCCCAGGGGCAGCCCCACCTCGGTCACGAGCTCGGTGATGGCATCGTTCGGCAGCCGGATGCACCCGCTCGACGCGAGCGTGCCGATCGAATCCGGCTCATCAGTGCCGTGAATGCCGATCACCGCGTCGCCACCTGCGAAGGAGTCGAGCACGGGAGAGTACCCCGACAGCCCGTACGCGTACGGCCCATAGACGCCGTCCGGGTTCGGAGGCTGGAGGAGCTCACGAATGTAGTACACCCCACCGGGCGTGGGGCGGTCGGCGCGACCGACACCGACCGCCGACTCGAGGACCACGTCCTCGCCGTCGTGGACCGTCAGCTCGAAGTCGTCCAGGTCAATCTCGATGCGCATGGTGGTGGAGCCGAGCGTCACCGAGTCGACGCTGATCCATCCCGTCGAGCCATTGGGGCGGATCGGCAGGTGAACCTGGACCCACTCGCCGCTGGCGTCCTCGTCTTGGACCAGGAAGGTCAGGGGCGTCTGGTCGGGCACCGTGAGGACGTCCTCCGCCGCGACCGTGCTGACCAGGTTGCCGTCGGGCGCGTCGTAGACGTCGACGCTCGAGTCGGTCGCGGTCGCGACGATGGCGCTCGTCGGAGCGGCCACCGAGGGAGCCTCGTCGACCTCCGGGGACCGGGATGAGTCCGGGGCGCTGACCTCGGGCACCGGCGTGCCGCTCGCGACCACCTCGCTCTCGTCCGGGCTCGAGTCGCCCGTGCAACCCGCGAGCGCGAGGACAGTGACGACGACGGCTGCTACTGCGTGCACGGCCGTCGATCGGTGCGCACCACGCAACCCTGACATCGAACTCCCCTCGCCTCGCCTCAGTCTAGCCGCGGGCGAACGGGCGCATCGGTCCTCCTCCATGCTTCCCCGCAGACGATGAGCACCCCCATCGCCCGCCGGATGCGGCCCGCAGCGGCTGCTGGCTCACACGATGCCTGAGAGACTGACCCGGTCCAGCGATGAAGGAGTTGCCATGACCCACACGCGTGAGACCGAGCTGCTCGACTCGGTGCCCGACGGGCTGTACATCGGCGGCCAGTGGCGCGACTCGGCAGACGGCGCGACGCTCGATGTCCGGGACCCGGCCACCGGCGAGGTCATCAAGACCATCGCATCGGCCACGCCGGCAGACGGCATCAGCGCGCTCGACGCCGCATGCGACGCGTTCCCCGTCTGGGCCGCGACGCCGGCACGCGAGCGCGGCGAGATCCTGCGCCGCGCCTTCGACCTGCTGATGGAGCGCGCGGACCAGTTCGCCCTGCTCATGACGCTCGAGATGGGGAAGCCCCTCGATCAGTCGCTCGGAGAGGTGACGTACGGCGGGGAGTTCCTGCGCTGGTTCGCCGAGGAGGCGCCGCGCATCGCGGGCCGCTACGGTGCCAGCCCCGAGGGCACCGGCCGGGTGATCGTCACCCAGCATCCCGTGGGCCCGTGCTTCCTCATCACCCCCTGGAACTTCCCGCTCGCGATGGCGACGCGCAAGATCGCGCCCGCGCTCGCCGCAGGCTGCACGGTGGTCGTCAAGCCCGCCTCGCTCACGCCGCTGACCACGATGGCCCTCGCGGCGCTGCTCGAGGAGGCCGGCGTGCCCGCAGGTGTGGTGAACGTCGTCACCACGAGCTCGTCTGGCGCAGTGTCCGAGCCCATCATCCGCGACCCGCGCCTGCGCAAGCTGTCGTTCACGGGCTCGACCAGCGTCGGGGTCGCGCTGCTGGAGCAGGCGGCCGGCGGGGTGCTGCGCACGTCGATGGAGCTGGGCGGGAACGCGCCGTTCGTGGTGTTCGAGGACGCGGACATGGACGCCGCCGTCGAGGGTGCGATGGCGGCGAAGTTCCGCAACATCGGCCAGGCGTGCACGGCGGCCAATCGGTTCATCGTGCACGCGTCCGTCGCCGAGGAGTTCGCCGTGCGGGTGACCGAGCGCGTCGCCGCCATGCGGATGGGGCGCGGGACTGACGATGGCGTCGCGATCGGTCCGCTCATCGACGCCACGGCCGTCGACAAGGCCGATGCGCTCGTCACCGATGCCGTCGGCCACGGCGCGACGGTGCTCGCCGGGGGTTCTCGGGTCGACGGGCCCGGCACCTTCTACCTGCCGACCGTCGTGTCCGGCGTGGTGCCGGCGGCGGACATCTGGCGGGAGGAGATCTTCGGTCCTGTGCTCGCCATCGCGACCTTCTCTACCGAGGAGGAGGCCGTCGCCATGGCGAACGACACCGAGTACGGGCTCGTGTCCTACGTGTACACGCAGTCCCTGGCGCGCGGGCAGCGGATGATCGAGCAGCTCGCCACCGGGATGATGGGCCTCAACGTGGGCGTGGTGTCGAACGCCGCTGCGCCGTTCGGCGGCTGGAAGATGTCCGGCCTGGGTCGCGAGGGCGGAGCCGAGGGCATCCACGAGTACCTGCAGTCCAAGTACACGATGACACCCGCGTAGCACGTCGGCCCGCGCGCCTGCCGCCGAGGACGGGAACGCGGCGGCGGTTAGCATGCCCGTATGGCGACTTCACCGATCGACGACGTCCAGGCGGGCGGGGACATCCGCCTCGGTCAGTTCCTCCAGCTGGCGGGACTCGTGGACTCGGGCGGCGAGGCGAAGCAGGCGATCCGGGACGGCGAGGTGCTCGTCAATGGCGAGGTCGACCTGCGTCGCGGGCGCCAACTGCGGGTGGGCGACGTCGTGACCATCGCAGGGCGCAGCGCTCGCATGAGCGAGTAGACGGCAACGACGACCCTGCGGCGATCTCGTGTGGACGGGCGGATGCTTGCCGACACGACCACGGATCGAGGAGCACGAAGGCCCCGATCCTTCCGGACCGGGGCCTTCTCGATGGAGCCGCCTAAGGGAATCGAACCCTTGACCTATTCATTACGAGTGAATCGCTCTGCCGACTGAGCTAAGGCGGCGGGCCCCCAGCTGGCCGGGGGTGCGAGTAGCTATCTTAGCGGGTCAGCACTCAGTTCCCGAATCCGGCATCTGCCCGCCCACGAGGAAGCCGTCGACCGCGTCGATGACGCACGCGTTCGAGCGTCCGTAGGCCGTGTGGCCCTCGCCGTCGTAGCTCAGCAGGGTGGCGTCGAGATGCTCCGTGAGCGACTCCGACCACGCGTAGGGCGTCGCGGGGTCGTTGGTCGTGCCGATCACCAGGATGCGGTCGCCGACCGTCGCCGCAGCGTCGAGGGACGTGATGTGCTCGTCCGCCGTCCACGGCCAGTTCTGGCAGCCGGTCGACGAGGCGAACCACCAGCCGAAGGTGGGGGACGCCTCCGTCATGGTCGCGCGCAGGTCCTCGTACTGCTCGATGCCCCACGGCTCCTCGGGCTCGACGTCCAAGCAGTTGATGGCCGTGAACGCCCACTGCGAGTTCGACAGGTACTCGCCCGTGCCTCCATCGCGGTCGAGGTAGAAGTTCGCGAGCGTGTAGAGGATCCCGCCCGTGCCCTGGTCGATCACCTCCTCGAATGCCAGCGCGAGGTACTCCCACGATGCCTCGTCGTACAGCGTCACGACGATCCCGTAGACCATGAGGTTGCCGTTGAGCTCCCAGTCCTCTCCCGTGAAGAGGGGATCCTCGCGTGCGCTCGCGAGCATGTCCTGGATCTGCTCTCGCGCCGTCTCGATGTCATCGTCGAGCGGGCACTCGTCGCGCGTCGAGCACCACCGCAGGAAGTTGGTCAGCGCGTTCTCGAAACCCTCGGCCTGCTGAATGCCGACCTCCTCGCCCGGCAGGAGGAAGTCCACGGCGCCGTCGAGGACCAGCCGGCCGACGTTCTCCGGGTAGAGCTGCGCATACGTCGCGCCCAGCTGCGTCCCGTAGGAGTAGCCCAGGTAGTGCAGCTCGTCATCACCCAGCACGGCGCGGATGACGTCCATGTCCCGCGCTGCGCTCGCGGTGTCGACGTTCTGAGCGACCCGGCCCGAGCCGGCGCTGCACAGCTCGGCGAACTGCGCGTTGAGCTCATCCCACGCCTCGACGTCCTCCTGCGTCTCGAGCGGGCGGTCGGGGAGGTAGTAGTCGTCGACCTGCTCGTCAGTGCCGCACACGAGCGGCGTCGACTCCCCCACGCCGCGGGGATCGAATCCGACGATGTCGTAGGCCGCGAGCAGGTCGTCGCCCGCCATCGCTGTCAGGCTCAGCGTCAGGTCGAGGCCCGACCCGCCGGGTCCGCCAGGGTTGATGAGCAGCGAGCCGATGCGCTCGTCGGGGTTCTCCGCCGGCGACCGGTTGATCGCGAGATCCATGGTGGGTCCGTCGGGCTCCGACCAGTTGAGCGGCACCTGGATGGTCGCGCACTCGAGCTCATCGCAATCCGTCCACGTCACCTCCTGCTCGTAGACGCCCGTTGCGCCCGCCGAGCCCCCGTCCGACGTCGCCGGAGCGGACGTGTCGCCGCCAGCCTCGCCAGGCGAGACCTGCGTCTTGTCGGGAACGCACCCGGTCAGGAGCAGCAGGGCGACGGAGGCGCCGGCCAGCGCCCGAGTGCGTGGGGTCATGCGAACACTCTATGCGGCGCGGCCGAAGAGCCGATGCGCGGGCGGTCTGGGTGCGGCATACGCGCCGCCACGGTCCCAGGACGCGCGTCGGCGTCGGCGCTGGGCACGGACGGCCGCCCTTCGGGCTCGGGGTGGTGCCGCGGGCTGCCCGGGCCGCTCAGGCCGCCGCGCGTGGCCGCAGCGACAGTGCCATGGCCTCGAGCGCGAGCAGTGGCGCAACGTTCGACGCGAGGCGCTCACGCGTCACGGTCAAGGCGTCGAGGCAGCGGATGGTGTCCGCGAGCGAGGTGCGGCCAGCGAGAGTCTCGAGGTGGCCGCGGTGCGACTCGTTGACGAGCGGCTCGACTGCGCCCACCTGCAGGCACGCGACGTCCCGGTACAGCGACATGAGGTCAAGGATCGCGCGATCGAGCACGTCGCGCTTGAGCCGGGTCGCCCGTCGCTTCTGATCATCCTCCAGCTGCTTGACCTGGGCACGCAGGGCGGGCGGGAGCCGACCCCCATCATCCGCGCCGAGCGTATGGAGCAGCTCATTGCGCTCGGCGACGTCGCGCTCCTCGGTGGCGGCCTTCGCGTCCTCCTCCGCGACGGCGACCAGGTCCGCCGCCGCGAGCACCGCGTCCCCCACGCCGCGGATCTCCGTCGCGAGCGCGAGCACCTGATCGCGCCTGGCTCGCGCGGCCGGGTCGCGGGCGAGGCGACGCGCGACGCCGATGTGACTCTGCGCCGCATACGCGCACTGCCGCGCCAGGTCCGGGTCCACGCCGTCGCGCTCGACGAGCAGCTGAGCGACCACCTGGGGGTCAGGCACGCGCAGGCTCACGTGACGCGAGCGCGACCGGATGGTCACGGCGATGTCCTCAGCAGCGGGGGCGCACAGCAGCCACACGGTCCGCGGCGGCGGCTCCTCGATGGACTTCAGCAGCACGTTCGAGGTGCGCTCGGTCATGCGATCGGCGTCCTCGACCACGATGACGCGCCAGCGTCCCTCGCTCGGCGACGACTGCGCCGTCGCGATCAGCCCACGCACCTCGTCGATGGAGATGGTGACCTTCTCCGTCGCGAGCACCGTGACGTCCGCATGCGCGCCGCTGAGTGCCGTGGTGCACGCACGGCAGGTGCCGCAGCCTCCTTCGAGGCATTGCAGCGCGGCCGCGAAGGCGCGTGCAGCGTGCGAACGGCCCGAGCCGGGCGGCCCAGTGATGAGCCACGCGTGCGTCATGGCGTCGCGTTCGGCGATGGCTCGCTGCAACGGCACGATCGCGGACTCCTGGCCCACGACCTCGGCCCAGACGCTCACGGCGTGCCCCACGGCTCGAGTCCAGGGTCCGCTGCCGGGCCGACGGGCGCATCGGCGCTCCCGAGCCCGGCGCCGGCCATGGCTGCCCGCACCACAGCGGTGACGTCGACCTCGACGTCCTCGATGCTGCGCGCGGCATCCACCACCGCGTAGCGATCGGGGTCACGCGCGGCGAGGTCCAGAAAGGCCTGACGGATGAGTGCGGCGAATTCGGCGGTCTCGCGTTCGACGCGGTCGAGCTCGCGATCCAGGCGGCCCTGCGACGGCTCCATGTCCAGCACGATGGTGAGATCCGGCACGAGGTCCTCGGTGGCCCAGCGCGAGATGCGCTCCACCTCCTCCCCCAGTCCACGCGCGCCGCCCTGATACACGATCGACGAGTCCACGTAGCGGTCCTGGATCACCACGGCGCCGCGCTCCAACGCGGGCCGCACCTTCGTGTGGACGTGGTGGGCGCGGTCTGCCGCGTACAGCAGTGCCTCGGCACGGGGCGCGACGTGGCCGCCGTGCATGATCGCCTGTCGGAGCTCCTGACCCAGTTGCGTGCCGCCGGGCTCACGGGTGGTGAGGACCTCGAAGCCTCCACCGGCCGGCGCTCGCAGCAGGCCCGCGAGACGGTCGATCTGCGTGGTCTTGCCCACGCCGTCGCCGCCCTCGAACACCACGAAGAATCCCGCCATGGCTCCAACCTACCGGCGGGCGATGACACGACCGGAGCGCCGGGTGCCGGCTCACCGTGGCGGATTCGCCACACGCTGCTCAGGAACCGGCATGACCCCTGCTAGATTCGCCGCCGGCAGAGCCTCATGGTGAGGCGTCACGCGCCATCCAGCTAGGGGAGATCTCATGTTCGCTCGCGCTCGTGCCGCGGCTGCAGCCACCGCCACAGCCGCCATCGCGCTCACCACCGTCCTCAGCGGTGCGACCGCAGCATCGGCCGCCGCCTCCGATGCCGTCACCCTCAGGGTCGTCATCGCCGTGCCGTCACTGGGCTCTGAGAGCCCCCTCGTGTTCGATGCGGCCGGCGCCGTGGGCGACGACGACGTGCGGATCGAGACGTGGGACACCGGCGTGAACGAGACCGACGTGTGCCGCGATCTCACCGCGGGCATCGCCGTCGCCGACTGGGACGGGTGGATCGATCCCGGCGCCGACTGCCCGTTCACGACGATCACGATGACCATGAAGGCCACCGGCGAGTCGACGCTGGGCGGTGCGGGCGTGTTCGACAGCACCGTCTTCGACCCCGGCCAAGGAACGGTGACGTCGGGGGTGAGGAACGGCACGGCCACGGTCACGCTGAGGTCCACCACAGCGGGGACCTATGACTCCAGCGGCTCCGTGGAGCTCGGAATCCTGCCGCTCAGCGACATGCCCTTCGTCGACGTCCACGGCGACCGTGGCAAGAAGGGCTACTCCGAGCACTGGATGTCGATCGCCATCGTCGGACTGCAGGGCTTCTCGCAGGGCTGGGAGTCCTCCTCGGGAGCCCAGTACCGCCCGTTGGACCGCATGACCCGCGACGCCTTCGCCGTCTTCCTCCACCGGGGATTCGGCGCCGAGCCCATGGAGCCGTCTGACCTTCCGTTCGTCGATGTCTCGGCCGACCCCACGTCGCCGCACTACTCGGAGCATTGGGAGTCGATCGCGTGGATGTACCAGACGGGCATGTCGAGCGGCTGGGTCGCGTCGAAGGGCCGCGAGTATCGGCCCGAGACCCCGATGACCCGTGATGCCGTCGCCTCGTTCCTCTACCGTGCGTTCGCGGTCGAGCCCGGGGCGCCGGCGGCGCCATTCGTGGACGTCTCCGCGAACAAGGGCTCCCGCTACTACTCCGAGCATGCGCAGGCGATCCAGTGGATGCACGACCAGGGCATCTCGATGGGATGGTCGACGTCGAGAGGGCAGGAGTACCGCCCCACCTTGGCGGTCACACGCGATGCCGCCGCGGTGTTCGTGGTGCGCATGATGGGCATGCTCTGAGGCGCTGAGCACCTGCACCGCCGAGTAGCGCCGATGGCGCCGGTCCCCGTCGGGGCCGGCGCCATCGCCGTCCTGCTGCCCTTTCGAGTGCAACACGCCACACGGATCTGGATTCGGCGCTCGCGCGGGAGTAGACCTAAGGGTGAGGGGAGCAGGCATGCGCGTTCGCTGGGGAGCGGTGGCGGTGGCCATGGTGGTCGCACCGCTGGCCGCGTGCGCCCCGGACCCCGAGCCGCCCACCGCCATCTTCCTGGGCGACGCGGACACGGTGGGTGCGGCCCTGCCGGACGACCAGGCCGCGAGCCGCTGGCCCACCCTCGTGTCGCAGCACTTCGGCTGGCGCGAGGTGAATGCCGGGTGCGACGGCTCGGGATACGTGACCACGGGCGACACCTGCGAGACCACATACCGCGAGCGTGTGGACCGCGTGCTCGAGGAGGACCCTGACGTGATCGTGGTCTCCGGAGGCCTCGCGGACCTGGGCGGGACGCTCGGCGAGATCGAGGCCGCCGTGCACGCGACCTTCCTCACCCTCGACCAGACGTTCCCTGATGCGAAGATCTACGTCACCGGCACGCTGTCGGCCGGCGCGGGCTACGACGCCGAGGCGCTCAACGCGATCGTGCAGGAGCAGGCGCAGAGGGTGGGAGCCGTGTACTTCGACCTGGGCGACCCGCTGGAGGGACGACCCGAGCTGGTGTCGGCCGGCGGGCATCCGAACGCCGACGGCCATGCCGTCATCGCGGAGCTCACCTCGAATGTGCTGGGCGGGTCCTGAGCGCCGCCTGACGGACGCCGCCCTGCGGGAGCCAGCCCGCGCATCGGCGCTACTGAGCGGGCTGGCGCTCGTTGGGGTAGACCAGCCCGATCTGGTCGCGCACCTCATCCATGATGCGCATGATCTCGAGCGTCTGGTCGAGCGGCAGGATCTCGGACTCGGTCCGCCCCGCGGCGATGCCGCGTGCCACCTCGGCCGCCTCGTACTGGAAGCCGTTGGGGATGCGGCCATCGAACGTCCACGAGGTGCCGTCGTGCCGCTTCACCGTGAACGTGGTGGGCGCATAGAACGTGTCCGCGACCTCGATGCGGCCCTCCGTGCCGGAGATGACGGCGGTGCAGCCGGTGCGCGCTTCCATCGTGGTGTGCAGCGTCGCCTGCGCACCCGGGTAGCGGAACACCATCGACACCTGGTTGTCCACGCCCGTGTCGCGCATCTGGCCCACCGCGACGACGTCCTCCGGCACGCCCAGGATGTCGTGCGCGAACGAGATGGGATAGACACCGAGGTCCAGCAGCGCGCCGCCCGCCAGCTCAGGACGGAACATCCGCTCGACGTGCGCGAGGTGCTGACCGTGATCGGCCTGGACCGCGATGACATCGCCGATCTCCCCGCGCTCGATCACCGCGCGCAAGGCATCGCGGTGCGGAAGGAAGCGCGACCACATCGCCTCCATCAGGTACACGCCCTTCGCCCGCGCCGCCTCGATCACCATCTCCGCCTGGGCCGTGTTCTGCGTGAACGCCTTCTCGACGAGCACATGCTTGCCGGCCTCGATCGCGAGCAGGGCAGGCTCGTGGTGGTCGTTGTGGGTGGTGGCGACGTACACCGCATCGACGTCGGGATCGCTGACGACCTCCTCGTAGGAGCCGTAGGGGCGACCGGCGCCCACGTCCGCGACGAAGGCCTGCGCCTTGCCGGGCGTGCGCGAACCGACGGCCACCACGCTCGAGGCCGTGTGGCTCTCGATGGCGTCGGCCATCTTGTGGGCGATGCCGCCCGCCCCGAGGATTCCCCAGCGGATGGCGGGCGCGGACTGCGGCGTCGGTGTCGTCATGGCGCCAGCCTAGCGAGGAGCGGCGTCGCCACCTCATGGTCACGCGCGACGGACGTGAGCGGCCGGGCGGTGCGCTGGAGCCGACGCGCCAAGGGGACCTCCTCGGCGCGCACGGAGTACCGTGGGAACCAGGGAAGACCCTGCGAGGAGGCCACCATGACGGAGCCGAGCACCGCCACCCGTCCCGTGCGCGGAGACGTGCCGCTGGCCGCGGGCGCCCTGGGGTGGGCCGCGATGGGCGCAGCCCTCTACTGGGTCGCCGTGACGGTCGCGTTCCACTGGATCCGCGACGACCTCGCGCCGTGCTGCGCCTACGTGTCGAACTACGCGCGCGGCGAGTCGGAGTGGCTCATGCAGTCGGCATTCATCGTGCTGGCGTTCGGATGGATGGCGATCGGGATCGCGTTCGCTCGCACCCTGCGCGACGTGCGCGGGCAGCATTGGCTGACGGCCTTCGCCTTCGTCGCGGGAGCCGGACTGCTGGTGGCCGGCATCTGGCGGACCGACGATCTCATGGCACCCGAGACCACCGAGGGCGCCGTTCACACGATCGGCAGCCTGTTCGCGTTCGCTGGGCCCATCGCGTTCGGCATCGCTGCGGCGGTCGTGCTGCGCCGCACGTCGACGTGGCGCTCGCTCGCGACGCCCAACCTGTGGTTCGCGCTCGTCACCCTCGCGCTGTTCCTCACCTTCACCATCTGGGCCGAGACCGTCGGCGACGGGTTCGGCTGGTGGCAGCGCCTGGTGACGATGATCGTGATGCCGGGCTGGCTCGCGTGGCTGGGCTGGCAGTTCGCCCGCGTGCCGCAGCCGCGCTCGGGCGTCTGGGGACCGCCGACGTCCTGACGGAGCGCCTCCGACCTGACCCGCCACCCCGCACCTCTCGCAGGCCTCGATCGACACTCCCGAACATCCGCGCACCCGACGCACCGCGTCAGGGGCCTCGCGTCAGGCTGCGGTGCCGCGTGTCGGAATGGAGATGTTCGGGAGTGTCGAGTCGAGTGCGACGCGGCGGCGGCGCAGGACGGCCGATGCGCGGGCCGGGTCCCCCTGGCGCCCCGGCCCGCGATGGCCCTCGGCTCTCGCGGGGCTCAGCCCTCGTCGAGCTCGGGGATCGAGGGGACGCCGTCGACCACGGTGATCGGGGTGAGGTCGAGCGCCTCGAGGCCGTCGGCCCCCGGTCGGATGAGCGTGGCCGCATAGCTGCCGGGCTCGATCAGGTCGCCGCTGCCGCAGTCCCAGATCTGGTTCAGCTCGACGAACAGCGCCTCGGGATCGTGCGGCAGGTCGTCGCGCTCGGACCACGCCACGCTGAACACCCACGCGCCCACGCCGTCGCGCAGCACCAGCCGCGCCTCGTCCGGATCCGTGCGGGCCAGCTCGCCCGACATGCCCGGCATCACCGGGATCGGGTAGCCCCCCACGAGTGCATCGTTCCCGTAGCCGTAGAGACGGCCGGTCTCGAGCCAGCTGGGGATGACCACGTCGTACAGCGTCTCGCCATCGCTGCCGGGGCCCGCGGTTCCATCGAGAACCGCCGAGCACCCGAGGCCGCCGGTCCACGGGCGCGCGCCGAGCGCCTGTGTCAGGTAGCCCTCCTCGCCGAGAGCGGGCAGCTCCTCGGACGACGGCTCCTCGACCGGCTCGCCGCCCTCGGTCGCCCCTCCAGGCGCGGCCTCGCCCAGATACACCCAGGTCTGCAGGCCGTCAGCGGGCAACGACCAGTACGCATCAGGGGCGACCTCGCTCACACTCTGCTGGTCGACGCCATCGAGCACGAGGAACATCGCGCCCTCGACCTTGGGGATGGGCTGAACGTAGGCGCAGTCCGCTCCGTGGACGGCGTCGACGCCGCCAGGGGACAGTGCCCAGCCGCCCACGCTCAGCGACGTCCACTCCAGGTGCGGGTCCTGGATGCCGGCGCTGACGACGTCGGCGACCAGCCAGGCGTCCAGGCCCACGTACCACGGCTCGTACGCGGCTGGCAGAGTGAGGACGGGTTCGGCTCCCCACAGCTCTCCGGTGAGCCGATCCGCCACTCCTGGAAGCTCGACCTCATACTGCACGGACTGCTCGTGCGGCGCGCCAGCCGCCGCGAGGTCCCCGAACGGCGCGCACCCGACGTCGGGCTCAGGCACCACGAAGGCCTGGTACGAGTCGCCCTCCGGCGCGCGCAGCTCGGCGCGACCGTCGGACACCGCGTCGCCCTCAGAGGACGGCGACGGCGAGGAAGCGGGCTCGAGCGCGCCACCGAACCCTGGCAGCACGGACCACACGCCCACCGCCACCAGGGCGACGGCCGCGACCGAGCCCACACCGGCTGCCGCTCGACGGCGACGGCCACGTCGCACCCGCGTCCCGAGCGCATCGGCCGTCTCGACCGAGGTGAGTCGCTCGCTCGACCCGGCGGTCGCATCGGCGCCCACGCGTCCCAGCTCATCATGCAGATTCATGACCGTTCCTCCGTCTCCACCACGGCGACGCGCTCCGTCTCGAAGGCGTCGTGGCCCACCTCCACCGCGAGGCGGTCAAGGGCGTCCGAGAGATAGCGCTTCACCGTGCCCGTCGCGAGACCCATCGCCCCGGCGACATCGGCGAGCGTGAGGTCGTCGAAGTAGCGCAGCACCACGGCGGTGCGCTCCCGCGGCGCGAGGGCGTCGAGCGCCCTGGCCACGGCATCCGATGTCGCGATGGCCTCGGCATGGTCGGGAGCCTCCTCCCGCACCACCTGGCCGGGCGCCTCTCGACGCCACAGCCGCTCCCTGCGGAGCCTGTCCACGTGCAGCGTCCGCATCGCGGCCCGCACGTAGCCCTCTGCCGCGGCGGCGTTGGGGATGCGGCGACGCTTGACGAACACCTTGACCAGGGCGTCCTGGACCAGGTCCTCGCTCGCATGCTGCGACCCCGTGAGCAGGTAGCCGTAGGCGGCGAGCCGCCCGGACGCCCTCTCGAGCGTCGCGGTCAGCAGGTCATCGGCCACGGTCACCCCTTCCTCTCGCCACATGAACGGGCGGCGCGAGGAAACGGTTGCGGTCAGCCCGCGCCCCGCTCAGACAGTTCCGAACATTCTCGCGGCGGCGCGCCGTCGCGCCGGGCCGATGCGCGGGTCGGGTTCAGCGTGTCGGCTCAGGATTGTTCGGAAGTGTCGGAGGTGGGAGTGGGGCCGATGCGCGCACTACTTCCTCTTGGGCGCGGCCTTCTTGCGCGCGGCGGGCTTGCGCTTCTTGGCCGGACCCTTGGCGCGCTTCTCCGCGAGCAGCTCGACGGCGCGCTCGGGGGTGATGGCGTCGATCGACTCGTCGCGCGGGATGGTCACGTTGGTCTCGCCGTCGGTGATGTAGGCGCCAAAGCGGCCGTCCTTGATCACGATGGGCTTCTCGCTGACGGGATCCGTGCCCAGCTCCTTGAGCGGCGGCGCCGCCTGGCGACCGCGGCCGCGCTTGGGCTGCGCGTAGATGGCCAGCGCCTCGTCGAGCGTGATGGTGAGAAGCAGGTCCTCCGACTCGAGCGTGCGCGAGTCCGTGCCCTTCTTGAGGTACGGGCCGTACCGGCCGTTCTGCGCGGTGATGGCCTCGCCGGACTCGGGGTCCTCGCCCACCACGCGCGGCAGGCTCATGAGCTTGAGTGCGTCCTCGAGCGTCACGGTCTCGAGCGACATCTCCTTGAACAGCGACGCCGTCTTAGGCTTGCCCTTGGCGTCCTCGGGCAGCACCTCCGTCACGTACGGACCGTAGCGTCCGCCCTTCGCGACGATCGGGTGGCCCGACGTCGGGTGCTCCCCCAACGTGCGCTCGTCGCCGCCCTGGTTCGCGAACAGCTCCTCGGCCTTGGCGACCGTGAGCTCGTCGGGCGCGAGGTCGTCCGGGATGGACGCGCGCTGCTGCTCGCCGTCCTTGTCGCGCTCGATGTAGGGACCGTAGCGCCCGTTGCGGGCCGCGATCCCGTCGCCGATCTCGAAGGTGTTGACCGCGCGGGCGTCGATCTCGCCCAGGTTGTCGAGCAGCTCGCGCAGGCCCTCCGTGGGCGCGTCCGGCCCGCCGAAGTAGAACTCGCGCAGCCAGTCCTTCATGGACCGCTCACCCGAGGCGATGCGGTCGAGCCCTGCCTCCATGTCCGCGGTGAAGCCGTAGTCCACGAGCGTGGGGAAGTGCTCCTCGAGAAGCCCCACGATCGAGAACGCGAGCCACGTGGGCACCAGCTGCTTCTTGTCGACCCGCACGTACTCGCGGTTGATGATGACGTCCACGGTCGACGCGTACGTCGACGGGCGCCCGAGCTTGCGGTCCTCGAGCTCCTTGATCATCGCGCCCTGCGTGAAGCGCGGCGGCGGGTTCGTGACGTGAGTGAGCGGCTCGAGGTTCGAGGCGTCGACCGCGTGCCCGGCCGCGACCTGCGGCAGGCGCTCGTCGCCGTCGCCCGGCTGCTTGCCGGACTCGTCCTCGTAGCGCGCGGCCTCCTTGGACTCGATGTACAGCGCACGGAAGCCGGGGGCGGTGAGGATGGTGCCGGACTTCGAGAACTCGACCCGATGCCCGCCGGAGGACTTCGCCTCCACGGTGATGGTGGAGGTGGTGCCCACCGCATCGGCCATCTGGGATGCCAGGGTGCGCTTCCAGATCATCTCGTACATGCGGAACTCGTCGCCGCGCAGCTGGGTGCGCAGCTGGTCCGGCGTGCGGAACTTGTCGCCCGCGGGGCGGATCGCCTCGTGCGCCTCCTGGGCGTTCGAGTCCGCGGAGGCGTAGATGCGCGGGCTGGACGGCACGGCGTCCGGCCCGAACAGGTCGATCGCCTGCGAGCGCGCCGCTCGGATCGCCTCGCCCGACAGCGACGGGGAGTCGGAGCGCATGTAGGTGATGAAGCCCTGCTGGTACAGCGCCTGCGCGACGCCCATGGCCTGCTTCGCCCCCAGGCCCAGCTTGCGCGAGGCCTCCTGGATCAGCGAGGAGGTGATGAACGGCGCGGCCGGGCGCTTCTTGTACGGCTTCGAGGACACGTCGGCGACGGTGAAGGTGGCGTGCGCGAGCCCCGACACCAGCGCGGCGGCCTCGCCCGCCGTGACGTGGTGCGCCTTGTCGTTGGTCAGCACGCCGCGGTCGTCGAAGTCCTTGCCCGACGCCACGCGCTTGCCGTCCACCCGGGTGAGGCGCCCGACGAAGGCGACCCCCGCATCGGCTCCAGCGGTCGCGGTGAAGGTCGCGGTGAGGTCCCAGTACTCCGCCGAGCGGAAAGCCATGCGCTCGCGCTCCCGGTCCACGACGAGGCGCAGCGCCACCGACTGGACGCGGCCGGCGCTCGAACCCTGGCCCACCTTCCGGCGCATCACATCCGACATGTCCCAGCCATACAGGCGATCGAGGATGCGACGCGTCTCCTGCGCCTCCACCAGCTCCATGTCGATCTGGCGCGGCGCCGCGAGCGCGCGCTCGATCCCCTCGCGGGTGATCTCGTGGAAGGCCAGGCGCTTGACCGGCACCTTGGGCTTGAGCTCCTCGAGCAGGTGCCACGCGATGGCCTCGCCCTCGCGGTCCTCATCAGTGGCGAGGTAGAGCTCGTCCGCGTCCTTGAGCGCCCGCTTGAGCTCCGCGACGGTCTTCCTCTTCTCCGGCGACACCATGTAATAGGGCTCGAAGTCGTTGTCGACGTCGACGGCATACTTGCCGAACGGCCCCTTCTTCTTCTCCGCCGGCAGGTCGCGCGGGTTGGGCAGGTCCCGGATGTGGCCGATCGAGGACACCACCTCGTAGTCGTCGCCGAGGTAGCCACCGATGGTCTTCGACTTGGTGGGCGACTCGACGATCACGAGCTTGCGGGGCATGCGGTCCTACTTTCGTGGCGGAATCCCGGCGGCTCCAGGGGTGCGGGACGCTCACAGAATACATACGGTCTGCCGGGTGTCGACCGGGACCAGGGGCCGCCCTACGGGCGACTCCTTCACAGCGCCGATGCGCGTACTGGGTCGAGCGGCCAGGGTGAGTTGGTGCCGGGTCGCGGCGGTGTCGGCGCGCCGTCGCCGTTTCGTAGGCGCCTCGTCGCCGCGCCTACCGCGCCTCAGCGCCGTGCTCTCGGCACGCACAGACGTCACAGATGGAGTGCGCAGCCATGCGGCGCCGCCCGTTCAGCGACGGACCGGCCGTGCAGTTCACCTGCGAGATAGGTGCGCGGTGGTCAGCAGTCGCACGCGATGCGGGCGCCGCTCACGGGCGCGGGTGCGGTGAGCGGATCCGGCGCGCGCGTGACATCGACCACAGCGCCAGCCACGACGGCGTCCACCGGCAGCCCTTCCCGCGCCCAGTACTCGAAGCCGCCGATCATCTCGCGCACCGCGTAGCCCAGCTCCGCGATGATGAGCCCGGCCCGGGTCGCGCCGTTGCAGGCCGGACCCCAACAGTACACGACGAACGCGGTCCCGGGCGGGTAGGTCGGGATGCGCGCGGGCATCTCGGGCTTGGGCATGTGCGTGGCGCCGCGGGCATGGCCCTGGTTCCATGCCGCTTGGTCGCGGGTGTCGATCAGCACGAAGCCCGGCTCGCCGGACTCGAGCGCGGCGTGCACGTCCGACGGGTCGGTCTCGAAGGCGAGCTTGGCGCGGAAGTGGTCGGCGGCGGCGTTCATGGTGTCAACGCTAGAGAGCCGCTGCCGCGCCGGGAAGGAAGAATCCGTGCCGTTTCCGTTGACTCGCCGAGGATCGCGCAGGCATGGTGGGGCCATGGCCGCTGATCTCACGCTCGACTCCACCGACCGCGCCATTCTGTCCGCGCTTCAGGCCGACGGCAGGCTCTCCATGACCGACCTCGCCGGGCGGGTGTCGATGTCCGCGAGCGCCGTGACGGAGCGGGTGCGGCGCCTCGAGGAGCGCGGAGTCGTCGACGGCTACGCGGCCGTGGTCGCTCCGGCGAGCGTGGGCCACGCGATCCTCGCGTTCGTGCGGCTGCGCTATCCCAGCACCAAGTACCAGCCGTTCTACGACCTGATCGACCGCACGCCCGAGATCCTCGAGGTGCACCACGTGACGGGCGAGGACTGCTTCATCATCAAGGTCGCCTCGCCATCGATGGCGGCGCTCGAGGACACCACGGCGCGCATCGGCCAGCTGGGTGCGATCACGACGAACATCGTGTACTCGAGCCCCCTGCCGCGCCGCGCCGTCACGCCGGCGAGCTGACCGTCAGGAGACGAACGGCCAATCGTCGGCGTACGAGAGCGGCACGGCCATCCGCATGACCGCGAGTGCCCCGACGGCGGCTGACCCTTTCGAGGCACGCTCGCCAGCAAACTTGAGCCTGCTTCACTCACGTTTGTCCGCCTCAACTTGACACCCGAGCCGGAGCGCGGATACTTGAGTGTAGGCGGCTCAACTCCCGAGCCGGCAGACGTCGCGGCCGTCAGGGCCGCACCAGAAGGAGGACACCTCATGTCACGAGCAGTAGGCATCGACCTCGGCACCACGAACTCCGTGGTCACCGTCCTGGAGGGCGGCGAGCCCACCGTCATCGCGAACGCCGAGGGCGCCCGCACCACCCCGTCGGTGGTCGCGTTCTCGAAGACCGGCGAGGTCCTGGTGGGAGAGATCGCCAAGCGCCAGGCCGTCACCAACGTCGACCGCACCATCACCTCCGTGAAGCGCCACATGGGCACGGACTGGTCGCAGGAGATCGACGACAAGAAGTACACCGCGCAGGAGATCTCCGCGCGCATCCTCGGCAAGCTCAAGCGCGACGCCGAGGAGTACCTGGGCGAGAAGGTCACCGAGGCCGTCATCACCGTCCCCGCCTACTTCAACGACGCCGAGCGCCAGGCCACCAAGGACGCCGGCGAGATCGCGGGCCTCAAGGTCCAGCGCATCGTCAACGAGCCCACCGCGGCGGCCCTCGCCTACGGCCTCGACAAGGGCAAGGAGGACGAGCTCATCCTGGTCTTCGACCTGGGAGGCGGCACGTTCGACGTGTCCCTCCTCGAGGTGGGCAAGGACGAGGACGACTTCTCGACCATCCAGGTCCGCGCCACCGCCGGCGACAACCGTCTGGGCGGCGACGACTGGGATCAGCGCATCGTCGACCACCTCATCAAGGAGGTCAAGAACACCGAGGGCGTCGACCTCGCCAAGGACAAGTCCGCGGTGCAGCGCCTGCGCGAGGCCGCCGAGCAGGCCAAGAAGGAGCTGTCGAGCGCGACCAGCACCAACATCTCGCTCCAGTACCTGTCGATCGGCGAGAACGGCCCCGTGCACCTGGACACGCGCCTCACCCGCGCCCAGTTCCAGCAGATGACGCAGGACCTCATCGACCGCACCAAGGAGCCCTTCCACCAGGTCATCAAGGACGCCGGCATCCAGCTGTCCGACATCGACCACGTGGTGCTCGTCGGCGGCTCGACCCGCATGCCCGCCGTGACCGACGTGGTGAAGGAGCTCACCGGCGGCCAGGAGCCCAACAAGGGCGTCAACCCTGACGAGGTGGTGGCCGTGGGTGCCGCGCTCCAGGCCGGCGTGATCTCGGGTGAGCGCAAGGACGTGCTGCTCATCGACGTCACCCCGCTGAGCCTCGGCATCGAGACCAAGGGCGGCGTGATGACCACGCTCATCGAGCGCAACACCGCGATCCCGACGAAGTCGTCGGAGGTCTTCTCGACCGCCGAGGACAACCAGCCCTCCGTGCTGGTGCAGGTCTACCAGGGCGAGCGCCAGTTCGCCCGCGACAACAAGCTGCTGGGCACCTTCGAGCTCAGCGGCATCGCACCGGCCCCTCGCGGCGTTCCCCAGGTCGAGGTCACGTTCGACATCGACGCCAACGGCATCGTGCACGTGGGCGCGAAGGACCGCGGCACGGGCAAGGAGCAGTCGATCACGGTCACCGGCGGCTCGGCGCTGTCGAAGGATGACATCGAGCGCATGGTCAAGGACGCCGAGGAGCACGCGGACGAGGACAAGAAGCGCCGCGAGGACGCCGAGACGCGCAACAACGCGGAGACCTTCGCCTACTCGACGGAGAAGATCCTGTCCGAGAACGAGGACAAGGTTCCTGCCGAGGTCGCGGACGAGGTGAAGACCGCGATCGCGGACGTCAAGACCGCGCTCGAGGGCGACGACGTCGCCGACATCAAGGCCAAGCACGACACGCTCGTGGAGAAGGCGCAGAAGATCGGCGAGGCCGTCTACGCGTCCCAGCAGGCCGATGCGGCGGCTGGCTCCGCGTCCGACGCTCCGGCGGGCGAGCAGCCCGCCGATGCGGCGGAGGACGACGTGGTCGACGCCGAGATCGTCGACGACGAGGACGACAAGAAGTAACGCGCCCGCGGCGGGGCGGGCAGTGCCCGCCCCGCCGCCGCGTTCCTCTCACGGGAAGGCTCACCATGACCGACCAGCACCCCACCCCCGATCCGAACGACGAGAACGACGCCGCGCAGCGCGACGGCGTCGACGCACAGCAGAACGACGCCGCCCCGCAGGCGGAGGGCGCCGACGCGGGACAGGACACCGACCCGCTGGCCGATGCCGAGCGCATCGTCAACGAGGCAGCCGAGGGCCTGGGCGACGCCGCCGCCGACGAGTTCAGCGCGGACGAGCAGGGCGCGGACGACGCGCTCAACGCCGCATACACCAAGGCCGCCGAGCACCTCGCCGACCTCCAGCGCCTCCAGGCCGAGTACGTCAACTACCGCAAGCGCGTGGATCGCGACCGCGAGGCCGCGGGCGAGCTCGCCGTCTCCAAGGTGATCGAGGGCCTGCTGCCCGTGCTCGACGACATCGCCGGCGCGCGCGAGCATGGCGACCTCGACGCGGACGGCCCGTTCAAGTCGATCACCACCAAGCTCGAGGACGCCCTGGGTCGCCTCGGGTGGTCCAGCTTCGGTGCGGCCGGCGAGCCCTTCGACCCGCAGGTGCACGAGGCACTCATGTCTCAGCCCTCGACCGAGGTGACCGAGCCCACCGTCCAGCACGTGGCGCAGCCCGGCCACCGCATCGGCGAACGAGTGATCCGCGCCGCGCGGGTCATCGTCGCCCAGCCCGAGTAGACCCCGACCCGCCTGGAAGGAGGCGCGCAGTGACGAGCCAGGACTGGTTCTCCAAGGACTTCTACGCCACGCTGGGCGTCCCCAAGGGCGCGAGCCAGGAGGACATCAAGAAGGCGTATCGCAAGCTCGCGCGCGACCTCCACCCCGACCGCAATCCCGGGGACGCGGCCGCCGAGTCCCGCTTCAAGGAGGTGGGCGAGGCATACGGCGTGCTGTCCGACAAGGACCAGCGTCAGCAGTACGACGCGATCCGCACCATGGGCGGTGGCGGGCCGCGCTTCCAGGCCGGCGGACCGGGCGGCGCGGGCTTCGAGGACGTGTTCTCGAACATGTTCGGCGGCGCGGGCGCCGGTGCTCGTCCCGGCGGAGCGCCGGGCGGCCAGCAGTACCGCGCCCAGGGCTTCGAGGACATGCTCGGCAACCTCTTCGGCGGCGGCTTCCGCCAGGGACCGCAGCAGGGCGGCGACATCGCCGCGGCCACCGAGGTCAGCTTCCGTCAGGCCGCCGCCGGCGAGACGATCACCCTGCGCACCGGCACGGGCGACATCACCACGCGCCTGCCGGTGGGCGTCAAGAACGGCCAGAAGATCCGCATCCGCGGCAAGGGCAGGCCCGGCAGCAACGGCGGCCCAGCGGGCGACCTGATCCTGACCGTGCACGTGGCGCCGCACCCTGTGTTCTCCACGGACGGGCGCAACCTGCTCGCGACGCTGCCGGTGAGCTTCGACGAGGCCGCGCTGGGCGCGACCGTCGAGGTGCCGACTCTCGACGGAGATCGCGTTCGCGTGAAGATCCCCGAGGGCACGCCGTCGGGCAAGGTGCTGCGCGTGAAGGGTCGCGGTCTCGCCGCCAAGGACGGGCAGGGCGACCTGCTGGTCACCATCACCGTCGACGTGCCGAGCAAGCTCGCGCGCAAGGCCAAGGAGGCGCTGCAGGCCTTCGCCCTGCACACCGCCAAGGACGATCCCCGCAAGGACTACTACAAGGACGCGGCCAAGTAGCGCCGATGCGCGGCGCACCGGGTCTACGGTGGCACGTGAGGAGAGGAGGCGAGCCTGATGGAGCAGCCTGACGTCGACGAGCCCGTCTTCCTCATCTCCGCAGCCGCAGAGCTCGCCGGCATGCACGCCCAGACCCTGCGCCAATACGACCGGCTGGGGCTCGTGATCCCGCGGCGGCGCCCGGGCGGAGGCCGGCGCTACTCGCTGCGCGACGTCGCCACGCTTCGCGAGATCCAGCGCATGAGCCAGGACGAGGGCATCAACCTTGCTGGCATCGCGCGCATCCTGACCCTCCAGAAGCAGGTCGACCGTCTCCAGGACGAGGTGCGCAAGCTCCGGCCGCGCGCGGACACCGGCTCGCGGGTCTTCACCTCCGGGCCCTCGGGGTCCGTCGTGATCGTCGAGCGCGGGCGCCGCGTCTCCCGCGACGAGGGCCGCTCGCTCGTGCTGTGGAGCGCGCGAGCCCAAGACTGAGCCGCGGCGAGGAACTCCGACGGAAGGGGTCTGACACCGCCCTCAGCTCGGTGCCAGACCCCTCCCTTCCCGGGATCGCCGGGACTATCGCTGCAACGACTCCACAAGGTCGCTCGCGAAAGAGTGTGTGCCGGGAAGCGACTCGATCCAGACCCGCGGCGGCTGGCGCATGAGGTTGCCACCCTTCATCGCCTGCGCACGATCAGAGATGTGGTCGCGCAGGGACGCGATGCCCGTCCCCAACGTGGCGCCGCGCTCCACCAGCACGGCATAGAGTCCGTCTCCCATGCGCGCCATCGGATGGCCCACGCCGTAGGCGCCGCGCAGCGCCTCGCCGGCCGCGGCGTTGCGCGCGATGCGCTGCCAAGGGTCCGTCGCCTCCACCGAGACGTCGACCATCACCAGGGCGTGCGTGGTCGAGACCTCGACGCCCAGGCGCCCTGCCGTCCCGTAGACCTCCGCAAGGCGTTGCACCAGGTACTCCGGGGTTCCCAGGCCCGACTCCGCATCTGTCATCACCGGCGCCTCGAGCAGCGGCTCCGAACCCGCGGTCCAACCCTCGCACAGAGCGCGGATGGACCGGATGGGCGCCGCCTCGAACCCAGCGGCCTTGAACAGCACCGCCATGTCGTCGATCGCCTCCGTGATGCCCACGCCCGCCCCCGACCGGGCCTGACCCAGGCGGAAGGCGGCCGGCGCCGTGTCGAGTCGAGCCTCGAGCGCCTCCGCGAGCGCCTCCGCCGCAGGGGTGTACCAATCGCCAGGACGCAACCACACCGTGGTGATGCTCGCGCTCTCCCAACGCTGGAGAAGCGCGGCCTGCCCGTTGCCGGGGACCTGGGTGTCGTTGCTCATGCCAGATGAGACGCACATCACACTCGCCTATGACGCGAGTTCGCGAGAACTTCTTCACGAAGCGCGAAGTGGGGCAAGTGTGACCAATTCCCCAACCCCCACTCTTGCCCACCCCCTCTGAACCCAGGGAAGATAGGGAAGCCCTGACAATGGTCGTGGGAGGAGGATGTGCCCATGAGCTCGGAGGCGATCGCGCTGTGGACGGAGACGTCCAGCGATCCTGAGCTCATCGCCGGCGTTCGTGCTGGCGATGCGGCAGCCTTCGGCGTGCTCTACGAGCGCCACGTGGGGGCCGCGCGCAAGGTCGCCGCCCAGTACACGAACGCCGCGAGCGACATCGATGACGTGGTCTCGGAGTCTTTCTCCCGCGTGCTCCGGGCGCTGCAGCGCGGCGACGGGCCGGATCTCGCCTTCCGCGCGTACCTGTTCACGATCGTCCGCCGCACCGGCATGGACATCATCGACAAGGGCATCCGCACCAAGCCTCGCGACGACATGTCGCCCTACGAGTCGTCGATCGGCTACCAGGCGGCATCCGACGAGCCCGCGCTCGACGGCTTCGAGCACGGCATGGTCGCCGAGGCGTTCAAGTCCCTCCCCGAGCGCTGGCAGGCCGTGCTCTGGTACAGCGAGGTCGAGAAGAAGACCGCCAAGGAGATCGCTCCCCTGCTGGGCCTCACGGCCAACGGGGTCGCCGCGCTGTCGTACCGCGCCCGCGAGGCCCTCCGACAGGCCTATCTCCAGCAGCACCTCAACACCTCGGAGGAGATCGGCTGCCTCGAGGCGAACGCCCAGCTGGGCGCCTACGTGCGCGGCGGGCTGTCCAAGCGCGAGTACGGCAAGGTGGACGGCCACGTCCAGGGCTGTGAGCGGTGCGGGGCGCTCGTCGCCGAGCTCGAGGACGTCAACCGCGGCATGCGCGGCATCATCGCGCCGCTGTTCATGGGCGCCGTCGGCGTGGGAGCGCTCGAGGGTGGGCTCCCGATCGGCGGCGTCTTCGGACCCGAGGCGACCGCCGGTGCGGGCGCGACGGCAGGCGGAACCGGGGCGGCGGGCAGCGCGATGGGCGCGGGCGCCACCGCTGGCGCCGCAGGTCTCGCCGGCGCCCTGGGCGCGTTGGCGAGCGTCGCGCTTCCGACGGCCGCCGCGATCGGCGTCGTGGCGCTCGCGATCAACGGCGCGAGCGCCCTGGGGGTGTTCGCGCCAGCCGGCGAGACCGGTGACGAGGCCGATGCCGTGGCCATCGAGCCCTCGCCCTCACCTTCGGAGACACGCAGCGGTTCCGAGGGCCAGCCTGGCGCCGCGCCCACGCTGACCCCCACGCCGTCGCCCTCGCCCAGCGCGTCCGCGGATCCTCAGGAGCAGGCGCCATCGTCGAGCGCTGGCAGCGACCCCGAGCCGCGTGCCCGTACGGTGATCTATGGGCTGAGCAGTGACGACTCCAGCACAGGCTCCGGGGCGAGCAGCGACCCTGGGACCGGCGGGGGTTCGCCTGTCGGTGACGGTTCGGGGTCGGGCTCCGGTTCGGGTTCCGGCTCCGGCTCTGGCTCTGGTTCCGGCTCTGGCTCTGGCTCGGGTTCCGGTTCTGGCTCTGGCTCGGGTTCGGGCTCCGGTTCGGGCTCTGGCTCGGGTTCCGGTTCTGGCTCCGGTTCGGGCTCTGGTTCCGGCTCGGGCTCGGGCTCTGGCTCTGGTTCCGGCTCCGGCACTGGCGGGCGCGCCATCCTCTCGATCGGCCAGGCGCCGCTGAACGTGATCGCGCTGTCGCGCACCGCACCACGCATCGGCATGAGCGTGGCCAACGATGGCGACGGCAGCGCCGAGGACGTCGCGGCGACCATCACGCTGCCTGCGGGACTCGCGTTCGCTCCCGCGAGCACAGGGGCCGGCGCGTTCTCCGTGCCCGACGTGGGCTCGCTGGACTTCGTGATGGCGCAGGCCACCGGCGACACGTTCACCGCAGGAGACTGGGAATGCTCCCTCAGCGATGACGACACCGTGGTCGACTGCACCCTCGACGGGCTCGATGGGGGCGCGGGCACCCAGCTCGACCTCGACGTCCGCCTGCCGGAAGGGAAGCTCGCCGACGACGCTCGGACGACGTTCATGGTCGCGTCGGGCGACCAGCGGGTGGAGTACTCGGTGAGGACCTCGATCACAGAGATCGACGACGGACTCGATCCAATCTTCACGGGTCGAGGCGGGCTGGGAGTCGCTCAGTTCGGGGCGCCGCTCCTCACGTGCGATCCGACCCAGGGCACGTGCCTCGAGGCCCAGCGATACACGGGCCCCCGCGAGCTCTCTGGTCTGCCTCTCGACAACAACAACTATGTGATGGTCCCGCTGAACTCGGCACATGGAGATCGGGTCTCCGGCACGACCGCGGTGGACATCCCCGAAGGAGCCACCGTCACCAAGGCCTACCTCGAGTGGTCGGCGAACCGGGCTCTGCCGCGCGTCGCGTCGTTCGGCGGAGACGACTGGCAGGGCTCGCTCGCAAGCGCGCGGTTCCAGGTCCCCGGCGGTGCGTACGCGTCCGTGGCGGCTGACGACGTCTCGACGCTCACGCAGGGCAATCGCGAGTACTACGTCTCGCGCACCGACGTCACGGCGGTCGTGAAGGCCGCGGGCTCCGGCACCTACGCGCTCGCCGATATCGCCGTCAGTGCCACGCGGACCGACAGCGACCCCACCTACTACGCGGGCTTCACGCTCACGGTCATCTACGAGGACCCCACCCTCGACGAGAGCTCCCAGGTGACCCTGTTCGAGGGACCGCATTGGGTCTCGGCCAGCGCGCCCGTGGTCAAGGAGATCGACCTGCTCGAGCGCTCGGACGTCAGCCTGTCGTGGACCGCCTACGAGACCGACCGCGCGCTCTCCGGCGACACCGTCGACCTTGGCGGCGACGTCTTCAAGGGAATGCGTCAGAGCGGGCACTCCGTGCCAGACAACGCCGGCGACTCGCACGCGTTCGGCTCCACCTACGCCAACACCATGGGCGTCGACGCCAAGCCGTTCGAGCCCAAGACCAGCCGTCCCGAGGGCGTCCACACGCTCACCGTCAAGACCACGGGCGACAACTTCCTGATCGGCACGATCGCGGTCACGATCGCGGACACCCGCCCGTAGCGTCAGCGCTCCTCGTCAGCGAGCCGGCTCGGGGCTCCAGTCCAGGTCGAGCTGTCGCGCCGTGCGCTCTGCAAGGTCAACACCGGCGATCCGCGCGACCACATGCAGCGCCATGTGCATGCCCGAAGTCAGGCCGCCGCTGGTGATCACCGATCCCGCATCGGCCCAGCGCACCCCGCCGACGGCGCCCGGCACCCCCGCCGCTCGCAGCGCGTCCACGTCCTCCCAGTGGGTGGTCGCGGGCACGCCGCTCAGGAGTCCTCCGCGCGCGAGCAGGAAGGCGCCCGTGCACACCGAGGTCGTGAGCCCGGCCGCGCCGGTGAGCGCGCCAACCGCCTCCTCGAGCACCTCGTCTGCCAGCGCCGCCTCGACGTCGATGGTGCCCGGCACCACGACCACGTCGAACGAGGGGGCGATCCGCGCATCGGCGAGGCCGGTGAGGGTCATGCCGCCGTAGGCGATGGCGTCGGAGCCATCGGGGCTGAGCAGCTCGACGGTGAAGGGAGGCTCGTCGCCGTCGCGCTCCACGAGCCGCGAGGCGGTCAGGAAGACCTCGTACGGTCCGCCCGCATCAATGAGATCGAAGCCGTCGAAGACCAGGATGCCGATGCTCGTCATGGCGCCAGGCTAGGCCACGACCTCGGCGGAGGCACGCGGACGCACCACGAGCCACAGCGAAGCGTTCGCCACCGCCAAGGCGCCGATCATCACGACAGCCATGGAGGTCACCGAGATTCCTCCCAGACCGATCAGCGGCGTCGCCAGACCCGCCACGCCCATGTTCAGAGCGCCGATCAGCGACGCGGCCGTGCCGGCCTCCTCGGCGTGGCCCGCGAGCGCCGTCACCTGGACCGTGGGCATGATGAGGCCCAGCGGCCCCACCACGAAGAACAGCGAGATCAGCACTGGGATGACGCCCGTGTCGAGAAGCCCGGATGCGAGCAGCGCGAGTGCGCCGGCAGCCTGGATGGACAGGCCCAGCGTGGTGACGGAGCGAGGCGGGAGCACGCGCATGAGACGCGCCGAGACCTGGCTGCACACGACCAGGCCGATCGAGTTGATGCCGAATACCAGGCCGTACTGCTGTGGGGTGAGGCCGAACAAGTCCTGCAGCACGAACGACGAGGCTGACAGGTAGGCGAAGAGCGCCGTGAACGACATCGCACCGACGATGGCGATGCCCACGAAGGCCGAGTCGCGGAACAGATGGCGGTAGCGCGCGGCGACGGCAGCGGCCTCGAAGCGACCGCGCCTCGACTCCGGCATCGTCTCCACCATGAGGAACGCCGCGACCACGATCATCACCACGCCGTACGCGGCGAGAACGGCGAAGATGCCGCGCCACTCCATGACGTTCAGCAGCTGCGAGCCGATCACCGGAGCCGCCACCGGGGCCAGTCCCGTGACGAGGGCCATCCGGGCGAGCATCCGGATCAGCTGCTGACCGCCGAAGAGGTCACGCACCATGGCCATCGCGACCACGCCGGCGCCGGCCGCGCCGATGCCCTGCAGCACGCGGCCGACCATCACCAGCTCGACCGTGGGCGCGAAGGCCACCGCGACGGACGCGCCGATGTGGATGGCGGTGGCGATCAGCAGCGGCTTGCGCCGTCCGAGCGCGTCGGACAGCGGTCCAACCACGAGCTGGCCGAGGGCGAAGCCGACCATGGTGGCCGTCAAGGTGAGCTGGATGGCGGCGTCGCTCACGCTGAGGTCCGCGGCGACGTCAGGGAAGGCGGGCAGGTACAGGTCGACCGTGAACGGCCCGAGCGCCACCAGCGCACCCAGCACCAGGATGTACTTGAGCTTGTCCGCTCGGCTCAGGGTGCGACCGAACGCCTGCGCGACAGTCGCTGCTGGCTCGGGCGCGCGCGGGGCCGGGACCTCGGACGCGGGCGTGCCGCACGGGGCATGAAGATCGGAAGACACAGGGGTGCACTCTCTGGAAGACGGGGCTGCGGCGCTGAGACAGGACTGCCGAGCCTGCAGAGAGGAAGCCGGCGACACCTGTCAGCGCCGACGTGTTCATGCTATTCCCTACCGTCTGGTAAGTAAAGCCAGGATGGGGAATGCTCTCGGTGCCAACGAACAGGCCCCGCGTCCGATTCCTGGAACCGGTCGCGGGGCCCGCACGAGGCCTGGAGGCCTACTTCTTGGTCGCCTGCGCGTTCACCTCGTAGGAGGTGTTGGTGGCCTCGAAGAAGTTGACCAGCTGGAGCGTGTCATTGGCGGTGGCCATCCACTTGGCGGGATTGGACACGTTGTAGTGGGCGTCGAAGCCCAGCTCCTCGAGTCGGCGGTCTGCGAGGTAGCGCACGTACTGGTTCACGTAGTCGGCGTTGAGCCCGAGGATGCCCTTGGGCAGCAGATCCCGGTTGTACGCCTCCTCCATGTCCACGGCGTCGAGGATCATCTGGCGGATCTCGTCGGCGAAGTCGGGGTCCTGGAGGTCCTCGTTCTCCTCGAGCACGGTGAGGATCAGGTTGATGCCGAACTGGAGGTGCAGCGACTCGTCGCGGATCACCCAGTCCATGAGCGAGCCGAAGTTGCGCAGCAGGTTGCGCTGGCGGAAGCTCAGCGCGACCATGAAGCCCGAGTAGAACCAGATGCCCTCGAGGATGATGTTGTACGCGACGAGGTTGCGGACGAAGTCCTTCTTGCCCTCGGTGGTGGTGATGTCGAGGGTCTCCTCCGTCATCCGACGGATGAACTTCACCTCGAAGGCCTCCTTGGCGGCCATCGACGGCACGGTGACGTGGGACTCGTACGCCTCGTCGCGGTCCAGCGGGAACGTCTCGAGGACGTACTCGAAGGACATGCAGTGGTTGGCCTCCTCCCACATCTGCTTCGCGAGGTAGAGGTGACACTCGGGGGCGTTGATGTAGGGGTAGACGCCGAACGCCAGAGCCTTGTTGACAAGCAGCTCGTTGGGGTTGAAGTACGACATCAGGAAGGTGACGGCGTGCTTCTCCTCGTCCGTCATCTTCTTGAAGTCCGCGAGGTCCTCGCCCAGCTGGATCTCGTTGGGGAACCACGTGTTGGCCACGGCCTGGTTGTACAGGTCGTACGCCCACGGGTACGTGATGGGCTTGAGCAGGAGACCGTCCTGGATGCCGGTTCCGAGAATTGCCATGATCTACTTCCTCACTTCTGTGCCGGCTACTGGCACGACTCGCACTGGAGAGCCTCCATGGGGTCCACGGGGCAGGCGACGCCGTCGACCAGCTCCGTGTCACCGCCGATGGACACCGCGGCGCCCTCCTGAACATCAAGCACCGTCGCGCCGGCTGGCGCAACCGCGGCGCTGTCGATCGAGCCGGTCGCGGCAGGCTGCTCAGCAGGCTCGGGAAGCGCCGCCGGGGGAACGTCCGGCTTGACCTCGGGAGCGGTGGCGAACGCCTGGGCGGCTACGCCGCTCAGCACGGAGGCGGGGGCCGACGCGATGGGGCTGGACGGCGAGGCTGTCTCAGCCTTGGGCTCCGTCGACTTCGCGGTCGCGGCGCCGAATCCCTTGCGGGCGGGCGCTGCGGCCGCGGCCGCCGATGCGGTGGTGGGCTCGGAGGCTGCCTCCACGGCCGCCTCGTTGATGCCCGCACTGTCGACCACGGCCTCCTGGACCGCGGCGGGTGCCGCTGACTTCGAGGCGCCAAAGCCCTTGCGGGCGCCGAAGCCGCGACGCGAGGGACCGCCGGCAGAGCCGCCGGAGGCGCCTCCCGCAGCTTTGTTCAGCTTCTCGGTCTTGTTGACGCGGACCGTCGACTGCTCCGCGGTGTGGCGAGGCTTCATGTGCAGGTAGTACGTGGTCTTGACGCCTCGCTTCCACGCGGCCGAGTACAGGTCCATCATGTTGTCCACGTCGCGGTCCGCGAGGTAGATGTTGCGGCTGATGGCCTGATCGATCCACTTCTGGGCGCGCGCGGCCACCTCGATGAACGCGTACGGAGACAGCTGGAACGAGGTCTTGTACACGTCCTGGAGGTGCTGCGGAACCTCGTCGATCTGCGACAGGTCGCCCTGGACCTCGAGCAGGCGGTCCTTGAGCTCGTCCCAGAGACCGGCGGCCTGGAGGTCGCGCACCAGGTTGCGGTTGACCTCGAGGAACTTGCCGGACGAGGTCGCACGGCTGAAGATCTGCGAGAACTGCGGGTCGAATCCGGGCGTGGTGCCGGCGACCAGGCCGATCGACGCGGTGGGCGCCACGGCCATGAGGGTGGCGTTGCGGATGCCGCCCGCGACCTTCTCGCGCAGCGAGTCCCAGTCCTGGCGGGTGGTGCGGTTGACCTCGATCGGCACGCCGCGGTCCGCCTCGGTCTCCTCGATGGTGTCGAACGGCACCTTGCCCTGCGACCAGCCGGAGCCCTCGAAGTTCTTGTAGGCGCCGCGCTCGCGGGCGAGGTCGGCGGAGGCGTCGATCGCGTGGAACGACACGAACTCCATGATCTCGTCGATGAGGTCGTACGCCTCCTCCGACTCGTACGCGAGGCCCAGGCGCTCGGTGAGGTCCGTGAAGCCCATGACGCCCAGGCCGATCGCGCGGTTCTCCGAGTTCGAGTGCTCGGACTCCGGCACCGAGGACAGCGTGATGTCGATCAGGTTGTCGAGCTGTCGGACGGCAAGGCGCGTGGACTTCTCCATGCGCTCCCAGTCGATGGCGCCGTCGACGAGGTGCTCGGACAGGTTGACCGAGGCCAGGTTGCACACCGAGATGTTCTCGCGGTCCTGAGGGAGGCAGATCTCCGTGCACAGGTTCGACAGGTGGATGGTGCCGGTGTTGGTGTTCAGGGCGCGGTTGTTGATCGTGTCCTTCCACGTCAGCCAGGGGTGCGAGGAGCCCTGCAGCATCACGAGGATCGACTTGTACTGCTCGCGGGCACGCATCTTCTTGAAGGTCCGCATGCGGCCGGACTCGGCCATCGCGACGTACTCCGCATAGCGCGCGGAGAAGGCGGAGCCGGTGAGCTCGACCAGGTCGGGGGTCTCCGCGGGGTCGAACAGGTACCAGTCCTGGTCAGCCTCGACGCGCTTCATGAACTCGTCAGAGATCCACACCGCGGTGTTGGCGGTGCGGGTGCGCCGGTAGGGGTCACCGGAGTTCTGGCGCAGGTCGAGGAACTGCGCGAAGTCCATGTGCCAGTTCTCCATGTAGAAGCACAGGGCGCCGAACTTCTTGCCACCGCGGGACACGGCGCGCAGCGTCGAGTCGATGGTGTGCATGAACGGGATGGGGCCGGTCGACGTCGTGTTGTTCGACTTGATCGGCGAGCCCTCGGAGCGCAGCTTGGTGACGGACAGGCCGATGCCGCCCGTGCCCTTGGTCAGCCACATGACGTCGCGCACGCTCTTGGCGATGTGCTCGATGTCGTCCTCCATCTGCATGACGAAGCAGTTGGACAGCTGCGGGTACGACGTGCCGGCGTTGACCAGCGTCGAGCCCGCCGGGAGGTAGTCCAGCTTGGAGATCTTCTCGTAGAACTGGATGGCCATCTCGGTGGGGTTGGCCTCGTTGAGGGCCAGGCCCATCGACACGCGCATCCAGAAGTACTGGGGCACCTCGAGCGCCTTGCCGTGACGGTCCGTGATCATGTAGCGATTGCGCATGGTGACGGTGCCGATGTACTTCAGCAGGTCGTCGCGCTCGTGGTCGAGCGCCGCCGCGAGCGCGTCGAGGTCGAACAGGGTCTCGAGGCGGGTGTCCAGCAGGCCCTCCTCGACGGCATCGCGCACGTAGCCGGGGAAGCGGGCCTGGTGGAGCAGCGCGAGCTCGAGGTTGGTCTCGTAGCCACCGAGCACCCGCTTGTAGATCACCTTGCGCAGCAGGCGGGCTGCGACGGTGTCGAAGGCGGGGTCCTCCTTGACGTTCTGGACGGCGACGCCGATCGCGGCCTCGTCGAGCTGCTCCGTGGTGATGCCATCGAACAGCGTGATCGCGAGCTCGGAGGCGATCTGCGTCGTGATGGAGATCTGGTCCTCGAGCCCCTCGGCCGCGCGCTCGATCGCCTTGTTGATGCGGTCGGCGTTGTACGGCTCATGCGTGCCGTCTCGCTTGGTGACGTGGATGCCCGTGCGGGACGGGTTGGCCTCTGCGACCGCCTCGGCCACAGCGGCGACGTTGACGCTGTCCTGTGCGGTGTTCTCCGTGATCGTCACGATTCTCCCCTCGCAAGAGTGCGATGAAACATGGCCCCATGAGGCCGGTGGTCTGTGTTGTTCTGATGTCCGCCAGGACCGGGGCGACCGCCCCTCGCGGGGGCGACGTCGGGGACGCGAAGCGTGATCCGACAGTAACGCGAATTACAATGGTGTGCAACAAGATATGGGGGTCGTTTCGCGATACCGACCCCATATCTTGTGGTCATGTGGACAACTCTGTGTAAACGCTGTGGACAACGCGGCGTGTCCTCCACAGCGGGCCCTCGCACCTGGGGAACACTTGCCAACCGCATCTGTCCGGACATGCCTTCAGCGTCTCACCGAGGTCTGACATCGGCGGCTCGCCATATGGTCCCGACCGACTCGGCAGAGCGGCGTGGGTGAGGAGACGCCCCCGCCGATCCCTCGCGAAGCCTTGCCGAGACGAACATGAATGACGACGCCACTCGAAGGCGCGCATCGGCCCGACGGGCCATCGCGGATCCCTGAGCGCGCTCCGCTCAGGCGTCATCGCGCGCGGTCGCCGAGTGGGGCGCCGCGCGCGCCGCGTCGCTCACACTCTGGCGCACACTCCCCCAACGTGAACGGCTACAGGTCGACCACCCCGTACAGCCTGTCCCCTGCGTCTCCGAGGCCCGGGACGATGTAGCCCACCTCGTTGAGCCTCTCGTCCACCTGCGCGACCACCACGGACACGTCCGCGCGATCGCCCACCGACTTCTGCACGTGCGCGATCCCTTCAGGGGCCGCGAGCAGGCACACACACGTCACATCCGTTGCCCCTCGCTCGAGCGCGTACTCGATCGCGGCCACGAGCGACCCACCCGTGGCGAGCATCGGGTCGATGAGGAACACCTGCCTGCCGGTGAGGTCCTCGGGAAGGCGGTTCGCATACGTGACCGCCTCGAGGGTCTCCTCATCGCGCTTGAGCCCCAGGAAGCCCACCTCCGCGCTGGGCAGCAGGCGCGTCATGCCGTCGAGCATGCCAAGCCCCGCGCGCAGGATCGGCACGATGATCGGGGGCGGATCCGCGATCTTGGTGCCGGTCGCGGTGGTCAGCGGCGTCTCGACCTCGCACTCCGCGACCTTGACCTCGCGCGTGGCCTCGTAGGCCAGGAGCGTGACGAGCTCGTCGACCAGGAGCCTGAACGTCGGCGACGGCGTGCTCTTGTCGCGCAGGACGGTGACCTTGTGGCGGATGAGCGGGTGATCCGCGACGTGCAGCTGCATGGCTCCACGTTACCCGTCGCGCCCCGCCAGCGATCCGAGTGGCGAGGAGAGCCCCGGTAGCCTGGCGACGTGACCGACTGGGACGACGCGATGGGCGAGGCACTCGCCCTCGCCGAGCGCGCATCGGCCGTGTCCGACGTCCCGGTCGGCGCGATCGTCCTCGACCCCGGTGGGGCGATCATCGGCCGCGGCTTCAATCGCCGCGAGGCTGCCCACGACCCCACCGCCCACGCCGAGGTGCTCGCGCTGCGCGAGGCCGCATCGGCCCTGCAGACCTGGCGCCTCGACGGCTGCACGATCGTCGTCACCCTCGAGCCGTGCCTCATGTGCGCCGGCGCGATCCTGCAGGCCCGCGTGCCGCGCATCGTCCTCGGGGCGTGGGATCCGAAGGCCGGTGCGACCGGATCCCAGTGGGACGTCGTGCGAGACGCGCGCATCGGCTCGAAGGTCGAGGTGATCGCTGGCGTGCGGGAGGCGGAGTGCGCCTCCCTGCTCACCGCCTTCTTCGAGCAGCGTCGCTGAGGCGACGAGCGGTCGGGCACCATGAGCAGCCAGCCCCGTCGGCGCGACATCTGGCGCGGCGGCGCTCGCCGGGCGGTCGCCAGCCTGGGCACGGTGGTCCCGGCCTCGGAGCCACGCTGGCCCATCGCGCTTCAGGCGGCGATCACCATGACCGTTCCGCTGCTCGCTGGCGTCGCGATGGGTCGCACGGACCTGGGCCTGCTCGCGTGCATGGGCGCCTTCACCGTTCCGTACTTCTCCGCGCTGCCCCGGCTCGAGCGATTGCGCCTGAGGCCCCTCGCCGGCCTGGTGCTGGTCGCATGCGCGGCGCTGGGCGCGTGGCTCGGTCCCCACCCGAGCATCGCGGCGGTGGGCCTCGTCCTCGTCACCGTGGGCACGGGCGCGCTGGTCCATGGGTACCGTCTGGGTCCGCCAGGACCGCTGTTCCCGATCCTGGTCTACGGCGTGGCGGGGCATGCGGCCGATGCGGGTGGGAGCTTCTCGACGATCGTCGCTGCCGTGGGTGCCGGCTGTGCATTGGCTGTCATGGTCAGCATCGCCCCCCTCGTGAGGCGAGCGCACTGGCAGGTCACACCGCGGCCGCTCCGGGTGCTGCTCGCACGCCCGCAGTGGGACCGGGGCGCGAAGGAGCTGCTGGCGCGGACCGCCATCGTCGCCGTGGTCGGGACCGCGCTGAGTCTGCTGCTCGTCGATCCCGAACGCGCCTATTGGACGGTCGCGGCAGGCGTGGTGGTGATCGGCGTGGTGCCGGGGCGAGGTCCAGCCGCAGCCCGGGGGCTGCACCGCGCGGTCGGCACAGTCGCCGGCGTGGGCGTCTACATCGGATTCTCCGCGCTGGACCCGTCGCCCATCGTGATCGCGTTCACGCTGGGCGCTCTCCAGTTCGTGACGGAGGTGGCGGTGGCGCGTCACTACGCACTCGCCACCGCCGCCCTGACGCCGCTCGCGCTCATCATCGTCAGCTCCGCGGAGGGCCGCCTGGGCAGCCTCGAGCTCGCGGGCGAGCGCGTGATCGACACCCTCGTGGGAGCCGGACTGGCCGTCGCCACAGCCCTGCTGCACCGGCCCGCCGCGCCCGACCCCGTCGGACGGTTCGCGCCGCCCCACAGGCCGCGCTGACCGCCTCGCGTCCGCCGATTAGGACGGCAGGTGACGACCAGGTATCCTCTTTCGCGGTGACGTGTCCGAGCGGCCGAAGGTGCAGCACTCGAAATGCTGTGTACGGTAACCCCGTACCGTGGGTTCAAATCCCACCGTCACCGCCACGGCGATGTCGCACGACATCGTGAACGGCTGAACCTCCGATCGTGGGGGTTCAGCCGTTTTTTCGTAGGCAGCTGTCGCACGGTCAAGGGTCAAGGCGCGAGGGTCGAGCCGCCGCCGGCCCGCACGGCGGAACGCGACTTCGCGCCCGCTTCGGCCGAGCTCATGCTCCGCCGGAGGCGCGTCAGCCCTCGTCGCCCTCGGCCTCTGGCTCGGGGGACGGAGAGGGGCTCGCGCTCGCGAGCGGGTTCTCGGGCAGCGTGCGCGGCGCCGGGACCGCGACCACGAGGTTGGCGGGGCGGCACTCGCCGCCGGCGGTGAGGTTGAGGTCGGGGGACAGCTCAGGAGCGAGAGGTTCGCGCAGCTGAGGGGACTCGCTGAACTGCACGCCCAGCACCAGGTCGACGGTGATGTCGGGCCTGCTGTCGAGCACCAGCTCGGCGTCCGTGAACTGCCGGGCGAGGGTGTAGGCGTGCTGCACGCCCTCGGCGCCAAAGTAGATCTCCACGTTGCCGTCGTACTCGCGAGACCAGTTGGTCGCGCCCACCACGACGAAGCCGCGCCCAGCGAGCGTGTCGCGCGTGGTGCTGGCGAGGCCGGGCGCGTCCGTCGAGTTGTTGACGCGCACCACCACCTGGCTGGGCTCGAGCGGCTTGCTCTCGGGCGGCGGGCACACCAGGTCGATCTCGCCCAGCTCGGGAGCGGGCGAGCTGAAGTCGGAGGCGAACGGGCCCTCGACGTCGCCGCTGTAGATGGCGGAGGCCATGAAGCCGATGGCCGCGACCGCGATGATGATGACGCCGAACACCACGATCTGGCGTTCGCGACGGTGTCGGCGCACGGCCTTGCGACGCTTGGGGTCGGGACCCGTCGGCGACTGACTCACGAAACCCCCACGGCGGCTGCGGCAAACGGCTACTACTGGCGGAGGATAGGGGATTCGAACCCCTGAGGGCTTGCACCCAACACGCTTTCCAAGCGTGCGCCATAGGCCACTAGGCGAATCCTCCAAGCCCCAGAATGGTACCCGAGCGAGGGCGTAACAGCTAAATCCGCATCGGCGCTAGACTCGAGGGCGACCCCCCACGTGGCGATACCTCGCCCAACTCCCCCAGGGCAGGAATGCAGCAAGGGCAAGCGGGCTCTGTCGGGTGCGTGGGGGGTCCTGTCATGCCCGGGCACGACGGCGCGCAGCCTGACGGGGACGAAGGGCCCAGGTGCGGCCCCCTGTGCGGACGTACCGTGGAAGTGTCGCCGACGGATCGGCCGCCGACGCAGACATGACAGAGAAGAAGTGATCCCCATGGCCGACACCTTCCGCGCCGCGGTCGTCCGCAACTTCGACCAGCCGCTCGAGATCTCCGACGTCGAACTGCCCACCCCCACCGGCTACGAGGCCCTCGTCAAGGTCCACTACTCCGGCGTGTGCCACACCGATCTGCACGCCGCCGAGGGCGACTGGCCCGTCAAGCCTTCCCCTCCCTTCATCCCCGGCCACGAGGGCGTGGGCGAGGTGGTCGCCGTGGGCGACAACGTCACCCGCGTCGCGGTGGGCGACACCGTCGGCAACGCGTGGCTGTGGAGCGCGTGCGGCGAGTGCGAGTTCTGCGAGGCCGGCTGGGAGACGCTGTGCCATGCGCAGCGCAACGGCGGCTACTCCGTCGACGGCTCGTTCGGCCAGTACATGCTCGTCGACTCGCGCTACTGCCCGGTGCTGCCTGGCGGCGTCGACCTCGCAGCGGCGGCGCCCATCCTGTGCGCCGGGGTCACCGTGTACAAGGGCCTCAAGGTCACGGACACCAAGCCAGGCGACTGGGTGCTGATCTCCGGCATCGGCGGGCTGGGCCACATCGCGGTCCAGTACGCGGTAGCGATGGGGCGGCGCGTGGTCGCCGTCGACGTGGCCGATGACAAGCTCGAGCTGGCCCGCAAGCATGGCGCCGCGGTCGTCGTGAATGCCGAGACGTCGGCGGATGCGGGGGCCGCGATCCGCGAGGCCACGGGCGGCGGCGTGCACGGCGCGCTCGTCACGGCCGTCAACGGCAGGGCATTCCCTCAGGCCGTCAGCTCGCTGCGCCGCGGCGGCACGGTGTCGCTCGTCGGCCTGCCGCCCGAGCAGTTCCCCCTCGACATCTTCTCGGTGGTGCTGAACGGCTGGACGGTCCGCGGCTCGATCGTGGGCACCCGCCAGGACATGGAGGAGGCGATCGACTTCTTCGCCCGCGGCCTCATCGCCCCCACCTACGCTGTCGAGCCGCTCGAGAGCATCAACGACATCTTCGCGCGCATGCACGATGGCGCGATCGACGGGCGGATCGTGATGGACCTGACCGCCTGACCCGACCCTCGACAGGGCGACGGACCTCACCGCCTGCCCGCCGCATCGGCCCTCCACGACCGCCACTGTGGAGGGCCGATGCGCGTGTCGGTGGGCGGCACTAGGCTCGCCCTGTGAGCACCGCCCTGTATCGCCGCTACCGCCCGGACGCGTTCGCCGACGTGGTCGGCCAGGAGCACGTCACCACCCCGCTGATGCAGGCGCTGCGCGCCGACAAGGTCAACCACGCCTACCTCTTTTCGGGCCCGCGCGGGTGCGGGAAGACCACGTCGGCGCGCATCCTCGCCCGCTGCCTCAACTGCGAGCAGGGACCGACGGACACCCCGTGCGGCAGCTGCGACTCATGCGTGGAGCTCGCGCGCGGCGGCGCGGGCTCGGTCGACGTGGTCGAGATCGACGCGGCCTCGCACAACGGCGTGGACGATGCTCGCGAGCTGCGCGAGCGGGCGGCCTTCGCCCCGGCGCGAGACCGGTACAAGATCTTCATCCTCGACGAGGCGCACATGGTGACGACGCAGGGCTTCAACGCCCTGCTGAAGCTGGTCGAGGAGCCACCGCCGCACGTGCGCTTCATCTTCGCGACCACTGAGCCCGAGAAGGTCATCGGCACCATCCGCTCGCGCACCCATCACTACCCCTTCCGCCTCGTGCCACCGCCCGTCCTCATCGACTACCTCGGGCAGCTGTGCGAGGCAGAGTCCGTGCAGGTGGAGGGCGGCGTCCTCCCGCTCGTGGTCCGCGCCGGCGGCGGCTCCGTGCGCGACACCCTCTCAGTGCTCGACCAGCTCATGGCCGGCTCGGACGACGCCGGCGTCACCTACGAGCGAGCGATCGCGCTGCTGGGCTTCACCGATGCGACGCTGCTCGACGACGCGGTCGACGCCATCGCAGCCGGGGACGGCGCCTCGCTGTTCAGCGTCGTCGGCCGGGTGATCGACACGGGGCACGAGCCGCGGCGGTTCGTCGAGGACCTCCTCGAGCGGCTGCGCGACCTCATCCTGCTGAGCGCCGCCGGAGGCGAGGGCCTCAAGGCCCTGGGCGAGGTGCCCACCGACCAGCTCGACAGCATGAAGGATCAGGCTCGCAGGCTCGGGCTCGCGCGTGCTTCGCAGGCCGGCGACCTCGTCAACGACGCCCTCACCCACATGGTCGGCGCCACCTCGCCGCGCCTGCACCTCGAGCTGCTGTGCGCGCGGCTCATCGCTGCGGCCGGCAGCGGAGTGAGCGGGCAGGCGGCTTCCTCGCCTGCGCCCGCCGCTGCCGCGGCTGCACCCGCCTCGCCACAGACCGGAAGCGATCCCGGCGCGGGCGCAGCCAAGGCTCGAGCAGCGGTCGCTGCTGCTCGGGAGCAGCAGGCTCCGGTGCCTGCGGCCGCGCAGCCCGAGTCTGCAGCAGAGCCCACCGCCGCGCCGCAGTCCGCCGCCGCGCCGCAATCCTCCGCCGCGCCGCGAGCCACGACCGAGGCGGTGCCAGCGCCCGAGCCGGCGTCCGCATCGGCCCCACCGTCCAGCGACAAGCCTGAGCCCGTCCGCGCACCGACCGGGGATGTCGCGGGCGGGGCCGAGGACGCGGAGCTCGTGCGACGCCGCTGGCCCGAGGTGCTCGGCACCCTCGAGCGCCGGCGAGTCACGTGGTCGATGGTGAGTCAGAGCGCCCAGGTAGCGAGCGTCGACGGCGGCGTCCTGACGCTCGCCTTCGACAACGCCGCCCTGGCCTCCCGCTTCACGGGCAGCGCGCACGCGGAGAACGTCGCTCTCGCGGTTCGCGAGACGCTCGGGCTCCACGTCCGCGTCGAGGCAGTCGAGGGTCCAGGGGGCGCTCGCCCGCCGGCCGCGCCCAGTCCCGCGCATGCCCCATCGGTGGCCTCCGCGCCGCCTCCGTCCGCCTCGCCTGCGACGAGCGCTACGGTCGGCGCCGCGGGAGCAGGAGCCGCGCTGGCAGGTGCCGCGGTCGCCGCGGACGAGCCGCCGCCGTGGGACGAGCCGCCCGTCGACGACGAGCCTTCGGAGGACGCACCCTCGCGCGGCTCGGCGTCGGCGATCGACGACGCGCACGAGGACATCTCCCCTGATGACGAGCGGGCGCCGGACGCTCAACTGAGCGGCGCGGACGTGGTGGCGCAACTGCTCGGCGGGACCGTCGTCGACGACTGAAAGTGCCCGCTGGACGCGCGCAGGCGTGTCCGCTTTGCGCTGTTACGCTCGCCCCATGACCCAGGTCGACGGTGCGGGACAACGTCCTCCCACCAAGTTCCAGATCAAGCGCGAGCGGACCCGTTCAGACCTGCTGCGGCTCGGCATCGAGAGGTTCCTGATCAGGGGCTACGCGCCCACGACGATCGAGGACGTGGTCCGCGACTCCGGCTACACACGCGGCGCCTTCTACTTCCACTTCGGCTCGAAGGAGGAGTTCTTCCTCGAGGTCCTGCGCGCGCGACGCGACCTGCGCGGCGAGTGGTGGGCCGTCGTCGAAGCGGCCGAGCCCGCCGACCTCGCGACGGCGCTGACGATCGCGCAGACGGAGTTCGCACGTACCGACCCCCAAGGATCCCGGTGGACCATGGTGATCTCGGAGTTCGCGGACGCCAACCGAGACGACGAGTCGCTCATGGCGCCCCTGCGCGAGCTCCACGCCGAGTGGTGCGCCGAGCTCGGTCGGCTCATGACCTATGCGCAGGAGCGCGGCTGGTGCAGAACCGACCTCACCGCGGACGAGCTGGCTCAGGACGTGCTCGCCATCACCGCAGGCTACGGATTCATGTTCGAGACCTACCGCGCGAACCCGTCGAGGCTCATGGACGTCTACCTGCGCTACCTCGAGGCGCGCTGACTGGGCGCGGCTGGCGCCGTGATGCGCGCCTGCGTCTCCCGCGCCGCCTACGCTTGAGCCCATGTATGACGGCGCGGTTCAGGATCTGATCGACGAGCTGGGGCACCTGCCAGGCGTGGGCCCCAAGAGCGCCCAGCGCATCGCCTTCCACCTGCTCGCCGCGGACGCGGTCGACGTGAAGCGCCTCGCCGACGCGATCACGACCGTCAAGGAGAAGGTGCGCTTCTGCGAGACGTGCGGCAACGTGGCGGAGTCCGAGCAGTGCCGCATCTGCGCCGATCCGCGTCGGTCCGACGACCTTCTGTGCGTGGTCGAGGAGCCCAAGGACGTGGTGGTCATCGAGCGCACTCGCGAGTACCGGGGCCGCTACCACGTGCTGGGCGGCGCGATCGATCCGATGAACGGCGTGGGGCCCGACGACCTGCGCATCCGCGAGCTGCTGACGCGGCTCGGCGACGGCGCCATCCAGGAGGTCATCATCGCGACCGACCCGAACATCGAGGGCGAGGCGACCGCGACGTACCTCACGCGCATGCTGGTGCCGATGGGCGTGACGGTGTCGCGACTTGCGTCGGGGCTGCCCGTGGGCGGCGACCTCGAGTACGCCGACGAGGTGACCCTCGGGCGCGCCTTCGAGGGCCGCCGCCAGGTGAGCTGACCCCGGGCCCCGCCGTCTTCGTGGATGGCCGCCCTCGTGGACGAATGGGGCCCACTTCGCTCATCTAGTGCCTTGCACGAGCGAGTTGGGCCCACTTCGCTCATTTAGGGGCTTAGACGAGCGAGTTGGGCCCACTTCGCCGGGTTTAGGGGAGCTCGCCCGCGCATCGGCCGCCGTGTCCCGCCGAGGGACAGGACGGCCGATGCGACAGCCGGCTACGCCACGCGAGTACCGCTGCGCAGCTTCTTGTAGGGCACGCGGAGACGGTTGACGACGATCCACATGGAGCCGACGAGCAGCGCTCCGGTCACGCCCAGGCCGATCCACGGCGCGCGATCGAGGTTGGCGACCTCCTGCTGCCGCTCCATGTGACGCGCCTCCTCCTCGGCCCAATTCTCCTCGAGCTCCTCATCGGACATGTCGCTAGCCTCGGCCTGCTGGAAGAGCTGGGCGCATTCGTCGTAAACGATGTGGTCGTCGAGCTGCTCCACAGGTCCCAGGCGGGCCTGCGACACGAGCTGGTGGATGGTCGCGAACAGGCCGGGCGCCGCGCGCCCGTCCTCCTCCCAGGTCTCGGGGTCGACGATGGGCGCGGTCTCCGTGATCATCACGGCCGGGTTGGTCAGCAGGATCCACGCCACGTGCTCCGTGTGGGTGATCGTGTACGCCCACTCGGAGTCGACGCACTGGTAGTCCGCGGGGTCGAGCGCGGAGTAGTCGCCCGTCATGTACGCCTCGTTGAGCGCCTCCTCCGCCTCGGGGGTCAGCTGCTCCCAGTCGATGTAGCGGTCGCGCTGCGTCGCCTCCTCGGTGAACAGCAGGGTCGAGACGCCGAACACGATGAGCGTGCCGATGACGAAGAAGCCGGTCGTGAGGTGCGCGAGGGCCACGGATGCGACCGCGCGAGCGGCGATCGCGGACCACGCGAGCCCGACTGCGGTGAAGGTCAGCACGACGAACAGGATCGCGCCGATCGTCATGAGCATCTCCCCCACGCGCCAGCCCGAGTTGAGGAAGGTGTAGACGAGGAACGGAGACAGCGCCACCAGCGCGAAGACCGAGACCGTCCAGGAGGCCAGCAGCTTGCCGATCGCGATGTCGCCCGCGGTGAGGTGGGACATCTGCAGCGGTGCGAGCACCCCCTCGCCAGAGTCGCCGTTGATCGACGTGGCCGACAGGGAGGGCGCGATGAGCATGCCGACGCCGAGGACCATGACCAGCACGATCTCGAAGTTGGTCGACGAGAGCTGGGCCGGGGTGAAGATCGCGGCGGAGAGGCAGATCGCGATGACGATCGCAAACAGGATGCCGTAGAGGATGTAGCCCTTGGTAGAGGGCCGCCGCCTGCGCAGCTCGATCCGCGCCATGAGGGACACTCCGTGCGGCGTGGGCAGCCACGGGTTGCCGGTGCGTGGCGGCGGGTTCACCGCGACGTCGGATGCGGGCAGGTGGTGCTCGGTGGTCTCGGTGCTCATCGCCGCTCCTCGTTCATCGCCATGTACGTCTGCTCGAGGGCCGAGCCCACGGGTCCGAACCGGTGGACCTGGACCCCCTGCCCGACCAGCCATGCGAGCGCCTGAGCGGCATTGGCCTCGCCATCGATGCGGGTGACCGCTCCGGTCGCGGTGGGCTCGAAGTCCACCTGTCCGCTCGTGAGGGCCGCCTGCAGTGCCTCGGGGTCGAGCGCGTCGATGCGGTACTTGAGACGAGCGTCGGCGACCATGGCCGCGGCATCGTCGCCGAGCGTGCGTCCCTTCGACATGAACACCGCGTCATCGACCATCTCGTCGAGCTCGGCGAGGACGTGACTCGACACGAGCACGGCGCGGCCCTCGGCGGCGAACTCGCGCACCAGGTCGCGCAGTTCCACACGGGAGCGCGGGTCAAGCCCGTTGGCGGGCTCGTCGAGGAGCAGCACGGCGGGATCGTGGACGAGCGCCCGCGCGAGAGAGAGCCGCTGCTTCTGGCCCCGCGAGAGCACGCGCGCCGGGCGCTCTGCGAACTCCTCGAGGTGCACACGGCGCAGCAATGACAGCCCACGTTCGCGCGCGGTCGCGCGCGGGATCCGGTACGCCTCGCCCATGAGCGTCAGCGTCTGCAGGCACGTCAGGTTGTCCCACGAGCCCAGCTGGTCCGGCATCCACCCGATCGCGGCCCGCACGGCGGCGGAGTCCGTGCGCGGGTCGTGGCCGGCGATCCGAATCTCGCCGGAGTCGGGGCGCAGCAGCCCCGACAGCATCAGCATGAGCGTGGTCTTGCCACAGCCGTTCGGCCCGATCAGGGCGGTGACGTGCCCGTGCCTCACGGTGAGGCTGGCGCTGTCGACCGCGCGGACGGATCCGAACGAGCGCGCCACCCCCTCGACCGCGATGGCGTCCGTGAGCACGGGCGCCTCCTGCGTGACTGTCATGCGGTGTTCCCTCTGGTTGAGGCGGCTGGGCCGCCGCGGTCGGACGCAGGGATCTGCGCCGTCGCCATCGCCGCCAGTGTGGCAGGCGCCGGAGCCGTCAACCATGAGGGACATCCCTGATCTTCCGCGTGTCGAGGGTCAGGCCTTGCGCGCGGTCGAATTACTAGTTAGTGTCCTATCTATCCGAAGCAAGGAGGACTCCATGCCCCGTCCAGCGACCGACAAGCGCGAGCGCTTGACCGCCGCCGCCGCAACCCTCGCCTACACCCGCGGCCTCGAGCGCACCACCCTGGGTGACGTCGCGAGCGAGGCAGGCGTCGCGACCGGCAGCGTGTACTACTACTTCAAGTCCAAGGACGACCTCGGACTCGCCATCGTCGACCAGCTCCGCGAGCGCTACGCGGCTCTCGTCGAGGAGTGGAACGCTGCGCCGGACCCCCGTGCTCGCCTTGCGGCCTACGTCGACATGCACCTCCGCGACGCCGGCACGATCACCAGCTACGGCTGCCCCATCGGCTCGCTGTGCTCGGAGGCCCGCAAGGTGAGCGAGGACCTGGGAGACTCCGCCGCGGAGATCTTCACGATGACGATCGCATGGGCCACCGAGCAGTTCGAGGCGCTCGGTTTCCCGTCCGACGCCTCCCGAGCCCGAGCCCTGCACCTGGTGACAGGGATCCAGGGCGCCGCCGTGCTCACGAACGCGCTGTCCGACCCTGAGCCTCTCGAGCGCGAGGCAGCGCACCTGAAGCGCTGGATCGCGACGACCTCCGCCTGACCTCGCCGCGGCGCCCTGGCCGCCGCTCCCGCACCTCACCGCACCCCACCCTGGCGGCAGCCTGCCCTGACGCCCCTCAGCATCGGAGTTCCCATGACCACCACCGTCCTCGTCACCGGCGCTTCCGGTTGGCTCGGCCGTCACATCCTCGGCGCGCTCGCCGGCCGCACCGATCTCCACGTCATCGCGGCCGGCCGCGACGCGGCCCGCGTACCCGCCACGGCGCACGACACGCGCATCGGCGACCTCACCGATCCCAACTACCGCCGCGACGTGGTGCGCGGTGTCGACGTCCTCATCCATGCCGGCACCTGGTCCAGCTTCTGGGGCCACCGGCACGAAGAACGCACGCTGTTCCTCGAACCGTCCATCGACCTGCTGGACCAGGCCGTGGGAGCCGGAGTGGCGCGCGTCCTGCTGGCGTCCACCGTCGCGATCGGAACCCCCGCGGCGAGCGGCGCGACCGACCCCGCTGACGACGTGCCCACACCGCGCGGGTACTGGCCACACCTGGACGCCATGGTCGACGTCGAACGCCACGCCCGTCGGATCGCTGGCACGGGACCGGGTCGTACCGCCGTGGTGTCGATGAGGCTCGGACACTTCGTGGGCACCGGGCTCGAGCTGGGACTGGTGTCGGCGCTCATCCCCCGGCTGCGCACGCGCATGGTGCCGTGGGTGGACGGCGGCGAGGCGACCATGCCGCTGATCGCCGGCGAGGACCTGGGCCGCGCCTTCGCGCTCGCCGCGATCGCCGAGCGACTGACCGGGTATGTCTCGGTGCCGATCGTCGGGCCCGAGCAGCCCACGGCGCGCGAGGCGATCGCCGAGATCGCGCGTGCGGCCGGCGTTCCCGCGCCGCGCTACTCCGTGCCCACGCGGGCGGCCTTCGCCTTCGCTGGCGTCATGGAGCGCCTCCACCCCGTGCTCCCTGGCAGCTCGCCATTCCTCACGCACGCGCTGGTGCACGTGGGCATGGACTGGCACTCCGATCCCGAAACGGCGCGACTTCTGTTAGGGTTCGAGGCGCAGGTGCCCTGGCGCGAGGCGGTCGCGGAGTCCGTCGAGGAGCGCCGCCGCGCGGGTTTCGCCTGGCCGCGCCTCGCCCAGCTGGCCACCGCTCCGGTCGGCGGCCCCGTGCGGGTCGCGTCAGCCTGAGCCTGGGGACACGGGCGCAAGGCCATCAGTCCAGAGCCGACGCTCGAGCGCGTAGGCAGCGCCGATGCGACGGTGCGCGTCCCGCCCATACACGACGGTGGCATGGGAGTCGCCGTGACGCGGGGCATCGACCGCTCCATCGCGCACCATCGCAAGCCAGTCGCCGTGGACGGCGTCAGCAAGGCCCTGCGGGGCCCGGGGCCCCACCGCCTCCTCCACGCCATCCGCTCCGAGGATGTCGAAGCCGAACGGCACGTCGACGCAGTGCGCTGCTCCGCGCACGGCGGGAGAGCGGGACTCCCACCGGAAGTCGTACGCCCAGGTCGGGCCGGCGCCCCGCGCGTTCGCCCACCCCGCCGCGGGCCCCCGGAAGATCGCGTCCGTCACGACCTGGCCCAGTGCCCAGTCGGGGCCGCGCTCGGGCTCCGCACCGGCGAGATCCTCGACGCACGCGTCCGGCACACCCGCCTCGCGGAGCAGCGCGACGGCATCCGCGCCGGGGCGCGACGCCGCCACGCCCACGACCGACTCGTTGAACTCGTGGGCGGTGGCGCCGATGAGCAGCGGCTTGTCGGCGCCCACGCCCGCCCTGACCCCGTCGGTCACCGAGTGAGGGACCAGGGTGCCGTCGACCACCGGCGCGAGCGGCAGGGGCATGGCGGCGCGCTGCAGCAGGCCGCGGACCGGGTCGGCGGGCTCCGTCTGCGCCGCGCCAAGCGCACGGAACAGCGTGTGCTCGTCGACCGCACCGAGACCAGCGGCGCTGTGCTCGACTCCGAGCGCGGCGGCGATGCGCTCTCCGGCCTCGCGGGCGCTCTCCACGGTCGCGGAAGCGTCCGCCGGCGAGACCGCGATCACCTGCGAGAACAGATGCTGGGCAGAGGGAAGAGTCAGCAGGCGCATGACCGCCGCTCCGCCCGCGCTCTGCCCGGCGATCGTCACGCGGGCAGGGTCGCCCCCGAAGCGCGCGGCGTGGCGCTGGACCCAGTCGAGTCCCGCGACCCAGTCGAGCACGCCGCGGTTCGGGACCGCACCCTCCATCCACCCGAAGCCCTCGAAGCCCAGGCGGTACGCCACCGTGATGGTCACGACGCCATCGCGCGCGAACGACTCGCCCACGTACCAGGGGCTCGCGGGCGAGCCGCCAATGAACCCGCCGCCGTGGATCCACACCAGCACCGGGAGACCCGCGCCTGGAGACGGGTCGGGGGTGGTGACATTGACGGTCAGCACGTCCCGACCAGGGATCGAGGGCTCCGGGATGCGCGGCGGGTCGTATGGCGATTCCCGTTGGGGCGTCGGACCGAAGGCTCCCGCGTCGCGCACGCCGTCCCACTGCTCCGGGGCGGCGGGCGGCGCGAACCGCAGATCGCCCACCGGCGGGGCGGCGAAGGGGATCCCGCGGAAGGTGGCGAAGGAGGTCACCTGTCCCCGCGCATCGGCGCTCGTGCGCCAGCGTCCTCGCACGCGTCCGGCGTCGGTGGTGACGATCGGATCATCGGTGCGCCTCACGCGCTCATGCTAATCCGCGCGCCTGCGCTCTCCTGCCCGAGACCCGGAGGCGAGTAGGAGAATGCGCACGGCCTCACTAGACTGTGTCACCGTGCGCGCGCGGGCGCGCCCGTTCCTGGAAGCACACACCCCTGGTCGAACAGCTGGAGCTCACGCATGCCTCTCGTGGTGCAGAAGTACGGAGGGTCCTCCGTCTCGGACGCCGACGCGATCAAGCGCGTCGCCCGACGCATCGTCGAGACCAAGCGCGCCGGCAATGACGTCGTGGTGGCCGTGAGCGCGATGGGCGACACCACGGACGAGCTCATCGACCTCGCCAACGCCGTAACCGACGACCCGGCACCTCGAGAGATGGACATCCTGCTGACCGCCGGCGAGCGCATCTCGATGGCGCTGCTCGCGATGGCGATCCGCCAGCTCGGCGTGGGCGCGCAGGCGTTCACCGGGCCGCAGGCGGGCGTCATCACCACCGAGCATCACGGCCGCGCGCGCATCATCGACGTCGCGCCCGGCCGCCTGCAGAAGGCGGTCGAGGACGGTGACGTCGCGATCGTCGCCGGCTTCCAGGGTCTGCACCCCGACACGCAGGACGTCACCACGCTGGGACGGGGCGGCTCGGACACCACCGCCGTGGCGCTCGCCGCGGCGCTCGCCGCCGACGTCTGCGAGATCTATACCGACGTGGATGGCGTCTTCACCGCTGACCCGCGCATCGTGCCATCCGCCCGCAAGCTCGCCCGCGTCTCCTACGAGGAGATGCTCGACCTGGCCGCCTCCGGCGCCAAGGTCCTCATGCCGCGCTGCGTCGAGTACGCGCGCCGCTTCGACGTTCCGATCCACGTGCGCTCGTCGTTCTCCGGCCTTGAAGGGACCTGGGTGACGAGCGACACTGACGAAGGAGAAGAGATGGAAGACCCGATCATCGCCGGCGTCGCGCACGACCGCTCCGAGGCCAAGATCACGGTCATCGGCGTGCCGGACGTGCCCGGCTCTGCCGCGCGCCTGTTCGAGGCCGTCGCGACCGCGGACGTCAACATCGACATGATCGTCCAGAACGTGTCCGCGACGGTCACGGGCGTCACCGACATCTCCTTCACGCTGCCTGCGGACTCGGTTCCGCGCGCGACTGCGGCCATCGAGGCCGACCATGGCGCCATCGGCTACGCCGAGCTGCGCACGGACGACACCATCGGCAAGATCTCGCTGGTCGGCGCCGGCATGCGCTCCAACTCTGGCGTGTCAGCCAAGTTCTTCTCCGCGCTGCGCGACGCGGGCGTCAACATCGAGATGATCTCGACGTCGGACATCCGCATCTCCGTCGTCACCCGCTCCGAGAAGCTCGACGACGCCGTGCGCGCCGTCCACACCGCTTTCGAGCTCGACACCCAGGACGGCGAGGCCGTCGTGTACGGAGGGACTGGACGATGAGCATCACTGTAGCGATCGTGGGCGCCACCGGACAGGTGGGAACCGTCATGCGCGAGCTGGTCGCGGACCGCTTCCCGGCGGCGAACGTGCGCTTCTTCGCGTCGTCCCGCTCCGCAGGCACCGTGCTCGAGCACCGGGGCGTTGACATCACCGTCGAGGACATCGCCTCGGGCGACTACGCCGGCATCGACATCGCGATCTTCTCCGCGGGCGGCGGCCCCTCGAAGGAGTACGCGCCGCAGTTCGCCGCCGCGGGAGCCGTCGTGGTGGACAACTCGAGCGCGTGGCGGATGGACCCTGAGGTCCCGCTGGTGGTCTCCGAGGTCAACCCTGACGCGCTCGACGAGATCCCCAAGGGCATCGTCGCGAACCCCAACTGCACCACCATGGCCGCGATGCCGAGCCTCAAGGCGCTGCACGACGAGGCCGGCCTGGTCCGCCTGGTCGTGTCCACCTACCAGGCCGTCTCTGGCTCGGGGCTGGCCGGGGTGCGCGAGCTCGGAAGCCAGGTGAGGGCGGTGGCCGACAGCGCCGATGCGCTCGCTCTGGACGGAAGCGCCGTCGCCCTCCCGGCGGCGGAGGTCTACGTCGAGCCCATCGCCTTCAACGTCCTGCCGTTCGCTGGCGACCTCGTGGGCGACGACTCGAACGAGACCGTCGAGGAGCGCAAGCTCATCGACGAGTCGCGCAAGATCCTCGGCCTTCCCGAGCTGCGCGTCTCCGGTACCTGCGTGCGCGTGCCGGTGTACTCCGGGCACTCGCTCTCCGTGAACGCGGAGTTCGAGCAGCCGCTGTCGCCTGCTCGCGCCTACGAGATCCTAACCGCGGCACCGGGCGTGGTCGTCGACGAGATCCCCACGCCGCTCAAGGCGGCCGGCCGCGACGAGACCTTCGTGGGCCGCATCCGGGCCGACCACGGAGTCGACGGCGGGCGTGGCCTCGCACTGTTCATCGTGGGCGACAACCTGCGCAAGGGCGCGGCGCTCAACGCCGTGCAGATCGCGCAGCTCCTCGCCGAGCGGATCGAGTCCAGGGTGGCAGCCGCCTCGCCCCAGTTGGGCGTGTAGCGCGACCCAGCCCGCGCATCGGCCCTCCTGATGGTCGATTCTCGCTCATCGCCACCCCTTGATGCGCGAGTTGGGCCCAACTCGCGCACCTCGGGGCGGTTGACGCACCAGAACCGACCACTTCAGCGACTAGACAATGACCCAGGTGATCGCGCCCAGCAGGACCAGGCACAGCGCCGCGACCGGCAGGGCGCGCGTCAGCACCTGGCCCTCTCGGCCTGACAGGCCCACCGTCGCTGCGGCGGCGACCACGTTGTGCGGGCAGATCACGTTGCCGATCGCCGCTCCCGCCGCCTGGGCTCCCAGCAGCGGCAGCGGGTCGAGCTCGGCCGACAGGGCCGTCTGATCCTGGAACTCGGTGAAGAGGATGTTCGACGCCGTCGCGGACCCCGTCATGAAGGTGCCGAGCGCGCCCACGAAGGGACTGAGCACCGGCCACAGCGCTCCGGTGGCCGCTGCCGCGACGGCAAGCTGCTCGGTCATCCCCGACTCCGACATCGTGAACGCCACCGTCACCATCGCCACCAGCGCCACAAACACCGGCACCACCTGCAGCGTCGCGCGCTGGAAGGCGATCCCGACGTCTCGCCACGCGGCGCTCTGCCACACCGCTCCTGCGACGAACGCGATGGCGAGCAGCGCGCCGGGGTGATACAGCGGCTGGATGCTCTCCGAGAAGCTCCCGAACAGCTCCCAGCTGACGGTCCACGACTGCGTCGCCTCCTTCACGGGAGTGACGAGCCGCGTGAGCAGGACCAGCACCACCAGCACCAGGTACGGGGCGGTCGCGGCCAGGAATGACATGCTCGGCGGGGCCGTCACCGCGGCCGATGCGCGAGGCGTCTCCCCCGGCGTCGTCGCCTCGTGCTGGGACTGGGCGACGTAGCCGACGACGGGAGAGGCGGGCACGTGGGCAGCGGGAGCCTCCCGGTCGCCGATCTGTTCGGAAGGTGACGAAGGCTCGCTGCCTGAGGGCGCATCGGCGCCGACCTGCGCGGCGGCCGCGGCTCCGCGGCGCCGGAGGACCCAGCGCACCGCGATGACGAACAGGCCGGCGCCCGCGATCGACCCCACGAGCGACGGCAACTCGGGCCCCACGAACCGTGCGATCAGGAGATAGGGAAGGAAGAACGCCGCATAGGCGACGGCCATCCATCGCCACGGCGGTCCCGCGGTGGGCACGAGGGTGCCGACCAGGCGCGCGACCATGAACGCGAGCACCAGGCCCACGACGGCCATCAGCGGGGCGATCGCCCAGGACAGCTGACGAGGGTCGTAGTCGACGATCGCGAGCTGCGCGAGGGTGGGCGTGCCGACGGCCGCGAACGGCACCGCCGAGGCGTGGCCAAGCATCGCCGCGACCACCGCGGTGAGCGGCTTGAAGCCCGCTGCCACCAGGAACGGGGCTGCGAGCGCAACCGGTGTGCCGAACCCCGCCGCGCCTTCGATGAGGAGGCAGAAGAACCACGCGATCAGGAGAGCAGCGACGCGCGGGTCAGGCGTGATGCGCGACAGGCCCGCCTCGAGAGCTCGCGTCGCGCCCGTGCGCTGCTGGAGGTGGTGGATGCCAAGCGCGGGCCCGATGATCAGCATCACGGTGAGCGCGACCCAGCTGGCCCGCGCGAGCACGCCGACGATTCCCTCGACGGGGCCGAAGGGATCGTCCTCGCCTCCGAACTCGAAGGCGGTGAGGGCGAGCACCATCGCGCCGGCGGCGGCGGTCGCGCCCGCGAGCGCCGCTGACCACTTCGCGACCACCATGAGCAGCAGGATCGCGAGGATCGGCAGCGCGGCGAGAAGCGTCAGCATGCTCACAGCGTGCCACGGCACGCCGGTGGCGCGCAGAGGCTCCGGCGGAAGGCGACGGCTGCGCGCGGGACGGTGGGCGTCAGCGTCAGGCGGATGCGATGGGGTTCACGAGCAGAGGTGCGAAGCCCAGCTCGGCGGCGCCCACCATCAGGAGCTCCTCACCCAGCTGGGCCGGCAGCACGTCGACCGAGTCCGCGAGGGGCGCGAACGACATCTCGTGAAGCGTTCGGCTGAGCCGTTCGGGTCGCAGATCCTGGAGTGCCGCGAGAAACCCTCCGAGCACGACCGCCTCCGGGTTGAACGCGGACACCAACGAGGCCATCGCTCGCCCGAGCAGGTCCACCTGCCGATCGATCTCGCGCGACAGCGCACCGGTGTCGAGGGAGGCGAGCGACCGCGCCACGTCGTCGTGCTCGATGGCGCCCGATGCCGCCTGCTCCAGGCGCTGCAGGTTCACCTCGGTCTCGAGGCAGCCGCGCCTGCCGCAATGACACTGCTCGCCGTCGGCTCTGATGATGGTGTGGCCCAGCTCGCCGGCGAAGCCATCCGCGCCCCGCAGGATCGCGCCGTCGACCAGCAAGGACCCGCCGATGCCCGACACCGAGCCGTTCAGGTAGACGACGTTCTCGAGCCCTCGGGCTGCGCCGAAGACGGCCTCGGCCACCAGGGCGGCGTTCGCGTCATTGTCGACGCCCACGTTCACGCCCAGGGCGTCGGCCAGCGGAGCGGACAGGGCCTTGTCGCGCCACCCCAGGTGAGGCGCGCGCGCCACCCTCCCGGCCCGAACGCGCACGAGGCCCGGCACCGCCACTCCAGCACCGACCACGCGGACGTCGCTGCGGCCGGTCAGGTCGCGAGCGTGGGTCGCGACCGTGGCGAGCACGTCCTCGACCGAGGGAACCTGGTCGAGCTCGACGCGTCGGCGCGCGTGCACCACCCCTCCGAGGCCCACGAGGCCCAGGGTCACGGCGTCGACGTCGGGGTTGATCGCGAGGGCCGCGACCGAGGCGTCGGGGGCGATGACGGGACTGGGACGGCCCACGCCGGTCGACGTCGGCGCCTCCTCGGTGACGAGCCTCGCCGCGACCAGGTCGCCCACCAGCAGGCCGACTGTCGACCGGTTCAGTCCCGTCGCGCGGGTGAGATCCGCGCGCGACATGCCACGGCGGTGATGAACCAGCGACAGCACGGTCGAGAGGTTGTGCTGGCGGGTCGCCTCGTTGCGACTTCCCCGGCCGGGGGCGATGGTGCGACCCGGAGTCTGGTCGAGCATGCGAGCACTCTCCCTTCGGGTCTGCGCCTGCGCAGCGGTGGTGGTCGTCAGGTTTTGACAGGTGGGCCTCGCGGCCTTATGTTGTTGCCAACAACCTAACAGATCATCGACGATCGGAGCATCACCCATGGCACCCACGCCCACCCGCGAGGACAAGTTCTCGTTCGGCCTGTGGACCCTCGGCTGGAACGCCCAGGACCCCTTCGGATCCGCCACCCGCGCACCCCTCGACACGGTGGAGGCCATCCACGGCCTCGCAGACGCCGGCGCCTGGGGCATCACCTTCCACGACGACGACGTCTTCCCCTTCGAGGCCACCGACGCCGAGCGCCAGAAGGCCATCGATGACCTCAAGGGCGCGTGCGCAGACACCGGCATCGTGGTCGAGATGGTCACCACCAACCTCTTCACCCACCCGGTGTTCAAGGACGGCGGCTTCACCTCCAACGACCGCGCCGTGCGCCGCTTCGCGCTGCGCAAGGTGCTGCGCAACATCGACCTCGCCGCGGAGCTGGGCGCCACCACCTTCGTCATGTGGGGAGGACGCGAGGGCGCCGAGTACGACTCGGCCAAGGACATCAACGCTGCGCTCGAGCGCTACCGTGAGGGCGTCAACCTGCTGGGTGACTACGTCACGGACAAGGGCTACGACATCAAGTTCGCGATCGAGCCCAAGCCCAACGAGCCCCGCGGCGACATCCTGCTGCCGACCGTGGGCCACGCGCTGGCCTTCATCGAGTCGCTCGAGCGTCCCGAGCTGGTGGGCCTGAACCCCGAGACGGGTCACGAGCAGATGGCAGGCCTCAACTTCACCGCCGGCATCGCGCAGGCGCTGTACCACGGCAAGCTCTTCCACATCGACCTCAACGGACAGCGCGGCATCAAGTACGACCAGGACCTCGTGTTCGGCCACGGCGACCTCCACAACGCCTTCTCGCTCGTGGACCTGCTCGAGCACGGCAGCCCCAACGGCGGCCCGGCCTACGACGGTCCGCGTCACTTCGACTACAAGCCGTCGCGCACCGAGGACTCGGCCGGCGTGTGGGAGTCGGTGCGCGCGAACATGTCGATGTACCTGCTGCTCAAGGAGCGCGCTGCGGCCTTCCGCGCGGACCCCGAGGTGCAGGAGGCACTCGAGGCCGCCCGCGTCTTCGAGCTCGGCCAGCCCACCCTGGGCGAGGGCGAGACCTACGACGACCTCCTGGCCGACCGCGCCTCCTACGAGGACTTCGACGCGAGCGCCTACTACGACGGCAAGGGCTTCGGCTTCGTCCGCCTCCAGCAGCTCGCGACCGAGCACCTGCTGGGCGCACGCGGCTAGGCCAGAGCACGTCCTTCCGCCGATGCGCGGGCCGGGTCGCGTACGCGACCTCGCCCGCGCATCGGCGCATCTCACCCCCTGCTCCCTCCCGACCGAAAGGCACGCGCGATGACGCTCGTCGCTGGCATTGACTCCTCCACTCAGAGCTGCAAGGTGGTCGTTCGCGACCTGGACTCCGGGTCCGTGGTCCGCACGGGCCGCGCATCCCACCCGGACGGGACGTCCGTGCCTCCGGACGCTTGGTGGACCGCTCTGCGGTCGGCCCTCGACGAGGCGGGCGGGCTGAGCGACGTCGCCGCCGTGTCCGTGGGTGGCCAGCAGCACGGCATGGTCGCGCTCGATGCCGACGGCCGGGTGATCCGCGACGCGCTGCTGTGGAACGACACCCGCTCGGCGGATGCGGCGACGGCGCTGATCGAGGAGTTCGGCGCCGATGCGCTGGCCGAGCGCACGGGCCTGGTCCCCGTCGCCTCCTTCACGTCCACGAAGCTGCGCTGGCTGCGCGACAACGAGCCAGACAACGCGGAGCGCGTCGCTGCCGTCGCGCTCCCTCACGACTGGCTCACGTGGCGGCTGCGCGGCTACGGTCCCGCCGACGAGTCGCCGCTCGGACCGGTGCTCGACGAGCTCGCGACGGACCGCTCCGACGCCTCCGGCACCGGCTACTGGTCGCCCGCCTCCGGCGAGTACGACCGCGAGCTGCTCGTGGCCGCCCTCGGCCACGATGCCGTGCTGCCCCGTGTGCTGGGGCCCGGCGACAGCGCCGGGACCGGCGCAGTCGGCTACGACGCGGGCGCATCGGCCGTGGTCATCGGGCCCGGCGCCGGCGACAACGCCGGTGCTGCGCTGGGGCTGGGCGCGGCGGCAGGCGATGCCGTCGTGTCGATCGGCACGTCCGGGACGGTGTTCGCCGTGACCGAGACGCCCGCGCGCGACGTCAGCGGCGCCGTGGCTGGCTTCGCCGATGCCTCAGGCGCGTTCCTCCCCCTCGTCGCGACCCTCAACGCCGCCCGCGTGCTCGACGCCTTCACGCGCGTGCTGGGCGTCACTCATGACGAGCTCGGCGCCCTCGCGCTCGACGCGGAGCCCGGGGCGGGCGGCGTCGTCCTGGTGCCGTACTTCGAGGGCGAGCGCACCCCGAACCTGCCCGACGCCACGGCGTCGCTCAGCGGCCTCACGCTCGCCTCCACCACGCGCGAGAACCTTGCGCGCGCGGCGATCGAGGGCATGCTGTGCGCCCTCGCGGATGGCCTGGACGCGGTGCGGGCCCAGGGCCTCGAGCCGCAGCGACTGCTGTTCGTCGGCGGCGCCGCCCAGAACCCCGCCGTGCAGGCGATCGCCGCGCAAGTGTTCGACGTTCCGGTCGAGATCCCGGAGCCGTCCGAGTACGTCGCGCTCGGCGCCGCAGCGCAGGCGGCGTGGGCGCTCACGGGATCGCGACCCGAGTGGCCCGTCGAGACCGTCGCGACTCCCGCCCCTGACCACCGACCGGTGATCAGGGAGCAGTACCGCGCGGTCGCCCCTCGAGCGTGACCTGACTCGAGCTTCGAGCGGCGGTAGCCGGCTTTCTGGGCCGCGCTGTCCGACGTGAGGCACGCCTCGAGCGAGATCATCGCCGAGCACGACCTCGACCACCACCCCACGAGACGACGAGAGGCCCTCCCCGAGGGGAGGGCCTCTGTCGACGATGTCCCGATGCATCGCACTGGTCGGGGTGACAGGATTTGAACCTGCGACCTCGTCGTCCCGAACGACGCGCGCTACCAAGCTGCGCCACACCCCGTGAAAACAGCCGTGTCAGGATACCGGACGACACGGGTGGAAACCTAACTGGCTCCGGCCGCCGTGGAATCCCCGTTCGGCCGCTCCACGGGCAGAAGCGTCAGCACCGTCGCCTCCGGCCGGCAGGCGACGCGGATAGGCGTGTACGGCGACGTTCCCACGCCTGCGGACACGTGCAGCCACACGCTCTCGCCGCCTCCAGGGGCATCCGGCCGAGCGCCGGGCCACCCGTGCAGACCCTTGGCCCGGCGCGTGTCGAGGTCGCAGTTGGTGACGAGCGCGCCGTACCCGGGCACGCACACCTGCCCGCCGTGCGTGTGGCCGGCGAGGATCACCTGCGCACCGTCCCCGCGCAGCTGCTCGAGGGCACGCGCATAGGGGGCGTGGACCACGCCCATGCGAATTCCTCCTCGCGCGCCGTCGCCGGCCGGCAGCGCGTCGCGCCCCAGATGGGGGTCGGCCAGCCCCACGAAGGACACGGCGTGGCCCGCGATGTCCAGAGCCCCGCGCCCGTTATTCAGGTCGAGCCAGCCTCGCGCCCTGAGGCCCGCCGTCAGCGCCTCATGGTCGAGATCGGCGGCCCTGCGGTGCAGCGTCGTAGGAGCGCGCAGGTAGTTGAGCGGGTTCTTGGCCGTGGGACCGTAGTAATCGTTGGAGCCGTGCACGAACACGCCAGGCACGTCGAGCAGCGGCTCGAGCGCCTCCAGGACCGTCGGCACGGCGTCAGGGTGAGCGAGGTTGTCGCCCGTGTCCACCACCAGGTCGGGGCGGAACCTCGCGAGCGACCGCACCCAGGCGATCTTGCCGCGCTGCGACGGGGTGAGGTGCAGGTCGGAGAGGTGGAGGATCCGCACGGGCTTGGAGCCCGCGGGCAGCATCGGGAGTGCGACCTGCCGCACCACGTATGACCGCGCCTCGACGAGGCTCCACGCGAGCAGCCCGGCGCCCGCCAGGACCGTCGCTCCCGCGACGCGACTCAGTGCTCTCACGCGTCGGCGTCAGTCGTCGTCGCGGCCGCGGCCGTCGCCGCCCGGCCCGCCGCCGTTGCCATTCCCGTTGCCACCGCCGCCTGCGTTGCCATCGCCGTCCTGGCCGATGGGGTTGCCGTCCTGGTCAAAGCCCGGGCAGGGCTGGTTGGTGTCCTCGTTCCAGTTGTCACCGTTCTCGCACTGCTGGACCCAGCCGTTGGGCGGGTTCGACTCGAACTGCGCCGGGGGCCACGTGTCTCCCCAGTAGCCGTCGGGAGCCTTGTTGCGGTCCCAGCCGGCCGGCCAGTTGTACCACCAGTCGGGCATCTGATCCGTCGCGAGGTACACCGTGATGCTCGAGCCAGGCGTCATCCGGCTGTAGGGGCCCGGGCTCTGCTGGGCGACCGCGCCGGGTTCGATCGAGTTCGAGAAGACTCGCTGGTCCGAGACCCTCAGCGAGAAGCCGGCCTCCGCGGCGAGGTAGCGCGCCGTGCTCTCGGAGCGTCCGGTCACGTCCGGGACCGTCACGGGCACACCGTTCAGCATCTCCTCGGAGACGGACGGGAAGTCCACCTCCTCGACTCCCTCGAGGGCGCGCTCCATGAACCGTCCCCACGTGGGACCCATGAGGGTCGAACCGTAGAAGTAGTCGTCCCAATGGTCGCCGATGGTCATGTTCTGCTGGGGCGTGTCGACGTCGGGGTGGCCGAGCCAGAACACGGACACCAGCTGCGGCGTGTAGCCGGCGAACCAGGTGTGCATGTTCTGCTGGGAGGTGCCGGTCTTGCCTGCGGACACGCGCCCCTCGAGCTGGAAGTCACGTCCCGAGCCCTCGGTCATGGTGCCCTGGAGCGCGTAGGTCACGCCCGCGGCGAGCTCGGGAGAGATCGCCTGGCGGCAGTCCTGCTGGGGGACGTCGACCTCGGTGCCGTCGGGCTTGGTGATGGACAGGATCGCGAGGGGCTCGCAGTGCACGCCCTCGTTCGCGAAGGTCTGATAGACCTCGGCCATGCCCAGCGGCGACGAGTTCTGCGGCCCCAGCACGGAGGCCGGGACGAGCTCGAACGGGGCGTTGTCGGCGCGCTCGAAGTACAGCGACTCGGCCATGTCGCCGATGTCGCACAGATCCAGCTGGCTCGCCATCGCCACGTATGCCGTGTTGACCGAGTTGGCGGTGGCCTGCAGCACGGACTGGCTGCGGGCGCCCACGCCGCCCACGTTGCCGGGCTTCCACGGCTTGCCGTAGAACCGCACCTCGCCGTTGCAGGACTCGGCCCAGTCGCCGTCCTCGTACTCCTGGATCGAGCCCTGGACGATCTGGCGAAGCGAGCGTCCCGACTCGAGCCACGCCGCCAGGATGACCGGCTTGAACGTCGAGCCGGGGCTGAAGCCGCGCGAGCCGCCCCACTCGCGGTCGACGGCGTAGTTGATGGACGTCGAACCCTCGGCCTCGGCCGCAGGGTCGAACTCGCGGTTCTGCGCCATGGACAGGATCTCGCCCGTCGTCGGATCGAGCGACACCATCGCGGTCGCGAAGCCGGACGGGTCGTCCACGGGGACGGTCTCGCGCAACTCCTGGTTGGCGATCTTCTGCTTCCTCACGTCGAGCGTGGTGACGATGTCGAGCCCACCCGTGAGGAGCAGGTCGTTGCCGCTCTGGTCCTCGGTGTTGAACACCTCGTGCTGCGCGATGATCTTGGTGACGTAGTCGCAGAAGAAGGGAGCGATGTCGGACGCCGAGCACGAGAACCGCGGCGCGGACACGTTCAGCGTGTCCTCGACCGGGACCGCCTCGAAGGTCTCGAACTCCTCCTGCGTGATCATGCCCTGCTCCATCATCACGCCCAGCACGGCGTCACGACGGGTCTCGGCCGCCTCATAGTTGTCGACGGGGCCGTCGTCCGTCTGGAACACGCGAGTGGGGTCGTGACGCGAGGGGTTCTGGGTGATGCCCGCGATGGTCGCGGCCTCGATGGCGGACAGCTCCGCGGCGGGCTTCGAGAAGTAGTACTGCGCCGCGGCCTCCACGCCGTACAGGCGGTTGGTGCCGAACTGGGCGATGTTCAGGTACTGCTCGAGGATGTCCTCCTTGCCGCAGTTGACCGCGGGGTCCGCGCCGTCGCAGGCCGCGCCGTCGTAGCGAGCGTTGCGGCTCTCCTCGAAGGCGAGCGCGAGGCGCCACTCGCGTACCTTGCGGGGGATCGACGTCTCCGTCGCCTCGGCCAGCGCCTCGGCCTGCTCCCGGTCGTCCTCGATCTCGAGCGCGTCCTGCAGGAGGGTGTTCTTGATCAGCTGCTGCGTCAGGGTCGACGCGCCCTGCTCGATGCCGTCCTCGCGGAGGTTGGTCGCCAGCGCTCGCAGCAGGCCCTCGCCGTCGACGCCGTTGTGGATCCAGAAGCGCTTGTCCTCGATCGCGATCACGGCCTTCTGCATCCAGGGCGAGATCTCCTCGAGGGGCACGATCACGCGGTTCTGGTCGTAGAAGGTCGCGAGCAGGGTCTTGCCGTCGCGCGCGTAGATGTTGGACTGCTGGGGCAGCTGGACCGAGTCCAGCTCGTCCGGGAGCTCCTCGAAGATCTCGACCGAGCCGTTGACTGCGGAGCCCGCGACGGTCACCGCGGGAAGCGCGATGCCGGCGAGCAGGAAGCCGCCGATGACTGCGAACGCCACGAACATGAGCAGCGCCGTCAGCAGCTGCACCACCGTCACGTGGCCATCACGGCGCGCGCGGCGAGAAGTGAAGAAGCCCATATACCAACCTTACGTCCCATGCTCAACGCCCCATGGCCGTGGAGGGTTCCAGCGGGCGCGCGATACTCTCGTCACATGACTCAGTGGGAATATGCGACTGTACCTCTCATCGACCACGTCACCAAGCAGATCCTGGACCAGTGGGGCGAGGACGGCTGGGAGCTCGTGCAGGTGGTAACCGGCCCCACGGGCGGGCTCGTCGCCTACATGAAGCGCGCAAAGTCGTGAGCGCATCGGCCCGCCTCGCCGACCTCGGGCTCACGCTCCCCGAGGTCGCGACGCCGGTCGGCACCTACACGCCCGCTCGCCGCCACGGCGACCTGATCTACACCTCCGGTCAGCTTCCTCTGGTCGACGGCGAGCTGCTCGCGACGGGCCTGGTGGGCTCGCGCGCGGGGGACGTCGGACCCGAGCGCGCCGTCGAGTGCGCGCGGGCCGCAGTGCTCAACGCGCTCGCAGCCGTCGCCGCCGCCGCGGGCGGCATCGACTCGGTGCAGGGGATCGTGCGGATGACGGGCTACATCGCCTCCGCGCCCGGCTTCACGGGCCAGCCCGCCGTCCTCAACGGTGCGAGCGGCATCCTCGCGGACGTGTTCGGCGAGCCGGGGCGCCACGCCCGCTCCGCCGTCGGGGTCGCCTCGCTGCCGCTGGGCGCGCCCGTCGAGATCGAGCTCATCACGGAGCTCCGCCCGGTCTGACCGCCCTGGCGGTGCGTTCTCGCTCACCTATCGCCTGAGACGAGCGAGTTGGGCCCAACTCGCGCACCTAGCGCGTTGGGCGCACCAATGGGGCCCAACTCGTCCTCCTGCGAGGGGCCGATGCGCGTGCTGGCTTCCGCACGCACGCGTGAGTATCAGCGCGAGCGAGCTCGCAGGCGCTCGGGCTCATAGACCTCGACGGCGCCGATGTGCACGTCGATCCAGCCGCGCGACGCGAAGTCGGCGAGCGCCTTGTTGACCGTCTCGCGGGAGGCTCCGACCAGCTGGGCCAGCTCCTCCTGCGTCAGTCCGTGCCGCACGGTCACGTGGCCGCGCTCCATGCGGCCAAAGCGATGGCCGAGGTCGAGGATCGCCTTGGCGACGCGGCCGGGCACGTCCGAGAACACGAGGTCGGCCATCGTGTTCGAGATGCGCCTGATCCGCTGCGCGAGCGCGCGCAGCAGGTGACGAGACATCTCCAGGTGGTCGTCGAGCCACGAGTCGAGCACGTCCTTGGGCAGCTCGTAGATGATCGACTCCTCGACGGCGTGCGCCCGCGAGAGGCGCGGGCCGGGGTCGAACACGGACAGCTCTCCGAGCATGTCGCCCACGCCCAGCAGCCCCAGCAGGTTCTCGCGGCCATCGCGCGCGGTGCGCGCCATCTTGACCTTGCCCTTGACGATCACGTAGAGCGCGTGGCCCTCCTCGCCCTCGTTGAACAGCACATCGCCCTTGGCCAGCTCGAGCCGTGTCATGGTGGCGATCAGCGATCGCGCCGAGTTGCCATCCATGCCCGCGAACAGCGGGGAGGAGCGGAGAAGCTGCTCCTCGCGGGGGGACTCACCCATCGGTGCCTCCCGGGGGAGACGTGGACACGCGGCGCTGCTGGCCCAGTGCGCTCACCATCTGCCTCGTCACCATCTCCAGATTGTCGCTTACACGGTCTTCGTACGACTTTAGCCGCGCATCGAGATTCGCGAGACTCTCCACGCTCGTGGGTGTCGATGTCTCCGCCGCAGGCCACACCGCTGCCGACAGCTCGGCCGTGGTGGGGGCGTCGGCGGCCAGCGCCTCCCACGCATCGTCCATGCCGAGCCGCTCGAGCTCGGCCACGTCCGCCAGGTGGGCGACGGCGAGGTCCTTGCGCGCCTGCACCAGGCGTCGCCACCAGCGCACCCGCGCGAGCTCTCGACGGATCTCGCGGCGCCGGTGTCGCAACTCGGTGACCTGAGCTGACACGTCCGATGAGGGCACTGTCACCTCCTGGATCGACGGATGTCGGCGGCCATGTCTCCGACTCCCTGTGTATCGGCGGCGGTGGCGCGAGCCTTGAGGGTCCTCGCCTACCCTGGTCGCATGGCCTCCCGCACCCCGCTGACCGTGGCGGGAGAAGGCATGGATGCGCCTCCGGTGGCGCTCACGCGCCGCGCACGGACGATCAACCGAGCGCTGGCCGAGGTCTACCCGGATGCGCACTGCGAGCTCGACTACGAGACGCCCTTCCAGCTCCTCGTCGCCACGGTCCTGAGCGCGCAGTGCACTGACGTCCGCGTGAACCAGGTGACACCCGGCCTGTTCGCTGCGTTTCCCGATCCTCACGCGATGGCCGGCGCGGATCGGGACGCGCTCGAGATTCTGATCAAGCCCACCGGCTTCTATCGCGCGAAGGCCGAGTCGCTCCTGGGCCTGTCGCGCGACATCGTCGAGCGCTACCAGGGCAAGGTGCCGGGGAGGCTCGGTGATCTCACCACCCTGCGCGGGGTGGGGCGCAAGACCGCGAACGTTGTGCTCGGCAACGCGTTCGGCGTTCCCGGCATCACCGTCGACACCCACATGGGCCGTCTCGCGCGACGCCTGGGACTCACCGTCAACGAGGATCCCGTCGCGGTCGAGCGCGATCTCATGGCGTTGATCGAGCAGCGGGAGTGGACCCTGTGGTCCCACCGGGTGATCTTCCACGGTCGCCGACGCTGCAAGGCCCGCAGGCCCGAGTGCGGCGCGTGCGAGATCGCGGCGCTGTGCCCGTCCGCGCCGGGCGCCAAGGTGAGACCCCCCGCCGCCTGACGAGCGCATCGGCGCTGCGAACCAGCCCCGGTGGTCGCATCTCGCTCATCCAAGCCGCTAGATGCGCGAGTTGGGCCCCATTCGCGCATCTACGGGCGTGCGGTGTCTGGCTAGTGCTTGTCGGGGTTCGGGTCGTCGGAGTCCGGCGACGGCAGCTCATCGACGTCAACGTCGTCTCGCTCGCCGAGCGCCCCGTAGCGCTGAGCGACGAGCCGGGCCTCCTCCGTCGGGGTCGAGCGCCGCTCGTAGATGCGCCGGTAGTGACGGTCGCGCCATGTGAGCAGGAGAGCGCCGATGATCGCAGCCGTGATCGACGCGAACAGCACGGACATCTTGACCTCTTGGACCACGTCCTCGTTGCCCTCGAACGCGAGGTCGCCGATGAGCAGCGAGACGGTGAAGCCGATTCCGGCGACAAAGCCCACGGAGCCGATGTCCCACCACGACAGGCCCCTGTCGAGTCCCTGGCGCAGCAGCTTCGCCGCGATGAGGGTGAAGACCAGGATACCCAGCGGCTTGCCCACCAGCAGGCCGAGGAAGATGCCCTGCGCGATCGGGTCGCTCGCCGCGGCCGAGATGCTCGCCGCGCTGATGGCGACGCCAGCGGCGAACAGCGCGAAGATCGGGACGGCCACGCCGGCCGAGACCGGGCGCCACAGGTGCTCCCAATGCTCCGCGAGCGACGAGCGCTCGCCGTTGCGCACCACGGCCGGGACCACCATGCCGAGCGCGACGCCCGCGATGGTGGCGTGAACGCCCGAAGCATGCATGAAGGCCCAGGCCACCACGCCCAGCGGGATCAGGATCCACCACCTCGTGATGCCCTTGCGAGCGAGCAGGCCGAAGACGACGATCACGGCGGCCGAGGCCGCAAGCCACTCGAAGTGCAGGTCCTCGGAGAAGAAGGCGGCGATGATGATGATGGCGAGCAGGTCGTCCACCACCGCGAGCGTGAGCAGGAAGGCGCGCAGCGCATTCGGCAGCCACTTGCCGACCACGGCGAGCACCGCGATCGCGAACGCGATGTCGGTCGCCGTCGGGATCGCCCAGCCGTCGGTGGAGCCGCCCTCCTGCAGCACGTTGACCGCGACGTAGATGCCGGCCGGCACCGCCATGCCGCCCACTGCGGCGACGATCGGGACGATCGCGGTCGCCGGCTTGCGCAGCTCGCCCGCGACGATCTCGCGCTTGAGCTCGAGACCGATGACGAAGAAGAAGATCGCGAGGAGGCCGTCCTTGGCCCAGTCCTCGACCGACAGGTGCAGGTGGAGCGACTCTGGCCCGAACTCGAACGCCTTGATGGTCTCGTAGGACTCGGAGATCGCGGAGTTGGCCCAGATCAGCGCGGCGATGGTGGCCGCGAGCAGCAGGATGCCGCCCGTGCGCTCCGCGCGCAGCACGTCCGCGAGGGTGCGCTCGGTGGACGGCGTGAGGCGAGAGAACAGGCGTGAGTTGCTGGAGGTGGCCATCGAGTCTCCGAGTGGGGGAAGGGTGATGCTCCCAGCCTACCGAGCCGTCTCCTTGTCGCCGCGCTCGGCGGCGGGCTGCTTGGGCTGAGGGGGATCGAACCGGTAACCCACGTTGCGCACGGTGCCGATGAGGTGCTCGTGCTCGGCGCCGAGCTTGGCGCGCAGGCGCCGCACGTGGACGTCGACCGTGCGGGTGCCGCCGTAGTAGTCGAAGCCCCAAACCTCCTGGAGCAGCTGGTCGCGCGTGTAGACGCGCCCAGGGTGCTGCATCAGGTACTTGAGGAGCTCGAACTCCTTGTAGGTCAGGTCCAGCGGGACGCCCTTGAGCCGTGCGGTGTAGCCGCCGACGTCGACGGTGAGGTCGCCGGACGAGAACTCGGCGGCCTTCTCGAGCGGATCCTCGGCATTGGCGCGGCCGATCATCAGCCGGATGCGCGCCTCGACCTCCGCGGGCGCGGCGTCGGCGAGCACCACGTCGTCCGCGCCCCAGTCGGCGTTCACGATCGACATCCCGCCGTCCCGCAGCACCAGCAGCAGCGGCACGGAGACGCCGGTGACGTGAACCAGCTTGCAGTTGTTGCGGGCCTCGGCGAGGTCGTGACGGCCGTCGACGATGACGACGTCAGCGTCGAGGGCGTCCAGCATGGCGGAGGGCTCGGGTGGGAGGACCCTGGTGCGGTGCGACAGCAGGCCGAGGGCGGGCAGGACGTCGGGCGCCCCGTCGCGCGATGGTGTGAGCACCAACAGGTCAGCCATCGCCACCTCCGTTCGGCCTTAACTGTAGCGGCGACACAGGTGAGACACTAACCCCCATGAATCCCACCACCCGGGCCACGATCACGGCTGTGGCAGCGGCCGTGATCGCCGTCGGAGGGTTCCTGGGCACCAGGTATCTGGCACTCTCGGCGCTCGTGATCATGGCGGCGTTCGCGGTCGGGTGGCCCGTGCTCGCGCGGGTCTCGCGACGCTGGGTCTCGACGGCGATCGTCGCGAGCGGGTCGGTGCTGGCGCTCGGCGCCGTCGTGCTCGGTCGGCAGGAGCCCTACCTCCGCTACATGGTGGTGGCCGTGGCCGCGATCGTGGTGGCCGCCCTCGTCGCCGAGGTGTTCCTTCCCAGCCCGCAGGGCCGCGCCGTCACCGCGGTCGCCGCCACGGCGGCTGGCGGGGCCATCGCGGCCGCCGGCGCCGCGTGGGTCGCCTCAAGCCGCACTCCCGGCGACGAGGACCTCATCGTCACCGGCGCCGCCGCTCTCGCGCTCGCCGCCGTCGCGTCCGTCGTCACCCGCAACGCCACCGTCAACACGGTGGGCGCCCTCGTGCTCGCCGCGGCATCAGGGGGCGCGACCGGCTACGTGTTCGAATCGATCACCTGGTACGGCGGGATCCTCGTCGGGGTCGCCGCCGGCGTGGCGGTCGTGCTCGTCGCGGAGCTGTACCGGCGCGAGCCTCGTCCCCATTCGGTGTGGGCGGGAATAGCATCCGCCGTGACGCCCGTTCTGGTCGCCGGAGCGCTGGTCTATCTGGGCGGCCGCCTGCTGGTCGGGTGAGCGCCGTGCGATCGGCGTTGCCCGACGTTTCATCCATCTGAGGAGGGCCGATGCTCGAGCGAGTCATCGCGATCGTCGCCCTCCTCGCGGTGGCGACGGCCGCCTACTGGTGGTGGCACCGCCGCCAGGGCCGCGTCCGCTCGGTCGACGCGGCCCCGCGCCTGACCCCTGAGCAGCTGGGCGCACCCCGCGGGGCCCATGCCACGTTCGTGCAGTTCTCGACGCCGATGTGCTCGAAATGCCCCGGCACCGCACGGCTGCTGCGGTCCGTCGCGGACGAGCACCTCCACGTGACGCACATCGAGATCGACGCCTCCGAGCGCCTGGATCTCGCGCGCGAGCTCAACATCCTGCGCACTCCGACCACCGTGGTGCTAGACAGCGACGGCGCGATCGTGGCGCGCATGGATGGCGCCCCCACCGCGGCCCAGGCCGAGGACGCCCTCGCGAAGGCGTCCTCCCACTCGGACGGCTACTCCATCTAGAATCGACCCCCGAGGAGGGACCCCCCATGGCTGAAGATGTGCAGATCGATCCGCGCGGATACCGTTTCGGCGCCGCGGTGACCCTCGCGGTCGCGGTCATCGCGCTCGTGCTGGGGCCCTCGACAGCGGGACTCGTCGTGATGGCCATCCTCGTCGCCCTGTTCCTGCCGAGCGCGATCATCGGCCCGCAGGCGTCGCTCCAGTCGGCCGTGTTCAGGGCCCTCATCCGCCCGCGCATCGGCGCGCCCACCGAGACGGAGTCCTTCCGTCCGCCGCGCTTCGCGCAGCAGATGGGTCTGGCGATGTCCGCTGCCGCTCTCGTGCTGGGCCTGCTCGGTGTCGACTGGGGCTTCTGGGTGTTCGGCGGCCTCGTGACCGTCGCCTCCTTCCTCAACGCCGTCTTCGGCTTCTGCCTGGGCTGCGAGATCTACCTGCTCGTCAAGCGCGCCACGACGCGCGCCGCCTGAGAGTCGAGCACGACCACCCGGGTTAGGATCGAGACATCATGACCGGACTCGAGCTCTTCTTCATCGGCCTCATCGTGGCGGCCTTCGCCGCGACCACGTGGGTCGCCGGCGTGGTCCTGTGGCGACTGCTGAAGAGCCCGCGCCGGTGACGTTCACGCTGCCTGAAGGCCTCGCTCCCGAGGTCTACCCGCTCGCCTGGCTCGTGGGCCGCTGGTCTGGCCACGGCGAGGTCGCCTACCCCGGCGTCCCGCGAGCGCAGATCCTCCAAGAGGTGGTGTTCGACCACGACGGCGGCCCGTATCTCAGCTACTCGGCCAGCACGTCGCTCATGGGACCAGACGGTGAGTCCGGCCAGGTGTGGGCCGTCGAGTCGGGCTTCTGGCGCGTGGCCCCCGAGACGCCAGACGGCGTCGAGCTGCAGGACTTCCAGCACCCGGTCGAGGTGGTGCTGTCCGACGCCTCTGGGCTGCTGAGCTGCTACATGGGCGCCGTCGGCAACGGCCGCATCGACCTTGCGACGCGCTTCGCCGCGGCGACCGAGTCCGGTCCGAGCGTGCGCGGCGCGACGCGCATGTACGGCAACGTCAGCGGCCAGCTCATGTGGGCCTGGGACCTCGCCGCTTTCGGCGAGGAGCTGCAGTCCTACATGAGTGCCGAGCTGTCCCGCGTCGAGGACGCCTGACCCGCGGAATCCTCCTCGGCTCTGAGACGTTCCCCCGCCATGACCTCCCCCCTGCTGACCCGACCAGGCGCCGTCGATGACACCGGCGCCGACTCCGGCGTCGCGTGGCATTACGGCGATCCCACGGCGGAGCAGCGCGCGCTCGCGGCCGGCCGTGCCGTGTCGGACCAGTCCCACCTCGGCATCGTGACCGTGACGGGCCCCGACCGGCTGTCGTGGCTCGACTCGCTGACCACTCAGCAGGTCGCGACGCTGGCTCCAGGCGAGTCGAGCGAGCTGATGGTCCTGTCGCCGCAGGGTCGCATCGAGCACGTGGCCGGCATCGTCGACGACGGCGAGACCGCGTGGCTGATCTCCGAGTCGGCCCCCGCGCTCGCGTTGTTCCTCGACCGCATGCGCTTCATGCTGCGCGTCGAGGTCGCCGATGCCACCGAGACCTGGGCCGCCGTGGGCGAGGCCGTCGGCGCACCCGCCGCGCCAGGCGAGCCCGTGACCTGGGTCGACCCGTGGCCCGGCATCGTGGCCGGGGGCACCACCTACGCGGCCTCGCCCGAGGAGCCGCACCCCGGCGCCGAGCGAGCATGGCGGCTGGTGCTCGTCCCCCGCGTCGAGCTCGAGGCCGCGATCGACGCTCGCGTCGACGCGGGCTGGACGCTCGTGGGGACGTGGGCGACGGAGGCCGCGCGCATCGAGGCACACCGTCCCCGCGCGAGTCGCGAGGTCGACGACCACTCCCTCCCGCACGAGCTCGACTGGCTGCGGACGGCCGTGCATCTGCACAAGGGCTGCTACCGCGGCCAGGAGACCGTCGCGAAGGTCCACAACGTTGGTCGACCCCCGCGCCGGCTCACCATGCTGCATCTCGACGGCTCCGGGCACGCGCTGCCCGAGCCGGGCGCGCCCGTCATGAAGGGCGACGGCGACGACGCCCAGCAGGTGGGACGGGTGACGTCCGTCGCGCGTCACCACGAGCTCGGGCCCATCGCCCTCGCCGTGCTGAAGCGCTCGGTCGACCCGTCGACCGTGCTCACCGTCCCCTCCGACGGCGGCCCGCTCGCGGCAAGCCAGGAGCTCATCGTGAACGCCGACGGATTCTCGGCGGATCGCCCGCCCAAGCCCGGCCCCACCATGAAGGGCCTGCTGATGGGCAAGGGCTGCGCCGCCGACGGCGGCGACCTCCCGGACTGAGCGGCAGCGCCCCAGCCAGCCAGCGCATCGGCGCTGTGCAGTGACGCGTCGCGGTCACGCAGGCGCGCCACCGACCGCCGTCCGGCCCGCAGGAGTACGGTGGCAGGCGTGGAGATCTCAGTCGCGGAGCTGCGGAAGGGCCTGTCGAAGGCGCTCGACGCCGCCAAGGACGGCGAGTCCGTCATCATCACCGAGCGCGGCGTCCCGGTCGCGCGCATCACGGGGGTCGAGTCCGCCGAGCTGCTTGCGCGGCTCGAGGCCGAGGGGCTCATCACCCCGCCCGCCGAGTCCCGCGCCGTACCCCGGCTACCGCAGGCCGAGGCCGCCAAGGATGCGCTGTCGAGCCTGCTCGGCCGCATGCGGAGGTAGCCAGTGGCCGTCGTCTATCTCGACACCTCGGCGCTCGTGAAACTGTGCGTGCTCGAGACCGGCACGCCCCTCGCCGTCGGGCTGTGGAAGCACGCCGATGCGCTGGTCACCTCCCGCATCGCAGACGCCGAGGTGCGGTCGGTGCTGGCCGCCGCGGAGCGCATCGGCCGCATCGACGCCGCCCCCGCGGCGCAGGCGCGGGACCGCTGGAAGGAGCTCGCGCCGTCGCTCGCCTTGGTCGAGGTGACGCCGGAGCTCGCTCAGCACGCCGGAGACCTCGCGGACCGCAGGCCGCTGCGGGCCGGCGACGCGATCCACCTCGCGAGCGCGCTGCTTCTCGGAAGTGCGCGCCCCCTGTTCGCGGCCTGGGACCGCCGGCTCGCTGACGCCGGCCGCGCCGAGGGACTCACAGTGGTGCCGCCTAGACTGGCCTAGCCCGCACCGCCCGCTCTCCCAAAGGACCTCGTTCGTGTTCGGTTTCCTGCAAGCCCTCATCATCTGGCTGATCTCCGCCGCCGCGCTCGTCGGCGCGGTGTGGGGGCTCGTGGATGCGTTCAAGTACCCGGACTCGGCGTTCACGAACGCCGGCAAGCAGACCAAGACGGTGTGGCTCATCATCATGGGTGTCGCGGCGGTCATCGCCTTCGTGTCGATGCCTCCGCTGCCCTTCGGCCCCAACCTGTTCGGGTTCATGGGAGGCGGCGCGATCGGCCTCCTGGGCATCGCCGCCATCGCCGTCGTCATCTACTACTTCGTCGAGGTGCGACCCAAGGTGCGCGGCAGCAACTACGGCTCGGGCGGGCGGGGCAATCGCGCGAACGGCGGCTGGTAGGGCGCCGATGCGGGCGGTGCTTCAGCGCGCATCGCGCGCCTCGGTGACGGTCGACGGCCGGGTGACGGCCGCGTTCGACCGCCAGGGGATCGTGGCCCTCGTGGGAGCCACCCACGACGACGGCGCCGCCCAGGTCGAGACGATCGCTCGGAAGATCGCCGAGCTGCGGATCCTCGACGACGAGAGGTCGGCGGCGGACGTCGATGCTCCCGTCATCGTGGTGTCGCAGTTCACGCTGTACGCGGACGTGCGCAAGGGCCGGCGCCCGTCGTGGAACGGCGCGGCGCCGGGGCCCGTGGCCGAGCCCCTGGTGGACGCGGTGGTCGAAGCGTTGCGGGCACGCGGGCTGACGGTGGGAACCGGCGTGTTCGGGGCGATGATGGACGTGTCGCTCGTGAACGACGGGCCCATGACGATCCTCGTGGAGGCGTAGGGGCGGCCGTCGGACGCAGCGCGCGTACGCTCACGAGGGACGTCTGCGCGAACTCGCCCTCGGGCCGCTCCGCCGGCGCCTTTCTGATGGAGGCTCTCGCGATCACGCCCTCATCAGCGTTCGGCCCGCACGAGCAGATCGCCCACCTCGCAGTCGAGCGCCTCGCAGATCGCCGCCAGCGTCGAGTAGCGGATCGCCTTGGCGCGGTCGTTCTTGAGCACGCTCAGGTTCACCACCGACACCCCGACGGCCTCGCTCAGGGCCGTGAGGGTCATGTCGCGCGCCTCGAGCAGCTCGTCGAGGCGACAGTGGATGCCAGCGCCCTCATCGGGGGTGCCCGCGGGGCTCATACGAGGCCCTCGGTGTCGCGCTGAAGGCGCTCGCCGATCTGCAGCGCCGCGCCGACCGCCCCGATGAGCAGGATGGCGAGCACGGGAACCAGGCTGATCTCGAAGGTCGTCGATCCATACGTGTGGTCGCTGATCGCTGCCATCGCGCCGTTGGTGGTCATGTTCGTGAGGATCGACGAGCCGAGCCATCCGACGCCGACGATCGCGGCCGCGACGTACGCGAGCCGCGCGGCGCCTCGCGTGAAGGCGCGCCCGCTTGCAAGGCGTGCGAAGAACAGGACTGCGGCTGCCAGGCCCGCGATGACCACGAGGGCCTGCCAGACAGGCTGGGCGTAGAGAGCGAAGAGCGTCGCGGCGGCAGGGTCGCCGACCTCCACCGTGGCGGTCTCGACGACGGCATCGACCGGGGAGCCGTCTGGTCCGAGAGGCAGCGCGGCCGACTCGCCGTTCAGCGGAACGGTCACGGGAACGGGCCCGTCGGCGGCGACCTCCCGGAGCCGCTCGACCGCCGAGGTGATCGCCACGACCGCGCCTGTGCACGCCATGCCGATGGACAGGTACATGCCGATCCGATCGGAACGGTCGAGCTGTGGGGTGTCTCCCATGGCATCCTCCATATCGTTTTTCGTTGTTATCGAGAAACGATACGCAACGACTGTCGATATGGCAACCGCGCGGTGACGGCGGCGCTCGGCCCAGCCCGCGCATCGGCGCCGTGTCACGGCAATGTCACACCTGTCACGCCCCTGGCGAACATGGGCATGAGCACCGCCCTCCCGTAGTTAGCCTGGATCCAATGCCACAGGTGACTGCGGCGACCCCGGCCCCGGCCGGACGAGAAACAGGAGGATGCAATGTTCGAACGGTTCACCGATCGAGCCCGACGTGTGGTGGTGCTCGCGCAGGAAGAGGCGCGCATGCTCAACCACAACTACATCGGGACGGAGCACATCCTGCTCGGCCTTGTCCGCGAGGGCGAGGGAGTCGCCGCGAAGGCCCTGGAGGCCATGGACATCTCCCTGAACGGCGTGCGCGAGCAGGTCCAGGAGATCATCGGCGAGGGATCGCACGCTCCGTCCGGCCACATCCCCTTCACTCCCCGCGCGAAGAAGGTGCTCGAGCTGTCGCTGCGCGAGGCGCTGCAGCTGGGCCACAACTACATCGGCACGGAGCACATCCTGCTGGGCCTCATCCGCGAGGGCGAGGGCGTGGCGGCGCAGGTGCTCGGCAAGCTGGGCGCGGACCTGGGCGGCGTGCGCCAGCAGGTCATCCAGCTGCTGAGCGGCTACGAGGGCAAGGAGCCCGCGACCGCGGGCGGCGGCGGACCCCAGGAGGGCACGCCGGCCGGATCGACGGTGCTCGACCAGTTCGGCCGCAACTACACGCAGGCCGCACGAGAGGGCAAGCTCGACCCCGTCGTGGGGCGCGAGATGATCATGGAGCGCGTGATGCAGGTCCTGTCGCGCCGCACCAAGAACAACCCCGTGCTGATCGGCGAGCCCGGCGTGGGCAAGACCGCCGTGGTCGAGGGCCTCGCCCAGGCGATCGTGCGCGGCGACGTGCCCGAGACGCTCAAGGACAAGCACCTCTACACGCTGGACCTGGGCTCGCTCGTGGCCGGATCGCGCTACCGCGGAGACTTCGAGGAGCGCCTCAAGAAGGTCCTCAAGGAGATCCGCACCCGCGGCGACATCATCCTGTTCATCGACGAGATCCACACCCTCGTGGGTGCGGGTGCCGCCGAGGGCGCCATCGACGCCGCGTCGATCCTCAAGCCCATGCTGGCGCGCGGCGAGCTGCAGACCATCGGCGCGACCACGCTGGATGAGTACCGCAAGCACGTCGAGAAGGACCCCGCGCTCGAGCGCCGCTTCCAGCCCATCCAGGTGCCGGAGCCGGAGCTGAGCCACGCGATCGAGATCCTCAAGGGACTGCGCGATCGCTACGAGGCGTTCCACCGCGTCACCATCACAGACGACGCCATCGTGGCCGCCGCGCAGATGGCCGACCGCTACATCTCCGACCGCTTCCTGCCGGACAAGGCGATCGACCTCATCGACGAGGCGGGAGCGCGCCTGCGCATCCGCCGGATGACCTCGCCTCCCGAGCTGCGCGACCTGGACGACAAGATCGCCAACGTCCGCCGCGACAAGGAGTCGGCGATCGACGAGCAGGACTTCGAGAAGGCCGCCTCGCTGCGCGACGTCGAGCGTCGCCTGTCCGAGGAGCGCGCGTCGAAGGAGGAGGCCTGGAAGTCGGGCGACCTCGACGTGGCCGCGGTCGTGGACGAGGACCTGATCGCGGAGGTGCTCGCGATGTCGACCGGCGTGCCGGTCACCCGCGTGTCCTCCGACGAGTCCAGCCGCCTGCTGCAGATGGAGTCCGAGCTGCACAAGCGGGTCATCGGCCAGGAGCAGGCCATCAAGGTGCTCGCGCAGTCCATGCGCCGCACCCGTGCCGGCCTCAAGGACCCGAAGCGTCCCGGCGGCTCGTTCATCTTCGCCGGGCCCACCGGCGTGGGAAAGACCGAGCTCGCCAAGGCGCTCGCGGAGTTCCTGTTCGGCGATGAGGACTCGCTGATCTCGCTCGACATGTCCGAGTACGGCGAGAAGCACACGGTCGCGCGACTGTTCGGAGCGCCCCCCGGCTACGTGGGCTTCGAGGAGGGCGGCCAGCTCACCGAGAAGGTGCGTCGCAAGCCGTTCTCCGTGGTGCTGTTCGACGAGGTCGAGAAGGCCCACCCGGACATCTTCAACTCGCTTCTCCAGATCCTGGAGGACGGCAAGCTGACCGATGCCCAGGGCCGTGAGGTCAACTTCAAGAACACGATCATCATCATGACCACGAACCTGGGCGCGGACGCGATCTCCAAGCGCCAGGCCACCGGTTTCTCGATGGTGACCGAGACCGGCCACTCGTACGAGGACATGGTCAAGCTCGTCAACGGCAAGCTCAAGGAGCACTTCAAGCCCGAGTTCCTCAACCGTGTCGACAACGTCGTGGTGTTCCCCCAGCTCACGCAGGAGGAGATCATCGAGATCGTCGATCTCATGGTCGCGCGCCTCGACGAGCGCATGCAGGACAAGGACATGGGCATCGAGCTCACCGAGGCGGCCAAGAAGCTCCTCGCGGAGAAGGGATACGACCCCGTGCTCGGAGCGCGACCGCTGCGTCGCGCGCTCCAGCGTGAGATCGAGGACCCGCTGTCGGAGAAGATCCTCTTCGGCGAGGTCACCTCAGGCCAGATCGTCCGCGTGGACGCTCAGGGCGAGGGCATCCTGGGCGAGTTCACCTTCGAGGGCATCGATCGCGACGACGTGGTGGGCGAGCCCATCACCGACGAGCCCGAGGTCCGCGTCGGCGGCCGCTCCGAGGCCGAGGGCGCTGACGTGCCGCGCGCCGAGGGCTCGTCCGGCGCCGGCCCCGACGGCCAGTCCGCCGCGAACGAGTAGCGCTCAGCCCCTCTGGACGCGAGGGTCCGGTCACCGCACGCGGTGGCCGGGCCCTTTCGCGTTGCCGTTGCGCACCGGACATGGAGCGGCGATGCGGGCCGTAGGGTGGTGCTCATGACTCACGACCCCTTCGTCGCCGACGACACCCGCTACGACACCATGCAGTACCGCCGCTGCGGACGCTCCGGGCTCCGCCTCCCAGGAGTGAGCCTGGGCCTGTGGCACAACTTCGGCGGCGCGAACGACACCGACACCATGCGCGACACCATCCGCACCGCGTTCGACCTGGGCGTCACCCACTACGACCTCGCGAACAACTACGGCCCGCCGCCGGGCTCCGCCGAGGAGAACTTCGGACGCATCTTCGCCCAGGACCTCGCTCCGTACCGCGACGAGATCATCGTGTCGACCAAGGCCGGCTACTACATGTGGCCAGGGCCGTACGGCGAGTGGGGCTCGCGCAAGACGCTGCTGAGCTCGCTCGACCAGTCCCTGCAGCGCCTCGGCCTCGACTACGTCGACATCTACTACCACCACCGCCCCGACCCTGACACGCCCATCGAAGAGTCGATGATGGCTCTCGATCAGGCGGTGCGCTCGGGCAAGGCGCTGTACGCGGGCATCTCGAACTACGGGGCGGAGGACACCCGCACCGCGATCGGCATCCTGCGCGAGCTCGGCACGCCGCTGCTCATCCACCAGTTCTCGTACTCGATGTACGAGCGCTCGCCCGAGGACGCCCTCATCGGCGCGCTCGAGGAGGAGAGCGTCGGCTCGATCGTGTTCTCTCCGCTCGCCCAGGGGCTCCTCACGGACCGCTACCTGCAGGGCGTGCCCGAGGGATCGCGCGTCACGCACTCGCAGTTCCTGCAGGAGAAGCAGCTGACGGAGACATACCTCGAGCGCACGCGTGCGCTCAACGACATCGCGCAGGGACGTGGCCAGACGCTCGCGCAGCTCGCGATCCAGTGGGTGCTGCGCGGCGACCACGTGACGTCCGCGCTGGTGGGAGCGTCGAGCGCTCGGCAGCTGCGCGACTCGGTGGCGTCGCTCGACTTCCCTGCGCTCACGGACGAGGAGATCGCAGCCATCGAGCCTCACGCCGTGCACGGCACGCACCACTCCGGCTAGGGAGGTCGCCGGCGTCTGACAACGGAGCGCCGATGCGCGGGTCCGCGTCAGAGCGTGTGGCCGTCGGCCGCGGCACGGATGAGGTCGTCCTGTACGAGTGAGCGCATGCAGCGAGCGAGCTGACCCGGGTCGACGTCCCGCAGGGCGGGGTGCGCAGCGACGGTGACGGGCTCCTGCGCGTCGCGCAGCACGGCCATGATGCGCCCACGCACCTGACGGTCCGTGCCGTGCCACGACTGCGTCCTGCCCGACCCTTCGCCCAGACCAGGACGACCCAGCTCGACCCATGCGCAGTCGGACCGCAGCGGGCATTCGTCGCATCGCGGCGCGCGCGCGACGCAGACGAGAGCGCCCAGCTCCATGGCGCCCGCGTTCCAGGCGGCGGACTCGGCGGCATCGAGGGGGACGAGGGACGCGGCGGCGTCTCGCTCGCCCCGCGTGAGGTGCGACGGAGGATGCGCCTCGCCGCGCCACGCGCGGCCGATCACGCGCCGCACATTGGTGTCGAGCACGACCGCGCGCTCTCCGAACGCGAACGCGCGCACGGCCGCCGCCGTGTACTCGCCGACCCCTGGCAGTGCCAGCAGGGCCTCGCCGTCGCGCGGGACCTCGCCCCCGTGGCGCTCGACGATGGCCTGCGCGCACAGCCAGAGCCGCTGCGCGCGGCGCGGATACCCCAGTCGTCCCCAGGCGCGAACCACGTCAGCCTGGCCGGCGACGGCCATGCTCGCCGGATCGGGCCACCGCTCCATCCACGCGCGCCACACGGGTTCGACTCGAACCACCGGCGTCTGCTGGAGCATCACCTCGGACACGAGCACACCCCAGGCCGACCGGTCCTGATGGCGCCACGGGAGGTCGCGGGCCTGCCCTGCGAACCACTCGATCACGTCCTGGACCATCGCGGTGTCGGAGCGGCTCGGCATGGCTTCATTGTCTCGCGGTGCCGGAGGGCTACCGTGAACGAGGAGAGGAGCGTGACGTGAAGGGACTCCGCAACCCGGTGGGCGACGAGGAGCCCAACGTCTACTGGGTCCGCCGTGCGGTGGTGCTGATCGCGATCGCCGTGCTCGCGGTCGTGGTCTGGCTCCTGATCCGCGGCTTGACGTCTGGCGGAGGCGACGGGGAGACGCCCGCGCCCGACACGACCACCTCGCCGTCCGTGACCCAGTCCGCAGGAGCGGCGGGCGAGAACGACCCCTCTCGCCCCTGCACGGCCGAAGATGTGCGGGTGGGCGCCGTCGCGTCGCCCACGCAGGTCAACGTCGGCTCGATGCCGGCCTTCGAGGTGTCGATCGAGCACATCGGATCGGCGGCGTGCTTGCTGTCGACGACGGCAGACGGCACGTCCATGGCGATCCGCTCGGGTGAGGACGTCTACTACGACTCCGTATGGTGCCCCGACACCCCGCTGTTCGACGCCGCCGAGTGGATCCTGCAGCCCGGAGACCGCGAGGCCGTCCAGGCGACGTGGACGGGCCAGCGCTACGACGACGCCTGCGAGGCGCAGGGCAACGCGGCCGCGGGCACCTACTGGTCCGCCATCGCGATCGCCGGCATCGCCGCGGCAGAGGCCGACTTCCTCCTGGTCGACTAGGCGGGTTCAGCCTCGCGGCACGGCCCGTTCCACGGCATCGCGCAGCGTCGACACCGCGTGGACCGTGACGCCAGCGGGCGCCGTCGGCATCGATGCCGCGGCCGGGATGAGCACCTCCGTGAAGCCCAGGCGGGCGGCCTCGGCCACCCGCTGCCCCATGCCCGTGACGGGGCGAATCGCGCCCGACAGCGCGACCTCTCCGATCGCGACCAGACCATCGCGCACGGGGGCATCCTCCCGAGCGGAGGCGAGCGCCAGCGCGAGCGCGACATCGGCTGCGGGCTCGGTCACGCGCGCGCCGCCGATGGTCGACACGTAGACGTCGTCCGCCGCCACGGCGACGCCCACCCGCCGCTGCAGCACGGCAAGGATCATCGCGACCCGAGAGGAGTCGATGCCAGAGGTGGCGCGGCGCGGGTTGCTCAGCGCGCTGGGAGCCACGAGCGCCTGGATCTCGGCGGGGAGCGGCCGCTTGCCGTCGATGGTGATGGTCGCGCAGGTGCCCGCGACATGGGCGCCCTCCCGCGACAGAAACAGGCCCGACGGGTCCGCGACGCCTTCGATGCCGGAGTCGAGCAGCTGGAAGCAGCCAACCTCATCGACCGACCCGAAGCGATTCTTGATCGCGCGCAGCATGCGCAGCTGGGAGTGCTGCTCGCCTTCGAACTGGCACACCACGTCCACCAGATGCTCGACCAACCGCGGCCCCGCGACCGTGCCCTCGCGCGTGACATGGCCCACCAGGACCATCGGAAATCCCTGGCGCTTGGCCGCCTGGATGAGTGCGGATGCGACCTCGCGCACCTGACTGATCCCGCCCGCCGTGCCGTCGACGGCGGCCGAGGCGATGGTCTGGATGGAGTCCACCATGACCAGTGCCGGGTCCTCGGACTCAATGTGCGCGAGCACCGCGCCGAGGTCCGTCTCGGCCGCGAGCAGCAGGCCCGAGTCGAGGGCGCCGATGCGCTCGGCCCGAAGCCTCACCTGGCCCGCAGACTCCTCACCTGTCACGTACAGCACCGCGCGCCCTCCGCGCGCCGATCGTGCGGCGACATCGAGCAGCAGCGTCGACTTGCCCACTCCTGGCTCGCCTGCGAGCAGCACCACCGCTCCGGGGACGAGCCCTCCGCCCAGCACCCGATCGAACTCTGCGACGCCAGTGGGTCGCCGCTCCGCAGCGGTCGGCTCGATCTCGCCGATGCGTCGCGCGGGCGTGGTCGCCGCGGTCGCGCGAGTCGCCGGACCCGCCGGGGCGGCGCCCGCTTCGACCACGGTTCCCCACGCTTGGCACTCGCCGCACCGTCCGACCCACTTGACGGCCGACCACCCGCACTCCGTGCAGTGGTAGGCGGGCTTCGCGGTGCGGGAGGAGGTGGCCATAACCTCACGCTAGCCGCAGCGTCGGACACGCTCGTCTCGCGTGGCTCCCGTCGCGGCTGGGCGTCCCGCGTACGCTGGTCGGCATGGCGAACACGACGCCCCCCTCAGGGTCGCGACCCTGGGATGAGATCATCGCGGGTCCCGCGGGCCGTGAGCCCGTGGCACCGTCCAAGCCGCCGGCGCCCACCACCGGTTCCATCCCGGTGGTGCCGCGCCCGATCGAGGCCGACGATGCGGACCTGGTCGCACCGGTGCCCGCGCCGCCGCATGAGGAGATCATGCCCACCATCGGGGGGACGCCGCACGGGTCGACGCCCGAGCGCCTGGACGAGGCTGCGGCGAGCGCGGCGCTGACCGACCCGATCCGCGACCTCGGCGACGCTGCGGTGCACCGCGCGTCGTTGCAGGCGGCGGGCGTGCGCTCGGGGAGCGTCGCGGCGTCACCGGTGGCCGGCCACGTCGCTCCTTCCGCTCCTCTGGCCTTCTCCCCCGTGGGGCCCGCGGCCATGGCTGCGCGCTCACCGTCGGATGCCGAGCCGCGCCCGGATTCTCCGCCGCCCCTCGACGATCGCGCTCTCGACGGTCTTGGCGAGAGCGAGCCCACCTACACTCCTCCGTTCGGCGTGGCGATCGGCACCGCACCGTCCGCACAGCCGGACGCCGCCGACGGCGACGCCGGGGACGCTGGAAGCCGCGATGAGGGCAGTGCTCCGGAGCCGTGGTGGCGCTCGACGCCGTTCCTCGTCATCGTCGGGCTGCTCGTCATGACGGGAGTCGGCTACGTGCTCTACCTCCTGTTCGCGCCCATGAACGAGCCCGTCGCACTCACGCCGCCCGTGCTGGTCGAGCCCGCCGCATCGGCCACGATCGATCCCATCGCCATCGAGGAGCCGACGGCGTTCCAGGCAGCGATGCCCGCCACCGTGGGCGCCTACGCCTTGACCGGGATCGCCACCCCTGCTCCTGAGGACGCCGGGCTCGAGGTGCGGGCGGCCGAGGTGGACGACCTCACCTATTCGGACGGCACGACCGACCTCGCCGTGCGCGCCATCCAGCACTACGACGCGGAGGACGCCGCAGCGCAGTTCGAGGCCCTCGCGGCGACGGGCTCGGAACGACAGCCTGTCGAGGCGGGCGGCACGCAGGTCGGCGAACGCGCAAGCGTCACCGGTGAGACTGGCGACTCCATCGTGTGGAGCAATGGCACTGCGGTGTTCGTGCTGACGGGGCCGGCGGACCAGATCGAGCAGTTCTACGAGCTGTTCCCCCTCTAGTGACGGGCGCCGGGGCACGTGCCCGCGCATCGGCCGTTCCCTGGCTCCTCGGCGGGCGTACTAGCCTGGCTGTATGAGCGAAGACGCCTTTGCCGAACAGTCCCCACGCGTCGCCGTCATCGGCGGCGGCGTCATGGGAGGCACGATCGTGACGGCCCTGAGAGTGGGCGGGTGGCCCGCGGAGAGCATCGTCGTCGCGGAGCGAGACGCCGCCAGGCGCGACGCCATCGCCGAGGCTCACGGCGTTGTCGTCAGCGAGTCGATCGCGGAGGCTGCGGATGGCGCCGAGGCCATCGTGGTCGCAGTCAAGCCGCAGGACGCGGCGGCGGCCCTCGAGGACATCTCCACCACGTACCGCGAGGGCGCGCTGGTGCTGACCGTCGCCGCTGGACTGTCGACGACGTTCTACGAGGAGCGCCTTCCCCACGGCGCGCCGGTGGTGCGCTGCATGCCCAACACGCCCGCGATCGTCGCGCACGGCGCGACCGCCATCGTGGCCGGTGCTGGCGCGAGCGACGGTCACCTTGCCCTCGCCGCCTCGATCCTGAGCGCGACGGGCATGGTCGTCGTCCTCGACAGCGAAGACCAGATGGACGCGGTCACCGCGGTGTCCGGCTCCGGCCCTGCGTACTTCTACGCCGTGGTCGAGGCTCTGGCGGCGGCGGGCGTCAAGCAGGGGCTCGACTCCACGCTCGCCACCCAGCTCGCCGCTCAGACGTTCGTGGGGGCCGCACGCCTGCTCCAGGAGTCGGGCGACTCCCCGAGCGTGCTGCGCCAGCGCGTGAGCTCGCCCGGCGGGACCACCATCGCGGCGCTGGAGGCGATGCAGGAGGCGGGGCTACCGGACGTGATCGCCGCGGGAGCCGAGGCGGCGGCGGCCCGATCGCGCGAGCTGGGCGACGAGCTGTCGCGCTAGCGCGCGTCCACCACGTCGATCGCGAACACCAGCGTCGATCCGCCAGGGATCGGGCCCATGGAACGGTCGCCGTAGCCCTGCTCGGGCGGCACCACGAGCAGCACCTTCGAGCCCACCGGCTGGCCGACCAGGCCGTTGACCCAGCCCTCGATCAGCGAGCCGCGCGCGAGCCCGAACGAGATGGTGTCGCCGCGGTCCCACGACGAGTCGAACTTCGCGCCGTCCCACAGCCACCCGGTGTAGTGCACGGTGATCTGCTGCCCCTCCACGACGTCGGGACCGCCGCCCGCCTCGAGCACCTCGACCATGAGGCCGTCGGGCTTGACGGCGCCGTCGAAGTCGACGGATGGCGCGCCGGCGTCGTCGCGGGTGATCTGGGGAAGGGACATGGCTGCTCCTCGGATGGTTAGGGGTTCGCCTTCAGCCTAGGTGACTCGATCAGCACTTGCGCCCCGCGCGCAGGTCTACAGCCACGCGATGGGGAACCGCAGCATCCGCTGGTGGCCGGCGAGCCTGCCCTCCAACCGGTCGCGCTGCTCGTCGAGTGCGGCACGCGGTCCCGCTCAGCCGGGCCCGGCTGGACCGCCGACGCGGAAGCGGGTGAGGTCGAAGGGCGAGGACAGTGACTGCAGTCGGGCGTCGATGAGGCCGTCGATCGGCGAGACGTCGACGTCGTGGACGGTGCGCAGCTCGCGCAGGAGCAGACGCTGACGATCGACCCAGGTCGCCCTGTCGCGCTCGATCTGCCAGTCGAAGGCTCCGAACTCGAGCGGGATGGGCTTCGTGGGGAGGCGGAGCCACTCGAGGTTGATGGGGATCGACTGCTCGATGCAGTCGAGCTCGATGTGCCAATCGGACGGGTGGATTCCCGTGTAGCTTCCCGAGATCTCCAGGGTCGCAGAGCCCTTGCGCGCCGGATTGCCCTCGACCCAGGCCTCGACATCTACTGTCAAGGTGTCCCCAGACTCCGAGTCCAGGATCAGCACCTTGCCGAACGCGTCGAGCGAGTACGTCACCCTCGCTCCGCCCGTCGCGAGCACGACGCCCGCGCTCGCGCTCAGGACCCGTCCGGCGACGGCCCACACCATCGCCGGTGGGGGGCCCGAGTACTCGCCTGCGCCGCCCGATCCTACAGATCGAGCCTCGATCACGGCGTGGGTGCTCGTCGCCCAGGTACCGCGGCGGTAGTACGTTCCGCATCCGGTCGGCACGTTCTCGATGGCCCCGATCGGCTCGCCGAGCGCGCCCATCTCCGCCACCGCCGCGAGAGTCACCTGAGTGACGTTGCGGTGGACGGCCACGCGAACGTCCGCTCCGCCATCGATCCACTCGTCGACCGTGAGGGTCATGCCGGTGCCCCAGATGTCGACGTCCCTGTCGGCGCCGTGGCGCAGCACGGCACCCCCGTACACCAGTCGCCAGCCGGATGGGGTGTGCCGCAGCACATGGACGACCACGCCTTCGCCGTCAGAGTCGTTCACGTCGCTCGCGAACCCCGCGTCCCACCCCGTGGCGGACCGGTACTCCACGTAGGTGCGCATCGTGGGATTGGTCGCGTCCGTCGAGGACCGCAGCACGACGACACGCCTGTCCATCGCGCGCGCGGTGACGCTCGTCTGGCCCCCTCCGGCCGGCAGCGGCCGCTCGGTCACACGGTGCGTGAGCGCCTCGGGCCATCGCCAATGGAGCTGAGCTCTCGACAGCGCAGGCCCCAGCTGGTCCTCGAGCGGTCCCCCCCATCCGGCGATGGCGGTGCCTGCGAACGTGGTGCGCACGGCCCACCACCGCGGGGCGTGGCTCGGATCCTCCTGACCCCGCATCCCCATGACGTCGTAGGGAGACCCGTACTCCGTCGACGTCTCGACCGGCGCCGTCGAGAGGTCGTCCTTGGCGGCATTGAACAGTCCGAACGGGTGCTCGAAGCCGAGCATGTGCCCCACCTCGTGGTACATGGTCCTGAACACCACCGCCTCGGCAGCCATCACGGCGACGGGCCGTCCGTCCGGCAGGACCCAAGCGAAGCCGCGCAGCGGTCGCGAGTCGAACTCCGGTGTCGTGGGGTCGAGCGGGTCGTAGTCAGGGTGTGGATGGTCGAATACCCCGGGATTGATCACCACGAACACTGCGTGGAAGCCGTCGAGCGCGTCAGCTCCCGACCCTGCCTCGATGCCGTCGACGACGTGCTTGAGGAGGACTGTTCGGTCCACCACGTTCGCCGGCCCGGGATACGCGGCACGTGGCAGCACTTCGGAGGTGGTCAGATCGACGTGCCCGAACGTGACGTCGCTCCAGTACGCGGCGACGGATTGGGGGTCGGCGAAGAATGCTCTTGCCAGGCCCTCGTCCGTGGTCGGCGTCAATGTCACGTCGGGCTGGTCGAGCTGATACACCGCGAACTTGGGTGCGTACACCATGAGCCCATCGTCCTCTCGGGGAAACCGGGACACAAGGGGCAATTCGGTCGCTGATGGCCGACCAGGCTCAGCGTGCTACGCGGTGTCGCGTACCCTCGCCGAGCGCTCACGCTCGAGGAGTGAGCTCTTGAGGTCGACTCCCCACGCGAATCCGGTGAGCGAGCCGTCTGCGCCCGTCACCCGGTGGCACGGCACGAACAGGGCGATCGGGTTCGCGCCGCACGCCGCCCCCACGGCGCGGCTGGCGCCGGGGCTTCCCAGCGCATCGGCGAGTGCACCGTACGTGCGCGTCTGGCCCGCACGGATTGCTCGCAGCGCGTCCCACACCCGTCGCCGGAACTCGGTACCGGCGAGGTCGAGCGGCACGTCAGCGAGCGCATCGACGTCCCCTGCGTAGTAGGCGCGCACGTCGAGGGCCGATGCGCACTCACCCGGCTCCGGGCCCAGCAGGTTCGCTCGGGTCGCCACGGCGGTCGGGTCCGCGCTCCAGGCTGCGGCGGCCACGGCGCCGTCCCGCTCGACGACCGTGAAGGGGCCATCGGGGGTGTCGATCGTTTCGTACGAGAGCATCAGGTCTCCTTCACTGTCGTTGCTGGCGCTGCCGCCCGCCACAGGTGCATCATCAGGTAGCTGCGCCACGGGCGGTGGCGCTCGGCGTAGTCAGCCAGGCCGCGGGGGTCGTGCGGCAGGCCCAGCGCCCGCGCACCGGCGCGGACGGCCACATCTCCCGTGAGCAGCACGTCGGGGCTGCCCAGCACCCTGAGCGCCACGTAGTTGGAGGTCCACGGACCGATGCCCGGGATAGCCTCCAGGTCACTCGTCAGGTCCGCGAGGGTGCGGCCGGGATCGAGCGTGAGGTCGCCTGCGGCCGCGCGACGCGCGGCCTCGGTCAGTGCCCGGGTCCTGCCAGCCGGGCCGCGGACCACCTCGGCGCCGTGGTCGGCAATCGCCTGCGCGGTGGGGAAGCCGCGGGTCACCGTCTCGGTCGCAACGGCGGCGGGCAGGTCCTCGCCCAGGGCGTCGGCCAGGCGCTGCGCGGCTGTGCGGCCGGCCGTGACCGTCACCTGCTGGCCGAGGATCGCGCGCACGAGCATCTCGAACGCGTCCGCCGCGCCCGGCATGCGCAGCCCCGGGGCGTCGCGCACCGACGGCGCCACCAGCGGGTCACGCGCGAGCGCCTGGTCGATGGCGAGAGGATCCGCGTCGAGATCGAAGAGCCGGCGCAGGCGCGCGAGCAGTTCAGGCAGGTCGGCGAGGCTCTCGAGCCGTGCGCTCACCTCGAGGGCATCGTGCGTGGGGGTCATGGACGCGGTGACCGCGCCCCGGGCGAGCCGGAACGAGCGCTCGAAGCCGCGGTCTGTCGCGAGCTCCAGGCCATCGAGCGCCCGCAGCGTCATCCACTGCAGCACATCGGCGCCCCGGAAGGGCTCGCGCGCCCGCAGCGTCAGCGCGAGCGTGCCTGGTGACTGCTGGGAACTCGGCGCGGAACGTGACGCCTCGCGCAGCCGCGTGGGGGTCATCGCGAACACCTCCGCGATGGTGTCATTGAACTGACGAATGCTGGTGAATCCGGCGGCGAAGGCGACGTCGCTCACCGGCAGCGCCGTGCCCACGAGGAGCTGGCGCGCCGTCTGCGCCCGCTGTGCCCGGGCGAGGGCGAGCGGTCCTGCGCCCAGCTGCTCGGTCAGGGTGCGGGTGAGCTGGCGTGTCGAGTACCCCAGCCGCGACGCCAGGCCTGGGACGCCCTCGCGATCCACGATTCCACCGGCGATGAGCCGCATGGCTCGCGCCGCGACATCCTCCCGCGTGTTCCACGCCGGGCTGCCAGGAACCGCCTCTGGCAGGCATCGCTTGCAGGCCCGATACCCGGCTCGGTGCGCCGCGGCCGACGTGCGGAAGAAGGCGCAGTTCGCGGGCTTGGGCGTGCGCGCCGGGCAGCTGGGGCGGCAGTAGATCCCGGTGGAGCTCACCGCGAGGACGAACTGCCCGTCGAAGCGCGCGTCGCGACCGGAGGCGGCGGCATAGCACGCGTCGAAGTCGAGGTCGGCGGCGGTCATGGGACCAGGGTGCCTCACGGCATGGCGCCCCGCTAGCGGATTTCAGCCATCGCTGCGGTCGCTCGCCATCTGGCGCTCTGCCGGCCCATGCTGCGGCGCAACGTGGCGCCGCTACCGCGCCGCGTCGTCGAGCGGCACCTGGCCCTGCATGAGCGAGATGAGGTCGGTGGTGCGCTCCCCGAAGGCGCAGGACATCAGCTCGTCCGCCTCGGGACGTCCAGCGCTGTCGGGGATGCGCATCGCGAGGAGCACGGTGGTGAGCATGCCCCGCGAGAAGAACTCCGTCGCCTCGGGTCCGGTGAAGCCAGCCTCATCCCTGACCACCCGGAACACGTCGAGGAAGCAGTCGCGGGCGACGGGTCCAAGCACGGGGTCGTGGCCGAGCGAGAAGAGGTGCAGCAGCGTCAGCAGCAGGCCGCGGTCCGCCATGAGCCCGATGTACGCCATGGACAGCGCCAGGCGCTTCTCGTCGAGGTCCTCGTCGCCTCTGAACCCGGCGATCGTGTCGCGGAACGCGAACCGCACTCGCGCTGCGGCGCGATCCGCAGCCGCCCGGAACAGGTTCTCCTTGCCGCCGAACATGCGCACCACGTAGGCCTGGGAGACGCCCGCCTCCTTGGCGATGGCGTCCGTGGTGCCGCCCGCATAGCCGCGCTCGCCGAACACCACCGATGCCGCGGCGAGGATCTGCTCGCGGCGCTCCTCGGCAGTGAGTCGCGGACGCATTTCTTCAGACATGTTGACATGTTATCAATCGATTACTAGCGTAGCTCCCAGTAGTTATCAGTTGATTACATCCAGATGAGAGGCACCTTCATGTCACCCACGGCACAACGAGCTCCGCTCGCCCTCGTGATCGCCGCAGCATCGCTTCCGATGTTCATGGCGATGCTCGACAACCTCGTCGTCACCAACGCCCTGCCCGTTCTCGCCACCGACCTCGACGCGAGCCTCGAGCACCTCCAGTGGTTCATCAACGCGTACTCGCTGTCGTTCGCGTCGTTCATCCTCATGGCCGTCGCCCTGGGCGACCGCTGGGGGCGCCGTCGCGTCTTCATGGGCGGCATCGCGCTGTTCACGGCGGCGTCCATCTTGTGCGCTCTGGCCACCTCCCCCGAGTTCCTCATCGGCGCCCGCGCCCTCCAGGGCATCGGTGCCGCCGCGCTGCTGCCGCTGTCGCTCGCGATCCTGTCGACCAACGTCGATCCGCGGCAGCGGCCTCTCGCCATCGGGATCTGGGGCGGCGTCGCCGGCCTGGGCGTCGCGCTGGGCCCCGTCATCGGCGGCGCGGTCGTCGACGGCCTGAGCTGGCACGCGATCTTCTGGCTCAACGTGCCGGTGGGCGTGCTCGCCCTGCCGCTCGTCCGCTACGCGCTGCGCGAGACCTACGGCGACCGGGTGCGCCCCGATGTCGCGGGGCTGCTGCTCGGCATGGCGGGCGTGTTCGGCGTCGTCTTCGGCATCGTCCGTGGCAACGAGGCCGGCTGGACCAGCGGCCAGGTGCTGGCTGGCCTCATCGGCGGCGGCGCGATGCTGATCGCCTTCGTGCTGTGGGAGCGTCGTGCCACCGCGCCGCTGCTGCCCCTCGCGCTGTTCCGGGACCGCTCGTTTAGCGCCGCGAACGGCGTGGGGCTCGTCTTCAGCCTGGGCATGTTCGGCTCGGTGTTCATCCTGATCCAGTTCCTCCAGGTCGTGCAGGGCCACTCGCCCCTGACCGCCGGCGTCATGACCATGCCGTGGACGCTCGCACCGCTGTTCATCGCGCCCCTCACCGGCATGCTCACGCCGCGCGTGGGGACACGCGCGCTGATCGTGACGGGCCTCGCGATGCAGGCCGTGGGCCTCGCCTGGATCGCGTCCATCATGGAACCGTCCACCTCCTACGGCTCCCTGGTGCCCGCGTTCCTCCTGTGCGGCATCGGCATGGCGCTCGTGTTCGCTCCATCAGCGACGGCGGTGCTTGCCAACATGCGCGACGAGGACCACGCGAAGGCCTCCGGCACCAACTCGACCGTGCGCGAGATCGGCGTCGCGCTCGGGGTCGCCGTCCTCGCCGCCGTGTTCGCGGCCGCCGGCGGAGAGTTCACCCCCACCGGCTACACCGATGCCGCCTCCGACGCGGTCTACGTGGGTGCGGCGGCTCTCGCAGTCGCGACGGTCATCGGCCTGTTCCTGCCCTCGCACAAGCGGGCGCAGGAGGCGGCCCGGCGCCGCTCGCCAGAGCTGGAGCCAGCGCTCGTACCCGCGCACTGACCGCCACGCCGATGCGCGGGTGAGGCCTCCCCTCGACCCCACTCGCGCATCGGCTCGTCTGGCGGCGCACGCGACTGCTACTCGAGCGTCGCCAGGAAGTCGGTGACGTGCTCGAAGAGCTGATGTGACGCCTCGGAGTCGTACTCGCTCCATCCCTCGAAGGCGAACAGATGGGCATCTCCCGGGTAGACGAAGTCGACGAGCTCGCCGCCGGAGGCGGCGATCAGCGCCTCCGCCTCCTCCGTGGTGCACCACTCGTCGGACTCGGTGCGGTGGAGCTGACCCGGCACGCCCGGCGGCCAGGCCTCGCTCTCGAGCCACTCGGGCGAGATCAGTCCGCTGACGAGAATCGCCGCTGCCGCATCGTCCCTGCGCAGCGCGAGCAGCTGAGCGACGCACGCGCCCAAGGAGAAGCCCGCGTAGACCACGGGTCCATCGATGTCCCTGATCTGCGCGATCGCGGGCTCGACGAAGACGGGAGGGCCTCCATGACCGTCGGCGAATGCGACACCCGACTGCAGGTCGTGGAACGTCTCGCCGCCGAACAGATCGGGCGTCTCGACCACATGGCCGTCGTCGCGGAGGGCCTCGGCCCACGCGTGGACATGGCTGGTGAGCCCGAGCGCCGAGTGCAGCAGGACGATGGTCGCCATGACACCTCCAGGTACGTGCGGAACGTTCTGTCGTGTCTGACGCTACCCCTCGCGACAGACATGTGCCGGGGCCAGGCGTCAGGCGTGGTCCTGCATGGGCCCCTCAGGCGTGCGCGCGCGGTGGGAGCGGGCCGCTGGGCCTCAGGCGCGAGGCGTTCTTACCGAACCAGTCCGTCGAGCATCAGATCGAGCCCGACCGCGAACCCATCGCCGGGTGGAGGCGAGTCGAAGTGCTGGCGCGCGTGCGCCCGGACGTAGGGGAAGGCTGTCGCGGAGATGCGGGCGAGGGTGTCATCGGCCTGGTCGCGCAGCGCTTCCAGGTCGGCGAAGCCGATGGCCTGCCACGAGTACCCGAAGACGTGCCCGTCGAGCACGTGCTGGGCATGGAAGGCGAGCTCAGGTGGCACGCCGCCATGGTCGAGATGGGCGAGCATCGCCTCGATCACGTGCAGCCTGGACTCGCCGCCATAGGTGATGGGCAGGGCGAAGAACCAGGGGTGGGCAAGCATCGCGCGATGCGCCGAGCCGCACACACGGTGCAGCGCGGCGCGCCAGTCAGTCTCGTCACGGGCGAGGTCGACCTGCTCCCAGACCCGGTCCACCAGGCCGTGATGGATGTCGTCCTTGTTGGCGACGTGGTGGTACAGGCTCATCGCCTCGACCCCGAGCGCCTCGCCGAGCCGGCGCATCGACAGCGCCCGCAGCCCCTCCTCGTCCGCGATGGCGATGGCCGCGTCGATGACGGCTGCGCGCGAGAGGACGCCTCTGGCCACCGCGACCTCCCGAACCCTTGACTGACTTACAGCGTAAGTGTACCGTCGTCTCGTCCCTTACACCGTAAGTCAAGGAGGCGCTCATGCGCGCCGTTGCCTACCACCGCTACGGATCCAACGAGGATCTTCGAGTGCTCGACGTTCCGACCGTCGAGCCCGGACCGGGTGACCTGCTGATCCGGGTCGCAGCTGCCGGGCTCAACGCCTACGACTGGCATCAGTACCGGGGCGAGCCGCTCATCCTGCGGGCCTCCGAGGGCTGGAGAGTGCGCGAGCCGCGCATCCTGGGGGCAGACCTCGCCGGCACCGTCGAGGCCGTCGGCACTGACGTGACCGGCTGGGCGACGGGCGACCGCGTGATGGCGGAGATCGGCACCGGCGCATGCGCCGAGTGGGCGGTCGCGAGCGCCGATGCGGTGGCCAGGATCCCCGATGACGTCAGCTTCGAGTCCGCGGCAGCGACGCCCATGGCTGGCTTGACCGCGCTGCAGGCGCTTCGAGACACCGCGGCGCTCGTAGGCGGGGAGGACGTCCTCGTGTGGGGCGCCTCCGGCGGGGTCGGGCACACCGCGGTGCAGGTGGCCCGCGCGCTCGGTGCCCGTCGCGTCGCGGCGGTCTGCTCGAGTCGCAACCGCGAGCTGGTCGAGCGCCTGGGGGCGGACCGGGTCTTCGCGTACGACGAGGCCGAGCGCCCCGACGGAACCTACGACGTCGTGATCGACACGGTCGCGACCGCGGCACTGCGCGACCTCCGCGCGCTGCTCTCGCAAGGCGGCCGGGTCGTGACCGTCGGGGCGGTCGCTGGTGGCAGGCTGCTGGGACCAGGAGGCCCGCTGGTACGCCGGCAGATCGGCGGCAGGCTCACGGGCGTCGACCACGGGATGATGCTCGCGAAGGTCGTTCAGAGCGACCTGGCCCAGCTCGCTGACTGGCTCGCGGACGGCTCGCTGACGCCCGTCGTCCAGGAGACGTATCCTCTCGACCGCGCCGCCCAGGCCTGCCGGGTGCTCGAGGACGGGCACGTGGCGGGCAAGCTCGTCATCGCCGTCGGCGACTGAGCACTGCCGCTCGGCTCGCAGCACGCGGCGGTCCCCCTCGCCCGCCACCCTCGAGACCAACGAAAGGGATCCACGTCGCTGGCTCGAGGGCCTGGATCAGCGATTCGGATCCCTTTCGCCGGATGTGGGGGGCGTTGCTGCGGGTGCACAGGTGGCATCCACTGCTGGCGCGCCGCTCCCCAGCGTCGCTGCACCAGGTCTCAGCGAACTCCCAGGCAGGGGTGTGAGACTGAGGACATGCCAGACCGACGCATCCTCGTGGTCGACGACGAGGACAACCTCCGCACCATGCTCGCCGCCGCCCTCAAGTACGAGGGATACGCCGTCGCGCAGGCCCGCGACGGCGCCGAGGGCCTGCGTGCGGTGCGCGAGGGCCAGCCGGACCTCATCATCCTCGATGTGATGATGCCGACCATGGACGGCTTCGCCATGTGCCGCCGGCTGCGCGAGGGAGGCGACAGGACACCGATCATCTTCCTCACCGCCAGGGACTCGGCCGCAGACAAGGTCGAGGGGCTCACCATCGGCGCCGACGACTACCTCGACAAGCCGTTCAACCTCGACGAGCTGGTCGCGAGGGTCGAGGCGGTCTCGCGGCGAGTCGAGCGGTCGCCCTCGGCGGCGGACACCTACGCCGTGGCCGATCTGGTGCTCGACGACGTCGCTCACCGAGTCACCCGCGGCGGCGTCGAGATCCATCTGTCACCCACCGAGTACCGCCTGCTCGGCCACCTCATGCGCAACGTGGGCCGGGTCCTCTCGCGCGGCCAGCTGCTCGAGGCGGTGTGGGGCTACTCAGCCGACGACGATCCCGGCGTGGTCGAGACGTACATCGGATACCTGCGCCGCAAGGTCGACACCGTCGAGCCGCGGTTGATCCACACCGTGCGCGGCGCGGGATATGCGCTGAGGGTGCCGTGAGCGAGGAGCCGATGCGCGTGCCTAAGCGGCGCGGCATGTCGCTGCGGGCTCGAGTCATCGCGGGGTTCGGGGCGATCGCGGCCGTCGCCATCGTCGTCGCCGTCATCGTCACCGCCTCTACGACGAGCTACCAGGTGGATCAGCTCGATGACCGCCTCGCGAGCTTCGCCGGTCCGTCGTCCATCGATCAGCCGATCCAGGATCTGCGTGGCGGGCCTCCTGGCGACCTCGACCGGCCGTCGGATGCCTTTCGCGGCTACGTGAGCGCCGACGGCCAGGCGTACGTCTTCCTCAGGCCCAACGTCGAGAACGCGCCCGAGTCGCTTCCGCACATCGAGGTGGCCGCGCTCGACCCCGACCAGGCGACCTACCTCACCGTGCCGGCCGAGGCGGGCGGCGGCGAGTTCCGCGTGCTCGCGCGGCCAGCGGGCAACGGCTGGGACATCACGGCGATGTCCATGGACGACGTCAACGCCGCCATGCAGCGCCTCATCACCATCGAGGCCATCGGCATCGCGCTGATGCTCGCGGGCCTCGCCGTCGTCGCGTGGTGGGTGATCCGACTGGGAGTGAACCCCATGCGCCGCATGGTCGACGCGTCCGCGCGCATCGCCGACGGCGACCTGGCGGTGCGGCTCGAGGGAGCCGGGTCGGGCAGCGAGTCCGCCGAGCTCGCCGCCTCGCTGAATGCGATGATCGGCACGCTGACGTCGTCGCTCGAGGAGCGCGAACGCTCGGAGATGCGCCTGCGGGAGTTCGTCGCGGACGCCTCCCACGAGTTGCGCACGCCCCTCACGACGGTGCTGGGCTACTCGGAGCTGCACCGCCGCGGGGCGCTGCGCCTGAAGGCAGACCAGACCGATGCGTGGTCGCGCACCGAGGCGGAGGCGTTGCGCATGAAGCGCCTCGTCGACGACATGCTCGAGCTTGCGAGGTACGACGCCGAGCCCGAGCTGTCGCTCGAACAGATCGACCTCGCCGCGCTCGTCGCCGACACCGTCGCTGGCGCCGTCGCTGCCTTCCCCGACACGACCTTCGAGGTGTCGAGCGATGCCGCGGCAGTCGTCGCCGATCCCGACCGCCTGCGACAGGCGCTCCTCAACGTGCTCACCAATGCCGCGACTCATGGCGGCACTGAGGTCACCGTCACCGTCGCGCAGCTCGACGCCGGTGCACGCGTGACGATCGCCGACGATGGGCCAGGGATGTCCCCCGCCATCGCCGCCCGAGCGACGGAGCGGTTCGTGCGCGGTGACGCCTCGCGTCAGCGTGCGACGGGCGGGGCCGGCCTTGGCCTCGCGATCACGGCCGCCATCGTCGAGGCGCATGGCGGTGCGCTCGCGGTCGACTCGATCGAGGGAGCCGGCACCACGGTGACCTTCACGCTGCCGCGCGGCTGAGCCACCGCATCGGCGCCGCGGCGTCGACTCCGGCCCCGATTCCTGGGCACGGGTCCCCGCGCATGATGTTGTCGGGTCCCTGCCAGGGGGACGGAGCGCCTACCGAGGCCGGTCGTGGAAGCCGCCCGCATCGACCCGCCACTCGCGCGTGGGCGCGAGCGCTTCGACGAACTCGGCGTCGTGGCTCACGACGAGGAGCGCGCCACGGTAGTCCTCAAGCGCCTCGATCAGGTGCGCTCGCGAAGCGAAGTCGAGGTTGTTCGTGGGCTCGTCGAGGATCAGCAGCTGCGGCGCAGGCCGCGCCAGCAGCACCGATGCGAGCGCCGCCCGGAACCGTTCGCCACCCGACAGCGTGCTCGCGACGGCGTCGCCGCCGCTGCCGCGGAACAGGAAGCGCGCGAGCGCCTCACGCACCTCATGAGGCGACGCGCCCGATGCCGAGGCCCGGACGTTCTCAGCCACCGTCAGCGACGGATCGAGCACGTCGAGACGCTGAGGGAGGAGGCCCACCGGGACATCCACGCGCGCCTCGCCTGAGCGCGGCGCCACCGTGCCGAGCAGGGTCTCGATGAGAGTGGTCTTGCCCGCTCCATTGCGTCCCGACAGGATGATCCGCTCGGGCCCCTGGATCGCGGCGCGCACCACCGTGCCCGTGCGCAGCTCGACGTCCGCGAGCGTCGCGACGTCTCGCCGCGCGGGCACCGCGGTGCCTGGCAGCTCCACTCGGATCTCACGGTCGCCGTCGGCCGCCGCCCGCGCGACGTCGAGTCGCTCGCGCGCGTCGGCAAGCCGGTCCTCGTGGACGCCGGTGACTCTGGCCATCGTGACCTGGGCCTGACGCCGCTTGCCGCCGACGAGGATCTTCGCCGCGTTCTCGGCCTTGGCTGCGCCCGCCTTCGAGCGCCGCGCTGCGCCCTCGACGTGCGCGCGGAGCTCGCGGTGCTGCCGGCTCACGTCGGCACGCGCGGTGCGCAGGTCCTGCTGGGCGGCGGCCCTCTCGACCGCCAGAGCCTCCTCGTACGCGTCGATCGCGCCGCCGAACCACCGCAGCGATCCGCGCCGCAGCTCGCCAATCGCGCCCACTCGCGCCAGCACTCGGCGATCGTGCGACACCACGAGCGTCGCGCCAGGGCGGGCGGCCAGCGCCTCGATCACGTGGCGGGTCGCCTCCCCATCGAGATTGTTGGTGGGCTCGTCGAGCAGCAGGACGTCGGGCCGGGCGTGGAGCGCCGCGGCGAGCGCGAGGCGCGTGATCTCGCCGCCCGACAGCTCGCCCACGGTGCGCTCGAGCGTGTCGGGAGGCAGCCCGAGCGACGCGAGCGTCGCGGCGGCGCGCTCCTCCGCATCCCAGTCATCGCCGATGACGTCGAAGTGGTCCGGATCCGCGTCGCCCGACTCGACCGCGCGAATGGCGGCGCGAACGCTCTCGAGCCCCATGACCGCATCGGCCCTCCGCTCAGCGTGCAACGCGACGTCCTGCGGGACGTAGGTGACGGACGCCGGGCGGGAGAGGGAGCCCGCGGACGGCTCGAGGTCGCCGGCGAGCAGGCGCAGCAGGGTCGACTTGCCGACGCCGTTGGCGCCTACCAACGCGCTCAGGCCCGAGTCGACGGTTCCGGTGACGCCGTCGAGCACCGGCGTGCCGTCGGGCCAGGAGTAGGAGAGCTGAGTGAAGGACAGGGAAGGCATAGGTTCTCGCAATGCGTCTGGGAGCGGAGTGCGCGTGGCCAGACTGAGCGTCTGGCGAACCTAGATCTTCAACGGATCGTCCTCACGGTCGGGGGGTGCGACAGGTCAAGGGTACGCGACGCCCGAGCGCTGGTCACCACGGCATCGGCACGTCGGTGATGCGATGCGCATCGTCGGGCAGGTGCGGCAGGTCGTCCCCATCGCCTCGGATGCAGAGCCACGTGAGCGCACCCTCGCTGTCGGGAAGCGCGCGCCACGTGCGCATCACGCCCTGTCCCACGCGGATCGCGGTGCCGGGACCGACGTCGATCACGTCGTCGTCAAGCCCCATCTGGCCCGCCCCGGTCAGGAAGATGTACAGCTCCTCGTCCGAGGTGTGCGCGTGCCAGTAGCCCGCCTCCTCCCCCGGCACCAGGGAATTCGCCGTGACGCCGATGAACTGCATCGGCAGCTCGTGGTCGAGGACGCGGCGCCCGTCGCGCGAGCGGTCGGGCACGAAGCCACCGAAGTGCTCGCGCCACTGATCCAGGGGTCCCATGTCGATGCGCTGGTAATCGGTCATGGCTCCGAGTCTGGCATGCGCGGCAGCGCGCCCCCCTCCCACGCTCGAGGAGCGAGGCGCCGTCAGGCGAGCTTGGCCTTCACGTAGGCCACGGCGGCATTCGCGTGGCCGTGGCCCATGCCGTGCTCGGCCTTGAGCTGCTCGACCACCTCCATGTGGCGCTTGCCCGCATCGAGCTCCGCGGCGATCAGGTCGAGCCAGTCCTGCATGGGGCGGCCGTACTTCTTCTCGATGCTCGGAAAGTACGAGGCGGGTCCCTTGACCTTGACGTCCGGGTCCAGCTCGGGGGCCACCACGCGGTGGCCCCCGGCTGGGGTGTCGGCGGTCGTCACGCGAGCACCGACTCGAGGCGCGCGTACGAGGTCTCCATGCCGTCGACCATCCCGGTGCCGATGACCATGTCGCGCACCTCGGCGCTCGGATAGGTGATGACGAGCGTGAGCAGGGTGCCGTCCGCGTGAGGGGTGAGCGTGAGCTCGTTGATGCTCGGCTCCCCTTCCATGCCGATCATCCGCTCGGTGGTGACGGCGCGGAAGGGAGCCTCCACCTCGAGCAGCTCGCCAGTGAAGCCGAAGGGCTCGCCCTCCGTTCCCTCGTCGGGCGCCCACTCCTGGCGGAACGTCTGCCCCACCTCGGTCGCGGGCTCGGCCACCGGCATCGACCACCCGTCAGGACCGAGCAGCCACTGCTTCATCAGCTCGGACTCATGGTGCGCGCGCCAGACCAGCTCGACCGAGCCCCTGATGACGCGGGAGACGCGGATCTGCGTGTCGGACAGGACCTGCAGCTCCGCGCCGTTGCCGGCCGCGAAGGAGGCGAGATCCGCGAGCACCTCGTCGATCTGGCCCATGGCGGACGTCATGCCCTCCTCCATGCCCATCTCGAGCAGCTGCTCGAGCTGCTCGGCGGTGCCGAACCATGTGGTGGTGGTGAGCCGTGACCCGCCCTCGTGGTCCTCGAAGGAGAAGGTCATGCGCATGCTCGGCATGTCCGTGTTCTCCTCGCCGTCATCGGTGGCGAAGCCGTCGCGCACCTCGAAGGAGTGGCCCGGATCGACGGACAGGAACTCCCAGAACCCGCCGGACTTCTCGCCGTCGGGGCCGGTCATGTAGTAGGCGCTGCGCCCACCGGGGAAGACGTCGTGGCGGGTGAAGGTCGCTGGCCATCCCTCCGGACCCCAGAACTTCTCGATCTGCCGGGGGTCGACGTAGGCCTCCCAGAGGCGCTCGCGGCTCGCGGCGAAGTCCGCGATGACGGTCATCGTCAGGGACCCGGGGTCCTTGTTGACAGACGTGATGGGCATGATCGTGCCTTTCGTGAGAGGTGCGGCTAGTCATCGCTGGCGAGCAGCGCGTCGAGCTTGTCGATGCGCGTCCGCCAGATCTGCTCGTAGCGGTCAAGCAGGGCTTGTGCCCGGCGGATCGCCTCGGGATTGCCGCGAACCTTGCGCTCACGGCCATGGGGATGCTTGGTCACGAGACCGGCTCCCTCCAACACCGCGACGTGCTTCTGCACCGCCGCGAAGGACATCTGGTATTCGGAGGCGAGCTCGGAGACCGAGGCCTCTCCTCCCAGGGTGCGACGCACGATGTCGCGGCGCGTCGCATCGGCGAGGGCCCGGAAGATCCGGTCCACCTCGTCGTCGGTAAGGTCTGCTTGTACAACCATTTGGTTGTACATTACGACGGGCCGACGCGCGTGTCAAGAGTTGTGTCGAACGTCGGCCCGCTCGTTCGTCAGGATGGTGACGGGGCCGCGCGGCCCCGACGAGGAGGCACGCATGAAGTACGTGATGATGATCATCCACGGGGACGACGAGCACTCGGCCGCCGACGAGGCGAATGCGCCCACCATGGACAGCTGGTTCGAGTTCGCGCGCGGTCGCGGCGCCTACGACCTCGGGGTGCGGCTCGACGAGAGGGAGGCGGCTCGCACGGTGCGCGTGCGTGACGGAGCGACCCTCGTCACCGACGGCCCCTTCGCCGAGACTCGGGAGTGGATCGCCGGGTTCGCCCTCATCGAGGCTGCCTCGTTGGAGGACGCGATCGACCTTGCTCGTCGCAATCCCGCCGCGCATGGGGGCCGCGTCGAGGTGCGCCCTGTCCACAGCTTTGGCGGGCCCATCATCGGCGAGGACTGACTGCCACACGGCGCAGACCTGGGAGCCTCAGCGCAGCCAACGCGCGCCATACCGCGGCAGCGTGACCTCGACAGCTCCGTCCTCGCCCACCACGACCGCGTCCGGCACACCCTCGCCGGTGTGCAGCGCGTCGCGCAGCTCGGTGCCCTGAGCGATGTCGCTGACCAGGAAGGTCGCCTCCACGGGACGCGAGCCCAGGTTGTGCACGGCCACCACGCTCTCGCCGTCGAGGGAGGACTGATGCACCAGCAGCGCCGGCTCGTCGGTCTCGATCCACCGCACCTGCCCGAACCCCAGGTGCGGGGCCTCGCGGCGACGGCGGATCAAGAGCTGCATGTGCGTCAGCAGTGAGTCCGGGTCCTCCACCTGCGTGTCGACGGAGACATGGTCGGGCCCGGACGGACCGGCAGGCATCGGAGCCGGCATGTCCGCCTCGTCCGCCGTCGTGAAGCCTCCTCCGGGGCCTGGCGACCACTGCATCGGCGTTCGCACTGCGAGCCGGCCAGGCACCTCGAGGTTCTCGACCATGCCGATCTCCTCGCCGTAGTACAGCACCGGCGTGCCGGGCAGCGAGAACAGAAGCGAGTAGACCATGCGGATGCGATCCATGTCGCCGCCCAGCATGCTCGGCAGTCGTCGGCGCAGCCCACGGCCGAACAGCTGCATGTCCGGGTCCGGGCCGAACGCCGCGAACACCTCCTCGCGCTCGGCATCGGTGAGCTTGTCGAGCGTGAGCTCGTCATGGTTGCGCACGAAGGTCGCCCATTGGCCGTCGCGCGGCGGCGCTGGACGCTGCTCGTAGGCCCGCCGCACGGCACCGGCGTCCTCGCGGGCGAGCGACAGGTACATCGCCTGCATCCCGGGGAAATCGAAGGCCATCATGAGCTCGTCACCGCCGTCGCCGAAGTACGGCATCAGATCCTCGTGCGGCAGATTCACCTCGCCCAGCAGCACGGAGCCGCCGGCACGGCGATTCATGAAGGACGCCAGCGACCGCAGGAAGTCGTGGGGGTCCGGCAGGCCGGCCTGGTCACGCGCGCCATCCGTCTCGAGCAGGAACGGCACCGCGTCCACCCTGAAGCCCGACAGTCCGAGCTCCATCCAGAAGCCCATCACGCGGGCGATCTCGTCGCGCACCTCAGGATTGGTCACATTGAGGTCGGGCTGGTGCTTGTAGAAGCGATGCAGGTAGTACTGCCGGGTGCGGCCATCGCGCTCCCAGAGGCTGTCCTCCTTGTCGGGGAAGATCACGCCCTGCGGGCCGTCGGCCGGCGGCTCGTCCCGCCACACGTACCAGTCGCGCTTGGGATTCGACTTCGACGAGCGCGACTCGACGAACCACGGGTGCTTGTCCGACGTGTGGTTGACGACCAGGTCAGCGATCACCCTGATGCCGTGCTCCTTCGCGGTGCGCATGGTCTCGACGAAGTCGCCCAGCGTCCCCAGTCGTGGGTCGACGCTGTAGTAGTCCGTGATGTCGTAGCCGTCGTCCCTCTCCTCCGTGGGATAGAACGGCATCAGCCACAGGCACGTCACGCCCAGGCGCGCCAGATGCTCGATGCGGCTCGTCAGCCCAGGGAGGTCGCCGATCCCATCGCCGTTCGAGTCCTGATAGGTCTCGACGTCCAGGCAGTACACAGCAGCGTTCTTCCACCACAGGTCGGCGGTGCGCGAGGCTCTCACGCGCTCACCCCCACCTGCGGCAGCACGTGCTGTCCGAAGGCATCGATGAAGGCCTCCTGCTCCTGTCCGACATGATGGAGCATCACCGCATCGAAGCCGGCCTCGACATACTCGCGGAGCCATTGGGCGTGGCGGTCCAGGTCGGCCGAGATACGCACGACGTCGTGCATGTGACGGGGCTCCACGTGCTTGGAGACCTCGTCGAAGTGGGCGATCTCCGCCAGATCCCAGCACACCGGCGGTGCGAACACATTGGAGCGCCACTGATCGTGGGCGATCGCGAGCGCCTCGTCGTCCGTGGGAGCCCAGCTGAGGTGCAGCTGCAGCGTCACCGGGCCGCGCCCGCCCGCCTCGCGGTAGGCGTCCTTGATGCGCGCGACCCCGCGCGGATCGATGCCGACCGTGATGAGTCCGTCCGCCCACTCGGCGCACCACCGTGCCGTCTCCTCCGAGACGGCGGCCCCCACCAGCGGCGGCGGCTCGGTGGGCAGCGTGAAGAGCCGGGCACGATGCACGGTCACATGGCCCTCGTGACTGACCGTCTCGCCCGCGTGCAGGGCTCGGATGATGTCCACGCTCTCGCGCAGCCGCTCGCTGCGGTGCTCCTTGCGGGGCCACGCGTCCCCCGTGATGTGCTCGTTGGAGTTCTCGCCCGTGCCGAGCGCCGCCCAGAACCGGCCGGGGAACATCTGGTCGAGGGTCGCGATCGCCTGCGCGACGATCGCGGGATGGTAGCGCTGTCCGGGTGCATTGACGACGCCAAAGCGTAGTGACGTGCTGGCGAGCGCTGCACCGAGCCACGACCACGCGAACCCGGACTGGCCCTGTCGCTCCGACCACGCCGAGAAGTGATCCGAGCACATCGCCGAGGTGAACCCCGCCTGCTCGGCTCGCTGCACGTCGGCGAGCAGCTGACGTGGCGAGATCTGCTCGTGCGAGGCGTGGAATCCGATGTCAGCCATGACCGTGCCAACTCCTTCCGACCTGGGGTTATGCCCCCAGCCCCGTCGTCACCCCTCGGCGAGCGAGTAGAGCCGCTGCAGCTCGTCGAAGTGCGCGTCGCTGAAGACCTGAGCCGGCCGCTCGCCCGCGAGCCACTGCTCCAGACGGTCCAGGTGCCAGTGCCAGCCGGCCGCGAAGTCCGGATCCCTGGGGTCCGGCGCGAGGTGGTCGAACGTCAGCAGCGAGCCGCCATCGCCCTCCTCATCGATCATGAGGCACACGTGCCATCTGCCTCCCGGTCCGCCCCACGCGTACTCGAGCACGCGCGGCTCGTCATAGGCGAGCACGTCACCGGACGAGGTCTCGCCGTCGACATCGAACTCCACCGTGCCACCGGGACGACGCTCAAGGGTCATGCGGAACGCCCAGGCGTCCGTCGCATCGGCCTCCGTGACGGCCGCCCACACCTGCTCGGGGGAAGCAGCGAGCGATCGCTCGAAGCGCAGCACGGCCACGCCGTCGAGCTCGATCACCCGACCCTCGTCGGCTGGATCGATCGGCCTCGAGTGACCAGGAGCCGAGGCCTCAGGACCCGAGGCCTCAGGACCCGTGTCGACGGGAGTCGCATCATCCATGCTCGCCAGTCTGCCGCAGCCGGGAACCTGCCGCACTGTGAGCGGGCGCGAGGTCTACGCTCTCACCATGACAGTCGCTACCTCCCTGGTGGTGATCCTCGCCGCCGGCCTGGCCGCGCAGGTGCTCGCAGCGAAGCTGAGGATCCCGGCCATCGTCGTGCTCATCGCGGTGGGTCTGGTGCTCGGTCCCTTCACGGGGATCGTCGACGTGCCGTCAGAGTCCGAGGACGTGAGCGCGATCATCGGCCTGGGCGTCGCCGTGGTGCTGTTCGAGGGCGCGATGGATCTGCGCCTGCGGGAGATCGAACGAGTGGGCAAGGGCATCCGACGTCTCACGCTCCTGGGGCCACCGATCGCCATGATCCTCGGGGCATCCGCCGCGCACTGGGTGGGGGGATTCGAGTGGCCCGTCGCCTGGGTGCTCGGCGCACTGCTGGTCGTGACAGGTCCGACCGTGATCATCCCGCTGCTGCGCCAGGCGCGCCTGGGCAAGGAGTCCGCGGCGCTGCTCAAGTGGGAGGGGATCATCAACGACCCCATCGGCGTGCTGCTCGCCTATCTCACGCTCGTGTACGTGATGATCCAGGACGCGGACGTGGAGGCCGACCTGCAGTTCATCACGGAGGCCGTGGGCCTCGCGGCGGTGGTCGTGATGCTGCTGGGAGCGATCGTCGTGTCCGTGGTGCTCGGCGGCGGCGTCGGCTACGGCGTGGGGGTGCTGCTGCGGCGCGGCCTGATCCCCGCGCACCTGCGCTCGCCGCTGCTGCTGGTGCTCGTGCTCGTCGTGTTCTCGCTCGCCGACCAGGTGGTCTCGGAGTCAGGGCTGCTCGCCGTCACGCTGATGGGGCTGGTCCTGGGCAACATGCGCCTCGCGGACCGCGAGAGACTGCTCGACTTCAAGGAGTCCATCAGCGTGGTGGTGCTGTCGGGCCTGTTCATCGTCATCCCCGCTCAGCTCGAGCTCGAGCAGCTCGCAAGCATCGACTGGCGCACATTCGCCTTCATCGCGGCGCTGATGTTCGTGGTCCGACCCCTCACCGTCGCGCTGGTGACCATCCGCTCGCCCATCCGCTGGCAGGACCGGGTGCTGCTGGGCTGGATCGCCCCTCGCGGCATCGTCGCCGCCGCCACCGCCGGCGTGTTCGGCCCCGAGCTCGTCGCGGCTGGCTACGAGGACGGCGACGCCTTCCTGCCGACCGTCTTCCTGGTGATCATCTGCACGGTGCTCGCGCACGGGTTCTCGATCGGCTGGCTGGCCAGGAGGCTGGGGCTCGCGTCGGGCGAGTCGAACGGGCTGCTCATCGTGGGCGCCTCGCCATGGACGCAGTCGCTCGCGGACGCCCTTCGCAGCCTCAAGGTCGCGGTCACGGTGGCGGACGGGTCCTACCAGCGCCTGCAGCCCCTGCGCATGCAGGGGGTCCCCACCTACTTTGGCGAGGTCCTGTCGGAGCATGCCGAGCGTGAGCTCGACCCCTCGACGCTCAGCTACGCCCTGTGCGCGACCGACAACGACTACTACAACGCGCTGGTCGCCCGAAGCTGGGGCGCGGAGCTGGGGTACCACCGCACCTTCATGATCGCCACGCACGGCGAGTCCGCGCACGAGGAGCGCCGCCTCCCGTTCGAGAGGCGCGCATCCTTCGCGTTCGATGGCCGGTGGGACTACGTCGAGCTGAACGACCGGGCGAGCCAGGGCTGGTCGATCCACACCACCAGGCTCACCTCGGACTTCGGCTGGACGCAGTGGCAGGAGCGCCAGCGCGCGCGGGGGGTCGAGTGGATGCTCGTAGGCGAGGTGGGTGCGCTCGGCAGCTTCCGGCTCTACTCCGACGAGCAGAGGTTCACGCCCGAGGCCGGCGCGACAGTGCTGTACTTCTCTCCCAGCCAGTCCAAGCGTGAGCGTGCTCTCGAGCGGGAGTCGTCCGCGCCGTCGGCACCCTCGGAACCGGGCGTACCCGACTCGACCCCGGCCGGCTGAACCAGGCCCGCTGGCTCAGCCTCGTCGACTCAGACGTCGGCGGCGACGCGCTCGATGACCTGTGCGTACTGCTCGGTCTCGACACAGCCGGGGATGGCGAGCCGCCCACCCACCACCGTGAACGGCACGCCGGTGGCGCCCAGCTCGCGCGCCTGGGACTCGTCGGCGAGCACGGACGCGGCATAGTCCTCGCCATCGAGCACGCGCGCGGCCAGGTCGCGATCGAGACCTGCGGAGACAGCCGCGGCGATCAGCTGGTCGTGGCTCGACAGATCGACCTCGCCGGCGAAGTGGCCGCGTTGGATGGCCTCGCGCACCTCGAGGCCGAGTCCGGCCTCCGCTGCGGCGGCGATGAGCCGGTGCGCGTCGAAGGTGTTCGCCGTCACGCGGTCGGACACGTAGGGCAGGCCCTCCGCACGGGCGAGCGCAGCGACGCGCTCGTCCATCTGCTGCGCCTGCTCCGGCGGCACGCCGAACTTGCGCGACAGCATCTCGAGCACCCGCTCGGGCCTGTCCTGGCGCGGGTCGAGCTCGAAGGCGTGCACCACCAGCTCGATGGGCAGCCCGGTGCGCAGGGCGGCGTCGCGCAGGCGAGCCTCTCCCACGTAGCACCACGGGCACACGATGTCCGCCCACACGTCGATGCGGAGGGGTCCAGCGGCGGCGTCGTCGTTCACGGAGGTCTCAGTCGTCTCGGTCACGCCACCCGAACGCGCGGGCGCACGCGGGGATTCCACGTCACCCCGCGTACCCGTCGTCCGCTCCCACGGAGCTCACCGCGGCATCCATGATCCGGTACGCGTTCGCGATGATCGTCAGCACCGGGTTGACGCCGCCGTTGGTCACATGTGCCGAGCCGTCGACCACCAGGAGGTTGTCGTGACCCCACACCCGGCCGTACGGGTCGAGCACGCTGGCCGCTGGATCAGCTCCCATGCGGCAGGTTCCCGCCTGGTGCTGCCCGACGCTCGGCCCTTGGCCGAGCGTCCGCGCGGCGAGAGGCACGACGGTGGCCGCACCGGCGGCGCGCAACCACTCCTGAGCCCGCGTGGTGAGGAAGGTCTGGACCCTGAGGTCCTCCGGGTGGACGTCGCCGCCGAACCGTGCCACTGGCATGCCCACCGCGTCCGTGACGCGGCCGTCCAAGGTGACACGCGCATCGGCCCTGGTCATCTCCTGGACCGGCCCGACCACGCGCTGCAGGCGAGGAAGGAGGTGCGCGAGACCGGTGAGCAGCTCCTCGCCGCGGTAGGGCAGCAATCCCGCGTCCTGCAGGGTGCTGAGGGCCGATGCGGGGGTCGGGACGAAGTCGTTCGCGAGCATTCCGCCGCCCACCAGGCCAGGGTTGGCGTGGCGGAAGTCGGTGGTCGCGATCCCCGGCCCCGGCCCGAGGCCATCCTCGGTGGGTTCGGCGAAGACTCCGATCGCACCCGCATAGATGTGCGCCTGGAGGTGGCGTCCCACCTGGTCTTGGTTGTTGCCGATGCCGGCCGGCTCGCGGTCGGTGGGACTGGCGAGCAGCAGGCGAGCGGTCTCGACGGCACCGGCCGCGAGCGCGAACTCGGTGGCCTCGACCGTGGTCTCCCAAGGGCCGTGCCGGTCGTGGCCGCGCAGGACGACCCCGGTCACGCGGTCGCCGCTGGCGGCGACCAGCCGCACGGCCTGCGCGCCGGAGACGATGGTGAGGCGACCGGTGCGCCCCGCCCTGTGGAGAGTGGTGTTGTGCGATCCGGCCTTCGCACCGACCGGGCAGGCGAAGCCCACGCACTGCGAGCACCGCACGCACGCCGGACGGCCGCGGTACGGCTCGGAGTTGATGAGCAGGGGCACATGCTGGGTGCTCCAGCCCAGCCGCTGCGCGCCCGCATGAAGGCGCTGGGCGGCGGCGTTGCGGGGCATGGGCGGCAGCGGATACGGGCTGGAGCGTCGGCCTTCGCTGACCGCGTTGCCGGAGGCGCCGCTCACGCCCCATTCGAACTCCGCATGCGCGTAGTAGGGCTCCATGTCCTCGTACGTGACGGGCCAGTCGGCGAGCGCCGAGCCCTCAGGCGCTCCGTAGGTCGAGGCCATCCGGAAGTCCTCGGGGCAGAACCGCCACGCCTGCGCCCCATACACGCGCGTCCCGCCCCCGAGCGTCATCGCGTTGTTGCCCCAGCGCGGGTCGGACGGGTCGAGCTCCGCCCCGTCGGCGCCGATGCGCGGGTTGCCACCGATGGGCGGTCCCGACAGCACGTCGAGCCGGGAGTCGGAGCGCGGATTGCGCAGATGATCGGTCGCGAGCGCCGCCGTGGTGGGGACGTCACCACGCTCTACCACGAGGACCGTGCGACCCGCCTCGGCGAACTCCTGCGCGGCCACTCCGCCTCCCGCGCCGGAGCCGATCACGACGGCGTCGTAGCGGCGCCTCAGCTCAGTGCGGGGTGTGACGCAGGCGAGGACCTCGTCCGGCAGGTCGGCACGCTCTGCGTGCCTGCCGGCGGCGTCGCGCCAGCCGATCGACCTCCATGTGGCGGGCCGCGACACGTGGACCTGCGCGATCAGGCGTGCGAGCCAGCGTGCGTCCGGGTCGTGCGCGAGAGCGGCCGCGTCGGAGCCCTTGGCGCGGCGGTCGAGCTCGGCGAAGCGGCGCGCCCAGTCAGGGTGGTCGGTGCGCAGGACGTGCGCCACCTCGGCGACGGTGCCGTCCTGGCGTGCTGCGCGGCTCTCGGAGGCGGGGAGGATCGCGTCCGCCCAAGCGGCGAGCGCATCGTCATCGACCCCCGTCATGTCGTCAGCCTAAGCCGCCCGCGTGACGACCACGTTTCGTGGCGGGGCCGGCCCGAGGGAGCATCGTCCCTTCGCCCTCCCCACCCGCGAACCTGCGCGAGTTGGGCCCAACTCGCGCGTCTAGGCGCTTAAGCGAGCGAGTTGGGCCCAACTCGCGCAACTGCGGCGGGAGGAGCCGTGTCAAGAACTCTTGACATGGTGTCAGGCGTGGCTTACATTCTCCGTGTCAAGAACTTTTGACATCGGGAGGGGACATGACCTACGAGCACAAGCTCCAGTGGGCCTACGGGTTCGCGGCGGGCGCCACCACGCTCGTCTACGTGATCTGGCTGGCCATCCAGCTGGGTGACACCGCAGCAGCTCAGGTGAACTACGTGCCCGCGCTGCTGTGGACGCTGCTCGCGTCCTTCATCGTCCACGCGCTCGGCCGCGGCATGGCCTACGGCCGCCCGCAGGATCGCCGCAGCGACGAGCGCGACCGCGCCGTCACCACCCGCGGCGACGCGCTCACGTTCTACGTCTTCTCGGCCCTCGCCGCCGTGCCGCTGGCGCTCGGCCTGCTGCAGGTCGAGCCGTTCTGGATCACCAACACCCTGTTTCTCGCCTTCGCGATCGCAGCCGTGTTCGGCGTGATCGCCAAGTCCGTCCTGTACGCGAGAGGGGCGTGAGCGCGATGGAGTTCTCGCAGCGCCACACACTGGTCGGGACACTGCTGAGCCTGGCCGCCGTCGGCACCTACCTGGTGATCGTCACCGTGCGCGCCATCAGCGACGGGCTGCCGTTGGCCGAGGTGGCGTGGCAGGGGCCGATGCTGTGGTGCGTCGGCCTCGGGGCCGCCGCCTACGCCGTGGTGTACGCGGTGGTGCGGTGGCAGCACCGCGGCCAGCGGCTCGAGGACGAGCGCACCCGCGCGATCGAGCTGCGCGCCGAGTTCGCCTCGAGCGGGCTGACCGGCCTGGGCGTGCTCGCCGCGATCGTCATGCTCGCGCTCGACGTGGACGCGTTCTGGGTCGCCAACACGCTGCTGCTCGTCACCTGGCTCGGCTCCCTCGCCGGCGCCGCGACCGCGATCGCCGCCTACCGGGAAGGACTCGATGCATGACCGAGCACGCCTACCGCGAGCCCGCCGAGGACGAGCGCGGCCCCATGACGCTCGACGAGCGCTCCGTGTGGGTCTACCTGGTCGTCCTCATCGCGACCACCGTCACCTACGCGGCCGTCGTGATCCCGCGCGCGCTGGCCGGGCCCATCGAGGACGTCGAGTGGGTCGTGCCCATGATCTGGGCGATCGGCATCTCCATCGTCGGCACGGTGGTGGGCTCGATCCTGGGCGCGATCGGCAGTGCCGTGGGGCTCGCCGCGCGCGGCCGCGACCCCGAGACCGACCTCAGTTCCGACGAGCGCGACAAGGAGATCGAACGCCTGGGCAATCGCAGCACCCAGGGCGTCATCGGCGCCGGGATGCTCGCGGCGCTCGTCCTCGCGATGGTCGACGCGGACAGCTTCTGGATCGGCAACGCGCTGTTCGTGACCGGCGCCATCGCGGGCCTGGTCGAGACCATCGTCAAGATCCGCGCGTACAGGAGAGGCTTCTGATGGGCCGCTCCACCAAGGTCACCAACTCCATCCGAGCCCTCCGGTTCGCGCATGGGGAGATCACTCAGGCCGATCTGGCGGAGCGCATCGGCGTCACCCGGCAGACGGTCATCGCCATCGAGCAGGGCCGCTACTCGCCCTCGCTCGAGATGGCCTTCCAGATCGCGCGCGCCTTCCAGGTGCCGCTCGATGACGTGTTCCAGTACCCCGAGCTCGACCACCCCGAGGAGGAGCAGGCCTAGGCCGCCCTCGGGGCTCACTCCCCTTCCACCACTCAGGTCACGGCACGTGACCTCTAGCGAGTGCACCCTTTGCCAGGGTGCGACAAGGAGAAGACATGACGACCACCGACACCATCCGCACCGCCCGCGGCACCGGCCTCGCCTACCTGGGGCTCGGCCTCAGCGGCATGCTGGGCTTCCTCGTGGTGCGCCCGCAGCTGTTCACCGACGACCCCGCCGAGACTCTCGGCAACCTCGCCGACCGGCCCGAGCTCGCCGCGGCCGCCGTGGGCCTCGAGATGCTCACCGTCCTCACCCAGGCGCTCGTCGCGGTGTGGTTCTACCGACTGCTGCGCGACGTCCGCCCGGTCGCCGCCTTCGCGGTCGCGACCTTCGGGCTCATGAACGCCGCCGCCATCATGACGTCAGGCGCGGCGATGGCGACGGCCGTCGCCATCGCCGGCGACCCGGGTCTCGTCGGGACGGCCGATGCGTCGACGGCCGTTGGCACGCTCGTCCAGCTGAGCACGGGGGCATGGGGCATGGGTAACCTGTTCTTCGGACTGTGGCTGATCCCGATGGGCTGGGTCGCGGTCACGACGCGCCGCTTCCCCGTCGTGCTCGGGTGGCTGCTGATCGCCGGTGGAGCCGGCTACGTGGCGTCCGGCCTGCTCGCGTACGGGGTCGCCGATGCGCCCGGCGCGCTCGTGGAGGGCCTCGCCTATGTCGCGACCGTGGGCGAGTTCTGGATGATCGGCTACCTGCTCGTCAAGGGCATCCGGCCCCGCGAGGCCGCACGCGCATCGGCCCCGTCCCCGTCCTCGACCTCAGCCGCCGTCGCGCGCGGCTGAGGCGTCCTCACCAGGAGCACCGCCATGACCACTCGCACCCTCCCCACCACCATGAAGGCGATCGTCCAGACCCGCTATGGCGAGGCCGACGTGCTCACCTCGGCGTCGCTGCCCCTCCCGGCGCCGGAACCCGACCACGTACTGATTCGCGTCGAGGCCGCCGCGCTCAACCCTGCCGACGTCTTCTACGTGCGCGGCGTGCCGCGCATGGTCCGCCTCGACGGTGGGCTCCGGCGGCCCAAGTCCTCGGTGCGCGGCCACGACGTCGCGGGCGAGGTGGTGGCCGTCGGGGACCGGGTGCAGCACTGGCGTCGGGGAGACCGAGTGTTCGGCGAGGCCGCGAGCGGCTCCCTCGCCGAGTACGCAACGGCAGCCGCGGATCGCATCGCCCGGATCCCTGCCTCGGTGGGTGCGGTCGACGCGGCTGCATCGGCGATGGCGGCGCTCGCCGCGCGCGACGGCCTCGACGCTGCGGGGATGCCCGCGGGAACCGACGCGAGCGGCATGCGCGTGCTCGTCATCGGCGCCTCGGGCGGAATCGGCTCGTTCGCGGTCCAGATGGCGAAGTCCGCGGGCGCGCACGTCACCGGCGTGTGCTCCACGCGCAACGTCGACACGGTGCGAGCGCTGGGAGCCGACGCCGTGCTCGACTACACCCGCGAGGCCGTCACGGACCTGCCCGCGTGGTTCGACGTCATCTTCGACAACGTGGGTGCCGTTCCGATGGAGTCGCTCCATGCGCTCACCACGCCCACCGGCGTGGTGCTGCCCAACAGCGGGCTCGACGGTCCCGACGGGGGCGCGCTCATGCGCGTGGTGCGCACCCATGCGCGGCGGCTCCTGCTGCGCCGGCGCTACCGAGGCTTCGTGTCGACCCCCTCGACCGCGAAGCTCGAGGCGATCGCACGGCTGCTCGCCGACGGCGCGGTCACTCCCCTCATCGACGAGGTCTTGCCGCTCGCCCGCGGCTCCGAGGCCATGGCGCGCGTCGCATCGGGCCACGCACGCGGGAAGGTGGTCGTGACGCCATGAGAGCGGTCACCTACGACCGGTACGGCGGTCCCGAGAGCCACGTGCTCCGCGACGATGTGAAGGAGCCGGACCCCGCGCCCGGACAGGTCCGGATTCGCGTGGGCACGACGGGGCTCAACGCGTGGGACTGGCATGTGTACCGGGGCGACCCGTGGCTCGCCCGGCTCCGCTTCGGGCTTCGCAGTCCCGGCGAGCGAACGCCGGGCTCGGACATCGCCGGCGTCGTGGACGCCGTCGGGTCAGGCGTCGAGCGCCTGACGGTGGGAGACCGCGTGTGCGGCTTCGCCGGGTTCGGCGGCGCGGCGGAGGCGGTGGTGGTGCCCGAGAGCCGCCTCGCGCGCATCCCGCCGTCGCTGAGCGACCAGGCGGCCGCCGCGACTCCGATCGCCGCCCTCACCGCCCTCTACGGGCTCGCACCTCTCGCCCCCGCGGGACAGCGGGTGCTCGTCATCGGAGCCTCGGGCGGAGTCGGCCACATGGCCGTGCAGCTCGCCCGGGTGCTGGGCGCCGCGCGCGTGGTCGCGGTGTGCTCGGACCGCAACGCGACCATGGTCACCGAGATCGGCGCGGACCGCGTCATCGACTACACCCGAGCGTCCGTTCTCGACGCCGGCGAGACGTTCGACATCGTCTTCGACACGGTCGCGACCACGCCGCTGCGGCGCCTGCGGCGGATCATGGCTCCGGACGGCGTCTATGCCCCGGCGGGAGCGCTGGGAGGCGGGCCGATGCTCGGGCCGGCTTGGGGCATGTACCGCTCAGTGGTCGCCGGATGGACCGTCCGCCAGCGCGTGGCTCTGGTGGCGGCGCGGGAGGATCACACGGCGGACGACCTCGCCCGGGCGCTCGGATGGGTCGAGGCCGGCGCGGTGCGCCCCATCGTCGAAAGGGTCTACCGGCTTGAGGAGCATGCCGCGGCGATGGCTCGGCTCGAATCGCAGCACGTCGCCGGAAAGCTGGTGCTCCAGATCACCTGAGCGCGCATCGGCCACGCACCTCCGCGTTGCGGGCGAGGGGCGCTGGCGGCAAGGCCGATGCGTGCGGTGGCTTAGGTTGGAGACATGGCCAGTCGACGCTCGTGCACCGTCTCATGAGCCGCACGTTCGCGTCGCTGGGCTTCTTCAACTACCGCCTCTGGTTCGCCGGGGCGCTGGTGTCGAACGTGGGCACGTGGATGCAGCGGGTCGCCCAGGACTGGCTGGTGCTGACGACGCTGACGGCGGATTCGGGCGTCGCGGTCGGCATCACCACTGCGCTCCAGTTCCTGCCCTTCCTGCTCCTGTCGCCATGGGCGGGCCTGCTCGCCGACAGCTTCGACCCTCGCCGACTGCTGCTGGTGACCCAGACCGCTGCAGGATCGCTCGGCGCGGGCCTCGGAGCGCTCGTGCTGCTCGGGCACGTCGAGCTGTGGCACGTGTATCTCTTCGCCCTGGGTCTCGGCATCGTGGGAGCGCTCGACACTCCCGTGCGCCAGACCTTCGTCGCGTCGCTCGTGCCTCCGGAGTCGCTGCCCAACGCCGTGGGACTCAACAGCGCCTCGTTCAACGCCGCGCGGCTGCTGGGCCCCGCGGTCGCGGGCCTCACGGTCGCGGCCGTGGGACCGGGCTGGGTGTTCATGATCAACGGCCTCACGTTCGTCGCCACGATCGTCGCCCTGCTGCTGATGCGCGCGCGCGAGCTGCGCGGGATCGAACGCGCCAAGCGCGGCAAGGGCCAGGTGCGCGAGGGGCTGCGGTACGTCCGGGGCCGGCGCGACATCGTGGTCGTCATGGTGGTGGTCTGCGTGGTCGCGACCTTCGGGCTGAACTTCCAGCTCACCAGCGCGCTCATGGCGCGCATCGAGTTCGGCCGCGGACCTGAGGAGTACGGCCTGATCGGCTCGGTGCTGGCGATCGGCTCGCTCACGGGAGCGCTCGTCGCCGCACGGCGCAGCCAGCCGCGCCTGCGGCTCATCATGGGCGCGGCGATCCTGTTCGGCGTCGCCAGCGGCGTCATGGCGCTCATGCCCACCTACCCGCTGTACCTGCTGTCATGCATCCCGGTGGGCTTCGCGGCGCTCACCATGCTCACCACCGCGAATGCCGCGATCCAGACCACCACGGAGCCGCGCATGCGCGGCCGGGTGATGGCGCTGTACATGATGGTGCTGGTCGGGGGCGCGCCGCTCGGCTCTCCCCTCGTGGGATGGATCGGGGAGCACGTGGGCCCGCGATGGGCCATCGGGGCTGGCGCAGTGGCGGCCGTCCTCGTGGGCGTGCTGGCCGTGATCTGGTCGGTGCGGCACTGGAACCTCGAGGTGACCGCACATCGCCACCGTCCGCTGCTCGAGTTCACGTACCCGGATGCGTCCAACCCGCGCGACGACGCCCTGGTGCGCCTCAGGGCCCAGCAGATCGAGGACTCGTCCAGCCAGCCCTGATCCGGTCATGCGAGAAGCCGCGCCCCCGGATTCGGGGACGCGGCTCCAGGCTGGGGACTCGCGGCGTCACACGGCGGGGCCGGTGTCCTCGCGACGCTCGGACACCTGGCCGCCCTGCTGCTGGGGAGCGGTGGTCGAGCGCTGCTCGGTGACGGTGGTGCGCTTGCGGTTCTGCGCGTTGACGATGAGCGAGATGATGACGGCGAGCAGCCCCGCTCCCATCAGGATCCATCCGACGAGGTACAGGTTCACCGCGTCGACGCTCTCGTTGAGCGCGAAGGCGAGGATCGCGCCCACTGCGATCAGGAAAATGCCGGTGCCGATGGCCATGACTGGTCTCCTCCCGTAGGGCAACGTCGCCACTCGCGCGAGTGCGCCGGGGACTGTCCCCACGGCGACGCTTGCACCTGTCCCAACCCGTTCGACGCGCGCCACATTCCCGCCAAGCCCGCGCATCGGCGATGTACGAGGCGGTATCAGTCCTCGTCGAACGGCCAGAAGGCCCTGAGCTCGATCGCGCCGTCGTACGCCATGGGGTGCTCGGCTGCCACAGCCACGGCCTCATCCCACGTGTCGCACTCGAGCACATCGAAGCCTGCAATGACTTCGTGGGCCTCCGCGAACGGGCCGTCGGTCACGACCAGCCCACCCCGCCGCTGCCGCACCACGCGCGCCTGCGGCGCTGGACGCAGACGGGATCCCATCAGGTTCACCCCGGAGCTCACATGCTTGTCGCCCCACTCCTCGATGGGCGGCCTCTCGCTCTCGGACGCGTCCGCTCCCACCGGCTCCGCCAGTACCAGCATCAAGAACTGCATGACTCCTCCTTCCGGAGCGGCGCCCCGTGCGCCCTCCGTCACCGCCACGAATCACAGCGTCCATGCACGACATCGTGACCTCATTCTCTGGGATGGCGGGCTGTGGCGCGCGGCGCGCGCTCCGCCGGCGCCGCGCGGGTCGCCTGTCAGCACCCGAGGCCGTACGCAACAATGTCCGCATGAGCGACGACGTGACGATCGAGAACGAGCACTGGCGCATCGGCTTCCTGCCTGAGGTGGGAGGCTCGGTCGCCTTCGGGCAGGCGCGCGTGAACGGCGCATGGGCGGACGTGCTGCGTCCGAGCCCGGCGGATGCCGCCGCACCCAACGACACCGCGTCGTACCCGCTGGTGCCGTGGTCGAACCGGATCCGCGCCGGCAGGCTGCGCTGGGCCGGGCGCACGTACCAGCTGCGCGTGAACTTCCCAGACGGCACCGCCATCCATGGCGCCGGCTGGGACTACCCGTGGAACGTCGTCGAGCACACCGACACCCGCGTGGTCCTCGAGCTCGCCTCTCGGGAGGTCTACGGCGTGAACTGGCCGTGGACCTTCACTGCGCGCTTCACCTACGAGCTCGACGGCCCGGTGTTCCGATGGACGTACGGCCTCACCAATACCGACCACGAGACGTTCCCCGCAGGCTACGGGCACCACCCCTACTTCCAGCGCTCCGTCGCCGGGTCGCCCGAGGCACGCCTCCAGATGGAGGTCGACAAGGCCTACGACCTCGTGGACTGCATGCCCACCGAGGCCGCGGGCGAGATCCGCCCGGCAGCGGACTTCCGCGAGGCACGCGAGATCGGGCAGGAGTTCGTCGACGACTGCTTCACGGACAGGCGCGGCGAGCGTCTCGCGACCATCGAGTGGCCGGGCGCCGTCACCGTCGATGTCCACGCCGATGCCGAGCTCGAGCATGCCGTCCTCTACATACCGCCCGGCCAGGGCTACTTCGCCTTCGAGCCAGTGTCCAACGCGAACGACGCCTTCAACCTCGACGAGGCCCACGTGCCAGGCACCGGCCTGTTCCTGGTTCAGCCGGGCGAGACGCGGTCGTCCACCTTCACGCTCACCGTGCGTGACGCCTGAGACCACCCGATGGACGGTCACGGGCGGCGCAGACCATGGACCGTCACCGCGCTGATCATCTTCACGGTCGCCGGCGGACTGCTGGTGCTGGCCCTCGGGCTCCTCATCATCGCCGCCGTGGCCTTCGCGGAGGAGCCGGTGCGGCGCGCGGCCGATGCGGTCGCGGTCGGGGTGGTCTTCACGGCCGTGGGCACGGCTCAGGTGGGAATAGCCGTCGCGCTGGCGCGACGGCGCAACGGTGCTCGCGTGATCCTCACCGTCGTGCTCGCCTTCAGCATGCTGACCACCGCCTACGACAGCCTGAGCGGGCGCCAGGAGGACGACTCCCTCACGCTCACCGCGGTCGCCTTGAACGCGCTGCTCCTGTTCTTTGCCTGGGACGCCCCCACCCGAGCCTGGTTCCAGACTGAGCGCGACCGGCGCATCGGCCGCGCCGTCGCCAGCACGACCCGCAGCCCGATGCGGCGCGCGCTCGAGATCGCCGCGCAGGTCGCGGTGCTGGGCCTGACCATCTGGGCGACGCCCGGGGTGAGCGCGGATGCGTGGTACTCCGTGGTGCTCGCGGCCGTCGCTGTCGCGGTGGTCTCCTGGGCGCTGCAGCCCTCCGCGCTCTTCGTCGCGGGCCGGTTCGGCTGGGGTGGCGCGCTCGCGATGGCGCTGTTCGCGCAGGCGATCACGATCGGGCTCGCGCTGTGGCTGTCGCCTGGCATCACCGTCGACTCGGTGTGGTGGGCCCTCGTGGCGTCGTGGGTCTTCGCGAGCTTGACCGCAGTGCTCGCGTGGGCGTTCTCCGTCGGCACCGACGACTACCTGCTGGTGCACGCGTCCCGCATGGCGCCGGACCCGAGTGACCTGCCGGACGACGGCCATCGCGGCGTGGTCTTCGTCCAGCTCGACGGCGTGCCGGCGCCGCTGCTCGCTGAGCAGATGCGCGCCGGCAACCTGCCGACCATCTCGCGGTGGATCCGCGACGGCTCGCACGCGGGGACCGAGTGGACCGCGCGCGTGCCCTCGACCACCCCGGTCTCGCAGGCTGGCATCCTGCACGGCTCCACTGACAACATCCCTGCCTTCCGGTGGTGGGACCGGTCGCTGGGTCGCCTGCTCGTCGCCAACAGGCCCGCCGATGCGGCGGTCATCGAGCAGCGCATCTCGGACGGGCGCGGGCTGCTCGCCGACGGCGGGGTGGCGATCTCCAACCTGTTCTCAGGCGACGCTCCCACGTCGCACCTGACCATGTCGGCATCGGGCGGCGCAGGAGCGGCGCTCGGGGACTCGCGATCGTATGCGACGTTCTTCGCGCACCCGGCCGGGTTCTCGCGCGCCCTCGTGCTCACGCTCGGGGAGATGGTGAAGGAGCTCGTCCAGGGCAGGCGGCAGGTGCGGCGCGACGTGCGTCCGCGCGTCCACCGCCGCGGAGCCTACGTGCTGCTGCGTGGGGTCACCAACGTGATGCTGCGCGACCTCAACACCTCGCTGGTGGTCGGCGCGATGGCCACGGGAGCCAAGTCGATCTACGTCGACTATGTCGACTACGACGAGATCGCCCACCACGCGGGAGTCGCGCGCCCGGAATCCCTCGCGTCGCTCGCCGGGCTGGACGCGGTGGTGGCCACCATCGAACGCTTCGCGGCGTCCGGCATCGCGGCGCGCGAGTACGACATCGTGCTGGTGTCGGATCACGGGCAGAGCCAGGGAGCCACGTTCCTGCAGCGCGCCGGGGTATCCCTCGAGGGGTTCGTCACGGCACACACGGGAGGTCGGGCCGTGGCGGTCGCGCGGGATCGCGAGGGCGCCGGCGCGCCCGCCGAGCTGCTGGTCGCGGAGCTCGCCGGCGCCGGCTCGCGCACTGCGCGGGTGGCGGAGCGAGCAATCGCGCGCGCCGATGCCCGCACCGACGAGACCGCTGAACCGCCCGCGCCCGTTGCTGTGCGCCGAAGTCACAGACCAACTGCTGCCGCCGAGCACGATCTCGCACGCCAGGAGCCGACCGATGCAGATGATCTGCGAGTTCGAACCGCCCGCCCCGACGCGGCGGCGAGCACCCCCTCCCTGGCCGTCGTCGGCTCGGGCAACCTGGGTGGGATCTGGTTCACCGACCACGACCACGGACTCTCCCTGCCGGAGCTCGAGAGCCGTCACCCGGGCCTCGTGGGCGCGCTCGCGGCGCACGCTGCGATCGGCTTCGCGGTGGTGCGCACGGAGGACGGACCGCTGGCGATCGGCGAGCGTGGCACGCGCGACCTGCACACGGGCGTCATCACCGGCGACGATCCCCTCGCGGGCTACCCGGCGCACACGGCCGCGGACTTCGCCCGCGCATCGGCCTTCCCCGATGCCCCCGACATCTACGTCAACTCGGTGTATAACGCGAGCATGGACGAGGTCGCCGCGTTCGAGGAGCTCGTGGGCTGCCACGGCGGCGTGGGCGGCTGGCAGACCCGGCCGCTGCTGGTCTACCCGGCCGCGTGGCGCATCGGGCGCGACCTCGTCGACCCGACGGGGAGGCTGTACGGCGCGGACGCGGTGCACCGCCAGCTCGTGCGCTGGCTCGAGGAGCTCGGGCACCGGGAGGGGCAGAGGGCCGATGCGGGTTCGAGCGGCGAGGCCGCGCCCCGCTAGTATGGTGGCCTGCACCGCCGGTGGACTCGATCGCTCGGGCGGTGCGCGCGGGTGTAGTTCAATGGTAGAACTTCAGCTTCCCAAGCTGACAGCGCGGGTTCGATTCCCGTCACCCGCTCCCATGGAAGGCCCTCTCGCGGGAGGGCCTTTCGTCACGGGGCGACGCGGGGCCGAGCCGCCGGAGCGACACTCAAAGTCCAGCGTCACTCAAAGTTCAGCGCTGTGACCGGTCACAGTGAGGGGTGGCGCCCTCTACAGTGGAGCCATGAGCGCCGACGGACTCGCACAGGCCCAGCAGAAGATGCGCGACGGGGGCGTCTCGCCCGCCGCGATCGACGTATTCAGCCACTACTACGCGGCCCTCGAGGCGGGCGCGACAGGGCTGATACCCGAGGAGACCATCGAGCCGCTGCTCGAGCCGGACCGGCTCGAGGACATCGAGATCGACGACCACGCGGCGGCGCAGGCCCTGTCAAAGACCGTCATCATCAAGCTCAACGGCGGGCTCGGCACCTCGATGGGCATGGACCGCGCCAAGTCCCTGCTGCCCGTGCGCGAAGGCAAGACCTTCCTCGACCTCATCGCGGGCCAGGTCCGGAAGGCCCGCGAGGCGACGGGGGCTCCGCTCCCGCTGGTGCTGATGAACTCCTTCCGCACGCGCGAGGACTCGCTGGAGGCGCTCGCGGCTCACGCCGACATCGCCGTGGACGGCCTCCCGCTGGACTTCCTGCAGAACCGCGAGCCCAAGATCCGCGTGGACGACATGACGCCGGTGTCCTGGCCAGCTGACCCCACGCTCGAATGGTGCCCGCCCGGCCACGGCGACATCTACACCGCGCTGCTGTCATCGGGCGTGCTCGAGCGCCTGCTCGACGCCGGGTACAGGTACGCAAGCGCGTCGAACAGCGACAACCTGGGCGCCGTGCCGAGCGCCCGCATCGCGGGCTGGTTCGCGGCATCCGGCGCACCGTACGCGGCCGAGCTGTGCCGCCGGACGGCCGCAGACCGCAAGGGAGGGCACCTCGCCATCCGCAAGGCGGACGGCCAGCTGATCCTGCGCGATACGGCACAGACCCCGCCGGACCAGATGGACTACTTCACCGACGAGCACCGCCACCCCTACTTCCACACCAACAACCTGTGGTGGGACCTCGAGCAGCTTCACGCGGCGCTGACCGAGCGCGGCGCCGTGCTGGGACTGCCGCTCATCCGCAACGAGAAGACGGTCGACCCCACCGACGCGAGCTCGCCCAAGGTCTTCCAGATCGAGACCGCGATGGGCGCCGCGATCGAGGTGTTCGAAGGAGCGACCTCCATCGTCGTGGGCCGCGACAGGTTCCTTCCCGTCAAGACCACCAACGACCTGCTGCTGCTGCGCTCGGATGCGTACCGGCTCGACGAGGACGGCGCCCTGCGCCTCGCCGTCGACCAGGCGCCGCTCGTCGACCTCGACCCGCGCTTCTACAAGACCGTAGGCGACTTCGACGCGCGGTTCCCCCAGGGCGCGCCATCCCTGCGGGCCGCCGCCTCGCTCACCGTCCGCGGCGACTGGACCTTTGGCGCCGATGCGGTGGTCACGGGCGACGCCACCCTCGAGGACGCCGGGGCACCGGGAACGGTCGGGGACGCCGTCACGCTCGAAGGCTGAGACCTACTCGAGGTCTGCGCACGACCCCTCGGACATGCCCTCCGTGGCGGTGTACCTGTACGCCTCGACCGTTCCGCCGTCGAACGTGAGGTCGAGGCACCAGTCCGACGCAGTCGTGCCACGGTACGTCATCGTGGAATCGCTCGACAGCTCGGACACGATGGTCGCGCCGCCCACCGAGTAGCCCCCGGTGACGGCATCGATCTCGGGCGCCGCGCCCGTCTCCACGGCCACCGTGGCGGCCGCCGCGCCGAGGGCGCTGACGTCCTGCTGGGCCTGGACGTCGATCTCCTCGGGCGAGGTGCCCTCGGCGAGGAGGAAGTACGCGCCGAGTCCGAGCGCGACCAGCCCCACCCAGCCCAGGATCGCCCCGGCGAGCGCGAAGGAACGGTGGCGGGCGCGCCCCTTGTTCGCGGCTGAGAGTCCCAGGTGGCCGAGGACGATGGCGACGGGGCTGAGCAGCAGCGCTCCGGTGACGAAGGAGGCGATGCCCATCCACTCGCGGTCGACCTCGGGCTCGCCGGCATCCTCGTCGACCGCTTCTGACGTCTCAGCGCCCTCGGGGGGCGTGGGGCTGGCCGGAGCGACGACCGGCGGCAGGACCTGCGTCGCGCCATCGTCCTGATCATCGACGGCGGGAAGCACCTCCGTCCGCTGCTGGTCGCCCTGACCGTCCGGCTGCCGCGCAGGCTCGTCCGGGGCGGGACCGTCGGTGGCAGCCTCGCCGGGGGCAGCCTCCTCTGCGACAGCATCGTCCGTGGCGGCATCGTCGAGAGCGACCGCGTCGTGCTCGCCGTCCGCCGCGTCGCCATCGCCGGCCTCCTCATTGCCGATCGCGGCGTGATCGGACTCGCCGGCGTCCGTCGCGGGCTTTTGCGACCCGGCATCTCCTGCTTCGTCGTCCTCGCCAGGTGGGGCAGCCATCGGCTCGCCTCGCATGGGCGCCGTCGCCGCAGTGCCCGCGAGGACGGCCGCCCCGCCCGTGCTCGGGTCGAGCAGCGGCGCATGCGCGCCGTCGTCCTCGCCCGATCCGGCGCCGTCGATCTCGTCGGAGCCCTCCACATCCGAGTGTGGCCCTGCCGCCTCGCTCGAGCCGTCATCTCCAGAATCGGCGACGCGATCCAGACCGGCGGGCGACGGCGCTGAGGGGCTCGGCTCGCCCGCGCTGGGCGCGCTGGCGCCAGAAGCGCTCCTCACGACGTCGGCCCATGGCACGCCGGGGGGCGTGCTTGCGGAAGCACCCTCGTCGGGCTGCTGCGGGTCGGGCATCGCACCTCCAGTCGAGGGTCGCACCCTCGTGGATCAACGTACAACGGACGCGGGTACGTGCGCCGGAGGCGAGCGGAACCGCGCTCACGCGCGAGGCCCCCAAAGCTGCGACGGCCGGGACGGAGCCCCGCAGGCGTGTCGGTCCCCGACGCGCGAGCGCGCCCGTCGTAGATTGGGGATAACGGCCACTCGAGGGCGGCCGGGCAAGGCGAAGGCCCCCCGCAATTGGAGTGCGGGGGGCCTTGCCATGACCGAGAAGTTCTCGCGATCTGGGGATAACTCCCCGACCGCGACGGCCGCGATTGACGATGCGGCTACACCCCCCGAAGGGTGGTGTCCTTCCGGTCGACGCTCCGGGCCGCCAAGCCCCTGTGCCGTCACCCACAGTTCGCCAAGTTCTGCCAGAAGGCGGATCCTGACGACGCGGACCGACGTTGTCCGAAGCGTCCGGCTCTCCAGCCCCACCTACCGATGTACCAGGCATGTCGACCCGGGTGACCCGAGTCGCGCAGCTGATCCATCGGCCCCGATTCGGGTCCTGCGACCCGCCCGAGGCGGTGGAACTGCAGTTCCGATGGGACTAGTCGTACTCGGGTCCGCGGGGGCGCGCAAGCCCAATCACGGACTTTTTTTCATCCACCTTTTCTTCACAGCGTTGTCCACCGGTATTGCTCCGCGTTTACCCGAACTTCACAGGCCTGTGGAGGAAATCTGTGGACAACCGTCGAGTTGTGGAAACCGCTGGGGATCACCGATCGCGATCGCGCTGAGCCGTGCGAGCGAGCATCGCGTTGTACGCACGGAGCTCGGCGTCGTCGTCGCGCTCCGCCTGGCGATCCTTGCGCCGCGCCTCCTTCTCGTCCGCACGCCGCCACGCGATGATCACTCCGATCGCGAGAAGCACCACCGGAAGCTCACCGATCCCCCACGCCAGCGAGCCGCCATACTGCTGGTCCGTGATCGCGTCGGGTCCCCAGTCGCGCCCCATCAGCCCGAACCACCGTGGTGCGAGGAGCACCTCGGAGGCCATCAGCGAGACACCGAAGAACGCATGGAAGGCCATGGTCGCGAAGATCATCACGATGCGCAGCGCATACCGCGGGCGGTTAGGCCCGGGGTCGATCCCCACCAGGGCGTTTGCGAAGAAGTAGCCCGCGAGCGTGAAGTGGACGAGCATCCACAGGTGCCCGACGTGGTTGGTGAGCGCGAACTCGAACAGCGGCGAGTAGTAGAAGACCACCAGCGAGCCAGCGAAGTTCACGGCCGCGACGATCGGGTTTGACAGGAACCGCAGGACCCGCGAGTCGATCACGCCCCGCAGGTACTCCCGCGGCCCGCGTGAGCCATCAGTGCGCGCCGGCAGTGCGCGCAGCGCGAGCGTGACCGGAGCGCCGAGGGCGAGGGGAAGCGGCGCGACCATCACCAGCAGCATGTGCTCGACCATGTGGCCAGAGAAGGTCACCATGCCGTAGACCATCGGCGCGCCCTGGGTGATCCACACCATGACCGCGATGCCCAGCAGGAACCATGCGGTGCGGTGCCAGGGCCACCGATCGCCGCGGCGACGCAGGCGCGTCGCCCACCTCACGTACACCGCGCCGGCAGTCACCACGGCGAAGGCGCTGAGGATCTCCAGGCGCCACAGCGTCAGCCAGTTCAGGAAGGTCGGCGCCGGCGGCAGCTCGTAGCCGGTGAGGAAGTACGCCGGCGAGGGCTCCTCGACGGCCTCGATCGGCACCGGCGGCGCGGTGCCCGACAGCACCACGGCTGTGAGCACCACCGCCACCAGCGCGCCGACGTCGACCATCATCACGCGCCAGAAGCGCTCTCTCACCTGCTCATCGGAGAGCCGCGGCAGCGCGACCCGACGGTGCCGCGCCGCAAGCGCGACGGCGAGCGACATGAGGAGCATCTTGAGCACGATCAGTCGCCCGTACGTGGTGGACCAGAGGTCGGAGACGTGCGCCAGGCGCAGCCACGCGTTCGCCGCTCCCGACACGATGATCCCGACGGCCGCCCACAGCGCGATCCGCGAACCGCGGAGCACGGCCGGCTTGGCGTCGCCGCCGAGCGGGCCACGCATGAGGAGCAGCGCGCCGATGACGCCCAGCCACAGCGCCGATGCGCTGATGTGGAGGAACAGCGACGACACCGCCAGGTGGTGGTCGGCGGCGCCGGCGGCATGCCCGGTCTGCGCCTGCCACCCGAGCGCCCAGGCCACAGGAAGCAGCGACCACGCCGCCGCGACCGGCGTGCGCACGAGGGCGGCGAGCACCGACACCACGATCGCGCCGAGCGCCATCTGGGCGTAGGCCACGCCGACGTCGATGGTCGTGACGAAGGCCCAGACCTCCTCGACGAACCGCTCGGGATCGACGGGCGAGTTGCGGATGAAGGCGTAGGAGACGAAGACGTACGCGACTGCGGCAACTGCCCACGCCACAGACGCCCATCGGGCGATCGCGGCGGCCCTGGCGACGGCGCGGTGGCCCACGGGCAGCAGCGTCGCGATGGCCAGGAGCCCCCCAACGGTGAACGCCAGCGCCACATCGCGGATGCCGCCGGCCATCGTGACGAGGGTCTCGGCTGGCATGGATTAAGGGTACGCGCGGGCAGGCGCGTCGCTGGCCCCGCCGAGGGTCGCTCAGCGCCGTTGCCGGGCCCCCGCATCGGCCCTTGCGCTGTGGGAGAGTAGGCCCATGAAGAATGCGATGCGCGTGGCCGCGCTCTCCGTCGTCAGCGCTGCAGTCCTGGCCGGTTGCCTCAAGGTCGACATGTCCGTCACGCTCCACGAGGACGACACGGCGAGCGGCGAATTCGTCATGGCCGTCAGCAAGGGTCTCGCTGACGTCATGGGCGAGGAGGAGCTGGCCGGCGCGCTCGAGTCGGAGACGATCGAGGGCGCGACGCAGGAGCCGTACGAGGACGAGGACTTCGTGGGGACGCGCACGACCTTCGAGGACCTGGCGATCGCCGAGCTCGCCGACGAGACACTGACCGTGACTCGCGAGGGCGACGAGTTCGTCGTCAGCGGGACACCGACAGACCTGGGCGCCGAGCTCGGCGAGGTGGACATCCCCGCCGATGCGACGGCGACCCTCGCGGTCACATTCCCTGGCGAGGTGACCGAGCACAACGGCACCCTCGACGGCACCACTGTCACATGGGATCTGATCACCGCCCCCGATGAGCTTCAGGCGCGTGGCGCGGCGGTCGAGGGCGGCGGAATCCCGGTGTGGATCATCGTGCTCGTGCTGGCCGTCATGGGCATCGGCATCGGGATCGCCGTGGTGCTCGTGACGTCCACCAGGCGCAAGGCGCCGGAGAACGAGGCGTCGTTGACGGCCGAGCGAGAGGCCGGATTCCTCACGCACCCGACCCCCGATGAGGGCGCCGGCGCGCCCGTCGCCGGCGAGGGGTCGAACGACGACGGCGCCCCCGACCTCGCAGGGCAGCCGGTCCCCGAGCAGCAGAATTCCGTGCAGCAGGACGCCGAGCAGCAGAATTCCGTGCAGCAGGACGCCGAGCCCGAGCTGCCGCTGCGCGCGGATGGTGCCGCCCCCGACGCCGCCTCAAGCACAGGCAACGGCGTCGCGGCGGAAGGCGATGGCGATGGCGAGGAGCACAAGCCGTCGTGAGGCGCGCCACGGGCTGGGCCGGGGTCGCCGCGGTGGTCGCCGTGGCGCTCACCGGATGCGTGCGCGTCACCTCGGACACCACCTTCACGGAGGACCTGACGTTCTCGCAGCACGCGGTTGTCGCATTCGACGAGTCCGTCGCCTCGCAGTTCTCTGAGCAGCAGGGACTGGGCCTCGACCTCGAGTCGCTCGCCGGTGACGCCCAGGACTCGCCTGAGCTCCAGGACCTGCAGGAGCGCTACCCCGGTGCGATCGAGGTCGCCGAGTACGACGACGGCGAGCTCACCGGCGTCGAGATCACGATCACCGATCTGCCCATCGATGAGCTGCAGACCGCCGCCCAGGAGGCCGCCGGGCTGGGCGCTGCAGCCTCCATCGAGGTGATCGACGACGACTACGTCGTGACCCTCAGCAGGCCAGAGCAGCTCGACCTGTCGGACATGGGCGTCACCGAGTCGAGCCTCGAGCTCGCCGCGTCCGCCGTCGACATCGCCGTCACCTACACCTTCCCCGGCCTGGTGGAGGAGGCGAACGCGGGCGACATCTCCGGGAACACCGTGACGCTGTCGCTCGTCGACCTCGCCACCGTCCCCGAGATCCGCATCGTCGCCGGGGCGAGCGACCAGTTCGACTGGGGCCCGTGGCTCAAGTGGGGCGGCTTCGCGCTCGCGTTCGTGCTGATCGTCGGCGGTGCGACTGCCCTCGTGATCCAGGACCGGCGCAAGCGCCGCGAGTCGACGCTCCCGCCGCCGCTGACCTCGACCGATCCACACGGGCCGGGGATGCTGGGCGCCGAGCCGACGCCGCCGGCAGCCCGGCCTCTCGAGGGCGACGACGGCGACGCAGGCCAGCCCCCGCATCGGCCTTCCTGACCACTTGGAAAGTGAGACGATGAGGGCGTGCTCGCTCCCTATCGCTCGATCCTGAACCACCCCGGCGCGAAGGCCTTCGCCTTCGCGGGCCTGCTGTCGCGCCTGCCCATGTCGATGTTCAACATCTCGTTCATCCTCATGGTGCAGATCCAGTACGACAGCTACGAGATGGCCGGCCGCGTCGCCGCGATAGGCATTGTGGTGTGGGCTCTCCAGACGGTGCCGACGTCCCGGCTGGTGGACCGCATCGGTCAGCGGCGAGCCATGCTGCCGCTGCTCGGACTGCACGTGACCGGCGCGACCATCGGCATCGTCGCCGCCGTGAACAACGGCGCCGAGTGGATCCTGTGGATCGCCGTCGCAGTCGCCTCGCTGTCGGGGCCCCTCGGCTCGCTGACCCGCGCTCGGTGGTCGAACATCCTCGACTCGGACCAGGACATTCACACCGCGTTCGCGCTCGAGGGCGTGCTCGACGAGGTGCTGTTCATCGCAGGTCCAGCGCTCGCGACCATCCTCGCCACGGCGGTGTGGGCGCCAGCCGGGCTCGTGGTGTCGACCATCGGCACCGTGGTGGGACTGCTGATCCTGCTGTCCCTGCGGGCGACCGAGCCTGCACCTCGGGGAGCCTCCGGGGGGTCGAGCCTGGGGCTGAGGGTGCCGCCCGCCGTCCTCGGCGCCGCCTTCATCGCCCTCGGGCTCGGGACCATGTTCGGGGCGTTCGACATCTCCGTCGTGGGCTTCGCGGAGGAGCTGGGCCACAAGACGCTGTCGGGAGTGCTGCTCGGCATCGTGTCCGCCGGCTCGTTCGCCGGCGGCCTGCTCTACGGTGCGCGCCACTGGTCGATGCCGTTGTGGAAGCGCACCGTGATCGGCACCGTGGTGCTCGCGGTGGGATTCGGCATCCTGACCCTCGCAGGCGGCATGGTGGTGTTCGCGATCATCGGCTTCTTCGCGGGCGCCGCCATCGCGCCCACGCTCACCAACGCGGACACGATCGTGCAGCGCGTGGTGAAGCGCGACCAGATCACCGAGGGCATGTCGTGGCTGCGCATCGGCATGGGCGTGGGAGTGGCGTCGGGTGCCTGGATCGCGGGCTACCTGGTCGACAATGTGGGCGCGCACGCTGGTCTGTACACGTCCGCCGGCGCAGCCGTTGCGATGGTGGGCATGGCGCTCGTGGCGGCGCCCGTCATTCGCCGGGACACCGAGAGGCCGGGCATCGCGGACGCCGAGGACGTGCACCCGCCGTCGCAGCGTGACGCCGACGAGTGGGTCGAGCAGCCGTTCACGCCTCCCAACGTGTAGCCGGACACGGCAGGCCCATCGCGGGACCAACGTCCCGTGCGGGGTGCACAGGGCGCCCCTATCGTGGAAGAGTCGAGAGGCGCCACCGAGGTCGCCGCCACCGAAGTGACGCAGGCGATCATCCGGGGACGAGATCGCCTGCGTCGCCCCCTTCCGGCCACGGCGCCTCACCCCCCTCCCCCTGGAGGCGCCGAGGCCGGACCACTGTGCGCCGGGACCCGCCCGCCCGTCCCTCCTTCCCCCGGGCGGGCAACCCGCGGCATGGCCGCCTACTCTCGTGCCATGCAGCCTGACGAGATCTTCACCGCCGGCAATATGAACGCCGCGGTGGTGCGCTCGGGCGACCGGGTGCACAGGACGGCCGGGCCGCAGGCCCCCACGGTCCACCGCCTGCTCGAGCACGTCCGCTCGCAGGGCGTGACGTGGGTGCCGCGGGTCCACGGCTTCGACGATCAGGGCCGCGAGGTGCTCGACTTCATCCCAGGTGACGTGGTCCACGACCAGCCGGAATGGCTGTTCGACGAGGCGATCCTGCTCACCGTCGCGCGCGAGCTGCGTCGCTGGCATGACGCGACCGCGAGCTTCCCGCGCAGCGACGCGGACGTCTGGTGGTGGCAGCCGGGCAAGCAGCCGCAGGAGGTCATCTGCCACGTCGACTTCGCGCCGTACAACCACGTGTTCCGGGAGCGCGCGTGGGTGAGTGCCATCGATTACGACCTCTGCTACCCGGGACCACGCGCGTGGGATCTCGCGTACACGGCGTACCGGTACGTCCCGCTCAGCCCGCACAGGGACGATGCTGTCGCTGACGGGGAGGGCGCGGATCGGTCGCGCTTCGGCCACGCCGAGCAGCAGCGACGGCTCGGGCTCTTCTGCGACGCGTACGGAGCCGTCGAGGGGCGGGCGACGACGGCCGATGCGGTGCTCGCGCGCCTGCCGGAGCGGCTCGAGGCGATGGCCGACTGGTGCGATCAGCAGACCGACCCGGACCGGCTGCGCGACGGCATCATGTATCGGGCGCATGCGCGCTGGATCGCGAGCGGCGCACTGCTCGATACGCTCGAGGCATGACCCCCCGGATCGCCATCGCCACCACCGTCGAGCTGCCCGTCCCCGATGCGGACGAGGAGCTGCTCCTTCCCCTTCTGCCCGAGGCGGAGCTGGTGGGCTGGGACGACCCGGCCGTGGACTGGGCCTCGTACGAGGTGGTGGTGCTGCGCAGCACCTGGAACTACACCGAGCACCTGGAGGACTTCCTCGCCTGGGCCGAGCGCGTGAGTGCCGTGACTCGGCTGATGAACCCCCTCGAAACCGTGCGCTGGAACACCGATAAGCGCTACCTGCTGGATCTCGCCGGGCGTGGCGTGCCGACCGTGCCCACCACGTTCCTCGCGCCGGGTGAGACGGCACCGCCGGAGGCCCTTGAGGGCCACGTGGTCGTGAAGCCCTCGGTGGGTGCAGGCTCCTGGGGAGCCAAGATGTTCAAGGACGACCCAGCCGGGGCATCGGCCCACTTGGCCGAGCTGCACCAAGGCGGCCGCACCGCGATGATCCAGCCGTACCTGTCCGCCGTCGATGCTGCGGGCGAGACCGCGCTGATCTACCTCAATGGCGAGTTCTCTCACGCGGCGCGCAAGGCGGCGATCCTGTCGCAGGGCATGTCCTGGTCGACGGGCCTGTACGCGGACGAGAAGGTCGTCGCGACGGAGGCCACGCCCGCGGAGCGCGAGCTCGCGGACTTCGTGGTCGCGGGTCTCGAAGGCCTGGCCTACATCCGGGTCGACCTGCTCCCCGGCGACGAGGGGCCCGTGCTGCTGGAGCTCGAGCTGACGGAGCCGAGCCTGTTCCTCGGGGTGTCAGACGGCGCTCCCGAGAGGGCGGCCGCAGCGTTCCGCGCGCTGCTGGACTGACGGCGCATCGAAGTGGCCGAGCAGGCTGAGCGGGCATGACAGAGCTGACCGACCTTGCTGGCGTCTATGACGCGGACGGCGGCGTGCGCGGCGAGGTCGCGTACGTCATCGGCCACATGCTCGGGCGAGCCCACTGCGCGCTGTGCGACGTCACGCACTCGCCGGTGCGGCGCAAGCCAGAGTGGGACCGGATGGCCGCGACGCTTCCCGCGCCCATGCGGCTGCTGCACCGCAATGAGCTGGACCTCGAGCTTCGTGACGCCATGGCGGGCGAGGAGCTCGCGCTGGTCGCCGCGCGTCTCGATGGCTCGTGGGAGGTCGTACTGGGCCCCGAGGCGCTCGAGGCGGTCCAGGGCGACGTGACGCGCTTCCGCGACACGTTGCTCGCCGCGCTGCGCGAGCGCGGCGCGCTCAGCTAGCGCTCGACGGCCTCGCCACCGGCATAGGGGTCGAGCAGCCACTCCGTGCCGTCGCACACGGCCACGATCCGGTCGCCCTCGAACTCGCCGCCGTGGCCCCCGCCCAGCGGGTTGCAGCCCGCAGCGGGCACGTCCACCACGGCCTCGGTGACCGAGTCCGTGAGCAGATCGTGGACCAGCCACACATGCTCGGTCACGGTGCCCAGGTCAGGGTCGACGTACCGCCCGTGATACACGGCACGGCCCGTCACATGGTCGAACCAGGCCGGCAGCCCGCGATCCTCGGAGAAGCCCTGCTGCACCTTCCGCTTGATCTCGCTGTCGACCAGGCTGCCGATCCACTCCTCGCCGTCGCGCCACAGCACCCCGGTCGCGTCGCCGCGCTCGTCGTAGGACACCCACAGCTCGAGACCATCGGGCTGGACGCCGATGACGTCGATGTTCGCGATTCCCCGTTCGACCCTGTTCGCACTCGAGACGGCGGACGCCGCGAAGTCGTAGGTGTTCTCCTCGTCACGCAGGTCGAACTCGATCACCTGCTCCCAGGCCGCGCCGTCGCTGCGCTTGATCCACGAGGTGAGCAGCTCGGGATCCCAGTGCACGACGTCACGGTTGACCGTCGTGTCGAACTCCGCGACCTTGAAATGGTCGTCTGACGGCGAGACCAGGTAGAGCTCCTGGACGTCGGAGAACCAGGTGTACTGGTCGCCCTCGCCGACGCGGACGACCGTGAGGCCCCAGTCCTCGTCCACCTGGTCCCAGATCCACGGCTCGAGGTTGCGAGCCTCGGGCATGCGGTCGTCCTCAGGGACCACGATGCCCGGCAGCTGACGGTCGGTGTCCTGAAGCCATTCCGGACGGGTGTCGTCCTCGCCTTCACCCATGGCCTCGGTCGTCTCCGACGCCTCCGCCTGAGGCTCGCCAAGGTAGCCCTGGTCGCCCAGGAACCAGTACACGCCGTACCCGACTCCGGCGACCGCGAGCACCGCCAGGACGGCTCCGATGGGGAAGCGGCCCTCATCTCCTCGCAGTCTCCGCATGCACGCCAGGCTATGCCAGCGAAGACAGGCCCCGTGCCTTCCGCGCCGATGCGCCCGCTCGGGCGCGCACTTGCGTCGCCCGGGCGCCGTTGCCAGAGTGTGACGATGGCCCTTCCTGCCCCCGAACAGCTTCACCCCAACCCACTCACCCAGGTCACGCTCGCAGACTTGCGCCGCCGGACCAGCGCGAAGTGGCGCAAGTACGACCCCGACGTGCTGCCGCTGTGGGTCGCGGAGATGGACGTCGCGCTCGCGCCGCCCATCCGCGAGGCCCTCGAGCAGGCGGTGGCCGAGGGCGACCTGGGCTACGCCGCCGGCGACGCGTACACGGAGGCGTTCGCGTCCTTCGCCGAGTCCCGGTGGGGGTGGTCCATCGCTCCCGGCCAGCTGACCACGGTGGCCGATGTCATCACCGGCTACACCGACATCCTGTGCACGGTGACCGAGCCCGGCGACCAGATCATCGTCAACAGCCCGGTCTATCCGCCGTTCTACTCGTACCTGCGCGCGCAGGGGCGGGTGGTGACCGAGGCGCCGCTGGGAGAGGACCTGCGCCTGGACCTCGCCTCCCTCGAGGAGAGCTTCGCGGCCGCGACCGCAGGCGGGAGCGCGGCCGCCTACCTGCTGTGCAACCCCCACAATCCGACGGGCGTCACGCACACGCGAGCCGAGCTCACGCGGGTCGCCGCGCTCGCGGATCAGTACGGGGTGGCGGTGGTGTCGGATGAGATCCACGCGCCGCTGGTCTACGAGGGCCACGCGTTCGTGCCCTACCTGTCGGTCCCGGGCGGGGAGTCCGGATTCGCGCTGCACGCGGCGTCGAAGTCATGGAACCTGGCTGGCATTCCGGCCGCGATCGTCGTCGGCGGGACGGGGGTGACGGCCGAGCTGGCGCGGTACGCGCGATCAGCCCATCACGGGCCCACGCACTTCGGAGTGCTCGCTCAGACCGTCGCCTACCGCGATGGCGAACCGTGGCTCGACGCGCTCCTGGCAGGGCTCGACCACAACCGCAGGCTCCTCGCGACGCTCATCGACGAGCACCTGGCCGGTGCCGGCTACCGTCTGCCCGAGGCGACCTATCTGACGTGGATCGACTGCCGCGAGCTCGACATCGAAGGCGATCCCTCGGCGCATTTCCTCGAGCACGCTCGCGTGGCCGTCAACTCCGGTCCGACCTTCGGCACCGGCGGCGCGGGCCACGTGCGACTCAACATCGCCACCCACCCGGAGATCATCACCGAGGCCGTGCGACGCATGGGGGCCTCGACGCACCAGGGCTGAACCACGGCGCTCCACGGCGTGTGAGAATATGCCCATGTCCCGGAGCCGCGACCCACGCATCGCACGCGCGGCGCTCGCTGCCGCCGTTGCGACCTTCGTGGCGCTGGGCTCCCACGTGGTCGCGGGCGGGCACGTCCCCGCCGCCGCGGGCGTGCTCGTGCCGCTCGGACTGTCGTTCGCCGTGTGCCTTCAGCTCGCTGGCCGCCCTCTGTCGCTGTGGCGGCGCGCCGTCGCCGTGACCCTCAGCCAGGCACTGTTCCACACCCTGTTCACGCTCGGCTCGGGCACGCCGGCCGTGTCCGACCCCGGCCATGCGCACCGCGGGGCCGGCGCGGCCGGCGGTGAGATGGTGGTGACCGGCGGCGCCGCGCACGCATCGCACGGCGGCGCGCTCATGATGGCCTCGCACATCGTCGCCGCCATCGTGACGACCGTCGCGCTCCACCACGCCGCGTGGCTCCTTGCGCGCGCCGCCCGCGGACTGGAGTGGCTGCGCGCGCGCATCCTCCCCGTCGTACCGACCCACTCGGCACCCTCGGTGAGGCGACCGCGGGTCCTTGCCCCCGCATCGTCCGCCCGTCCTCTCCGCGACGACGCTCGTGGCGTCCGCACCGTTCGCGGTCCGCCCGCTCTCTCGGCCTGAGCAACAGCCCCGGCGTTCCCCATGGAACCGGCCGGGCGCATCGGCGCAGCCCGATGCCTTCCACCCTTCAGCGCGTCCGCGCGCTCAGCAGACAGAGAGAGACACCCATGCTTCACACCACCACGCGCCTCGGAGCGCTCGCCGCCCTGACAGTGGCGGCGCTCACAGGATGCGCCTCCGCGTCCGACGACGCTGCCGGAGACTCCGGCGAGATCACCATCACCGACCCCTGGGTCAAGGCGGTCGATGAGGGGATGACCGCGGCCTTTGGCGAGCTGACCAACGGCACCGACCAGGCGATCGTGCTCGTGGCCGCGTCCACCGACGCGTCACCCATGATCGAGCTTCACGAGACCGTCACCGGCGACGACGGCGCCGCGATGATGCAGCAGAAGGAGGCCGGCTTCACCATCGAGCCCGGCGAGTCCCTGCTCATGGAGCCCGGCGGCAACCACATCATGCTGATGGGCGTCGAGGAGCCCATCGAGGTGGGGGCCGAGGTCGACTTCACGCTGTCCTTCGAGGACGGCGAGACCTTCGAGTTCACCGCGGTCGCGAAGGAGTTCTCCGGCGCGAACGAGGAGTACGAGGGAGACCACGGCGACATGGACCACGGCGACATGGACCACGGCGACGACGCCGAGGGTCATGGCGACCACGAGGGTCACGACCACTGATCGTCGATGACTGACGATCAGGCCCAGACTGGCCGCTCCGGTCTGAGCCGGCGGTCGCTCCTCTTCGGAGGTGCGGCCGCCGGTGCCGGTGCGGCCATCGCTCTCGCCGCCGATCGCACGGGCGCGCTGCCGCAGTCGCGCCAGGCCGAGCTTGACGCCGTGGGACTCAACGGCGAGCGCACCGTGCCGTTCCACGGCGTGCATCAGGCCGGCATCGACACCCCCATCGCGGCGCAGGCCTCCTTCGTGGCGCTCGACCTCCTGCCAAGCACGAACGCCGACGCGCTCGGCCGGATGATGCGCCTGCTCACCGACGACGCGGCTCGGCTGACCACGGGAGAGGGTGCGCTCGCGGACACCGAGCCCGAGCTCGCCTCCGTCCCTGCTGCGCTGACGGTGACGTTCGGGTTCGGCCCCGAGCTGGTGCGTCGTGCGGGCGGTGCGACCGCGGTCCCGTCGTGGCTCGCGCCGCTGCCCGCCTTCGGCATCGACGCCCTCGAGGATGCGTGGAACGGCGGCGACCTGCTCATGGTCGTGTCCGCGGATGATGCCGTCACGGTGGCGCACGCCGTGCGGATGCTCCTCAAGGACTCGCGCGCCTTCGCGACCGTGCGGTGGCGTCAGGACGGCTTCCGACGCGCATACGGGTCTGAGGCGTCCGGCACCACCATGCGCAACCTGTTCGGCCAGATCGACGGCACCACCAACCCCGAGCCCGGCACGCCCGAGTTCGATCGCGTCGTGTGGAGCTCGGATCGCTGGCTGACAGGCGGCACCTCGATGGTGATCCGGCGCACCCGGCTGGACCTCGACACGTGGGACGAGGTCGACCCCGTCGCGCGCGGATTCTCCGTGGGGCGCCGCCTCCACGACGGGGCTCCGCTCACCGGCTCACGCGAGTCCGACGAGCCCGACTTCGAGGCGGTCAACGCCGCCGGCCTGACCGTGATCTCGCCGGTGTCTCACATCGCGCGAGCGCGCCCCGTGGAGGACCACGAGGTGATCTTTCGGCGCTCCTACAACTACGACCTGGCGCCGTCCGGCGAATCGGTGTCGGAGTCCGGTCTCATCTTCGCGAGCTATCAGGCGGACGTGGCGCGCCAGTTCACGCCCATCCAGGCTCGCCTCGCGGAGGTGGACCTGCTGAACACGTGGACCACGCCCATCGGGTCCGCCGTGTTCGCGATCCCGCCCGGCTGCTCGCCCGGAGGATTCATCGGGGACACGCTGCTCGCGTAGCCGCGCCGCATCCCCCGCATTCGCGCCCCAGCAGGTCCTCAGTGCTCATCGCACGCCGAATCGGGCACTGAGGACCTGCCAGCGCGAAGGCGGGCCAGTGGCTAGGCCCCCGCCGCGTCCAGGCGCTCGACCTGGTCGGTGGTCAGCTCCACGTCGAGCGCCGCGATGTTCTCGCGGTACTGGTCGTAGGTCCGGGGCCCGATGAGCGGCAGCACGCGCGGCGCGTCCTGCGCGAGCATCCACGCGAGCACCACCTGATTGCCGGTGGCGCCCGTCTCGCGCGCGACGTCATCGACGGCTGCGAGCCGAGCGTCGGCATCAGGACCCGCGTAGTTTCCCATCGCCCAGAAGTCGTCGCCCCGCTTGCCCGCCTCGGAGAACAGCCCCTTGAGGATGGGCGAGTACGCGACCAGCTGCAGGTCGGGGTGAGACTCGAGGTAGTCGAGCTGCTCGTCGCTCACGATTGACCCGTGCCGCAGCCCTGCCCGCGGGTGCAGGTACGAGTGCTGCTGCTGCAATGCGACGGGCTGCGGCCACCCGTTCGCCGCGCACAGCGCGCGGATCTGCGCGAGCCGCCACGTGCGCACATTGGACCAGCCATACGCGCCGATGCGCCCGTCGGCCACGAAGCCCGCGAGGGTCTCCAAGGACTCCTCGAGGGGCGTCGAGCGATCGTCGACGTGCACGTAGTAGAGGTCGACGTGGTCGGTGCCGAGCCTGTCGAGGGACGCCTCGACGCTGCGCTCGAGCACGGGCGCTGAAGCGCCGGCGAAGTGGGCTCGCGCGTACTCCCAGTCGGCCTCGCCGTCCTTCCACGCGTTCTCGACGCCGTTCACCCACCCCGTGCCCTTGGTGGCGAGAAGGATGCGGTCCCTGGCTCCCGCATCGGCCATCCATCGGCCGAGGAGGCTCTCACTGTGGCCGCCCTCCTCGCCCGGCGCCTCCCACCAGCAGTAGCAGTCGGCGGTGTCGATCATCGCGAGCGCGGGTGTGCCATCGGGGCGGGCGAACCGCGGCGCCACCTCGCCCAGGTAGTGGTCGAGGATCCGGCGCGACTCCTCCTCCGGCGTGCGGGTGCCCATGAGCATCGCGCCCAGGGCGATGGGCACGACGTGAACGTCGCTGTCACTCACCCTGGTCGCGCTGGTGGCGGTGATGGTCGTGGTCATGACTCCTCCTGGTGGTCGGGGCGGCGCGTGTTGCGCCGCTCGCATTCGACGCTAGGAGTTCGAGCGCGCTCGAAGTCAACAGGTCATGTCATGCTCTTGACTTCGAGTGCACTCGAAGTCCTACGGTGTCGGCATGGAGTCCTTCACCATCGACGACGCCGCGCGAGAGACGGGCTGCTCCAAGCACACGCTGAGGTACTACGAGCGCGAGGGGCTCCTCGCCCCGGTGGCGAAGGCTGCCAACGGCCATCGCCGCTACTCCGAGGACGACGTCGGTCGAATCCGATTCCTGCAGCTGCTGCGCGCGACGGGCATGCCCATTCGTGAGATGAAGGAGTTCGTCGCCCTCACGCACGCCGGCGACCACACCATCGCTGACCGCGTCGCGGTCCTCGCCCACTACCGCGAGGCTCTCTTGGCGCGCATGGCGGCCGACAGGGAGCACCTGCAACGCCTCGAGCACAAGCTCGACTACTACCGCGGCGCGCTCGCCGCCGCGGACGCCGTGCCGGAGGACATCACGGGCAACGTCCGCGCCTGACCTCCACGGTTGGTCGCTTGTACGGCCCTCCGGCCCCCGCGCCGCGAAGGTTGGCAGTTCCGTGCGCGCGTTGCGGCGCGACCGTGCTGACGGTGCCCACCGCCGAACGTGCCACACGTGACCAGGTCTCGCCGGATGCGCCGCGATTCTCCGCCAGAGTGACCAACCTGCGGCTGATGACAGGGGTGGCGGAACGCGCGGCGAGGCGTGCGTCAACCTGGCGGCCACCGTGCCTACGCTGAAGGCGTGACAACGACGCGCACCCCCGAGGCGGAGGTCCACCTGGACGCCGACCTCGTCCGCGCGCTGCTGACCGAGCAGCACCCCGACCTCGCCGAGCAGACCGTCGGCGAGCGGATGGACGGCTGGGACAACGCCACCTTTCGGCTGGGCGCCACGCATGCGGTGCGACTTCCCCGCCGCGAGATGGGCGCGCAGATCTCCGCGGTGGAGCTCGACTGGCTCCCTCAGATGCGCCGCGATTGGACGTTCCCCGCGCCGGTCCCGGTGCGGATAGGCCAGCCCGGGTGCGGGTACCCGTGGCGCTGGTCGGTGGTGCCGTGGCTCCAGGGCGTTCGCGCCTTCGACGAGCCGCTGAGCGACGCCGGCGCCCGCGATCTGGGAGCGGCCCTAGCGCAGGTGCACAGGCGGCCCCCGGCGAACGCCCCCCTCAACCCCTTCCGCAGCGGCACGCTCGCCGACGTTGCCGAGGTCTTCGATGCGCGCGTGACGGGCCTGGGCGACGAGGGCGCCATCGAGGCACGCGACGCCGATGCGCTCCGGGCGCTCTTCGAGGCCGGCGCCGCCACCGAGGACACCGACCCGACCTGGACTCACCTCGACCTGCACGGGGGCAACGTGCTGACGATGCATGGTCGACTTGCGGGCATTCTCGACTGGGGCGACTCGGCGGCGGGCGACCCGGCGACCGATCTGGGCCAGGCGTGGACCCTCGTAGGAGCGGACCACGCGGCTGCGCTGCTCGAGGCCTACGGCACGGCCGAGGGCACCCTGCGGGTGGGAGCCGGGAGCGCCGGGCGCACGCGGGTGCTCGCGCGTGCCGCGGCCTACGCGGTCACGCTCGCGTGCATCGCGGACGAGCCGTACCGCTCCGCCGGGCTGCGGGCCACAGGCGAGCTCATCGCGATCGAGCGCGCCTGACAGATCCCCCGACGCGCCGTTCAGGCCGCGGCCGCGATGCGGCGAGCGCGCCGCGCCTCGCGCCGGAGCTTCGCGTCGAGCGCGACCGGTGAGGTGGTGAGCAGCTCGATGACGGCGGTCTCGATGGCGGCCTGGATCGCCACGTCGCGAGCGCCGGGGGACAGGTCCTCCCCGTGCTCGCCGAGAGCCTCGACGACCGGCGCGATCGAGTGCCCGTCCTCCCAGAGGTCGATGACCCGTGGATCGACGTAGGACGCTCGTGCCACGGCGGGGGTGTTGCCCAGCTGTGCGGCGACCTCGCGCATCGCGCCCGCCACGGCCCGCTTGCGCGCCGTCACGCTCATCTCCGACGCGTCTCCCGCGCCCGCGAGCGCGTGCGCGGCGATGACGGTGCCGTGCCAGGTGCGGAAGTCCTTCGCGGATGCGTCGGGCTGGACCACCATCTGGATGTATTCGTTGATGTCGTCGCTCGCGATGTCGTGCCAGACGGCGGGCGAGCCTGGCTCCCGCCACGCGAGCAGCTCGGGGTGATCGCCGGAGCGCCGCTTGAGCGTGGTGACCGCCTGCGCGATGGCGTCCTCGCGGACCACGACGTGCTGCTCCTTGCCGGACTTGCCGACGTAGTCGAACACCACGCCCTCGTCGGTGACGCGGGCATGGTCGCGGCGCAGCGTCGCCAGCCCGTACGAGCCGTTGTCCGCGGCGTATGAGTCTCCACCCACGCGGAACAGTCCGCGGTCGAGGAGTCGGAAGGCGATGCCGAGCACATGCTCGCGGGACATGTCGCCGCGCGCGGCGTCCGCATCGGCGACGGCGCGCGCTGCCTGCAGCCCCGCTGCCACGTCGAGCACGCGTTCATGCTTGGCGCGGTCGCGGCGCTCGCGCCACGAGGGGTGGTAGAGGTACTGGCGCCTGCCGGCCTCGTCGGTGCCGAGCGCCTGCAGATGCCCGTTGGGCCACGGGCAGATCCACACGTCCGTCCACGCGGGAGGGATGACGAGGGCTCGAATGCGCTCGATGACCTCCGGGTCGCCGATGCGCGCGCCGGCCTGGTCTCGATACGTCCAGCCCGAGCCGGCACGGCGGCGCGTGAACCCGGGTTCGGAGGGGCGGGAACGGCGCAGTCGCGGCATGCGGGGGGAACGCGCGGCGGGCCTCTGAAAGTCCCGGGAATGCGGTGGCGGGCTCCCGCGCTAAAGTGTACGCAGTCGTACACTTCACCGAAGGAGTTCATCATGAGAACACGCCTGACCCGCATCTACGTGGAGGCCGCTGGCCTCCTCACGCTCGCTGCCGTGGCCGCGTCCCTATGGCTGGCCACGGGCCCCGCCGGCTGGCGCGCGCTCGCGGGCGCCATCCCATGGCTGCTCGCGCTCGGGCTCATCGGCGCGTCCAAGGCCCTCCCCGCGGCCAGGGTGCGACGCTTCCGCCGCCACCCCTGGTGGCTGTACGGGCTCAGCGCGGCCAGCGCATCGGCCGCCCTCACCGCGGACTGGCGCGCAGGCGCGATCGGGGCCGCGGGCCTGGCGACGACGCTGGGCTACACCGCGTGGTTCGCACGACAGCACACGCCGTCGCCCGTGGTCGCGCTTGGCGCACCGCTGCCCGCCTTCCCCCTCCAGACCGTCGAGGGCGAGGAGGTGGGTTCCGCGGCGCTCACCCACCAGCCTCACGTGATCCTGTTCTATCGCGGCGAGTGGTGCCCGTTCTGCGTCGCGCAGATCACCGCGATCGCCGACCAATACCGCGAGCTCTCCTCGCGGGGCGTGCGAGTCGCGCTCATCTCGAACCGACGCGCCGAAGAGACCGAGGCCCTCTCACGTCGGTTCGACGCGCCCATGGACTTCTACGTCGACGCTGGCGGCGCCGCGGCGCAGGCGCTCGACATCGTCCAGTCCGGCGGCACCCCGGTCACGTACGACGGCGGCACCGGCGGCGATACGGTGGTCCCCACCGTCATCATCACTCGGGAGGACGGCACGGTCGCATGGCTGCATCACGCGGACGACCACCGCATCCGCCCCGAGCCGTCCGTCTACCTGGAGGTCATCGATCGTGAGGGGATCGGGAGCGCGAGGCGACACGCGTAGGGACGCGATCGCCGCAGCCGCGCTCGAGCTCTACCTCGAGCGCGGCTTCGGCGTCTCGATCGACGACGTCGCCGCCGCGGCGGGAGCCTCCAAGCAGACCCTCTACAAGTTCTTCGGAGGCCGGGACGGGCTCGCTCGCGCGGCCATGGAGCTCGAGCTCGAACGGGTCATCGGGCCGATGCGCGAGGCGACTTCCCGCGACGGCGACGCCTTCGAGCGGCTCGCCGACTTCGCGGCCGCCTACCAGCAGGTGCTCTTCTCCGAGAGATGCCTCGCGATGTACCGGTTCGTCATCGGCACCGCGAACGAGTCGCCCGACTTCGGGCGGGCGTTCAATCAGACCGTCGTGGACTACGTCATTGGCCTGGTGACACCCTTGATCGCCGAGGTCGACGGCGATGAGGACGACGCTCCCGCACGCGCCGAGCAGTTCATCGGCGCACTGCAGGGGGCGGAGCTCAACCGCGCCCTCGCCGGGGCGACTCCCGACACGACAAGGCTTGCGCGGCTGCGCGCGAGCGGCCTCGCGGGCCTGACCCGCTGAGCAGCCGATGCCGCCGCGGACTAGTGTCGATACATGGAGACGTCGTTCGAGCCGCTGGTGACCGAACGCCTGGTCCTGAGGGCCATGACGCTCGACGACGCCGAGGACCTCGCCGAGCGCCGCTCCGACACGACGACAGCGCAGTACCAGGCGTGGCGCGCTCCGTACCCGGTCGAGCGAGCGCGAGAGCTGATCCAGGACGTGACGAGCCGCCCCGGCCCGCAGCCCGGCCACTGGTACCAGCTGGCCGTGGTGCGCCGCCGCGACGACAAGGTGCTGGGCGACGTGGCCATCCACCTGTCCGAGAACGGCCGCACCGCGGAGGTGGGCTTCACGCTGCACCCGTGGGCTCGCGGCCACTACTACGCGACCGAGGCGACGGCGCGCCTGGTGGACTACGCCGTGTTCGACCTCGAGGTGCACCGCGTCGAGGCCTCCACCCACCCGCACAACGTCGACTCCATCAAGGTGCTCGAGCGCATCGGCTTCATCCCCGAGGGCATCCGCCGCGAGCGCTACTGGGTCGAGGACGAGGTCTCCGACGACGCGATGTACGGACTCCTGGCACGCGAGTGGAAGGCGCGGCGCGCCCAGGACTAGCGAGCTAGAAGTCTCCCGGCGCCACCTGCAGGCACGTGAGCCCCAGCTCGTCGCGCCACATGTCGACCACGTGATTGCGGTCGTCGAGCACGCACAGCACTTCGAAGTGCGGTGCGATCTCCCGCTCGTAGATCTCGCGCTTGACGATGCCGTCCGCACGATCGTCGTCGTCGGGCCGGAGGTGCAGGCCCTCGAACGGGACGGGCAGATGGGTGCCCAGCCACCACTCGGTCTCGGTGCGCGACACCTCCTTGCGTCCGGACACGATGATGATGGTGTGGCCTGCGAGGTGCAGTGAACGCACCACCTCGATCACGGGGTTGTTGGGGGTGTCGAGGTCGTAGCCGCTGGTCGCGAAGGGGTGGCGCTCACCCATGTGGGCGAGGGTCCCGTCGAGGTCGACGATGACGGCCGATGCTCGTTCGCTCATGCGTCGCAGGCTATCGGGTCAGAGGCACTCGAGTGCGCGCGGCCATGCCGCCCTACACTTCACCGGTGGGACACCTCCAGCTCAGCGACGTTCACTTCACCCTGGCCGACGGGCGGGTGCTGCTGCGCGACGTCTCGTTCAAGGCGGGCGCCGGCGACGTGGTCGCGCTCGTCGGACCGAACGGCGCCGGCAAGACCACCCTCACGCGCCTCATCACGGGCGACCTGAAGGCCGACGACGGCACCGTCGCGGTGACGGGCTCTCTTGGCGCGATGCGGCAGTTCATCGGCTCGGTGCGCGACGACTCGACCGTCGCGGACCTGCTGCTGTCGCTGGCCTCGGAGAAGCTGCGGGACCTCGCCGCGCGCATGTCCGCAGCCGAGTCGCGCATGCACGAGACGGGCGCGGAGAAGGATCAGATGGCCTACGCCGATGCGGTGATCGCCTGGGGAGACGCCGGTGGGTACGAGCTCGAGACGCTGTGGGACGTGTGCACGGTGGCCGCTCTGGGCGTCCCGTTCGAGCGGGCGCGGGACCGCAAGGTCACGACCCTCTCCGGCGGCGAGCAGAAGCGTCTCGCGCTCGAGTCGCTGCTGCGTGGCGACGACGAGGTGCTGCTCCTCGACGAGCCCGACAACTACCTGGACGTGCCCGGCAAGCGCTGGCTCGAGGATCAGCTCATCGCGTCGCGCAAAGCCATCGTGCTCGTCAGCCACGACCGGGAGCTGCTCGACCGAGCCGCCACCCGGGTGGCGACGCTCGAGACCAATGCGAACGGCAACACCCTCTGGACCCACGCCGGCCCGTGGTCGACCTACCGCGAGGCGCGCGAGGCGCGCAACGAGCGGCTCGCGGAGGACCTGCGCCGATGGGACGAGGAGCACGAGCGGATCAAGGAGAACGTGCGGGTGATGCAGGCGCGCGCCAAGATCTCGCCCGACATGGCCTCCCGCTATGCCGCCGCGCAGACCAAGCTGCGCAAGTTCGAGGAGGCGGGCAAGCCCGAGCCGGTGCCGCTCGCGCAGTCGGTGTCGATGCGGCTGGGGGGCGGGCGCACGGCGAAGCGCTCGGTCGTGGTCGAGCGCCTCGAGCTCACGGGCCTCATGCAGCCCTTCGACGCCGAGATCTGGTTCGGGGACCGTGTCGCGCTGCTGGGCTCGAACGGCTCGGGCAAGTCGCACTTCCTGCGGCTGCTCGCCGCGGGCGGCAGCGACCCTGACGTCGAGCACCAGCCCGTGGGCGACGTGCGCCCCGACCCCGTCGCACACACGGGCACCGTGCGCCTGGGCTCGCGCGTCCGGCCAGGGTGGTTCGCCCAGACGCACGCGCACCCACAGTGGCACGGCAAGCCCCTGGTCGACATCCTGCACCGCGGCGACGAGCATCGCAGCGGACTCGTGCGCAAGGCGGCGATCGCGTCGCTCGATCGCTACGGCCTGGGCGGCCAGGCGGATCAGTCCTTCGACACCCTGTCGGGCGGCCAGCAGGCGCGGTTCCAGGTGCTGCTGCTCGAGCTCGCCGGCGCGACCCTGCTGCTGCTCGACGAGCCCACGGACAACCTCGATCTCGAGTCCGCCGAGTCGCTCGAGGCCGCCCTCGCGGCCTTCGAGGGCGCCGTCATCGCCGTGACGCACGACCGGTGGTTCGCGCGCTCATTCGACCGCTTCCTGCTGTTCGGCGCGGATGGCGTGGTGACGGAGAGCGCGGAGCCGCGCTGGGACCTGGGGCGGGTCGAGCGCGCGCGCTGATCCGCGCCGACCGCCGCGCCCGCCGGGGAGGGACAAAGCGGACATCGAGGGACGAGAACGCCGCTACAGTGACGACCATGCTGGGGAGCGAGGGAGAGCGGCCGATCTACATCTCCGACGAGATGGCCCGCGCTCTGATCGACGAGCAGTTCCCTCGATTCGCACACGAAGAGCTCGGACGGCGCTACACGCTCGAGGATCAGTTCGCGATCCGGATCGGCGACGACTATGGCGCGATCTTCCCTCGTACCTCGGACAAGGACGCGGCCTACGCGCGGGTGACCGAGCTCGTCGCGGCGCAGGCAGCACGGTGGTCGTTCCCTGCGAGTCTGCCCATCGCGAGGGGCGTGCCGGGCCATGGCTTTCCCTATCACTGGACGCTGGTGAGGTGGATCTCCGCGTCGTCCAGCGCCTTCGTGCCGCTGCACGGGTCCTCCGTGCGCGCCTTGGGAGCCGCGATCAGGCAGATTCACGAGGGCGCTCCCCGCCAGGCGCCCATCAACCCCGTGACCGGCATCGGGCTGGAAGCGATGCGCGCCGAGTTCGAGCTCATGCTCTCCTTCGCGGTCGCCAAGGGCGCTCCCGAGAACCGGGTGATCGACGAGGCCTCCGTGCGGGCCGCCTACGATGCCGGCGCGTCAGCGCCGGTCGACGTGGCGCCCTCGTGGACGCACGGACGCCTCGAGCCGCGCGCCATCATGTCCGACCGGGGCGACTTCGCGGGCATCCTGCTCTGGCACAACTTTGGCGCGGGGGACGTGGCGGGCGACCTGGGCTTCGCGTCGACCATGGTGCCCATCGACTCGAGGGACGAGTTCTGGACGGGCTATGGACCCATCACGCCGGCCACGGCGACGCGCGCGGCGGCCTATGAGCTGTGGGCGGCGCTCAAGTACATCCACGTCGACGACCCGTTCCTGCTGCGCGTCGCCTGGGAGCGCCTGATCGAGCTCGAGCTGGCGCACGAGGCCTGAGCCAGCCGCCGCATCGGCCGCATCGCCCCTGAGCTGCGCGAGTTGGGCCCAACTCGCTCGCCTAAGGCCCTTCGTGCGCGAGTTGGGCCCAACTCGCGCACGGAAGGAGGGTGGCAGACTGATGCCCATGGACATCTACGAGACTCCCTTGCCGGGCATCGGTGTCCGGTACGAGTTCCAGGCCGAGGGCGGCGACCACGTGGGCGTGGTGGTGCGACGCGATGGCAAGCGCGACATCGCCCTGTACGACCGCGAGGATCCCGACTCGTGTCGCGGCACCGTCGAGCTGTCCGAGGGCGACGCGTCGAAGGTCGCCGAGCTGCTGGGCGGCACCAACATCACGGCGAGGCTCGACTCGCTGAGACACATGGTCGAGGGCCTCGCGATCGAGTGGGTGACCATGCCCCAGTCAGGCGGGCTCACCGACAGCACCATCGGAGCCGGACGCATCCGCACGGAGACATCCGCCTCCGTGGTCGCGGTGATCCGCGGCTCGACCGGCATCCCCGGGCCCGAGCCGGACTTCATTCTCAAGGCGGGCGACACGGTGCTCGTCATGGGCGGCACCGAGGCGGTGCGTCAGGCGACGGCGATCCTCGCGGGCTAGCCGATGCTCGCCGCCGCGCTGCCACTCGAGGTGCTCCCCGAGCCGGAGCCGAGTCATGCCGGCTCGGTGCTCATCGAGCTCGGGATCATCCTGCTCGTCCTGGCTCTGCTGGGACGGCTCGCGCAGCGCATCGGCATCCCCTCCATCCCGCTCTACCTGCTCGCGGGGCTGCTCATGGGCGATGGCGGCTTCATCCCCGTCAGCGCCGGCGAGGAGTTCCTCGAGGTGGGCGCGGAGATCGGGGTGGTGCTGCTCCTCCTGCTGCTGGGCCTCGAGTACTCGCCCCTGGACCTGCGCAACGGCCTCCGATCGAACTGGGTGGCCGGCCTCGTGGACGGCGTCGCTAACGGCGTCCCGGGGTTCGCCGTCGGCCTCATGATGGGCTGGTCGTTCACCGCGTCGCTGCTGCTCGCCGGCGTCACCTACATCTCCTCGTCCGGCATCATCGCGCGGCTGCTGGACGACTTCGACCGCGTCGCCAACCGCGAGACGCCCGTGCTGCTGAGCCTGCTGGTCATGGAGGACATCGTCATGGCGGTGTTCCTGCCGCTCATGGCGGTGCTGCTGGTGGGCGCGACGCTCATCCAGGGGGCGGTCGCCGCCGCGATCGCGCTGAGCCTCGTGGCCATCGCCTTCGTGGTGTCGATCAAGCTGTCCGAGCGCGTGTCCGCCCTGGTCCACTCCCACTCGCGCGAGCTGCTGCTGCTCACCGTCCTGGGGCTGACGTTCCTGGTAGCGGGCTTGGCCGATGCGGTTCAGGTGTCCGCCGCCGTGGGCGCCTTCCTGCTGGGGTTGACGCTCTCGGGCCAGGTCGCGGACGACGTCCGCGGCCTGCTGCCGCCGCTGCGCGACGTGTTCGGCGGGCTGTTCTTCGTCTTCTTCGGTCTCACCATCGACCCGCGCGACCTGCTGCCGGTGCTGCTGCCAGCGCTGGGGCTCGCCGTCGTGACCGCGATCACCAAGATCTACACCGGGGTGTTCGCCGCCAGGCGCAACGGGATCGGGCCCAAGGGCCAGTGGCGCACCGGCCTGTCGCTCGTGCCGCGCGGGGAGTTCTCGATCGTCATCGCGGGGCTGGGCGTCGCCGCCGGCGCCCAGTCACAGCTGGGTCCCTTCGCCGCGGCCTACGTGCTGATCCTCGCGGTCGCCGGCTCGCTGCTGATGCGCTTCGCGGACCGCATCCCGTCGCCAAGGCTGCGCGGCCAGAGCGCGTGGAAGTCCATCCCCGAGCACAAACCCGTGCCTCCGCACCGACCCCTGGCCTGATGCGGAGGGCTGCGCGTCGACGTGAACCCGGCCTGCGCATCGGCCCTGCACAATGTCTCCATGATTCGCGACGCCTCCCCCGATGACGCCGCCGCCATCGCGGCCATCTACAACCCTTACGTGCGGGACACCGTCATCACGTTCGAGTACGACGAGGTGGCTGTCGAGGACATGGGCGCGAGGATCGCGAAGGTCCAGTCACAGGGCTTCCCCTGGCTGGTATCGCTCGAAGCCGATGCGGTGGTCGGGTTCGCGTACGCCGCGCCCTACCGCCCTCGCGCCGCCTACCTCCACTCTGTCGAGACCACCATCTACCTCGCTCAGGGGCACGGGGGGCGCGGCCTAGGGCGGCCGCTTTACACGGCGCTGCTCGAGCGGCTCGAGAGCACCGACGCGCACTCGGCAATCTCGCTCGTCGCGCTGCCCAACGAGGCATCCATCGGGCTCCATCGCGCGGTGGGCTTCCGCGACGTGGGCGTCCTGACCGAGGTGGGCCGCAAGTTCGACCGCTGGATCGACGTCGCGTACCTGCAGCGCCCGATCCCCTGATGACCCCGACGCCGTGCCCTTGCGCTCTGGGCCGGCGCGGTTAACACTGTTCACATGGCTGCCGTGAACTGGTTCGAGATCCCCGCCTCCGACCTGGCGCGCGCGACCGCCTTCTACGAGCGCGTGCTCGAGGCCGAGCTCATCCCCGAGGACATCGGCGACGGCCTGCCCAAGTCGCTGATCCCCGGTGCCGACGGCCCGATCGGAGCCGTGGCGCAGGGCAGAGACTGGACTCCGAGCAATCGAGGCACGCTGGTCTACTTCGATGGCGGGGATGACCTGCAGGACGTGCTCGACCGCGTCACGGCGGCGGGCGGCCAGATCGTGGAGCCCAAGCAGACCGTCGACGCGACCAGCGGCTATTGGGCCCGGTTTCTCGACACCGAGGGCAACCTCATCGGGGTGCTGTCGCCGCGGTGACGCCCGCGCGAGAGGTGCGCGACGTGCGGCCGGCTCAGGTCGCGCGCCGTGCCCAGGGAGGCGTGCCCGAGCCGTCTGCGCGCACAGTAGGGTGACGCCCATGCAGTCAGTGATTCGCAGCGGCGCGAGAGCGCTGCTCCCGGTTCTCGTGGCGGCGGCCGCGCTCCTCAGCGCCCCCGCCGCGCAGGCTCAGGACATGACGGTGCCGGACGAGAACCTGCGCAGATGCGTCAACGTGGCCCTGGCTGCCGACCCCGCGGCGGACGTCGCGCCCGGGCAGCTCGCGACGCTCACGTCTCTCGACTGCTCGGGCGCCGAGATCGACAGCATCGTGGGCCTCGAGCACGCGACGAACCTCACCGCGCTGAACCTCAGCCTCAACGCGTTCAGCGACGTGTCCGCGCTCGCCTCGCTCGCCCGACTCACGGATCTCAACCTGGCGTTCACCCCCATCGACGATCTCTCGCCGCTCGCGACCCTGAGCGCCCTCACGTCCCTGGAGCTGGCGAGCACTTCGGTCGACGACCTGTCGCCGCTGAAGGGCCTGACAGATCTGGCCAGCCTGAGCCTCGGAGGCACGGCCATCAGCGACGTCTCGGCGCTGACCTCGCTCCCGTCTCTTGCGAGCCTGAGCCTCGCGAGCACCGGCATCAGCGACATCTCGGCGCTCGAGACGCTCGCGGGACTCACCACGTTGAGCCTGGCGCGCACGCCCGTCAGCGACGTCTCGGCGCTGAGCTCCCTCACCGGCCTCACCGACCTGACGCTGACGCGCACCGCCGTCGGCGACGTCGCACCCCTGAGCTCGCTCACCGGCCTCACCAGGCTGGCCATCGGAGACACCGCCATCAGCGACCTGACTCCGCTCGCCTCGCTCACCGCTCTCGAGGAGCTCCACGCCAACGACACCGCGATACGCGACCTGTCGCCGCTCAGCTCGCTGACGTCGCTCTCCAGGCTGCACCTCTTCCACACCGACGTGGCAGACCTGGCGCCCCTGGCAGGCCTGCCGGAGCTGACGCACCTAGCCGTGTGGGAGACGGACGTCGACGACCTCTCGCCGCTCGCGTCGCTGCCCAGCCTCACGTCGCTCGTCGCCACCAACACCCCCGTGAGCGACATCTCGGCGCTGAGCTCCCTCACGAGCCTGACCGACCTCGAGCTCGGGGGCACCGACGTCGCCGACCTCTCGCCCCTGGCAGGCCTGACGAGCCTGACCACGCTGGATGTGAGCCATGCCGCCGTGTCCGACGTGACTCCCCTGGCCGGGTTGACCGCGCTCACCGAGCTGCACCTGTCCGCCAACGCGATCAGCGACCTCTCGCCGCTCGCGTCGCTCACGTCGCTCACCACGGCCGAGTTCGAGCTCCAGGCGGTGACCTGGGAGGACGTGCCCCTGCGCACGGAGTTCGCCAATCCCGTCACGAGCATCGACGGATCCACGGTTCCGCTGTCGACGACCGACGAAGAGTACGACCCGTCCGCCAACACCGCCACGTACACGTCGCGGGGCGTGGCGACCGGCGCATGGCAGACCGTCACGCCCGAGGGCTTCGTGTTCTCCGGCGAGTTCGAGCAGACGGCCACGGGCATCGAGACCGTCGAGCTCGTGCTCCTCGGGGTGGGCGCGCTCGTCGTGGCCGTCGCGATCGTGGTGTGGATGGTCCGACGCCGCTCCCGCGCCGGCGCTGACGCCTAGGCGCGGTCTCGCGCATGGCGGCGACCCGCCGCTCGACTGGCGCTGCCGCGCCGTACTCAGCCCGCGCATCGGCCCCATGGACGACGACAGGGCCCGGCTCCCCAAGGGGAGCCGGGCCCTGATGACGCCGTCGTGCGCTACGCGGAGCGCACCGCGCGAGTGGCCTCGAGCATGTTGGTCAGCGACGCCGTGGTCTCCTCGTAGCCGCGGGTCTTGAGGCCGCAGTCCGGGTTGACCCACAGCTGCTTGCCGGGGATCGAGTCCTTGGCCAACTGCAGCAGCTCGGTGACCTCCTGCGTGGAGGGCACGCGCGGCGAGTGGATGTCCCACACACCGGGGCCCACCTGGCGCTCGTAGCCGTGGTTGCGGATGGCGGGCAGGACCTCCATGCGCGAACGGGCGGCCTCGATCGAGGTCACGTCAGCGTTCAGGCCGTCGATCGCGTCAATGATCTCGCCGAACTCGGAGTAGCACAGGTGCGTGTGGACCTGCGTGTCGTCCTTCGCGCCGGACGTGGCCAGGCGGAACGAGTTCACCGACCAGTCGAGGTACGCGGCCTGGTCCGCCTTCTTGAGCGGCAGCAGCTCGCGCAGCGCGGGCTCGTCGACCTGGATGATGCCGATGCCGGCCTCCTCGAGGTCCGCGATCTCCTGGCGCAGCGCGAGGCCCACCTGGTTGGCGGTGTCGCCCAGCGGCTGGTCGTCGCGCACGAACGACCACGCGAGGATCGTCACCGGACCCGTGAGCATGCCCTTGACCGGCTTGTCCGACAGCGACTGCGCGTACTGCGCCCAGCGCACCGTCATGGGCTCGGGGCGAGCGACGTCGCCCCACAGGATCGACGGGCGCGTGCAGCGCGAGCCGTACGACTGGACCCAGCCGTTCTTGGTCACATCGAAGCCCTCGAGGAGCTCGGCGAAGTACTGCACCATGTCGTTGCGCTCGGCCTCGCCGTGGACGAGGACGTCCAGGCCCAGGTCCTCCTGCAGCTTCACCACGGAGGCGATCTCGTCCTTCATCGCCTGCTCGTAGTCCGCGTCCGAGATCTGACCCTTCGCCCACGCGGCGCGGGCCTTGCGGATCTCGGGAGTCTGCGGGAACGAGCCGATGGTCGTGGTCGCGAGCTCGGGCAGGTGGAAGCGGTTCTCCTGAGCGGCGGCGCGCACCGCGTACGGGCTGCGCTCGAAGTGGCTCGGCTCGACGCCGTCGATCGCCTCGCGCACGTCGGCACGGTTGGTGCCGGGGTGCTCAGCACGGGCCTTGAGCGCGGCGCGGGCCTCGCCGAGGGCGCCGGCGACGGCACCCTCGCCCTCGGCCCTCGCGGTCGCGAGAGTGACGATCTCCGCGACCTTCTCGTCCGCGAACGCGAGCCAGCTGAGCAGCTCCTCGCCCAGGTGCTCCTCGCCCTGCAGCGTGTGCGGCACGTGGAACAGGCTGGTGCTCGAGGACACGGTGACGGTCGCGCCCAGGGCGGCGACCGCATCGGCCTTCGCGAGCGCGGCGTCGAGGTCGGCGCGCCAGATGTTGTGGCCGTCGATCACGCCGGCGACGATCGTGGTGCCCGCGAGGTCGATGCCCGTCGGAACTCCGCCGCGAACCAGGTCGATGCCGATCGCGTCGACCCCAGCGTCCTTGAGGACCGGGAGCGCGTCGCCCAGGTCGTTGTAGGGCGCGGCCACGAACAGCGCGGGGCGGCTCTCCGCCGAGACCAGGGCCTCGTACACCTTGGCGGCGTTCGCGAGCACGTCCGCGCGGTCGGCGTCGATGTCCTGAACCAGGATGGGCTCGTCGATCTGCACCCACTCCGCGCCCGCCGCCTTGAACGCGGCGAGCAGCTCGACGTACACGGCGACCAGGTCGTCGAGGCGCTCGATGGGCTGGAAGCCCGTGGGCGCATCGTCGCTGGGCTTGGAGAGGTAGAGGAACGTCAGCGGGCCGGTGATGACCGGGCGCGTGACGAAGCCGGCATCCTTGGCCTCGACGAACTCGTCGACCCAGCGGGTGCTGGAGAGCGCGAAGCGGGTCTCGGGGCCGATTTCGGGCACCAGGTAGTGGTAGTTCGAGTCGAACCACTTGGTCATCTCGAGCGGGGCCTTGTCGCCCACGCCGCGCGCGATGGTCGAGTAGCCCGCGAGGTCGACGGAGCCGTCCTCGTCGCGCAGGTCAGCGAAGCGGGTGGGCACGGCGCCGAAGGCGACGGCGGCGTCGAGCACGTGGTCGTAGAACGAGAAGTTGCTCGGGATGGACGAGTCAGTGCGGCCCAGGCCGAGCGCGGCGAGGCGGTCGCGGTTGGCCGCTCGCAGCTCGGCGGCGACGGCCTCGAGGTCGGCCTCGGAGGTCGCGCCCTTCCAGAACTGCTCGAGTGCCCGCTTGAGCTCACGCATTCGGCCGATGCGCGGGTAACCGAGAATGGTGCCGCCGGGGAAGGCGGGCGCAGGGGCAGAAGCATTCGTGGTGTCAGTCATGAGTCCTCATGGAGGTTGGTGCGCGGCGGGCTCGCCATTGCGCTTGGTCGACGCGTGCAGTCAGCGCCGATGCGTGCTCTCGCGATTCTAGCGCGTTGCCGGTTCAGTCACCACCGACGCCTGAGACGCTGCGTCCACATCGTGAGACGGCGCACCCTCCGCCGCGGAGAGCGATGTCGCGCGCTGCGACCTGTGGCCGGAGAGGTGACACCCGGCGGCGATGGGAGAATGGAGCCATGGCTGAAGAGATCACTCCCAAGCAGGTCACCCTCACGCGCGAGGCCGAGGGCGTCTACGTCGCCCGCAACATGGATGGCGCCGAGTACCGGTTCGGCTACAACGTGGACGGCGCGCTCGGCGCCGTCGAGCTGCTGATGGTCGCGATCGCGGGCTGCTCCGCGACGGATCTCGACATGATGACCTCCCGCCGCGCGGAGCCCACGAAGTTCGACGTCACCGCGACAGCGGAGAAGGTTGGCGGCTCGACGCCCGCGATCCTGCGCGACATCGAGGTGCTGTTCGACGTGGCGTTCCCCGAGGGCGAGGCCGGCGACAAGGCGCGTGCGCGGGTGGGCGCGGCGCTCAAGGCCGCCGAGGAGCGCACCTGCACCGTGTCGCGCACCGTCGCCGCCGGCGTGCCGGTGACGCTCAAGACCACCTGAGCGTCAGCCGCGCAGCGGCAGCTGCGACACGAGCTCCATCGCCGCCTCGTGGCGGTTGAAGGTGATGACGTGGATGCCGGGCGCGCCATCGTCGAGCAGGTCGCGCGACAGCCTGGCCGCGTGCGCGACGCCGGCTGCTCGCGCGGCATCGTCGTTCTCGGCCGCCTCGAGGTCGGCGACCAGCGCCTCTGGCGTGGCGACGCCCGTGAGCTGCGCGGCGCGGGAGGCGCGGCGGGCGCTGACCAGCGGCATCACCTCGGGGATGATCGGCAGCCCGATCCCCTGATCCGCGGCATCCTGCACCAGCGACACGTAATGGTCGACCTCATAGAACACCTGGGTGATCGCGAAGTCCGCGCCGGCATCCTGCTTGGCTGCGAGGACGTCCAGGCCCTGCTGTCGCCACTGCTCCATCGCGTGCTGGGCAGGAAAGGCGGTGACGCCGATGCTCAGGTCGTCGACGCCGTGCGCGTGGGCGACCTCGCGCAGCAGGATGACCAGCTCGCTCGCGTACAGCAGCCCGTCAGGGTGGGGACGCCAGTCCGTCTGGCCCTTGGGGGGGTCGCCGCGCAGCGCGAGGAAGTCGCGCACGCCCTCGCCCAGGTAGCCCTCGATGACCTCGGTGAGCTCGGCACGCGACTGGTCCACGCAGGTGAGGTGCGCGAGCGGGGGGATGGTGTGCGACTCCGCGAGGCGCTGCACGACCCCGCGGGACGTGCTCCGCGTGGTCCCGGACGCGCCATAGGTGATGGAGATGAAGTCCGGATCCGTCGCGGCGAGCGTGCGCATGGTGGCCTCGACCGTCTCCTCGGCCGCGGGCGTGCGCGGCGGGAACAGCTCGTAGCTCAGCGTGGGCGCGTTGTCGCGCAGGAGGTCACGGATGGTCATGGCGGGGCCACCCTACTGTCTTGCCGCGCGTGCGCGCGAGGCAGTCGTCCCCAGCACCGCACCGCCATGGGCCTTCCTCAGCCTCCGAAGGGCCGATGCGCGGGCTGGGTCCGTCTGCCGCCACACTGGGCATCATGATCACCGAGACCAACGATCTCCTCCGCTGCTTCGGAACCGGGGACCCGCTCTACGAGCGGTATCACGACGAGGAGTGGGGTCTGCCGGTGCATGGCGACGCCGCCCTCTACGAGCGCATGGTGCTCGAAGGCTTCCAGTCCGGGCTGTCGTGGCTCACGATCCTGCGCAAGCGGGAGGCCTTCCGCGTGGCGTTCTCGGGGTTCGACCCGGTCGCGGTCGCGGAGTTCGGCGACGACGACGTGGAGCGCCTGATGAGCGATGCGGGCATCGTCCGCAACCGCCTCAAGATCGCGGCGGCGATCACCAACGCGCGCGCCGTCGTCGCTCTGCAGCAGTCCGGTGGCTCACTCGACGAGGTCGTGTGGTCGCACCAGCCGCCGCGCGCGGCGCGCCCCGCCGACTGGACGGCGGTCCCGGCGTCCACGGAGGACTCCACCGCGCTCGCCAAGGACCTGAAGTCGCGGGGCTTCGTGTTCGTGGGTCCCACGACCATGTACGCCCTCATGCAGGCCTGCGGGCTCGTCGACGACCACATCGTCGGCTGCGTCGCGGCGCAGTGATGATGGCGCCTCGCCATACCTCGCCGCGTTGTCAGACCTCGATGATGGACTAGGGCCATGACGTTCTCGACCGCCACGTTCGATCGCGATGCCGCGGTGGTGCGCGCGTTCGATGGGAGAGACGTCGCAGAGCTGTCGCCCGAGGACTTCGTCGCGCTGCGGACGGCGGTCGGTCAGGCGAAGCGGTCGTTCGACGCCCTCGTCGCCTGCGTCGCCGGCGAGGCCGCGCGGCGCTCGGATCCCAACCTCGGCGTGGACGGCCTCGCCCGTCGAGAGGGGCACCGGCGCCCGGAGTCGATGGTCGCGGAGGACCTGGGCGTCGGACCGGGCGAGGCCGGACGCCTCATCAGGATCGGCGAGACCCTTCGACGGGCGGAGGACGCCGAGCAGGGCAGGCCTGCCCTCCACGCCGAGGACGTCGTGCCACATCCCCACATCGCGGCTGCGCTGCGCGAGGGCCTCATCGGGATCGAGGCGGCACGCACGGTCACCGAGTGCCTCGACACGCTCGACCCCTCGACACCGGAGGCGGGCGACCTGGACGCACTCGAGCGCCAACTCGTGGCCAAGGCTCAGAAGCTCTCGCTGAGGGACCTGCGACGCGCCTGTCAGCGGCAGGTCGCCTTCCGATCCCCTCGCGACCTCGCGGCGCGCGACCGTCGGCTGCGACGCGATCGGTTCCTCAGCTTCTCCGACGACCCCAGCGGGATGGTCATCATGCACGGGCGACTCGATCCCATCAGCGCGGCACCCATCCGTGCCTGGGTCGACGCGCAGGTGCGCGACGCGCTGCAACGCAAGCGGGACGAGCCCGGGGGCGACGACCGTGACGCAGGACAGATGCGCCTCGACGCTCTGGTGATGCTCGCCCAGCATGGCCTCGACTGCTCCGCTCCCACCTCCGGCGTCAAGACGACGGTGGTCCTGCGAGCCGACGTCAAGGACTTGGAGGCCGGCGTTGGCGTCGCCGAGTGCGACCAGCTCGCCGGTCGCATCGCGGTCCAGACGCTGCGCGCCATGGCGGTCGACGCAGGCGTCATCCCGGTCGTCATGGGCGGCGCGAGCCTTCCGCTCGGCGTCGGGCGCACGCACAGGCTCTTCACGGCGGCACAGCGGCTCGCCCTCGCGGAGCGCGACGGCGGCTGCTCCTGGTGCCATGCCCCGCCCAGCTACTGCGAAGCCCACCACATCGAGTGGTGGTCCAAGGGCGGCGCGTCCGATCTCGCCAACGGCGTGCTCCTGTGCACGGCGTGCCATCACCGGATCCACAACGACGGCTGGGCCGTGGAGGTGATCGGGAACGAGGTGTGGTTCACGCCGCCCGCGTCGATGGACCCGAGCCGTACGCCCAGGGTTGGCGGCAAGGCTCAGCTCGACGAGATCGAAACCAATCCAGATGACCTGGGGAGAACTCTGCCCGCCGCCAGCCCGGCCGGGCCGCGCGGGGAGGACATGCCCGGCGGGTCGCGGGACGCATCGAGCGAGTCCGCCGCACTCGCATCTGCGGAGGACCCGATGGCCACGGCGACGGAGTCGCCTACGACCCTCGAGGCCGACCGCGCCCGTGCGACGCTCTTCGGCATCGCTCGACCGGCTCGCAGCGCTGGGCGTGCGCCACGCGCTCGGCGCCGCCGCACTGACGCCTCCTGTGCGGACGGGCGGTCGACCACCCGGGCCCGGGCTGCGGTACCGGCCTAGCAGTACGCGCGGCGGTGGCGGTCCTTGGCGTCCTCGAGCAACGCCTCGACGATGCGCTTGTCCGCCGGCAGCCAGGCGACGTCGCGCCACCCGCCCGGCTCGAGCCAGCGCAGGGCGTCGTGGTCCTCGAGCGGTCGAGGCTCCACGCGTGCGCCGTCCGCGCCCGGCAGCAGCCGCGCCCACCACACCCGCATCACGAGCCGTTCGACATCCGCATCCCCTGGGCGCAGCATCCACACAGGATGGTCACCGCACTGGTCCTCCACGCCGCGACCGTCGTCGGGGCCGAGGACCTCGTCCCCGATCTCGACCTCCACGCCCAGCTCCTCCCGCAGCTCGCGACGCAGAGCATGGTCGGCGCTCTCGCCACGCTCGACCTTGCCGCCTGGGAACTCCCACAAGCCGGCGAGCGCCGACGGCGCCGACCTGCGCGCCGCCAGCAGAGTGCGGGGGACCAGCAGATCATCCGTGATGGCCGCCGCCACCACCAGTCGCGTGGACGCGTGGCCGCCCATCAGCGGGCCTCCCAGCCAGGACGACCGTCGCGAGAGGTGCCGCGATGCTCGCCTGGCCGCCCGCGCATCGGCCCTACTCCGAGACGTCCGCGTAGCCCGCGGCGTCGAGCAGATCCTCGGCGCCCGCGCTGAGCTCGACCTTGAAGATCCATCCGTCGCCGTAGGGCTCAGCGTTGATCTGCTCAGGCGCGTTCTCGAGACCGGCGTTGACCTCGGTGACGGTGCCGGTCACCGGCGAGTACAGCTCGGAGACCGCCTTGGTCGACTCCAGCTCGCCGCACACCGCGCCCGCCGTGACCTCGCTGCCCACTGCGGGTGCCTCGACGAACACCACGTCGCCCAGCGCCTCCGCGGCGTGCGCGGTGATTCCCACGGTGACGACTGAGCCGGCCGCCACGTCGCCGGACACCCACTCGTGCTCCTTCGAGTACTTGAGATCCTCGGGGATGCTCGCCATCGCTGCCTGCCTCTCGCTCGGTCGGTTCGGACCCTGGACTCGGAAGTCCCGGGTCACGCGTCCCGCTGGTAGAACGGTAGCGCGACCACACGCATCTCCTCGCGCCTGCCGCGCACGTCGACGCCCACGACGGTGCCGGGTTCCGCGAGCGCAGTCGGCACGTACGCCATGGCGATGAGCTGGCCGAGCGTGGGAGACGGCAGGCCAGAGGTGACGATCCCCACCTGATTGTCGTCGCCGTCCGTGACGGCGTAACCGGTGCGCGCAGCGCGGCGGCCGTCGCCCACCAGGCCGACCAGCGTCTTCGCGACGCCCTCCTCGCTCAACCGCGCGAGCGCCTCGCGGCCCACGAAGTCGCCGCGGTCCGGCCCACCGGAGACCCCGAAGGACACCACCCGGCCCAGCCCCGCCTCGAACGGCGTGGTGTCATGGCTCAGCTCGTGCCCGTAGAGCGGCATGCCCGCCTCGAGCCGCAGCGAGTCGCGTGCCGCGAGCCCGCACGGCTCCAACCCGGCGGCAGCACCTTCGCGCAGCGCCAGCCTCCACACATCGCCCGCGGTGTCCGCCGCGACGAACAGCTCGAAGCCGTCCTCGCCGGTGTATCCCGTGCGGGCGGCGTAGGCGTGGATCCCGCCCTCGAGCAGCAGGTTGACGCCCGAGTAGTACCTCATAGGGTCGACGTCGCCGGCGCCGCCCCCGCACATGCGCGCGACGATGCCGGCCGAGGCCGGCCCCTGCACCGCGATGAGCGCGATCGACTGCGTCTCGTCCTCGACCGTGGCGTCGAGCGCAGCGGCGTCGAATCGCGCCTGCAGCTCCGCGGCGACCTGCACCCGGTTGGCGGCGTTCGCGACCACCATGAAGTGGTCCCAGTCCCGGCGGTAGACCACCAGGTCGTCGAGCACGCCGCCGTCGGGGGCGCACATCATCGTGTACTTCGCGCGGCCCAGCGCCATCCGGCTCATATGACCCACGAGCGCATAGTCGAGAGCCGCCGCCGCGTCGGCTCCGCGCACCATCAGCTCGCCCATGTGCGACAGGTCGAACAGTCCCGCAGCCCGGCGCACCGCATGGTGCTCGGCGACGTCGCCGCCGTAGCGCAGCGGCATCTCCCAGCCGGCGAAGTCGACGAGGGACGCGCCCAGGGCGACGTGCTGGTCATGCAACGGCGAGTGCAGAGTGCTCACGACAGCAACGGTACGCGAGTCACGTCTCACGAGGAGTCAGGCGACGTGGGCGGAGCGCTACGCCGACCGCTCCACCGTCGTGTCCACGTCCTCCAGGAAATCGCCCCACACGATCCACGGCTCGCCGCTCGCGTCGGGGTCCGTCCGCGCATCGAGGGTGTCCGCGATCACGACGGTCACGTTGTCGTTGGTGCCCTCGGCGATCGCGTGGTCCACGAGCATCTGCGCGGCCTCGAGCGGCCGCCCGGCGTTCGCCGCGATCTCGCCGATGCTCGCGTCCGGCACCGACTTCATGAGCCCGTCGCTTGCGAGCACCAGGCGCAGGCCGGGGCGCGCGCGGATCAGCCAGCCGTCGAAGCCCGGACGCCCGTCGCCGATCGCACGGGTCACGAGGTTGCGGTCGGGGTGCCACAGCGCCTGCTCGGGGGTGATGCGCCCCGCGTCGACAAGCTCCTGCACGTGGGAGTGGTCGACGGTGATCTGGTGGGCGTGGGTCCCGTCGATCGCGTACGCGCGGGAGTCGCCGACGTTGATGACGAGCCACCACGGCTCGCCGTCGTACTCGATGGCGATGGCTCCGGTGAGGGTGGACCCGGAATAGCCGCCGGTGGAGCGCGCCACCTCCTCGACCAGCTCGCGCGCGCGGGCGACGGCGTCGGAGACCTCCGCTGGCGTGATCGGGTCGGCGTCCACGAGAGGGCGGAATGCGTCGACCACCGCGGCGGCCGCCTCCGCGCCGCCGGCGTGGCCGCCCATGCCATCGGCGACCACGTGGACGCCGCCCTCGCTGAGGAATGCGTCCTGGTTCTGCGCCCGAGGTCCGATGGCCGTGAACCCGCCCCCGGCACTCCAGCGGGCCATCAGCGCGCGACCTCCTCGGCCAGCACGATGCGCGCGACCAGGTCGCCGAGCAGCAGGTCGCCGTCGACGGCGCTCGCCGACTCCTGCGGCACCTGGCGCTCGGTGCCGTCCACGCGCACATAGGTGCCGTTGGTGGAGCCGAGGTCGCGCGCATGCCAGCGCCCGTCGACCAGGGTGAGCTCGGCATGCACCTTTGACATCGTGCGTGTCTGGTCCTGGATGCCGGTGACTCCCGCGGTGATCCGCGAGGCGGCGCGGCCGATGGTGATGCGCTCGTCGCGCAGTGCGTACCGCACGCCGTCCGCGGTCTCGAGCATCCACGTGGGCCTCCCCCGCTGGACCATCACGGTGTGGTCGTCCGCGTCCTCCGCATCGCCGGTGTCGCGCGGAGTGGGCGCGGTCATGGGTGCCGTGGGCTCGCTGGGAGCCTTCCGCTCGACGGGGGCCCACGGTGACGGCGGTGCGGCTGCGGCAGGGCTGGCCGTCTCGGGGGCCGATGCGCTGGCACGTGCACTGACGCTGACACGGTCACTGGACGGCGGCAGGTGAGGCGGCGGATCGGTATCGGGAGCCGGGCGGGGAGTCGCATCCGCGGAGTGCTGGCCGGGGATCGCGACGTCGCCGGGGACGGCCGATGCGCTGGCTGGTTCCGGCGGGGTCGGGGGCTGCCGCCGCGGCAGGGGCGCGGGAGTCTCGGCGGGTGCTGATGCGCCAACGGGGGAGGCTGGGGTCGCGGGGGGAGGGTCCTCGTGCACGAAGTCCCACGGGTTGGGCTTGGGTCGCGGCGCAGCCGGGTCGGCCGCTGACGGCTCGTGCGAAGGCGCGTGGTGGGCGGGTGCGGGGTCTGCGGGCGTGTGCGCGGACGGCGGGCGGGGTGCTGGCGCCATCCACGGGATCTCCTGCAGCTCAGCCGTGGCCGGGATGGGGGTGTCGAACGGCGACGGCTCGCCGCCCAGGTCGGGTGCCGGCGCGGCCTCGGGGGGCGTGGGCGCCGCGTTCGCGTACGGCGAGACGGGACCGGTGTAGGGCTCGTGCTCCGCATGGCTCGCCGCCTCGGCCTCACGCTCCGAGCGCGTGGACGCGTCGATCGCGGCCTGCGCCTCGCGCCATGCCTCAGACTCGCGCGAATGAGGGTCGCCGCCGCGCGCGCTGTCCGCGGCGGAGCCAGGATCGATGTCCATGACTGCTCCTCCTCCGGCTGTGTTGGCGTCGTCGGCTCGGGCAGCGTCGGGCCAGTCAACCTGTGCCCACAACCCTTGCATAGGTGCGGTGACCGGGTCGGGCTCCTGTGGATCGCTCACGCCGTCGGCGGCAGGAGGCGGCGCCGAGCGCTCGTCGACGACCCGCGCATCGGCCACTCCCACGGCGGGGCCGGGACGGCCGTACCGACCCCAGCCCATGACGGAGGCCCAGATGACGGGGCTGATGGCCGCGAGCCACGACAGCGCCGCGGGCGCGCGCAGGCGCATCTCGATGGTGCCCGCGCCGTAGATCCACAGGATCCAGCCCACCAGCGAGCCGAGCCCATACGCGATTCCGCCTCCCACGAGCAGCAGCCGTGACGCGGCCTCGTCGGCCGTGGTGGAGGCGAGCGCGATGAGCAGTCCGGCTGCGAGCGCGACGAATCCGAGCAGGCCCACGGAACGGGCGACGGCGACCGGAGCAGGGTGCATGCGCGCCGCACGCGCCGCCTCGACCCAGCGCGCGACGGGCACCCATGCGAGGCCGGGCCGTGCGTGAAGCTTGTCCAGCAGCGCGCCGAGCGCGAGCGCCATCCAGATCCAGACGCCCGCGAGCACCACGGCGACGAGGGCGGCGGCGGCCACCACGGGCGCCACTCCAGTCACGATCCCTCACCTCCGTGCGCGTCTGCTCCCGGCGGCGCAGCGCACGCTCGCCCGTGCAGACTCGCCACAGCGTGCCATACGCACGCGTGCCGTGGGGCGACCTCGCGTGTGGAACGCATCACGTGAGCGACCGGCAGCGCCGGGTCAGGTCTCCTCGTAGGCCTCGAGCGGCGGGCACGCGCACACGAGGTTGCGGTCGCCGTGAACGTTGTCGATGCGCGACACGGGCGGCCAGTACTTGTCCTGCCGCAGCCCGGGCACGGGGAACGCGGCCTGCTCGCGCGAATATGCGCGGTCCCAGTCGTCGGCGACCACCGCATCGGCCGTGTGCGGCGCGTGCCGCAGCGCGGTGTCCTCTGCCGCGATCTCGCCGCGCTCGACGGCGGCGATCTCCTCACGGATGGTCAGCAGCGCCTCGATGAGGCGGTCGATCTCGCCCTTGTCCTCGGACTCGGTGGGCTCGATCATGAGGGTCCCGGCGACGGGGAAGCTCATGGTGGGCGCGTGGATGCCGAAGTCGATGAGCCGCTTGGCGATGTCCTCGGCGGTGATGCCGGTGGCCTTGGCCAGCGGCCGGACGTCGATGATGCACTCGTGCGCGACCAGGCCGTGCGGGCCGCGATAGAGGACGGGGAACGCATCCTCGAGGCGAGTCGCCACGTAGTTGGCGGCGAGCACCGCGGTCTGCGTCGCGCGGGTGAGGCCCTCGTGGCCCATGAGGGCGATGTACGCCCAGCTGATGGGCAGGATGCCCGCGGATCCATACGGAGCGGCGCTCACCGGGGCGCCGCGGCGGCGCAATTCGGCAGGGCGCTGGATGGTCTGGCGCAGGGCGGGCAGGTAGGGGACCAGGTGCTCAGCCACCGCGACCGGCCCCACTCCGGGGCCGCCACCGCCGTGCGGGATGCAGAAGGTCTTGTGAAGGTTGAGGTGGCTGACGTCGCCGCCAAAGTGCCCGGGCTTCGCCAGGCCCACGAGCGCGTTGAGGTTCGCGCCGTCGATGTAGACCTGGCCGCCGGCGTCGTGCACGGCCGCGCACACCTCGCCCACGTGCTCCTCGTAGACGCCATGCGTCGAGGGATAGGTGATCATCATGCACGCGACGCGGCCCTCGTGGGCCTCGAGCTTCGCGTTCAGGTCGGCGAGGTCGACCTCGCCGTTCTCGGCGGTCGCGACCACGACCACGCGCAGGCCGGCGAGCGCCGCTGACGCGGCATTCGTGCCGTGCGCCGATGCGGGGATCAGGCACACGTCGCGCTCGGCATGGCCGTTATCGCGGTGGTAGGCGCGGATCGCAAGCAGTCCCGCGTACTCGCCCTGGGCGCCGGAGTTGGGCTGCACGGACACCGCGGCGTAGCCGGTGATGTCCGCGAGCCAGCCCTCGAGCTGGGCGACCATGTCGCGGTAGCCGGCGGTCTGGCTCGACGGCGCGAAGGGGTGGATGCGTGCGAAGCCGGGCCAGCTGATGGGGGCCATCTCGACTGCCGCGTTGAGCTTCATGGTGCACGACCCCAGCGGGATCATGGTCCGATCGAGCGCGAGGTCGCGGTCGGCGAGGCGGCGCATGTACCGCATCAGCGACGTCTCGGAGCGGTACATCGAGAAGATCGGGTGGGTGAGGTACTCGCTCGTGCGGCGCTGCGACCGGGGGATGGCCACGCGCGGCGCGGTGTAGACGGCGTGGCGCTTGGTCGCGGTGACGCACTCGACCAGGACGTCGAGGATGTCGAGGCTCGTGACCTCGTCGCACGCCATCGCGACGTGGTCGTCGTCGACCTTGCGCAGATTGATGCCCTGGGCGTCGGCGCGGGCGATGACGGAGTCCGCTCCTCCGGCCACCTCGGCCACGATGGTGTCGAAGAAGTGCTCGTGCTTGATGGTCACGCCGGCGGCCGCGAGCGCGTCCGCCAGCGTGACAGCGGTCGCGTGCACCTGCTGGGCGATGGCGCGCAGGCCGTCGGGCCCGTGGTGGATCGCGTAGAAACCGGAGATGATCGCGAGCAGAGCCTGCGCGGTGCAGATGTTGGACGTCGCGCGGTCGCGGCGGATGTGCTGCTCGCGGGTCTGCAGCGCGAGGCGGTAGGCGCGGCGGCCGTCGGCGTCCACGCTCACGCCCACCAGGCGGCCGGGCAGCTGGCGCTCGAGGCCCTCGCGCACGGACATGAAGGCGGCGTGGGGGCCGCCGAAGAACAGCGGCACGCCAAAGCGCTGCGCAGAGCCGACCGCGATGTCGGCGCCCACCTCGCCCGGAGCCTTGATCATGGTGAGCGCGAGCAGGTCGCACGCAATGGTGACCTGCGCGCCCACGGCGTGCGCGGCCTCGATGAACGGCTCCGGCTCGCGCAGCACACCGGTCACGCCAGGCTGCTGGATGACCAGGCCCACGAGGTCCTCGGGCGCGGTCCAGTCCTCGCCAAGCTCCTGCACCTCGAGGCGCAGTCCGATCGCCTCCGCGTGCGCCTCGACCACGGCGATGGTCTGCGGCAGGCACTCGGCGTCGAGCACCACGACGCCGCCGTCCTTGCCCTTGACCGCGCGGCGCATGAGCAGCACGGCCTCCGCGACGGCGGTCGCCTCGTCGAGCAGGCTCGCGCCGGCGACCGGCAGCGCCGTGAGGTCGGACACCATGGTCTGGAAGTTCAGCATCGCCTCGAGGCGACCCTGCGAGATCTCCGCCTGGTACGGCGTGTAGGCGGTGTACCAGGCGGGATTCTCGAGCACATTGCGGCGGATCACCATGGGCGTGATGGTGTCGAAGTAGCCCTGGCCGATCATCTGGATGTGCACCTGGTTGCGCTGCGCGAACCTCTGCAGCGCAGCCAGGGTGGCGTGCTCCGTGAGCGGGTCGGGCAGCACCAGGACGTCGTCCTGGCGGATCGACTCCGGGACCGCCTGCTCCGCGAGCACCGCGAGCGACGGCACTCCGATCGCGTCCAGCATCGCCTCGATCCCGGTCTCGTCGGGTCCGATGTGGCGGTCAGCGAAGGAGGTCACCCGCCCATTGTGGCGCATGCGCCCTGGTCTCGATAGGTGAGCCACCCGCGAGTCCGTGGTCATCCCGGGGCAGGACACCGCGCCGCCTCGTGCTGCCCCGCCGGGCACTGTCGTTGTGCCATCCTGTGGCGCAGGAGGTGCGTCCATGGTGGAGCTGATCAGCGTCGTGCTCGGCGCGATCCTGGGCTACGGCGTGGCCAAGACGCACGCGTTCGTCAACGGCGGCGCGATCACGGGCATCGTCGCCGGCGCACTGGGCGGGTGGGCCGGGTCGAGCTGGTTCGACGGGCTCTTCACCGCGGCGCTGTCCCCCAGGCCCGCCGCGGTCGCCGGCGCGGCCGTGGGCGCGATGCTCTTCGCCGTGATCGCCGGCATCGGCGTGGTCCAGCTGCGCGCCTATCTGGCACGCCGGGCCTGAGCCCGGCAAGCGCATCGGCGCTCCGCCATCACCGCTCATGCGCGAGTTGGGCCCAACTCGTTCACCTCACGCGTTGCGTGCGCGAGTTGGGCCCAACTAGCGCACGTACGGGGGTGGTGAGGCGGTCGCTACGCTGACATCGTGAAGCTGTTCGTCCAGATCCCGTGCCTCGACGAGGAGGCCACGCTTGCCACCGTGCTCGCGTCCATCCCGACGCGCATCGACGGCATCGATGAGATCAGGCTCGTCGTGATCGACGATGGGTCGACGGACGCGACAGCCTCCATCGCGCGCGAGCACGGCGCCCACGTGATCCACCACTCCAGGACCATGGGCCTCGCCCAGGCCTTCCGCGACGGCGTGGACTACGCGCTCGCGAACGGTGCGGACATCGTGGTGAACACCGACGGCGACAATCAGTACCCGCAGGAGCGCATCCCGGACCTCATCGCACCGCTGGTGCGCGGCGAGGCCGACATCGCGATCGGCGACCGGCAGACCCACACCATCGAGCACTTCAGCCCCTTCAAGAAGACGATGCAGCGGTTCGGCTCCTGGGTCGTGAACAAGGCGGCGCGGACCCGGCTGCCCGATGCGGCCTCGGGCTTTCGCGCCTACTCCCGCTACGCGCTCTACCGGCTCAACGTCGTCACCCGGTTCAGCTACACCATGGAGACCATCATCCAGGCGGGCGACAAGCGCCTCGCGATCGTGTCGATCCCCGTCGTCACCAATGCGAAGACCCGCGAGTCTCGGCTGTTCACCAACATGTTCGAGCACATGCTCAAGTCCGCCCAAGCCATCATGCGGGCCTCGATCATGTACCGGCCGTGGATGGTGTTCTCGGCGCTCGCGCTCATCTTCGGCGTGATCGGCATGGTGCCGTTCGTGCGGTTCGCACTGCTGCGCGCCACGGGCAACGACGGCAACCACATCCAGTCGCTGATCTTCGGCACGATCATGCTCGTAGGGGCCGGTCTGTCGGTCGCGCTCGGCGTGCTGTCCGACCTCATGAAGACCAACCGCATCCTCACCGAGCAGATGCTCGAGCGCCTCAAGGAGCATCAGTACGGGCCCGCCCCGTCGCCCGCGACACACGCCTCGGCACCGAACACCGCACCCGCCGAGGAAAGCCCAGCACGCGCATCGGCCCCCGCGACGCGGGACAGCGCGTAGCGCCACCGCGGCCCGCCGAACGTCGACGCGAACCGGCGCGACCCCGCCCGCGCATCGGCCCTCCCGGACCCCGCGAGCGCGCACGATGTTTCCGGCAGGTGAAACCCTGACGAACGGCGTTCCGGGGTCGCGCGCGACCGCCTACATTGAGACCGTGAACGACATGACCCCTCCCGTCGCCGCCCCCGAACGCACCGTCGAGAGCTTCACGCGCGCCTTCCTGCGCGAGCTGAACTTCGGCCAGGGCGTGGACCTGGACCGCGCCTCCGACAACGACAAGCACCTCGCCCTCGCGCGCACCGTGCGCCACTACCTGATGACGCGGTGGCTCGAGACACTGCGCAACCAGTATCGCGACCAGGCCAAGACCGTCGCCTACCTGTCCGCGGAGTTCCTGCTGGGACCGCAGCTCGAGAACGCGATGCTCGCGGCCGACCTCGACGACGTGGCACGGGAGTCTCTCGAGGCGCTGGGCCTCGACGTGGCGGAGCTGTGCCGCCTCGAGGTCGAGCCGGGACTCGGCAACGGCGGCCTGGGTCGCCTGGCGGCGTGCTTCATCGACTCGCTCGCGACGCTCGACGTGCCGTCGATCGGCTACGGCATCCGCTACGAGTACGGGATCTTCCGCCAGACCTTCGTCGACGGCAAGCAGGTCGAGAAGCCTGACCAGTGGCTCCAGATGGGATCGCCGTGGGAGCTGCCGCACCCCGAGAACGCGGTCGAGGTGTGGTTCGGGGGTGCGACCTCCGCGCCCGCCGGGGATATCGCGAATGTCGACGGAGCCCGCACCTGGACCCCCGAGTGGCGCGTGAGCGCGGTGCCGTACAACTACATGGTCCCCGGCTACCGCAACGGTCGCGTGAACACCCTGCGGCTGTGGTCAGCGCGGGCGATCGAGGGCTTCAACCTGCAGGAGTTCAACGCGGGCGACTACGTCGAGGCCGTCCGCGCGCGCACCTTCGCGGAGAACATCTCCAAGGTGCTCTACCCCGAGGACTCCACGCCGCAGGGCAAGGAGCTGCGCCTCCAGCAGCAGTACTTCTTCGTCGCCGCCTCGCTGCGCGACTTCATCGAGAACGTGCTGCCCGACGACTTCGACCTCGCCCGCCTGCCCGAGCGCATCACCTGGCAGCTCAACGACACCCACCCCGTCATCGCGGTGCCCGAGCTCATGCGGCTGCTGGTCGACGAGCGCGGCTGGTCATGGGACAGCGCCTGGGCCGTCACCCAGAAGGTGTTCGCGTACACGTGCCACACCCTGCTGCCCGAGGCGCTCGAGGTGTGGTCCGTCGAGCTGCTGGGCCGCTTGCTGCCGCGCCATCTCGAGATCATCTACCGCATCAACGAGGAGTTCATCGAGGAGGTCCGCGCGGCGTTCCCCGGCGACGAGCTGCGCGTGCGCCGCATGTCGATCATCGCCGAGAACCCCGAGCGAGCGGTCCGCATGGCGCACCTTGCCACCGTCGCCGGCTTCCGGGTCAACGGCGTCGCGGCACTGCACTCGCAGCTGCTCGCCGACAAGGTGCTGCACGACTTCGCCGAAATGTGGCCGGACAAGTTCACCAATGTCACCAATGGCGTGACGCCGCGCCGGTTCGTCCGCATGGCCAACCCTGGGCTGTCCGAGCTCGTCACCGAGGCGATCGGCGACGGCTGGGTCACCGATCTCGAGCGACTGCGCGAGCTCGAGCCGCTCGCTGAGGACGCCGAGTTCCGGCGCCGCTTCCGTGAGGTCAAGGCCGCGAACAAGGAGCGGCTCGCGTCGGTGCTGGAGGCGCGCGACGGCATCGCGATCGCCGGTGACGCCATGGTGGACGCGATGGTCAAGCGCCTGCACGAGTACAAGCGCCAGTCGCTCAAGCTGCTGCACATCGTGAGCCTCTATGAGGGCATTCAGTCGGGACGCATCCCGCTCGCCGACGTGACGCCGCGCACGTTCGTGTTCGGCGCCAAGGCCGCGCCGGGGTACGTGCGCGCCAAGGAGACCATCGAGCTCATCAACGCCGTGGGCGCGACCATCAACGCGGACGCCTCTCTCGAGGGCCGCCTCAAGGTCGCCTTCCCCGCCAACTACAACGTGACGCTCGCGGAAACGCTCATCCCGGCCGCCGACCTGTCCGAGCAGATCTCGCTCGCCGGCAAGGAGGCATCCGGCACGGGCAACATGAAGTTCGCCCTCAACGGCGCTCTGACCATCGGCACGGACGATGGCGCGAACGTGGAGATCCGCGAGCTGGTGGGCGACGACCACTTCTTCCTGTTCGGCATGGACGAGCCGGCCGCCGCGGCCCTGCAGGATCGCGGCTACGATCCCGGCGCCGTGTACGAGTCCGACCCGCAGCTCAAGGCCGCGCTCGACCTGATCGCATCGGGTGCCTTCACCGACGGCGACCGCGGCGGCGCCGTGGCCTCGCTGTTCGCCTCGCTCACCGAGCGCGACCGCTTCATGGCACTTGCAGACTTTCGCTCCTACGTGGACGCTCAGGATCGTGTCGAGGAGGCGTATGCGGACTACGAGGCCTGGTCGCGCTCGGCGGTGCTCAACGTCGCCCGCACCGGGTTCTTCAGCTCCGACCGGTCCATCCGCGACTACCTGGGTCGCATCTGGGGCGCGCGGCCCGTCAAGCAGAACGCCTGACCTGCGCCCTGGAAGGTCCTCAGTGCCCGTTCGCTGCCCACAGCGAGCACTGAGGACCTGCTGGGACGCACCCCACAGCGCCGATGCGCGGGCTAGGTTGCGCTGTGTCGCGCCCCTTCACGCACGGCTGGGACGGCGCTAGGGTGGCAGGTGCCAACGCGGGGAGCTCGGGTCAGCCGAGCTGAGAGGACGGCCGTCACGCGCCGTCGACCCGAGAACCTGACCTGGGTAATGCCAGCGTAGGGACGTGCCACGAGGCGCGGGCGTTGAGCACGGTCGCCCCGGCGCCCGCGCATCGGCGTTCCGCAGCGTGGATGTGGTGGGCGCATGCCAGCGCCCCCGCCTGGGCGTGCCGCGCAGTCTGACCTCGGGTCGCGAACCCGAGGAGCCACCGTGATCGCCGAGATCCAAGTCCTGCCCCGCCCCGTCGGAACCCCCGACGACCGCTACGCCCACGTCGACGCCGCCATCGCGGCCATCGCCCAGTCGGGACTCACCTACGAGGTGGGCGGCATGGGCACCACCTTCGAGGGCTCGCCCAACGAGGTGTGGGCCCTGCTGCGCGCCGTCCATGAGGCCACCATCGCCTCAGGCGCCGAGGGCTGCCTGTCCGTCATCAAGGTCTCGGGCGCCGCAGGCGACACCGGGCCGGCGATCCAGGATCTCGTCGGCAAGCACCGGCCGTGAGCACACGCGCCCGCGCCGCGCTCGTGAGCCTCACCACCGTCGCGGTCCTGGTCGCGGCGTGGGAGACCGCCGTGCGGGTGGGCGACGTCGCGCCGTTCATCCTGCCCGCGCCGTCGCAGGTGCTCGTGACTGCCGTCGAGCAGGCGTCGCTGCTGGGACCGCACGTTGCGACGACGTCGCTGGAGGCGGTGCTGGGGCTCGCGCTCGGTGCCGTCGTCGGGTGGTTGCTCGCCGTGCTGACCGCGACGGTGCCGGTCACGGGGCACGCGGCTCATCCGGTGGTGCTCCTGAGCCAGACCGTGCCCACCATCGTGCTCGCCCCGCTGATGACCCTGTGGGCCGGCTTCGGGCTCACGTCGAAGGTGATCCTGGTCGCCCTCACGGTGTTCTTCCCGGTGCTGATCGCTGCGTCCGCGGCGATTCGTGACGTGGACGCCGAGCACGCGGACATGGTCGCAGGACTGGGCGGCACGCGCCGCCACCAGCTGTGGCTCGTGCGCCTTCCGGCGTCCGTGCCGGGTGCGCTGGCCGGGCTGCGCATCGCCGCGACGTACGCGATCGGGGCCGCGGTGGTCTCCGAGTATCTCGCCGGCCAGTCGGGCCTGGGCGTGTACATCCAGCGCTCCCGCAAGGCCTACGCCGTCGACCAGATCTTCGTGGGGATCGCGCTCATCGCGATCCTCTCGGGCCTGATGGTCCTCGCCATCGTCGCGCTGCGACGATCCCTCACCCCCTGGCAGGCCGCCATGGCCGCCGCCTCGACCCCCTGAACGACAGGAGAACCCATGGACACGCACATCCTTGCCGGCGCATCGGCGCTCATCACCACGGCCCTGCTCGCCGGCTGCGCGAGCGACACCGCTGCCGCCGATGACGCCGAGCTCACGCCAGTGACGGTCGTGCTCGACTGGACGCCCAACACCAACCACTCCGGCCTGTATCTCGCGCTTGAGAACGGCTGGTACGAGGAGGCTGGCCTCGACGTGACGGTGCTCGAGCCGGGCGAGACGTCTGGCTCCCAGCTGGTCGCCACCGGACAGGCCGACTTCGCCTACACCGTCGCGGAGGGCCTGCTGCCCGCCCGCGCCGCCGGGGCGGACCTGGTGTCCGTCGCGACCGTGATCGAGCACAACACGTCCTCGCTCCTGTCGCTCGCGACCGACGGCATCGAGCGCCCGCGCGACCTCGAGGGCAAGCGCTACGGGTCGTACGGCTCGCAGCTCGAGACGGCGATCATCTCCGCGCTGGTCGCGTGCGACGGCGGCGACCCCGCGCTCGTGGAGCACACGCCTCTGGTGAGCGACGACTTCCGGATCGGCCTCACGGAGGACCAGTTCGATACCGCGTGGGTGTTCGACGCGTGGGACACGATCCGGTTGGGCTCCGTGGACGGGCTGGACGTGAACACCCTCGCGTTCCGCGACTGGTTCGAGTGCATCCCGGACTGGTACACGCCGCTGCTCGCGACCTCGGCCACCGCGATCGAGGACACCCCCGAGGTGGTCGAGGCGTTCGTGTCGACCACCGCGCGGGGCTACGGCGAGGCGATGGAGGATCCCTCCGCGGCGGCCGACGCGCTGATGGCGGCGGCACCCGAGCTCGACGAGGAGCTCGTGCGGCTGAGCGCCGAGTGGCTCGCCGTCGAGTACGCCGCGTCCTCGGCGGCGTGGGGCGTGCAGGACGCCGCTGTGTGGGACGAGTTCGCGACGTGGCTCGCGGAGGAGGCCATCCTCGAGGGCGACCCGCGCGTCGACGAGGCGTGGACCAACGAATTCCTGCCGGAGTCGTCATGACGAGCTTCGCCACGAGGAGGGCCGATGCGCGGGCTGGCTCCCGCGCATCGGCTGCCGGTGGCGGTGGTGTGGAGATCGCGGGCGACGCCGGGCCGGTGCTGGAGGCCCGGCACCTGAGCGTCGCGTTCCCCGGCACCGGAGCGCGGGGGCGCGGCAGCGGCTCGGTCAAGGTGCTCGACAGCCTGTCGGTCGCCGTCGCACCGGGCGAGTTCGTCGCGGTGCTGGGGCCGTCGGGCTGCGGGAAGTCGACGCTGCTGCGCGCGCTCGGAGGGCTGCTCGATCCCCGTGCCGAAGTGACCGGCGACGGGGTGGTGCCGCGCGACGGCGACGGTCATCGGGCCACCGCATGGATGCCGCAGCGCGACGGGCTGCTGCCTTGGCGTCGGGCGCTGTCGAATGCGATGGTCGGCGCGATCGCGGCGGGTGTGCCCCGCGAGCGCGCGCTGCCGCGAGCGCGGGAGCTGTTCGAGGAGTTCGGGCTGTCGGGCTTCGAGGACGCGTGGCCGCACGAGCTGTCCGGCGGCATGCGGCAACGGCTCGCGCTGCTGCGCACGTGCCTCGCCGAGCGTCCCGTGCTGCTGCTCGATGAGCCCTTCGGGGCACTCGACCCAGTGACGCGCCGGCGGATGAACGCGTGGCTCGCGACCCTGGACCTCGCCGGATCCAGCGATCGGGCAGTCGTGCTGGTGACGCACGACGTCGACGAGGCCATCGCGCTCGCCGACCGGATCGTCGTGATGTCCGAGCGCCCAGGGCGCATCGTCCACGAGGCTCATGCCACCGGCACGGGCCGCTACGACCGCGAGCGCCTGCTGGCAGCCCTCGACGGCTGACGCTCAGCGCTCGGGCTCTCTCGCACGCTCCCTGGCAGGTCCTGAGTGCTCAGACTGAGCGTTTCCGGGCACTGAGGACCTGCTAGGGCGCGTTGGGAGGCGCCGATCCGCGAGCTGGGCTGGCGCGCAGGGCGGGAGTCAGCGGGAGCCGCGGCCCCGCAGCCGGTCCAGCTGCCGCCGCTCGCGCTTGGTAGGCCGGCCGGCGCCCCGGTCGCGCACGCCGATCGCCGCCGGACGCTCCTCGCGGGGCGGGGGCGGCGGCGAGTGGTCGATGTAGGCCTCGGCGGCCACCGCGGCGCCCACGCGCTTGACGAGCAGCTGGCGCACCTCGGCGATGCGCACCTGCGCCGGGCCGTGGGGATGCACGAGGGTCACCTCGACGCGGTCGCCCACGCGTACTGGCGTGGACGGCTTCGCGCGGTCGCCGTTCACCCGCACGTGCCCGGCCTTGCACGCTGCCGTCGCCTGCGAGCGCGTCTTGGACAGGCGCACCGCCCACACCCAGACGTCCGCCCGTGCGCTCGATCGTTCCACCCCGTCAGCCTACGAGGCTCACCGGAGGCGGTGAGCGCCACTCGATCTCGTCCCGTCCCGGCGTGCCTGCCCCGCCCAGGGGACGGCGTCCGCGAACCCGCGTGCGCATCGGCCCTGCGTGCGGGCATAGCCTGAGAGGCATGGAGACTCAGGTGGTGCTCGAGGCGATCGGGTGGATCGGGTCGATCCTGATCGTGTGGTCGCTCATGCAGGCGCGAGTGCTGCGCTTCCGGTGGATGAACCTCGCGGGCGCGGCGACGGCGACGGTGTACAACGCGATCATCGGCGTGTGGCCGTTCGCGTTCATGAACCTCGCGATCACGGTGATCGACATCTACTGGCTGTGGCGGCTCTATCACGAGGCCCACGACGCCGCGATCTACAAGGTGCTCGCGGTCGACGCTGACAACGCGTTCCTGCGCCACGTGCTCGCCGAGCACTCGGAGGACATCGCCGCGCACGAGCCCGCCTTCGACATCGACGCCGATGCGGGCACGGCCTCCGGCGGCACGCGCCACACGTTCCTGGTGGTCCGCGGCGACGAAGCCGTCGGCGTCGTGGCGGTGCGCGACCTGGGCGGCGGCACGGGCCTGGTCGAGCTCGACTGGGTCAAGGAGCGCTTCCGCGACTTCACACCAGGCGAGTTCGTCTACCGCGAGTCGCATGAGCTGTCGCAGGCGGGCTTCGACCGTCTCGAGGTCCAGCCGCACGCGCGCACGGATCGCGACTACCTCGCCCGCGTGGGGTTCGCGCCCGACGGGGACAGGATGGTGCGCGCGGTCGCGGCGTGACAGCGTGGCAGACTCGTGAGGTGAGCCAGACCCGTCACTTCGCCTCCGACAACTACGCCTCGGTCCACCCCGAGGTCCTCGCCGCGATCGCGGCGGCCAACGGAGGGCACGAGCCCGCGTACGGAGCCGATGCGGTCACCGCGGCCTTCGACGAGGCGGTCGCCTCCGTATTCGGGGCCGATGCGCTGGCCTTCCCCGTCTTCAACGGCACCGGAGCGAACGTGGTGTCGCTCATGGCGCTGTCGCCCCGGTGGGGCGGGGTGGTCGCCTCCGAGCACGCCCACATCAACGTGGATGAGAACGGGGCGCCCGAGCGGGTGGGCGGCCTCAAGGTGCTCCCGGTCGCCGCGCCGGACGGCCGGGTGACGCCCGCCTCTCTGTCCAGGTGGCAGGGCGATCTGGGCGACGAGCACCGGGCGCAGCCGCTCGTGCTGTCGGTGACTCAGTCCACGGAGCTGGGGACGGTCTACTCGCTCGACTCGCTCCGCGCCCTCATCGACGCCGCGCACGAAGCCGGGATGCGTGTCCACCTCGACGGCGCGCGCATCGCCAATGCCGCCGCCGCGCTCGGAGTGTCGCTCGCGGAGGCGTGCGGCGGAGCGGACATGGTGTCGCTGGGCGGCACCAAGAACGGCGCCATGGGGGCCGAGGCCGTGGTGGTGCTCGCCGCCGACCTGCGGGAGCGGATGGCAGCGGACCTCCCTCACCTGCGCAAGGCGACCATGCAGCTGGGGTCGAAGATGCGGTACGCCTCCGCGCAGCTCGCCGCGCTGCTGACCTCGGTCGACGATGCCGGCGATCCGCTGTGGCTGCGCAACGCGCGCCACGCGAACGCGATGGCGGCCGAGCTGCGCGCGGAGCTCGAGCCCTTGGCGGCCGCCGGCGCGGTGGCGTTCACGCAGCCCACCGAGGCCAATGCCGTGTTCGTCGAGATGCCGCGCACCTTGGCCGACGAGTTGCGCCAGACGTTCCGCTTCTACGACTGGATGCCGGGCTCGACGCCCGAGACCGTCGAGGTGCGGCTCATGTGCTCGTGGGACACCCAGCCGGGCGATGTCGAGCGGCTCGGCGAGCTCGCCCGTGGCATCGGGGGCGTGCACGACGTGACCAACGGTCCGTAGCGCTGATGGCGCTCGCGTGCCCGTGCGGGTCGGAGGAGACCTACCGCGCCTGCTGCCGCCCCTACCTGATGGGTGAGCGGGAGGCGCCGGACGCATCGGCCCTCATGCGGTCCCGCTACACCGCCTACGTGCGACAGGCCGAGCCCTACCTGCTGCGCACCTGGCACCCCTCGACTCGGCCGGCGGCGCTCGGCCTTGGCGGACGCACGTGGATCGGGCTCGACGTGCGCGACGTCACAGTCGATCCGCGAGATCCCGACCACGCGACGGTCACGTTCACCGCTCAGTGGCGGGACGATGCGGGTTTACCTGGATCGATGCGGGAGACCAGTCGGTTCCTTAAGGAAGCGGGGAACTGGCTCTACGTGGACGGCGAGGTGTCCTGACGGCGCCGGGGCGAAGGTCCCGTCACCTGATGTTCAACTTTCCGTCACAATGGTCGGCGTGACCGAACCAGTCCTCCTCGGCATCGTCATCGCGACGGCTCTCGCCTTCGACTTCACCAACGGGTTCCACGACACCGGCAACGCCATGGCCACGTCCATCGCGACCCGTGCTCTCAAGCCCAAGCAGGCCGTGATCCTCTCGGCCGTGCTCAACATGGTGGGCGCGTTCCTGTCGCTCACCGTGGCCGCGACCATCGCCACGGGCATCGTCGACGCGAACATCGTCACCCTCGAGGTCGTGCTCGCCGGTCTCGCCGGCGGCATCACCTGGAACCTCATCACGTGGCTCTTCGGCATCCCCTCCAGCTCGTCGCACGCGCTCGTGGGCGGCGTCGTCGGTGCGGTGCTCGCCGCGGCCGGCACGTCGGGAGTGCTGTGGACCGGCCTCACGGCGAAGGTGCTCATCCCCGCGCTCGTCGCCCCCGTCGTCGCGATCATCGTCGCCTCGATCGGCACGGCGCTGGTGACGCGCTTCACGAAGGACGTCCCCGAGAAGGACAACGACCGGATGTTCCGGTGGGGCCAGATCGGCTCCGCGTCGCTCGTGTCGCTCGCGCACGGCACCAACGACGCCCAGAAGTCGATGGGCATCATCCTGCTCGCACTCATCGCCGCGGGGGCGGTGCCCGCCGACTCGGGCGTGCCGTTCTGGGTCATCTTCTCGTGCGCGCTCGCGATGGCGCTCGGCACGTACATGGGCGGCTGGCGCGTGATCCGCACGCTCGGCAAGGGCCTGGTCGAGCTGTCGAGCCGCCAGGGCATGGCCGCGGAGACGTCCTCGGCGGCGGTCATCCTGCTGTCGAGCCACTTTGGCTACTCGCTGTCGACCACGCACGTCGCGACGGGATCGATCCTGGGCTCCGGCGTGGGCATGAAGGGCGCCTCGGTGCGCTGGTCCGTCGCGGGCCGGATGTTCGCGGCGTGGCTCATCACGGTGCCGTCGGCGGCGCTCGTCGGAGCGGTGGCGTTCTGGATCGATGACGCGTTCGGGGGCGGCACGCTCGGCTCGTACGTGGTGTTCGGCCTGCTCGTGCTCGTGTCGGGCCTCATCTACCTGGCGTCGCGGCGCAAGCCCGTCAACCACGCGAACGTCAACGACGAGTGGGACCCGGTGGAGGACAAGGAGGCCTACATCGCCGAGTCCGTGTCGGTGCACCGTCCCGAGAAGATGAAGGTCAAGCGCAAAGAGCTCAAGCGCTCCAAGCGTCGCGCGGCCAAGCGCGAGGCGGCCGAGCTGGCGAGGCTCGAGGAGCAGGCGCGGCTCGAGGCGGAGCGCTCCCTCCACGAGCCGCTCGAGCCGGAGGGCCAGCGAGCGCCCCGCAAGGACTCCGGGAGGTAAGGACTCATGAACGAGTACATCGAGTGGGGCGCTCTCGCCAACGTCCTCATCGTCGGGATCCTCGTGGGGGCGGGCCTGCCCGCGCTGTTCGCCCTCGGAGTGCGCATTCTCGCCGCGCCCGGAGCGCGCAACGAGGCCGGCAAGGTGTCGACCGCTCGCCTCGTGGGCGCGTGGGCGTGCTTCGGAGTGGTGATCGCCGCCGTCGCCGGAGCCATCTACTTCCTCGCGTCGGGTGGCCACTAGCCCCGCCTCCCCCTGTCGCATTCATGCGCGAATTGGGCCCCACTGGTGCGCCTACGCGCTGAGATGAGCGAATGGGGCCCAACTCGCGCACGAGGGGCGTGGGTCGATGAGGTGAGCCGTTGGCGGGATTTCGCGCGCGGAGCTCAGCCCGCGAGGTCCAGCTGCGACAGCACCGGAGAGGCGTCGCCGTCTCCCGTCGCGGTGAGAGTGAACTCGCCTGAAGCGACATCGAACTCGAGCCTCACCTCCGCACCGTCGGAGACCCACGAGAAGGTTCCCGACGACGCCGCCAACGCGCTGGAGAACGTCCCCTCGAACGCGGGGTGCGTGCGCCGCAGCCGCAGCGCCGTGAGCTGAGCCCTCACCAGGCGCGACGCGAGCGCGGTCTCGATCTCGCCCGGTGAGTAGTGGTGCCGGTTCACGTCCCGGCCCACGCCGGAGCGTGCGAGCAGCTCCATGTCATTCACGCCCGCGAGCAGTCCCGCGTAGTACACCTGCGGGACGCCCGGCATCATGAGCTGAATCAACCGCGCCAGCAGGTATCCTGCATCATCGCGCCCGAGCGCGTCGTAGAACGTGCAGTTCACCTGGTAGAGGTCGAGGTTGGAGGCGGCAGCGCCCGTCGCCATGCGGCTCGTGCCGCCGCTAGCGTCGTGGATGGACTCGACCAGCGCATCGATCTGATCCGGCGCGAGCAGCCCAGGCTCTCCAGGCGCGAGGTCGGACTCGCCCACGTCGACGATCCCGATCCCGTCGTGGGTGTCGAGGACGGTGAAGCAGTTCCGGGGGCGGATCCGCAACCACTGCGCCAAGGGGTCAAGGTCGCGAGCGTGGAGCGCGTGGAGTACGAGAGGTGGCAGCGCGAAGTCGTAGACGAAGTCGACGGTGCGCGCGATCGCGATCTGCTGAGTGTGGTGACCGTGCACCTCGAGCAGCACCTTCGCGCCGCGGTCGTGGGCGAGGGCAGAGACGCGATCGGTGTAGCGGGCCGCCGCATCCGTCATGAAGCAGTCCGTCCCCGCCTCCTTGCCGGTGTACCCCACGGCATCGAGGCGCAGCAGCGTCACTCCGGCGCCCGTCAGCGCGTCGATGACGCTGGTGAGGTACTCCCACGCCTCGTCGGAGCGCAGGTCGATGTCCACCTGCTCGGGCGTGAACGTGGTCCACACGAGGCGGCGCTCGCCGGCCCACTCCATGGGCGTGAACGGCAGGCCGGGCCGCGGCCGGTACACGCGCGCGAGATCCGCCTCGGTCGCGCCGTCGGGGAACACCGAGCCGAGGGTGAGGAACATGGGCGCCCACGGCGAGGCGGCGCCGCGCTCCAGGACGTCGCGATAGCGCTCCGAGCCCGCCGAGACGTGGTTGACGATGACGTCGCTCATGAGGGCATGGGACCGTGACAGCCGCGCCACGTCCTCCCACGTCCCCAGCCGCGGATCGACCGCCGCGTGGTCCTCAGGGTCGAAGCCCGCATCGGCGCCGTCGAAGGGGGTGAAGTACGGCAGGAGGTGCACGCCATCGAAGACGCCCTCGAGCGGGCCCGAGAGGAGCGCCTCGAGCCCCGTCAGAGTGCCGGCGAGTCGGTCGACGTAGGTGATGAGCTGCGGCCCGGGGGTCGGGGAAGGCGTCATGGTGGTCCTTGCGGTGGTCACAATCGGTCGAGGAGTCGTCGCAACCAGGCGACGCGCGGTCGCCGCGCGTCGCGCGACATGCGAGCCCACGGAGCGAGGACGTCGAAGGCGTGCGCGCCGCCTGGCCACACGTGCAGCTCGGCGTCGCCGCCCCTGGCCCAGATGCGTGAGGCGAAGTCGACGCACTCGTCGCGGAACGTCTCAGCGGAGCCGACGTCGATGAACACCGGAGGGAGGCCGCCGAGGTCCTCGGCGACGGCGGCCGATGCGTGGGCGGTCGGATCGGCTCCGGCCAGGTACGCCTCCCACGCTGTCGCGTTGGCGGTCGCGTCCCATGATCCGAGTCCGACCATCTGGCGGGCCGAGCACGAGTCGGAGCGGTGGTCGAGCATCGGGCACATGAGCAGGAGCCCGGCGGGTGCGGGCGCGGCCGCGTCGCGCAGGGCCAGGCCCGCCGATGCGGCCAGGCCGCCTCCAGCGGAGATGCCGACGAGCACCATGCGCTCGGGATCGAGCCGGTCCGGGCCATGGCCCGCGCGCAGCCAGCCCACGGCGGTGACGACGTCCTCGAGCGCAGCGGGGTACGGGTGCTCCGGCGCCAGGCGGTACTCCACCGACGCGACGGCGCAGCCCACCTCGTGCGCGAGTTCCGCCATGAGGTCCAGGTCGGCCTCGGCGGTGCCCGCGATGAGGCCCCCGCCGTGCAGGAACACCAGCACCGGGACCGGGCCATGGCCGTGGGGCGGCGCCAGGATGACGAGCGGGACGTCGGGGTGCCCGTCGGCACCGGGAGCGACGACGTCGACACGGTCGAAGCCCCAGTGCGTGGTGGGAGCCAGCGAGGCGACGTCGCCCCCCAGCGCACGCACTCGAGGGATGTCCTCCCTCGACATGGACGTCACGACGATGTCCCGGCGGCGCTCGAGCGCCCTCTCGATCTCAGCGTCGAACGGCGGCGGGGTCGGCATGTCGGTCATCCCTTCACCGCGCCCTGGAGCAGCGCGGCCACGAACTGGCGTTGGAACACGAGGAAGACGACGAGGACGGGAGTGAGGATCAGCAGCGAGCCGGCGCATAGCAACGGGATGTCCGTTCCCCACTGGCCCTGGAAGGCGCCCAGCGCGCCGGCCATGGTGCGCTTGGTCGGATCGTCCACCAGCACGATCGCGAGCAGGAACTGGTTCCACGTCCACAAAAACAGCAGGATCGCGAGGGAGGCGATCGCCGGCCGCGACAGGGGGACGTGCACGCGCCAGAACAGCTGCCAGGTGCTCGCGCCGTCGACCTTCGCCGCCTCGGTGAGGTCGTGCGGCATGTTGACGAAGTGCGCTCGCATCCACATCACCGCGAAGGGCATGAACAGCCCGATGAGAGGGAGGATGATCGCCAATTGGGTGTTGAGGAAGCCGTAGTCGCGGATCTGGTAGTACAGCGGCACGATGATGCCCTCGAAGGGCAGGGTGAGCCCGAGGATGAACACCACGAACAGGGTGCGCCTGAACGGCACCTGGAGATGTCCGAGAGCGAAGCCTGCGAGGGTCGCGACGAGCAGCGATATCGGCACGACGCCCAGTTCGATCAGCAGGCTCGAGGTGAGCATCGTCGACATGTTCGCGGACTCGAAGGCGAGGATGAAGTTGTCCCAGTGGTACTCCTCCGGCAGCGAGATGCCGTCCGGATAGGTGCCCGGCGGGTGCAGGGCTGTCACGAACAGCGTCACGAACGGCACGAGCGTGATGAGCATGACGAAGATGAGGATCGCGCGGCCGAGCAGGAGCTCGCGCTTGGAAGGGCTCATGAGGTGCTCTCCGTCCGCGTCAGGCGGTTGAGGGGCAGCACCACGATGAGCACGAGCGCCGTCAGCGCGACCGCGAGCGCGGAGGCCTGCCCGATCTCCCGCGAGAAGAACGCGAGGTAGTAGATCTCCAGGCCCGGCACGAGCGTCGAGTTGCCCGGCCCGCCCTGGGTGGAGATGAAGATGATGTCGAAGCTGCGCAGGGCGCTGATCACCGTGATGATGATCGCGACGCCGAGCTCCTGACGCACCGCCGGCAGGGTCACGGAGACGAACTCCCGGATCGCGCCCGCGCCGTCGAGGCGAGCCGCCTCGTACAGCGCCGGGTCGATCTTGGTCATGCCGGCGAGCATCAGCAGCATGCACAGGCCCACGTTGACCCACGCGCCGATCACGCCGACGGCCGGAAGGGCCGTGTCGAAGTCGCCGAGCCACGCGCGGGTGACTCCGTCGAGACCCACCAGCGCGAGCCCCTGGTTGAGCACGCCGTTCGTGGCCATGATCCAGGTCCACATGATGCCCGCCGCGACCAGCGGGATGACCTGCGGGAGGAACAGCACGGTGCGCGATGCGAGCGCGAGCTTGCTGGACCCGAACTTGCGGATGATCGCCGCGGAGATCACGCCGAAGATGACCGGGATGATCGAGAAGTACAGGATCAGCTGGAAGGCGTTCACGATGGGCCCGATGAGCTCGGGATCCGTGAACAGCCGCACGTAGTTGTCCACGCCCACCCAGGTCGACGGGCCGATGCCGTCCCACTCGTAGAAGGAGTACTGCACGGTCGCGGCGAGGGGGCGCAGGACGAACACCGCGTAGAAGAACAGCGCCGGAGCCACGAGCGCGAGTCCGGGCAGTCCCGCTCGCAGGCGCCGCGCCCTGTCGGCGCGGCGCCTGCTGCGGATGTCGCCTGACGACTCCTCGGCGGGCACGGTGGTGCCGGTGGAGGTGCGCCAGGTGCTTGCCATGGTGGGGTCAGCCGCCGATCTGCTCGAGGTAGTCGGCCTGGACCGACTCCAGCATCCCGGCCGCGGTCTGCTCGCCCGCGACCATCTTCTGCAGGTTGGGCGTCCAGCTCTTGGCGTAGATCTCGCCCGTGGCGTTCGCGATGAAGTCCATCGAGCCGTTGTTCTCGCCCACCGTCGCGCCAGCCGCGAGCGTCTGCGCCGTCACCGAGCTCGGGTCGACCTCGGGCATGAAGGCGTCGACCGGGCCCATGGGGTGCGAGCCACCGACCTCGACCGTGATGGTGCGCGCGGTCTCATCCGTCGCGACCCAGTCCAGGAAGAACGCGGCGCAGTCAGGGTTGCCGGCGTTGGCGGAGATGCCGTAGGTCAGCGGGGCCGACATGGCGCCCAGCTGGCCACCCTCCTCGAGCGGGGGCATCAGGAAGAAACCGACCTCGCCCGGCATCTGGGTGTCGAGGTTGCCGGACTCCCAGTCGCCGTTGAAGATGAACACCGACTCGCCGCCGATGAAGCGGCTCATCATCTGGGAGTAGTCGATCGAGTTGATGTCCTCGGCGAAGTAGCCGGAGTCGATCCAACCGGCGAGGTGCTCGGCCGCCTGCAGGTTGGTGTCCGTGTCGATGGTTGCGCCGTCCTGGAGGTAGATCCAGGAGTTGATGTCGCTGGGAGGACCGTAAGACGCCATGAGGCCCTGCAGCGGGAAGGCGAGGCCGCCAGTGGCGCCGCCGTTGAACTGGTTGATCGGGGTGAGCCCGGCGTCCTTCGCGACCTGCAGGTACTCGTCGAACTCGGCGAGCGTGGCGGGCGGCTCCGTCATGCCGATCTGCTCCGCGAGCGCCTTGTTGTAGAACACACCGGTCATGGAGAAGTTGAGGCCCATGCCATAGAGGGGACCGTCACCGCGGCGACCCTCGACGTCGACCCGCAGCTGCTCGAGCTGGGACGACGGCCACTGGTCCCAGCCAAAGGCGGCTGCGTACTCGTCGAGGTCGAGCAGCAGGCCCTGGCTCGCGAGATCGGACATCTGCGGCAGGCGCATGATGTCGGTGTCCGAGTCGGCGAGCGTGCGCGGGGCGTTCTGGGTGATGACCGCGAACTGGTCCTCGCGGATGTCGAAGGTGACGTTCGGGTACTGGTTCTCGAACTCGGCCGCGAGCTCGGCGAAGATCGGGAATCCGGTCTCGACATACGCCTTGATGGTGGTGTCCTCGGCCGGGCACGAGACATCGCCGACGGGAGCGGCGGTCGCGCCGCCGGTGCTCGTCGCGTCGGGCTCGGCGGTGGGCTCGGCCTCGCCCCCCGGGGGAGAGCATGCGGCGAGAGCCAGCGCCCCGGCGAGTCCGAGTGCGACGGACGACACCACGCGCCGCCCGGCCGCCCTGTGGTTGACAGATGTCTGAGACATCGTTGTCCCCTTCCATTCGTTGTGCCGCCCGCACGGTGCGGGTCACGGTGCTAAAACGAACTAGCACGCGCTAGGTTGACGGATCCCCTGGGCCAATGTCAACTCACGGCGGGCCGCGGTGGCTAAATCGTTATTGTTGGCGCATGACATCCTTGGCACGTTCAACCAGCAGCAATCCCAAGGAGGTGACCGGATGGCGCGCAAGCGCGTGACGCTCGCGCAGGTCGCCGCCGAGGCCGAGGTCGCCGTGTCGACGGCGTCCCTCGTGCTGTCCGGCCGGGGGACCGACATGCGCATCTCCGAGAAGGCGCAGGCCCGCGTCCGCGACGCCGCCGCTCGGCTCGGCTATCGCCCGAACGCCGTGTCGGTCGGCTTGCGCAAGGGCAGCACCAGCACCCTCGCCTTCGTGTCGGACTCCGTCGCCTCATCTCGCCTCGCCGGCGAGATGATCAAGGGCGCCATCGAGGCCGCCCGCGATCGGGGATACATGGTGTTCGTCGGCGAGACGGGGGGAAATGTCACGCTCGAGCGCCAGCTCCTCGATGCGATGGTCGATCGCCAGGTGGACGGCATCATCCTCGCCTCGATGCTCACCCACGGCCGCTCGCTGCCGACGGGACTCGACTCGACACCGGCGGTCCTGCTCAACATCTCGATCGACGGCGACCCAGGCATCCCCGTGGTGGTGCCCGACGAGCTGCAGGCGGGCCGGGATGCCGCGACGGCCCTCGTGAGCGCCGGACTGACGGACATCCACCTCATCGGCGCCGGCCCCGGCCTGCGCGACGTCCGCACCATCTCCACCGCGGCTCACCTGCGACTCCAGGGCATCCTCGAGGTTCTGAGCGCGCATGGGCTGGCCCCTGCCTCGGGTCGGGCCATCAACCAGTGGCTTCCGCCGGAGGGCTTTCGCGCCGCGGACGCCATTCTCGCCTCCGGCACCCCGGAGGCGATCGTCTGCTTCAACGACCGCCTCGCGATGGGCGTCTACCAGGCGATCCAGAGCCGCGGGCTGAGCATCCCTGATGACGTCTCCGTGGTGTCCTTCGACGACTCCTCGATCGCCGCGTGGATGCGACCTGGACTCACCACCGTCGCCCTGCCGCACCGCGTGATGGGCAAGAGGGCGGCGGACCTCCTGGTCGACGCGATCGAGCACGATCGCGCACATCCGGACGAGCCGGGTCCGACGGGCGTGCACCTCGTTCCGATGCCGCTCCGCGAACGCGACTCGATCCGCGCGCGTCCCGGCCGCGACTGACGCAGCGGAGCCGCCGGACGCCGCTGGCGCGGCTGCGTCGCGGACGGCGGCATGTCGGCAGGGCGGCCGGAATGCGTGCACCCGGAGTCGTCGTTGACGGTAGTCGTGGCCGAGAGCCGGCCACCGCATCGGCCCTCTGGAGGATGCACCATGAGCGCACTGATCATCACCACCAACTACGGCGTCGAGCAGGACGAGCTGAAGAAGCCGCTCGAGGGGCTGCGCGAGGCCGGAGTGCCCGTCACCCTGGCGGCCGTCGAGGTCGCTCCCATCGAGTCCCTGGTGGGCGACAAGGATCCAGGCGAGACCTTCGAGCCCGACGCGCTGCTCGCAGACGTGGAGCTCGGAGACTACGACGTGCTCGTCATCCCTGGCGGCACCATCAACGCTGACAACCTTCGAACCGACAAGTCGGCAGTGTCGCTGGTTCAGCAGTTCGCGAAGGCCGGGCGCACCGTCGCCGCCATCTGCCACGGCCCCTGGCTGATCGCCGAGGCCGACATTGCCGGCGGCAAGACGCTGACGTCGTACCCCTCGCTCGCGACGGACCTGCGCAATGCAGGCGCCACGTGGGTGGACGAGGAGCTGAAGCGCTGCGAGGAGGAGGGATTCACCCTGATCAGCAGCCGCAACCCCGACGACCTCGACGCCTTCGTTCCCGCAGTCGTCGAGGCGGCGCGCTAGGCCGCTCGCGACGCTGCGGCTCGCCCAGCTCGCGCGTCGGCCCTCCGCGGACCGCCCGAGCAGGTGCTCAGTGGCCACTGTGGCCGGATTCGGCCGGACCGCAGGTAAGAGCCGAGGCACGCGAAAGGCCCCGCTCCGGAGATCCGGAGCGGGGCCTTCGTCACTCGTGCGCGAGGGGGGATTTGAACCCCCACGCCCTTTCGGACACTGGCACCTGAAGCCAGCGCGTCTGCCGTTCCGCCACTCGCGCGCGCCGAGCAACTTTAGCACGGGAGCGGCGCCCGTTACGATTCCACGTATGGGAGTCCTCGATCGGTTCGAGAAGGGCGTGGAGAACGTGATGCAAGGCGCGTTCGCCAAGACCTTCAAGTCAGGCGTCAAGCCGGTCGAGATCGCGAGCGCGGTCAGGCGCGAGTGCGATGCGCGCGCCGCCGCGGTGGACCGCAGCCGCACCGTCGCGCCCAACGAGTACTCCGTGTATCTCAGCCCCGCCGACCACGACAGCATCGAGCAGTGGGGCTCGGACGTGCTGGCCCACGAGCTCGAGGATGCCCTGCGCGACCACGCAGAGCGCCAGCGCTACTCGTTCGTAGGCGCCGTCAAGGTCGAGTTCGAGCTGGACGAGTCGCTGTCGACCGGCCGCCTGGCGGTCCGCAGCCGCTCCACCCGCGGCCCCGTCGCGCCCGTCACCAGCAAGGATCACAACTCCCGCTACCCGCTGCTCGACATCGACGGCGAGCGCTACTACCTCACGGGCCAGATGACCGTCGTGGGTCGCGGCTCGGAGGCGGACATCGTGGTCGACGACACGGGAGTGTCCCGCCAGCACTGCCGCTTCGAGGCCACCGACCAGGGCACCATCCTCACCGACCTGGGCTCCACCAACGGCACCCTCGTCGAGGGCCAGCGCGTCACCGAGGTCACGCTCGTCGACGGCAACGCCGTCCAGGTGGGCCGCACCACGATCATGTACTGGGATGGCCTCCCGGTGGACGAGGACCTGTAACCGCATGAGTGAGATCTCGATCACCCTGCTGCGGTTCGGGTTCCTGATACTCCTGTGGGCGCTCGTGCTCGCGGCCATCGCGGTACTGCGCGCGGACCTGTACGGCACCCGGGTCACCACGCGCGGCCGCGGGCGCGAGGCGCGGCGCTCGGACGCGCGCGGCGACAAGGTCGCCTCACCGTCGCGGTCGGCGACGGGCATCCGCACGGGATCCATCTCGACGCGCGACAAGACGGCCGCCCACCTCGCCGTCACGACAGGCAGCCTCAAGGGCACCACCATCCCGCTCGGCAGCGCTCCCATCCTGGTGGGCCGCTCCCCGACGTGCACGCTCGTCATCGACGACGACTACTGCTCCGCGAAGCACTGCCGGATCTTCCCGGAGGACGGCGGGTGGATGGTCGAGGACCTGGGCTCCACCAACGGGACGTTCCTCGACAACCAACGCGTGGACGACCCCATGCCGTTCAAGCGCGGCGACAAGCTTCGCCTGGGTGCCACGACCGTCGAGCTGAGGGGCTGACGTGTTCCTGGGCTTCCACTTCGCCGCGCGCTCCGACGTGGGCCTGATCAGGTCCAACAACCAGGATTCCGCATACGCCGGACCGCACCTGCTGGTAGTCGCGGACGGCATGGGCGGCGCCGCTGGCGGCGACATCGCCTCCTCCATCGCCGTGGGCAGGCTCGCGGCCCTCGACGGCGAGTCCCACGGCCCCGATGAGGCGCTCGACGAGCTCAAGGTCGCCATCGCCGATGCGCACTCCGACATCGTTGGCCGCGCGCAGAACGACCCCGAGCTGTCGGGCCTGGGCACCACGGTGACCGCGCTGCTGCGGGCCGGCTCGACCCTGTCGATGGCGCACATCGGCGACTCGCGCGCCTATCTGCTGCGCGACGGCGCGCTCGACCAGGTCACGACCGACCACTCGTTCGTGCAGCACCTGGTGGACACCGGCCGCATCAGCGCGGCCGACGCCGAGCACCATCCCAAGCGCTCGATGCTGCTGCGCGTCCTCGGAGACGTCGACACGGATGTGCCCGTCGACATCTCGGTGCGTGAGACGCGCCCCGGCGACCGGTGGATGCTGTGCTCCGACGGCCTGTCGGGTGTGGTCAGCCGTGACACCCTTCACGAGACGCTGCGCGAGGTCGAGGATCCCGGCGATTGCGCCGATGCGCTGGTCGCCCTGGCATTGGCAGGCGGGGCTCCCGACAACGTCACCTGCGTGGTCGCGGACGTGGTGGACATCGACACGTCACCCGACGGCGTGGGGCCGCCGACGAGCTCGCAGATCGTGGGCGCCGCGGCCCGCGACCGCAACCGCCCCTCCGCCGGCGGCTCGAGCGCCGCGGCGAAGGCGGCACGCCTGTCCGCCCCGGCCGAGGCCGACGACGACGAGGAGCCCTCCCGATGGGATCGGCTGTGGCCCCGGCTGCGCCCGTGGGTGCTGCCGCTGGTCGCCTTGCTCGTGGTCGCCGGCGGCGCGTGGGGCGCCTACGCGTGGACGCAGACTCAGTACTACGTGGGTGAGGCTGACGGCAACGTCGCCATCTACCGCGGCATCCCGCAGGAGCTGCCGATCGTCGACCTGCAGACCCTGATCGAGCGCACCGACATCCCGCTCGCAAGCCTCCCGCCCTACCAGCAGTCGCGCATCGAGGCGACCATCCGGGCGACCAGCCTGCAGGACGCGGACGGCGTGGTGGACGCGCTCGAGGCGGACGCCTAAGTGGCCACCGTCGCAGAGCTGCAGGTCCGCGCGGGCCGGCGGGCCGAGCTGGGGCTGCTCGCCGTGTCGTGGGCGATCATCGTGCTGGCACGCGCGCTCGTGGACTACCACGCGGACGTCCTGGTGCTCGCGGAGCTGGGCTGGTACGCCCTCGCCACGGGTGCGCTGATGGGCGGCGCCCACCTGCTGATGCGCCGATATGCGGCGAACGCTGACCCCGTCCTGCTGCCCGCGGTCTTCGCCCTCAACGGCGTGGGGCTCGCGATGATCCGCCGGCTCGACTTCGCCTACGCCCAGTACGAGGGCAGGGACACCTCCTTCGGCACCACCCAGATCGGATGGTCCATCGCGGGAGTCGCGCTCGCGATGTCCGTGATCTTCCTCCTGCGCGACCACCGCAAGCTGCGCCGCTTCACCTACACCGCCGGCATCGTGGGACTGGTCCTCTACCTGCTCCCGCTCGTGCCCGGGCTGGGCGTCGAGATCAACGGCGCGCGCATCTGGATCTCGGTCCTGGGCCGCTCTCTGCAGCCCGGCGAGTTCGCAAAGATCGCGATGGTGGTGTTCTTCGCGGGGTACCTGGTGACCAACCGCGACACGCTCACACTCGCCGGCCCCAAGTTCCTGGGACTGCGGTTCCCGCGGCCGCGCGACATGGGCCCGCTGCTCGTGGTGTGGGCGGCGGCGCTGCTGCTGATGGTCTACGAGCGCGACCTGGGGGCGTCGCTGCTGTTCTTCGGCATCTTCCTGGGCATGCTCTACGTCGCGACGCAGCGGATCAGCTGGGTGATCACCGGACTCGCGCTGTTCGCCTTCGGCGCCGTCGTGGCGGGCATCGTGTTCCCCCACGTCCGCGCGCGCTACGACGGGTGGCTGCACGCCCTCGACGCTGACGTCTACTCGTCCGGCACGTCCTATCAGCTCGTGGGCGGCATGTTCGGGATGGCCAGCGGCGGCCTGTTCGGCACCGGGCTGGGCGAGGGCCGCCCCGACCTGGTGCCCTACGCCGAGTCCGACTTCATCATCGCCTCCCTGGGCGAGGAGCTGGGGCTCACCGGGCTGATGGCGATCCTCGCGCTGTACCTGATCATCGTCCAGCGGGCATTCCGCATGTCGATCGGCGTCCGCGACGGGTTCGGCAAGCTGCTCGCCGCCGGCCTGGGCTTCGCCCTCGCGCTGCAGGTCTTCATCGTGGTGGGCGGCGTCACGCGGGTCATCCCCCTCACCGGCCTCACCACGCCATGGCTCGCCTACGGCGGCTCGAGCATGCTCGCCAACTGGATCGTGGTGGGACTCCTGCTGCGCATCTCGGACCAGGCCCGCCGCTCCGCGCAGGAGGTGGGTCCATGAACGAGCCCGCCCGTCGGCTCAGCGTGATCGTGCTGCTGCTGTTCCTCGCGCTCATGGGATCCGCGTCGTGGATCCAGGTCCTGGACGCCGAGGAGCTCAACCAGGATCCGCGCAACGTCCGCACCCTGTACCGCGAGTACGGCAACTTCCGCGGCCCCATCGTGGTCGATGGCGAGGCCGTCGTGTGGTCGGACCCCGTCGACGACCCGTTCAACTTCCAGCGCACCTACGCCGACGGCCCGCTGTATGCGTCGGCCACGGGCTTCTACTCGATCGTCTACGGACGGTCGGGTCTGGAGCAGTCGGAGAACGAGCTGCTCAGCGGGACGGCCGATGCGCTGTTCTGGACGCGTCTGGGGAACCTCTTCGCCGGAGAGCAGCAGCAAGGAGCGTCCGTCGAGACCACCCTCAACGGAACTCTGCAGCGGGTCGCGGCCGACCAGCTGGGCGACCGTCCGGGCGCCGTTGTCGCCCTGGAGCCGAGCACGGGCGAGATCCTCGCGATGGTCACGAGCCCCACCTACGACCCCGCCGTGCTCGCCAGCCATTCCACAGCAGAGGTGAACTCGGCCTACGAGGAGCTGGTCAACCAGGAGGACGGCCCGCTCGTCAACCGCGCGATCGCCGGCGACACCTACCCCCCAGGCTCGACCTTCAAGCTCGTGGTGTCCGCGGCCGCGCTCGAGTCCGGCTACACCCCCGAGACCGAGCTGTACGCGCCGGAGGAGCTCGAGCTGCCCGGCACGAGTGCGACCATCGGCAACTACCTGGGCGAGGTGTGCTCCCCCGACGACTACATGTCGCTCCAGGACGCCCTGCGGATCAGCTGCAACACGGCCTTCGCGGACCTCGGCATGTCGCTCGGCTGGGGCGTCCTCGAGCGCAAGGCCACGGACTTCGGATGGGGCGAGGAGCTCGACATCCCACTGCCCGTCACCGCATCGCGGCTTCCCGAGGACCCGAACGAGTCGCAGGTCGCGATGAGCTCGATCGGCCAGTACAACGTTCGCGCGACGCCCTTGCAGATGGCGATGGTCGCCGCCGCGATCGGCAACGACGGCACGCTCATGCGGCCCTACCTGGTCGACACCGTGCGCGCTCCCGACCTGCAGGTGGTGTCCACCACGGAGCCCGAGGTCATGCGGGAGTCCATGACGCGGGCGGACTCGGACGACCTCACGGACATGATGGTCGAGGTGGTGAACAACGGTTCCGGGCGCGGAGCGCAGATCGCCGGCGTCGAGGTCGCCGGCAAGACGGGCACCGCGGAGACGGGTCGCGACACCCCGCCGCACGCGTGGTTCGTGTCCTTCGCCCCGGCCGATGATCCTGCGATCGCGATCGCCGTCATCATCGAGGAGAGCGCGGGCCAGTCCGGGTCGACGGGCGGAACCATCGCGGCGCCCGTGGCGAAGGCGGTCATGGAGGAGGCGCTGCGCCTCGATGCGGAGGGGGACCTGTGAGCATCTCCTCCGGCACCACCCTCGGCGGCCGCTACGTGCTGACCAGCCTGCTCGCCGTGGGCGGCATGGGCGAGGTGTGGCGGGGCACCGACTCGGAGCTGGACCGACCCGTCGCGGTGAAGGTGCTCAAGGACGGCGCGGCCGCCAATGAGACCTTCCTCAAGCGCTTTCGCAACGAGGCGAAGAACGCGGCCGGGCTCGCCCACGAGAACATCGCTCAGGTCCTCGACTACGGCGACCAGGACGGCACCGCGTACCTGGTGATGGAGCTGGTCGAGGGCGAGCCGCTGTCGACCATCATCGAGCGCGAGCGCACGCTGGCGGAGGATCGACTGGTGCGCATCATGGCGGGCACCGCGCGCGGCCTGGCAGCCGCCCACGCTGCCGGCGTCATGCATCGCGACATCAAGCCAGGCAACCTGCTGATCGCCGAGGGCGACGTGGTGCGGATCACCGACTTCGGCGTCTCGCGCAGCACGGACCAGACCACCCTCACGCAGACGGGGATGGTGATGGGCACCGCGCAGTACCTGGCCCCCGAGCTCGCGCTCGGCAAGCCCGCGACCCCGGCGTCCGACCTCTACGCCTTGGGCATCATCGCGTTCGAGTCCGTCAACGGCAAGCGGCCGTTCACCGCGGCGACGGCCGTCGACATCGCCATCGCGCACGTGAACGACCCGGTGCCGCCGCTGCCCGGCACGGTGTCTCCCGACCTCGCGCGCCTCATCGGTGACCTGCTCGAGAAGAACCCCAAGAAGCGGCCGCGCACGGCGGCGGACCTGCTCGCTCGGCTCGACTCGCTCACGCTGCGCGAGCCCGGCGCCACCCCACCCCCTCCGACCGCGCCATCGAACGACAGCCCAGCGAGCGCATCGGCGCCATCCGACGGCGCCCGCACCCGCGGCCGCGGCGGGCGCACCATGCCGCCGAGCATCGCGCCACGCGAGTATCGCCCACGCCCCGACGGCCCGCCTCGCGAGCGCTCGGGGCGATCAGTGGGACAATGACCACCGAAGACCGCCCAGACCTGGGGAGACTGAAGGACTGATGACTGACGACGCGAAGATCCTGGCCGGCCGCTACGAGGTCGGCGAGCTCATCGGCCGCGGCGGCATGGCCGAGGTGCACATCGGCTACGACACCCGCTTGGGTCGCACGGTCGCCATCAAGATCCTGCGCGCCGACCTCGCGCGCGACCCGTCCTTCCAGACGCGCTTCCGCCGCGAGGCGCAGTCCGCTGCGGGCCTCAACCACCCCGCGATCGTCGCGGTGTACGACACCGGCGAGGAGACCAGCGTCGGGCCGAGCGGCGCCCCGCAGGCCGTGCCCTTCATCGTCATGGAGTACGTCGAGGGCCACACCGTGCGCGACATCCTCAAGGGGGACGTCGCCGCCCCCATCGATGAGGCCGTGGAGATCGCGACGGGCGTGCTCACCGCGCTCGACTACGCCCACCACGCTGGCCTGGTCCACCGCGACATCAAGCCCGCCAACGTCATGCTCACGCCCACCGGGGCCGTCAAGGTCATGGACTTCGGCATCGCACGTGCCCTCGCCGACGCCGGCAACACCATGACGCAGACCCAGGCCGTCGTGGGCACCGCGCAGTACCTCTCACCCGAGCAGGCACGCGGCGAGACGGTGGACGCGCGCTCCGACCTGTACTCCGTGGGCTGCCTGCTGTTCGAGCTCCTCACGGGCCGCCCGCCGTTCGTGGGCGACTCACCGGTGTCCGTCGCCTATCAGCACGTCCGCGAGGAGGCGCCCAAGCCGTCCTCCTTCGCCTCGGACGTCCCCGCCGAGCTCGACCAGGTGGTGCTGCGGTCGCTCGCCAAGGACCGTAACCAGCGCTACGCGACCGCCCAGGAGTTCCTGGGTGACCTGCGCGCCGTCATGGGCGGCGCGCCCCTGAGCCCGTCGACCGGCGCGATCGCCGTGGGCTCGGCGGCGTTCGGCGCGGGCGTGGCCGGGGTGGCCGCAGCCAGCGCGAACACGGGCGAGAACCCCCAGGTCGACCAGCCCACCCAGGCGATGCCAGCCCAGGACGGCCCCGTCACCGGCGAGACCCAGGTCATGACGTCCGCGGGCGCCCCGTGGGCCGCCGTCGGCGCCGCTGGGGCGGGCTCCGTCCCGCCCCCGCAGTCGTCGATGGTGGGCGTGACCGACGAGCAGGACCTGGTCGATGACGAGGATGCGCGCCGCCGCAAGATGATCCTGTGGATCTCCCTGGGCGCGGCCGCCCTCATCGCGATCATCCTGATCGTGTGGCTGTTCATGCGCGGTGACGGCGAGCCAGAGCAGACGACGGTGACGCAGACCGTGCCGACCGTCGCGGGCATGCAGGAGGCCGAGGCCATCGCGGCACTCGAGGACCTCGGGTTCCTGGTCGACACCCAGCAGGAGGCGAGCACCGAGGTCGAGCCCGGCGTGGCCATCCGCACGGATCCGCCCGAGGGCGAGGAGCTCACCTGGACAGTCGAGGGGGAGGCGCAGGCGATCGCATCGGGCGTCACCGCTACAGCGCCCTCCGACGGCCCGCCCACCATCACGCTGTTCGTCTCCGCCGGGCCCGACGCCGTCGAGGTGCCCTCCGTGCGCAGCCTCGAGCAGGAGACCGCGCGCGAGCGGATCGAGGCCGCGGGACTGACCGTATCGCGCGTCGAGACCGAGGACGACCCCGACTTCGAGGCGGACCGCGTGACGCGCACGGACCCCGAGGAGGGCACCGAGGTGCCGGCTGGCTCTGCGGTCATCCTCTACGTCTCGAGCGGCGAGGTCGAGCTTCCCGACCTGGTGGGGATGGACGAGGACGCCGCGCGCGCCGCGCTCAACGACCTCGGACTCATCCCGGACTTCACCGACGTCGAGACCGAGGAGCAGGCTCCGGGCACCGTGCTGACCCAGAGCCCCAGCCCTGGCACGGTCCCCCAGCGCTCGACGGTGGCGATGGAGGTCGCGGTGGCGCCGTCGACGGTCACGGTGCCCGACGTCACCGGGCTGGGCCAGGCGGAGGCCGAGCGCCAGCTCGGCACCCAGGACCTCACCTTCACCTACGGCCCGGAGCAGTACAACGATGATGTCCCCGCCGGCTCGGTGATCTCGCAGAACCCCAATGGCGGCACCGAGGTGGCGCCGGGGACGCAGGTCACTCTCGTACTGTCGCAGGGCCCGGAGCCCCAGCCCGATCCCACGACCGAGCCGACATCGGGGCCCTAGCCGGCCCGCGCATCGGCCCGTCGCCCGCCCCCTGAGGCGCGCGGCGCGAGCGCGCGCACCTGGCGCGCGAGTGGGGCCCCATTCGCTCACTTAGGCGCGTAGATGAGCGAGTGGGGCCCCATTCGCTCGTCTGGTGGGACGTCGGTAGGGCCGATGCGGTCTCGGGGAGCCGCGCGGGCGTCAGAGCTCGAGGACTCCTCGAGTGACGGAGGCGCCGCTGTGCGTGGGGACGCCGTCGAGCGGCTCCACCGAGATGTCGACGATGGGGAACGCCGCGACGTCGAAGCCGGCAGGGATCACGAACTCGTTGGTGGTGCTCGTGAGGTGGCCCAGGCTCACCATGCCCTCGATCGACTCATCGATCAGCCACACCTCGAGGTAGGCGTCGTCGAGCTCCTCGAACTCCGTGTCGATCACGAGCACCTGCGTGCCGTCGGGCCGAGCCTCGAGGATCGCCTCTCCAGCGCCGGCCTCCGAGGCGAGGTCGGTGAGGGTGGTCTGGGCGACCACCCGCAGATCGGCGTCGTCCTCCGAGCTCATCAGCACCGCCCCCACGCCTACCCCGCCGATCACCACGCCAGCAGCGGCGGCAGCGCCGACGGTCCACCACGGCTGGCGGCGCGAGCGCCGCGCGGCGAGCTCGTCGGCGCCCGTCGCACGAGGAGGCTGTGCGGTGCTGGGCTGTGCGGTGCCGGGCTCGGCAGGAGCCGCCGCCCCCACCGAGGCGCGAGCCTCGTCGCCCGATGTGTCAGTTGAGTCATCCGCCTCGAGCTCCGCCACGATCGCGTCCCACACCCGTGCCGGCGGGGTGAGGAGCGGCTCCGCCGGGCTATCAGCGTTCTCGAGCCTTGCCGCCATCGCACGCAGTGCGTCGAACCGGGCGCGCTGCTCGGGCGTCGCCTCCGCGAGCGCGGGGTCCGAGGGGTCGGCGCCGTTCAGCGCGAGCTCGGCGAGGAACTCGTCGTCAGGATGCGACATCGGACACCTCCCATCGGTCGCGCAGTGTGATCAGTGCTCTGCGGATATGGCTCTTCACGGTCCCGAGCGGCATGTTCAGCCGCTCGGAGATCTGCTCGTGTGTCGCACCCTCGAAGTAGGCGAGCGCGACGATGGTCCGCCTGGGATCTCCGAGGGCGTTCACCTCGTAGGCGAGCAGCACGGACTCGGCGTCGTCAGGGCCGGACTCTTCCGCCGGCGCTACGTCGGCGACCGCCTGGAGGCGGCGACGTTCACGGGTCCGGGACTCGAGCGCATCGGCGATCCGACGCCGAGCGATGCCGACCACCCATCCCCGCAGCTCGCCCTTGTCGGGGTCGAAGCCCTCGCGGGACCGCCACGCGCTCACGAAGGTCTGCTGGGTCACGTCCTCGGCGTCCGCCGTCGACCCGAGCGCCCGCACCGCCATCGAGTACACCAGGGGAGAGAGGTCGCGATAGAGCTCCTCGAGCGCGCCGTCGACGCCTGCGACGAAGTCGTGGGCGAGCGTCGGCTCGGGAGGCGCGTCAGAGGGGAGTGCCATCGGCGCCCGCTCCTCCTGTACCGCCACCGCAGTCATCACGGCGCATTCTCGACCGGCGTCGCGTACACCACGACGTTGTCCTCATAGTGTCGCGTATCCCAGTCGAACAGTCCACCACACGTCACCAGCACCAGCTGGCCGGGCGAGTCCCTGTCGAACACCAGGCTCATGTCGACCTCGCGCTTGTCGTTCTGCTCGACGCGGTCGACCACGAACGCGTGGATGTCCCCTGCGGCGTCGACGACCTGGACGGGTGCGCCTGCACCGAGCTCCTTCAGCGCTGCGAAGGGACCGACACCCTTCGGGTCGTCGACATGCGCCGCCAGCACCGCGTTGCCCCGGTCCGCGCCCGGCGCGGGGCCGAACCGGTACCAGCCGGCGACCGCGGCCGCCTCGGGGATCTCCATGGATCCGTCATCAGCGAGCCCCACGTCGGTCACCTCCATGTCGAGACCGAGCGCCTCGATGAGCAGCCGCTGGGGCGGCTCGGAGCGGAGCGCGGCGATGGCCTCGGGGTCGGTCGAGGAGATCGGCACGTCGCCCACCACGACCGGCGCTCGCACCTGCCCGACCCGGTCACCGTCCTCGGGCTGCTGGGTTCGGGGGGCCGATGCGGGAGCCCGGTCGGCGGCGGTGTCGCCGTTCGCGGGCTCCGGCGCCGCGCATGACGTCGCGAGGAGCAGGACGGAGGCGGCGATGAGGGCTCGCATGGTCGGTCTCCTCTCGGTCACGGCGAAGTCGGGCGATGGGAAGGCGGGGCCCGGGCTGCGATCCGGGCCCCGCCTCGTGTGGGGTGGGGTCAGCGGCGTCGCACCGCGATCACGGTACCCGTGGCGAGCACGAGACCGAAGGCGGCGATGACCGCGGCGATCGCGACGGTCGAGGTGCCATTGTCGGCCGCGAAGCCCTGGGTTCCGGCCTGGACGCCGGACGGGCTCGAGGCGTGGGTGTCGACGGTCTGCACCGCGACGGCGAGGTTGCCGGCCTCGGCCGAGCCCCACGCGTACACGATGGTGTTGACGCCGTCGGAGATCTCCACGTCCGTGGGGCCGATCACCGGGTCGGTCTCGCCGGTCAGCGACACGGCGGCCTCGTAGGTTCCGGCGGGCACGTCGCCCATGACCTCGTCAGGGTTGGAGAGGTTCTCGAACAGCACGTCGCCGTCGACCCACACGTCGACCGCCGGCGCCGCGGCCGTGTGACGGACGGTCAGCCTGCCCTCGCCGGCGGCGGTCTCCGAGATGTCGTTGGTGAAGAGGTTGGCGGTCGGCTCGCCGTCGGCGTCGAGGTGGGCCACCGCGGTATAGCTCGTGCCCTCCTCGAGGGTGAGGTCGATCGGCCCGAGCACGGGCGCCGAGTCGTCCTCCGCGTCGGCCGCGGTCAGCGCGACCGAGTAGGTCCCCGGCGCGAGATCGAGCGGGCCGGCGAGGTCGCCAGGCTGGAAGTCGTCCACGGTGTTCTCGCCGTTGACGTAGACGTCGACGGGCGTGTCCGGGATGCCGTGCAGGACCGACAGCTCGGCCATGCCGTCCTCGACGGCGAGGGCGGGGGCGGCGATGCCCGCGGCGATGAGGGTTCCGGCTGCTGCGCCGGCGATTGCTGACTTGCGCATGATCCTTCTCCTAGCGGTTCGGGGCCTCACTGGCTGCGATGCCCTTCACCCCTACTTCCGGCCGGGCTCGCTGCACGGATGCACCGCGCGGCAGATTTTCTTCCGTGGATTCGAGTGCATCCAAACGGGGTGCTCGCAGAGAAGTAACGGGTGAGGGGCGTGGCGACCAGCGCGCCGAGATACCGTGAAGGAGCGCATCTGTGCGAGAGTCGAGCCAGGACCGCCATGGGGGCGGCACCGTCGAGCACCCTGACAGGATTGGCGTGAACGCAACTCACCGCACTACCCGGGCGCCAGCGGAATGCTCGCTGCGCGCCTCCCTGTTGACGGAGGCATCATGACGCCGCTGATGACCTCTCAGGACCTTCAGGCCTCCGTCGACGCACGCCTGCCGCTCGTCGAGGCCGCGCTGAGGGAGCACGTCACGGGCACGCCCCACGAGCTTCCCAACGCGGGGTCGGAGTACAGGAGGATGTGGCAGCGCATCGGCGAGCAGTTCGTGGGAGGCAAGAATCTGAGGCCCGCCCTCACCCTCGCCGCGTACTTCGGCCTCAGTGGCGAGGACACCGAGGCGGTCGTGCCCGTGGCCGCGGCCATGGAGATGATGCACACGGCCATGCTCGTGCATGACGACATCCTGGACCACGACGAGGTGCGCCGGGGCAGGCCCAACATCGCGGGCGCCCGTCGCGCAGAGCTCGCGCAGGAGCGCCTGCCTCGCGACCGCACGGACGATCACGTGCTCACGGCCGCCCTCCTGAGCGGCGACCTGGCGCTGTCGAGCGCCTACGACCTGATCGCTCGGTCAGCCCTGCCCGCTCACCATCGCCTCGCATGCCTCAACCTGCTCACGCGCGGCATCCGCGCGACCATCGCGGGCGAGCTGCTGGACATGAGCGGCGACCTGACGCCCATCGGCGAGGCCGATGCCCTCAACGTCGCCGAGCTGAAGACGGCCACATACTCGTGCGTGGTGCCGCTGCTCGCAGGCGCGACCATCGCGGGCGCCGACCCGACGATGATCGGGCACCTGGAGCGCATCGGCACCTCTCTGGGCCTCAGCTTTCAGCTCGTCGACGACGACCTGGGCGTGTTCGGCGACCCCGACGTGACCGGCAAGTCCAACCTGTCGGACCTGCGCGCGGGCAAGCGCACCGAGCTGATGCGTCAGGCGTACGCGGCCGCGACTCCGGCCCAGCTCGGCGTCCTCGACCGCCACGTGGGCGACGCGGATCTGGACGACGACGGCGCCGCCGCCGTACGCGAGATTCTCGAGGAGTCAGGCGCGCGCGGCCGTACCCTCGCGATCGCGCGCCGCCACGCCCGCCAGGCCTCGCGCATCGCCCGCGAGCGCGTGCCCGCTCCCCTCAGTGGCTACCTGCTCGATCTGGTCGACTGGCTCGACGGCCGCGCGTCATGAAGGGTGACCCACTTCCGGGACCTGACGACCGCGGGAGGCACCCTGATCTCGAGCTCTACGACCGGGCGGCCAGGGCCGCTGCCGCCGACGTTCTCGGCGCCTACTCGACGTCCTTCACGCTCGGCGCACGGTTGCTGCCGCGTCGCCAACGCCAGCACGTCGAATGCGTCTACGGCATGGTGCGCGTCGCCGACGAGATCGCGGACACCTATGGTGGCCCGGATGCGGGAACTCTGCTCGACGGATTCGAGTCCGAGGTGCATGCGGCGATGGGCGGCGCTTTCTCGACCAACCTCATCGCGCACGCGTTCGGCATGACGGCGCGCGCGGTAGGGATCGACCGTGAGCTCGTCGATCCCTTCTTCGCGTCCATGCGCATGGACCTGGAGCGCACCGAGCACGACCAGGCATCGCTCGCGCGCTACATCCACGGCTCGGCCGAGGTGGTCGGCGAGATGTGCCTCGCCGTGTTCGTCAACACGGACGAAGGGCCGCGACCAGTCGACCCGGAGCTCCGCGAGGGCGCCCGGCGGCTGGGCGCGGCGTACCAGAAGGTGAACTTCCTGCGGGACCTCGGCGCGGACAGCCGCTCGCTGGGCCGCAGCTACTTCCCCGGGGTCACGGCCGAGAACCTGGACGACGAGCAGCTCGCCGCGCTCGTCGCCGAGTGCCGGCGTGACCTCGACGCCGCACGGGGACCGATGGCTGCTCTGCCGCGCCGTGCGCAGGTGGCCGTGCGCACCACGCTCGACATCTACGAGCGGCTCCTGGAGCGGATCGCCGCCACGCCCGCTCGCTCGCTCGGCGACCGCCGGATTCGGGTCCCCAACCAGACCAAGCTGGTGCTCGCTGCGCGCAATCTCATCGCCGGGCGGGCGGGCGCATGAGCGACCGCGTGGTCGTGATCGGCGGTGGCGTCAGCGGGCTCGCCACGGCCGCCCTGCTCGCTCGCGGCGGCGCAGCGGTCACGCTGCTCGAACGCCACGCGCGGGTGGGCGGGCGTGCAGGCCGCCTTGAGGCGGACGGGTTCACCTTCGACACCGGTCCCTCGTGGTACCTCATGCCGGAGGCCTTCGAGCACTTCTTCTCGCTGCTGGGACGCAGGGTGGAGGACGAGCTCGACCTCATCGACCTCGACCCGCGCTACCGGATCTTCTTCGAGACGGCCGATGCGCACAAGGCCGAATCGCTCGACGTCACCTCCTCGCCGGAGGACAACTGGGCGGCGTTCGAAGCCATGAGCCCCGGCGATGGTAGCGCGGTCGCTGACTATGCCCGTGACGCAAGCGAGCTCTACCGCCTCGCGCTCGATCGCTTCCTCTACACGACCTTCGAGAACCCCCTGTCTCTGGCCGACAGCGCCCTCGCGAGGCGACTGCCCGCTCTCGCCCCCCTCCTCGCCCGCTCGCTCGGCTCCAGCATCGCCGCGAAGGTGCGCGATCCGCGCCTGCGCCAGCTCCTGGGCTATCACGCCGTGTTCCTCGGATCCTCTCCCGACCGGGTCCCATCGCTGTTCCAGCTCATGAGCCACCTGGACCTCGTCGATGGCGTGCGGTACCCGCGTGGTGGCCTCTACGCCGTCGTGGAGGCGCTCGAGCGCGCGGCGCGCTCCGAGGGGGTGCGGATCGTCACCGGTGCCGACGCCACCCGCATCGTCGTCGACCGCGGCCGCGCCACAGGCGTGCGGCTGCGCTCGGGCGTCACCGTCGAGGCGGACGCCGTGGTCTCGAGCGCGGACCTGCACCACACGGAGACCGCGCTGCTCGACCCGCGCTGGCAGAGCCGGCCCGACCGCTCCTGGGCGCGCATGCGACCCGGCGTGAGCGCGCTGCTGGTGATGGCCGGCGTCGAAGGGGAGCTATCCGAGCTCGCCCACCATTCACTGTTCTTCACACGCGACTGGGATGCCAACTTCCGCGCGATCATGACCGACCAGAGCGTCCCGCACCCCGCGTCGGTGTATGTCTCGCGCACCTCCGCGACCGATCCGTCCACGGCTCCGGCCGGCCACGAGAACCTCGTCATGCTCGTGCCCTTCCCGGCGGACCCGACGCTCGGCGGCACGGCGACGTCGCGCGCCGACCTCGAGCACCACGCGGCGCGCTACCTGGACCAGGTCGGGGCGTGGGCAGGCGTGCCGCGCCTGCGGGAGCGCACCACCGTGAAGGCCATGCTCACCCCCTCGCACTTCGCCACCTCGCTGTCGGCGTTCCAGGGCGGCGCGCTCGGGCTCGAGCACACCCTCCGACAGTCCGCGATGTTCCGGCCGCGGAACGTCTCCGGCAAGGTCCACAACCTCCTCTACGCAGGGGCGTCGACGGCGCCGGGGATCGGCGTCCCCATCTGCCTCATCTCCGCCGAGCTGGTCGCCAAGCGCCTGCTCGGCGCTAGCGGCGTCAAGCCGCTTCCCGCCCCGCTGCCCCAGGACTTCCTGGCTCGCAGCCGCCGGCGCGACCACCTGGGCGACCTCGCGCGAACCCTCGCGGCGCCGCCCGAGCCAGCCCGCGCATCGGCCCATGCCCGGGAGCCGGGGACGTGACCTCCTCCCTCTACCTGATCGCCCTCATGGTCAGCCTGCTGGGTCTCGGCACGCTCGACTGGCGGTACCGCCTCGCGCTGTTCGCGGACGCCCGGCGCACCCTCCTCACCGTCGCGGTCGCGGTCGCGATCTTCCTGGTGTGGGACCTCATCGGGGTGGGCCTCGGGATCTTCTTCATCGGAGACGCGCCCTATCTGACGGGCTGGACGGTCGCGCCTGAGGTGCCGGTCGAGGAGGTCGCGTTCCTCACCCTGCTCACGTACAACACGCTGCTGGTGTGGCTCGCACTGTCCCGCCGCCGCGAGCGCCGCCGCACCGTTCGCGGCATGCCAACCACGGAGGCGCCATGACCTACGTCGTGCTGTCCGTGGCCGTCCTCGCGCTGCTCGCCCTCGCATGCGCGCCCGTCCTGCGCCGCCTCCCCTTCCGACCCCTGGCGCTCACGGCGCTGTGCCTGATCGCGCTCACGGTGGTGTTCGACAACCTCATCGTGGGACTCGGAATCGTCGACTACGACGAGTCGCTCATCTCCGGCGTGCTGATGCCCGTCGCTCCCATCGAGGATCTCGCCTACACGCTCGGCGCGGTCATGCTCGTGCCCACGCTGTGGGAGCTGCTGGGGCGGCGACGGGCCGAGGAACCGACGTGATCGGCGCGATCCTGCGCGCGTCGCGTCCCATCTCGTGGATCAACACCGCGTATCCATTCGCGGCGGGCTATCTCATGGCCACGCGCGAGGTCGATGCCGTCCTCATTGTCGGCACGCTGTTCTTCCTCATCCCGTACAACCTGCTGATGTACGGCGTGAACGACGTGTTCGACTACGAGTCCGACCTCGCCAACCCTCGCAAGGGTGGCGTCGAGGGGGACGTGGTCCGCGACCGGGAGGCCGCCGGGCGCATCCATCGCGGGATCCTCGTCGCCAGCGGCGCGACGGTGGTGCCGCTGGCCGCGTGGCTGCTGCTCCAGGGCTCGTTCGCGGCGGGCGTCACGCTCGCGCTCGTCATCTTCGGGGTGGTGGCGTACTCCGCTCCAGGGCTGCGGTTCAAGGAGAGACCGTTCCTCGACTCCCTCACGTCCGCGCTGCACTTCGTGGGACCGCTCCTGTACGCGCTGGTGCTCGCTGGGGTCTCGCTCGTCGACGCCGACGTGTGGCCCATCTGGGCGGCGTTCATCCTGTGGGGCATGGCCTCCCACGCGTTCGGCGCCGTGCAGGATGTGCGGGCCGACCGGGCTGGCGGCATCGGCTCGGTGGCGACCGTCGTCGGCGCGCGGGCGACCGCCCGGCTGTCCGTCGGCCTCTACCTGGGCGCATCGGCGCTGCTGCTGCTCCTGCCGTGGCCGAGCCTGCTCGCCGCCGCACTGCCGCTCGCGTACGCCGCATCGGCCGCACGGTTCTGGAACGTCACGGACGCGACCTGCGAGGACGCGAACCGCGGCTGGCGCACGTTCCTGTGGCTCAATCAGCCGGTGGGGTTCCTGGTCACCGTGCTGCTGATCGTGGAGTGGAACGGGTGGCTCTAGGCGAGCCTTCCCGAGGGCGAGCCTGACGCCGGCCCCGCGGGAGCGCCCGCACGTGGCATGCCGAGGGCCAGCCGGTCGCACACCCTCGTCAACCTCAAGCGAAGTGCCCCTGGCCGATGCGCGGGCCGGCTTTGAGCTTGAGCCCCCTACTGACGCACGAGCGGCGACAGTCCTGCCGAGCGGCCCTCCGCGTCAGGCATGCCGCACACCTCGAGCCAGTTGGCGAGCAGCCGGTGCCCGCCTTCGGTGAGGACGGACTCGGGGTGGAACTGCACGCCATGCAGCGGCAGGTCGCGGTGCTTGAGCCCCATGATGATGCCGTTGGCCGTGGTGGCGGTGACCTCGAGCTCTGCCGGCACCGTTCCCTCCTCGACGGCCAGCGAGTGATACCGCGTCGCGGTGAAGGGCGAGGGCAGGCCCGCCAGCACGGAGTCACCCTCGTGGGACACCGTCGAGGTCTTGCCGTGCATCAGCTCGGGCGCGTGGGAGACGACCCCGCCGTAGACCTCCGCGAGCGCCTGGTGGCCCAGGCAGATGCCGAGCATCGGCGTGCCCGTGCGCGCGCACTCGCGGATGACGTCGTTCGACGATCCCGCCTCCGCGGGCGTGCCCGGTCCAGGAGACACCAGCACGCCGTCGTATTCATCGATGTCGCCGGCGTCCGCCACCGCGTCGTTGCGGACCACCACGGTCTCCGCGCCCATCTGCCGCAGGTACCCGACGATCGTGTAGACGAACGAGTCGTAGTTGTCGATCACCAGAATGCGCGTCATGACTCCTCCACGGTGGTCTCCTGCACGCCGAGGGCCTCGGAGACCCAGGGGAAGACGTACTCGAACAGTGCCAGCACCACGGCGGCGATCACCACCAGCAGGATCAGCAGCCTCACGAGCGCTGGCCCCGGCAGAGAGTTCCAGAGCCACGACGAGATCATGCGGGCACCTCCAGCAGCTCCTCGGGGACGCCGTGGCCCACGGGCGCCCAGTAGTCGAAAGAGCCGTGCACGACCCACCGCTGCGCCGCGGAGAACTTGGGGTGGCAGGTCGTCATGGTGATCGACCGTTCGGTGGGCGCGACCCCGGGCTCGTTCGGCGTGGGGGCGATGACCTCGACCTGCGTGGGCTGCACGATCTCCCACGACTCCACGTGATACACGAACCAGGCGTCCTCTGTCTGGAAGATCAGCGAATCGCCGGCCTCGAGCTCCGAGACGTCGGCGAAGGGCTTGCCGTACGTGGTGCGGTGGCCCGAGATGGCGAAGTTGCCGATCTCTCCGGGCAGCGCCGTATCCGTATAGTGCCCGATCCCCAGCGGGTCGAGCACGTCCGCGCGCGTCGTGCCCTCCGACACCGGCTTCACGTAGTCCTCGCCCCACCGGGGGACCATCATGGTCGCGAACGTCTCGGTGAACGCGGGGTAGTCCATCGCAGGCGGATCGTCGGTGCGCTTCAGGTCGTCCGGAATGGTCTCCTGGTCGCTCGCCTCGGCCGCAGAGATGCCGTCGACCACGTCGGAGTCAGCCCACTCGAGGCTCTCGACCACCTCGCGCTGGGCGCGTTCGCCTTGCACGTCCGTATAGAACAGCTGCCACACCACGAACAACCCCAGCAGCACGCCGGCGAGGATGAGCAGCTCGCCCAGCACTCCCACCACGCTCACGCGAGCGCGCGCGGGGGGCCGCTCGTCGGCGGGCGCGGGGGTCGCGGTCGAGGCGCTCATGGTGTCTCAAGCGTACGCGAGCACGCATGAGCACAGTGGTCGGCCGCGGTGCGCCACTGCGACGATCCATGGGCCCGCATAGGTACGCTGGTCACCAGGAAGGCCCGCGCGACGGGCATCGGCAGAGCATGGAGCAGCAGCGTGGCCCTCAAGAAGAAGCGTGACGACGACAATCAGGCCTACAAGGCACCCCGCAACGTGGGCAAGCCTGAGTCGGACAACCCCAGGTGGCTGCTGCCGACGGCGGTGACGCTGCTGGTCATCGGCCCCGTGTGGATCGTCGTCTACTACATCTCGAAGGGCCAGTGGCCGGCGCCCATCGGCGACGCGAACCTCCTCGTGGGATTCGCGTTCATGGCCGCCGCGATGGTGCTGTTCACGCGCTGGAAGTAGCGCGCCGCCCCGGAGTTACACCCCTGTAGTTATCCCCCGTTGTGGACAGCGCTGGGGATAACTACACCCGTGTCATTCACAGTGGGGATGACGCTGGGGACAGCGCCGCGACCGCATCGGCCGATTGGGCCCTCGGCGGCGTACCGCTCAACACACAGCGGTGACGGGTGGGGCAGCCGTGACGGGTGGGCAAGCGCACCCGTCGCTCCCGGCACTTCATTCACGGGTGTGTGTTGAGCGGTACGGGGCAGCGCGGAATGAGGAGCGCAGCGCCGATGCGCGGGCGGGGTGAACGCGGCCGTGTCAGCTAGGTGGTGCGGCCTTCTCGCGGCGGTCGACGCCGCGGAACATCACCAGCATGATGATGGCGCCCGCGATGGCGCCGCCCAGGTGCCCCTGCCAGGACAGGCCCGCGAAGAACCCGAATCCGGGGATGAGGTCGGAGACGAGCGGGGCGCCGATGAAGATCGCGGCGATCACCAGGATCTGCGTGTAGGGCAGGCGCAGGCGCTTGAGGATGATGCCGTAGGCCGCGAGCAGGCCGAAGATCGCGCCCGAAGCGCCCCCGACAGCCGTCAGCGTCCCGCCGGTGCCGATGATCTCGACCGCCGCTGAGCTGCCCAGCAGGGAGCCCGCGTACAGGCCCACGAACCGCCACCGGCCGAGCGCTGGCTCGAGAACCTGGCCCAGCTGCCACAGCGCGAGCATGTTCATGCCGATGTGCAGCAGGCTGAAGTGGATGAAGCCGGCGGTGACCCACCGGTACCACTCCGTGCCCACGTCGATGTAGCGCGCGGCGTCCATCTGCGTCGCGTCCGGCCAGAGCGCCCACGAGCCGGGGAACGCATCCCCGAGCAGGACCGGACCCAGCAGGTACACCGCCACGTTGATCGCGATCAGCGCGTACGTAGCCAGCGGCGGGCCGGCCGTCGCCGTGAAGCCCAGCCGGGAGCGCACCGGGCGAGCCTGCGACTGCGCCTGCTTGAGGCAGTCGACGCACAGCACTCCCACCGCCGCCGGCCGCTGGCACTCCGGACACGCGGGGCGCTCGCAGCGCTGGCACCGTACGTAGGAGACGCGGTCGGGGTGGCGCGGGCACGTGGGGGCGGCGGGCGCCCCCGGCTGATCGGTCACACGAGCCTCAGGAGACGGTGACGCCCGTGATCATGACGTCCTCGAGCGGACGGTCGCGGCCGTCGACCGGCGTGGAGGCGATCTTGTCGACCACGGCCTTGGACTCGTCGTCAGCGACCTTGCCGAAGATTGTGTGGCCCTGGTTCAGGTGGGGCGTCTGAGCGACAGTGATGAAGAACTGCGAGCCGTTGGTGCCGCCGGGCTTCCCGGTGATGGGGTTGAGGCGCTTCCCCGCATTGGCCATAGCGAGCAGGTAGGGCTCGGAGAACTGGTTGTTGGGGTGGATCTCGTCGTCGAAGGTGTAGCCGGGGCCGCCGGTGCCGGTGCCCTCGGGGCAGCCGCCCTGGATCATAAAGCCCGCGATCACGCGGTGGAACACCAGGCCGTTGTAGAAGGGCTCCGTGCTCTTCTCGCCGGTCTCGGGGTCCGTCCACTCCTTCTCGCCGGTCGCGAGACCGACGAAGTTCTTGACGGTGGCGGGGGCGTCGTTCGGGAGCAGTTCGATGCGGATTTCGCCTGCGGTGGTCTCTACTGTTGCGATCATGCGGAACATTCTCCCACGCCAGTGGTGTTCCTACCTCGTAGGTGACAAGATGAAGGATCAGGAACGCCCGTGCACACCGATGGAGGTAGACCAGTGGGACGGAAGAAGGACCTGAGCAAGGACGTCGACAAGTACCGCGCGCAGGCCGAGGAGGCCGCCGCAAGTGCCAAGGCCGCCGCCGAGCAGGCCGCGCACCACGCCAAGGACGCCGCAGCGAAGGCGCAGGCCTGGGCCGGCCCCCAGTACGACAAGGCCAAGGACTGGGCGGGGCCTCAGTACGACAAGGCCAAGGCGTGGGCCAAGCCTCGCGCCAAGCGGGCCTACCACCAAGGCGCGCTCAAGGCGGAGCCGTACGTGCGCAAGGCCGGCGACAAGGCGACCCAGTGGGTGGACATCGCTCACGCCGCCATCGTGGGCGCGGCGATCCCCGCTGCCATCGGAGCGGTCGAGAACGCCGCGCACGAGGACGAGCCCAAGGGCCGCTCGGTCGGCAAGGTGCTCATCCCGATCGTGCTCGCTGGCGCCGCCGCCGCCGCGCTCGTGGTGTGGGCGCGCCGCGACCCCGGCCGAGATGAGTGGGCGGGCGAGGACGACGAGTGGGAGCTCACCGGCGAGGGTGACTTCAAGCAGCAGCTGCGCGACAACGTCAACAAGGCGACGGATGCAGCGGTCGAGGCCGCCAAGAAGGCGGGTGGCGCGGCGGCGACCGCGGCCGCGGCCGTCAAGGAGCAGGCCGGTCCCACGTACGACAAGGTCAAGGACCAGGCCGGACCCTACGTCGACAAGGTGAAGGAGCAGGCCGGGCCCGCCTACGAGCGCGTCAAGGACACCGCCGTCGAGCAGGGCAAGAGGCTCGCCGACCAGGCTGGCTCATCCGCCTCGAAGGTGCGCGACTCGGCGAACAGCGAGGTGGCGAAGCTGCGCGGCTCGGTCGACGAGGCTCGCGAGCGCGCCTCCGCCGCAGCCACCAGCACCATCGATGACGCCGAGGACGTCTGGGAGGACGCGCAGGAGGCCGCGAGCGAGGCCGCGAAGACCACCGCGACCGAGGCCAAGAAGACGACGGGCACCGCCAAGTCCGCCGCGAAGTCGACCGCGTCGTCGGCCACCAAGAGGACGGGCGGCAGCGCCAAGAAGTAGACCGACTCACCACGAACGCCCCGGCCACATGCGGCGCGGGGCGTTCGTGCGTCGCGGAGAGGTTCGTCGTCCGCTCGGCCGTTGGGCTGGGGCTCAGGAGGACCCGTGTGCGCTGGCGGCCCGCAGCGCGCGCAGTGCGGGCGGCGCCTCCGATTCATCGCCAGCGACGACGTCGCTGATCGCGACAGCGCCGTGAGGGTCGACCGCGCGGGCGTACCAGGATGAGTCCTGGCGGCGGGCGGTGACCGATTCACCTGACGTCACCTCATCGAACCGCGCGATCACCGAGTCGGTCAGGATGTCCGCGCGCACCGCGTCCGCGCGCAGCAAGGTGGGCTCCACGGCGATGCCCGCGTCGGCGTACGAGATCTCGAACTCCTGGTGCTCATCGGACAGCGACGGGTGGACCGCCGAGTAGTCGGCGAGGAAGTCCGAGTAGGTGCGCACCAGGATGCGGCCACCGTCGTGATCGAAGTGGAGCAGGCGCAGGTAGCCCTCGCCGCCGTTCGGCAGGTCCTGATAGTCGAACAGCATGGACGTGACGGTGCGGTCGTCCGTGCCGTCGCCGTCATCGTCGAACCGATCGGTCCTCGTGAACGCGTCGTGATAGTGACCGCTCATCACCATGCGCACATTGGGGTTGGTCGCGACCACCTCGTCGTGGATGCGCTGGGGGACGATCCCGAGGCCGCCCGTGGTGAGCATGTACTCGTGCAGCGCGAGCACCGCCACACGCTCAGGATGCCGGGCGAGCACCTCATTCAGCCAGGCGATCTGCTCGTCGCCCGCGCCCCAGCCCATGTACACGAACATCAGGTCGACGCCGCCGACGGTGATGAGGTCGTAGTGCCCGCGATTGCCCTCGTGATTCCCGCCGTACCAGGGGCGGTGCTGGAATCGTTGGTCGCCGAACCATCGGGAGAAGTCGGAGTAGTCGCCGGACTGCTGATCCACGTCGTGGTTGCCGGCCAGCACTCCATAGGGCAGGTTTGCACGGTCGAAGGCGGCGTATGCCTCCTCGGCGCGCAGCCACTGCGGCTCGTCGGAGGACAGGTCGACGATGTCTCCGGTGTGGACCACGTACTGCAGGTTCAGCTGCTCGCGCCGGCTCAGCAGGAAGTCGTGGATCGACAGCTGCCGGTCATGGATGTCGGGCCGCGCGTTGTAGTACTGCGTATCGGACTCCCACGCGATCGTGAAGTCGTACTCGGGGCGCGGCGTGTCGTCCGGGTGGTGCGGTGCCACCGTGCTCGCGCGCGTGGAGAGGTCCTCGCCCGCGTACCCGTCGGTGTGCTGCACGAGCGCCGTCATGATGCCGTCGACGGCGTACTGCTCGACGGGGACGACGGCGTCGAGCGCGACGGGGTGCGCGCCCTCGCCAGAGGGGGTCACGACGGAGTCCACCTCGACCCACGCATCGGCGCTGCCGCCCCGTCCGGGGGAGAGCACGCGCAGCATCAGCCTGGCATCGCCGTTCGCCTCCCCATCCCATCTCAGCCGCAGGCTCGCGTCCTCGGCTCCCTCGGGAATTGACGCCTCGATCAGCTGGTATGGCAGTCCGTCGCCCGGCTCGACGGCGACCACGTCGCCGTCGATCGCCGTCAGCGCCGTGCTCTCGCTCGCGCTCGCCGGGCGTGCGTCGACGCGATCGACCGCCGCCGAGTCACTCGTTGCGCCACTCGCGACGGACACGTCTGACCCGATCGCCAGGGACGCTCCGAGCGCCATCGTGACCTCGAGCGCGTCGCCCGCGCCATCGCGTGCCGTCGCCTGCAGGTCTGCGCCGTCGACCCCGACCTCGATGGTCGGGTGCTCGTCCGGGATCATGAACGGCACGGTGGCCGTATTGGCGTTGCCCTCGCGGTCGCGCGCCGTCACGACGAGGCGGCGCTCACCTGGCGCATCGGCGAGCGAGGACATGGTGATGGGCAGCGTGACGGCGCGGCCGTCAAGCGTCGCCTCGACCGCGGCCACGCCCGCTCCAGCGTCGGTCGCCGCGACATCGACGGTGACCTCGCCGCGAACGACGGCGCCGGGCTCGATGCTTGGCGTGAGCTGGGGTGCGGTGGTGTCGACCAGCAGCTCCACCTCGGCGCGGCCGGAGGATGCGGTGGCCGTGACCGAGTGTGGGCCGTCCCCGGCACGCGTCGTGTCCCAGCGGTGGGCAGCCGCCGTGAATGCCGCGGGCGGCACGACGAACGTCGCGTCCACCGTTGCCGCCGCACGGGCGCCGTCACCCACCGCGGCCCAGGCCTCCGGGTGGCGATCCTCCAACGGTCGCAGCGCGGAGCCGTCGGGCAGCACGAGTCGCACGTCGCTCACCGCGAAGTCGTCGTTGCCCTCCTGCGGGTCGGGCCCGGTGAGGGCCTTCGTGCCCGACATGATGGTCAGCGTCACCGGTTCGCCGGGCCGCACCGCCCTCAGGGGCACGAGCGTCTCGATGGTCGCCTGGTCCCCGTAGGTGCCGACGTCGAACACGCTGAGCACCTGGTCGCCGAGCATCACGCCGTTGCGGAAGTAGTCGTCGGTGAGCGTCGCCTCGAACGCGAGCACGGGCTCGTGCGCGAGCGACGGCTGGCTCGCTGCGCGCTCTCCGTCGATCGCGATCGCGACGTCGCCCTGGTCAGCTGCCGCGGCGACCACGAGAGTCTGGCCCGTCACGGCGTCGCCCGCTCTCGACGGATCACGCACAGCCACGGGCTGCAGGGCTTCGGAGGCGACCCACGGCTCCGCCTCAACCGGGGACGAGTCGACGTGGCGCACCGTGACGGGCGCCGGTGCGACCGCGCTGGTGATCGTGTGGACGTCGGTCTCCGTCGAGGAGAACCCGTCGGTCGCAGCGATCCGGTAGTGGATCCGCTCGCGCGCGATCGTCTCGGTCGCGCCCAGGGTCACGTGCGCGAGGCCCAGCTCGTCCGTCTCGAGGCGGCGCACGCGGGGCTCGGGATCCCGATCGCTCCACCACTCGATGCCGAGCGTCATCAGCAGCCCGTCGTCCTCCGCCCATACCTCGAGGTTGACGGGCCTGCCCGGCACGAACGCGGAGCGCGGCTCGTGCGCGAGCATGGGGGCGTCGCCGGCTGCCGGCGCCGCGACCACCCGGCCGGTCTGCGCTGACTCCACCACGCCGGGGGAAGCCGCGCCGAGTCCTCGCGGCGGCTGGGCCGCGTGCGCATCGGCCGTGTGGCCAAAGTGCATGCCAAGCCCGCTTCCCGTATCCCTGTCCGAGTCGACGTTGTAGTACGCCCTCGACACCGACAGCCCCGCCTGCGTGACCACCTCGATGCCGCGCATCGCCGCGTTCGCCATGCCAGGTCCCTCGACGCGCACGAGCGTGTCGCCCTCCTTGAGAGCGGTGCCGTACGCCGCGTTGAAGTCCGCGACGGTGAGGTGCGCGTTCGCCGGTGTGCGCACCCACAGCACGAGCGCGTCGCCTGGCTCGAGAACGGGCGCAGGCCCGACGGTGGGCCAATGGTGGTGCGTGCGCGTCGACAGGTTGGCGAGCGGAGTCACGTATCGCACGGCGAAGTCGTCCCAGGCGAGCGGCGCATCAGAGGCGTTGACCACCTCGATGAACTCGTAGGCGTCGGTGCCGGCGATGTTGGGGCTGTCCGCCGCGATCTCGGTGACCTGGATGATGGGCGCGTACCGCTCCGGCTCGGCGAGGGGCCGCAGGGGAAGGGCCGATGCGCCGGCCGGCTCCGAGAGCACGGTCGCCCCTGCGCAGGCGAGGACGGTGATGGCGGCGGTCGACGTCAGGCGGGCGATGAGACGGGGCACGGTCGCAGCAGCTCCTCGGCGGCCCCGGCAGCGTCTCTGCCGGCGCCGTTCGGTCCCATGTCAGCGTGACGCCGGGCGCCGATCAATGCGCCGCGGGGCGCGTCTGCGGAAGGTTCACGAGACGTTCAGCGGGTGGTCATGCACGGGCGGTCTCGTTCACCCGTGGTGAGCGACGCCACGCGCAGGTGAGGGGGCTCGTCGCAGGCGGTCGCGCACGTTCCTCGACGACTGGGGGGTCAGTCGAATGCGACCGCGGTCTCGCGCGGGTAGGAGCCACCCGCCAGCTTCACCAGATGGGCGTGCGCGTACTCGCAGATGAGCGCGTGGCGGTACACCATCTGGGGGACGTCCACGTTGGAGTCCATCCACAGGCTCATCCCGCCCATCTTCCAGTGGCGGAAGGTGCTGTCGCCCGTCACCACCGACAGGATCTCGAGGAATGAGTCGTCGAACCGGATCGAGTGCACGGCGCGACGGTACTCCTCGAGCGTGAGCGCCATGGAGAACGGGATGTTCATGAGGCACAGCGCGGTCTGGATGTCGAGGCGCAGCAGTCGCCGCCGGCCGCGTTCCGCGTCGAGCGGCGGGACGTCGAGCTGAGCGAAGTCGAGCCGCGAGGGCCGGGAGAGCTCCACATGGTCGAGCGCGATCAGCACGTCGTAGACGTTGACGTCGTGCTCCACCACGGCCTGGTCGCCGAGGCCGGCGAGGGCCGTGGGTCGCAGCGTCACGGGCTCCATCGCGACCGGGGTGTTGCGGATGATGAAGTTCACGAGGTTGGTCTCGACCACGAAGTGGCGCACGAGCAGCTCGACGGCGTCGGGCGAGACGCCGCGGCGCAGGAACCACACGCACAGCCAGTCCATCATCCTGAGTGGCATCCACCGGAACGGCAGCACGCGCTTGACGACGGAGATCAGCGCGATCGCGACCCGGGACAGGATGCGCACCACGGGATAGAGCCAGCGGCGTGACGGTCGGCGCTGGTCGTCGATGATCTGGCGCACGACCGACCTGTCGAGCGGCACCGACGGATCGGCGTGGATCGCGTCCCACATGCTCGGGTCGGAGCGGGGTGGCGGGGCCATGTCAGCGATCCAGCTCCTCGAGCTGCAGCACGTACAGGCGGGCCACCACCTCGGCGCAGCGCACGATCTCGTCCGCGGCCTCCTCGTCGATGAGCCCTGAGCTCAGGATCGCCTCGAGGTTGCCCGTGTGCTCGGCGTCGGCCTCCTGGTGGTAGATCATGAACCGCACCTGGCTGTCCGCGAGGCCCAGCACCTCCTGGAAGCGCCTGGCCCACCCGGCGGCTCTTTGCGCCCCCAGGCCCTCGATGATGAACATCGCCCCCAGCAGCCCCACGGGATTGGGGCGGTCGGCGTACGTGAACATGTAGCCCGACAGCGCCTCGGAGCCGATGTTCTTCCGGCCTGCGCGCAGCTCCTCGAGGGTGCCGCCCACGGCCACGTAGTCGCGCTCGATCATCAGATAGTCGCGGTGCTCCTCCTGGGCGTGGCTGATCGCTGCCGTGCGCAGCTCGAAGTGCGCGATGTCGAAGTTCGAGGCCGCGCGGGAGATCCACGGCGACCCGTCGACGACCTGCTGACGCAGGTTGAACAGCAGCCGCTTGTAGTCGTCGAGCGTCACCGTCCCCTGAGCCAGCCGGTGGAGCACAGGGACCTGCTCGAGCCGCGCGTCGAAGTCGGCCCACACGGCGGCGAGGCGGTCGGCGAGGGTGGCTTGCTCGGTTGTGGTCACGTCACGATCCTTCGGTAGGAGTGGCTTGCATGGACGGCGGTGCGACGACGGTGAGGTGCGCGAACGCGAACGAGAACCTCGCGGACTCCGGCACGGCGAGCAGCACCGTCTCCCCGGGCGCGAAGCGGCCGTCGTGCCACGCCTCCTCGAGCGCGATGAAGATGCTCGCGGTGCCCGTGTTGCCGCGGGTCTCGAGGTTCGAGTACCAGCGGTCGGTGTCGAGGGTCGGGATGCGCCTGCGGATGCCATCGAACGCGAGGTCGCGAAACCGGTTGGTGCTGTAGTGGCACACCACGTGATCGAGTCGCCTCATGTCGATCATTCCCGTGTCCACGAGGTGCTCGAACTGCCGGATGCCCGCCTCCGCGAGGGCGTCGAGCACGGAGATGTCCTGGCGGAGGACGAACATTCCCTCCGCCGCGGCCGTGGCGATGTCGACGTCCTGCCACGTGCGACCGACCACCGGGTCGAGACCCTCCATGCCCGACCGCATCACCACCGGATGATCGTGCGCCAGGGACACGTGCTGCACCCAGTCGAGGCGCAGGGAGGGCTTGGTCGGGTGAGGCTGGAACTCGAGCACCACGGCGCCGGCACCGTCCGAGAGCATCCATCGCAGGAAGTGGGCGTCCATGCGAGCGCTCGCGCCGTCGAACCGGCTCTGCCGCAGGCTGCGGCTCGGCAGCTCCGAGCCCACGACGGCGGCGCGCGGATGATCGCCCAGACGGATCTTGGCCGCAGCGGCGTCCAGCGCTGCGAGGCTCGAGGCGCAGACGCCCTGCGCGGTGAGCACCTGCATGGGACCGCCGCCGAGGCGGCCGTGCACCATGGATCCGAAGCCAGGCACGAGCGCGTCGCCCATGGTCGTCGCGCACGCGAGCATCCGCAGGTCCTCGGCATCGATGCCGCGATCGTCGAGCGCCGTGCGCAGCGCCTTGACGGCGAGCTCCTCGTTGAGCTCGGTGGGCTCGCCATGCTCGTCGAGCGCGTAGTGGCGCGTGCGGATGCCGTTCTCCTCGAGCACGCGGCGACGGATCCGGTCGGTGACGCGGTCGTCGCCCCCCAGGCGCGGGGCGATGCCGTCGTTGTCGACCGGAGGACCTGGGAGATAGCGGCCGAATCCGGTGAGATATGCGGTCGCCTGCGAGCTCATGGTGATGACCATAGCCGGGGCGCCGAGGGCCGTCCGGGTTCTCCACAGTTCGATCTGCTCACGACGCGGAGCCATGATGGGTTCGACCCCGACCTGGAGGCAGGCGGGTCGTGCAGTGGTGGAGCCTAGGGGACTCGAACCCCTAACCCCCTGCTTGCAAAGCAGGTGCGCTACCAATTGCGCCAAGGCCCCGTGCGCGGATTCCGCGCTCGAGAGTCAGAACTCGTGATGCACATCATCCCAGATGTCGCGCCGAGCGTCACGGGCGAGCGAGCCGTAGACGAGCACGGTCGCCGCGACCACTGCGGCAAGGATGACGATCTTCTTCATTCGACCACCTCGGTGGGCCCAGGAGGACTTGAACCTCCGACCTCTTCGTTATCAGCGAAGCGCTCTAACCGCCTGAGCTATGGGCCCGGTGCGGCGAAAGCCGCGGCGACCTACGATACCCCACGCGCGCACACGCGACAAAACCGGGGGATGCGCCGTGAGCGAGTGGCTGGGGTCAGTCGTCGGTGAGGGTGACGTACACGCCGCCCACGACCTTCGACACCGTGTTGTACAGCAGTGCGCCGAGCGTGGCCAGCGCCGTGAGGAGCACCACGTTGACGACGGCGACCAGAGTCGCGCCCGCGACCCACTTGTTGAGCTCGAAGGCCGGCATGATGTCGACCTGAGCCTCGCCGGTGAAGAGGGTGTCGACCCAGTCCTGAGCGAGCGCGAACAGCAGCAGGCTGTCCATCGTCTCCCAGATGACGTACACGGCGACCACGAGCATGATGCCCAGCGCGACCGAGAGCAGGAAGCCCATCTTGAGGGCCGACCACGGGTCGATGCGCGACACCAGCACGCGCGCCCTGCGCGGGCCGCCGCTACGGCTCGACGCCGCGATGTCGTCGCCCGCGGTGAGGTCGTCCTTGGCCTTGATGGCGAAGCCCTTGAGCTTGTCGAACCCGGCGCCCACGGTCGCGCCCACCGATGCTCCACCCAGGAACGAGTGCTGCTCGCCGCCCGAGGCCTGAGTGCCCGTGGTCGGCTGGGTGCCCGTGGTGGGGGACGTCGCGGTGATCGGCTGGGTGCCCGTGGTCGGGGGTGTCGCGGCGGTCGGGGGAGTCGTCGTCGTCGGCTGGGAGCCGGTGGTCGGCGCAGCTGCGGGCGCGGGCTCGTTGACGGGCGCGAAGGGCGACCGTGCCCGGGCCTGGGGGGCGGCCGCGGCGCTCGGCTGCGGGCTCGACGTGGGCTGCCGCGCGGAGGTGGCCTGCTGACCTGACGCGGGAGCCGTGTAAGGGGAGGTGGGCTGCTGTCCCGACGCCGGCATCTCGCCGGTGATCGGACGCAGGGATGAGCGCTGGGGGCGGCCCGCGGGCGCGGCGCCTTCAGGGTGCTGAGGCGCGAAGGTCGGGCGCGTGCCCGACGGGGCGCGGTGATCCGCGTTCATGACATCTCCTCCTCGCCCACGCGCGTGCGCGGACAATGCGTCCAGGGTACTTGAGGCCCGTGAACTGGGTTCGCCGGGCGCACTGGTGCCGGGCAGGCCGAGGGTTCGGACAACGGTACCCGAGTCGCGTGCGGAACGCGAGAGTCGTGGCAGCCGATGCGCGAAACCCCGACCGTCGGGTCCTCACGTGAGTAGGTTGACCGTATGCACAAGCCTTCGACCGGCGCTGACATCGCTGCTGACACCGGGCCCTCCGTTCCTAGACGAGCGTGGACGCTGATTCGTTCCGCCCCGGGCACCGTCGCGCTCGCCGCGGTCATCCTCGTCGGCGGCATCGTGTCCGGCGCACTGTGGACGCCAGCGGAGACCAGCGGGCTGCTCGACACCTGGGGCTGGGGCCTTCCGGCGTTCGAGGATGGGCGTTGGTGGACCATCCTCGGCGGCGTGCTGATCAGCCCCACGCCGTGGATGTATCCGCTGATCATCGTCCTTTTCGTGGTGGGCGCCGGGTACCTGGAGAGCCGATACGGGTTCCTGCGCATGGCCGCGGTCACCGTCGGATGTCACGTCGTCGCCGTGCTGACCGTCGCCGCGATCCTCTGGGCGCTCCAGGACTCCTCACTGGAGTGGGCGCAGGACCTTGGCGATGTGCTGGACGTGGGCGCCTCGAACATGGCCTTCGGGGCCATCGGCGCCATGACCGCGGCCATGCCGCTGCTGTGGCGGCGCCGCCTGAGGCTCATCGGCATCCTCTACTCGATCGCGATGATCCTGTGGGCCGGAGAGATCTGGGACCTCACCCACGCGGTGTCGTTCGCGGTGGGTCTCGCGGTCGGCCCGTGGGCGGTGCGGCGCGCGTATGAGCGGCCGCGTCTTCACTGGGGTGGCCAGGAGACGCGGGACGTCGCGGCGATCATCCTCGTGTTCAACGCCCTCCACGCGCTGCTCGCGCGCATCTGGCCGGGCGAGGGCGGGCTGTTGGAGTTCGGGCACCCCGAGCGCTCCGACGCGACGATCCTGGGCGAGGTCGGCATCGCCGTCCTGCAGCTCATCGTCGCCTTCGCGGTGCATCGGGGCAGCCGTCTCGCGTGGTGGTTCGTCATGATCACGAATGGCGTCGCCGTGGTCGCAGGAGCATTCCTGATCGGTCAGCGTCCCGGCGCGAGCTTCTGGGTGGACTACGGGCTCGACATCGCGCTCCTGGTCATCCTCGTGGCCGGGCGGCGCCACTTCGCGGTGCGCGGAGCCAGGGGCGTGCGAGCGCGCATCTGGAGGCGCATCGGCGTCGCGGCGGCGGCCGTGATGGTGGGCACGACCGCCGCGATCATGGCGCTCGGCTCGTCGTTCGACCATCAACCGACCTGGCACGAGGCCCTCTCCACGTCCTTCCTTCGCATCCTGGGCGACTCGGAGGATGGCCTGCAGCCAGAGACCACGGCCGCGCGGGTCCTCCTCACGGTCATCGGCCTCCTCTGGTACGCGATCATCGCGGTCTCCGTTGCCGGGCTGCTGCTGACCTCGCGCCGCCCTGACGATGCCGCCGAAGCCCGCGACAGGTTCATCGAGCTGCAGAACGACCGCGCCGGCATGACGAGCATCGGCTACATGGCTCGCTGGCCCGGGATCACCCACTGGGTGAGCGAGGACGGCGAGGCGGCGTGGGGCTTCAAGCTCGTCGGCAACACGGCGGTGGTGCTGGGAGACCCCGCTGGCGGCACCGATGCGGTGGCGGCCCGTGCGACCGAGTTCGCCGAGCACTGTCGTGCGCGAGGGTGGCGGGAGGCGTACTTCGCCATCGGTCCGGCGCTGCGGGACGCTCTGGCGGAGCTCGACTACAAGTCGATCCAGGTGGCCGAGGACACCGTCATCCATCTGCCAGACCTGGCCTTCACGGGCAAGTCGTGGCAGGACGTGCGCTCTGCCCTCAATCGCGCCAAGCGCGAGGGGGTCACCATGCGTGCGGTCCCGCTCGCGCAGGCACCCCGCGGCCTGAAGGACCAGCTCGAGGCGATCGAGGCGCAGTGGGCGGGCGACAAGTCACTCCCCGAGATGGGGTTCACGCTCGGCGGCCTCGAGGAGGCCGCCGATCCCAACGTCGTCATGCATCTCGCCGTCGACGAGGACGGAACCGTGCACGGGATGACCAGCTGGATGCCGGTCTACCGCGACGGCGACGTGGTCGGGTGGACCATCGACATCATGAAGCGCCGGCTCGATGACGGCGTCATGGGCGGAGTGATGGAGTTCCTGATCGCGCAGACCGCTCTCGACTTCAAGGAGGCGGGCTACGAGTTCATCTCGCTGTCATGCGCGCCGCTGTCGTACTCCGGCGACGTCGAGTCGAGCGTCGAGCGCATGCTCGACATCCTGGCCGACCGGATGGAGCCCTACTACGGCTTCACGAGCCTCGAGCGCTTCAAGGCCAAGTTCAAGCCCGAGCACGTGCCCATGTTCCTCCTGTACCGCGACGAGGCGCGCCTTCCAGCCATCACCGTCGCCATCCTGCGTGCCTACCTGCCGGACGCGACCGTCACGGACCTCATCCGCGCCGCCGCGCACCCGGGCGACTGACGCATAGCACCCAGCACGCCCATCGGCGCTCCTGGCGGTTCATCGTCGCTGCCCCAGGCCCTTCAACCACCGAAAGGGATCCATTTCGCTGGTCTGGGGGCGTTGAGCGACGAGAATCGACCGCCACGGCGAAGTTCAGTGACCCGCGCCCAGGTGGCCCGACATCCGTCCATGGAACTGCTCGGACGCCTCGTTGAGACCCTCGATCCGGGCCTCCTTGCCGTGCTGGGCGTACTTGAAGACCACGGAGTCGAGAGCCGCGACCGTCGAGGCGTCCCACACGTGCGAGCCGCTCATGTCGATCACCACACGCTCGGGGTCGCCGGCATAGTCGAACTGTGAGTACAGGTCGTTCGACGAGGCGAAGAACAGCTCGCCCGACACCTGGTAGCGGCGCTCGCCGTCGACGGGCTCGGCGCCCGTCACGGTCGCGAGGTGCGCCACGCGACGCGCGAACAGCACCGACGCGAGCAGCACGCCGGCGACCACGCCGTACGCGAGGTTGTGGGTCGCGACCACGACGGCGACGGTCGTCAGCATCACGGCGGTCTCCGAGCGCGGCATCCTGCGCAGCGTGGACAGCCGGATCGAGTGCCAGTCGAACGTCGCCCACGACACGTAGATCATCACCGCGACGAGCGCCGCCATCGGGATCATGGCGACCACATCGCCGAGCGCGAGGATCAGGATCAGCAGGAAGATGCCCGCTGCCAGGGTGGACAGGCGAGTGCGCGCACGGCCGGCCTTCACGTTGATCATGGTCTGGCCGATCATCGCGCAGCCGCCCATGCCGCCGAAGAACCCGGTGATGAGGTTGGCCGCGCCCTGGCCCCACGCCTCGCGGGTCTTGTCCGAGTGTGTGTCCGTGATGTCGTCGACGAGCTTGGCGGTCATGAGCGACTCGAGCAGGCCCACCAGCGCGACGCCGAGCGCGTACGGGAAGACGATGCGCAGGGTCTCCATGGTCAGCGGCACGTCGGGGAAGAACAGCGTGGGCAGGCCCTCGGGGAGCGCGCCCTCGTCGCCGACGTCGGGGACGGCGACTGCGAACGTCACGGTCACGAGAGTCAGCAGCACGATCGCGACCAGCGGCGCCGGCACCACCTGGGTCAGGCGCGGCAGGAACGCGATGATCGTGAGGCCGGCCGCGACCAGGGCGTACACCACCCATGGCACGTCCGTCAGGTGCGGCAACTGCGCCATGAAGATGAGGATCGCGAGCGCATTGACGAAGCCGATCATCACCGACCGGGGGATGAACCGCATGAGCTTCGCGATCCCCAGCACCGCGAGCAGCACCTGAAGGATCCCACCGAGGATCACGGCCGCGATCAGGTAGTCCAGGCCGTGCTCGCGGGCGAGCGGCGCCACGACCAGCGCGACGGCGGCAGTGGCCGCGGAGATCATCGCCGGACGGCCGCCCAGGAACGCGATGGCCACGGCCATGGTGAAGGACGCGAACAGGCCTACGCGCGGGTCCACGCCCGCGATGATCGAGAAGGAGATCGCCTCGGGGATCAGGGCGAGCGCGACCATCAGGCCCGAGATGAGCTCGGTGCGATAGCGCGCGAGCGGCATCCGCCACGACGACAGTCGCCACAGCTCGCCGCCGTGGGTGACGTCGGGGACTCCCGTGGCAGTGCGGGCGGCCGATGCGTGGGCGGAATCGGTTGTCTGTGCGTCAGTCATGGTGTCCTCGGCAGGCATGGCGAGAGCCCGGGCGGTTGCCCGGGCTCGGAGTCAGGCGAAGGTGGTGAGTGGCCGTCGACGGCCGCGGTCCAGGGTAGCCGACCGGCGCATCGGCCCTCTTGGCCGATCTGCAGGCGCCCCGCCCCGCCCCGCCCCGCCCCGCGCACCACACGTGCGCGAGTTGGGCCCAACTCGCTCATCTAAGGGCTTAGGTGCACCAGTTGGGCCCAATTCGCGCAACAAGGCGGGGGTGGACATGCATCGGCCGGACCGTCCTAGGGGGGTGGGGCGGCCCGGCCGATGGTCGATGACCGGTGGTGCCGCTGAGCGGCAGCCGGTGGCTTATGTGTCGCTCGCCGGCACGCGCCGTCGAGGTCCTGGAGACATTGTGCCAGGACTCGGCGCCTCGTGCGACCTCATCGCGACAAGATGTCGTCAGACGTTGGCGGGCTCCCAGCCGGTGCCGGGCTCGCCTGCCTCGACCGGTGCGTTCTCCGCCTCGAGGTTGGCGCGCAGGCTGGCCCCCAGGTCTGCGTCCACGTTGGTCCAGTACTGGATCGCGCGCTCGCGGATGTCGTCGGACTTGACCGCGCCCACGTGGCCGGTGATCTGCTCGAGGATGTGCGCCTTCTGCTGGTCGTCGAACACCTCGCGGTAGAGCGTGCCTGCCTGGCCGAAGTCGTCGTCCTCGGCGTGCAGCGTGGCCGCCGCGCGCACCATCTCGCCGTCGGACTCCCAGTTGCCCGCATCGCCGGCCCGCTCGGCATCGGCGTGTGCGCCGCCGCGCGAGTTGGGGGCGTACACCGGGGTGTCCGCCGACGCGAACGAGTAGCGCATCGCGCCATCCTTCGCGTACGAGTGCCCGTGCTCGCTCGCAGCGTGCGGCGAGTTGACGGGCAGGTCGGCGTGGTTGGTGCCCACGCGGTAGCGGTGCGCGTCCGCGTAGGAGAAGATGCGCGCCATCAGCATCTTGTCCGGGCTCGCGCCGATGCCGGGGACGAAGTTCGACGGGGCGAACGTCGCCTGCTCGATCTGCGCGAAGTAGTTCTCGGGGTTCTTGTTGAGCTCCATGACGCCCACGTCGATCAGCGGGTAGTCGCCGTGCGGCCATACCTTGGTGAGGTCGAACGGGTTGAAGCGGTAGGTCTTCGCGTCCTCGTAGGGCATGATCTGCACCTTGAGGTCCCAGCGCGGGAAGTCGCCCGCGTCGATGTGCTCGTAGAGATCGCGGATGTGGTGGTCGGCGTCCGAGCCCGCGAGCTGAGCAGCCTCGTCGATCGACAGGCCGTGCACGCCCTGCTGGCTCTTGAAGTGGTACTTGACCCAGAACCGCTCGCCGGCGGCGTTGATCCACTGGTAGGTGTGCGAGCCGTAGCCCTGCATCTCGCGCCACGAGCGCGGCAGGCCACGCTCTCCCATGAGCCAGGTCACCTGGTGGGCGGACTCGGGCTGGAGGGTCCAGAAGTCCCACTGCATGTCGTTGTCGCGCAGGTGGGTGCCCGGCAGGCGCTTCTGCGAGCGGATGAAGTCGGGGAACTTGATGCCGTCGCGGATGAAGAACACGGGAGTGTTGTTGCCCACGAGGTCATAGTTGCCCTCGGAGGTGTAGAACTTGAGGGCGAAGCCGCGGGGGTCGCGCCACGTGTCGGGGGAGCCGTTCTCGCCGGCGACCGAGCTGAAGCGCGCGAGCATCTCGGTCTCGACCCCAGGCTGGAAGAGCGCGGCGCGGGTGTAGTTCGCGATGTCGGGGTTGGTGACCGTGAAGGTGCCGAACGCTCCGCCGCCCTTGGCGTGCACCACGCGCTCTGGCACGCGCTCGCGGTTGAACTGCGCGAGCTTCTCGACCAGGTAGTGGTCGGTCAGCGCGGTGACACCGTCGTTGCCGACCGTCTGCGAGTGCTGGTCGGACGCGACGGGGGCGCCGGCGTTGGTGGTGGTGAACTTCTCGGTCACTTCGAACTCCTTGGTTGACAGAGGGGACGTATCAGGGAACGGCGACGACCGCATCGGCCGTGAGGGCCTTGCAGTCGGAGCAGACTCCCCAGAAGGTGACTTCCGCCTCGAGGAGGTCGAAGCCACTGGTCTGGCTGGGCGTCAGGCAGGGCGCGTGGCCCGTGACGCAGTCGATGTCGGCGACCGCACCGCATCGCTGGCACACGATGTGGTGGTGGTTGTCGCCCACACGAAGCTCATAGAGGCCGGGCTGGCCGGCCGGCTCGATGCGGCGGGCGAGTCCAGCGGCGGCGAGGTCGTTCAGGACGTTGTACACCGCCTGGCGCGAGGTCGTGGACAGGCGCCGCGCCACGCTGGCGACGATCGTGTCGGCGCCCGAGTGCGGCATGTCGGCGAGCGTCTCCACCACGGCGACCCGGGTGTCGGTGACGCGCAGGCCGGCGGCGCGCAGCATGGCCGCGGCGTCCACGATCTCGGTCTCGGTCACGGCCCCGACGGTAGTCACTTCTTTTTACCGTGTCAAAAGTAGCCGCCTCCAGCGCGTCCCTCCGTGGTTGGTCCCGTGCACGGCCCCGTGGGCCGGACAGGTGACCAACCTTGGTGGCGACATGGGCGTCAGGGCCGCTGGGCGCGGCGCGTGAACGCCCAGCCCGCAGCCGCGAGGCCAAGCGCCGTGAGGCCCACGCACCAGACGGTCGCGACCAGCGCGTCGGTGCCCGGATCCGTGCCGTGGAGGAGCGAGCGCAACGCGTCGTTCACCGGCGTGAGCGGCTGATGCGCGGCGAAGGCCTGCAGCCAACCCGGCATGGTCTCCACGGGAGCGAAGGCGCTGGACAGATAGGGCAGGAACAGCAGCCCGAAGCCGTAGCCGCTGGCGGCCTCGACCGACCGCGACACCACTCCGATCGCCGCGAACAGCGAGGTGATCGCCAGCACGTACAGCGCGACGATGCCCCCGACCGCCACCCACTGCGCCGGCGACGCCGCAGGACGGAAGCCCAGCGCTACCGCGACCACCAGCACCAGCGTGCTCGCGACGAGATTGCGGGCCACGGATGCCACGACGTGCCCCGTGACCGCCGCGCTGGCCGGCATGTCCATGGTCCGGAAGCGATCCATGAGGCCCTCGTTCATGTCGCGCGCGACGGCCACCGCCGTCTGCGCTGCACCGAACCCCGCGCACACGACGATGATGCCGGGCACCACGTAGTCGAGATACTCGGTGGTGCTTCCCGCGAGCGCCCCGCCGAACACGTACGTGAAGATCAGCAGCAGCGCCACCGGAAGCATGATGGACATCAGCAGCGTCTCGACGTCGCGGACCGAGTGCAGCATGCTGCGGCGGGTGAGAGCGAGCGTGGCGGTCATGCGGCCTCCTCGGTCAGCGCGAGGAAGGCGTCGTCGAGAGTGGGGCGACGCACGTCGATGCGTGCGCCGGCCGCAACGGCGCCGCGTGCTTCGAGAGCGTCCAGGGCGCGCCGAACGCCATCGGCGGAGCCGTCCGTCGCCTCACGGGCGAGCTCGACGCCGCCGTCCGTCATGACGACCACCTCCGCGGCGCCGATGCGCTCCTTGAGCTGTCGCGGCGTCCCCGTGGCCACCACGCGTCCCTGGTGAAGCACGTGCACCTGATCAGCGAGCGCGTCGGCCTCCTCGAGGTACTGGGTGGTGAGCAGCACCGCCGCGCCGTCGCGCGCGAGGCCGCGAACCTGCCCCCACAGCGCGTTGCGCGCACGGGTGTCGAGCCCGGTCGTCGGCTCGTCGAGGAACACCACCTGCGCGGGCGTCACCATCGACAGCGCGAGGTCGAGGCGCCGACGCATGCCGCCCGAGTACGTCGAGACCTGACGTCGCGCCGCATCCTCGAGGCCGCTCGCAGCGACGAGCTCGGCTGCCTTCGCGCGCGCGGCCGCGCGCGACAAGCCGCGCAGCCGCCCGATCAGCTCGAGGTTCTCGGCGGCCGTGAGCAGGCCGTCAACCGTCGCGGCCTGCCCCGTGACGGCGATCGCGCGGCGGACCTCGCGGCGGTCGGTCGCGACGTCGTGCCCTGCGACGAGGGCGGTGCCGCCATCGGCGCGCATCGCCGTGGTCAGGATGTTCAGCGTCGTGGTCTTGCCCGCCCCGTTCGATCCGAGCAGGGCCGTGACGTGGCCGCGGCGCGCAGTGAGGTCGACACCTGCGAGCACGGTGTGGTCGCCGAAGGCCTTGACGAGACCGGTGGCGTGGATGGCGGCAGTCATGGACGCGAGCCCCTTTCTGTGTATGTCGCATACCGTATGCGCCGTACACTTACTGTGTCAAGCGCACACAGTTACAGTGGTCGCATGCCCGATGACGCTCCCGAGCTTCCGCACGGACTCGCGCTCGCCTGGGGCGTCGCCCCCGAGCCCACCCGCGGACCCAAGCGAGAGCTGAGCGTCCAGCGCATCGTGTCGGAGGCGATCGCGATCGCGGACCGCGATGGGCTCGCCGCGGTGTCGATGGGAAACGTCGCGCGCGCGTGCGGCGTCACCACCATGGCGCTGTACCGCTACGTGAGCTCCAAGGACGACCTGGTGCTGCTCATGTCAGAAGGCGCGCTCGGCGACGCGCCGGACCTCGGCGGGCTCGGCTGGCGCGACGGCTTCAAGCAGTGGTTCGACGCGCAGGTCGCGGCCCTGGGGCGTCACCCCTGGGCTCTCGACATCCCGATCAAGGGAGCCCCGGACACGCCGCGGGCCCTCGCGTGGGGCGACGCCGCGCTCGGGCTGCTCGCCGGCTCAGGGCTGACCGTGTCTCAGCGCCTGGGAGCCGTGCTCGCAGTGGACGCCCAGGCACGCTGGCACGCGACTCTGCTGCGCCGGTGGGAGGACGGTTCACGCGCCGTCGAGGGCGACGCGATGGCGAGGGTGGCCCATCTGATCGGCCCGCACAACCTGCCCCACTTCGCCGCTGTCATGGCGTCTTCGGAGCCCGAGACCGCAGATGAGGACGATGCGGCGTACGGCCTCGAGCTCGTGCTCGACGGCATCGGGGTCGCGATCGAGCGGGCGCGGGCTCAGGCGCGCTGAACCGTCACCACTGGCCGCGGGAGACCAGCACGTCCTTGAGGATGTCCGCGCGATCCGAGACGAGCCCATCGACTCCGATGTCGAGCAGATGCTGCATGTGGTCGCGCCGGTTGACGGTCCAGATGTGCACCTCGCGGCCGGCACGGTGCGCCGCCTCGACGTGGCGGCGAAGGATGAACGGCACCGGGCCGTTCCGCCAGGGGATCTGCAGCGCATCGACATCGCCGATGGTCTTCTCCGGGTCCGCTCCCACCCACGTCCCGAGCCACCACGCGATCGCCTCCCGTTCAGCTGCCGGCGTCGCGACCGGCTTCGACAGCAGCTTGAGGGTGGCTCGGCGCCTGGCCGCGGAGAACGATCCCACGCACACCCGATCGTGCGCCTTGGTCCTCTCGATCACGGAGGCGACCGGCTCGATGCCGGAGCTCTCCTTGACGTCGATGTTGACCTTGACGTCAGGCCACGTGCCCAGCACGTCCTCGAGCTTCGGCACCGGTTCCACGCCGCCGATGCGCGCCCGCCTCACGGTCGCCCAGTCATGGTCGGAGACGGCGCCCGTGGCGTCCGTGGTGCGGTCGAGCGTCGCATCGTGGAGAGCGACGGCCACGCCGTCGCGCGAGCCATGCGCGTCGGTCTCCAGGTAGCGGAAGCCCAGGTCGACCGCGGCCTGGAACGCCTTCATCGAGTTCTCGAGCCCCTCACGCGAGAAGCCGCGGTGAGCGAGCGCAACCGGCTTGCCGCCGTTGTCGAAGTACGCGTGGCGTGGGCTCACTCCTTCACCCTATCCACGGCAGCCTCGCCAGCGTCGAGCGACCGCGGTCGCAGCCCGAGCCACACCAGCTCGTCGTGCAGCAGCGCACGCCTCCCCGCGTTCGCGTAGGTCGCGGCAGTGTGCCCGAGAGCGTCGTAGACCACGCGGCCGCCGCTGCCGTTGGCACGGACGCCATGGCCCGACACGGCGTGCGCCCACGCGATCGGGCGTCCCTCGTGGGTGGCGAGCACCTCGACGTCTCCCACGCGCAGGTCTGCATAGAACTCGTCCTCGATCTCGAAGCTGCGCTGCGGTGCGCCGGCCACGTCGACCGTGCCCGGTCCGAACGGCGGATGGAAGGAGACGTCTCGCACCCACCGGCCGCCGAGCAGGCGCTCCCAGTCGTGCCACCCCGGGAACGATGTGGCGGCCGAGTGCAGCGCGAGCAGACGCCCCCCGCCTTCGACGTAGTGCACGAGCGTCCCGCGCGCCTCGCGCGACGGCCCTCCGTCGGGTCCGACGCCTGAGCACAGGACGAGCAGGTCTGGCGCGTCGTGCTGGAGCGAGAGGAGGGCGCGCTCCACCTCGTCGACGACCTCCACCGCGCCGTACGCCTCGAGCACATGCGCAAGCGCATCGGCCACCCCTGCGAAGTCGTGCCACGCGTCGGCGTAGGCGTGGCCGCCGTAGGCGAGGAGGATGGTCACGGCAGCACCCTCTCGACGAAGCCGGCGACCGCGTCGAGGTACACCCTCCTGGGCTGCTCGTCCGACAGCGCGAGATCATGGATCGCGCCCGGCACGACGAGCAGCTCGACGCCGGCGCCGATCCCTGGAGCGTAAGCCTCGATCGCGGCGACGTCCACCACCGTGTCCTGGCTGCCGTGGCGGGGATTGTCGAGGCGATCGGGGCCTGTCGAGTCGGCGCTGCCGACCAGCACCGGCACCGCGATGTCGAGGCCGGCGGCCACGCGGCGCCGCGCAGCCTGGGTCGCGGCCAGCCAGCCCGCGGTCGCGCCCACGCCGCGCGGACTCTTCCACGCGGTGTCGAACTCCCAGCCTCGAGAGACGAGGCCGGTCGTGTAGGGAGACGGCGCCGGGACCACGACCTGCCGGGGACGCACGCGCGCCAGCGTCGGCACGGCTCGCATGGCCGCGGCCTGCCATGCCGTCATCGGAAGACCGAAGAGGGGACCGTCGAGCACGAGCCCGGCCAGGGCGGGGTCGGGGCGGTCGTTGGCCCAGATGCTCGCCGCGAGCGCGCCGGTCGAATGGGCGTGAACCACGAGCGGCAGCTCCTCACCGGTGCGTGCGCTCGCGTCCGCCACGGCTGCGGCGCTCGCGTCAGCGAGGTCCTCGACCAGCTCGTCGATGTGGTCGAGGTGGTGTGCCTGGTTGCGCGCACGCAGGGAGCGGCCGGCGCGGCGCATGTCGACGGCGTAGGGCACGCAACCGGCCGCGCCGAGCGCGTCGGCGAGGTGGGTGGCGAAGAAGTAGTCGTTGTAGCCATGGACGATCAGGGCCGCGCCTCGCGGCTGCCCGGGAAGCTCCGTCCGGCGCACGAGCGTGCGGGTGAGCTCGCCGTCAGCGCGAGGGGGAAAGACCGTCGGAGGCCCGAGGTCCGCTGCCTCATAGCCGGCGAGCACGTCGTCGACCCACGCCAAACCAGCGGGTTCGACCTGCTCCTCGGCCACCGCATCGGCGCTGATCGGTTCCATGATCCGATGCTATCCCCGTGCGGTCGGGACGCGCAGGGCGCGCCCGCCACCTGCCGTTCATGGTCCTAGGGCACGCTGTGACCATGAGCGACCACGACGACGTGCTGCCCTCTGTCTCGGATGCGCCCGGCTATCCCGATGCCGATCGCGTCCCTCGCAAGCAGGTGTGGTCCTGGGCGCTCTGGGACTGGGCCACGCAGCCGTTCAACTCCGTCATCATCACGTTCGTGTTCACCGCGCTGTACCTCACCTCGGACAGCTTCATCGATCCGGCCATCGCGGCGCTGGGCGAGGGCGACCCCGAGTACGACGCCGCCATCGACGGACTCACGTCCTCCTTGGGCTGGGGCATCACGGCGGCCGGGGTGCTGGTCGCACTGCTCGCACCCGTGCTCGGCCAGCGTGCCGATGCGGCCGGACGCCGCAAGTCGTGGCTAGGGGTCACCACGCTGCTCCTCGTGGGCTGCGTGGGCGGCCTGTACTTCGTGGAGGCCACGCCGGATGCGTTCTGGCTGGGTGCGGGGCTCATCGCTCTCGGGTCGATCATCGCGGAGATCGCCAACGTCAACTACTACGCGATGATGGTGCAGGTCTCGACGCCCCGCACGATGGGCCGCGTGTCCGGGTTGGGCTGGGGCCTGGGATACATGGGCGGCATCGCCGCGCTGGTGCTGGTGGTGCTGCTCGACGCCTTCGAGTGGTTCGGGATGGACACCTCGAACGGCATGGCGTACCGCCTGATCGCGGTCGGGTGCGCGGTGTGGACGCTCGCCTTCGCATGGCCGCTGTTCCTGTTCGTGCCCGAGGCGAAGGGCTCGAGCCGACCCACCGTCGGGCTGCTGCGGGGCTACGCCATCCTGTGGAGGGACCTCCGCGCGCTGTGGGCCGATGCGCGCTCGACCTTGTGGTTCCTCCTCGCCTCGGCGGTGTACAGGGACGGCCTCGCCGGGGTCTTCACGTTCGGCGCGATCATCGCGGCCGTCGCATTCGGGTTCTCGGACCAGCAGGTCATCATGTTCGGCATCGCGGCCAACCTGATCGCTGGGGTGTCGACCATGATCTTCGGCCGCTTCGACGACGTGTGGGGTCCGAGGCGCGTCATCATTCTCGCGCTGTCCGTGATCGTGGGGGCCGGCATCGTCATCGTGGTGTTCCACGGCACGGGCGCGACGGTGTTCTGGGTGTGCGGGCTGCTCCTGTCCGGCATGGTGGGTCCAGCTCAGGCCGCGTCGCGATCGCTCCTTGCGCGGGTCTCGCCCGCCGGGCGGGAGGCGGAGATGTTCGGGCTCTACGCGACCACCGGTCGCGCGGCGTCCTTCATGGCGCCCGCGATGTGGGCACTGACCATCACGATCTTCGGGGCGACCATCTGGGGGACACTAGGGATCATCGCGGTGGTCGCCGCGGGTCTGGTGCTGCTGCTGTTCGTTCGGACGCCTGCCGATCGGGGCGCGCCAGCGCCCGAGCGGTTCTGAGACGCCATCCCGGCGCGCGCGTCCACGCGAGCGTTGCTTGCCCCGTGGCGAAGCGGGGCGCGGAAGACCGACGGCCCGCCACCATCTGCGCGCTCAGGCGGAGATGGTGGCGGGCCGGAACAGCAGTGGTTCCGCGATGCGGTCAGTCGGCAGATGCGGGGGAGTCGGGAGTCTCCGGTGTCGCCTCGGTGGTGGCGACAGGCTGAGCGCCCGCCTCGCCGTCCGGTGACTCGCCCTCTTCGGCCTCGTCCTCGTCGTCGAGCTTGCGCTCGACGTTGCGGGCGATGCCGATGATGGTGTCCCCCTTGGCGGGCTTGGCGAAGGTGACGCCCATCGTGTCCTTGCCCTTGGCGGGCACCTCGGACACGGGAGAGCGCATGACCTTGCCCGACGCCATGATGACCAGCACCTCGTCGGACTCGTCCACGAGCATCGCGCCCACGAGGTCGCCGCGCTCCTCGGTCAGCTTGGCGACCTTCACGCCCAGACCGCCGCGGTGCTTGGGCGTCCATGCGGAGACGGCCGTGCGCTTGGCGAACCCGTTCTGGGTGACGACGAACGAGAACGGACCACCCGCATCGGCCGCCACCTCTGCCGCGGCCTCGTCGGACGCCTCCGAGACTCCCAGGTCCTCGGCGTCGGGGACGGACGCGTCGATGACGTCCAGCGCGAGCAGCTCATCGTCACCGCGGAAGCTCATGCCCTTGACGCCTGACGTCGCGCGCCCGGTCGAGCGGATCTCGGTTTCGGTGGCGTGGAAGCGCAGCGACTGGCCCTTGCGCGACACGAGCATGAGGTCGTCCTCGGGGCCGACCAGCCGCGCGGAGACGAGCTCGTCGGGGTGGACCTCGCCGTCCTCGTCCTCGACGTCACGAAGATTGATCGCGATCAGGCCGCCGGTGCGGTTCGAGTCATAGGCGGTGAGGTCGGTCTTCTTGACGAGGCCACGCTTGGTGGCGAGCACCAGATAGGGCTTGTCCTCGTAGCTCTTGAGGTCGAGCACCTGCGCGATCTCCTCGCCCGGCTGGAATGCGAGCAGGTTGGCGACGTGCTGCCCCTTCGAGTCGCGGCCGCCCTCAGGCAGCTCGTAGCCCTTCGCGCGGTACACGCGTCCCAGGTTGGTGAAGAACAGCAGCCAATGGTGCGTGGTGGTGACGAAGAAGTGGTCCACCATGTCGTCGGTGCGCAGGGTCGCGCCGCGCACGCCCTTGCCGCCGCGCTTCTGCGCCCGGTACTGATCGGAACGCGTGCGCTTGGCGTAGCCGCCACGCGTGATGGTGACGACCACCTCCTCCTCGGCGATGAGGTCCTCGATGTCGACGGAGCCGTCGAACGGGGAGATCTCGGTGCGCCGCTCGTCGCCGAACTTCGTGACGATGGCCGCGAGCTCGTCGGACACGATGGTCCGCTGACGCGGAACGCTCGCGAGGATGTCCTTGAGGTCCTCGATCTTCTCCATCAGCTCGGCGTACTCGGCCTCGATCTTCTGGCGCTCGAGGGCAGCGAGGCGGCGCAGCTGGAGGTTGAGGATCGCGTTGGCCTGCACCTCGTCGACGTCGAGCAGCTCCATGAGGCCCTCGCGAGCCTCGTCGACCGTGGGCGAGCGACGGATGAGCGCGATGACCTCGTCGAGCTGGTCGAGCGCCTTCACGTAGCCGCGCAGGATGTGGGCCTCGCGCTCGGCCTTGGCCAGACGGAACGCGGTGCGGCGCTGGATGACCTCGATCTGGTGCGTGATCCAGTGGCGCACGAACGCGTCGATCGGGAGCGTCCTGGGGACGCCGTCCACGAGCGCCACCATGTTCGCCCCGAAGGTGTCCTGCAGCTGGGTGTGCTTGTAGAGGTTGTTGAGCACCACCTTGGCGACCGCGTCGCGCTTGAGCACGATGACCAGGCGCTGGCCGGTACGGCCGGAGGTCTCGTCGCGGATGTCGGCGATGCCGGCGATCTTGCCGTCCTTGACGAGCTCGGCGATCTTCAGAGCGAGGTTGTCGGGGTTGACCTGGTACGGCAGCTCCGTGACCACCAGGCACTGGCGGCCCTGGATCTCCTCGACGTTGACGATCGAGCGCATGGTGATCGAGCCGCGTCCCGTCCGGTACGCCTCCTCGATGCCCTTGCGGCCCAGGATCATCGCTCCCGTGGGGAAGTCCGGGCCCTGGATGCGCTCGATCAGCGCGTCCTGCAGCTCCTCCTTCGAGGCCTCGGGGTGGCTGAGCGCCCACTGCACGCCGTCGGCGACCTCGCGCAGGTTGTGGGGAGGGATGTTGGTCGCCATGCCGACCGCGATGCCGGCCGAGCCATTGACGAGCAGGTTGGGGAAGCGCGACGGCAGGACGGACGGCTCCTGGGTGCGGCCGTCGTAGTTGTCCTGGAAGTCGACCGTGTCCTCGTCGATGTCGCGCACCATCTCCATGGCGATCTGCGCCATGCGCGACTCGGTGTAGCGGTGTGCGGCCGCGGGGTCGTTGCCCGGCGATCCGAAGTTGCCCTGGCCGTCAGCGAGCGGGTAGCGCAGCGACCAGTCCTGCACCATGCGCACGAGGGTGTCGTACACCGCACCGTCTCCGTGCGGGTGATAGTTGCCCATCACCTCGCCGATGATGCGCGTGCACTTGGAGAACGCGCGGTCGGGTCGGTAGCCGCCGTCGTACATCGCATAGATGACGCGGCGGTGCACCGGCTTCAGGCCGTCGCGCACGTCCGGCAGCGCGCGGCCGACGATGACCGACATCGCGTAGTCGAGGTACGACTGCTGCATCTCGACATTGAGATCGACCTGATCGATCCGGCCATGGTTGTGGATCTCAGATGTCAAGGAACCTCACGTCCTTCGCGTTGCGCTGAATGAAGTTGCGGCGGGACTCGACGTCCTCGCCCATGAGGATCGAGAAGGTCTCGTCCGCGAGGGCGGCGTCGTCCATGGTGATCTGCATGAGGGTGCGGGTCTCCGGGTCCATGGTGGTCTCCCACAGCTCGGAGTAGTCCATCTCGCCCAGGCCCTTGTAGCGCTGGATGCCGTTGTCCTTGGGGATCTTCTTCCCGTTGGCCAGGCCATCCTTCAGGACTGCGTCGCGCTCCCGGTCAGTGAAGACGTAGTCGTGGTCCGCGTTGGACCACTTGATCTTGTACAGCGGTGGCTGCGCGAGGTACACGTAACCGGCCTCGATGAGCGGGCGCATGTAGCGGAACAGCACCGTGAGCAGCAGGGTGCGGATGTGCTGGCCGTCGACGTCGGCATCGGCCATCAGCACGATCTTGTGGTACCGCGACTTCTCGATGTCGAACTCGTCGCCGATGCCCGATCCGAAAGCGGTGAACAGCGCCTGGATCTCGGTGTTGGCCAACGCCTTGTCGAGCCGGGCGCGCTCGACGTTGAGGACCTTGCCGCGCAGCGGCAGGATCGCCTGGGTCGCGGGGTTGCGGCCACGCACCGCCGAGCCTCCGGCCGAGTCGCCCTCGACCAGGAAGATCTCCGAGATCGACGGGTCCTTCGAGGAGCAGTCGCGCAGCTTGCCCGGCATGCCCCCGGACTCGAGCAGGCCCTTGCGGCGGGTGGCCTCGCGGGCCTTGCGGGCGGCGATGCGCGCCTGCGAGGCCTGCATCGCCTTGCGGATGACCTCCTTGGCCTCGTTCGGGTGGGCGTCGAACCAGTCGGTGAGCTGCTCGCCCACGACCTTCTGCACGAACGTCTTGGCCTCGGTGTTGCCCAGCTTGGTCTTGGTCTGGCCCTCGAACTGCGGCTCTCCGAGCTTGACCGAGATGACGGCGGTCAGGCCCTCGCGGACGTCGTCGCCCGTGAGGTTGTCGTCCTTGTCCTTGAGGATCGCCTTGTCACGGGCGTAGCGGTTGATGAGCGAGGTCAGCGCGGCGCGGAAGCCCTCCTCGTGGGTGCCGCCCTCGGTGGTGGCGATGGTGTTCGCATACGTGAACACGGACTCGGAGTACGCATTGGTCCACTGCATCGCCATCTCGAGCGACACCTTCTTCTCGGTGTCCTCGGCCTCGAGAGAGATCACCTCGGCGTGCACGAGCTCCGCCTTCTTGGTGTCGTTGAGGTGGGAGACGTAGTCGACCAGTCCGCCGTCGTAGCGGTAGGTCACCGAGCGCGACGTGGGGGCGTCCTCGTCTCCCTCCTCGTCGAGGTCCTCGGAGGGCGAGATGTGCTCGGGGCGCTCATCGGTCAGCGTGATGGACAGGCCCTTGTTGAGGAACGCCATCTGCTGGAAGCGCGCGCGCAGCGTCTCGAAGTCGTAGACGGTGGTCTCGAAGATCGAGTCGTCGGCCCAGAAGGTCTGCTGCGTGCCGGTCTCGTCGGTCGCCTCTCCCTTCTCGAGGGTGCCCTGAGGCTTGCCGCCGTCGGCGAAGGTCTGCGACCACACGTGGCCCTGGCGCTTGACGACCGTCTCCACTCGCGACGACAGCGCGTTGACCACGGAGATGCCCACGCCGTGCAGGCCGCCCGAGACGGCGTAGCCGCCGCCGCCGAACTTGCCGCCCGCGTGCAGGATCGTCATGACGACCTCGACGGTGGGCTTGCCCTCGGTGGGGTGGATGTCCACAGGGATGCCGCGACCGTTGTCGGTCACGCGCACGCCGCCATCCTGTTGCAGGGTGACGGTGATGGTGTCGCAGTGTCCGGCGAGGGCCTCGTCGACCGAGTTGTCGACGACCTCGTAGACCAGGTGGTGCAGGCCGCGCTCGCCCGTCGAACCGATGTACATGCCGGGGCGCTTGCGGACGGCCTCGAGGCCCTCCAGGACGGTGATGTTCTCAGCGCCGTAGGCAGGCTGAGCCGCCTGCGCGTCAGTGTCGGCCACAGATTTCGCCTTTCACGGGACTCTCGCGGCCTCAGACGGGACGCGGTGTACTGCAGACCATTCTAGACGGTTCTAGGGCCGATCTGGGGCTACTGGAGGCCCTTTGTGGACATCGGCAGGGCTTGACTTTTCGAGGTGCCTCGGGTGCTCCCCTTTCCTGCCGCCGATGCGCCCTTGGGTCACGCGGTGACGCCCAACCGGGCGAGCAGCTCGGCTCGCTCGGATGCCGGGGGTCTCTCGTCGAGCCGCGCGGCCGCCACGACAGCGTCCCACGCTCGGGAGCGGTGGACGATCCCCGGCGACAGCTCCTCGATCCTCGTCTCGTACCCGGCGAGCGTCGCGGCAAGCTCCTGCGGTGTCTCGGGAGGGTCGTAGTGGACCTCGCTCGCCAGCAGCAGGCGCGTTCGAGCGACGTCTGCCGTGCGTGGCGCCGCCATCCCATCCGTCCAGTCGATGATGACCGGCCCGGCGGCCCACAGCACATTGTGGGGGTGCAGGTCCATGTGGCAGAGGACCCTGACCTCGCTCGCCGCGAGCCGATCGAGCTCGCCGAGCACCGCGGCGCGGACCCTCTCAGGGAGGTCGACGGCCCGGATCTGGTGACCGAGGAAGTCCTCGACGCGCACCGCATCTGCAGGATCGCAGCGGTGGATCAGGTCATGGAGGTCGGCGAGCGCGGCCCCCACGCCGGCCGGACCGATGATGCCGGCACGCTCATCGAGGTGCTCGCCCTCGACGTACGCGAAGGTGAGAGTGGGCGGCTCGGCTGCGAGATCCGACTCGAGCAGCGGCGCGACCGGCAGTCCCGCTGCCATCGCGATCCGCGTGGAGCGGTCCTCGAGGCCGGCGACCATCGCAGGAATCGACGGCTCGAAGGTCTTCACGACCGTGCCCGGCCGTCCGCGGCGCACCACGGCGGTCGCGCCGCGCGCGACCTCCTCGCCCTCCGTCCACGCGGTCACCCGTACGTATCCCGCGGGCCGCGGCCGGGAACGCGGCGCTGGCCGCGGACCCACGACCGTGCCGTAGGCCCCAGCACCTTGAGCTCGCGCACGATGTCGCGGCCGAACTCCTCATTGATGCGGTGGCGAATCTGGCCGGACATGATGCCCAGCTGGGTCGCCCATGCGGTCGAGCTCGCCTTCACCGTGAGCACACCCTCGTCGAAGCTGAGAGGCTCGCAATGGTCGGCGATCTGGTCGCCCACGACCTCGCGCCACCTGCCCGTCACGCCGGACACCTCGACCTGCTCGGTCCAGCCCATGCGGCGCAGCAGCGCATCGACGGCGTCGGACATCGGCGCAGGGTCGCGCCCTGCGCTGAACGGCTGCGACTCGCGCCTCTTCTGATCGCGCTGCCTGCGCGCGGCCTTGGGGGCGGTGCGATAGGCACCTCTCTCGCGGGCCGATGCGCGGGTTCGCTCCATCGCCTGCCGCGCCAGGTCGGCACCCGCCTTGGCATCGGCGGCTGCGTCCCGCGCGTCGGGCGCGTCGGGCGCGTCGGGCGCGTCAGGCATGGTCCTCAGCCAGCGCATCGGCCGTCGTCTGCGACGAGTCGCCGGTCACGGCGCCGTCTGCGACGGTGAGCACCTGACCCTTCATCGCCTCGGGAACGTCTGAGGCGACTGCGGCCGTGATGAGCACCTGGCTCGCGTCGGACAGCCGAGCCGCGAGCGCGTCCCGCCGGCCGGTGTCGAGCTCGGCGAAGACGTCGTCGAGGATGAGCACCGGCTCGCCGTCGTCCTGGTCGTCCGGACCGCCGTCCGCGGTGAGCAGCGCATAGGTGCCGAGGCGTAGCGCGAGCGCGCACGACCACGACTCCCCGTGGCTCGCATACCCCTTGGCAGGCAGGTCGCCGAGCCGGACCTCGAGATCGTCCCGATGCGGTCCGGCGAGGGTCACGCCGCGCTCGATCTCCTTGTCCCTCACGTCCTGGAGCCGCGACAGCAGGGCCGATGCGAGGGTGGCGGCAGGCGCGTCCGCCTCCCATGCCTCGTGGTCGGCAAGGCTGGTCGAGTAGGAGATCGCACACTCTCCACCCTCGGGTGCGACTGCGGCATAGGCGTCGACGACGTGCGGCGCGAGCGCCCGGACGGCTCGCAGCCGGGCGGCGAGGATGCGGCCTCCCAGGTGTGCCAGCTTCTCGTCCCAGATGTCGAGCATCGTGAGATCTCCGCGAGCGTTCTTCGCGGTCTTCAGCATGCTCGAACGCTGACGGAGCACTCTGTCGTAGTCCGAGAGGTCGCCCGCGAGCGCGGGCTGCAGCGCGACGCACAGCTCGTCCATGAAGGCGCGCCGGCCGGCGGGGTCACCCTTGACGAGCGCGAGATCCTCGGGCGCGAAGACCACCGTGCGCAGCACGCCCAGCAGATCGCGGGGCTTCGCTGCGGCGCGACCGATGCGGGCGGTGTTGGCCTTGCCCGGGTTCAGCGTCACCTCGAGCGCGAGCGACCGACCCGACTTCTCGACACGCGCCCTCACCACGGCCCTTTCAGTGCCAGCCCTGATGAGCGGTGCATCGGCCGCGACCCGGTGCGAGGACAGCGTCGACAGGTAGCGGACCGCCTCGACCACGTTGGTCTTGCCCTGCCCGTTGCGGCCCACCAGCGTGGTGACGCGCGGCCCGAACTCGATCTCCTCATCCGCGTACGAGCGGAAGTCGACCAGGTGCAGGTGCGTGACGCGCATGGGCGCTACGACTGGATGCGGATGGGCACCAGCAGATAGCGGAACTCGGTCTGGGTGTCGCCGCCTGGCTTGTCGAGCCCCACGAACTCGACGGGCTTGGTCTCCTGCGTGAAGCCCAGCTGCACGTACTCGGCGTTGAGAGCACCCAGCCCGTCGAGGAGGTACTGCGGGTTGAATGCCACCGTGATCGCGTCACCGTCGAGCTCGCATTCGAGAGCCTCCGACGCCTGCGCGTCGTCGCTCTGCCCCGCATCGAGGGTGACCTCGCCCTCCGCGAAGGCCAGGCGCACCGACGAGTTGCGCTCGGCGACCAAGGACACGCGTCGGGTCGCCTCGATCAGGTCGGTGGTCTTCACCACCGCCTTGATGGGGCTCTCGTCGGGGAAGAGCCGACGAACCTGGGGATAGTCGCCGTCCATGAGCAGCGACGTGGTGGTCAGCCCTGCGGCCTCGAAGCCCACCAGGTCGACGCCCTGGCCCGAGCTCAGCGCGACCGTGACCTCGCCCGCGCCGAGCGCCTTCGCCGTGTCGCCCAGCGTGCGCGCTCGCACGAGGGCGACGGAGGATGCGTCGGAGCTCGACGGCTTCCACGTCAGCTCGCGCAGCGCCAGCCGGTAGCGGTCGGTGGCGAGAAGGGAGATGTGGGACCCCTCGATCTCCATGCGCACACCGGTGAGGATCGGCAGCGTCTCATCTCGGGACGCCGCGACCGTGACCTGGGAGACAGCGCGCTGGAACTCGGCGCCGTCGATCGTCCCGGAGTGATCGGGCAGCTCGGGCAGAGCGGGGTATTGATCGACCGGCATGGTCGCGAGCGTGAAGCGAGAGGCGCCGCAGGTGACGGAGACCTTCGAGCCGGCGAGCGAGAACTCGACCGGCTTGTGCGGCAGGGCGTTGGCGATCTCCTTCAGGAGTCGACCAGACACGAGCACCTCGCCGGCCTGGTCGACGTCAGCGGCGAAGGAACCGCGAGCCGAGACCTCGTAGTCGAAGCTCGCGAGCGACACCTCGCCCGACGCATCGGCCGTGATGCGCACGCCTGCGAGCACCGGCACGGGCGGGCGTGCCGGCACGGCACGCGATACCCACGCGACGGCATCGGCCAGCACGTCGCGGTCGACAGAGAATTTCATTGATGCGCTCCTCGTTTGCTGTCGCACAGACTACGCCAACGCTCCCACATCCGAAGGGCATTCGCGGCGGTCGCCGCGAACGAGGCGCTGAGCGTCATGAAGGTCGATCGGGATGAATGGTGAATGACAAGAGTGAGTAGTCGTCATAGGTCCGGTGGAATCTGGGGAGAACTCTTCGCATCCCTGGTATTCGCTCACTCTCCGATGTGAGAATCCTGGGGAGCGAGCGCGGGATCGCGCCGTGCAGGGCGTGGATGCGGATGTGTCATTCACAGGTGACGATGAATGGTCCACAGATTCCTCCCTGTGGATCGACCGTGTTGTCCACGGCCATTCACAGGTTTTTCCACAGGTGTGAAGTTCGCGGCAGCTCCTTGCGGGTGCGACGCGGCGGCTGCCAGGTCAGGCGCGGGACTGCTGCTTGATGCGCGCGTGGATCTCGTTGACCTGGTTGTACATCTGACGGCGCTGGGCGATCTGGTCCTCGACCTTCTTGACCGCGTACATCACGGTGGTGTGGTCCTTGCCGCCAAAGTGCTCGCCGATCTTGGGCAGCGACAGGTCGGTGAGCTGCCGGCACAGGTACATGGCGATCTGACGTGCCGTCACGTAGACGCGGCTGCGCGACGTGCCCGTCAGCTCCTCCATCGAGATGCCGAAGTAGTCCGCCGTGGTGCCGATGATCGAGGAGGCGGTGATCTCGGAGTCATCGTCGGAGATCAGATCCTTCAGGACCACCTGCGCGAGCGACAGGTCGACAGGCTGCTTGTTGAGCGCGGCGAACGCGGTGACGCGGATCAGCGCACCCTCGAGCTCGCGAATGTTGCTGGTGATGTTGGAGGCGATGTACTCGAGCACGTCTGGCGGCGCCTGCACGTCATCCGCGGCGGCCTTCTTGCGCAGGATCGCGATGCGCGTCTCGAGGTCGGGAGGCTGGACGTCCGTCATCAGGCCCCACTCGAAGCGGGTGCGCATGCGCTCCTCGATGCCGTCGAGGTTGCGTGGGCTGACATCAGAGGTGATGACCACGTGCTTGCCCGCGTTGTGCAGCGCATTGAACGTGTGGAAGAACTCCTCGAGCGTCTGCTCCTTGCCCTGCAGGAACTGGATATCGTCGATGAGGAGGACGTCCACCTCCCGATAGGTGCGCTTGAAGCTGAGCGACTGATCGTCACGGATCGAGTTGATGAAGTCGTTGGTGAACTCCTCGGAGTTCACGTATCGCACGCGCGTCTGCGGCTTGAGATGCCTGGTGTAGTGGCCGATGGCGTGCAGGAGGTGGGTCTTGCCCAGCCCGGAGTCGCCGTAGATGAACAGCGGGTTGTAGGTCTTGCCAGGCGACTCAGCGACGGCGAGTGCAGCCGCGTGGGCGAACCGGTTCGAGGAGCCGATGACGAACGTGTCGAAGGTGTACCGAGGGTTGAGATGGGGGTCCTCGATGGCCGCAGGCGGCGGCGTGACCTCCCGGCGCTGCTGGCGCGGTGGCACCGGCTCGTGGTCGTCCTCGAGCGCGGTCGGCTCGGGCGGGCTGACCGAGGCGTCGACCGTCACCGCGATCCTGACGTCTCGGCCCAGCGCCTCCGACAGGGCCCTGGTGACCAGGTCGCGGATGGTGTTCTCGACGTAGGTCTTGGTGAACTCCTCGCGGACGGCCAGGAAGACATTGGTCTCGACGATCGCGAGCGGCTTGATGAGGCGGATGAAGCTGCGGTGCTGCGCCGTCACCTCGGAACTGTCCTGGAGGATGGCGAGCGTTCGGGTCCACACCTCGTCCATCGACTCGGTGCCGGGCTGAACAGCCATCGACGCTCCTCTTCTGCGGCGTTCTCCACATGGTTGTGCACAGGCGGTTGAGACAATGTCACCTGTTCGTTACCGGCACCACGGCGTGTCGCTCACAGGTCGCGGCCCCGTGATGGTGGAGCCTATCCTGTTCGGGGCGCGCGTCCAATGCGCTCGAGGTGATTTGACCGCAGCGCTGTGCGCGCGTAACGTTAGTGCGCTGTTCTACCCGTACCTGACCAGACTTATTGTGGAGTGACCCGTGAGCAAGCGGACTTTCCAGCCGAACAACCGCAAGCGTGCCAAGACGCACGGCTTCCGCCTTCGCATGCGCACCCGCGCCGGACGCTCGATCCTCGCATCGCGCCGTCGCAAGGGTCGCGACAAGCTCTCGGCGTAAGGTGCTGCCGGCCCGTTCCCGGATGACGGACGCCGCGGACTTCACAGCCGCGATGCGCCAGGGCTCCAGGAGCGGCCGGCGAACCATCGTCGTGTACGTGAGGCAAACCGGCCAGGCTGACAGCGTGGCCGGTTTCGCTGTATCCAAGGCCGTGGGAGGTGCGGTGGTACGCAATCGTGTGAAGCGGCGCCTCCGCGCCGTCATGCGCGATGAGCTGCCCCAGCTCCCGCGCGGGTCAGCGGTGGTGGTGCGGGCGCTCCCCCGCGCAGCCGAGGTCGGGTTCGTGCAGCTCGCGAGCGACGTGAGCGACGCGCTCGCCACGGCTGTTCGCAAGGCGGCCCTGGCATGAGCGGTGCTCGCGCGGTCAGCGCCGTCGCCGCGGTGCCCCGCCTTGTGCTCATCGGGCTGATCCGTGCGTACCAGGTGACGGTGTCGCCCCTGCTAGGTCCCCGTTGCAAGTACTACCCGTCCTGCTCGCACTATGGGCTCGAAGCGGTGCGCAGACACGGCGCCGTCACGGGGGTCGTGCTCGCCGCCTGGCGCGTGCTGCGATGCAACCCATGGAGCCACGGCGGAGTCGACGATGTTCCACACGCCGGCGAACCCCTGTTCCGTCGCCACACTCACACTTCTCCTGACGCTGACGCGTCGCTCACCTCGATCTAAGGACCGCTGTGCTCGATACGATCCTCTTCCCTCTTGAATGGGTGGTCGCCAACATCATGGTGGCCTGGCACACCCTCTTCACCTGGCTGGGCCTGGACAGCGGGTCGGGCTGGGCCTGGACCCTGTCGATCGTCGGCCTGGTGGTGACGATCCGCATCCTCCTGATCCCGCTCTTCGTGAAGCAGATCAAGGCGTCTCGTGCGATGCAGGTGATCGCGCCGGAGCTGAAGGCGATCCAGAACAAGTACAAGGGCAAGAAGGATCAGGCATCGCGGGAGGCGATGAGCCGCGAGACGATGGAGCTGTACTCCAAGCACAAGACCAACCCCTTCGCCTCCTGTCTGCCGATCCTCGTCCAGGCACCGATCTTCTTCGCTCTCTTCCGGGTGCTCAACTACAAGATGAACCCCCAGCCGGACGGCAGCTACGAGGGCATCGGTTGGCTGACGCCCGAGCTCGCCGAGCAGGGACACGACGCGACGATCTTTGGTGCGCAGCTGTCGGAGACGTTCATCAGTTCCCAGGGAGCGGCCGCGAAGATCGTCTCCGCGGTGCTGATCGTCGCCATGGTCGCGACGACCTTCCTCACGCAGCGCCAGCTCACGCAGAAGAACATGCCGGCCGCGGCCCTCGAGGGTCCCATGGCGCAGCAGCAGAAGATCCTCATGTACGCGCTGCCCTTCATCTTCGTCGTCACCGGCCCGAACTTCCCGGTCGGAGTCCTCATCTATTGGACCACCACCAACCTCTGGACCATGGGCCAGCAGTTCTATGTGATCCGGCGCAACCCCACTCCCGGCTCGGAGGCCGAACGGCTCCTCAAGCAGCGCCAGGCGGAGAAGGCCAAGCGCAATGGCCAGGTGATCGAGGGCACGGCCACGGACACCACGGCCATCGAGGCGCCCAAGACGGGACAGCGGCAGCAGCCTAAGAAGGGCGGGTCTCGGTCCCAACGCAAGAAGGGTCAGGCGAAGGCAGGAGCTCCCAGCGAGAGCACCGTCGAGCTGCCTGACAGCGACGGCGACGGCCGCGCAGACGATTCCACCACCGGCGACTCGACTACCAGCAAGGACAAGTGATGAGTGACTCTGAGAACGTCAAGAGCCTCGAGGCCGAGGGCGACGTCGCCGCGGACTTCCTCGAGGAGCTGCTGGACATCCTCGACATGGATGGAGACATCGACATCTCCGTCGAGGCCGGTCGCGCGAAGGTCGCCATCGTCGCGGATGGTCCGTCGCAGGACCTCAAGCGCCTGGTCGGACCGGAGGGCGAGGTGCTCGACGCGCTCCAGGACCTCGCCCGACTCGCGGTGCAGTCCGAGACTGGCGAGCTCAGCCGCCTCATGCTCGACATCGCCGACTTCCGCGCCGGCCGACGCGAGCGTCTCGCAGAGCAGGCGCGGGAGGCCATCGCCAGAGTCCAGGAGTCGGGCGATGCCGTCTCCCTGTCCCCCATGAATGCGTTCGAGCGCAAGGTCGTCCACGACGTGGTGCTGGAGGCGGGCCTGCGATCGGAGTCGGAGGGCGAGGATCCGCACCGCCACGTGGTCGTCCTCCCAAGCTCCTGACAGACGTTTCACGTGAAACAAGGGTCGTTCCGTTGAGCCACGATTCATCCCGGAGAGGCGCTCGTCCCGACTCTGCGCCGACAGGGCACGCCGGACCCGCCGGGGAGCCCTCGCTAGCTGACGGCCCTCTGCACCGCTCGGCGACTGTCTGTGAGTACTTTGGTGAGGCGTACGAGCGGGTCGAGGCCTTCGCGGAGCTGTTGGCCGACCAGGGCGTCCTGCGCGGGCTCATCGGGCCCCGTGAGGTCCCTCGACTGTGGGAACGGCACATCCTGAACTCCGCCGCCGTGGTGCCGTTCCTTTCCTCACCGTCTCCCATGCCCAGGGTGAGCGGAACCTCCGCGAGGGACAGCGGAGTGATCGTGGACATAGGATCTGGAGCCGGGCTGCCGGGCATGGTGATCGCTGCCATGCTCCCCGACCGCCGGATCGTGCTCGTCGAGCCGATGGAGCGACGCACCACCTGGCTCGCTGAGGCCAGCGAGCGCTGTGGGATCGAGAACGTCACGGTGGTTCGCGGGCGTGCGGAGGAGGTGTCCGACGTCGTCGAGGCCGATGTCATCACCGCGCGAGCCGTCGCGTCGATCGACAAGCTGGTCAAGTGGAGCGCTCCCCTCCTGGCGCCGGGCGGTCAGATGGTGCTGCTGAAGGGTCGCAGCGCGCCCGACGAACTCGAGCGCGCGAAGTACGTCCTGCGCCGGTATGGGCTCACCGGCACGGTCCACGCGGCACCGACCATCGCGTCGGTCGAGCCGACCACGGTGGTTCGCCTGAGTCGCATCTCCTGATCGCGGCGCCACGACGCGACGGGTTGTCCCCAGCCTTGTCCACAGCCACTTCACGCATGAAAACGGCGTTCTCCCCGTGAGTTCTCCACAGGATGTCCGGCGTGGGGCATCGCGGTAGAGTCGTGCGAAGTGCCGCTCTCGGTCAGGCCAGGGGCGGGACGTTTCACGTGAAACATGGAAGGAATTCGAGTGAGCGACGCGATGGAACAGAACGCCGGTGCGCCTGCAGTCACCGCTCGCGTCCCCCCGATGTCGCGGGCGTCCGTCCCAGAGATGGAGGCGCTCGACTCGAAGGTTTCACGTGAAACGAGCGATGTTTACGGGGGCCTGAGCCACGACGACGGGAGCCCCCTGGCGAACGAGCTCATCGCGACCGAACGCCTGCGGCGTGAGCTTGAGGAATCGGACTTCCCGCGGCCGGCCCAGACACGGATCTTCGCCGTCTCGAACCAGAAGGGCGGCGTCGGCAAGACCACCACGACGGTGAACATCGCTGCCGCGCTGGCCAAGCGTGGCGCGAACGTGCTCGTGATCGACTCCGACCCCCAGGGCAACGCTTCGACGGCGCTCGGCGTCGACCACCGTTCAGGCACGCCTTCCATCTACGATGTCCTCCTCGACGACGTTCCCATGGCGAAGGTGGCACAGCGGTGCCCCGACATCCCCACACTGTGGTGCGTGCCAGCGACCATCGATCTCGCCGGAGCCGACATCGAGATGGTCTCGGTGGTGAGGCGCGAGTTCCGCCTCCACACCGCCGTGACCGATCTGCTCGCGGGTCCGGGCAAGGAGCTCGACTATGTGTTCATCGACTGTCCCCCCAGCCTTGGTCTGCTGACGCTCAACGCGATGGTGGTGGCGCAGGAGATCCTCATCCCCATTCAGTGCGAGTACTACGCGCTCGAGGGCCTCACGCAGTTGATCCGTACGGTCGAGATGGTGCGCAAGCACCTCAACCGTGATCTGGAGGTCTCGACCATCGTCCTCACGATGTTCGACGCCCGAACCAACCTGGCGCGCGAAGTGGCGAGCGAGGTCCGGTCCCACTTCCCCGACCAGACCCTGGATCAGACCATTCCGCGCAGCGTGCGCGTCTCGGAGGCCCCGTCCTTCGGCCAGACGGTCATCACCCACGACCCCCATTCGAGCGGTGCCGTCGCGTACGCGGCCGTCGCTCGCGAGATCGCTCTGCGCGGCGGCGCCGCACGGGCTGAAGGAGAGCGCAAGTGAGCAAGCCCAAGCGAGGCCTCGGACGGGGGCTGGGAGCACTCATCCCGAGCGAGCCCGAGGACCAGGATCCCGGCACGACGGTGGAACCTGCTCCGACGGCCGTGGCGACGGCCGAACGACCACGACCGCGGGATGTGTTCTTCGCGGGCTCGGAGCCCGCTGACGACGTCGAGCTCGTGCCGGTGCCAGGCGCGCGTTTCGCGAGCATCGACCCCCATGCAGTGACGCCCAACCCCCGGCAGCCGCGCGACGTCTTCGATCCCGAGGCGCTCGCCGAGCTCGTCGGATCCATCAAGGAGATCGGCGTCCTGCAGCCCATCGTGGTGCGCCCGCACCCGGACGGGCACGGCTACGAGCTCATCATGGGCGAGCGCCGCCTGCGGGCATCGAAGGAGGCCGGGCTCGAGCTCATCCCGGCCATCGTGCGCGACACCGACGACACCGACATGCTGCGCGATGCGCTGGTGGAGAACCTGCACCGCAGTCAGCTGAACCCACTTGAGGAGGCGGCCGCGTACCAGCAGCTTCTCGAGGACTTCGGCATCACGCACGAGCAGCTGGCCGATCGCATCAGCCGGTCACGCCCCCAGATCTCCAACACGCTGCGCCTGCTGCGGTTGCCGGCGCCGGTGCAGAAGCGTGTCGCTGCCGGGGTGCTGAGCGCTGGCCATGCGCGGGCCCTGCTGGGGCTGGCGGATGCCGCGGACATGGAGGTCCTCGCCCAGCGCATCGTCGCCGAGGGACTGTCGGTGCGGGCGACCGAGGAGGCGGTCACGCTCGGTGTCGACGGGCCCAAGAAGCCGACGGCGGGAACGGTTCGAGCGGGGGGCCGCACTGCGGCGTTGGATGACCTGGGTGCGCGGCTCGGCGACCGCCTCGATACACGCGTCAAGGTCCAGCTGGGGCGGTCGCGCGGCAAGGTCACCATCGAGTTCGCGTCCGTCGAGGACCTCAACCGCATCATCGGCATCATCGATCCGGAGGATCCCGGCGTCCTGCAGTCGTGAGGTCTCCGGCAGGCGCCCTAGAAGGCGACGACCCGGCGAGCCGGCCCGGAGGCCGGGCTACCGATCGCCCATCTGCCAGGCTTGACGCCTCAACTCGCGGCGCCGAGGACGATGCGTTCGTAGAGCGCGCCCAGGTCCTCGTGGTGCGCGAGCGCTGCCTGCGGGAAGAGGGATGTCTCGGTGAGGCCTGGCGCGATGTTGATGTCGAGCACGTGAGCGGCCCGATCACCGTCGAGGATGATGTCGATGCGCGACAGGTCGCGCAGGCCGAGGCGGCGGTGGACGGTGACGGCTGCCTCGGTCACCGCCCGGGTGGCGTCCTCGTCCAGGCGTGCGGGCGTGAAGTACTCGACTCGGCCGGGGTTGTAGCGCGCGTCGTAGTCGTAGGGACCGTCGCACACGATCTCGACGGGAGGGAGGGCATGCGCCTCGTCTCCGGTGCCGATGACCGACACGGCGACCTCCGTGCCTTGCACGGCCGTCTCGATCATCGCGGTGTCGCCGTAGGCGAAGCAGTGGACCATGGCTCGGGCGAGGTCCTGACGCTGTTCGACCAGCGTCACGCCCAGCGCAGAGCCTCCGCGAGCCGGCTTCACCACCAGCGGCAGGCTGAAGCGGTCGACGATGGCGTCGAGCACCTGCTCCGCGCCCACCTCTCGGAAGAGCGACTGCGGCAGCGTGACGTAGTCAGGAGTCGCCACGCCGTCTCGCGCCACCACTGCCTTCGCCACCGATTTCACCCACGCGACGCGGGCCTCGCGCGAGCGTGTCCCGACGTATCGTGAACCGGTGAGCTCGAGCAGTGCCTGGAGCGATCCGTCCTCTCCTGAGGCGCCGTGCAGCAGTGGCCACACGACCGCATCGTCATGCTCGCGCAAAGTCGGTATCAAGTTCGTGTCAACGTCGTGGACGGAGACGGTCATGCCTCGGTTCCGCAGCTCCTCCGCCACCCGGCGACCCGAGCGGACGGAGACGTCCCGCTCGTGGGACAGGCCGCCGGCCAGGATGATCACGTCCATGTCAGCTCTCCCAGGGTTGGTGGCACTCCGTCATGCCAGGTCGGGTGATGGGAAGTCGACGGTGCCGTGCCCCGGCCGGTACTCGTTGCCGAAGATGCGCACGGCCTCGAGCTCGGCGTCCACCACGCTCGCCAGGCGCCTCACGCCCTCCCTGATGCGTTCGGGGGTCGGGTAGCAGTACGACAGTCTCATGTGCGAAGCACCTGAGCCGTCCATGTAGAAGGCCGTGCCGGCGACGTAGGCGACACGGGCCGTGATGGCGCGCGGCAGCATCGACTTGGAGTCGAGACCGTCGGGCAGCTGCACCCACACGTAGAAGCCCCCGTCGGGGACGTTCCACGAGGCCTCGGGGATGTGCTCCTCGAGAGCGCCGATCATCGCGTCCCGCCGTTCGCGGTACTGCTCGCGGAACTTCTTGATCTGACCCTTCCAGTCGGCATGATCCAGATAGGTGCGTATGGCCAGCTGGGAGGCGTTCGACGGGCACAGGATTGCCGCCTCCGACGCGAGGACCAGCTTCTCGCGCACGGCATGGGGCGCCACGGCCCATCCCACGCGGTACCCCGGCGCGAAGGTCTTCGAGAATGACCCCAGGTAGATCACGCCCTCCTCGCTCATGGAGCGCATCGCCGGCAAGGGCTCGGAGTCGAATCCCAGCAGACCGTACGGGTTGTCCTCGAGGATGAGCACGCCATGGCGCCGGCAGATCTCGACCACCTGCGGTCGGCGCTCAAGGGATAGCGTGACGCCGCCTGGGTTGTGGAAGTTCGGCACGCTGTAGAGGAACTTCACGCGCCGCCCCTCGCTGCGCAGGCGTGTGAGGGTGCTGTCGAGGGCTGAGGGCACCAGCCCGTGCGCGTCCATGGGCACGTGGACCACCTCGGCCTCGTGCGCGCGGAACACGCCGAGCGCGCCCACGTAGGACGGCGCCTCCGCCACGATGACGTCACCCGGATCGATGAAGATCTTGGTGACGAGGTCGAGCGCCTGCTGCGAGCCTGTCGTCACCACGACGTCGTCGGCGTGGGCGTCGATGCCCTCGAGCGCCATCACCTGCGTGATGTGCTCGCGCAGGCCCTCGTCACCCTGGCCGGAACCGTACTGCAGCGCCACCTCGCCCTGCTCGAGCACGAGCCGCTTGGTCATCTCCGCGAGCTCCTCGAGCGGAAGCCCGCCGATGTAGGGCATGCCGCCCGCGAGGGAGACGACCTCAGGCCGGTTCGCGACGGAGAACAGGGCCCGGATCTCCGATGCGCGCATGGCGTGAGCGCGTGCGGCATACGAGTCGAACCAGGGGTCCAGTCGCGTGCCGGGGCTCTCAGGCGTGCTCATGCGGGCAAGTCTCCCATGCTCGTCGGGCTGCGGAGGCGGACTCGGAGAGGAAGCGAAGAGGCCGGTGCCACCTGCGGTGGCCCCGGCCCCTTGGCTGCCTGGCGCGTCGGCTAGGCGATGACCTCGTCGAACAGCGCGGCGAGAGCGGGCTTGGGCTTGGCTCCCACGACCGACTTCACAACCTCGCCACCCTTGTAGAAGTTCATGGTCGGGATCGACGTGACGCCGTAGGCCGCCGCGAGCTGCGGGTTGGCGTCGGTGTCCACCTTCACGACCTTGATGCGGCCCGAGTACTCCTCCGCCAGCTCATCGAGCAGCGGCGCGACGGCGCGGCAAGGGCCGCACCACGTCGCCCAGAAGTCCACCACCACGGGGATGTCCGACTTGATGACCTCGTCCTGGAAGGAGTCCTCGGTCGCGGGCACGGGGCTCGCAGGAGCGGCCGCGGCAGGTGCCTCCTGAGGCACCGGCGCGGCCGCAACGGTCTCAGCTGCCTCCGCGTCGGCCAGGCCGTCGAGGAAGTGCTGAGCATCGAGTGCGGCGGCGCAGCCAGAGCCGGCCGCCGTGATCGCCTGGCGGTAGCGGTTGTCGACCAGGTCGCCGCATGCGAAGACACCGTCGACGTTGGTCGCGGTGGTTCGTCCGACCACCTGCACGTATCCCTCGGCGTCGGTGTCGACCACGCCGGCCACCAGCTCGGACCGCGGGATGTGGCCGATCGCCACGAAGAGGCCGGTGGCAGGGACGACGCGCTCCTCACCGGAGTTCACGTCGCGCAGTCGCACGCCCGCGAGCTTGTCGTCGCCGTCGAGTCCCGCAACCTCGGAGTTCCACGCGAACTCGATCTTGGGGTCGTTCTTCGCGCGGTCGGCCATGATCTTGGAGGCCCGCAGCTCGTCGCGGCGGTGGACGACCGTCACCTTCGAGGCGAAGCGCGTGAGGAAGGTCGCCTCCTCCATGGCGGAGTCGCCGCCGCCCACGACCACGACCTCCTGGTCGCGGAAGAAGAACCCGTCGCATGTCGCGCACCATGACACGCCCTTGCCGGACAGTCGCTTCTCGTCCTCGAGACCCAGCTCGCGGTAGGCGGAGCCCGTGGCGAGGATCACGGCCTTGGACTCGAACGTCTTGCCCATGCCGGTCGTGACCGTCTTGACGGTGCCCTCGAGCGACATCTCGGTGACGTCGTCGAAGAGGATCTCGGCACCGAACCGCTCGGCCTGGCCCTGGAGGGTCTCCATGAGCTCCGGGCCCTGGATGCCCTCGACGAAGCCGGGGAAGTTCTCGACCTCGGTCGTGTTCATGAGCGCGCCGCCTGCGGTGATGGAGCCCGCGACGACCAGGGGCTTGAGGCCCGCGCGTGCGGCGTAGATGGCGGCGGTGTAGCCGGCGGGGCCGGAGCCCACGATGATGAGGGTGCGAGTGTCGCTCACGGGTGGTCCTTACGTACGTGTGTCGGGCGCTGGCGCGCCCGGCTTGGTAACAGATGGTAGGGCTACGTTCTTCCCCGTCCAAGCCAGCCGATGCACGCTCACTCCTCTGCCGGCGAGGGGCTGGGGAGAGGCTCGGGGCTGTAGGTGAAGTCGGGGTACGCGGGGACGGGGTCCACGCTCACCTCGGTGCCCGGTTCGACAGGGGTCACGAGGCTCTCGAACGCGACGAGGCCGATGATCACCAGGCCGGTGAGGACCAGGCCGACGAGCAGCGGCCCGGAGTTGAGCGGCCCCGACCGGCGCGCCCGCTCCCGCGACCACTCGACGGCCGTGTCGAGAGGGGCGTTCTCCGGCAGGTGGCGCTGCGCGAACTCGAGCATCGCCTGCCAGATCGAGCGATCCTCGCCCGCGTTCTGCTCGAGGTTCATGTCCTCGAACGTGTCGAGGCCGAGGGGCTCGTCCTGGGTGCGCTCCACCGCGCGCCGCGTGCGCGGGGAGAACTGCGCCGCCTGCGAAGGGGTCGCGTACTGGGCGCGCGGATCGCGCGAGCGGCGCTCCCCGGCGGCGCGCTCGCGCGGCGCGCGCGCCCGTTGCTCGAGCGCCTCGGACGAGAGCTGACCCTGTGACAGTGCGGCCAGCACCGACGGATCCGTGAGACCGGCCGACCGTGCTGCGGCTGCCTCGCGCTCGGCGGCGGCGAGCGTGCCGAGGTCGACCGTCATGGCAGCGACGGGCTCGGGCTCCTCGTGCTCGACCTCTGGCAGTTCGCCGATGGCGTGGCGCAGGCCGCGCAGACGTGCGACGTCGGCGGGCCCCAGCGCCTCGGCGACCTGGTGGAGAGTGGACGGCCCGGTCCCCGCCACCGCCGCCCGGGCGAGGTCCGCCATCGCGGGCGGCAGGTCCGCAGGCAGGTCGCGCACCGTCACCTGCGAGGAGTCCATGCCGGTGATCAGGGTGAGCATGATGCGGCCGAGCGCGCCGGCGTCTGCGGCCTCCGTGCGTCCGCGGCCCAGGCTCGCCTGAGTCGCGAGCTCGCCGTCGGCATCCAGGCCAGCGACGATCACCCTGCCCGCGTCGGTGACGGTGATGCACGAAGGTCGGAGGTACCCGTGGTGGATGCCTTGGGACGCGGCGACCTGCAGGGCGCGGGCGGACTCGCCCACGATGCTCGCGACCACGGTCGCGGGGACGATGCGCTCTCCCGCGAGCGCGGCGAGAGACACCCCGCGCGGACGCTCCGTCACCACGTAGGTGATGCGTTCGCCGTCGAGCGTCTCCCTGCCTGACGCGATCACGCGCGCGAACCGGGCGTCGCGCACCTGGGCCGCGCGGACGGCCGCCCGCCTGACGGCGCCAGGTGCGAGCGAGGTCACGACGTCGAGGTTCACCTCGACGGCCCGGCGCGCGTCCTGCGCGACCCAGCGGTCCACGCCGGGCACGTCGTGGGGCGCGGTGCGAAGGACGGTGAAGCGACGACCCAGCGTCGCTCCTGCCTGCACCTCGACCCCCTTCACTCGTTCTCGCGTCGGATAACCATGCTAACGACGCTTGAGGCGCCGCAGTAGTGGCCGCGCCGCGTCGCTCGCCTCCTGCACGCGCAGGGCCCAGAGTCCCGCAGCGTAGAGGCCGACCATCGTGGCGCCGGCCGCGCCCACCACTGCTGCCGCGACGCCCCACCCGCCCCATCCGGTGAGCTCGTCCGCCGGAGGCGCGAGGCGGAGAAGGAGCCATCCGGCGACGCCCGCCACCACGGCTGCGAGCAGTGCCTTCGCGTGCACGGTGAGCACCCGGCGGCCATCGAGCCCTCCCAGGCGGCGCCGCAGCCCTCCAGCCCTCAGGATCACGCCGGTCCAGTTCGACGCCGCGAGCCCCAGCCCCACGCCCACCGTCCACCAGCGTGCATCCGCGAAGGACATGAAGGCCCAGGCGACGCCCATCCACACGAGAGCCATGGGGATGTGCATGAAGAAGATCGCGCGAGCGTCCTCGAGGACGAAGTACAGCCGCTTGAACAGTACTGTGGCGCCGAGTGGCACCAGGCCCAGCAGCATGGCCACGAGCACCATCGCGATCGAGGTCACCTCGCCCGGCTTCGCGGTTGGCAGCACCAGCCGGACCAGGTACGGGGCTAGCACGGCCATGCCCACCGTGGCGAAGACCGTGAAGACGCCCACGTTGCGCAGCCCCCGCGAGAGGTCCGCTCGCAGCCCAGGGGTGTCCGCCGCAGAGGCGTGACGCGCCATCGACGTGAACAGGGCCGTGGCGATCGAGACCGTCACCAGCGAGTGCGGGAGGAGGTAGAGCGACAGGGCGTAGAAGTATGCCGCGTTGCCGGCGACCGCATCCTCAGCGCCCGTGGGATCGGCCGACGAGGACACCATGGTGCCCACCAGCACGGCGACCTGCTCGACTCCCACGGCGGCGAGGCCCCAGCCTGCGATCTTCCCGATCGTGCTGAGCTCGCCCTTCTCGCCGCGCCAGCGCCACCGCCACCGGTAGCCGCCGCGCACCAGGGGGACGATCAGGATGAGCGCCTGGGAGGCGACGCCCAGGGTGGCGACCCCGCCGATGAGCGCGACCATGTCGGGCGTCCACTGCTCGGGAGCGAGCACGTTCGCCTCGTCGAAGGGCCCGAAGGTGAGCAGGAATGCCACGAGGCCGGCGATCGCGACCACGTTGTTGAGCACGGGCGCCCACATGAAGGGCCCGAACTGCTCGCGAGCGTTGAGCACCTGGCCCAGCAGCGTGTAGAGCCCGTAGAAGAACAGCTGCGGGATGCACCAGTAGGCGAAGGCCGTGCCCAGCGCCATCATCTCGGGGGACCAGTCATGCGTGTAGACGGCGACCCACACCGGTGCGGACAGCGTCAGCACGGCGGTCGCCGCGAGCGACAGCACGCCACCGAGGGTGAGGATGCGGTCCACGACGGGCTTGCCGCCGCCGCCGTGGAAGGCCTTGACGATCTGAGGGACGAGCGCAGCATTGAGCACTCCGGCCGCGAGGATCGCGAACATCGCATTGGGCAGCTTGTTGGCGATGTCGTAGGCGTTCGCGGCCGGGGCGTTTACGCCGATCGCCGCCACGAGCAGCGCGCCGCGAGCGACGCCCAGCAGCCGTGACACCGCGGTGCCCGACGCCATGATCGCCGACGATCGCCCGAGCGACGGCCGGCGGCGACCAGCGAGCGTTCTGTCGCCGCCTTCCTCGATCCTCGCCGGCTCCACCGTCCCGCCGTCGGACAGCGGCGTGTCAGCCATCGCGAGCCTCCCCAGGCGTCGGTGATGCGGCGCCTTCAGCGTCCTGCTCGGCGGGCGTCTGCTCGCTGTCCACCTCGTCCACCGATGAGGGCGCTGTCGCCGGCGCCGGCCGGGGACTGGTGCGGGTGTCGGCGCGACCGCGACGAATGGTACGAACCAGGCCGGCGATGAGCAGCAGCACCAGCAGGACGGAGAACACGGCGGTCGCGGCCGTGCCCCAGTCCGCCCGCACCCTGACGTCGAACTGCTGGGCCTCGGACAGCGGGCTGCCGCTCGTGGTCCTGAGCACCGCGGTGACGCTGACGTTGCCCGAGGAGACCGCCTCGACCGTCACCGGCACCGCGAGCTCCTGGCGCGCCGGCACCGTCACCACGGGACGGTCCTGGACCACCAGGCTGGGCGACAGGCTCGACAGGTCGACCGTGGTCGTCATCGCCCAGTCGAGGTCGTTGACCACGGTGATGGGGACATCGCCGGAGTCCGCGAGCAGGTTCAGGTCGGAGCTCTCTGCAATGCGCAGCGCTGACAGCGTCGCGTCGGCCTCGGCGATCGCCTCGTCGACCTGGAGCTGTCGAGCGTCCGGCAGGTCACGCATGGCCTGCGGCACCGCCCGCACCACGGGGTCTGCCCACTCGGCGAGCGCGGCCTCGGGGCGCTCAGCCGCCGTCGCGAGCGTCCGCAGGGACTCCATCCGGTCACCGAGTGCCGAGATCGCTGAGGGCGGCAGATCCGTGTCTGCCGCGAGCGTGGGGGCGAGCTCCGCGGGCGATGCGGCGGAGTCGAGCAGGTCCGCTACCGCTACGACGGTCACCCACGGGGCGCGCACCAGGGCGCGCAGCGAGGCGGACGGTGAGCCGTCGTCCTGCTGCCACCCCGGCCCCAGCTGCCAGCCCGTGCCAGGAGCGATCAGCAGGGGCTCGCCGTCGGACGCGGCGGCCGCCAGTGCGGACAGGGCGACCAGGGTCGCGCTCGCGGCCGGCGTGCCGGGGCGGTACTCCTCGAGCGTCTCGCTCAGCGTCGGGTCGGCCACGAGGACCGGGCCGGATCCATCGTCGACCACCGCGACTCCCGGCTCCGCCGCCTCCTCGAATCCGGCGGCGGAGGGCATGGCGACGGCACCCGCGGCGCCGTGGTTCGCGGTGAACGCGACGGTGGACCGGTCGACCGCGGCCGGGAAGGACACCCACGGCGCCCTGTCCAACCCTCCGACGGAGGCGCCGGCGGGCATCGCGAGCGCCTGAGCGAGAATCTGCTCGTCCCCGGCGTGGGCCAAGGAGGTGACGTCCGGCGTGCCCGCCGCGACGCGGAGCACCTCGCGCGTGACGAGGCCCTGGTCGATCACGGTGGCGTTGGTGAGGGTGGTCGGATCCACGGCGACGGCGACGCCATCGACCGCCGATGCCGTCAGGACGGACTCGACACGGGTCGGTGAGCCCGTCGCCTGGGCGAGGATCGCCACCTCGAGCGGAGGGACCCCGTCACCCGTCCAGGTGAAGGGCAGCGCGTCCACAGGAATGACCTCGTCGCCCGCCCTGACCTGGACGACGACGCCGTAGATGCCCCACTCATCGGCCGGCAGATCGAGGTCGGCAGCGGCAGCCGTCACCATCACGGGGGACGACGAGTCTGCCGGGATCGTCAGCCCGGTGGGGTCGGGCGGCTCCTCGTCCTGCTCCTGAGCCTCCTGGTCGGTCGCGCTGGGCTCGCCGTCGCTGTCGTCCTGACCGGGGCCGCCTGTCTCGTCCTCGACCACCTCGGGCGACTGCCCCACCAGTCGCAAGGACTCCTCGTGAGGGCTGTCGAGGAAGTCAGCCAGTGCATCGGCGCTCGCCAGCGGCTGGGACGTCGCCCACAGCTCCACCCAGATGTCGTTCGCCGGGGTGGCGGCGGAATTGCTCACGGTCACCGAGGCTGACAGCGCGCGTCCTGGCGCGACGACCTCGGGGCCGAACCCCTCGAGCTGTCCCGTCACGACGGAGCCGGACTCGGTGCCGACGAGTCCTGGGCCTGCTCCGACGCTCGCCGAGGCGGGCACCAGAGCCAGGGCGGCGGCGCAAGCCGCCGCGAGCGGACGCCTCACGTCGCGATCGCGAGCAGCTCGGCGGCGACGTGCGCCATCTTGCGCTCGTTCGGGAACGCGAGGCGCGAGGCCAGCTCGCTCACGGGAATCCACTCGGCGACCTCGGCCTCCTGATCCGGGTCGTTCTCCGTGGTGATGGTGCCGCCCCTGGCCTCCATGAGGAAGTGGTGCACCACCTTGTGAACCCGCCGGTCGTCGCCGGTGAACCAGTAGTCGATGACCCCGATGGGACGCAGGATCTCCGCATCGATCCCGGTCTCCTCGGCCACCTCGCGGGTCGCTGCCTGCTCCGGGGTCTCGCCCGCCTCGATATGGCCCTTGGGCAGGCACCATTCGAGCCGGCCGGCGCGGTTGCGGCGCCCGATGCACGCCGCCAGCGCGATGCCGCCCTCGACCCGGATCGCGATGCCGCCCGCCGACGTCTCGTTCGACACCGGCAGCTGCGCCGCGCGCCTGGCAGCCGCCTCGCGCCGCTGCCGCAGGGCGTGGCCCGCGGGGGGCCGCGGGGTCGCCTGAGGGCGCGGATCGGACGGACGGGGCATGCGCTCACTCTAACGAGCCGGGGCCCGAGCCGAGGCAGCGCCGCCGCGCCGCGCCCCCCCCGCCCGCTCCTCCACCACCCCGAAACGAGGCACGTGGCGCTCACGCCTCCCGCGCATCGTCCCGTCCTAGGCACCTCATGCCTGCTGCGCACGGCCCATCTGGAACCATGGTGCGTGTGAACGTCACCCCTCCATCGATGGACGTCCTGCGCCAGCGCGCCGCGCTGCTGTGGGATGCGCTGCCTCCCGAGATCCTCGAGCTCGCCGACCTGTTCGACGCCGCGGGGCACGAGTTCGCGCTCGTCGGTGGCCCCGTGCGCGACGCGTTCCTGGGGCGCTCGAGCTCCGACCTCGACTTCGCGACCTCGGCCAGGCCGGACGACACCGAGCGGCTGCTGGGGCGATGGACGCGCGCGACGTGGGACATGGGCCGCGAGTTCGGAACCATCGGCGGGCGCCGGGGCGACCTGGTGGTCGAGATCACCACGTACCGGGCGGACGAGTACGACGGCGTCACCCGCAAGCCCGTCGTCGCCTTCGGCCACTCCTTGGATGGCGACCTGGCTCGCCGCGACTTCACGGTGAACGCCATGGCGGTGCGACTGCCATCGCGCGAGTTCGTCGACCTCCACGGCGGGCTGAGCGACCTGGCGGGGGGACTGCTGCGCACGCCGGTCGAGCCGGACGTGTCCTTTGGCGACGATCCCTTGCGCATGATGCGCGCGGCGCGGTTCTCGTCGCAGCTCGGCTTCGAGATCGAGCCCGGCACCTTCGCGGCGATGTCGCGTCTCGCGGACCGGATCGCGATCGTCTCCGCGGAGCGCGTGCGGGACGAGCTGTGCAAGCTGCTGCTCGGATCCCGGGTGCGGGCGGGGCTGGAGGCGCTCGTCGAGTCGGGGATCGCCGGCCATGTGCTGCCCGAGCTGCCCGCGCTGCGCCTCGAGATCGACGAGCATCACCAGCACAAGGACCAGTACGAGCACTCGCTGACGGTCCTCGAGCAGGCGATCGACCTCGAGACCGGCCCCGACGGCGCGGTGCCAGGACCGGACCTGGTCCTGAGGCTCGCCGCGCTGCTGCACGACATCGGCAAGCCGCCCACCAAACGGCACGAGCCTGGCGGTGGCGTCTCGTTCCACCACCACGAGGTGGTCGGCGCCAAGATGACGCGCAAGCGCATGAAGGAGCTCAAGTTCGACAAGGACACCATCAAGGCGGTGGCCCACCTGGTCGAGCTGCACCTGCGCTTCCACGGGTATGTCGACGCCCGATGGTCGGACTCCGCGGTGCGCCGCTACGTGACCGACGCAGGGCCGGAGCTCGAGCGTCTGCACAGGCTCACGCGGGCGGACGTCACCACCCGCAACCGTCGCAAGGCCGATCGACTGTCCTTCGCCTACGACGACCTCGAGCAGCGCATCGCCGAGCTGCGCGAGAAGGAGGAGATCGACGCCATCCGGCCCGACCTCGACGGCAACCAGATCATGGAGATCCTGGGGATCGGGCCGGGTCGCGAGGTGGGCATGGCCTACAAGCACATGCTCGAGCTGCGCATGGAGCACGGGCCGCTGTCTCCCGAGCGTGCGCGCGAGGAGCTCGTCGCGTGGTGGGAGGGGCAGGGCGCCTGATGACCGGCGCTCGTCCCGCTCCTGCCCACGAAAATAGGCAGCTTGTGTGCATGGATCCGGCGCACATGCGCTCGCGAGGCAACTGAGGCACAGGCCGGTGTGGCCGCCTGCCCCAGGACCACCCGAACTCGCACGCGTCCACAGCGCTACGGTCGTCTCGCCGCGGCCCGCGAACTCGGCGCGTAGACCCGTGGTCATGTCCCTCGTCGAAGCGATCGAGCTGCTCGAATCCCGCCCGACCACCTTCAGCCTCACGCAGCTGTGCGAGCACGCGAGCCGCGGCGGCGTAGCCGCGGCGGTGGCGCGCGGTGACATCACGCGTGTGCTGCCCGACCGCTACGCGTCGACCCTGCACGCGGACTCGTGGCTGGTGCGCTCCCACGCGGCCGCGAAGTGGGGACCTGCCGGATGTGCACTCACTGGATTGGGTGTGCTGCTCGACGCGGGACTGCGCCCGAGGGAGCCAGAGGAGGTGCAGCTGCTGGTGCCGCACTGGCGCCACCGACCTTCGCCCGCGTGGCTTGCCATCACCAGCTCAACCTATCGACCGACGCTGCATGTGCGCGCGGACGAGGCACGCGTGGTCGATCCTGAGCTCGCCCTCGTCCATGCCTACTCCCGAGCGCGCGAGGCGGATCGAGCCGAGTTGCTGTACGGCCTCACGCGCCGCGGGGCGCTCAGTCTCACGCGAGTCCGCGAACATCTGGACAGGTTGCCGCGCCTGCGAGGGCGGGCGTCGTTGCTGCGCAGACTCGAGCGCGCGCAAGCGGGTGTCGAGAGCTTTCTTGAGGAGTGCGGTGCAGATGACGTTCTTGTCGGGATCGAGTTCTCGACCGTGGTACGCCAGCACCGCCTTGCCGTCCGGGGTGAGCGCTACCGGGTAGACGCCTACGACCCTGTGACGCGCACCGCCTTCGAGTTCGACTCGAAGACATACCACGGCGGCAACGAACAGCGAGTCAGGGACGTGCGCCGCGATGCCCTGTTGAGCACACTGGGGATCGCCACCGTGCGCTTCGACTACTCGGACGTCACCACGCGGCCGGCGTGGTGCCGCGGAGTGGCACTAGAGGTGCTGGCAGCGAGACACGTGTATGCGTGAGTTGCCTCGTATGGCTCGGTAGGACCTGTGCGTGTTCGTGAGCTCCCTAGTTCGCGGCGGAGGGCGGCGTGGGTGGCGTGGTCGCGACGGGGGGAGACGGGTGGCGCGGCGCTCGTGAGAACACCGCCGCCGCCACGAGGTAGACCGCGACCAGCGCGGCCATGAGCGGGCGCGAGTAGCCGTCGCCCGGCAGGACCAGCCCACCGATCACCGCGCTCGCGATGAAGGCGACGTTGTAGGCCATGTCGTAGAGCGTGAAGGCGCGCCCGCGCATCCGGTCCTCGGTGTCGTGCTGGACGATCGTGTCGACCGCGATCTTGCCGCCCTGGACCGCGAACGACACGACGACCGCAGCGCCGAGCAGCGCCCAGGGCGCGGAGGAGATGGCGAGCAGCGCCTGGCCGGTGGCGCCCACGCACAGGCACAGCACGATCCACGAGTGACGCGAGAAGCGCTCCTTGAAGACCGGCGTCAGGACCGCGGCGAGGCCGAACCCCACTGCCGCGAAGCCGACCACCACGGTGAACCGGCCGAGGGCCTCCTCGGGCCTGTCAGGGTCGCCCAGGACGTGCCGCGAGATCAGGATCGAGGCCACGAACATCAGGCCGTACAGCAGCCGCTGCGCCGCCATCACGGCGAGCGCGTGGAAGGGGGTCACGCGTGCGCGGAGGTAGCGAACGGCGTCGGCGAGCTCGGCGCCCAGCTCGCGAACCTGGGCCACCAGGCGGAGGCGCTCGAGCGGGTGCTCGGGCCCCAGCGCGCGGCGGCCAATGAGGACGGTCGCCCACGCGGCGAGGCCGAACGCCGCACCGGCGCACACGAGCGCCGCGCTCGCGAGCCCGGCGTCCGAGGCGTCGGGCGCCACGAAGGTCACGATGCCGCCCACGGCGCCGCCGACGGCCGCCGCCACCGTGCCGAGCGTGGGCAGCACCGCGTTGGCTGCGAGCAGATCCTCGGCATCGACCACGCGAGGCAGTCCGGCCGTCATGGCAGCGAGCAGGAAGCGGTTGACGGACAGGGTCAGCAGCGCCACCACGTAGAGGCTCCAGCGCGGTGCGTCCGTGGCGAGCAGCACCAGCAGCGCGCCGACGAGAGCGAGCCGCACCACGTTGCCCACCACGAGGATGCGCTGCCGCTGCCAGCGGTCGATGAGGGGACCCACGAACGGGCCGACGATGGTGAAGGGTGCCAGCAGCACGGCGAAGCCCGCAGCGATCGCGCCGGGAGTGGTCGCGGTGGTCGGGTCGAAGAAGAACGCGGCCGCGATGCCCACCTGGAACATGCCGTCGCCGCCCTGCGACAGCAGGCGCACGTAGGTGAGGTGCCGGAAGCCCGCCGTCCGCCAGAGGCGTCTCAGGTCGCGCACGAACGACATGGCGCCAGCCTAGGGGCGGACCGCAGGGCCGATGCGCGTGTCGGGTGGTGCCAGCGCGGCCAGCGCCCGCGCCCACTACAGTGGCGCGCAGGAGGGAAGACATATGACGGTCGGTTGGTTCCTGAAGGGCCTCACGCAGTACGCGGACTTCCATCAGCGCGCGCGACGGCGCGAGTACTGGTGGTTCATGGTCGTGGGCTACCTCGTCATCCTCGCCCTGCTGTCCTTCACAGCGGTGACGCTCGGCGACGCGTACGAGGGCTGGACCTTCGATCCCGAGGACGTGCGCCTGAGCGGCTGGATCATGATCGGGCTCACCTTGGCCGTGGGCGCGTTCCTGATCGTGCCCACCTGGGCCGTGACAGTGCGCCGGCTCCACGACCAGGAGAAGTCGGCATGGTGGCTGCTGTTCTGGTTCTTCCTTCCCATCGTCATCCTGGTCCTCGCATGCCTCGACGGCACCGTGGGCCCGAACCGGTACGGACCTGACCCCAAGGAGCTCGAGCGAGAGGCGGACGTCTGACATGGGATTCGGAACTGCGATCAAGACCTGCTTCGGCAAGTACGCAGACTTCTCCGGGCGCGCGCGGCGCTCCGAGTTCTGGTGGTGGTACCTCTTCACCGTGCTGGTCACGATCCCCTTGGTGATCGTCTTCTACGTTCTGGTGTTCGCGGCGTTCGTGCCGGTGTGGTCCCAGGCAGGCCCCGACGGCACGGTCCCGGACGACGCGATCGAGGACGTCAACTGGGTGCTCATCGTGATCGGAGGCGTCGTCATGTTCGCCGCCTGGCTCGCCCTCGCGATCCCCACCTACGCGGTGTGGGCGCGACGCCTCCATGACATGGGCCAATCGGGTCACTGGCTGTGGCTGAACCTCGTCAGCCTCGGGATCGTTCCGCTGATCATGGCGTTCCTCGACTCTGAGCGCGGAGCCAACCGCTGGGGGGCGGACCCCAAGGAGGCCGAGCGGCCGCAGGTGCCCGGCTACCCGGCGCCCGGCTATCCGGCGTCCGGATACCCGGCGCCCGGGGCCTACGGCGGCGCGCCTGGAAGCGCCGCGCCCGGCTATGCGGCACCCGGCTACCCGGCACCCGCGTCTCCCGCCCCGCCCGCATCGGCGGCGCCGCCAGCCCCGCAGGCTCCCGCTGCTCCAGCATCGGACGCCCCGCAGGTCGACCCCGACAACCCGTGGGCGACGCCGCAGCAGCCGCCCAAGCCTGACTCGCGGGCCTGACTCGGGGGCCTGTCTGCGGCGCCCGCGCGGGCAGGCGGCCATTCCCGTTCTCGCTCGGCGCGAACGGACGTGCGTTTGACGCGTTAGCGCGGCATGGTGGAGGCATGACTACTCCACAGCGCATCGCGATCGTCGGCGGCCACGGCAAGGTGGCCCGCCAGCTCATTCCCATCCTCGTGGGCCGAGGCAAGCAGGTGGTCCCTCTCGCGCGCAAGCAGGACCAGCTGATCGACCTCGCGGCGATGGGCACCGAGCCGCGCGAACTCGACATCGAGACGGCGAGCGAGGAGGACTTCGCTGCCGTCCTCGAGGGCTGTGACGCGGTGGTGTTCGCCGCGGGCGGCGGCCCTGACGGCAACATCGACCGCAAGCGCACCGTCGACCTCGAGGGCTCGCTCAAGGCGATCGCCGGCGCGAAGGCGCAGGGCATCGGCCGGTTCGTCCAGGTCAGCGCCATCGGCGTCGACCAGCCGCTGCCTGAGGACGTCGAGCCGGTGTGGAAGGCCTACGTGGAGGCCAAGCGCGACGCGGATTCCGCGCTGCGCGAGTCGGGTCTCGAGTGGACCATCCTCCGCCCCGGCGGGCTCACCGACGAGGCGGCGACGGGCAAGGTGACCCTGGCGTCCGAGGTCGAGCGGGGCCAGATCGCTCGCGCCGACGTCGCCCATGTGATCGCGGATGCCCTCGACCGGCCCGCCACCGCGGGTCACCAGTGGGAGCTCGTGGGCGGCGAGACGCCCATCCCCATGGCGCTCGAAGCCGCCTGACAGTCTCAGCCGTGCCGGCGCATCGGCGCCGTGCACCAGTGCCGCGATGCGACGAGGCCGGGTCACCCCTCAGCGGGTGACCCGGCCTCGTCGCGCTTCCGGCAACGCCGATGCGGCGGCTGGCTCAGCGCTCGGCGCCGATCAGAGCGAGCTCTACCGCTCGACCTCGCCGGCGATGAACGCCTCGAGCTGGGCACGGCCCTTGGTGTCCTCCATCTGCACCGGCGGCGACTTCATGAAGTAGGTCGAGGCCGACAGGATGGGGCCGCCCACGCCGCGGTCCTTCGCGATCTTCGCGGCGCGGATCGCGTCGATGATGATGCCAGCCGAGTTGGGCGAGTCCCACACCTCGAGCTTGTACTCGAGGTTGAGGGGCACCTCGCCGAAGGCGCGGCCCTCGAGGCGCACGTACGCCCACTTGCGGTCGTCGAGCCAGGCGACGTAGTCCGAGGGGCCGATGTGCACGTCGCGCGAGTCCTTGAGGCCTGCGAGCGGCCCCTCGAGGTTGGACGTGACGGCCTGCGTCTTCGAGATCTTCTTGGACTCGAGACGGTCGCGCTCGAGCATGTTCTTGAAGTCCATGTTGCCGCCCACGTTGAGCTGGTAGGTGCGGTCCAGCACCACGCCGCGGTCCTCGAACAGCTTCGCCATCACGCGGTGGGTGATGGTCGCGCCCACCTGCGACTTGATGTCGTCGCCCACGATGGGCACGCCGGCGTCCTCGAACTTCTTGGCCCACACGGGGTCGGAGGCGATGAAGACGGGGAGGGCGTTGACGAACGCGACGCCGGCGTCGATCGCGCACTGGGCGTAGAACTTCGCGGCCTCTTCGGAGCCCACGGGCAGGTAGCAGACCAGGACGTCGGCCTCGGTCTCGCGCAGCACCTGGACGACGTCGACGGGCGACTCGTCGGACTCGACGATGGTCTGGCGGTAGTACTTGCCCAGGCCATCGAGGGTGTGGCCGCGCTGGACCTGGATGTCCGTCTTGGGGACGTCGCAGATCTTGATGGTGTTGTTCTCGGAGCACTCCGTCGCCTCGACGAGCTCCTTGCCCACCTTGAGCGAGTCGACGTCGAACGCTGCCACGAACTCGATGTCGGAGATGTGATAGTCGCCGAACTGGACGTGCATGAGGCCGGGCACGGACTCGTCCGCGGCGCGGTCCTTGTAGAACTCCACGCCCTGGATGAGCGACGTGGCGCAGTTGCCGACGCCGACGATGGCGACGCGAAGGGCAGCCATGATTTCTCCTTAGTTTTCAGCCCGCGGAAGCGGTGTTGGGGTTGTCTCCGCGGGGCGCGGATCGTTCGTTCTCGATGAGCCGGTCCAGCCACTCGACCTCGCGCTCGACGCGCTCGAGTCCGTGACGCTGCAGCTCGGTGGTGTAGGCATCGTGGCGCTCGCGGACACGGGCGAGCCCGTCGTTGATCTCCTCGATGCGCTCGGACAGGCGGGAGCGGCGGCCCTCGAGGATGCGCAGCCGGGTCGCCGAGTCGGTCTTGGTGAAGAGGGAGAAGCGCACGTCGAAGGTGTCGTCCTCCCACGAGGACGCGCCCGAGCTGGCGAGCTCGTCGGCGAGCCGACGCTCTCCGTCCTCCGTGAGCGCGTACGCGATGCGCGAGCGCTTCGAGCCCGAGGCCCGGCCAGGGTCGGAGTCGTCGGCGGCGATGAGGCCGTCCCCGACCATGCGCTTGAGGCACGGGTACAGCGACCCGTAGCTGAGCGCGCGGAATGGGCCGAGCTCGGCCCCCAGCCGCTTGCGGATCTGGTAGCCGTGGAGCGGCTGCTCGGCGAGCATGCCGAGGATCGCCAGCGACAGGACGTCGGTCTTGGCCACGGGTGCTCCTCTCGCGCTCTCTCGGCGGTTCGGGTCAACGGGCAACACTAGCAGAGCGTTGTATCGCCACGATACATCGGGGAGGGACGATGCGCACGTGGGGTTCGCCGTTCCTGTACCGCTCAACACACGGCAGGGACACGAGTGACGGGTGGGGATGATGTGCCGGCACATGCGACGCACGGGACGCACCTGTCACCAGCGTGTGTTGAGCGGTACGCCGTGGGGCCGGCGCGGGGAAGGAGGGGCCGATGCAGTGGCTGGCGGGACATTCGGGGCCCGTCGCGCGTTAAGCGGTACAGCCAGGCTCGGGCCGGCGTCCTGCGCGGCCGCCCGACGCCCCGGGCGGGATGCCTCCCGTCCGCCGCACCGACTTCTAGGGTGAGAACACCATGAGCGATTCCCGCACCACTCCGCAGCGCCGGAGCACCCGCGTCCCGGCCGGGCGTCAGACCGGCCAGCCCGCGCCAGGAGTGCAGCGCACCAAGGATGGCAAGCCCGCGAGCGGCCTGCCAGCGTGGAGCGCGACAGGCGCGGCCCCCAAGAGGACCGCTGCCGCCAAGCAGGCAGGCAAGGGAAGCGGCAGCGGCGACGGCGGGGGCCGGACGAGCAAGCGCGACGACTGGCCGGCGTGGCGGCGGTGGCTGTGGCGCATCGGCATCTGGTCGCTCATCGCGCTGCTGGTGGTGTCCCTGGTCGGGATCATCCTGCTGACGGTCCGCTACTTCATGCTCGAGATTCCGGAGCCCAACGACTTCGCTCAGGCGCAGTCGTCGATCTTCTACTACGCGGACGGCGAGACGGAGCTCGGCCGCTTGGGCGTGGCCGACCGCGAGGTCGTGGCCTACGAGGACCTGCCCGAGCACGTGGGCAACGCCATCGTGGCCGCCGAGGACCGCAGCTTCTGGACCAACCCCGGCATCAACATCCCTGGCATGGTCAAGGCGCTGTGGGACACCGTGGTGCTCGACAACCCGCGTGGCGGGTCCTCGATCACGCAGCAGTACGTCGAGCGCTACTACGTGGGCGAGACCACCACCTCCATCAAGGGCAAGATCGACGAGACCCTCATGGCGCTCAAGATCGACCAGCAGCAGCCCAAGGAGGAGGTGCTCGAGAACTACATGAACACCATCTACTTCGGGCGCGGCGCCTATGGCATCCAGGCCGCCGCTGAGCAGTACTACGGCAAGGATGCCGCGGACCTCACCGTCTCCGAGTCGGCCATGATCGCCGGCCTCATCCCCGCACCGAGCGCGTGGGACCCCCGCGTGGACCACGACAAGGCCGAGGAGCGGTGGAACTACGTGCTGGACGGGATGGTCGACGCGGGCTTCCTGAGCGCCGAGGAGCGGGCGGACATCACCGAGTTCCCCGAGCCCATCGAGTATCAGAACGAGGACGTGTACGCGGGCCCCGAGGGCTACTTGCTGCGCGAGGCGCTGCTCGAGGTCGAACGCGTGACCGGAGTGTCCCAGGAGGAGATCGAGTCCCTGGGCTATCGCGTGACCACCACCATCGTCCCCGAGCACCAGGACGCCGCCGAGGCGGCAGTAGCCGAGATGCCAGACGACCACGCGGACAACCTGCGCGTCGCCGCCGTCACCGTGGACTCCGCCACGGGCGCGATCACGTCGATGTATGGCGGCGAGGACTACCTTGAGATCCAGCGCAACGCCGTGACCCAGGACGTCGCGCAGGCCGGATCCACGTTCAAGCCCTTCGCGCTGATCGCGGGGCTCGAGCGCGGCATCGGGCTCGAGTCGCAGTACCTGGGCAACAACGACATGGAGTTCGAGGGCTTCGACCGCCCAGTGCGCAACTTCGGCGGCGTGAGCTACGGCGTCATCGACCTGGTGAAGGCGACCCAGAGCTCCGTCAACACCGCGTACGTGGGCCTCAACGAGGACGTCACGCCGCAGGCCACCATGGAGACGGCGATCGCGGCGGGAGTCCCCGAGGACACCCTCGGCCTGGACTCCAACCCGTCGAACGTGCTGGGCTCAGCCTCGCCCCACGCCATCGACATGGCCTCCGCCTACGCGACCCTCGCGGCGGGCGGCATCAGGACCGATCCCTACATGGTGGCTTCCGTCACCGATGCGCAGGGCGAGGTGGTGTTCGAGCACGAGGACACCTCGGAGCGAGTGTTCGCCGAGGACGTCATGGCTGACACCACCTACGCGATGCAGCAGGTGGTGCGCTTTGGATCCGGCTCGTACGCCGGCGAGAGCATCGACCGTCCGCTCGCGGGCAAGACCGGAACCTCCAACGAGAACCGCTCGGCGTGGTTCGTGGGCTTCTCGCCCCAGATCGTGGGCGCCGTGTCGCTGTACCAGGTGGGCGAGGACGGCTCCGCGGAGCAGATCACGCCCTTCGGCGGCTTCGACCAGATCACCGGCTCGACCATCCCCACCCGAGTGTGGACGTGGATGATGGAGCCGATCCTCGCCGACATGGAGGTCGTCGACTTCCCGCCGCGCGCGAACGTGGGCTCGGCGACCTCGATCGAGCCGTCGGCTCCGCCGAGCCCCACGCCCTCTCCCACGCCCGAGGAGACGACGACCGAGCCCGAGCCCGAGCCCGAGCCCACCGAGACCACGGACCCGCCGGAGCCCGAGCCCGAGCCCGAGCCGAGCGAGACGACCGAGCCGCCCGACCCGCCGCAGCCGACGCCGACCCCGGCGCCGACCATCACGGTCACCCTGCCCTAGCAGGCCCGACGGCCCCCACCAGCGAGAGCGAGGCACGCTGCGCGGCCGGCTGCGGGACTACCGGATCCGCCGCACCGCGCGCTTGAGCCTGAGGGCGAGCACGAGCATCCGGTACCGCAGTGGCCTGACGGCCACGTCCCACGCGCCGTCGACCTCGGTCTCCCCGGCGAACTGGCGCTTGAAGTCGCCCACGCCCTTGAGCTGCGGCGCGCGCGCCGAATCGACGCCCATGAGGTCGTACTGGGAGACGCCCTCCGCCTTGAGCACCCGCATCACGTGCCAGCGCAGCAGCATCACGGCGTTGGTGCCGCGCGCCTCGTGGTTGGCGCCCGCGTAGTAGCTCATCGCCTTGCCGTCGTACACGGTGACGATCACCCAGGCGACGGCGCGACCGGGCTCAGCGGGCGCATCGGCCGTTCCGCTGTCCGTGCGACGCGCGACGAACACCCTGGCGTGCTCGCCCAGCGCGGCGATCATCGCGTAGTACGTGTCCGCCTCGTAGATGCCGAACTCGTCGCGCTCGGCCGTCTCCTCGTAGATCCGGTACAGCTCGTCGAACTCCTCGCGCGTGAGCCCCGACTCGTCCGTGAGATCCCAGGACTCGTCGCGCAGGGCCTTGCGGATGCCCGAGCGGCGACGCTTGCCGAAGGACGCGAAGATGTCGTCCTCCTCGGGGGTGAGGTCGATGACGACGGTGCGGTCATAGGTCACGGTCTGCAGCAGCTCGTGCAGATCGGGCGCCGCGTGCCTGGCGTGCATGCGGATGAAGGGGATGTGGGGGGCCTCGGCGCGCACGTAGGAGCGGAGCGCGTCCCTGGCCGCGTGTTCGGCCTCGGGTGTCTGCTCAGCGAGCCACAGCGGCCCGTGCTTGGCCCACAGGTAGCGGAACCCGCGTCCGGCGTACGCGGTGAGGGCGATCACGGCGACCGGCTCGTCGTGGTCGAGGATCACGAGGCGCCGCCAGAAGTCGCGCGCGTCGACCGCCCCGTCGTACGCATCCCACGCGGGCGACTGCTCGATGGGCACCGGCTGGCCGGACGTGCGTGCCAGCGCGAGGAACCGGTCGTCCGAGATCTGCTGCACGCGCAGCGGCCGTCTGTCGCTCACGTGTCCGAGGCTACCTGTGGACAGGGATGACGCACGCGCGCCCCGCAAGGTATCCTTGTCGATGGCCTGTCGCCCCATGGCGCACAGGCCAGCATCAACCCTCCTGCCACGGAACGTCCGTGGCCGCATGAGTCCAGAGGAGGTGGGTATTCGATGCGTCAGTACGAAATGATGGTCATCCTCGACCCTGAGGTGGACGAGCGCACGGTTCAGCCGTCGCTCGACAAGTACCTGAACGTGGTCACCAGCGACAAGGGCACCGTCGACAACGTCGACATCTGGGGCCGTCGCCGCCTGGCCTACCCGATCAAGAAGAAGAACGACGGCATCTACGCGGTGATCAACTTCACCTCGGAGTCCGCCACGGCCAAGGAGCTCGAGCGTCAGCTGGGTCTCAACGAGTCGATTCTTCGCACCAAGCTGCTGCGTCCCGACGCCAAGTAGCCGATCGCTCCCGACTGCAACCCACACACGACACGAAACCAAGGGGAACACACATGGCAGGCGAGACTCCCATCACCATCGTCGGCAACCTGACCGGCGACCCGGAGCTGCGATTCATCCAGTCCGGAGCGGCCGTGGTCAACTTCACCGTTGCCTCGACGCCGCGCACGTTCGATCGTCAGACGAACGAGTTCAAGGATGGCGAGACCCTCTTCCTGCGCTGCTCCCTGTGGCGCGAGGCCGCTGAGAACGTGGCCGAGTCCCTCACCAAGGGCATGCGGGTCATCGTGACCGGTCGCCTCGTGTCGCGCTCGTGGGAGGCGAACGGAGAGAAGCGCTCCGTCAACGAGATCCAGGTCGACGAGGTCGGCCCGTCGCTGCGCTACGCCACCGCCAAGGTGAACCGCACGCAGCGTCAGGGCGGCTCCGGTGGCCAGGGCGGTTTCGGTGGCGGCGGTTCCTCCGCGCCGGCAGGCGGCTCCTCGAACGACCCGTGGGCATCCGCCCCGGCGTCGGACGAGCCCCCGTTCTAAGCACTTTTCCACACAGGAGTTCAATCAATGGCTAAGCACGACATCCGCAAGCCGCGGAAGAAGGTGAACCCGCTCAAGGCGGCCAAGGTCACCACGGTCGACTACAAGGACACCGCTCTTCTGCGCAAGTTCATCTCGGACCGCGGCAAGATCCGCTCGCGTCGCGTCACGGGCGTGTCCGTCCAGGAGCAGCGCGAGATCGCGCGCGCGATCAAGGTCGCCCGCGAGATGGCCCTTCTCCCCTACGCCGGCTCCGGCCGCTGATCCCGGGGGTACGAAGATGGCCAAGCTCATCCTGACCCACGAGGTCGCAGGCCTCGGCGTCGCAGGCGACGTGGTCGACGTCAAGAACGGCTACGCGCGCAACTACCTGGTTCCCCGCAAGCTGGCGACCCCGTGGTCGGCAGGCGCGGAGAAGCAGATCGAGTCGATGCGCAAGGCGCGCCGCGACAAGGAGATCGCCAGCGTCGAGGACGCCCAGGCGGCCCGCGACTCGCTGCAGGCGAACCCCGTCAAGGTGGAGGCGAAGGCGGGCGACTCCGGTCGCCTGTTCGGCGCCGTCACCCCGGCGGAGATCGCGGACGCGATTGGCAACCGCGCCAAGGTCGACAAGCGTCGCATCCACATCGCGCAGCCCATCAAGGCGCTCGGCACGTACGACGTGTCGGTGACCCTGCACGACGACGTCGCCGCCACGGTGACCGTCCAGGTCGTCGCCGCGAAGTAGCGCGCACCGGGGCCCCGGCCCGCGGCTTCCTCGCCTGAGGGGGGCCGCGAGCCGGGGCCTTTGCCGTGCTCGCTGTGGGATGTGGACCGCCCAACACACGGCTGATGCGGGTGGGACCTCTGGTGCTGATGTGCGAGCACACGCGTCCCTCTCGCCCCGTGCGTCCCAGGTGTGTGCTGAGCGGTACGGCGCGGGCGCTCGCACGTCGTCGAGCGTCCGATGCCAGGGGTCTTGCGAGGGGCTGATGCGCCGGTCGGCTCGGATCGTTGCGACACGCCTACGCGCGACACGCCGAGAGATTTTTCCCGCGCTTCTTCCACAGGTGTAGTTTCGGCGTAACACCAGGTAAACAGGCAACCGCTGACAAGAGGTGCACGTCATCCACACTTCTGTCCACATGATAGGGAGAGGGTTGTTCACAGGTCGTCCACTGTGGACAGGGCAGTTCTCCACGGGTTGTCCACGGACGGTCGGACACCCGACTTGTGCGGACGCGCCCGCGGCCCTACGTTGGCGTGTCAGTCCCCGGAGAGACACTGGCGTCAGCCGGGGTCGACCGTTGCGGACGTCGTCGACGCGATGAGGAGAGGGAACGCGCATGTCAGTGGAGGAGCTCGAGGCCTCATACGGCCCTGACTCGTACGGACCCGAGTCGAGCACCTATGACCGCCTCCCTCCCCAGAACCTTGAGGCTGAGCAGTCGGTGCTCGGTTCGATGCTGCTGAGCAAGGACGCGATGGCGGACGTCATCGAGTCCGTGCGCGCGGACGACTTCTACAAGCCGGCCCACGAGACCATCTTCGACGTGGCGGTGAAGCTGTACAACGCGGGCGACCCCGTCGACGCGCTGACTGTCAGCGCCGAACTTCAGCGCACCAACCAGCTGGGTCGCATCGGCGGCGCCGAGTACCTGCACACGCTCATCGCGATCGTGCCGTCGGCCGCGTCGGCGGGATACTACGCGCGACTGGTGCGGGAGCAGTCCATCCTGCGCCGCCTGGTCGAGGCGGGCACCCGGATCGCTGGGATGGGCTACGACTCGGACGGACGCGAGGTCGACATGGTGGTCGACGGCGCCCAGGCCGAGATCTTCGCCGTGACGGAACGGCGCAACTCCGCGGACTACCTGTCCATCGGCGACGTCATGGAGAAGACGCTCGAGCAGGTCGAGGCGTCCTCGAGTCGCGACGGCCAGATGCTCGGCATCCCCACCGGGTTCCGCGAGCTCGACGACCTCACCGGTGGGCTCCAGGGCGGTCAGATGGTCGTCATCGCCGCCCGCCCCGCGATCGGCAAGTCCACGCTCGGTCTCGACATCGCGCGTGCGGCGTCGATCAAGCACGGCCACGCGTCGGTCATCTTCTCGCTCGAGATGGGCCGTGAGGAGATCACCAAGCGCATGCTCGCCGCTGAGGGCAACGTCAAGCTGTCCCGCCTCACCAAGGGGCCCATGGGGCCGAACGACTGGGAGCGCCTCGCCCAGACCGCCGCACGCGTCTCGGCCGCACCGCTGTTCATCGATGACTCCCCCAACATGTCGCTCATGGAGATCCGCGCCAAGTGCCGCCGCCTCAAGCAGCAGCACGACCTCAAGCTCGTCGTGGTCGACTACCTCCAGCTCATGAGCTCGGGTCGCAAGGTCGAGTCCCGTCAGCAGGAGGTCTCGGAGTTCTCCCGTGCCCTCAAGCTCCTCGCCAAGGAGATCGAGGTCCCCGTGATCGCGATCTCGCAGCTGAATCGCGGTCCTGAGCAGCGCACCGAGAAGAAGCCCATGCTGTCCGACATGCGCGAGTCCGGCGCGATCGAGCAGGACGCGGACATCGTGATCCTGCTGCACCGCGATGACGCGTACGACCGGGACAACCGGCCGGGCGAGGCGGACTTCATCGTCGCCAAGCACCGCGCCGGACCCACCGACACCATCGCCGTGGCCTTCAAGAAGGACTATGCGCACTTCGCCGACATGGCGCCGGACCTCTAGATCGACCCAACCGGCGTGACGGCGGCTCCGAACGCCTCGCGAGTGCGGCGTACCCTCGTTGTCTGGCATTCGCCGCGCGCATCGCCGTTCCGCACCTTCTGGAGACCGCCATGACCCGCTTCCCTGTCCTGAGAACCGCGGCCCTCGCGGGCGCATCGGCCCTGCTGCTGGCGGCCTGCGCCAGCGAGACCAGCGACGAGGCAGCCGTCGAGCCGCCTCCCACCTTGGAGACCGCCGCGCCGACGGATCAGCAGCACACGGCGGACGCCACGGCCGAGCCGACCGCGTCCGGCGGCGAAGAGTCGATGCTGGAGGCGCCGGTCCCAGCAGAGCTGGAGTGGGCCGCAGCCACCGTCTCGGGCGGCGAGATCGCCGGCAAGGACCTCGCCGGGACGGACGCGATCCTGTGGGTGTGGGCATCCTGGTGCCCGGTGTGTCAGGCGGAGGCTCCCGAGGTCGCGGCGGCGTTCACCCAGCTCCCGGAAGGCGTGGCGTTGTACGGCCTCGCGGGCCGGTCGGATCCGGAGGCGGCTGAGGCGTTCGTCGCCACCTACGGACTCGAGGGCTTCGAGCACATCTTCGACGAGCAGGCGTCGATCTGGGCCACCTTCGGCGTCTCGTACCAGCCGGCCTTCGTGCTGATCAACGACGACGGCACCATCGACACCATTCCCGGCTCGCTCAACGAGGAGGGCATCCTCGACGCTGCAGAGCAGCTGGCCCAGTCGTGACGCTCGACCGTGGCTCGCGTGCCCATGCGACGATCCGAACGGGCCTCGACTCGCGCACGGGCGAGCGGCGCAGCAAGGAGAAGGTGATGCCAGGACGCTTGACCGCCGCGCTCGCGGCGTCGGTGGTGGGCGCGCTCGCGCTGTCGGGCTGCGCGTCAGCAGACCCGGTCGGTCAGGTTGAGGAGAGCGCGACGTCGACCGCGCCGGCCGCGCGCCCCGGACCATTCGACTTCACGGCTCAGACGGTGGCGGGAGACACCCTGGCCGGGGAGTCGCTCAAGCACCGCGACGTCATCCTGTGGTTCTGGGCGCCGTGGTGCCCCACCTGCCTGGTCGAGGGCAAGGACCATGTGTCCGCCGCGATGGCGCAACTGCCTGAGGGGGTGGAGCTCGTGGGGGTCGCCGGTCGCATCACCGACGACACTGAGGTGGCGCAGTTCCTCGAGTTCACCGGGACCGGTGACGCCACTCACGTGCTCGACAGCGACGGTGCGATCTGGGAATCGTTCGGCGTCGCCCTCCAGCCCGCGTTCTACTTCGTGAACGACGACGGCACCTTCGAGAAGGGTGGCTCCGGCCTCACGGCCGAGGACATCCTCGCCCAGGCGGAGCGGCTCGCGTCGAGCTAGTCCGACCGGGCCGCGTCCCGGACGGCGTCGAGCGTCGCCGCAGGGGCGATGCGGATCCTCGAGGCACGAGGCGGCTCGCCGTCGGACGTGCTCGTGGCGTCGTCCCCGCCAGGGTGAGGCGCCTGGACCTGGGTCGACCGCTCGCGGCGGGCCGCCATCAGGATCCACACGGTGAGCGCCGCGATGACGGCGACGAAGACGACGAGCGCGACCGTGCCCCACGAGTCGATCCACAGCGCCACCGAGCCCTGCCACGCGGCGGTCGTGGTGAGCACGGGGTTGAGCGTGTCGATGCCGTGGCGCGGCAGCACCTCGGCGAGTCCGAACACGAACACGTAGAGCCCCGCGAGAATCATGAGGGCGCCGCCGATGCGCATCAGCAGCGGCGTCCTGGCGCGCAGGGCCGCGGCCGCGGACGACCCCGCGACGGCGGCGAGGATCGAGACCGCGAGAATCGACGCCCCCATGCCTGCGGCGTACACGAGGAACGGCGAGATGGCCCCCACGGGTCCCGTCGCGGCGAGCGCCTGGGCGACCACCGTCAAGAACAACCCGATGGTGCAGCTCATGGACGCGATCGCGTACGTCGCGCCGTAGATGACCTGGGACCAGAACGCTCTGCCGGGCGCCGCGCCGCGCATGCGCAGACCTGGGCCGCGCAGCTCGCCGCCTCGCAGGAGCACTATGCCCAGCCACACCAGCACTACGCCGATCGCCACGGTCACGTACGACAGATACGGCAGGATCGACCCCTGCAGGCCCGCGTTGACCGCTCCGAACAGGAGCCCGAACGCGGTGAACACCGCCATGAAGCCCAGCGTCATCGCGAGGCCGAAGCCCACGGCGCGGCGGAGCGCCGCAGCGCGGGTGACATGGCGCTCGGCGCTGCCGGTGACGAGAACCGTGATGTAGGCCGGCAGCAGCGCGAAGCCGCATGGGTTGAAGGCGGCGACGGCGCCGAGCAGCAACGCGTAGGCGGCGGCGGTCGGATCGATCACGGAAGTCCTCTCCTGGCCCGAGTCTAGGCGCAGCCACGCGTCGCCCAGCCGATGGGCATTCGGGGCTGAGGCGCGTGTGGATGGGCGGCACCGCGCCTGAGCGCGAAACGCGAGTGATAACCGTTCCCAGTATCGTGTAGCGTGGCGCATGTCGGAGTGAACCGACGACCCCCAAAGGAAAGGACGCCCCGCCCCGGGGCTAGGTAGACCATGTCTCTCACCGCCCGACCTGCCCGCACGGCGTCGATCGCCGCAGCCGCGGCGCTCGCGCTGGGACTGACCGCTTGCGCCGCCGCGGACGAGCCCGTCGAGGACTCGACGGCCGGAGCCGAGGAAGGCCACGACGACCACGAGGACCACGACCACGGCGAGGAGGGTCACGACGAGGCCGCGACCGATGCCACCGAGAACGAGTCGAAGACCCCGCGCATCGTCGCGACCTACGACGGCGGCATCGTCGTGTTCGACGCCCTCTCGCTCGAGCAGGTGGCTGACATCCCGCTCGACGGCTTCAACCGGCTGAGCGACGCTGGCGATGGCCGCCACGTCGCCGTCTCCACCACCGGCGGCTGGGCCGTGCTCGACGCCGGCACCTGGTCGCAGCCGCACGGTGACCACTTCCACTACTACACCGCCGAGCCTACGCTCACGGACGTCCTCGTCGACGCCGAGGTACCCGGGCACGTCGTGCCCCACGGAGAGCTCGCGGCGCTGTGGGACGACGGGACGGGCAACGTCACCGTCGTCGAGGTGAGCGAGTGGTCGCACATGGTCGAGGAGGGCCACGTGGACGCGATCGACGAGTGGACGGCCGAGGCGCCGCACCACGGCGTCGCCGTGGTCGACGAGGCCGGCGTGCTGTACACCACCGTCGGCACCGAGGAGTCCCGGTCTGGCGCGCAGGCGCTGCTGGACGGCGAGGTCGTCGCATCGACCGACGAGTGCCCCGGCGTTCACGGCGAGACCGCTTTCCACACGTCGGAGGACGAGGAAATCGTGGCCTTCGGGTGCGAGGACGGGGTCGCAGTCTTCCACGGCGACCACGTCCACAAGCTGAGCTCGCCCACCGCGTTCGGGCGCATCGGCAACCTCTTCGCGACCGACGGCAACGACATCGTCGCGGGCGACTACAAGTCCGACCCCGAGGGCGGCCTGGGCCTGTCCGAGATCTCGCTGATCGACCCCGAGGGCGAGACCATCACCGTAGTCGACCCGTTCGCGGGCGACGACGCGACGTACACGTGGCGCGGCCTGCGCCGCGGCGACGACGGCGAGGTGCTGGTGCTCGGTACGGACGGCGCGCTGCGCGTGATCGACCCCGCGACGGGCGACGTCACCACCACCATCCCGGTCATCGACCCGTGGGAGGTCCCCGAGGAGTGGCAGACCGCTCACCCGGCTCTCGCCGTGGTCGAGGGCATGGCGTACGTGACGGACCCCAACACCGGCACCATCACGAGCGTCGACTACGTGGGAGGCGAGGTCTTCGAGACCGCCGACGCGGGAGTCGAGTTCAACGAGGTCGTGGGCGTCACCGGCTGACGTTCGCCTCCTTCTCTCAGGAGAGGCCCGGTTCCGCGGATCGCCAGTCGCGGGGCCGGGCCTCTTCGCCTGCCGGCTCGTCGCCGCCTCGTGAGCCGAGCACCTCCACCCAGGTCCCGCGCCGAGTACCGTGTCGCGCATGACCTTCGACGCCGACCTGTGGGCGGAGTACAACCGGTCACAGGCTTCGCGCTCGGGCGTGCGGCCCCTGCTCGCGACGGCTCTCGAGCATGCAGGGCCAGGGGCCGGACGCGTGGCGCTCGACCTGGGTGCGGGAGCCGGAATCGAGACGGCCGCGTTGCTCGATGCAGGGTGGAGCGTCTACGCCTACGACGCCGATGAGACTGCTCTGGCTGGGCTGCGCGATCGCCTCGGCGGCGCGAGGTCGTCGCGCCTCACCACCGTGGCAGCGGATCTGGAGTCCGCACCCGCCCTGCCCGACGCGGACCTCGTCTACTCGGGGTACACGCTGTCGTGGTTAGCGCCCAGCGCGTTCGGAACGGTCTGGCGTGCCATGCGACTCAGCCTTCGGGAGGGCGGCGTCGTCGCCGTCAACATCTTCGGCAATCGAGACGAGTGGGCGTCGCGCCCCGAACTCACCTGCCTGACCGAGACCGAGGCTCGCGCGCTGTTCGATGGCCTCGAGATCCTGCACTGGTCTGCCTCCACCTTTGAAGGAGAGTCGTACATGGGCCTCAAGCGATGGCACCTCATCGAGTGCGTCGCGCGGCAGTGACGCGCGATCGCCGGTCGCGGATCGAGACCTAGATGTAGTGCCCAGGGAGGTTGTTCAACCTCGTGATGGGTGGAACCTTGCCGATGGCTGAGTGGTTGCGGTGGTGGTTGTAGTAGTGCATCCATGACTCTAGTTCGGCTCGGCGGGCTTTCTCGGTGTTGTAGTGGCGGGAGTAGGCCCAGCCGCCCGCGAGGGTGCGGTGGTAGCGTTCGATCTTGCCGTTGGTCTGGGGCCGATACGGCCGGGTGCGGCGATGCTTGATACCTAGAGTCCGGCAGGTGTCGCGCCAGGCGTTCGAGCGATAGCAGGCGCCGTTGTCGGACAGCACCGACTCGACACGAACACCACGCTGGGCGAACCAGGCGACCGCGCGGGTCAGGACCCCGATGGCGGTGACGGCCTTCTCGTCGTCGTGGATCTCTGCATAGGCGACACGGGAGTGGTCGTCGATGACGGTGTGCACGAACGCGTGACCGAGTTTGGGATTGCGGTAGGCGTTGGTGGCTGCGGTAGCAGTGGCGAAGCGATTCTTGCGCCCCTGAGCTCGACCCACATAGCGCCAGCCCTCACCGTCGGGGATGTTCCCCAGTTTCTTGACGTCGACGTGGATCATCGAACCCGGATAGGGACGCTCATAGCGCCTGGCTGGTTCACCGGTCACCACGTCGACGTGGGACAGCCGGTTCAGTCCCCGACGCTTCAGCACGGCGTGCACGGTCGAGGGTGGCACTCCCACGATCGAGGAGATCTCCACCGGACCAACCCGGCGTTTGATACGAGCGTGGACGATCTTCGACTCGAGGCGCCGGGGTGTCCTCGTAGGTGACGACACCGGCCTCGAGGTCCGATCGGTCATCCCGGCTCGACCCATCAGCGCATAGCGCCTGGCCCATTTCGCAGCTGTGGGCCACGACACGTGGTGGAACCGGGCGGCGTCGGCAATGGTCCAGCCCTCGTCGACGACGAGACGACCGATACGAGCACGTTGGACAGGCGTCAAAGCAGCATTAGCGTGGAGCACGAGAACCTCCGGGGTCAGCGTGAAGTGGTAGCAACTCCACTCTGCCCGGAGGTTCTCCCCATCGCCCAGAAATCAAACAACGTCCCTGGGCACTACACCTAGATCTCGCCCTTGCGCTGCAGGTACTGCATGGCGATGTAGCCCAGCGGGATGCGCGCCCAGTAGGTGATGAAGCGGTAGAGGATCACGACGGAGGTCGCGAGGGGGAGGGAGAGCCCGGCGGAGGTCGTGAGGCCGGTGATGAGCGCTACCTCGACCGCGCCCATGCCGCCAGGGGTCGGCACCACGGCGCCCACCGCGTTCGATAGGAAGAACAGCACCGCGACATCGATGATCGCGAGCTGCTGTCCGAAGGCCTCGAGCGTGCAGTAGAAGGCGCCTACGTAGGCGATGGTCTGCACGAAGTTGCCGGTGAGCCCCAGCAGCAGGCGCAGCGGCTGTCCCAGCACCTGCGCGAGTCGCGGCCAGGTCTGGCGCAGCGGCGGCATGATCTTCGCGAGGGCCCAACGGCGGATCCTGGGGACCAGCATCGCCGCGACCACCACGGCGACCACGATTCCGACGCCCAGCAGCACCGTGCCTGACGGCAGTGCGGCGAGCGTGCCCTCGGAGCCTCCGACGAGCCCGAGGATCAGCAGGCCGCCCACGGTGACGACGATGGCGCTGACCTGGACGAGGGCGACGGTCGCCACCGCGAGCGGGCTGGGCACCCGGCGCCTGGTGAGCAGCCGCAGGTTCAGCGCCGCCGGCCCGATGCCCGCCGGCACGGCGAGAGCGATGTACGCCGCAGCGACCTGCACGAGCAGCACCCGCATCCACGGGAGCCGGATGGGCGAGAAGGCGATCATCGCGAGCGCGGCGCCCACGAACGTGAACGACGACCAGACGGCGGCGGCGAGCAGCCACCACAGGTTGGCCTCCTGCAGAGCGGTCAGCACGTCCTGCGCATTGAAGAAGCCGATGACGATCGAGGCCGCGACGATGCCGACGGCGATGAACATCACCGTGCGCCAGCCGAACCGCACGATGTTCTGCTGCTCGATCTCCGCGTCGGGCAGGCGCTGGACGATGCGGGCGCGCATCTGCGGGAGGAGCTTGCCCTTCTTGACGGCTTGACGCGTCGTCCGGGGAAGGACGATGGCCTGCAGCAGCGGCGCGATCTGCTCGACCACGTCCTCGCCGAGCGCGCGGAACGCCGCGTCGACGGCGCGGTCGGATCCCACGATCGCGGCGGTCGCGGCCATCACCTGCACGGCGTCCAGGCGCCGCGAGAGCGTCGACGATGCGACCTCGCCCATCTCCCACGTCGTCAGCCACACCACGGGCTGGCCCGTCGCGTCGTCCTCTCCCACCAGCACCGTGTCAGCGCTCAGCGTCCGGTGAGCGATGCCAGCCTCGCCCGCGCGAGCGACCTCCGTCCAGACGGCGTCGAGCAGCTCGTCGGAGACCTCGTCAGCGGGGATGTCGCTGAGCGCGCGCGTCGCGAGCGGCCGCTGGTAGACGGTGATCATGGTGTCGCGCGACTGGCTCATGCCGAGCACCCGCGCGGTGCGCACGCCAGCGGTGCGTGAGGCGTGGGAGGCGAGCGCGGTCGACTCGGCGGAATGGCGCAGGCTGACCTCGGCACGGGCGTCGATGCCCCGGAAGCGGATGGTGCTCCACCACTTGGTCAGGAATCCTGCAGCGTGACGATCGCCGTCGAGCGCGATGGTGATGAGCCGATGGCCTTCGACGGTCGTGACGTCGTAGACCCTGCCCGATCGGGTGCGCCCCAGCGCGGCGGAGACGGCATCGATGTCGCCCGGATCGTAGCCGTCGTGGGTGTCCGCCCGGACCACGCGACGCGGCTCGAAGCCCGCGCGACGGATCCCGTCCACGAGCGCCGCGCCGTAGGCCCGGTCGGCGGTCGATCCCAGCATCCATCGCAGCACCAGCCCTGACGTGCGGCCGATCAGCACGACCGTGATGACCGCCGGCAGGGTCACGATGCCCGACACGAACGCGACCGCCGCGGCGATCCACAGCAGCGTCCACGAGACGGACAGCACCCGGCGCGTGGTGCGCAGACCGGCGGCGGTCAGCATGGCCGCGACGGCGGCGAGGTAGGCGGGGAGCTGCACGACCATGGCGCCCTCGGAGCCACGGACCGACAGGCTCGCGATGAGCTCGTCCGAGCCCCACTCGAGCGTGGTGAACGCGGCGATCACGGTGACGATGAAGGCGAGCACGGCCGCCCCCAGCACCTCGAGGATCCTGCGCGGCTCCCGTCGTGCGGCGAGGTCGATGATCACGGCGGACGGCACGACCAGCGTCACGATGCCGGAGAAGATGTTCACGGGGAACACCAGCAGCCGCTGCAGCAGGCGCGCGATGCCCTCGACGTCCTCCGCGAAGCCCTGTGTGGTGCCGTGGCCGTACGCGCCCAGCAGGATGACGAGCACGATGCCGATGAGCGTGCCGGCCGCTGCCAGCAGGTCGGTGACGCGGTGGACGCGCGATGATGGCTGATCGATCACGGTCACGCCGCGCAGCGGATCGGGTTCCGGCTCGTCCGCATCGACGGGCTCGGCCTCGAGGGGCTCGGCTTCGTCCCGCACTGTCCAGATGGACTCGGCCTCGACGGGCTCCTCGTCCGGCTCGTCTGCCTCGACGACCTCCGCCTCCACGACCTCGGCCTCGACAGGCTCGTCCGCGCGCGCGTCATTCACGGAGCGGTCGCCGGCCATGAGGCGAGTCTAGGAGGAAGTGCTCACAGACGCCGGGAGCGCGACCCAGCCCGCGCATCGGCCCTGCGAGGCGGTCACGAGATCCCCCACGACTCGAGCGTCTCCTGTCCGACGACCTCGGGACCGATGAAGGCGACGGCGTCGAGCGTCCAGTGCGCGAGGATCAGCGGCCCGAGCCGACCGCTGCGGTGGTACCACCATGCGAAGACCACGCCCATGACGACGTTGCCGAGCGCCATCGGCCACCCCTGATAGAGGTGGTAGCAGCCGCGCAGCAGGGCCGATGCGGCGATCGCCGCCCAGGGCGCCCACCGCAGATCCTTCAGCCGCGTCATGAGGTATCCGACGGCGATGGTCTCCTCGAGCACGCCCGCGACGGCGGCGGAGAACAGCAGGATCGTGGCCGTCCACCACAGGTCCGGCAGGCCGGAGGTGTCGACGCGAACCGTCTGCCCGATCGCTCGGCCCACGGCATACAGCACCAACCCAGGGATGCCGATGCACGCGGCGAGAAGCAACCCCGCCCCGAGGTCCTTGAACCACGCGCGGCCGGGCCCCGTGAGGCCGAGCCGCCGCAGCGCGGACTTGCCGCCCGCGCTCAGCAGGTACAGCACGAGCGCCACCGGCATCAGCAGGTACAGCTGGCGGACCACCTGGAAGGCGAGGTCGACGTAGTCGATCTGGGAGCGAGAGGGGTTGATAGTGGTGGACTGCTGGCCGATCGCCGGCTCCGCGAGATAGCGCTCGACCAGGCGCAGGGCGGCGGTGATCGCGTAGTAGCCCAGCGACAGCCCGAGGACGATGAGGACCTCGGCCCCGAGCCGGCGGCGGCTCGGCGTGGTCACCTCGAGGGCCGATGCGCGGGCTGGCTCGGGCGCGGACGCGACGGTCGCGGAGGTGTCCGTTGCTGTGCGGTCGTTCATGGTCACGGCCACTCTAACGACCGGCGAATGCGCAGTGTCCCCGGCGGCGCGCGATGCAACCCGTAGCCTGGAGACCATGACGTCAGTGGTGTCGATCCGTCGCTACCCCGTGAAGTCGATGGGCGGCGAGTCCTTGCAGACCATCGAGGTCGATGAGCGCGGGCTCGTGGGCGACCGCGAGTACGCGGTGCGGGACGCCGACTCGCGGCTCGCCGCCGGCAAGAGCACCAAGCGCATGGTGCGTCGGGACGGGATCTTCGAGTTCCGCGCCGCGACGCAGCCTGAGGGCGTGGTCGTGACCGGCCCTGGCGGGCGGCACGCCGTGGTGGGCGCCCCGCACCTGGACGTCTGGCTGTCCGACGCGCTCGCGGCGGACGTCGCCGTCGCGCCCGAGACGGACGTGCCGCACTTCGACGACGGCGCGATCTCGCTGGTGGGCACCGCGACGCTCGACTGGTGCGCGCGCGAGCTGGACGTGGACGCCGATGCCCGGCGCCTGCGGGCCAACCTCGTGGTCGACACGTCCGAGCCGTTCGAGGAGGAGGGCTGGCAAGGCGACGTGCGCATCGGCTCTGCGGTGCTGAGGCCGGCCGGACGGATCGAACGCTGCCGCACCATCGACCTCGCCCAGGACGGCGTCGACACCGAGACCCGCTGGCTCAAGGCGCTGGGCGACAAGCGGGACCTGCGCGTCGCCATCTACCTGGACGTGGTGACGCCGGGACGGATCGCCGTGGGCGACGATGTGCGCCTCAGCAGGTCCTGAGTGCCCGGATCGGCCCTCGAACGTACACTCACGACCTTCCAGCGAGCGCAGGCGCAGCGCCGATGCGGGGTCAGCTCAGGTAGTCGCGCACCAGGGACTCGGCGAGGCCGGTGTAGGTGGCGGGGGTGAGGGCGGCCAGGCGCTCCTTCACGTCAGAGGGCAGCTCCAGCTCGTCGACGAAGGCCCGGATCGCGTCGGCGTCGATGACGTGACCGCGGGTGAGGTCCTTGAGCCGCTCGTACGGGTTCTCCATGCCGGGCACGCCCGCGACGGCCGCCGCGCGCATCGCCGACTGGATGGGCTCGGCGAGCACCTCCCATGACGCGTCGAGGTCAGCCGCCAGCGCCGCCTCGTTCACCGACAGCGCGGTCATTCCCCGGCGCACGTTGTCGATCGCCAGCAGCGAGTGGCCGAACGCGACGCCGATGTTGCGCTGCGACGTCGAGTCCGTGAGGTCGCGCTGCAGACGGCTGGTGACGAGCGTCGCACCAAGGGTGTCGAACAGCGCGGCGGAGATCTCGAGGTTCGCCTCCGCGTTCTCGAAGCGGATGGGGTTGATCTTGTGCGGCATCGCGCTGGACCCGATGGCACCCTCGACCGCGGCCTGCGCGAAGTAGCCCAGCGAGATGTAGGTCCACACGTCGGTGGCCAAATTATGCAGAATGCGGCCGAAGCGCGCGCCGTCCGCGTAGAGCTCGGCCTGCCAGTCGTGGCTCTCGATCTGCGTGGTGAGCGGATTCCAGGTGAGGCCCAGGCCCTCGACGAAGCTGCGTGACACGCCGACCCAGTCTGTGGACGGCACCGCCGCCGTGTGAGCGCCGAACGTTCCCGTCGCACCGTTGATCTTGCCCAGATACTCCTGCGCGCGCACGCGCGCGAGCTGGCGACGCAGTCGGTGGGCGAGAACCGCGAGCTCCTTGCCGAGCGTGGTGGGCGTCGCCGTCTGGCCGTGGGTGCGCGACAGCATCGGCGTGCCGGCCGTCGCTCGGGCGAGATCGGCGATCTGCCCAGCCAGCGCATCGGCCGCGGGCAGCCACACCTGCTCGACGGCACCCTTCACCATCAGGGCATAGGACAGGTTATTGATGTCCTCGGAGGTGCACGCGAAGTGGACCAGCTCGGCGAGCGGCGCGAGCGACGTGCCCGCGATGCGCCGCTTGATGTAGTACTCGATGGCCTTGACGTCGTGGACGGTGACCTTCTCGATGTCGGCGTGCTCGCGGATGCCGTCCCCGTCGAAGTCGCGAGGGATCGCGCGCAGCAGTGCGGTCTCCTCGCCGGACAGCTCGCGCGCTCCCGGCACCGCGCCGCTCGCGCACAGGTGGATGAACCACTCGACCTCGACGTGGAGCCGGGCCCGGTTGAGCGCCGGCTCGGAGAGGTGGTCGACGAGGGCCGATGCGGCGGACCGGTAGCGGCCGTCCAGAGGGCCGAGCGCCACGGCGGGCTCAAGATCGGCGAACGAGGTCATGGAGGCGGGGTCCCAGGCGGTCACGGCGACCATTGTTCCACGCTCCCAATGCGGGGCGGCGTGGGGATTATCCACAGGCAGGGGAGGGTCTGGCCGTCGGCGCGCCGCGGATGCCTAGCGTCGAGCCATGACCGACCCGCTCACGCTCGACGCGCCCACGCTCTATCTGCCTACGCACCAGATGATGGCCGCGGAGGCCTCCATCGACGGCGTCCACGCGGCGCTGCGGCGAGCGGCCATGGTCGAGTGGGTCTCCGTCGCCGCCGAGGAGTACCGCGAGGAGCTCGCGCGGCTCGAGCGAAGAGTCGGTGAGCTGGCCGCCGCCGTCGACCGCGCACGCATCGCGCTGCTGCAGGCTCGCTGGGGCGCGCAGAGCGTAGGTCAGCTGTGAGCGAGGACGAGATCAGCGATGCCCCCGTCCACCTCAACGTCTACGGCGGTGTGGCCGGTCACGCCGCTCTCACCGAGGACCTCGTCGAGGCAGCGCGTGTGCTGGGCGATGCCGCCTCGCAGCTGCGCGACGCGGACCGGTGGCTGTCAGAGGTGCAGGACGTGTGCGACGACGCCCACGCCAGGGCGATCCCGAGCGTCGCCCCCCTCATATGGCAGGCGCGCGACGCCGCGGAGGAGGCGCGCTTGGGGATCGACGGCGCCAGGTCGCTCGCGAGGGAGATGGACGGCGTCGAGGTCAGGCTCCACCAGGTCGCGCGGGGCTACGCGGCCGCAGAGGAGGCGGCGCGCGAGCGCGTGCCGACGCTGGTGCAGATGGGCTGGACGCTGCGCGACCTGGCCGACACGCGGGTGTGGGGCACCCGCGCCGTGGCTGCGAGCCTGTGGAAGGTCAGCCAGTGGGGGGTGCTGTCACGTCTCGTGGGCGCCGATCCCGTAGGCGACGCGATCCAGCCAGACGGAGCGCCTCCCACAGCGGGCTACCTCAACGGGACGTCGCTCGAGGCCGTCACATTCGCTTTGCGCGGGGCGGGCGTCTACGAGCCCGCCCGCGCGCACCTGGCCCGCCTCGCCCGGTTCGTCGACCACGTCGCCGGCGAGCCCGCGCTGGTGGCTGTCGCCGCCACGACGCCCGATGACCCGCAGCCGCTGCGGTCGCTCGCCGACCTGGGCGCGCTGTTCGTCCTGCTCGACCGCTCCGCGCCGCGTGAGGTGACGATCGATCGCGTCTCGCAGCCGGACGGCAGCAGCGCCTGGGTCGTCACCATCCCCGGCACCGCGGACACCGTGGGCGCACGCGGCGAGGTGTTCGACATCGGCAGCAACCTGGATGGCGTCGCCGGCGGCCCCTCCGCGTCCGCGGCCATGGTTCTCGCGGCGATGAAGGCCGCGCGCATCCCCGCGGACCAGCCCGTCATGCTCGCAGGGCACTCGCAGGGTGCGATGGTCGCGGCCGCCATCGCCGAAGGCGCCACCGCGAGCGGCGCCTATGACGTGCGCTCGGTCGTGACCATCGGCGGGCCGTCGGCCGGGGTGGCGCGGGCGCCCGGGGTCAGCTATCTGCACCTCGAGAACGCGCCCGACATCGTGCCTGCGGCCGACGGCGCGCTCCATGCCCTGGGCCCGAACGTCGTGGTGGTGGGGTTCGACACGAGGGCCTCTGGGGATCGCAGGCTCGCGGAGGTCTCGCGCACCGTCGTCGGCGCCCATCACACCACCACGTACGCTGCGGCGCTCGCGAGCGCGGACCGGACCTCCTCCAGCCTCTCGCTCGAGCGGTGGAAGGAGCAGAACCAGCAGTTCTTCAGGGACGGTCGGACCGACCGCGTGCACTTCCAGCAGGTGCATGCCGTGCGGCCGGATCACCCCTCGCCGGCGGGCGAGTCGGGCGAGGAGCAGTGCCGCCCGCTGAGGCGGCTGGACGCCCTCCCGCGGCCCGCTGTCAGTCTCGGCGGGATCCCACCAACGTCCCCATGAGCGCGGACGCGATCGAGATGACGAGCGCAGCGAGCAGTGTCTGCCAGAAGCCGCCGATGGACAGGTTCACGAAGTCCACCTGCTCGGAGATCCACGCCGTGAGCCACAGGATGAACCAGTTGATCACCAGCGCGAACAGGCCGAGCGTCAGGATCGTGATCGGGAGGGCCAGCACGCTCAGCACGGGCTTGACGATCGCGTTCAGCAGCGCGATCACGGCTCCCAGCGCGAGGAAGGCCAGCACCCTCGTCCACCACTCGGCCTCGCCCCCGGTGACGACCAGGTCGAGCGGCAGGAGCGTGGCGATCCAGACCGCCACGGAGATCACGATGACGTTGAGCACGAACTTCATGGGCTGCAGTCTTCCACACGGTCCGGACGACTCCGCGAGCCTCACCTGCCATCCTGGTGACCATGGATCGACCTGCGTCCCTGCCTGTGCCCCGCCCGGCCGTCGCCGCGCTGCCCCGCTACGTTCCTGGAGCGCGCGGCAGTGCGGGCGGACCGCCGCCCGTGAAGCTGTCGTCGAACGAGAGCCCCTACCCTCCGCTGCCCTCGGTCGCGCAGGCCGTCGCGGCAGCCGGCGAGGTGGCGCACCGCTACCCCGACATGTTCGCGGTGGAGCTCCACGAGCGCATCGGCTCCTTCCTGGGCCTGAGCGCAGAGTCTGTCGCGGTCGGCGGCGGGTCCGTCGCCGCGCTTCACCACGTCCTGCAGGCCTACGCCGCTGCCGGTGACGAGGTGATCTTCGCGTGGCGCAGCTTCGAGGCGTACCCGATCCTCACGCAGGTGGCGGGCGCGACGGCCGTGCCGGTGCCGCTCCTGGCGGACGGGCGCCACGACCTCGACGCCATGGCGGCTGCGATCACGGACGCGACCACGGTCATCCTGCTGTGCTCGCCCAACAATCCCACCGGACCGGCGCTGCGCTCCACCGAGGTCGAGGACTTCCTGGCGAAGGTGCCCTCCCGGGTGCTGGTGGTACTCGATGAGGCGTACGTGGAGTTCGTGCGCGACCCTGAGGTGATCGACGGCCGCGCGGCGCTGGACCGCCACCCCAATCTGCTCATCGCGCGCACGTTCTCGAAGGCGTACGGGCTCGCCGGACTCCGCGTGGGCTACGTGGCGGGCGACCCCGAGCTGATCGCGCCCGTGCGCTCATGCGTCACGCCGTTCTCCGTGTCCGCCCCCGCCCAGACCGCCGCGATCGTGTCGCTCGAGGCGCGGGACGAGCTGCTCGAACGCGTCGAGTCCGTCGTCACGGAGCGTGTGCGCGTGGCCGATGCGCTGGCTGGCTTGGGCTGGAACGTCCCCGATGCGCAGGGCAACTTCGTCTGGCTCCCGGCGGGCGAGCGCACGGCGGAGATCGCGGCCGCGCTGGCCGACGCCGAGCGGCCGGTCCTCGTGCGGCCCTTCGCCGGCGAGGGCATCCGCGTGACGATCGGCGCGCCGGAGGAGAACGACGCATTGCTCGCGGCCCTGCGCGAGTGGGCGTGAGGCACCACCGATTCCCAGACTCGTGCGACTGACTGGTAACTTGGACTCGCCTGTGTCCCGCGGTCATCACCGCTGAGGACCTGTTTCCAAGGAGACGTGTGACTTCCACCCACCTCGAGGCGCTGGCGAGCGAGAACGGCCTGGAGCGCGTTGGCGCTCGGCCACCGTTCTTCCGCTACCTCGCAGCCACCTGGCACCGCCGGGACTTCGCAGCCACACTCGCGCGGTACCGGCTCCAGGCGTCGATGAGCGAGAACCGCCTCGGCCTGGGCTGGGTGGTCCTGCGGCCGATCCTCAACGCGGCGCTGTTCGGCACGATCTTCGGCCTGATCCTCCCCGACAGCACACGGCCGGACAACTTCGTGCCGTTCCTCATCGTCGGCTTCTTCATCTTCGAGTACTTCTCCTCGACGCTGTCAGGGGGCGCGAGATCGATCGTCGGCGCGAGGTCGCTCGTGCGCAGCCTCACCTTCCCGCGCATCCTGCTGCCGCTCGCCGTGGTCATCCGTCAGCTCGTCGAGCTCATCCCGATGCTCATCGTGATGATCGTGATCCTCATCGTGCTCGGAGAGCCCATCACCTGGTGGTGGCTGATGCTCATCCCCGTCATGATGCTCATGACGGTGTTCAACACGGGCATCGCGCTCATCACCGCGCGCCTCACCGTGCACGTGCGAGACCTGACCCAGATCATCCCGCTGGTGTCGCGAGTGGTCTTCTACACCTCGGGGATCTTCTTCGACCTCGAGAAGGTGCTCGCCGACGAGCCGACGCTGCTGACGCTCGCGCGGCTCAACCCCGTCCACGACTTCATCGCGCTCGTGCGCGGCTACATGGTGTCGGGCAATCCGATCGAGCCGTTCATGTGGTGGATCGCCATCGGTGCCTCCCTCGTGACCTTCGGGTTCGGCCTCGTGTACTTCTGGAAGGCCGAGGAGAGGTACGGCCGTGACTGACGCCACCGTCGACACGACGCGGCCCACGGTGATCGTGGACGACGTCCACATCAAGTACAAGACCTTCGCCTCCGGCAAGGCCGCGAGCTCCACGCGAGCGCTGCTCCAGCGCCAGAAGGGCGTGCGCATCGTGCACGCCGTCAAGGGCGTGTCCTTCGTCGCGCACGAGGGCGAGTCGATCGGCGTGATCGGGCACAACGGCTCCGGCAAGTCCTCCCTCATGCGTGCGATCGCCGGTCTCCAGCAGCCCGCGAGCGGCGGCGTGTACGCCTCCAGCCAGCCCGCGCTGCTGGGCGTCAACGCCGCCCTCCTGGGAGACCTGTCGGGCTCGAAGAACGTCATCCTCGGGTCGCTCGCCCTCGGCCACTCGCGCGCCGAGGCGGAGGAGAACTATCAGGGCATCGTCGACTTCTCGGGGCTCGAGGAGTTCATCGACCTGCCCATGAAGACCTACTCGTCGGGGATGTCCGCACGCCTGCGGTTCTCCATCGCCGTCTCCCGCGACCACCGCATCCTGCTCGTCGACGAAGCGCTCTCGGTGGGCGACAAGGAGTTTCGCGCCAAGTCCGAGGCGCGCATTCGGGAGCTGCGAGACACCGCTGGGACGGTGTTCCTCGTGAGTCACTCGATGCGGTCGATCCTCGACACCTGTTCACGTGTGATCTGGATCGACCACGGCGAGCTCAAGATGGATGGTGACGCCGAGGAGGTCGTCGCCGCGTATGCGGAGTCGACGTAGCACCGTGGAACCGGCCACCTCGCGGAGCGCTGCCTCGGGCACTGTCCGCGTGGTCGCCGTCGTGGTCTCGTACAACCGTCGCGAGCTGCTGACCGAGGCGCTCGGAGCCCTCGGGGCGCAGACCTTGCCGCTCGCGCAGATCGTCGTGGTCGACAACGCCTCGAGCGATGGCTCCGCCGACGCCGCGAGGCGCGCGACGCCTGGCGCCGATGTGATCGAGCTCGCGGAGAACATCGGCGGAGCAGGGGGGTTCGCTGCGGGCATCGCGAGGGCGCTCCGGGCGCACCAGCCCGACTGGCTGTGGCTGATGGATGACGACACCATCCCTGAGCACGACGCGCTCGAGGCGCTGGTCGAGGCGGCGACCGCCGCCGGCGCCGCCGTGGCGGGGTCACGAGTCGTCTGGACCGATGGAGCCGACCATCCGATGAACACGCCGCGCCGGCGCCCGTTCGACTCGCGCTCCCGCCGCGACGCCGCCGCCCAGGCGCAGGCGACCAGCGTGCGCTCGTCGTCCTTCGTGTCGATGCTCATCGACGCCCAGGCGGCCCGGGTCGAGGCCCTGCCCGTCGTCGACTACTTCATCTGGAACGACGACTTCGAGTACTCGACGCGCCTGCTGCGGCGTCGACTCGGCCTGCACGTCCCCGCGAGCGTCGTGGTGCACAAGACAGCCAAGCTCGGGTCGACGGACATCGATCCAGGGGCGCGGTTCTACTACGAGGTGCGCAACAAGGTGTGGATGTGGCGCCTGTCCCCGTCCCTGTCTCCCTTCGAGAAGGGGATGTACGGGGCATCCTCCGCTGCGCGCTGGCTGCGAACGCTCGCTCGGTCGTCCGACCGCGGGGTGCTGGTGTCCGGCCTGCGCTCGGGGTGGCGGGACGGCTGGCGCACGCGGCCGCGCACCGCGTCCGAGTCGCTGGCGGCCGCAGGAGCCGACGGAGGGCGGTCATGACCGACACGCGCTTCTCGCTGCTGCTGCCGGTGTACGACGGCGACAGGGCGGCCCATCTGCGCGCAGCCTTCGTGTCGAGCGTGCAGGACCAGACCACGCCTCCCTCCGAGGTCGTGCTCGTGCGCGACGGCCCCGTTCATGACGAGCTCGCCGCCGAGCTCGACCGTCTCGCACGCGAGTCGCCGGTCTCGGTCACGCGCGTTGACCTGCCGGACAACTCCGGGCTGGCGATCGCTCTCACGAGGGGTCTGGAGGCGTGCTCCCATGACGTCGTGGCGCGCATGGACGCCGACGACGTGTCCTTCCCGGAGCGGTTCGCTCGCCAGCTCGCCATGATCGAGCGGGGCTACGACCTCGTCGGTACCGGTCTGGTCGAGTTCGAGGGCGACGCCCAGTCACTCGGGCGCGCGCGGGTCACGCCGCAGGGTGCCGACATCGCGCGTGCAGCGCGGTTCCGCTCGCCCTTCCACCACCCGACGGTGATGTTCCGGCGCGAGGCCGTGCAGCGCGCGGCGGGCTATCAGGCGATGGGCCCGATGGAGGACTACTGGCTGTGGGCGCGCATGATCTCGTCCGGAGCGCACGTCGAGAACATCGTCGAGCCGCTCGTCGCGTACCGCGTGGACGCGGGCGCCTATCGGCGCCGTGGCGGCTGGGAGCAGCTCCGCGCGGAGCTGGCGCTGCAGCGCCACATGCGGCGCATCGGCTTCACCTCGCGGCGGCAGTACGTGCGCAACCTCGTGGTGCGTGGCGGCTACCGCCTGGTCCCGACGCTGGTGCGGCGCACCGCCTATCGCCGCACCTTCCTGTCGAGCGGATGAGGCACGAGAAGGCGAGGTCCCTCGCCGTGGAACGCGCGGGCGAACCCGCTCTCCTCACCACCTCTCGTCGGGAGGATTCTGAACTAGAATCGTCGCGCGTACATCGTCTCCCTCGAGCCGCCGTGGTCGATGGCTCTGCCATGTCGAACGCACTGGAGTCGACGAGCAGCGGCCGCGGCCATGGACCCACCACATCACGGCAGGTAAGGAACTTTCGCAGATGACCGATCCCTCGAAGAAGTACGACGTCGCAGTCCTCGGCTGGTGGTACGGGAAGAACTACGGTTCGATCCTCACGTACTACGGGCTCAACCGCGCGATCACCAGCCTCGGGCGCTCGGCGCTCATGGTGCACGAGCCGCTGGGGTACAACGGCTTTCGCGTGTCGTGGCCCGACGACATCCTGTCGATGGAGTTCGCGCGGAGGATCGGCTACGACTACACGCAGCAGGAGCACTACTCGCAGCTCCCACGGTTGAACGACGTCGCGCGCACCTTCGTCGTGGGCAGCGACCAGCTGTGGAACCCCATGATCGGTCGCGTCAACGACGACCTGTTCCTCGACTTCGTGGACCCTTCGAACGATCGCGTCGCCTATGCGACGTCCTTCGGCAACCGCGGCACCGACAAGTTCAAGGCGCCGTTCATCACCAAGCATGCCGCGAACCTGCAGAAGTTCAAGGCGATCTCGGTGCGAGAGAACTATGCGATCGACACCGCTCGCGACGTGTTCGGCGCCAAGGCGACCCTGGTGGTCGACCCCGTATTCCTCATGTCCCAGGAGCACTACGCCGAGCTCGCTGACACGGCGACGGTGACCCCCGAGGGCGGGCACATGGCGGTGTTCTTCCTGGACCCCAACCCTGAGAAGAAGGCCGTCGCCCTCGCGATCGCGACCAAGCTCGGCTTCGAGAAGATCCTCGTGATCCCCAACCCGGATGAGGGCCGGGAGGCGGCGACCTCGCTGTTCCAGGGCGACTCGCGCGTCGAGGTCCTCGCAGAGGACGCCCCCGAGAACTTCCTGCGCGCGTACCGCGACGCGGGCTACGTGGTCACGGACAGCTTCCACGGCACCGCCTTCGCCGCGATCTTCGAGAAGCCCTTCTCCTCCATCTACAACACCAAGCGCGGCGCGGACCGGTTCAAGAACCTGCTCGCCTCGCTGGGCTTCGACGACTCGCGTCGCGTCTTCGAGACCGACGGCGCGGACAAGATCGCCGCGAACGAGAACGTGTCGAGGGAGATCGACTTCACCAAGGCCCGCGAGTACATCGAGAAGGGTCGCGCATCCTCGATGGAGTGGCTCAAGACGGCGCTCGACCCGGACAAGAAGGACTCCGCCGCGGTGAGGCCCTACCAGCACTTCGCGCTGCGCAACCCCGAGTTCGAGGCGAGCAGCGATGCGTGGAAGGTCACTCGGAAGTCCGGCGCGGTGCGATTGAGGGTCGCACGCGGGGGCGCCGTTCGCGGAAACCTGGTGTGGACCGAGCTGCCGCAGCCGCTCACCAAGGGATCGGCGTACCGGCTCAGCATCGACTGGACGCCCCAGTCGGAGGCCTCGACCGTGAACCTGCACCTGCGCAACCCTGCGACGGGGACGTTCAGGGTGATCGGCAGCGTCGACCTGTCCAAGGGCTCCGGCCGCTCGCGCCAGGACTCGGTGCTGTTCAGCGTGCAGGACGCCGGCTACACGCAGGTGGCGCTGGGCGCGGTGCACTTCCCTGGGCGTCGCGGCGGCGCCGACGTGCGCTCCATCGACATCGATGAGGTCCCGGCCAGCGCGATGAGCGCCGCTGCGCGCCAGACCAAGGGCGGCGCGAAGGACGCGCCAGGGGCGCGGCAGAAGGAGCTGGCGATCCCCGGGAAGACGCGGGATCGCGAGGAGATGATCCTGAGCGTCCTCAACGACCCGCACGTCAACGCGCTCAAGCACCGCATCGTCTCCGTGAACCCCGACATCCCCATCTACATGGGCCGCGAGCTCAAGGAGTACACGTGGAACAAGGTGGGCGGGCCGGCGGACATCCTGGCGTTCCCCAGGACCATCGACGAGCTGAAGCAGCTCGTCGACCTCGCTCTCGAGGACGACGTGCCGTACACGATCCTGGGCCGTGGCACCAACGTCATCGTCCGTGACGGCGGCATCCGCGGCATCGTCATCATCACCACCGGCCTCAACTACTTCAAGCTCGAGGACGGCATCTTCACCGCGGGTGCCGGCGCGAGCTTCATCGAAGCGTCGTACTTCCTGCTCGAGCACGGGCTGTCCACGCTCGAGTGGGCCTCCGGCATCCCCGGAACGGTGGGCGGCGCGGTCTACATGAACGCCGGCACCAACGTCAGCGACGTGCGTGCGACGATCCGCTCGGTCACGTACCTCGACCACAAGGGCAACATCCGCGAGCTGCAGAAGGACCAGATCTCCTGGGGCAAGCGGTACACGACCTTCCAGGACCACCCCAACTGGGTGGTGCTGGAGGCGACCTTCACCACCTCGCCCTCCGACAAGGAGGACCTCTCGAAGAAGATGCTGCGCACGGTGCAGGTGCGTGAGAACCACTTCCCGCTCGAGAGCCCCAACCACGGCTCGACCTTCAAGTGGTGGCGTGCACCGAGGCTCATCATGCAGAGCGGGCTGACGGGCTACCGCATCGGCGGCGCGCAGATCTCGACCAAGCAGCCCGGCTTCTTCGTCAACGTCGACCGGGCCACCGCCGCTGACTACGAGGCGCTCGTCGACTACGCCATCGGCAAGGTCTACGAGCACTCCGGGTTCCTGCTCGAGCCGGAGGTGGAGTTCCTGGGTGAGCGCCCGCACCGCTACGAGCGCTACACGACGGGATCCCCCGTGACCGACCTCGAGCGGAAGGCGACCGGGCCGCAGGCCTGAGGGCCCGCGATCCGTCGCACCACCAGACTGCGCGCCGGGAGGCCGTGGAGAGGCTACGCAAGGGAGTTGGCATGAGCGATGCGACCGGCACGTCCACGGCCGCGTCCGCGGCTGTCGCGGAACGTGTGCCCCAGCACTTCACCCTGGAGGCTCCGAGCTTCACGGCGAGCAGCGGCGCGTGGAGGACGACCCAGCGTGCGAACGGCACCCGTCTGAGGGTGGCGCGAGGGGGAGCCGAGCGCGGCAATCTCGTGTGGGCCGACCTGCCTGAGCCGCTCGTGAAGGGTGCGACCTACCGGCTCAAGCTGGACTGGACCCCTCGCACCTCGTCCCCCGTCATCAATCTCCACCTGCGCAACGCGAGCACGGGTCGCTTCAAGGTGATCGGCCAGATCGACGTGCCCGATCGGAATGCGCGCACGCGCTTGGACACGCTGTTCTTCCGTGCGCCCGAGTCCGGTCTCTCCCAGTTCATGCTGGGTGCGCTGCACTTCACCGGCCTCGGGCGCGGCGCTCTCGTGCGCTCCATCGAGATCGAGGAGATGCCCGCGGGCTCGGCGCCCGTGAGCTCAGGCGCGCCCGTGCAGGGCGGGTTCGCGTCGCAGGCGAAGATCCTTGCGCTCAAGGATCACGCGCGCCAGGTTCGCTCCCATGCCCACGCCCGCACACCGGACGGGGTGTCGGGTGCTCGCGCGCGGATGATCTTCCATGCGCATGCGGTCGAGAAGGGCTTGAGCCGCAGCAACGCCCGCCTGGGCTTCGGCAAGATCGCGGTTCCTGGCCTCGCGAAGGAGATGAACGCCTGGCTGGCGGCGGGGCGGAGCCTCGACGACTCGTTCCTGCAGAGCTCCGCGGCCGTGATGAAGACCTACTTCGACCGGCATCGCGAGAAGAAGTTCGACGTGCAGCACTTCCGTGACCTCTTCTCCGCGCAGGCCCAGGAGCTCATCGACACCTGCACGCACGAGGAAGGTGGCGTGCTGCCCGCGCAGAAGGTGCGCGAGATCGTCCTGGCGAGCAACGAGGACCGGTCGTTCCTGGACGTCATGTACGGGCGTCGCAGCGTTCGGGAGTTCACCCGGGAGCCGGTGAGCGACGAGGACATCGCCGCTGCGGTGCAGATCGCCATGCAGGCGCCGTCGGTGTGCAATCGACAGGGGGGACGCGTGCATCAGTTCTCCGACCCCCGCGTCATCAAGTCCGTGCTCGACATCCAGGGAGGCTTCAGCGGCTACGAGATGCCGCCCCGCCTGCTGCTGATCACCGCGGACCTCGATGCGTTCCTCTTCGCGGCCGAACGCAATCAGCCCTACGTCGACGGCGGGCTGTTCATGATGTCCGTGCTTCTCGGCCTGACCCACATGGGGCTGGGCTCATGCTCGCTGAACACGGCGATGGGTGCGCAGAAGGACGCCGCGATCCGCAAGATCATCGACATCCCTGACCACGAGGTCTTCATCGCGTTCGTGGCGGTGGGCCACTACGACGAGCAGGTGCTGGTCCCGCGGTCGAAGCGCACCGAGATCGACCAGGTGCTGACGCGGCACGAGAAGGGCTGAATCCGGGCCAGTATGCCAGGACGCAGGCGCCCCCCGGCCGCACCGCTGCTCGGCGGCTCACCGGCCGCGCCTTCCGCGCACCGCGCGCCTCGGCTCCTACGATGGCCGGACGCGACCATGCCCAAGGAGTCTGCCATGCGCCTACGCGCCCGCCCCCTCGCAGCGGTGCCCGCGGTTCTCTGCGCGCTGCTGGCGACCGGGTGCACCAGCGACGACGACCCCGCGGCGACGCCCAGCGCCACCGCGCCGTCGGCGACGGCCACACCGGCTGCCGAGCCGACCGCGAAGCCCACGGCCGCCGTGACGGCGCCCGCATCGGCCGCACCGACGCGAACACCCTCGGAGACGGAGACTGAGCGCAACGACCCAGGCGACGGCGTCGCGGTCGACCCCCCGGTCGCGGAACCGAGTCCCACGGCCGGCTCGTCCACGGCCAAGGCAGAGATGGTGCTGACCGGCTGGGGAGCGTCGTCGAGCGAGTACTCCGCGACGGCGATCGTCGAAGGCGTCGTCGACGACGGGACGTGCACGCTGGAGATGACCCGTCGCGGCGACGTCAGGAAGGCGACCGGCCCCTCCACCCGGTCGGCAGACTCGTCCAGCTGCGCCCAGGACCTGTCGATACCCCTGTCGGAGCTGACCGCAGGCACGTGGATGCTGCACGTGAGCTTCGACGCCGGCGACGTCGTCGGCTCGACCGAACCTCAGGAGGTGGAGGTGCCGTGACGCGCATGTCCCACATCTCGACGCTGTCCATCACGCTGATCGCGGCCACCCTGCTGGCGCTCGTGACGCCGGCCACGAGCGCGCAGGCGGTGTCCGCCACCGACTTCGACCCCGGCATGATCATCAGCGACTCGCTGTTCTACGACTCCGACGCCATGACTGCGTCCCAGGTGCAGACGTTCCTCAACGGCAAGGTGCGCACCTGCCATCCGGAGAAGGACCCCAACCCCGAGGACATCACGTGCCTCAAGGACTTCCGGCAGAGGACGACGGCGAAGTCCAGGGACGCGTACTGCAACGGGTACGCCGTGAAGACGCAGACGGCGGCGCAGATCATCGACGGTGTGGCGCGGTCCTGCGGGATCAGCCAGAAGGTGCTGCTGGTGACTCTCCAGAAGGAGCAGGGTCTCGTCACCCACGATTGGCCGTCGAGCTACCGCTTCGACAAGGCGATGGGCTACGGATGCCCTGACACCGCGCCGTGCGACACGCAGTACCGGGGCTTCTTCAATCAGGTCTACATGGCCGCACGCCAGTTCAAGCGCTACCAGGCGCTGCCGCAGAACTACGGCTACCGGGCCGGTCGTACCAACGTGATCAAGTACCACCCCCACAACACGTCCTGCGGAACCGCATCGGTGTACATCGAGAATCAGGCGACGGCGGCGCTGTACATCTACACGCCGTACGTGCCCAACTCGAGTGCGCTCGCGGCTGGTTTCGGGACGGGCAACTCGTGCAGCTCGTACGGGAACCGCAACTTCTTCCTGTACTACAGCACCTGGTTCGGCTCGACGCGGGGCATCGAGGTCTACCCGCGCCTGCAGGCCGCCTACGACGAGCGCGGCGGCGCGGCCACGCTGGGGGTGCCAGAGGCCAAGACCGTGTGGCTCGATGCGCACGGCGGCGGCTGGTACCAGAGGATGTCCAAGGGGACGCTCTTCATGACACGGTCCGGCATCGTCACGTTCCGCCATCATCCGTACGCGGTGACGAAGGCGTACGAGGCGGCGGGCGGCCCAGCGGGGCCGTGGGGATGGCCCATCACGGACGCCTTCACCCACGCCGGCACGACGATGGTCGAGTTCCAGCACCTGCGCGTCGCGCAGATCGACGGCAAGGCAGTCCCCGGCCATCCCTACAGCGACGTCTCCGACAACCCGGCCTCCCGCGACTACACAGAGCACGCGGACGCGATCTTCTGGATGGCTCGCACCGGAATCGCGGAAGGCTGGCAGTCCCGGTACGGCCCGCAGTTCAGGCCGACGGCGTCCATCACGCGTGACGCCATGGCGGCCTTCCTGTACCGCCATGCGGAGGCGACGCACGCTCCGGGCGATGAGCCCAGCTTCGTGGATGTGACTCCGGACTCGAGCGAGTTCTACGAGGAGATCGAGTGGCTCGCCAGCACCGGGGTCGCGAGCGGTTGGGCCGGCGACGACGGCAGCGAGTACCGACCCCTCGCGCGCACCACCCGCGACGCGATGGCCGCGTTCCTGTTCCGACTCGAGGCGCCGCAGGACTACGAGGCGCCCGCCGCCTCGCCGTTCGTGGACGTCGATCCATCGTCGCCGTTCTACCGGGAGATCACCTGGTTGGCTGAGTCCGGCATCTCCACCGGCTGGCAGACCTCGGAAGGCGTCGAGTTCCGGCCGTTCGCGCCCATCTCCAGGGACGCGATGGCGGCGTTCCTCCAACGGCTCGACGCCCTGGACTAGGCGGACCCGCCGCGGACATGTCGGCTCGGTGAACGGGCGTGGTCGTTTTGTTGCCGGTTCGCGCCCGCGGGTACCCTGAACTGCGATAGCGCGCTCGTCCGCGCGCCACACCAACAACGGGAGAGTGCACATGACGGATGTCGTCGTGGTCGGCTCGGGCTTCTTCGGCCTGACCGTCGCCGAGAGGCTCGCCGAGCAGTACGGCGCGAAGGTGATGGTCATCGACCGGCGTCACCACGTGGGGGGCAATGCGTACAGCGCTCCGGAGCCCGAGACGGGCATCGAGGTCCATCAGTACGGCACCCATCTGTTCCACACCTCGAACGAGCGCGTGTGGGAGTACGTCAACCGCTTCACCGCGTTCACCGACTACGTCCACAAGGTCTACACCACCCACAAGGGCGAGGTGTACCCCATGCCCATCAACCTGGGCACCATCAACCAGTTCTTCCGGTCGGCGCACGGGCCCGAGGAGGCGAAGGCTCTCATCCGGGAGCAGGCCGCCGAGCTGGGCGGCAAGGAGCCCGCCAACCTCGACGAGCAGGGCGTCAACCTGATCGGCCGACCGCTCTACGAGGCCTTCATCAAGGGATACACGCAGAAGCAGTGGCAGACGGATCCCACGGAGCTTCCCGCATCGGTGATCTCGCGCCTGCCGGTCCGCTACACGTATGACAACCGGTACTTCAACGACACGTACGAGGGTCTTCCCGTGGATGGCTACACGGCGTGGCTCGAGCGCATGGCCGACCACCCGAACATCGAGGTGCGCCTGAACGCCGACTTCTTCGACGACAGCCAGCCCTTCTCCAAGGCGGCGACCGTCGGGCAGGTGCCGGTGATCTACACGGGAGCGGTCGACCGCTACTTCGACTACTCCGCCGGCGACCTGTCCTGGCGGACCATCGACTTCGAGCAGGAGGTCCTGCCGGTCGGGGACTTCCAGGGCACGTCGGTCATGAACTACGCGGACGCCGATGCGCCCTACACGCGCATCCTTGAGTTCCGTCACCTGCATCCCGAGCGGGACTACCCGAAGGACAAGACGGTGGTCGTCAAGGAGTACTCGCGCTTTGCCGAGCGCGGCGACGAGCCGTACTACCCCGTGAACACGCCTCAGGATCGGGAGCGCCTGTCGCACTACCGTGATCTGATGACCGGGGAGAAGGATGTGTTCTTCGGCGGACGGCTCGGCACGTACCAGTATCTCGACATGCACATGGCGATCGGCTCGGCGCTGTCCATGGTCGACAACAAGCTCGACGCCGTGTTCGGGGGCCAGCGGTGACCGCCGTCGAGCAGGCTGAGGCCGAGCAGGCCTCGGAGGTCATCCGCCGCGTGGTCCACCGCGTGGTGCTCCCGCCGGACGCCGACCCCGACACGCTGCCCCTCTACGTGGACTTCACGATGGCGAGGGCCGAGGAGAAGATCCACGCGGCCGTGGCGCCAGCGGAGGCGGGGGCCGAGGTCACGGGCAGGCGCTCGCTGCGGCTCAACGGCGGCGCCGAGGCCTCCTTCGGCGCGTACTTCAGCGCGTTCCCTGCCGGCTACTGGCGGCGCTGGACCGACGTGGCCGAGGTGCGCCTCAGCGTACGACTGTCGGGCGCCGGCACGATCGCCGTGCACAAGTCGAACGCGCGCGGCAACGCTCAGCGAGTGAGGCTCGTGCGGACGGACGACGGCGTGATCGACGTCGACCTGTCGCTCGCGCCGTTCGGCGATGGCGGCTGGTACTGGTTCGACCTCTACGCGTCCGATGGCGACGTGACGCTCGAGTCGGCCGAGTGGAGCGTCGACGGGTCGTACGCGCGCAAGGTGGGGACGGCGTCGATCGCCATCACCACCTTCAATCGCCCGGACTACTGCGTGGCACAGCTGCACAAGCTCGGCCAGGATCAGACCCTGACGGAGACCGTCGACCGCATCTACGTGGTCGACCAGGGCAACCAGCTGGTCCAGGATCAGCCGGACTTCGAGGAGGCGGCAGCCCGCCTGGGCGAACGGCTCGCGGTGGTGCGACAGGGCAATCTGGGTGGATCGGGCGGCTTCTCCCGAGGCATGACGGAGACGCTCGAGGCGGGCGACTCCGACTACGTGATGCTGCTCGACGACGACATCGTCTCGGAGCCCGAGGGCATCGTGCGCGCCGTGGCCTTCGGCGACTTCGCCCGCACGCCCACCATCGTGGGCGGCCACATGTTCTCGATGTACGAGAAGTCGACGCTCCACGCGTTCGGCGAGCGCGTGAATCGCTACTCGTTCTGGTGGGGCGGTCTCGAGAACACCGAGGAGCGCCACGACTTCTCGCTGGCGCCGCTGCGAACGACTCCGTGGCTGCATCAGCGCGTCGACGTCGACTACAACGGCTGGTGGATGTGCCTGATCCCCGTCGAGGCGTTGCGCGCCGTCGGCCTCTCGCTGCCGGTGTTCATCAAGTGGGACGACGCCGAGTACTGCCTGCGTGCGGCGGATGCCGGCATCCCCACCGTGTCGCTGCCGGGCGCGGCAGTGTGGCACGTGCCGTGGGTCGACAAGGACGATGCGATCGACTGGCAGGCGTACTACCACCAGCGCAACCGGTGGTTGGCGGCGATGCTCCACTCCCCGTACAACGGCGGCGGCGCGCTGCCGCGCGTGAGCTTCACCTCTGACGTCAAGCACCTGCTGCAGCTGCAGTACTCGGCGGTCGAGCTGCGGCTCAAGGCTCTCGAGGACCTGCTCGAGGGGCCGGAGCACCTGCACGCCACAATCGGCACCACGCTGCCGGAGGTGCGCGCCCTGCGAGCGCAGTTCACCGACGCCGTGATCGAGAAGGATCCCGGTGCGTTCCCGCTGACCCGACGCCACCGTCCGCCCTCGCGCGGAAAGCTGCCGTCGCAGCCCAAGGGCGCCCCGGCGGCGCTCGCCTCCGCGCTGACCGGCGCTCTCAAGCAGCTGCGATCGGTGCGGCCGCAGGCGCTCGAGATCCCCGAGGAGCGCATCGCGACGACGGCGGCGAAGTGGTGGCGCCTGTCGCACCTCGACTCCGCGGTGGTGACCTCAGCGGACGGCACGGGCGCATCGATGTACGTGCGCGACCCCAAGAAGTTCAGGGCGTACCTGCGCCGGAGCGCGCGGCTGCACCAGCGCCTCGCTCGGCAATGGGGGCCGTTGAGCCGCCAGTACCGCGCCGCGATGCCGGCCTTCACCTCGCCTGAGGAGTGGCGCGTGACCTTCGCGGCCAACGCCGTCGACGATCAGGCGTAGTCGGGGACGCGCGCGGCCGCGCGGCCGCGCGCGTCAGCGACCGAAGAGGCCGCGCTTGCGCGTGCTGGTCGGGTAGAGCCGGTCGGCGACGCTGCGCTTGCGGTCGGCCAGTCGCGCCGCGACACGGGGAAAGGTCCCTGCAGGAGGAATCGCCGGCCAGTCCTGAGCGGCGTCGACCAGCTCCCAACCTGAGTCCTGCGCGAGCAGCGAGCGATGCTTGACCTGGTAGTACTCGAGGCCCGTGTTGACGGCGAGGCCGCGAGCTCCCTGAGCAGCAGCCACGAGGTGGGCGTGGAAGCGACTCGTGATCCATACCTGGTCAGCATTCGCGGCGAGACCCTGCTGCCACACCTCGGCGAACGAGAACATGCGTACGGCGCCCCATCGCTCCCTGGCGGCGTCGAGCAGCCACGAGTCGTCGGGCGGTATCGCCTCGACCACGCCGATCTCCTGCCCGTCCAGACCCTCTGCCTTGAACGCCGCGAGCGCCTGATCGAGCGCACGGTCGAGGGCACCGCGTTCGTGAAGGTCGCCATGGAGCAGGAGCATCCCGCGCGGCGCGGGTCGCGCATCGATGCGCAGCTGGTCGGTGGCGAGGGCCAGGAAGGCGTCGTCGATCCCGATTTCCAGACCGAACTGCTCGGCCGTTCGCGCCTCGCTCGCCTCGGCGATGGTGAGATCGCCGAGCGCGTCGCGGAGGTGGCCGACATCCTCGCCGTCCACCGGCAGCAGGCTCATGCCGGTCGCGTGCGCGGGCGCGCCGGAGATGCGCACCAGCTCGGACACGATGGTCGGGATCAGCAGGTTCGGCGGCCACAGGGACGACAGGTGCCCGCCGCCCAGCAGATGGATGGTGTCGGCGTCCGTCGCGAGCTCGATTCCCAGGTCCTCTCGCGGGGTGCCGCGCTTCGCCACGAGCTCTCGCGCGCGGGCGTGGGCCGCGTCGCGATCGGGACCGTCAGCCTGCCAGGCGACCCGCCAGCAGGTGTCGGTGGTCTGCAGCCGCGGGTGGATGCCGGCGAGCAGCACGGCAGCGCGCCCTGGCTGCGCGCAGTCGATCCACACGTCGGCGTCGGGCCGGCGCTCTGCGAGGTAGCAGAGCCAACCCGCTGCGATGAGCTCGTCGCCGTAGTTGGGATGTCCCGCGGTGGCGACGAGGTAGATGAGCTCCCTCTCGGCCATGGTCCTCCACTTTGCTGTGTGTCTGCGGCGGCCGCCGCGTGGCCCCCCATCGTTGCGCATGTGCTCCGATCCCGCCAGGGGCGACCCGGCCAAGGGGGCCGCATCGCTTGAAACCTACGCTTCCGTAGCCTACGCTTGCGTAAGTTAGCGCAGGCGGGTGCTTGAGCACCCTTGGAACCTGGGAGGCAACGTGGACGTCGGAGGACCGCTCTCCGAGGAAGGGCTCGTCCAGCTCCTCACGCCCGCGGGCGAGCGCATCGGCAACGAGCAGTTCGACCCGTTCGCCGCGCACCTGAGCGCACATGACCTGCGGGCCTTCTGGCGCGACATGACGGTGCTGCGCAGCTGGGACCTCGAGGCCACAAGCCTCCAGCGTCAGGGCGAGCTGGGCCTGTGGGTGCAGTCGCTGGGGCAGGAGGCAGCCCAGATCGGCTCCGGCCACGCCCTTCGTGAACCCGACTTCGTGTTCCCCAGCTACCGGGAGCACGGCGTCGCGCTCACCAGGGACGTGGACCTCGTCGAGATCCTGCGCATCTTCCGCGGCCTCCAGCACGGCGCGTGGAACCCCGCTGACCACGGCTTCCACCTCTACTCACTGGTGATCGGCACCCACGCCCTCCATGCCACGGGCTACGCGATGGCGCTCGACCGCGACGGGCTCGTGGCGTCGGGCGACCCCGACAAGGATGGCGCGGTCGTCGCCTACTTCGGCGATGGCGCCACGTCCCAGGGCGACGTGAGCGAGGCCATGGTGTTCGCCGCGGTCAACAATGCGCCCGTGGTGTTCTTCGTTCAGAACAACCAGTTCGCCATCTCCGAGCCCGCGACCCGCCAGTCGCGCGTCCCGATCGCCGACCGCGGCAAGGGGTTCGGCATCCCATCGGTGCGGGTGGACGGCAACGACGTCATCGCGTGCCACGCCGTCACGCGCTGGGCGCTCGAGCACGCGCGGTCCGGACAAGGCCCCGTGCTCATCGAGGCGTTCACCTACCGCATGGGCGCGCACACCACCTCGGACGACCCCACGCGGTACCGCTCGAAGGCGCAGGATGAGCACTGGCGCGAGCGCGACCCCATCGCCCGCCTCGACGCCCACCTCACCCGCAGCGGCGAGCTCGACGAGCAGTTCCGCGCGCAGGTCGCCGCCGAGTGCAAGGCCTTGGGCGAGCGCACGCGCACCACCGTGCGCGGCTGGACCAAGCCACCGACCACCACCATGTTCGACCACGTCTACGCCCTGCCTCACGCCACCGTGGAGGCCGAGCGAGCGTGGTTCGAGCGCTACGAGAGCTCCTTCGCGGATGTGGAGGCCACCCGATGACCGCGACGATCGAACGGCCGGCGACCACCGCATCGGCCCCCAGCACGACCACGACCCTGACCATGGCCGGCGCCATCAACGCCGGGCTGCGGGCCGCGATGGACCGTGACCCCAAGGTGCTGCTGATGGGCGAGGACATCGGCGCCCTCGGCGGGGTGTTCCGCGTCACGGACGGCCTGCACAAGGACTTCGGCGACGACCGCGTGATGGACACTCCGCTCGCGGAGTCCGGCATCGTGGGCACCGCGATCGGGATGGCCATGCGCGGCTACCGCTCGGTGATCGAGATCCAGTTCGACGGCTTCATCTTCCCCGCGTACGACCAGATCACCACCCAGCTCGCGAAGATGCACTACCGCTCGCAGGGCCAGATCACGCTGCCGATCGTCATCAGGGTGCCGTTCGCGGGCGGCATCGGCGCCGTCGAGCACCACTCGGAGTCTCCCGAGGCGCTGTTCGCGCACACGGCCGGCCTGCGCATCGTCTCCCCGGCCACGCCGCAGGACGCCTACGACCTCATCCAGCAGTCCATCGCGTGCCCTGACCCGGTCATGTTCTTCGAGCCCAAGGCCCGTTACTGGGACAAGGGCGAGGTCGACACGGCGCGGGTGAGCGCCCAGCTCGACGCGGCCGACGGCCAATCCGCCGGGACCGCGGAGATGGCGAAGGCTCGCGTCGCTCGCGAAGGTGCCGATGTCACCCTGGTCGCCTACGGACCGACCGTGCGCCTGGCGCTGCAGGCAGCCGAGGTCGCCGCGAAGGACGGCACCGACGTCGAGGTGATCGACCTGCGCTCGATCTCGCCGCTCGACTCGGGCGCCGTCGTCGCGAGCGCCAAGCGCACCGGCCGGGTCGTGGTGGTCCACGAGGCCCCGACGAGCTTCGGCTCGGGCGCCGAGCTGTCCGCGCGCGTCACCGAGCAGGCCTTCTTCCATCTGCACGCGCCTGTGCTCCGCGTGGGCGGCTTCCACACGCCCTACCCTGGAGCCACGTACGAGCACGACTACCTGCCCAGCCTCGACCGGGTCCTCGACGCGGTCGACCGGGTCATTCAGCACTGAGGAGCGCGGGTGCCTACCTTCGAGCAGTTCACCATGCCCGACGCGGGCGAGGGCCTGACCGAGGCCGACATCATCACCTGGATGGTCGGCCCCGGCGACACGGTCGAGGTCAACCAGCCCATCGTCGAGATCGAGACCGCGAAGTCCCTGGTCGAGCTCCCGTGCCCGTTCGACGGCGTGGTCTCGCGCCTGCTCGCGCAGGAGGGAGAGACGGTCGAGGTGGGCGTGCCGATCCTCGAGGTCGACGTCGATCCGAGCGGTGAGGCGCCCGCGCCAGCGAGCACAACTCCCAGTTCAACTGCAGCGGCTGCTGCCACGCCTACGGCGGACGGTGGCTCTCGCGTCGGCTCATCTGTGAGCTCGGCACAGGCGACAGCGCCCTCGGCCGATGCGCGGGCTGGGGGCAGCGACGATGCGCCAGCCGGGTCGCCCTCGAGCGAGGGCTCGGGCGCGAGTGGGGATGAGGGCTCGGGCGCGGTGCTGGTCGGGTACGGGGTTCGAGCCGGCTCGGCGCAGCGACGCCCGCGCCACGATGACGCCCTCGAGCCCGTGGGCGGCGCGCAGGATGCCGGGGACTACCCGGTGCTCGCCAAGCCGCCCGTGCGCAAGCTCGCTCGGGACCTCGGCGTGGACCTCACCACCGTGACACCATCCGGGCCGGGTGGCCTCGTGACCCGCGAGGACGTCGAGCAGCACGTGAAGGCGACGGCGGCGCAGACGCTCGCCACGTACCCAGGCGACGACCAGCCATGGCTCGAGACCGGAACCACGCAGAACGACGGCCGCACCACCCGCGTGCCCGTGAAGTCGGTGCGCAAGCGCACCGCCGAGGCGATGGTCCAGTCGGCATTCACCGCTCCGCACGTCACCGAGTTCCACACCGTCGACGTCACCGAGACCATGAACCTCGTGGCGAAGCTCAAGCAGGACCGCGACTTCCAGGATGTTCGCGTGACCCCGCTGCTCATCGTCGCGAAGGCGCTCCTGCTCGCGGTGCGCCGCCACCCGGAGGTGAACGCGGCGTGGGATGACGAGACCCAGGAGATCGTCTACAAGCACTACGTCAACCTGGGCATTGCGGCCTCCACCCCGCGCGGCCTCGTGGTGCCGAACATCAAGGACGCCCACCGTCTCCCGCTGCACGCGCTCGCGGTCGAGCTCCAGCACCTCACCACCGAGGCGCGGGCGGGCACCGTGAAGCCCGCGCAGATGACGGACGGCACCATCACCATCACCAACGTGGGCGCGCTGGGCATCGACACGGGCACGCCCATCCTCAATCCTGGGGAGGCGGCGATCCTCGCGTTTGGCGCCGTGCGGCAACAGCCGTGGGTGCACGAGGGCGAGATCAAGGTGCGCTGGGTCACGCAGCTCGCGCTCAGCTTCGACCACCGCCTGGTCGACGGCGAGCTGGGCGCCCGCGTGCTCTACGACGTGGGCCGAGTCATGGAGGATCCCGCGCAGGGGCTCGTCTGGGCGTAGCTCCCTGGCCAGGGTGACGGCGTTGGCCGTCCTGGCGAGGACATCGAGGTCTGGCGACCCACGGAACGTTCAGCCGGTGGGCGTGCGGTCCGTCCATCGCACGTCGACCTCACGCCCCAGGAACGCGGCATACCGCGTGAAGGCGCGCTCGAAGGCGTGACGGTCGCGACCCGTGAGCCGGGAGAGCGGCTCGACGTCGACCACGCAGAGGCGCGTTCGAAGGGTGCGGGTCCACGTGCCCACGACCACGCCCTCGCGCACGAGGGTGGCCCGGAAGACCCCGTTGCCGCCGGGCACGATCCTGTCGAGGTCGCCGGCAGCGACGAAGGCCGTGCGATCGCCGAACCCGAGCATGAGCTCGTCGAAGCCGGGCGGCACCACGGCGCCGCCCGCGCTGTTCGGGACGCCCTCGGCGAGCGCATCGGCCGCGGCGATCATGGGGCCCAGCTCCGTGTCGACGCTCGCGAGCGCGTCCCCCGCGCCATCGATGCCCGCGCGGCAGTCGCGCACCCCGAGCCCCGTCCACCGCGACAGGTCCTTGACGAGCGCCGGCCCGTGCGAGCGGACGTAGCGCAGAGCGATGGTCGCGAGGCTCTCCTCGCGCGACAGCCGCACCGGATCAGGCACCCACTCGTCGAGCAGCACGAACGTCTGCTCCTTGCCCTGGGCCGGAGCGATGCACGTGAGGCCGGTCTGCGAGGCGTACCACAGCAGGTGGTAGCCCACCTGGCCGGGAGTCTCGACCCCGGCCGCCGCGATGCGCTCGATGCACTGCGCGCGGGTCAGGCGACCGCCGCCGCGCAGCGCCTGCTCGAGCGCGCCATTGGCGGTCTCGACGGTGCGCTCCGTGATTCCCAGGTACTCGCGCCGCTTGGCTGCCCCGGCGAGCGGCTTCGCGGACATCAGGTCGAGCATCCAGCGCGCGTCGCGCGACGGCACGAGGTGCACCGTGCCGCGCATGGGCCAGGTGCGCAGGGCCTCGCGCCGCTCGAGCGCCTCGGTCACGTCGCTGCTCGTCCACCCCGGCAAGCGGATTCCCAGAGACCACATCCCGCTCGCCTCGTCCTGCGCCTGCATCGCCCCCATCCATGTCACGACGTCCTCGACGGAGCGGTGCGGGTGCTCGCCCGCCAGCAGCAGCGCGCGCATGCGCAGAGCGCGGACCTCGTCGACGCTCAGGACGGCCATGCGTGTCACGGTACTCATGCGCTCCGACACACGGCGGTGCCGGATCCGCACGTTCCGGCACTGGGCGCGCCGTCGCGGGATGCGGGACCATCGACTCATGCCGACGACCGCGTGGAGCGCCGCCGACCGCGCCGACCTCGCGCAGGTCGCCGCCGAGGTGCTGCGGTGGGAGCGGGCCGTGCCCGACTCCCCGCTCTACAGCGCCTTCGCGCTCGGCATCGCAAGCGACCCCGACCTGCTGCGCGTGGTCGCGGCCATCGACAATGTGCCTCCCCTCAACCTCCTGTTCGGCGCGGTCAAGCTCACCTTGGACAGGGCCGATGCGCTCGCGGCCTGGTATCCCCACCTCACCTCCGACCCTCGAGTGGCGGGCGGCGCCGCGTTCGCGGCGTTCCGCACCTACGTGCTCGAGCGTGAGCGCGACCTGCTTGCGATTGCCTCCGCCCACCGCACCCAGACGAACGAGACCGCGAGAGCAGCCGTGCTCCTACCATGGATGCCCGCCCAGGTGCCGGTCCACGCGATCGACCTGGGCGCATCGGCCGGTCTCAATCTGTGTCTGGACCACTTCTCGTACCGGTACACGGGCGACAGGCGCGCGACGCTCGGCGCAGGTGAGCCGCGGATCACCTGCGAGGTGCGCGGAGAGGTCGAGCTGCCCGAGAGTCTTCCGACGTTCGCGACGCGCACGGGCATCGACCTCGCGCCCGTCGACCCGACGGACCCGGAGGCCGCCGCGTGGCTCGAGGCGCTCGTGTGGCCCGAGCACCAGGATCGGCTCGACCGCCTGCGCGCCGCCATCGCCGTCCGGCGAGGGGTCGACGTGCGGATGGTCGCGGGGGATGCAGCGTCCGCTCTCGCCGACGTTCTCGACGCGCTGCCGCCCGGCCCCGCGGTGATCTGGCACACCATCGCGCTCTATCAAGCCAGTGCGACGGCACAGGCGGACATCGACGCGGCGGTCAACCACGCCGCGCGCCTGCGCGACGTGACCAGGATCGGCTTCGAGCCGGTCGCATCGGGCCGCGATCCCGAGGTGCGCGTGGGCCATGCCTTCGGCGCGGCTGAGGTGGTCGCGACCGCGCATCCGCACGGACGGTGGCTTCAGGTCCAGGCGTGAGCGCCGATAACTCCTATAGAGGCCATCTCGCGCGGATTCGGCTACCGTGGCGAGTGTCGGATGAGGTGCGTGTCGCGGGTCATCACGTGCCAGGACGGGGAGGGCACGTGAACGGTCGCCGGAGGCGTCACAGCACAGGTCAACGATGGATCGCGGGGCTGATCGCACTCGTCACCGCAGGTGCCACCACGGTGATCGCGGGCACGACGGCCGCAGCGGTGATCCAGCCCGCAACCCTGTCGATCGAGAAGACCGGACCCGCTCCCGCGGATCTTCCGCTGTCGCCCGGCGAGCCCTTCAACTACGTCGTCACCGTTCAGTGCTCGTACCCCATCCCCAACTCCGGCTGCTACGACGCGCAGGTCACCGACACGATCCCGGCTCCGTTCGAGCTCGCCGGCACGCCCACAGTCGTGTCCAACGGCAACTCCGCGACGGTGACGACGTCCGGCAACGACGTCACTGTCGACTTCGACACCACGTTCCTCAACACCACCGACCCCGGCTCCGGCATGCTCGGCGGCACCACCGCGACCATCACCATTCCGGTGGTCGTTCCCGAGGACGCGGACTACGACTTCTCGGGCACGGACATCGTCAACACCGCGGACTTCTCCGCGTCCAACCCCGACACTGCGCCCGTCGACGACGATCACGCGGTCCAGATCGACGTGGAGCTCGATCCCGAGACCGATGTCACGAAGTCCTTCGACCCCGCAGAGGCGACGGCGAGCGCAGGAACCCCCACCACCATCGAGATCGACGCGACGAATGAGTCAGGCACGGGAGTGGATTCGCTCGTGATCACCGATCCGGCGCCGGGATCGGGCAGCACCACCTTCGACTATCTCCAGCTCGACTCCATCACCATCACCGATGTGCCGGCCGGTGCGGACGAGCTCGTGGTCTCCGTGGACACCGGCAGCGGACTCGAGCCGGTCGGCCCGGCGATCGACGTCAGTCCCCCCGCCGCGCCGTACGTGATCGACCTGTCGGGCGTCGACCTCGAGGCGGTCGAGGGCATCCAGATCGAGTTCACGGACACCGAAGACCCTCGCATCGAGGATGGGGCCAGCGCGGGCGTCGACATCGGCATGGTCCAGCGCGACCCCGGAGCGCTCAGCGATGACGTGACGGTCACCAACACCGCTGGTTCCGAGGTCAGTCGCGATGGCGAGCCGGGATCCGACACGGACGACGCGACCTACGACATCACGACCAATGTCCCCACCGTGTCCGCCGGCAAGACCTTCGATCCCGACCAGGTGCTGCACGGGGAGTCATCGACGGCGACCATCACCGCCGGTGTGGAGGGCGACATCGATGTCGAGACGCTCACCGTGACCGAGCCGTCCGCGGGATCGTTCTCGGAGGCCATGAGCTTCGAGGGCTTCGACGGACCCATCGTCTTCCCCGAAGGCGCGGACTCCGCGACGATCACCTTCCAGACCACCGGTGGCCCGGTGACCACGGACCCGTTCGCGTCGGGCGAGGATCCGACTCCCCTGCCCGATCCCGCCACGGTCACCAGCTTCGCCATCACCTTCGAGGACACCGACGACAGCGGCATCGTCGCGGGCGGGACCGAGGCGTCCATCCCGATCGCGGTGGGCACGGACCCCACCGACACCGCCGAGGTCACCGAGCTCGACAACCCGATCGACGTGACCGGCACCACGGAGGACGGCGTCAACGGCTCCGCTTCCGGCGAGGACACGCTCTACGTGTTCGATGAGCACATCGACCCCACGGCCACCAAGTCGATCACGCCCAGCTCGATCCTCGGCTTCGACGGCGAGTGGGTGGTGATGCAGCTCTCCGGAGGAACCGCGGGCCTGCCCGTCGATGGCGAGACCGACGTCCCGTACTCGTCCATCCCCTCGCAGCAGATCGTGGTGCAGGACCCGGTGGATCCGAGTGCCGCGGATCCCTTCTGGGACGCCTTCGACCCGACCCAGCTCACCGACATCGACATCCCGGCGGACGCGGAGCTCACCGTCAACTATTGGGACGGCGACTCCTGGGAGACCCTCACCGGTCCCCTCGACAGCTCGCAGTCCCCGTTCTCCTATGACATCGCCGGCGAGGCACCCCCCGCGCCCGAGGACATCGGCGGACTGCAGTTCCAGTACGACTATGTGGGCGCCGATGACGGCTTCCCGCCGGGCACCTCCTTTCAGCCGAACGTGGTCATGGACTTCGACGTCGATGCGGCCGACACGTCCGCGTGGGAGTCCGACGATCCCGCCCAGTTCACGAACTGCGCGAACGCGAGCGCGGCTGCCGGTACCACCGGCTTCGGCCCGTCCGACCCCGCCTGTGCCGACGTCGACGTTCTCGAGCCCGACGCCGACGGCGGCGGCCCCACCATGGACAAGACCTTCGTCAACGCCGATGGGAGCGAGGACCCGAGCATCCCCGCCCGATCGCACCAGACCACCACGGCTCGCCTGCACTGGTCGACGGGCGGAATGTCGGACGTCGACTCGGTCACTCTCACCGACGAGGACGGCGCCCCGCCTGGCGACCTCGCCACCTCCGTGTTCGATGCATTCGACCTCGTCCAGATCGACGCGATCGACGGCAGCCTCGACCCGCTCATGGAGTACGACGCGATCGACGCCGTCCTCATCTATCGGGACGACCTCGACGCGTGGGTGGTGCCGACCGACAGTCCGTGCGGCCCGCTCGACGACGGTGGCGGGGCCGAGTTCACCGCGGCGTGTGCCGGCGCGATGCCCGCCATCGCGCTGACCGATGAGGAGCAGGCGCAGACCGTCGGCGTGCAGATCGTCTACGTCGAGTACCCGGGCGCGCGCGGCGACGCGCTGGCGCCGCCGGTGGGCTCGGGCGTCGCCCGCTCGACCGATGCCGACGGTCGTGACGCGGACCTCACCATGCGCGTCAGGGACTGGCGCCGGAGCGTGCTCCCTGGTCTCGAGGCGGTCGACAGCACGGACACGTACAACGCCGGCGATGCGGGACTCGTGGGCAACACGGCCTCGGCCGTCTCGGACATGGGCGGCACGACCACGTCCGTCGACGATGGTGCGGAGATCGTCATCACCGGACCCGACCTCGACGTCGCCACCACGAAGACGTGGGACGGCTCGCCCGTGGGCGTTCCACCCACCTCGACCGATCCCGGCTCGTATCCGAACACCGCCATGTCGCTCACCGTGACCAACGGCTCGTCCATCGTGTACGTCGACGAGCTCAGGATCGTCGACCGCCCGACGGAGGGTCGTCCTGCGGATGACCCCCAGGTGCTCATGCCGGATGTCTTCGACATCACCTCGATCGACGCGGTGACGATGCCGATCGGAGCCGACGAGGTCACGGTGACCGCCTTCGATGATGCGGGCGTCGAGATCCTCGCGTCGACCGACGCCGACGGCGCGGGCGCTGTGGCGTGGACGGAGGCGCAGCTCGCGAACGTCGTCGGATTCGAGCTGCTGTTCTCCGGACGGGTCGACCCGGCGACCGGCGGGCCCGGGGACCCGACCACCGGAGGCATCGAGCCGAGCGAGACAGGAGGCATCGACCTGTCCCTGCGCCTTCGCCAGGAGGATCGGTACCGGTCGGTTCCCATCGACGATGCCTACCTGGAGACCTACGGCGTCGAGGACCCCATCACCGGCGACTACTCCGTTCCGGTGGACAATGCCTCCGTCGGGTCTGTCGACGACGCGGGCCGCGTGCCCGCCGTGGATCCTGAGCCTCCGACGGATGACGCCGAGGCCTCGGTGGACCTGACCGTGTTCGAGATCGGCGTCGCGGTGGACAAGGAGTTCTCCGACGCCGATGGCGCGAACGCCGCCGATCCGTACGTCCAGGTGGAGACCGTGGACGGATCGCGGCCCGAGTTCCGGATGACGCTGACGGGCACGCCCATCGAGGGCGCTCGGCCGATCTCGATGCAGGTGAGCGACCTCGACGCGAGCTTCTGGAACGCCTACGAGTTCGTGGGCATCGACCCGAGCTTCACGCTCGCGTCGCCGATCGAGACGGTCGAGATGCAGGTGTGCACCGGCCCGGCGCTCGCCGGCGATCTAGGCGATGCGACCATCTCGGGTGGGTGTGAGCGCGCCGTCGCAGGCGACGACTCGGTGACGTACTCCGGCACGCTCGAGTCCAGCGGTCCCACCTCAGTCATCCCCACGCTCCCGACGGACGTGGACGCGGAGGACGTGATCGGACTGATCTTCACGTTCTCGTCGGCGACCGCCTGGGAGAACCCGTGGAACCCCGTGCAGGAGATCCCCATCATCGTCCAGCGGCGCGAGACCATGCTGACGCCGGCCGGCTCCGCACCGCCCACGGACCTGGACGGCAACCAGGCGGCGCCTGGAGAGGCCGCGGCGGGCACGTGGGAGAACACCACGCAGGGCGCGATCACCGCGCTGCTCGACGAGGCCGGCGCCACCGGCGACGGCATCCACGGCGTCGCGGAGGACGTCACGGCGGATGTCACCTATGCCCACTCGGTGACGGCCGCGGAGGTCGTGAAGACCCCGGATGGCAGCGGTCCGCTGAGCCTCGCGGCGTCGACGCCGTTCAGCCTCACGTTCACCAACACCGGCGACACGCCCATCTACAACCCGGTCTTCACCGACGAGCTGCCGGTGAACGCCGACGGCCCTGTGCTGCTCGTCGATCCCTCCCCGGCGGCGACCGGCGGCAGTCCGTACGCGTTCGCACTGGACACCGCCGGGGGGGATCCGCTGCCTGCCGGGTGGGCTCCGGTGCCCACCGATGAGGCGCAGATCACCATCACCCCCGACCCGGCCGGCGACGACACGACCGAGATCGAGTTCGCCTTCCCCGACGGAGTGGCGCTCGGCGTGGGCGAGAGCTACACCATCACCATCCAGATGCTCACCCAGGCCGGGCTGAGCCCCGACGAGTTCTTCACCAACACCGCCGTCATCGACGGCGATCGGCCGTTCGACTACTGTGCCGCGCCGCCCTTCGATCCCGACGACGCCGAGGTGCTCGACACCTGCGAGGGCGATGCGACGAACTCCGTGGCCGCCGGCGGGGCGCTGCGCTCGGGCAAGTTCGTGCGTGCAGGGACCGAGGACGAGCCGAGCTACGACCTGGGCGAGATCAACGTGATCGACCCCGGCGCCGAGTGCGAGCCGTACACGGGAACCTTCAATGACGGCTTCTTCGCCCTGCCCTGCGTGCCGCGCACCGCGCCAGGGCAGACCGAGACGTGGCGGCTGGTGCTGCGGAACACCGGCAATGTGCCGTTGAGTCAGATCATCGCCGTCGACCGTCTGCCGGCCGTGGGCGATGCGACAGCGCTCAACCCGGGCCAGAGCCGCGGCTCGCTGTGGGCGCCCGTGCTGACCACGCCGCTGGCGGGCTCGGGCGGCGCGACAGGCGTCACCTTGACGGAGTACGTCACCGAGGACGAGGTGCCGTGCACGGACGTCATCAATCACACCGGCGACTGCGATGGCTCGTGGATCCCCCTCGAGGACTTCACCGGCGACGTGGCCGACATCACCGGCTCCATGTACATCGCGGACTTCGCCCCTGGCAGCGCACTGGAGCCAGGCGGCGTGGTCTGGATCGATGTCGAGACCACCACTCCCGCGACCGCGCCATCCCTCACCGACCCCGACACCGCGACCGCCGATCCGATCGCCTGGAACACGGTCGCGACGTCGGCCACCACCGAGGACGGCACCGACCTGCTCGCCACCGAGGGCAACGCGGCGGGCGTCGCGCTCGCGACGGGCGCGCTCGAGTTCAACAAGGTCGTCATCGGCGAGGGGGCGGACGGCATCGATCCCGACTTCGCGCCGGACGACTTCGACGTGACGGTTGTGTGCACCTCGTTGGACGAGGAGGTGTTCCGCACCACCTTCACCGTCACGGGCAACGGCCCCGCCGAGCTCGTTGACAACCTGCCGTATGGCGCGGAGTGCACGCTCGAGGAGACGGACCAAGGTCAGTACACCGTGGCGCTCGACCCGGAGACCGTCACGATCCCGGATGGGTCTGCCGTGCCCGTCCAGATCACCATCACCAACGACTACCCGCTCGCGTCCCTGCGCCTGACGAAGGAGGTGCTGCAGGGCGATTCGACGGTTGACCCCGAGGATGCCGGGCCGTTCACGCTCGCCGCGATCTGCCGCTTCCAGGGTGACGTGGTGTTCGCGAGCAACACCTCCGACTACACCGTTGTGAGCGGCACCATCATGGCCGTCGAGGGCATGACGCACGACGACTCCATCATTCTCGAGGGTCTGCCCGCGGGTGCCGAGTGCATCGCGGGAGAGCTCGACGCGGCCGGCGCGGATCGCGTGGGCGTGATCTGGACCACCGCGACTGCCGGCTCCGGCGGCACAGTGGTGGGAGACCCCGACGACGGGCCCGTCGCGTCCGACCTGTTCGCGCTGACCCCGGACGACGACGACGCGCCGCTGGGCCCGACGACGAACGATGTCCTGGTCCTCAACCAGTACGCCCAGGGCCAGCTCGAGATCATCAAGGAGCTGGACGGCCCCGGAGCGTCCGCTCACCTGGGCGACACGTTCACCGTCGAGGTGACCTGTGTCTTCGAGCGGCCTGACGACGAGGGCGGCGACGTCGTGACCTTCGACGGCGCCGTGGACGTCGTGGTCGGGACGCCGACGGTGATCGACGGCATCATCGTGGGCTCGGTCTGCGACGTGACCGAACCCGAGTCGGGCCGCAACGGCGCCGACCAGTGGATCTTCGATCCTGCCGCGCCCGACGGCGCGGACGCGGGTCAGGTGGTCATCGACACCGACACGGCGCCGGTGACCCTCACGGTCACGAACGTCTTCGAGACCCTCGTGGACCTCGACGTGACGAAGATCGTCGACGCCGACCCGCTGAACGACGGTCAGGGAGGCGTGCCGGACGTGGGCCCCTTCCCGGTCGCGGTCACGTGCGTCTACGCCGAGGGCACACCCTACGAGCAGGTGATCTACTCCACCGACGCGCCAGCGACGAACGAGCTGCTCGACGGCGACGTCTGGTTGGTCGAGGACATGCCCACCGGCACGGTCTGCACCGTGACCGAGACGGATGCGGCTGGAGCCATCGGGACCACCGTGGAGGCCGAGAACGCCGACGGCAGCACTGGCGCGCTCGATGGCACGAGCACCACCATCACCCTCACCCCGAACGGCGTCCTCGGCGGCACCACCAACCACGTGACCTTCGTCAACGACTTCCCGGTGGGCTCCCTCGCGCTCGAGAAGGTGCTGACCGGCGATGGGGCAGCGGACCGTGGAGCCGGGCCGTTCACGCTGCACGTCGAGTGCACGTCGCCGACGTTCGGCGCCGACACCTGGTCCGGCGACGTGATCGTCGGCGGCACCGAGCCGCTCACCGCGACCATCGACGGCATCCTCGCGCCGTCGCTGTGCACCGTGACGGAGGTCGACGACGGCGGCGCGGACGCCGTGTTCTTCGAGCCCGCGCTCCCGGGTGCCCGCCAGAGTACCGTGCTCGTCACGGCTGACGCCCAGGCGCCGGTGACGGTCACCGTGACCAACCACTTCGAGCCGCTCGCCTCTCTCGAGGTGACCAAGGTCGTGGAGGACACCATCGCCGACGAGACTGGCGCCGTCCCCGACCTCGGCCCGTACGCGATCGCCGTGGAGTGCATCTACGACCCGGGCGGCCCCAACGAGCACGAGGTCTACGCCGACGGCCACGGTCTGCTCAGGCCCATGGTCGCGCTGCTCGACGACGGCGAGACGGCGACCTACACCGGCATTCCCGCGACCTCGGTCTGCACGGTCACCGAGCTCGTCGACGGCGGTGCCGTGTCGAGCACGGTCACGGTCGCGAACGCCGATGGCGCCGGCGAGCCAGTCGACGGCACGGCGGGTGCGGTCGCGATCACGCCGAACGACGACGCGGACGAGGCGACCACGTCCGTGGTCGTGACGAACGCGTTCGACGCGGGCTCGCTCGCTCTCGTGAAGGAGCTCGCCGGCGACCCCGAGGCCTACGCCGACGCCGGACCGTTCACCTTCTCCATCGAGTGCACCCTGGCACGGGCGGGCCGCGGCCCTGCGCCGACCTACACCGGCGAGCTGATCCTCGGCGGCGGGCAGCCGCTCGTCGCTGGCATCGACGGCATCGTCGCCGGCTCGGAGTGCGTCATCACCGAGGTCGACACGGGCGGGGCGGATGAGGTGGCTCTCTCGCCGGCGGGATCGGAGGCGGGCACGGCCGTCGTCACCATCGCGGCAGGCACGTCGGTGTCGGTGACGGCGGTCAACACCTTCGAGGCGGACGCGGTGCTGCCGCTCACCGGATTCGACGGCTGGTGGCTCGTGGCCGTCGCGGGAGCGCTGCTGGTGCTGGGCGTGATCCTCGTCGTGGTCAGGCGGCGCATCAAGGAGTAATCGCACGCGCCGTGTCGCGGCGGAGGCCCCGCGACACCGCCAGGCCGCCGAGCAGCCGGAGCGTGCTCAGCCCTCCAGCGCCTCGCTGACGAGCGCCTTCGCGGCGTCCTGCACCTCGGCCAGGTGGTCCTCGGACACGAAGGACTCCGCGTAGATCTTGTAGACGTCCTCGGTGCCGGACGGGCGGGCGGCGAACCACGCATCAGCCGTCGTCACCTTGAGCCCGCCGATCGCGGCGCCGTTGCCGGGCGCCTCCGTGAGCTTCGCGGTGATCTCCTGGCCAGCGAGCTCGGTGGCACGCACCTGGGACGGCGACAGCTTCTTCAGCGTGTCCTTCTCGGCCTTCGTCGCCGCGGCATCCACGCGCGCGTACCAGGACTCGCCCAGCTCGTCCGTCAGCGAGGCGTGCAGCTGCGACGGCGTGCGGCCCGTCGCGCCGGTGATCTCGGACGCCAGCAGCGCGAGGATGATGCCGTCCTTGTCGGTGGTCCACACCCGGCCGTCGCGCCGCAGGAACGATGCTCCCGCCGACTCCTCGCCGCCAAAGCCCGTGGAGCCGTCGAGGAGGCCGGGCACGAACCACTTGAAGCCCACCGGCACCTCCTCGACTCGCCGGCCGCGCTTGGTCCCCACCCGATCGATCAACGAGGACGACACGAGCGTCTTGCCGATGCGCGCATCGTCCCTCCACTGCGGCCGCGCCCCTCCGTAGAGGTACGAGATCGCGGCGGCGAGGTAGTGGTTCGGGTTCATGAGGCCGCCGTCGCGGGTGACGATGCCGTGGCGGTCGGAGTCCGCGTCGTTGCCCGTGGCGATGTCGTACGGCGCGTCCGCGCCCTCCATGAGCGAGCGCAGGCTGGCCATCGCCGACGGCGAGCTGCAGTCCATGCGGATCTTGCCGTCCCAGTCGAGCGTCATGAAGCGCCAGGTGGGATCGACCTCCGGGTTGACCACGGTGAGGTTCAAACGGTGCTCCTCGCCGATGGCGCCCCAGTAGTCGACGGCGGCTCCGCCGAGGGGATCGGCGCCGATGCGCACGCCCGCCTCCCGAATCACCTCCAGATCGATGACGCTGGGGAGGTGATCGAGGTAGACCTTGAGGAAGTCGAACCGCTCGGTGGTCTCGGCAGAGAGCGCCGCCTTGAGCTGCAGGCGCTGGACCTGCTTCCAGCCGCCGCCCCGCAGGAGCTCGTTCGCGCGATTCGCGATCCAGGCCGTCGCGTCCGTGTCCGCGGGTCCGCCGTGCGGCGGGTTGTACTTGAAGCCGCCGTCGCGCGGAGGGTTGTGCGACGGCGTCACGACGATGCCATCCGCGAGGCCGGCTCCCGACGTTCGCAGGCCGGTCGGCGAGACCGCGCCGTTCTCGACGAGGATCGCCAGCGACACCGCGGGGGTGGGGGTGTAGCCGTCGCGGGCGTCGATGCGGGTGCGCACGCCCGCTGCGGCGAGCACCTCGAGGGCCGTGTCCTGCGCCGGGCCGGACAGCGCATGGGTGTCCTTGCCCAGGAACAGCACGCCGTCCGTGCCCTGCGAGCGCCGGTACTCGACGATCGCGGCGGTGGTGGCGACGATGTGGGCTTCGTTGAAGGCGGTGTCGAACGCGCTGCCGCGGTGCCCGGACGTGCCGAACACCACCTGGTGCGCGGGGTCGGAGGGATCGGGGACCTTGTCGAAGTACTCGCCGATGAGGCGGTCGACATCGATGAGGTCCTGGGGCTGGGCGGGAGTTCCGGCGCGCTCGTGCATGGCTCCCACTCTTGCACCAGGCGCGCGGTCGCGTCCATCGCACAGGCACGGCGATGCAGAGTCACGTCGAGGTCACGGTCATGCAAAAGACGGGGAAAAATGCCCGGCTGGAGGGCTAGGCTGTGCTCGTGGCAGCTCAGCGCAAGGCAAGCGCAGACCGGGAGCCTGCGGACGCGGAGGCGACGCAGGCCGGCAAGCCGAGCCGCACCGCGGGCCCCAAGGCGAGCCGACGCCCCAAGAGGACCGGCGCATCGGCCCCCGACGGCAGCGCCTCCGACGGCATCGCGGTCGCCGCGCGCCGCCGCGCCATCACCGACCCGCGCGACCTTCACGCCGCAGCCGCGCTGATCGTGGCGCACAACCAGGCGCGTCGCATCGCCGCGACCGTCCGCGCGGCACGATCGATCCCCGGCGTCGACCTCGTGCTCGTGGTCGACGATGGCTCCGGCGACAACACCCAGGAGCTCGCTCGCAAGGCGGGGGCGGTGGTGATCCGCCACTCCCACCATCGCGGCAAGAGCGCATCGGTGGAGACCGGGGCCTCCGTCATCGCGATGCGCGACGAGCCCGGCCGCACTCCGCGGGCGATCCTCCTGCTGCCTGGCGGGCTGGGGCATCACGCCGTGGGTGCCGCGCCCCTCGTCCCCGCGGTCGTGGAGCAGGTCGCGGATCTCGCCGTCGCCGTCACCGAGCACGATGACCGTGCTCTCAGCACCTCTGGCAAGCTGGCCAGGCGTGCCGTCGAGCATTTCTCCGGATGGGCGCCTCACGACCCGCTCGGACCCATCCGATGCATCACGCGTGAGGCGTTCGAGGCGGCGGTCCCGCTGGCGCGCGGCGCCGGACTCGAGGTCGCGATGACGCTCGACGCGCTCCGATCGGGATTCACGGTGACGGAGGTGGAGTGCGACATCCGGCACCGCCCCGGGGGTTCGTCTCCCAGGGCCGCGGCCAAGCGTGCCGCCCAGTACCGTGACGTCATGGTGGCCGTGAGCTCGAGACGGGTGCGGTCGGAGGTGACGGGCGCGCGCGTCGCTGTGAGCCAGCGCCTGCGCGGCAGCAAGGAGGAGGACGCGTGACCCACAGTCCCCGCTATGCGTATCTGGGACCGGCCGGCACCTTCACGGAGGCCGCGCTGTACGCCATGGTCGGTGACACGGCCATCGATGCGGTGCCCGTGGTCGACGTTCCTGCGGCGCTGGGCGCCGTGCGCGCCGGTGAGGCGGACTTCGCCGTGGTCGCGATCGAGAACACCGTCGAGGGCGGCGTCACCGCGACGCTCGACACCCTCGCCGAGGGCGACCCGCTGGTCATCCTGGGCGAGTCGGTCCTGCCCGTCGAGTTCGAGCTCGTCGCCCGGCAGCCCACGGCGCATGCCGACATCGAGCGGGTCACGGCGCACTCGCACGCGTGGGCGCAGGTGCGGCGCTGGGCGCACGCGACGATCCCGCAGGCGGTGTTCGTGCCCGCCTCATCGAACGCTGCCGGCGCACTCGCCGTCGCGGGGCGTGAGGGAGTGGGCGGCGTGGACGTCGACGCAGCGCTCGCTCCCCCGGGGACCGCCGCGCGTCTGGGCCTGAGCCTCATCGAGTCCCACGTCGCCGACAACCCTCATGCAGCGACCAGGTTCGTGCGCATCGGCCGTCCCGGCGACGTGCCGGCACCCACCGGGCGCGACAAGACCACGCTCACGGTGCACCTGCCCACCGATCGCTCGGGAGCCCTGCTGGAGATGCTCGAGCAGTTCGCCGCGCGCGGCGTGAACCTGTCGCGCATCGAGTCGCGGCCGCGGTGGGACCGGCCGGGCGAGTACTCGTTCTCGATCGACGCGCTCGGCCACATCGCGGAGGAGCGCATCGCGGACGCGCTCGCGGGACTTCGACGGTCGTGCCCGCTGGTGGTCTTCCTGGGCTCCTACCCTGCGGTGGGCTCCGGCGTCACCGCGGTGCCGGACGGCATGACCGATCGGGCCTTCGAGGAAGCCCGCGCCTGGGTGGCGGGCCTCAGGAACGGACAGCCCTAGCCGCCGCGGCCGTCCCGGCCTCCGCAACCCTCACCTCTCCCTTGTTGCGCGAATTGGGCCCAACTCGCGCACCTAAGCGACTTGATGCACCAAAACCGACCACGGCGATGGCCGCGGCGAACGCTTATCCACAGGCCGCGCACCCGCAGTGGCCCCCGCGCGCTCGCCAGGCATACGGTGCGAGTCATGCCCAGACGCCGTTCCGCGCCTTCACTCGTCTCGATGACGACGGCGATGCAGTCGGCACCTCGGCCCTGGACTCGAGCTGAGCTCGAGGCCTCGTGGAGCGGTCGAACCCTCTCCGAGGCGCTTCGCAGAGGGTTCATCGCGCGCATCGCTCCTGCACAGTATGTCCACGCGGCGTACTCCGAGGACCCCGGATGCCGACTTGAGGCCGTCTCGAGCTGGATGGCTCCATCTGGCGTGATCTCGGGCGTTGCGGCTCTGTGGGTGCGAGGCTGGAGAGGCGCCGAGCCCGAGCGAATCGACGTCGTGTTGCCGCGCGGCTCCAAGCTCGCTAGGCCGGCATTCGTGGACACGCTGCGCACAGACGACGTGCCAGCGAGCGACGTGGTTCGCGGGCTTCGGGTCGTTGGGGTTGAAGATGCCGCAGTGATGGCGTGGCGCCGGGCGCAAGCCGACGACCGCAAGGGGCTCCTGCTCGATGTTCTGCGAGACATGAGCGTGCGCGCTTCCGTTCTGAGGGAGCGTGTCGACTCGACCGCGCGCATACCCGATCGCGACGGACTGCTAAAGGTCGTCGCTCTCGCGCGTGAGGGCGTTCAGAGCATGCTCGAGTACATCGCTGCGACAGAGGTCTTCCACGGCCCGGAGTGGCGCGACTGGGAGCGCCAAGGGGCGATAGCGGTGGGCGGACGAGTGCTGCACCCTGACATGGTCCATCGGGCGTCGCGCATCGCGATTGAGCTCGACGGGGCACGTCACCACTCTGACGACGGTCAGCGGCGGCGCGATATCGAACGCGATGCGCTGCTTGCCTCCGTGGGGTTCATGGTGATCCGGCTCACCTGGGAGGACATCACTCGCCGTCCGGAGTGGTGCAGGCGACGTGTTCGGGAGGCCCTAGCGGCGCGGTAGACCTGCGATCCTGTGGGTCGGTTCTGGTGCATCAAGTCGCTTAGGTGCGCGAGTTGGGCCCAACTCGCGCATCAGGGGGAGGGGAGGCGCGGGTCAGGTGGCCGGGACTCGGACCTTCAGGGCGCCTGGATCGAGGACCGCCGTGATCCGAGTCGCGCGCCCGAGCTCCTCGCCGTCGACCTGCACGCGCTCGGGCGACGCCATGGAGATCTCGACCTTGCGCCCCGTCGCGGTGTCGATGCGGGACGCGCGCCACGCCTGGAGGACCTCGGACTGCTTGATGCCAGCGCCTTGAGCGATGACCGATCCGAACAGGTCTGTCCATCCCACGATCCCGGCGCGCGCGTCGAGCGTCGCGATGTCGAGGGTGCCATCCGAGATCGACGCATCCGGGATCAGCTGAAGGCCGCCGGGCAGTCGCCCAGCGTTCGCGAGCAGCACGGTGCGCATCTCGTTGGTGACGGGCTCGCCGTCGTCGATGGTGACCGTCGCCGTCATGCGCTTGTCGCCCAGATGCTCGAGCGCCGCGAAGAAGTACGCCATCCATCCGAGCCGGCGCTTGAGGGTCGGATTGGCGCCCGCGACCATCTCCGCGTCGATGCCCGCGCCCGCCATGACGAGGAACAGGTGGCGCCCCTCGTGGTCGAACTCGCCGTCGGCGCGGTCGACGTCCAGGTAGCCCACGTCGACGGCGCGGTCCACTCCCTCGAGAGCCGTTCGCATGAGCGCACTCGTGTCCGCCAGCGGCAGGTCCAGGTTGCGTGCGAAGAGGTTCCCGGTGCCCATGGGCAGGATCCCCATCGCCACGCCAGTGCCGGCGAGCGCCTCCGCGACGGCGCGCACCGTGCCGTCGCCACCCACGGCGACCACCACATCGGCGCCCGCCTCGACGGCCGCGCGCGCCTGTCCCGTCCCCGGATCCTCGACCGTCGTGGTGAACCACATGGGCTGCGGCAGATACCGGATCGCGCACGCACGCATCGCGCGCTCCTTGATCTGGAGGACGCCGTCCTTCGACGGGTTGGCGACGAAGGCGACACGCTGCTGGTCGGGGTGGTCGAGGCTGAAGGCTCCGCTGCCGCCGGGAACGGCGGGCCGGATCCGCAGGAGTCGGCGCAGATACTTGGGCACGGCGAAGGGATCGCGGGCCCCCACGCGGCGCGTGATGGTGACGGCGAGCACCAGCGCCATGACGGCGATGATCAGGGCAATACCGCCGAGCACCAGGGCAACCATGTCCCGAGCCTACGCCGCCGATAGACTCGCCCGCATGATCGACCTGAAGCTCCTTCGTGCTCAGCCGGACCTCGTGAAGGACAGCCAGCGCTCTCGCGGAGAGGACCCCGATGTGGTCGATCGGGTGCTCGCGGCGGACGCCGAGCACCGCGGCGCGCTCGCGGACTTCGAGACCAAGCGGGCGGAGCAGAAGGCGCTGGGCAAGGACGTCGCGCAGGCTCAGGGCGACGCCAAACAGGCGCTGCTCGCGCGCACCAAGACGCTGGCCGCCGAGGTCAAGGAGCTGCAGGCAAGCGCCGATGCGGCGGCGGCTCGGGCGATCGAGCTCGCCCGGTCGCTGGGCAACATCCCCGAGGCCGGCGTGCCGAGCGGCGGCGAGGACAGCTTCGCGGTCCTGCGTCATGAGGGCGAGGTGCGCGACTTCGCTGCCGAGGGCGTCGAGGTCGCGGATCACCTCGCGATCGCCGAGGGCCTCAAGGCCATCGACATGGAGCGCGGCGCGAAGGTGTCCGGTGCTCGGTTCTACTTCCTCACCGGCGTCGGGGCGCGCCTCGAGCTCGCGATCCTGAACGCGGCGATGGCCGTGGCGCAGGATGCGGGCTTCAGCCCGATGATCACGCCCACCCTCGTGCGCCCGGAGACCATGGCGGGCACCGGGTTCCTGGGCAAGCATGCGGACGAGATCTACTACCTCGAGCGCGATGAGCTGTACCTGACGGGAACCTCGGAGGTCGCGCTCGCGGGCTACCACACGGACGAGATACTCGACCTGAGCAGCGGCCCACTCCGGTATGCCGGCTGGAGCGCGTGCTATCGGCGCGAGGCCGGGTCCGCCGGGCGCGACACGCGTGGCATCATCCGCGTGCACCAGTTCCACAAGGTGGAGATGTTCAGCTACGTGACCGCCGCCGACGCGGCCGCCGAGCACGCGCGGTTCCTCGAGATCGAGGAGCGCATGCTGCAGGCGCTCGAGCTGCCGTACCGGGTGATCGACACCGCGGCCGGCGACCTGGGCATGAGCGCGGCGCGCAAGTTCGACTGCGAGGCGTGGCTGCCGAGCCAGGAGCGCTGGATGGAGGTCACGTCGACCTCGAACTGCACCACGTATCAGGCGCGCAGGCTCAACGTCCGCGAGCGGGGCGAGCGCGGCACGGAGGCAGTGGCGACCGTCAACGGCACCATCGGTACCACGCGGTGGATCGTGGCGCTGCTCGAGAACCATCAGCAGGCGGACGGCTCGGTGCACGTGCCCGAGATCCTGCGGCCCTACCTGGGCGGGGTCGAGCGGCTCGAGCCGGTCGCATGAGTGCGGGCGCGACGCCCGCCCCCCTGCGGTTCGACCTCGATCCGACCGCGCCCGTGCTGCTCGCGCTCGACATCGATGACACGTGCTCGTACCAGGAGACCGTTGGCGAGGTGCGTTCCCTGGGCGTGGTCTCGCGCGCGGTCCAGGAGGCGATCGACCGCGTGCGCGATGCGGGGGTGCACCTCGTCTTCGCGACGGGCCGGCAGACGGACTCCGCACTGGCGTTGGCCCGCCAGCAGGGCTGGGGCGACCTCGACATGCTGTGCTCCCAGGGCGCGGTCACGGTCCACACCTCGCCCGATGCCGCGGACTTCGAGATCACCGCGCGCCGCACGTTCGACGCGCGACCTGCGATCTCGGCGCTGCTGTCGCGCTTCCCTGACCTGAGCTACAGCGTGGAGCACATCGACACGGGGCATGCGGTGGGCGTGGCGCATCCTCAGGGCACGGTGTTCGGTCGCATGGCCGCAGGGATGACGGACGCGGACGCGGCGGAGACCACCGCTCTCATGGTGAGCAGCACCACGGCGACGGGCGACGAGCTCCATGACGCGATCGAGCACCTGGGGCTCAGCTGCCATCCCTTCACCGACCTGGGCTCGGGCTGGGTCGATGCGTCGCCCCCTGGCGTGACCAAGGCCTCAGGGCTCGAGGAGCTGCGGGTGGCGTATGGCGTGCCGCGGCGCAACACGGTCGCGGTGGGAGACCACACCAACGATCTGCCCATGTTCGCGTGGGCGGCGCACTCGGTCGCGATGGGCCAGGCCTCACAGGCGGTGCGCGAGGCGGCGACCCACGTCACCGGAACACTTGACGACGACGGCGTGGTCGCAGTGCTCGACGCGCTGTCCTGACGTCCTCCACCCTGCGTCACCGGCACGTCGTAGCATCTGTGTCATGGAGATGCGCCCCCCGCTCGACAACGACTCGTGGCGGATCCTCGGCCTCGACATCGACGGCACCCTCATGCACTGGGGCGGCGACATCTCGGATCGGGTGGTGCGGGCGGTCGAGCAGGTGCGCATGTGCCGCAATCACGTGATCCTCGCGACCGGCCGCAACATCGTCGCGACCATGCCCGTGGCGGAGCGGCTGGGTATCAGGCGCGGCTACGCCGTGTGCTCCAACGGAGCGGTGACGCTGCGCCTGAACCCAGCAAGCCCCGGTGGCTACGACATCATCGAGACGGTCACCTTCGATCCCACGGCGGCTCTCGCGCTCATCCGCGAGGAGATGCCGGACGCGTTCTTCGCCGTCGAGGACCTGGGCGTGGGGTTCCGCGTGAGCCGTGAGTTCCCGATGGGAGAGCTCACCGGTCGGCAGATCGTGGTCGACAGCTTCGAGGACCTGGCGCACGGCGAGGCGACCCGCGTGGTGATCCGTGCGCCCGGCGTGGACGTCTCCCACTTCGACGATCTGGTCCACCGCATCGGCCTCAACGACGTCACGTACGCGGTGGGCTACTCGGCGTGGCTCGACCTGACGCCGCCGGGCGTGACCAAGGCGTCCGCGCTCGAGGCGCTGCGCCGCAAGCTGGGCGTGTATCCCGCCCACACGGTGGCCGTCGGCGACGGCAACAACGACCTCGCGATGCTCGAGTGGGCGGGTCAGTCAGCGGCGATGGGAAATGCGCCCGCGCACGTTCACGCTGCCGCGGACGAGGTTCTGGGGTCGGTCGAGGAGGACGGGCTGCTTCCGCTGCTCGAGCGGCTCATCGACCCCGACCGCCTCGCCGTCCTCTGAGCGCGGCGCTAGCCTCACACCATGATCTGGATGACGAACCCCGCGCACGTGCGCTGGCTCGAGTCCGAGACGGATCGACTGCTCGAGTTCGGCGCCGCGAGCCTCGACCCGCGCGGCGGGTTCGGGTGGCTCGACGAGGCGGGCAGTCTCGACGTGACGCGTCCCGTGGAGCTGTGGATCACCTGCCGCATGACCCACTGCTTCTCCCTCGCGGCGCTCATGGGACGCCCAGGTGCCGGCGCGCTCGCTGACCACGGCATCGACGCTCTGCGCGGGCGACTGCATGACGACGTGCACGGGGGATGGTTCGCGGCCGTTGACGGGGATGCCATCACCAAGGATCTCAAGGAGGCGTACGGCCACGCATTCGTGATCCTCGCGGCGTCGTCGGCGCTCATGGCGGGCCGTCCGGGGGCGCAGTCGCTGCTGGACGAGGCGCTCGCCGTGCATGCCGAGAGGTTCTGGGACGAGGGCGCCGGGATGAGCCGGGAGGTCTTCGGCCGCGACTGGTCGGAGGTGGAGGACTACCGCGGCGTCAACGCGAACATGCACACGGTCGAGGCGTACATGGCGGCGGCGGATGCGACGGGCGACAAGCAGCTCCTCGCTCGAGCGCTGCGCATCGCCGAGCGCGTGGTGCACGCGTACGCCCTGGAGAACGACTGGCGCCTGCCGGAGCACTTCGACTCGTCATGGACCCCGCTGCTCGAGTACAACGCGGGGCATCCCGCCCACCCGTTCCGCCCCTACGGCGCCACCATCGGCCATCTGTTCGAGTGGTCTCGGCTGACGCTGCAGCTCGCATCGTCCGTGCAGCAGTCCGGCCTCGCGCGACCAGAGTGGATGGTCGAGGATGCCAAGCACCTGTATGAGGCGGCCGTGCGCGAGGGGTGGAACGTCGACGGCGCGGTGGGGTTCGTCTACACGGTCGACTGGGAGGGAAAGCCGGTCGTGCGCGAGCGCATGCACTGGGTGACGGCGGAGGCGATCGGCGCCGCCGCGGTGCTGTGGTCCGTCACCAGGAACGCGGCATACGCGGAGGACTACCAGCGCTGGTGGGACTTCGCGGCTGAGTTCCACATCGATCGACGAGGCGGCTCGTGGTGGCACGAGCTCGGCCCGGGCAATGCGGTCTCCCGGACGGTGTGGGAGGGCAAGGCGGACATCTATCACGCGCTGCAGGCGACCTTGATCCCGCGGCTGCCGGTGTCGCCTGCGCTCGCGAGCTCGTTGGCGTCAGGCAACCTTCGCTGACGTTCAGCTCCCCATTCGCGCATCAGCCGCGGAGGAGGGGGACAGTGCGCGGGGCCGATGCGCGGGGCCGATGCGCGGGGCCGATGCGCGGGTCATCGGGGCGGCGTGAGCACCAGTTTGCCGAAGACGTCGCCTGATTCGAGGGCGCGGTGGGCGTGGTCGGCCTCGCCGAGCGCGAAGGCCCCGTGCACGACGGGCCGCACCTGCGTGGGGACGAAGGGCCACACGTCGCGTTCGACGGCGCGCACGATCGCGGCCTTCTGCGCGTGGGGTCGGGCTCGCAGGGTGGTGCCGATCAGCCTGCCGCGCAGCGCCAGCAGCCGGCCCAGGTCGAGCTCGCCGCGGACGCCGCGCTGAAGTCCGATGACGGCGAGCGCTCCGTCAGGGCGCAGCATCGCGAGGTTGTCGGCCAAGGCGCCGGCGCCCAGCACGTCGAGGATCACGTCGGCCCCGCCCAGCTCGCGCACGCGGTCCACCACGTCTCCTGCGGTGTAGTCGATCCCGACCGCGCCCAGCGCCTCGCACCGCGCGGCGCGGTCCGACCCTCGCGCCGTGGCGAGCACCCGCATGCCGTGCGCGGCAGCGATCTGGATCGCGAGGCTGCCCACTCCACCGGATCCTCCCTGGACGAGCAGGGTCTGCCCAGCCCGCGCATCGGCCGCCTCCAAGGTGGACCACGCCGTGCACGCCGCCTCCACGATGCTGCCGGCCTCTTCCCAGGACAGCCCATCAGGGCGCGGCAGGACCAGGTCCTCGTGGACGGCGACGCGCTGGGCATAGCCGCCACCCGCCACGAGCGCGCACACCGCGTCGCCGAGCTGCCAGCGGGTGACCCGTCCGCCCATCTCGACCACCTCGCCGGCGACCTCGAGCCCGGGCCATTCCGGCGATCCGGCCGGCGGAGGGTACCGGCCTTCGCGCTGTAGGAGGTCTGCCCGATTCACGCCGGCGGCGCGCACGGCGACCACCACGTCGTGAGGGCTAGGGGCCGGATCGGGGGCCTCGGCGAGGTGGAGGACCTCGGGTCCGCCAAAACCACGCAAAGTGGAGATGATCACATCAACGCCCCAATGGTTTGCGTCATAGCGGCCACGGTATAGCGTCTCAGTCTGCGAAGCCGCTGGTTTCAGGTTCTCGGCGAAGGTGCCGATAAGGCTGGGGTCCAGATGCATGAGGGCGCGGCTGGAAGATGTCCAGCTGGCCAGGCACGTGGCTTGTGAGGGAGAGAGTAGATGCTCCAAAGGCTTGGTATTCGGGGAAAGATCCTCGCGGTGGTGGCAGTGCCGATCCTGGTGCTCGTGCTCGCGGCCGCCTTCATCACCTACGGCGCCTCCCAGGACCTCAGTGCCGCCCGCAACTCCCAGGATCTGGTCGAGACCCTCGACACCACCCGCGGGCTCGAGGCCGCGCTGCAGGACGAGCGCTGGGCGGGAACCGAGTTCGTGGACATCGTGCAGGGCGTGAGCAACGCCCGAGTGCTCGGACAGAACGACACGGACGAGGCCGTCGACGCGGCCGTTGCCGACCTGCAGGCCGAGGACGCGTCGGAGCTGGTGCCCGAGCTCTACGCCGCGCTGGGAGTGAGCGGTCCCGACGACCCGCTCTTCGCTGCGCAGCGCGCCGTCACGCTGGGCGCGCCGGCCGAGGAGGGGGGCTGGCTGACGTTCCCCGCCGAGGACGAGGTCGCGGCGATGCAGGACGCGTACACCGCGACGCAGGCCGCAGTCGCCGCAGTCGCGGAGGACGCCCCTGCGACGGTCGGCGGAAGCTTCACGATCCTCGAGTCCAGCATCGGCTACGAGCGCGACACCGCTGCACGCCTGTTCACCGAGCCGGTCCCGCTGCAGGCACAGGTCGACTCGAGCGCCGCCGACGTCGACCGCGCCATCGCCGCGCTGCTGGGCTCGACCGCGCGCCTCGAGCAGAACGAGGACAACGCCGCCGCCGTCGCCGCGCTGTCGTCCGGCGAGGCCGCCATCGCGAACCTCGAGTCGGTTCGCACCGGCGTGCGCGCCGCGCAGGGCAACGTCGCCACCTACTCCGGCTTCTACCGCAGCATCCTGCTCACGATCGTCGGCGCCGCGGACGACATCGCCGTGGCGATGACCGACCGCGAGGTCGTCGCCGCGCTCCAGGCGTACGGCGATCTCGACGCGCTCGTCGAGAACATGGAGTTCGAGAAGTCAGAGTTCGAGAAGCTGATCCGCGCGGGCACCTTCCAGGTGGGCGAGTCCACCGAGGCGAGGAACCTGACGGTCCGCACGGACCTGACGCTCGAGGAGGCGCAGGACTCGTCCGCCGCCATCGCCGGCGTCGAGCCCGTCCCCGACTTCGGCGCGTCCGTGGGATTCGACGGCTCCCTCGACCAGCAGTCGTACGAGTCCGTGCGTGCCGCGGTCATCCGAGGCACCGACACCGACCTGGCCGCCCAGAGCAACGCCCAGTGGGCGGAGCAGGTCGACGAGGAGCTTGCGGTCTACGAGCCGCTGCGCGAGGACCTCTGGAACGAGGTCGAGGACATGGTGGCGGCAGACGCCGGAGCGGCGCTCACCCAGGCCATCCTGACGGCCATCGTCGCCGTGCTGGTCGTCGTGGCGTCGATCATCATCGCCCTCCTCATCGCCCGCCGCATCATCAACCCGCTGCGACGCCTGACCACGACGGCGACCGCCGTGCGCCAGGAGCTGCCGCGCCTCGTGGAGCGCGTGGCGATGCCGGGCGAGCAGGTGGACGTCTCCGAGGTGCAGATCACCGTCGAGTCCCGTGATGAGATCGGCACGCTCGCGGAGGCGTTCAACGGCGTCAACGCCGCGACGCTGTCGATCGCGGCCGAGCAGGCCGCCCTGCGTGGCTCGATCTCGGAGATGTTCGTCAACGTCGCCCGTCGTGACCAGGTCCTCCTCAACCGCCAGCTCAAGTCGATCGACGAGATGGAGCGCACCGAGGACGACCCGGATACGCTGACCCGGCTGTTCGCGCTCGACCACCTCGCGACCCGAATGCGTCGAAACTCCGAGTCGCTCCTGGTGCTCGCAGGCATCGATACCGGCCGTCGCCTGCGCCGTCCGATGCCGCTGTCCGACGTGATCCGCACCGCGTCGTCGGAGATCGAGCTCTACGAGCGCGTGCAGCTCGAGCTCGACGCCGATCCCTCGATGCTCGGTCACTCGGCGCTCACCGCAGCGCACCTGTTCGCCGAGCTCCTCGAGAACGCGACCGTGTTCTCCGACCCTGGCACCCAGGTCGTGGTGCGCACGCGGCACATCGACGGGACGTACGTGGTCGAGATCGAGGACTCCGGAATCGGCATGACCGAGTCGGAGCTCGCCGAGGCCAACAACCGCGTCGCCTCGTCGGCCGCGTCCGAGATCCTGGGCGCGCAGCGCCTGGGCCTGTTCGTGGTCGGCCGCATCGCCCGTCGCGTGGGTGCGCGCGTCAGCATCGCCTCCCAGGAGAACAAGGGCACGGTGGCGACCGTCACCATGCCGCAGTCGCTGTTCGTGTCGGAGGAGAGCGTTCCGGAGGAGCACATCTCGGGCTCCGCAGTCGACGCCGCGACTCATGCCCCGGCGGCGCTCGTGAGCCACGACGCCGCGGACGAGATCTCCGAGTTGCCATCGCGCGCCACCGCGGCACCCGCGTACACCCCGACGGTGATCGAGGAAGGCGCAAGCCTGCTCGCGGGCCGTGGTGCCGCGTCAGGCCCGGCGACCACCGAGCAGGAGGCCAGCCCGCAGCCGCAGGCAGACCCGAACTCGATCGAGGCGCTGATCGCCGCCGATGCCGCCGCCGCGCCCTCCGGCGAGCAGTCCAACCCCGCAGACCTCACCGAGGGGACCACCGGAGCGGGCCTGCCCACGCGCCGTCGCCGGGAGGCTCCCGCGCCCGCCGACGCCGAGCGCGAGCAGCAGTCGATCGTCGGACTTCCTGCGACCGCGACCGACGAGCAGCTGTCCGCCCTCGAGGCGGAGCAGGCCGGCGGCTTCACGCCCGCCGTCTCGCCCAGCGAGCTCGCGCCGCAGTCCGCCGAGGAGCGCGCGTCGATGTTCCGCGGCTTCCGGTCGCGCAGGTCCACCGAGGACGAGGCGCCGGTCGATCCCGAGCAGGAGTCGCTCGGCCACGCTGCCCGTCGTGGCGGCCTCGACGCATCCGCCCTTGCTGCGGCCAACGAGCCGGCGGAGCCCGCGGAGTCCGCGGCGCCGGCCGAGCCCGAGCTGACCATCCCGTCGCTCGAGCCCGATGACGCGCCCTCTCCCGAGGGCAGCGCGGACGGTGAGGGCGCGGACGCCGACGGCTCTGGTGACACTGCGATCGCCGCCGGCGCGACCGCCTTCGGCGCGGCCGCGTTCTTCGGAGCGCGGGCAGCCGAGGATGGCGGCGCTCCGAGCTCCGCGGACGCGCACGCTGCCGACGCGAACGCTGCAGATGGGGCCGACGCGCCCGTCGGGTCCGCGACGTCGTTCGCGTCGGCGAGCTCCGCGGCCTCGGCGCCGACGGCGCCTTCCGCGGCGTCGGCACCCGTCGCCGCCGAAGACGATCTGTCGCCGCAGCCTGACGCTGACCTGCCGACCTTCTCGATGCCCAAGCTCGCTGGAGCCACGGGCGTCGGGCTGGCGGCTACCGGTGCCGTCGCGCACCAAGACGAGCCGGCGAGCGCATCGGCGCCCGCGACCCCTGCGGCGGACGAGACCCGAGTCGAGTCCGTCCCTGACCTGGAGAGCGACGGGCCAGCCCTGTCCGCCTCGAGCGCTGACGACTTCGAGCCGGAGTTCGGCGCAGACTCCGCTGCTCCCATGGTGATCCCGAGCCTCGAGAGCGACGAGGATGAGGCCGCCGAGGCCGATCACGGTCAGGCGGACCAGGCGGACCAGGCGGAGGACGCGCGAGCCGCGGCCGTGCCTGCCGACGACGCCCCCTCGGACGTTCCGGATCCGCACAGCGGCGTCGACGCGGTCTCCCTGAGCGACGATCGCTACGACATGCCCGCTCCGGCCGCGCCTCACGACGGCACACCGACGAGCATGCCGTGGGAGCAGTCGGCGCACGCGCCGTCGGCCCCGTCCGCTGCCCCGGCAGCGGCCCCGTGGTCGCAGTCCGCGGTCGAGCACGATGCTCCGGCCGCGCCCGTCGCCCAGCAGCCGGCACCCGGGTTCGCCCCGGCCGCGCCGGGCTTCGCATCGCCGGCGCCTGAGCCCGTGGCCGAGCCGGTGGCCGCTGCAGAGCCCGTGGATGCCGAGCGCCAGGAGGAGCTCGCGGCCCCGGGCGCGAGCTCGGCTCCGAGTCCAGGCGCGCGGTCCAACCCGAGCCTCGATGACCTGATTCAGAGTGCCGTCGACCACGACGCGGAGGAGCGCCCCGGGTTCTTCGCCCGGCTGTTCGGCCGTGGCAACCGCAAGGCCACCGGCGCTGCGCCGCTGGCCCAGCCGAGCGCGCCGCCGGCGTCATCGCCTCACGCGTTCAGCTCCGTGACGTCGACGCCGGAGCCCGCGAGTGCCCAGCAGGTCCCGTCCGTGCCATCGGCTCCGGTCGCCTTCGCGCCACAGACGCCGTCCGTCCCCGAGGCCGCTGGCCCGCGCGACGAGCAGCCCGCGCCGCAGGCTCAGAACGGCTTCGCCTTCGGGACGCCGCAGCCGGCGCCCGAGGCGACGAGCGCACCGCAGGCTCCTTCCGTGCCGTCAGCTCCGGTGGCCTTCGCGCCACAGGTGCCGTCCGCGCCCGAGCCGGCCGCGCCGCACCACGAGTCGCCCCAGCACGAGTCGCCCCAGCACGACGCGCGGCAGCCGGCGCAGTCGCCGTGGCAGGCATCCCCGTCCGCGCCCACGTCCTTCGCGCCCGAGCCGCAGCCGGAGCCCCGCGCGGAGGACTTCCCCGCGGCGCCACAGCAGCCCGCGACTGCATGGGGAGCCGACGGAGGCGCGCGAAGCTTCACGCCCGAGCAGCTCGCCACGCCGGCGGGATGGGAGTCTGCCGGTGCGAGCGCGCTCCAGGCCGCCGAGCCCGAGGTCGCGACCAGCTACCAGCCGGTGATCCAGCCGGACTCCGCAGGTGGCGAGGACGTGACGTCGGCGGTGTTCTCCGAGCTGAGCTCGCTCGCGGCCGAGCGGCCCAAGATCGAGAAGACGAGTGCTGGCCTCCAGCGCCGCCGCCCCACGGGCGCGGCGCCGGTCGAGGTCAAGCCCATCGAGGAGTCCGTGGAGATCGCCCCGGCCGAGCGCGACGCGGACGCTGTTCGCAACCGCTTCAGCTCGTTCTACTCGGGTACGCAGCGCGCGAAGGATGACGTCGCGAGCTTCGAGCGCCAGACTGAGCCTGCGGAGGCGACCGACTCGTGAGACCCCAACCGACTAGCATCCCTACCACCCAGAACTCGTTCCACCGATGGAGCGTTACCAGCAAGGAGGAGCTGTGACCGAGCTCAGCACTGAGGCCACCAACTTCGGATGGCTTCTCGACAACTTCGTTCAGACGGTGCCTGGCACTCGCCACACCCTCGTGGTGAGCGCGGATGGCCTGCTCATGGCCATGTCGAAGAACCTCGACCGCACCGGTGGCGACACCCTGGCCGCGGTCGTCTCCGGCATGGCGAGCCTCACCCGGGGCGCGGCGCGACAGCTCGGAGCGGGTGAGGTCAGGCAGTCCATCATCGAGATGGACGAGCTGTTCCTCTTCCTCATGAGCGTCTCGAACGGCTCGGTGCTGGCAGTGGCCGCCGACTCGACGTGCGACGTGGGCCTGGTGGGCTACGAGATGACACTGCTGGTGTCGCGCACCGAGAACGCCCTCACCCCGCAGCTCATCACCGAGATGCGTCAGAACCTTCCCACCGACGGCCTGCTGCGCTCGTAAGGGGACGGATCATGACAGACGCGATGACGCCGCACGGCGAGGAGGAGACCTACACGGTCCGCCCCTACGCCGTGACCGGCGGCCGCGTGAGCGCTGCCAGCAAGGACCTCCCCATGGAGGCCCTGGTCGAGTCGCGCTCCACCACCCAGGCTTTGAAGGGGCTCACCCCGGAGAAGAAGAAGATCCTGCAGCTCGCTACAGGTCAATATCAATCCGTCGCCGAGCTCTCGGCTCACACCCGGCTTCCGCTCGGTGTGGTCCGTGTGCTGGTGACGGATCTTGCTGAAGAAAATCACCTGACGATTCACACCGGCGGAACTGCCGACGACACGTCGACCCACGACGAGTCCGGCGGCATTTCCCTGAGTCTCCTGGAGAGTGTCCTCGATGGCATCGCAGCCCTCTGACGCGGCGGTCGCGACCTCCGCCCCCACCGTCGCCCCCACGGTCGTCAAGATCGTGATCGCGGGCGGCTTCGCGGTGGGCAAGACCACCTTCATCGGTTCGATCTCGGACATCGACCCCCTCAACACCGAGGCGGCGATGACGGAGAAGTCGATCGGCATCGACGATGCCGGCGGCGTGACCGACCGCAAGACCACCACCACCGTCGCCATGGACTTCGGCCGCATCGCCCTGCCGGGCTCGCTGTGGCTGTACCTGTTCGGGACGCCGGGCCAGGACCGCTTCCTGTTCATGTGGGACGACCTCGTGCGGGGCGCCATCGGCGCGGTCGTGCTGGTCGACACCGAGCGTCTGGACCAGTGCTTCCCGGCCGTCGACTACTTCGAGGGTCGCGGCGTGCCGTTCGTCGTGTGCGTGAACTGCTTCGATGGCGTGGCTCGCCACACCCTCGAGGATGTTCGTGAGGCCCTGGGCATCCCGCCCGAGGTCCCGGTCATGTACACGGACGCTCGCGAGAAGGCCGCGACCAAGCAGGCGCTCATCGCCGTCGTGCAGTTGGCGATGAAGCAGCTCAAGAAGAGCTGACTCAGACGGCCGATGCGTGCGCAAAGGCGCGTGCGCATCGGCTCGCCGCCTGCGCCGATACCCTGGTGACGTGATCTATGTCGACGGTTCCGCGCTGTGCAGGTTCCTGCCCGGCGTGAAGTACTTCGACGAGTGGAACGCCTGGGTGGTGCCTCGCATCGACCAGGTCGCGATGACGCAGCTAGGCGTGACGGAGCTGCGGCAGGCGGCGGAGCTCATGCCGCGCGACCAGAAGGCTCGCGCGTATGACGTGGTGGATCAGGTGCGCGCGAAGATCGCGATGATCCGCTTCTCCGACCAGAACGTCTCCGTGTCCACGCACGCTGCCGCGGTCCTGAAGCCGTTCGCAGCCCTGCACCTGGGGGCGGCGGTCGCCCATCCCGCGATGGACACCATCGCCACGTACGACGCGGAGCTCGCGCAGGCGGCGGAGCTCTACGGCCTCACCGTCGTCACCCCTGGCCTCGAGCCGGGCTGGCATGGGGGCGGTCCGGCCTCCTGAGGGCCGATGCGCTCGCTCGGGCTGGCACAATGGTCGCTGGCGATCCTCGGGTCGCCGAGGAGAGTTGACCGAGCGGCCGAAGGTGACAGTCTTGAAAACTGTTGAGGCGTAACCCGTCTCCGTGGGTTCGAATCCCACACTCTCCGCCGCTGGTGCGGCGCGCTCGCCTGCGCGGGACGTCTCAGCGTCAGCAGCAGTCGCAGCCGATGCTCAGCGCCGCGGCGACCGCCCTCACGTTGTCCGCGCGCAGGGCGTAGAGCACCCTCGCACCGTCACGGCGAGGAGCCACCAGGCCGGCGCGTTCGAGCTGTCGGAGGTGATGGTTCGCCGTCGCGGCTGTCACCTCCAGCAGCGTCGCCACCTCGGTGGTGGTGAGCGCGTGGCCGTCGCAGCACGAGAGCTCCTGCAGGATGCGCACGCGCCCGGCGTCGGCCATCGCGCGCAGCCTGGCCGCGATCTGGGCGGCGTCGCGCTCGGGCGAGAACGCCGCCGAGCCGAGCGGCGCGCAGCACAGCGTCTCGGAGGCGTCGATCACGGGCAGGCTCGCTGGCATGAGGCGATCATGCCACGAGATTTGACATATGTCGAATCCTGCGCCACGCTCGGCTTGAGATATATGTCGAAAGGAGGTGAGCGCGATGGTGGACACCGACAACGGCGGAGGCTGCTGCAGCGGAGGCTGCTGCTGATCGGCTGGAACGCGACCGGCGGGCGGCCTGATCACCCGCTCGTCGGATCCGCTTTGCTCAGCGCGCCCCGCGCCCGGTACCCTGTGTGGGCGATCGGGAGACGTGACTGAGCGGCCGAAAGTGCATCCCTGCTAAGGATGTGATGGGGTTACCCATCCGTGGGTTCGAATCCCACCGTCTCCGCCACCCGTAGCCGGCTCGTCGCGACGCGCGTCGCACAGCCTGTATACTCGTGACTCGGCCCGCACGGGCCGTGCGCCCTTAGCTCAACGGATAGAGCATCTGACTACGGATCAGAAGGTTGGGGGTTCGAATCCCTCAGGGCGCGCCACAGGACAAGCCCCGTCGCAGTCGCGGCGGGACTTGAGTCATTCTTGGGCCAGCGTGCGAACCATCTGCGCTCCGGCATCGCGCCGGACGATCGTCGCGGGGCGCAGCCGCGTGATGAGCACATCCGGGTGGTCGCGCTCGTGAGCGTCCAGTAGGCGCCAACCGAGGACGCGACCACCATGTGCGCCACGCTGGCGTCACGAGCCGCCACGAGCACGTTCGCGGTCCCGGTGACATCAGTTCTGCGGAGCCGCTGGCGGTCGGGTTGGGCTGGATCTCCCGCGCCAGGGGGATCACGGCGTCGGTCCGGGCGGGCGCGACCAGGCTCGAAGCATGGCCGTCCTTACGTGCCCTGACGCACCAGGACCGGGACATTTGTTGGAACATCCGCCAAAAATGGGACCTAAGGCCCGAGCGGACCCCGCGGCGCCGTGGAAGCGTGAGAACTGTCACAACGGTATGACACGCCGGGGCCCACCGAGTCCCCGCCGATCGCCGCTGAGGTGATCTCCATGACGACCCCCTCGAGGAACGCTCCGGCTCAACTCTCTGAGGAAGTGGTCCCCCATGAATGCAGTAGCCCGCACCGTCCGAGGCACAGCGAACCTGGCCATCGCCGTCGCGTGTCGGATCGTCGCCCTGGTGGCGGTCGTCGCCATCGCCATCCTGGCCTTCGGGCTCGCGGCCATCCCGGCATCCGCCGCAGAGGTCGCTCCCGCCGCCGACACGACCGTGTCGACTCCGGCGGTGTCCCCCACGCCCGAGCCGACGCCGTCCGCCGAGCCTCGTCCTGCGGCTGAACTGGCTCCCGCCACTGAGCCAGTCCCCGCGGCTGAGCCCGCGCAGCAGCCGTCGGCACCTCCCGCCCCGGACGAGCCCGATGTGGCACCCGCTCCGGCGCCTGCCGCAGGTTTCTTCGACGCGCTCTCCCGCGTGCGCGCCAGCGTCTCCACCGTCGCAGACGGCCATCAGCTCACGGTCGCCGCCGACTGGGCGGAGCCGGCTGGCACGCCAGCAGGCAGCCACTTCGGGCTCTCGCTGCCTCCGGAGTTGATCGCGACGCCCGTGGCGCCCTTCCCTCTGCTCGACGCGGCCGGCGTGCCGGTGGGCGAGTGCGAGGTCACGCACTCCGCGATCGACTGCACCGTCAACGACTACGGAGCGACCCACCAGAACGTCCACGGAGACCTCTGGTTCAAGGTGACCGCTCACTACACCGACGGCGCCGATCACGTGAACCTCGTGGGCGCCGGCGGTGCGACCTACCGCATTCCGCTCACGGTCGACGAGCCCACGCCCTCCCAGCCCCACACGCAGACCTCGCACGCCTATCACCCCGCCGCGCACCCGACCAAGCGCGCCCGGCGCGTCGACTCCACGCGCCGCCGCATCGACTGGGAGGTCACCGTTCCCACCTCTGCGCGCCCCTCGCACAGCGCCCTCACGATCACGGACACCTGGTCCGGCGGGAACGAGCTCACGTACCTCGGCGACGCGAAGCTGAGCTGCAAGGCGCAGACCTCCGGTCACACCTCGGGCGTGGGAGCGCACGGGTTCAGCGTCACCGCCCGGCCTGATGGCATCACCGTGGGGATCAGCGACTCGCAGTGCGACGGCACCTACGTCCTCACATACGGGACCGAGCTGCCGGCGTCCGCACACAGCCGCACGACGTTCGAGAACATCGCGGCCGTGCCCGGTCAACCCCGCGCCACGGCCCACGCGACCTGGAACCCTCCGGCCCAACTGAGCAAGTCCGTGAAGGGCGACAACGAGCACCGGCGCGCCGAGTGGACCGTGGTGGCCGATGCTCCCGGACTGGGAACCGGCGAGGCGGTCATCAAGGACCGCTACTCCGACCGGCTCACCCTGGACCCTGAGAGCGTCTCGTTGAGCTGCCGCGTCCTGGGGCGCACTCACGGCCTCGACAGCGCGTCGTGGTCCACCTCCGGGAGCGACGCCTCCAACCAGCTTCTCGAGGTGAGCATCAGCGATCAGACGTGCCGCGTCGATGGCGGGCAGTACGTGCTCAGCTACACGACCGCGTACCCCCTCGACGCCTTCACCGGCGAGGCATACTCCAACACGGTGGAGGCGGGATCCGTCACGACCACGAAGGAGGTGACCTACACGGCGAGCGCCGGCGGCGCCGCGAGCGGCGTGGCGCTGTGGGCCCTGCACCTCACCAAGGACGTCACCGGACCGGGCGAGGCCGCGGTGGGCGACACGCCCTTCGACGTGGCGTGGTCCTATGGAGCTGGCGCGGATGCCAAGAGCGGCGTGCTCCACGTGCACGACGGCTCGAGTGCCACGCTCGCTCGCATCCCCGAAGGCGCTGCGGTGACATTGACGGAGGCGCGAGCGACTGTCGACGGCGTGACGTTCACCGCGCCCGTGTACTCCGGCAGGGGAGTGACCGCGAGCGGCGAGCGCGCCGCGACGGTGAGCGGTTCCTCCGGCACCGTCGAGGTTCAGCTCGAGAATCCGACCACCGCGGTACCGCCGCTCGCGCCTGTGGCTGCGCCGCACCAGGTGCCACACCAGGTCCCGCCGCAGGTGCCGACGGCTGTTCCGCCGCTGGTGCCGAGCA
>NZ_BBRJ01000002.1:547264-1116415 GCF_002090095.1 Demequina sp. NBRC 110053 | reverse complement strand
GCAGACGCCGACCACGCCGTCCACGACCACCGCGGTCCGCACGCCGCACGCCACGCCCGATCAGCCGACCGTGAAGTCCGGCACCACCACGCACCAGCCAACCGGCCCCACCCACCTGTCACACACCGGTGCTGACTCCTGGGGCTGGGCCGCGGGCGCCGCGGGTCTGCTCACCCTGGGCGCTGGGCTGGTGATCGCGAGCCGGCGCCGCACGCTCGAGGACTGACCTGCCGGTCCTGACGTCGCGGGCTTCCCACCCACACGGGAGGCCCGCGACGCGCTAGTGTGCGGATAGTCCGCCGTTGTCCGAGACGGCGCCACATCAAAGGGAGCAATACCAGTGGACTTCTTCGCCAACTTCATCGACGTCCTGCTGTGGACCTTCTGGTTCATGATCATGATCGCGTTCTTCGTGGTCGTCATCCGCATCATCCTCGACATCTTCCGCGACTCGGACCTCAGCGGCTGGGGCAAGACCGGCTGGCTGATCCTGGTCATCCTCCTGCCCGCGCTCGGTGCGATCATCTACCTCTTCGCACGCGGCAAGGGCATGGCCGCCCGCGACGCCCAGGACGTCCGCGCGGTGCGCGATGCCCAGCGCGAGTACACGCGCGGCGTGGTCGAGGAGGTCGGCGGCTCCGCTGGTCAGATCAAGGCGGCCAAGGAGCTCCTGGACGCCGGCACCATCACGCAGGAGGAGTTCGACACCCTCAAGGCCAAGGCGCTCAGCTAGACGACTCTCGCGATCTCGTGCCCGTCGGGCGCGAGCGTCGTGCGGCGGACGTGCTCTCCTTCGGAGGCGACGATCGTCAGCGCGGTGCTCCGCCCGGCGGGCACGAGTCGTATGGTGACCGTTCCCGCACTCGCTGCCTCGAGGGCCGCTACGACCGCGCCGCTCAGCCGCTCGGCCGAGTCGCCGTCGGTCGGCAGCGAGCCGCGATCGTCAAGGATGGTCACGGCGACGCCCCGCGAACGTGCGCCCGCCGCAGCCTGCACGACCTCGGGAAGCATGAGCGAGCGCCCGCGCACTCCGTCGCGCAGCGCCGCCTCAGCGAGCCTGAATCGGGCGCGGTCGCTCGGCTCGAAAGGGCCGCCGGCTGCGATCTGCTCGAGCAGCGGGACCGCGAGCCGTGCGAGCTCGCCGGAGCGGGTGCGACGAATCTCCTCAGCAGCGGCCGACTCGGCCTGCTCCGCCGCGGCGGCGATCGATCGCCGCTCGAGCGACGCGATGCGTCGCCCTGTGCGCCGCAGCGCCGTGGCGAAGAGAGTGCCCACCAGGAGGATTCCCACGTGTGTGTTGAGCATCATCACGCCGGCGACCACGCCTCGCCCGGAGACGTGCGCCCAAGCGATCGTGATCGCAGCCATCGCGGCCATGCCAAGCCATGCCATGGCCGCGCGACGGCGCAGAGCGAGGAAGAACAGCAGCCACGTGTTCGACCCGAGGTGCCAGGTCGCTCGACCCAGCGACTCAGCGTCGGTGAGGTTGGTCGCGACGAGCACCGACGACACGATCACGACGGCGAGCACGGCGTTCGTGTCGCGCCGGGGGAAGGGGTCGGGGTGGGCGCGCGCGAGCAGCAGCCCCGCGAGGCTCACGATCAGCATCGCCGCGAAGGACTGCCAGGGATTGATGAGCACGTCCAGTGTCGCGACCGTGAAGATGGCGTTCGCCGCCACGAACAGGACGACCAGTGCACGCGCCGGGGTGGACCCGAGGTAGAGCAGGCTGGAGACGTCCGCCTCCGGCGGGCGCGGGCGAGCTGGGTCTCTCGTGCTCATGTCGCGCTCCAGGACAAGGCCACGCGAGTGCCGGCGCCGGGCGCCGAGTCCACCGCGCATCGGCCGCCAGGAATCGACTCCATCTTGCCGATCATCGACGCGCGAATGCCCAGTCGCGTCGGCCCCACGGCACGCGGGTCGAACCCGTTGCCGTCGTCGACGATCATGACGTGCACGCCGTCCTCCGAGACGACGGCTTCGACGCTCACGCGAGCGTGCGCTCCGGCGTGCCTGGACGTGTTCCGGAGCGCCTCGCTCAGAGCCTCCACGAACGCCGCGGCGACGGCGCTCGGGATCTCGCGCACGCCGGAGGCGGATGCGGAGGCTGCCGCGTCAGCCCGCAGGGCGGCCGTCGTCGATCGCAGCACCGCGGCGAGCTCGTCCGGGCCGTAGCCGGCACGCGTGGTGTCGGGGGCGGTGATCGATTGGACCGCGGCGAGGGCGTCTGCGGCGCGCGCGGCGACCGTCGGGTCGCGCTCGTCGTGGTCGGCCGCGAGCAGCACCGACATGATGTCGTCGTGCACGATCGCATTGATCCGGGCTCGCTCCCGCTCGCTCCGAGAGGCCGCAGCCGCGCTCATCGCCGCCTCGCGAGCATGCGCGGCGGCGGCGTCCTGCGCCTCACCCGCCTTGAGCACGGCCTGTGCGATCGCGGCGAGGAAGGAGCAGAACACCAGCGCGCCCACGCCGTCGAGCACGGAGGCCTCGACGCCCGTGTCGGACGCTGCGATCTGCACCGTGGAGACGAGCACGGCCTGCAGGATGGGCGCGACCCATACCCAGCGGGACTTCCACGTGATCGCGGCGATGGTGCAGCTGAAGGCGGTGACCCCCTGGATCCATGGGGTCGTCCCCGATGGCAGGGTGTCCACGCTCATCCCGGTGACCCACAGGACCTGGACCGCGACGAAACCGATCACCGACACCCAACCGATCGCCCGGCTCACGCGCAGCGATGCCAGCCTGGGAGTCAGGAGCAGCGTCATCGGCAGCAGCACTGCCACGGACAGCGCGAGCCACCAGTACCAGGGCTCGAGGGAGTCGCGCTGGGCGAGGAATCCGCTCGCGCCCGTGGCCATCAGCGCTCCGAAGACCAGGGCTCCGATGCCCGATGCGGTGTACAGGGCGCGCTGAAGTCGGTCGCGGGCGGACTCGGTCGACAGCGCGCTCACTCGAGGATGCCGTCCTCGATGGCGCGTCGATAGAGATCGACGCGTGAGGCCGCTGCGCGACCCACCGCCTCATACTTGCGCCTGATCGACTTCACATAGTCGGCGACGGTGGTGCGGGAGATCCCCAACGCGACGGCGACGGACACGGCGGTCTCCCCCGACGCGTACATGCTCAGCACCTCCTGCTCCCGCTCCGTGAGGCGTGCGTCAGCGAGGGCGGCATCGGCGTCGATGGCGGCGGCCCAGTCAGCGTTGAAGACCGCGTCCCCGCGCACGGCTGTGCGGATCGCCGCGAGCAGCTCGCCCGGGTCGGAGGACTTGCGTACGAGCCCCAGCGCTCCCGACCGGGCAGCCGACTGCACGAGCGCACGATCCTCGGCGCCGGTGTGGATCAGGACGTATGCGCCTAGGCGGTGCAGGGCGGCGACATTCGTGGCAGGGTCGGATCCGTCCGCGAGCCTGAGGTCCAGCACGACGAGCGCAGGCGGTGGGTCGACGTCGACGAGCTCGTCGACCGTCCCGACGATCGCGATGAGCGAGAGGTCGGGCGCTCCGTCGACGAGGGTCTCGAACCCTCGTGCGACCAGGGCATGGTCCTCGACGAGTGCGATGCGATGCGGCTCCACCGCGACCCCTCTCCCTGGCCACCAACCCTGCCGCCACCCTAGCGCTCCCGCGTCCCCGGATGGCATAGCCTGCCCGTCCCTCGCGCGTCGGCTCGTCGCGAAAAGTTCACCTTGACCCCCCACAAGTGGGGATACCGCGCGCGGAGGTGACGTGGCAGTCTCGAGATCGAGGCAGAGGGGGTTCGCCCTCCTTGCCGCGAAGCCCGGGAGGGGGGCCGATGCACTGGTCGGCGGAGGAGTTCGTCCTAGTCATCACTGGCCTCCTGTTCCTGGTAGTCGTGGCATCCTCTTTCCTCTCCAGGGTGGAACTCACCCCGGTTTCGCGAACGGCGTTTGCCATCGGCGCCGTCGCCTTCACCGGGGCAGCCGCACTTCTGGCGAGGATCGAGGACGTCCTCTTTCCGGCCCTGCTCTGGGCGGCTCCCGCGGTTCCGTTGCTGATCCTCGCCGTGATCGCGAGGGACGCGCGACGAAAGGTCGCGCCTCCCGTCACGGGCGGCCAGGGCGTCCGGCGCGCGTCGACGCTCGCCGCTGCCGAGGACACGCCGGCCAGCAGGGCGCTCGCAGCCCGCGCGCAGAGCCCGCGCTCCACCGAGCACGAGCTCGCCCAGATCGCATGGCGTCACGCGCACCTGCGAGCAGCCGTCGCGGCCAACCCCGCGACGCCCGCCGCCGTGCTCGAATGGCTCGCCACGCACGGCGATCCCGAGATCAACGCGGCCATCGCCGGGCGCGCGAGCCGCTCGCCCGGTCCGGCCCCGTCGTTGGCCTGAGCCCGACGGCGAGCCGGCGCGCCGCCGCACGGGTAGCCGACGGCCTCAGGTCTCCTGGCCGCTCACGGGCTCGTCGTCGACCTCCCCGGTAGCGTCGGGTCCCACGCGGCCCTCGACGGCCTCGTCGAGGACCAGGATGCACAGCGCCCGCTTGTCATCGCGGTGCCACGAATCCTCGGTAGGAACCCATGCCACCCAGGACGAGCCGTCGGGACCGACGCCGTCCATGCGCGTCGCGCACGCGCCGAGCGACCGCTCCGCGATCGCCTGGTCCCCAGGGAACCTCGCCTCGGCGAAGTCGATCTCGGAGATGACCTCACCCTCGTGAGGCTGCTCGCAGTCGACCACGCTCGCCTTGCCCACCGAGCCGTCGTCGCCGACCGTCTCGAGACACATGCCCGGCACGAGCGACGTCGCGGGCAGGTCGCCGGTCGCGCCCGGCTCCGCCGGCTCCAGCGACGTGCCCTGCCAGTCGAGGGCGACCGACCACGAGATGCCGATCAGCAGCGCGACGCCCGCAGCGATGCCGGTCCATGCCGCGATCGCCATCGCCGGGCCGGCCTTGCGGGCGGTCGTGGTGGCGCCTGGGGGCCGCTGGCGGCGCGGCGCGGAGTGGTCCGCTACCGACGTGTCCCCCGCTGGCGCGGCGCTGGCCGCAGCGTCGGAGCGACGGTCGGGTCCGTCGGGCGCGGTGAATCCTCCGGGCGGGGCGAACTGGTCGCTCACAGGGCGCCGATCTCAAGCACCACGGGCACGTGGTCGGAGGCGCCCTTGCCCTTGCGCTCATCGCGCTCGATGGTCACGGCGGTGGTCGCCGCAGCGAGGGGGGCCGACGCGTATGCGAAGTCGATCCGCATGCCCTCGTTCTTGGGAAAGCGGAGCTGCTTGTAGTCCCAGAAGGTGTACCGCCGCTCGTCGGGAACGAAGGTGCGCGACACCTCGGTGTAGCCGGCGTCAGCGATGGCGCGGAACGCCTCGCGGGACTCCGGCGTGACATGGGTTTCTGCCTCGGAGTCCTCCTCCGACCAGATGTCCGTGGTGAGCGGTGCGACGTTGAAGTCCCCGACGAGTGCCGTGGGCGCATCCGCCCACTCGACTGCCGCCTGGCCGAGGGTGCGCAGGAACTCGAGCTTGTACGCGTAGTGCGGGTCGCTGAGGCCGCGGCCGTTGGGGACGTAGAGGCTCCACACGCGCACGCCGCCCGCGGTGGCGCCCAGCGCGCGGGCCTCGACGATCGGGTCCTGGCCGGGCTTGCCGAACGCGGGCTGGCCGGGGAACGAGGTCTGGACGTCGGCCAGGCCCACGCGGGAGGCGATCGCCACGCCGTTCCACTGGTTCAGCCCGTGAATCGCGAGCTCGTAGCCGGCCGCCTCGAACGGTTCACGAGGGAACTGCTCGGGCTTGCACTTGATCTCCTGCATCGCCAGCACATCGGTGTCCGATCGCTCGAGCCAATCGATCACCCGCTCGGAGCGGGCACGGATGGAGTTGACGTTCCACGTGGCGAGGCGCATGCCCCCACGCTACCCGTCCTCGCCGCGCGCGAGCGGGGCCCGAAGCGCCGGTTCCAGTGATGAGGGAGCGGCGCGCACGGCCCGCCAGGAGGGCCGATGCGCCGGCTGGCCCGGCATCGACGTCACCGCACGTACGCTGAGGCCATGGCGACAGCATTGATCACCGGAGCAAGCCGAGGGCTCGGCGAGGAGTTCGCGTGGCAGCTCGCGACAGCCCGCCACGATGTGGTGCTCGTGTCCCGCAGCGGCGATGAGCTCTCCGAGCTCGCGAACACCATCCGAGGTGCCGCAGGAGTCGAGGCTGAGGTGCTGGTCGCCGACCTCGCGCAGGCGGATGGGCTCGCCGCCGTGTCCGAGCGCGTGGGCGATCCGGATCGCCCCATCAGCCTGCTCGTGAACAACGCGGGCTACGGCCTGGGCAAGGGCGTCCTCGACTCGACGTGGGAGGAGGAGAAGGCGGCGCTCGACGTCCTCGTGGCGGCCCCGCTGTGCCTCGCTCAGGCGGCCGCGAAGTCCATGACCGCGCGCGGCCACGGCGCCATCCTGAACGTCGCCTCCATCGCCGCGCTGCTGTCCAACACCACGTACGCGGCGCACAAGCGGTGGATCGTCGAGTTCACGCACGCGCTCGCGGGACAGCTCGACGGCACCGGGGTGACGGCGACCGCCGTGCTGCCGGGACTGGTGCGCACCGCCTTCCACGACGCCGACGAGCTGGCTCACATGCGCGACGAGTACCCCGACTATGCGTGGCTGGAGCCCGAGCAGGTGGTGACGTCCGCGCTCGCTGCCGTGCGCCGCAAGGCCGTGACGGTCACGCCGTCCGTGCGCTACGCCACCGGCGCCAGCCTGCTGCGCCTCGCGCCGCGCGCCCTCACCCGACGCAGCCGGTCGATCAGGGGCGACTGAGCCTGCGCATCGGCCCTCCTGGTGGTCGGTTCTCGCTCATCTAAGGTCTTGGATGAGCGAATGGGGCCCAACTCGCGCACGAAGATAGGCTGGCGCCCATGACTTCCGGCACGCCTCGCGAGCAGCTGCGCGACCTCATCAAGGAACTGGCCGTGGTCCACGGCCGCATCACCCTCGCCTCCGGCAAGGAGGCGGACTACTACGTCGACCTGCGCCGCATCACCTTGCACCACCGCGCGGCACCTCTCGTCGGCCACGTGCTGCTCGACCACCTCGAGGAGAGCGGCCATGGTCCCGCCGATGTCGACGCCGCGGGCGGCCTGACGCTCGGCGCGGACCCCGTCGCGACGGCGCTCATGCACGCGGCCGCGAGCCGAGGCCTCGACCTCGACGCGTTCGTCGTGCGCAAGGAGAACAAGGCCCACGGCCTCCAGCGGCGCATCGAGGGCCCTGACATCGCCGGCCGTACCGTGGTCGCGGTGGAGGACACGTCGACCACGGGGGGCTCGGTGCTGACGGCGGTGGAGGCCATCCGCGAGGCCGGAGCAACTGTCGCCGCAGTCGCCGTGATCGTGGACCGTGACACGGGCGCGCGGGAGAGGATCGAGGCGGAGGGCCTGCCGTACCTGTCGCTGTTCGGCCTCGCTGATCTCGGCCTCGCCTGACCGACCCCTTCACGCACGCCTGGCGCGCCGCTAAGGTGGCGCCATGCTGCGCCGAATGAGGGGTCGAGCGGTGGGCGTCGCATGGATCGTCGCGGGCGGCGCCCTCATCGTGCTGGGCGCGGGCCGTGCGTGGATCATCATCGTCGGCGTGATCGCGACGGGCGCGGGAATCGCGTGGTCCGCCGTCGACGCCGTGCGGGCGGCGCGCATGCGCGACGAGTACGCGGCCTTCGCCGCCGCGCACGGCTGGGACTTCGTGGGCACCTCCAACGAGTACGGGGGGCGGTTCCACGCCTACCCTTTCGCCAGGGGCGTGCGGCGCCGCCAGGAGTCGGTGGTGCGCGGCGACTTCTCGGGCGTGCGGTGCGCGTCCTTCGCCCAGGTCTATGAGGAGCGCACTGACGGCGACGGGGACGCGACCGTCACGACGGCGCATCACGTCACCCTCGCCGAGCTGCCCGTCAGGCTGCCGCGGCTCGACATCGTGCCCGAGACGCTCGCGGCTCAGGTGGCGAAGACGCTCGGCGGTGGTGACGTCGACGTCGAGTCCCACGCCTTTAACACCGAGTGGCGCGTGATCGCCGACGACCCCCGCTACGCCCATGCCGTGCTCGACCCGCGGATGATCGAGCGCCTTCTCGCCCCCGACGCTCTCGGAGCACCCATCCGCATCGAGGGCGGTGCCGTGTACACGTGGACACCTGGCCGCCAAGGGGCGAGCGGTCTTGCCAGGCGCCTCGCGGTGGTCGCGGGGATCGCGCGACGCATCCCGCCGCACGTGCTGCGGGAGTTCCGCGACCGCGGGCACGGCGTGCGCGATGGCATCGCGGAAGGTGCCCCGGGGTGGGCGACAGAGCCCGGGGCATTGACGTCGCGGCGTCCCACGGACCTGGCGGCGCAGGCGGGGTGGACGCCGTTGCCGGTGGAGAGCGGTGGGCTCGGCCGCGGCACGGCATCGGTCGACGGTGGCGGCACGCACGACTCCAGCGCGCCAATGGCCGACGCACGTGCGCCCCGCGAGACGTCACCACCGCTCGTGGGTCCCGCCTGGGCGACGGAGTCAGGGGCTCTCACCGCGGGCCGCTACACGGGCGTGGGTGTCGATGCCGACGGCGACGGCGTGGAGGACTGGAAGCAGATGCGTTAGCCGGCGAGCGCGCATCGGAGCGCTAGGGTCGTCTCACATCGGGTGAACTGGAGGGTGGTCGCCGTGGTCGAAGTGTTTCTCATCGTGCTAGCAGCGCTGGTCGTCATCGCCATCGTGTGGTGGATCGTGCAATACAACGCGCTCATCAAGCTGCGCAACCTTGTCCAGGAGTCGTGGCGCCAGGTCGACGTCGAGCTGCAGCGTCGCCATGACCTCATCCCCAATCTGGTCGAGACGGTCAAGGGCTATGCCGCGCATGAGAGCCAGACGCTCGAGGAGGTGACGCTCGCGCGCAACGCGGCGGCCGAGCCGGGGTCATCCCACGTCCAGCAGGCGGCGCAGGAGAACGTGCTGACCTCCGCGCTCGGGCGGCTGTTCGCCGTCGCCGAGGCCTACCCCGATCTCAAGGCGGACCAGAACTTCCTGCACCTGCAGGGCGAGCTCACCAACACCGAGGACCGCGTCGCGGCCGGTCGTCGCTTCTTCAACGCCAACGTGCGCGCCCTCAACACCAAGGTCGAGACCTTCCCCGTCACCCTGGTCGCCCAGTCGGCTGGCATCGGGCGCGAGGACTACTTCGAGGTGGTCGATCCCGGCACTCGCGAGGCGCCGAGCGTCCAGTTCTGACATGAGCGCGCTCGATGGTGCGGTGAAGGTCGTCCAGTTCGGCTGGATCGTGCTCTTCACCCTTGCCATCGTCGTGGGCATGATCGTGATTCACCGCCACCAGAAGGCGGCGCCGATCGACGAGCGCGAGCCCGAACGGAACCGGATCGCTCGGGCAGCAGCGTCCCGAGGCTGGTCGTATGCCGCCACAGGGTCGCCCATCACCTACGGATTCTCCTCCCCGCCCTTCGACCAGGGGGAGCTCCGGCGTGTCTTCGACGTCGTGAACGGAGGCGGCGCGGCATGGCCGTTCACTGCGTACACGTTCCGGGTCGCACGACCCGATCCGAAGGGACCGGGCGAGGACACCCTCGACTGGCGCGTCCTCACCACGTCCCTGCCGGGGCCGACTCCTCTCATGGTGCTGTCGCCAGGAACCGTTGCCGCACGGTTTCTCGGCGCCGGGGTGCTCGAAACCGGGGCGCATGACGTTCTCGTCGAGTCGCATGCCTTCAACGATCGATGGCGGGCAGGCGCGGACGATGAGGCGGTCGCGCACGCCGTTCTGGCACCCACCGTGATCGCCGCGCTGAGCGCTGCGCCTGCGAGCATCGTCAGCGTCATCATCGAGGACTCGACGCTGGTGCTGGTCGGGAGGGCGCCCGGCGGCGATCTTCGATGGGTCGACGAGTGGCTGCCGACCCTCGAGTCCGTGCGCAGCGGCATCCCGGACTTTGTCTGGGACTGGCAGCGTGATCCGCGTGGCTGATGCCGGTGTTCCCGGGGACTCAGGTGATGTGCTCCCGCACGGAGTGGGGCCATGGCCGGGAGAGGCGGACGCCTGGCCGGCGGACCCCCGGCTGGATCCGGAGCTGCTGCGCGACGGCGACCGCCGCAATGTGGTCGATCGCTACCGCTACTGGCGACACGAGGCGATCGTGGCCGACCTCGACCAGCGCCGGCATCCGTTCCACGTCGCCATCGAGAACTGGCAGCACGACTTCAACATCGGCTCGGTGGTCCGGACCGCCAACGCGTTCGCGGCCCGCGAGGTCCACATCATCGGCAACCGACGCTGGAACCGGCGCGGGGCCATGGTGACCGACCGCTATCAGCACGTCCGTCATCACCCGAGCTTCGAGGAGTTCGTCGCCTGGGCGAATGGCGCGGGCCTCGACGTCATCGGCATCGACAACCTGCCGGGCTCGGTCCCTCTCGAGACGGCGGCGCTGCCGCGCAGCTGCGTGCTGGTGTTCGGTCAGGAGTCCGTGGGCCTGTCGGACGCCGTGCGCGAGGTGGCCGATGCGACTCTGGCCATCGCGCAGTATGGTTCGACGAGGTCCATCAACGCTGGCGCGGCCGCAGCGATCGCGATGCACGCCTGGATCTGCGAGCACGGCGACATCGCCGCCGGCCACGGCTGACAGACCCACACGCCAGCGGCTCGCACGACGCGCCAACCCAGGTGCCCGTATTCTTGAACCTTCGATGAGGAGGCGCGGGATGTCCATCGACGACAAGGATCTCGAGCCGTTCGAGAAGCTCCACGCCGACGGCTCGATCTGGGCGCGCGGCCAGCTGCACGAGGGCACCGAGCACGGCTACTGGGAGTTCTTCCGCAAGGACGGCACGATGATGCGGTCGGGCACCTTCGACCACGGAGCCCAGGTGGGCGAGTGGACCACCTACGCCAAGGACGGCACGCCCTACAAGGTGACGCGGATGGGTCCCGGGGCCTGACGCGCCCGCCGTCACTATGCTCGTGCGTAGGAGGCGGCCTGTGCTCAGGTCGAGCACGGCACCGCGGGGAGCAGGCGTTGGCAACTGACACGACCATCGAGGACTACCTCAAGGCGATCTGGAACGCAGGCGAGTGGTCCGATGCGCCGGTGACGGTCAGCGTGCTCGCCCAACGCCTGAGCCTGTCGCCGTCGTCGGTGTCGGAGCTGGTGCGCAAGCTGGCGGATCGGTCGCTCGTCACTCACGTGAGGTACGGCTCGATCTCGCTCACCGACGAGGGCCGGGCGATCGCACTGGCGACCGTGCGCAAGCACCGACTCATCGAGACGTTCCTGGTCGAGTACCTGGGCTATGGCTGGGATGAGGTCCACGACGAGGCGGAGGTGCTCGAGCACGCCGTCTCCGACGGCTTCGTCGAGCGACTGGCCAGCAGGCTCGGAGAGCCGACTCACGATCCTCACGGCGACCCGATCCCTGCAGCGGACGGCAGCCTCCCCGACAGCCCGCAGGTCTCGCTTGACCAGGTCGTCGAGGGCGAGCGGGTGCGGATCGCCCGGGTCTCCGATGACGACCCGGAGCTGCTGCGACACCTTGTCGACGTCGGCGTGGGAATCGGCGCCGAGGTGGAGCTCGTCGCGCGACGCCCAGCGGTGGGCACCGTCGAGGTCCGGCTCGATGGCGCACCCGTGGCGCTCGGGCTGACGGCGGCCTCGGTGATCCTCACCGAGCCCGCCTGACCAGCCTGGAGTGGGTCGAGGCGCAGGGGCAATGACGGACGCACCCCACATCTGACAGAATGGACGGCGGTTCCCTTCCCCTCTTCACGACCAGGAGACACATATGGCCATCGCCACCGTTGAGTCGTACTCCGCGATGCTGGACGCCGCCAAGGCGGGCAGCTACGCGTTCCCCGCGATCAACATCACCTCGTCCTCGACCGTCACCGCCGCCATCCAGGGCTTCGCGGAGGCCGAGTCGGACGGCATCATCCAGGTCTCCGTCGGTGGCGGCCAGTACGCCTCCGGCTCCACGATCAAGGACCAGGTCGTCGGCTCGCTCGCGCTCGCGGCCTACGCTCGCGAGGTCGCCGACTCGTACGGCGTGACCATCGCGCTGCACACCGACCACTGCCACAAGACGTACCTCGACAACTGGCTCAAGCCGCTGCTCAAGATCGAGGCGGACAAGGTCGCAGGCGGCGGCTCGCCCATCTTCAACTCGCACATGTGGGACGGCTCGACCGTGCCGATGGACGAGAACCTCGCCATCGCCGAGGAGCTCCTCGAGCTCTCGCAGGCGGCGCGCACGATCCTCGAGATCGAGATCGGCGTCGTGGGCGGCGAGGAGGATGGCCACTCGGCCGAGATCAACGACAAGCTCTACTCGACCCCTGAGGACGGCATCGCGACAATCGAGAGGCTGGGCCTGGGCGAGAAGGGTCGCTACATGACGGCGATGACCTTCGGCAATGTGCACGGCGCGTACAAGCCTGGCGCGGTGAAGCTGCGTCCCGAGATCCTGGGCGACATCCAGAAGGCAGCCGCCGAGAAGTTCGGCAAGGACAAGCCGTTCGACCTGGTCTTCCACGGCGGCTCGGGCTCGACGGCCGAGGAGATCGCCACCGCGGTCGGCCACGGCGTCATCAAGATGAACATCGACACGGACACCCAGTACGCGTACACGCGCCCCGTGGTGGACCACATGATGCGCAACTACGACGGCGTGCTCAAGGTGGACGGCGAGTGGGGCGACAAGAAGTCCTACGACCCGCGCGCCTGGGGCAAGCTCGCCGAGGCGGGCATGGCTGCCCGCGTGGTCGAGGCCTGCCAGCAGCTCGGCTCCGCTGGGAAGAAGATCTGACGCTTCGGCGTCAGGCGGAAGCCCCGGGGAGTCGCCAGACGCCCCGGGGCTTCGCTACGCACGGGCCGGCGCCCGCTCGACTGGGCATGGCCTGTCCAGGTGACGGGCGCATCGGCCGATAACAAGACGGGGCGAACGCCCCGCTGACACCAAGCCCCCGGCCAGGACCGGGGTGAGGGGAGTGGGCGAGATGCCCGGAGTGGTGATCGTCGGAGCCCAGTGGGGCGACGAGGGCAAGGGCAAGGCCACCGACGTGCTGGGAAGCCGCGTCGACTATGTGGTGAAGTTCAACGGCGGCAACAACGCCGGTCACACGGTGGTGATCGGCGACCAGAAGTTCGCGCTGCACCTGCTGCCTTCCGGCATCCTCACGCCGGACGTCGTGCCGGTGATCGGCAACGGCGTGGTGGTCGACATCTCGGTGCTCTTCAGCGAGATCGACGCGCTCATCGAGCGTGGTGTCGACCCGTCCAAGCTGCTGATCTCGAACGCGGCTCACGTGATCGCTCCGTACGCACGCACCCTCGACAACGTCACCGAGCGCTTCCTGGGCAAGCGCAAGATCGGCACCACGGGCCGCGGCATCGGACCCGCGTACGCGGACAAGATCAACCGCCTCGGCATCCGCATGGGCGACCTGTTCGACGAGCAGCTGCTGCGCGACAAGATCGAGGGCGCCCTCGAGCAGAAGAACCACCTGCTGGTGAAGGTCTACAACCGCCGCGCCATCACGGTCGACGAGGTCGCCGAGGAGCTGCTGCAGTACCGCGAGCGCCTCGAGCCCATGGTCACCGACACGTCGCTGGTTCTCAACCAGGCGCTCGACCGCGGCGAGACCGTGCTGTTCGAGGGGGGCCAGGCGACCATGCTGGACGTGGACCACGGCACCTACCCGTTCGTGACGTCGTCGTCCGCCACCGCGGGCGGCGCCTCGACCGGCTCCGGCGTGGGACCCACGCGGATCGACTCCGTGATCGGCATCGTCAAGGCGTACACGACCCGCGTGGGGGAGGGCCCCATGCCTACCGAGCTGTTCGACGAGAATGGCGAGTTCCTGGCGCGCGTGGGACACGAGTTCGGCACCACGACGGGACGTCAGCGCCGATGCGGCTGGTACGACGCGGTCATCGCTCGCTATGCCGCTCGGGTCAACGGGCTCACGGACCTGGTCCTCACCAAGCTCGACGTGCTGACGGGGCTCGAGGAGATTCCGGTGTGCGTCGCCTACGAGGTGGACGGCGTGCGTCACGAGGAGCTGCCGCAGGACCAGGCCGCCTTCGCCGCCGCGACGCCGGTGTACGAGTACCTGCCCGGCTGGTCCGAGGACATCTCGGGCGCTCGCGAGTTCTCCGACCTGCCTCAGACCGCGCAGGACTATGTGCTCGCGCTCGAGAAGATCTCGAACTGCCGGGTGTCCGCGATCGGGGTCGGCCCCGGCCGCGACGAGATCATCGTCAACCACGACCTGCTGCACGCCCGCGGCGAGTAGTTCACGGCTTACCGAGGGTGCTGATCCACATGGCTACGACATCGGCGGAGCCAGGCTGGAACCGGTAGTGGCGAGTGGCTCCGAACGGAGTCACCGTCACCAGGCCGGCGCCGCGCAGCACGCTCAGGTGCTGCGACGCGCGTGCCTGGGAGATGCTCCACGCGCAGCGCGTTGACGCATTGAGGTCCATGGCTTCCGCGCCGTCGTGCCTGAGCAGCTCGAGCAGGTAGCGTCGCGTCGGGTTCGCGAGCGCGTGGATGACCCTGTCCAGCTCGGCCAAGCTCGTCAGGCCGTCGTCGACGTGTCGAGGCGCCATGACTGTCGACCGTGGCGGTCGAGAACGTTCGTGGAGAGTTGTCCACAGGCTCGCGCAGCGGGTGGAGGTGGCACTCCCTTCTCGCCGTTTCACTCGAGAGTGAAATGCCCGAAAGGTGAGTCCACCCGGACTCGACGCGAGTGTGGCCGGTCAGCGTCGACGCCGAGACCGGTCACACCACGGGGTTCACCGTTGAGGAGACCTTCATCGGCGAATCCTGCTGATCTTGCGCGTCGCTAGACTCGCCACCGTGAAGGTACTGATCGTCGGCTCCGGGGCCCGCGAGCACGCGCTCGCCCGCTCCCTCCACCTCGACCCGAGCGTCACCGAGCTCCACGCCGTCCCCGGCAACCCTGGCATCGGCGCTCTGGCGACGCTGCACTCGCAGGACCCGAACGACGGCGTGGCGATCGCCTCCCTCGCGGTGAACGTGCGAGCCGACCTGGTGGTCGTCGGGCCGGAGGCGCCGCTGGTCGCAGGTGTCGCGGACGCGGTCAGGGAGGTGGGCATCGCGTGCTTCGGCCCCACCGCTGCGGCCGGGATGCTCGAGGGCTCGAAGGCCTTCGCCAAGGAGATCATGGCGGCGGCCGAGGTGCCCACCGCCGAGCCGCGAGTGTGCATCACCCCCACAGAGCTGGCCGCGGCGCTCGCCGAGTTCGGCGCCCCGTATGTCGTGAAGGACGACGGCCTCGCGGCGGGCAAGGGGGTGGTCGTCACCGACGACCTCACGCAGGCGACCGAGCACGGCGAGGCGATCATCGCGGCCGGCGGCACCGTGGTCATCGAGGAGTACCTCGACGGCCCCGAGGTGTCGCTGTTCTGCATCTGCGACGGCGCGACCGTGGTGCCGCTCCAGCCCGCCCAGGACTTCAAACGCGCGTTCGACGGAGACCAGGGTCTCAACACCGGCGGCATGGGTGCGTACAGCCCGCTGCCTTGGGCGCCGCCGGGCTTGGTCGAGGAGGTCGTGCAGACCGTCGCGCAGCCCACCGTGGACGAGATGGCTCGCCGCGGCACCCCGTTCCAGGGCGTCCTGTACTGCGGTCTCGCGCTCACGTCCAAGGGGCTGCGGGTGGTCGAGTTCAACGCTCGGTTCGGCGACCCGGAGACGCAATCGGTGCTGGCGCGCCTCAAGACGCCCCTGGGCAAGGTGCTGCTCGCCGCGGCCCAGGGCAGGCTCGCTGAGCTCCCGCCGCTCGAATGGAGTGAGGACGCGGCGGTCACCGTGGTGCTCGCCTCCCACGGCTACCCGGAGAGCGCACGCTCGGGCGATGTGATCACCGGCATCGACGAGGCCGAGGCCGTGGACGGTGCTCACGTGCTGCACGCCGGGACCGCGACCAACGACGCGCTCGAGCTGGTGAGCGCGGGCGGCCGGGTGCTGTCAGTGATCGGGCGCGGCGCGAGCCTGGCCGATGCTCGGGCGACGGCGTACGAGGCGCTGTCGCGCATCGGCCTCGCGGGTTCCCACCACCGCACCGACATCGCCCTCGCGGCGGCGACGGACCAGGCCGACTCCTGATGCCCGGCCACGTGATCGAGCCCACCGCGCCCGAGGTGGACGGATGGCGGCACGTCTACTCGGGCAAGATCCGCGACCTGTACGAGCCCGTGGACCCGCACCCGCGGGGCGACGTGGTGCTGGTGGTGGCGTCCGACCGGATCAGCGCCTACGACTGGGTGCTGCCCACGGAGATCCCCGGCAAGGGAGGGGTGCTCACGGCTCTCAGCCTCTGGTGGTTCGACCGGCTGCGGGACATCGTCCCCGACCACACCGTCGAGGCACCGGTGCCGGTCGCGGTGGAGGGCCGGGCGATGGTCTGCCAGCGGCTCGACATGTTCCCCGTGGAGTGCGTAGCACGGGGATACCTCACGGGCTCGGGCCTGGTCGAGTACCGGGAGCTCGGGACGGTGTGCGGCATCGAGCTGCCCCCTGGCCTCACGGACGGCTCGCGCCTGCCCACTCCCATCTTCACGCCTGCCACCAAGGCGGAGGTGGGCCTGCACGACGAGAACGTGAGCTTCGAGAAGGTGGTCGCGGAGATCGGCGAGGAGGACGCGGCCGCGCTGCGCGACCTCACCCTCGCCGTCTACGAGCGCGCTCGGGACATCGCCGCCGACAAGGGCATCATCCTGGCCGACACCAAGCTCGAGTTCGGCCGAGATGGCGAGGGGCGCATCGTCCTCGCCGACGAGGTGCTGACGCCGGACTCGAGCCGGTTCTGGCCAGCGGACACGTGGGAACCGGGGCGCGCGCAGCCCAGCTTCGACAAGCAGTTCGTGCGCGACTGGCTCACGAGTGCCGAGAGCGGCTGGGACAAGGCGTCGGACACGCCGCCGCCGGCGCTGCCCGCGGACGTGGTCGAGCGCACCCGCCAGCGCTACCTCGAGGCGTACGACAGGCTCGCGAAGAACTAGGCGGACTCGCGCGGCTCGTCGTGCGCAGTGAGATCCACCGGCTTCCCGCCGATGGTCGGCACGCCCCACCCGAAGCGCAGGGAGCCGATGCGCACCGCGAGCACCACGACGATCGGCACCCAGAACACGACATGGCGAGGGACGTCGAGCCAGAGCAGCAGCGCGTACGACGCCGCCCCGGCGAGCGCTGCGGTGGCATAGAACTGGCCGTTGCGGAAGACGTCCGGCACGTCATTGGCGAGCATGTCGCGCACCACGCCGCCGCCCACGCCGGTGATGACGCCCATGACGGCGGCGGTGATCGCGGAGGCGCCGGAGTCCAGCGCGATGCCCGTGCCGACCACCACGAAGACCGCGAGCCCGGCCGCGTCCGACAGCTGCACGATCCGGTAGCGGTCGAGGCGGTCCGGCGGATGCCACCGCGCGAGCAGCGCCACGATCAGCCCTACCGCCGCGGCGACGAGCAGGAAGGATGGGCTGACCATCCAGAACACGGGCTCGTCGAGGAGCACGTCGCGCAGGGTTCCGCCGCCGACGGCGACGATGCAGGCGAGCACGATCGCTCCGACCACGTCCATGCGCTTGCGGCCGGCCGCCACGGCCCCCGAGATCGCGAAGGCGACCGTGCCGATGTATTCGAGCGCGGTTCGCAGGGTCCCGAGCGCCGAGTCGACGATGTCCGGCGTCGAGGCGGCCTGAACCCATGCGCTCATGGCCGCCAGCGTAGCCGCCCGCACCCCCGATGAAAGGCCGATGAGGATGGCGTCTGACGCGGCCCGCGACTGCTATCTTGATCCCGCCGACTCCGGCGAAGACGAGGGGGAACATCCATGAGGACGCTCATCACGGCCACTGCGGCATCAGTGCTCGCGCTGTCCGGCTGCTCCATGCTGGGACTCGGGGCCGTGAACGTCGAGGAGCTGCAGGTCTCCGTGGGCGAGTGCGTGATCGAGCCGACCGTCGCGCAGGAGGGCGAGGGCGAGGTCGGCGCGCTGGACACGGTCGACTGCGCGCAGCCTCACCATGGGGAGGTCTACTCCACGCACGAGCTCACCGACGAGTCGTACCCCGCGGACATCGACACTCAGGCGGACGCCGTCTGCTACGACAGCTTCGAGGCATACGTCGGTGTGCCATATGACGAGTCCCGGTACTACTACAGCGTGACGTACCCCTCGCCGGAGACCTGGGATGCAGGTGACCGTCAGGTCGCGTGCTTCGTCGTCGGCGAGGAGGGCGAGGAGCTCACCGGTTCCGTCCAGGGGGCATCCGCCTAGTCGGCACCCAACGCTCGGCGCGGCTCGTCCGTCCTCCCTGCGGCGGCGCTCGACGTCGCCCGGGAAGGGAGAGGGACGATGCGCGCGCTGGGTGTCGCTGTGGCGTTGAGTGGAGTGGTGCTCGCCGGGTGCGCGGCGGCTGGGAACGGTCCGGCCGGTCCGATCGACTGGGACGAGGAGCTCGACCTCGGAACACCCGGCGAGGTGGTGCACACCGTCGCGGGCGTCGAGTACTACCCGGCGTGCGGTAACGAGACGCTGATCGCTGGCGACACGACCTACTACCCGTTCACGCCCGCCAACACCTGGGACTTTCCCCAGAGCGAGGCGAGCGGTGTCGCACTCTCCGCCATTCCTGGTGACGCGAACCTTGGCTTCGCCCGCGCATCGGCGCTGCGTCCTTCTCACCTGCGCACGGTGGTCGCCCCTGAGCCCGGCGACGACACCGGCACGCTGGTCGTGTACGCCAACGGCTTCGCGCACTGGTCCTCGGACAACGGCGAGCTCGCGACATGGCTCACGACCACGGAGATCGAGTACGCCTGGGTGTGCTGACGGACGCCCGCGCGCTGGCGCGCTCCCGGTAGACTCGCACCATGCCCACGATCGTCGTTCACGTGATGCCCAAGCCCGAGATCCTCGACCCGCAGGGCAAGGCCGTCGGCAACGCCCTGCCGCGTTTGGGATACGAGGGCTTCGCCGCGGTTCGCCAGGGCAAGCGCTTCGAGCTCACCGTCGACGGTGACGTGACCGAGGAGATGCTCGGCAAGGCTCGCGAGGCCGCCGAGACCATGCTGTCGAACCCCGTGATCGAGGACGTCGTCGCCGTCGAGGTGGCCGACTGATGGCGCGCATCGGGGTCGTCACCTTCCCCGGCTCGCTCGACGATCGCGACGCTGCACGCGCCGTGCGCCTGGCCGGCGGCGAGGCCGTCAACCTCTTCCACGCGGACGAGTCGCTGCAGGACGTCGACGCCGTCGTCCTACCCGGCGGGTTCTCCTACGGCGACTACCTTCGCGCGGGTGCCATCAGCCGCTTCGCGCCCATCATGGAGCGCGTTGTCGACGCCGCGCGCGGCGGCATGCCCGTGCTCGGCATCTGCAACGGCTTTCAGGTCCTCACGGAGGTGCACCTGCTGCCGGGGTCGATGATCAAGAACGAGCATCTCCACTTCATCTGCCGCGACCAGGTCCTGCGTGTCGAGAACGCGGACACTGCGTGGAGCTCCGACTTCGAGCAGGGCCAGGAGATCACCATCCCGCTCAAGAACCAGGACGGCCAGTACGTCGCCGACGAGCGCACCCTCGACGCGCTCGAGGCCGAGGATCGCGTCGCGTTCCGCTACGTGGGATCCAACCCGAACGGCTCGCGCCGCGACATCGCCGGCGTGACCAACGAGCGGGGCAATGTCGTGGGCCTCATGCCGCACCCCGAGCACGCCGTCGAGCCCGGCTTCGGTCCGGACTCGATCCTCAACGGCCGGCGCGGCACCGATGGGCTGGGCTTCTTCACCTCGGCGATCTCGAGGCTGGTCGCCACGGGCTGAGACATGACGCGTCGCGAGAAGGTCATCGGCACCGTTGCCGAGGCACTGCCTGAGCCACAGGGCCGCCCCGTGCTCGTCGCGATCGACGGCCCCGACGCGTCGGGAAAGACCATCCTGCGCCGCGAGCTCGCGGCGTGGCTGCGCAAGCGCGGCCGCGACGTGGTCGAGGCGAGCATGGATGACTTCCATCACCCCGCCGAGCACCGGTACCGCCAGGGCCGCACCTCCGCGCGCGGCTTCTGGGAGGACAGCTTCGACCACGGGGCCTTCATCGCCAAGGTGCTCGACCCGCTCGGGCCTGGCGGCGACCGGACGGTGACACTGCGCCACCACGACCTCGACTCCGACGAGCTGGTGGAGGACGTGCCGTCGTTCTCGGTGGGCGACGACGTGACGCTGCTGGCCGACGGGCTGTTCATGCAGCACCCGGGCCTCGCGGACCGATGGGACGCCGTGATCTGGGTCGAGGCGCCCTTCTCCGTGCGGTTCGACCGCATGGTCGAGCGCGACGGACTCGTGCGAGACCCCGAGGACCCGATCCAGCGGCGGTACTTCGATGGCCAGCTGATCTACCGCTCCGAGGTGGGACCGCGTGAGCGCGCGCTCGTCATCCTCGACAACACCGACCCCGCGCGCCCGCGAATCCTGCCGCGCGCGGGAGATCAGGCGGCGCCGCGGACCGCGCTGGGCCTCAAGGGCTCGTGATCGTCGAGTCGGAGCCTGCGCGATCACGCGAGCGGCTCACGCGGATGGGCGCCTCAGGCACGCGCCCGGTGCGCCAGGGACGGCCCAGCGCACATTCGCAGGGTGGCTCGGAGTGACGAACGCTGCTGTCACCGCGTTCTGGGCCGCGCGCCGCTCGGAGGATCCTGCGCTCCCCGAGGCGCTCCCCGAGGTGTGGGCGTTCGGCGCGACGCCCGAGCATGCGGACGGCCTGCTCGCCTTGGTGCTCGAGGGCGCCAAGACCGGCACGGCGAGCTCCCTGTGGGACCTCGAGCACACCGGCGAGGCCATCCCTGCAGTCGGTGACCTCAGCATCATCCTCGACGGTGCGGGGGTGCCGCGAGCGCTGCTCGAGACCACTCGCATCGAAGTCGTCCCGTTCGGTGAGGTCGATGCCGAGCACGCCGCGAGCGAGGGCGAGGGCGACCGCACCCTCGCGCACTGGAGGGCCGTGCACGAGCGCTACTGGCGCGAGCACTCCGACAGCCCGCGCGGCTTCGAGCCGGACATGCCCGTGATCTGCGAGCGGTTTCGCCTGCTGTATCCCGCCCAGGGGACCTGCCCGGGGGACTGAGCGCACCAGCCAGCCCGAGCATCGGCCCTGCTACGAGGCCGCCTCGCGCTCGAAGGTGAGGTGCGTGACGCCGCTGGGCGCGGTCTCGGACTCGACCCGGTAGCCGGCCTCGAGGCCACGCAGCCCCTGCCATAGCCACTCGCCGCGACCCAGCAGGATCGGCACCATGGCGACGTGAAGGCTGTCGACCAGCCCCTCGCGCAGGAAGGCCCGCACGGTGGTCGGACCGCCGCCGATGCGCACGTCACCGCCGCTGGCCAGCTCCTTCGCCCGTGCCAGAGCATCGCGTGGCGTGGCGGAGAGGAACTCGAAGCGGGTGCCGTTCTCGAAGTGGATCGGAGGCCGCGGCGCATGCGTCAGGACCAGCACGGGAACGCGGAACGGCGGCTCCTCGCCCCACCAGCCGCGCCAGCCGGGATCGTCGCCGTGCAGGTGGAGACCGAACATCGCGGCGCCCATGATCTCCGCACCCAGGTCCTCGAAGTAGCGAGCGGCGTAGCGGTCGTCCACGCCCGTGGTGCCAGATCCGTCCGCCATGTGCAGCACGCGCTCGCGGAACGTGCGCGTCGCCACGTAGTCCGCTGTGAGGCGTCCCCAGTCGTCGCCGAAGGGGTTGTTCGGCGTCTGATCGGTGGTGGTCGCGAACCCGTCGAGCGAGATGTTCAGGTCCACGCGGACGCGGGTCATCGGCAGCTCCTCTCCGGTCCCTGCTAGGTGAAGCATCTCACCTGCGCACGGCCGGCGCACGGCCGGGCCTCCCCGCGCACGTCGCCGCCGACGGCCGTACCATCACAGGCAGGGGGAGGAGGGTGTGCCATGCGCCGTGTCACCTATTCGATGGGCCTGTCCCTCGACGGCTACATCATGGACGGCGACGGCCGATTCGACTGGTCGGAGCCTTCGCCCGAGGTGTTCGCGTTCCACATCGAGGAGATCCGCCGCGTCGGCGTGCACCTGCTCGGTCGGCGCCTCTACGAGACGATGGCCTACTGGGACGACCCTGCCGTGGCCGCATCGTTCGGCGATGCCGAGCGCGAGTGGGCGGAGCTGTGGAACCCGCTGCCCAAGGTCGTGTTCTCGCGGACCCTCAAGGAGGTGGACGCATCGGCTCGGCTCGCGACCGGAGGGCTCGTCGAGGAGGTCGAGCGCCTGCGCGCCGAGCCTGGAGGTGAGACTGACGAGCATGGCGACATCGCCATAGGCGGCGCTGACCTCGCCACGCAGGCCGCCGGGCTTGGTCTCATCGACGAGTACCAGCTGTTCGTCGATCCCGTCCTCGTGGGCGGTGGCACGCCGTTCTTCGCTCACGACGGGCGCCGCGAGGACCTCGAACTGGCCGAGAGCCGCACCTTCCAGTCCGGCACGGTGTTCCTGCGCTACCGCGTGTCGCGGTGACCGTCGCCGGTCCGTCCTCGTAGAGCCGATGCTGGAGCGGGCCCCGTATGCGCGCCGGCGAGCCGGTCTCGCAGCTCGGCGAGGGCGTAGAAGGTGCGGTGATTGAAGTCCGCGCCCAGCTGATTGGGGATCGTCACGAGGACGGTGTCCGCCGACTGGACCGCAGCATCGTCGCGCAGCTCCGCCTCGATCTTGTCGAGGTCGCCCACGTACGTCTTGCCGAACGTCGCGATGAAGTTGTCGATCTCGCCCACCTGGTCGCGGTTGGCGCCCATGAGGTCACGCTCGAGAGTGGTGCCGAAGTACATCCGGGTCTCGTCGTCGATGATGGGCATGATCGAGCGCGAGATCGAGACGCGCGGGGTGCCGTCGTGGCCGGCCTCGGACCACGCCTCGCGGAACGCGTCGATCTGTCGCGACTGGATCACGCCGAGCGGCTCACCGGTGCCGCCTTCGACCAGCGTGGATGACATCAGGTTCATGCCCAGCTCGCCGACCTTGCGGGCGGACTCCTCGCCACCGGCGCCGTACCAGATGCGGTCGCTGAGGCCGGGGGACTGGGGTTGGATGGGCAGACGCTCGCCCGCACGCCCGTGTGCTCGCGGCCCAGGCAGCGCGATGCCGGCGCCCGAGATCGCCTCGCGGAACCTCGCGATGCGCTCGGCGGCGTCCTCGACGGGAAGCTTGCCCACGGGAAGCGGGTAGCCGAACTCACCGGGGCCGTCGGCGGCGGGCTCTGGGCTGCCGCGGCTCACTCCCAGTTGGAGCCTGCCGCCGGCGATGAGGTCGGCAGTGGCTGCGGCCTCCGCCATGTACAGCGGGTTCTCGTAGCGCATGTTGATGACGCCGGTGCCGAGCTCGACGCGCTCGGTGCGTGCGCCCATGGCGGCGAGCAGCGGGAACGGCGAGGACGTGTTCTGCTCGAAGTGGTGGATGCGGATCCACGCGCCGTCCATGCCGGCATCCTCGGCGGCCTCGGCAAGCGCGATGGTGTCATGCATGAGGTCGCCCGCGGTCCGGACCTTGGAGCCCGGCGCGGCGGAGAACCACCCGAAGCTCAGGAAGCCGATGTTGATCATGGGCACGGAACGTCAGGTCTGTCGGGCGGATTCCCCCGCGCGCGGGATCTGCCGCATCGCTCGTGTACCGAACTCACAGACCAACTGGCGCCCGTGGCGTCACCCACGCGGCCGGGAGGCCGGTCGTGCGCAGTCGATCTGCGAGTTCGTGTCGCGGCTGGGGCGATGGGGGAGGGCAGCGGCGTGCGAGGGCGCCGCGAGGGGCCGATGCGCCAGGATGGGGGGCATGACAGACGCCGATCCCCGCCTCGCCCGGCGCGCACCCGAGGAGCTGGACGAGTTCCAGCTGGCGGAGAGCAGGCCGGACTACCGCGTCGACATCGAGCGCATCCGCTTCTCGCCATACTTCTCGCGCCTGTCCGCCGTCACCCAGGTCATCTCGCAGTCCGGCGCCGGCCTCGCGGTGCACAACCGGCTCACGCACTCGGTGAAGGTGGCGGCGGTCGCGCGCGCGATCGCGATGCACCTGCACCGCGACACCGGACCCGTGGGCACGCTCGTGGGACAGCTGGGCGGCTGCGACCCGGTGGTGGTGCAGGCCGCGGCGAGCGCCCACGACGTGGGCCACCCACCGTTCGGCCACCTGGGCGAGCGGGCGCTCGACCGGCTCGCGCGCGACCGCTTTCGCCTTCGCGAGGGCTTCGAGGGCAACGCGCAGACGTATCGCATCCTCACCCGGCTCGACGAGCACGACACCGCCGGCGTGGGGCTGAACCTCACGCGGGCGGTGCGAGCAGGCGTGCTCAAGTACCCGTGGCTGCGCGGCCAGGGAGGCGACAGGCGCGGGGCCGGCAGCCGCAAGTTCTCGATGTATGTGATCGACGCGGCGGACGGCCTCGACGCCCTGAGCGCCTACCCCCAGATCGAGGCAGGTCAGCAGACGCTCGAGTGCTCGGTGATGGACATCGCCGATGACATCGCCTATTCGCTGCACGACCTGGACGACTTCTACCGCGCGGGGCTGCTCAACCAGGCGACCATCGCGGGCGAGTTCCGCGAGTGGGGGCGCGAGCTCGCCGACATCCGCGCTCTCGACACCGCGACGCTGCGCGACACCAGCCGCTCGCCCGGTCACTCTCTCGAGCTGCTGTGGCGCCGCCTCGAGGAGCGCGACCCCTGGATCGCCGATGCCGACGCGTTCGACGCCGCCGTCGAGAAGGTCACCGAGGAGGTCGTCGAGGGGCTGCTCACGGTGCCGTTCGACGGCTCCCTTGCGGCGGACCGGTCGCTCGCGGGCTTCACGACCACGTGGATTCGCCACCTCCAGTCCTCGATCGAGGTGCATCGTGAGCCCGCGCATCGCTCGGGCCACGTGTCGCTCGACCGCACCGCCTGGCACGAGGTCGCGGTGCTGAAGTTCCTGCACGAGCGCTTCATCCTCGACCGGCCCGACCTGGCCGTCTACCAGCGCGGCCAGGCGAGCGTGCTGGAGAGGCTGGTCGACGGCTTCGCCGCATGGCTCGACGACCCGCACGATGTCCGCCGCGCCCCCCGCCGCCTGCTCGACCTGGTGGACCTCGCCACCGAGGACTACCTGACGGTGCGTCGCGAGAGGCCGGAGGCCCTGCCGGACGTCGACGAGGAGGAGCTGCGCCAGCGCGCCATCGGTCGGGGTGTGATCGACTACGTCGCGGCGCTCACCGACGCCCAGGCCACCCACCTTGACGCGCTCCTCGCGGGGACGACCGAGCGGCTGTGGGACGCGGGCCAGGGCCTCTAGCCCTCTTGTCCCGCCGGACATCCCGCGCCACCTCCTGCGCTGCCCCGTGCGCGAGTTGGGCCCAACTCGCTCGGCTAAGGCCGTCGATGAACCAGAATCGACCACCAGGAGCGGAAGCCGGGGGCCGGACGTGAACCCAGCCCGCGCATCGGCGCTTCTAGGATGACGCCATGCTCACCGTCCGCCGCGTCCGTGCCGACGACGCCCATGCCCACGCGCTGTGGAAGGCGCAGGAGCGCGACCTCGCCGAGCGCTACGACGAGCCTGACCTGGTCCTCGAGACCGTCTTCCCGACGCTCGTGGGCTCCTGGGTGGGCTACGCGGAGGACGGCGCTCCTGTCGCCTCGATCGTGGCCCGGTGGTCACCGTACGCGGAGTCGCTGCCCGGCGACGTCGAGCTGAAGCGGCTCTGGGTCGACCCCGTCCACCGCGGCCTCGGGCACGCGCGGGTGATGCTCGGCGTCGCGGAGCAGGCCGCGCGGCGCGCCGGCGCGACCCGGCTCATCCTCGAGACCGGCACCGGGCAGCCGGAGGCGATGGCGCTGTACGAGTCGTCGGGCTGGATCGCGATGGAGCCGTACGGCGAGTACCGTGACGAGCCGGACTCGCGGTGCTACCAGCGCCACCTCGCGACGCGGGTCCTGATCGTGAACGGCACGATGGGCGCGGGCAAGACCACCGTCGCTGCGGCTGTCCACGACCTGCTGGCCGAGCGCGGCGCGCACTCCGGCTACGTCGACGCCGACCTGCTGTGCCAGGCGGAGCCCCGCCAGGACGCCGACCCCTTCAATCAGAGGCTGCTGTTCGCCAACCTCGCCGCGATCGCGCCCAACTACCGCGACGCAGGCTTCGGGCTCATGGTGCTGCCGCGCGTGGTCGAGGATCCCGAGGACCGGGAGCGGTACGCACGCGCCTTCGCGGATCCCGTGGCCGGCCCGGCCGAGGTCACGGTGGTGCGCGTCGACGCTCCGGAGGACGTTCGGCTCGCGCGACTGACCGCGCGCGAGCCCGAGGGCTACTGGCAGGACTTCGCGCACGCCCGGACGGTCGAGCTCGACGCGGTCCTACGGTCGCTCGACCTGGACGATGCGGTGGTCGACAACGCCGGCGACCGCGACCGGCTGGTCGTGGCCGCCGAGGTGATGGACGCCGCGGGCTGGTAGCCACGCGCCCCTCCCTCCCCTCCCCGCGGAGTGGATCCATCTCGCTGTTCTACGGCACCGGGCCAGCGAAGTGGATCCGTTTCGCGCCAGAAGAGAGGGGGGAGTCAGCTCAGCAGCGCTTGGCGCCAGTGCGGCTCGTGGTCGCGGATCCAGCGGGCGTCCGCCTCCCACACCTCGCCCACGCCGCGCTCCCACAGCTCAAGCCAGGGAGACTGGCCCGTCGAGCGCATCTGCGCGAGGTAGTCGTGCATGCGTTCCGAGCGCAACGACAGCAGCGGCAGCAGGCGCTCGCGCTCGGCGTCGTCCAGCCCGTATCCGTCCGCGAACGCGCGCATCCGCTCAGCTTGGGTCGACAGCTCGAACCCGGTGCCGTGCAGCGGGGCGAACGCGTGGATCGCGTGCGCGATGTCCCACAGGCGGGTGCCGGGCGCCGCCGCGTCCCAGTCGATCGCGATGAGCCGTCCGTCCCCGGCGATCACGAGGTTCGACGGCGCGATGTCCTGGTGGATGATGAGGTCGCCGCCCGGTCCCGGCAGCCCGTCGAACCACTGAGCGTCGGCAGGAGGCGTGAAGCCGTCGAGGGCGTCGTGCATGTCACGCATGAAGGCGCCGATGCGCGCCGGGTCGAGAGCGCGCGCTGGGGCGTCGCGGTGGTCGGCGCGAACGCCGTCGACCCATTCGACCAGGTGCCGGCCCTGCGCGTCCCACCCGAAGCTGCGCGGGGCGCCCGTGAAGCCTGCGCTCTCCAGGTGAGTGAGGAGCGCGTGGATGGCCCCCGTGTACGGGTCGGGGGCCTCGAGCGAGACCTCGCGCCGCGCGATGCGCAGCGGGAGCTCGTCGGCACCGCGGGTCTGCGCGGGCTTGTAGCGCCGCCCCGCGCGCGGCGCTGACGTCAGCGGTGACAGCGGGTGCGATCCCGCGCTGTCGCCGGATGCGCTCGCCACGTCGCCCCTCGCGAAGCCCTCGGTCGCAGCCCCGCGTTCACGACGTGGCGCAGCGTGAGGTGGAGCAGCGTGAGATGCAGCACCGGGCGGGGGCGCAGCGGGCCACTCGACGGCAGGGGGGTCGGCCTTGCGGAACTGTTGGCGCGCGGCGTGAATCGCGGCCAGCGCGCCGGCGGCGCCTCCTCGGGAGCGCCGCGGCGCTGGGGCTCCGGGTCTCTCGACAGGCGATGGCTCGGCGCCCGCGTCGACGCCTGTGGGTCCGTGGGTCGACGCGCGCCGCTGTGCTCGCCGGGAGGGCAACGACTCGAGTCCTGCCGCCGGGGAGCCGGCGGCCGTGTCGGCGGCGGCGAGGCCGCGCTCGCCGTCACCGTGCTCCGCTTGACCGTGCGCTCCACCAGGTAGAGGCACCGCGCTCTCCGGGGCGACCTGGTCGCGCATCGGCGCGCCCGAGCCGTCGGGCTGCGAGCCAGCGGCGCCATCGACCGCTCGTGGTGGCAGCGTGATGGGCTCTGGCTCACTGGGCGAGACGCGCACCCGCGCGAGCGTGGGCGCCGCCTTGCCCGCCTCGACCAGCCGTCGTCGCAGGCGCCTGCTCATGAGCGACATGCCCATGTACGGTCCGGCGATGCCCACGGGCTCGGGCCATGCGGGTGTCGCGATGCGCGGCACCGGGCGCGCGTGACGCACTCCCCGCCAGCGGTCCAGCATCCACTCGATGCCCTCGAGGCTGTCGAGCAGGCGCAGCTCGGCGTCGTCGGCGCTGTGCCCCTGGACGGCGATCTGCCCCTCCCACCCCGAGGCCATCAGCTGGTGGGCGAGCTTGCGGTCGAGCCGCCCCGCGCCCCACGGGAGGATCTTGCGGCCGGTCTGCACCGCATCGGCGTCGATGCCCGACAGTGCCACTGCGACCAGGTGGCCCCGCATCGCGGAGAGCACCTCATCGAACCGATGCGCATGATGGTGGCCGTGCTGGAACTGGTACGCGATCCCGACGTTGCGCAGCCCGCGAGAGCCGAGCTCCTCGATCACCTCGACCTGGTTCTCGGGCTCGCCGAACCAGCCCAGGTGGTTGGTCAGCGCGACGCACATGCCGTGCTCGCGCGCGAGCAGAGCGAGAGGCTCGAGGTGATCCGCGCAGCGGCGCACGCGTGCGCGTTGGATCCTCGGCGCGAGGCGAGCGGGCGTGCCCTCCTGGCCGAACTCGACGCACGTCCACAGGTCAGGGCGCATGCCGCGCGCATGGAGCGACTCGACCTGGATGCGCACGTGCGGGTCGATGACCCCCAGCGCGGCGTCGGCATCGGGCGCGCCCTGGTCGGCGAGCGGCATGGGGCACCACAGGCCCACCACCTCGATGCGCTCGGCTGCGAGGGCGTCCATCTCCTCGTCGAAGCGGAGCATGTGGTCCTCGCGCCAGTCCCACACGATGCGCGTGAGCCCCAGCCGCCGCAGCATGGCAGCGCGCTCCGCAGCGGTGCGGTCGGGGAAGTCGTACGCGACGATGCGCGCGGCCGCGATCTGGGCGCGCTGCGCGCAACCCCCCTGTCCGGCGGGCGTCTGCGCAGCCTCGGCTGCGCGCGTCGCCGCTCCCATGTGCCCCTCAGCTCATCGTTCCTGGGCTCGCGCCTGCGATCCCAGTATGGCCTTCAGGCTAGCGTCGCGACACGCCCGTGTGAAGAACTGCATGTCCGCGCCAGTAGCAACGAATGTCCAGGTATCGGGTCATTTGCGCCGATGCGCGTGCAGGCTCGGCGGGTCCGTGGCAGGGCGCGTCAGTCAGCGAGCGCGAACTCGAGCGCGGCGTCGACGTGCAGCGCGAGCGAGTCGAAGTAGGGCTGCTCGACGTCGGTGGCGGTCATCACCATCGGAATCTCCGTGCATCCGGAGATGACGCCTTGGGCGCCACGGTCGCGCAGCTCGTCGTACACGCCCCGGATCCATGCCGGCGCGCCCTCGGGCACGACGCCGCGCGCGAGCGAGCCGTAGATCAGGTCGTGCACGTCGTCCAACGCGGGCTCCTCGGGGACGATCGTGGTGATCCCCCTGGCCGCCATGTGGTCGCGATAGAACGGGTCGCGCATCGTGTATCCGGTGCCGAGCAGCGCGACGGTCTCGACTCCCGCCGTCCGGATCGCCTCCGCCGTCGCGTCGAGCATGTGGATCAGTGGCACGTCGATCGCGTCCGCCACGGCGGGAGCGACCTTGTGCATGGTGTTGGCGCAGATCATGATCGCCTCGGCACCGGCGTCCTGCAGCTTGCGAGCGTCCGCGGCGAACAGCGCGCCCATCGCGTCCCAGTCGCCCGCTGCCTGGCGGTCGGAGATCTGCTGGAAGTCGTACGAGCGCACCAGCAGGTCCGCAGCGCTCGAGCCTCCCAGGCGCGCGTTGACGCCCTCGTTGAGCAGGCGCTCGAACTCGAGGGAGCTGTGCCAGGTGATGCCGCCGAGCAGGCCGAGGGTGCGAGGTTGGGAGCGCATGGCGCCACCGTACCGCCCTCGACTGGGCCGTGCTGGCGCGGTGCAGGCTTCCAGCGCGCTGGAACCTTGGCGTACGCTGGAGCCATGCGCATCGGCGAGTTGGCGGACCAGGCGGGGGTGACGGCGAAGACCGTCCGGTACTACGAATCCATCGGGCTGCTGCCCGACCCCGGGCGCACCGCGTCCGGCTATCGCGAGTACGACGGCGAGTCGGCGGACCGGCTGCGGTTCATCCGCGATGCGCAGGCCGCGGGCCTCACGCTCAAGGAGTCGCGCACCATCCTCGACATGAAGGCCGCTGGCCGTGGGACCTGCCAGCACACCCGCGCCCTGCTCGAGGGTCACCTCGCGGACATCGACGCGCAGATCGCCTCGCTCGAGGCGGCGCGCGCGGAGCTGCTCGCCCTCTCCGCCCGCGCGGACGCGCTCGACCCGGCGGACTGCGCCGACCCGAACCGTTGCCAGGTGGTGTCCCACGACTGACGTGACCGTTGCCAGGTGGTGTCCCACGACTGACGTGGGATGCCGCATCGGCACGTCTGGCGCCTGATCGACTCTCGCCTGCGACCTGACCCGGGGAAAGCGCAGCGAAGCGACGGCAAGGAACCGGCTTGACCTTCCAGTGCACTGGAAGGTCTAGCGTGGAGCCATGACCGACACCGCGCGACCGCGCACCATCGATCTCGCCGTCTCCGGCATGACCTGCTCGAGCTGCGCCGCCACCGTTCAGGGCGGGCTCGAACGGCTCCCCGGCGTCGATGACGCGAGCGTCAACTATGCGACCCGTCGCGCCACCGTGAGGCCGGCCGAGGGAGCCGATGCGGCGGTGCTCGAGGAGGAGATGCGCTCGGCCATCGCGGCGCTGGGATACGAGGTGGTCACCCGACCCCGGGCCGTGGCCGGCTCCCCTGGAGCGGGTCAGCAGCACGACGGTCACGGCGACATGCGCAGCGACGCCCACGCGGACGAGCACGCCGCCCACCTGGCCGCGGACGCGAGCCGCATCGCGGACTACCGCCGGCGGTTCGCTGTCGCCGCAATCCTCACCGTTCCCGTGCTCGCGCTGTCGATGGTGATGCCCTGGCAGTTCTCGGGGTGGGAGTGGGCGGTGGCCATCCTCTCGACCCCAGTCATCTGGTGGGCCGCACTGCCGTTCCACCGCTCGACGCTGCGCGGCGCCCGCCACGCGAGCGTCAACATGGACACCTTGGTCACGCTCGGCACCGTGGCGGCCTGGACGTGGTCCACGGTCGTGCTGCTCACCGGCGTCGGTCACCTCTACTACGAGACCGGTGCCGTGATCGTGACCCTGATCCTGCTGGGCAAGTGGCTCGAGGTGCGCTCGACCTCGCAGGCGGGCGACGCGATCCGCGCCCTGTCGAGCCGCCAGTCCGCGACCGCTCGTCTCGAGGACGGCCGCGAGATCCCGCGCGCGGACCTCGAGGTCGGCATGCGCTTCGTGGTGCGTCCGGGAGAGACCATCGCCACTGACGGCGTGGTCGTCGACGGCGGCGCGGCCGTGGACGCGAGCCTCGTCACCGGCGAGTCCGTGCCGGTCCGCGTCGAGCCGGGCGCTGGACGAGACTCCGAGGTGGTCGGCGGCACCATCGCCACCGACGGAGCGCTGACCGTGGAGGCCACGCGCGTGGGCTCGGAGGCGATGCTCGCGCAGATCGCGCGCATGGTCGACGAGGCCCAGACCGGCCGGGCGCGCGTCCAGCGCCTCGCCGACCGCATCTCCCGGGTGTTCGTACCTGTCGTGATCGCGGTCGCGCTCGTCACGCTGGCGGCGTGGTGGCTGGCCACGGGCGACGTCGACGCGGCGTTCACGGCGGCGGTCGCGGTCCTCATCATCAGCTGCCCGTGCGCACTCGGCCTCGCGACGCCGCTCGCCATCATGGTCGGCACGGGCCGCGGCGCCCAGCTGGGCGTCCTGGTGCGTGGGCCGGAGGCGCTCGAGGACACGCGCGACGTCGAGACGATCGTGCTCGACAAGACGGGCACCGTCACCTCAGGACAGATGGAGCTGGTCGAGGCGAGCGCACCCTCCCTCGAGCGCGACCACGGCGCCGCGGCCGTCGCCGCGCTGCTCGACGCGGTCGCCTCCGTGGAGGCTCGGTCGGAGCATCCCATCGCACAGGCGGTCTCCCGGGCGCGGCCGGAGCGCGTGCGCCTCAAGGGCTTCCGGTCGATCGCCGGCCACGGCGTTGCGGCCACCGTCGAGCACGCGGGCCTCGCGGGTGAGGCTCCGGGCGGGACAGGGGCGCACGCCGACGTCCTGGTGGGCTCACGTCGACTGTTCGACGAGATCCCCGCGGAGCTCGAGGAGCTGGCCGCCACCGCGGAGTCCGAGGGGCGCACCGCGGTGTTCGCCGGGCGCGTGCCCAGTGACTCCGGGGGGCTGGGAGCGGCGACCCTGACCACCCGCGCGCCCAGCCGACCGGAAGCCGTGCTGGTGGTGAGCGACGCCGTCAAGCCCACCAGCGCATCGGCCGTCCAGGCGCTCGAGGACCTGGGACTCGAGGTGGTGCTGCTCACCGGTGACAACGCGCGAGCCGCGCACGCGGTCGCGAGCGAGGTGGGCATCGAGCACGTGATCGCGGAGGTTCTCCCGGCCGACAAGGCGGACGTGATCCGCTCCCTCCAGGGAGGCGGGACGCGCGTCGCCATGGTGGGGGATGGCGTGAACGACGCCCCCGCGCTCGCTCAGGCCGATCTGGGTCTCGCCATCGGCACGGGTGCCGACGTGGCTCGCGAGGCCTCCGACCTCACCATCGTGTCCGGCGACCTGCGGGCCGCGGCCGACGCGATCGCGCTGTCGCGACGCACGCTGGGCACCATCCGCGGCAACCTGTTCTGGGCCTTCGCGTACAACGTGGCAGCGATCCCCTTGGCGGCGTTCGGCATCCTCAACCCGATGATCGCGGCGGCCGCCATGGGCGGATCCAGCCTGTTCGTCGTGGGCAACTCGCTGCGGCTGCGGTCGTTCGCGGGGCACCGCGCGCGGGGTTGACGGGCGCACCCTGCCGCTGGGCGCCTGGGTCCCGGAGACATCCTCGCCACAGCGCGGGCGACTCAGCCCGAGCGCGCCCGGCGCTGAGCATCGGCACGAGCCTGTCGCCGGTCGAGCGTCGCCGACAGGATGCGCACGTCACGGGTCAGCTCCACCGTGCGCGGTGAGCCCCATCCATCCTCGTGAGCAGCGGTGAGCAGGCTCAGCTGGGCACCCTGGAGTCGGCGCAGCGCCCGGGCCGTCTGCCTGCCTCCGCGGTGCTGCGCCCACCGCCGTGCGCGACGCCGTGCGCGCCGCGTCGCGAGCGTCGAGAAGTCTCCGGGGCTGACGAGGTCGTCAGGCACCACGTGGCGGGCGAGCCCCGCGAAGGTGCGTCGCTCCCTCAGATGCGCCCACCGCAGCACCACGAGGAACAGCGCGAGCACCGGAACGCCCTTCACGATGGAGCTGACGACCGCGTTGCCCGCGAGCAGCGGCGTGTCGAAGAAGCCATGCAGCGCCATGGCGAGCGCGAGCCCTCCCAGCAGCGCCGCCCATCGCTGCAGCGTGGAGGTGCCCGCATTGAAGAAGTAGCCCAGACCGGCCCCCGCGACCGCGGTGAAGGTCGCATGACTCCACAGTCCGCCGACGATGCCCCTCAGCCAGACCATCGCGTAGACGGTGCCGGCGTCGCCATCGGCCGCGAACGTCGCGGTGTAGAGGAAGCTCTCGGAGACCTGGAAGCCCAGCCCCACGACGGCCCCGTAGAAGAGCCCGTCCGCTGCCGAGCGCACCCGCGCGCCGGGGATGAGCGCGAGCGCCAGCACCCCCAGCATCTTGAGGGGCTCCTCCGACAGCGGGGCCGCGAAGGACGCCACCCACGGGTTGTCGGCGCCGATGGCGCTCGCGACCACGTCGTGCATCGCCGGCGCCGCCACCGCGCCCAGGCCGGGAGCGGCGACGGCGCCCCACAGCAGCGCGCCGATGACGGTCACGGGGGAGCGTCTCTCGAACAGCTCCATCCGGTACAGGATCACGAGGAACACGAAGCCGTAGAGAAGCCACAGCACGACGGCGAGCGACGAGGTGCGAGGGCTGGCCTCCATCGCGCGCGCGATGTGCGGCGCCCACAGCGCCAGGCCGTACATCGTCAGCGCCGCGCCCACCCAGAAGACCCAGGACCGCGCGTCGACAAAGCTGGCAGTGCGCGGGATCAGCCTCGGGAGCGCGGCGATCGACACCGTGTACGGCTGTTCCTCACGCGCGCTCACGGCTCGCCCTCGTCCATCACCACGGTCATCGCGACGACCATCTGCTCGGCGCCCGGTTGCGCACTCGCCCACGCCTCGAGCGGGGCCGTGAGGGTCGACGTGGTCCAGAACGTCTCGTAGGACGTCACCCAGACCTGCGTCGAGCGGGCCTCGGACGTGGCGGTGACGGTGGCACCCCGGCTGCCGTCGTCGGCGGTGAAGGCGCTCGGCTCGGTCATGATCCAGTTCGCGCTCGCGTCCTCGGCGAGCGCGTCAGCGGCATCCTGGGCCGCTTGCTGCACGTCGACGGCGCCGCCCTCGACCTCGACCGTCAGGGTCGCGCTGCCGCTTGCGAGCGTCGTGACGCCGTCCGCCTGCTGCTCCACCGCCCAACCGGGCGCGAGGGAGATCTCGAGCGTGCCCTCGGCTGCGGTGGTCTCGTCCTTGGTCGCGGTGCCGGTGAGGGCGCCCGCTGCGTAGGGCACCACGCCGACCATGATGAGCGCGATGCCGGCGATGATGGCCGCGCCCGGCAGGGAGCTGCGGCCGATCAGGCGCACGGACAGCGGCAGGCGCGGGCCCGTGGCCAGCGTCTCCGTCGTGGGCGCGGCCGGTTCCTCTCGGGGCGGCTCGCCGGCGCTCATGGCCGGGACGGTACCACGCGGGCACGTCCCGAGCGGGGCCACCCGCCGACCGCCGGGAACCGGACATTTCGCCCACCCGAGCGACGGGTCCCTCAGACGTGCGCGAGCGCCCGCTCGAGATCCTCCTTCAGATCCTCGACGTCCTCGAGGCCGATCGACAGCCGCACGGTGGTCTCGGAGATGCCCACCTCCGCGCGTCCCTCGGGGCTCATCTTGTTGTGCGTCGTGGTCGCCGGATGTGTCGAGATCGACTTCGCGTCGCCAAGGTTGTTCGAGCAGGTGAACAGGCGTAGCGCGTTCATGAAGCGGAACGCCGCGGCCTGCGCCTCGGGGCCGGCGACGTCGACGTCGGGACCTAGGTCCAGGTCGAGCGTCACGAGGGTGCCGCCCAGGCTCATCTGGGACACCGCGAGGTCGTGCTGCGGGTGCGACGGGTGGAGCGGGTAGCGGGCGACCCGAATCTTGGGATGAGCGTCGAGCCACGTCGCGAGCTCGAGGGCGCTCGCGGCCTGATGGCGAACCCGGACGGCGAGCGTCTCGAGCCCCTTGAGCAGCACCCAGGCGTTGAAGGGCGAGATGGTCGCGCCCATGTTGCGCACCATGAGCTTGACCGGGCCCTCGACGTAGTCGGCCGATCCGAGGATCGCCCCGCCCAGGACCCGACCCTGCCCGTCGATGTGCTTGGTCGCTGAGTAGACCACCGCATCGGCCCCCAGCTCGAGCGGCTTCTGGCCGATAGCCGTCGCGAACACGTTGTCGACGATGAACAGCGCGCCGGCCTGCTTGCACAGGCGCGCGATGGCGGGGATGTCGAGCACGTCCTGCATGGGGTTCGTGGGCGACTCGATGTAGACGGCCTTCGCGGGCGTCGAGAGGGCGCGCTCCCACTCGGCAGGATCGTTGCCGTCGACGTAGTCGATGACGATGCCCCACTTGTCGAAGAAGTTCGCGAAGGTCTGCAGCGTCGAGCCGAACAGCGCCTTCGCGGCGACGAGCCGGTCGCCCGAGCCGAGGATCGAGCCGAGCGCGACGAACACCGCGCTCATGCCCGTCGAGGTCGCGAAGCAGGACTCGGCGCCCTCGATCGCGGCGAGACGCTCCTGGAACGCGGTCACCGTGGGGTTCGCGTACCGGGAGTACATGTAGATGTCGATGTCGCCCGCGAAGGCGTCGCGCGCCTGCTCCGCACTGTCGTACGCATAGCCCTGCGTGAGGAACATCCCCTCGGACATCTCGTTCGCCTCGGAGCGGTGGATGCCAGTGTGCACCGCGAGCGTGTCGGGGCGCAGGGAGTCGGGGAGGTCGGCGCTCATGGGTTCAGGGTAGCGGCGCGCTGTCGTCGCGGGCATGCCTGGGAAAGCTCGAAGAATGGTCCGGAGAAGTGCTCGTGCGCGCCACGGAATGTTGCGCGCCATTGTGGATGAAGACGAGGAATCGCTGATGCTCCGATGCGGGCGCCGGTTTTAATTCGCCTGTCACCAGGCACGACGTCGCATTCGAAGCGTTTCGCCGGCGCGCGTTCACCTGTTCTTCACCTGAGGATGCGAGGCCCTGGGAGCAGCGACGGACGAGTCGCACGGTGATGCGCCCGCCCGCGACGCGCTCGGGGCGGAGACCCTGAGGGATCCCCGCCCCGCGCACGTGTGGGTGAATTAGGCCGCCCGGCGGCGCGCGACGACCAGCGCGCTGCCGAGGATCGCGAGGCCCAGTGCCCACCACGTCAGCGCTGCCACATCGGCCGCTCCGGTGGCCGCCAACGCTGCCGTGCCGTCGGCGGCGACCCGGATGGTGGTCGAGCCCAGGACAGTGCCGTCCTCGAGCTGGAGCTCGATGGTGTGCGTGCCGGCCGGCACCGAGGCCGGGATCACGATCTCGACCGAGCCGTCTGCGGCGACCGTAAGGGTCCCGAGGTAGGTGGGCTCGGAGAAGAGGTAGCCCTCGACGGTGCTGACAGGTCCCGCGCACTCGAGGTCGAGCACGACGGTGATCGCGTCGCCGGCGGCCGCCGAGGCGGGTGCCACGAGCGTGCAGCCGAGGTCGGCTGGAGGCGCACCGCCGTCGCCGGAACCATCGCCGCCGTCGCCGTCGCCGTCGCCGCCGTCGCCGTCGCCGTCGCCGTCGCCGTCGCCGCCGGAACCGCCGTCGCCGGGCGCACCGTCGACGGCCGGCAGCGTGCCCGAGCGCAGCGAGAAGCCGTCGGTGTCGGCGTCGTCGACGTAGAACGTCGCGACCGCGCCGTCGACGGCCGTGGAAGACGTCGCGACGGCGAAGCCCTCGTTCGCGACGTTGGCCATGCCGGCCGGGCGCTCGTAGAGCGCGGTCATCTCCCACGCTCCGCCGTCGTGGGCGAAGGTCGCGATGCGGCCGTCGCAGGCCTCGTCGCACACGACCCACAGGACGTCGCGCTCGCTGTCCCATTGCACGTCGGCGACGAGCGGGAACGATGCCGCCTCGGTTGACAGCGTGTCCAGCAGCGTGGCCTCGCCGTCCGGACCGAGCTGCACGATGTACACCGCCGCGGTGCCCTCGACGCCGACCGCGAACGCGCTCAGCTCCGGGATCCAGGTGATGCCCTCGAGGCCGCCGTTGGCGGGCAGCGCGGACAGCGGCGGGAGCTGAGCCAGGTTCCACTCGTCGGTGGCCCGCAGCGAACCCGAGCCGGAGACCTCGTAGCGCAGGATCGACGGGCGGCTCACCGAGCCCGCATCGTTGTTGCGCTCCGTCGAGACGTACACCACGCCGGGCTCGCCCTCGCGAACGGTAACGCCCTCGGCGTCGACCACGCCGGCCTCGCCGGCGGGGTAGCCCAGCGCCCGGCCCGACTCGTAGCCGGGAGCGAGCGACCACGTGCCCGCCGCATCGGCCGTCAGGCGGTACAGCAGGCCGTCGCCGTTCTGCACGGCCCACAGGTCACCGGTCGCGGCGTCGTGGTCGATGCCGGACATGTCGCCCGAGAACCACGCCTCGTCGTCGAGCACCTCGACGTCCGCGCCGCCGGGCCAGGCGGTCGCCCGCACGAAGCCCTCGCAGTCGTTGAGCTCGCCCGGGGTCGCCGATGCGGTCGTAACGAACTCTCCCGACCCGTCGGGGCAGCGGCCCCAGCTGGGCGCGCCGTGCGACGTCCACGCGTAGGAGTCGATGAGGGCCTCACCGTCGGCCTCGAACAGGCGCACCTGGTCCTCGCCGCCCAGGCCGTAGCCCAGGTCCTGCAGCACGAGCAGTGCCCCCGGCGCGATGGTGGTCCCGGCGGTGACGGTGTGGACGTGGTCGTCGTCGGAGTCGCGGACGATCAGGCCAGACGCGTCGACCGAGGTCGCGCCGATGTTGATGATCTCGACCCAGTCGGTGCCGGACGTATTGACCTCGTTGATGCGCAGGGGTGTCGAGCACTCGTTGGGCGCGCCCTTGGTCGAGGCCGTGGCGTCGCGCCAGTCGCCGGTGCCGTCAGGGCAGCGCGCCCATGACACGAGCGCATGCTCAGGCCACGAGTGCTTCGCAGCCAACGCGCCCCCCGCGTCATACAGGCGGAACATGTCGCCGTTCCCGAGTCCGAAGGTGAAGCCCTCGGGGTAGGTCGCGGACTCCTGGTCGATGACGAGCAGGCCCCCTGCGGGGACCACGGAGCCAGCCGGCACCACGTCCGTGCGCGAGTCGTCGTCGTCCTTGATGGCCCAGCCCGAGATGTCGATGTCCGCGTCGGTGAGGTTCGCGACCTCGACCCAGTCGGTGTCGTCGCCGTTCGACTCGACCTCGTTGATCGCGAGGTCGCCGGAGAGCTCCGCGGGCTCCTCGACGGGCTCCTCGACGTCGCCGGAGCAGTCGTTCGCCGCGCCGGGCGTGGCCGCGCCGGTCATGCGGAAGTCGCCGGTCGCGTCGGTACACCGGCCCCACGTCGGGTCGGTGTGCTGGCTCGCGGGCCAGGTCGTCGCGTCGAACGGCGTGGCCGAGCTGTCGATGAGGTCGTCGACGATCGCGGTGCCCGCCGAGAACAGGCGCACGGAGTCGCCCTTGCCCAGGCCGAAGTCGAACGTGCCGTCAGGGTTGTCCTCGTCGTCGTAGCCGTCGAGCAGGAGGTGCCCGCCGGCGGCGATCGTCGTGCCCTCGGTGATGACGTAGTGGTGGTCGGCGTCCGCGTCGGACACGACAACGCCGCCCAGGTCGAACGCGACGTCGCCGGTGTTGGCGAGCTCGATCCAGTCGACGCCGCCAAAGTGGCCCGTGTCCTGCGAGGCGACCTCGTTGATGACGACGGCGTCCTCGAGCGCGGGAGTGGCGGGCGCGATGTTCGCTGCACCCGGGGTGGCCTCGCCGGTGTACCCGAAGTCGCCCGTGCCGTCCGGAAGGCGACCCCACGAGGCGCCGCCGTCGTTCGTGTGGGTGTCGTCGGGCCACGCGCCAACGGCGAAGGGCTCGGCGGCATCGTCGACCACGCCGTCCACCACCGCGGTGCCGGCGGAGTAGAGGCGCACCTCGTCACCCTTGCCGAGCCCGAAGCCCAGCACGCCCTCCGGCCCCGTGGCCTTGTCGCCCGCGAGCACCAGGAAGCCTCCGGGGGCGAGAGCCGTGCTGGCGGGGATCGTGTAGGCGTCCTCGTCCTTGTCGTCGGTGACGACCACGCCGGACAGGTCGAGCGGCTCGGAGCCGATGTTGGTCAGCTCGATCCAGTCCTCACCGTCGAAGTGTCCGGTGTCCTGCGAGGTGACCTCGTTGACGACCAGGGACGCCTCTGGCGTGGCCGGCCCGTCGGCGAGCGCGGGGTGCGCGACCGCAAACGGGATGGTGGTGAGTGTGGCGGTGGCCGCGAGCGCGGCCGACCTCCGCAGGTGTGGCATGAGTGCTTCCCCTCGTCGGAAGTGAGTTGTCACGGACGAGGGGAATCTATGGGGCCAAGACGAATGGCTCGTGAACCGCAGATGACGGTTGGGTGGCGGCCGCCGGCGGGCGAGCGAGGTGGGCGGGCAGGCAGACGCGGGGCCGCCGTCGCGACCCGCAGTCCGCGAGGTGTGGCGGGCCCGTCAGCCCGCGCGGCGTCGCTTGACCGCGAGCGCTGCGCCACCGACGGCAAGGCCGAAGGCGCACCAGGCGAGGAGCATGGCCTCGCCGGGGCCGCCGACGGCCGTCGCGGCCTCGAGTGCGATCGACTGCAGTGCCTCAGACATCGCGTCACCCTCTCGTCAGGACTGGATGATGGCTACGTCTCGACCGTAGGTCGCTCGCGGGAACGCGCCCTGAACGCGCGGTGAAGAGAGGGTGAAGTTTGCGCCCGGGCTGGCGGGATGAACGTCGCTGAGGGCGTCTCGGCTCAGCCCTGTCGCCACGGCAGGCCGGCGGCGCGCCATCCCTGCCAGCCGCGGTGGCCCTCGCCGTTCACGGCCCCCTCGAATCCCTCGAGGACGTTGTACGAGGGACCGATCCCTGCATCGGTGGCCGCGACGGCGGCACCGATCGAGCGCTGCCCCGAACGGCACAGGAAGATCACCGGCGCCTCACCGTCGGGCTCGATTCCGCTGGCCCTCAGCTGCTGGACGAACTGGAAGTTGCGCTCTCCGTCGGGGTAGGACACCCACTCGATGAAGAGCGTCTCGTGGTCGGTAGCGGAGGTGTCGGGCACGCCCACGAACCGCCACTCGGCCTCGGTGCGCACGTCCACGAGGCGAGCATCCGGGTTCGAGGTGAGGATGTCCCACGCCTCCTGCGGCGTGATGTCTCCGGCGTAGTTGGTCACGAGCGGGTCCTTCCAGGCGGCCGATGCGCGGGCGGGGCTGTGGCCCCGACGCGCGGCCAGTCTAGGGGAGGGGCGGCGGCGTGGACCGAGAGGCAAGCGTGGGCTTGCATGCAAGCGTTAACTTGCCTATGCTGATTCTGTGCCCGATATCTACGACGCGCTCGCCGCCCCTGCGCGACGAGCCATCCTCGACGCGCTCGCCGAGCGCGCCGACCAGACCCTGTTCGAGCTCGTCAACCGCCTGAGCACCGACCCCGCGACGGCGCTCACTCGACAGGCCGTCTCCCAGCACCTCCAGGTCTTGGAGGAGGCGGGTCTCGTCGAGCGCCGCCGGCAGGGGCGGTACGTCTTGCACACCCTCACCCCCGAGCCGTTGCGCGCGATCGCGCGCCGCTGGCTCACCGACCCCCAGGAGCAGTCATGATCGGCATCCACCTCGCCTCCGTGTTCGTCACCGACCAGGAGCGCGCCAAGGACTTCTACACGCGTGTGCTCGGCTTCGAGCTGCGCCAGGACATGGACCTGGGCCCGGGCGGCCGTTGGCTCACCGTCGGCAACCCTGGCCAGGAGGCCAGCTCGGGCGTGCCAGCCGTCGAGCTGCTGCTCGAGCCAGCGGGTCACCCTGCGGTCGGTCCCTACCAGGAGGCGCTCGTCGCCGACGGGATCCCGGCGACGTCCTTCAGCGTCGATGACGTCGAGGCCGAGCACGCGCGGCTGGTGGACCTGGGCGTCACCTTCATCCAGCCGCCCACCGCCATGGGCCCCGTCACCACCGCAGTGCTGGACGACACGTGCGGCAACCTCATCCAGCTTGCTCAGATGAACGGCTGACCAGGCGCTGCCGCCTGACCGCGCCCATCGCCACCGTCACGCGGAGATCTGAGTGCGCGGCCGGTCCCGCTGACGCACCACGCCGGCCACGGCCGCACTCAGCGCGATCAGCGCCACGTTGACCAGGGCCGTGATCGTCGTGAGCGACGCCACGAGCGTCCACAGCGGGCCGACCGAGTCATCTGCGGGACCGGACAGGGTCAGCCACCACCCGATTGCCATGGCGGTCGCGGCGGGCAGCACCACGATCAGTCCGGCGAGCGCCCCGAGCATCGCGCCGGCTACTTGCGGCGCGCCGTACCTCACCGCATGGGCGAGGCCGAGCGCCCGCGCATCGAGCCCGAGCGCCGCGGCCGTGGCGTCGTCGCCCGCCGTCAGCCGCCGCGTCGCAGACCACGCACCGGCGCACAGCGCCTGGGTCGCCCCCAGGGCGGCAGCGGTGAGCGTCCACGGCGAGTACGTCGCCGATCCGAAGGTGATGGTGACGGTCGAGGTCACGCCCACCAGCGCGGTCATCGTGACCGCCTGGACTGTGGCGAGAATCGCGGCCTGGCGCGGGTGTGCCGCGATGGCGGTTCCGGCCTGAACGAGGGCGGGGTGTCGCCTCCTGCTCAGGCTCGCTCCCAGCAGCCCAGCGAGGCGCCGGGCCGACTCCACGAGGACCGGCACGAACGTCACCAGCGCCCCCACGCACAGGAGGATCGACCATGGCGCCTCCTCCTGGGTCGCGCCCGCGGCCGCGGCCAGGAACGCGACGTAGAGGAGGGCGAACGCGATCGTCACCGGGGCCGCGGAGACGCGACGGGACACGGTCGCCTCGTCGACCGCGGGCAGAGCCTTGAGGGCGGCCGACGGAGACACGCGCGTCGCAAGCAGCGCCGGAATCGCCGCGCTGATGAGCCCCAACGCGAGCCCACCGCCGAGAGCAAGCCAGTTCATGCCCGCAGACGTCGTCAGCGGTACCGGAAGCGGCGCCTCCACGGACTGGCGGTATTGCGAGTATTGGAGCGCCGCGACACCCAGGGCGCATGCGAGCCCGAGCGCGGCTCCGACAAGGCCGAGCAGCAGGCCCTCCGCAACGGTGGCGGCCGCGATCCGACCGCGCGTCGCTCCCAGGGCGCGGGCCGTGGCCGTCCACTGGACCCGACTGGCTGCACGAGCGCGACCCACGGCGAACGCCGTCGCCACCACGCCCAGCGCGACCGCGATCGCGAGTCCCACCGGCGCGACGATGCCGAGTGGCTCCGACCAGTACCCGCCGAAGGTCCAGGTCTCAGGGAACGCCTGTGCGAGGACGGGTGTGGTGACGTCCCAGGACACGGCGACGGTCGTGTATCCGAGCCGGACGCCGTCCCACCCCACGAGCGATGCGTCCATCGCGGCCACTGCGGCGCTCGCGTCCTCCGCCGGCAGGTAGGCGCGTCCCACGGGCCAGTGGCCGGCGGGCCACATGGCGCTGTCGTACGCGAGGCCCACCAGGGTTCGACTCTCGACGACGGCCGCCTGCGACGGCTGCTCGCTCTCCAGCTGGATGGTCACGGCGTCGCCGAGGTCCACGCCGAGCGCGCTGGCCGACGATGCCTCGAGCGCGATCTCGCCCGGCCCCGGTGGGCGGCCCTGGGCGATCGCGTCGTCCCAGCGCACGTCTCCCCACTGGACTGCTGCGGGATCCGCCCACGACCCTTGCGCGTCGGGCTCGATCGCCAGCAGCATTCCTTGCAAGGAGGCGACGGCGCCTGCGCCCTCGGCGTTCGCCTCCGCAAGGAGGGTGTCGAGCCCCGCCTCCGTCATCGGCACGCCGTACTCGGCGATGTCGGGGGCGGCCGATCCGTCGGGAGGGTAGAGCGCGACCTGGGCGGAGACCTCGCGGGCCTCCCCTGCGGCATCCGCGTACGCGTGCGCCTGGGCGTCATAGGTGCGGTCCACGGTCCACGCATAGGAGGCGAGCGCGACGGCGGCGGCGATGAGCAGCACCGTCCACACGGCGTAAGAGCGCTGGGAGCGAACCTGCTCGCGCAGCAGGGTCCAGGTCATGAGATTCCGGCCTTCTGCGCCTGCTCGAGCTGCTGAGCTGGCGACAGCCGGTCCAGCCGCACCCTCACGAGCGCCGCTCCGATCGCGGCGACCACTGCCGCCACGATCACGAGCCCCAGCAGCGCCAGCCACGGCATCGCTGAGGCGGTTACGCCGATGCCTGCGACGAGGTTGCCGACGCCAGCCGCGCCCAGCGGCGCGTTGGCGAGCTCGGCGAGCGGCAACCCGATCAGCGCGCCGCCCACCACGCCGAGGAGGCCGGCAATCAGTGTGGGCACCAGGGCCTCGACCGCCGCTGCTCCGCGCAAGGCCCGCGGCGTGGCGCCCAGGGCGAGCAGCGTCGCCTGGTCCTTTGCGCGCAAGCGCTGCGTCGACCAGGCCAGAGCGATGACGATCGCCACCGCGACCGCGAGGAAGGGAGCCGTCACAGCCGCGACAAGGCCGCCCCTGACCGGGCTGGACCAACCGCTGCGCATGCTCAGGTCGACCACCTCGAGCCCCCTCAGGTCATGCCGGGCGAGCGCCTTCGAGACCGACACGTCTCCCGCAGGGAAGAGCAGCACCGCTGCCGTGGTCGAGGTCCCCCATTGCTCCTCCGCCCACGCCCTCTCGACGCCGGCCCACGGCACGGACTGGTTCACGGTGTGGGTCGGCGCGGTGACGCCGTTGACCGTGACGGCGTCGCCCGTCCCCGGCGCGGTCCACCCCAGGTGCCCCCACGCCCACAGCGCTTCGCCAGTCAAATACATCGCCTGCGCGCTGCCGGGCTCGACCCGGTCCACGTCCGCCGCGTCGACCGCGATCAGCAGATCGCGATGGTTGAGCCAGTCCACCTCACCGGGCTCGAGAGGCAGCTCTCGCACATCCGTGAGCAGCACCCCGGCCTCGATCACCAGCAGGTCCGCGTCCGCACGCAGCTCCTCGAGAAGGGAGGTGGGCAGGGGCTCGACCCACCCGGCGTCTCGGGCGTCGATGCCCTCCTCCCCTGGAACGAGGTCGATGGTCGACACGCTCGCATCCGGGATCAGCGACTCCCCGAGCGCGTTGCGCGACTCGGTGCCCGCGTAGATGCAGGTGACGACCGTCGCCACGCCCATCACGGCCATCACGGCCGCGAGCGCGCCCGTGCGCATGGGCGTGGGCCTGGCCACCGCATCGGCCGCGAGCGCGCGAGCGCTGCCCGGCGCCGCGCCTCGCGCGACAGCAGCGACTGTCCCGAGCGACAGGCGCACCGCCGCCCTCGTGCCGCCCCAGACGAGCAGGGCGGGCAAGCCGATCGACAGTGTCACCATCAGCACGAGGCCGAAGACGACCGACGCGGCGATGGCGATCGCGCTGTCACTGTCGTCCGTGGAGAGGTTCCCGGTCGCGGCGAGCACGAGCCCGAGCATCACGGTCGCGACGCCGCCCGCTGTGGCCCACGCCCAGACCCGACGACCGCGCCCGCGCGACCGCGGCGCGGTTGGAGGAACGCTCTCTCCGCGGAAGGGCCTCGTCGTGCTCGCTGGGGGAGCACCCTCCGCGATCTCGCGCACCGATCCGCGTGTCGCCCACCAGGCAACCAGCGCATACGCGGCGGTCAGGCAGATCGCCGCGAGCGCGACCACGCTCAGCCAGATCCACATCGCGCCGGGGACGAACTCTCCTCCGAGCCCCGAGACAGCCTGCCGCACCGTGGCACCGGCGACCCCGCCCACAGCCCCCGCCATCACGCCCTCGCGCAGACCGGCGAGCGCGTGGGAACGGATCAGGTCCGCCCGCGCGCGCCCCAACGCGAGCTCGGCCACGAGGTCAGCACGCCGCGTGGCAGCCCAGATTCCGCGGAAGGCTGCCGCGGTGCCGCCGACCACCGCGATCAGAAACGGCGCATAGATCAGCAGCAGGACGTACGAGAAGTAGGCGACGAAGCCGCGCTCGTCAGACCAGTCCGTGAACGGCGCCGGCCCGGCGAACGTCAGCAGCCCAGAGACCGCTGCCACGATGGCGACTGGAATCCATTTCATCGTTCAACCCCCGCTAGTGCATCGAGCCCGGCCAGGACGGCCTCGGGCGACGGATCGGTGATGTGGCCCTCGACGCGACCGTCCGCGAACAGCAGCACCCGGCTCGCGTAGGACGCGGCGGTCGGGTCGTGCGTCACCATGACCACCGACTGGCCCAGCTCCCGGCAGCTGACACGCAGGTGCGACAGGATCTCCGCGCTCGCGTGGGTGTCGAGGTTGCCGGTGGGCTCGTCCGCGAGCACCACACGCGGCCGGGTGATCAGCGCGCGGGCGATGGCGACCCGCTGCTGCTGACCACCCGACATCTCGTAGGGGCGGCGGTCGAGCTCCCGGTCGATCCCGAGCATGTCGACCAGCGTCGCCATCCAGTCCTTGTCGTGCGCCAGGCCGTTGAGCCGGAGCGGCAGCTGGATGTTGTCCCGTCCGGTCATGGTCTGGATGAGGTTGAAGCCCTGGAACACGAAGCCCACCACGCGGCCCCGCACGCGGGCGAGCTGCTTGTCGCTCAATGCGGCGAGGTTGTCCTCGCCCACCCACACGTCGCCGCTGTCGGGCCGGTCGAGACCAGCGAGCAGATGCACCAGCGTGGTCTTGCCCGAGCCCGACGGGCCCATGATCGCGGTGAGCGTGGCACCGGGGATGTCGAGGTCCACGTGGTCGACGGCCGTGACGGCCGCATCGCCCGCGCCGTAGGTCTTGGTGAGCCCGCGGCTGGCGAGCGCCACGGGCGCCGATGCGCTCGCCGGCTGCTCGCCGCCCGTCACCTCTGGTGTGTCCATGCCAGCGACGCTATCGAGCGGGGCCCAGCCCGCGCATCGGCCCCCGGTCTTCACCTGGGTGATACCCAGGTATGACGCCGAGGCCGGGGGTGTCAGACCTGCGGCCGCACCAAGCCTGTCTCGTACGCCATGACGACGGCCTGCACCCGGTCGCGAGCGCCGAGCTTGGCGAGCACCCGCCCCACGTGCGTCTTGACGGTCGGCTCGGCGAGGAACAGCTCTGCGCAGATCTCCTGGTTGGAGTGGCCCTTCGCCATGAGGGTGAGGACCTCGCGCTCGCGGTCGGTGAGCGTCTTGAGCGCCGATGCGTCCGCTGGCTCGGTCTGCAGCTCCGCGACCTTCGCGAGCAGGCGCCGCGTCGAGGAGGGGGCGATGACGGCGTCGCCGGCGTGGACGGTGCGGATCGCGGACAGCAGGTCGTCGGGCGGCGCGTCCTTGAGCAGGAACCCGCTGGCACCCGCCTTGATCGCGGCGACCACGTACTCGTCGAGGTCGAAGGTGGTGAGCATCACCACCCGGCTGTCGAGCGCCGCGGCGATCGCCCGGCACGCCTCGATGCCGTCCATGCCGGGCATGCGCACGTCCATCAGCACCACGTCGGCGGGTGCGTCGAGGGCGGTCAGCGCGGCCACCGCAGCGGCCCCATCCCCTGCCTCAGCCACGACCTCCATGTCCGGCTGCGAGTCCACGACCATGCGGAAGCCCGCCCGGATCAGTTGCTGGTCGTCGACCAGCGCGACGCGAATCATCCGTGCCCCGGATGCGCTCGGCCGCGCGTCACCGGAGGCAGCGCCGACCACGGGAAGGTGATCCACTGGTCGGTGCGCTTCCAGACGTAGTCGGGCTCGATGATCGAGCGGGACTTGGCGTAGAGAACGGCGGTGCGGACCTCGCCCGCGTGCTGGTCCATCAGCTGCTTGACGAGCGCGAGGGTCTCGCCGGTGTCCGCGACGTCGTCCGCCACCAGCACGCGCATGCCCGCCATCGCGTCCGTGTCCAGCAGCGGCGGCAGCACGATCGGCGCCGGCAGGCGCTGGTCCACTCCCGTGTAGAACTCGACGTTCAGCGTGCCGACGCCCTTGGTGCCGAGCGCGTACGCCAGCGCGCCCCCCACGGGCAGCCCGCCGCGCGCGACGGCCACCACCACCTCGGGCTCGAAGCCGTCGTCCACCACCATCTGGGCGAGGACCCGCGACGCGTCGCCGAATCCCTGCCAGGTCAGCACCTCGCGCTCGTCGCTCATCCATGGCTCCCGTCCGTCGGCTGGGGCGCGCAGGGCCGATGCGCTCGCACCTCAGTCACGCCAGTCACCCTAGTCACCGGCAGCGGTGGGAGCTGGCTCGGCGGTGCGGAGGGGCAGCGTGGCGCGCACGAGGTACCCGCCGCCGGCGCGCGGGCCTGCGGAGAGCGTGCCGCCGAATACGGTGGCCCGCTCGCGCATGCCTGCCAGCCCCTGGCCATCGCCGTCATCCCTCGCGGCGGCACCGCGGCCGTCATCAGACACGCTCAGGTGGACGGCGGCGGGCTCCCACGTGAGCTGCACGTACGCCTGAGGTCCCGGACCGGCGTGCTTGAGCACGTTCGTGAGCGCCTCCTGTGCCACGCGGTAGAGCGCGAGACCGGCGCCGATGGGCAGCGGGCGCGGCGTGCCGGTCGTCACGAAGCTCACGTCCAGGCCGCCGTCGCGGGTGGACGCCACGAGGGCGGGAATGTCATCGATGCTCGGCTGCGGGCCGAGGGCGGCCTCGTCGTCGGCGTCGCGCAGCAATCCCAGGAGCGAGCGCATCTCCGCGAGCGCCGAGCGACCCACCTCGCCGATGGTGCCGAGCGCGCGGGTGGCGGCCTCCGGCTCATGCGCCGCGGCGAACCGGCCACCGTCGGCCTGCGCGACGACCACGGACAGGGTGTGGGCGACGACGTCGTGCATCTCGCGGGCGATGCGGGCGCGCTCCGCCGCGGCGGCGAGTGCACGTTCGGCCTCGGTGTCGCGGGCCAATTGCGCCTCGAGCGCTGCCACGCGCGCTCGTGCCCGGCGCAGGCGCACTCCGAGGACGCCTGCGGCAGCGGCCGCAGCCACCAGTACGGCGGCGAGGATCCACACCATGGCGACACTGTAGAGGCGCGTGCCCGCGTGGTGGCCGCCACCGCGCGACGGCTCGCCCGTTGTGGGCGCCCTCTCGTTCCTCCGAGACCTCGTCTGCGCGATGTCTGATTCGTCACGTTCTGTTCCCCCGCGCGCCCGCATGGGGTGTCATGGAGCCTGGACACTCTGCCGATAGGACGTTCGATGGCACACGCAGATGGCGCCGACGGCGTGCTCGCGACCCTCGCCAAGGGTCTGGAGCGGGACGCCGGTCGGTTCGCGCCCTCCTCCACCGCGGCCCACCGCGAGACGGGCCCGAGCCTGCCCGGGCGCCGCCGTGGCGCGGCGCTGGCCTCCACCCCGGCGGCCCCAGCCTCGGGACCCGCGAGCATCGTGCTCGAGTGCGGCACGTCCCGGTCGGGCGGATTCACTCACGTGCTGTGGATCTCGCCCTCCGCCGAGTCGATCCTCGGCTCGCACGTCGCGGAACGTCTGGGCGAGGCCATCGGCGGCATCGACGTGGTCCAGGCGTGGACGTGGGAGGGCCTTGACCGCCTGCATGTCCGGGCCCCCGGCGCGGACTGGGACGCACTGCTCGACGCGGCCCGCGCAGCGGTGGGCGCTCTCGCGCGCTGAGGACCGCAGCCTTCGCCGGCGCTTCCCGAGTGACCGCCGTCGCTTCCCGCGGGTCACCGCCGGCGTCATGCCGCAGGAGCCCACGGATGTGGTGAGCGGAGGGGCGACGCGCGGATCCTTCCGCGCAAGGCCACCAGCGTCGACGCACACCGGGCCCCTCGCGGACCAGGACGGTCCGGTCGCCCGCGAACCCAGCTGGCGCATCGTCCCTCCCCGCCATCGAGCCGGGCACGCGCCGGTAGGCTGGCCCTATGCGCCGCGCCCACGCGCGCGCCCCTCACGCCGCCGCACCTCCAGGTTTGACATGCAAGGGATGACATGACCGACGCGCCCGCACAGCACCAGCTCGACACGGTGGAGGCGGCGCAGGCCACTCCCGACCAGGAGATGCCCTTCGCGGAGCTGGGCCTGAAGCCCGACGAGTACCAGCGCATCGTCGATCTCCTGGGACGGCGCCCCACCGCCGCCGAGCTCGCGATGTACTCGGTCATGTGGTCCGAGCACTGCTCCTACAAGTCCTCGAAGATCCACCTCAAGCAGTTCGGCGAGAAGACCACGGACGCCATGAAGGAGCGCCTCATGGTCGGCATGGGCGAGAACGCCGGCGTGGTCGACATCGGCGACGGCTGGGCAGTGACCTTCAAGGTCGAGTCGCACAATCACCCGTCCTACGTGGAGCCTTACCAGGGCGCCGCGACGGGCGTAGGCGGCATCGTGCGCGACATCCTCGCGATGGGCGCCCGCCCGGTCGCCGGCATGGACGAGCTGCGCTTTGGACGTCTCGACCACCCCGACACCGCGCGCGTGGTCCACGGCGTCGTGGGCGGCGTGGGCGGCTACGGCAACTCGCTGGGCCTGCCGAACATCGGCGGCGGCTCGGTGTTCGATGCGTCCTACCAGGGGAACCCGCTGGTCAACGCCCTGTGTGTGGGCGTGATGAAGCACGAGGACATCCACCTCGCGTCCGCCGAGGGCGTGGGCAACAAGGTGGTGCTGTTCGGCGCGCGCACCGGCGGCGACGGCATCGGCGGAGCCTCCATCCTGGCCTCCGAGACCTTCGAGGATGGGGTGCCAGCCAAGCGGCCGTCAGTGCAGGTGGGCGACCCGTTCATGGAGAAGGTGCTCATCGAGTGCTGCCTCGAGCTGTTCCGCGCCGACGTGGTGCAGGGGATCCAGGACCTCGGCGCCGCGGGCATCTCGTGCGCGACCTCGGAGCTCGCCTCGAACGGCTCCGGCGGCATGCACGTGTGGCTCGACGACGTGCTGCTGCGCGACCCGACTCTCAACGCCGGCGAGATCCTCATGTCGGAGTCGCAGGAGCGCATGATGGCGGTCGTCACGCCCGACAAGCTCGACGCATTCATGGCGATCGCTGCGAAGTGGGACGTCGAGTCCGCCGTCGTGGGCGAGGTCAACGACTCCGGCCGCCTGACGATCGACCACCACGGCGAGCGGATCGTCGACGTGGACCCGCGCACGGTCGCGCACGAGGGTCCCACCTACGACCGCCCGTTCGCCCGCCCGTCCTGGATGGACGGACTGCAGGCCGATGCGTTCGCCGGCTCCCTTCCCGAGTCGGGCGCTGAGCTGGGCTCGGCCGTGGTCGCGCTCATGTCCTCGCCCAACTTCGCCGACCGCTCGTGGATCACCGACCAGTACGACCGCTACGTCCAGGGCAACACCGCGCTGGCGCGTCCGGACACCGTGGGCGTGGTGCGGGTCGACGAGGCCACCGGCCGCGGCGTCGCGATCGCGACGCGGTCCAACGACCGATACACCAAGCTCGACCCGTACGCGGGCGCGCAGCAGTCCGTAGTCGCCGCCTACCGCGCCGTCGCCGTCGCCGGCGCCGTGCCCACCGCGATCACCGACGGCCTCAACTTCGGCTCGCCCGAAGACCCCGATGCCATGTGGCAGTTCGTCGAGGCCATCCGCGGCCTCGCCGATGCGTGCGCTGAGCTCGAGGTGCCCGTCACCGGCGGCAACGTGTCGCTGTACAACGGCACGGGCGAGCCGGGCCGCATCGACTCGTCGATCAACCCCACGGCCATCGTGGGCATGCTGGGCATCCTCGACACCGTCGAGCGGGCGACGCCGTCCGGCTGGCGCAAGGGCGGACAGCTGCTCTACCTGTTGGGCGCCACCGGTGCCGACCTCGACGGCTCGCGCTTCGCGGAGCTGTCGGGACACCTGGGCGGACGTCCGCCCGCCGTGGACTTCGCGGCGGAGAAGGTGCTCGCCGAGGTCATGGTGTCCGCGAGCCGCGACGGCCTCATCGACGCGGCACGCGAGGTGGGGGAGGGGGGCCTGGCCGCGGCGCTCGCGCAGGGTGCGCTGCGCTACGGAGTGGGCGCGCGCGTGGTGCTCGACGAGGTGTGCGAGCGCGACGGCGTCACGCCCGCGCAGGCCCTGTTCTCTGAGACGCAGGGCCGCGTGCTCGTCGCGCTGCCCCGCGACGAGGAGACGCGCCTGGTCGCGATGCTCGAGGCGCGCGGGGTGCCCGCGATCCGCCTGGGCGTCACCGAGGACGCGGATGATCCTGCGCTCGAGGTGCAGGACCAGTTCTCGCTGCCCCTGACCGAGCTGCGCGCCGCCTGGGCCGAGCCGTTGCGCGCGCACTTCGGCTGACGCCTGCTCGCTCGGTCTGGAGCATCGGGCCTGCCCCACCCACAGGCGAGCTGCAGCGCCAACGAGCGCCCACGCATGCCTCGCCGGCGCGCCCATCAGCTGATCTGTGAGTTCTGCTGGCCGTCACGCCCCGTGACCCTCGTGTGCGACGCTAGGTGCCATGCCTGCCCGACGCCGCATCGACATCGACGCCGGCCGCGCCGCGGTCAGGGGCTGGCTCGTGTCGACGCGTGAGCCCGACCTTCACGCGCCGCAGGCCGCCACTCGACAGGATGCCGCTCCCACGATCGACCGCGCGACCCTCGCGACGGCGGTGCGCTTCGCCCTCGAGGAGCTGGCGGAGGCGGCGCCAGGCGGGGCGCTCGAGGTCCGCGTGCCACCCTTCGGCGCGGCCCAGTGCGTCGCCGGACGCCACCACCGTCGCGGGACGCCGCCCGCGGTGGTGGAGATGGACGCGGGCACGTGGCTGGGACTGGTCACAGGGCGCCTGTCGTGGGCCGATGCGGTGGCCACGGGCGCGGTCGACGCGTCGGGCGAGCGGAGCGATTTGTCGTCCCTGCTTCCCCTACCAGGCACGACAGAATAGCCCTCCGTCGAAACGTCACGATTCGGTGACGGTCGGGCCGTGGCTTGGCGCGGCTCGTCGGGCCTGCATAAGGTGAAGATGCAAGCGCTGACATCGCGGTCTGCATTCCCGCACCCGGTGATCAGCACGTCTCGGCGCGAGACCTCAGGGCGCCGGGATGCCACTCGACGAGGAGGAGCGTTGCTCATGAAGAGAAGGTTCATCGGCCCCGTCGCCGCGACAGCGGCTGCCGGGCTGGTCCTGGCGGGCTGTTCGTCCGATGACGGCGGCGGTGGCGCCACGGAGACACCCGGCACCGGGGGCTCGCAGCCCGCCGGCTGCGAGGACTACGCCGCGTACGGCACCCACGACGGCGCCGCGGTCGAGCTCTACGGCACCATCTCAGGTGTCGAGGCGGAGCAGCTCACCGAGTCCATCGTGCCCTTCGAGGAGTGCACCGGCATCGACGTCACCTACAACGGCTCTGACGAGTTCGAGACCGAGATCAACATCCGCGTCGAGGGCGGCAACGCTCCCGATCTGGCGATCATCCCCCAGCCCGGCCTGCTCCAGCGCGTGGTCGGCACCGGCGAGGTCGTCGCCGCGCCTGAGGCCGTCGAGGCCAACGTCGACGAGTTCTGGTCCGAGGACTGGAAGAACTACGGCACCGTGGGCGAGACCTTCTACGCCGCGCCGCTGATGGCGTCCGTGAAGGGCTACGTCTGGTACTCGCCCTCGGAGTTCGAGGAGAACGGCTACGAGGTCCCCACGACGTGGGACGAGCTCATGGAGCTCACCGCGACGATGGCCGAGAACGGCGGTTCGGGCGACAACTACAAGCCGTGGTGCATCGGCTTCGAGTCCGGCACGGCGACGGGCTGGCCCGGCACCGACTGGATCGAGGACCTGGTCCTGCGCCAGCAGGGCCCCGAGGCCTACGACCAGTGGGTCGCCGGTGAGCTCGAGTTCTCGTCTCCCGAGATCACCGAGGCCTTCGAATCCTTCGGCGCGATCGCCACGAACCCCGACTACATCAACGGCGGCCTGGGTGACGCGGCATCGATCGTGGACACCGCCTTCCAGGAGGCCGGCCTCCAGATCCTCGACGGCAACTGCTCGCTGCACCACCAGGCTTCGTTCTACGAGGCGCAGTGGGGCGAGGACGTGACGGTGGCTGAGGACGGCGACATCTGGGCCTTCCTCACGCCCAACGTCAACGCCGACGACCCCGCCGCGGTCACCGGCGGCGGCGAGTTCGTCGCGGCGTTCAACGAGGAGGACGCCACGCAGGCGCTGCAGGCGTACCTGTCCTCGGACACGTGGGCGAACAACCGCGTCTCGATCGGCGGCGTGATCTCCGCCAACAAGGGACTGGACCCGGCCAACGCCGGCTCCGACCTGGGACGCGAGTCGATCGAGATCCTCCAGGGTGAGGACACGATCTTCCGCTTCGACGCATCTGACCTCATGCCGGCGGAGGTGGGCGCCTCGGCGTTCTGGACCGGCATGAACGACTACGTCACCGGAACCCAGCTGTCGACCGTCCTGACGGACATCGACAACGCCTGGCCCTGATCGGTCCTAGGTGAGAGGCTGGCGGGGCCCCGCGACACGCGAGGCCCCGCCAGCACGACCCTTCTGACGAAAGGACTCGTCGATGCCGACGACCGAGGTGCTCGCCGCAGGTCCACGACCGCTGCCCATGGCAGGTCTGGGCGCGGACTTCTGGGCAACGCAGGGACAGAACCTGCTGTTCGGAGCCATCGCGATCCTCGCCTTCCTGGCGATCATCGCGCTCATCATGTTCGGTGCGGACCTCGTCAAGGGCGGCGCCCGCGACAAGGTGCAGCTGGTGGTGCTCATCACCCCGGTGCTCGCCCTGCTCGGCGTGGGCCTGATCTATCCCGCCCTCGACACCACCTGGCTGTCGTTCAACGAGATCTCCAACGAGCCGGATCCCACGACGGGCATCTACACCACCACCATGCAGTTCGTGGGGCTCGACAACTATCGCTTCGCCTTCAGCGACCCCACCACTCTGCGGACCATCCTCAACACGTTCGTGTGGATGGTGCTGGTCCCCATCCTGTCGACCGGCATCGGCCTCGCCTACGCGGTCTTCATCGACAAGGCCAAGGGGGAGAAGGTCCTCAAGTCGCTGGTGTTCATGCCCATGGCCATCTCGCTCGTGGGCGCCTCGGTCATCTGGGGCAACATCATGTACGACTACAACCAGGTGGGCGAGCAGACCGGCATGCTGAACGCGCTGCGCGCGCTGTTCGGCATGGATCCCTACAACTTCCTCACGGACAATCCGTGGAACACCTTCTGGCTCATCGTGATCCTGGTGTGGATCCAGACCGGGTTCGCAATGGTGATCCTGTCCGCCGCGATCAAGGGAGTCCCGGCCGAGCTCAACGAGGCGGCGTCGTTGGACGGCGCCAACGCGTGGCAGAGCTTCTGGAGGATCACCATCCCGTCGATCCGCAGCACCATCGTGGTGGTCCTCACGACCATCACCATCATGGCGCTCAAGGTCTACGACATCGTCCGCACCGTCACGCAGGGACGCGATCAGACGGACGTGGTGGCGAACAAGATGTACGTGCTGAGCTTCGTCGAGGGCCGTGAGGCCCTGGGCGCGGCGCTCGCGGTCATCCTGTTCATCTTCGTCATCCCGGTCGTCGTCTACAACGTGCGATCGCTCAACAAGGTGAAGGAGACCCACTGATGAGTGTCACGATGCCTCCTCAGCACCCGGTCGACGACGAGACGCCGACCCAGGGCAAGGCGCTGCCCACCAAGCGCTCGGACAAGGCCAAGGAGCGGCTGTCCAGTCCGTGGGCGACGGTCGCGGCGATCGTCATCGCGGTGTTCTGGACCATCCCCACGATCGCGCTGTTCATGTCCTCGCTGGTGCCGGGCGATCGCTACCGCACCGACGCCTGGTGGACGGTCATGGCGGACGGAGCCCTGACCTTCGAGAACTTCAGCCACGTGCTGTTCGACTCGTTCGGCGACAACTCCACGGCCCCGCCGCTGCTCCAATACGTGTTCAACTCGATCGTCGTGACGGTGCCGTCCGTGGTGTTCCCAGTGGTACTGGGCCTCATGGCCGCCTACGCCTTCGCGTGGATCCCGTTCAGGGGCTCGAGCTTCCTGTTCGTGCTGATCTTCGCGCTCCAGGTGGTGCCGCTGCAGCTGGCCCTCATCCCGCTGCTGCGCCTGCTGGGACCCGAGAACCTCGGCCTCGCGGGCGAGTTCAGCGGCGTATGGATAGCGCACACCATCTTCGCGCTGCCGCTGTCGGTATTCCTTCTGCACAACTTCGTCAGCCATATCCCGCGCGAGGTGCTGGAGGCTGCACGTGTGGACGGAGCGAGCCACACCCAGGTGTTCTTCCGCATCATCATCCCGCTGTCGCTGCCGGCGGTCGCGTCGCTCGCGATCTTCCAGTTCCTGTGGGTCTGGAACGACCTGCTGGTCTCGGCGGTCTTCGGGTCCGCGGAGACCTACCCGCTCACCTATCCGATCTCGAACCTCGCGGGTGACTACGGCCAGTACGCCTACCTGGTCCCGCCCGCGGCGTTCATCTCGATGATCATCCCGCTCATCGTGTTCTTCTCGCTGCAACGGTACTTCGTGCGAGGGCTCCTCGCGGGGTCCACGAAGGGCTGAGCCAAGCTGGGGGAGGATCGGCCCGCGTCACGCCCTTGACGGCGACGGCGCGGGCCGGTTCCATGGCGGCATGCCGCACCGCCACCGTTCGCCAGCGCCGATGCGCGGGCTGGCCCTCGTGGCCGCACTCGCCTTGGCGGGGTGCTCGGGCGCGGTGCCGGACCCGGCGTCGACGACGTCGGTTCCAGCGACCTCGGCGTCGACTGCCGATACGGTCACGTCCAGCCCTGAGGCCCCCCGCGGAATCGTCCGAGCCCCTGCCCTCGGTGACGTCGGCGCGGCCCGAGGCCGGCGCATCGGCCTTCTACGATGCCGGCTCCCAGGCGGACACGGCGCATGCCCAGCTGCTCGCGGACGGTCGCGACGCGGACGCGGCGCTGATCGAGCGGATCGCGCGGCAGCCGCAGGCGACGTGGATCGGCGAGTGGGTCACGGACCCGACCGCGACCGTGGCGCAGATCACGCGGGCGGCGGCGCGGGCCGATGAAGTCGCGCTGCTCGTGCTCTACGCGATACCGGGACGCGACTGCGGGCTGCACTCGGCGGGGGGCGTGGAGGCAGATCTGTACGTGGCGTTCGCCCAGTCGCTCGCGGACGGCATGGACCCTGCCGCGGAGACCTGGGTGGTGCTCGAACCCGATGCGCTCGCGCAGATGGGCGACTGCACCGGACAGGGCGACCGTGCGGAACTGCTCGCGCGGGCGGCCGCGGCGCTGTCGGCCGGCGGCGCGCGGGTCTACCTCGACATCGGCCACTCGGGGTGGCGCGGCGTCGACGACACCCTGGCCCGGATCGAGCGGGTGGGCCTGAGAGACATCGACGGCTTCGCCACCAACACCTCGAACCACCAGGCGCTCGACGACGAGCGCGCGTGGGCGGACCAGATCGCTGAGGCGACGGGCCTGGGGTACCTCGTCGACACATCGCGCAACGGCAACGGCTCCGACGGCGAGTGGTGCAACCCCTCCGGGCGCGCTCTCGGAACGCCTCCGAAGGTGACACGCGAATGGCCGCTCGAGGCGACGGCGTGGGTCAAGGCGCCGGGCGAGTCGGACGGCGAGTGCAACGGCGGGCCCGCCGCGGGGCAGTGGTGGCTCGAGGGTGCCCTCGAGCTGGCGGGCAACGCCTAGACTTGACCCGTGAGCGACGTTCCCGAGAGCCGCCCCGCCGCCCCGTCGGCCGAGGAGCTCGAGCGCAAGGCTCTGCCAGCGCACCTTCGCCGGGCGCCGCGCTACGGGCGCATCATCGGGACCGGAGCCGTCGCGGGGTTCGTCGTGGGCTTCCTGTGCGGCATGATTCTGCCCAACTCCACGGGCGTGGGGCGCGGCACGGTCGGGCTCGTCGTGGGCTTCGGCTTCGCGTGCTTCGCCGGCCTCATCGCCGCGCTGGTCGCCGTCTGGCTCGACCGGGACAGCCCCGGCTACGTCAAGCGAGCCAAGGAGCGCGACGCGGCCGTCGACTGGGTGGACGAGGCAGACCCGACCGTCGCACCGGCGAGCGCAGCGGAGGCGACGTCGGATGACGAGCCGACCCGCGCATCGGCCCCTCACCGTGACGAGGAGAATCGCTGATGCCCCGCGGTGACGGCCGGCTGAACCACGACCTGCTCCCCGGGGAGAAGGGGCCGCAGGACGCGTGCGGCGTGTTCGGCATCTGGGCGCCGGACGAGGAGGTCGCGAAGCTCACCTACTTCGGGCTCTACGCCCTGCAGCATCGCGGCCAGGAGTCCGCGGGCATCGCCACCTCGATGGGCGACAAGATCCTGGTGTTCAAGGACATGGGGCTGGTGTCGCAGGTGTTCGACGAGGGCGCGCTCGAGGCGCTGCAGGGCCACATCGCGGTGGGCCACGCGCGCTACTCGACCACCGGCGCGTCCACCTGGGCGAACGCGCAGCCGACCCTGGGGCCCACCAAGCACGGCACCGTGGCGCTCGGCCACAACGGCAACCTCACCAACACGCACCGGCTCCTCGAGCTCGTGGGGGAGCGTCTGGGCGCCGAGCGTCGCGCCGAGATGGAGGCACGAGGCGCGTCGGACACGATCCTCCTCACCGCGCTGCTCGGCTGGGACCGCTACGACACCGTCACCGAGACCGCGATCGAGCTGCTGCCCCACATCGAGGGAGCGTTCTCGCTGGTCTTCATGGACGAGGACACGCTGTATGCGGCCCGCGACCCGCAGGGAGTCCGGCCTCTCGTGCTCGGCGAGATGCCGTCCGGCGGGTACGTCGTGGCGTCCGAGACGCCGGCGCTGGACATCGTGGGCGCTCGCCTGGTGCGCGAGGTCGAGCCGGGCGAGTTCCTGACAATCGACGCCTCCGGCGTGCGTTCGCAGCGCTTCGCCACGGCCGACCCCAAGGGCTGCGTGTTCGAGTACGTCTACCTGGCCAGGCCCGACACGACCATCGGCGGCCGCTCCGTTCATGCCGCGCGCGTCGAGATGGGCCGCGCGCTCGCGCGCGAGCACCCCGTCGAGGCCGACATGGTGATGCCCACGCCCGAGTCGGGCACACCTGCGGCCGTGGGCTATGCGCAGCAGTCCGGCATTCCGTTCGGGCAGGGACTCACCAAGAACGCCTATGTGGGACGCACCTTCATCCAGCCGTCGCAGACGCTGCGCCAGCTGGGGATCCGTCTCAAGCTCAACCCGCTGCGCGAGCAGATCGCCGGCAAGCGGCTCGTGGTGGTCGACGACTCGATCGTGCGCGGCAACACCCAGCGCGCGATCGTGGCGATGCTGCGGGAGGCCGGCGCCGCCGAGGTCCACGTGCGCATCTCCTCGCCACCCGTGCAGTGGCCGTGCTTCTACGGCATCGACTTCGCGACGCGTGAGGAGCTCGCGGCGGTGGGCCATTCCGTCGAGGAGATCCGCGACCAGCTGGGCGCGGACTCGCTGGGCTACATCTCAGCCGAGGGCATGATCGCCGCGACCGAGCAGTCGCGAGAGCGGCTGTGCACGGCGTGCTTCACGGGTGAGTACCCGATCGCACCACCCATCAACGCTCGGCACCTGCTCGCGATCCAGCCCGTGGAGGTGGCTTAAGCCGTGACCGAACCCATCACGTATGCCGGCGCGGGAGTCGACACCGAGGCGGGCGATAAGGCCGTCGAGCTGATGAAGGAGGCTGTCGCGCGCACGCACGGTCCGGAGGTCCTTGGGGGCATCGGGTCGTTCGCCGGCCTGTTCGACGCGAGCGCGCTGAAGGACTACGAGCGTCCTCTCCTGGCATCCTCGACCGACGGCGTGGGCACCAAGATCGTCATCGCGCGGTCGCTCGACGTGCACGACACCATCGGCCAGGACCTGGTCGCGATGGTCGTCGACGACATCGTGGTGTGCGGCGCCAGGCCACTCGTGATGACGGACTACATTGCGTGCGGCCGCGTGGTGCCCGAGCGCATCGCGGACATCGTGCGCGGCATCGCCGAGGGCTGCGAGATGGCCGGTGTGGCGCTCGTCGGCGGCGAGACCGCCGAGCATCCCGGCGTCATGGAGGCCGACGACTACGACGTGGCCGGCGCGGCGATCGGCGTGGTGGAGGCCTCCGCGCTGCTCGGCCCCGACCGGGTGCGCTCCGGTGACGTGGTGGTCGCGATGGCCTCCTCCGGGCTGCACTCCAACGGGTACTCGCTGGTGCGGCGCGTTGTCGAGCATGCGGGCTGGTCGCTCGACACGCACCTCGACGATCTGGGCCGCACCGCGGGCGAGGAGCTGCTCGAGCCCACGCGGATCTACTCTCGCCTGTGCGTGTCCCTGGCCGCGTCCGTGCCGGGTCTGCGGGCCTTCTCGCATGTCACCGGCGGTGGGCTTGCGGCCAACCTCGCGCGCGTGCTCCCCACGGGTCTCGCCGCGACCATCGCGCGCGACTCCTGGTCGCTCCCCGCGGTGTTCTCCGTGGTCCAGGACGCCGGCTCCGTGCCCACGGCCGACCTCGAGTCGACGCTCAACATGGGCGTGGGCATGGTCGCCGTGGTGGCGCCTGAGGACGCACAGGCTCTCATCGCCGCCTCACGCACCGCCGGGGTGGACGCGTGGGTGCTCGGCGAGGTGAGCGCCGACGACGGTCGCACCGCCGGTGCGGACACCGTCCGCGGCGCCAAGGGCGTTCACGGAGGCGCGGTGTACCTGACCGGCGACTACCGCCGCTGACGCTGCCAGCCGGGCCCGCGCATCGGCGCGGAGAAGTCCGCCGTGGTGGTCGATACTGGTGCGCCCAGCGCCTTAGACGCGCGAGTTGGGCCCCATTCGCGCACCCACAGGCGTGGGTGAACCAGAATCAACCGCGGGGCGACCGAGTCTCAGCGGTCGTCGTCCGCCCAGCGATCGTAGGTGTCCCGGTCGTCGGTGTCGGTCGCAGAGGCTGCGGACGGCGAGGACTCCGCGGATCCAGAGATCAGCTCCCGCTCCAGGTCGCGCAGGTCCGCGCCGTGGTTCGAGTACTTGAGCTGACGCGCGATCTTCGCGTCCTTTGCCTTCTGACGGCCGCGCCCCATGTCGCCGTCCCTTCCCGGGTTGCTTCGCGGGCGCGCATGTAGTGCGGGCCCTGCGGTTTGAGTCCTGCACGTACTTTACAACGCTCATCGCGATGCTTGCGAGTCCCTCCCGAGAGTGCGAAAAGAGAAATCTTCAACAAACGTCGTCATCATCCCGAACGTCGCCCGTCTCATATCGCGACGACCCACCCAGGGTCGGATAGGAAACCGATAGGAAGCTAGAGATGATGGCTGACACAGTCCAGGAGCCGGACAAGCTGCTGACCCCCAGTGAGGTCGCTGCGATCTTCAGGGTTGACCCGAAGACCGTCACGCGGTGGGCCAAGGTCGGCAAGCTGTCCTCGATTCGCACCCTGGGCGGCCACCGTCGTTTTCGCGAGGCAGAGGTCCGGGCCCTCCTCGCGGAGGCTGAAGAGCAGCGTCGCCCGTAGCAACGACCGTTGATGCGGCCCCTGTCCCTGAGGGATGGGGGCCGCTTTCATCCTCGGCGGGGCCGGCGCAGGTGCCAGTCGGCGCGCCCGTGGCGAGGCGCCGGAGCCGTAGATTGGTGCCATGTCCTCCACGCTCGTGTCGGCCGACTTCGCGACCACCTTCGGTTCGCTGCATGTGGTCGCGAGCGCGGACGGCACGGTGCACGCCGCCGAGCTCCGACCGGGGAGCGCTGCGTGCACCGAGCCCGGCCGGCTGCCACGCATCGCCGAGGCACTCGCGGCGTGGGAGGACGGCGACGCCGACGCGCTCACTCGCGTTCCCGTCCGGCTCACGGGGAGCCCCTTCTTCACCGAGGTGTGGGACACGCTGCGCACGGTCCCGGCTGGCGAGGTGGTGAGCTACGCGGAGCTCGCCGAGATGGCGGGAAGGCCCCGCGCGATGCGCGCCGCCGGCACGGCGTGCGCCCAAAACACGCTCAGCCTGTTCGTGCCGTGCCATCGGGTCATCGCCGCCCGCGGGCGCCTGGGCGGGTACGGCTTCGGCGGGTCCGGCATCAAGGCGGCGCTGCTCGAGCACGAGGGGGTGGCCATCGCGCCGGGACCTGTCACCGCGGACTCGCTGGTGGGGGCCGATGCGGCGGTCACCTGGGCGGCGACCTCGCCTCGACCTGTGCGACAGAGCGCGGGTGAATGGTGAGCGCGACCCGGCCGGCGCATCGGGGAGGCTGGTCATGAGCGCCGCCACTGACGTGCCGCTGCGCGCGTGGCTCCCGTACTTCCTGGGCGTATCCGCGGCGTGGGGCGCGAGCTTCCTCTTCATCGAGGTGGGCCTGGAGGGCTTCGCGCCGGCGCAGGTCGGGCTCGGCCGGCTGATCTTCGGGGCGGTGGTGCTGCTCGCGATGGTCGTATCCCTGCGGCGACTGCCTCGGCTCTCGTGGCGTCAGGTGGGCGCGATCGCCGTGGTGGGCGCGTTCCTCTCGGGCATCCCGCTCATCCTCATCCCGCTCGCCCAGGAGCACCTCACCAGCATCCTGGCGAGTCTCCTGAACGCCGCCACGCCGCTGTGGACCGCGCTGTTCGTGGCGCTCCTGATCCCCACGGAGCGCGTGAGCCGCGTGCAGATCGTCGGGCTCGTGCTGGGCGCGATGGGGATCGCCGTGCTGCTGGGGGCGTGGAACGTCGACGACTTCCCGCTGGTGGGGGCGGCCCTGATGCTGGGGGCCACGGCATGCTACGGCATCGGATCGACCCTGTCCCGGGTCCTGCTGGCGCGCGTCCAGGAGTCGCCGGTGGTGCTGTCCGCCACGCAGATCTCGCTGTCGGTGCTGATCGTCGCGCCCTTCGCGCTCGCCGCTCCCAACCCCGGGGCCGACGCGCTCGCGCTGAACTCCGTGTCGCTGTGGGCGATCGTCGCGCTGGGCGTGACGGGCACGAGCTTCGCGTACGTGTGGTTCTGGAAGATCGTCAAGGCGGCAGGTGCGACCATGGCGGCGTCGGTGACGTACGCCGTGCCGGTGGTGGCGACCGCGCTCGGAATTCTCGTGCTCGGCGAGCACCTGCACTGGTATGAGCCTGTGGGCGCCGCGATCGTGCTGACGGGAGTGTGGCTCGCTCAGCGCAAGCCGCGACCGCGTCCTGAGGTGATGCAGGAGCTCAAGGGCTCACCGGCCTAGCGGACTAGACGGAGTTCTTGATTCGCTCGATCGAGGCGGACGGGAACAGGTCCTTGTTCTTCTTGATCAGGCGCACGCCGATCAGCGCGAAGATCAGGACGAACACGAGCAGGATCCCCGCGACGAGCAGGGCAGCTCCCCAGGGTTCCATCACGTTGGAGAATCCGAGCACCGCTGCGGCGATGAGCACCATCGTCATGAAGAACCCGAGCACGGCGGCGACGACGACCAGGGCAGCCCCGAGGCCAAGTCGCTGGCTCTTGTACTTGAGCTCGACCTTGACGACCTCCACCTCGGACTTGATGGTCGCGATCCACTGCCCGGCGATCGCGCCGAGGATGGCGTTGACGAACATCTTCCCGTAGCTCGAGGCCATGGTTCCTCCCAGATTGGCTTTCCTCTAGTACACCGTCTATCGGCACACCAGCGCAAACGCGTGAAGGGCGCTCAGGCTTCCATCTCCGCCTGGCGAAGGGCGTATCGCAGGGTGGACGCGAAAGCCGGCAGGGACTCCCGGTAGTACTCGATGCCCCATGCGGCCTTGCGCACCGCGTACGCGCGCGATCGTGCGATCTGGGCGTCTGTGGCCGCGGCGGCATCGAACAGCAGCACCCGCGCGTCAGGCCCCATGCACACCCACCCTGCGAGCAGGTCGAACCCGCGGTCGCCCATGCCGGAGGCGCCCCAGTCGATGATCCCGGTCAGGCGGGCCGATGCGCCCTCGCCCTCCAGCAGCAGGTTGCCTGGCATGAGGTCGCCGTGGATCCACTGGGGTCGCTCGTCGGATCCCGGATCCGTGGCGGCGTCCCACGCCGCGAGCGCAGCCGCCGAGCCGAGCGCGACGACCTTGTCGCGCGTGCCGTCGTCGGTGGCGAGGAAGGTGGGGTCGGGGGCTGGCGGCCAGGGGAGGTCGATGCTGGCAAGCGCGCCCATCGCCGCCGCGACGCCACGCGCCACGGCGGCCTCGTCGTGGGGATCTCCGCGACGCGGGTGCCGGCCCGGCAGGCGGGACCAGATCCCCCACGGCCACGGCATGCCCGCGGACGGTTCGCCGCGCAGCAACACCTCTGGCACGGCGATCCCCGCTTCCGCCAGGGCCGCGGCGAGCACGGGAACCCGCCGCGCGTCGTCTCCGGCCTCGTCTCCGGCCCAGTCGATGAAGGGCATCCTCGCCACCGCATCGGCTCCCAGCAGGTCGACGCGATGGATGGTGCCGTCGGAGGGAAGCCGTCGCCGCGGCAGCCCCGCGAAGGCGGGAGCCTGATCGCGGATCAGGCGATCGACGAGCGCGTCGGGGACGTCGATCTGCTGCTCGTGGAGGCGCGCCATGGCCCGACTCTAGGGAGATGCAGCGCACAGCAGAAGGCCCCCGCCGCGAACGGCGAGGGCCTTCTCGGTGTGGCTCCGACCGGCGTCGATCCGGTGACCTTTCGATTTTCAGTCGAACGCTCTACCAACTGAGCTACAGAGCCTTGTGGATGTCACCCACGGTAAGCACGATGCCCCTTGCGAACAAGGGGCATCGCCACTCGCGACCCTGACGGGACTTGAACCCGCGACCTCCGCCGTGACAGGGCGGCGCGCTAACCAACTGCGCCACAGGGCCTTGCTGTGTCCCACCTCGCGAGAAGTGGGCCGAAGAAGATTGTAGACCATGGAGGCGGCCGGTTTGTACCCCCGCCTGCGCGAGGTGACCACGATCACATGGAGCACACATCTTCCTCAGTACCCCCAACGGGATTCGAACCCGTGCTACCGCCGTGAAAGGGCGGCGTCCTAGGCCGCTAGACGATGAGGGCGCCGTCCGACGCCTGGCAGGCCAGGCGCCGAGGACCCGCCCATCGTACGGGGCGCGCAGCCACCGCGACAAACGGGCCGATGCGCCTGCCGGGTTTGGGATGATGGCGCCATGGTGGAGATGACGCGCGAGGAGTTCGAGGAGGCCGTCGACGACGGGATCGACTCGATCCCCGAGGAGTTGCTCGCGCTCGTGGACAACGTGGTGATCCTGATCGAGGACGACGCACCCGAGAGCGACCCCGACCTGCTGGGCCTCTACGACGGCATCGCCCTCACCGATCGCGGCTCCGAATGGGGACTGGGCGACCTGCCGGACCGCATCTTCATCTACATGAATCCCACGCTGCGGCACTGCGAGGACGCCGGTCACGTGCGAGAGGAGGTCGCGGTCACCGTCGTGCACGAGATCGCGCACCACTTCGGCATCGACGACGAGCGGCTGCACCAGCTGGGCTGGGGCTGAGGCGAGAAGGGGCTCCGTCGCCAGCGTTACGCCTGGGCCTGCCACCCCCGCCGCTCGAGGTCGAAGACGAACTTCTGCAGCACGGCCTCCACCTCCGACTCGTTCTCGCACTGCTCGTAGCCCACGTGCGGCGGGCGTTCAGGGTGCGCCGTGTCCGTCGTCGTGGTGACGAGCGTTGTGCCGTCATCCTCGGTGTGGAACACCTTGACCTGCGTCCCGTGGGTCATGCTGAACGGCTCCATCGTGCCAGCGTACGCGGGTGGGCGTAGCGTGAGCACCATGCGGCAGACCTTCGGCTCCGACGGGCCCTTCGAGGACATGTACGGCTACTCGCGCGCGGTTCGGGTAGGCCCGCACGTGTGGGTATCGGGCTCGTGCGCGAGGGACGAGGCGATCGTGCCGGACGCCTACGCGCAGGCACTCGATGCGCTGCGGGTGGTCGAGCGCGCGCTCGCCGAAGCAGGCGGCTCCCTCGGGGACGTGGTCCGCACGGTCGCCTACGTCACGGACATTCGTGACACGGAGAAGGTGGCCGCGGCGCATCGCAGCGTGTTCGGGGACGTACGCCCTGCCGCGACTCTGGTCGAGGTGAGCGCGCTCGCGGATCCGCACTACCTCGTGGAGATCCAGGCGGACGCCTACATCGAGTCGTAGGGGCTCACCGGCGGCCGCTCAGTCCTCGTCGGGAGCGGCGGCCCAAGCGCTCGCGGCCATCTCCTCGATGGTGTGGGACATCTTCCACTCGATGTCGTCAGCGGCGAGCTCGCCGGTGGCGACGATGCGCGCGGGATCGCCCGGGCGGCGCTCGCGAACCTCGGGTTCGAGGTCGGAGCCGGCCGCCTCGAGCAGCGACCCGACGATCTCGCGCACGGAGGTGCCGTCGCCGGATCCCAGGTTGTACACCGGCGCGAGGGGCTTCCCGAAGTCGAGCATGCGGGCGGCGGCGACGTGGCTGTGGGCGAGGTCCTGGACATGCACGTAGTCGCGCACGCAGGTGCCGTCCTCGGTGGCGTAGTCGTCGCCGAAGATCAGCGGCGCCTGCCCCGCCTTGATGGCGCGGATCACCTTGGGGAACAGGTTGTGCGGGGACGCGTCGTGGACGTCAAGGGTGCCGGAGCCGACGACGTTGAAGTAGCGCAGTGAGGTGGCGCGCAGCGGGGCGTCGGTGTCCGCGGTAGCGCGCACCTGATCGCGGATCAGCCACTCGCCGATGAGCTTGGACTCCCCGTACGGCGACTCGGGTGCCGTCGCGGTCTCCTCCGTGACCACCGGCTCGGAGGGCGTGCCGTAGACCCCGGCGGACGACGAGAACACCAGACGGGTGACCCCCGCATCGGCCATCGCCTCGAGCAGGCAGGCCGTCCCCTCGACGTTCTGGCGGTAGGTGTGGATGGGGTGCTTCACGGACTCGCCGGCGTACTTGTAGCCCGCGCAGTGGATGACGCCCTTGACGCGGTGCTCGGCGAGGGCGTCGCGCACGCGCTCGGTCTCGAGGATCGACGCGTTGACGAACGGGACACCCGTAGGAATGAACCTCTCGAAGCCGCTCGACAGGTCGTCCAGGACCACCGCATCGATGCCGGCGTCGGTCAGCGCTCGCACCACGTGCGAGCCGATGTATCCGGCGCCGCCGGTCACCATCCAGGTCATGTGAGCCTCTCCTTAAGTCAGCGGTCGCGACGCGCGCCCTGCGAGGGCGCGACGGTGAAGATGGTGGGCTCGCGCAGACCGGCGTCGCTGAGGGCGCCCTGCACCGCCGAAGCGATCTCCTGGGCCTTCTCGGCAGGCACGAGGGCGATAGAGGAACCACCGAAGCCGCCACCGGTCATTCTTGCACCGACCGCGCCAGCGAGGACTGCTGCGTCGCAAGCGAGGTCGATCTCGGGCACGGTGATCTCGAAGTCGTCGCGCATGGAAGCCTGGGAGGCGTTCATCAGGTCGCCGATGGCGCGCGGGCCCGCGGCGGCGAGCGTGTCCACGGTGTCGAGGACTCGCTGGTTCTCGGTCACGACGTGCCGAACGCGCCGGTAGGTCTCCTCGTCGAGGGCGCCCTCGGCGCGGGTCAGGTCATCGGCGCCGATCTCGCGCAGCGTCGCCACGCCCAGCGCCTTCGCGCCGTTCGCACAGGACGCGAAGCGGTCGCCGTAGCCGCCAGTGGCGTGCTCGTGCTCGACGTTCGAGTTCATCACCAGGATCGCGAGTCCCTCCTGCTTGAGGTGCAGCGGGACTGGGTGCGCTGCCTCGGTGTCGCAGTCGAGGAACACCGCGTGGTCCTCCTCGCCCAGCATCGACGCCGCCTGATCCAGCAACCCGGTGGGCGCCCCGACGGCCTTGTTCTCCGCGACGCGGCCGATCCGCGCGAGGGCGATCTTGTCCAGGTCGAGCGTCCACAGCTCGGTGAACGCGACGCCGGCCGCGCACTCGAGCGCGGCCGAGGAGCTCAGCCCCGCGCCGACCGGGACGTCGGAGTCGATGAGGATGTCGAGCCCGGACGCCTCGCCCAGGTCGATCCCCGCATCGGCCATCGCCCACGCCACGCCCAGCACGTACGCGCTCCAGCCGCCCATGGCATCGGGGCTCAGCGCGTCGAGGCTCGCGGTGGTCTCGCCGTCCGCGAACGTGGAGCGCAGTCGCACGGTGCGATCCTCGCGCATGCCCACCGCGGCCCACGTCCGCCGGTTGATCGCGAACGGGAGCACATAGCCATTGTTGTAGTCGGTGTGCTCGCCGATGAGGTTCACGCGTCCCGGCGCCGACCACACCCCGGTCGGCAGGCGGCCGTAGGCGGCCTCGAATGCGGCCGTCACGGCGGCTACGCGGTCAGTCATCCATGGCTCCACTCGGGGTCGGGCGGGGTCCAGTATCGCAGGCAAGCGCGTCACTGTGACCGGTCACAGCCAGTCTATCTGGCCCCATCGCACGCTCCCCACCCGCCCGCTCCACTCGGCGAGTTGGGCCCAACTCGCTCATCTAAGCGCTGAGGCGCACCAGTTGGGCCCAACTCGCTCGTCTCCGTGGGCGCAGGTGGGCGAGGGGCGACCGCGAGCGACCGCATCGGCCCTGCGACAGCGCGGGCCCTCTGCCGTGCGCTCGAGCCACCTCCCGCTAGTGTGAGCGTGCAACGGGGAGGGGCAGCATTCGTGAACGGCAAGCGCGGTCCGAGCATGCACGACGTCGCCGCACGCGCGGGCGTCTCGCACCAGACGGTCAGCCGCGTCCTCAACGACTTCCCCGGGATCCGGCCAGAGACCCGCGACAAGGTGCTCGCGGCGATCGAGGAGCTGGGCTACCGCCGCAATCTGGCGGCGCGTGCGCTCGTGACCGGTCGGTCCCACACCATCGGGATGATCGGGCCGGAGATCCCCGACATCGGCCCACTGTCGACGCTGCATGCCGTGGAGCGCGCGGCCCGCGATGCAGGGCTCCACACGATGATGACCAGCGCGGACCCCTCGACTGCGCACGTGCGCGACGCGCTCGAGTTCATCGTCGGCCGCGGGGTGGACGCGGTCGTGCTCGTCGCGCAGGAGCACACGGTGCTCGAGGCGCTCGACGGCGTCGAGGTGGGCGTGCCCGTCATTCGCCTGCTCACGGGTGGAGAGCCGGTGGGCGAGGCCGCGTCGATCGACCAGCGCGCTGGCGCCCGCCTCGCGGTGGAGCATCTCATCGGGCTCGGGCACACCCGCATCCAGCACCTCGCCGGGCCGCTCACCTTCATCGAGGCCCAACTGCGTCGCGACGAGTTCCGCGACCTGATCGCCCAGGCGCGTCTGCCAGAGCTCGAGATCCTCGAGGGCGATTGGACCACGGACTCGGGCTTCGCGGCTGGCGCGTCGATCGATCCCCGTGCGACCGCGGTGTTCAGCGCGAACGACGACATGGCGTTCGGACTCATCCACGCGCTCGTGGCAGCCGGCCGCTCCGTGCCGGACGAGCTCTCGGTGGTCGGCTTCGACGACACCAAGACGTCGCGTCACTCCCTCCCGCCGCTCACCACCGTGCGCCAGGACTTCGAGGCCGTGGGCCGTCGAGCCGTCGAGCTCGTGGTCGCCCACATGGCGGGTGAGCTTCCGCGCGAGACGGGCTTCATCGTCCCGACCCTGGTCGAGCGGTCCTCCACGGCCGCGCCGCGAGCCTAGACCCGCTATCCCAGCGAGACGCCCGTCACCCGCTCGAGCTCAGCGACCAGACCGGCCCGCGCATCGGCGTCCTCGACGATCGGGTTGGGATTCAACGTCTCGCGACGCTTGACGTAGCGGCCGGACACCGTGGCCGCGGGGTCATCGAAGACGGCGAGCCAGACCTGCGTCTCGGCGCCGTCCTCGACCTCGTCCCACGCGTCCTCGCCGCCCAGCGCAGTCTTGATCCAGCCGGGGTCGACGACGTTGACGATCGCCTCAGGGTGGCGGCTCGCGATCTCGAACGCGAGCATCGAGTCGTGCAGCTTCGAGTCGGAGTAGGCCTGCATCCCGTTCCAGTCGCGCGTGGACCACTGCAGGTCGGCGGGCACCCACGTGCCGTCCGCCTCGAGTCCGCTCGTCAGGTAGATCATCCGCGGAGCGATCGGCATGAGCGCGGTGAGCAGGTACGGGCCGACCACGTTGACCTGGAAGATCTCCTCGAGCCCGTCGGCCGTCTCGGTGCGCGAGGTCGCGCCGCCGCCGATGCCGGCGTTGTGGATGATGACGTCGTAGGGGCCGTGCTCGTTCGCGGCCGATGCGAGGGCTCGGGTCTCCTCGATGCTCGACAGGTCCCCTGTCACCACGGCGAGGGCACCCGGGTTGGAGGCGATGGCGGCCTGGGCTCTGCGGCCGTCGCGCGCGTGGAGGACCACCTCGTGGCCGAGGTCGAGCAGCTGCCGGGCGCATTCGGCGCCGATGCCCTGGGAGGATCCGGTGATGAGGATGCGTGCCATGCGCCCAGCGTAGACACGAGTCGCGGAGGAATCTTGACGCGCGCGGATGGTCAGCTGGTGGGGAGCACCAGCCCGGTGATCTCCTCGAGGTGCGCCACGACGGCCGCGCGCTGGTCGTGATCGAGGGTCGCGGGGTTGACGTCCTCCTGTGCGCGCCGGTGCACGAACGCGCCGGAGCCGAGTGCGAGGTCGTCGTCGCTGGTGGCCATCCACACAGGGGTGTCGGTGCCCTCGCGCAGCGGCAGCGTCGCGTTGGGGCCGCCCATCGCGGTCTGCACCCAGCCAGGGTGGACGACGTTGATGGCCGCGTGCGTCGCGCTCGCCGCCAGCTCGAAGACCCACATCTGCAGCAGCAGCTTCGAGTCCGCGTACGCCTGGTGGCCCGTCCAGTCAGGGCCGGGTGCGCCCAGATCGGCGCGCCCGTACCGGTGCGCATCCGAGCCGATGTACACCATGCGCGGGCTGAGCGGCATGAGGCAGGTCAGCACGTAGGGCGCGACCACGTTGACCTGGAACAGGCGCTCGAGGCCGTCCTCGGTGATGACTGGAGCGTCCTGCTCCGGCCCCAGGGCGGCGTTGTGGATCACGGCATCGAACGGTCCCGCGTGGCGGGCCGCGGCGGCGAGCTCCCGCACGGAGGCGAGCGACGAGAGGTCGCCCGCGACCACGGCCTCCGCGTCGGGTACCTCGGCGAGTGCCGCATCGGCCCTGGTGGAGTCACGTCCATGGACCACGACCTGGTGGCCGAGCGCGGTGAGGTCGCGAGCGGTCTGGGCGCCGATGCCCTGGGCGGAACCGGTGACGAGGATGCGTGCCATGCGATCACCCTAGGCGGCGCGAAGCGCCGAGGCCGCACTCCACCGGAACGGCACACAACGCCCAGAGAAGTACGGCCTCGACAGGTCCAGCGTACGCGCCAGTAGTCTGTGCTGACCGGACCCTCGGTCCCGACGGGACGAACATCCGATGAACCGCTCACGACTTCTGGAGGCACATCCATGGGCATCGCCGACGAGCTGATCGAGAACAACGCCGCGTATGCAGCGACGTTCGAGCCGGAGCCCCAGGGCGCTCCGTCCCGTCAGGTGGCGATCGTGGCGTGCATGGATGCGCGGCTCGACCCGCTGCCCGTGCTCGGCCTCGAGGTGGGGCAGGCGCACGTGATCCGCAACGCCGGCGGCATCGTCTCCAACGACGCGCTGCGCTCGCTCGTGATCTCTCAGCGCAAGCTCGGTACGCGCGAGGTGGTCATCGTGCAGCACACGGCCTGCGGGATGATGACGATCACCGACGAGGGCTTTGTCGAGGAGCTGCGCGAGGACGTGGGCGAGGCCCCCTCGTGGGCGCCAGGTGCGTTCGGGGACCTCGAGCAGTCGGTGCGGGACTCCGTCGAGCGAGTGCGGAGCGATCCCTTCCTGGTCGACACCGCACACGTGCGCGGTCTGATCTTCGACGTCCAGACGGGTGCGGTGCGCGAGGTCGTCTGACCCCGAGCGGGAGCCAGCCCGCGCATCGGCCTCGTCTTCGGGAAGCCGCGCACATCCGCCGGGGTTACCGTAGGAGGACAGGAGGTGTCCCATGTGGTGGAAGTTCTTCCAGGCGGTGCGACGCGGCGAGCACAAGCTCGCGCCCACGACGTGGCTGACGGCCGTCGCCGCGGTGATCTACACGCTCAGCCCCGTCGACCTGATCCCGGAGCTTCTGCTCGGTCCGCTCGGCTTCATCGACGACCTGGGCCTGTGGGGCGTGGTGGTGATGCTCGCCACGCGCGAGAAGAACGAGTGGGAGGCGCGGCTCAGCCAGCAGGCGTCCTACGTGGACGTCACCCCCCGCTAGCTGTCGCCCTCGGAATAGGCGGGGCCCGGCCAGTGTCGCACCGGGAGGAGGTGCGACGATGACCGACACAGCACAGCAGCACGACTTCACCGGCCTGAAGGCCGTGTTCGTGAACTGCACACTCAAGCCCAACCCGGCGCTCAGCAACACGCAGGGGCTCATGGAGGACTCCGTGCGCATCATGCAGGGTCAGGGCGTCGAGGTGGACCAGATCCGGCTGGTGGACTACGACGTGCCGCCCGGCGTCTACCCAGATATGCGCGAGGACGTCCCCGGTGGAGGGCTCGACCACGACGACTTCCCCGACCTGTCCCGCCGCATCCTCGCGGCGGACATCTTGGTGGTCGGCACGCCCATCTGGCTGGGTGAGAAGTCATCGATCGCGACCAGGCTGATCGAGCGCCTGTACGGCTTGTCGGGCGAGACCAATGACCGCGGTCAGTTCCTCTTCTACGGCCGCACTGCAGGCGTGATCGTCACCGGCAACGAGGATGGCGTGAAGCACATCTCGATGAACGTCCTGTACTCGCTCCAGCACCTCGGCTACGCCATCCCTCCCAACGCAGATGCGGGCTGGATCGGTCCCATCGGCCCGGGGCCGTCGTACCTCGACGAAGGCTCGGGGGGGCCCGAGACCGAGTTCACCCAGCGCAACATCACCTTTCAAGCATGGAACCTCATGCACACGGCCGCGTGGCTCAAGTCCCGCGGCGGGTTCCCGTCGGGCGGCAACTCGACCGAGGCATGGACGGACGGGGAGCGGTTCGGCCACCCCAACCCCGAGTACCGCTAGCAGCGCCGATGCGCGTGCCGGGTCGGGCGCGCTCGGTCAGTCCGCGTCGCTCTCCGCGGAAGACGACTCGTGCTCGCCGGATCCATTGGAGTCGCGCTCGGGGTGCCGCCTGAGGTACCAGGCCTCGTACGCGAAGACCGCGGCGGCGGCGCCGTAGGCGCCCGCGATCATCCACGGTGACTCCATCCCTCGCAGGACGGTGAAGGCGAGGAGGACCACCGCGTCGGCCGCGATCGCGGCGATGATGATGCCGGGCTTGGGATCTACCTCGCTGCGCAGGCGTCGCAGCACGCCCCAGTGGATGACGATGTCCATGATGAGGTAGAAGACGATGCCGACGGCGGCGATCTGGGACAGGTCGAGGCTCACGGCGAGCAGCGCGGCCGTCACGCCCAGGTAGACCAGGATGTGGTGGCGCACGTCCCCTGGCATCCCGAGGTGGCGGTGGGGATCATCCGCATGTCCGTGACCATGGTCAGCATCCGTGACACGGCGAACATGGACGAGATCAGGCCGGTGAGGCACGCCACCACGGCGACCGCGACGGTGGCGATCACGCCGACGTCGCCGAGCGCAGGCCGCGCGGCCTCCGCGAGCGAGAAGTCCTGGGCTTCGACGATCTCGTCGACGCTGAGGGAGGAGCCGGCCCCGATGGCGACCACCACGTAGACGACCGCGCAGATCGCGAGCGAGATCCAGATCGCGCGTCCCACGTTGCGGGCCGGATCGCGGAGCTCGGAGCCGTCATTGGTGATGGTCGTGAAGCCCTTGTACGCCAGCACGGCGAGTCCTGTGGCAGCGAGGAAGCCTCCGGCACTGGCGCCGGCGGTCAGGCCCTCCGACCCTGCCTCGTACGAGCCGCCCGCTGCGACGATCGCCGCCACTGCGAGCAGCCCGATGCCGCCGATCTTGACGATCGCGCCGCCCGTCTGCAGCCAGCCGATCGCCTCGTTGCGGGCCAGATTGATCGCGACCGCCGCGGTGATCGCCACCGCGGCGAGGACCGGGATCAGCCAGCCGGCGCCAATCCCTAGCGGTTCCACGATGTAGGTGCCGAACGTGCGCGCCACCAGTGCCTCGTTGAGGACCATCGACAGCGCCATCAGCATGGCCGAACCGGCGGCCACCGTCGAGCGGCCGTAGGCCTGGGTGAGGATCATCGCGATGCCACCTGCGTCGGGATGCTTGCGGGTGACTTTGACGTACGAATAGGCGCCCAGGGCGGCGACCCCCGCGGCCGCGAGGAACGCGAGGGGGAACATCGGACCGGCGAGACCCGCGACCTGGCCGGTGAGGGCGAACATCCCGGCGCCCACCATCACTCCGGTGCCCATCGCCACGGCTCCCTTGAGGCTCAGCGATCCCTCGCGATACTCGGCAGCCATGTCTCGTGTGACGCGCTCGCGGCCCCGGGCATTCCTGTGCCCGACCTCCCGCGCGCTACCTTGGGCGCATGAGGATCGACCTCAACGCGGATCTGGGCGAGGGCTTCGGGCGGTGGAGCCTGACCGACGACGCCGGGCTGCTCGAATCGGTGTCCAGTGCGAACGTCGCGTGCGGCTTCCACGGCGGCGACCCGCTCACCATGCGCACCGTGTGCGCCGATGCGGCGGCCGCCGGTGTGGCGATCGGCGCCCAGGTCTCCTACCGGGATCTGGCGGGCTTCGGGCGGCGGGCGATGGACGTTCCGGCCTCCGAGCTCGCGGCCGAGGTCGCCTACCAGATCGGCGCGCTCGACGTGTTCGCGGCGGGTGCTGGCGGCGGCGTGGAGTACGTGAAGCCGCACGGCGCGCTCTACAACCGCGTGGTCACCGATGTCGAGCAGGCCAAGGCCGTCGTCGACGGCGCGCTGCTCGCGTCGACGGCGCTGGGCTACGCGCTGCCGGTGCTCGGCCTGCCGGGATCCGCCGTGCTGCGGCTCGCTGCGGCGGCCGGGCTGCCGGCTGTCGCCGAGGCGTTCCCGGACCGCGCGTATCTGTCCGATGGAACCTTGGTTCCGCGCTCGAGTGAAGGGGCGCTCGTCGACAGCGCCGATGCGGTGGTCGACCGGGCGGTCGCGATGGCGACGGGCGGCACGGTCACCGCCCTCGATGGCACGCCGCTGACCATCGAGGCGCAGTCGCTGTGCGTCCACGGCGACTCGCCCGATGCGGTCCAGGTGGCCGCGCGGGTGCGAGCCGCGCTTGCCGACGCCGGCGTGGCGGTCGAGCCATTCGCGCCGGTCGACGGCGGCGACGCCGGGTGAGCGCGGCTGGCCGTGGCCCGCTCGGCTCAAGCGCGGGGCCAGACGTGGCGAGGCCTCTGCGGTGACGGACGTGCGGATGGTCGGCGCCGGTGCGCTGCTCGTGGACGGGCTCGACGCCGGCCAGGTGACGGCCTTCGCGCGACGGCTGCGATCCCTGTCGGGCGGCGACTGGACGGCGCGCGAGGTCGTGCCGGGGGCGACGACGGTGCTCGTGGACGGCATCGACGGGTTCGAGCCGGGCGCGCTCGCGGCGGAGATCGCAGGGTGGGACCTCGCCCCGGTGCCGGCCGACGATGGCCCGGTCGTGACGGTGCCCGTCGTCTTCGACGGTCCCGACCTCGAGGATGTCGCGCGCCTCTGGGACGTGAGCTCCGACGAGGTGGTCGCGCGGCTGCTCGCCACCGAGCAGCGCGTCGCGTTCAGCGGGTTCGCACCGGGGTTCGCGTACCTGGCGGGTCTGCCTGCTGCGTGGCGAGTGCCGCGCCGCGAGTCGCCGCGCACGCGGGTGCCAGCGGGCGCCCTCGGGCTCGCCGGCACCTACGCGGGCATCTACCCCCGTGCCTCTCCCGGCGGCTGGCAGCTCGTCGGGCGAGCCGTGGACGCGGTGCTGTGGGACGAGCGGCGCGACCCGCCGGCGCTGCTCGCTCCGGGGACCCGCGTGCGGTTCGTCGAGGCATCGGGGGCACGCGACCGAGCCGAGCTCGCAGATGAACCGGATGACGGCGGCGAGAACCGTGCGGAGACGGCGTCGGGCCTGAGCAGTTCGCCTGTGAGTTCGGGGCGGGCCGGAGGTGGGAGCGCCATCGAGGTGGTCCGCGCCGGAGCGCTCACCACCGTGCAGGATCAGGGCCGCGGCGGTCATGCGCACCTGGGGGTGCCGAGGTCGGGAGCGGCAGACGCGCCCGCCGCCGCCCGGGCGAACGCGCTCGTGGGCAATGATCCCGACATCGCCGTGCTCGAGAGCACCCTCGACGGGTGCGCGCTCCGCGTCGGCGGCTCCGCCGTCGTGGCGGTGACCGGCGCCCGCGCGCCGGTGTGGGTGGGTGATGTTCCTGCTCCCCACGGCGCTCCGATCCGACTGGCTGCAGGACAGCTCCTGGAGGTGGGAGCCGCGGCCGATGGCCTGCGCACCTACGTCGCGATTCGAGGCGGGATCGCCGTCGAGCCCGTGCTGGGCAGCCGGTCGACGGACGTCCTGTCCGGCCTCGGGCCGGAGCCGTTGCGCGACGGTGCGAGCGTGCCCACCGGACCGGCCCCGCCGCTCGATGACGACGCCTTCGCCGCACTGCGCTCCATCGCGGTCTCCGGCTCGGACGCCGACCGCGCCAGCGCAACGGCTGTGGAACTGGACTTCACGTGGGGCCCCCGCGAGGAGTGGTTCGCCGCCGAGGCCCGCAGGACGCTGACGGGTAGCGCATACACGGTGACCGGCGACTCCAACCGAGTAGGAGTGAGGCTCGCCGGCGAGCCGCTCGCCCGGGCGCGCGAGGACGAGCTGCCGAGCGAGGGGATGGTGCTCGGCGCGATCCAGGTCCCTCCCAGCGGCATGCCCGTCATCTTCCTCGCTGATCACCCGACCACGGGCGGGTACCCGGCGATCGGCGTCCTCACGCAGGAATCCGTCGCGCGCGCCGCTCAACTGCGCCCTGGGGAGGCGGTCACGTTCGCGCCGCGCCCTGGCAGGCTCTGAGTGCCCAGAGCCGGCACGCCCCGGCACTCAGAACCTCGCAGGGCGCACGGCGGCGGGAGTGGGGTGGACGCGCTCAGCCATGAACGTTAACATTCAGCCCATGACCGATCTCGACGGCGCGATTCAGAAGGTCCGCGAGGATGTCGCGGCCCTGCATGCGGAGCTCGTGCGCTACCACCTCATCGTGTGGACCGGCGGCAACGTCTCCGGCAGAGTGCGGGTGGGAGACGACCCCAGCGCCGACCTCTTCGTCATCAAGCCCTCGGGCGTCTCGTACGACGACCTGGCACCGGAGAACATGATCCTGTGCGACCTCGACGGCAACGTCGTCCCTGGCAGCGAAGGCTCTGAGCGGAGCCCCTCCTCCGACACCGCCGCGCACGCCTACGTGTACCGCCACATGCCCGAGGTGGGCGGCGTGGTGCACACGCACAGCACGTACGGCGTCGCCTGGGCCGCCCGCGGCGAGGAGATCCCCTGCGTGATCACCGCGATGGCCGACGAGTTCGGCGGCCCCATCCCCGTGGGCCCATTCGCGATCATCGGCGACGACTCGATCGGCCGCGGCATCGTCGAGACCCTGCGGGGCCACCGCTCGCGCGGCGTGCTCATGCAGAACCACGGCCCGTTCACGATCGGCGCGAGTGCGAAGGACGCCGTCAAGGCCGCCGTCATGCTCGAGGACGTGGCTCGCACGGTCCACATCGCGAAGCAGGGCGGCGACCTCATCCCCATCCCGCAGGAGGCGATCGACGCCCTCTACGCGCGCTACCAGAACGTGTACGGCCAGGCCTCGGACGACCGCCGCGACGACGAGACTGCCTGATGAGCGCCGATGCGCTGGCTGGGGGCCGCACGAGCCTGGGCATCGAGCTCGGGTCGACGAGGATCAAGGCCTGTCTGATCGACGCCGACACTGCGGAGGTGCTCGCCGTCGGCTCGCACGCGTGGGAGAACCAGTACGTCGACGGGCTGTGGACGTACGCGCTCGAGGACGTATGGACCGGGCTCCAGGCCGCCTACGCCGCGCTCGTCGCGGACGCCGAGGCGAGGCACGGCGTCGCCCCGACCACCTATGGCGCCATCGGCGTCAGCGCGATGATGCACGGCTACCTGGCCTTCGACGCGGACGGCGAGTTGCTGACCCCCTTCCGCACCTGGCGGAACACCAGCACCGGCACGGCCGCATCGGCCCTCACGGACGCCCTCGGCGTCAACATTCCGCTGCGCTGGTCGATCGCCCACGTGCACCAGGCGGTCATCGACGGCGAACCTCACGTGCCGCACGTCGACCACATCACGACCCTCGCCGGGTACGTGCACTGGCGGCTCACGGGCGAGAAGGTGCTGGGGGTCGGCGACGCGTCCGGCATGTTCCCCATCGACTCTGCGACGCGCGACTACGACGCCGCGATGCTCGACGCCTACGACACGCTCGCCGCGGGTCGCGTCGACGTGCGCGCGCTGCTGCCACATGTGCGCGTCGCCGGCGAGGAGGCCGGCAGCCTCACCGCCGAGGGCGCAGCACTGCTCGACCCCACGGGCTCGCTGCGGGCCGGGGTGCCGCTCGCGCCGCCCGAGGGCGACGCCGGCACCGGCATGGTCGCGACCAACGCCGTCGCGCCGCGCACCGGGAACGTGTCCGCCGGCACGTCGATCTTCGCCATGGTCGTGCTCGAGAAGGCGCTCGCGAACGTCCACGAGGAGCTCGACCTCGTCACCACGCCAGTTGGGGACGCGGTCGCCATGGTGCACTGCAACAACGGTGCCTCCGAGCTGGGCGCCTGGGCGGCGCTGTTCGGCGAGTTCGCCGCGGCGAGCGGACAGCCGGCCGATGCGGACGCCGTCTTCCGTACGCTGCTCACCCAGGCGCTCGAAGCCGAGGCGGACGCCGGCGGCATCCTCGCCTTCAACACGCTCGCAGGCGAACCCATCGCCGACCTGCCCGAGGGCCGACCGCTGATCGTCCGCACGCCCGACAGCCGGCTCACGCTCGCGAACCTCATGCGAGCTCAGGTCTATGGCATGTTCGGCACGCTGAGCCTCGGCATGGAGGTGCTCGCGGGCGAGGGCGTCGCCGTGGACAGGATGGTCGCCCACGGCGGCATCTTCCGCACAGCCGGTGTCGCGCAGCGGTTCCTCGCCGCCGCCGTGGGTGCACCCGTCGCCGTGGGCGACACCGCAGCCGAGGGCGGCGCTTGGGGCATGGCGGTGCTCGCGGCGTTCCGCGCCGCCAAGGTCGACGGCTCCGGCGGATCCGACCTCCCCACCTACCTCGACAGCACGGTCTTCGCGGACGCCGCCGTGTCCATCGTCGACCCCGATCCGGCCGACGTGGCCGGGTACGCCACCTACCTGGACCGCTACCGCGCGGGGCTCGAGATCGAGCGCGCCGCGGCATCGGCCCTCTGACGCGTCACACCCAAGGAGAGCCCTCATGCCCCAGCCCACGCTCGAGCAGTACGAGATCTGGTTCGTCACCGGCAGCCAGAACCTCTACGGCGAGGAGACCCTGCGCCAGGTCGCCGAGCAGTCGCAGGAGGTCGTCGCCGGCCTGGACGGGCTGCCCGTCAGGGTCGTGTGGAAGCCGGTCCTCAAGGACACTGAGTCCATCCGCAGGCTCGCGCTCGAGGTCAATGCGCGCGACGACGTGATCGGCGTGATCGCGTGGATGCACACGTTTAGCCCCGCCAAGATGTGGATCACGGGCCTCGACGCGCTCGCCAAGCCGCTGCTGCACCTCCACACGCAGGCGAACGTCGAGCTCCCGTGGGAGGACATCGACTTCGACTTCATGAACCTCAACCAGGCGGCGCACGGCGACCGCGAGTTCGGCTACATCCAGTCCAGGATGGCGATCCCGCGCAAGACCGTGGTGGGCCACGTGTCCAACCCCGCGGTGGTCGCCAGGATCGACTCCTGGCAGCGCGCGTGTGCCGGCTGGGCCGCGGTGCGCACGCTCAAGCTCGCGCGCTTCGGCGACAACATGCGTCAGGTCGCGGTTACCGAGGGCGACAAGACGGAGGCGGAGATCCGCCTGGGCGTGCAGGTCAACACCTGGAGCGTCAACGAGCTGGTCGACGCCGTCGAGGCCGCGACCGACGACCAGGTGGACGCGCTCATCGAGGACTACCTCGCGAGCTACGAGGTCGCCGAGGAGCTGCTGCCCGACGGCGATCGCCACCAGTCGCTGCGCGACGCCGCGGCCATCGAGGTGGGACTTCGCTCCTTCCTCGAGGGCGGCGGCTTCCACGCCTTCACGGATTCGTTCGAGGATCTGGGCGGGCTCAAGCAGCTGCCGGGACTCGCGGTGCAGCGCCTCATGGCGGAGGGCTACGGCTTTGGCGCCGAGGGCGACTGGAAGACCGCGATCCTCGTCCGTGTCGCGAACGTCATGGGCGCGGGGCTGCCGGGCGGCGCGAGCCTCATGGAGGACTACACCTACGACCTCGTCCCGGGCGAGGAGTGCATCCTGGGCGCTCACATGCTCGAGGTGTCGCCGTCGCTGTCGACCACGAAGGCGCGTCTCGAGATCCACCCGCTGGGCATCGGCGGCAAGGAGGACCCGGTGCGCCTGGTGTTCACCGCGGACCCTGGGCCGGCCCTGGTGGTTGCCATGTCCGACATGCGCGAGCGCTTCCGTCTGGTCGCCAACGTCGTCGAGAACGTCGAGGCGCCCGACCTGCCGCAGCTGCCCGTGGGCCGCGCGGTGTGGAAGCCGGCGCCGGACTTCGCGACGAGCGCCGAGTGCTGGCTGACCGCCGGCGCCGCGCACCACACCGTCATGACCACCGCGGTGGGCATCGAGGTGTTCCGCGACTTCGCGGAGATCGCGCAGATCGAGCTGCTCGAGATCGATGAGGACACCACCGCGCGCGGCTTCCGTGATCAGGTGCGCTGGAACAAGGCGTACTACCGCCTCGCGCAGGGGCTGTAGCAGGTCCCGACTGCCAGGGCGCCCGGCGGTCGCGCGTCACTCCTAGGAGTCGGGCTCCTCCGGCAGCGGCCGCACGATCTGGTCGGTGTGCAGGGTCTCGTAGGTGGGCGCCTGCTCCTGCTCGTCCGCGCTCGGCGGCACGCCGCCCTCGTCAGGTCCGGGCGAGACGGGGATCTCCGGCCCCGGCGACACGTCGGCGTGCGGGGGCGTGTCGCGGGGCGGCGCCGATGCGCCGGCTGGGTCCTCGGTCGACGTCGCGTTCGAGTCTGACGCAGCCTCGGCGGAGGCCGCGTCCCACGCCTGCGCCTCGGCGCTCCCGGGAGCACCGCCGGAGGCGCCGGCGGCCGCGCCCGCTCCGGCCGTGACGTACGCGTCGCGGCCGACCTCGCCCGCTCCAGTGGCGCCGTCGGAGGGCGAGCCTGCCCGCGCATCGGCGTCCTTCCTGCGCCTGCCTGGCAGGTGCCAGCGGCCGGGATGCGGAAGGGGTGTCTTGGCGCCCTCGACGTCGATCAGCGCGTCGGTGGACCTCTCGAGGCCGTAGGACTCGCCGATGGACTCGGTGATGTGCGTGACGAACTCCTCGCGGTTCGATCGCAGGAAGGCGCTGTGCTCGCGCCTGAATGCCTTGATGGTCGCGAGACACATCCCGATCATGACGATCGAGAACGGCAGCGCCGTGATGATCGCGGCCGTCTGCAGGGCTGACAGCCCTCCCGACAGCAGCAGCGCGATGGCCACGAGCGCCGTCGTGCACGCCCAGAACACGCGGATCCAGCGCTTGGGACTCTCGTCGCCTCCGGTCGTCAGCATCGACAGCACCAGCGACCCAGAGTCCGAGCTCGTGACGAAGAAGACCGCGATGAGGATCATCGCGCCGATCGCGAGCAGCGTCCCTCCAGGCAGCAGGTCGAGCATGAAGAACAGCGAGCCGTTGTAGTCGACCGAGCCGTCCGGCAGCAGCACGCCGCCGCCCTCGTACAGCTCGGCGTACAGCGCCGTGCCGCCCATCACCGAGAACCACAGCATGGTGATCAGAGTCGGCACCAGCAGGATCCCCCATACGAACTCGCGCACCGTGCGGCCCTTGGACACGCGCGCGATGAACACGCCCACGAAGGGGGCCCATGAGATCCACCAGCCCCAATAGAAGGTGGTCCAGCTCGCCTGCCACTCCTCGCCGGCGGCTCCCTGGAACGCGGAGACGTTGAACGCCAGCCCGATGAACTCCTGGATGTACGCGCCGATGGACTGGACGAACTCGCGCATGAGGAACGCCGTGGGTCCGGCGAACAACACGAACAGCAGCAGGAACAGCGCGAGTGCGAGGTTGATGTTGGACAGCCACTTCATGCCGCGCTGCAGCCCCGTGACGAGCGAGAAGATGGTCACGATCGTGATGCAGATGATGAGGATGATCTGGGTGCGAGTGGTCGGCTCGGCGATGTCGACCGATTCGAGACCGGACGAGATCTGGAGCACGCCGAGGCCGAGGGAGGTGGCGACTCCGAAGAGGGTGCCGACGACGGCCGTGACGTCGATCGCGTTGCCCCATCCGCCCTTGATGCGCTTGCCCAGCAGCGGCTCGAGGGCGTAGCGGATCGATACCGGCCGCCCGCGGCGATGGACGGCGTAGGCGATCGCGAGGCCGACGACGATGTAGATCGCCCAGGCGTGGATGCCCCAATGGAGGAACGTCTGCGCCATGGCCTGCTGGGCGAGTCGCTCCGGGGTGCCGGTGACGCCGGGGCGGGGGTCGGCGTAGTGGGCGAGCGGCTCTGACACGCCATAGAACACCAGGCCGATGCCCATTCCGGCGGCGAACAGCAGCGCGAACCAGGAGAACATCGAGAACTGCGGCCTGTCGTCGTCGCGCCCCAGCTTGATGTTGCCGAACTTGCTGAAGCCCATGACGAGCGCGAACACGACGAAGAAGGCCGCGATCAGCACGTAGTACCAGCCGAACGAGTTGATGATGCCGGACTGGATGGCGTCGAAGAAGCTCTCGGCCGCGGTGGGCGCGATGATCGCGAACGCGCAGAAGCTCAGGATGATCGCCGCCGACGGCCAGAACACCCACTTCGCGAGCGTCGAACGGGTCATCGATGTGCTGGCTGTGGTCGTTGGCGTGGTCTCGCTCATTGATGTCCTCCGCTGTCCACGCTAGCGGTACGAGGGGCTTCGGGCGCGGTGGGCGAGCCGAGGCGCCCTCCGGGTCAGGCGGCGCCCTCGCCGTGCGCGTCGGCCTCCACGGCGACCGGCTCCCGGTGGCGGGTGGCCGGAGTCAGCCATCCGACGAAGGCGAGCACGACCACGGCCGCGGCGACCGCGACCGTCGGGTCGAGGAGGGGAAGCCACAGGGTTCCGAGCGCGAAGAACGCTGCGGAGCCTGCGAGCCAGTGCCAGGTGGCGCCGGCGAGCCTCATGAGCACCGCTGCGGTGGCGGCGAACAGCGCCGCGCCAGCGCTGATCAGCAGCGCCGCCGCCTCGCTGGCCTCCTCGTTCTCGAGCGCGATCACCGCCTCCTCGTTCCCTGCCGCCACCAGGATGATGCCCATGAGCAGCGGCAGGTGGAGGTACGTGTAGGAGTCGCGGGCGATGTCGGCCTTGCGTCGAGGCTCGGCCTCCTCGAGGGCCTCCTCCAGCGACGGCCCCACGTCCTTGAAGTACGGCCACCACAGCGCGACGGCGACGAGCACGCCGAGCAGGCCGAGCGCGACCAGCTCCGGCGTGGGGTCGATCTTCGCGGCCGCGATGCCGACGGCGAGCACGGACTCGCCGAGCGCGAGGATCACCAGCAGGTCGAATCGCTCGGCGAAGTGCGAGCCCGACTGCACCCGCCAGCCTGGGCCTCGCACGGACAGGATCCACGTGGCGACCACATCGAGGGCGACGGTGCCGGCCCACCACCACAGCCGCTGATCGGGCGGCAGCAGGGCGCCGACGAACAGCAGCAGCGCCGCCGGCAGCCACGCCGCCGTGGTGAGCATGATCTGGCGCCGCAGCTTCCGGTCCTCGCGGGCTCCCCACAGGTACACGGCACCGTGGACCACGCGGATCACCACGTAGAACGCTGCGAAGGCCATGGGCGCGAACGAACCGCCGTCGGCCTCCCAGATGCCTCGTATGGTCAGGGCGATGCCGAACACCGCGACCATGGCGATGATAAAGCCGGCAAGGGGCAGGCCCCGGTCAGCGCGCATGACGTTGCCCAGCCAGGTCCACGCGATCCACACCCACCACAGCACGGCGAGAACGACCAGGCCCTCGGCGACCGCTCTCCACGAGTGCTCGCTCGCGATCCAGCTGGTGACCTGGATGAACGCGTACACGTACACCACGTCGAAGAGCAGCTCCATCGTGGTGACACGGTGGTCCTCGTCGGTGATGTGGGCCGTGAGGGACCAGCGTCTGGGACTCATGCCTGCAGACTATGCCGCTCCGCAGTGGCGAGGGCGTGCGGCGTGGCCTGGCGAGCCGCATCGCCCGAGAGCCCAGCGGTGCCGCAAGGATGCGAGTGCCTATCATGATCGGGTGTCTGCACCCCAGCGCCCTCCCCGCCCCACCCGCACCGTCTCCGTTCTCCGCAAGGAGATGGTCAGCCCCACGATGGTTCGCATCATCGCTGGCGGCCCTGCGATCGACGAGCTCCCGCCGCTGAGCTACACGGATCACTACATCAAGATCATCTTCGGCGACGTGACACGGACGTACACCATTCGCTGGCTCGATCACGAGGCGCGCGAGATGGCGCTCGACTTCGTGATCCACGGCGACGAGGGGCTGGCCGGCCCGTGGGCGCGCGACGCGAAGGCTGGCGCCGAGATCAGCTTCAAGGGGCCCGGTGGAGCGTGGGCCCCACGCGGCGACGCCCAGGTGCACCTGCTCGTGGGCGACGACTCCGCCCTGCCGGCCATCGCTGCCGCGCTCGAGGCGCTGCCGAGCCACGCGCGCGCCGAGGTGTTCCTCGAGGTGCCCGACGCCGCGTCCCGTCAGGAACTCCCCGTGACCGACAACACGATCGTCCACTGGGTCGAGCGCGACGCCCACGGCCTGGGGTACGGCGAGGCCCTCACCTACGCCGTGCAGACCGCCGACTTCCCCGACGGCGACCTCGAGGCGTTCGTGCACGGCAACGCGGACATGATCAAGCCGCTGCGCCATTACCTGTTCAACGAGCGAGGCGTGCCCCGCGAGCACGTGTCGATCTCCGGGTACTGGCGCACTGGCATGAACGAGGACGGCTGGCAGTCCTCCAAGGGCGAGTTCGTCGCGGCGATGGAGGCCGAGCAGGACTCGTAGGTCGCCGCCCTGGTGGTCGATTCTCGCTCGCCTACCGCCCCTACGTGCGCGAATTGGGCCCAACTCGCGCACCTAACGCGCTAGATGAGCGAGAACCGACCACCACGCTGAGGGCCGATGCGCGGGGCGGGTCGCGCTGCTAGACGAGGCCCGGCAGCGGCGACAGGAGGAGGATCGCGGCCAGCGCCCACGCGCCGTAGACCGGCAGTAGCCCTGTCTGCCAGCGTGCGAGCGCGTGTGCCGCGCCCGGTCGGGAGCGCAGCAGGCGCACCAGCAGCCAAGCCGTGACGGCCAGGTTGACCAGCAGGATCAGGTTGACTCCAAGCACCGTCACACGGTTGAGGGTCCAGCCGCCGTCGTCGATGCGGCTGACGATGTTGACGAGGGCGATCGCGTCGATCGTCAGGGCGCCGGCGACGAGCGCGAGCTGCACCCGCTCGAATCACCCGGCTCGCGCACCGTCGGGCCGCGCGGTGAGGCTGTAGAGGATCAGGCCGACGGCGATGATCAGCACGCCGTCGCAGATCAGCAGCGTGTCGCGGTCAAGGGCGCCGGGCGAACCGCCCACCAGCACCACGACCACCAGCGCCGCGAAGGTCAGCGCGAACAGCGGCGTGAACACGCGGGCAAGCACGGGAGCCATGTTCTCGATGACGGACTGCTTGGACTCTACGAGCCACGCGGCGATCACGACGGCGCCCGCCGCGGCGATCGGCAGGATCCACGACTCCACGACGTGAGCGGCGTCCACACCCGCCGCGCTCGAGACGCCGAGGGTGACGGCGGTCAGGACGCCGCCGCCGATCGCGAGCAGCGCCATGTAGATCACCCACTCGCCGGTGAAGCGCACCGCGTCCATGCGTCCGTCGACGGTGCGCCAGCGGTCGCCCGTGTACGCGAGCAGCACCACCAGCCAGGTGAGGATCGGGACGTGCAAGGCGGTCACGACGAGTGCGTCGGAACCCGTCGTGAGCGGGATCGCGTTGGCGGCGGCCGCGACCACGGCGAAGCACACCAGGGTGGCCGCGAGCACGCCGCGCGATGGCGGGCGCCTCCACAGCAGGTACGCGATGAGGGCGGCGAAGCCGATCAGCGAGACGTTGCGAAGCCAGAACTCCTCCGACGCGTCCACCGCGACGGTAAGACGTGCGAGCAGGCCTCCCGCGACCGCGAAGGCGACGGCCGCGAGGCCCCCGGCCCGCGCATCGGCCGGGCGCGAAGGCGCGCCGCCGAGGACCAGCTGCTTCCACAGCCGCCGCGAGTTCTCCTGGGCGAACTCATGCGCGATCGCGTCCTGGCTGCCCAGGCGTTTGACGGCGACGAGGAAGGCCTCCTCCTCGGACAGGCCTGCCGCGGTGAGCGCCTCGATGTGGCCGCGAAGGTGATCCTCGAGCTCGTCGACATCGCGCCCGTCAACGGCGCCACGACGCTCCATGTGGCCTCGCCACAGCGCCACCTGGTCGTCGAGCGAGGACAGCTCCGGCGCGCTCACGCGCGGGCTCCCGCGGGGCCGGCCGACCGCAGCTCGACGCGCGCCTTGTCCCAGGCCGCCTCGAGCGCCGCCGCGACCGTCGACCACTGCGCGCGGTGCTGGGCGATCGCGCCACGCCCGGGATCGGTGAGCGCGTAGTACTTGCGGCGCCTGCCGGTCTCGGACGCGCCCCAGCGGCTGTCGACCAGGCCCTGCCGCTCGAGGCGGTGCAGCAGCGGGTACAGCAGGCCGTCGGTCCATTCGAGCTCGCCCCCGGACAGCTCGCCCACGCGCTTGATGATCGCGTAGCCGTAGCTGTCTCCCTCGGCGAGGATGCTCAGCACCAGTGGCGCGGCGCTGGCCGCCACGAGGTCCTTGGGGATGTCTATGGGTCGCCTCCTTCTGGGACGCGGCAGCATCCCTCGAGGAAGTATGCATAGCAGTTCTAGGTATGTCAATGCGGAACGGGTTGCGCGGGGAGTCGAGCGGGGCGTCGCATTCCTGAGCGGCTGCGCAAGAACGAACGGTCGTGCTATTTTTTGCGCATGGCTCATGGACCCACCACCGCCTCGCATACGTCCACCGCGCAGGCACCAGTACGACCGCAGGACGCCCCGACAGGGGCCGTGCCCCGAGTCACGAGGCTCGACCCTTCATCTGCCCGGCCCGAGCGCGGCGACCTCGGACGCCGACCGCGCCGAGGGATCATCGCGCGGAGTCTCGACCGCCTCACCCGCCGCTGGACGCTGGACCTGTACGACGTCGATCTCCAGCTGGACCCGGCGGAGATCGACGCGGATCTGCGCCGCGGCTGGCACTAGGCTCGCGCCCATGCGGACCACCCAGCCACGCAAGGGAACCGTGACTCGAGCCGCAGTGCTCGCGCATGGACTGGACATCGCGAGCGAGCTCGGTCTCGAGTCGCTCACGATCGGCACCCTGGCCGACCGCGCCGGAATGTCGAAGTCCGGGCTGTACGCCCATTTCGCGTCGAAGGAGGACCTGCAGTGCGCCGTGCTGGACGCAGGTGCGGATCGGTTCATCGACGCGGTGATGGTGCCCGCGCTGCGAGCCCCGCGCGGGCTGCCGCGCATCGAGGCCATCCAGCGCCTGTGGATGCAGTGGGAGACCGACGTGCTTCCGGGGGGATGCCCCTTCATCGCCGCCGCATCCGACTACGACGACCGCGAGGGGCCGGTGCGTGACCGCACCGCTCACCACATCGGACGGATGGTGGCCGCGGTCGAGCGCGCGGCCGGGATCGCCATCGACGAGGGGCACTTTCGTGCCGACCTGGACCTGGCGCAGTACGCGTTCGAGATGTGGTGCGTGATCGTGGGCTACCACCAGCACGCGCGCATGTTGCGCCGCCCGGACGCCGCCTCGCGCGCCCTGACTGCCCTGGAGGAGCTGAACGCACGCGCGGCGTGAGCCCTCGCCTACATCTCCTCGTGCGTGTTCGGATCGCCGCCGAAGAGGCGGCCATCCTCACGGTGCAGGGCGCTGATGGCGTCCATCTCCTCCTGGGTGAGCTCGAAGCCGAACACGTCGAGGTTGTCCGCCTGTCGCTCGGGAGTGGCTGACTTGGGCAGCGGCACGCTGCCCAGCTGGACCTGCCACCGCAGGATCGCCTGGGCGGGCGTGACCGCGTGGGCCGCAGACGCATCGGCGACCGCGGACTCCTCGAACGGAGCCTGCCGCTTGCCCAGCGGCGACCATGATTGCGTCAGGATTCCGCGGTCGGCATGCACTGCGCGCATGTGCTCCTGGGTGAAGTAGGGGTGCAGCTCGATCTGGTTGATGGCCGGGGTGACGCCGGTGTCGTCGACGATGTCGCTCAGGTGATCCGCCGTGAAGTTCGAGACCCCGATGGTCCGCACCACGCCCCGTCGCTGCAGCTCGACCAGGCCGCGCCACGCGTCTCGATACTTGCCTGTGATGGGGTTGGGCCAGTGGATCAGCAGCACGTCGATCCGGTCGAGGCCCAGTCGCTCCAGCGACTCCATTCCCGAGTCGAGCGCGGACTCGTAGTCGTGATGGCGCCCGGGCAGCTTGGTCTGGACGGTGAGCTGGTCGCGGTCCACGCCGTTGGCCTTCAGCCAGTCGCGCGCGGCCTTGCCGACCTCCGCCTCGTTGCCGTAGTTCACGGCCGAGTCGAGCAGCCGGTAGCCGGTGTCCAGCGCCGAGGTGATCGCGTCATGCGCCTCATCGCCCTTGAGGGGGTAGGTGCCGAAGCCGATCGCCGGGATGTCATGGCCGTCGTTGAGGGTCAGTGCAGGAGTCGTCATGATCCCAACCTACGCCCGATCGAAAAGGGCCGATGCGGCTGCGGGGCTCGCGGGATTGCGGCGGCTGTCAGGGGCCCGCGATACGGTGTGGGCGGATCAAGAAGTGCGGCCCCAAGCCCTCCGGCTGGCCGCCTGGCAACCGCGACCCGTTCACGGTGCCCCCGGAGGAAGATCCGCCCGTCGTCGACCGGCGCCGGGAAGCACGGACGTCAGGAGAACTCGCCATGAGCACGACCCAGCCCGCTATCGAGACCTTGCCCATCGCCACCCAGGTCCACCGACTGCCGTGGTGGCCAGAGGGGCCGCGCCAGCCGCAGCCGGGACTGCGCACCGTCGTCGCCGCCGGCGTGGGGGTCACCGTGCAGGAGCCGTTCGGACGACGGTTGCCGTGGCCGGGCGGGCAGGGTCTCGCTCTCACCGTCGGCCAGGTCGTCTGGGCCGTCTGGACCGACCGCCTGCTCGCAGGAACGATCCCAGGCGCCACTGCGATTTGCACGGACCCCGAGTGCAGGCTCCCGCTGTACCGACGGCATGAGGACGGTCGTACGGAGCTCGACGGGCGCGTTCACGGTCCGCACTTCGCCGTGTTCGACGGCCTCGTGCTCCCTGGGACTGACCTGCCCTGAGCGCGCGAGGGCCGGCGGATCGTCACAGCCGCCGGCCCTCGCGCAGCGCCTGACGAATCGGCGGGACCACCTGGCCCCGGGCAGCCATCTCCTGGCGCGTGCGCCGCCGCGCGCTGAGAATGCCGATCACGCCCATGAGCCACGGCACCGCCATGGCCGCGAGCGCGATCCGGTAGTCGTCCAGGCCGTACTGCGAGCCGCTCGGCGAGACCAGTTGGAGCACCGCGCCCACCAGGGCGATCGACAGCACGGTGGCCGCGAAGCCGCCGATGTTCACGAAGCCCGTCGCCGTGCCGAGTCGGCCCTGCACTCCGAACGTGCGCGCATAGTCCATGCCCACCAGCGCCGCCGGGTTGCACAGGCCTAGCACCACGACGAGCGCGGCGAGGTGCCACAGCGGGCGAGGCTCCGCCGGAATCAGCACCGTCGCCCACGCCAGCGCCATCGCCGTCGCGGTCCCGAGGCTCAGCCACGAGCGTCGCAGCGGGTGCCTGGCCGTGAGTGCGCCGATGATCGGCGCGCTCACCAGGTTGGTGACCACGAGCAAGGTGAGCAGGCCAGAGGCCTGCGCTGCGCTGAGCCCCTGACCCTGCACGAAGAACGGCACGCCCCACAGGAAGGCGACGGTGTTCGCGGGAAACAGCCCCGTCCAATGAGTCCAGAAGCCCAGCCTCACCCCAGGGGCGCGGACGGCGTCCCAAACGGTGACCGGCGCATCGGTCCTCTGGGGGGACGAGGCACGACCAGCCGGAGCGACCTCTCCCGACGCGCCCGGCACCGACGGCACGGCGTGGTGCCCATCATCGCTCAAGGGCATGCGGATCTGCCACAGTGCGATCGCCGCCGCGGCGATCCCGAGCGCGGCGAGGATCGAGAACGCGGCGCTCCACCCGCTCTCGTGGAGCAGCCACGCGACCGGGATGGCGCTCGCGATCTGCCCCACCTGGCCGAGCATCCCCACCATCTGCACCATGAGCGGAGCCCTGCGCGGCGGGAACCACTCCGAGACCAGGCGCGTCGCGGCGATGAAGACGGGAGCATCGCCAGCGCCTATGAGTGCGCGCGCGGCGATCGCCCACCACAGGTTGTCGGCGAGAGCGAGTGCCAGCTGGCCCACCCCCATCATCAGCGACCCGAAAGCGAGCATGCGGCGGGGTCCGAACCGATCGAGCAGCACCCCGGCCGGGAGCTGCAGCGAGGCGTAGACGCTGATCTGCACCACCGACAGCATCGACAGCCCGATCGCCTCGACCCCGAACCTGTCGAGCGCCTCGACCCCCGCGACACCCAGGGACGTGCGCTGCACGACCGCGACGAGGTAGATGAACGATGCGGCGGCAGGGATGGCCCACGCGGCACGCGGGGTGCTGCGCGTGGTGGTCGTGGCCATGGCCTCAGGCTAGTTGGCGTGGGCGGGGCTCCAGGTTCTCGGCCCGGCGCGTGGCCGTGCGTCCCCAGTCGCGAGCGGCGTGCCACCGGGCGTTCCCCCATGCGGCGGCGCGTGCGGTCACTCCCGGGAAGGACGCGAGGGCGCACGCCGCTCCCGTACCGTGGCGAGGTGAGCGGCGATACTCGTCGCGCCTGGAGGGCAGCGGTGACAAGCAGTGAGGTCGGCGGGCGCGACCACGGCGAGCCCACCATCGCCGAGGATCTGATGCTCGTCCTCTTCGAACCGCGCACTGGGCACATCCACGGAGAGGGCACATTGTTCTATCCGCTCGCCGGCGCGATCCTGTCGGAGCTCGCGCTCGACGAGAGGATCGCGCTCGACCAGTCGCGCTCGGCGCTGTCGGCTGCCGTGACCGCGTCGGGTGAGCCGCCAGCGGACCCGCTTCTCCAGGACACGTGGGACCGCATCGCCGCGAAGCCCCAGAGGGTTCACACCCTGCTCGCCGCGGTAGGCCCGAGCCTGCGCACGCCCGTGCTCGACCGACTGGTCGAGAACGGTCATGTGACGCGGAGCAAGGGACGCTTCCTCAAGATCTTCCCCACGACCACGCTCGCGGACGGCGGCACCGGCAGACGCCAGGTGCTCATGGAGCAGCTCAGGCCCGTCTTCGTCGACGGCGTCGAGCCGAACCCCCGCATCGCGGTGATCGGCGCGCTGCTGTCCGCGAACGGCTCCCTGTATGCGCTCCACCGGGAGATTCCCTGGTCGGGGGACGTTCACCGCCGGGGCAAGCAGCTCGAGAAGGGCGACTGGGGTGCACAAGGCGTCGGACGCGCCGTCGGGCTCGCGGCTGCGACCGTCGCGCTGACGTCCGTGACCTCGGCCGCCGCCATCGCCTCGACGAGCTGACCCGGCGAGCGCGAGCGCGGAAGCGGACCGCAAGCGGGTGCGTCGACGTACGGTGTTGGCATGGCCCTCGCTCTCATCGACATCACGCCCGACAATCTGGACCGAGCCGTCGCGCTGCCGCCGGCCCCGGGTGAGCGGTCGACGGTCGCGCCGGTGGTGTACTCGCTCGCCGAGGCCTACGTGACGCCCACCGCGTGGCCGCGGCTCATCGTCGACGGCGACCAGGTGGTGGGCTTCGTGATGGCGAACTGGGATCCCGACAACGAGTATGAGGCGTTCAGGGCCGGCATCTGGCGGCTCAACGTCGCGGACGAGGCGCGCGGCCGGGGCGTGGGCCGCTTCGCGGTCGAGCAGGTGGTCGACGAGGCGCGTCGCCGAGGGGTCGGGCGCATCACGGTGCTGTGGGAGCCCGGCGATGACGGGCCCGAGGAGTTCTACCTCAAGTGTGGCTTCGTGCGCACGGGGGAGGAGCTGTTCGGGGAGGTCGTGGGCGTGCGCGAGGTGTGATCAGCCCTCGCCCACGTCGGTGGTGCCCTCGTACAGCCCGATGACGTTGCCGTCCGGGTCCGTCATGACGGCCCACCAGCTGGTCTCGGTGATCTCCGACTTCTCCATCACGACGGTCGCGCCGTGCTCCTTGGCGAGTGCCAGGGTGTCGTCGATGGAGTCCACCTCGACGTAGCTGCGCGGCTGGGCGAAGTCCTCCGAGCGCGGTGCGAGCCCTCCTCCGCTGATCGTGTTGGGAGCCTGCCACATCGGATACCCCTCGAAGCCGGGCGGCGCGGAGATCTGCCAGCCGAACAGCGTGGAGTAGAACGCCTTCGCCCGCTCCATGTCGGACACGGGGATGTCGATGTGAGTGATGTCGCCGTGGGCCATGCTGGTCTCCTCTACGTGCGTGCGGACCAGTTCAGTATGGAGCGTGGGGAGCGCCGATGCGTGGGCTGGCTTCCGTGCGGACGCAGGCCAGCAGACTTCCGAGCCCGTCAGGAGCGCGAGCAGGCAAGGCGGCTCCGCAGCTCGTCGACGGCATCGGCGAGCTCCTTCGGGTGCACTGCCGTCACGGGGGCCGTGAGCGCGATCCGCGCGATGGCGAGCACCAGCCATTGGCGGTCGTCGCCGCGCACCTCGATCACGCTCGAGCGGCGCCCGGTCTCCTTGATGGTGTGGTCCACCCAGAGCAGCGCGTCGGAGATCTCCTCTGCAGCGGTGGCGACGGCGATGGTTCCAGTGTGCGCACGCGGCATCGCGTTCAGTGCGTTCGCCACGAAGGCCGAGGCGTCGCCGCCCGGGACGTCACGAGGCGAGAACCGCCCTCCCGTGGGTTGCGGGCTGCGGATCCGGTCGACGCGGAACGTACGCCAGTCGGCTCGGTCGTGATCCCACGCCACCAGGTACCAGCGTTCCTGTGCGCTCACGAGCTGATGCGGATGGACCAGACGCCGACTGACGTCGCCCTCGCGAGATCGGTACTCCAGGCGAATGGCCTCGCGGTCCCGGCAGGCTGCGGCGAGCACGCTGAGCGCCTCTGGATCGGCGAGAAACTGTCGGGTGACGACGGCCGCGGGTGCGAGGCTCACCTGAAGCGCCTCGACCCGTCGCCGCAACCGGTGGGGAAGCAGCTGCTCGATCGTGGCGAGCGCCCGCACCGCGGCGTCCTCGATGCCGTGTACGGCGACTTGGGACGCGTGGCGAAGGCCGACGGCGACGGCGACGGCCTCTTCGTCATCGAGGACGAGTGGCGGCAGGTGGGCGCCCGACTCGAGCCGGTAGCCGCCGTGCTTGCCCGATGTCGCGCTGATCGGGTAGCCGAGCGCCCGGAGCCTGTCGACGTCACGGCGCACGGTCCGGCCGGTGATCTCGAGGCGTCGAGCGAGCTCGACTCCGCTCCAGAACCGGTGAGTCTGGAGGAGCGACAGGAGCTGGAGAGCGCGGCCCGTGGGGTCCTTCGGCATCTGCCAACTCTGCCACCACTTGAGGACCGATGCTGTCCGCAATGCTTCCTACGGTCGGCCTAGCCGGGCGACCGTTCATGTCGTCAGGCGATCCCATCCCACCCATAGAGGAGCAGTCATGCACGACACCACCATCCCCGAGCCGACCCTCATCGCCGTGAACGGCATCGACCTCGAGGTCGTCGAGGCCGGTCGCGAGAACGCGGGCAATCCCATCGTGCTGTGCCACGGCTGGCCGGACCTGATGCTCACCTGGCGCCGGCTTGTCCCCGAGCTGGTGGCCGCCGGCTATCACGTCATCGCGCCCAACCAGCGCGGCTTCGGGGCCACAACGGCGCCCGCCGACGTCGAGGCCTACGACATCGAGCACCTGTCAGGAGACCTGGTCGGGCTGCTCGATCACTACGGGTACGAGGACGCGGTCTTCGTCGGTCACGACTGGGGAGCCTTCGTCGTGTGGTCCACCGCTGTCCTGCATCCCGACCGGGTGAAGGGCGTCATCGCGATGGCCATGCCTTACCTGGAGCGGGGGAGCACCCCGTGGATCGAATGGATGGAAGCGGTGCTGGGGCCGGACTACTACTTCGTGCACTTCAACCGGCAGCCGGGAGTGGCCGACGCCGTCTTCGACGCGAACCCCCGCCAGTTTCTGCGCAACATGTACCGTGCCGACGCTCTCCCGCCCGAGCCCTCGGAAGGCATGGCACTCCTCGACCTGGCACGCGCAGCGCAGGTCGGCGGCGAGCCGCTCCTGAGCGAGGCGGAGCTCGAAGCGTACGCCTCGGCGTTCTCACGCTCTGGCTTCACCGGCGGCATCAATTGGTACCGCAACCTCGACCGCGACTGGCACCTGCTGGCGGAGGCGGACCCCATCATCCGCAAGCCAGCCCTCATGATCTACGGCGACCGGGACCCGATCGTGCGTTCGGAGAGGCTGCCGGAGCTGGTTCCGGGCATCGAGATCACGAGCATCGACGCCGGGCACTGGATCCACCTGGAGCAACCGCAGGAGACCGCCGCCACCGTCCTCGACTGGCTGGCGCGAAAGGGGTGAGAGGGCCGGTCTACCCGGCCCGCGCATCGGTGTTGCTCGCGAGACCCAGCGCGATGGACCGCTGAGCACGCCAACGGCCGCCGACGCCGTGGGGGGACAGACGTCGACGGCCGCGATGGCGCCGCGTTCGACCGAAGCCGGCGCCTAGCCTGTCGCCCGTCCGCTACTCAGCCTGCGGACGGACGACAGGAGCGTGTCACTCAGCCGGGGGCATGAGCACGGTGTCGACCAGGTAGACGGTCGCGTTGGCGGTCTGCACGCCGCCGCACAGGACGGTCGACTCGCCGTTCACGGTCAGCTCGTCGCCGGAACCGGTGACCTCGAGCTCGGCGCCGTTGACGGTGGTCCACGTGCCAGCGATCTCCGCGGGCTCCACCTGGCCCTCGACCACGTGGTAGGTCAGGATGGACGTCAGCAGATCGGCGTCGTCCTGCAGCGTGGCGATGGTGTCATCGTCGATCTTCGCGAACGCGTCGTCGACGGGCGCGAAGACGGTGAACTCGCCACCGTTGAGGGTGTCGACCAGGTCGACGCTCGCGTTGAGCTCGCCGCTGACGGCGGACACGAGGGTGGTGAGCATCGGGTTGTTGGACGCGGCCACCGCGACCGGGTCCTGCGACATGCCCTGGATCGAGCCGGCGCCATCAGGGACTGCGCTGTCGTAGTCCATGCAGGCCGGGCCCACGAGGTTGGCGTAGGGGTCCATCGCCATGGAGTCCTCCTCCATCGCGTCCTCCTCCATCGCGTCCTCGGTCATGGCGGGGTCAGCGGACTCCTCCATGGCGGGGGCCTCGGTGGTGGGGGTCTCCTCCATGGCGTCGTCCGACGCGCTGCAGGCGGACAGGGCCAGCGAGCCGGCGAATGCCAGCGCGATGCCCGTCGAGAACTTCGTCTTGCTGCTGAGCATGACTTCCTCCGTGTGTCACGGACCCGCATCTCGGGTCCTGGTGCAGCGCCCCGGTGGAGCGCTCGCCGCCTGTCGACGGCGTTCATAGTCGGGTTCGCCGGCTGCCGCCTGCCGGATTGGTGGACATCCCTGAGCTGGCCTGCGCACCGCCCAACACACACCTGGGACTCACGTGAGGCGTGGGACGCGTGGGCATCCCCACCCGCCCCTCCCGTCCCATCAGTCCCCGCTGTGTGGTGAGCGGCACGGCAGGCGGCGTCCGCAGCGCCGATGCGCGCGCTGGGCTCTCGCCCGCAGGCTCTGCCGGGCGGCTGGTCGCCAATCCGGGCCGGGTGCGCGGCCGAACCGATCGCAACAACGGAGGCAACCATGGAACTCGTACTGATCGGCCTGCTGGGCGGGCTCATCACCGGCATCTCGCCGTGCATCCTGCCGGTCCTGCCGGTGATCTTCCTCACGGGTGGCGCGCAGTCGGCGCGCATCCCGCAGGTCGATGCGATCGGCAGCGCCGCCCTGCGGACAGGCGTCGCGAGCGTGCCCGCCGCGCCGCGCTCGGGAGGCGCGACAGCGGTGGCGACCCGCGCATCGGCGCCCGCTCAGCCCTCCCGCTGGCGGCCGTTCCTCATGATCGCCGGCCTCGTCACGAGCTTCACCCTCGTGACGCTGGTGGGCTCCCTGGTGCTCGGGGCGCTCGGCCTTCCGCAGGACATCATCCGGTGGGTCGCGATGGCCGTCCTCGTCGCGATCGGCATCGGGCTGATCGTGCCCCGCTTCTCGCACGTGCTCGAGCGCGCCTTCACCTGGGTGCCCACCCGGCGGGTCGACAACAAGGGCAACGGGTTCGGGGTGGGGCTGGCTCTCGGCGCGGTGTTCGTGCCGTGTGCGGGGCCGGTGCTCGCGGCCATCATCGTCGCCGGCTCGACCGGGCAGATCGGGGTGGGGACCGTCGTGCTGACAGTGTCCTTCGCGATCGGCGTGGCCATCCCGCTGCTGGCCTTCGCCCTCGCGGGGCGCGGCGTCGCCGAGCGCGTCAAGGCGTTCCGCAGGCGTGAGCGGGGCCTCCGCATCGCTGCGGGCGTCGCGATGATCGCGCTCGCCATCGGGCTCGCGTTCAACCTTCCTCAGACGCTGCAGCGCCTGGTGCCCGACTACACCTCGCAGATCCAGCAGGACCTGACCGACACCGAGGAGGCGCAGGAGGCGCTCGCGCTCGGCGGGCTGATCAACGAGGAGAACGAGGATCTCGACCAGTGCACCAATGGCGCGACCGAGCTCGAGAGCTGCGGCACGGCGCCGTCGATCAAGGGCATCGAGGCGTGGTTCAACACGCCCAACGAGGAGGGCATCGACCTCCAGGACCTGCGGGGCGAGGTGGTGCTCATCGACTTCTGGGCGTACTCATGCATCAACTGCCAGCGCTCGATCCCGCACGTGGTCGCGTGGGACGAGGCGTACGGAGATCTGGGCCTCAACGTCATCGGCATCCACTCTCCCGAGTACGCCTTCGAGAAGGACGAGGGCAATGTGCGCGCGGGCGCCGAGGACTTCGGCATCACCTACCCGGTGGCGCTCGACAACAACCTGTCCACGTGGACCAACTACCGCAACCGCTACTGGCCGGCGCACTACCTGATCGATGCCGAGGGAACGGTGCGGCACATCGCGTTCGGTGAGGGCAACTACGAGGCGACCGAGGCGATGATCCGCGAGCTGCTGGTCGACGCCGATCCGGAGGTGTCGCTGCCGGGCGACACGGACGTGGAGGATGTGACGCCCGAGGCGGGATCGACCACCCAGGAGACGTTCCTGGGCACGTCGAAGGACGCGAACTTCGGCGGCGGGGTGCGCTATGCGCCCGGCGAGGGAACCTACGAACTTCCGGATGGCCAGCCGGCCGACTCGTTCGCGCTCGAAGGGGCGTGGCAGCTCGAGACGCAGTACGCCACGCCCGCGGCGGCCGATGCGCGGATCAGGCTGGACTTCCACGCCACCGAGGTGCGCATGGTGTTGGCGGGCTCCGGCACCGTGACCGTGTCGCTGGATGGTGGCGAGGCGCGCGAGATCGAGGTGGACGGGACGCCGCAGTCGTACGGGCTATTCGACGACCTCGACGGCGAGCAGCACGTGCTCGACGTGACGCTCTCCGAGGGGGTCGAGGCGTACTCCTTCACCTTCGGGTGAGCCCGGCAGGCGCTGGCGACTCGGGAATACCAGGAGCCTTTGGAGCGTCTCGGTGTGCATGAAGATCCTGCTGATCGTCGTCCTGATCGCCGCCATCGCCCTCGGGGTGATCGGCTTCCTCATCGAGGCGCTGCTGTGGCTCGCCGCGCTCGGTCTCGTGCTGTTCCTGGTGACGGCGGCGTACTGGTGGTTCAAGTACCGCTCGTCGCGCAGCAAGGACGTCGAGACGGCACGCTGACAGCACGGGTTCAGGCCGGTACGGCGCCCAGCATGCGCAGCTTCTCGTGGCTCTCGGTGCCCGGCGTCGCCGTGTAGGTGAGCAGGGACAGCGAGTGCTCCGGGTCGACGAGCGTCTGGCAGGTCAGTTCGAGCACCCCGAGCGAGGGGTGGACGAACCGCTTGGCTGATCGCGGCCGAATCCCCACCTCGTGCAGCTCCCACAGCTCGCGAAACTCGGCAGAACGGGCGAGCAGCTCCGCGGCCATCGCGTTCGCCCGGGATCGAGCGCCGCGGCGAGCCGAGACCTCGCGCAACCCTGATGTCCACAGATGCCCCAGGAACTCGTGCTGGTCGCCAGCGTAGATGTCGCGCGAGCTCGGGTCGTCGAACCACCGGTAGCCGATCGAGCGCGAGAAGCCTGAGTATCGGGTGAGGTCACCCACGAGCGCGACGCCGAGATCGTTCTGGAGCAGCGTCTCGCCCAGCTCCGTGACGATCTCCGCGGGGGTGTCCCGCAGGCGATCGAACACGCGCAGCATTCCGGGCGGCACGTGGTCGACTGAACCGGCCCGCGCGGGTGGCTCGTGGCCAGCGAGGCGGAACAGGTGGTCGCGCTCGGCGAGGCTCAGGTGCAGTCCCTGGGCGATCGCGGCGATGCTCTGCGCCGACGGGTGCGGTCCGCGCTGCTGCTCGATCCTCGTGTAGTAGTCGGCAGACAGGTGACTCAGGGAGGCCACCTCCTCGCGACGCAAGCCCGCCGTACGGCGGCGATGGGTGCGCGGCAGGCCCACGTCCTCCGGTTGCAGTGCCTCGCGGCGCAGCCGAAGGAACTCGGCCAGTCCCGATCTGTCGATAGCCATGCGCGCTCCTCTCAGGATCTTTCTACTCGCCGAGGGCCGACGTATCCACGGTCAGCTCGACCCTGGCTGAGCGCGGCGAGCGGCTGCACGCTGAACGCTGAACGCTCACGACACCACCACGAAGGAGCACCACCATGGCCCGCACCCCTCTCGACATCGAGATCCCCGACCTCGCCGGGAAGCGAGCGATCGTCACGGGAGCGAGCGACGGGATCGGTCTCGGCATCGCGGCCCGTCTCGCTGCCGCCGGCGCAGAGCTCGTCCTGCCCGTCCGCAATCGTGTCAAGGGCCAGGCTGCGATGGCGCACATCCTCGACGAGGCCCCGGATGCGGTCGTGTCGTTGCGCGACCTCGAGCTCTCCTCGCTGGACTCTGTGGCCGCCCTGGGGGAGCAGCTGCGCTCCGAGGGCGAGCCGGTCCACCTTCTGATCAACAACGCTGGCGTGATGACGCCGCCGGAGCGCCAGACCACCGCGGACGGGTTCGAGCTGCAGTGGGGCACCAACCATCTGGGTCACGTGGCGCTGGTCGCTCACCTGCTGCCGCTGCTGCGCGCGGGCCGGGCCCGCGTGACCTCGCAGGTGAGCATCGCCGCTTCCCGCGGCACCATCAACTGGGACGACCTGAACGGGGAGCGCTCCTACGACGGCATGCGCGCGTATCGTCAGTCCAAGATCGCGCTGGGCCTGTTCGCGCTCGAACTTGACCGTCGCAGCGCCGCCGCTGGCTGGGGCATCACCAGCAACCTGTCGCACCCGGGGGTTGCGCCCACGAGTCTGCTCTCCGCTCGCTCCGAGCTGGGACGCTCCACCGAGACCGGAGGGCGCCGGCTCATCGGCGCGATGGCGCGGCGCGGCATCCTCGTCGGCACGGCTCGCAGCGCCGGTCTTCCCGCACTGCTGGCAGCCGCATCGGCCGATGCGCGCGGCGGCGAGCTCTACGGACCCACCGGGCTTGGTCGGGTGGGCGGTGCGCCCGGCAGGCAGTCGCTGTACAAGCCGTTGCGCAGCGAAGCTGATGCCGGGCGGGTGTGGGAGGTCTCGCAGGAACTCGTGAACCTCACGTTCGCGGATGCGTGACGGCGGCGGAGCCTCACGTCGCGGAGACGGATGCGAGTGCGGTCAGGACTCTCCGTCCTTGCGGGCGTCCCTCATGCCGTCGCGCACCGCCGCGCGGACCAGGTGATAGAGCACGTACAGGAACACAGCGCCGAGCACGACGGAGAGCACGACCGCCAGCAGGGTTTCCATGGCTCGCATTGTCGTGGGGCATGAGCGCGGCGCGCAAGGGTGACCGTCACCCCGCGTCGAACGCGTCGAGCGCCTCGATGGCCCTGTCCATGAACGCCTGCTCGCCAAAGATGTTGAGCTTGAAGAACACCGCCTCACTGCCACCGGAGGTGGTCAGCGAGACCTCCATGCGGTCTCCGACCGCGAGGATGCTGACGGACAGCGACACTCGGTTGCTGCCCGTCATGCTGTAGCGCTCGTAGGCGCGCACGATCATGCGCGCGTCGCCCAGGCGCAGCTCGCCTGCATGCTAGATCGAAGCGGAGACCGACCCGCGGGTGATGGCCGCGTCGAGATGCCGCGCGAGCGCATCCGCCGAGCCGACGAGCGATCGGGTCTCATGCATGGTTGCCTCCCCCTGGCTGCAGTGCCGAGAGACGCCGTGCGGTGGACGCCAGGCGCTCGCGCCCAGCCTAGAGCGCGCCCCCCGCCGCCCAACGGCATTAGGCCACGAGCGTCGCCCGAGTTGCTTCCAGCAGACGTGCCAGCAGGTCATCAGGAATCGGCCGGGAAGGCGTGAACTTCACGCCCGTCTTCGAGAAGGCGAGGTTGGCATCTGCCAGCTCGCGCTCGCACTGTGCGATCGCATCCGCGGGCAGGTACACGCCGCAGCTCTTCGCGAATGCGGCATAGCCGACGACTGTCTTCTCGCCGATGCGGTAGCCCGGCATGCCGTATGCGACGGTTTCCTCGGCGTCGGGAAGCGCGGCCGCGATGCGCTCACGCAGATCGCGCAGTGCGGCTTGGAAGCGTTCGGGCGCTGCGGCGATGCAGTCGTCGTGAGAAGCCAAGTCGCCGGTCACGGCTGCGACAGCCCCTTGCGTGGTACCAGGCCACGATGAGTCCGGATGTGCTGGTAGTCCCACTGGATCTCGCGTGATGCCGCGAGCCAGAGCGCGAGCTGCTTGACGTCCACCTCGTCGACGCTCGAGTACCGCGCCTCCGCTGCCTTGAACGTGCCCCCCGGCGCGAGGCCGGGGAGGTCGAAGGACTGTCCGCTCCAGAACAGCAGGCGCACGGGGCCTTTGAGCTTGCTGTAGCCGACGATCGGATTGCCCTCGAGGAACCACACGGGGTGGGCGTGCCAGATCTTGCTCTCGGCGTCGGGCAGCGCGGCATCGATCTCGGTGGCGAGCAGGTCAGCGACGGACCGGAACGGAGGCTCGAGTGCGTCGTTGTACCGCGCGATGTCCGCGTGAATGGGCATGACCGAAGTGTCGCGGGCTGGAGAGCGCCGGTCAAGGGTGGGCCCCGTGGGGCTCGAACCCACGACCTACGGATTAAAAGTCCGCTGCTCTACCAACTGAGCTAGAGGCCCTTGCGCGAAGAATCCTACGCGCCGTCCACCGTCGGCCTGGAGCGACTCCGGGAGCTCGCTGCGGCGAGCGAGGCCGCGACGACGCCGCCCGCGAACGCTCCGGCTGCGTTGAGGATCACGTCGTCGACGTCGGCGACGCGGCCTACCGCGTACTGCGTCGCCTCGATGCCCACCGAGAGCAGCGCGCCGATGACGGTGGCGACCAGCACGCGGGTGAAGAAGCCAGCGCGGACGAGCAGCGCGACCAGCGCTCCCAGAGGCACGAACATGATCACGTTGCCCACGAGGTTGAGTCGCGGACCACCTGCTCCCGAGTGCAGCCCGCGATCGATCTCCGTGCCCGGCACGAGGTTGACGCCGCCCGTGCTGCCGGTCCCGCCTGCGCGCAGCTCCGGCACGACCGTCAGCCAGGCGATGACGGCGACGGTCGCGACCAGCGCGAGCCACAGCAGCGCCGTGCGCGCCGGGCTCGGCCGTCGGCCAGCGTCCATCACATCCTCCTGGGGGTCTCCTGCCCAACGGTCATGGTGCTCTCGCTGTTCCGGGCGTGCCTCGTCCCCACGCAAGGTACTCGACTGCACCAAGCCCCTCGCGCATCGGCGCTGCGCTGTCGCGCCTCACCAGGCGTCGATGACCACGTATCCCAGTCCCGCGAGCCCCAGCAGACCGCACGCGATGGCCAGCGCCGCGACAGGAACGCCCGGCGACGGCGCGAGGCCCGAGCCGTGCACGAGGCTCGCGACGGCACGGCGGTAGGCACGATTCGCAGCCACGTACGCGCCGAGGGCAACGGCCACGACGGCGAGACCGACCACCCATGACACGGGCCCGAGCGAGTCGGCGAACACGCGCGCGCCCGCAGCGCCGCCGGCGGCGATCGCGAGCGCGGTGCGACGCCACGACAGCAAGGTGCGCTCGGGCTGCAGCCCATGATCGAAGCGCACGGCGTTCATCCCTGCCACGCGCTCACAGGATCCACCCGATCAGCAGCAGTCCCGCCGCGGTGAACACTCCGGCGACGATCACCACGCCCAGCCCCGGTCCCGGCATGGGCGCGGCGAGCCGCATGGCACGCTCGGCCCGCATCCACCCCAGCCACGCTTGCGCCGCCGCGATGAGGCCCAGCACCCCGAACACCGTCGCGGCCGCCGCTCGCAGCCCCGGCTGGACGGGGAGGTCGAGCGCCTCCACGGCCACGCCAGCGGCGATCAGCGCGAGCGAGGTGCGCACCCACGCCAGGAAGGTGCGCTCGTTCGCCATCGAGAACCGTGGGTCGGGCTCGTCCCCGGTCGCGTAGACGGAGCGGGGGAAGCGGCGGTCGGGCATGGAGGGCTCCTTCCGAGGCGGGACCCTCACCATCGTGGCACGGCGCTCCCGGCTCCCCCTGTCACGCGGCGACGGTGACGCCCAGCGCCGCGAGTCCCCTCCACGCCATGGCGACGTTCAGGGGCCGGCCGAGGTTCGCCCACAGCAGGCACTTCTGCAGTGCGATCGCGTCCACACGAGCCTCGAGCCCAGGGTCGATGACACCGGTGGCCTCGCGGTAGGCCTCGATGGCCTGAAGCACGCCGGCCTGGGGCATCGCGGTGTACAGGAAGGCCAGATCCACCGCGCGGTCGCACGCGGCCATCTTGCCCCAGTCGATGATGCCGGCGAACTCCCCGCGGTCGCTCAGCAGGTTGGATCCGTGGAGGTCGGCGTGGGACCACACCTGCTCCGCGGGCTCGTGCGCCGCCAGACCCGCATCCCACATCGCCCGAGCTGCCGGCGCGTCGAGCAGGCGCCCCTCGTGGCCACCCCCGGCCTCGACGCGACCGAGCGCCCACATCGTCTCCGCGGTGCGCCCGGCGAACGGCAAGGACTGCTCGGGGTTGTGCCACGCATCCCCCGGCGCGGGGGCGTGGATCTGCGCGATCGCGCGGCCCACGTGCTGCCCGGCCGATGCGCCCAGCGGGTGGGCATCGGCCGTGTCGCCTGGAACCCAGGTCACCACGGCCCACGGCCACGGATAGCCCTCGCCGGGCTCTCCGCGGGCGATCACGTGCGGATAGGCGAAGGTCCAGTCATGGGCGAGCTCCGTCGTGCAGCGCACCTCGCGCTCGAGGGAGTCGACGGCGGACTCCACGCGGGGCAGCCGCACCCCGAGCGCGCCTCCCAACCGGAACATCGCCATGTCCCAACCATCGAACCGCTCGCCCAGCTCCTGGTCCGCGAACTGCGGCAGCTGCGAGTCGAGCAGGGCCCGAGCGGTCGTCTCCGAGATCGCGGGGTGCGCCGCGGGCGGGCCGGTGTCCAGCGGCGCGCCGCCGCGGGGCATCACGGTCGCCACTGCGTCCGCGCCCGCGCTGGCCTCGCTCATGGTCGCGACGCTAGCACCGCGTACCGGATGGATGGATCTGCCCGGTCGGAGCGTTGTCGCGAGTACGGCAACCGATGAAGGGAGCATGATCATGACCGATCACGCGCACCACGACGACAAGCCGCGCGACGACGACGCCGTCACCGACCAGGACAAGCCCATCGCGCTCGACAATGCGGACAGCCACCGACCCGACAGCGCTGGAGGTCCCAACCTGCAGTCGCCTCCGAAGGAGCCCGTGTCCGCCGAGGGGCGCGTCGCCAAGGGCGGCAACCAGAACCCGGACGCCAAGCAGCCGCCGGACTCGCAGATCCACAAGCAGCAGCGCAGCCAGGGCATGAACCACTCCGGCTGGGAGGGCCAGGGCTGACACGAGCCCGCTAACGAGACGACGCTGACGCGACCGCTCGAGCGCCCGTCACCGCGGGCGACCGAGCGGGCGTCAGTGCCCGGCCCTGCCCTTCAGGAACTCGCGCTCAGCCGGGTTCTCCGTCAGCTCAGCGGCCGTCGCGAAGGCGGCCCGCGCATCGGCCGTCCGTCCCAGCCGGTCGAGCAGCGTCGCCCTCGTCGCGTGCCACAGGTGATAGCGCTCGAGCGGCAACCCGTCGACCAGCGCCAGCGCGGCCTCTGGCCCGCGCACCTCCGCGAGCGCCACCGCGCGGTTCAGCTCGACGACGGCGGTGGGGGTGAGGGCGAACAGCTGGTCGTACAGAGCGAGGATCTGCGGCCAGTCGGTGTCCTCGAACCGTGCGGCGTCGCCGTGCACCGCCGCGATCGCCGCCTGGACCTGGTATGGGCCCGGCCGCCCGCGCCGCACGCAGTCGAGCATGAGCGCCTGGCCCTCGGCGATGAGTGCGCCGTCCCACAGCGTGCGGTCCTGGTCGGCGAGGAGCACCACGGCGCCGTCAGCATCGAAGCGTGCCGGTCGGCGCGCCTCGGTGAGCAGCATCAGCGCGAGCAGGCCAGCGGTCTCGGGCTCGGGCAGCAGCGCATGCACGGTGCGCGTCAAGCGGATCGCCTCGCGTGCGAGATCGGGCCGCGTCGCGTCCGTGGTCCCCGCGTACCCCTCGTTGAACACCAGATAGAGGACGGCGAGCGCGCTGTCGAGGCGGGCCGGGAGCTCCTCGCGCGACGGAACCCGGTAGGGGATGTTCGCCGCCGCGATCTTGCGCTTGGCGCGCGTGAGGCGCTGCGCCATCGTGGTCTCAGGGACCAGGAAGGCCCGCGCGATGTCCCGAGTCTCGAGGCCCGCGATGAGGCGCAGTGTGAGCGCCACTCGCGCCTCCATCCCCAGCGCCGGGTGGCAGCAGGTGAAGATCAGACGGAGCTGGTCGTCGGCGACCGGCTGGTCGATCGCCTCCGCGACGGCCGATGCGGGATCGGCCTGGGTGCCGTCGTCCCCCTCGATGACGGCGCGGCCGCGATAGCGCGACTCCCTCGTCGCCTCGCGGCGAACCACGTCGATGGCGCGGTTGCGGGCGGTGGTGATGATCCAGGCCGCCGGGTTGGGCGGCACGCCGTCGCGGGGCCACGCCTCGAGCGCGCGCACGAACGCGTCCTGCACCGCCTCCTGCGCCGCGTCGATGTCGCCGAGCATGCGCACCAGCGTGGCGACGGCCTTGCCCGACTCCTCCCGGAACACCCGGGCGACGTGCGCGTGCGCGCCCCCCGGCGCGTCCGGCGCCGCGTCGACCGCCACCTACGGCCCCGCTGTCGGTCGGACCTCGACCGGCGCGCCCGTCGCATCGGCCACCCGCGCGGCCCAGCTGTGCGCGGCGTCGTCGTCCGCGACGTCGATCACCCACACCCCCGCGATGTGCTCCCGTGTCTCGAGGTAGGGCCCGTCGGTGACCAGCGCATCGGCCGTGACCACCCTCGCCTGGCCCGCCGGAGCGAGCCCAAGGCCGAACACCCACGCGCCCGCGTCGCGCAGGTCCGCGTCGAGCGCGCCCACGCGCCGGGCGAACTCCGCCATGCGCTCGTCGCTGGGCGCCGGCGCGTCGATGGTGTCGTGGACGCTGAGCATGTAGCGCGGCACGGTCACTCCCCCTGGAACGGGCGCACCTCGACCGGGCCCTGGCAGGCCGCCGACGCCTGCGCCGCCCACTCCAGCGCGGTGTCGAGGTCGGGCAGATTCAGCACCCAGAAGCCGCCGATGCGCTCGCGGGCCTCCGCGAAGGGGCCATCCGTGGTGAGCGTCTCGCCCTCGCGGACGTGGACGGTGGTGGCGGTGCTCGGCTCCTCGAGGCCGCCGGCGAACACGTAGATCCCGGCCTCCTGCGCCCGCTCGTTGAACGCGGCGGTGTCCCGGAACATCTTCTGGACATCCGCGTCGCTGTCGAACAGCGGCTTGGAGTAGTCGTGGTGAACGCTGAACAGGTACTCGGTCATGATGTCCTCTCTCGAAGCGGGCCGTCCCCGCTCTCACCCTCTCCACGAACGGGGCGCCACGGATTCGACACTAGGGGCGGACGCGGTGCGACGCGCGCCGTAGCCTGGGCGCATGGATCTGAGCACGCTGCTCGACGACGGCGCATGGACGACGCCCCCGGTGTCCGCGCGGATGGATGACTCGCGCCTGGTGGTGGAGGCGCGTGAGGAGTCGGACGCGTGGCGCACCACGTCCTACGGGTTCGTGCACGACGATGCGCACGCCCTGCTCGCGCCACTCGGATCGGCGGAGGCGGTGGAGGTGAGCTTCCTTCTCGACTTCGACCAGCAGTTCGACCAGGCCGGGGTGATGATCCGCGTGGACGAGGAGACGTGGATCAAGGCGGGCGTCGAGGTCTCCGACGGGCTGCCGCAGGTGGGCGCCGTCGTCACCCGCGGGGCGTCCGACTGGTCCGTCGCGCCCGTGCCCGAATGGCGCGATCGCGAGGTGACCGTGCGCGCCTCCCGCTCGGGTGATGCGGTCACCGTTCGCGCTCGCGTCGAGGACGAGCCGTGGCGGCTGGTGCGCGTGGCGCCCCTGGTGCCTGGGGCCGATGCGCGGGCTGGGCTGTTCTGCTGCGCACCCACGCGGGCGGGGTTGCGGGTGACGTTCACGGCTCACCGCCGCGGCGAGCCCGACGGCTCGCTGCACTGACGGCTCAGCGAGCAGCGGCCGTGCGCGCGGCCGTCACCGTGGATCCGCGTGCGGCATCCGCTGCGCCGTGCCTGCCCAGCGCGGCGATCGCCCGCTCGAGCCGCGCGCGATCGGCATGCTTGACGTCCGGGATCCGGGTCACGCCGATGGTCTTGACGCCCACGTACCACAGCGTGGCGACCCGCACCGAGCGCACCGCGGCGTCGCGGTACATCCACCAGTTCCACCAGCGCGGCGAGTCCATCGTCATGACGATCCGCGCAGTCCTTCCCGTGAGCAGCTTGGTCCAGCTCTGGCCGTCCGTGGGTGCGAAGCTCGAGCCGGACAGGATGACGCGGTCGATCCACGCCTTGAACGCCGCCGGATAGGTGCCCCACCACTGCGGGAAGAACAGTGCCAGGTGGTCGGCGGCCAGCAGCCGCTCCACGTGGGGCGCGATCACGGGGTCGAGGTCGGGGTCTGCGGGGGTGCGGGGGGCGCGCAGGTCGGCGCGCGTCGCAGGATGGTCCGGAACGGGCTCGGCGGCAAGGTCGAGGACGTCCACCTCCGCGCCGGTGACGCGGGCCGCGTCTGCATAGGAGCGGGCGAGGGCGTGCGTGAGGGAACCCGCCAACGGCGAGCCGACGACCACGAGGATGCGGCTCATGCCCGGCCGCCCTTCTCGCGCAGGATGGCGACCAGGGTGTTGAGCTGCGCGTTGAGCACCGCAGCATCGATGGCGGCGGCGCGCGGGTCGGCGAGCATGGCCGTGAAGTGCTGGTCGAGGTCGCGGCCCGCGCGATCGACCAGATCGCGAGCACGCTCGGTGAGGCTCAGCATGACGCGGCGCCCGTGGGCGGGGTCGCCAGCGGTCGTGATCCAGCCCTCGGCGACCAGCGCAGGCACACGCTTGGAGACGGCCGCCTTCGTCACGCCCAGGCAGCGCGCGAGGGTGGTGATGTCGGTGGGTTCGACGTCAGCGCACGTGGCGAGGAACACGAATGTGGGGCCAGTGACGCCGTATCGGTCGCGCAGCACTTCGTCGGCCGAGGCGTCGATCTCGGAGACGAGCTCGTGGAGCGTGAAGGTCAGCTTGTCGGACATGTCAACGAGTTAACACTGTGCGCTCCGCACTTGTCAACCCGTTGACACGGTGGCTTGCTGGCGCCGATGCGCGGTCGGGGCCGCATGCCTCGTGACCGGATGCTCGTGCTGGCAGGGCCGGCGGCCGGCGCGCTCTCGCGCGGGGACCGGCGGGCGAGCGCGGGCCCGCCTACAGTCCGGCGAGCAGGAGGGCGGCGAAGGACAGGGCGCCCAGCGACAGCGTCCAGCCCATCGAGCGCTTCCACAGCGCGACCGCCACGGCCACGATGGCGGCGAGGTGCCACGCGCCGAACGCGCGCCACTCGCCGGCGTCCAGGAACAGCGAGTTGGCGACGATAGCCGCCATGGCGGCGGGCGCCACGAGCGAGAGCGCCTTGCGCACGCGCGGCGGCAGGTCGCGGTCGCCGCCCAGGAGCACGATGCCCGAGATGCGGATCAGGTAGGTCCCGATGGCCGCGAGCGTGAACACGATGAAGGCCGTGAGCGTCATGGGTCGCCCGCCTCGGGAACGGCCTGCGGCGGGACCTCGCCTCGCGGGCGACGCGGTCGTTCCGGCACCAAGGACCCCAGTGCGAAGCCGGTGAGCGCTCCCGCGAGGACGTTGAGCCCATACGGAAGGTCCTTGAGCGCCAGCACGACCGCGACGGAGATGCCGGCCGCGGCGACCGACGGCCACGCGCGCAGTCCCGGGACCAGCACGGCGATGAACATCAGCGGCACGATGAACCCGATCTGCCAGGACTCGGGGATGACCGGTCCCAGCACCACGCCCGCCGCAGTGCCCAGGATCCACACGCCCACGAACGGTCCGGAGACGCCCAGGATGAACCACCGCCGGCGCACCGGGTCGGGCCAGCGCTCGGCCTCGAAGCTCGAGACGGCGGCCGACTGGTCGGTCATGAGATACGCGAGCGCGAGCCGCCAGCGCAGCGGGAAGGGCGCGAAGATCGGCGCGAGCGCCGCCGAGTACAGGGCCAGGCGAGCGTTGATGACGAGCGCGGTGACGATGGCGATGATCGCGGGCGCGCCCTGGCGCAGCGCCTCGACGATCGCGATTTGGCTCGCGCCCGCGGTCACGGTGGAGCTCGCGTACGGAGCCAGCCAGCCCGGCAGCCCCACGACCTGGACGAGGGCGCCGAAGGCCATGCCGAACACCACCGCCCCCGGCATGAGGGGCGCGATCGCCCGGGTGCCCGTCCAGAGGTCCGCCCACTGCTCAGGGGCCACGCCGAGCCGGGTCCGGGGCGGGGGCGTGGTCACCGCGCCAGTCTGTCACGGCGCGCGGGGGCCACTGTCGGTGCAAGCGGCCTGAGCGTGCGTCCCGCTGCGGTGTGCGCACCTCGCAGACGACATGACGAAGCCCCGACCTGCCGCGGGGCGAGCCGGGGCTCCGAGCTGAGTGCTGCCTAACGGGCCTCGAACGTGAGGCAGTCGGCCGTGTCGAACGACGCGCCCACCTCGATCGCCTCGGCGGTGCAGGACATGTCCTGGTTGTACCTGCACTCGGTGCGGGTGCAGGCGCCCACGCCGGCGTGGTCCGCATTGCCGCCCTTGCGGTCGGTCTCGACGAACGTCGAGCAGTGACCGTGGTCGCCCGACACGTTGATGGCGCCGGCACGGCAGCCGTCGTGGTTGTAGCCGCAGGTCTCGACCGAGCAGGACGAGACGATCGGCAGCGAGATCATGGTGGCCATGGTGCCCTCCTGCAGTCGTCGGTTGCTGACCACTCGAGAATACGTCCGAAATGGCTCCCTGTCACATTAAAGAATAAAAGTACGCGACGCTTTCATATAGATTTACGAAACCTCATTGTTCCGCAAAGGCGACCCTTGCTGGCTGTCTACCAGGCATGTTGGTGCTCGCTCAGGATTAAGCGCACGTCATCGCTCGTTATTCTGATCGGTGGCGCGCCGCGCCGTCGCCGCGCCGTCGAGAGTCCTGAGCTCGTGAGTGCGATCAGCGGTAGTAGGCGGCCACGCGATCGCCGTCGAGCTCGTGCACGCGAAAGCGCATGCCGTACACGGCTTCGAGGGCGTCCTCCGCGATCACGAGAGAGGGCGGGCCATCCTGGATCACCGCCCCGTCGCGCATCGCGATGATCCTGTCCGAGTACGCGCTCGCGTAGTTGACATCGTGGAGGACCAGCACGATGGACTTGCCGCGCTCGTCCGCGAGCCGCCGCAGCAGCCGCATGAGGGCCGTCGCGTGCACCATGTCGAGGTTGTTCAGCGGCTCGTCGAGCAGCACGTAGTGGGTGTCCTGCGCCAGCACCATCGCGACGTAGGCGCGCTGGCGCTGTCCGCCGGACAGCTGATGGATGGGTCGCTCCGCGAGATCCGTGAGGTCGCAATAGGCCAGCGCCTCCGCCACGGCGGCGCGGCACTCCGGGGTGAGCCGGCCGTGGGAGTGCGGGAATCGCCCGAACTCGACGAGCTCGCGCACCGTGATGCGCGCGGTGGTGTGGTGCTCCTGGCGCAGGATGGACAGGATGGTCGCGACCGCACGGCTGGGCGCGTTCAGCACGTCCACGCCGTCGGCGGTCACGCCGCCGGCATCGGCGCCGAGGATGCGCGAGGCGAGAGACAGCAGCGTCGACTTGCCCGCCCCGTTGGGCCCGATGATCGAGGTGACCCCCGCATCGGCGATCTCCAGGCTGACCGCGTCGACGACGGTCGCGGGGCCGTAGGACTTGGTGAGCGCGTCGAGGGTGATCACGAGCGGGCCTCCTTGACCAGCAGCGCGATGAAGTACACGCCGCCCACGAGGTTGATGATGGATCCGAGGGTGCCATTGAAGTCGAGCACGTGCTCGAGCAGCGCCTGCCCGAGCGTGAGCGCGGCGACGGCGATGAGCGACGCCGCCACGAGGTTGACCGCATGGCGATGGGTACGGGTGAGCTGATAGGCGAGGTTCGCCACCAGGAGCCCGAGGAAGACGATGGGTCCCACGAGCGCCGTCGACACCGCCACCAGCAGCGCGATGATGACCAGCAGGCGCGTGGCCGTGCGCCGGTGGTCGATGCCCAGCGCGATCGCCTTCTCGCGTCCCAGCGACAGGACGTCCAAGGTGTGGCGCATCCTGAACGCGGCGAACGAGCCCGCCAGCAGCACGACGGCCGCGATGCCCAGCACGGTGGTGTCCAGGCGGTTGAAGCTCGCGAGGAGCTCGTCCATGAGCACGGCGAACTCGTTGGGGTTCATCACCCGGAACATGAACGACGCGAACGAGCTGAACAGCGTGCCAGCGATGACGCCCACGAGCACCAGCGTGTACAGGCCGCGCGACTGGTCGGACAGGACCCAGCGGTAGAGCAGCGTCGCGCCGACCACCAGCAAGCCAGTGCTGAGCCCGAACATCGCGAGGTCGGGTATCTGCGCCACCCCGCGACTGCCGAGGACGAACACCAGCGTGGTCGCGAGGAGCACGTACAGGGCGTCGAAGCCCATGATCGACGGCGTCAGGATGCGGTTCTGGGTGAGGGTCTGAAACACCACGGTCGACACTGCGACGGCGATTCCCACCACGGCCAGGGCGGCGACCTGCTCGAGGCGGCGCGGCAGCGCGAAGTCCCAGTGTCCGCCCACGTCCCAGGTGAGGAACAGGGTCACGGAGGCGGCGAGGACGAGCGACAGGGCCGTGAGGACGATGGTCACTCGTGACAGGCGCCGATGCGCGGGCGCGGCCCTGGACGCTCCGGTCGCCTGGGTGACGGGGTCGACGGAGACGTCAGGTGGTGGCATAGCGGTTGCCCTTCCGCATCACCATGGCGAGGAACACCGCCGAGCCGACGACGCCCACGATGAGGCCCATGGAGATCTCATACGGGAAGATCAGCACGCGTCCCACGATGTCGCACACCAGCACCAGCGAGGCTCCCACGAGCGCGGTCACGGGCAGCACGCGCCTGAGGTTGTCGCCCAGGACGAGCGTGACGATGTTGGGGACGATCAGCCCGAGGAAGGGGATCGCGCCGACGGTCACGACCACCACGGCTGTCGCCAGCGCCGCGATGCCGAGGCCGCCGGACATCACCAGCCGGTAGTTGACGCCGATGTTCGTGGCGAAGGCCTCGCCCATGCCGGCCGCCGTGAAGCGGTTGGCGAAGAGGTAGGCGCCCGCCGCGGCCAGCCCTGCGAGCCACAGCGTCTCGTAACGTCCCTCGATGATGCCCGAGAAGTCCGCGTTGAACCATGTGTCGAGTGCCTGGGTGAGGCCCGCGCGGAAGGCGAAGAACTCCGCGCCGGCGCGGTACACCCCGGCCAGCACCAGCCCGAGCAGCGGCACGAGGATCATGTCCTTGAACTGGATGCGCTGGGTCAGCAGCACGAACAGCGCGGTGCCAGCGAGCGCGAAGACCAGCGCGATGGCGACCTTGGTGATCACCGCGGCGCCAGTGAACAGCAGCGTCGCGACCAGCAGGCCGACGGCGGCCGCGTCCACGGTGCCGGCGGTCGTGGGCGCTACGAACCGGTTCTGCGCGAGGTGCTGCATGATCAGGCCGGCGACCGCCATGGAGGCGCCGGCCAAGATCAGCGCCGCCGTGCGCGGCAGGCGGCTGGTGAGGATCAGCTCCCGGGCCTCGGGGCCGTCGAGCGCACCCAGGTCGATGACGCCGATCGCCATCGACACTGCGCCGAGCACGACGACGAGCGCGACCGCCGCCCAGGGGGCGACGGCCGCGACGGTGTCAGGTGTGGGACGGCGCATGCGTCACTCGACGATGGAGTCGACCTCGTCGATCATGTCATTCACAGCGGTGAGGCCGCCGAACGCCAGGTACCACTTCGAGGTGTCGACGTACACGACCTTGTCGTTCTGGACGGCGCTCGTGCCATTGACGAGGTCGTTGTCGAGGATCGCCTGCGCTGACTCGCCCTCCTCGCCGATCGCCGCGTCGCGGTCGAGCACGATGAGCAGCTCGGGGTCGGTCTCCGCGAGGAACTCGAACGAGACCGCGTCACCGTGGGTGTCGATCGCGACCTGCTCGGCGGCGGGCGTCACGCCCAGGATGTTGTAGACGAAGTCGAAGCGCCCCTCCTCGGACGGGCCGTAGGCCGAGACCTCGCCGCCGCTGGTGAGCACCACGAGTCCGGTGCCGTCGTCTGCCGCCTGCGCCGCGACGGCGTCAGCCTTGGCCTGCAGGTCCTGAAGCGCCGCGCCGGCCTGGTCCTCGAGGCCGAACACCTGCCCGAGCGCGAGGGTGTTGGCGCTCATCGAGTCGAGGAACGCCTGCGAGCCCCAGTCATACGTGATGTTGAGCGTCGGGGCGATCTCCTCCATGGACTCCTCCTGATCGTAGGAGCGGCCGCCGACGATGATCAGCTCGGGCTCGAGGGCGTTGATGGCCTCGGTGTCGAACTCGAAGAGGTTGCCGACGCTCTCAGCGCTGTCCGCGTACTGCGCGAGGTGCGTGGGCGCGGGAGTGCCGGCAGGGATGCCGACCACGCGGTCGCCCAGGCCCAGCGCGTCGAGGGTGTCGAGCGCCGCGTAGTCGAGCACCACGATGGACTGCGGGTCGTAGGGCACGGTGTCCTCGCCGCCGTACGTGGTGGTGACGGTGACCTCGGTGGGCGCTTCGGCGGAGGGGCTCTCGTCGACGACCTGGGCGAGGTCGTCGCTCCCGGGGGTGGCCGAACTGGTCTCCTCGGGCTCGGTCTCGGTGGCGCAGGCGGCGAGCGCGAAGGCGGTGACCGCGATCAGTGCGGGCACGCGCAGCGTGGTGGCGGAAGGCATGGATTCTCCAGGTGATGGTGTGTTCGATGACCGCGACGTCGCATGCGGTTCGCTCAGCGGGGAACCGCGCGGGATTTACGGTAGCGTCAAGTGACGAAAAAGCCAACGGTCTCGCCGAAACTGCCGCCAATCGGCGACTACCAGGAGCGACGAGTACCGGCCGAGAGCTCCGAGCCGGCGCATCGGCGGAACCCAGGGAACAAAACGCCCCCTGCCTGCGTCAGACACAGTGAACCTGCAACGGCGGGAAGCCGCGCAGAGCTTCGACGACAGCACGCGGCGCCCGGTCCATCCCCCCTCAGCGGACCGGGCGTCGCGTGTTGTGGTGGCCCGTATTCTGGGCAGGACGAGAGGAGCGGCCATGAGCGATCGCATCACCAAGACGGAAGCCGAGTGGCGTGAGCAGCTGAGCCCCGAGGAGTTCCACGTGCTGCGCGAGGCCGGCACGGAGCGCGCCTGGACCGGCGAGCTGCTCGACAACAAGCGCGACGGTGTCTACCGCTGCCGCGCGTGCGGTGCCGAGCTGTTCCGCTCCGACACGAAGTTCGACTCGCACTGCGGGTGGCCATCCTTCTTCACGGCCGAGAACGACGCGGTCGTCCTGTCGGAGGACCTCTCGCTCGGGATGATCCGCACCGAGGTGCGCTGCGCCACGTGCGACTCGCACCTGGGCCACGTGTTCCCCGATGCGCCGCAGACCCCCACCGGCGACCGCTACTGCATCAACTCCGTCTCCCTCACCTTCGAAGGGGCCGATGCGCCTGCCGGGCCGGGTGAGGACCCCCGCGAGGCAGCAGGGGCGGACGCCGAGACCACGGACTCCTGACGTGGCCGAGCCGCGCTTCCGGCGCCCCGCCATGCTCGACATGGAGGAGGCCGAGCAGATCGAGGGGGACATCGACCCCGCCGATCGCGCCCTCATCGCACACGAGACCGCGCTCGCGCTCGTGTCTCAGGCGCGCTCGTCGTCCGATCCCACGCTGACGGCACGCCTGGTGCGGCTGGTCGACGAGGAGGGCATCGACACGGTCGCGATGCTGTGGTCCAAGGCCGGCGCGCACACCCTGCCCGGTGCTCTGTGGCGCATCTACATGCTGCGCGAGTGGGTCAAGCACGACGCAGAAGCGGTGGCGCGCTCCTATCACCACGGCGTCCATGCCGCGCATGTGCGCCACGCGATCGCGGGTGTCGAGGACCCGCCCGGTCCCACCGAGGTGCGCGCGCTCGCGGACTCCGTGCTGTCCGGCGTGTTCTCGGGTGACCTGGCGGTCGCCCTCGAGCGCGCAGGAGCCTTCTGCCGCGTGGTGGCCACGGGCGCCGCCTACGAGGCCGAGTCCGACGACGGTCACAACGACCGCCGCGCGCATCAGACCGCGCTGCGGGCCGCCCAGCTGCTGCGCACCGGCGAGGACCTCGAGCGCTGCGCCACGATGTGGCGCGAGGACCGCCTGGACTGAGACCGAGGCGACGCGGCAGCGAGAGCGGATGACCGCATCGTCCCTCACCGCGTGCCCGCGTGGCGCGCGAATGGGGCCCAACTCGCTCGTCTAAGCGTCTAGCTGCGCGAGTTGGGCCCATTTCGCGCCTCTGGAGTGGAGGCGTACAGTGGTTGGGGACATCGGACTGCGGTAGCCCCGGGCTCCAACATCAGCCGCCTCGAGCGGCCTTCGCGCCGACTGGCGCTCCCAGTCCGATGTCCTTCTTCTCCGGCGTGGCGCTACGGGTGAACCTGCAGCAGATGCGTCTCGATGGCCGTGACGCGCGGGCCGGACTCCGTGTCCAGCACGTGGGCCACGAGCACCCCGCCGGCCGGGAGGTACGGATTCTTGCGAGGGAGGGCGCCGCGCGTGTAGGGCCTCGTCGCTGCTCGGATCATCTCGACGATCGTTGGCAGGGTGGGCCGGTGCGCGCACACGACGTGACCCGTGGGCCGCTCGAGCAGCTTCACGAACGTCTTCGCAGTCGCGAGCGGGTTCGACGCATGGCCAGGCTCGGTGAGCGGGTCGTAGGTCTTGATGTCGAGGTCGGCGGCGGCGGCGTAGGGCTCGACGGTCGCCATGCAACGACGGGCGGGCGAGGAGGATACGCGGCGCGCCCCGAAGGCTGCGAACAGCGGCACCAGCTGGCCGGCGCGCGACTGGCCGGCTGACGTGAGGGGGCGCTCGATGTCCTCGCCGTCCCACGCCTTGCGGCGCTTGGCCCGCGCGTGCCGGGCGAGGACGAAGGCGCGCGTGTCGAGCCGGTCGTTCTCGAACGCCTCCACCAGCACCTCGAGGGGCCGCAGATCGTCCCGGAAGGTGATCTTGCGGCGTGCCTCGGCGACGGTCAGCCAGCGGGTCTTGTCGATCTCGTGCTTGGACGCGTCCTTGACCCGAGGCCGGGCCGCGACGGCACCGGACGACGACGAAGCGACCTGCGCCGCCCAGTACTTGACCACCTTGGTCTTGCCGCCGGCGGGATATCGCAGGGTCGGCAGCGGCTGGCCGAGGACCACCTGCTTGCCGGTCTCCTCGGCGACCTCCCTGATCGCGCACGCAGGCAGCGTCTCACCCGTGTTGAGCTTTCCCTTGGGCCACGACCAGTCGTCGTAGCGGGGGCGGTGCACGGCGAGGACCTGGAGCTGGCCGTCGCGGATGCGCCACACCAAGGCGCCGGCCGCGATGACGGTGCCGGGTGGGTAGCGCCTCACTTGCGCTTGGCCCTCCGCTTGGGCTGGCGCTTGATGTAGGTGGCCTGGAGGTCCTTGAGCCGAGTGCCGTCCTCGGCGGTGTCGCTGCGCGTCCACGCGCCGTCCGAGCCCAGCTCCCATCCGATGTAGTCCGGGGACATCGCCATCGAGATGTTGTTCAGCAGGAACTCGCGCTGCTGCTCGGAGGCGATGGTGATGAGGGTCTCGATCCGGCGGTCGAGGTTGCGGTGCATGAGGTCGGCAGAGCCGATGAACACCTCGGGGTCGCCGCCGTTCGCGAACGCGTAGACCCGTGAGTGCTCGAGGAATCGTCCCAGGATGGATCGGACCCTGATGTTCTCGCTGAGGCCCTCGACGCCCGGGCGCAGCGCACAGATGCCGCGCACCACGAGGTCCACCTTCACCCCGGCCCTCGACGCGCGGTACAGGGCATCGATGGTCTTCTCGTCGACGATGGAGTTGACCTTGATCCTGACCCAGGCCTCCTCGCCAGCGCGGGCGCGCTCGGCCTCGGCCTCGATGCGCTGGATCAGCCCCAGCCGCACGCCGGTGGGCGCGACGATGAGGCGGCGGAAGCGCGCCTTGGGCGCGTAACCCGAGAGCTGGTTGAAGAGCTTGGTGAGGTCGGCACCCACCGCATCGTCCCTGGTGAGCAGCCCGTAGTCCTCGTACAGCCGCGCCGTCTTGGGGTGGTAGTTGCCGGTGCCGACATGGCAGTAGCGCACCAGCCCCTCGTCCTCCTGGCGCACCACGAGCGACAGCTTGCAGTGCGTCTTGAGACCCACCAGGCCGTACACCACGTGCACCCCGGCCTTCTCGAGCTTGCGCGCCCAGGAGATGTTCTGCTGCTCATCGAAGCGGGCCTTGATCTCGACTAGCGCGAGCACCTGCTTGCCGTTGCGTGCGGCCTCGATCAGGGCGTCCACGATGGGGCTGTCGCCCGAGGTGCGGTAGAGCGTCTGCTTGATGGCGAGCACCCGGGGATCCGTGGCCGCCTGGGCGAGGAACGCCTGCACCGAGGTGGAGAAGGAGTCGTACGGGTGGTGCAGCAGGATGTCGCCGCGGCTGATCGCGTCGAAGACGTTCTGCTCATCGGCTGTCTCGACGGGCGCGAGCTGGTGGTGCGTCGTGGGCCGGAATGCCGGGAACTGCAGCCGCGGGCGGTCGAGGTCAGCGATGACGTTGAGGCCGGTGAGGTCCAGCGGAGCGGGCAGGTGGAAGGCGTCGTGCTCGGTGATGCCCAGCTCGCGCACCAGCAGGTCGCGGACGTTGCTCGGCAGGTCCTGCGCCACCTCGAGGCGGACGGCTGGCCCGAACCGACGGCGCAGCAGCTCCCGCTCCATTGCCTTCAGCAGGTTCTCGGCATCGTCCTCCTCGACCTCGACGTCCTCGTTGCGGGTGACGCGGAAGGTGTAGCTCGACATCACCTCCATGCCGGGGAAGAGGTAGTCGAGGTGCTCGGCGATGACGTCCTCGAGCGGCACGAACGAGCGCGGCTCATCGGACAGGGCCGATGCGTCGGTCACCTGGGCGGCGTGACCCGCCGAGTCGACGGACAGGAAGCGCGGAAGGGTCTCCGGGACCTTCACCCTGGCGAAGAACTGCTTGCCGGAGTCGGGGTCGCGCAGCTCGACCGCGAGGTTGAGCGAGAGTCCAGAGATGTAGGGGAAGGGGTGCGCGGGGTCGACGGCAAGGGGAGTGAGCACCGGGAAGATGTCCGAGCGATAGAGCTTGCGCAGGCGCTCGCGCTCGTCCTCCTCGAGGTCTCCGATGTGCACCAGATGGATGCCCTGCTCTTGGAGCTGCGGTCGGACCGAGTCCTCGAACACGTCCGCGTGGCGGTCCATGAGTTGGTGTGCGCGCTCGGTCAGCGCCTCGACCAGACGGGTCGGGCTCATGCCGGTCGCGCTGGGCACCGCGAAGCCGGCGGCGATGCGCCGCTTGAGTCCCGCGACGCGCACCATGAAGAACTCGTCGAGGTTCGAGGCGAAGATCGCGAGGAACCTCGCGCGCTCGAGCAGCGGCGTCTCCTCGTCCTCCGCGAGCTCGAGCACCCGTTCGTTGAAGGCCAGCCACGACAGCTCGCGGTCGAGGTAGCGGTCCTCGGGGAGCTCGTCGCCGTCGAGCTGATCGTCGTCGTGGTGGTCCTCGAAGGGTGGCGTCTGCACACTGAGCTCCGCCGCGATCGCGGCGGGGCTCGCCGGCTCCTCCGGGCGCGCGGCCGCATCTGCCGAGGGCAGCGGCGCGGGCTGGGTCTGGTCGAGGTCCTCGGGGATGACGCTCTCGGTGCGGGTGCCGTCGTGCATGTGCCCATCGTGGCACGCGCCCGCGCGCGCGACCACCCTTGATGCGGGCTCATCCGGGTGGCCCCGCAAGGTTCACCGCCGCGCAACCTGCGCTTAGGCTGATCCGATGATGCGTGATGCCTGGGACCGCCTCCCGCCGCTCGTGCGCGCGCTCCTTCCCGGCCTCGTGGTGACGGCAGTCGCCGCCGCCGGGTTCTTCGCCATCCTCGACGAGGTGCAGGAGCAGGACTCGTTCGCCGAGATCGACGACCCGGTCACGCAGTGGTTCTACGACCATCGGCTGCCGTGGCTGACCACCGTGATGACGTGGATCACCACGCTGTTCGGCCCGGTGGTGCTGCCCATCATCGTGGGTGTGGGGTGCGCCGTGTGGTGGTGGCGCACGCGCCAATGGCGCGACCCCGCGCTGCTTGCGGGCGCGATGATCCTGTCCACCATCATGACAATGACCATCAAGGTGATCGTCGAGCGTCCTCGGCCCGAGGAGCTCTTCCAGGTGGTGCCGGGGTACGAGACGTCGTTCTCGTTTCCCTCGGGGCATTCGACGGGTGCCGCCACCTTCGTGATGGTGATCGCCTACCTGCTGTGGCGGCGCCATCGGACGCTGCTGGCGCTGGTGCTGTGGTCGCTGGGAGCCATCGCGATCACCGCGATCGTCGCGACCACCCGGATGTATCTGGGGTATCACTTCCTGTCCGACGTGCTGGCGGGAGCATGCGTGGGACTCTTCACGCTGGGGCTCGTCATCTGCGTCGACAGGTGGCTGGACCTGCGCATGGGCACGCGCGCGGGCGTGCCGATCGACCAGGCCTCTGCCGGGCCGTAGGTGCGCCGGTGGCGTGCGCGCCAAAGGAGTTGGCTGACGGCCGCTGTCGCGCGCCGCGCGTGGGGTGCTGGTGGCCGAGCGCTGAGCGTTCGACCCACTGACGCGTCACCTGCGCCCGGGAACCGGGCTCTCGCGGTAGGTTGCGGGGCATGAGGGCAGCGGGGTGGACCGTCTCCGGCGTGGGAGCAGCGGCGGGACTTGCCGTGGTCGCCTACGCCCTCGTGGTCGCGGACTTCGCTGGCAGCGCCACATCCAGCGCCCTGGGCGACCAGACGCGCACCGTCCTGGTCGGCATCGGGATCGCGGCCGTCGCCCTTGCCGTGGGAGCGGGGCTGCGTCACAGCCGCCGCTGGACCACCTACGTGTTCGTGGCGCTCGCGGCGCTGCTGGGTCTTGCCGCGCTGTGGTGGGCGGCCGGCGAGCTCCTGGGCTGACGGGCGCCCGACCGCGGGACCATGGCCGGGTGAGTCGTGTCGCATCTGGCTCGTACGGTGGATGGGTGACAGACGCCTACTCCTCACTGACCGACATCATCGCCATCCCGCGCATCGAGGGACTCGCGCTCTCACCCGACGGCTCCCGCGTGGTGCTCACCGTCGCGACGCTGAGCGCGGACTCCACCGCCTTCGAGCGCGCCCTCTGGGAGGTGCCGGCGGACGGTTCGGGCACGCCCGTGCGCCTGACGCGCTCCGCCAAGGGTGAGGCAGGGGCGGCGTTCACGGCCGACGGTGACCTGCTGTTCACCTCGGCGCGTCCCGACGGCGACGACGAGGACAAGCCCCAGCTGTGGCTGCTGCCGGCGCGCGGAGGCGAGGCCCGATGCGTGACGCGCCTGGCCGGTGGCGCGGGACTCGCCGCGGTGTCCTCGGAGTCCTCGGTCGCCGTCCTGAGCTCTCCGCTCATGGCGTCGGCGCAGACCCTCGAGGACGACGCGCGCATCCGTGCGGACCGCAAGAAGCGCAAGGTCAGCGCGATCGTCCACTCGACCTATCCGATCCGGCACTGGGACCACGACCTGGGCCCCGCCGAGCCCCACCTCCTGTCGCTCGACCTTGGCGAGCTGCCAGCCGAAGCCGCCCGCGCATCGGCCCCCAGCACCGGCACGGACGCGGACGGCGACGGCGCCCCCGCGACCACGCCCTATCCGGAGACCCTCCCGCGCCCGAGGGACCTCACCCCGCGGCCGGGGCGGCTCACCGAGGCGCCGTCGGCGGCGATCACTCCCGACGGCACCACGGTGGTCGCGGTCGAGAGGGTCCCCGTCGGGCGGTCGAGCCGCCTGCGGCTGGTCTCCATCGATGTCGCGACGGCCGCCTCTACGGTGCTGTTCGACGAGGAGGGCGTGGACTTCGTGGACCCGGCGATCAGCCCCGACGGCACCACGCTCAGCTTTGGCCGCGGCGACAAGCCCACCCCCGAGGGGCCTGCCGACCAGGAGATCTGGGTCAGCGACCTCGACGGATCGAACGCGCGCGAGATCGCCGCGGACTGGGACCGCTGGGCGACCTCGCGAGTGTTCTCGGCGGACGGCGCCGCCCTCATCGTGACCGCCGACGACGACGGCCGCGCGCCCATCTTCCGCATCGACATCGCCACCGGCGACGTCGCCGCGCTCACCCGCGACGACTACGCGTACACGAACGTCGCGGTCGACCGCACCACCGGCGACCTGGTCGCGCTGCGCTCGAATTGGCTCAAGCCGGCGCACCCCGTGCGGATCGGTGCTGACGGCTCGGTGACCCCGCTGGCGCACCCCGCACCTGCGCCGGAGGTCACCGCGACCATGACGCGCGTCGAGACCGCCGCCGAGGACCGCGCGCGCGTGCCCGGCTGGCTGCTGACGCCGCCTGGCGCCTCCGCGGACGACCCCGCCCCGCTGCTGCTGTGGATCCACGGGGGCCCGCTGGGATCGTGGAACGCGTGGTCCTGGCGATGGATCCCGGCGGCAGCCGTCGCTCGCGGCTACGCCGTGCTGCTCGCCGATCCTGCGCTGTCGACCGGCTATGGGCTCGAGTACATCGCGCGCGGCTGGAACAGCTGGGGCGACAAGCCGTTCACGGACCTCATGTCACTGACCGACGAGGTCGAGGCTCGCCCCGAGATCGACGCGGAGCGCACGGCCGCGATGGGAGGGTCGTTCGGCGGGTACATGGCCAACTGGGTCGCTGGCCACACGGATCGGTTCAAGGCGATCGTCACCCACGCGAGCCTGTGGTCGCTCGACCAGTTCGGCCCCACCACGGACCACGCCGACTACTGGCAGTCGATCTTCACGGCCGAGGCGATGGAGACGCACTCCCCGCACCACGCGGTCGCAGACATCGTCAGCCCCATGCTCGTCATCCACGGCGACAAGGACTACCGGGTGCCCATCGGCGAGGGCCTGCGGCTGTGGGCCGAGCTCGCCGAGCACTTCGCCGCCGAGGACGGCACCATGGCCCACCGCTTCCTGTACTTCCCCGACGAGAATCACTGGATCCTCACCCCGCAGCACGCGATCGTCTGGTACGAGACGGTGTTCTCGTTCCTGTCAGAGCACGTGCTCGGCGAGCCGCTCGGCCTGCCGGAGGTGCTGGGGTAGCACGCGGAGCCGCGCACGCGGTCAGGCGGCGCGCTCGCGCACCACGGTGGCGATGTCGACCTTCCTGATCTGACGCGAGGCAGGCCACTGGGAGATGAGGGCCGCGAGCACCACGCCCAGCGCGGCGGCCGGCAGCGTCCACCACGCCCACCGCAGCTCGAGCGTGAAGAGGTCGTCGTTGAAGGTCTGCAGGAAGGCGGACGCCGACCACACGCCGAGCACGAGCCCCACCGGGATCGCCACGATGGTGGCGAGCATGTTCTCCGTCGCGATCGCTCCCGCCACCCGCCGCAGCGGCGCCCCGGCTGCGCGCAGCGTCGCCAGCTCGCCTGTGCGCTCGACGACGTTGACCGCCATCGTCACGTACATCACGGCCAGCGCGAGCACCGTGCCGAGGACGATCATCACGCCGATGAACACCCAGAACAGGCCCAGGTACTCGTCGATGGTCGCGATGATCGCGCGGGAGTCCTGGTAGGCGACCACGCCGTCGATCTGGGTGACCGTCGAGCGCAGGCCGTCGCGGTCGGCACCCTCGTCGAACGCCAGCGCGAAGGTGTCGACGCCGGCATCGGGCAGGGCCGATGCGGCGGTCGCGTTGGTCGCGTAGACGGCGGTGCCGATCGGCTCGTCGAGGAACGCGGCGATGGTGACGTCCGAGTCGCCGGCCTCGGTGTGGAGGGTCACAGTGTCGCCGGCCTCGACGTCCAGCAGGTCGCGAAGGGCCTGCCCCGCGAGGATGCCCTCGGCGGGCAGCTCGACACGTGACCCGTCGAGGCCGACGAATCCGTGCATCCGGGTATCGGGCTCGAACCCGTGCAGGGCGGTGGCGTACGACCCGTTCTGGCCCACCACCGTCACCTGACCGAGGTGCGTGGTCTCGACGGCGGCGACGCCGTCGACCTCCGCCAGCGCATCGGCCCCCACCGTGTCGCGCTGTGTCACCACGGTCGCGTCCTCGAGATTGATCTCCTCGTACTGGATGTCGATGGCCTGCATGATCGACGTGAGCATTCCGACCGAGGTGAGCACCATGATGAGCGCGAGGACGGTGCCGAGCATGGTCGCGAAGGTGCGACGCTTGGAGCGGACAAGGTCCCGCAGCGCCATGCGGCCGCTCGTCGGCAGCCATGTCTGGCGCGCGACGAACGCGCTCCACGCCCCCGGCGGCTTGGCGGTGCCCTGGGTGCGCATCGCCGCGGCCGGGGCGGTGCGCGAGGCGGTCACGGACGGTCCGAGCGCGCCGAGAGCGCCGACGACGGCGCCAAAGGACAGGCCGGCCACGATCATCCACGGGTAGTTCTGAATCACCGTGTCGGGGACGCCGATGAAGCCCGTGTACGCGGTCGTGATCGCGCTGTTGGCCAGCACCCCCAGCACCACCCCCAGCGCCGACCCGATCAGCCCGATCCACAGCCCCTGGCCCAGGTAGTGGCGGAGCACGCGGCCGCGCCTCGCGCCGGCAGCCATGAGGGTGCCGATGACGGGCTTCTCCTGCAGGATGCGCCGCGTCAGCAGCACCCACGCCGCCACCCCAGCCGCGATGAGGAACAGCGCGGGGAAGGCCTTGGACATCTGGTCGAAGCCCTGCAGGTCCTCTGACAGGGTCGCGTTGGAGGGCTGCTCCTCCTGGGTCATCACGGACGATGCGCCTGCGGCCTCCATGGCGTCGCTCACCTGGTCGCGGGTCGCGTCGGACGCGCCGTTCGGCAGGAGCGCCAGGGCCTGGTTGGGATCGGCGGCGAACCAGGCGGCGACCGCGTCCTCGGGAGCGAACACCACGGCGAACGCATGCGGATCGCCCAGGATGTCCTGGCGTGAGCGCGCCGGCCACAGGTACTCGGGCGAGTCGACCACGCCGGCGATCGTGACCGTCGCCCAACCGTCCGCGGCGAACACCTCGAGGGTGTCGCCGGGGCCGATGGCGAACGTCTCCGCGGCGTGCCTCTCGAGCAGGACCTGGTCGGTCACGCCGTCTTCGAGGTAGTCGCCGTCGATCACGTCGACGTCGTCGATGCTCGGGTGCTCGCCTGATGGCACGGAGATGACGCGCCCGAGCAGCTTGGTGTCCTCGATGAGCAGCGGCGGGTCCACCTGGGTGCGGGAGATCGCCTCGGACGCGCCGGCGTCGAGCGCGGCCTGCGCGACCGCCTGGGCGTCGCCGCCGCTCGCCACGAGGTCGGCGAACGCGAGGCGGTCGTAGGTCGCGTCGTAGGACGCGGACAGGTTCTGGTAGGCGCCCGCGGTGGCGATGTACATCATGACGCCCAGCGCGATGGTGACGGCGACCGCGATGACCTGAGCCTTCTGGCGCGTGAGGTCGCGCAACGTCTTGTGGGTTCTCGCCTGCATGCCGCTCACCAGGTGACGTCGGCTGCGGCGGCCGGACTCGTGTTGGTCTCGTCCGACTCGATGCGGCCGTCGACCAGCGTGAGGACCCGGTTCGCGATCTGCGCGACGGAGGAGTTGTGGGTGACGATGATGACCGTCCTGCCCTGGGCATTGAGGTCCTGGAGGAGTGCCAGGATCTGCTGGCCCGTAGGCAGGTCGAGGGCGCCGGTGGGCTCGTCCGCGAACAGCAGCTCGGGGTCCGTCGCGAGCGCACGGGCCACGGCGACGCGCTGCTGCTGGCCCCCGCTCAGCTGGGCGGGGAAGTTGTCCACCCGATCCCCGAGCCCGACGGCCTCGAGGAGCTCCGGCACGCGGCCCTTGTCGCCGCGGCCGGTCATCTCGATGATGACCTCGACGTTCTCGCGCGCCGTGAGCGTGGGGATCAGGTTGAAGAACTGGAAGATGAAGCCCACATGATCGCGGCGGAAGTCGCTCAGACGCCCAGGATCCTCGGTCGAGATGTCCTCGCCGGCAACCTCGACTGTGCCGTCCGAGGCCCGGTCGATCCCGCCGATGATGTTGCACAGCGTGGTCTTGCCCGAGCCGGAGGGGCCGAGGATGACGACGAGCTCTCCTGAGGCGATCTCGAGGTCGATGCCCTTGAGCGCCTCGACGGCGGCGTCTCCCTCCCCGAAGATGCGAGTGAGGCCGCGGGTGCGGACGGAAGGCTCGGTATGCCCGGAGCGCTCCGCGCGCTCATCGGGCTGGGCGTCGGTGGTCGTCGGTGTCATGGTGTCTCCTCGGGTGGGGTGAAGATGCCGTGGGTGTAGGCGTCCACCGCCGCCGCCGCCCAGCGCTGCGCGCCGTCGCGGCCGAGCGGGTCCGCGCCGATGGCGCTCGCGATGTGCTCGTGCATCAGGATCATCGCGAGATCGTTGACCATCAGGAACGCCGCCGTCGCCTCTGGATCGGCCGTGGCGCGGGCGGCGCCTGCGGCCGTCATCCGGTCGAGCAGCGCCACGCTGAGCGCGTGCCACCGCTCGACGAGGGCGCGTCCCGCCGGATCCCCCGACAGCACCAGGCGGCGCAGGTAGGCCGGGATGGGCGAGGCCGGGGGGAGCTGGCCCAGCAGGAGCGAGGCGAAGCTGTCCGCGATGGCGCCGGAAGGCCCCGGGCTCGCCTCGACGGCGGTGTCCGTGAGGTCATCGAACAGCCCGATGACGTGCGCGTCGACCTCGCGACGCAGCCCTTCCTTCGAGCCGAAGTGGTGCGCGATCAGTCCGACGGAGACCTTCCCTTCGGCCGCGATGTCGCGTACCGAGACGGCGTCGTGACCGCGCTGGGCGAACAGCCGCAGCGCGACGTCGACGATCCGGTCGCGTCCTGTGGTCTCGGCTGCCATGGGGCCACTGTACTGAACAAACGTTCAGTATGCTCGGTGAGGCGGTGACCGCCTCGGGACTCAGGCGTCGTCGGAGGCGGAGTCCGGCTCTGCCGTCGCGTAGATCGTGGGCAGGAACTCGGCGACGGTGGGGTGGATCGCGAGCCACGTGCCGAGCGCCAACGCTGGCCCGTCCAGGTGCATCAGCATCGACAGGGAGTGGATCACCTCGTCGCCATGCAGCCCCAGCACTGCGGCGCCCACGAGCCGGTCGCGCTCCGCGTCGACCACGAGCCGCACCATGCCGGGGGTGATGCCGTCCAATGCCGCCCGCGTCACGCTCGCCATCTCGTAGTCGGCGACGCTCACCGTGATGCCGGCGGCCCTCGCCTCCGCGAGAGTCATGCCCACGCGACCCAGCGGTGGATCGGTGAACACCGCGTAGGTCGGGATGCGGCCCGAGGCCGATCGCTCGCCACCTGCGAGGTGGTCGGCGAGGATCTCGTGATCCTGATAGCTCGTGTGGGTGAACGCGCCCCTGCCGTTGACGTCTCCCAGCGCGTAGATGTCGGGCGCGGTGGTGAGGAAGTGCTCGTCCGTGGTGATGTAGCCGCGCGCGTCCGTCTCGACGCCGACGGTGTCCAGGCCCAGGTCCTCGCTGTTGGGGACCCTGCCGGCGGCGATGAGGACCCGGTCGCCATCGATCCGCTCGCCGTCGTCCATGGTGAGCGTCACGCCATCGCCCGAGCGCTCCGCGCGCACGACGCGCGCGCCCGTCCGGATCTCGATGCCCTCGTCCTCGAGGAAGCGCGCGGCGGCGGCGGCGATGTCGGGGTCCTCGCGGGGCATGACGTGCTCGCCGGACTGCAGGATGGTGACGCGGGAACCGAAGCGCGACCAGATCTGCCCGAGCTCGAGACCGATGTAGCTGCCGCCGATCACGAGCAGGCGGGGTGGAGCCTCCTTGAGGTCCAGCAGCGTGTGGTGGTCGAGAGCGTCGATCTGATCGAGTCCGTCGATGGGAGGCGGCACGGAGCGTGCCCCGGGGTTGAGGACCACCCTCCGCGCGGTGACGATCCGATCCCCGAACTCGACTCGGTACACGTCACCGTCCTTGCCCGCGAGGCGGGCGCGAGCCGTGACGTAGCTGATGGTGTCGTGATTCTCGTAGTACTCGCTGCCGCTCTGGCGCCATCCGCCGATCAGCTCGTCCTTGCGCTCGACTGCCTCGGCTACGTTCACGGTCACTCCGTCGACGTGCACCCCGAGGCGACCCGCCGTGCGCGCGGCGTGCGCGGCGTGACCCGAGGCGCGCAGCGCCTTGGTGGGACGGCACCCGTCGTTCAGGCAGGTGCCCCCGAAGGCGCTCTCCTGAAAGACGGCCACCTTCTCGCCGCGCGCATCAAGATTCGAGGCGAGACCGGGTCCGGCCTGGCCGCCGCCGATGATGATCGTGTCGAACTGCTCGTGGTGAAGAGTCATGGGACATTGTGGGCAGATGCGTGGGCTTCGCGCGCGCTCAGCTCTGATCCGCGCGCGCCTCCGCGCGCGAGGGGCAGTGCCAGCTCGGCTCGCGGCTCAGTCGGAGTCGGCCTTGCCCGAGCTGAGTCCCTCGCTGATCGCGTCCATCACCGACGAGTCGGCCAGCGTGGTCACGTCGCCCACGGGGCGGTTCTCCGCCACGTCGCGCAGCAGGCGGCGCATGATCTTGCCCGAGCGGGTCTTGGGGACCTCGGACACCACCAGGATGGTGCGCGGCGTGGCGAGGGGGCCGATCTCCTTGCGCACCTGCTTCCGCAGCTCCACCGCGACCTCGTGGCCCGACGCGGACGCGCCCTCGTCGTCGGACTTCACGACCACGAACGCGACGACAGCCTGGCCGGTGGTCTCGTCGGCGGCGCCCACGACCGCAGCCTCCGCGACCCAGTGGTGGGAGACCAGGGCGTTCTCGATCTCGGTGGTCGACAGGCGGTGGCCGGAGACGTTCATGACATCGTCCACGCGTCCCAGCAGCCAGATGTCGCCATCCTCGTCGCGCTTGGCGCCGTCGCCCGCGAAGTACTTGCCGGGGAAGCGATCCCAGTAGGTCTCGCGGAAGCGCTGCTCGTCGCCCCAGATGCCGCGCAGCATGGATGGCCACGGCTCGCTGGCCACCAAGTATCCGCCCTCGCCGGGGCTCAGCGACTTTCCCTCGTCGTCGATCACGTCGATGCTCACCCCGGGAAGCGGCACCTGAGTGCATCCGGGCTTGGTGTGCGTGACGCCGGGCAGGGGTGACAGCATGATCGAGCCGGTCTCCGTCTGCCACCACGTGTCGACGATCGGGCAGCGGTCGCCGCCGATCACGCGGCGGTACCAGAGCCACGCCGCGGGATTGATGGGCTCGCCAACCGAGCCGAGAAGGCGGAGGGATGACAGGTCGAACTCGCCCGGGATCGCCTCGCCCCACTTCATGAACGTCCTGATCGCGGTGGGAGCGGTGTAGAAGATGGTGACCTTGTACTTCTCGATGATCTCCCACCATCGTCCCTGATGCGGGGCGTTCGGGACGCCCTCGTAGAGCACCTGGGTGGCGCCGTTGATCATGGGCCCGTAGACGATGTACGAATGTCCGGTGATCCAGCCGACGTCGGCGGAGCACCAGTACACGTCCTCCTCGGGCTTGATGTCGAACACCCATCGGTGCGAGCTCGACGCGCCGGTGAGGTATCCGCCGGTGGTGTGGAACAGGCCCTTCGGCTTGCCCGTGGTGCCGGAGGTGTAGAGGATGAACAGCGGGTGCTCGGCATCGACCATCACGGGATCGTGGCTGTCCGACTGAGGTTCGACCACGTCGTGCCACCACAGGTCGCGGCCCTCGGTCCAGGCGGTGTCCTGGCCCGTACGGCGCACCGTCAGGACGTGCTCGACACTCGCCGCGGGCTCGGGGTGCGACTCGGACGGCGCGAGCGCCTCGTCCACGAGCGGCTTGAGCGCGAGGTGCGCGCCTCGGCGGTTGCCGCCGTCCGCCGTGATGACGAGCTTCGCCTCCGCATCGTCGATGCGCTGGCGCAGGCTCTCGGCGGAGAAGCCGCCGAACACCACGGAGTGGATGGCGCCGATGCGCGCGCAGGCCAGCATCGACACGACGGCCTCGGGGATCTGGGGCAGGTAGATGGCGACGCGGTCGCCCTTGGTCACGCCGAGCGATGCGAGGCCATTCGCGGCCTTCGACACCTCGCGCTGCATGTCCGCATAGGTCAGGGTGCGGGTGTCGCCCGGTTCGCCCTCGAAGTAGAACGCGACGCGATCGCCGCGGCCCTCGCGCACGTGGCGGTCCACGGCGTTGTCGCAGGCGTTGAGCGTGCCGTCGGCGAACCACTTCGCGTGCGGGGCGTCCGACCAGTCGAGGACCTCGGTGAAGGGGGTGTCCCAGCGCAGCTCGCGGGCCTGGTCGGCCCAGTAGCCCAGCCGGTCCTGCTGGGCGCGGTCATAGAGATCTGCCTGGGCGTTCGCTCGGGCAGCGAAATCGGCGGGCGGCTCGAAGGTGGCCTGCTCGGAGGGGGCGGGGGACGGGGTGTGGACGTCGTTGACCATGCGCGCCAGCCTAGGCATGTTTCATGAACCCGCCAACAGTTTGTAAGGGTGCCTGGTAGAGCGCCGATGCGAGGGTCGCCAGGCGTGCTGAACGCGCAGCTGCGGTCGTGTCGTGCGCTGACACCCGCACCGTCCAGCTACTGGGCGCCAACGAAGCGCTGCAGCCGCCCGCCTCCGCGAGGATCCGTCAACCAGGTGCGCAACGTCTCGGGCTCCACATCGGCGTACCACGAGAACGACACCGCTTCGTAGGGCACGCTGACGTGCCGGAAACCCGCGACCGTCTGACCGGTTGCCGAGTCGACGAGGTCCGCCCAGTCATCGGAGACCACATCGATGCGGTACCCGTCTGCTACGTGATCCAGCTCGTACGGCAGCTGAATCTGGCTGAGGCCCAGGCGGCGTCGCACGCCCCACCCAAGGTGCTGGATGAGGTACCGCTCGATATTCGTCACATCGCTGGCGACCATCAGCAGCGTCTCGTCCTCGGCACGTTCGGCCTTCGACAGCGCCCACCCGGCGTCCTGGCGGCGGCCGTAGAAGCGGATCTCTCCGCCCTCATCAGCGATCAGGACCGCTCCGTCGTCGACGATCCTGGTGTAGCCCACCTGTGCCGCCCAGGCGGCAAGAGTTGCAAGCACGTGGTCGCGCATCAGCCAGGCAGATCCGTTTGGGCTTCCCTGACGTTGTGCAGCTCGGAGATGGGCGCCAAGGCCTCGTAGACGCTGGCGTCGGTTTCGGTCAGGCCCAGTGACCCTGCCACTCCAGCGTCGTGCCCGGAGTACACGAGGTGAGCGGTGCGACCCGCCTCGTCTCCCTCGAGCCCCACGACCTGGAACTCCTGGTCGCGCCATGTCGCGAGCGTGCGAGAGACCCACACCCGGTCGAGGTCAGCGCGGTACACCTCCGTCCAGAACACGCCTCGGGGCGATGGCTGCCATCCCTCCCGCTGGTCCGGGACAGCGATGACCGCAGTGCCATCGGGCAGGATGTCTGCGAGCACGCGCTCTCCGCGATACTGAGCCCACATGCCGAGCACTTCTGTGAAACGGATGGGGGTATGAGCGATCCGAGCGGCGGGGGCGCAAGCGAGCCAGCCCACGCCCACATGCCCGTAGGCCGCGATCGTGTTTGCGCTGCCATCGGCGCCGATGCGCCACAGAGTGGTCCCCGCAGGCACAGGGGACGGCGCGAGCCACCAGTAGGGGACGAAGGCCTTGGAGCTGTCGATGAAGCCGGTCTGGCCGAACGGTGGGTGGTCCCGTAGCGGCGGCGTCGCTGCATTCTCGCCTTCCCCCGGTGTCGCGAGCTGCAGCGTCCACTGCGCAGGCACCCGCAGAACGTCGACGAACTCACGCTGTGCGCCGTACGGAGAACCGGGAAACCCGAGCCCGAGGTCCGCGTAGAGCGCGCCGGCCGTCGGAGACTCGCTGACGTCTTGGGCCCGAACCACGTAGCCGGCGATCCAAGGCAGGCCGGAGCCGATCACTGCCGAGATGCGAGCAGGCGGGGTGGCGCGAATCAGTTCGGCCACAGTGGTGTCCCTTCATCGTGCGTCAGTCTGCCACGGCGCATCGACCGGCGTCTGCTCCGTCGTGACCGTGAGTTCGGCGTCGTCGAGCGTCGTTGCCAGGCTCCACTCGTCGCGGTTGCGCCGTTCAAAGCCCACGTCGTGCGCACGCCTTTCACTGGCCCAGAGCATGACGCCGCCTTGGGGCAGGGGTCTGACGGTCACGTTCACGCCTCTGTACCGCCCACCATGCACGATACGCACGGCGGTGACCTTCGACGGCTCCGTGATCGGACAGATGAAGCCACCTTCGGCGACTTGGTGAATCCCTCATGCGGGGTGGGCGACCACAGCACCCACCCGTACTCGCGGCGAAAGTCGAGTTACTCGCCTTTGACGAAGGCGTAGGTGCCGTGGAACCACAACGGTGGTGCGGGATCGTGGCATCTCACTGTGAGGACCCGCTAGGCCAGTGCAGCGTGCTCGTCCGGGTAGAGCTTGGTCCGCCACCATGGAGGCAGGTGTTCGTCGTCGCGTCGGTGGAGGAACCACTCCGCCTGCCACTCGAGCTCCGAGAGTGGTGGATCGAAGGTCGGCGGCTCCTTCATGTCGTCGACATGGATCTCGATGCCGCGACCGGGTTCGACTGAAGCCTCGACCTGGAACCACGTGCCGAAGTGGCGGTGATAGCACGTTCGCTGGAGGGCCTCGAGGAGCTCAGCGATCTCTCGGGACGCCACGATGCGCGTGAACGGCCCACGAGGACCCTGGTGCTCACCCGACGGATGGTGGATGTCGACCGCTGCTTGAACGTGTCGTGCTGCGAGTACCGCGGAGACAGTCACCCCTGTGACTCCGTCGGTGAGCAGGTCGCGTAACAGCGCATCGAGTCTGGTGGGGACGGTCGACTGCGAAACCTTTCGCGACCATTCAGCTTGGCGGACCGCGGCTAGTGCGTTGTCGTCGGTCATGATCTCAGTGACGGGGGTGTGATGTCGTCAAGGCCGAACAGTGGTTTGCCCTCGGGGTGACGATACGAAGCGATGATGGCCTCGACATCCTCGGTGAGCAGGTGCGACTCGTAGGCAGCGTCACCTGCATTCCCGAAGCGTGCGACGAGTTCGTCGCCAATGTGCAGGCCAACCCACTTGACGCTGTCGACCAGTTCTGTGGTGAGGGAACATCGGGGATCAAGATCCACGGGATATCCCGAGATCATGATGGTCGGAGCCCCCCGCCGGGAGGCAGACCCAGCGTCTTGCGCAAGTGACCGCTCGGCAAATGACCACGATGCATACCAGGCCTTGTGAACAAATCCGTCGGAACGCTCTCGCTTGCGCCAGAGGTCAATGCTGCCGTCAGCATTGAGCACACAGCGGTAGAACAACTGCCAGAGGTCGGGCCCCACGTCAAGTTGCGTGGCGTCCTCCGATAGTTGCCACTCGAACCCGGCGTCCTCGAACAGCGCCAACAGCGATTGTCGAATGTCGAGCGCGCTCACGGCAGGTACACCTCCTCGAAGATCCCCTTGGCCTTGAGATGGAGGATGCTGACATTCTCTCCTTCTGGTGATACCCACCGCATCTGCATGCCCCCGCCAGGGCGGCCGAGGGCCGGCGCGACCTGCTCGACGACCATCGTGATGCCGCTGTCTGACAGCTTCGCATCTGCATCTGCCGTGAAGCGGTAGTGGTGGAAGTCGTCGAACAGGGTACGGGGAGCCAAACTCGACTGAGCGTGGGTGTAGTACTGGCCGTGGCTGATCGGCGCGCCGAAGCTACCGAACTCACTACCCGCGCGGGTGAACACGTCACTGCCGAAGACTTCCTGGTAGACAGCGACGGTAGCGCGCCTGGTCGTGCCAGGTACAGCGCCATCGTGCGGGGGCCAGTCGAGGTCTGTCGGCTTGCCATCGCTGTCGTGCCTCATGAAGTGCTCCTGGAAGCCCCGGAGATCGTTCGGTGTGCCGTCCGGTGACGAGCCGAGCAACGTCGTGGCATCCACGTGGGGCTCCATATCGATCAGCTGCGGCACATCGTGAGGCAAGCCGCTCGTGGTCAGACTACTTGCGTCCACTGACTGGCCTTCGGGTGGCAGCACCTCCTGAGGCGTGAGCAGGGGAGCGCTCGCCGCATTCGGGTCAGGCAGCGGGACGACCGCTGCGGTAAAGGCATCGGCCGGGGCGCCACTCCCCGCCATTTCACCGTCGGCGTCGTCGCCGGCTGTTCCAGTCGGCTCGCGTTCTGCAGCGGCAGCCTCGTTGTCGCTAGCAGTGCCGTCACCGTCTGCGTGCCCGTCTCCGGAACTGTTCGGCGTAGTTTCGTCGACCGCCGACACGTGCGATCCATCTCCGTCGGCCACGGCATCCGCAGTCGCACCGGGGTGCGTACTCGCAGCAGCATTTGCCACGTCTGCGTCGGTGCCGGCGAGCGCCTGCGAGCCGTCGACCACGGGAACGTCCGCGATGTCGATCGGCGACGGAGTCTGCGCGGGGGCAGGTGAGACCGCCTCCGGGGTGGCACCGCTGACGTCGCCCAGCGGCTGCGTGGGCGCGGGCTCTGCGGCCGTAGCGCCTGAAGGATCGCTCCCGGCGGGCGCTGCCTGAGGAGCAGCGGTCGCTTCCGAGCTCGGAGTCGCGGGCGTGGCGTCGGCCACAGGCGCAGGGTCTCCCGTGAGCGAGGACGGCGTGCCGTCTCCGCCCGACGCGACACGCGCCTCACCCGCAGGGGGAGTGGCCGCGGAGCCCTGAGGCGCAGCCCCGCCCGCGTCGCCTCCGGTGGCGACGGGCGCCTCGCCCTGAGGAACGGGCGTGCCCCCTCCGGTCGGCGTGGCCGCGGTCGCGTCGGAGGCGCCCACCGTGGGGGCGTCGCCCGTCTGGATCGACACGGGCCCGTCGGCTCCTGCGTCGGATCCAGGGTCGGAAGCGCCGGTCTGCGGTCCATCGAAGTCGGGGTTGGGCCCAGACCGACCATCGGCGGCGACGCCGCCCGCCGCGGCTCCGGTGTTCGTCGGGTTGGCTGGCAGGCTGCTCGAGGACATTCCTCCAGCGCCCAGCTCGGCCTGGTGCTGTCCGGACGTGATGTCGCGCGCGGCGCGGGTCTTGCCGCCGAACACGCCGGTGACGCCGGCGCCCACGGTGCCCAGACCTACCGACATGAACAGGTCGGTGAGGTTGAACTCCTCGCCCTCGATCGCGGTGATCGCCCCGTACTCGGTGGCGGCGCTGATCTGGCCGCCGAACACGCGTCCGGCGAAGTTGTCGAGGTAGCGGTTGCTGGTGAGGACGTTGGCGAAGGCGCCGCCGCCCATGGCGGTCGCGCCGGCGAGGAAGGGGTTGGTGTCGTCGGCGGTGAGGAAGGATGCACCGAACACGCCCACGCCGTCCGTGACGGCCTCGAAGGTCACCTTGGATCCGAGCGAGCCCGTGGCCTGCCACGCGCGCCAGCGCTGCAGGGCACGCACGGACGCGACCAGATCGTCGAGCTTGGTCGCGACCGTCATGGCGACGGCGCGCAGCCGAGTGATCAGCGTGGCGATGCGCGCTCCGTACCAGGCGGTGCGGGCGGCGACGGCGCCGGCGCCCACGGCTGCTGCGCCACCAAAGGTGACGAAGCTGAGTGCGGCGCTGACCGCCACGGTCGCCGCGATCTCGATCGCGAGGTCACGCAGCATGATGAGGCTCTGCTCGCGCGTGTCGTCCACCTGCTGCGCGTAGGAGGTGCACTGGCTCGCGATGCCCTCGCCCCCGCCCACCGCCTGGGCGATCTCGTCGAGCCTGTCGGCGAGCTCGTTGACGCGCTCGTCGAACCCCGACTTCTCACCCGAGGTGATGCCCGACAGATCGGCCGCGACGCGTCGCAGCTCGGTGGCCTCCGACGTGAGGTCGCGGGAGAACTGGCTCCACGCATCGGCGGCGTTCCGCAGGCGGTCCGTGTCTGCATCGGGCCACAGCAGCCCGCCCAGGAAGTCGATGATCATCTCGAGCCCGGGCACGGGCATGGGGTTGCCGCCGGACGAGGTGGGGGGGTACGCGGTGCTCGCGCCGCCGCCCGCACCGGGGTCGGCGAAGCCTGGGCCGGCTCCCGTCTCGCCGCGTGCGCCGCGTTCGGCCGCCGAGTGGAGCGCTCCGGCGTAGATGAGTGCGCGGCCGAGGTTGCGCGCGCCGTCTGCGGCGTCATCGGCGGCGTCGAAGATGCCGCGCGCAGCGGTGTCGTACGCCTGGGCGAAGCGCTCCCCGCCGTCGTCGGAGCCGGCCATGTTGTAGCCGCCGGACAGTCCGCTCGAGGCGCTGCCGATCACGCGCGACAGGGCGCGCTCGCGAGCCAGTGCGTTGTCGCCGGCGGTCGCGTAGTCGCGAGGGTCGAGATCGAGGGTAGGCATGGCTATCCGGGCTCTCAGCCCGCTACCTCCTTCGCCTGCTCGACGGCGGCCTCGTAGCTCTGGCGCGCGATGTCCGCTCGTTGGGACAGATTGGCGGCGCGTTCGCCGAGGAGGCGCGCGCCCACTGACCACACGCCCACCTCGCCGATGAACTCGCGCGAGGCTTGACCCGACCACGCCGCCAGGAGGTTGGATCCGTGGTTCGATGCGGAGCGCTCGAAGCCCTCGAGGAACGTCGCGAGATCGTCGAGCGAGCGCCGCAGCGACGTCAGGTCAGCGGTGTCGACCGAGTGGCGCGTCACGAGGCACGCTCCACACCGGCAGAGCGGCCACCCGCGCGCGCCGACGGCGCGCGCATCATCGAGCCCACCTGCGTGGCCGCGGTGCGCGCTGCACCGGATCGCGACGCATCGGTGGCCTCATACGAGGTGTCGGCGGCCCGCATGCGAGCGATGAGGCTCGCGAGCGCGGCGCGCGTGACACCCGCATCGGCCACGAACGCCTGCCACTCGGAGGCGAACGCGTCCGAGGACGCTCCCGTCCAGCTCGCGCCCACGACGCCGGTGACGTCAGCGTTCGCTGCCTCCATCTGCGCGTCGAACTGCGCGAGCAGCGACTGGAGCGCATCGGCGGTGGTCGCGACCTGTCCGGTCGAGACGTAGAACTGTCCCACGGGGACTCCTCAGCTCAGCGCCGCGCCCAGCAGGCGCGGCGTTCCGACCAGGGTCAGCCGCGGAACGAGTTCGCGATGTTGCTCTCGGACTCCTCGTACGCCAGCGCCGTCTTCGACAACTGGTCCGAGATGCCCACGAGCGACTCCTTGAGCTGGATGCCAGCGGTGTCCCACTGCTCGAACAGGTCGAGGAAGCTCTGCGAGGCGGCACCGCCCCAGTCGCCGGCCACGAGGCCGTTGACGAGAGACTTCAGGTTCGCGAGCTGCGACTCGATCTGGGTCGCCCCAGACGACAGCTGGTTCGCGACGCTCGACAGTGATTCCGACGTGACCTTGATCTCGGCCATTGCCCCTCCTAGGACGGTTGCGGTGCCATCGCGGGACTCACGGTAACCGGGAGAGCCGCGGATGAGCAAGGCGACGTGGCGACGTTCACTGCATCGGTGCGTGGAATGTCACGGTTCGTCCGTTTCTCGGCCGATCGAGGGGGTCCGAGCCCGCGACTGGCGGTGGCGGCGACGCACTACTGCGCGGCCGGGATCCCCAGGTCCTCGGCGACCCACGGCCGCCCGGCCGCGAGCACCGTCATCGGGATGCCGCGCTTGGCAGCGGCGCCGTGGACCAGGCGCGCGAGCTCGGCGAACTCCCCATCACGCCCCGCGAGGTCGCTCTCGAAGGCCGTCGCGAAGGAGCGCGCGATCTCGGGCTGCGGCTTCGCTGGGTCGTCCTTCCGGGTCACCACGAGCCGCAGGTCACCATCCTTGCTGATGAGCCCTCCGAGCACCGACCGCCAGCTCGCGCTGCGGTGACCCGAATACACCTGCAGCCTCTCGATGTGGTCCCAGCGCGTGAGCCCGACGCCGGGAGCCCGGATGCCCTCATCGGACACGGCGACGGCGAGCTTGCCGTCGGCCGTCGTCATGCTGATGCCAGAGGACAGCAGACCCAGGCCCCTGAAGAGCGGGATCGCCATGATGAGGCCGAACACGATGCGCAGAACGACGTTGATGCCGTCCGACCAGAAGATCATGATGGCGATGACCGCCAGGCCGAGCGTCGCCATCGCGATGCCCTTGACGATGGTTCGTATCGCTGCGCTGCGACTGTTCCAGTACTGGACCTCGCCGTCAGGGAGTGCGCTCACCGGGTTCTCCGTTCGTGCCGTCGGACGACTGTGCTCCGTGATCCAACCGTGCCACCCTGCCGTAGGTCAACCCGGTGCGAGGGTCGGGCACCAGGCGCGCCTGGCGCCGCTCGCGCAGGGCGCCGGCAAGTCCGCCGACGAGGCCGCAGCCGCTGAGCAGGAGCCCGCCGAGCAGCCAGTGACGAGGCGAGTCGACCGGGGCGGCCTCGAGGATCAGCAGGAAGACGACGATGCCGACGGCTCCCGCCACGGCGGTGAGGACGAGCGTCGTGGTGCGGCTCATGCGTGCTCTCACCTCGGCTCCAGATGGGGTGTCGCGTCCACTATAGGCAACGCGCCTCGGCAGCGGCGCTCGGGGAGCGCAGATGCGCGGACGGCCGTCGTGGCGGTGTGGGGGCCTCAGAGCGCGAGCGTGAACAGGCAGGCCCCGACGGCGCCGGCCGCCGCGCGCACGTGGTTCCACCGCAGCCACGGCGTGACGAACGCCCGCCATGACGCCGCCGGATCGGTCGCCCGTGCGAGCCGCTCGTTGAGCGGGATGTTTCCCACGGCCGTCACGCCGATCCCCGCGACCAGGACCACCGCCGCACCGGCGATGGCCCAGGCGCCGCGCGGCTCGTCGCCCGCTATCGCCATCACGGCCGCCGCGAGCGGCACGGTGATGGTGAGCAGGATGAGGATGCCGAGCGGCGCGCGCAGGGCGTGGCGGTTGATGGCCTGCATGGTCGCGGCGGCCGCGGCATCCGGCTGCTCGCGGATGCCGGCCATCACGAATGCCGAGAACGCATACAACACGCCGCCTGCAAGTCCGCTGATCACGGCGGCCGCCGCGACCACGGCCTCGTACACGCTCACGCCGTCGCCTCCACGGCCCACGTGCTGCCCACGCGCGCGGCATAGTCGCGGAAGTCCGTCGCCGGCCTCCCCAGCGCCTGCTCGACGCCGTCGGTCACCATGCTGTTGCGGCCGTCGAGCACCTCCGTGAAGAGGTAGCGCAGCAGGTCGATCTCGCCCGTGCTCATGCCCTCGGCGGCCAAGCTGGCCGCGAAGTCCTCGAGAGAGATCGGGTGATAGCGCATCGGCCGTCCCGACGCGCCGCTCATCTCCGCGACGGCCTCCGCGAACGTCAGCGAGCGCGGACCGGTGAGCTCGTAGATGCGGCCCGCGTGCGCATCGGACGTCAGCGCGGCCACGGCGACCTCGGCCACGTCCTCCAGGTCGACGAAGGGCTCGGCGACGTCGGTGACGGGCAGCGCGAGCATGCCCGCGCGCAACGGCTCGAGCAGGAAGCTCTCGTCGAAGTTCTGCGCGAAGAACGCGCACCGCAGCACCGTCCGTTCGGGGAAGGCCTGCGCGACCATGGCCTCCGCGCGCTGGGCCTCGGTCTCGCCCCGGCCGGACAGGAGCGCCAGGCGGGTCGCGCCGAGCGTGCGCGCCAGCTCGGCTGCGCGCGCCGCGGTCTCGGGAGCTCCCGGCATGCCGAGGTCCGGCGCGAAGGCCATGTAGACGGCGTCGGCGCCATCGATGACCGGTGCCCACGTGGAGGGGTCCTCCCAGTCGAATCGCGGGGAGCTGCCGCGCGAGGCGCGCCGGACCTCGACGCCTTGCTGCTCGAGGCGGGCGGCGACGCGCCGGCCGGTCTTGCCGGTGGCGCCGAGCACGACTGCCGTGGACTGCTGTGACATGGTGACCTCCTGGTGTGGATGGGATGACCTCCCCAGTGAAGGCCGGCAGGGCGAGACGATCCATGGCCGATGCGCTCGCTCGCATACGCATTCGTCTCGCCTGGCTCGATTCGCGCCTACGCTGGCGTCATGGACGTGGTGTCAGGTCTGCTCGACGGGCCGCGGGCTCGGGGAGCGTTCCTGCTGCGCAGCCACCTTCGCGCGCCGTGGGGCATGCGCATCGAGGACGAGGCTCCGCTCACCATCGTGCCGGTGCTGCGCGGCGGCGCATGGGTGGGGCCGGGCGGCTCGGACGATGAGGACGCGGGCGAGACGCTCGCCGCCGGTGACGTCGTCCTGCTCCGCGGACCGGAGCACTACGTGGTCGCTGACGCGCCGACGACCGCTCCCACCGTCGTCGTCGGACCTACGGAGATCTGCCGTGCGATCGACGGCGGCCCTTCGCCGATGACCGTGTTCGGCGTGCGCTCGTGGGGCAACGACCTCGAGGGTGAGACCGTCATCATCACCGGGACGTATCCCTTGGACGGCGCCGTCGGCCGGAGGCTCCTCAAGGCTCTGCCGCATCGCATCGCGCTGCGACGCGGCGACGTGGATCCTGTGCTCGTGGAACTCCTCGCGCGCGAGGTCACGCAGGATCTGCAGGGTCAGGAGGCCGTGCTCGATCGGCTCCTCGATCTGCTGCTCATCACCTGCCTGCGCGCGTGGCTGGACCGCGAGGATGCCCCCGGCTGGTACCGAGCCGATGCGGACGATGCCGTGCGAACGGCGCTCAGGCTGATGCACCACGATCCCGCGCGGGAGTGGACGGTCGCATCGCTGGCGCGAGAGGCCGGCCTGTCGCGCGCGGCATTCTCGCGGCGGTTCGCTGCGCTCGTGGGCGAGCCGCCCATGACCTACCTGACGGGGTGGCGGCTCGACCTGGCCGCGGACATGCTGCTCGCCGATCAGAGCGCGACCCTGAACTCCGTGGCGCGCGCGGTGGGCTATGCCTCGCCGTTCGCGCTGAGCGCGGCGTTCAAGCGGCATCGCGGGGTGAGCCCATCGGATCACCGGCGCCGCGTGGCGTGAAGGGGACGACGTTCATCATTCCCGCGTCCGCGATCGGTGAAACGGTCTCGCGCCGCAGGTCGGGCGATGCGACGATGGGTTCATGAGCACTGACAGGAGCCAGGGCGAGCAGCCCACGCAGGGCGCCACCGATCCCGAGGACACGCACCCCGCGAAGGAGGCGGCGACGGAGAAGCCCGTGCCGCACGGCGACGGCGAGCCCCGCGAGACCGACGATCAGGAAGCGCCGAGCGACTGACGGCAGCCCGGCCAGCGCATCGGCGCCGCCGACCCTCCCCCACACGGCGAAAGGGGCCCACTTCGCTCTCCTGAGCGTCTAGGCGAGCGAGTTGGGCCCACTTCGCTCGTCGAGGGGCGCGGTTCGCGCGGCCGTCGACGCGCGCAGCCGCGCACGACGTGTGACGATGGGCGCATGAGCGCTGAAGGATTCGACTACCGTGTTCGCAGCAATGGCGAAGTGGCGATCTTCCACCACGGCAGACTCGCCAAGATGATGCGAGGCGATGAGGCGCGGCAGTTCCTCGACGCCGTCAAGGACGCGGACCCGCAGGAGACGATGGCCGCCGCGGTCGGGAACGACGGGCAGATGGCGCGCCCCGGCGCGCAGGCGACATCTGCGACCGCCCTGCACGGCAACGGCGAGGCACACGCCGTGAAGGACTTCCGCCGCAAGACCGGCTGAGCCGCGCGCGAACTTGCATCACCTCGCCTCGCCGCACGACGCCCCCAGCGCAGGAGACGTGACCAACCCTCGCGGGCGCGGCGGGGGCAGGGTCACTCGATGGTGAAGGTCGCGGCCTCCGAGATCGCGATGGCGGGAGCAGCCTCGACCACGTAGTGGGCCGGCACCTCGCGCTCGAGGAGCTCGGTCAGCACCTCCTGCGGGACGTCGCACAGCATCTCCGTGCCGCCCTGAGTCTGCGACTCCGAGCAGTACGGCTCGAGCTCTTGCGCGCCAGCGAGGGGTGAGTAGCCGGCGGTGTACTGAAGGTAGGCGAGGTCGGTGAAGCCCTCCTCGATGAGCGCGCGCGCCGCCGCGGCCGGCTCTCCCAGGATTACGGGCGTCCAGGCGTAGACCTTGTACTCGCCGGCGGGAAGATCGGCATTCTCGTCCTCGAAGGCGGCGGCCGCGGCCTGACGCTCGGCGACCTCCTCCTCCGTCGCCGTCGCCCAGTCGAAGCCCTCCCAGATCGCCGACATCTGCGCGGACACGTCGCACAGCGACGCGCCCGTGAAGTCGAGCGGCTCGCCGGCAGGTGACGCGCCCTCCGGGGAGGCGACCGCGTACGCCGGCACGAACTCGTTGCCCCAATCGGGCGTCACGACCACGCCATCGCGGGTGACGATGAGCTGGCCCTGCTGGGCGAGGAAGGCGGTCGCCTGGTCCGCGTCGGTGACGAACGACACGGTGGCCGATGCGCCCGTCTGGTCACTCTCGACCGTCACCTGAGGAGAGATCCCGTGGGCGGTCGCGGGATCCGCGGACCACTCCTCGCCGCATTCGGGAGGCGTGAAGAGGCCGCCGGCCTCCGCCTCGATCTCACCGACGTCGAAGGTCACGGCCACGGTCTGCGCCGGCGCGGAGGGGCTGGCGGACGGCTCGCCGGCTGCTTCGCCCTCCGACGACGTGAGGAACTGGACTCCATACCAGCCGACCGCTGCGGACAGGCCGGCCAACGCGACCGCGCCCACGGCCAGGAGCCCCTTGTTCATCGCGCCGTCATGTCCTTCCGGCGCAGGCTCGCGCCACCGTGAATCTTCGTGATTGAGGCTCAATGGTACGGCCTCGAATCGGGCGAATCGATAGCCCGCGCGGACGATCCCGCTCCGTCCCTGGTCAGGGGCGTCCCCTGTGAGGAAGCCGTCACGCCGAGGGCGGGATCAGGGGGGCCACGGCCGACGCTGCGGGAGCATCGTGCCCCAGCACCGGGCCCAGGGAGGGCGACGGCTGCCATGCCTGGACAGTCCATCCCACGGCGATGCCGAGGGCGAGCGCGACCGCCGCCGCCAGCCCCATCTGCGTCCTGCTCACGCGTCACCGTCCCTGTCGCATTGGCGTCCTGCCACTACAACGCGCGGGAGGGCCTCAAGGGTTGGGGCCCTACCGCTGGGGGCTGACGACGATCGGTCCCGTGACCTCGCGCGTGCCGGCGTCGTCCGTGATCGTGAGGGGCTCGACCATGATCGCGCTGAAGACGCTCGTCGCCCGCTCGCCGCACCACTGCACGTCCTCGACCCGGACGCTCCACGGCTGAGGGCCGTCGTAGCGGACCACGGTGAGCGTGGTCGCGACGGTGGCGGTGACATCGGCCCAGCCCACGGCGCGCTCCGCGTGAACGGAGGTGTGCTCGTCGACGTCGATCACAGCCTCCTCGAACAGCCAGATCCGCCCCTCCGAGGGAAGGTCGACAGTGACCTCGGACCAGTCGCCCTCCACTGGCCACGCGGCCGGCTCGATCACGTCGCCCGGCGCGAGGCTCGCGAGGTCGCCAGGCCAGTGGAGCGCGAGCCCGGGACTGTAGGCCCAGCCATACACCTCGTCACACTGCGGCACCTCGCCGTCTGCGAGGGGCTCGGGTGAGCCGGCGGACCCGAGCGCGTTGCTCGGCTCGCCGAGCGTCACGGCGCGCGGCTCGGACACCAGGGTCACGTCGAGATCTGCCCCGTGCAGACTCGCGTGGTAGGGCACGGTGATGGTTCCCGCGTCTCGGTCGACTGTCGTGCCGGGATGCGCATCCGGATCGCACAGCAGTGGCTCGTGCATCTGCCAGTCCGCGTATTGCTGGCACTCGTACGATCCCGGGAGGAGGTGCTCCCAGTGGGGGGCGTCGGCGATGGTCAGGCCCTGGTTCGACAGGTCCTGCAGTGCCGCGAGCTGCGGTGATGCCGCGATGTGCGCGACCAGGTACACGTCGTAGTCGCCCGCCTCGAGCGGGAGGAAGCCCGCAGAGGCGTCGCAGCTGAAGGCATAGTTCCACCACGTGCCCGAGGCGTCCAGCGACCAGTCTGGCGAGATCTCCATCCATCCCGCCGACCCTCCACCGCCGTCGAAGCCCACGACCACGCCGTCCTGCACGAAGATCATCAGCGGGGCGCTCACCATCGCTCCGGTCGGAACCTCCGGCGAGCCGGTGATCGCCACGGATCCGAGCGACACCTCGGTCGCACCGTATGCGTCCTGCGAGAGCTCGCTGTCGATGTCGAACTCGAACGCGGCGCTGAAGCCGCCGCTGCGGGAGACCGGCTCCGGCGCAGGATCCCCGCAACCGAGCCACTCGAGTCCGCCCCAGCCTCCGTACGGGACCGCGTCGTCGAGATCGACCGTCGCATACGCGATGGGCGCGGTCGAGGAGGCGGATGGCGTGGGAGCCGCCTCCTCAGGCTCAGCGAGGCTGCCCGCCGTCGTCACGGCGGCGACGGCGAGTGCGCCGACACCCAGCGCGGATCCCGCGCCCCAGCCCAGAGCCGACCGGCGCCGCCGACGTCGGATCTCCCGCTGCACGGTGGAAGGCGCCTGCACGTGGGAGAGGGCCCGGGCATCGGCCGCGATCTGAGCTGCGAGCTCATGCGCCACATCGCGCATGTCACCACCCCTCGCCGTGTGCGGCGACCGTCACCGTCGCGGTCTCGAGCGAGCCGTCCGAGGCGATCAGGTCGGGCAGGGCGTAGCCGCGGACGTGCAGGGCCGCGGCGGCCCGGTCGAGCAGCTCGGAGGCCAACCGTGGGGGCATGGAGAGGCGATGCGCGATCTGATCGATGGTGAGGTCGTCGTAGCAGCGCAGCAGCACGGCCGCACGGACGCGCGGCGACAGCGTGGACAGCGCCGATGCCAGGGCCGGGGTGCGCTCGTGCGCGGACTCCTGCACGGGTTGCGGCGTGCTGTCGCGCCGCTCCTCGTCCGCACGGAGGGTGCCGGACGCGTCAGGCCCAGGCGCGGCCGCGAGGGCCAGGACGTCTGATGGCGGAGCGAAGGCGGCATCGTCAGGTGCGGCGTGATGGCGAGGCGGCTCAGCTGAGGCGGGCTCGGCGTCGCCCGCGGCGCGCAGGTACGCCGCCATGACCGCCGCGCGGACGGCGCGCTCGCCCTCGTCAGGACCCGCCAGGCGGCGCCTCGTGCCGAAGACCTGCGTGAGCGCCCGATCGACTCGCGCCGCCGCGTCCTCCGCCTCCTCGCCCGTCAGCGCGGCGGTATAGGCGACGAGCGCGGGATAGCGCGCGTGTGCGGCCTGCTGGTACAGGTCCTGCCAGCGCGCCACATCGCCCCCTTCGCAGTGAATCGGCTCCTGCCGACAATACGGGTCGCGCGACACTGGTGCGCGGGGCGCGCGGCGAATGTCACTCGATGCGGATGACCTCGAACTCCTCCACTCCTGCGTTCGTCACCACCGTGTGGGGCGCGACGAGCGAGAACCCGAGCGAGCCCATCGGATAGCGGGACGGCTCCGCGCACCAGTCGACCGACCCCAGGTTCAGGTCCACCGCCGCGGGACCGTCGTAGCGGCTCACCGTGATCCGCGGCGGCAGGTCGACGTCCACGGACCCCACGACGTGGTGCAGCGAGTACGCGTACGAACCGCCTTGGCTCAACGCCGCGCGACGGTCGATTCGCTCCGTGATCCAGAGTCTGGCGTCCGGGACCACGATCGCGGCCGACGTCCACTCGCGGCCCTCGACCCAGGCGTGGACCCGCGCTGGCGAGTCGAACTCGACCGATCCCGCGCTGTCGGCCCACTGCAGGGTCGCCGCCGACTCGCTGAGCGCGCTGTAGATCGCACCGCACTCCATCGGCTCGCCGGGGACATGCGGCGGGTTCTGCTCCTCGATGGTCTTACGCGGGTCCAGCGCCGCGTCATCGATCGTGAGCGGCACGGCCCTCGTGACGAAGGTGACGTCCACCTCTCGGCCGAACGCGTCCGCCCGGTACGGAAAGGTGATCGAGCCCGCCTCGGCGTCGACGGCCGTGCCAGGGACGGCCCCCGGATCGCACGTCAGCGGCAGCGCGCTCCGGGACTCCTCGCGCTCCCGCTCGCACTCGTAGGAGCCCTCCCGGAAGGCTGCCAGCAGGCTCGCGGGCGGAACGGAGTACCCTCGGCCAGCCAAGTCAGCTCTCGCATTGGCCTCCTCGGTCGCGTGCACCCGTGTCATCCAGGCCACCTCGTAGTCCCCCGCCTCGAGCGTGCGGACGGCAGGGGTGCCGGCCGTCGGTCCTGCGTCCGCGGCGCCGTCGCACGCGACGGCGAGCACACCGAGCCCGATCCAGTGCTGGGTGCTGGGATACGCGCGCGAGAACGTCGTCACGCCGCGGCGGGCGCTGGGGGTGAGCCAACCGACCACGACGCCGTCGCGCGCGACGAGGCCGACCATCGGGTCCACGACCACGGGGAACTCGTCCGGGCGGCCGTAGCGGATCGTGGCGCTCGCCCTGGCGGCCGTGCCCGAGGTTCCCGCACGCACGAACACGCGATCCGGCACCTGGTGCTCCGCGCGAAAGCCGTCGCGTGCGGACATCGAGCCCGGCAGAGGCTCTCCGCACTGCGGCGGCCCCTCGACCAGAGGATCGGCGAGCCAGTCTCGCTCCGCGCCGAACTCGACCGTCGCGAGCGCCCACGCGGCCGGCTCCTCGGCTGGTGCTGGAGGCAGCGATGGCGTGGGCGAGTGCGCTGCGGCGCTCGGCGGCTCGGTGGAGTCGCTCGCAGCGCCGTGCACGGCACCCACGGTGATCGCCAGGATGGCCAGGCTCGCCGTCCCCGCCCACGCGGCTGCGCGGCCCGCTCGCCGCCGCGCGACGTCGCGCGCCCATGACTGCGGAGCGCGGGCGTGCTCGAGGCGGCGCGCGTGGCCATCGCGCAGGCGCGCGAGCTCGGCGGACAGGTCGCGCATGTCACGTACCCACGTCGACGGTGACCTCGACCTCAGCGAGCGCGTCATCAGCGATGGCAGGGGCGACGACGATCCCCGCCGCGCTGCCCAACCGCCTCGCCGCCGCGTCGATGCGGCGCCGGACGGCCGGTTCGCCCATGCCGGTCAGGGCGGCGATGCGCCGTGGGGACAGGCCGTCGAGGTGATACATGATGACGAGCGCCCGGTCGGCGGGGTGGAGGTTCACGAAGGCCTCCGCGAGCTCGTCGGGCGAGTCGCGCCCCACGTGGGCTGGGGGTGGGGCGCCGTCCTCACCGGACGGTGGCGCGAACGGCGACCCGCGCATCGGCACTGCGGTCTCGCCGTCGACCGGGACGCGGTCCTCCACGTCCTCGGCCGCCGTGCTGCCCCGCGCGTGCGTCCTGACACCCTGGACGGAGCCATGATGGTGCCCGCCGTCGCGACCGGCGCGACCGGGTGCGAGCGCGTCCAGCGCCGCGTCGGCGTCCCCGAACGACCCGTAGTCGGCTGTCGCGGCGGCGGTGCCGCCCTCACCGGCCAGGGCCACGCGGCGCGACATCGCGTCGCGCACCTCGACAGAGAGGAGGTGCGCCGGCGGGAGGCGCCGTGATCGCGTGAACAGGTCGCGGATCGTTCGTCCGAGCAGTTCCTCGGCCTGGCCATCGCCGGCGGTCAGCAGGCGCGCGTGCGCCAGCAGCTCCGCGTAGCGCTCGCCGGCGAGCGCGGAGTAGGCCTGCTGCCAGCGCGACATGGCGCCTTCCTCCTCGATCCCCTCTGACACTACGTCTCGAGGGCCGCCCGCCGCTACGCGACGGTGCCTCTACTCGTCCTGTCTGCGAGACGCCTGGACGAGCATGACGGTCGCGGCGACGGCAGCCGCGACCGCGACCACCGTGATGAGGGTCGAGCGCGTCGACGGTCCCGAGTGCAGGCCCACGGGCCGCTTGAACCGCAGCGCGCCCCAGCCGTGATGCGCGGCTGCGGCACGCAGGGCCCGGTCGGGGTTGATCACGAAACCATGGCCCACGGCGTTGAGCATGGGAGTGTCCGTGATGGAATCCGAGTACGCGAACGAGCGCGACAGGTCGTAGCCCTTCTCCTCGGCGAGCGCGCGCACGGCGTCAGCCTTCGCCTCACCGTAGGCGTAGAAGGTGATCTCGCCCGTGTAGAAGCCCTTCTTGACCTTCAGCTCGGAGGCGACCACAGCATCGGCCCCCAGGAGCTGCGCGATGGGCTCGACGACGTCCCTGGCCGAGGCCGACACGATCACCACGTCGCGGCCGTTCGCCTGGTGACGGCGGATCAGGTCGAGGGCCTCGTCGTAGACCACGGGGTCGATGTGCTCGTGGACCGTCTCCTGCACGATCTGCTGGACCTTCGCGACCTCCCAGCCCTTGATCAGGTCGCTGAGGGAGTCGCGCAGCCGGTTGGTCTGGCGTTCGTCAGCGCCGCCCACGAGGAACAGGAACTGGGCGTACGCCGTGCGCAGCGCGTGCGCGCGGGTGACGAGACCGCCATCCACGAACGAGCCCGCGAAGGCCATCGACGAGCTGGTGGCGATGATGGTCTTGTCGAGGTCGAAGAACGCCGCCGACCGGGCACTGCGGTTGCGCAAGGGCATGGAATCTCCTCCTGCCGTCAGCCTAACTGGCCGCACCGACGTCACGCATCGCCGTGCGTCCCCAGGGGCAGGACAGGAGCGGCGGTCCCCAGCGACGGCTCAGCGCCGATGCGCGGGCGGACTCTGCCTGGCACGTTCGCCAACGTGACGGAACGACAGGCGGGGGAGGTGGGAGTCAGCGCACGACCGTGGGCAGGGCCCCTCGCACCGTGGCTGCTCGCCCCTGGGGTGACGGACGTGCTCGTGCACGCCCCCGGCGCGGCGTGGATCGACAGGGGGCGCGGGCTCGAGAGGGTCGCGGTCGATCTCGCGACGGCCGGCGCCGTGAGGGCGCTCGCGACCCGCCTGGCGGCTGCGGGAGGAGCCCGCCTCGATGACGCCTCGCCGGTGGCGGACGCGCGCCTCCCCGACGGCACGCGGCTGCACGCCGTCCTCCCACCGGTGGCACCCGAGTGCACGGCCATCTCGCTGCGCATCGTGCGCGAGCGCGCCCTCACGCTCGAGGACCTCGAGGCGAACGGCGCTCTCGACCGGGTGATGCGGCAGGTCTGCGCAGCGCTTGTGGCGCGGCGAGCCTCGCTGCTGGTGACCGGCTCGACGGGCAGTGGCAAGACCACCTTGATGGCGGCGCTGCTGTCGGCAGCATCGTCCGCCGAGCGCATCGTCGTGATCGAGGAGGCGGGCGAGATCATGCCTCACCACGCGCATGTGGTGAGGCTCGTCGAGAGGCGCGCGAACATCGAGGGCGCCGGCGCGATCGTGCTCGCGCAGCTGGTGCGCGAGGCCCTGCGGATGCGGCCGGATCGCGTGGTGCTGGGAGAGTGCCGGGGCGTGGAGATTCGCGACGTGCTCGCGGCGTTCAACACCGGTCACCCGGGATCCATGACCACGCTGCATGCCAATGCGCCCGCGCAGGTGCCGACGAGGCTCGCGACGCTCGGCGCTCTCGTGGGAATGCCGGAACGGGCGGTGCATGCGCAGGCGCTGGCCGCCTTCGACGTGGTGCTCCACGTCGAACGGCGCGAGGAGGGGCGCTGGCTGTCTCAGGTGGCGGTGCTCGTCGGGCGGTCAGACGGCGGCCTCGACGTGGTGCCGGCACTGACGCGACATCGGGGTGGGAGCCTCGCTGGACCCGGGATCATGGCCCTCGCGCAGCTGGTGGGTGAAGGCGCTGTCGCGGGCGCCGCGGGGGCGATGGGCGACGCCACCCGTCACGGCGCAGTGCGCAGGGCGGGCTGATGAGCCTCAGCGGCGCGCACGCGCGAGGGCCGGATGCCGTGCTCGCAGACGCGGTGGCGCTGCTGCATGCCGGGGTGGGGCCCGAGCGCGCGTGGGAGATCGTGGGCGTGACCACCGCCGGCGACGGCGTCCCCGTGCAAGGCGCCTCCGATCTCGCGGATGACGCCATGGTCGAACGCTCCGTGATCGCGGCCGCGACTCTGGCGCGCAACACGGGAGCCCCGCTCGCACGTGTGCTCGAGGCGATCGACGCCGCGCTCGCCCAGGTCAGGGATGCGCAGGATGCCGCCGAGGCCGCGCTCGCGGGCCCGCGGATGAGCGCGAGGATCCTGAGATGGCTGCCGCTGGTGGGCGCCGGGCTGGCCGCCGCCGTCGACTCGTCTGTCGTATCGCTGCTCGTCGGGACCTCCGCCGGGTGGGCGCTGCTGGTGGGCGCCGCAGCTCTCACCTGGGCCGGGTCAGCGTGGATGGCGCGCATGGTTAGAGCTGCAGGGGGTGGACCGTCCGCGAACGAGGTGCCCACGTCCGTCATCCTGGCTCTCCTCGATGCCGCGCTCGCGTCTGGCATGCCGGTCGACCAGGCGAGCGAGCGCGTGGCGGAGGTGGCCGAGTCCCGCGGCGCGCGGCAGCTCCGCGAGATGGCGGCGTGGCTGCGCAGCGGGGCTGAGCGCTCGCCGGCCGAGGGGGTGCGGGCGACGGGCGCGGTGGGCGGCTCCGATTCCGGGCGCGAGTCAGCGGGCCTCGCCGGCGGCACGCGTCCGCCGCGTCGCCGCCGACGCGCTCGTCGCACGCGGCGTGCTCCCGGCGACGGTCCGGCTGAGCTCATGGAGGTGCTCGCCGGGCCGCTCTCGCTCGCGCTTCACGCCGGCGCTCCTGCGCGATTCGGTCTTCGCTCCGCGAGGGCGCGCCTGGAACGCGAGCAGCGCCGGCGCACTCAGCGCGCTGCTGGTGAGCTCGGCGTGCGACTGACGCTCCCGCTTGCGCTGTGCCTGCTGCCCTCGTTCGTGCTCGTCGGTGTGGTCCCGCTGCTGATCGCCGTGATCGCGGGTGCGGACCTCGGCTCAATCGACGGGATCGATCCTGACGCTCCGTGACGGCCGCTAAGCGATGCGCGCTCGCTGCATCCCCAGGGCCGCCAGGTCGACCTCCGACCCACAGCGGCGCCGCGTGCAGCGAGCGGCGACCGCGACGCTCCCGCAGGCTGGCCATGCTCCGGCGCACGCCCGGAGCGGGAAGGAGTCACCATGACCCTGCTTCGCCGAGTGGTGAGCGAGGACGACGGCATGGCCACCACCGAGTACGCGCTCGTGACAGTGGCGGCCGCCGCTTTCGCCGGCATTCTCATCGCCCTGATCCGGTCCGACGAGGTCCGCGAGCTGCTGGCGGGAATCCTGCGCTCGGCCTTCGGATGAGCACCGGGCGCGACCGTGGGTCGGTCTCCGTCGAGCTGGCGGCGGCCCTGCCCGCGGTCGCGCTCGTGCTCGGGGCCGTGCTGTCCGCGGTGGGGTGGGTGCGCGATGCGATCACCGCCGAGGAGCTCGCGGCCTTCGCGGCGCGGACGGCCGTGGTCGAAGGCGCCGATGCGGCGGTGGCGGCCGTGTCAGGCGCCAGCGCCGTCGCCCAGGTGACGATCACCTCGTCAGGCGGTGCCGTGACGGCCCGAGTCACCGTCGAGACTGCCGCGTGGCTTCCCGCGGCGAGCGCGGCCTCCACGGCCATGGGACCTCCGTGAGCGCGCCGTCTGCGGTGGCGGCTCCCTTCACCGGGGGCGGGCGCGAGCGCGGGTCGGGGAGCGTGCTCACGCTGGCTCTGGTCGTGGCCATCGTCGTGCTGGGCATGGCACTGGTGAGTGCAGGGGCGCGGACTCTCGCCCGCGTCGACGCCCAGAACGCGGCGGACCTGGCCGCGCTCGCCGGAGCGCACGCAGCGCGAGGCCACGCAGCTCAAGGCGATGAGTCCCGAGAGGCCGCGTGCGAGGCGGCGAGCGCCGCCGCCCGGGCGAACCGTGCCACGGTGGTGCGGTGCGCGGCAGCGGGTGCGACCCTGACCGTCCTGGTGCGAGGCGGGCGCGGTGCCGAGGCATCCGCCGTCGCCGGACCTGCGTGGGCCCGCGCGCCGTGAGACCCACCGCTCCAGCGCGAGCTAGGGGACTGGCACCTGGGACCCGGGACCCGGGACCCGGGACCCGGGACCTGGGACCCGGAGGCGGCGCGGCTGAGGGGATCACGCCGCCTCCGGGGCCATGAAGAGCGCGGATGGGCATCGCCCGGCGCGCTCTTGGCGCCATCGTGCCACACCACGCGCCTGGGCGGACACTGGAGCTGCGCCGACGATGGCGCAGGTCCGGCGGGCCCACCGATCGGGCCCGCCGGACCTGTGTTCAGCGCACCGTCAGCGAGCCCAACGACGTCCAGACCTGGAACTCCACCCAGTCGTACGCTCCGTCAGGAGCGGGCAGGATCGCCGCGTCGGTCGCATCGTCTCCGCCGAAGCTCGGCTCATCCACGAGAGTGCCGACGTCCGGTTCGAGGACCGAGGAGCCCTCGGCTCCGCTCTCGATGTCGAGCTCGCCGTTGCTCGCGCGACCATCCGCAGCCTCCTGCTCCGCCATGAGGTCCTCAGCGCCGCCGAAGGCGACCGCGTATCCGGATCCCACGTGGACGTTGCTCTGGACCAGCACGGTGTAGGTCCCGGGCTCGACGGCGGAGGATCCGTCGCAGGCGTTGACGTTGCGCAGCAGCGCCTCCGCGTGGCTCTGCTGGCCGGGCGCGAAGAAGCCATCGTCGGGGACGACGGACATCTCGGCGATCGCCGGCTCGACCACGCCGTGTCCCCCGCGCTGGAGCGACTCGGTGTATGACTCCGCCACCACGCGTCCATCCTTGACGAGTGCCAGGACCGGCGTCTGCCCCGAGTAGTAGCCGGGGATCGTGTGCTTCGACACGTTGGTGGTCGTGCCGGTGACGAGGGGATTGCCATCCACGACGTAGCCGTAGCTGACCGAGATCGAGGACGGCACATCCACCTGCACATCGAGCAGTCCCATCTCCGCAGACTCCTTCGGGAACGCGCCGTCCACGCCCTGATCCCACACGCATCCGTAGTAGCGCGACTCCCAGGCGTCGTCGGTGTGCGCCATCGCGTCGAGCGTCTTGATCCAGCGCTGGGATCCGGGTGCCATGTCCCACAGCGCCGATGCTCGGGTCGCGTCGAACAGCTCCCTCGCCAACTCCGGGGTCAGCAGGTCGTCAGGAGTGTCGACCGGGTCACTCGGCTCGACGGGGTCGATCGGGTCGACGGGAGGCTCACCCGGCTCGCCCGAGCCGAGGTAGGCGCCGAACGGGTCGTCGACCGGATCGCCGTCGACCACGTGCTGGACGGGTCCCGCCGCGACCCGGAACGTCTCAGGGAAGGGCGCCGAGCCGGGCGTCGGCTCGCCCTCTGAAGCCGTGCCCTCCGAGCCACCTGCACCGCCGCCAGCCGCGCCGGACTCGGCGCCGTCGGTCGCGACTGACGAGTCGGTCCCTGCGACGTCCTCCGTCGGCACGTCGGTGGGGCCGGTCGTGGGCTCCCCAGCAGGCTCGGTGGTCTCGGCGGGAGCAGGCTCCGCGGCGCCGTCCGCGTAGGCGAGCGTCCACGCCTGGTGGACCTCGTACGTGCCAGCGGGCAGAGGCTCGCCATCCCAGCAGTTCACGGACTCCATCACGGTGGACTGCTCGAGGGAGCTGAACTCCGTCGAGGGGTCGAGGCGCTCGTAGACCTCCTCGGGCAGCATGGGCTCGTCGGCCGGGCCGTAGGTGAACGGCGACTCGCCCACGAGCCGGCCCACGACGATCCCATCCCACACGATCAGTGCGTCGGGCGACGAGATCAGGTCGACGGGGCGAGACGCGGTGAGGGTGTGTGGCAGCTGCAGCTCCGTGCCGTCGAGGGTGGGCTCGCCCAGCTCGAAGTCCACCCCCGAGGCGTCGCCCCAGGCCCACGTGCCGTCGTCTGCGGAGAAGGTCGAGCCGCACCACCACTGCTCCGCCGGGCGCGCCAGCGCGGTATCGCCCGCGGCGTCGTAGCCGGCGCCGGACTCCTCCATGGCCTCGCCCTCCAAGGCTGCCGCGGGCGCGTTGGCCTCGCCGCTGTCCCCTGAGCTCGCGATGGTCGACACGGGCCCTAGCGCCCCGAAGGCGATGACGGCGCACGCTCCCGCACCCAGGAGCGCGGTCGACCCCGTCCGCACCGCTCGCTGACGCCTGACGCGACCCGCAACCGTGCCCACGCCCACCGACACCTCGTCGACGGGAGCGCGGTCCGCCGCGCCCCGAAGCGCATCTGAGAGCTTCATGATCCGTTCCTTCCTGAAGAGCGCGATGAGTCCACGGTGGTCTCACCCGCATCGGCTGACCGCGCATCCTCGAGCGGACCCAACGCCAGCTCCAGCTGACCCAGCCCGTCGCTGAGATAGCGCTTCACGGTGCCCTCGGCGATGCCGAGCTGCCGCGCGATCTGAGGAACCGTCAGATCGTCGAAGTACCGCAGGACCACGCACGCCCTGACGCGTGGCGGCAGGGTCGCGAGCGCATCGGCCACGTCCGATCCCGCCTCCACCTCTCCCAGCCGGTCAGGCGCGAACGCGTCCGGTCGGAAGAGGTGCTGAACCCTCTGCCACCGCTGCTGGCGGCGATAGATGTCCACGTACGCGGTCGTGATCGCGCGCCGCACGTACCCCTCGGCCTTCACGACCGTGAGTCCCTTGCGCTCGCGTGAGAAGGTCCGCACCAGCGCGTCCTGGACCAGGTCCTGCGCCTGCACGGGATTGCCGCACACGAGGTACGCGTAGGACAGCAGCGCGCGCTCGCGAGTGCGCACCAGCTGCTCCATCGTGTCCTGCCACTGAGACATGTCCCCTCCGGTCGTCTCTGATCGGGTTCCTCGCACTGTCGACGCACGGGTGGCGTGAAACGTTGGGTCGCGCCTCGCCCCGCCTCTCATCGTCCCCTAGAGTGACCGGCATACCGTTCGCGCGACACCGGCGTCGCGCCACGTCTGTCTCGTCAAGGAGGACGAATGACAACAGCAGTCACGAGCGAGCTCGAGGTGGGCGGGTCGAGCCTGACCATCGTCGCGGTGATCGGTGCGATCGCCGCCGCGGCGCTGATCTTCTCCTTCGTCCTTCGCCAGCAGGTGCTCAGGGCGTCGGACGGCACGCCCAAGATGCAGGAGATCGCGGGCGCCGTGCAGGAGGGCGCCTCCGCGTATCTCAACCGCCAGTTCCGCACCCTCGTGCTCTTCGCAGTCATCGTCTTCGCGTTGCTGTTCCTGCTGCCAGGGGACGCCGGGGTGCGGGTGGGACGCTCGATCTTCTTCCTGCTCGGTGCTGGGTTCTCCGCGGCCATCGGCTACCTGGGCATGTGGCTCGCGGTGCGGGCCAATGTGCGCGTCGCCTACGCCGCGACGCAGAGCAACGGGCGCGCCGAGGGCGCGCGCATCGCTTTCCGGACCGGAGGCGCCGTCGGCATGTCCGTCGTCGGCCTGGGGCTCGTGGGAGCGGCGGCCGTCGTGTTCCTCTACCGCGGCGACGCGGCGGCAGTGCTCGAGGGCTTCGGCTTCGGAGCGGCCCTGCTCGCGATGTTCATGCGCGTGGGCGGAGGCATCTTCACCAAGGCCGCCGATGTGGGCGCCGACCTCGTGGGCAAGGTCGAGCAGCACATCCCCGAGGACGACCCCCGCAACGCGGCGACCATCGCGGACAACGTGGGCGACAACGTGGGCGACTGCGCGGGCATGGCCGCCGACCTGTTCGAGTCCTACGCCGTGACGCTGGTCGCCGCCCTCATCCTCGGCAAGGCCGCCATGGGCGAGCAGGGCCTGGTCTTCCCGCTCATCGTGACCGCGATCGGCGCGATCGTCGCGACCGTCGGCGTGTTCATCACCAAGGTGCGCGGTGGCGAGTCCGGGCTGGCGGCGATCAACCGTGGCTTCTACGTCTCCGCGGCCATCGGCGCCGTGCTCGCCGCTGTCGCGGCCTTCGTCTACCTTCCTTCGTCCTTCGCGGAGATCGGCACCGAGGCCATCGCCGACGAGTCCGGCGACCCACGCATCATGGCGACGGTCGCCGTGTTCGTCGGGATCGGACTGGCCGGCATCATCCTGTGGCTCACGGGCTTCTTCACGGACACCGCGAAGAAGCCCACGCGCCGCGTGGCCGCGACGTCGAAGACCGGTGCCGCGACCGTGGTGCTCTCTGGCATCGGCGTGGGCCTGGAGTCGGCCGTCTACACCGCGACCGTCATCGCGGGCGCCGTCGTCATCCTGTTCTTCGTCGCCGGCGGGTCCATCACGCTCGCGCTGTTCCTGGTGGCCCTCGCGGGCTGCGGGCTGCTGACCACGGTGGGCGTGATCGTCGCCATGGACACCTTCGGTCCCGTCTCGGACAACGCCCAGGGCATCGCGGAGATGTCAGGCGAGGTCGACGAGGAGGCCGCGCAGACCCTCACCGACCTGGACGCGGTCGGCAACACCACGAAGGCGATCACCAAGGGCATCGCGATCGCGACCGCCGTCCTCGCGGCGACCGCCCTGTTCGGCTCGTACCAGGACGCCGTCACGCTCGCGCTGTCCGACGCCGCCGCACAGGCCGCGGACTTCTCCTACGAGGTCATCAACCCGCTCACGCTCGTCGGCGTGATCATCGGCGGCGCGACCGTGTTCCTCTTCTCAGGCCTCGCGATCGACGCCGTCACCCGTGCCGCCGGCGCGATCGTGCTCGAGGTGCGCCGCCAGTTCCGCGAGCACCCCGGCATCATGACCGGCGAGGAGCGCCCCCAGTACGGCCGGGTGGTCGACATCTGCACCAGGGACTCGCTGCGCGAGCTCGCCACCCCCGGCCTGCTGGCCGCGATGGCTCCCATCTTCGTCGGCTTCGCACTGGGCGTGGGAGCGCTCGCCGGGTTCCTCGCCGGCGCGATCGGCACCGGGGTGCTCATGGCGGTCTTCCTCGCCAACTCGGGCGGCTCGTGGGACAACGCCAAGAAGATCGTCGAGGACGGCCACCACGGCGGAAAGAACTCGCCTGCGCACGAGGCCACCGTCATCGGCGACACCATCGGCGACCCGTTCAAGGACACCGCCGGTCCCGCGATCAATCCGCTGATTAAGGTGATGAACCTGGTCGCGCTGCTCATCGCTCCCGCGGTGGTGCTGCTGTCCTACGGCGACGACGCCAACCCGTGGATGCGCTGGGGCATCGCCCTCATCGCAGCGGTCATCGCGATCGTCGCCGTCGCTGGCGCCTCGCGGCGGTCGCATGCCTCCGGCATCGAGGAGGAGGCTGACCACGGAACGTCAGGGGAGGGCGACGCCGCTCCCATGCCGGGTGGGGCCGTCGACGAGCGGGTCGAGTAGCGCGCTCGCCGCGGTGACCGCGCGCTAGCCTCGCCCTCATGGTCACCCCGGCTCTCGACGCGCCCACCGCAGCCGCGCTGCGCGCTGACCTCGCGGGCTGGACGGTCGACGCGGTGTCCGAACGGCTGGGCGAGCGGGCGACGCGCGCGCTCGGGCGCGAGCAGGTGATGCCCGCGGTCGTCGCGGCGCGAGACGCCGGATCCGACCGGATCGCCGTGCTGTCGCGGCTGCTGATGCTGGGCGATCCCGTCAGCCGCGCTCAGGTGGATGCCGCGCTGCCTCGGGTGGGGGCGGCAGGTCTCGAGCGGGCGGGGCTGGTGCGCACGCAGGGCAACGACAGCGCCGATGCTGTGGCGGCTGTCGCGGACATGCGCCCCTATGCCGCCACCACCGAGGCTGGCCAGGTGGACTGGTGGGTCGCCTCCGACCTGGGGGAGGCCGTCACGGGCCGCGCGGTGGGGGAGGACCACGTGCTCGGGGTGGGCGGGGCTTCGACCACGCTCGCATCGATCACCATGCGCTCGCCTCGTGGGCGGGTGCTCGACCTCGGCACGGGCTGCGGGATCCAGGCCCTCCACGCGTCTCTCCACGCCGACGAGGTGGTGGCCACCGACGTCTCCCGCCGCGCCCTCGGCTTCGCGAGGTTCAACGAGGCGCTCAACGCGCCCGCGCTCGGACGTCCCTCCCCGCGCGACGACGCGAGCGAGACTGCAGCGGCCGAACGGGAGGCGAGAGCGCATCGGCCCTCCGCCGCGCACGCCCCGTGGGACCTGCGCGAGGGGTCACTGCTCGAGCCGATCGCCGGCGAGCAGTTCGATCAGGTGGTCACGAATCCGCCGTTCGTCATCACGCCTCCCGGAGCGCCGGCGTTCGAGTATCGCGACGGCGGGCTCCAGCGGGACGGGGTGATGGAGAGGCTCCTGTCGGGCCTCGGGGACGTACTGGCGCCCGGGGGTGTCGCTCAGCTTCTGGGCAACTGGGAGATGCACGGCGACTGGCGGTCGCGGCTCGAGGAGTGGCTCGACGCGTCGAACGTCGCCGTCGATGCGTGGGTCGTGCAGCGCGACGTCCTCGACCCGGCCGAGTACGCCGAGACCTGGCTGCGGGATGCGGGCATCACGCCCGAGCGCCATCCCGCGACGTTCTGGGCGGCCTACGAGGCATACCTGCGAGCGTTCGACGCGGTCGGGGCGGATGCGGTGGGCTTCGGCATCGTCACATTGCGCCGCCCAGCGAGCGGCGTGCCGACCCTGCGCCGGCTCGAGGAGCACGAGGGTGCGCTCGCAGCGCCCCTGGGTCCCACGCTGGCGGCGGCGCTCGAGGCCCACGACTGGCTGGTCGACACCAGCGACCACGCCCTGTTCGACACGGCGCTCACCGTCGCTCCCGACGTGACCAAGGAGACCTATGGCCGACCCCTTCAGGTCGAGCCGGAGCACATCCTCCTGCGCCAGGGAGGCGGGTTCGGCCGGTCGATCAAGGCGGACACCGCGCTCGCGGGGCTGGTGGGCGCGTGCGATGGCGAGCTGACGGTGGGCCAGATCGCTCACGCGCTCGCGGCTCTGCTGGACGTGCCGTCGAGTCGGATGCTGAGCGGGCTCGTCCCCGCGGTGCGCGACCTGGTGCGCGACGGCTTCCTCGTTCACTAGCGCGGCGTTGGAGCGGGCGTCCCAGGGAGCGGGACCAACGTCCCGGAAATGTCCGGATCCCGACGCGAAACGCACTCCGTTGCCATACCGTCACCACCATTCTTCGCAGAGTATTGCCTGGTAGATCATGTGTGGGACGACCACCGGGCCCATGGTCCCGGATGAATCGGAAACGTTGCCGCAACGCTTGAGTCAACCGGAATCCAACCCCGGATGGAAAGGAAGAAATCATGACCGCACGACTCAAGGCGCTAGGCGTGGTCCTCGCCGTCATCGGACTCGGCTTCATCGGGGTGGGCGCCTTCGCCTACACCCAGGTGGCCGCCGGGCAGCACTCCCTCGAGAAGTTCTCCGAGGCGCAGAACGTCACCCTCACCTACAACGAGGACGGCCAGCTGATCGACCGCGGCGAGACCGCGGCAGCGCAGGGCATCATCGACCTCGTCGAGAACGACTGGGGCTACGACCTCAAGGCGTCGGAGCTCGACCCCAACGACCCGCTCGTGAACACCGGCTCCGAGTACATGTATCAGATGGGCCTCGTGGCGTACCACACGCTGCACGGCACCACCACGGTCACCCTCGATGAGCCCGTCGAGTACAACGGCGAGACCTTCGACGCCGGCACGTACGAGGTCGCGACCGACGGCAAGTACTGGGCCGACTTCGACCGCATGCACCCCCTTGAGGGCCCGGCTCGCGCCGAGGCCTGGACCGCCACCGCACACGCCCTCATCGGCGAGCTGGGCGTCGGCTCCGTCACCGCCAACGTCCTCACCATGGGCCTGGGCGTCGCGGCCATCGCCGCCGGACTGGGCGCCACGCTGATCATCGCGGGCGGCGGCCTCATCTGGGCCGCGGCAGGTGACCGCAGGAAGCCAGCGCTCAAGGAGGCGCCCGCGATCGAGTCCATCGACGAGCCCGTCAACGCCTGATCTCACCACCACTGCAGGGCCCTCGCACATGAGCGGGGGCCCTGCAGCGCGTCCACCGCGCGAGCGCGGCGGGGGACAGCACCTAGAGCGTGTGGTTCGTGTGGCGGTTGATGGCCGCAGCGAGCGCGTCCCATTCCTGGGCGCGGGCCACGAGGAAGGGCCGCCCCGGCGCCCCCGGCCGGTAGGCGGCGCCGTCGAGATGACGGGCGACGTGTCCGGCCGCCCGAGCGATCGCGACGCCGGGAGCGTGGTCCCAGGGCTTGGCGCGAAAGTACAGCAGGAAGTCCAGGTCGCCGTTGACGAGGTCGCAGTAGTCCCAGCCGGCGCACATGCGCGGCGGGGTGATCTCGGCGACGTCGGCGTGGAGCCCCGTGAGTCCCTCGGCGACGGGCCCGGGAGCGAAGGTGAGGGTCGCCATGCCGCGCAGCTGGGCGAGCGGGCGCGGCTCGAGGCCGGCGATGTTCCGCATCGCCGTCACCGCGCCGTCGCCGTTCACCACCTCGGGTGCGAGCGCCCGGCCTCCGCGCAGCAGGTCGCCGGTCTCCGGGTGCAGGATCCATCCGGCATCGGTGTCGCCGGCCGCGACTCGCCCGATCATCACGGCGTATTCGACCGAGCCATGCGCGAAGTTCCACGTCCCGTCGACCGGGTCGAGGGTCCATGCGGCCGATGCGGTCGCCAGGACATCGGGCAGCGACGGATCGAGCTCGGTCGCCTCCTCTCCCACGACGGGGATCGCCTCGATGTCGGCGAGCAGCGGCGTGAGCGCACGCTCGGCCTCGACATCCGCGACGGTGACCAGGTCGTTGGGGCCGCTCTTCGCGGAGATCTCGCCATCGGCGAGGGAGCGGAATCGGGGCCGGATCACCTCGTCCGCGACGTCGCGCATGGCCCGTTCGACTCTGTCAGTGTTCACGCGTCCATCCTCTCAGAGCGCGGTGACGGCCACGTGAACAGAGCCACCGAGCACGACGTCACAGATGAACTGCCGGCCGTCGAGCTGCCGCCCGCTCGGAACCGCGGTCCCGCTCGGGTTGGCCCGTGAGTTCGGGCACGGCCGATGCGCCGGCTGGGCCGCCGTCAGGGGCTCGGGGGACGACGGGCTCAGAGCAGGCGGCCGTCCGCCATGCGCAGCACGCGCGAGGCCATCACCTCGGCCTCCGCCGGGTCGTGCGTGACGACGATCGCTGCCGTGCCGGCCGCGGCCAGGATGTCGCGCACGTCCACCGCGAGCCGGGCGCGCAGATCCGCGTCGAGGGAGCTCAGCGGCTCGTCGAGCGCGAGCAGGCGCGGGCGCGGGGCGAGCGAGCGCGCGAGCGCGACGCGCTGGCGCTGGCCGCCGGACAGCTCGGTCACCGCGCGTGCGCCGTATCCCTCCAGGCCCACGAGGTCCAGCAGCTCCTCGACACGAGCCCTGCGCTCCTCGCGCGCGATCCCCGCCATCTCGAGCCCGAAGGCCACGTTGCGTGCGAGGGACCGATGCGGGAACAGCTGGCCGTCCTGGAACACCAGACCGAAGCCGCGCCTGTGCACCGGCACGGCGGTGACATCCGACCCGTCCCACAGGATGGCGCCGGCCGCGACCGGCACGATGCCGACGATCGCACCCAGCAGCGAGGACTTCCCGCAGCCCGACGGCCCCAGCAGCGCGACCGTCTCGCCGGGCGCGACGCTCAGCGTCGCGCCCTCGACGGCCACCACGGGTGGTGTCCCGGGGTACACGACCCGGACGTCTCGCACCTCGAGACCGGCCGGCGCCGAGCCCGCGCGCGACGCTGCATTCTGGGTCGAGTGGTTCATAGATCAGCTCCCACCTGCGTGCGCATGCGCTCGGACACCATCATGATCGCGGCCGTCATCGCGGCCAGCACCACCGCCGCCGCGAAGGCCATGCCGATGCTCTCGATGCCCGGCCTCCCGAGCAGCCGATAGATCGCCGTCGGCAGGGTGGGCCGGTCCGGGCGCGCGACGAACGTGGTCGCCCCGAACTCGCCCAACGCGATCGCGAAGGCGAACCCCACCGCCAGGCCGAACGCACGGCGCAGCAGCGGCCAGTCCACGCGGGTCCACACCCGCCAGGGCGATGCCCCCAGCGTCGCCGCTGCGAAGCGCAGACGGGGGTCGATCGCGCGCGCCGACGGCACCAGCGTGCGCACCACGAGCGGGAGCGCGACCACGGCCTGCGCCATGGCGACCAGCCACCACGAGCCCCGCAGGTCGATCCCGAGCACCGGCCGGTTGAGGGTCAGCAGCATGCCGAGGCCGACCACCACCGCGGACACGCCCAGCGGCAGCATCACCACCGCATCCAAGGCGCCCGACCGTCGCGAGCGGCGCGTCAGCAGCGCCGCCACGACCTGGCCGACCACGCACGCGACCGCGGCGGCGATGGCTGCCGTGACCAGCGAGTTCACGGCCGCCTGCGCGACGGATACCGGCAGCACCGTCCGGCCCGGCTCGCCGAACAGCGCCATGTAGTGGTCGAACCCGTGCCCGTCGAGGGTGCGCAGCGACCTCTCGACCAGGGCGTACATCGGCGCTGCCACCAGCACGCCCAGGGTGAGGAGGACGGGCGCGGCGACCCACGCATCGGCCCTCACGAACGGCCGGGTCCCGTCCAGCGAGCGACCCCCGAGCACCCGCTCGCGGCGGCGCCGCGCCGCCGCCGACAGCCACAGTGCGAGCGCGACGAACACGATCTGCAGAATCGACAGCACGGCCGCCGCCCGCAGGTCGAGGAACTGGTTCACCTGCAGGTAGATCTCGGTCTCCAGAGTGCGCACGCGCGTGCCGCCCAGCACCAGCACCACCCCGAAGGCGGTCGCGCAGAACAGGAAGACCACGGACGCGGCGGACGCGATCGCCGGCACGAGCGCGGGAAGGGTGACGTGCGCGAACACCCGTCGCCGGTCCGCGCCCAAGGTGGCGGCGGCGGCCGCGGTCGCCGGGTCGAGCCCCGCCCAGGCACCGCCCACGACGCGCACGACCACGGAGACGTTGTAGAACACGAGAGCGGCGATGATGGCCGCGACCGACTGGTCCAGCCCCAGGAGGCCGAGCGGGCCCGAGCGCCCCAGCAGCGCCGAGAACGCGGCGGCGACCACGATGGTCGGCAGCACGAACGGCACGGCGACGACGGCCCGGACCGCGCGCTGGCCACGCCACCGCAGCCGGTACAGCACGTACGCCCCAGGGACCCCAAGAAGGACCGAGCCCACCGTGCCAGCGGACGCCAGCAGCGCCGTCGTGACCACCGCATCGGCCGTGCGCGATGACGTGACGACCGCCCAGGTGCCCGCGACGTCGAACCCGCCGTCGAACAGGCCGTGCACCAGCACCGACCCGAGCGGCCACAGGAAGAACAGGCCGAGGAACGCGAGAGGAATCAGGGCCAGCAGCCACCAGCTGAGGGAATGGTGGGCGGCGGTCCTCATCGCGCTCCTCGGCCTGCGTTCATGACCGCGCCTAGTCGATGACGATCGACGTCCACTCCGCGATGTAGTCGTCGCGGTTCGCGGAGATCTGGGCGGGGTCCATCGTGATGGGGTCGTCCGCGAGCGGCGCGAACTCGGCCCACGCCTCGGGCACGTCGACGGACGAGGACACCGGGTAGACGTACATGTTGTCCGGCAGGTTCGCCTGGAACTCGTCGGACAGCATCCAGTCGACGACCGCCTGCCCGGCGGCGGGGTTCTCCGCTCCTTCGAGGACGCCGGCGTACTCGACCTGACGGAAGCAGGTGTCGAGGAGCGCGGCGGAGGTGGGCTCGCCGTCGATGACCTCGGACGGCGGGGACGAGGCGTAGGACAGCACCAGCGGGTAATCGCCCCCGTAGTTGGGCACCGAGAAGTCGACGAAGTAGGTGTCCGACCACGAGGCGGTCACGCGCACCTGGTTCTCGCGCAGCGCCTCCCAGTAGGAGGTCCAGTCGTCGCCCAGCTCCGCGACGGTCGCGAGCAGGAACGCGAGGCCAGGTGAGGAGGTCGCCGGGTTGGTGACGGACAGCAGGCCGTTGTACTGAGGATCGGACAGGGCGCCGATGGACTGCGGCACGTCGAGCCCCGACTCCTCGAACCACGCGATGTCGTAGTTGAGGCACACGTCGGAGTAGTCGATCGCGGTGAGCGCGCTGGAGCCGGCGATCGCGTACTGCGCGGCATCTGCTGCGGCGGGCGCGGTCGAGGTGTAGTCCGCGAACACGCCCTCGTCGATCGCGCGTGACGCGAAGGTGGTGTCGACGCCGTAGACCACGTCGCCGATGGGCGCGTCCTTGGTCAGGATCAGCTGGTTGACCAGCGCGCCGGCGTCGCCGGGTGCGGCGAACTCCACGGTCAGGCCGGTCTCGTCCTCGAAGGCGGCGAGAACCTCGTCCGGCACCGCGAACGAGTCGTGGGTGACGACGGTGACGGTCTGCCCGGTGAGGTCGGCACTCTCCGTCGGCGTGGGCTCGGCCGATGCGGGGGTGGGGTCCGCGCTCGTGTCGGGGCCCTCGTCGGCGTCCGTCGAGCAGGCGGCCATGGTGATGGTGGCGAGGGCGATGGCCCCCGCGGTGGTGGCACGCGCGATGCGCATGTGCTGCCTCCCATTGCTAGGAGGGGACGAGTCTCGACTCCCTACGCCGGAATCACCCGGATCAGGTTCGAGGGTCTGCGGCTGGTCCGCACTCTCAGCGCTCTGGTCCCCACCGGTCGTGGTCGGGAAGCGCTCCCCTGTCGTGTCCGGCCAGCATAGCGCCCATGCGCGAGCCGGCCGTCGCGGGTGCGCCGCTCGATGCGGCGGCGCCGGCTACACGTCGGTGCGGTGGAAGTTTTGGAAGGACCGGCTCGCGGTGGGGCCGCGCTGGCCGCGGTAATGGGATCCGTAGGCGGAGGACCCGTAGGGGTGCTCGGCCGCGGAGGACAGCCGGAAGAAGCACAGCTGGCCGATCTTCATGCCGGGCCACAGGTTGATGGGCAGGGTCGCCATGTTGGACAGCTCGAGGGTGACGTTGCCCTCGAAGCCCGGGTCGATGAAGCCAGCGGTGGAGTGGGTGAGGAGACCCAGACGCCCGAGCGAGGACTTGCCCTCGAGACGCGCGGCAATGTCGTCGGGCAGCTCGACGGACTCGTAGGTCGATCCCAGCACGAACTCGCCGGGGTGGAGGACGAAGGGGCCGTCCTCCTTCACCTCGACCAGGCGGGTGAGCTCTGGCTGCTCCGCGCTCGGGTCGATGGCGGCGTACTTGTGGTTGTCGAACACGCGGAAGTACTTGTCGAGCCGCACGTCGATGGACGACGGCTGGATCATGTCCGGCTCGTAGGGGTCGAGCGTGACGCGCCCGTCCTCGATCTCGGCCCGGATGTCCCTGTCGGAGAGCAGCATGCGCCCACGCTACCGGGTGTCGGGTGGCGCAGACGGGGGCGCGAGGACGCTGAGGAGCGGAGACTGGAGGGGAAGCGGTGCATCTAAACGTTTCGATGTCGGCTAGAGTGAGACCCGCTCGGCCCGTATCCCTGGAAGGCAGCACCCCATGCAGTTCGGTCACTTCGATGACGAAGCCCGCGAGTACGTGATCACCACGCCGCACACGCCCTACCCCTGGATCAACTATCTGGGGTCCCAGGAGTTCTTCGGGCTCGTGTCACACACGGCCGGTGGGTACTGCTTCTACCGCGACGCGAAGATGCGCCGCCTCACGCGCTACCGCTACAACAACGTGCCCGTGGACGATGGCGGCCGGTACTTCTCGATCAACGACGGCGGCGACGTGTGGAGCCCGTCCTACCGGCCGTACAAGAAGGACCTCGACCGCTTCGAGACGCGCCACGGCATGGGCTACACCCGCATCACGGGCGAGCGCGGCGGACTCGAGGCGAGCGTGCTGCTGTTCGTGCCGGTGGACGTCAACGCGGAGATCCACCAGGTCACGCTGACCAACCGCACGGATGGGCCCAAGAGCGTGGACCTGTTCAGCTTCATCGAGTTCTGCCTGTGGAACGCCGAGGACGACCAGACCAACTACCAGCGCAACTTGTCGATCGGCGAGGTCGAGGTCGAGGACGGCGCGATCTTCCACAAGACCGAGTACCGCGAGCGCCGCGACCACTACGCGGTCTACGGCGTGAACGCGCCCGTCGCGGGCTTCGACACCGACCGCGACGCATACCTGGGCTTCGGCAACGGCTTCCATGAGGCCGCCGTGCCGCACGCGGGCGAGGCCACCAACTCGGTGGCGTCCGGCTGGTACCCCATCGGCTCGCACCACCTCAAGGTCGAGCTCGCGCCGGGCGAGGCCAAGCAGTACACCTTCGTGCTGGGCTACCTCGAGAACGACCGCGACGACAAGTGGGAGGCACCCGGCGTCATCAACAAGACGGGCGCTCGCGAGCTGCTCGCACGATTCGACGACAACGCGAAGACGGACGCCGAGTTCGCGCGGCTGAACCAGTACTGGGACGACCTGCTGGGCTCGTACACGGTCGAGTCCGGCGACGAGAAGCTCGACCGCATGGTCAACATCTGGAACCAGTACCAGTGCATGGTGACCTACAACATGTCTCGGTCGGCCTCGTACTTCGAGACGGGCATGGGCCGCGGGATGGGCTTCCGCGACTCCTCGCAGGACCTCCTGGGCTTCGTGCACCTGGTGCCGGAGCGCGCCCGCGAGCGCATCATCGACATCGCGTCCACCCAGTTCGAGGACGGCAGCGCCTACCACCAGTACCAACCGCTCACCAAGCGCGGGAACCACACGCTGGGCTCGGGCTTCAACGACGACCCGCTGTGGCTGATCCTCGGCGTCGCGGCCTACATCAAGGAGACCGGCGACTTCGCGATCCTCGACGAGCAGGTGCCGTTCGACAACGACGAGTCCACGGCCGCGAGCCTCATGGAGCACCTTCGGCGCAGCTTCGACCACCCGCTCGAGAAGGCCGGCCCCCACGGCCTGCCGCTGATCGGGCGCGCGGACTGGAACGACTGCCTCAACCTCAACTGCTTCTCCACGGAGCCCGGCGAGTCCTTCCAGACCACGGGCAACAAGACCGGCGGCGTCGCTGAGTCCGTCTTCATCGCGGGCATGTTCTGCGCGATCGGCCCGGAGTACGCCGCGCTGGCCCGCCGGCGAGGAGACGACGCCGAGGCCGATCGCGCGGAGGCGGCAGTCGAGCGGATGCGGGCCGCCGTGGTCGAGCACGGCTGGGACGGCGCGTGGTTCCGCCGCGCCTACGACTACTACGGCAACCCTGTGGGGTCGAGCGAGAACGAGGACGGCCAGATCTGGATCGAGCCCCAGGGCTACTGCGTCATGGGCGGCATCGGCCTCGAGGACGGCAAGGCCGTCCAGGCCCTCGACTCGGTGCGCGAGCGGCTCAACACGCCGCACGGGATCGTGCTGCTCAACCCGGCGTTCCAGGAGTACCACGTCGAGCTGGGCGAGGTGACGAGCTACCCGCCGGGCTACAAGGAGAACGCGGGCATCTTCTGCCACAACAACCCGTGGGTGATCATCGCGGAGACCATCGTGGGCCGCGCGGAGCAGGCTTGGGAGTACTACAAGCAGATCGCGCCCGCGTACCGCGAGGAGATCTCCGAGGTCCACCGCCTCGAGCCCTACGTGTATGCCCAGATGATCGCCGGCAAGGACGCCGAGCGCCACGGAGAGGCCAAGAACTCGTGGCTCACGGGCACCGCCTCGTGGAACTTCGTCACGGTCTCGCAGCACCTGCTGGGAGTGCGCGCGGACTATGACGGCCTCGTGGTCGACCCGTGCATCGGCGCCGAGATCGCGGAGTACACGGTGCGCCGGCAGATCCGCGGAGCCGAGTACGTCATCACGGTGACCAACTCTGGCGGCAAGGGTGCGGTCCTGACGGTGAACGGCGAGCCCATCGAGGGTTCGCTGGTGCCGTATGCCGAGCCCGGGTCCGTGGTGCAGGTGACCGCGACCGTCTGACGACATCGACGGGCCCTGCTGGTCGCTTCTCGCTCATCTACGCGCTCAGGCGCGCGAGTTGGGCCCAACTCGCGCACGAAGCACGGATGGTGAGCGAGAATCGACCACCACGCTGAGGGCCGATGCGCGGGTCAGGTCGAGCTGCGGTCGTTCGCGTGAGGAGCGGCGTCCGTGGGGCCCGACGCGGGCATCTCGGCCCGGCGCAGCTTTCGGGCACGCATGGCGCGCACGATGGCGAGGACCACAGCGGCCACGACGGCGAGCAGCACGAGCCACGGCAGGAGCACGCCGACCACCACGAGCAGGCCGGACAGGAACCCGACGAGTCCAGCCCAGCCGGCGACCAGTCCGTCCCAGAACGAGCGGGGATCGTCGTCGACGATGACCGCGGGCTCGGTGGTGAGCGACAGGTGGATGGTGGACATCGACACGGCGTCGTCAAGGCCGCGCTGGCGCGCCTCGAGGCTCTCGAGCTCGGCCTGACGGCTCGCGAGCTCGTCCTCCAGCTTGATGATGTCCGCGATGTCCTCCGCCTCGACCAGCAGGGACTCGATGCGCTGCGTCGACGCGCGCAAGGTGGAGACCTGCGCCTCGAGGTCCGTCACCTCGTTGGTGACGTCGGCGTTGCTGGTGCTGAACCGGTCGACGTCGCCAAGGCCCCGCAGGTCGTCGACCACCGCGTCGAGGTCGCCCGAGGGGATGCGGAGCGTCATCGAGGCCGAGCCGCCGAAGTTCTCGCTCGGCGCCTCCTCGTCGCGCGCGTCGATCCGACCGCCAGCGCCTTGGACCACGTCGGCCACCTCATCCGCAGCGGCGATGGGGTCGTCGACCGTGATGTACATCTCGCCGGTCACGATGATCGATCGGCCGGCATCCGGCACGGGGTCGCCGCCCGACTCCTCGCCCGTGTCGTATGCCGCGTCGCGGTCGGCCTCGAACCCGCCGGCGTCGCCGCCCTCGGCGTAGGCCGCGTCGGAGGCCGACATCTCCGCCCCGTCGCTCGAGGAGCATGCCGCGAGGAGCAGCACGACCATGATGGCGGCGGTCGCGGCGACGAGCCAGGCTGGGACGGCGCTGCGTCGGGCCGTCGGCTGATGCGTGATCATGGCGCTCATAGTAGGGAGACGGACACGGCGCCGGAACAGTTGGGTCGCGCCTGGTATCAAAGCGTGACCCGGCCCCCGCATCGGCCGTTCTGGCAGAGCGTGCCTACGGCCGGTTGGCGAACCGCATCACGAGGTCCTCGTCACCGCCGATGACCAGCACGTCGTCGGGGTGGACCACCGTGGCCTTGCGCCCGTACTCGAACTCACCGTCGGGGGACATGACGCCGATGACCTGGATCCCGTACTTGTCGCGCAGCTGCAGGTCAGCGAGCGAGAAGTTGTGCGTCTCCTTGGGCGGGCTCATCTTGACGATGGAGAACGACTCGTCGATCTCGATGTAATCGAGCATGCGGCCGCCCACCTGGTGGGCCACGCGGTTGCCCGACTCGGACTCCGGCAGCACCACGTGATGGGCGCCGATGCGCCTCAGGATCTTGCCGTGCTCCTCCGAGATGGCCTTCGCCCAGATCTCGGGCACGTTCGCGTCGACGAGGTTGCCGGTGATGAGCACGGACGCCTCGAGCGAGGTGCCGACGCCGACCACCGCGGCTCCGAAGTCCTCGACGCCCGCCTGCTCGAGCGCGAGGGGGTCCGATGCGTCCGCCTCCACGACGGGGAAGAGCTTGGAGTAGCGCTCGACCAGTGCAGGGTCCCGCTCGATGGCGAGGACCTCCTGGTCCATGCTGTCGAGCGCGTTGGCCAGGGCGGATCCAAAGCGTCCGAGTCCGATGACGAGCACGCCGGTGGCGGTGGGGTTAGCCAATGATCGGCCTTTCTGACGGGTAGCGGATCACGCGCCGCTGCTTGTTCAACGCTAGCGCCGCGGCGATGGTGAGGGAGCCAACGCGGCCCAGGTACATCATCGCGATGAGCGTGCCCTTCGCCTCGGGCGGCAGCGTGCTGGTGATGCCGGTCGACAGGCCGCACGTCGCATACGCGGACACCACCTCGTAGAGGGAGCGGTCGAGGGGGATGTCGGTCTGCGCCATGAACACCGTTGTGCCGACGATCACCATGAACAGGGAGATCAGGGTGATGGCGATGGCGCCGCGCAGCACCTCGGTGCCGATGCGCTTGCCGAAGGCCTCCATGTCGCGCCGGCCCCGAGCCTCCGCCCAGATCGCGAGCAGCAGCACCGCGAGGGTCGTGACGCGGATGCCTCCGGCGGTCGATCCGGACCCGCCGCCGATGAACATCAGCACGTCCTCGAGCAGCCAGGTCTGCTCGCGCGCGTCGCCGATGTCGAAGGAGTTGAAGCCTCCCGAGCGCTGGTTCACCGACTGGAAGAAGATGTTGCCGATGGTCTTGCCGGAGGAGTGGTCGCCCAGCGTGTCCGGGTTGGACCACTCGAAGATCGCGAGCAGGCCCGCGGACACGATGGACAGCGCGGTGACCATGATCAGCGTGAGCTTGGTGTGCAACGACCACTTCCGAGGCTGGCGCCAGCCTCGCACCAGGTTGAGGTAGACGGGATAGCCCAGGGCGCCGACGAACACCCCGAGCCCGATGGGCACGAGCATCCACAGGTCGCCGGCGTAGGGGATGAGTCCCACGGGGTCCGGGCTGAAGCCCGCGTTGTTGAACGCGGAGATCGCGTAGAACGACGAGTACCCGAAGGACTTCGCGACCCCGTAGTCGAGCGTGAGGAAGCGCGGCAGCAGGATCAGGAAGATGACGATCTCGACGCTGAAGGACACGATCACGACCGTCTTCAGCAGCGAGCGAAGGTCGCCCAGGCCCGCCGCTCGGGCCTCGCCGGCCGCGAGGATCCGCTGGGTGAGTCCGATCCGCCTGGACACCGCCAGGCCCACGAGCGACGCGAGCGTCATGATCCCCAGGCCGCCCACCTTGATGCCGACCGCGATGATCGTCAGTCCCCACGGCGACCAGTAGGTGCCGGTGTCGACCGTCACCAGGCCCGTCACGCAGACCGCGGACGTGGCGGTGAAGAGGGCGTCGATGAACGGGGCGCGCACCCCCTCGGCCGTGGCCGCCGGCAGCGACAGCAGTCCCGTGAACAGCAGGATGACGAGCGCGAAGCTGCCGAGCGCGAGGCGCGCGGGGGACAGGAGGACGGTGCGGTCGAACCAATCGCCTGCGGCGGCTCGCGCCTCGCGCAGCGTGTCCATGCGACTCCTCATCCTCGGGCCACGGCCCCGGCGGGCTGCGACAGGGCAGGCAAAGCCCGCCTTCTCTCATCATCGGCAGGTTTAACACACTTCACAACTGTCACTTCTGCCACTACAGTTGAAGCGGCGGACGGCCGATACATCTGCCGATCGCACATTGAGGGAGACAGGACACCGCATGGCAGACAATGGCGCGTCGCGCACCACGTTCCTCACCGTGGCCGAAGTGGCGCAGATGCTGCGTGTGTCCCGCATGACGGTGTACCGCTGGGTGCACGCCGGCGACATGCCCGCCGTTCGCTTCGGACGCTCCTTCCGCGTCCCCGCCGCTGCGGTCGCGACCTTCATGGAGCAGGCCGAGCTGCAGGGCGGCTTCCCGGCCCAGGATGACGACCGGCGCTCCGGCACGGTAGGCTAGGTCGCTGTCTGTCGCGTCCAGCGCGCACTGGACGCCGTAGCACCATCGTCTATCCGAGGTAGGTTCCGTGGGTTCCGTCATCAAGAAGCGTCGCAAGCGCATGTCGAAGAAGAAGCACCGCAAGCTCCTTCGCAAGACGCGCCACCAGCGCCGCAACAAGAAGTAGCGTCCCGCCGGGCAGGTCCCGGCCGCACGCACGCGCACGCCCGTGTCACCCCATGGTGGCGCGGGCGTCGTCGCGCCTGGGGCGTGAAGCCGGCAAGCGCATCGGCCCTCCTGGTGGTCGATTCTCGTTCACCAACCGCCCCTGGATGCGCGAGTTGGGCCCAACTCGCGCGCCTCAGGCACTGAGACGAGCGAGAACACTCCACCAGGGCTAGGCGCCGCGGCGAACGATGCTGCGCCAGATCGACCGCCCGCACGCGCGCAGTCCGCGTGCGACCGCGAGGAACGCCCAGACGGCGCCGGTGATCGACGCCTTGACCACGCCGCGCCTGCCCGACTTGCGGCGCTTGCGGAACTCCTGGATGGGCCAGCCGTGCTGCACGGCCTGGCGCCGCAGGCGCGCATCGGGGTTGATGGCCGTGGGGTGGCCGACGGCCTCGAGCATCGGTCCGTCGTTGGTCGAGTCGCCGTACGCGTAGGAGCGCGCCAGGTCGAGCCCGCGCTCCTCGGCGAGCTTCTGGACCGCGGCCGCCTTGGCCTCGCGGTGCAGCATGTCGCCCACCATGCGCCCCGTGTAGTAGCCGCCCTCCTGCTCCGCGACCGTGCCCAGGGCTCCCGTCACGCCCAGGCGCCGCGCGATGACCCGCCCCACCTCGATGGGGGAGGCCGTGACGAGCCACACCTCGTGGCCCTGCGCGAGGTGGCCGTCGATGATCCTCTTCGTCCCCGGGAAGATGCGCAGCGCGAGGACCTCGTCGTAGACCTCCTCGCCCACGGCGTTCATCTCCGCGGCGGACCAGCCCTTGATGATCGACAGGCCCTCGGAGCGGAGGTCGTCGATCTGCTCCTTGTTCTCGCCGAACATCGAGTACTTGGCGGACTCCCAGCCGAAGCGCAGGATGTCCCGTTTGCGCAGGTAGCCGCGCTGATGGAGGCCCCGGGCGATGTGATAGGCCGAGGCGCCTCGGACGATCGTGTTGTCCACGTCGAAGAACGCTGCGATGCGCGTCGCGGCGCCATCGGTGTCGGGGCCAGTCACCGTGCCAGCCTATGCGACGGGGCGCGGCCCACCCGCACGTATTCTGGGCGCATGCCCGCCCGTGTGAGCCTCATCACTCGCGAGGGCTGCCATCTGTGCGCCGATGCGCGGGCTGTGGTGGCGTCCGTGTGCTCGGCCGCGGGGGTCGAGTGGCGTGAGGTGGACGTGGACGCGCACGCTCGGCTCGCGGAGCGGTTCGCCGAGGAGGTGCCGGTGGTCATCGTCGACGGCCAGGTGGTGGGCTTCTGGCGGATCGACGCGGACAGGCTCCGTTCCGCGCTGGCGTGACCCTGCGCGACAATAGACGCCATGCCCACGGTCCACCTGCTGCGTCACGGCCACGTCCACAACCCGGACAAGGTCCTGTACGGGCGCCTGCCGGAGTTCCGGCTGTCGGACGCCGGCCAGGCGATGGCGCAGGCCGTGGCGGACGACCTGGTGGCGCGCGAGGTCCCGGTGGGACGCGTGATCGCCTCCCCCCTGCTGCGCGCACAGCAGACCGCCGCGCCCATCGCCGCGGCCTTCGGTCTCGAGATCGCCACCGAGGACCGGATCATCGAGGCCCTCAACGCGTACGAGGGACGGCCGGTCCAGTCCGGCGCCAAGGACTTCCTGCGACCCAGCGACTGGTGGCTCCTGCGCAACCCGTGGCGCCCCTCGTGGGGAGAGCCGTACACCGAGCAGCGCGAGCGCATGTGGGCCGCGATTCGCGATGCCGTCGCCGCGAACCCCGACTCCGACACCGTCATGGTCAGTCATCAGCTTCCGATCTGGGTGGCTCGGCTCAGCTACGAGCAGCGCCGGTACCTGCACGACCCGCGCTCGCGCGAGTGCGGGCTCGCGTCGCTCACGAGCTTCCGCTTCGAAGGTGGCGAGCCGGTGGCGCTGTCGTACAGCGAGCCCGCCGCCCACATCGAGGTGCCCGCGTGAAGCGCAGCGCCCGCCTGGTGGTGCTCGCTGCCATCGTGATCGCCGTGGTGCTGTGGCTCGCGGCCTGCGCGCCGGGCGACGCCGCGGAGAGCCCCGGGTATGTGTCCGGCGACGGCACCGTCACCGAGTTCGACGAGGCCTCGCGGGGCGAGCCCCTCGACCTCACGGGCACGAGCTTCGAGGGCGACGAGGTCGACGTCGCGGACTACCGCGGCCAGGCGGTGCTGCTCAACACCTGGTACGCGGCGTGCCCGCCGTGCCGCGCGGAGGCGCCCGACCTCGTCGCCGCCGATGAGCGCGACGACGTCCAGGTGATCGGCATCAACAGCAGGGACGACGCGGAGACGGCGCAGGCCTTCGATCGCACCTTCTCCGTCGAATACCCGAGCATCGACGACGGCGACGGCAAGGCGACGGCGCAGCTGCAGGGCCTGGTGTCGATCAATGCCGTGCCGACCTCGTTGATCCTCGATGCGGAGGGACGGCTGGCCGCGCGCATCGTCGGCCGGGTCGAGCCGTCGACGCTGACCGCGCTGCTCGATGCGGCCGCCGGCAGCAGTGAGTCAGGGGCCGCCGGCTGATGCCCGGCGCGCTTGCGAGCGGTATCGGCTCCGACTTCGCCTCGCAGATTCTGACCGGCTCGCTCCTCGCCGCCATCCCCATCGCGCTCCTCGCGGGGCTCGTCAGCTTCGCCTCTCCGTGCGTGGTGCCTCTCGTACCCGGATACCTGGGCTACGTCTCGGGCATGGCGGGGGCCGATGCGGGGGGCAGGTCCTCTCGACCTCGCCTGGTGCTCGGGGTGCTGCTGTTCATCCTGGGCTTCTCCGCAGTGTTCGTCACCTTGAGCATCGTCGTCACGGCGGCGGGCGCGCAGTATCGCGAGCAGCTCGAGATCGTCACCCGGGTGCTGGGAGTGCTGGTGATCCTGCTGGGCCTCGCCTTCATGGGCGCGGTGCCGTTCCTGCAGAACGAGCGCCGCCTGCACGTGAGCCCCAAGGCCGGCCTCGCGGGCGCGCCGCTGCTCGGGATCGTGTTCGGGCTGGGGTGGGCCCCATGCCTCGGCCCGACCCTGGGCGCGGTGCTGACGCTGGGCCTCAACGAGGGAACCGTCGTGCGCGGGTCAGTGCTCGCGGTGGTCTACTGCCTGGGGCTCGGCCTGCCCTTCCTCGCGCTCGCGATCTGGTTCGAGCGCTCCAAGCCGGTGCTCGCATGGCTGCGCCGCCACCGCCGCGGCCTGCAGCTGCTCGGCGGCGCCATGCTGATCGTGCTGGGCATGCTGCTCGTCACGGGGCTGTGGGCGGAGCTGACGAGTCTGCTGCAGGGCTGGATCGACGGCTTCTGGGTGGCCGTGTGATGGCTCGCGTCAAGATCGACAACTACGCCTACGCGAACGTCCCCCGCCTGGGACTCACCGGCTGGCTGCGGTGGATCTGGCGTCAGGTCACCTCGATGCGCGTCGCGCTCATCCTGCTGCTCCTACTCGCGCTCGCGTCGATCCCCGGCTCGGTGCTCCCGCAGTGGCCGCAGGACGCCGCCAACACGCAGGGATTCATCGACGAGAACCCCTTCTGGGGTCCGCTGCTCGACCGGCTGGGCTTCCTCGACGTGTTCGGGTCCGCGTGGTTCACCGCGATCTACCTGCTCCTGTTCGCCTCGCTCATCGGCTGCATCGTGCCGCGCTGCCTGGTCTACTGGCGCGAGCTGCGCGCCCCGATCCCGGCTGCCCCCAGCCGGCTCGACCGCTACGAGCCCACGACCGCCGAGCTGGACGTGGAGGCACAGGCGGCCCTCGCATCGGCCCGTCGCAGTCTCGAGGGCTCGGGTCCCCAGCCGTGGCGCTGGGCGCGCGGCTACCGCGTGCGCATCGACGAGCGCGAGGGACGCGAGGGTGCCGAGCTCGCGCTGTCCGCCCACCAGGGCCATGTGCGCGAGCTGGGCAATCTGATCTTCCACGTGTCGCTGGTCGCGATCCTGATCTGCATGGCGACGGGCGCGATGCTGACCTACCGCGGCCAGGCGCTGATCGTCGTGGGCGACACCTTCACCAACGCGGTGGTCGCCTACGACTCCTACGAGTCCGGGGCGCTGTTCAGCGAGGGCCAGCTCGAGCCGTGGACGCTCACGCTCGACCAGTTCGACGCCGAGTTCGACCTCGTGGGCCTGCCCACGGAGTTCACAGCCCACGCCACTCTCACGGAGCCGGGCAAGGAGCCGCGCGAGGTCGAGTCCCAGGTGAACCGCCCGATCCAGGTGGAGGGAGCCAAGATCTACCTGCAGGGCAACGGCTACGCCCCGGTGTTCTCCATCACGGACTCGGACGGCAACGTCGCCTTCCGCGACGCCGTTCCGTTCCTTCCGCAGGACGACGTCTACACCTCGACCGGAGTCATCAAGGTGCCGGATGTCACGAGCGGCGAGCAGCTGGGCTTCACTGCCACGCTGCTGCCCACCGCGGTGGCCGACGGCGACTCCGCGCAGTCCCTGCACCCCTCGCCCACCAACCCCGTGATCTATCTCCGCGCCTACACCGGGGACCTGGGTCTGGACGACGGCGTGCCGCAGAACGTCTACGAGCTCGATGAATCGCAGCTCAGCCCCCTGCGCGGCGACGACGGCCAGCCGCTCGTGGTGGAGATGGAGCTGGGCGACACCATCGAGCTGCCCGACGGCCTCGGCACGGTCACGTGGGAGGAGCTGCCGCGCTTCGCGGCCTTCGACCTGCGCCGCGACCCGACGCTGCCATGGCTCCTGGGCTCGGCCATCGGCGCCCTGGTGGGCCTGTCGATGAGCCTGTTCGCGCCGCGCCGCCGCATCTGGCTCGTCGCCCCGGTGAATCCCGCGGAGGGCCAGAAGACTACAGTGGTGACGGCGGCCGCCTGGGCTCCCGCGCACGACGCTGGCGTGCGCGACGATCTCGAGCGGGTGCTCGCCCAGACGTCGGGCACCTCGCCCGCCGTCGCACCGACCCCGGAGGAACGATGACCGCCCAGGAGCTCAGCTGGCTCGCGCTGTGGGGCGCCGTCGCGCTGTACGCCATCGCGATGGTCGCCTCCTCGGTCCACCTCGCGCGCGTCGCGGATGCCAAGGTCGCGGCCAAAGCCCGTGCCAAGGCGGCCGTCGCCGTCGGTGGACCTGCGGACGAGAGCCCAGCGGGCGCATCGGCGGCGCGTCCTGACGCCGCGCCCGAGCCGCGCGTGCGATCCAGGGCCGCCGGCATCGCGAAGTCGACGACGCTCGTGGGCGCGATCCTCAACGGCGTGGGCGTGGTCGCCCGCGGCGTCGAGGCCGGGCACGCCCCGTGGTCGACCATGTACGAGTACACGATCACCGGCACCTTCGTCGCCGTCGTGGTCTTCCTCATCGTGCAGAGCCGGCGCGACGTGTCCTACCTCGCGCCGGGAGTGACCGGCTTCGCGACCATCGCGCTGGGCATCGGCATGACGGTGCTGTACGAGGCCTCGACGGGACTGCGCCCCGCGCTGCAGAGCTTCTGGCTCGTGGTGCACGTGTCGATCGCGATCATCGCCACGGGCGTCCTGATCGTCGGCGCCGTCGCGACGGTCCTGCAGCTCATGCGCGACTACCGAGACAACGGCACGGCGTGGCTGCAGCCCTTCCGCTGGCTCGAGGCCGTGCCGTCGCCTGCCACGCTCGAGGCCCTCGCCTTCCGCCTGCACGCCGTGGGCTTCGTGCTGTGGACCTTCACCGTGATGGCCGGCGCCGTGTGGGCCGAGCACTCGTGGGGCCGCTACTGGGGCTGGGACCCCAAGGAGGTGTGGTCCTTCGTCATCTGGGTGATCTACGCCGCCTACCTGCACGCGCGCACCACCCAGGGCTGGGCTGGCCGTCGCAGCGCCGTGCTCGCGCTCATCGGGTTCGTCGCCCTCATCATGAACTTCACGGTGGTCAACATCTACTTCCAGGGCATGCACACGTACGCGTGACCCGGTTGCCTGCATGAAGATCGCGATGGTGCTGGACGACTCGATCGACCGTCCGGACGGCGTCCAGCAGTACGTGCTGACGCTTGGGTCATACCTGGAGCGTCAGGGCCACGAGGTGCACTACGTGTGCTCGTCCGCCACGCGCGACGATGTCACGGTGCACTCCCTCGCGCGCAACGTCGGGGTCACCTTCAACGGCAACGGGCTTCGCGTCCCGCTGCCGACGTCGCGGGCGGTGCTGCGGGCGTTCCTCGAGCGCGAGCGCTACGACGTCATCCACGTCCAGATCCCCCATTCGCCGCTGTTCGCCTCCCGCGTGGTCGACGAGGCGCGGCGCGTGCAGGCCCGGACGGTGCGCATCGTGGGCACGTTCCACATCCTTCCCGACGGGGTCGTCAGCGAGTACGGCACCCGGGTGTTGGGCCGCTGGCAGCGCCGCAATCTCGCGAAGTTCGACGCGTTCTGCGCGGTGTCGCCGCCTGCGCGGGAGTTCGCGGCCCGAGCCTTCGGGATCACCGCTCGTGTGATCCCATGCCCCGTCGACGTGGACCGCTTCGCGGCCGATGCTGCTGCCCGGCCGCGCGTCCTCGGCACCGACGGCCGGCTGGTGGTGGCCTTCCTGGGTCGCCTGGTCGAGCGCAAGGGCGCCGTCGAGCTGGTGCGCGCGCTCGGCACGGCCGTCGCGCCCGACGTGCTCCGCCGCATCGAGGTGCGGATCGGCGGCAAGGGACCTCTCGCCGATGCGCTGGCTGGGGAGATCTCCCGACTGGGGCTGGGTGATCGGGTCACGATGATGGGCTTCGTCGCCGAGCGGGACAAGGCCGCCTTCTACGCCGATGCCGACATCGCGGCGTTCCCCGCCACCGGGGGAGAGAGCTTCGGGATCGTGCTGGTGGAGGCGATGGCATCGGGAGCAGGCGTGGTGCTCGCCGGAGCGAACCCCGGATACCTGTCGGTGATCGGCGAGCGTCCCGAGGTGAGCGTCGACGCGCGCGACTCCGACGCCTTCGGGGCCGCGCTCACGCGGCTCATCGAGGACGCGGCGCTGCGCGAGGAGCTCCACGCCGAGCAGGCCGAGCGGGTGCGCCAGTTCAACGTCGCGACGGTGGGGGAGCAGGTGCTCGCCCTCTACGCCGCGTGAGCGCTCGTGAGGTGACTCGCTACTACTCGCCGCCCTGGCGCTTGCGCCGGCGCTCCTGGTCCTTGAGCCACCGCAGGTAGTCCGGGTCGTCATCGGGGGCGATCGGGCCGGCGCTGCGCGGGTGCGCTCCGCCGGTGCGGCGCGAGAACTTCAGGAACAGCCACACTCCGGCGCCCAGATAGGGAAAGAGCAGGATGATCGCGACCCACGCCCACCGAGGCAGGCCGTAGGGCTCGCTGTCGGGATGCTGGACGGCGTCGGCGATGCAGTACACAGTGATCGCGATGTACACCGCGAAGAACAGGACCCGGGGCATGGCCTCACTCTAACGCCGCGTACCCTGAAGCCATGAAGATCGTCGCGTACTGGGGCGCCCGCACGGGCATCTTCGTGGCCGTGCTCGCGATCCTCGCGGCCGTCGGTTGGTTCGACATCATCGCCGTCATCGCGGCGCTCGTGATCGCGTGGCTCGTGTCCTATCTCACCCTGCCAGGGCTGCGGCGCGCCGCGCAGGAGCAGATGGCGAGCGCGATGGACGCCTCTCAGCGCGGCATCAAGAGGCTCGACGCCGAGGAGGATCAGGAGATCTCCTCCGACCGCCCCGGCGAGACCGCGCGCTAGAGGGCGATCCCCAGCGCGAGCAGCAGGCCGTAGAGCAGTCCCACCGCGGACAGTCCCGCGAACACCGTCTTGAGCGTCGCGGGAGGCATCCCCGCCCGCTCCTGCATCGCGCCATCCACACGCACGGCGATGGCGAAGTACAGGCTCGGCAGCGCGACCACGGCGGACAGCAGCGCCCACGGCTGGGCGAAGGCGACGAGGATCGTGCATAGCACGGGGCTCAGCACCACGGCCGAGAACACCTGACGCACGCGGAAGGAGCCGAGCTTGACCGCGAGAGTGCGCTTGCCCGCCGCGGCGTCCGTGTCGAGGTCGCGGATGTTGTTCACCATGAGCATCGCGACGGCATAGAGGCCCACGCCGGTGGCCGCCGGGATGGCCCACCACGTGATCGTGCCGGCCTGGACGTACATGGTGCCGAGCGTCGCCACCAGGCCGAAGAACACGAACACGCTGACCTCGCCCAAGCCGCCGTACCCGTACGGCTTGCTGGAGCCGGTGTAGGTCCAGGCCGCGGCGATCGCGAGGGCGCCGACCGCGAGCAGCCACCAGGTGCTCGTCATCACGACCAGGAAGATCCCGGCGAGCGCCGCGATGGCGAAGCTCGCGACTGCCGCGCCCTTGACGGCGGACGGCGTCGCCTTGCCCGTCGCGACCAGGCGGTCGGGGCCGATCCGGTCGACGTCGGTGCCGCGCACGCCATCGGAGTAGTCGTTGGCGTAGTTCGAGCCGATCTGCAGGGCGAGCGCGACCACGAGCGCGACCAGCGCGGCCGCGGGGTCGAAGGCGCCGAGCGCCGCGGCGCTCGCCGAACCCACCGCCACCGGCGAGATCGCCGTCCAGAGGGTGCGCGGCCGCGCGCCGGCGATCCAGTCGGATCCAGTGGTGCTCATGGGGCCTCCTTCGCGGCGCTCGCGGCGATCGCGCGTGCGGCGCTGCGATCGATCTTGCCAGCGGCGGTGCGAGGTATGGCATCCACCGCGAGAACGAACCGGGGTCGCTCGTGCGCCCCGAGCCCCTGGGCGGCGCCCGCCACCTGGCCCGCGGCGTCGGCCGTGGCGCCTGTCGCGCCTTCGCGGGCGAGCACCACGAGCGCGGCGACCCGCTCGCCCCACTCCCGGTCCGGGACGGACGTCACGACCGCATCGGCGATCTCCGGCGACGCGAGCAGAGCTCGCTCGACCGCCGTGGGGTGCACGTTGAGCCCGCCGGTGATGATGACGTCATCCGCTCGGCCATGGACCGCGAGCGCCGCGCCGTCCCAGCTGCCCAGGTCGGAGGTGAGGAACCAGCGCTCGTCGTCACGGGTCTCGAACGCACGATCGTCGCCGTCCGCGTAGCCGGCGGCGAGGGTCGGGCCGCCCAGCCGGATGCGCCCGTCCCCGCCCACGGCCACCTTCGTGCCTGGCAGAGGCGTGCCGTCGTAGACGCATCCTCCGCAGGTCTCCGTCATGCCGTACGTCTCGACCGCGTTGGGCGGCAGCGCCATCCCCGGCGGTGCGCCCCCGACGAGCACGGCGTCGAAGCCCGCCAGCGCATCGGCCCCGCGGGGGTCGGCCAGCAGCCGCCGCACCTGGGTGGGGACCAGCGACACGTACCGGGGGCCGGGAGGCATGCCGGCCGCCGCCGTCGCGAAGCCGTCCGAGGTGAAGGGGCCATCCGGCATGACGGCGAGATGCGCATCGGCGATCAGCGCCCTCGCGCGGACCATGGCTCCCGCGATCCTCGAGTCCGGCAGCGCGAGCAGCCAGTGGCCGCCGCCCCCCAGTCGTTCGAGCGTGGCCTGCGCTGACGCGACGATCGCCCGTCGCGGGAGGAGCACGTCGCGAGGTGCGCCTGTCGATCCTGACGTGGGCGCAACCAGCCCATCAGCGCTTCCAGCGACCGCCCCGGCGACGGCCCGCGCGGGCCCATCGGCGAGGCGCGCGAACGTCATGCTCTCAGCCTAGAGTGCCTAGAATGTCGCGCATGAGTGTTCAGCGCCTCGCGCCTGCGTCCATTCTCGCTGCTCTCACCCTCACGGTGGCCGCATGCGCCTCGCCCGATGTCGAGTCTGGGCCCGCGACCACGCAGAGCGTCTCGCCCACCGCGTCGCGATCCGCCGCGCCGCCGCCGCCCGAGGATCCCGTGCCCGAGGTCGTGTGGCCCCTCACCGGCGTCGACGCCACGGACGCGGACCCGGCGGACGTCGGACGCGCCGCGCTGTCCATCAAGATCGAGAACTCCTCCAACGCGCGCCCCCAGTCCAACCTGCAGTACGCGGACCTCGTGTTCGAGGAGCAGGTCGAGTACGGCATCTCGCGCCTGGTCGCGGTCTACCAGTCGGACATTCCTGAGACCGTGGGCCCGATCCGCTCCATGCGACCCATGGACAAGAACATCATGGGCTCCATGGGTGGGCCGCTGATCTTCTCCGGCGCACAGCGAGGGTTCATCAACGACGCCGCCGCCTCGGGTCAGGACCTGATCGCCCAGGATGTCGGCGGCTACGGCTTCTTCCGCGTGAGCACCAAGCCAGCGCCGCACAACCTGCACGGCACGATGGCGGACTTCTACGAGCAGACCGATGCGACGGCCCCCGACACGCAGTTCACGTACGTCTATCCGCCGGAGACCTCGAACGTCGCCGAGGAGGGCACCGCGGTCAGCTCCATCGACATCGACATGTCGCCGCGCATGCAGCCCGGCTGGGAGTGGGACGCGGGCGACGGCGTCTGGCTGCGCACCGAGGCGGGCTCGCCGCACGTCACCGCCGACGGCACGCAGCTGTACGCGACCAACGTCGTGGTGCTGTGGACCGACCTCCGCAGCAACAGCTCAGGCGGCGGCTCGTCGGTCCCCGAGACCATCGTGGTGACGGACTCGGGCACCGGCTACGTGGCGGTCGAGGACTCGTACATTCCGATCACCTGGTCCAAGGCCGGGCAGTTCGATCCCTACGTGCTGACGACCGAGGCGGGCGATCCCGTCGAGCTCGTGCCAGGCAAGACGTGGGTCGAGCTGGTTCCGCAGTCGGGTGGTGCGGGCAAGGGCTCGGTCGACTTCTCCTAGCCGCGCCTCCATCTCCGCCTGAGCGCTCTATGAGGACGTCAGTGTCGGTTTCACCCGACCCGCGTCCCCTGTGAGGAGATTGCGCGTCAGAACGCGTAGGGGAACCGGGTCCAGTCCGGGTCGCGGCGCTCGAGGAACGCATCGCGTCCCTCCTGCGCCTCCTCGGTCATGTAGGCCATGCGGGTCGCCTCGCCCGCGAACACCTGCTGGCCGGCGAGCCCGTCGTCGGCGAGGTTGAACGCGAACTTCAGCATGCGGATGGCCTGCGGCGACTTGGAGGCGACCAGGCGCGCATACTCGAGCGCCGTGTCCTCGAGCCGCTGGTGCGGGACGGCCTCGTTGACGGCGCCCCACTCGGCCGCTTCGGCCGCCGAGTACTCCCGCGCGAGGAAGAAGATCTCCCGCGCGCGCTTGTCGCCCACCTGCCGGGCCAGCAGCGCCGAGCCGTAGCCCGCGTCGAACGAGCCCACGTTGGCGTCGGTCTGCTTGAAGCGCGCGTGCTCGAGCGACGCGATCGACAGGTCGGCGACCACGTGAAGGCTGTGCCCCCCGCCAGCCGCCCAGCCGTTGACGGCGGCGATGGTGACCTTCGGCATGGTTCTCATGAGGCGCTGGACCTCGAGGATGTGCAGACGCCCGCCGTGAGCGGGTGCGTCCGTCGCGGAGCCCTCGTAGAGGTAGCCGTCGCGGCCGCGGATCCGCTGGTCGCCGCCCGAGCAGAACGCCCACACCCCATCCTTGGGTGCAGGACCGTTGCCGGTGACGATGACGGCGGCCACGTCCGAGGTCTGGCGGGCGTGGTCGAGCGCGCGGTAGAGCTCGTCGACGGTCTGCGGGCGGAAGGCGTTGCGGACCTCGGGCCGGTTGAACGCGACGCGCACGGCGGGCAGGTCGCGCTCGCCGTCCTCGGATCGCGCCACCCACCGGTGGTACGTGATGTCCCCGTCAGGGAACCCGTCGATCGCGCGCCACTGCTGCGGATCGAACGTGTCGGACACCTGCGCCGGGATCTCGCTCATGCTCGCCAGCCTAGGCCCCGTCTCGGGCGACCGACCGCTCTGTCGCCCCCGCCCGGACAGTGCGAACCACGTGCCGAACGACACGCCGGCGTGAACGGCCCCAGATGGGGGACACGCCGGTGCGCACCCGCGATGGTGGTTCGCAGTGTCCGGGCGGGACGGGCGGGACGGGCGCGCGGCGGCTGGCGCGCACCGGCCGTACGCTGTGCCCATGGAGTTCAGGCCCTTCACCGTCGAGCTCCGCACCCGTTTTCGCGGCCTGACGAGTCGCTCGGGCGTGCTCATCCGCGGCTCAGGACCCGACGGTGAGTCCCACTGGGGCGAGTACAGCCCCTTCTCCGACTACGACGCCGAGCGCGCGAGCCGGTGGTGGCGCGCAGCCATGGAGGCCGCGACCGGCGGCTGGCCCGACCCCGTGCGCGCGGATGTCGCCGTCAACAGCATCGTCCCGCAGGTCGCGCCGGAGCAGGCACGCGCGTATGCGACAGCCGGCGGAGCGACCACCGCGAAGGTGAAGGTCGCGGGCGGAGCGGACCTCGCCGAGGACATCGCGCGCATCGAGGCGGTCGCCGACGCGCTCGGCCCGCTGGGTGCCCTCCGCATCGACGTCAACGGCGGCTGGGACGTCGATGACGCGATTCGAGCGATCGACGAGCTCGAGCGGGCGGCACGCGGCGGCGGGCTGCCCGGGCTCGAGTACGTGGAGCAGCCGTGCGACACCGTCGACGACCTCGCGCGGCTGCGGCGCAGCATCGACACGCCCATCGCCGCCGACGAGGCGATCCGCGTCCCCGGGACCGCGGACGCCGTCCTGGCCGCCGATGCCGCGGACGTCATCATCCTCAAGGCCCAGCCTCTGGGCGGTGTGCGCCGCTGCCTCGAGATCGCCGAGCAGGTGCACCCGCGCCCGATCGTGGTGGCGAGCGCCCTCGAGTCCTCCGTGGGTCTCGCCGCCGGCGTCGCCCTCGCGTGCGCCCTTCCCGTCGAGCCGCTCGCCTGTGGCCTGGGCACCGGAGAGCTGCTCGCGACCGACACGGTGACCGAGACATGGCTGCCGGTGCACGGACGCCTCGGTCCTCGAACGCTGGAGGTCGCCGCGTGAGCGCGAACCCGTCCGCCGCGTTCGCGCGAGAGCTGATCGCGTCGCTGCACGCCCGCGGCGTCGAGGACTTCGTCCTGTGTCCCGGCTCCCGCTCGGGACCGCTCGCGCACGCGCTCGCGGACGCGGGCAGCGACAACCCTCCGCTCGGCGCGCCCAGCGTGAACCTCCACGTCCGCATCGACGAGCGTGCGGCGGCCTTCCTCGCGCTGGGCCTGGCGCGCGGCCACGAGGCGGCGGGCGCGTGCCGCCCGGTGGCGGTGATCACGACCTCGGGCACCGCGGTGGGCAACCTGCTCCCCGCGGTGATGGAGGCCCACCACGGCGGCGTGCCGCTGCTGCTGCTCACGGCGGACAGGCCAGGAGAGCTGCGCGGCGTGGGCGCGAACCAGACCACGGATCAGGTGGGGATCTTCGGAACGTTCGTGCGCTGGAGCGCCGATGCGGCCGCACCCGACGAGGGGGAGTCACCGGGGCGAGCGGCGGAGCTCGCGGCGCGCGCCGTCCTCATCGCCATGGGGGATCCGGCGCGCGACGACATGACCGGCACGCCGGGTCCGGTGCACCTCGACCTGGAGTTCCGCGAGCCGCTGGGAGGCGACGGCGGGGTGTGGGACAGCCCGCCTCACGTGGACGCCACGCCCTCGTACGGTTCGCGCGTGATCACCCGCGAGGACCTCCCCGCTGCGCTTCCGGCGGTCGAGCGCGGCGTCGTCATCGCCGGCGACAGGGCAGGCGACGTGGCGCGCCAGGTCGCCGAGGCACACGGGTGGCCGCTGCTGTCGGAGCCCACCTCCGGCGCATGCGCGGGTGATGCCTGCATCGGCGCCTACCTGGATCTCCTCGAGGCTCCCGCGGGGAAGGACCTGACGGAGCAGGTGCATCAGGTGGTGGTGATCGGCCGGCCCACGCTGTCGCGCCCGATCCAACGCCTCATCGCCCGCGCACCCGCCCTGTACGTCGCGGCACACGGCGCGCGGTGGCGCGAGGCGCCGCGTCACGCGGACCGGGTGCTGAGGACCGTGCCGCCCGCCTGGCTGACGCGGGCCGACGGCAGGCTCGAGCTCGGGGACTCGGCGTGGCTCGCCCAATGGCGGGCGGCCGCCGATGCGCTCGAGGTCCCGGAGCCGACGTGGGGCTCGGCCGCCGTCGCAGCGGCCTTCCTCGACGCCCTGACGGCCGAGGACCTCGCCGTCGTCGGCTCCTCCGGGCCCATCCGCGCCATCGATCGCGACCGGCGCATGTGGGCAGCTGGTGAGGCTCCCACGGTGATCGCCAACCGAGGCTTGGCGGGCATCGACGGCACGGTCTCCACGGCCGTGGGCGTCGCGCTCGCGACCCGCCGTCCCACCCACGCGCTCATGGGGGACGTGACGTTTCTCCACGACGTCGGCGGCCTGCTGGTGGGACCGCGCGAGCGCAGGCCGCGCGTGCGCATCGTCGTGGTCAACGACGGCGGCGGCACCATCTTCTCTGGCCTCGAGCACTCCCAGGCGGATCCCCGCAACTTCGAACGCGTGTTCACCACGCCGCATGGCGCCGACCTCGCCGCGCTGTGCGCGGGCTACGGCGTCTCGCACACCGCCGTCAAGAGCTCCGAGGCGCTCTCTCGGGCCCTCGCGAAGCCTCCCGGGGGGCTCGAGGTGGTCGAGGCACGCGTGCGCTGAGCTGCGAGTCGGCGGCTGGCCCCAACGATGCGGAGTCCGCGTACGTCACACTTTCAGGGGGAAGGAGAGCCGATGCGCGTGTCGCCAGTCGTCTCCGTCGCCCTCGCGTGCGCGGCGTCGGCTCTGACGGCGTGCTCGTTCAGCTCTGCCGAGGCGAGACCAGGCGGGTCTGATGGGGCGCCTGTGGATGGGACACCACCCCCATCGGCGGTGGAGTGGCCCGACGAGGTCGTGGCTGCGTGGACCTTCGAGGCCGGCGAGGAGGCGAACATGATGCCCGCCCCCTCCGGGCCGCGTGCCCTGGTGGTCGTGGGAGGGGACGGCATCGTGGCCTGGCACTCCGATGTCGACGCAGCCGTCGCGGAGGCACTGGCACTCGAGGGCGGTGTGCGCGTCGAGCCCGTCGCTCTCGCCGCGGAGGCGCGCACGGCGCTCGTCGCCGTCGACGTGTCCGACACCTCCTCTGCGCGGCAGTGGGCGGTGTGGGATCTCGACACCGGAGACGCCGCGCCCGTGACCTGCGCGAGGGGCGAGCCCGACGTGATCGGCCTGCTGAGCCCCACCGCGAACGGCTTCCTCGTACACGCCGACTGCGGCGACGAGCCCACGGTCGCGACGCTCGATGCGCGCTCCGGCGTGCTCGCGCCGGGGGAGGCGGCTCCGCACGAGGACTCACTGATGTGGGTGGCCGACCAGGAGCGGTTCGTCGAGGTGACGGGAGCGCCCGGTCCGTGCATCGCGAGCGGCCGGCTGTCCGGCATCGAGATCGCGGTGACGTGCGAGGTCGAGCATGCACACTTCGAGATCGGTGCAGTCGCGCTTGCGACGCCCGACGCGGCGTCCGGCGAGTACGCTCCGGATGCTGAGTTCGGGGAGTATCCGTTCTTCTTCGGTTCGACGGCCTTCGTGGCGCTCGACCGCCACTGGGTCAACACCAACACGGTGGAGGGGACGCCGGTGCTCGCGACCGCCCGGACCGAGCAGGAGTACAGGCTCACCGCGCTGGCGGCCGCTGAGCGGCGCATTCTCGCCGCTCGGGACCTGGACCCGTGGGCCCCCAGCGGAGCCGATTCGCCCGCTCTCGGGTGGTACGCGCCGGACTCGGGCGAGTTCGAGGCGCTGACGCCGCCGGACGGCGTCCGGGGGATCGCCAGCACGGCGGAAGGCGTGCCGGTCGGCTGACCCGCAGGCGCGGTGCGGATCAGCCGTGCCGCCGCGCGGCGAGCACCGAGTCTCGCCAGAGCCGCTCATGGCCGTCCGCCATGCGGGTGGTGCGCTCGCGGACGGTCGCGGACACCTCCCACAGATCGCGATCGAGAGCGTCGGAGACCTCGGCCGCGTCGAATGCCGTCGTGCGCAGGTCAGGGTGCTCCATGGCGTGAGGGTCCGTCGGATGGTGCGCGACGACGAGCAGCATGCCGCCAGGGGCGACTGCGGAGGCGAGCGTGTCCACGAGCCAACGGCCCCCGGCATCCGGGTGCGTGTACAGCGAGGTGACCAGATTGAACGCCTCGGAGCCCGCGATGACGTCCTCGACCGGGGCGTCGGTGAAGGTGATGTGCTGGGCGACCCCCGCATCGGCCGCGAGCACGGCGGCGCGTTCGAGCGCCGTCGCCGACAGGTCGACCGCGGTCACGAGCCAGCCCTGTCCCGCGAGCCAGACCGCATCGGCGCCCTCGCCGCACCCCACCTCGAGCGCCCTGCCGGGCTCGGCGATGTGCTCGATCTCGTCGACGAGCGGCTGGTTGGGCTGACCGGACCACACGGCTGGCCGGGACTGGTAGCGCTCCTCCCATGCGGCGCGGTGAGCGTCGCGAGCCGGTTCGTCGTGACGCGGGGCGTAGGTGTGGATCTCCGTCATGATCGCCTCCCGCCGATGACGCGCGCCGCATGCGGCCTGCCACATCCCACTGTGCCAGCAAAATCCTCGTCGCGGGAGGGTCAACCGCCCTGGAGCGCCCGGCGCATGGGCTCGAGCTTGGCCTCCGACTCCGCCCACTCGGCGTCCGGCTCGCTCGCCGCGACGATCCCGCAGCCCGCGAAGAGACGCAGGCGCGTCGCGTCCTCGGGATCGATCTCCGCGGAGCGCAGGCCGATGCACCACTCGCCGTCACCGGCCGCGTTGATCCATCCCACCGGGCCGGCATACCGACCGCGGTCGAGTCCCTCGAGCTCGTCGATGAGGCGCGCCGCGGCCAGGGTGGGCGTGCCACAGACGGCGGCGCTCGGGTGAAGCTCGCGGATGAGCTCGAGTGCGCTGGCGTTGTGGCTCAGCACGCCGGTCACATCGGTCGCGAGGTGCATGACGTTGGGAAGGTGCAGGACGGAAGGCTCCTCGGGCACGTTGACCGAGCCGCAATGCGATTCGAGCACCTGGGTGACCGAGCGCACGGCGTACTCGTGCTCCTCGCGGTCCTTCGACGAGCGCGCGAGCGCGGCCGCGTGGGCGAGGTCGGCGATCTCGTCGCCCGTGGGCCGGATGGTGCCGGCGAGCACGCGCGAGGTGACGAGGCCGTGGTCGACGCGCGCGAGCAGCTCTGGCGTCGCTCCGACCAGCCCGTCGATGTGGAAGGTCCAGCAGCTGGGGTAGTCGGCGGCGAGGGGAGCGAGGATCGCGCGCACGTCGACCGGTCGCTCGGTCCGCGCGGACACGGCCCGCGCGAGGACCACCTTCTCGAGCTCTCCGGAGCCGATGCGCTCGACGGCTGCCGCGACGGCGCCGGTCCAGGACTCGCGGTCGCCCTCGTCGACCGAGACGGGAGGCAGCGGCGGCGCGGGCTCATGCGCTGCGACGTCGGCGAAGGCAGGCATGGCCGCGCGGCCGTCCTCGGAGATGACGGTGAGCCACGCCGAGTCACCGCGCAGCCCGACGACGTAGCGCGGGATCACGAGCGCGCCGCCGGCCGCGGACGCGTCGGCGAAGGAGAAGGACCCGAAGGCGACCAGCCCCGTGCCGGGCCGGTGCACGTCGTCGCGCACCACCGCGTGGCGGGTGACGCGACGCCACCAGGCATCCGCCTGGTCGATGCGGTTGGCGCCCTCGGCGCGGAACCTCGCGACCTCGCCCCACGCGATCAGGCCCTCGCCGCGCCGCACCCACGACATCCCGCCCTCAGGAAGGGCCGCGAGCAGGTCCTCGGGAGGGTCGATCGACACGGTCCTGACGGTCAGCGGCCCAGGGGTCGCGGCTTCCACGCTCACCCGGTCAGCCTACGTCGCGGAGATGGGGGTCGAGTCACCGCGGCAACGGCACTCGCACACCCAGGTAGTCGCCGTCGAGCAGGAGGGCACCCTCGCCAGGGGTGCCGCGACCAACGAGCGGCTTGGGCACCGACTGCCCCAGCGCCTGCGTCCCGAGCAGGCTCGACGCCGGCTGCAGGATCATGCCGCGTGCGGCCTTCTTGGCCTCCGCGATGGGGCCGCTGAAAGCCGTCGCCACCGATCCGGTGCGTGCGGCTGCCACGTACGTGCGGTTGGCGCTGTCCATCATGATCGCCATCTCGAGCGGAGTGTCCTTGATGGCGTCGGCATCGTCCACGAGCACCACGATGCGACCGGGCGGCGGGGTGCCGAGCCCGGCGGCGTCCGTGGTCGGATCGGACACCACCGGGACCTTGACCGCGGCGGCTGCCTCCGACAAGGGGGATGGGCGCGGGCAGATCGCGAGCACGGTCGCGCCTGCGCTCGCGAGCTGGACGCACAGCGTGGCGAGGGCGGTCGACTTGCCTGTGCCGCGCTCGCCCGCGATCAGCAGGTGCTGGCGGGCGCCGAGGTCCACGGTGAGGCGCGACAGCTCGTCGCCGCCGACCGCGAGCGTGACATGGCGAGCGTCGCAGCCTTCGGCGACCGGAAGCGCGAGAGCGCTGTCCAGATCGATGCGGGCCGGAAGAGTGTCGACTCGCAGCGGGCGGTTCGCCACCGGTGTCTCCGCCCAGTGCGTGCTGACTGCGGCGACGACGTCCACGACCAGCCGGTGCTGTGCCTCGCCTGAGGTGTCGGGTGACAGCACCACCCATTGCAGCTCGCGGCCGTCGGTGCCGTGCATCGCGCGGCCAGGAGGGAGGTTCTCCGGCAGCTCGCGGATCATGATGCCAGCCGCGCGGTAGTCCGCCACGTCGCGCATGGGCAGCACGTAGGTGGAGCCGACGGCGCCCGCGATCCGGTCCGCCGGCAGGGTGCGGTCGCCGCTGAGCACGAGCGTCATTCCGGTCGCAGGTCCCTCGCGCACGATCCGCATCATCTTGTCGCGCAGCGCGGTCATCTCGTCGGCGGTCATGGTCGCGGACGCGCGCTCCCAGCCGTCGACGACGACGGCGACGATCGGCAGTCGTGCGGACGGGTCGGACTCGCGGGCGCGCTGCTCGGAGATCGAGCCCACGCCCGCGGCGGAGAGGATCCCCTGACGGCGGGTGAGCTCGCGGAGCAGGCTATCGAGCAGACGGGACACGCGGGCCGCTTCCAGGCCAGGCACGATCGCGCCCGTGTGCGGCGCGCCCTCGAAGGGCAGGAGAGCGCCATTGCCGTAGTCGATGCCGTACAGGTGCAGGTCCTGAGGAGAGAATCGCTGCACCATCTGGAGCATCAGCGAGCGCAGCGCCGTCGTGCGGCCCGAGCGCGCCCCGCCCGCGATGAGCAGGTGAGAGTCATCCAGGACGTTCCACAGTCGCGGCGCCTGGCGCTGCTCGTCAGGCACGTCCTCGAGCCCGATGATGAGCGAGCCTGACGGCAGGCGCTGGCCCACGAAGTGGTCCAGGGTCAGCACGCTCGGCAGCGGCGTGAGCCAGGGGGACGGGTTCTTGGGGATCCCCGCGGCGTCAGCCGCGGCGAGCACCACGTTCACGAGCGCGCGCAGGTCGGTGTCGTCGTGGTCGACCGTGTCGGCAGCTCGCGTGGGCTCCGGCGGGAACTGCGGCGCGTACGCGACGGCGTCCCAGCCGATGCGCGCCACGGGCAGCGCCGCACGGTGCTCGGCGACCGTGCCGGGCCGCACGCCGGCGACGCGGGCGGCCTGGAACGCCGTGGGGGCCTGGTTGGCGCCAGCCTTGAGGTAGCCGCGACCGGGGGTGGTGGTGCTGATCAGCGCGGCCTCACCCGAGCCGATGACGTCGGACGAATCGGCGTGGTCGGTCACGCGCAGCGCGACGCGCAGGTTGATGTTCGACTGCATCTCGGGCGTGACCGCTCCCGACGGGCGCTGGGTCGCGAGCACCAGGTGCACGCCCAGCGAACGGCCCACGCGCGCGATCCTCACCAGGCCATTGATGAAGTCCGGCAGCTCGGTCTTGAGCTCGGCGAACTCGTCGATCACGAGCACCAGCCGCGCCAGTCCGGCCGCCGCGGCCGCCTCGGGGTTCTTCGCCCACGCGACGTCGACGTCCTTGGCGCCGATGTCGTCCTTCAGCACCCGCTCGCGGCGCTTGAGCTCCGCCTCGAGCGAGGCGAGCGCCCTCTCCGTCTCGCGCGCATCGAGATTGGTCACCATCCCGACGGTGTGGGGCAGGCGCTCGCAGTCGGCGAAGGCGGAGCCGCCCTTGTAGTCGACGAGGACGAAGGTCAGGGCATCGGGCCTGTTCGCCATCGCGAGCGCGATGATGAGCGTCTGCAGGAACTCCGACTTTCCCGAGCCCGTGGTTCCCGCCACGAGCGCGTGGGGCCCCGCAGCGGCGAGGTCGACCGCGACCTCCCCGTCCGCGTCCGCGCCGATCACCACGTATGTCTGGCGCGGCGTGCGCTCCCAGCGTTCGAGGATGGGACCAGGCCGCTCGAGGTCGACGCCGAGCAGATCGACGTAGCGCAGGCTGCGGGGCATCACGCCGTCGTCGCCGATGCCGCTGATGTGGTGGTAGCCGCACAGGGCGCGGGCGATCTGCTCGGCATGGGTGATCGACATGCCGTCCAGCAGCACGCGCGGCTGGAACTCGCCGCGGGACTCCAGGCGCGCCACGGCGGCGTCCGTGCGGTCGATCTCGAGCACGGTCGCAGCCTCCTCGGGAAGCCGCGACCGGTCGTCGTCGAGCGCGATGACGTAGATGCCGTGCTGGTGGCCGCGGCGCAGCAGGTCGACCATCCCGGGAAGCATGCGGTAGCGGCGCGCACCGTCGAGCACCACGAACACGTGCGAGCCGGCGGCCACCCCCTGTGCGGAGGCGAGGCGCCGCATCTCGAGCACCGCCGCGAGCTCGCGCAGCCGTTCGCGGCGCGAGTCCTCGGAGTTGCCGATGGTCGACGCCACGCGCGCGTCCTCGTGGGTGTGGGGCAACCACGACGTCCAGGCCCACTGGTCGGGGTCGTCGTCGCAGATGACGACGATCTGGCAGTCGCGCGGCGACCGCAGCGTCGCGATCGACGCGAGCAGAGCCCGCGCCACCAGGCGCGTCGCGTGCGCGGTGCCTGCGATGCCGATGGGTCCTTGGGCGGCGTCCACGGAGATGGGCTCCGGCGACACTCCCGCGCTGTGGGGCTGCTCCCTGAACCGCTGCCCGCCTCCCTCGAACGAGACGCGGAGGTCGCGCTGAGCGACTCCCACGCGCAGGTGCAGCGCGTCGGGGTCGTCGTAGCGGCGCTCCCACAGTCGCGCGGTGGGTCGAGTGGCGGTGTCATGGATGACGACGGGATCGGGCTGGTCGTACCAGGCCTGGATGCGCTGCTCTCGGACGAGGGAGTCGATGCGCTCCTCGGTCTCGCGGATCTCCTCGCGCCACGTGGCCTCCGTGCGCTCGCCGCGGCGGCGGGCGAGCTTGCGGTTGGCCAGGAAGGACCCGACCACCATGATGGGCGACGCAGCCGCCATCAGGAGCATCACCGCGCGACCGAAGATCATCGCCATCGACACGCCCAGCACCACGGGCACGATCGCGGACAGCCACGGCAGCGGTGTGCCCTCCTCCTCCTCGGGGCGCTCGCCTGGCAGCGACACGATCGGGTCGTCGGTGCGGGGCAGGATGCGCGATGGCCTGTTGAACCCGCGGTGGCCCGCGTCGTCCTGGGTGAGGTCGGCGTCCGAGCCGGGCACCATGCCGAAGCGCAGGATGTGGGCGCCCATCTGGATGAGGTCGGCCGGAACGGTCGTGAAGCTGTCCTCGGTGACGGTGGTGCCGTTGAGCACCACCAGGGCGCCCTGCGCTGGCTCGACCGTCAGGGTCAGCGGTCCGCCGCCCTCGCTCGCATCGAGCGTCACATGGGCATGGAGCGGCTCGAGGTAGGTGTCGTCGATCGTGATGGCGGCATCGCCCGATCGGCCCACCGACAGTCGTCGACCAGGCGTCAGCGGCACCGTGTGCCCGGCGAGCGGTCCTCCCACGATCTCGAGCCGCAGCGAGCCGACCGCCGCGACCGAGCCCTGTCGCGCCAGGTCGGCTCCCGAGGTGACCGCGGCTTCGAGCAGGGTGGTCCCGCCGTCCGCATGCTCCGCGACCACGCCAGGGTGCACCCCGATGGCCTGCGCGAGCTCCTCGACCGTCGTGCCGTCGTCCACCTCGACCAGCCAGTCCGTCGACAGGGTGGTGCCGTCGTTGCTCGGCGCTGTCAGTCGCAAGCGGGTCACGGTGCTCCTTCGGTCAGTACGTCAGTGCGGTCGGCGGCGGTCAGGTGAGGCGCGGTATCCGGCTCCACAGCGCGGTCAGGATCCCGGTGTCGGCCCCAGCGTCCACGGTGGCCGTGCTCGCCGGCGACCGCGTGGCGACCGGTGCCAGGCCCCCCTCGGTCCTGGCGGCTCCGGCGAGGTGCTGGCGCACGGCTGACGAGGAGACGGTGACGCTCGCGGTGGCCGTGCGACCGTCCGGCGCCATCAGGACGACGGCCAGCTGATCGTCGAGGTGGTCCGTGGCGTCGCGCTCGTAGCCGATGCCCTCGGGAGCACATGACAGGGTGCCACGCGCCGGGCCCACGCACTCGACGATGCTCCAGGCGTCGTCGCCGCCGTTGAGCACCAGGTCGGCCGGCGTGAGCTCCACGGAGGAGGTCGCTGGCATCACCACGTGGAGTCCCACCGCAGGCGACGAGGGCGGGCCGGTGAGCGACACGGTGACCTCGCTCGCCTGCGACGCACCTCCAGCCGAGTCCTCCACGGTCACCTCGATCACGGCCTCGGTGGCGCCCTCGTCCGTATCGATCACCAGGTGGCGCTCCGCCACCCAGGCCCGCACGCGCATCGGCCCGTCCTCGGGCTCGACGGCGACGGCGGTCACCGCCACGCCGTCGCCGCAGTAGGTGCATTCCTCGACCAGCGAGGCGAGCGGAATGAGGGTGCGGCCGCCGGCGACGCCAGGGACCGGCAGCCTGCCGGCGACCGGTGTCGGCGGCTCGGGCGGGGCGAGCGCCAGCGTGTACTCCAGAGTGGCGGGTTCGGCCCCGTTGCGCTCCACCTCAACGGGGAAGGGCCACGGACCTGCATCCCGGTCGTACGAGGTGGCCGTGACGACGATGCCCTCTCCTGACTCGTCGCAGGCCACCGACACGGGGGCGCCGTCGGGCGCGGCCGGGCACGCCGTCAGAGTCCATGCGGGGTTGATCGAGACCTGAGTCTCGGCCAGGTACGGGACCTCGACGGTCATGGGATCCGCTCCAGGATCCGCCGCCTCGTCTGGCGCGTCGGTGGTCGCGGCCGAGGGCAGGGCGAGAGCGGCGCAGGCCACGGCGAGGGCGCCGGCGAGCACCGGTGCCGCGAGGGCATGCCGTGCGCGCGCGCCGGGCACACCGTCGTGTCCGCGGCTCATCGGGTCATCCCTCTGTCCCCCTAGGATGCTGGTGTCACCATCGCGATCGAGAGTCGCCGGGAGTCTATCCCGCAGGACGTGAGGCAACAATGAGCGTGGCCCCAGGGCACCACCGTGTCAGCCACGACGACCACGAGGGGCGAGAGGTGCCGCACCTCGACTCGCAGGCGGCGCGCGTGCGGCTCGAGTCTCCCCGCCGGGTGCTGCCCGAGGTCGAGGAGGCGCAGTCCGCGAGCCGGCGGTGGTTCCGCCACCCCGCGTTCGTGGTGTCGGTCGTGACGACGGTGCTGGCGATCATCGCGATGGTCGTCCTGCTCGTGCTCGACCCCTTCGGTGACGATGACGCCGCGCTCGCGGTCCAGGACCTGACGATCGCGACCGAGGAGGGCTCCGTCACGCTGGCCTGGTCGGGCGCGGCGGGCGGCGCCGCCCTGTACGCCTACGACCCCGGCGACGACACCCCGGCGGACCTGAGCCAGCTGGTGCAGGGCGAGGCGGCGTGGATTCCGCTGAGCGCGGGGCTCTACACGCCTCGCACCTGCTTCGTGGTGGTGCCCGTGGGCGAGGAGGCCGCACCGGTGCCAGAGACCGCGCAGGCCGCCGCGGAGGCCGGCGGATCGATGATCTGCGTGTCGGACGGGTGACCACGCGCCGCTTCGCCGCGCTGGTGGCCGCAGGGGTCGCCGGCGCGCTCGGACTCGCCGGGTGCGGAGCCGATGCGCCCGTCACCGGAGTCTCACCGTCCGTCCCCGTGGGGTTGGACGCGCTTCCCGTCACCCCTCTGCCGGCTGAGCGCAACGGCATCGAGGTGGTCCCGGCAGCCGCCGTGCCCGCCGCGATCCTCGACGCCGTCGCGGCTCAGACATCCGTCGAGGTGACCGGTGCGCTCGAGCGCACCGCGACGCAGGAGGATGGCTCCGTCGAGCGCACCCCGCTGGCGTTCACGCTGTCGGGCTCCGACGTCGCGTACGACGCGACCGTGACGTGGGACGACGCGACGGTCGCCCTGTCGCGCGATGGCGAGTCGTGGTGGCTGGGCGCCGATGCCCCGTACGCAGACGCGCTCGGCCGACCTGATTCGGTCGACCTGTGCCTGGCCGAGGATGACCCCTTGCGCGAGAGATGGGAGTGGCTCGACGGCGCCGACGCGCTGCTCGGGACGGTCCTGGGCGAGGCGCTCCTGGGTGGCGCCGAGGTGAGCGCGGGCGGGGCCATCGTGACCTTCCAGGTGGTCGCCGGCGGAGCCGTGGTGGGCGAGCTCGACGTGTCGGGGGTCGGCGACCCAGTGCCGTTGCTTCTCACGGTCGACGACCCGTCCGGGAGCGCCGAGGTGGAGTTCAGCGAATGGTCAGCGGTGGCGGACCCGTCGGCACGCGGGTGCGGCGGCGGCGCTACTCAGTGAGGTGCGCCAGCGTCTAGACTCGCGAGCGACGCAACGGCAGGGGGAGTGAACGGAACGTGGCAGCACAGTGCTCGTACTGCGGAGCCGACCTGCGCCCGAACAGCATGTTCTGCCTCGCTTGCGGACAGCTCGTCGCCCGCCGCGGCGCCGAGCCCTCGCGCGGCGCGACCCGCGTGGATCGCGCAGAGAGCACGGACAGGCCGGCGTCGCGAGGCGCTCCTGGGCACGAGCACCGCGGTGCCGATGCGGGTGCTGGCTCGCCCATCTCGGCGCCCCCTGGCGTGACGGCGCCGGAGGTCGCGGCGCCTGGCGCGGCTCCCGTGCCGCAGGCGCCCGTCGCGCAGCCGCCGGTCGCTCCTGTGCCCGTCCAGCCGTCGCCTGACTCGGAGCCCGTGGCGAGCTCTCGCCCTCACTCGGACGGTCAGCCCGCGCACGACGGCCGGGCCCAGGAGGGCGGCCCCGTCTACGTCTGGGTGCTCGCCCTCGACGGAGCGGACCATGTGCTGTCGCGTGACGTGTTCGTCGGTCGCCGGCCGTCCGCCGACGCGGATGCGGATGCGATCGCCGTCGACGACGCTGGACGCACCATCTCGCGGACCCACGCCGTGCTGCGTCGCAGCGGCGACCTGATGACCGTCGAGGACCTGCGCTCCGCCAACGGCACGAAGGTCGAGCGCGGCGGCGTCACGCTGACCTGCGTGCCAGGCGAGCCCGTCGCGATCGGGCACGGCGACTCCCTGCTGTTCGGCCAGGTGCGGGCGACCCTCGTCGCGCGCCAGGCGACCTGAGACGACCACGCGACCGAGGAGGACACCTGTGGCGGACATTGACGACTACTGCGCGGCTGCCAAGGATCCGACCGTGAAGCTGATGGCCGCCGCCTTCGACATCCAGTCCGATCCCGGCAAGGGCGCGGAGATCGTCACGATCGTGGACGAGCTGCTGGCCAACGAGTCGGCGCGGCCCGCGCAGATGCCCGCCGCAGCCGACGGCTGGACACGGCACGGCGTGCAGACGCTGCGCGAGATCCGCGCCGCCGCAGAGGCCGGCGACGGCGCGCGGGTGTGGGCCGCCTTCTCGGATCGCGAGCGCGGAATGTACCTCCTGGGGCAGGCGTGTCAGGGGCACGCCGGCTGGTAGCGGTCGCGCGACGCGCGAACACCCCTCCTATCGGGGCGTCCGCAGCCCGAGCCGACGCAGGTGATCGTTGGCGAACCTGCCATCCGGGTCGAGCGCCTCGAACTGCTCCTGAGCATCGGCGAGACGGGGCGTGACCTCAGCCACCGCATCGGCCGTCATGGAGTGGACCTTGCCCCAGTGGGGGCGCGCGCCGAACGGCGCGAGCGCGGCCTCGATCCTCGGGGTGAGCGCGGCGACGGCTGCCGGGGAGTTGCGCCATGTGAAGTGGATCGCGAGGGTGTCGCGGCCGTGGGCCCCGGACAGCCACAACCCGTCTGCGGCGACCGTGCGGAGCTCCGTCACGAGGAGGTGCGGGGAGATGTCATCGGCGAGGGAGCGCACTGCGCGCAGGGCCTCCGCGCCGTCGGACAGCGCCACGAAGTACTCGGTCTGGATCTCGTCGCCGTTCGATGGCGTGGAGTCGAGCCGGAAGTGCGGCAGGCGCTCGAGCCAGGGGCCCGCGGCGCCGCCCTTCACGGTGAGATTCGCCGGCGGCACGTCGACGAGGCCGGACTCGTCGGGACGCTCGAAGCGCGCGCCGAGCCACGATGGCTGGGGCGTGTCGCCCATGCCGATGCGCGACTTGCGCCACACCTGCTGCACGGTGTCCTCCGCCCACATCGTGAAGGCGCTCACCGAGTAGCCGGCGCCCATCACTCCCGGCAGGTCCTCCAGCAGCGTGTTCCACGGCAGGTCGCGGTAGACGTCCTGGCGCACCAGGAAGGTGGGCTGCACGTCGAGGGTGACGCGCACGGTGATGCCGTACGCGCCGAGCCCGACGACGAGCCCCTCGAAGCCCTCGTCGCCGCGGCGCACGGAGCGCAGCTGGCCGCCCGCATCCACGTACTCGACTGCCGCGACCGCGTCCGAGAGGCAGCCGTTCGTCACCCCCGATCCGTGCGTGCCGGTCGCGATCGCGCCGCCGATCGAGATGTGCGGCAGCGAGCCCATGTTGTGCAGAGCCCAGCCCTGCGCCTCGAGCCACACCGCGAGATCGCCATAGCGGGCGCCGGCTCCGACCGTCACCGTGCGGTTGCCGACGTCGAGCGCCGGGTCCGCAGGGATGCTTGTGACGGTGATGAGCGTGCCGGGGGAGTCGGCGAGGTCGTTGAAGCTGTGGCGCGTGCCGAGCGCTCGGACGGGGCCGTCGGTCGTCGCGACGGCCTCCTGCAGCTCATCGATGCTCGTGGCCTCGATCAGGCGTGCCGCCGCGAACGTGTGGGTGCCGGCCCAGGTGGCTCCGATGCTCATGCCTCGAGCGTAGGCGGTCGCCGGATCGGGTCCGGACCTCTCCATGCGCTGACCCATGCCGGCGCGAGGTGGCGCCATGCGGCGGGGGCCAGCGCGGCCATTCACGCATCCGCGGAGTGACCTGTTCTGCGTGCACAGCGGCCGTGGACGCGTTCGTGACCACTCGCTCACAACGATTAGGCTTGGGGCGTGAAAAACACCGCCGATGTCATCGTCGTGGGCGCCGGCCCCGGCGGCGCGGCGGCCGCTCGCTACCTCGCGAGCGAAGGCTTCGATGTCATCGCCCTGGAGAAGTCCTTCTTCCCACGCGAGAAGGTCTGCGGCGACGGGCTCACGCCGCGCGCGGTTCGAGAGCTGGAGCTCATCGGCCTGCCGACGCCGCGCGATGAGGGCTGGATCCCCAACTGGGGCCTGCGCATGGTGGGGGGCGGGCACCGCCTGGAGTTCCCGTGGCACGAGCAGGACTCGTTCCCCAGCTACGGCCTCTCGCTGCCGCGTGCGAGCTTCGACCACCGCCTCGCCGAGCATGCGCGCGCGGCCGGCGCGGACGTGCGGGAGGGCTGGTTCGTCACCGGCGCGGTGCGCGACGAGCGGACGGGCCGCGTCACCGGAGTCACCGCGCGAGCGACCGACGACAAGGGCCGCAAGACGGGGGACGAGGTCACCTGCTCGGCGCCGCTCGTCATCGCCGCGGACGGCGTGAGCGCGCGCATCGCGCTCGGCCTGGGCATCGAGAAGATGGACAAGCGGCCCATGGGCGTCGCGGTGCGCACGTACTTCGAGACCGCCCGCCACGACGAGGAGTGGATGGAGGGCCACCTGACCATCTGGAGCGGCGAGCCAGAGAGGTCGGACCTGCTTCCCGGGTACGGATGGATCTTCCCGCTCGGCGATGGCACGGCCAACGTCGGCCTCGGGACCCTGAGCCCGGATGGCGCTCCCTCGAGGCTCGACCACCGGGCACTGTTCGACAACTGGGTCCGTCACGGCACCGAGGGATGGGGCTTCGATGCCGATGCGCCCGTGTCCAAGGTGCAGGGCGCGGCCATCCCGATGGCCTTCAACCGCCAGCCGCACTACGTGCCCGGCATGATGCTGATCGGCGACTCGGGCGGCATGGTCAACCCCTTCAACGGCGAGGGCATCGCCTACGCGATGCAAGCGGCTCGCCGCGCGGCCGAGCAGGCCGTGGCATGGCGAGAGGCCCGCACCGACGCCGCGAAGGAGGCCGCCCTCGCGGCGTACGCGACGCGCATGAAGGAGGACCTGGGCGGCTACTTCAGCTTGGGCCGGGTGTTCGCGCAGCTCATCTCTCGGCCGGCCGTGATGAAGGCTTGCACGCGCTACGGGCTGCCGCGGCCCTTGGTCATGCAATTCACGCATAAACTCTTGGCAGACGTCTACGAGCCGCGCGGCGGCGACTGGGCCGACCGCTTGATGTCGAGCCTCACCCGACTGGCGCCTGCCGCCTGAGCTGCGAGAGGCTGGCCAGCAACGAGATGACGATCAGCAAGATGACAACCGTGGGAGCGATCCAGTGAATCCGTACGTGCCGATCGTGGTGATGGTGTGCGTCGCCGCCGCCATGGCCGTCGCCGGCCTGGTGGTGAGCTCGCTCGTCGGCGGGCCCAAGCGCTACAACTCGGCCAAGATCGACAAGTACGAGTCCGGCCTGCAGCCCACCCCGGGCGCCATCGGCGGCGGGCGCATCCCGATCAAGTACTACCTGGTCGCGATGACCTTCATCATCTTCGACATCGAGGTCGTGTTCCTCTACCCCTGGGCCATCGCGCACGATGCCCTCGGATGGTTCGGGCTCATCGCGACCATGACCTTCCTCGCCCTCATCACGATCCCCTTCGTGTACGAGTGGCGCCGCGGCGGATTCGAGTGGGACTGATCAGACATGGGTATTGAAGAGAGCGCACCTCCGTTCATGCTCGGCACGGTCGAGAAGTTCGTGGGCTACATGCGAGCAGGATCGCTGTGGCCCGCGACGTTCGGCCTCGCGTGCTGCGCGATCGAGATGATGGCCACCGGCACGCCGCGGTTCGACATCTCCCGCCTGGGCTCCGAGGTCTTCCGCGGCTCGCCGCGGCAGGCCGACATGATGATCGTGGCCGGCCGCGTGTCGAACAAGATGGCGCCCATCGTGCGCCAGGTCTACGACCAGATGGCCGAGCCCAAGTGGGTCATCTCGATGGGCGTGTGCGCATCCTCGGGCGGCATGTTCAACAATTACGCGATCGTGCAGGGCGTCGACCACGTCGTCCCTGTGGACATCTACCTCCCTGGCTGCCCGCCGCGTCCCGAGATGCTGCTGCACGCGCTCCTCGAGCTCCAGCAGCAGGTGCGGGACCGCCCCATGGGCGCCAACCGCCGCGAGATCGCCGCCGCGGCCGAGCGCGCCGCACTCGAGGCGACGCCCACCTCGGACATGAAGGGGCTGCTGCGGTGACCGACGGAAGCGACATCCAGGCAGGCGTGCCGGCGGCCCCGTCGTCGGAGGGCCGTCAGCCGCTCACCCTCATCAACGTCCGCGAGGGCGCCTTCGGTGCGCGCGGCGACACCTCCGGCTACGACGGCCTGGTCGATCGCGTGCACATGCCCGGCGCCTCCGAGCGCCCCTACGGCGAATGGTTCGACGGGGTGGTGGACATCCTCACCGAACTGCTGGGCGACGCTGCCGACGACGCGATCGAGTATGTGGTCGTCGACCGCGGCGAGCTCACCCTGTACATCGCGCGCGAGCACCTGGTCGCCGTCTGCCAGCACCTGCGTGACGACCAGGATCTGCGCTTCGAGATGTGCCTGGGCGTGTCAGGCGTGCACTACCCCGCGGACACCGGCCGAGAGCTGCACGCGGTGTACCCGCTGCAGTCGATCACCCACAACCGCCGCCTGCGGCTCGAGGTCGCCGTCGCCGACGGCGACGCGCGCATCCCCTCGGTGACCTCCGTCTACCCCATGAACAACTGGCACGAGCGCGAGACGTGGGACTTCTTCGGCATCGTGTTCGATGGCCACCCCTCGCTCGCGCGCATCGAGATGCCGGACGACTGGGTGGGCCACCCGCAGCGCAAGGACTATCCGCTCGGCGGCATCCCCGTCGAGTACAAGGGCGCGGAGATCCCCTCGCCCGACGAGCGGAGGCAGTACCGATGAGCACCCAGACCGCGCACGCGACCGGGGCCTTCGTCGAGGACCCCGACGCACCCGAGTACACCGTCTACGGCGGCGACTGGACCGAGGTCGTCGACGAGGCCAAGCGCCTGGGCCAGCAGCGCATCGTCGTCAACATGGGCCCGCAGCACCCGTCCACCCACGGCGTGCTGCGCGTGATGCTCGAGATCGAGGGCGAGACCGTCACGGAGACCCGCGCCGGCATCGGCTACCTGCACACAGGCATCGAGAAGAACATGGAGTACCGGACGTGGACGCAGGGCGTCACGTTCTGCACCCGCATGGACTACGTGGCCTCGATGAGCCAGGAGCTCGTCTACTGCCTGGGCATCGAGAAGCTGCTGGGCATCACGGATGACATCCCCGAGCGCGCCTCCGTCCTCCGCGTCCTGATGGCGGAGCTCACGCGCATCGGCTCTCACCTGGTCGCGGTCGGCACCGGCGGCAACGAGCTGGGCGCCACCACCATCATGACCACGGCCTTCGTGGGCCGTGAGGAGACGTTCCGCGTCATCGAGGCGATCACCGGCCTGCGCACCAACAACAACTACATCCGCCCAGGCGGCGTCTCGCAAGGCCTGCCGGAGGACGGGATCGCGCAGCTGCGCGCGATGATCCCCAAGGTCAGGGCCAAGCTCGACGAGCTGGTGGCGCTGCAGCTCAAGAACCCCATCCTGCAGCTGCGCCTCAAGAACGTCGCCGAGCTCAACCTGTCCGCGTGCATGGCGCTGGGCATCACCGGCCCCATGCTGCGCGCCACCGGGCTGCCGTACGACCTGCGCAAGTCCGAGCCGTACTGCGGCTACGAGACCTACGACTTCCAGATCCCCACCAGCACCGACCAGGACGCCTGGTCGCGCATGGTGCTGCGCATGGAGGAGTGCTACGAGTCGCTCAAGATCGTCGAGCAGTGCACGGACCGGCTCGAGCAGCTGGGCGACGGCCCTGTCATGGTCGCCGACAAGAAGATCGCGTGGCCGGCGCAGCTCGCGCTCGGTCCTGACGGCCAGGGCAACTCGCTGGACCACATCCGCCACATCATGGGCGAGTCCATGGAGGCGCTCATCCACCACTTCAAGCTGGTGACCGAGGGTTTCGACGTCCCCGCCGGCCAGGTCTACCAGGCGATCGAGGGCCCGAAGGGCCTGCTCGGCGTCCACCTGGTCTCCGACGGCGGCACCAAGCCATGGCGCGCGCACTTCCGCGACCCCGGCTTCAACAACCTGCAGGCGCTGGGCATCATGTGCGAGGGCGGCCAGGTCGCCGACGTCGTGGTCGCCATCGCGTCGATCGACATGGTCCTGGGAGGCGTCGACCGATGACCTACGACGCAGACGCGCTGGCACAGCTCGAGTCGGACGCGGCCGAGATCATCGCCCGCTACCCCGTCAAGCGCTCCGCCCTGCTTCCGCTGCTGCACCTCGTGCAGTCGGTCGACGGCTACGTGAGCCCCGACGGCATCGCCTTCTGCGCGCGCCAGGTGGAGCTGACGAGCGCCGAGGTGAGCGCCGTCGCGACGTTCTACACGCAGTACAAGCGCCGTCCCAACGGCGAGTACCAGGTGGGGGTGTGCACCAACACGCTGTGCGCGATCATGGGCGGCGACGAGATCTGGCGCCAGGTCTCCGAGCACTGCGGCGTGGGGCACGACGAGACCACGGCGGACGGCAAGATCACCCTCGAGCGCCTCGAGTGCAACGCCGCGTGCGACTACGCGCCGGTGATGATGGTCAACTGGGAGTTCTTCGACAACATGACGCCCGACCGGGCGCTGCGCGTGGTCGACGACATCCTCGAAGGCCGCGACGTGAAGCCCACCCGCGGGCCCGCCAAGGTCGCTTCGTTCAAGGAGGTCTCGCGGGTGCTCGCGGGCTTCGAGGACGGCCGCGCCGATGAGGACCAGGGCATCGGGGAGCCCACGGTCGTGGGGCTCACGATCGCCCGCGAGCAGGGCTGGGAGGCATCCAAGTGACTGACCTGACGCCGGTGCTGAGCGCCACCTGGGACGCGGAGCAGTCCTGGAAGCTGGGCACCTATGAGAACGCGGGCGGCTACGGCGCCCTCAAGAAGGCCCTCGGTCTCGCCCCTGCCGACATCGTCCAGGCAGTCAAGGACTCGGGCCTGCGAGGCCGCGGTGGCGCCGGCTTCCCCACGGGCATGAAGTGGGGCTTCCTGCCGCCAGACGACGGCAAGCCGCGCTACCTCGTGGTCAACGCCGACGAGTCCGAGCCCGGCACGTGCAAGGACATCCCGACCATGCTGTCCGCGCCGCACGTCCTGGTCGAGGGCGTCGCCATCACGTCGTACGCCATCGGCTGCAACCATGCCTTCATCTACGTGCGCGGAGAGGTGGTCCACGTCTACCGCCGTCTGCTGCAGGCCGTGCGCGAGGCGTACGAGGCGGGCCACCTGGGCAAGGACATCCACGGCAGTGGCTACGACCTGGACGTGACGGTCCACGCTGGCGCCGGCGCCTACATCTGCGGCGAGGAGACCGCGCTGCTCGACTCGCTCGAGGGACGGCGCGGCCAGCCGCGTCTGAAGCCCCCGTTCCCCGCCGTCGAGGGCCTGTATGCCCGCCCCACGGTCGTGAACAACGTCGAGTCGATCTCGTCGGTCCCGGCGATCATCGACAAGGGGGTGGAGTGGTTCACCTCGATGGGCACCGAGCGCTCCAAGGGCATGGGACTGTTCTCCCTCTCGGGCCACATCGAGCGCCCCGGTCAGTACGAGGCGCCGCTGGGCATCACGCTGCGCGAGCTCATCGACATGGCGGGCGGGATGCGCGGCGGCAAGCAGCTGAAGTTCTGGACGCCCGGCGGGTCCTCGACCCCGCTGTTCACCGACGAGCACCTCGACACCCCCCTCGACTACGAGTCGGTGGGCGCCGCGGGCTCGATGCTCGGCACGCGCGCGCTGCAGATCTTCGACGAGACCACCTGCGTGGTGCGGGCCGTGTCCCGCTGGACCGAGTTCTACAAGCACGAGTCGTGCGGCAAGTGCACCCCCTGCCGCGAGGGCACGTTCTGGCTCGACCAGATCCTCGAGCGCCTCGAGCACGGCCACGGCACGGAAGCTGACATCCAGCAGCTGCTCGACACCTGTGACTCGATCCTCGGGCGCTCGTTCTGCGCGCTCGGCGACGGCGCGACCAGCTCCATCACGAGCTCCGTCACGCTGTTCCGCGAGGAGTACGAGCAGCACGTGACGGAGGGGCGATGCCCGTTCGACCGTGCGGAGTCCGCACTCTTCGACTACGAGACTTCCGAGGCGACCGAGGAGGCGCACGCATGACCTCGACCGCAGACAAGGCGACAGCCGAGGTCGTCGAGACCGTCACGCTCACCATCGACGGCACCGAGGTGACCGTCCCGAAGGGCACGCTCATCATCCGCGCCGCCGAGCAGGTGGGCATCAACATCCCGCGCTTCTGCGACCACCCTCTGCTGAAGCCGGCCGGCGCGTGCCGCCAGTGCCTGGTCGACGTGGCCGCCCCCGACCGCGAGGGCAACGTCAGGCCGTTCCCCAAGCCGCAGGCGTCCTGCACGATGACGGCGATGGACGGCATGATCGTCAACACCCAGAACACCTCCGATGAGGCCAAGAAGGCTCAGGAGGGCGTGATGGAGCTGCTGCTCATCAACCACCCGCTCGACTGCCCGGTGTGCGACAAGGGCGGCGAGTGCCCGCTTCAGAACCAGGCGATGAGCCACGGTCACGCGGAGTCGCGCTTCATCGACGTCAAGCGCGTGTTCGAGAAGCCGCTCGCGCTGAGCTCGGAGATCCTGCTCGATCGCGAGCGCTGCGTCCTGTGCCAGCGCTGCACCCGGTTCTCGAAGGAGATCGCGGGCGATGCCTTCATCGACCTGCAGAACCGCGGCGCGATGCAGCAGATCGGCACGTTCGACGAGGATGTGCTCGACTTCGACGGCTACGAGCCCATCGGCGTCGCCGCCGAGGACGAGTCCGGCAAGGCCTTCTCCTCCTACTACTCGGGCAACACGGTCCAGATCTGCCCGGTCGGCGCGCTCACGAGCGCCGCGTACCGGTTCCGATCCCGCCCCTTCGACCTCGTGTCGAGCCCTGGCATCTCGGAGCACGACTCGTCCGGCGCCGCCATCCGCACCGATCACCGTCGCGGCAAGGTCCTGCGTCGCCTGTCCGACAACGACCCAGTCGTCAATGAGGAGTGGATCACCGATAAGGACCGCTTCGCGTTCGCATGGCAGAACCTCTCCGACCGCCTCGAGCGCCCGCTCGTGCGCGGCGAGGACGGCGAGCTCCATGAGGCCTCCTGGCCCGATGCGATCGCGCGCGCGGCAGCGGGCCTGCGCGCTGCGGCCGGCCGCACCGGCACCCCCGCCGACAGGAAGGCGAAGGGCGTGGGCGTGCTGCCCGGCGGCAGGGTCACGCTCGAGGACGCCTACGCCTATCAGAAGTTCGCTCGCGTGGCGCTCGGCACGAACGACGTCGACGCCCGCACCCGCGGCGCCTCCGACGAGGAGCAGGCGTTCCTGGGCTCGTCGGTCGCCGGCACCGGGCTGGGCGTCACCTTCGGCGACCTCGAGAAGGCGCCGACCGTCCTGCTCGTCGGCTTCGAGCCCGAGGACGAGGGCGGCGTGGTCTTCCTGCGCCTGCGCAAGTCCGTGGGCCGACAGAGCGTCCTGACCGTCGCGCCTTTCCTGTCGCGCGGCGCCGAGAAGCTCTCCGCGAGTCTCATCCAGACGGCCCCCGGAGGCGAGGCGGGAGCGCTCGCCGCGGTCAAGGCGGGCACGGACACGGCCGATGCGCTCTCGGAGGACGGCGCCGTCGTCATCCTTGGCGAGCGGCTCGCCACGGTCCCGGGTGCGCTGGCCGAGGCACTGCGCCTGGCCAAGCGCACCGGCGCCCGCCTCGCGTGGATCCCGCGTCGCGCGGGAGAGCGCGGCGCGGCTGAGGCCGGCGCGCTGCCGGGCCTGCTGCCCGGCGGGCGCGACGCTGCCTCGGAGGCCGCGCGCGACGCCGTCGCGCAGGCCTGGTCCGTCGGTTCGCTCCCCGAGGCCGCGGGTCGCGACGCCGCCGGCATCATCGCGGCCGCCGCGGCGGGCGAGCTCTCCGGACTGGTCGTCGGCGGCGTGACGCCGTCCGACCTCACGGCGGACCTGCGCGCTGCGCTCACGGCGACCGACTTCGTGGTGTCGCTCGAGGTGCGACGCACCGAGGTGTCTGAGCACGCCGACGTGGTCCTGCCCGTGGCGCCCACGTTCGAGAAGCCTGGCACCTTCGTCAACTGGGAGGGCCGGCTGCGCGGCTTCGCCACCGCGATCCGCACCGAGGCGATCTCCGACCACCGCGCGCTCGACTTCCTGGGCCGCGAGCTCGGCGTCGACCTGAAGGTCGGCACGGTCGCGGACGTCAACGAGCAGCTCGCGGTGCTGGGTGCCGCGCCTAAGGGGCAGCGCATGAAGGCGCCGACCGTCAAGGCGGCCAAGCCCGCGCCGGCCACGGGAGACCAGCTGATCCTCGCGTCGTGGCACATGCTCGTCGACGAGGGAGCCCTGCAGGACGGCGAGCCCTACCTCGCCGGAACGGGACGCACCGCCGTCGCCCGCCTGTCGGCGCACACGGCCGAGCGCATCGGCGTCAAGGACGGCGTGGTCACGATCACCGGCGCTGCCAAGGGAGCGATCGAGCTGCCCGTGGTCGTCACCGAGATGGCCGACGGCGTGGTCTGGGTGCCCGCCAAGTCGCCCGGTTCCTGGGTCGCGCAGGAGCTGGGCGTCGAGCCCGGCACGCTCGTGACCGTCAAGGGAGGCATCTGATGCACGGCCTGTCCCTGCTCGCCACGGAGGTGGCCGACCCGGCTGATCTCACCGTGACCGAGGCGCTGGCGAACGACTCCATCTGGATCTCGATCATCAAGGCCGTGATCATCCTGGTGTTCCTGCTGACCTCCGTGCTGTTCGCGGTGTGGTTCGAGCGCCGCGTGATCGGCCGCCTCCAGGAGCGCCCCGGCCCCAACCGCCACGGCCCGTTCGGACTGCTGCAGTCCGTCATGGACGCGATGAAGCTGCTGTTCAAGGAGGACATCACCGTCCGCGCCGCTGACAAGGTGCTCTACATCGCCGCGCCGGCGATCTCCGTGTTCTGCGCCTTCCTGATCTTCTCCGTGATCCCGTTCGGCCCGGTCACCCACATCCCGTTCACCGACGTGCACACGCCGTTGATGCTGACCGACTTCCCCGTCGCGATCCTGTTCATCCTCGCGTGCGCCGCGCTCGGCGTGTACGGCATCGTCCTGGGCGGCTGGGCCTCGGGGTCGACGTACCCGCTCATGGGCGCGATCCGCTCCACCGCCCAGGTGATCTCCTACGAGCTCGCGATGGGGCTCGCGTTCGTCACCGTGTTCCTGCTGGCGGGCACCATGTCCACCTCGGGCATCGTCGAGTCCCAGACCGACCGCTGGTGGATCTGGCCGCTGTTCCCCGCCTTCGTGCTCTACATCATCTCGATGGTGGGCGAGACCAACCGCCTGCCCTTCGACCTGCCCGAGGCCGAGGGCGAGCTTGTCGCGGGCTTCATGACCGAGTACTCGTCGATGAAGTTCGCATGGTTCTTCCTCGCGGAGTACATGAACATGATCAACGTGTCCGCGGTCGCGGCGACGCTGTTCATGGGCGGCTGGCGCGCGCCGTGGCCCGCCTCGTGGCCCGGCGCGGAGATGCTCAACTCGGGGATCTTCCCGCCCATCTGGCTGATCATCAAGATCTGGCTGCTGATGTTCCTGTTCGTGTGGATCCGCGGCTCGCTGCTGCGATTCCGCTACGACCAGTTCATGAAGTTCGGATGGAAGATCCTCATCCCGGTCGGACTCGGCTGGCTCGTGTTCTTCGCCGTGGGCCGCCAGGCGTTCGCGGCGTGGGGCCGCGACCTCAACGTGTTCGACGCGGTCGCCGGCCTGGTCGCCGTGCTGCTGACCATCGCGGTGATCAGCTTCATCAAGGGCGAGCCCCAGCCGGAGCCCGAGCCCGAGCCGGAGGAGCTCGATGCCTTCGCGGGCGGCTACCCGGTGCCCCCGCTGCCCCACCAGACCCTGCCAGCGTCGCCCCGGTCCGGAAGGACCGTCGAGGCGCGCACCGGCGCCGCCGACACGCAAGCCGTCGACAAGCAAGCCGTCGATACGCAAGGAGAGCCCGCATGAGCGAGCACGACGACGTCTGGAAGGTGAATCGCGAGCGCGACGGGGAGGCTCAGCGCTTCGAGTCGAACTTCCCCGAGTACGGACCCATCGCGAAGACCTTCGCGCCCGTCGCCGGGTTCGGCGTGACGCTGCGCAACTTCTTCCGACCCACCGTGACCGAGCAGTACCCGGACGAGAAGACCCCGGCGATGCCCCGCTACCACGGCCGCCACCAGCTCAATCGCTACGCGGACGGCCTCGAGAAGTGCATCGGCTGCGAGCTGTGCGCGTGGGCGTGCCCAGCGGACGCCATCTACGTCGAGGCCGACTCGAACACCGAGGACGCCCAGTACTCGCCGGGCGAGCGCTACGGCCGCGTCTACCAGATCAACTACCTGCGCTGCATCTTCTGCGGCCTGTGCATCGAGGCGTGCCCCACCCGTGCGCTCACCATGACCAACGAGTACGAGCTGGCGGGACCCACGCGCGAGGGCCTCATCTACGAGAAGCAGGATCTGCTGGCGCCCATGGAGGACGGCATGCTCGCCGCTCCGCACCCCATGGTCCCCGGCACGGTCGATGACGACTACTACAAGGGCGATGTGACCCAGGTGGTCCAGGAGCAGACGGCCTGGGTGCGCGAGCGCCGGCCCGATGACCCGACGCTGCCCGAGAACCGCTCCGCTGAGGACGATGCCAGCTCGCGCCCCGCGCAGCAGTCCCCGGATGCCGCGCTGAGCGGCCCCGCCGGCCCGGTGGGAGGTCGCACCCGTGGTTAGCCCCGTGCTGTTCTGGGTGGTCGCCCTGCTGACGGTGATCCCCTCGCTCGCCCTGCTGTTCGCGCGCAAGGCCGTGCACATCGCCATGTCGATCGTGCTGGTCATGGTCGGGCTCGCCGCGGCCTACGTCGGCCTCGGCGCGCCTTTCCTGGGCGTGGTGCAGATCGTCGTCTACACCGGCGCCGTGATGATGCTGTTCCTGTTCGTGCTGATGCTGGTGGGCGTCGACCAGCGGGAGAACCTCAAGGAGACCATCAAGGGTCAGCGGTGGATAGCGTTCTTCACCGCCGGCGGCCTCGCCGTGCTGCTGATCGCGGTGATCGGCCGCGTGACGATCGCGCCGGCGGACGAGGTCGTGGGCGATCCCGAGGCGATCGCGCTCGTGCTCTTCGACCGCTACGTGCTCGTCATGGAGGTCCTCGGGATGCTCCTCATCACGGCCGCGATCGGCGCGCTCGTGATGACGCACACGCCGCGCCTCCTGCCGCGCAAGACTCAGGCGGAGCTGCACGCCGCGCGTGTGCTCGCCGGCGCGGACCCGGTCAACAAGCCCATGCCGGGCGTCTTCGCGCGCCACAACGCGCTCGACGTCCCTGCGCTCGACCCGGACGGCAACCCCATCGAGCACTCGGTCTCGCGCGTGCTCGAGGTGCGCGATCAGATGTCGGACGGCGCCGAGTTCCGGGAGCGCCTCGACAGCACCGCCAACCCCGAGGACCACCAGCGGCCGCACCACGCGCCCTCGCGGGAGTCTGACCAGCGCGCGCCCCGCGCGAGCGAGGAGGACGGCAAGTGAACGCCATGGCCTTCGTCTACCTCGCCGCGATCCTGTTCTCGATCGGCTCCGCGGCCGTGCTGCTACGCCGCAATGCCATCGTCGCCTTCATGGGTGTCGAGCTCATGCTCAACGCGGCCAACCTCGCGCTGGTCGCCTTCTCCCGTCTCCACGGTCAGCTCGACGGCCAGATCATGGCGTTCTTCGTCATGGTCGTCGCCGCTGCCGAGGTGGTGGTGGGCCTCGCGATCATCATCGCGGTGTTCCGCGCCCGCCAGACCATCTCGCTCGACGAACCCGCCGAGCTGAAGGGATAAGCCTGCAATGCAGTCACTGATCTGGCTCGCCATCGCGCTGCCGCTGGCGAGCGCCGCGATCCTCCTGTGTCTGGGACGCAGGGCCGATGCGTGGGGTCACTGGGCAGGAGTCGCCGCCTCGGGCGGCGCCTTCCTTGTGGGCGCCGGGGCTCTGCTCGAGATGCTGGGCAAGCCCGCTGAGGAGCGAGCGCTCGACACCACCCTGTACAGGTTCATCCCCGGTGGCGACCTGCAGGTCGACGTCGGCCTGCTCGCTGACCCGCTGTCCATCACGTTCGTGCTGCTCATCACCTTCGTGGGCACGCTGATCCACGTGTACTCCGTGGCGTACATGGAGCACGACCCCGACCGCCGTCGCTTCTTCGCCTACCTCAACCTGTTCGTCGCAGCGATGCTGCTGCTGGTCCTCGCGGACTCGTACCTGCTGCTGTTCGTCGGCTGGGAGGGTGTGGGCCTGGCCTCCTACCTGCTCATCGGCTTCTGGAACCAGAGGCGGGAGTACGCGACGGCCGCGAACAAGGCGTTCTTCGTCAACCGTGTGGGAGACATCGGCCTCATCATCGCGATGGGTCTGATGTTCACCTACTTCGGCGGCCTGGACTTCGCGACCGTCGCCGAGTCGGCGCCGGCCGCGACCACCGCCCAGCTCACGGCCATCGGCCTGATGCTGCTGGTCGCCGCGTGTGGAAAATCCGCACAGTTCCCGCTGCAGTCCTGGCTGGGCGACGCGATGGCCGGCCCCACACCCGTCTCCGCGCTCATCCACGCCGCGACCATGGTGACGGCCGGCGTGTACCTCATCGTCCGCTCCGCGCCCGTGTTCAACGGCGCGCCCGACGCGCAGGTGGTGGTCGCCGCCGTGGGCGCGTTCACGCTGCTGCTGGGCGCGTTCATCGGCATGGCCAAGGACGACATCAAGAAGGCGCTCGCCGCCTCGACGATGTCTCAGATCGGCTACATGATGCTCGCCGCCGGGCTTGGGCCCATCGGCTACGCGTTCGCCATCTTCCACCTCGTCACGCACGGCTTCTTCAAGGCCGGCATGTTCCTGGGCGCCGGCTCCGTCATGCACGGCATGAAGGACCAGGTGGACATGCGCCGGTTCGGGGCGCTGCGCACCGCGATGGTGGTGACGTGGGTGACCTTCGGGCTCGGCTGGCTCGCGATCCTGGGCGTCCCGCCCTTCTCGGGCTACTTCTCGAAGGACAAGATCATCGAGGCAGCGTTCGTGGGCGAAGGCTGGCAGCCCTGGGTGTTCGGCGGAGCGGCGCTCATCGGCGCCGGTCTGACGGCGTTCTACATGTCGCGCCTGTTCTTCATGACCTTCCACGGCAAGGCGCGGTGGACGGACGACCAGCACCCGCACGAGAGCCCCGCGCTCATGACGGTGCCGATGATCATCCTCGCCGTCGGCTCGGCCTTCCTCGGACTGTTCCTCGCCGTGGGCGACCGTTTCACCCACTGGCTCGAGCCCGTCACCGGCCACGCCGAGCACCACGAGCCCGTGCTGCCGATCCCCGTGATCATCGCCGCCACGCTCATCCTGGTCGTGCTGGGCGCGGCGTTGGCGTGGTTCAAGTACGGTCGCGGCGACGTGCCCGAGGAGGCGCCGGCGGCGTCCCTCGCGACCATCACCGCCCGCAGCGACTTCTTCCAGGACTCGGTCAACCGCGCGGTGTTCCAGCGCCCCGGTCAGCACCTGACCCGCACGCTGGTCTATGTGGACGCCGCCGTCGTCGACGGCGCGGTCAACAAGCAGGCGCGCGGGTGGGCCAGCCTGGGGGAGGCCTCGCGCCGCCTCCAGAACGGCCAGGTCCGCTCCTACGCCGCGACCATGCTCGTAGGTCTCGTCATTCTGGCTGCCGTCATCGTGGTGGGGGGTCTCTAAGCCGTGTTCCCGTTCCTGACCATCCTCGTCGCGCTGCCCGCCGTGGGCGCCGCGGTGCTGTGGGCCCTTCCCGCATCGGCGCGCAGCCGCGCCCGCGAGGTCGCGCTGGGCGTGACCGTCATCGAGATCGTGCTGTTCGCCATCATGGCGCTCCAGTTCGACAAGGGTGATGCCGGCGCGTTCCAGTTCTCCGAGACCTACGCCTGGATCCCGCAGATCGGCACCAGCTGGGCGCTCGGCATCAATGGCATCGGCCTGCTGCTCATCGCTCTGTCCGTGATCCTCACCCCGCTCGCGATCCTCGCCGCGTGGCGCGAGGACAAGGACGTCAAGGCGCGCCGCGACTACATGGCGCTCATCCTGGTGTCGCTCAGCTTCATGGTCGGCATCTTCGCCGCGCGCGACGTGTTCCTGTTCTACGTGCTGTTCGAGGCCATGCTGATCCCGCTGTACTTCATGATCGGCCGGTTCGGCGGCCTGCAGCGCCGCTACGCCGCGGTGAAGTTCCTGCTGTTCTCGCTCGCGGGCGGCCTCATCATGCTCGTCGCGGTGGTGGCGCTGTACTTCGCGGGCCCCGGCGGCGAGCAGGCGTTCCTCACGGATGGCCTCACCGGGTCGCTGGACCTGTCCGTGGGCCAGGAGCGACTGATGTTCCTGGCTTTCTTCCTGGCCTTCGCGATCAAGGCGCCCATGGTGCCGGTGCACACGTGGCTTCCCGACGTGGCCGAGACGGCGCGCCCGGGCACGACCGCCCTGCTCGTCGCGGTGCTCGACAAGATCGGCACCTTCGGCATGATCTCGCTGTGCCTGGTGCTGTTCCCTGAGGCCGCGCAGTGGGCCGCGCCCGGCATCATCGTGTTCGCCGTCATCTCCGTGATCTACGGCGCACTGCTCGCGATCGGGCAGCGGGACATGATGCGCCTGGTCGCGTTCACCTCCGTGAGCCACTTCGGCGTGATGATCCTGGGCATCTTCGCGTTCCAGCAGACGTCCATCGAGGGTGCCGCGCTGTACATGTTCAACCACGGACTGTCGACGGGCGCGCTGTTCCTGCTCGTGGGCTTCCTGGTCGCTCGCACGGGCACGGCGGACGTCGAGGCCTACGGCGGTCTGCAGCGGGTGGTGCCGGTGTTCGCCGGGACCTTCCTCGTCGTCGGCCTGTCCTCCCTGTCGCTGCCGGGGCTGTCGCCGTTCGTGTCGGAGATCATGGTGTTCGTGGGCGCGTACCCCGTGGCTGCCGTCGCGGTCATCATCTCGGCGATCTCCGTGGTGCTCGCGGCGCTGTACATCCTGCGCACCTACCAGCGCGTGTTCACCGGGCCTGTGCCCGAGCCCGTGCCGGCGGTGCGCGACCTGACCCTGCGCGAGCGGCTCGTCGCCTGGCCGCTCATCGCCCTGATGGTGCTGCTGGGCTTCGCTCCCGGCGTCGCCATCGACTACCTGCGCGAGCCGTCTGCTGACGTGGTCGCCCAGGTCACCATCGAGGAGGCCGGCGCGTGAACTTCGTGACCCCCGAGATCTCGTGGGCGCCGCTGGCCCCCATCATCATCGTGCTCGGCGCGGCCGCCATCGGCGTGCTCATCGAGGCGTTCATCCGCACGCCGGCGACGCGCCGCTCGGTGCAGTTCGTCTACAGCCTGATCGCGCTGGTCGTCGCGCTCGGCGTGGCAATAGTCCAGTGGGTGGCGCTCGAGGGCGGCGGCACCGTCGTCGCCCAGTCCATGCTGACGGTGGACCGCCAGTCCCTCGCATGGCAGACCATGCTGCTCGTGTTCGGCATCCTCGGCCTGATCCTGTTCGCGTCGCGCACCCGCGCCGGGGAGTCGGCATTCACCCCGCTCGGCTCGACCGCGCCCGGCTCGATCGAGGAGACCGTCGCCCGCCGCCGCGGCTTCGAGGCGACCGAGGTCTTCCCGCTGCTGCTCTTCGCGGTGGGCGGGATGATGCTGTTCACGTGCGTGACGGACTACGTGTTCCTGTTCGTCGCGCTCGAGGTCTTCTCGCTCGCGCTGTACATCATGGTGGCGCTCGCGCGCCGCCGGCGTCTGATGTCTCAGGAGGCGGCGCTCAAGTACTTCCTGCTGGGCGCCTTCTCGTCCGCGCTGTACCTGTTCGGCGTGGCGCTCGTCTACGGTGCGACCACGCAGACGTCGTTCGTCGAGGTCGGACGCGGCATCGATGCGATCAGCGGCCGCGAGCCCCTCCTGCTCGCCGGCGTGGCGCTGGTGCTCGTGGGCCTGCTGTTCAAGATCGGCGCCGTGCCATTCCACTCATGGACGCCGGATGCCTACCAGGGCGCCCCCACCCCGGTCACCGCGTTCATGGGAGCGGCGACCAAGGCGGCGGCGACGGCCGCTCTCGTGCGCATCGTCTACACCTCGCTCTACCCCCTCGAGTGGGAGATGAGCTGGGTGTTCTGGGCCGTCGCCATCGCCTCGATGGCGCTCGGCACCGTGCTCGCGCTGGTGCAGACCAACATCAAGCGCATGCTCGCCTACTCTTCGGTCGCGCACGCCGGCTTCATCCTGGTGGCCTTCGCAGGCTTCACCGAGGAGGCGATCGCCGCGCTGCCGTTCTACCTGCTCGCCTACGGTCTCGCGACCATCGGCGCCTTCGCGGTGGTCTCGCAGGTGCGCGAGCGCGGCGAGGACGGCGGCGTGGGCGCGGAGGCTGTCCGGCTCGGCCAGTGGGCCGGGCTGGGAAGGCGCTCACCGCTGCTGGCGGGCGCGATGGCACTGTTCCTGCTGTCCTTCGCCGGCATCCCGCTCACGGCCGGCTTCATCGCCAAGTTCGAGGTGTTCTCCGCTGCGGTCGCCGGCGGCGGCTGGCCCCTCGTGCTGATCGGTGTGATCGCCTCGGCCGTCGCCGCGTTCTTCTACGTCAGGCTCGTGGTGCTGATGTTCCTGACGGACGTGCCCGACGGCGCTGAGGATGCGATCGAGGTGGAGGATGGCTCGCTCGCTAGGCTGGTGATCATGGTGACCGCCGCAGCTGTGCTCGTGCTCGGAATCCTGCCCTCCGGCGTGCTCGACGTCTACGCCGACGCCGCGCAGTTCCTCGTGCTGCCGAACGGCTGAGCCCTCCGATGACCCAGCTGCCGCTCGGCTCGCCGTCGCTCGACGCCAAGCTGACGCCCCGCCTCGCACTCGTCGAGGAGCGGCTGCGGGATGCGGTGGCGCAGTCGGATCGCCTCGCGGACGCCACCTCCCGCCACCTCGTGGACGCTGGGGGCAAGCGACTGAGGCCGATGCTGACGCTGCTGACCGCACAGCTGGGCGACGGCGCCCGACCCGAGGTGGTCGAGGCTGGCGTCGTGGTCGAGCTGACGCATCTCGCAACGCTCTACCACGACGACGTCATGGACTCCGCGCCCACGCGGCGCGGAGCACCGGCCGCGCACGAGGTGTGGGGCAACTCCGTGGCGATCCTCACCGGGGACCTGCTCTTCGCACGAGCCTCGCGCGTGGTCGCCGGCCTCGGGCCGGAGGCCGTGCGCATCCAGGCGCAGACGTTCGAGCGGTTGTGCCTGGGCCAGCTTCATGAGACCGTCGGTCCCGCGCCAGAGGACGACCCGATCGAGCACTACGTCCAGGTGCTCGCTGACAAGACGGGATCGCTGATCGCGACATCAGCGCGCTTTGGCGCGATGTTCGCCGGCTGCACGCCCAGCGTGGTCCAGTGCGTCACGGAGTACGGTGAGCTCGCCGGCGTCGCGTTCCAGCTCGCCGACGACGTCATCGACGTGCGCTCGGACGCTGAGACGACCGGCAAGACACCCGGCACCGACCTGCGCGAGGGTGTGCCCACCATGCCCGTCCTGCTGCTGCGCGCCCTGGTCGCGAGCGGCGACGCGACGGCGCAGGACGCGGCACTGCTCGCCGACATCGACGGCGACCTCGCCTCGGACGAGGCCCTTGCGAGCGTCGTGGAGAGACTCGCCGTGCACGACGTGGTCGATCAGACCAGCCGGCTCGCGCAGGACTGGGCGCAGCGCGCCAAGGCCGCGGTCGAGCCGCTGCCGGACGGCGAGGTGCGCGATGCGCTGCTCACCTTCGCCGACGCCCTCGTGGCGCGGGCCGCCTGACCCAGCGGGCGCATCGTCCCTCCCCCAGGTGCGCGAATTGGGCCCAACTCGCGCATCAAGGGCTCTAAGTGAGCGAGTTGGGCCCCACTCGCGCACTTCGGGACATCGTCGAGCGTCCACTCGCGGACACCTCGGCCGTGCATCCGCCCTCTAGGGTGGGTCCATGGACCAGCGCTGGACGAACGTCGACACCTATGTCGAGGAGGCTGTGCTCGGCGCGGACCCCGATGGCGATCGGGTGCTGGCCGCGCAGCGCTCGGCCGGGCTGCCCGACATCGCCGTCAGCCGTGCGCAGGGAGCCCTGCTGAGCGTGCTGGCCCGGTCGATCGGCGCGGAGCGCGCCGTCGAGTTCGGCACGCTGGGTGGGTACTCGACGCTGTGCCTGGCGCGTGCCCTGCCGCCGAGCGGGCAGGTGGTCACCTTCGAGATCGATGAGCGTCATGCGGCCGTCGCACGCGCCAGTCTCGACGAGGCCGGCGTGGGTCACCGCGTGACCATCCGGGTGGGGCCCGCCATCGACAACCTCGTCACGCTCGCCTACGACGAGCCCTTCGACCTCGCCTTCATCGATGCGGACAAGCCCCACAACGTGCACTACTACGAGGCGGCGATGACGCGGATGCGGCCTGGTGGCATCGTCATCGTCGACAACGTGGTGCGCGACGGCGCGGTCGCCGATGCGGCATCGACCGATGCGCGCGTGCAGGGCTCGCGCGCAGTCCTCGAGCGCGTGGGCGCCGATCCCCGTGTCGAGGGGACCGTGCTGCAGACGGTCGGCTCGAAGGGCTACGACGGATTGCTGCTCGCGACTGTCCTGGACTGAGCCAACCCTTGCTCGCCACCCAACGATTCCTGGCGCGGCTCCGTTCAGGGGGGTAGAGCAACGAAGCAAGGGGAGAGACGATGGTGTCGTGGCAGCCGCTGGTCGAGCAGCTGGTCCGTGAGCGGGGGCCGCGCCTGACCGCCTACGCCGCGCTGCTGGTGGGGCGCGACGGCGACGCCGAGGACCTGGTGCACGATGCGCTGGTGAAGGTGTTCTCCAAGCGACGCCGCCTGGAGTCGGTGGGCGAGGCAGAAGCCTATGTGCGATCAGCCATGCCCAGCATCGTCATCGATCGTGCCCGGAGCGCCGCGAGCCGGCGTCGTGCGATGGACCGCTCCTTCGAGCGCGAGCCTGCGCGACCCGATCTGGAGGCGGGCCTCGACGTGCGCCGGGCACTGCGCGAGCTGGCACCCCGGGAGCAGGTCTGCGTGGTGCTGCGCTTCTTCGATGATCTCACGGTGCCGCAGATCGCGGACCGGCTGGGGCTCGCGCAGGGGTCGGTCAAGCGCTACCTGTACGACGCGACGGCGCGCCTGGCCCCGCTGCTGGATGTGACCGAGGACTGGGAAGAGGAGCCGATGACCATCGATGTGGTCGCGGCGAAGGGCAGGGGACAGTGATGCGAGAGTTGCGAGACGTCATTCACGATGCCTTCGACGGGCACGCGCGCGCGCTCGATGGCGCGGCTGCGGGCGTGCCGACGACGGCGCTCCGGGAGATCCGGAGGCGCAGGCGCGGGCGTGCGGCAGCCTCGGTGGCCGGGGCCGCCGCAGCGTGCACGGCCATCGCTGTCGCGGCCGTCGCGATGCCGACCCTGCGTGACGACGGTGGAGCTCTGGCGCCGTCGACCGTGGCCGCGGAGTCGTCGACCGCTCCCTCTGCGGCGACCGTCGAGCCGGTCGTCCTGCCGAGCCCCGCCGCCGGGGCCCCGGCGTGGTGCTACCTCGACACGTACCCGGCGCCCAACGCCGAGGCGTGGGGCCCGGCTGGTTACGCCGGCCGCCTCTACGAGAACTACGACACGGGCGAGGCGGTATGGGTGTTCCCGGATGGCACCCGGGCCGAGCCCGGGGACCCGGACGTCCCCGACTACGTCCATCGCATGAATCCAGAGCACGCTGCGACCATGCCGTGGTCGCATCTCGCCATCGACTTCAGCACGGACGGAAGCGCGGGCGGCACCGCCTATCTCGCCGGCCCTGAGGGCCCCGGGCTGGGCTACGAGTGGACCACGGTCGCGCCCGAGTCGGCTCCGGAGTGGGTCGACCCGCAGCGGCTGATGGAGGTCCACACGGCGACGCTGGGCTTCGGGGGCACGGGGCTCGGACCTGCCGTGGCCGGGGCCGATGCCGTGGTCGAGACCGTGGTGCGGTACGCCGACGGCACGGAGGAGGCCGTGAGGATCGGTCGCGGAGAGCCGGGCGCGACCATCGCCGAATACGACGGCCTGGTGAGCGCCTCCATACGTGCGACCGCCACCGACGGCGAGACCTACGAGATCACCTCGCACTACGACGCGACGCAGACCTACGAGGCGGCGTGCGGGGTGCCGGTGCCGATCAGTGCAGCAGGCGCCAGCGGCGGCGCCCCTGAGCCGGAAGGCTTCGTTGCGGAGCCCTACCTGGAGGGCCCGGAGTCCGCCATCTTCCGGTGCTCAGCGCCGGTCCCAGCGGAGCTCATCTCGGAGCCCACACGGCTCGAGCGCCACACCGGCCGATACTTCGACGTCGAGGAGGCCGGGATCGAGTTCGACTTCGGAGAAGGCGGATACATCCTGGGCGCACCCGAGGCGACGTACGAGGGGGTCGAATGGCAGGGTCGCATGGACACCGGGTGGAACAGCACGTCCTTCGAACGCGCCGGACAGGTCGAGGGCAATGTGGTGTACGAGGCGCTGATCTGGGTCGACGACGATGACCGGATCATCGCGCGGCAGCAGCACTACACGGAGGAGGATGAGGGCCTGGTCTTGGGCTACGGCCAGGACGATCTCTACCCGATCCCCGGAACCCAAGCCGGCGACCGCCTCTGGTACATCGGCGACACCTCCCACCTCGCGCTGGCGTGCGACGGTGTGGATCCCGACGACGTCGCACAGGCGGAGCTCGGCCTGATCTACGGCTACGGCCCCAGTGCCGACGAGATGACCTGGCAGGTGTACTTCCCCGAACGCGGCTGAACGGCGTGGCGAGGCGGTGTCAGACCGGTTCGGCGGGCTCGACCCGCGCCTCGCCGCGCCGCGAGCGCCCCAGCCGCCATCCGTCCACGGTCAGCACCACCAGCGCGACCCACACCAGGGAGAATCCGATCCACCGGGACACGGGCATCGGCTCGCCGAAGTGCCACACAGCGAGGATGAACATCAGTGTGGGGGCGATGTACTGCAGCAGTCCTGTGACGTACAGCGGGAGCCGCCGGGCGCCGGCCGCGAACAGCAGCAGCGCCCCCGCCGTGAACACCCCGGTCGACATCAGCAGCAGGTCGTGCCCGCCGCCGAGCCCCTCCGCGCCGCGCACCGCGAACGTCTGCCTCCCGCTGTCGTGAATCCACCACAGGCCCACGAGGGCCGCGGGAGCGAGCACGAGCGTCTCGACGGTGAGCCCCGTGAGCGCGTCGACAGATGAGCCCACGCGCTTCTTGATGAGTCCATAGAGGCCGAAGGACGTCGCCAGCGCGAGCGCGATCCACGGGAACTCGCCCAGCCCCACGCCGATGACGACCACGGCGATGGTCGCGATCCCGATGGCGACCACCTGTAGCCGCCGCAGCCGCTCGCCCAGGAAGACCACGCCCAGCGCGACCGTGAACAGCGGGTTGATGTAGTAGCCCAGGGCCGCGGAGTTCACGTGCTCGGTCACGGTCGCGTACACGTAGATCAGCCAATTGATGGCGATGAAGAACGCCGCGAGCGCGAGGATCCCGAGGGTGCGCGGGTTGGTCAGCGCTGACCGCACGCGCCGCCACGCATCCACCGCGGCGACGATGATGGCGCATACGAGCACCGACCACACGGCGCGATGCGCGGTGATCTCAAGCGCGCCCGCCGGCTTGAGCGCGGCCATCAGCAGCGGGAAGGTCCCCCAGATCAGGTACGCGCCGGCGCCGTAGGCGAGGCCCGCTCTGCTCAGGGGTTCGCTCACCTGGGCATTGTGTCACCGCGCACCGCCCACTGCACCGCGCCGATGCGGGTGCGAGCGAGGATCCAGGCTCCAGTGAGGGCGGGGCTGGCACCTGGGGCGGATGGACGGCTCGCCTGTCAGCGCGGCGCGGCCGCGATCCAGGCGAGGAGGTACGTCCGCGAGTTGCCTCCGTCGATCGCCTCGTCGGGCCAGGTCGCAGCCGCGGACCATGCTGACGCGCGTGCGTCGGGGCCCGCTAGCGCGCTGTACATGAGCACGTAGTCGGCCAGGGGGAGGCCCGGTGTCGCGCCCCCCGCCTCCTCGACTCGCGCCGTGAGCGCGCTCCCTGAACCGTCGCCGCCGGGCGCGAGGTGCGCCTGCACCGGAGCCATGGGGATGAGCTGGATGCCGAGCTTCGCGCTCGGCTCGTCCGAGAACCACGTCGCGTACTCGCGCGCGCCGCCCCACGTCAGCGACACGATCTCATGCGCGTACTCTGGGTAGGCGGACAGGTCAGGGGCGACCCATAGCCGCTCGGCGGCATCGGCTTCGAGAGCGAGCATCCACTGTGCCGTCCGCTCGAGTCCGTCATCCCCGCGTGTGCGGGCCCACGATGCCAGCGCTGACCATGCGAGCACCGCCTCCGAGCTCGACTCCTGGTTGTTGCCGGCCGCGAAGGGCGCGGTGCCGGACGCCCACGAGTGGCCGGCGAAGGGGTCGAACACTCGCAGTGCGGGGAAGCTCTCGGAGGCCGCCGTGCTCGCGATGTCAGCCGCGAGCAGATCGATGGCCGGCGCGATGGCTTCCTCGAGAGTCGGGTCGAGCGCGACCGCTGTCGCCGCGGCCGCGATGAAGTAGCCGTAGTGGAAGTGGTGGTCGTTGAACTGCTCCGAGCCGAACGCCGGCTGCTGCCCCACGACGCCCCTCATCGTGGGGTCGTACTCGAAGCAGCGCTCGTCGCGCGTCTCGCAGCCGTCGAGCTCGGACCACGTCGTGAGAGCGGCGCCCAGGCGCCCGACCAGCTCGTCCCGCAGGCGCTCCTCGCGGAGCTCGTCGGCGATCATCGCCAGGGTGGCCAGTCGGTACAGCGCCTTCGCTCCGAAGTAGGTGTCAGGAGGCAGCTCGGCGTCCTCCATCGCATCTGACTCGAGCGCCGTCCTCACCGCGTCGATCTCCTCGTCGGACGCGCCCGACAGGTCGACGCTCGAGGGCGCCGCGACGGCGGGGACCTCCCACCGCATCGAGCGGCCGCGGCAGGCGTGGAGCTCGCCGGTCACGGACGCGTAGGTGCCGAGCTCGCACTCGAGGCCATCGGTGCGGCCCTCGGGCACGGCGAGCACCGTCTCGCTGTCCGCGTAGGTCAGCTTGGTCGCGACGATGCCGCCCACGCCCATCGCCACCTCGACGGCCTCCACGGGGTCGCCGAGTGCTGCCGCGACCGCGGCTGCATCGCCTCCCTCTGGCACCGCCCCGATGACGGCCGTGCCGCCCGGCTCCAGGTCGATCGCATGGTCCGAGACCTCGGCGCGGTCGACCACCACCACGAAACGGGAGCCGTCGATCGTGGCCACCCACGCACCGCCGCTGGCACGCTCGAGGGGAGCGGACACCAGCACCGTCGCATCCGCGAGGCCGGTCAGCCCGATCGCTGGCCAGCCAGCGGCAGCGGAGTACTCGACCAGATCCGCGCCGTCCCCGTCACGCGCAGTGAGTCCCACGCCCACCGGATCTGCGCGGCTGACGACGGGCCTGCCAACGCCGCCCTCGACATGAATCTGAAGCGTCGGTCCGGGTGTCGCGGTGATCGCGTCGGCGCTTCCGCTGATGGTGGGCAGGCCCACCACGAGCCCGCCGTCGCGGGCCGTGATCATCAGGGGCTCGGCGAATGCCGGATTCGCCTGCTCGCCGAAGGCGAGCGCCGAGTACCAGCGGTTGGTCGGGGGTGGGATCCCGTCCGCGACGTGGAGGGTCGTCGGCGGCTGGGCGTCGATCGCAGGCAGCATGGCTGCCGCGCCCTCCGGGTCGGCAAGCCCACCCGTCGGAGCACTCACCGATGCGCCGGCCGAGAGCGTTGGCTCGCGCGGGGACGACTGCGCGGCATCGCCGCCTGTGCAGGCGGCGAGCCCCACGATCGCGGTCGCCGCGGCGGCGGCCACGGCGGCCTTGGCGACCCGCGCGCGGGTCACTGGCCGATGCCCGCGATCGCGCTGTCGGCCGCTCGGCGCAGGTCGGCGAGCGGTCCCGACGGCGAGATCTCGACCGTGGCGTGCACGGGGGTGCCCGGGGTCGCCGCGCCAGCAGGGTCCATCGCCTCGAGCTCGCTCGAGGCCACCTCGAGCACCATGACGGTGCCGAGCTCGTCCTGCGCGAACCGGATGGTCTCGACCGAGCCGTCGAGGGTCGTGTCATCGGGCAGCGTGATGACGGCGGCGGCGCCCTCCGAGATCGCGGGCAGGTCGTCGCCGTCCACGCGAAACGTCGCGTCGACGAACAGCGACTCCGCGGCGAACATCTCCGCGACGATGCCACCGGAGCCCACGTACCCGCCTTGGGCGATCGGGATGTCGGCGACGGTGCCGTTGGCGGCCGCGACCACCTGCCACTGTCGCGTCACCTCGGGCAGCACGGGCGGCTCGGGCGCGGGCGATGCGGACGGCTCAGGGCCCTGCGCCTCCATCTCCGCGACCGCGAGGTCCGCCTCGTACTGCGCCTCGAGGATCTGCACCTGCGACGCGAGCTCGTCCTCCAGCTGGCTCGAGTCGATCGTGAGCAGCACGTCGCCTGCCGCGACGGTGTCGCCCACCTCGACGTGCTGCTCGAGCACCAGCCCGCCGTACTCCGTGCCGACCGGCAGCAGGTCGGCCGAGATGCCTGCGGCCTCGCTGTCCGCGTGGGAGATGCGCTCGGTGTAGAGGTAGAGCAGCCCGGCCACCAGCACGAGCACCAGGATCGTCCCCAGGCTCACACGGAGCCACGTGGTCGCGCTCATGACGCGCCCCGCACGCGCGCCCAGGACGGTTGCGCCCCGACCGGATCGGGGCGCGCCACGACGGTGCGCTGCGGCTGGGAGGTGACGACCGCATCGGCACCGCTGTCGCCACGCCGCCGCGCCCGCGACTCGCGCCACGCCGTCACCACGAACAGCAGGAGCACCATGGTGTTGGTCACGTTCCAGGCCGTCGCGAGCGACAGCGCGCCGGCATCGAGATCCTTGAGGATTCCGACCACGGACGTCAGCGCGAGGAACAGCGTGACCAGCATCTGCGGGACGATGAAGTCGAACGGCGAGCGGCCGCGAGCGGTGCCCGTGGCCTGCCAGCCCACGTCCTTGCGCCGGATGGCGTTGACCAGCGCCTTGACGTAGATCGGGAAGGACACTGCGGCGAGCGTGAGCGTCTCCCAGCGGAAGGTGCCCATGGTGTGCCACGCGAGCAGCACCTGGATCGCGTAGAACCCTGCGTAGTAGAGCAGCCACGTCAGCGGCGACGCCTCGACGGTCATCGGCGCGAGGTCGAAGTAGATCTGCAGCGGTGGGACCACGAGCAGGATCAGCGGCACGATGCCGGTGAGGTAGAACGTCGACGTGACGAGGTACTGGATCCGCTGCTCGGCGGTGAGCCGGCGGCGAGGGCTCAGCGGGTTGTGGGTGAGGAGGATCTCGAATCCGCCTGTCGCCCACCTCAGCTGCTGCTTCGAGTACGCCTCGATGGTGTCGGGCGCCTCGCCGACGGCGAGCACGTCGGGGACGAAGAGCGTCCGCCAGCCGTTCTCATGGAGCATCAGCGAGGTCCACACGTCCTCGGACTTCGAGTCGGTGTAGATGCCGCCCACGTCCTCGACGGCCGCGCGGCGGTAGATCACGTTGGTGCCCACGCAGAACGCCGCGTTGAAGCGGTTCCGACCGGGCTGGATGAACCGGTAGAACACGGCCTGCATGAACCCGGCGCCACGGGCGATGACGGTGTCGAGGTTGTCGTAGGCCTGCGGGGTCTGCACGAACGCGAGGTCCGGGTCGTGGAAGTGAGGCAGGGTCTCCTCGATGAACTCCGGGCGCGGCACGAAGTCGGCGTCGAACACCGCGAAGAACTCTCCCTTGGCGAGCGTGAGCGCGTGATTGATGTTGCCGGCCTTGGCCCCGCCGGAGCTGAGGCGGCGGACGTAGCGCGCCCCCTCCCCGGCGGCGACGTCCCGCACGGCGTCGGACCTGCCGTCGTCGAGCACCCAGGTGCGGTGCCGCCCATGCAGGTGCATGGCAGCGCGCACCGTGCGTCTGATCACCTCGGGATCCTCGCCGCACGTGGTGATGAACACGTCGACCGTGACCCTCCGGCCGGCCACGTGGGTGTCCCACAGCTGCGGCGGCAGCCCATGGCGCGAGCGCTCGGGTGAGTAGAGCCGGTCTCGCTCGTGGAAGTACGTGCTGTCGCGCGCATCCTGCCCTCCGGACAGGATGGTCCACATCCCCAGGAAGGCCTGCAGGATCAGGATCAGCTCAGTGACGATCACCAGCGCGTAGGGCAGCGGGTCCCCGCGGTGGTCGGGGTCGAGCAGGAACAGCGAGTAGAAGAGCGCGCCGAGCCCGGCGGCGCCCACGGTGAGGAACATCAGCGGGCTGGGCCTCTCGCCGTGCTCTCGCTCGGGGAGGGATCTCAGGCGTGCGGTGGGTGCGGAAGAACCTGGTGCAGTCATGTTTCGCTCCGTGCGGCGGTGGGCCGGAGCGAGACGCTCGCGACCCGCGTTCGTCAGTGCGGGACATGACCCCCTTCACAGGGGTCACGGGTTCGGCGTCTTCGACGGACTCAGGGCCACGCCAGGCCCTGGGGCGCAAGGGTCGATGCCCTCGACACCCATCCTGGGCGTCACCTGTCTGAGATGTCCAGCATCTCGCCACAGAAATCTCGAGACCGTGCTCCCACCAGGGACATCAGCCTGTGTGGATGCCGCACTCCGTCTTGCCCTGGCCGGCCCAGCGCCCTGCGCGTGCGTCCTCGCCGGGCAGCACCTTGCGCGTGCACGGCGCGCAGCCGATGCTCGGGTACCCCTGGGCGACCAGCGGGTTGCGAGGCAGGTCGTGGTCCACCTGGTAGCGCTCCACGTCCTCGTCGTCCCACAGCGCGAGCGGGTTGATCTTCACCAGGCCGTGCTTGGCGTCCCAGCTGACCACGGGCATCTCGGAGCGGGTGACGGCGTCCACGCGGCGAGCGCCGGTGACCCACGCGTCGTAGTGGGTCAGGGCGTTCGCGAGAGGATCCACCTTGCGCATGAAGCAGCACAGGTTGGGGTCGCGCGCGAACAGGTCCTTGCCGAACTCCGCGTCCTGCTCGGCGACGGTCTGGCGGGGCGTCACGTCGACGACGGTGATGGGGAAGGCGCGAGCCGCCTCGTCGCGCGTCGCGACGGTCTCGGGAAAGTGGTAGCCGGTCTCGAGGAACAGCACGTCGACGCCCTCGAGCCGGGTGCCGAAGAGGTGCGGCAGGATCGTGTCCTGCATCGAGGCGGCGACGCCCAGGCTCCTGCCGAAGGTGGCGACCGCCCAGTCCGCAACGTGCTCCGCTGAGGCCGTCTCGAGCAGCGAGTTCGCCTGCGCGCAGGTCTCGGCGTTCCACTCGCTCGGGTTGAGCGCCGTCAGGGCCAGGCTGCCCGGCAGCGATGGAATCGTCATCGGATCAGCTCCTCCTCCGCGCGGAAGGCCCAATCGGCGAAGGCCTCCTCGGGCCCCGTACGGTCCGCGAGGTAGTTGGTCGTCACGCGCTCGACGTACTCGGGCATCCCGAGCTGGGTGACCTTGTGGCCGCGGATCTTGCGTCCGAAGTCGTTGTCGTCGCCGCGGCCCAGGCGCCCGCCCAGGTGGACCTGGAAGCCTGGCACCTGCTCGCCCGACTCCTCGTCCAGCACGAGCTGGCCCTTGAAGCCGATGTCCGCGATCTGCACGCGTGCGCACGAGTTCGGGCAGCCGTTGACGTGGACGGTGATGGGGCTGTCGAGCGTGGGGAACTTCTCGTCGAGCACCTTGACCACCTCGCGTGCGGTCGCCTTGGTCTCGACGATCGCGAGCTTGCAGTACTCGATGCCCGTGCACGCGATCACGTTGCGATGGAACTCGCCGGGCTCGGACTCGAGCTCGAGCGCGCGCAGGCCGTTGACGACCTCGCTCACGCGGTCCTCGGGGATGTCGAGCACGAGGATCTTCTGGAGCGGCGTGAGACGGATCCTGTCGGAGCCCACGGACTCCGCGATGCGCGCGATCTCGAGCAGCTTCTCGCCCGAGACGCGGCCGGCCACGGGGGCCACGCCCACGTACCACCTGCCGTCCTTCTGCTCGTGGATTCCCACGTGGTCGCCGCGGTCGCCGCGCTCGGCCTGCCGGGGAGCCGGGCCCTTGGGCAGCTCGTAGCCCAGGTAGTCCTTCTCGAGCACCTCGAGGAACTTCTCGGGGCCCCACGCCTTGAGGACGAACTTGAGCCGGGCGCGGGTGCGCAGTCGGCGGTAGCCGTGGTCGCGGAAAATCGACACGACGCCCTTCCAGACCTCGTGCGCGATCTCTGGCTTGACGAACACGCCCAGGCGGTGGCCCAGGAACGGGTTGACGGACAGGCCGCCGCCCACCCACAGGTCGTAGCCGACGCCGAGCTCGGGGTGCTCGACCGCGCAGAAGGCGATGTCCTGCACCTCGTGCAGGATGTCGGGGACGGGCTGGCCGGTGAAGGCGGTCTTGAACTTGCGCGGCAGGTTCGAGAACTCCGGCGAGCCGATGTACTTGTCCATGATCTCGCGGATCTGCGGCGTCGGGTCGATCAGCTCGTCCTTGGACACGCCCGCCACGGGCGAGCCGAGGATCACGCGGGGGACGTCGCCGCACGCCTCGGTGCACAGCAGTCCCACCTCCTCGACGCGGCGGAAGATCTCAGGGACGTCCTCGATGCGAATCCAGTGCAGCTGGATGTTCTGGCGGTCGGAGACGTCGGCGGTGTCGCGCGCGAGGTCGCGGGAGATGAGCCCGATCTCGCGCGCCTGCGCCACCGACAGCTGCCCGCCGTCGGAGCGGATGCGCAGCATGAAGTACTCGTCGTCGAGCTCGTGGGGCTCGAGCACGGCGGTCTTGCCGCCGTCGATGCCCTGCCGACGCTGCGTGTACAGGCCCCACCAGCGGAAGCGGCCGCGCAGGTCGCCCGGAGGGATCGACCAGAAGCCCCACTTGGAGTACATCGACTCGATGCGCTGGCGCACCTCGAGCGGGTCGCCCGCTGCCTTCATCTCCTCGTTCGGGTTCAGCGGCGTGCGGTCGCCGGCGGCCCACTGGCCGTCCTTGGACGCGGTGTTGCGGCGCGCGGCGGCCTCGCGGGTGCGGATGGCGCGCGCCTCCTCGCGGTGGCGGCGGCGCTCCTCGGCCTCAGCGATCTCCTGAGGCGTGCGGGTCTCCGCAGTGGTGGCATCGGTGTCGGTCACCGAGGACTCCTCGACATGTCGGGAGGGCTTTCGGCCAGGTGAGCGCGGCTGGTTCGCGCTCGGTGGCCGAGCGCCCAGGGGCTACGTGGGACGTATCCGTGGGCGGTCAGGCCGACAGACACATGGCACAGCAGACGCAGCACATCAGCGATGCGCGGGCGTTCTGCGAGTGGGCCATGCGTGCAAGTCTCTCATAGGACCCGGCGGGAGCGGTACCCCTCCCTTTCCCGGCGAATGGGGCCCAACTCGGTCACTTAGGGGGCCTTGACGAGCGAATGGGGCCCCATTCGCTCGTGAGAGTGGGGGGTGCTGCGCAGGGCCGATGCGTGGGCTGGCTCTCGCTTCTGCGCCACCTCGGTGCGGTGAAAGCTCTCGATCTGGTCGATGAGCGTCGGGTCGTGCGTCTCGAGCGCGATCTCCCGCGTGCCGAGCCGCACCCCGGCGGCCACGAAGTTGTGCGAGCCCGTGAGCGCCACCCGCAAGCCATCGGGCATGGTGAACACCAGCGCCTTGGCATGCAGGTACCGCCGCCGGCGATAGCGCGAGCGATGTCCGGTGGCGAGCATCGAGGATGCGATCAGGGCGCCGTTGGCGGGGGAGGCGCGGTGCGGCGCGTTGAACCACAGGTCGCCCCGCGCCGCGAGCAGCCGCCCCAGCGGCCCGGTCGGGCAGTACTGGGACACGTGCAGCACCCGCTCCGCCCGCGCGGCCCACGCCACTGCTGCCCGATAGATCGCGGAGTCGCCGGGGCGTCCGCCGTCGATCAGCAGCCTGCCGGCGGCGACATCGACGCTCGTCGACGCGGCCCGGCTGAAGCCTTCCTGGGTGATGCGATCGTGCAGCCCGGCCAGCGCATCGGCCGTACGCGCGTCCTCGACGCGCACCATGTAGTCGACGTTGCGCACGCCTGGAGCATCGAGGTTCACGCCCCCGAACGACCATGCGACGTCATCGACGACGGTGAGCTTGGTGTGCGTCCTGCCTCTCCAGAGCAGCCCGCGCGGCGACCCCAGCCACGTCATCCGGACCCCGGCCGCCTCGAGCTCTTGCGTGAGCTCGACGGCCGAGCGGCGCCTGGGCGTGGGCGTCGCGGGCCCCAGCACGCTGCCCGCGACGTCCGCGAACGTGAAGACGTCGGCGCTGACGGCGACGTCGACGCCGCGCCGCGCGGCCGCGATCAGCGCCTCGATCATCCGCTCGGTCGCGCCGTCTCGGGCGATCGTCAGCGTGGTGAGCCGCACCCGGCTGCGCGCCCGCCCGATGGCCGCTGCCGCATCGGCGACGTAGTCCTGCCCGCACAGAAGGGTGGTGGCCGACCTGCCTCGTTCGGGGCCTGGGCTGACCGCGCGGTGACTGCCATCAGTCCCGGGTGCGAATGCCGTGTCGGTCACGCCGTCAGGCTGGCACGGCGCTGCGCGCGGGGGCGGGCGCGGCCGCGCGGCGTCACGGAAGATTCACGGGTCGGTCACCTCGCGGCCACGCGTGCCGGGAGCGACGCCGTTCGCAGAAGCTCGATGCAATACGCGCAGCAGGTGTGTCTATACTCTGGTGCCGTTGCGCCTGTTCGGCCGGGCGCGCCGCCTCCCACCGACGAAGTGAGAACCTCGTGACCTCTGAACGACCGCTGCGCGTCGCCATCATCGGCGCCGGACCGGCTGGCACGTACGCCGCCGACATCCTGTCCAAGTCGGGCATCTCGACGTCGATCGACATCATTGAGCGCCTCCCTGCTCCGTTCGGGCTCGTCCGCTACGGCGTCGCCCCCGACCACCCCCGCATCAAGCAGATCATCGTCGCGCTCGCGAACGTCCTGGGCCGCGGCGACATCCGCCTGCTGGCCAACGTCAACGTCGGGACCGACCTCACCCTCGAGGATCTTCAGGAGCACTACGACGCGGTCATCTTCGCGACCGGCGCCTTCAAGGACTCTGATCTCAACATCCCTGGTATCGACCTGGAGGGGTCGTATGGCGCGGCCGACTTCGTGAGCTGGTTCGACGGCCACCCCGACGTGCCTCGCACGTGGCCGCTCGACGCCAAGGAGATCGCGATCTTCGGCGTGGGCAACGTCGCTCTCGACATCGCGCGCGTGCTCGCCAAGCACCCCAAGGACATCGCCGTCACGGAGATCCCCGACAACGTGCTCGAGGGCCTGTCGGCCTCGCCCGTCACGGACGTCCACGTGTTCGGCCGCAGGGGTCCCGCCCAGGTGAAGTTCTCGCCGCTCGAGCTGCGCGAGCTGGGCCACGTTCCCGACGTCGACGTCATCGTCTACCCCGAGGACTACGAGTTCGACGAGGCCTCGATCGACGCCGCGGAGAACAACAAGCAGACCAAGCAGGTCGTCAAGACGCTGACGGACTGGACCCTCAAGGAGCCCTCCGGCGCCTCCCGCCGCATCCACCTGCACTTCCTCCAGAGCCCCCACGAGGTGCTGGGCGAGGACGGCAAGGTCGTGGCCGTGCGCATGGAGCGCACCGAGCTCCAGGGCGACGGCAACGTCAAGGGCACCGGCGAGTTCATCGACTACCCCGTCCAGGCCGTCTACCGCGCGGTCGGCTACTACGGGACCGAGATCGAGGGCCTGCCGTTCGACCACTCGAAGGGCACCATCGCCAACGAGGGCGGCCGCGTGGTCGACGGCGGCGACGTCGTCCCCGGCTTCTACACCACCGGCTGGATCAAGCGCGGGCCCGTGGGCCTCATCGGCCACACCAAGTCCGATGCCCAGGAGACCATCGCGAACCTGGTCGAGGACGTCGACCGCCTCTACGCGGAGTCCAAGGCCGGGGCGGAGCAGCTCAGCCCCGACAACCTCCTGCACCTGCTCAAGGAGCGCGGCGTGCCCGTGGTCCAGTGGCACGACTGGGAGCTGCTCGACGCTCACGAGCGCGCGCTGGGCGAGGCCGACGGCCGCGAGCGCATCAAGGTGGTGCCGCGCGAGGAGATGACCGACATCGCGCTGGGCCGCCTCAAGCAGCAGGCCTGATCTCACACGTGAGCCGGCGCCGGGGAGAATCCGGCGCCGGCTCACGTGCGTTCGACGCCCGGCTGGCGCCCGAGCGCCGACGAGGGCGGCTCGGCTCGAGCGTCCCGCCACTACGCTCGCCCGAGTCGGATCTCGGGCGACTCCGGCGATCGCGCCCGCACCCGCGCTCTGCGCCGAGAGGGCTCTCGGACCGCACCCCCCTCGTGAAGCTGCATCGGTGGCGAACCGAGGGCACGTGCGCGAGTCGGCCCTCGCGAGACTCGCACCCGCTGAGCCCGGGAACCGGCATGCCCCATCGCCCGTTTCTCATGCGCAAGAATGTCTTCCGGAGGGATGAGTTGGGAAAGCGCTACTTCAATGGTCTGAAGACCGGCGGGCTGTTCGTGGTTCTGTGGGTCGTGCTGCTCGGCATCGGCTCGGTCGTGGGCGGTGGCCAGTACATCTGGATCTTCGCCGGGCTGGGCCTGATCGGCACCGCCTACGGCTACTGGAACTCCGACAAGCTCGCGATCAAGGCCATGCACGCCCGGCCCGTCACGGAGGTCGAGCAGCCCGCGATGTACCGCATCGTGCGTGAGCTGTCGGCCGAGGCGAACCAGCCCATGCCTCGGCTCTATGTGTCTCCCACGCAGGCGCCCAACGCGTTCGCGACGGGCCGCAACCCCAGCAACGCGGCCGTCTGCTGCACCGAGGGCATCCTCCACCTGCTCGACGACCGCGAGCTGCGCGGCGTGCTCGGGCACGAGCTCATGCACGTGTACAACCGCGACATCCTCATCGGCTCCGTCGCGGCCGCCTTCGCCGGCATGATCACCGCGATCGCGCAGATGCTCTTCTTCTTCGGCGGTGGGGGAAACAGCCGCGACAACCCGCTGGGCGTGTTCGGGATGCTCGCGATGGTGCTGCTCGCGCCGATCGCCGCGAGCCTGATCAGGATGGCGATCTCCCGGACGCGCGAGTACGACGCGGACGAGGACGGTGCCGCGCTCACCGGTGACCCGATGGCGCTCGCGAGCGCGCTGCGCAAGCTCGAGGCCGGCACGAAGGCGCGCCCGCTCCCGCAGGACGCGCCGCTCGAGAACGTCTCGCACATGATGATCGCGAACCCCTTCTCGGGTGCCGGCATGGCGAAGCTGTTCTCCACGCACCCGCCCATGGACGAGCGGGTGGCGCGCCTCGAGGGCATGGCGAGGGCGAACGGGCAGCTCTTCTAGCTCGCGGCTCCCCGCCCGCATGTCACTCGCGCGTCTGTGGCGCGCCTGCGCGCGGGCAACGGGGAATCCTTTGGCCTTGCGGCCGCGTTGGACCTGAGGTGAGGCCTGTCGGCGGGAACCTCGGCAGGCGACCAGCGGCCCACGAGGAGACTCCCGCATGAGCACCACCATCGCGAAGCACGTGATCGACGCGCTCGCTGAGCACGGCGTGTCCCAGGTCTGGGGCGTCGTCGGCGATGCCCTCAACCCCTTCACGGACGCGATCAGGTCCGAGGACCGGATCGAATGGATCGGCGTGCGGCACGAGGAGGCGGGTGCTTTCGCTGCAGCCGCTCAGGCGCAGCTCACGGGGCGCATCGGCGTCGTGATGGGCACCGTCGGTCCCGGCTCGCTGCACCTGATCAACGGGCTCTACGACGCGAAGAAGTCGCACGCCCCGGTGCTCGCGATCTGCGGCCAGGTGCCCAGCCCGGAGATCGGCACCGACTACTTCCAGGAGGTCGCGAACGACCGCGTGTTCGAGGACGTGTCCGTGTGGAATGAGACACTCACGTCCCCCGAGCAGCTGCCGCAGATGCTCGTGCAGGCCGTCAACGCCGCGTACGCGCAGAGCGGCGTGGCGGTGCTGACCGTGCCAGGCGACGTGGGCGAGCTCGAGCTGCCGGACGGCACCGCGCCGTCCGCCTTCGCCGTGCCCGGCCGCGATGCTGTCCCCAGCGAGGAGGACCTCGCCGCTGCCGCATCGGCCCTCGAGGGAGCGTCCAAGGTGACGATGCTCGTGGGTCGCGGCGCCGAGCATGCCCGCGAGGACACGCTCGCCGTGGCCGAGCGGCTCGCCGCGCCCATGGTCGTCACGCTCAAGGGCAAGACCGGCTTCGATGGCGACAACCCGTATCACGTGGGGCAGACCGGCCTGCTGGGCAATCCGGCCGCGACCAACGCGCTCAAGAGTTGCGACGTGCTGCTCATGGTCGGCACGGACTTTCCCTACCGCGACTTCTACCCTGACAACGCCACCGTGATCCAGATCGACCAGAATGCGACCCACATCGGGCGCCGAGTCGCCGTGGACATCGCCGTCGCGGGAGACGCGGGTGACACGTTGCGTGCCCTGCTGCCGCGGCTCTCGGCGCGGGATGACACCTCTCACCTCGACTCGGCGCGCGAGGACTACTCCGAGTGGCGCGAGCGCCAGGCGAACGTCGCGGATCCCGATTATGAGGAGTCGGGCGTGGTCGCCAAGGTGCGCTCGGTCTTCGACAACCCCGACGACCGCATCCGGCCCGAGGCGCTCGCGGCCGCCGTCGACCGCCACGCACCCGAAGATGCGGTCTTCACCGCCGACACCGGGATGTCGACCACCTGGTCGGCGCGGTTCCTCGAGATGCGGGGCGACCGTGAGCTCATCGGATCGTTCAACCTTGGCTCGATGGCGAACGCCTTGCCGCAGGCACTGGGCGCCCAGGCGCTCGACCGCTCGCGTCGGGTCGTGTCGATGTCGGGCGACGGCGGCCTCATGATGCTGCTCGGCGACCTGCGCACCGCCGTGACCTACCGGTTGCCGGTCGTGGTCGTCGTGTTCGACAACGCGTCGCTTGGCATGGTCCAGCTCGAGCAGCAGGAGGGTGGGCTCGCCTCCTTCGGCACGCAGCTCGACAACCCCGACCTGGCCGCCGTGGCGGTCGCGCTGGGCCTCGCTGGACGGCGCGTCGAGGACCCGAGTGACCTCGACGATGCGCTCGCCTGGGCCTTCGCGCAGGACGGGCCGGTGCTCCTCGACGTCGTGACGAACCCTGACGAGATCGCGGTGCCGCCCAACCCGAAGGTGTCGCAGGCGTGGGGCTACGCGGTGGCGAAGCTCACGGAGGCCGTGGAGAGCAGGAGGTAGGAGAGATGAGAACGCAGGAAGCAGAGCAGCTGGTCGCATTGGAGCGGGACGGCTGGGAGGCGCTGACCAACGGCCATGCGCGGGAGTTCTACGACGACGTCCTCGCGGGTGAGGCTGTGATGGTCTTCCCGTTCGGCGTGATGAACAGGGACGACGCCATTGACGGCATGGCCGAGTCGCGACGGTGGAAGGACTACCGGATCGACGACATCACCGTGCACGACGTAGGAGCCGGCATCGCCGTGGTCGCGTACCACGTGCACGCGGAGCGCGACGAGGAGGACCCCTTCGACGCCATGCTCGCGAGCACCTACGTGCGCTCGCGCGGCGGCTGGCGGATGATGGTCCACCAGCAGTCGCCGTGAGTCGTTAGCGGAAGTTCACGAACTGCAGGTCGACGTCGACGTCCGCGCCCTTGAGGAGCTGGATGGTCTTCTGCAGGTCGTCGCGCGACTTCGACGACACCCGGAGCTCGTCGCCCTGGATCTGCGACTTGACGGTCTTGGGTCCCTCCTCGCGGATGATCTTGCCGAGCTTCTTGGCGATCTCCTGCGTGATGCCCTCCTTGAGCTCGGCGACGAGCCGGAACTCCTTGCCCGAGGCGACCGGCTCGCCGTACTCGAGCGACTTCATCGAGATGCCGCGCTTGGCGAGCTTGGCGATCAGCACGTCGAGCACCGCATTCACGCGCTCGGGGGAGTTGGCCTTCATGAGGATCGCCTCGCCCGAGAACTCGATCGAGGCACCCACGCCGCGGAAGTCGTAACGCTGGTTGATCTCCTTGTAGGCCTGGTTGAGCGCGTTGTCGACCTCTTGGCGGTCGATCTTGCTCACCACGTCGAAGGTGCTGTCTCCTGCCATGGGATCCTCCTCGGGTCACCTGGGCCAGCGCCGGTTCGCGCCGGGGCCGCTTCTGTTGCTATCCTTCCATGCGCGCCGCTTGCGGTTTCGACCAGGCGCATGGCAGGTTGCCCGAGCGGCCAAAGGGAGCTGACTGTAAATCAGCCGTCACTGACTTCGGGGGTTCGAATCCCTCACCTGCCACGCACGGCCCGTCGCGATGCGGCGGGCCTTTCGCGTGCCCACTGCGCGCCTCGCCCCCGCCCCGGCGCAACCTTGCTGCGCAGCTGGTGGCTCACGGTCGGTCGCAGCCGCGCGGCGTCACAGCATGGCGGCTGAGCGCCACGACGACCAGCGCTCAGCGAATCTCGTCAGCCGCGGTGCCTGCCGTCTCGCGCACGAAGTGCCCCCGCTTGACCGACACGTCGCTGCTCATCTCTTCGAGCTCCATGCCCTTGGTCTCGGGCACCCGGAAGAACACGAAGATCAGCGACAGGAGCGCCATCGAGGCGTAGAAGCCGTACGCGAACGTCAGGCCGATGGAGGCGAAGGTGGGGAACGACACGGTGATGGCCCAGTTCGCGAGCCACTGCGCGGCTGCCGCCACCGCAAGCGCCGATGCGCGGATGCGGTTGGGGAACATCTCGCCCAGCAGCACCCACACCACGGGGCCCCAGGTGGCGCCGAAGAACACGACGAACGCGTTGGCTCCCACGATCGCGATGGTGCCCCATTCGCCGTTGAAGCCGGTCACCTCGCCCGCGTCATCGGTGATCGCCTGCGAGAACGCGATGGCCATGATGCCAAGCGAGATCGCCATGCCGGTGGAGCCGATGAGAAGCATGAGGCGCCGGCCGATGCGGTCCACGAGGATGATCGCGACGATGGTGACGACGATGTTGGTGACCGAGGTGATGGTCGAGGTCAGGAAGGCCTGGCTCTCCTCGAAGCCCACCGACTGCCACAGCGTGGTCGAGTAGTAGAAGATGACGTTGATGCCCACGAACTGCTGGAACACCGACAGCAGGATGCCGGTCCACACGATGGGCTTGAGCCCGAGCGCGTGGCCGCGGAGGTCGCGCAGGCTCTGCTTCTCCTCGCGGTGGAGGGACTCCTCGATCTCCTGGATCTTGTGGTCGACGTCATCGACGCCGGTGAACATCCGCAGCACGTCCGCGGCCTGATCATCCTTACCCTGACCGACGAGGTAGCGCGGGGACTCGGGCAGGCGCAGCGCCGCAATGCCGTAGATCGCTGCGGGGAGAGCCTCGGCCATGAACATCCAGCGCCACGCCTCGAGGCCGAACCAGAAGTCCTCCGAGGCGCCGCCCGCCGCCTCGGCGAAGAGCTGACCGGTGAGCAGGGCGGTGAAGATGCCGGTGACGATCGCGAGCTGCTGCAGCGATCCCAGGCGCCCGCGGAACTTGGAGGGGGACACCTCGGCGATGTACGCGGGCGCGATCACGGACGCGGCGCCCACTGCGAGACCGCCCAGCACGCGCCAGATGACCAGGTCCCAGATGCCGAACGCGAGACCGGACCCTAGCGCGGAGGCGAGGAACAGGATCGACGCGATCACCATCACGCGGATGCGTCCGTAGCGGTTGGCGATGGTGCCCGCGAACCACGCGCCCACCGCGCAGCCCAGCAGGGTGGAGGCGACGGCGAAGCCGGTGAAGGCATCGGAGAGCTCGTACTCTCCCTGGATCGAGTCGACGGCGCCGTTGATCACGGACGAGTCGAACCCGAACAGGAACCCGCCCAGGGCGGCTCCGATGCTGATGCCGACCACGCGCCGGTTGAGGCGGGATGCGGCGGTCGGGGTGGAGGCTGGCGTGCTCGTCATCGGTGACATCTCCTGCCGTCGGCGGATGCGAGCGCGCATCCGGGCTGATACTCGTCACCGTAACCCTCGTGGGGCTGTGGCGCTTCCCGAACCGGCCATATTCGTGGGCCGATGCGCCCGCGAGCCGCGGCTCCCGCTCTGTTCAGGCCCCCGCAGAGAAGGCGGACGCGACGGCGGGTGCGAGGTCGCCGACAGGGGCGACGTCGACGTCGACGAGCCCGAGCCAGCGGGCCGTCAACGTCAGCTCGTCCGCCGCAGCGGCGGCGATGCGCTCGTCCGGCAGGCGGCGAGCGCCGGGCGCGGTCGCGGGCTCGCGCCAGGAGGCCGCGACCCTCAGCACGCCCGCCTTGCGATCTGCCTTGAGGTCGAACCGCGCGGGGATCTGGTCGCCCACGAGCAGCGGCAGGCAGTAGTAGCCGTAGACGCGCTTGGGCGCGGGCGTGTAGATCTCGATGCGGTAGTCCATGCCGAACATGCGTGCCAGGCGCGGCCGGAACCAGCACACCGGATCGAACGGGCTCAGCAGCGCGGCCCCCGTCGCACGGCCGGGATCATGCGCGACCCGCCGCCAGGGTGCCGCCTCATCCGGCGGTGCCACGGCGAGCAGCGCTGGCTCGCGCCACCCCTCGACCTCGACCCAGCGCGCGAGGCCCCGCTCCACCGCCGACGCCGCCCACGCCTGGCCGCCCGCCACGTCGCGCGTGCGCGGGCCCGCCTGGTAGCGGAGCCGGAAGTGGTCGCAGAGGTCCTTGACCGTGCCGATGCCGCACGCCGACAAGGCACGGTCGAACAGCGCCTGACGCGCCTCGGGCGCGGGAACGCCCCACGGGTGCCCCTCGATCGCCTGGGTGCCGTCCGCGCCGGGAGCCGCGCCAGCATCGGCCGGCTGCATGCCCCATGCGCGCTCACACGCGTCGTAGGTTCGCGCGAAGTGTCCGCGCCGCGATGCGGCGACCATGCCGGAGATGAACAGGTACTCGAGCGCGTCCTTGGTGTGGCTCGTGTCCCACCAGGGCCCCTTGGGCCCGTCGCGGGGCGAGAGGTGCTCGACGTCCGCGCCGACCAGCGGGCCCGAGGCCTCGACGACGGCGCGCACCTGGTCGACCAGGCCCGGCCTCTCGCGCTCCAGGCGGGTGCGTGTGCGCGCCTTCCAGTTGAGGAACGATGGTCCCTGCATGCGGTGATGCATGAGCGGGAGGACGTCGACGGGCATGACGGACGCCTCGTGTCCCCAGTGCTCGAAGGCGTGAGGCGAGTGGCCCTGGGGGTCGCCCCACAGGAATGCGTCGAGCTCTGCCATGGGGTACGGCCCGTAGCGTGAGAACAGCGGCAGGTAATGCGCCCGCGCGAGGACGTTGACGGTGTCGAGCTGCAGCACGCCCTGGAACGCGAGGTACGCCGCGAAATCGGTCGGGCGCGCTCGTCGCGCAGGACGCCGCCGCGAGAGCCCCTGAGCGCTCAGGAAGATGCGCCTGGCCTGCGCCGCCGTCACCGTCGAGGGAAGGTCTGCAGTCACGTTCCTCACCCTAGAGGGAGCCACCGACAGCGGCCGCTGCCCGATTTCACAACGGGCGCTCGCGGCGTGTACTCTTGTCCGGCTGGCCCCGATAGCTCAGTCGGCAGAGCGTTTCCATGGTAAGGAAAAGGTCCAGGGTTCGATTCCCTGTCGGGGCTCCAAGGATGGCTCGCCGCCGCACCTCTCGCGAGGCCGGCGGCGGTCCCATTCTCGCGGCGGGGTAGCTCAGTTGGTTAGAGCACACGACTCATAATCGTGGGGTCGCGGGTTCAAGTCCCGCCCTCGCTACGTTCCAGGCAGTCCGCCTGGCTCACGCGCTTCGCGCGTCACGACAAGGCTGGGAGCAACCCGTGGCCAAGAACGACGTCCGTCCCAAGATCACCCTCGCGTGCACCGAGTGCAAGAACCGCAACTACATCACGCGCAAGAACCGTCGCAACAACCCTGACCGCGTGGAGCTCGCCAAGTTCTGCCGCAACTGCGGCAAGCACACCGCCCACCGCGAGACGCGCTGATCTGAGCTGATCCAGAAGGCCCGCCACCTCCGTTCGGAGGCGGCGGGCCTTCTGCATGCGACACTCCTCCCATGACAGGCAGGACGGCCGATGCGCGGGCGGAGTCGCCGCGTCCCTCGCCTTCGCATCGCACCGCGGGGCGCAGGGTCGCCACGGCGCTCGGTTGGCTCGCGATCGCGCCTGCGGCATTCGCAGTCGTCGCGCGCGCGGCCAGCCTCGAGGCGGGACCGCTCGCGCTGCTCGTGGCGCTCGCGCCGTGGGCCCTGCTCGGAGCCGCCGTCGCCGTGGTGCTCGCCGTGGTCGGCCGGTCGGCGGTGCTCGCCGCCGCAGCAGTGATCGTCGCCATGCCCGTCGTCCTGTGGAACGCGCCGCTGTGGACCTCGGGGGCCGTCCCAGCGGGTCCCCGCGCACTCACGGTGGCAACCGTGTCGATGACCTTCGGCCAGGCCGACCCTCACGCCGTGGTCGCTCTCGTGCGCGACCACGAGGTAGACGTCCTCGCCATCCAGGAGCTCACGCCTGAGGCAGCCGAGGCGCTCGTCGCCGCGGGTCTCGAGGACGAGCTCGCCCACGATGCGGCGTACCCGGAGCCCGGCTTCACCGGCACGGGGCTATGGTCGCGCGAGCCGCTGCTCAGCGAGACGGCGGTGCCGGGCTTCGTCTCGCGGACCATCCGCGCCGAGCTCGACGCTGTCGGCGGGCTGACGGTCGTCGCGCCCCACCCGGCCGCTCCCGGCCCGTGGCGCCACGAAGGATGGAGCGCGGACACGACGGCGCTGGTCTCGCTGCTCGACGGCATCGACGGCCCCACCCTCGTGGTCGGCGACCTCAACCTCACGCGCGACCACCGCGCGTTCCGGGACCTGCTGGACCAAGGCCTGATCGATGCGGTGGACCAGGCGGGCGCCGGCCTGCCGATGACCTTCCCCGAGCAGCGCACGGCCTTCCCGTTCGTCGCGATCGACCACGTGCTCGCCCGCGACGTCGACTTCGCGGCGACCGACGTCGACACCGACGTCGTCGCCGGCTCCGATCACCGCGCACTCGTCGTGACGTACGCGTACCCAGGTGAGTGAGAGACGAAGCCAGCCCGCGCATCGGCCGGCCGTCGTCTGCACGACCTCGCAGAACAGGTCTGAGAGTGTCCGCGCGGCGAGTGTGGGGCGCCCGCGCGCGCCGCAGATGATCTGCGGGTTCGTGCATCCGCTCGGGGCCTCGGCCTTCGCTAGGCTGGCCGTGTGCCAGTGAATCCAGAAGCCGCGGGCCGTAGCTACGGCCCCTTCGAGCCGTACGAGGTGACGCGGGTCAAGATCCGCGAGTTCGCCGACGCCGTCGACGCCTACTCCGGTGCTCACCGTGAGGTCGCCGTCGCGCAGGCCGAGGGTTACCTCGATCTCGTCGCGCCCACGACCTTCGCCGTGGTCATCGCGCAGCGCGCCGAGTTCCACGTGGTGACGGACCCGGAGGTGGGCGTCGACTTCTCGATGGTCGTGCACGGGGAGGAGCGGTTCACGCATGTGCGGCCTCTCATCGCAGGCGACGTCATCACCACGACGGTGCACATCGAGGAGATCAAGCAGCGGGCAGGGATCTCGATGGTCACGACCCGCGCGGAGCTCGTCGACCTCGACGGGGCGCCCGTGTCGACGGTGACGAGCACGCTCGCGGTGAGGGAGGCGGCATGACGGAGTCGACCAGCCCGGGCTTCGCGGGGCTCGAGGTGGGCCAGGTGGTCGCCGAGCGCGAGGTCGCCGTCACGCGCGACATGCTCGTGCGCTATGCGGGCGCCTCGGGCGACTTCAACCCGATCCACTACAACGATGTGGTCGCCGAGCAGGTGGGCCTGCCCGGCGTCATCGCCCACGGCATGCTGACCATGGGCCTGGGCGCCTCGGTGGTCGAGGAGTGGGCCGGCGCGGGCAACGTCGCCGACTACCAGGTGCGCTTCACGCGTCCGGTGCCCGTCCCCAACCCTGGTGAGGCGATCGTCACGGTGAGCGCACGCATCGGCGCGCTGGACGCGGAGCGACGGACGGCACGCGTGGACCTTACCGTGTCCCACGGCGACACCAAGGTGCTCGGCAAGGCGCAGGCCGTCGTCGACTGCACGTGACGGCGAGCGAGGCCGTCAGCGTCTGGCGCTGACGGCGCCGGTCGTCGTGCCCTGCCGGAACTCGAGCTCCATCCACTTGTGGGACGGCGTCTCGCCGCTCAGCAGCTCCTGCACCTCTCGGGCCACGGCCTCGCCCTTCACCACGCCGTCCTGGACGATGGTGGTGAGCTCGAGCGGGGCCAGCCATGGCAGCTCGATGCCATCGAAGCCCGTGATCGACACGTCCTGAGGCACGTTGAGGTCGAGCTCGCGAGCCGCGAGGATCGCGCCGCCGGCGAGGACATCAGACTGCGCGACGATCGCGGTGGGCTGGGACTCGTGCGTCAGCGCGAGGTGGCCCGCCGCGATCCCCTCGGCGACGAGCGTCTCGCGCGCCTCGACCACCACGCACGGCTCGACGCCGGCGCGGCGGAACGCCTCGAGGCGGTTGTGCATGGGCGACCAGGCGGACTCGGGCATGTAGTCGACGGGACGCAGGCCAGTCTCGACGCCGGGCCCGTGAGGGAGGGTGATGGTGCCGATGCGCTCGTGCCCGAGCCCGCGCAGGTGCTCGATGAGCTGCACCGTCGCCGTGGTGTCGTCGATCGACACCTGTCCTGCCCCTGCTGGCGCGACCCCGTCCAGCACGACGAAGGGCAGCGAGCGCCTGCGGAGCTTCTCGATCGCGGGCTCGTCGTGGTCGCGCACGCGGAAGATGACGGCGGCGTCCATGGGCGCGGTGTCGAGGAGCGACTTTTCGTCCGACTCGTCGCTGGGGTTAGGGATCAGCAGCACGCCGAGTCCCATGTCTCCGAGCTTCGAGATCAGGCCGTCCATGACGTCGAGGATGTAGGGGGAGCGGAAGGCGAGGGTGAAGGTGTCGTGGATCACCACGCCCACCACGTGCGAACGGCCCGAACGCAGCGCCCGCGCCTGCGCCGACGGACCCGCGTAGTCGAGGTCCTCAGCAGCCTTCTCGACCCGGGACTTCATCTCGGGGGAGATGGGCCCGGCGCCCGAGTATGCCAGCGACACCGTGGACAGGGACACGCCCGCCTTGGCGGCGACGTCGGCCATCGTCGGCCTTCTCTTGGCTGCCACGTCCACCCTCTCCGGCTGTTTTGACGCTGACCACAGCGTAGCCGCACAATGGCGCTCGGATCGCACGCGCGACCGCATGCGCCACAGCACGCGCCGGCGCGCACCCTGGTGCGCTCAGCGACGGGCGTGCGGCGCCATCGGGGCGACCGCCCCCCAGATCGACAGGAACTCATGCCACTGGTCTACGGCTACCCGCCCACCACCTCTCCCACGGACGCCCGCGTGCGCTCCGCCCGCTGGGGCGTGCTCGGTCTCTTCGCGCTCATGGGCGCGATGCTGTCGACGTTCCTGTCGCGCATGCCCTCCGTCCGCGACCTGCTGGACGTCAGCGTCTCAGGGCTCGCGAACCTCATCATCTTCGGTTCGTTCGGCGCCCTTGCGGGCCTCATGGTGACGGGCTGGGCGGCCGCGCGCTTCGGGACGCGAGCGCTGCTGTTCTGGTCGACCGTCAGCCACGTCGCGGCGTTCTCCCTGGTCGCCGTGTCGACGGTGATGGAGTCGCGGCCCCTGTTCGCTGTCGGGCACTTCTTCGTGAGCTTCTCGTTCGCGTTCACCAACGTCGCGATGAATGCGGAGGCCGCCAACGTCGAGCGGCGGATGGGCCGCGCTGTCATGCCGCAGTTCCACGCCGCGTTCTCGATCGGCATGGCGGTGGCCCTGGGAATCGGTGCTCTCGTCTCGCACGCCGGCATCCCCCCGGTCACCCACTTCATCGCGGCCGCTGCCGTCGCGACCGTGGTGCGGCTCGCGATCATTCCCGCCGCCGCCATCGACGGCATGCCGGACCCCGATGCGGCCGGCGCGACTCTGGGCGGGCCGTTCGCCACCGCCCGCGCCGAGTACAAGGAGCGGCGCGTGGTGCTCATCGGCCTGATCGTGTTCGCCGCCTCGATGACCGAGATGACCGCCGCGCAGTGGATGTCGATCGCCGTGGTCGACGAGTTCGATCGCACGGAGTCCGTGGGCGACCTCATCTACTGGGTGTTCGTGGTGTCGATGGTGACGGTGCGCTGGTTCGGGGCCCCCATCATCGGCCGGTTGGGCCGCGTGGTGTCGCTGCGGGCGAGCGCTGTCGCTGTGGTCGCCGGCCTGCTGCTGTTCGCCCTCGCGCCCGCCTTGTGGCTGGTCCCCCTCGCCGCGATGCTGTGGGGTCTGGGCGCCGCGCTGGGCGTGCCCATCGCGTTCTCCGCAGCCGCCGACGACCCCAAGCGCGCCGCAGCGCGCGTCGCCGCCGTCGCCTCCTTCTCCACCGTGGCGGGCCTGATGGTCCCGCCCCTGATCGGCAACCTGGGGGAGCTGGTCCCCATGAACGTCGCGCTGCTCGTCGTGAGCGCTGCCTCGATCACGTCGTTCGCCCTCGCGCGCGCCGTGCGCAAGGACGGCAGGCTCCTCGGCAGCCGGCGTGCGGCCGAGCGCCGCGTAGGGTCCGCCCGTCTCGCGCTCGCCGACAAGGACGGACCTGCCATCGCCCCGGGCGCCGCGACCGGCACCGGAGCACCCGACGCGCCCGTGCGCGGCGAGTGACCGGCGCGGCGGAACTACGCTGAGACCATGACCCAGCTCGCCGACCTCACCACGCTGCGCGTGGGCGGTGCCATCCGCGCCCTGGTTGACACCCGCGGCGAGCGTGACCTGATCGACGCGGTGCAGGACGCGGACGAGACGGGCGAACCGGTTCTCGTGCTCGGCGGCGGCTCCAACATCCTCGCGGGCGACGAGCCCTTCGCAGGCACCGTGGTGCGCGATCGGCGGAACGAGATCATGGTGCAGGACGACGGCGCCTGCGGCGGCGTCTCCGTCACCGTGACCGCCGGCACACCCTGGGATGACGTCGTGGAGCGCGCGTGCGAGGAGGGCTGGGTGGGGATCGAGGCGCTCAGCGGCATCCCCGGCTCGGCGGGTGCCACGCCCGTGCAGAACGTGGGCGCCTACGGCGCGGAGGTCGCGGACGTGATCGCGCTGGTGCGCGTCTGGGACCGGCTCGAGCGTCGCGTGCGCTCGCTCGCGCGAGTCGATTGCGCCTTCTCGTACCGCGACTCGCTGCTCAAGCGCTCGATGCTCGGCCAGGCGCCCGACGCCGGCGTCTGGTCACCCACGCCGCGCTACGTGGTCCTCGACGTCACCATGCAGATGCGCCAGGGCACCCTGTCGGCGCCGGTGCGCTACGCGCAGCTCGCCGCCGCGCTCGACATCGCGGAGGGCGATCGCGCGCCGCTGACCGACGTCCGCGCCGCGGTGCTCGAGGTGCGCGGGCGCAAGGGCATGGTCCTTGACGAGAGCGACCCCGACACGTGGAGCGCGGGCTCCTTCTTCACCAACCCGGTGCTGTCCGTCGAGCAGGCTGCCGCGCTGCCCGAGGACGCGCCCAGGTTCGCCGCCCACGGGGGACGGGTCAAGACGTCGGCGGCATGGCTCATCGAGCATGCTGGATTCTCGCGGGGGTTCTCCGTGAGCGCCGATGCGCGGGCCGCCCTGTCCTCGAAGCACACCCTGGCAGTGACGAACCGCGGGGGCGCCCCCGCAGCCGAGGTGGTCGAGCTCGCGCGCACGGTGCGTGACGGGGTGCGCGATGCGTTCGGCGTGACTCTGGTCCCTGAGCCGGTCCTGCTCGGCATCGAGCTCTGAGGCCCCACCCCTTGGGCGCGCGTATGAGGCCCCACTCGCTCACCGTCCGGGGGAGCGACGGAGGGGCCGATGCGCGCTCGGGTGAGCGCGCATCGGCCCCTCGCCGTGGTGGGAGCTGCTAGCCGTCGGTGGCGATCGCCTTGAGGATGTCGAGCCGCGAGGCTCGCCAGGCCGGCCACAGCGCCGCGAGCACGCCGGCGATCGCGGCGAGCACGGTGTACACGATCAGCCAGATCCACGGCACGGTGACGCCGTCGAAGCCGAAGTCCTCGAGCGCGAGCACCAGCGCGGACCCGAGCGAGACGCCCAGGATCATGCCGAGTACGGTGCCGAACACCGCCATGACCATCGACTCGACAGTGATCATGCGCCACACCGAGGACCGCTTGAGACCGACGGCACGCAGCAGTCCGATCTCCCTGGTGCGCTCGGTGACGGACAGCAGCAACGTGTTCGCGACGCCGAGGATGGCGATGACGAGCGCACTGGCCAGCAGCGCCGAGATCACGCCGAGAAGGAGGTCGATGAAGGTGTTGGCGAGCTGCTCGAGCTGGCCGGGCTGCTGGAGCGCGACCATCGGGAACTCCTCGGACAGCGCCTCCTGGATGTCGGTCTGCGCCTCGTCCACGTCCACGCCGTCGTCGAGCACGACCAGCGCCTGCAGGATCGAGTAGTCGCCGAAGAGCGCCTCGCCCGTCGCCTGGTCGACCCAGAAGTTCGCATCGCCCTCGTTGAGGTACAGGCCGGCCACCTCGAGATCGACGGACCCCTCGGGCCCCTCGAGCCGTACCGCGTCACCGACCTCGACTCCCAGATCCTGGATGACGGGGTCGATGAAGACCTCGCCCTCGCCGAGCTCCGACATGGCGGGCTCGGAGTTGTACTCGAACGCCTCGCCCACCGTCGAGGGCTCGACGCTCGCCACGGCGCGTCCTTCACCCTCGTAGATTGCGGAGTCGACTCCGAGGGTGGTGACCAGCGCCACGCCCTCGGCATCCTCGAGCACGTCGATGGCCCCGGTCGGGATCGCGCCCTGACCGGAGAAGACGAAGAAGTCCGCTTGCGTCTGCGAGAACTGCGCCGTGACGACCGTCTTGAGCGACTCGGTGAACGTGGCGACGAGCGCGAGCAGCATGACGCCGATCATCAGCGCCGCCGCGGTGTTGGCGCTGCGCCGGGGCTCGCGGCGGATGTTGTTGGCGGCGAGCTTGCCGTCCACCTTGAACATGCGCGTCAGCAGGCTGCGCAGGCCGAACGCCATGGGCACGAGGACCTGCGCCGCGAGCAGCGTCACGCCGATCACGAGCGCGACGGCGCCCGCTCCCACATAGATGTACGGGCGCTCGAGCTCGAGGAACAGTCCCATCCAGATGACGACCGCGCCCACGAGCGCCATGGCTCCGCCGACGATGTTGCGCACCTTGAGGGGCTGCTTGCCGCTCGTGGCCGACTCGCGAAGCGCCTCCATGGGGGAGATGCGCGAGGCGTGGACGGCCGGCAGCAGCGCGGACACGAGCGTCACGAGCGTTCCCAGGCCATAGGCCCACAGGATCGCGTCGACGGGAAGGGTCATGGTGCCGAAGATGTCGCCCACGAACAGGCTCACGAGCCAGGAGGCGGCGAGCGCGAGGAGATAGCCCGCGATGATGCCGATGGTCGAGGCGAGGATCGCGACCACGATCGCCTCCAGCAGGATCATCGACCGCACCTGCGAGCCCGTGACGCCGATCGCGCGCATGAGGCCGAACTCGCGCGTGCGCTGCGTCACGATGATCCGGAACGTGTTGACGATGATGTAGGCGCCCACGAACAGCGAGATGAGGGCGAACGCGATCGCGAAGATGTCGACGTACTGGAGCACGTCGTCGAGCGCCTCGGTCTCCTCGGCCGCCTTGTCCTCGCCGGTGATCGCTCGGGTGCCCTCAGGCAGCACGTCAGCGATGGAGCCTGCCACCGCGCCGGCGTCAGCGCCGTCCTCGACGAGCACGCTGATCTGCTGGAAGTTGGCGTCGCCCGCCAGGGCGTGGGCGTCATCGTCCGTCAAGTAGGCGAGCGTAGCTCCCTGAAGGCTGTTGGACTCGCCGAACTGCACGGTGCCCACCAGCTCGAACTCCTCGACGCCGGACTCGGTGGCGATGCCCACCATGTCGCCGAGCTCGTACCCGAGCCTGGGGGCGGAGTCGACGTCGAGCACGATCTCCCCGGTGGACTCCGGGCCGCGCCCGTCGATGAGCGTGGACTGATCGATCTCGGGGATTCCGGACCAGTTGAAGATCTGGCTCGGCGCCCCTCCGCCACCGGCGAAGGGGTCGGTGGGGGCGTCGTCCGACGGCGGAGGCAGCACCGAGCCGGCCACCTGGATGCCGCCGATGGCGACCTCGACGCCGTCGACGGCCGCCACGTCATCGACGACGGACGGCTCGAAGACGCCCTCGACCGCGGCGAACGGGTCGCCGCCCTCGGTCTCCGCAGCATCGGGATCGTTCTCGACGATCACGTCGGTGCCGGCGTAGATCTCCGAGAACAGGCCGGAGAAGCCGCTGGACAAGGCGTTGGTGAAGGTGTGCGAAGCCGCCACCAGCGAGACGCCCAGCGCCACCGCGATCGCGGTGAGGATCAGTCTCTTCGGATTGTGCCGGACGGACTTGACTGCAAGCCGGAACATCGCGCTCAGTGCCCCATCTGCTTCATGCGGTCGAGCACGCGGTCCGCGGTGGGCTCGCGCATCTCGTCGACGATCGTGCCGTCCTCGAGGAACAGGATGCGGTCGGCGTAGGCCGCCGCCGTGGGGTCGTGCGTGACCATGACGATGGTCTGGCCGAACTCCTTGACGGCGCGCTGCATGAAGCCCAGCAGCTCCGCCCCGGACCGCGAGTCGAGGTTGCCGGAGGGCTCGTCGGCGAAGATGATCTCGGGCCGCGACACAAGCGCGCGAGCGACCGCGACGCGCTGCTGCTGGCCGCCCGAGAGCTCCGCCGGCAGGTGGGTGAGGCGGTCCGCGAGGCCCAGGATGCCGATGATCTCGTCGAACCAGGTCTTGTCGACCTCCGCGCCGGAGATGTCGAGCGGCAGGGTGATGTTCTCCTTCGCGGACAGCGAGGGGATCAGGTTGAACGACTGGAACACGAAGCCGATGTACTTGCGGCGCACCTCGGTGATCTGAGCCTCGGTGAGCGTGGTGATGGTGGTGTCCGCGATGGTCGAGGACCCGGCGGTGAGGCGGTCGAGGCCGGCGAGCGTGTGCAGGAGCGTGGACTTGCCGGATCCGGACGGGCCCATGATCGCGGTGAACTCCGAGCGCGCGATGTCGACGTTGATGCCGTCGAGGGCGCGCACCGCGGCCTCGCCGTGGCCGTAGTCCTTGTATCCGTCTCGCATGGTCGCAGCGAGCGCGGGGGCTGCCGTGGTGGTCATGGCGGGGCCTTTCGTCTGAGGTGATGGTCCGTTCCGCGGTTCAGTCTGCCAAGGCGAGCCGGGTGCCGGGAATCCCTCCTCAGAACGGTTCGAGCCACTCGTTCTCAGGGATGACCCCTGCGCGTCAACCGCGCGGCAGCACGATCCCGGAGTCATAGGCCTCGACCACGGCCTGGACGCGGTCGCGCACACCCAGCTTGGTGAGGATGTGGCTCACGTGGGTCTTGACGGTGGTGGGGGAGACCCACAGCTCCTGGGCGATCTCCTGGTTCGACATGCCGCGCGCCATGAGCTGCAGCACCTCGACTTCGCGCTCGGACAGGTCCCCGATGGCCTCGGGTGGCGGCACATAGTCCTCGGCGCTCACGTGATCGGCCTCGGCGGCGTTGCCGTCGGACGGCCGATGCGCGGAGAAGCGCTCGATGACCCGGCGGGTGACCTCGGGGGCGAGGAGGGCCTCACCGGCGGCGACCACGCGAACGGCGTTGACCAGCGTGTCGCCGTCCGCGCTCTTGAGGAGGAAGCCGGAGGCGCCCACCCTCAGCGCCTCGTACAGGTATTCGTCGTCGTCGAAGGTCGTGAGGATGACCACCCTCGCCTCCGGGTGGGCGGCGAGCACCTGCTCCGTCGCGGCGAGCCCGTCCACGCCCGGCATCCGAATGTCCATGAGCACCACGTCGGGCGCGTTGGCGCTCACGAGCGCCACCGCATCGGCGCCGTCGGACGCCTCGCCCACGATCTCGAGGTCGGCCTCTGCCTCGAGGATCATCCTGAGACCCACTCGCACCATCGCCTGGTCGTCGACCAGCGCCACTCGGATCACGCGTTCGCTCCCTTCGTCGCCGGCGTGGGGCCGGTCACCTGATCATCCCCCGACGGCAGCACGGCGTGGACCTGGAAGCCTCCGCCACGCCGCGGGCCGTGCGACAGGGCGCCGCCGAGCGCCTGCACGCGTTCCGCCATGCCCGCGAGGCCATGGCCGCCTGGCAGGCGGGTGCCCTCGGCGGCGCCCCTGCCGTCGTCCACGACGGAGATGTGGACGGCGTCCGCGGTCCGCTTGACCGTCACCTCCGCGCTCGCCCCGGACCCCGCGTGCTTGAGCGCGTTGGTCAGTGCCTCCTGCACGATCCGGTAGGCGCTCACCTCGACGCCCGCCGGCACGTGCGCGGACCCGGAGATCTCGAGCGTGACCGGCAGGCCGGAGTCCTGCACGTGCTGCACGAGCGATGGCAGCGCCGCGAGCGATGGCATGGGGGATCGCCCGTCGAGCGCGGACGCGCGGGCGGGCGCGAAGCCTGCGGCTACGGCGCGGTCGACGTCCGCCCGCTCGTTGGCCTCGAGCTCCGAGGCACGGAGCACGCCGATCATCCGCTGCATCTCCTCGAGCCCCTTGCGCCCTGATGCCGCGATGGTGCCGAGCGCCTCCTGCAGCTCGGCGTCGTCTGAGCCCAGACGCCTGCGGGCACCCTCCGCCTGCAGGGTCATCACCGTGATCTCGTGAGCGACCACGTCGTGGAGCTCGCGCGCGATGCGCGCACGCTCGGCGCGAACCGCGTCGGTCGCCGCCTCGAACCCGGCCTGCTCGCGCCTCACGCTCGCGATCTCGAGCTCCATGACTCGGGCTCGCCGGCGCCTGTCGGTGACGCCCAGGACGAACGGGATGAGGACGCCGATCGGGACGGCGGCGAGCGCCGACCACGGCACCGAGTCCAGGGTAACGACACCCACCGACGTCCAGGCCACCATGAGGCCGAGCAGCACCGCGCCGTGCCGGATGGCGGTCCAGCGCGGCAGGAACGCGCCGATGCCGTAGATCGCGACGAACACGGCCAGCAGCGCAGGGCCTGCCTCGTATCCGAGGCCGGCGGTCGCGAACCACACCGTAGAGGTCAGCCACAGGACCGCGCGGGGGAAGCGCTGGCGCCAGATGAGCGGGATCACCTGCCCCACCAGCAGCACGTACCCCAGCGGATCCATCTCGCGCGACGGGGCCAGCAGCTGGGCGCTCTCGAGCTGCACCGCCCACAGCACCCCGAGCACGAGCAGCCCGCCCGCGATCAGAGCGTCGTTCCAGCGTGGGGGCCTCAGGTCCATGGCACCTCAGCGTAGGGCGATGCCGCCGCCCGCGCATCGGCCTCGTGGCCGATGGCCTCAGCCTACGAACCGGTAGCCGACGCCTCGCACGGTCTCGATCGCATCGGCTCCCAGGTGGGCGCGCAGGTAGCGGATGTAGACGTCGAGCACGTTGTCCTTGGCGGCGCCCTCCCACACCTCCTCGAGCGCCTCGGCGCGGTTCACCACCTCGCCTTGACGCGACATGAGCAGCTGCGCGAGCTGGAACTCGCGAGGACTCAAGGGGATCTCCGCGCCGTCGCAGACGAGCGTGCGCTCCATCGGATCGAGCTCGCACCTGCCCACCTTGATGGTCCTCGTCTCGGTCGCGGCGACCTCCGCCGGGATGCGCGCACGCAGGCGGATGCGGGCGACGAGCTCATCGAAGGAGAATGGCTTGGGCATGTAGTCGTCGGCTCCCCGCTCGAGGCCGCGCACCGTGTCCTCGGCACTCGAGCGCGCGGTGAGGATGATGACCGGGAGGTCTGATCCGGACGCGCGCAGCTTGCGCAGCACCGTGAAGCCCTCCTGGTCTGGCAGGCCGATGTCGAGCACCATGATGTCGAAGCCGTCCTCGATCGCCATGCGGAGGCCGTCCCTGCCCGTCCGGGCGCTCGTGACGGCGATGTCGGCGGTGCGCAGGCCCTGCGTGAGCGAGGCGATCAGCCGTTCCTCGTCCTCCACGAGCAGCATCTTGATCACGGATCGCCTCCCTTGCGCGGCACGATGATGGCGAAGGCGGAGCCCTTGCCCAGGGTCGACTCGATGGCCAGTCGGCCGCCGTGAGCGGCGGCGATCGCGGCGGCGATGGGCAGCCCGAGCCCCGCTCCCTCGGCCTCGGGGTCGACGCGACTGAACCTCTCGAGCACGTGCGCCTGGTCCTCCGGTGCGATGCCGATGCCCTCGTCGCGCACCCAGAGATGGACGTCGGGGCCCTCGATCGCGGTCCCCAGCGCGACCACGGTCCCAGGGTCGGAGAACTTCACCGCATTCGCCGCGAGCTGCAGCCACGCCTGAGTGATCCGCTGCGCGTCGATCTCGACCGGCCCATCGCCGACGGCCTCGAGCTGCCAGTCGCGATCGCCCAGCGCCTGGGCCCGCGCGAAGGTCTGGCGAGTGAGGTCGGCCAGGTCCACGCGCTCGCGCAGCACGAACTCGGGGCGATCCGACTTGGCGAGCGTCACCAGGTCGTCCACCAGGCGCGACATCATCTCGACCTCCTCGAGCAGATCACGCTGCGTGCGCATGACCTCGTCCGGGTCCCGGGGCTCGATCAGCTCGAGGTTGGTGCGCATGATCGACAGGGGCGTGCGCAGCTCGTGCGACGCGTCGTCAAGCAGCTGGCGCTGGTCCGAGAACGCGCGCTCCAGGCGGTCGAGCATGCCGTTCACGGTACGCGTCAGCAGCGCGAGGTCGTCGTGCCCGGTGACGGGGATGCGCTCGGCGAGGCCGTGCTCGTTGATGCGACGGGCGCGTTCCTGGAGCACGGTGATGGGACGCAGCATGCGCCCGACGGTCGTCCACGCGACGATGCCTATCAGCGCGAGCGCGAGGATCGCGACGAGCGCGTAGACCGTGAAGGTCTCCCTGAGGCTCGCCATCTGCGCGCCGCGGTCAGCGGCGATCGTGAACACCCCGACCGTGTCGCCCTCGGGTTCGATGATCGGCACCGCCGCATAGCGGTAGTTCGCCAGGTCGGTGGTGGTGGACCTCACGCGCACCACCTCGGTCGCGTTCTGCGCGGCGGTCGCGAGGAACGCGGCGTCGTCCTCGAGCCTCAGCCGGTTGGGGTTCGACGGCACGAACCTCGCGATCGTGCCTGTGTGAGCCACTGCGCTCTCCGTGGGCGTCGCGACCACGCGGATCATCGCCTCGCGCATGAGGTCGTCCGAGGACGCGTACGGCTCACCCGTGGTGGGGTCCGGCTCCTGGGCAAGCTCGATGAAGGCCTGCGTGCGCAGCCCGATGTCCTCGGTGATCGACGCGTCGATGCGTGTGCGCTCGATCCCGAACGCGGTCACGCCTGCGACGGTGAGCGCGAGCGCGGTGAGCCCGACGAGGTACGCGAGCACGCGCGCCCTCACGGTCATGCCGCGGGCGGGGCGCGTGAGCGTGCGGAGCAGATGCGCGATGGGACCCTCCTCGTCCGTCACGCTACCGCGCCGGCGCACGCCGGCACGCGGGGCGTCAGCGGCCGCTGCGGGTTTCCTCGTGGCTGCGGTCGCGGTCATGGCCACGGTCCCAGCTGCCGCGCTCGCCCCAGCCGTCGCCCCAGCCGTCGGCCCGTCGGTCGTCCTTGGCCCAGCCGTCCTGGTGCCACTCGAGGCGCTCGCCCCCGCCGTCGCCGTGCCTGTCGGCCCGCTCTCCAGTCTCGGGCGCCTGGCCGTCGGGCCATGCGGACGCATCGCCCCAGGTCTGGGCGCCGCCCCACTCGTGAGCCTCCATCGCTTCGCGCCACTGCCGCGGGCCGAGGCCGCAGGCCTGGGCCGCGGAGCGCGCCTGGTCGAACCACGTGCGCCACTGGTGCTTCCACGCGGACCAGTCCTCGCCCTCCGGATTGGCCGGCGGCTCGGGCATGTCGCACGGGGGCGCGGTCGCGGCGGGAGTCGATGGCTTGCGCGCCGGGTCCTTCGGCCTCTTCGGGGCTGGCTCCTGCGCGTCTCTTGGTGCCGGCTCGCGCGCCACGGTGCTCGCCGCGGCGTCCTCCTTCGCAGGCGCCGGCTCCGTCTCATCGGGCCGGCCGCCACCCGGTTCGCAGGCGCCCTCGTCCGAGCACCTGATCGGCTCGAGGCCCACCTCGACGGGCTGCGCCGCCGCTGCCGCCGCGACAGGGGTGTCGAGCGCATCGACCGTCACGGCCTTCGCTATCGGGACGTCCGGCTCCGCCTGCGTCATCGCGGTCGCCGTGCCCGCCACGATCATCGTGACGCCGAGGAGGCCCGCGGCGACGGCGATGGTGCGAAGGCTCGGTCGTGGCATGGCACTCATTGTGCCGCGCAGCGCCTGAGGCCCGTCTCAGAGATGTCCCAGCCAGCGCATCGGCGCCGGGATCGCTCCGTGCTAGCGATCCTCGGCACGCAGCCACCGGAACGTGCGCACCGCCACGACGAGGCCGACGACGAACCATGCCGCCAGCACGAACGCCGTCATCGGATGCTGCCACGATCCGGAGGCCTCCACCGCCTCGAACTGCTCCGGCAGGAACACCGACCTCATGCCCTGCGCGAGCCACTTGAGGGGGAACACCGACGCGAAGTCCTGCATCCAGCCCGGCAGCTGCGTGAACACCACGAACACGCCCGACGTGAACTGCAGCACGAGGACCACAGGAGTGAGGATCGCGGACGCGGCCTTGCCGTTGCGCAGCAGCGAGCTCGTCGCGATGCCCAGCACCGCCGAGGCCGCCGTGCCGAGCACGAACACCCAGGTGAACGTCCACCAGTGCCCGGCGTCCGTGGGCAGCTCGACGCCGTATAGGCCCACCCCCATCGCGATGAGAATCGCGATCTGCACGATGGAGACGAACAGCACCTGGAGCATCTTGCCCGTGAAGAAGGCGGTGGGCGGCAACGGCGTCGCATGGATCCGCTTGAGCACGTCCTCGTCCCGGTCGATCGCCATGGAGATCGCGAGCGACTGGAAGCCCGTGTTGAGGATGCCGGTGGCGATCATGCCGGCGAGGAAGTACTGACCGAAGGACACTCCCGTGCCGTACAGGTCGTCCGTGCCGAAGATGGTTCCGAACAGCACCAGGAAGATCATGGGCAGCGCGAAGATGAACACCATCTGCTCGCGCGACCGCATGAAGTCGGTGATCTCGTAGCGCATCCGGCCGGCCGTCATGGACAGCCACGAGGGCCGGGGCGGTGCCGTTCGGGCCGATGCGCGAGCGGCGGTGGTCATGACGCCTCCTCGGTCGCGGGCTGGGCGATGATGTCGTCGGGTGCCGTGGCAGGCGCCACGAGGTCGAGATAGACCTCCTCGAGCGTGGGCCGCCTGACCTCGAGATCGGGCAGCTCGCCGTCGTGCCGCGCGAGCAGGGTCCGCAGCAGCGCCGCTGGGGCATCGGTGCGCTCGTGCCTGGGCCGCCCGCCCTCGGACCAGGTGACGTGCGCGCCCGAGGCGCGAGCGCGCAGCCCGGCGGGGGTGTCCAGAGCGACCATGGAGCCGTTGGCGATGATGCCGATGCGGTCCGCGAGGCGCTCCGCCTCGTCGAGGTAGTGCGTGGTGAGGACGATGGTGGTGCCTCCCACCCGGAGGGACTCGATCATGTCCCAGAACTGGCGGCGCGCCTCGGGGTCGAACCCCGTCGTGGGCTCGTCCAGGAACACCAGCTCGGGACGACCGATCACCGCGACGGCGACGTCGAGACGGCGCCGCTGGCCGCCCGAGAGCCGCTGCGGCTTCTCGTCCGCCTTGTGCGTCAGCCCGACGGTCGCGAGCGTCCGGTCGACGTCCCGCGGGTTCGGGTAGACGCGGCTCGCGTGCTGGAGCGTCTCGCGCGCCGTGAACGCCGAGCGCCCCGACGTGCCCTGGAGCATGAGCCCGACGCGCTCGCGCCACTCGCGCGTGGCGTGCGCGGGGTCGACGCCGAGCACCGACACGTCGCCCGCGGTGCGCTTGCGAAACCCCTCGAGGATCTCGACGGTGGTGGTCTTGCCGGCGCCGTTGGGGCCCAGCAGAGCGAACACCTCGCCCCGACGGACCTCGAGGTCGAGGCCGTCGACGGCGTGAGTGCCGCCATAGGTCTTCCGTAGTCCGGTGACGGCGATCGCGGGTGCGTCCATGACCACCGAGGCTAGACCCGGGACGCCGGTGCCGCGTCACCCGCGCGGCTGAGCGCCGGGTGCCGCGCGGACGATCGCGAGCGGGCGGTCGCATCGGCCGTCTGGACGAGCCGTGCCGACCACGAAGGGTGCGGCCCCTACGACGCGAGCAGCTCCTGGATGCGCCCCACGCCCTCGGCGAGGTCGTCGTCGCCCAGCGCGTAGCTCAGGCGCGCGTACCCCGACGGCCCGAACGCCTCGCCAGGCACGATGGCCACCTCCGCCTCCTCGAGGATGATGGTGGCGAGCTCCGCGGACGTCGTGGCGACGCGGCCCTTGATGTCGCGACCGAGGACGCCCTCGACCGACGGATACGCATAGAAAGCGCCCGTGGGAGTGGGCACCTCGAGGCCGTCGATCGCGCGCAGCATCTCCACCATGGTGCGGCGGCGCCTGTCGAAGGCGTCGCGCATCTGCGCGACCTCCTCGAGACCGCCCTCGAGCGCAGCGATGGCGGCGCGCTGCGACACGTTCGCGACGTTGCTGGTGAGGTGGCTCTGAAAGTTGGTGGCCGCCTTGATGACGTCCTGCGGACCCACCATCCAGCCCACGCGCCAGCCGGTCATCGCGTAGGTCTTCGCGACGCCGTTGAGGACGATGCACGTGTCGGCCAGGTCGGGAACCACGGAGAGCACGGGCGTGAACTGGGCGCCGTCGTAGAGCAGGTGCTCGTAGATCTCGTCGGTGATGACCCAGATGCCATGCTCGAGCGCCCATTCGCCGATCGCCTTGGTCTGCTCGGGGGAGTAGACGGCTCCGGTCGGGTTGGAGGGGCTGCAGAAGAGCAGCGCCTTGGTGGCGTCCGTGCGGGCGGCCTCGAGCTGGTCGACCGTGACGAGGTAGTCCTGGTCCGCGCCGGCGAACACCTCGACCGTGGTCGCGCCGGTGAGGCCGATCGCCTCGGGGTAGGTGGTCCAGTACGGCGCGGGGAGGATCACCTCGTCGCCCGGGTCGAGGATCGCCGCGAAGGCCTGGAACACGGCCTGCTTGCCGCCGTTGGTCACCAGCGTGGTGGCGGGGTCGATCTCGTAGCCCGAGTCGCGCTTGGTCTTGTCCGCGATCGCCTGGCGCAGCTCGGGCAGGCCGGAGGCGGGCGTGTAGCGGTGGTTGCGCGGGTCGCGGGCGGCCTCGACCGCCGCGTCCACGATGAACTGCGGCGTGGGGAAGTCGGGCTCGCCCGCGCCGAACCCGATGACAGGGCGGCCGTCGGCCTTGAGGGCCTTGGCCTTCGCATCGACGGCGAGGGTGGCGGACGGCGCGATGGCGCCAAGACGGGCGGAGACGCGGTTCTTGGAGGTCACGGCTGCGATTGTTCCATGTCAGCCGCGCCGGGTCACCCGAAGGGCTCGCGCCGCCCACGGCCGGGGCATCCTGAGGGGGCGCGTGGCCGGCGGCCCGCCCGAGCCCACAGATGAGGGGATCTCACGGGGTTACCTCACGGCTCACCCTCGAGAAGCCACATGCGCTGTCCACAGGTTGCTGTGCCGGATCCCGCAACCGGACACGGCCGGGCACGCTGATCCCCATGGATGTGAGACAGGTGATCGAGCACGCGGGCGGGGTCTGCAGGACATCGGACCTCTTGCGCGAGGGCGCCTCGGAGCGAGCCATCGCAACGGCCGTCGTCAACGGGTCGATCCGGCGCGTCAGCCGAGGCCTCTACGCGGTGCACGATGCGGACCCGGCGCTGGTGATCGCGGCGAGCCTGGGTGGAGCCCTCGCGTGCGTCAGCGCGCTCTCTCGCCATGGCGTGCTCCTCCTGCACCCTCGGCGCGCGCCGCATGTGGCTGTGGTGAACGGATTCTCGCGCTCGACTCGCGCGCGCAGGCGGGCCGCGAGCGTTGCCCAGATCCACTACTGCTCGGCATTGCCGCCGATGCGCGGGCCGGCGCACGTGCAGGACGTGGCGACGGCACTCGACCTCGCAGGCCGCTGTCTCGACCGTCGCGAGCATCTGGTCGCCGTCGACTCGGCGTTGCATCAGGGCCTCGTGCGGCCCGACCAGGTCGCGGGGTTCACTCTGACGTCGCGCGAGCGTCGCTCTTGGCTCATGGCTCACGCCGATCCGCGCGCTGAGTCCATCGGGGAGACGCTTGCCCGCCTGGACGTGGTCGAGCGAGGCCTCGCGGTGCACCCGCAGCGGTACATTCGGCAGGTCGGGCGCGTGGACATGGTGGTCGAGGATTCGGTGGTGGTCGAGGTCGATGGACGCGCCCACCACACGGACCCCGAGGCCTTCATACGCGACCGCAGACGTGACCGGCGTCTCGAGTCCTCTGGCCTGCCGGTGCTGCGCTACGCGCACCGCGAGCTCGTGGAGCCGGGAGCGCCGCACGTCGGGGATGCGGTGATCAGTCTGCTGCGTTCTCGCGGCACCTGAGGGCGGCGCGAGGGTCCGGCCCTCGAGAGGCCACGGACGTGGCATCCCGAGGAAGGATGCGACGATGGGCGCGGAGGATCCCGCATGGAGGGCACGGGACGGACGATGCGGGGGCCGGGTTCGCTTTCCTGGCGCGGAGCCCGTACCATTGCAGTTCGGCGATTGACTTTCGTCATGATGGCTCGCGCCCCGGCACGGACCATCGGATCGCCATCGGGAGTCCCAACGCTCCCGGAGGGTAGTGGCGCAATTGGTAGCGCATCGGTCTCCAAAACCGACGGTTGGGGGTTCGAGTCCCTCCTACCCTGCTGAGCGCGGCATCGCTGCGCCCACGATCCCCACCCCCACAAGCGAAGGACTTCCCGGTGAGCGAATCTGCCGTGACGGATTCCGGAGAGAAGGACCCGCGGCACGAGAGCCGCGAGGGCCGCAGCATCTTTGGACGCATCGCGCTGTTCGTGCGCCAGGTGATCTCCGAGCTCAGGCGCGTGGTCACCCCCACGCGCGAAGAGCTGATCCGATACATCTGGATCGTGCTCGCGTTCGTCGCGGTGATGATGCTCATCGTGTTCGGGCTCGACTTCGTGTTCAACTGGGCCTCGGCCTGGGTCTTCGGCGGATAGCCGTCTCGGAAAGGTTGTGATGACGAGTGAGTGACGACAAGCTCGACGAGGCCGGCGACAAGCTTGACGAGCTCGTGGCCGACATCGCCGACGCCACCGAGCGCGCTCAGGAGGCCGCGGACGTCGCTGGCGAGGAGACCACCCCCGCCGTGGACGAGGCGACGCTGAGCGACGCGCCCGAGGATGCGGTGGTCGAGGGTGACGACGACACGGTTCCCGGCGAGCCCAGCGAGGACGCCCTCGAGGCGGCCACCCAGGAGGCCATCGCCGTCGAGGACGCGCCGGCCGACCCTGCCGAGGACTTCCGCCTCGAGCTGCGCATGCAGGAGGGCGACTGGTACGTGGTCCACAGCTACTCGGGTCACGAGAAGCGCGTGAAGCAGGCCATCGAGCACCGCCGCGAGTCCCTCCACATGGAGGACTTCATCTTCCAGGTCGAGGTCCCCATGGAGGACGTCGCCGAGGTGAAGAACGGGCAGCGCAAGATCGTGACCCGCGTCCGGATGCCCGGATACGTCCTGGTGCGCATGCACCTCACCGACGAGTCGTGGGGAACCGTGCGCAACACCCCCGGTGTCACCGGCTTCGTGGGCCACGCCCAGCAGCCCGTGCCGCTGACCCTCGACGAGGTCTACGGGATGCTCGCGCCGTCGCAGCCCCAGGCCGCGAGCGCCGAGCCCGATCAGGCCGCGCAGGCGCGCCCCGTCGAGGTCGACTTCGAGGTCGGCGAGTCGATCACGGTCATCGACGGCCCCTTCGCGACCCTCCCTGGCACGATCTCCGAGATCAGCGTGGAGTCCCAGAAGCTCCACGTCCTCGTTTCCATCTTCGGCCGGGAGACCCCGGTCGAGCTGGGGTTCACCCAGGTCACCAAGATCTAGGCTCCCAGCACCTCAGGCGGCACCCGCCGCCGCACCAACACAGAAGGACCCGAACACATCATGGCAGCACCGAAGAAGAAGGTCGCTGGTCTGATCAAGCTCCAGATCCAGGCCGGCGCCGCCAACCCTGCGCCGCCCGTGGGCCCCGCCCTCGGTCAGCACGGCGTCAACATCATGGAGTTCTGCAAGGCCTACAACGCGGCCACCGAGTCGCAGCGCGGCAACGTGATCCCGGTGGAGATCACGGTCTACGAGGACCGTTCCTTCACCTTCATCACGAAGACCCCGCCGGCCGCAGAGCTCATCAAGAAGGCCGCTGGCGTCGCCAAGGGCTCCGGCGTCCCGCACACGGACAAGGTGGGCTCGATCACCGACGCTCAGGTGCGCGAGATCGCCGAGCAGAAGATGGCCGACCTCAACGCCAACGACATCGACGCCGCCGCGAAGATCATCGCGGGCACCGCGCGTTCGATGGGCATCACCGTCAACTAACACCCCCCCAGTGGCAGGGCCGCGCTGGCCCGCACCACGACTGCAAAGGAAGAAGCAGATGACCAAGCGCTCCAAGGCTTACAAGGATGCGGCGCAGCTCGTCGACCGCGCCCAGCTGTACACCCCGCTCGAGGCCGTTCGCCTCGCGCAGAAGACGTCCTCGAAGAGCAACGACTCGACCATCGATGTCGTGTTCAAGCTCGGCGTCGACCCTCGTCACGCGGACCAGGCGGTCCGCTCCACCGTCATCCTCCCGCATGGCACCGGCAAGACCGCTCGGGTCCTGGTCTTCGCCAACGGTGACAAGGCGGACGCCGCCCGCGAGGCCGGCGCGGACATCGTCGGCGGCGACGAGCTCATCGAGGAGGTCGCCGGCGGCCGTCAGGACTTCGACGCCGTCGTGGCGACGCCCGACCTCATGGGCAAGGTCGGTCGCCTGGGCCGCGTGCTCGGCCCCCGCGGCCTCATGCCGAACCCCAAGACCGGCACCGTGACGATGGATGTGGCCAAGGCCGTCTCCGACATCAAGGGCGGAAAGATCGAGTTCCGCGTCGACAAGCACGCCAACCTGCACACGGTGCTGGGCAAGGCGTCGTTCGGCGACGAGAAGCTGCTCGAGAACTTCCAGGCCGTGCTGGACGAGGTCCAGCGTGTGAAGCCCTCGGCTTCGAAGGGCCGCTACATCATCAAGACCTCGATCTCCGCGACGCAGGGCCCCGGCATTCCGGTGGACTCGCTCGCCAAGGTCGAGAAGTAGGGCGCAAGCCTCAGCAGACGCGCTCGCGCGAGGCCCGGCGACCCCGGGACCGAGCGTCCGAGAGCACGCGTGGCGTTCCGTGCCGTAACCCGGCAGGCGATGCCGCGCCTGGCCCGGTCCCCGCAGGGGGCCGGGCCTTCTGCATGCCCGGGCACCGCATCGGCGCCGCTCACTGCTTCAGCCCGTCCGGCCTACTCCCGATGCGTTCAGTGCCGATGCGTTCGGTGCCGATGCGCTCGTCGCCAGACCTTCATCGTCTGGACAGGTTTCGGTCACCTGAGATCCCTAGCCTGCGGTGAGACGGGCGCGTAGGCGACCCCAGGAGGAGGCAGGCGTGTCCGAGGCGCCCATCGTGTGCTCGTTCCACACCCCCGACGACTACTACCGGGCGCACGGCGATCGCCTGCGGCGCTCGCTCGACGCGCTGGGCCTCGAGCACGTGATTCGCGAGGTCGACAAGGGGGCTGATCAGGACTGGGCAGACGTGTGCCGCCAGAAGGTCGCGTTCCTGTGGGAGGTCTGCGAAGCCAATCCGGGGCGGCGCGTGTTCTGGCTCGACGTCGACTGCGACCTCGTGTCGCTTCCGGACTCGGTGCGTCACTTCTCCGCCGACCTGGTGGGATTCCAGCGCGGCTTCGGCAGTCCGATGACGATCGGCTATGACCGGAGGACGCGGTTCTGGGAGCCGTGCTTCTTCGGCATCTCGGCGTCGGCCGCCGGTCGCAGGTTCATCGCGGACGCGGCGGCGCTCGAGCGGTCGTCCACGCTCAAGGCCACGGATGACTACTTCTTCGAGGAGGCCTGGCGAGCGAACGCGCACCGGCTGTCCTTTCAGGTGATCCCCTCGATCGCCGTGGTGTCGCGAGCCGTCCACGGCGCCACCCCGGGCGGCGCCTTCTTCGTCTTCGGCTCGTCGGGGAACGTGGCGGAGTTCAAGGGCAGGGTCGCGCAGCACGAGCGCGCCGCCGAGTCGGGGCGACAGTCGCCTCTGGCGCACGCCAGGCGAGCCGGCCTCGCGGCAGCCAAGCGCCTCGAGCGGACCGTGCCAGCGGGAGCGCAGCGCTCCTTGCGCCGTGTCGCGGACTCGATGGGGGTGACGGCCGTCCTGACCGGCGGAGGCCTCGGCGGCCAGTCGGATGACCTGCGATTCTCGTCTCCCGCACGGCAGGCGATCGTGACATCGCTCCTCGCACGCGCACAGAGCGGTGACGTCGGGGCGTTCGCGGCCCAACGGGCCGCCCTCGTGGCCGCTGCGGTGCTCACCGACGCGGAGCACGCCGCGCTCGACGCGGCCGACGCCATCCTCCACCACCGCACGCGAGGCGTCGGCGCCCCGCTGCCTCTCGCGTGGTGGCCGCGGCCTTTCCCGGGCAACTTCGGCGACTGGCTCAGTCCCATGATCGTGGGCCACGTCTCCGGTCGCCCGATCGCGCTCCAGCAGCCGACCGCGAAGAAGGCCAGGGCGCACCTCGTGGGCCTGGGGTCGATCGGCAGGTTCGTCGAGCGGACCTCGACGGTGGTCGGGACGGGAGTCTCCTCGCTCGACGTCGAGCTGGCGGCCCGCGCGACGTGGGTGTCGGTGCGCGGTCCGCTCACCGCCCAGGCGCTCCGCAGCTCCGGAGGGCCGGACGTCGAGCGCTTCGGGGACCCCGGCGTCCTCGTGCGCCGAGTGGTGAGCCTGGAGCGAGCGCAGACCAACGGGCGCACCGCGGTGGTGCGTCACCACGCGCACGTCCGCGCCCCGCTCGCGCTCGCCGAGGACATGGACGAGCTCAGCGTCCTCGCCGGCCACCCGCACCGCATCGAGGAGCTGCTCGCGCAGCTGATGGGCTACGACCGGGTGGTGACGAGCGCCATGCACGTGATGATCGCGTGCCACAGCTATGGGATCCCGTGCGCCCTGGTGACCTTCGAGGGCTTCGAGGACGCCGTGCATGGCAGCGGCGTCAAGTATGAGGACTATGCGCTCGGCGTCGGGATCCACGGCCTGAGGGAGCCGACGGTGGTGGGGACCGACCTGTCCCGCATCGACCTCGACCCGCTCACGCTCGACGTGCGGCTGGGCGAAGACGTCCTCGACGACGTCGAAGGCGCTATCCGCGACGCGGTCGCGACGGTGGAGGGGCGCCTCGTGGCGTAGTCGCGCGGCCACGGTGGGGGATGATGGACCCATCATGACTGCGCCGGACCTCAGCGACCTGACCATCGGCTATTCGAGCCTCGTGGACCGGCTGGCTGCCATTCCGACCGCCGATGCGCTGGGCGGCGCCGAGCAGGTGGTGGTCGCGCAGACGGGGAGCGAGGATGACGCGCCAGTCAGCGAGGATGCGGCGCGCGAGATCGCGCGGCTCCAGGAGGGCGGCGCGACGGTGGTGGTGCTGCGCTCTCGCGGCGTGGCCAAGAGCCGCAACGAGGCGATTCGCCGTGCGACCCGGCGGTATCTGCTGTTCTGCGACGACGACGTCACCGTCGACCTCGAGGGCGTGGCCGCGGCGCTGGGCCACCTGCGCTCGTCGGGCGCGTCCCTCGCTCTGGGCCGGGCCGTGGACGAGTCGGGGACGCTCCGCAAGTCCTATCCCGACGACGTCGCCCGCCTCACGCTGCGCAACAGCGGCAAGGCCGCCACCTACGAGATGATCGCGGACGTCGAGCAGACGCGCGCCGCAGGCGTCTGGTTCGACGAGCGCTTCGGCGCCGGCGCCGCCCTGTACCTGGGCGACGAGTACATCTTCATCGCCGACCTGCTGAGGGCCGGCCTGCGGGCCGATGCGGTCCCGGCGACGGTGGCGATGCATCCCACGGAGAGTTCGGGTTCGCGGTGGGGGACGGGAGCGGACATCGATGCGAGGTCGGCGGCGCTCAGCCGCGCCGTCGGCGGCTGGGTGTGGCTGCTCAAGCCGGCGTTCGCGCTGCGCCACCTGAGGACCATCGGGGTGGGTGGGGCGGTGCGCTTCCTGCGGCCGGCTCGCTACTGAGCCGCTCAGGCGCGGCGGCCAGCCCGCGCATCGGCCGGTTTGCTCAACGGCGCCTTGGTCGCGTATCCTGTCCAGGCCCAAGACCGCCGGTCGTCCGGTTCGCCATGCGAACCAGTCCGAAGTCCCGCAGCAGCGGAGGCCAGCGCAGGTGAACTGAGAAGGATCGCGCATCAACGCGTCCTGCCCAGCCCCGCCTGCGCGGGGCTTTTCTGTTGTCCGGGGTGGGCCGTCTCCGCGAGGAGGCGCCGACGGTCACCTGAAGGAAGGACAACTATGGCGACGCCAGACAAGGTGGCTGCAGTCCAGGAGCTGACGGACGCGTTCCGTGACTCCACGGCTGTGGTGATCACCGAGTACCGCGGCCTGTCGGTTCCGCAGCTCGCTGAGCTGCGCGGCAAGCTCCGCGGCGCCGCGACCTACGTGGTCGCGAAGAACACTCTGACGGCGCTCGCGGCCAAGGAGGCCGGTGTCGAGGGTCTTGACGACCTCTTCGTCGGCCCCACGGCCATTGCATTCGTCACCGGCGACCCGGTGGAGGCTGCAAAGGGTCTGAAGGGCTTTGCCAAGGAGAACGACAAGCTCGTCATCAAGGGCGGCGTTCTCGAGGGCAACGTGCTCTCCGCTGAGGAGATCAACAAGCTCGCAGACCTCGAGTCCCGTGAGGTCCTGCTCGCCAAGGCAGCCGGCGCCATGAAGGCGTCGCTGTTCGGTGCTGCATACCTGTTCCAGGCACCGCTCGCCCAGGCGGCGCGTGCTGTCGACGCCCTGCGTGCCAAGCAGGAAGAAGCGGCCTGAGGCCGCGACCCCCATCGCAAGAACCTGCTGTCCACGCAGCTGAAAGATAAGGAAGAACATCATGGCTAAGCTCTCCACCGAGGAGCTCATCGAGCAGTTCAAGGAGCTCTCGCTCATCGAGCTCTCCGAGTTCGTCAAGGCATTCGAGGAGACCTTCGAGGTCACCGCTGCCGCCCCGGTCGCCGCCGCTGCGCCTGCCGCCGCTGGTGGTGGCGAGGCCGCCGCCGAGGTCGAGGAGAAGGACGAGTTCGACGTCGTCCTCGCCGCCGTCGGCGACAAGAAGATCCAGGTCATCAAGGAGGTGCGCGCGCTCACGTCGCTCGGCCTCGGCGAGGCCAAGGCTCTGGTCGACGAGGCCCCCAAGGTCGTCCTCGAGGGCGCCAAGAAGGAGGACGCCGAGAAGGCCAAGGAGCAGCTCGAGGCTGCCGGCGCCACGGTCGAGCTCAAGTAGTCTCGCCGCTCTCGGCTCGAACGCCGGGTCGCCCCTTCCTGGGGCGGCTCGGCGTTCTGCTTCTCTGCGGTTCGAGCGCGGGCGTCGAGGACGGCCGCCGATGCGGGTGCAGGGCTGACGCGCCGGTTCTTCACAGCGCCGTGCCAGGCGCTGTGCGGACGGGCCGGGGCGCGGTACTCTTGGCGTGCCCCCGCGGCATCGGGCGCTGGTCAGGGACGATGCGCGGGTTTGGTCACGATACGGCGACAGGCCGGCGCGGAGTCCTTGACGGCACCGCGGCACCGGTGGACAATCGCGCGCCCAGCGACTACTGTAGGTAGTTGCGCTGTCTATGCCCTGCCCTCATATGCCTACCTGGCGTGCGTCCGCTCTGAGAGTGGCTTCGCCCCGGGATCCGGTGGAGCCGTGGTCTGAGACGCGCGTCACGCACGCTATCAAAAGGGAAGGACCCGCCCTTGGCTGCCTCGCGCACCCCCTCGGCAACCGCCATCGCCAACCGTTCCGCCTCCTCGCGCATCTCCTTCGCTCAGATCTCTGAGCCCATCGAGGTGCCCGACCTTCTGGGCATTCAGACCGAGAGCTTCGACTGGCTCGTCGGCAACGCCGCCTGGCAGGCCCGCGTGGCCGCCGCGAAGAAGGAGGGCCGGGACGACGTCCCGGAGATCGCTGGCCTGCAGGAGATCTTCGAGGAGATCTCCCCCATCGAGGACTTCGGCCAGACCATGTCGCTGAACTTCTCGGACCCGTACTTCGAGGAGCCGCGCCACACTCCTGAGGAGTGCAAGGAGAAGGACTTCACCTACGCCGCCCAGCTGTTCGTGACCGCCGAGTTCATGAACAACACCACCGGCGAGATCAAGTCGCAGACCGTCTTCATGGGCGACTTCCCGCTGATGACCCCCAAGGGCACGTTCATCGTGAACGGCACCGAGCGCGTGGTCGTCTCGCAGCTGGTCCGCTCGCCCGGCGTGTACTTCGAGCGCACCCCCGACAAGACGTCCGACAAGGACATCTTCACCGCGAAGGTCATCCCCTCGCGTGGCGCGTGGCTCGAGTTCGAGATCGACAAGCGCGACGCCGTAGGCGTGCGCGTGGACCGCAAGCGCAAGCAGCCCGTCACCCTGTTCCTGAAGGCGCTGGGCATGACCGACGAGCAGATCGCGGACGAGTTCAAGGACTTCCCCGCGATCCTCGAGACCCTCGAGAAGGACACGGTTCACTCGTCCGAGGACGCCCTCGTCGACCTGTACCGCAAGCTCCGCCCGGGCGAGCCGCCCACGGTCGAGGCCGGCCAGAACCTGCTCGACAACTTCTACTTCAACCCCAAGCGCTACGACCTCGCGAAGGTCGGCCGCTTCAAGCTGAACAAGAAGCTCAAGGTCGGCAAGGCGCTCGGCGACTCCGTGCTGTCGCTCGACGACATCGTCGCGACTGTCAAGTACGTCGCCGCCGCCCACGCCGGCCACCCGACCTTCGAGTCGCTCGCGGGCACCGTCGAGGTCGAGACCGACGACATCGACCACTTCGGCAACCGCCGCATCCGCGCGGTGGGCGAGCTGGTCCAGAACCAGATCCGCACGGGCCTGTCGCGCATGGAGCGCGTGGTCCGCGAGCGCATGACGACCCAGGACGTCGAGGCGATCACGCCCCAGACCCTGATCAACACGCGCCCCGTGGTCGCCGCGATCCGCGAGTTCTTCGGAACCTCGCAGCTGTCGCAGTTCATGGACCAGAACAACCCGCTCGCCGGCCTGACCAACAAGCGCCGCCTGTCCGCGCTCGGCCCCGGCGGCCTGTCGCGCGACCGCGCCGGCATGGAGGTCCGTGACGTCCACCCGTCGCACTACGGCCGCATGTGCCCGATCGAGACCCCTGAGGGTCCGAACATCGGCCTCATCGGCGCGCTCGCGACGTACGGCCGCGTCAACCCGCTGGGCTTCGTCGAGACCCCCTACCGCAAGGTCATCAAGGGCAAGGTCTCGAACAAGGTCGACTACCTCACCGCCGACGACGAGGACCACTTCGTCATCGCGCAGGCCAACGCGGAGCTCTCCGACGACAACTCGTTCGCCGAGGAGCGCGTGCTGGTCCGCTCGAAGGGCGGCGAGGTCGAGTTCGTCCCCCGCGAGGCCGTGGACTACATGGACGTCTCGCCGCGCCAGATGGTGTCGGTCGCGACCGCCCTGATCCCGTTCCTCGAGCACGACGACGCGAACCGCGCCCTCATGGGCGCGAACATGCAGCGCCAGGCCGTGCCGCTGGTCCGCTCCGAGGCGCCGCTGGTCGGCACCGGCATGGAGCGCCGTGCGGCGATCGACGCCGGCGACGTGGTCGTGGCCACCAAGGCCGGCGTCGTCACCGAGGTCAGCTCCGACCTGGTCACCGTCGCGAACGACGACGGCACCACCGGCTCGTACCGCATCGCCAAGTTCGAGCGCTCCAACCAGGGCACCAGCTACAACCAGCGGGTGCTCGTGGACGAGGGCGACAAGCTGGTCGAGGGCTCGGTCATCGCCGATGGTCCCGCGACCGACAACGGCGAGCTCGCGCTCGGACGCAACCTGCTGGTCGCGTTCATGTGCTGGGAGGGCCACAACTACGAGGACGCGATCATCCTGTCGCAGCGCCTCGTGGAGGACGACGTCCTGTCCTCGATCCACATCGAGGAGCACGAGGTCGACGCCCGCGACACCAAGCTGGGCCCCGAGGAGATCACCCGGGACATCCCCAACGCCTCCGAGGAGGTCCTCGCCGACCTCGACGAGCGCGGCATCGTGCGCATCGGCGCCGAGGTTCGCGCCGGCGACATCCTCGTCGGCAAGGTGACGCCCAAGGGCGAGACGGAGCTCACCCCCGAGGAGCGCCTGCTGCGCGCGATCTTCGGCGAGAAGGCCCGCGAGGTGCGCGACACCTCGCTCAAGGTCCCTCACGGCGAGTCCGGCACCGTCATCGGCGTGCGCGTGTTCACCGAGGAGGACGGCGACGACCTCCCGGCCGGCGTCAACGAGCTGGTCCGCGTGTACATCGCGCAGCGCCGCAAGATCCAGGAGGGCGACAAGCTCGCCGGCCGCCACGGCAACAAGGGCGTCATCTCGACGATCCTGCCGCAGGAGGACATGCCGTTCCTCGAGGACGGCACGCCGGTCGACGTCATCCTCAACCCGCTGGGCGTGCCCGGCCGCATGAACGTCGGACAGGTCCTCGAGACCCACACCGGCTGGGTGGCCAAGCACGGCTGGGATGCGACGGACGTCAAGGACGCCTGGGCGAAGAAGCTGCCCGAGGCCGCCAAGTTCTCCGAGCCCGGCAACCCTGTCGCGACCCCGGTGTTCGACGGCCTGCAGGAGGAGACGCTGATCAACCTCCGCTCGACCATCAACCCCAACCGCGATGGCGACCGCCTGGTGAACGAGGACGGCAAGGCGCGGCTCTTCGACGGACGCTCCGGCGAGCCGTTCCCCGAGCCGGTGGCAGTGGGCTACAAGTACATCCTGAAGCTCCACCACCTCGTGGACGACAAGATCCACGCCCGCTCGACGGGTCCGTACTCGATGATCACGCAGCAGCCGCTGGGCGGAAAGGCCCAGTTCGGCGGCCAGCGCTTCGGCGAGATGGAGGTGTGGGCGCTCGAGGCGTACGGCGCCGCCTACGCGCTCCAGGAGCTGCTGACCATCAAGTCCGACGACGTCGTGGGCCGCGTGAAGGTGTACGAGGCCATCGTCAAGGGTCAGAACATCCCTGACCCCGGTCTGCCGGAGTCGTTCCGGGTGCTCATGAAGGAGATGCAGTCCCTGTGCCTGAACGTCGAGGTCCTCAACTCCGAGGGCCACGTCGTCGAGATGCGTGAGTCCGAGGAGGACGCGTACCAGGCCGCCGAGTCGCTCGGCATCTCCCTGTCCAGCCGCCCGGACGCCTCCAGCGTCGACGAGATCTAAGAAGAGGGATTCGAACGAATGCTTGACGTCAACGAGTTCGGCGACCTGCGCATCGGCCTGGCGACCGCGGAGGAGATCCGCGGCTGGTCCCACGGCGAGGTGAAGAAGCCCGAGACCATCAACTACCGCACCCTGAAGCCGGAGAAGGACGGACTCTTCTGCGAGAAGATCTTCGGTCCCACCCGCGACTGGGAGTGCGGCTGCGGCAAGTACAAGCGCGTGCGCTACCGCGGCATCGTCTGCGAGCGCTGCGGCGTCGAGGTGACCCGCTCCCGCGTGCGTCGCGAGCGCATGGGCCACATCGAGCTCGCCGCTCCTGTCACCCACATCTGGTACTTCAAGGGCGTCCCGTCGCGCCTGGGCTACCTCCTCGACCTGGCCCCCAAGGACCTGGAGAAGGTCATCTACTTCGCCGCCTACATGGTGACCGAGGTGGACGAGGACGGCCGCCACGAGGACCTTCCGAAGCTCCGCAACGAGATCGAGAAGGAGAAGAAGTCCATCGCGAGCCAGCGCGACGCGGACATCAACACCCGCGCCGTCAAGCTCGAGAAGGACATCGCCGAGCTCGAGGCCGAGGGCGCGAAGGCTGACGCCAAGCGCAAGGTCAAGGACGGCGCCGAGCGCGAGATGGCGAACCTGCGCAAGCGCGCCGACGCCGAGATCGACCGTCTCGACCAGGTCTTCGACCGCTTCGCGAACCTCAAGGTCCAGGACCTCGAGGGCGACGAGCTGCTCTACCGCGAGCTGTCGCGCCGCTATGGCTCCTACTTCAAGGGCTCGATGGGTGCCGAGGCGATCCAGCGTCGCCTCCAGACTTTCGACCTCGAGGCGGAGGCGGAGTCGCTGCGCGACACCATCGCCAACGGCAAGGGACAGCGCAAGACCCGAGCGCTCAAGCGCCTCAAGGTGGTCAACGCCTTCCTGACGACCACCAACTCGCCCACCGGCATGGTGCTCGACGCGATCCCGGTGATCCCGCCGGACCTTCGCCCGATGGTCCAGCTGGACGGCGGCCGCTTCGCGACCTCCGACCTCAACGACCTGTACCGCCGTGTCATCAACCGCAACAACCGCCTCAAGCGCCTGCTCGACCTCGGTGCCCCCGAGATCATCGTGAACAACGAGAAGCGCATGCTGCAGGAGGCCGTGGACGCGCTGTTCGACAACGGCCGTCGCGGACGACCGGTGACCGGACCCGGCAACCGCCCCCTCAAGTCCATCTCGGACATGCTCAAGGGCAAGCAGGGCCGCTTCCGCCAGAACCTGCTCGGCAAGCGCGTCGACTACTCGGGCCGCTCGGTCATCGTGGTCGGCCCGCAGCTCAAGCTGCACCAGTGCGGCCTGCCCAAGCAGATGGCGCTCGAGCTGTTCAAGCCGTTCGTCATGAAGCGGCTGGTCGAGCTCAACCACGCGCAGAACATCAAGTCTGCCAAGCGCATGGTCGAGCGGTCGCGCGGCGAGGTCTGGGACGTGCTCGAGGAGGTCATCACGGAGCACCCCGTGCTGCTGAACCGTGCGCCCACCCTGCACCGACTGGGCATCCAGGCGTTCGAGCCTCAGCTGGTCGAGGGCAAGGCCATCCACCTGCACCCGCTCGTGTGCGGCGCGTTCAACGCCGACTTCGACGGTGACCAGATGGCCGTTCACCTGCCGCTGTCGGCGGAGGCGCAGGCCGAGGCCCGCGTGCTGATGCTGTCGAGCAACAACATCCTCAAGCCCTCTGACGGTCGTCCGGTGACCATGCCCTCGCAGGACATGATCATCGGCCTGTACCACCTCTCCCTCCACAAGGAGGGCGAGAAGGGCGAGGGGCGTGCGTTCACCTCGGCCGCCGAGGCGCGCATGGCGTTCGACGCGGGCGACATCTCGCTCAACGCCGAGATCCAGCTGCGCATGGACGCCGACACCGTCCCGCCGCTGGGCCACGAGCTGAGCGACGACCACGTCGAGGGCACGGAGTTCATCCTGACCACCACGCTGGGCCGCGCGCTGTTCAACGAGCTGCTGCCGGTGTCCTTCCCCTACGTCAACCGCGACGTGGACAAGAAGGTCCTGGGCAACATCGTGAACGAGCTCGCGGAGCGCTACCCCAAGGTCGAGGTCGCCGCCTCGCTGGACGCGCTCAAGTCCGCCGGCTTCCACTGGGCCACGCGCTCGGGCGTCACCATCGGCATCGGCGACGTCGCGACTCCCGCCAACAAGCAGGAGATCCTCGAGCGCTACGAGGCTCAGGCCGTCAAGGTCCAGGAGCAGTTCGAGAACGGTCTGATCACCGACGACGAGCGCCGTCAGGAGCTCATCGAGATCTGGACGCAGGCCACGAACGAGGTCGACAAGTCCATGCGGGAGTCCTTCCCCAAGCACAACACCGTCCACACCATGGTCGGGTCCGGTGCTCGTGGTAACTGGATGCAGGTCCGTCAGATCGCCGGCATGCGCGGCCTGGTGGCCAACCCGAAGGGCGAGATCATCCCGCGTCCGATCAAGTCGAACTACCGCGAGGGCCTGTCGGTGCTCGAGTACTTCATCGCGACGCACGGCGCCCGCAAGGGCCTGGCCGACACCGCTCTGCGCACCGCCGACTCGGGCTACCTGACCCGTCGCCTGGTGGACGTGTCGCAGGACGTCATCGTCCGCGAGGCCGACTGCGGCACCGAGCGCGGCCTGACGATGCCGATCGTGGACACGACGGCCGGTGGCGAGAAGGTCAGGGACGAGCGCGTGGAGACCTCGGTCTTCGCCCGCACCCTCGCGACCGACGTCACAGACGGCTCGGGCGACGTGATCGCGACGGCCGGCGCCGACATCGGCGACGTGCTGATCGACTCGCTCATCGACCAGGGCATCGAGGAGGTCAAGGTCCGTTCGGTCCTGACCTGCGAGTCCGCCGTCGGGACCTGTGCGAAGTGCTACGGCCGCTCGCTCGCCACGCGTGAGCTCGTGGACATCGGCGAGGCCGTCGGCATCGTCGCTGCCCAGTCGATCGGTGAGCCCGGCACGCAGCTGACCATGCGCACGTTCCACACCGGTGGTGTGGCGTCCGCGGACGACATCACGCAGGGTCTGCCTCGTGTCCAGGAGCTCTTCGAGGCACGCACCCCCAAGGGCGAGGCCCCGATCTCCGAGGTCGCCGGCACGCTCAAGGTCGACGACTCGGAGGCCACCCGCCGTCTGGTCATCACTCCCGACAACGGCGACGAGGTCATCGAGTACCCCGTCACCAAGCGTTCGCGCCTGCTCGTGCAGGACGGCGAGCACGTCGAGGTGGGCCAGCAGCTGGTCGCCGGCGCCGTGGACCCCAAGTCCGTGCTGCGCATCCTCGGCCCCCGTGCCACCCAGAAGCACCTGGTGGACGAGGTCCAGGACGTGTACCGCTCGCAGGGCGTGGAGATCCACGACAAGCACATCGAGGTCATCGTGCGCCAGATGCTCCGTCGCGTGACGGTGCTCGAGGCAGGCGACGCACCGCTGCTGCCCGGTGAGCTCGTGGAGCGCTCGCGCTTCGAGGCCGCCAACCGCGCGACCGTCACCAAGGGCGGCAAGCCGGCCTCGGCGCGTCCCGAGCTGATGGGCATCACGAAGGCCTCGCTCGCGACCGAGTCGTGGCTGTCGGCGGCGTCCTTCCAGGAGACCACCCGCGTGCTCACGGAGGCGGCGATGTCCGGCAAGTCGGACCCGCTGCTGGGCCTCAAGGAGAACGTGATCCTCGGAAAGCTCATCCCCGCCGGCACCGGCCTGCAGCAGTACCGCACTGCGACGGTCGACCCGACCGAGGAGGCCAAGGCCAACCTGTTCCCGACCTTCGGGTACGAGGAGTGGGAGGGCCAGTACTTCTCGGAGGGCACCGGCGAGGCCGTGCCGCTCGAGGAGTTCGACCTGCCGCGCGAGTAGCAGCGACACGCATCGAGGCCCGGTCCCGCTCAGGCGGGGCCGGGCCTTCGTGCATCCATGCGCTGGAGTGACGCGGCCGATGCGCGGAGCGCGTCCGTGCCCGCGCTACAACCAGAGCACGGCGAGGACGATGGCGCCCACCACCGCGAGCACGCAGGTGACGACGAATGTCGCCACGGCCACGCGCGCGGTGCGGCGCCCCCGCCGCCTCACCGAGGGCAGGTCCGAGGCCGATGCGCGGGTCGCCTCGGGCCCGTCCGTCACGCTGGCTGCGGCCTCCGGCGCGTCGGGCAGCGGTCTCGGAGTGTAGGCGTGGACCGCTCCGGGACCCACGGCCGCCTCGGCGCGCGGAGTGCCGCCGCCCATGTTGGGCGGCATCGCGATGCCGCGGCGACGACTGCCGGACGCGGGCAGCGTGAGGGGCTCTCGACGATGATCGTCAGCGGGGGCTCGCCGCTCGACCACGCGCGTGTGGTCCGGGCCATCGGGACGGTCCACCACGCGCGTGCGGTCCTCGTCGTCAGCCGCAGGGCCGGGGCGGTCCACCACGCGGGTGCGGTCCTCATCCTCAGCCGCAGGGCCGGGACGGTCCACCACGCGGGTGCGGTCCTCATCCTCAGCCGCAGGGCCGGGGCGGTCCACCACGCGCGTGCGGTCCTCGTCGTCAGCCGCAGGGGCGGAACGGTCGACCACGCGCGTGCGATCCTCGTCGCTCTCGTCAGGCGTCGACGTCACTGCGACACCGTGAGCGTGTCGTCGTCGAACTCGTGGATGACCACCTCGTGGGCCTCGGTGGTGCCGTCGGCGAGCACCGAGGCGCCGCCCGCGACCACGTCGATCACGATCACCGTGATGTTGTCGCGACCCCCGTGCTCCTTCGCCCGCTCGACCAGCACCCTGGCCGCGGACTCGGGGTGTCCGCTCATGGTCAGCACGGCGCGGATGTCCTCGTCGGCGAGCTCGCCGTGCAGGCCGTCGGAGCACAGCAGCAGGCGCTCGCCGGTGACGACGGGGACCAGCCAGCTGTCGGCGAGGGAGTCGGCGGCGCCGATGGCCCTGGTGATCACGTTCCTGTCCGGGTAGGTGGCGAGATCCTCGGCGCGCAGCTGGCCAGACTCGACGAGCTCGCGCCCGAGCGAGTGGTCGTGAGTGAGCTGTTCGAGGTCGCTGCCCAGGTGGCGATACACGCGCGAATCGCCGACGTTGAAGACGAGCCAGTGCGGCCTTCCGGCGTGCTCGATCAGCACCGCGCCCGTCGCGGTCGAGCCCGCCCCCGTGCGTGTCGAGCGCGCGACGACCTCGACGCGATCATCGGCGTCCAGGAGCGCCGCGTGCACGTCCGCGAAGGAGCCGTACTCGGCTCCCTGGAGGCGGTCGGCGAAGGCGCTCACCACGGCCGCGCTGGCGAGGTCGCCGCACTCGTACCCGCCCATGCCGTCCGCGACCACGAACGCGGGTCCGACGGCGAGCATGGAGTCCTCGTTGGCGGGCCGGCGCAGGCCCGGGTCCGTGACGGCGGCCACGCTCAGCGTGAGCCCCGCGAGCGACACGGTCGTCATGCGTCCTCCGTCGCGTAGCCGATGGTCATCCCGACCTTTCCGAGCACGAAGCGTCCCTTCACGAGGGCGGCTTCGCCGACCTCGATCAACGTCTCCTCGCCATCGTCCCCCACGAGCATCACTCCATTGGTGGACCCGAGGTCGGTGATCGACCACTCTCCGTCCGTCAGTTCGAGCCTGGCGTGCTCCTTCGACAGCGTCCTGGTCGAGTCTGGCACGGCCAGCGTCTGAGTTCCAGGCTCGGTCGGGGCGGGCCGCCGCCCCAGGATGACGCGGTCGGAGGTGAGCGGAAGGTCGCCAGCGCCGTCCACCGTCAAGAGCCATGTCACCCGTGGGCGTCGGTCGACCACGACGGTCTCGCCGAAGTCCTCGTCGTCATCGACGTCCGCGTGAGCAGCGTTGGGGTCGGCGTCAGGCAGCGGCGCCGGAAGGGGAGTGGGGGGCCCGGCCGCGCCGTCATCGCTCGCAGCCGGCGTTGCGGCCTGCTCGACGTCCTCGAGCCACGAGGGCACGGCGATCCCTGGGGACGCCCGCTCGGCTCGCACCTGTGGCGGCCGCGCCCACGGGTTGTGCACGACGATCGGGGGTGGGCCGCCGGGCGCGTGCTCGTCATCGGCTGCCGCGCGCGTGGGTTCCGCTGCCGGCTCTGATGCTTGCCCGACGCCCGGCTGGGCGCTGTCGGCGACGGCGCCGACGGCAATCGGGCTGGCCGGGACGCCTGCCGCGGCGGCGTGATCCGGTCCGCCGCGCGGGGCGAGGAACGGCGAGGAGTGAGGGAGCGGCTGCGGCGGGGACAGCGTCGGGCGAGGCGCCGACGGCGCCGATGCTGGTGCGGGGGCGGGCGGCGTCGGCGCCGCTGGCGCCGAGCGAGGGGAGAGGGGACCCGCCGAGCTCGCAGCGATCTGCGCAGGCGCGGCGACCGCCACGGGCGGCTGAGCCACGCGGCCAGGCTGGTCCGTCCGCGGAGCGGACGCCGCCTCGGCAGCGCCCAGCCCGCCCTGCACCTCGCGGTGCCCGGCGACATCGGCCATGCGAGTCTGCGCGACACCGGCGTCGGCGACCTTGGCCCCGCCCACGATGGTGGCCCACAGCGGCGAGACGAGCACCGCGAGCACCGACATCCCCGTGCCGTGCCCGAACCGCTCATTGATGCGTCCCGCCGCGACGAACTTGAGGTACAGCGCATAGAGATTGACGATCGGCACGAAGTAGAGCACGACGTTCCAGGGCGGCACGCCGCCCCGCTCGAAGATGGTCATCTCGTTCACGATGGGAACCCAGCCCCGCCAGCCATCCGTACCGAGCTTGCGGAACAGACGCGCCAGCGCCCATCCGTACCAGAGGTAGAGGCCGAGCCCTACAGCGAGGTAGGCCAAGGTCAGGATCACGAGCGTGGCGACCGCGCTCGTCGTGTCATTCGGGCCCATGGCTGTCCTTCCGTCGGAGCGTGGAGCGCTCATCGGCATGCTGCGCGCGAATCCTGCGCAGGAACGAGGCGGGGGTGAGGCTTGCCCGGATCCTCCGGCGCAGCGGCAGCTCCGATCGGACCGCACGCCTCTCATCGTCGAGGATCGCCCACAGGTCAGTGCTCGTGTCGATGGCGGGCGGGTGCTCGGCGAACACGGCTCGGTCGACCGTCGCGGCGATCGACGCGGCCGCCGGCCGGTCGAGGATGTCGGCGGTCTCCGCTCGCGTCAGCCCTGTCGGGACGGCCATCCCTGCGTCGACGTAGCGATCGATGAGCTCCTCCCAGGCGCCGACCATCGCCACCTCAGGGTCGTGCGCGCGTCGGCGCCACCGTCGATGCGCGCGCTTCGCGATGGGGAACACCAGCAGAGGCAGGATCAGCAGCAGCGTGCCCACCGCCACGCTCGCGATCGCCAGGATGACCCTGAGGTTCGACTGCAGCCACGTGGGATCCTCCACGGCGGACTCAGGGGTCGACTCCGAGACCGTCTCGGAGAGGATGGTCGGGGGATCGATGACCTCTGCGGCGATCTGCTCGGGCTCCGTGGGGTTCTCAGGCGGGTTCTGGCCCTCCTCGATCAGGCTGGGCGGGACGGTGAACTGCGGTGTCGCATCGAGCGCCACCCATTCGCCGTCCAGGGACCGCGCCTCGGCCCACGCGGTGACGTTGGCGCCGGTGCAGACCTCGGCGCACGGCTCCACCGCCCAGCCCGAGCCCGCATCGGCCAGGCGGACTCCCACCACCACGCGCGCCTCGAACCCGAGGTGCTGCGCGAGCAGGGCGGCAGCGGTGGCGAACTGCTCATCGTCGCCGACGGCGGCGACGAGCGTCTCCTCGGAGGCGCCGTCGCCGGCGCGCTCCTGCTGGTCGAGGAGAGCTTCGAAGAGATCCTCGACGCGCGCGGTGGAGTGGCCGGAGCGACTCCCGTGAAAGGCGAACGAGGCGCGGGCGGAGAGGTCGGCCATCCACGAGGACGCGTCGGCGTCCTCGGTGGCGGAGTGGCTGATGTACCCGCGAGCGCGCAGCCTGTCCACCAGCTCGATCAGCGATGCGCCCGACCGGTCGAGCTCCTGCGCATCGGCCCATGCCGTGAGCGCCGGATGCTGCTCCTCGGAGATCAGCGGGTCGCCGCCGGGCGCAGCCCTGAAGGCGTCGATGTCCGGCGCCGCGGCCGCCGCGAGCGAGTACACGTCCCCGGCGCGCAGGCCCTCGACCGACTGGCGGTCCTGACCCTCGACGATGACGCCCGCGTCGAGCTGGGGCGACGCGTAGTACGAGTCGGCGAGGGCGGACGCACGCTCGCCGCCGAACTGCGGCGCGCCGCCGTCGGCCGTCACCAGCGGCACCCACACGCCTGCATAGCCGACGCCGATGGTGATGGTCACATCGGCGTGCTGAGTCCGTGGCTGGCGGCTGAAGTCGGACAGCTCGGCATCCCCGTCGACGTGATACACCGATCCGTCGTAGGAGTTGAGCGTCGCGATGCGCACGCGATCGACGCCGGTGGCTCCTGTCACCGTGAACAGCGGAACGTCGAAGCTGTCCGTCCGGAACCACTGGCGGTACGAGGACAGCGGGCTCGCCTGCCGCTGGAGCATGAGCAGCGGGTCGATCTGGTCGCGCGGCACCTCGCGGTCGCCGATGGCGGCGGAGACGGGCGCGGCGGCGGCCGCCACCGACAGCGCGACGACGACGATGCCTGCAGTGAGCAGGTGGCGACGCAGCGCGGCGGATCCGGCGGCGGCGCCGAGCCGCGCCGTGCCGGTTCGAGACCGGGCCGTGCGTATCGCCTCCGCGCGCGCGATGCGACTGCGCACGAGGAGCCAGCACGCGCAGACGGCCACGGCCGCCACGCCGAGCACCACGTGCGCGGGCGCGGGGATGGTGAAGGGGCCGAGCCTCAGGTCCGGCCGCGTCTGCGAGGTTCCGAAGTACGCGCCGAACACCGGCATCGCCAGCATCGGCGCGGCGGCGAAGGGGGCCCACCGGCCGCCCCGCACGATCAGCGCCGTCGCGATGAGGGTGCTGACGGTGACGGTGAAGAGGAACGGCACGAGCACGCTCTGGTAGTCCGCGGCGGGAACGGAGATGGTGAGCAGGCGCTTCCAGCCGAACACGATGTCCGTCAGGCCGGTGCCGATGCCCGCCAGCAGTCGCGCAGGGCTCGTCATGGCCGAGGGGATCGCGACCGGGACCACCACCAGCAGGTAGGCGATGGTGATCATCAGGGCCGTCTGCCACCAGCGCCATCGCAGCGCCCACCCTGCGAGCACGCCGCCGGAGCCCACCAGGGTTCCTGCCGCCGCCGCGAGGATCAGCCGAGCGTCGCCGTAGATGGGCCAGGCCGTGGCCACGGCGACGGCGACGCTCGCCGCGATCGCGATCAGCCCCGCGACGAGCTGTGCGGGATCGACGGCGCGTCGTCCGCGCGCGGCCGCCATCACACCGACCCCCGCAGCATGAGGTGGCCGAGGTCGTGCAGCATGCCGATGGTCAGCACGGTGAGCTCGCGCGCTGACCGCACGGCCGGCTCGGCGCCCGCGTCGGCACGCACGGCGACGACCGTGACGTCAGCGGAGAAGGCGACCGCGGCCTTGCGCAGCGAGGGCAGCGGCTGGCGCGAGCCGGTCACCAGGAAGACCATCGACAGATGCTCCGCCTCCTGGGCCGTCATCCCCGCCACGAGGGGCAGGGGCATGACATCCTCGGTGCCATCGATCCCGCTCATCCCATCGAGCATGGCCGTGGGAGTGAGGGTGGGCAGGGTGCGCAGCGAGTGGACGCGCTCCACGGCATGGCGGGGAATCTCCGCGCTCGCGGTGATCACCACCTCGCGGCCGTCGCGAATGGCCTGGAGCCCCAGTGAGGATGCGGCGGAGACCGCCATCTCGAACTCGTCCTCGTGCTGATACTGCGAGACGTCGAGGTCGATGGCGATCGCGATGCGGGAGCGACGGGTCTCCTCGTACTGGCGCACCATCAGCTGACCTGTCTTGGCCGTCGACTTCCAGTGGACGTGGCGACGGGAATCCCCTGGACGGTAGTCGCGGATCGCGTGGAATGCGAGGTCCGAGTCGACGATGGTGGAGGTGACGACGCCCTCGAGGTCGCGCAGCAGCCCCGCGCTCGTCGACGGGATCGGCACGGTCGCCGGATGGACGTAGATGTGCTGGACGTCCGGCCACGTGTGGTCGCGCTGCAGCACGCCTACGGGGTCGCCGCGTCCGATGGTCATCGGTCCGACCGCGATCACGCCGCGTCGCTCGGCAGCGATGGTGAGCGTCTCGCGGTGGTCGTGCCCCGCACGCAGCAGCGGCACGTGCGCCTCGATGAGCCCCTCGCCCACGGGGATGTCGAGCAGAGCGGGCAATGACACCCGCTGGCCGACGTTGCGCACTCCGAGCGCCGCCACGAGATCGGTGCCGGCGACCACGCGGTCCCTGTCGAACTCGAGCGCGACCTCGTACGAGTGACGTCCGAGCAGGAAGGGGATGCACAGCACCAGCAGGGCGGTCGCGGCGACGGCGACGACCCACGCCTCCGCCCAGCCCCACGCGAACGCGGCCGCGAATCCACCCGCGGCGACCGCGACCAGCAGCCAGCCAGCAGGGTTGATCGTCTCAGCCGTCGCGGACCACGCGCGTGCCACCGCCGCACCGACGCGGCCAGCCGCTCGCCGGCCGGCCTCGACCCGTGCGGACATCCCGGTGCGCTCGGTGGCGTACCGCGTGACCGTCACCCCGCGCGTGCGGGTGCCGGTCACCGTGTGACCGTGCTGGGTCTCCGTGTGCTCGTACACGGCTCAGCTGGCCCCGTTCTCCGACGGCGCCGGCACGTCGAGAAGCACCTGCCCGATCACGTCGACCTGGGTGACGCCGTCGAACTCTGCCTCGGGCTCGAGAATGAGACGGTGCGCGAGCGCGGGAACAGCGAGGTCACGCACGTCGTCAGGCGTGACGTAGGTGCGGCCGTGGGCAGCAGCCCACGTCGCCACCAGGCGCGTCAGCGAGATCGCGCCGCGCACCGACACACCCAGGCGCGCCTCGCTCGCGCGCCTCGTCGCGTCCACGATCCGCATGATGTAGTCCGCGATGAGCGGGTTGAGGTAGACCGAGCGCGACAGCTCTGCCATCGTGACGATGGTGTCCGGCGTCACGATCGCTGGCACTTCGGGCGCCGGACCTGCGGCGCCCTGGATGATGCGCAGGGTTGCCGCGTCGTCGGGGTACCCGATGGACGTCTTGATCATGAAGCGGTCGAGCTGCGCCTCCGGGAGCCGGTACGTGCCAGCCTGCTCGACGGGGTTCTGGGTCGCGATGACGAGGAAGGGGCGGCCCACGTGGCGGGTGACGCCATCGACGGTGACCTGGCCCTCCTCCATGACCTCGAGGAGCGCCGACTGCGTCTTGGGGCTCGCCCGGTTGATCTCGTCGGCGAGCACGATGTTCGCGAAGATCGGGCCGGCATGGAACTCGAACTCGCCCTTCTTCTGGTCGAAGATGGTGACGCCGGTGACATCGCCGGGAAGCAGGTCAGGGGTGAACTGGATGCGCGACGACGTCCCCTTGACCGTCTGCGCGAGGGTCCGGGCGAGCGCCGTCTTCCCGGTGCCCGGCACATCCTCGAGGAGCACGTGGCCTCCGGTGAGCGCTGTCGCGAGCACGAGCTCGACCACGTGGCGCTTGCCGAGGATCGCGCGCTCGACGTTGTCGGCGAGCAGCGAGAACGTCTCGGTGTACCACTGGGCCTGTTCGGGCGAGATCGTCATGAGGATGCCTCTCGGGAGAAGATGATGGACGGATGCGTCACGGGGACGGCTCGGGTGAGGGCGTCGGATCCGGGTCCGGCGGCGGATCACACGTGGTGAAGGGGTGCGTGATGGTCTCGAGCGTCGCGAACGCGCCGGAGAACGTCACGGTGAAGGAGCCATCGGCGACGGTGATCGAAGCGGACCCGCTCGCCGCGCCGCTGATCGACACCGTGCCTGATCCCGGCGGCGCGCCCTGGGGCCAGCACGCGTCCTGGCTTGACCCATCGGGGTGTGTGACGCCCGGGGCCGCGGGGAAGGTGACGGTCACCGGCGCCGCAGGCGACCCCGACGCGGGTGTGATGGCTCGCTCGCCACCGCAGTACTCGATGATGAAGGTGCTGCAGTAGGCGGCGGTGATGTCCTCGATGACGTCCTCGCGCACGCGGAACTCGGTCGAGCGGTTGCGGCCGTCGTACCAGTAGTACAAGGTGCCGTCGTCGTTGTTGCGGGCGAGCGACGGCTCGTCGCGGAGCGGGGCGTGATAGGTGCGCCCCGACTGCTCCCAGGTGGTGGCGACGCGGTAGGTCGCGTTGCCGTTGGGCGCGTTGTACTCGACCCACGTGTAGGCGTCGTCCTGACCGCTCATGACCGCGCCATACCCGTTCGAGCCGCACACCGCGACGCGGTAGCGGACGCGCTCCTCCAGGCCGCTGATGGTGCTGGTGGAGGACGTGCGGTACGCGCCGTCGACGCGCGCGCGCCCGGACCCGTCCATCGAGCAGGACGGCGTCGAGCCCGTCCATGCGAACCAGACCTCGGAGCGCGCCAGCTGCGATGAGTTGGTCTGCAGGCCCCCGCCGGAGACCGTGATGGACGTGCCGTTCGCGTCAGCGTCGATGCCCTGGGCGAACGACGGACTTCCGGCGACCGTGACGGAGGCGTTCTTGGCCTGACCCAGGTTGTCGGTGCTGGTGGGCGGCCGGAAGCCGCTCACCGGCACCACCTGGATCACCTGCGGTCCCACGGGGAGCGCGATCTCGAAGGTGGTGGAGGCACCGCTGCGCTGGATGGTCCGGTCGGTGCCCGAGACAGTGAAGGACCGGGTGTCGCTGCTCGACTGGACGGTCACCTCGACGGCTCCCTGCGTCGCGGAGGTCGTGGTGGGGCGATACACGGGGGCGGCGGTCACGGAGCTGATCTCAGGGCTCTCGTACGCCCACGTGGTGTGGGGAGTCGAGTCAAGCGACTCGCCCACAGCGTTGACGGCACGGGCGGTGTAGGTCGCCTGCTCGCCGTTCTCGAGGCCGGAGACGGTGCACCGGTACAGCGACGCGCCGGCGGAGGAGCAGGCCGCGTCGACCGCGCCGCCCCCTCGGAGGATCGCCACGCTCGTCACGGGGGGATGCGCCTGCGCGGCCGGCCCCAAGGCGACGTCGAGCGTGACGGAGGTGCCCGTGTACCCGCTCGTCGTGACGCTCGCCGGAGGCTTGGGGTATCCCTGGACGTCGATCGTCAGCGTGCCGGCGCCCGAACGGCCCTGAGCGTCGACCACGGTGTAGTTGACCACGCACTCGCCGCCCTCAGGCCGCGGGCCGCTCGGCCAGGTCGCCGTGACCTGGGTGTCGGAGGCCTTCGTGACCGTCGCCACCGAGCAGGAGACGGTGCCGGAGGATCCGACCGTGTCGAGCGTCAGCCCGCCGCCGGCGGCGCCCGCAAATGGGTCGTACTCGCCAGCGACGCCGGCGACCGTGATGGTGCAGCGGCTGGAGGCGCTGACGTCGCACGTCTGGCGGAAGGTCGCGCCGCGCGGCGCATCCTCGGCCGCGGCGCCCACGACGAGCGTCACGGTCGTCTCGAGGCCCCCGAAGGTGGGCGTCGACACGCGCACGACCTCGCGCGTGCCGGGCACAGCATCGGCTCTGGCCGTGGCGGTGAGCACCCCGCCCGCTGTCGTGACCTCGAATGCCGAGCCGGAGTACGTCGTCGTGAGGGCGAGGTCAGCGACGTCGCCCACGCGGCCGCCCTCCCAGGTGACGAGCTCACCGATGAGGTCGACGGTGTCGTCCTCGGCCGGCCGAATGGTGCGGCTGACGGGCCCCAGGATGGGTTGGGGGTCGAGCGGCACGATCGACAGCGGCACCGCCACGACGCTCCACGTGTCCTGGCTCGCGAGGCGCACGACCACGGAGCACGTGTCCGCCCAGGGGGCCTCGCGACCCGCGGCGTAGGTCACCGTCGAACCACCACCTGGGGTGCACCGCGCGCTCGGGCGCTGGACGGCGTAGACCGGGTCGTCCCGCAGCTCGACGGCGTCGGTCGGGCCGATGTCCAGCAGCTCGCGCACGTCGATGTCGACGGATGCCTCCTCCTCAACCGTGATGGGTGCGATGTCAGCGGCGAGCTGGAGGCGCATGTCGTCGAGTGCGGGGATCCGCAGGAATCCGTAGCTCGTGACCTGCTCGCTTGCGTAGTCGGTGCCCGTGAGCGAGAACGGCACGATCGTGCGCTCGCGGGGGAGGCTGCCGGAGACGGTCCAGCCGCTGACGGTCAGCCCGGACGGGACCTCGTCCCACAGCGCGAGCCGGAGGCCGGAGACATCGCCGCCCTGCCACTGGACCTTGCCCGAGACGACATCGACGCCGGCCTCGAGGTCGTGCCGCGTCCGCGCCGTCAGCACGGTGTCCTGGATGCGCAGCGTCGACGGGTTCGCCTGCTCGGACACGTCGACGACGATGCGGCCCTCCGCCGTCGACAGCGACACCGGGGACTCCACGGTGTAGATGTACGAGTGAGTGCCCGCGACGTCGCCCGGCAGCACGGCGATGGTGCCATCGGCCTCGAATGCCGCGCGGTCGAGCAGCGCCTCGAGCCGCGCGTACTCCGAGGACTCCGGCGTCGCGTTCGGGCGGACGTCGATGACTCGCAGCTCGCCCTGCAGCGGATCCGAGTCGTTGAGCAGCGGCTCCACGGGCACGGGGAACGTCGAGCCCACCTGCGCGCTCACGTAGTCGCTGTACGTGACCGGAGCGACATCGCTGAGCTCGCTGCCGAGGACTCCCACCCGCACCGATGCGGTCGCCGCCTCGCCCTGCTCGTCCACCACGGTGTAGGTGAACGTCACCTGCCCGCCCTCGACAGGAAGGATGGGCGCGCGGTAGTTGATGGCTGCGCCAGATCCTGAGACGGACGCGGTGCCCATCGCTGGAGGCGGCTGGCTGACGTCGACGAGGGTGACGGCGTCGCCGTCGGGGTCGATGCCTGCGGGATCCACCGGGATGCGCACGGACTGCCCCACGAGCACTCGTGCCGTGAGGGTGCGGGGCTCAGGCGGGAGGTTCGCTCCCTCGGGCAGGACGGTGACGGTGACCCTCGAGCTGTCGGTGCGCGACACGTCGGACTCGATGAAGGTCGTGTAGCGCAGCGTGTACACGCCCGGAGTCGCCGGCGCGAGGTAGCGCAGGGTCTTCCCTGACGCGAACGCGAGCTCGTCCGCGAGCCCCGAGCCCTCGATCTCGGGCGACAGCATCAGCCGCTCTCCTCGCGGCGAGGCATCGTTGTCGAGGACGTCGATGTCGATCTGGCTGCCCGCACGCACCGAGACGGTGTCCGGCATCGCGATGGGTCCGAGCCCGTCGGCGGGAGGCAGCAGGAACACCGTGAGCTGCGTGGAGGCCGTGTTGCCGGCGCCGTCCGCGACCAGGACGTCCGCCGTGCCCACACGACCAGGCTCGCCGTCCTCGGTCGTGCCGCTCACGCGCACGTAGGACGTCCCCACGACGCTCACGCTGAGGTTCGGGTCGGCGCTCGTCGCCTCAGCGATCATCAGCACGCGCCCCGAGGTCTCCTGCGCCGCCGCGAGGACGTCGACCGTCGTGTCCTCCTGAGCGCGCACGAACGCGGTCAGCGGCGGGATCGTGATCGGGCGGCTCTCCTCCGCGACGGTGTACCGCAGCGTCGCCGTCGCCTGAGCGTTCGTCACGGTGTCCTCGACCGTGTACGTGGCGCTGAAGCGGCCGGGCGCCTGCGCCGTCAGCTCGATCGCCCCGCTCGCGGCGATCGGCGTCACCGTGACGTCATCGCTCGCCTGCGTGAGCAGCGCGTCCACGAGCCGGTACGAGCCGGACCCGCCGCTCACATGGTCGGCGATCTCGACGCTGCGCGGCTCGCCGAGTGCCCCGGCGAGCGCGATGGGCTGGGCCTCCAGCGCGGGTGCGCCGGTGACCTGGAGCTCGAGCACCCGCGTGCTCTCGAGCCCGTACGCGTCGGCGACCGTCACGGTGATGGGGATGACCGCATCGCCGGCGTTGGGGTCGAGGTGGCGGATGGCGACGGAGCCGTCGTCAGACGGCACCACGGTGACGGGGGCGTCGAGGTCGTCCGCTCGCGCATCGGTCAGCACGATCGCATCGCCTTCGGGGTCGACCCAGCCGCGCAGGATCGGGATCTCGGAGTAGCCTCCCGGCGCGATCTGGGGCCGCGGCCACTCCTGGGTGCACGCGTCGACGCCGCACCATACCGGCGCCGAGTTCTCGCTCTCCGGGACCACCGACAGTGTCACGGTCGCGGCCTCGGAGGTCGCGGTGCCATCCGTCACGGCGTAGGTGAAGCTGGTCGATCCAGACGCGGCGCGCACGCGGATCACAGCCTGCTGATCCTGGGACACCAGGCCGAGCTCGCCGAAGTCCGGGTCGTCGAGGCCGGAGATGCTTGCGGAGTCGATCGTGAGCACGTCCTTGCTGTTCGGGTCGTGATCGTTGTACAGCACTGGCAGGGACACGACGGATCCGGCTCGGACGCCCAGGGCATCGTCGACGGCGACCGGTGGCTCCTGCTCGACCACGTCCTCGACCGCCCGCTCGCCGAGCACCTCGTCTGTGTCCTCGACGGCGTCCCACGCGGCGGCGGGCACCAGCTCGCCGTCCGGCAGGGTCCAGATGGTGCCGGTCCCGGACTCTGACAGGACAGCACGGTCGCCGTTCGAGCGGAACGCCGGCGCCGTGGCCTGGACATCGTCGAAGGTGCCGGGCTCGACCTCGAGAGACGTGACGGCGCCCGTGGCCGCATCCCACAGGGACGCACCGGCAGTGCTCACCCACGCTGCGTAGCCTCTGCCGTCGATGGTGACGGGAGGCGCCGGAGTGCCCGACGCATTGGCGATGCGCTCCGCGGTGCCTGTGACGGTGTCGACGCGCGTCAGCCCGGCGCCGTCGGCGACGAGCACGCCATCCGCTGCGGACGCGGTGGCCTGCAGCACCGCATCGGGCTCGAGCTCGAGGGCGACGGGCGCGTCCGCGCCCTCGACCCACAGCTGCCCGGTGGTCGCGTCGAGCATGACCCAGAGGTCGTCCGCGAAGGACAGAGACAGCTCGGCCTCGGTTGCGGGCGCGGGGCTGACGGGCACGGGCTCACCCGTCCAGGTGCCGTCGGAGGCGTCGAACTCGCGGATCGCCTCTTCGGCGGCCGAGTACGCGACCACGGTTCCGGAGTCGTCGACGGCGACCGCCGCTGCGGCGTACCGCTCGGAGTCGTCCGCCTGCTCGTCCTGCTGACCGGCCAGCGGATCGAGGAGCTGGGTGGACCCCATCGGAGCGCCCTGCTCGGGGTAGGTCCCCAGGTACACCTCTCCGAGCGCGGTGCGGTACAGCAGATAGTCGCCCGCCGTTGCCACCTGCTGCGTTCCGGAGGGGGTGGGGCTCGCGAGCTGCGCGGCTGGGGACGGCCCGTCCTCGCCGCCGTCGACGAGGTCCAACGGCGCCGACGGGTCGATGGGCCACGCCTGCGCGTACCCCTGCGTGTAGACGACGCTGCGGGACCCCGCCTGGGTGACGCCGGCGGGCTCCGCGACGGCTCGCACCAGCTCGAGCTCGCCCAGGTCGGTGTTGACGCGCGCGTAGCGGCCGTCGTCGCGGGTGACCCACACGCCCGTCTCGAGCCGCGGCATCTCCTGCTCGTCGTAGCCCTGCGCGAGGACGGCGCCTGTGACGACGGTCACCGCGGCGACCGCGGCCGCCGACCAGCGAAGCACGGGCCCGCGCCGGCGCACGGGCGGGGGAGCGGAGGCCACCTACAGCACCCCCGTCGCGAACAGAGCTCCGACGGCGGCGGCGGCCACGACCATCCCCCCCACGACGGCGCCGATCGCCCCCGCCCTCACCGTCGACCGCTTGGCGGTCCCCTCCGACGCGCGCTGCTCCTGGATGCGCTGCTGGGACGCGAGCGCCTTGGCCCGCTCGGCGCGCCGCGAGTCCTGCCTCACCGTCGAGATCACGGGCCCGCGCGAGGCGTCCTGCTCGAAGTCGACCGGTGCGGAGGCGCTGGCCCAGGACGAGTCGACCACGTCGAAGGCGGTCGGAGGCAGGCCCAGGTCGTACTGCGCCCAGCGCAGCTCCTCGGCGAAGGCCGCCATCGATGGGAAGCGATCGTCCGGGCGCTTCTCGTGCGCGCGCGCGAGTGCCGACTCCAGCCGCTCGCCCAGGTCGTCCCTGCCGGTCGGGACGTACTTGGACTTGATGGTGCGTGCCTGGAGCTGCTCCCGTGGGATGCGCTCGCCCGACGGCAGCTCGAACGGCGCGCGGGCCGCCAGCAGCGTGTACAGCGTCGCGCCCAGGCTCCACACCTCGGACGAGATCGACCCCGAGACGTCGCCTTGCAGCACCTCGGGGGAGCTCCAGGGGATCGACATGGCGAACACCTCTGGGGCCTCGTCGCTGCGCGACACCGCGGCGGCGATGCCGAAGTCGGCGAGGGCGGGCGCGCCCATGGTCGTGAGCAGCACGTTCGATGGCTTGATGTCGCGGTGGAGGACGCCACTGCGGTGCGCCGTCTCGAGAGCGGCGGCGATGCGCACGCCTGCGTCGAGCACCTCGGGCACGCCGAGCGCGGCCTTCTTGTACTTGGCGCTCATGTTCTCGGGGCAGTACTCCATGACGAAGTACGGCCTGCCGTCGGCAGAGATCGAGGCGTGGTGGATGGTGACGATGGAGGGATGGGCGCTCAGCCGCGCGAGGATGTCGGCCTCGGCGTTGAAGGTTCGCAGGACGTCGGGGTTGACGGCGTCGTCCACGAGCACCTTGACGGCCACCACGCGCCGCGGCATGTCCTGCTCGTAGAGGAAGACGTCCGCGAATCCGCCGGATCCGAGCGGGCGGATGTAGCTGTAGCCAGGCAGGACGGGAGGGCGTGCGGTCGCACGTCTAGCCACGGCCCTCACCCCCTATGTCTCTGAGACCCAGGCACATTCTGCCCAAACCGCGCGCCGTCGACCATCACAGTGTGACTAAGACGACCCTGCGCGCGCGCCGATGCGGATGCGGAAGCCCTCGCCGAGGTCGACGACGTCGCCCACGTCGAGGCGCGTGGCGTTGCCGTCGCGCAGCAGTCGCGGAGGCTTGTCGCGCGACTCGACGACCGTGCCATTGGTGGAGTCGAGGTCGCGCGCACGGAGCTGCCCTCCCGAGACGGTGAACTCGACGTGCTTGTTGGAGATCTCGCGATGCGGGGATGGGGCCTTGACGTAGTACGTCTGGGTCTCGTCTGGGCTCGACCGCCACGGACGCCGGCCCACGACGATCTGCGGCGCGGCGTACAGCTCGTGGCCGTCGGGCAGCGTGAGCGTCCACAGCGGCGCCGGGCCGGTCGCCATGAGCGAGGCCAGGTCGACGGCTCGCGGCCGTGGATCCACCGCGCGGGGCAGATCGGTCGCGGCCGATGCGCGGGCCGGGGTCGCGCCCTCGGCTTGGCCCGGCACGGCCGGGCCAGGGGCCGGCTGGGCGGGTGCGGCGGCGCCGGTGGCCAGGGCAGGGGCAGCAACGGGGTGCGACGAGGCCGGCGAGGCGACCGCGGGCTCCGCGCCCGCGATGATCGTGTCGTGCTGAGGGTCGGGCTCCGCAGCACCCTCGCTGAGGTTGACCGCGTCGAGGAAGATGGCGCTCGCGAGCACCGCGCCATGGCGCAGCGGCAGGTTGGGGCTGTCGCCGGCGACCTCGCCGAGAGCGAGGTGAAGCGTCTCGACGCCATCCGCCTCTCCGGTGAGCAGCTCGTCATCGTGGGGCCACGTGAAGCGCGTCGTGGAGGCTCCGCCCATGTCCACCCGCATGTCTCCGCGCACCGACACGTGGAAGGTCTGGGTCCAGGGGTCGACGATCTCGACCACAGCGAACCTGTCGGCTCCCTCCGGCGCCGACAGTCGCTCGATCGCCGCCTCAGCCGACGCCGCCGGCGAGTCGAGCAGACGGTGGAGCGCGCGCACCGTCTCCGCGGGCGCATCGGCGCTCAGCAGGACCAGGAAGCGGTCTGTCACGACGGCGTATCCGGGGCTGTCGGGGGCCCCGGCGGCATAGGCGAACACGGGGACTACTATAAGGAGCGTCCCTGCGACCCGCGAGAGTCGCCACGCCTCTGCCGTTCAGGTGCGAGGGAGGCGGGCGGCCGGCGCTCTCTGCTTTGACGGAGCCGCGCCGTGCGGGTATCGTAGATATTCGTGCCCGCGCCGCCGGGCCCTCGTGCGTGCCCGCATGGGCATGCGCCACACCAGTTCGACACGCCCGGGCGCGGGGGTCGGACCCTCACGAGTTTCGCAACATCCAACAGACGGAGAAGTAGTGCCTACTATTCAGCAGCTGGTCAGGAAGGGCCGGCAGGACAAGCCGGGCAAGACCAAGACCCCGGCCCTCAAGTCGAGCCCCCAGCGTCGCGGTGTGTGCACCCGCGTGTACACGACGACCCCCAAGAAGCCCAACTCGGCGCTTCGCAAGGTCGCCCGTGTGCGCCTGTCCTCGGGCATCGAGGTCACGGCCTACATCCCCGGCGAGGGCCACAACCTCCAGGAGCACTCGATCGTGCTCGTCCGTGGCGGTCGTGTGAAGGACCTCCCCGGTGTCCGCTACAAGATCGTCCGCGGCTCGCTCGACACCCAGGGTGTCAAGGGTCGCCAGCAGGCTCGCAGCCGCTATGGCGCGAAGAGGGAGAAGAAGTAATGCCTCGCAAGGGACCGGCCCCCAAGCGGCCCATCATCAACGACCCGGTGTACGGCGCCCCCGTCGTCACCCAGCTGATCAACAAGGTGCTGCTCGACGGCAAGAAGTCGACCGCCGAGGCGATCGTCTACGGTGCCCTCGAGGGCGTGGGCGAGAAGTCCGGCCAGGACGCCGTGACCGTGCTCAAGCGTGCGCTCGACAACATCCGTCCCGCCCTCGAGGTCCGCAGCCGCCGTGTGGGTGGCGCGACCTACCAGGTGCCGGTCGACGTGCGTCCGACCCGCTCGACCACGCTCGCGCTGCGCTGGCTCGTCGACTTCTCCCGCGCTCGTCGCGAGAAGACCATGACCGAGCGCCTCATGAACGAGATCCTCGACGCTTCGAACGGCCTGGGTGCCGCTGTGAAGCGCCGTGAGGACATGCACAAGATGGCCGAGTCGAACAAGGCGTTCGCGCACTACCGCTGGTAGTCGCCGCCCGTTCGACGGAAACCCAAGGAGAACCACTCGTGGCACAGGACGTGCTCACGGACCTCACCAAGGTCCGCAACATCGGCATCATGGCCCACATCGATGCCGGCAAGACCACCACCACCGAGCGCATCCTGTTCTACACGGGTGTGAACTACAAGATCGGTGAGACCCACGACGGCGCGTCGACGACCGACTGGATGGAGCAGGAGCAGGAGCGCGGCATCACCATCACGTCCGCCGCGGTCACGTGCTTCTGGGACAAGAACCAGATCAACATCATCGACACCCCCGGCCACGTGGACTTCACCGTCGAGGTCGAGCGCTCGCTGCGCGTCCTCGATGGCGCCGTCGCCGTCTTCGACGGCAAGGAGGGCGTCGAGCCCCAGTCGGAGACCGTGTGGCGTCAGGCCGACAAGTACGACGTCCCCCGCATCTGCTTCGTCAACAAGATGGACAAGCTGGGCGCGGACTTCTACTTCACCGTCGACACCATCATCAACCGCCTGGGCGCGAAGCCGCTGGTCATCCAGCTGCCCATCGGCGCGGAGAACGACTTCGTCGGCATCGTCGACCTGGTCGAGATGAACGCCAAGGTGTGGCCCGGCGACGCCAAGGGCGACGTGACGATGGGCGCGACCTACGAGACCACCGAGATCCCCGCTGACCTCAAGGACAAGGCTGACGAGTACCGCGCCGCCCTGCTCGAGACCGTCGCCGAGTCCGACGACGACCTGCTCGAGAAGTACCTGGGCGGCGAGGAGCTCACGCTGTCGGAGATCAAGGCCGCGATCCGCAAGATGACGATCGCGTCCGAGATCTACCCGGTGCTGTGCGGCTCCGCATTCAAGAACCGCGGCGTGCAGCCCATGCTCGACGCCGTCATCGACTACCTCCCCGCCCCGGTGGACGTGCCCGCGATCAAGGGTCACGACGCCAACGACGAGGAGATCGAGATCGAGCGCCACGCTGACGCCGAGGAGCCCTTCGCGGCGCTCGCGTTCAAGGTGGTCGCGCACCCGTTCTTCGGCCGCCTCACCTACGTGCGCGTCTACTCGGGCCACCTCGAGACCGGCGACCAGGTCGTGAACTCGACCAAGGGCAAGAAGGAGCGCATCGGAAAGCTCTTCCAGATGCACGCCAACAAGGAGAACCCGGTCGAGACCATCCAGGCCGGCCACATCTACGCGGTCATCGGCCTCAAGGACACGACCACGGGCGACACCCTGTGCAATCCGAACCACCAGGTCGTCCTCGAGTCGATGACGTTCCCCGACCCGGTCATCGACGTGGCCATCGAGCCCAAGACCAAGGGCGACCAGGAGAAGCTGTCGACTGCGATCCAGAAGCTCGCCGAGGAGGACCCCACCTTCCGCGTGCGTCTGGACGAGGAGACCGGCCAGACCGTCATCGGCGGCATGGGCGAGCTCCACCTCGACATCCTCGTGGACCGCATGAAGCGCGAGTTCAAGGTCGACGCGAACGTCGGCAAGCCGCAGGTCGCGTACCGCGAGACCATCCGCAAGACGGTCGAGAAGTACGACTACACGCACAAGAAGCAGACCGGTGGCTCCGGCCAGTTCGCGAAGGTGCAGATCTCGCTCGAGGCCCTCGAGCCCGACGCCGAGGTCCAGTACGAGTTCTCCAACGCCGTCACCGGCGGTCGCGTGCCGCGCGAGTACATCCCGTCGGTCGACGCCGGCATCCAGGCGGCCATGGAGCTCGGCATCCAGGCCGGCTACCCGGTCGTGGGCGTCAAGGCGACGCTGCTCGACGGCGCGTACCACGACGTCGACTCCTCGGAGATGGCGTTCAAGATCGCCGGCTCGATGGCCTTCAAGGAGGCCGCTCGCCTCGCGAAGCCTGTGCTGCTCGAGCCGATGATGGCCGTCGAGGTCCGCACGCCCGAGGAGTACATGGGCGACGTGATCGGCGACATCAACAGCCGTCGCGGGCAGATTCGTCAGATGACCGACGCTCAGGGCGTGAAGGTCGTGGACGCACTGGTGCCGCTGTCGGAGATGTTCGGCTACGTCGGCGACCTGCGCTCGAAGACCTCGGGTCGCGCGGTGTACTCGATGTCGTTCGACAGCTACGCGGAGGTCCCGAAGGCGGTTGCCGACGAGATCATCGCGAAGACCCGGGGCGAGTAGTCCCACCGGTTGGAAATAAGGAACAATAGCGACCAGTAGGGATGAAGCCCCGAGTGGCCCGCAGCCACCTCACGGACTAGCATCTTTACCTCACGTCTCAAAGAAAAATCTGGAGGAATCCCTCATGGCCAAGGCCAAGTTCGAGCGGACCAAGCCGCACGTCAACATCGGCACCATCGGTCACGTCGACCACGGTAAGACGACGCTGACCGCTGCGATCTCGAAGGTGCTGCACGACAAGTACCCGGAGCTCAACCCCTTCACGCCTTTCGAGGACATCGACAAGGCTCCTGAGGAGCGCGAGCGCGGCATCACCATCAACATCGCGCACATCGAGTACCAGACCGAGGCGCGCCACTACGCCCACGTCGACGCTCCCGGTCACGCGGACTACATCAAGAACATGATCACCGGTGCCGCCCAGATGGACGGCGCGATCCTCGTGGTCGCCGCGACCGACGGTCCCATGGCGCAGACCCGCGAGCACGTGCTGCTCGCCAAGCAGGTCGGCGTGCCCTACCTGCTGGTCGCGCTCAACAAGTCCGACATGGTCGACGACGAGGAGATCCTCGACCTCGTCGAGATGGAGGTCCGCGAGCTCCTGTCGTCGCAGGGCTTCGACGGCGACGACGCCCCCGTCATCAAGGTCTCGGCGCTCAAGGCGCTCGAGGGCGACGCGGAGTGGGTCAAGTCCGTCGAGGAGCTCATGACGGCCGTGGACGAGAACGTCCCCGAGCCCGTGCGCGACATGGACAAGCCCTTCCTCATGCCCATCGAGGACGTCTTCACGATCACCGGTCGCGGCACGGTCGTCACCGGCAAGGTGGAGCGCGGCAAGCTCGCGATCAACTCGGACGTCGAGATCCTCGGCATTCGCGAGCCGCAGAAGACCACCGTCACCGGCATCGAGATGTTCCACAAGCAGATGGACGAGGCCTGGGCCGGCGAGAACTGCGGTCTGCTGCTGCGCGGCACCAAGCGCGAGGACGTCGAGCGCGGCCAGGTCGTGGTCCAGCCCGGCACCACCACGCCGCACACCTCGTTCGAGGGCAAGTGCTACATCCTCAACAAGGACGAGGGTGGCCGCCACAACCCCTTCTACACGAACTACCGCCCGCAGTTCTACATCCGCACCACGGACGTGACCGGCGTGATCTCGCTGCCCGAGGGCACCGACATGGTCATGCCTGGTGACACCACCGAGATGACGGTCGAGCTCATCCAGCCCATCGCGCTGGAGGAGGGCCAGGGCTTCGCGATCCGTGAGGGTGGCCGCACCGTCGGCTCCGGCACGGTGACCAAGATCCTCAAGTAAGCACCCGCTGCTTCAGCGCGAGCGGGGGTTCGGCTCAGGCCGGGCCCCCGCTTTCGCATTCCAGCAGAGTCGCGAGGCGTTCGCAGCGAAGGGGTGACGAGGGGGACGTGCCGCGGTAGTCTGAGGCATCGCGTGCAGCCTCGGCGCCGTGTTGCGAGCGCCCCGCGGATCTGGCACAATATTCAGGTTGCCCATTGCGGGCAGCCACACACTCACCCACGACATCTCGAGAGATCGAGCAGCGCGGTAGTGCGTCGCGAGTGCGCGACACGCCCGAGCGCGGGGGTCGGGGGTGGGAGACCACAGTCGTCTGAGAGAAAAGGCAGAACAACGCCATGGCGGGACAGAAGATCCGCATTCGGCTGAAGAGCTATGACCACGAGGTCATCGACTCCTCCGCCCGCAAGATCGTCGAGACGGTCACGCGCGCCGGCGCCTCGGTGGTCGGCCCCGTGCCGCTGCCGACGGAGAAGAACGTGTTCTGTGTGATCCGTTCTCCCCACAAGTACAAGGACTCCCGCGAGCACTTCGAGATGCGCACCCACAAGCGCCTCATCGACATCGTGGACCCCACGCCCAAGGCCGTCGACTCGCTCATGCGCCTCGACCTGCCCGCGGACGTGAACATCGAGATCAAGCTCTAGAGCTGACGTAAAGGAACCCAAGCACCATGACTACGACTTCCAATGCCCAGCGCACCGTCCGTGCGCTGCTGGGTACGAAGCTGGGCATGACGCAGGTGTGGGACGACGAGGGCCGGGTCATCCCCGTGACCGTCGTCCAGGTCGACACCAACGTCGTGACCCAGGTGCGCAACGTCGAGCGTGACGGCTACGAGGCCGTCCAGCTCGCGTTCGGCGCCGTCGACCCCCGTCGCGTGACGAACCCCCTCAAGGGCCACTTCGAGGCAGCCGGCGTGACGCCGCGCCGCCACGTGGCCGAGGTCCGCACCGCTGACGCCGCCGACTTCTCGCTGGGCCAGGAGCTCACCGCCGAGATCTTCGAGGCAGGCCAGAAGGTCGACGTCACCGGCACCACCAAGGGAAAGGGCACCGCCGGTGTCATGAAGCGCCACGGCTTCGCCGGCGTGGGCGCCTCCCACGGTGCTCACCGCAACCACCGCAAGCCCGGCTCGATCGGCGGCGCCTCGACGCCGTCGCGCGTGTTCCGCGGCCTGAAGATGGCCGGTCGCATGGGCAACGCCCGCAAGACCGTCCAGAACCTCACCGTCCACTCGGTCGACGCCGACAAGGGCCTGCTGCTCGTCAAGGGCGCGGTTCCCGGCAACAAGGGCGGGGTCGTCCTCATCCGCTCCGCCGTGAAGGGTGCGTGACACCATGGCTGAAACGCAGACCGTCGACGTGCTCGACGCCGCAGGCAAGAAGGCCGGCACCGCCGAGCTTCCCGCCGAGGTGTTCGACGTCGTCACCAACGTCCCCCTGATCCACCAGGTCGTGGTCGCGCAGCGCGCCGCCGCGCGCCAGGGCACGCACGCCACCAAGACCCGCGGCGAGGTCGCGGGCGGTGGCCGCAAGCCCTACAAGCAGAAGGGCACCGGCCGCGCTCGTCAGGGCTCGATCCGCGCCCCGCAGTTCGCCGGCGGTGGCGTCGTGCACGGCCCGCAGCCGCGCGACTACTCGCAGCGCACCCCCAAGAAGATGAAGGCCGCAGCCCTCCGTGGCGCGCTCTCGGACCGCGCCCGCGCTGGTCGCGTGCACGTGGTCGAGTCGCTCGTGAAGGGTGACGCCCCGTCCACCAAGGCGGCGCTCGCCGCTCTCGACGCCATCACCTCGGGCCGCCGTGCCCTCGTAGTGCTCGAGCGCGCGGACGCCGTCGCGTGGAAGTCGCTGCGCAACGCGGCGGGCGTCCACGTGCTCGCGGTGGACCAGCTCAACACCTACGACGTGCTCGTGAACGACGACACCGTCTTCACGTCCGGCTCCCTCGAGGCCTTCCTCGCGGGTCCGGCCAAGGGCAAGTCCGTGACCGCCGTCGCGACCGAGTCCGAGGCGGAGGAGAACTAACGTGACCACGCTGAACAAGAACCCCCGCGACATCCTGATCCGACCCATCGTGTCGGAGAAGAGCTACTCGCTCATGGATGAGGGCAAGTACACCTTCGAGGTGGACCCCCGCGCCAACAAGACCGAGATCAAGATCGCGGTCGAGCAGATCTTTGGCGTCAAGGTCACCTCCGTCAACACCATCAACCGCAAGGGCAAGGCGCGCCGCACCCGCTTCGGGATGGGCAAGCGCAAGGACGTCAAGCGCGCGATCGTCACCGTGGGTGGCGGCGAGGCCCTGGACGTCTTCTCCGGCCACGTGGGCTAAGAAGGACAGGAATCTCATGGCTATTCGCAAGTACAAGCCGACGACGCCGGGCCGCCGTGGCTCGTCCGTCGCCGACTTCGTCGAGGTCACCCGTTCGGAGCCCGAGAAGTCGCTGACGCGTCCGCTGCACAAGAAGGGCGGCCGCAACAACACGGGCCGCATCACCACCCGTCACCAGGGTGGCGGTCACAAGCGTGCCTACCGCGTGATCGACTTCCGTCGTCACGACAAGGACGGCGTGCCCGCGACCGTCGCTCACATCGAGTACGACCCCAACCGCACCGCGCGCATCGCGCTGCTGCACTACGCGGACGGCGAGAAGCGCTACATCATCGCCCCCGAGAAGCTGTCGCAGGGAACCGTGGTCGAGGCCGGCGCGGGTGCGGACATCAAGCCCGGCAACAACCTGCCGCTGCGCAACATCCCGGTCGGAACGGTCATCCATGCCATCGAGCTCAAGCCGGGCGGCGGCGCGAAGATCGCCCGTTCGGCCGGCGCCTCGGTGCAGCTGGTCGCCAAGGAGGGCCGCTTCGCGCAGCTGCGCATGCCCTCGGGCGAGATCCGCAACGTCGACGCGCGCTGCCGCGCGACCGTCGGCGAGGTGGGCAACGCCGAGCAGTCCAACATCAACTGGGGCAAGGCTGGCCGCATGCGCTGGAAGGGCAAGCGCCCGACCGTCCGCGGCGTCGTCATGAACCCCGTCGACCACCCGCACGGTGGCGGTGAGGGCAAGACCTCCGGTGGTCGCCACCCGGTCTCGCCATGGGGCAAGCCCGAGGGACGCACCCGCAAGCCGGGCAAGGAGTCCGACAAGCTCATCGTCCGCCGCCGTCGTACTGGCAAGAAGCGCTAAGGAGGCTCTGGAATGCCGCGCAGTCTTAAGAAGGGCCCCTTCGTCGACGACCACCTTCAGAAGAAGGTGGACGCCCAGAACGATGCGGGTACGAAGAACGTCATCAAGACCTGGTCCCGTCGGTCGGTCATCACCCCCGACTTCCTGGGTCACACCTTTGCCGTGCACGACGGCCGCAAGCACGTCCCGGTGTTCGTCACCGAGGCGATGGTCGGCCACAAGCTGGGCGAGTTCGCGCCCACCCGCACGTTCAAGGGCCACGTGAAGGACGACCGCAAGGGCCGCCGCTAAGGCGCCCGGGCGTAGGTAAGAGGAGTTTCAGATGGAAGCCAAGGCGCAGACGCGATACGTTCGCGTGACCGCCCAGAAGGCTCGCCGCGTCGTGAACCTGGTCCGTGGCCAGAACGCCTCCGAGGCGATCTCCACGCTGCGGTTCCAGCCGCAGGCCGTCGCCACCGATGTGCGCAAGCTCATCGAGTCGGCCGTCGCGAACGCACGCGTGAAGGCCGACGCCGCCGGTGAGCGCTTCGACGAGTCCGAGCTCGTGATCACCTCGATCACGGTCGACGAGGGCCCGACCATGAAGCGCATCCAGCCGCGTGCTCAGGGCCGTGCCAACCGCATTCTCAAGCGTACGAGCCACATCAACGTGACGGTGGCGACGCCTGTCAAGGAAGGGGCCAAGTAATGGGTCAGAAGATCAACCCGCACGGCTACCGCCTGGGTATCACCACCGACCACCGCTCGCGCTGGTTCGCGGACTCGACCAAGAAGGGCGAGCGCTACCGCGACTACGTGGACGAGGACGTCAAGATCCGCAAGCTCATGTCGCAGGGCCTCGAGCGCGCCGGCGTGTCCAAGGTGGAGATCGAGCGCACCCGTGAGCGCGTGCGCGTCGACCTGCACACGGCGCGTCCCGGCATCGTGATCGGTCGCCGCGGTGCGGAGGCCGACAAGCTGCGTGCCAACCTCGAGAAGCTGACCGGCAAGCAGGTCCAGCTCAACATCCTCGAGGTCAAGAACGCCGAGGTCGACGCTCAGCTCGTCGCCCAGGGCATCGCCGAGCAGCTCGCGTCGCGAGTCTCGTTCCGCCGTGCCATGCGCAAGGGCATCCAGTCCTCGCTGCGTGCCGGCGCGAAGGGCATCCGCGTGCAGTGCTCGGGCCGCCTCGGCGGCGCCGAGATGTCCCGCTCGGAGTTCTACCGCGAGGGTCGCGTGCCGCTGCACACCCTCCGCGCGAACATCGACTACGGCTTCTTCGAGGCCCGTACGACCTTCGGCCAGATCGGCGTGAAGGTGTGGATCTACAAGGGCGACATGACGGAGAAGGAGTGGGCCGCCGAGCAGGCGAAGGCCCCCCGCCCGCAGCGTGGCCGTGGTCGTGGTGACCGCGGTGGCGACCGCGGCCCCCGTCGCGAGGGCGCCCCTCGTCAGTCCGCCGAGGCACCCCGTGCCGAGGCGCCTGCCGCTGCGGAGGCCCCCCAGGCCGACGCAGGGAAGGAAGGCTAAGCCATGCTCATTCCCCGTCGAGTGAAGCACCGCAAGCAGCACCACCCCAAGCGGTCGGGTTCTGCCAAGGGCGGCACCCAGGTCACGTTCGGCGACTTCGGCATCCAGGCTCTCGAGCCCGCCTACGTCACGAACCGCCAGATCGAGGCCGCTCGTATCGCGATGACCCGTCACATCAAGCGTGGCGGAAAGGTGTGGATCAACATCTACCCCGACCGTCCGCTGACCAAGAAGCCCGCTGAGGTCCGCATGGGCTCCGGCAAGGGCTCGCCCGAGTGGTGGGTCGCCAACGTCAAGCCGGGTCGCGTGATGTTCGAGCTGGCCGGCGTCGACGAGGGCCTCGCCCGCGAGGCGCTCCGCCGTGCCCAGCACAAGCTGCCCATGAAGACCCGTTTCGTGACCCGTGAGGGTGGTGACATCTGATGGCTATCGGGACCAAGAACCTGAGCCCCACCGAGCTCGATGCCATGGAGGACTCGCGCCTGGTGGACGAGCTGAAGAAGGCCAAGGAGGAGCTCTTCAACCTGCGCTTCCAGTCGGCCACCGGTCAACTCGAGAACCACGGCCGCCTCAAGGCCGTCAAGCGCGACATCGCCCGCATCTACACGATCCTGCGCGAGCGCGAGCTCGGCATCCGGACGGCGCCCACGGCGTCGGCCGAGTAAGGAAGAACGACTATGTCGAGTAAGAAGCACGCGACGGCCACCGCCGAGCACCGCGCGTACCGCAAGACGCGTCGTGGCTACGTGGTCAGCGACAAGATGGACAAGACCATCACCGTGCAGGTGGAGGACCGCGTCAAGCACCCCCTGTACGGCAAGGTCATCCGCCGCAACAGCAAGATCAAGGCTCACGACGAGCTCAACACCGCCGGCATCGGCGACCTCGTCGTCGTGATGGAGACCCGTCCGCTGTCCGCTTCCAAGCGGTGGCGCCTGGTCGAGATCGTCGAGAAGGCCAAGTAACCAACGTTCGACCAGGCTCGTTGCCGAGCGCAGCGAGAACCAGACGACAGGAGAAGAAGACATGATTCAGCAGGAGTCGCGGCTGCGCGTCGCCGACAACACCGGTGCCAAGGAGATCCTTGTCATCCGCGTGCTCGGTGGCTCCAAGCGCCGCTACGCCGGCATCGGCGACACCATCGTCGCCACTGTCAAGGACGCCATCCCCGGCGGCAACGTCAAGAAGGGCGATGTCGTCAAGGCGGTCGTCGTGCGCACCTCCAAGGAGCGCCGCCGTCCCGATGGCTCGTACATCAAGTTCGATGAGAACGCCGCAGTGATCCTCAAGGGCGACGCGGGCGAGCCCCGTGGCACGCGCATCTTCGGCCCTGTGGGCCGCGAGCTGCGCGACAAGAAGTTCATGAAGATCATCTCGCTGGCACCGGAGGTCATCTGATGGCGAAGATCAAGAAGGGCGACCTCGTGGTCGTCATCGCCGGACGCGACCGTGGCCAGCAGGGCCGCGTGCTCGAGGTCCTCACCGAGAACGACCGCGTGATCGTCGAGGGCGTCCAGCGCGTCACCAAGCACATCAAGCCGGGCACGAGCCGCGACAACCAGTCGGGCGGCATCGTCACCACCGAGGCGTCGCTGCACATCTCGAACGTGATGCTCGTCGACCCGGAGACCAAGAAGGGCACCCGTGTGGGCTACCGCACGGAGCAGGTCGAGCAGGACGGTCGCACCCGCACCAAGCGCGTGCGCGTCGCCAAGCGCTCGGGTAAGGACGTCGAATGAGCACCGCCACCTCTGCGCCGCGGCTCAAGGAGAAGTACCGCGGCGAGATCATCGCCAGCCTCGTCGAGGAGTTCGGCCACGAGAACGTCAACCAGGTTGCCGGTCTGACCAAGATCGTCGTCAACATGGGTGTCGGAGACGCCGCCAAGGACTCGAAGCTCATCGAGGGCGCGATCGCTGACCTCACCGCGATCACCGGGCAGAAGCCGCAGGTCACCAAGGCCCGCAAGTCCATCGCGCAGTTCAAGCTGCGCGAGGGTCAGCCGATCGGCGCGCACGTCACGCTGCGCGGCGACCGCATGTGGGAGTTCCTCGACCGCTTGCTGTCGCTCGCGCTCCCGCGCATCCGCGACTTCCGCGGGCTGAGCCCTCAGCAGTTCGACGGCAATGGCAACTACACCTTCGGCCTCACGGAGCAGTCGATGTTCCACGAGATCGACCAGGACAAGATCGACCGCGTGCGCGGCATGGACATCACCATCGTCACGACCGCGACCACGGACGACGAGGGCCGCTCGCTGCTGAAGCAGCTGGGCTTCCCGTTCAAGGAGAAGTGACATGGCCAAGACTGCGCTGAAGAACAAGGCAGCCGGCAAGCAGAAGTTCGCCGTGCGCGCCTACACCCGGTGCCAGAGGTGCGGCCGCCCGCACTCCGTGTACCGCAAGTTCGGCCTCTGCCGCGTGTGCTTCCGCGAGATGGCTCACGCTGGTGAGCTTCCCGGAATCACCAAGAGCAGCTGGTAAAACCACTACGCCACAGGTCCTCATCGCGAGGAAACCACGGCGAGGAAGAGTTCGACACTCATGACGATGACTGATCCCATCGCAGACATGCTGACGCGTCTGCGCAACGCCAACGCGGCGTACCACGAGACCGTGGCCATGCCGCACTCCAAGCTCAAGGCGAACATCGCCACGATCCTGGAGGCCGAGGGCTACATCTCCGGCTCGGAGACCACCGATGCCGAGGTGGGCAAGACCCTCACCCTGACCCTGAAGTACGGCCCCAACCGCGAGCGTTCGCTCGCCGGTGTGCGCCGTGTGTCCAAGCCCGGCCTGCGCGTGTACGCGAAGTCGACGAACCTCCCCAAGGTTCTCGGCGGCCTGGGCGTGGCCATCCTGTCCACCTCCTCCGGTCTCCTGACGGACCGCGAGGCCGAGAAGAAGGGCGTCGGCGGCGAGGTCGTCGCGTTCGTCTGGTAAGGGAAGGAGCGAACCACATGTCACGCATCGGCAAGTACCCCGTCTCCGTCCCCTCGGGCGTGGACGTCACCATCGACGGCGCGGTCGTCACGGTCAAGGGCCCCAAGGGCTCGCTGACCCACACCGTCGCCTCCCCCATCACCGTGGAGAAGGGTGACGAGGGCATCGCCGTGAACCGGCCGAACGACGAGCGCGTCGCGAAGTCGCTGCACGGCCTGACCCGCACCCTCATCGCCAACATGGTCGAGGGCGTCACGAACGGCTACGAGAAGAAGCTCGAGATCGTCGGCACCGGTTACCGTGTCGCGCTCAAGGGCAAGGAGCTCGAGTTCGCGCTCGGCTTCTCGCACCCGGTGGTCATCGCGCCGCCGGAGGGCATCACCTTCGCGGTCGAGGGCCCGACCAAGTTCTCGGTCGCCGGCATCGACAAGCAGCAGGTCGGAGAGGTCGCAGCGAACATCCGCAAGGTTCGCCCGCCGGAGCCCTACAAGGGCAAGGGTGTGCGCTACGCGGGTGAGCACGTGCGCCGCAAGGCCGGAAAGACGGGTAAGTAAGCCATGAGCATCACTGTCAAGGGCAAGGGGAAGACGGTTGCGCGCAAGCGCCGCCACTTCCGCCTGCGCAAGAAGATCTCCGGCACGACGGCGCGCCCGCGCCTGGTCGTGACGCGCTCATCGCGCCACATGGTCGCGCAGGTCGTCGACGACACGGCTGGCAGGACCCTGGTGTCAGCGTCGAGCCTCGAGGCCGACGTCCGCAAGCTGGACGGCGACAAGACCGCCAAGGCGACCAAGGTGGGCGAGCTCGTCGCCGAGCGTGCCAAGGCCGCCGGCATCGACACCGTCGTGTTCGACCGCGGGGGCAACAAGTACCACGGTCGAGTGGCTGCGGTGGCAGACGGCGCCCGAGAGGGTGGCCTGGCTCTGTAGCCGGGACACAGATAAGGAATTCGCATGGCTGACAACAACCGCCGCGACAACCGCCGCGGCAACGAGCCTGACAACAAGTTCATCGAGCGCGTGGTGACCATCAACCGCGTGTCCAAGGTCGTCAAGGGCGGCCGCCGCTTCAGCTTCACGGCGCTGGTCGTCGTGGGCGACGGCGAGGGCAACGTGGGCGTGGGCTACGGCAAGGCCAAGGAGGTCCCCGCAGCGATCTCGAAGGGTGTCGAGGAGGCGAAGCGCAACTTCTTCCGCGTCCCCCGCATCCAGGGCACCATCCCGCACGTCGTGCAGGGTGAGGCCGCTGCCGGCGTCGTGTACCTCCGTCCGGCCGCTCCCGGAACCGGTGTCATCGCCGGTGGCCCGGTGCGCGCCGTCCTCGAGTGCGCTGGCGTCCACGACATCCTGTCGAAGTCGCTCGGCTCCTCGAACGCGATCAACATCGTTCACGCGACCGTCGACGCCCTCAAGCGCCTCGAGCGCCCCGAGGCCGTCGCGGCTCGCCGTGGCAAGGCCGTGGAGGACGTGGCCCCGGCCGCGATGCTCCGCGCGCAGGCTGCGGGGGTGAAGTGATGGGTCGCCTCAAGGTTCAGCAGAAGAAGTCGACGATCGGCGTGAAGCCGCAGCACCGCGACACCGTGCGGTCGCTCGGTCTCAAGCGCATCGGCGACATCGTCGTCAAGGAGGACCGTCCCGAGATCCGCGGGATGGTCAAGGCGGTCGACCACCTGGTCACCGTCGAGGAGGTTGACTGATGGCCGAGGACAAGAAGGCCACCGAAGACAAGCCCGCCGCCAAGAAGCCGGCTGCCAAGAAGCCTGCGGCTTCGAAGGCCGCCGCCGACAAGGCCACGGCTGAGAAGAAGCCGGCCGCCAAGAAGCCTGCTGCCAAGAAGCCTGCCGCAGCATCGGCTGACAAGAAGCCTGCTGCGAAGAAGGCTCCCGCCAAGAAGGCTCCTGCCAAGAAGGAGGAGTCCGCGGCCAAGGTCTCGACGCTCAAGGTGCACCACCTGCGTCCTGCCGCCGGCGCTCACACCAAGAAGACTCGCGTGGGTCGTGGTGAGGCGTCGAAGGGCAAGACGGCCGGTCGCGGCACCAAGGGCACGGGCGCTCGCTACCAGGTGCCGGCGCGCTTCGAGGGTGGCCAGACGCCCATCCACATGCGCATCCCGAAGCTCCCTGGCTTCAAGAACCCGTTCAAGACCACGTACCAGGTGGTGAACGTGGGCGACATCGCGGAGCTGTTCCCGAAGGGCGGGAAGGTCACCAAGGCCGACCTCGTCGACAAGGGTGCGGTGCGCAAGAACCAGCTCGTCAAGGTGCTGGGCGACGGCGACATCGCCGTCAAGGTTCAGCTCGTGGACGCGGACAAGGTTTCGCAGTCCGCGAAGACCAAGATCGAGGGCGCAGGCGGTTCGGTCAACGAGGGCTAGAGTCGTGGGCGGGCCGCGCGGTGTCGTGCGGCCCGCCCCGACGCGTCTGTTGAGCCAGCGACGGCTCACAACCATGGAGGATCAATGCTGAGTGGCTTCCTGAGCGCTTTCCGTACGCCCGACCTGCGGAACAAGCTGCTCTTCACCCTGGGGATCATCGCGATCTACCGGATGGGCGTGGCCATCCCCACTCCCGGTGTCGACTACGGCAACGTGCAGCAGTGCATGGGCACCACCGAGACCAACACCGCCTTCCAGGTCCTCAACCTCTTCTCCGGCGGCGCGCTGCTGCAGCTGTCCATCTTCGCGCTGGGCATCATGCCGTACATCACGGCGTCGATCATCGTCCAGCTGCTGCGCGTGCTGATCCCTCGCTTCGAGGCGCTCTACAAGGAGGGCCAGGAGGGTCAGGCCAAGCTCACCCAGTACACGCGGTACATCACCGTGGGCTTCGCCGCGCTGCAGTCCGCCTCGTACATCACGATGGCCCGCAACAACGTGTTCTTCCCGGGCTGCGAGCTGCCCATCGTCCCCAACGACTCGTGGAACGTCATCGCGGTGATGGTGCTGACGATGACCGCCGGCACCGTCCTCATCATGTGGCTCGGCGAGCGGATCACCGAGCGCGGCGTGGGCAACGGCATGTCGCTGCTGATCTTCACCTCGATCGCGGCGTCGTTCCCCGGCGTGGCCTCGGCCATCTGGAACTCGTCGAACGGCCTCCAGAACTCGATCGTGGTCGGCATCGTGGTGCTGCTGGTCATCGCCGCCGTGGTGTTCGTCGAGCAGTCGCAGCGCCGCATCCCCGTGCAGTACGCGAAGCGCATGGTCGGTCGCCGCATGCTCGGCGGATCGTCGACCTACATCCCCATCAAGATCAACATGGCCGGCATCATCCCGGTGATCTTCGCGTCATCGCTGCTGATGCTCCCGCAGGTGATCGTGCAGTTCGCGGGCAACGACCCCGACGGCTGGATGCTGTGGCTCAACGATCACGTCGCGAACCCATCGTCGCCGCTCAACATCGGGCTGTACATCCTGCTGATCATCTTCTTCGCGTACTTCTACACGGCGATCACGTTCAACCCGAACGATGTCGCCGACAACATGAAGAAGTACGGCGGGTTCATCCCCGGGATCCGGCCGGGCCAGCCCACCGCTGACTTCTTGGCGTACGTGCTGTCTCGCATCACGGCCGCCGGCTCGCTGTACCTGGCGGCGGTGGCGCTCATCCCGACCATCACCTTCGTGATCCTGGGTCTCAACACGTCGATCCCGTTCGGCGGCGCGTCGGTGCTGATCCTCGTGGGCGTCGGCCTCGACACCGTCAAGCGCATCCAGTCCCAGCTGGAGCAGCGCCACTACGAAGGGTTCCTCAAGTAATGCGCACCGTTCTCCTCGGTCCTCCCGGAGCGGGCAAGGGCACGCAGGCTGCCAGGCTCGCCGAGCGCTGGGGCATCCCCGCGATCTCGACCGGGGACATCTTCCGCACGAACGTGGAGGGCAAGACGGATCTCGGTCGGAAGGCCCAGGAGTACATGAACGCGGGCGCGTTGGTGCCCGACGAGATCACCAACGCGATGGTCCGCGACCGCCTGAGCCAGGATGACCTCGGCGACGGCTTCCTGCTGGATGGCTACCCGCGCAACCCCGACCAGGCCGTCGAGCTCGAGGGCATGCTCGCTGACCTGAACGTCGAGCTCGACGTCGCCATCGAGATCACCGCGGATGCGGATGCCGTGACCGCTCGGCTGCTCAAGCGCGCCGAGATCGAGGGTCGCGCCGACGACTCCGAGCCGGTGATCCGCAAGCGTCTCGAGGTCTACGCGAAGCAGACGGCTCCCGTGAGCGCCTACTACGAGGGGCGCGGACTGCTGGTGCAGATCGACGGCATGGGCGAGATCGAGGACGTCACCGAGCGGATCGTCGCGGCCGCCGAGGCGCACTGAGGCGTGTCCTCGCGCATCCAGCTCAAGACCCGGGAGCAGATGCGGGTCATGGCCCGCGCGGGCGTGGTGGTCGAACGCGCCCTCGCCGCTGCTCGCGAGGCCGCCGTCGTGGGCGCCACCACGCGCGACGTGGACGCCGCGGCAGCGGCGGTGATCGCGCAGGCTGGCGCCACCTCCAACTTCCTGGGCTATCACGGCTTCCCGGCGACCACCTGCGTCTCTGTCAACGAGGAGGTGGTCCACGGGATCCCCGGGGAGCGGGTCCTCGCCGCAGGTGATGTCGTGTCCGTCGACTGCGGCGCGATCGTGGACGGATGGCACGGCGACTCGGCGGTCACCTTCATCGTGGGAGAGGCGCTCACCGCAGCCGATGAGCGGCTCGTCGACGGCACACGCAAGGCCCTGTGGGCAGGCATCGCCGCCCTCGCGACGGCGCGCAGGCTCGACGAGGTCTCCGCTGCCATCGAGGACGCAGGCGACGCGGCGGCCCTGCACCCCTTGATCGGATTCGTGGGCCACGGCATCGGCACGGAGATGCACCAGTCGCCCGACGTCATGAACTACCGCACCCGCGGGCGGCACCCCAAGGTTCGGCCTGGTCTGTGCGTCGCCATCGAGCCGATGCTCGTGCTGGGCACGTCCGAGTCGCGCATTCTCGAGGACGACTGGACGGTCGTGTCGGCTGACGGTTCGCGGAGCGCGCACTGGGAGCACTCGATCGCCGTGCACGACGATGGCATCTGGGTGCTCACGGCCGCCGATGGCGGCGCGGCGGGCCTGGCCCCTCACGGCATCGCTCCCATGGCGCCGTAGCCTCGCTCAGAACTGAGAACGGACCGCTGCCAGCGGTGACGCCGGTCGGCGCCGCGCAGCGTCGCCAGCTCCCTCCCGTGTGACGAATCCGACAGCGCGTTACGTCGCAGTTACCCGGGAGCCATGCGGCTGCAACGGCTCGGGCGTAGCGTCACGAGTGCGGGCCCGGTCCGATGCGCGGACCGTGGCCTCGGCGGGATGGAGTCGACATGGCACGGGGATTCACCTACGCGGACGGCGCAAGCGAGGACGTCGAGCTCGCCCAGCGCCAGGACCTCGGGCGGAGTCAGATCCAGGCTCTCGCCGCTGGGAAGAACGCGCTCGTGCGCGAGCACATCGCGCGCCGCACCGACCTGCCGCTCGGCACGATGGTCGCGCTCGCCCACGACAAGAACGTCGATGTGCGGGCCGCGATGGCCGGCAACGAGTCAGCCACCGCGTCGATCCTCGAGCATCTGGCGGGTGATCGCCACGTCGCTGTGCTCCACGCGCTGCTCGACAACCCCGTGCTCGACCACGCCATCGCCGAACGGCTCGCCTTCCACCGCAAGGACGAGGTGCGGGCGCGTGCCGTGAGGCGGCTCGACGCGGCGCTGGAGGCCCCCGACCATGGGCGCGACCACGGCGTTCCGGAGCTCCGCGAGCGCGTCACCTACGCGGACGTGGTCCACCTGTATGAGGAGCCGCCCGCGCGTCCCGTCCGCACTGCGCCGGTCCGTGGCTACCGTCCAGCCGAGGAGGCGTGACGCTCGACGACGCGTGAGACGGCTTGGGAGACCTCCATCTCCGTGTGAACTGCCTCACACCGCGAGGCGCTCGCCGTGCGGGAGATGCGGCCCCGCGCCTCGCACGTGTGACGTACCCGACAGCTCGAAGGGTTTCGACAACCAATCCGATGCCGTAATGTCGGCGAACGGTTGGCAGTGAGTCGCAAACGCCCTGCTAGCCGTTCGGTGGTCACCGCAGGCTCTGTGAAGCGACCGCTGAGGAACACTTCACACTGGCTTCGGCCAACGATGGCAATCGAGGGAACCCGCATGAACAAGCTCACCAAGGCGTCGATCGCAACCGGATCCGGCGTCATCCTGCTCATGGGCGGCGCTGCGTCGCTCGCCTACTGGAACGACACCGAGGAGCTCGGCGCTGACGGCACCACCGTCAACGCCGGTCAGCTCTCGATCGCACCGATCAACGGGGCCAGCGACGGCTGGGTCAAGCAGTTCAACGGCACCGGCGACCAGGCGCTCACCGACCTGACCGGCGTGCAGATCGTCCCGGGCAACACGCTCATCTACACGGACACCTTCGAGGTCACCGCGACCGGTGACGACCTCGCCTTCGAGATCGAGCCTGCCGACGCTGCCGTCGACGCAGCCTCCAGCGACACCGAGGACACCGCGCTTGAGGCGATCCTCGCCGACGGCGACATCGACGTCACGGTCGTGGAGGGCGCCAGCATCTCGGAGATCGGCACCTCGGGTGTCTACGAGGTCACCGACAACGCCGGTGCGCCCGCCACGATCACGGTCACGTGGACCATCGACTGGCCCTTCGGTGGCGCCAGCTCCCCGGCCACCGACAACGCCGCCCAGCTGGGCGCGGTCGACCTCGTGGCCGACGGTGCTCTGACGGTCACGCAGGTCATCGCCCCGTAGCACCCGCTCGAGTTCCCCGCATGGGGTCTCGCGACCGCGCGAGACCCCATGGCAAGGGAGCCCTCTGCGCAGCTCAGCGCCGCGCGTCACGCGCGCCGCTGTGGCGATGCACCGCACACCATGATGTCCGCCGCACCCCGTGCGGCCCCCCTTGGAGTAGACGATGGCCTCTCAACTCCCTTCCGACCGGCAGAACCCGGTCGCAGGCAACCGCCGGCGCGCGCCCCGCGCCCGCGGAGTGCTGGCGACCGCGGTGGCGCTCGCGGTCGGGATCTCCGGCGCGGTGCTCGCGGCCGGCGGGAGCTACGCCTACCTCAATGCCGCCACCCCGATGGGTGACAGCGGCACCGTGAGCTCCGGATCCGCTCGACTGCTGGTCTCCCAGGGAGGAGGCGCGCCGGCCGGATCCGTCTCGATCCCCGCGAGCGTGTTTCAGAACATGCTTCCCGGCGACGTGGCCAGCCGCCAGCTGGTCCTGCACAACACCGGCGTGGTCCCGCTCCGTGTGAGCGCCAGGCTCGATGCGACCCGCGCCTGGGACGTGCGGCTCGCCGCTGGCACCTGCCCGACCACCACCCTCCCGGGAGCGGCGCTCGGCACCACCTCGAGCACGGTCGTCACGGCGCTGCAGCCCGGCGCCACCGCGACCGTGTGCCTCCAACTGGTCCTCCCCACGTCAGCGCCGTCGACGACCGAGGGGACCGCGGCTACCTATGCCGTGACCCTCGACGGCATCCAGGTGGCGCCATGACTCGCGCCCACCACGGCCGTCGCCGCCTCGCGCTGATCGCGGGGCTGGCCACCTTCGCCGTGCTTGCTGGCACGACTGCCGGCTGGGCCTACTGGACGACCCAGGCCAGCGTGACAGCGCCCGCGTCGACCGCGAACCTGACGGTCACCACCGCGAACTTCGGCTCGCTGAGCGCGACGCTGGCCAACGAGGCTCTCGCTCGCACCGGCAGCTTCACGGTCACCAACAACACGACCACCTCGAGCACGCAGCGCGCCGCGGTGACCCTCGACCTGAGCGCGACGAACGGCAACACGTACCGTGGCAACTTCGGCTATGTCGTGTGGCGATCCACGGCAGGCAACCCCTGCACGGCTGCCGCGACGCCGGGGCCATCGCTCGTGCCCTCGGGCACCACCTGGGCCAACGCAGCCAGCTTCACCACGGTCTCGGGCGACGGCTTCGCAGCGGGGGAGTCGCGCACGTACTGCGTGCGCACGACTGCGACGCGCACCACCGAGAACTGGCCCGCGAATGGCTCCGTGACCTTCACTCCGCGCGTGGACGCGAGGATCAGCCTGGGCACCTACACGGGTGCCGCGAACGCCACAGCGACACAGGCCTCGCAGTTCCTGTTCCCGCTGCACACGCCCACGACGGGCGCCTCGGTCTGGGCGTTCATCCACGGTTGGCAGGGCGGCTCCACGGCGCACTGCCTCGACCACTTCTCCGGCCAGTCCAATGTGGGTGGTTGGCCCTGCAAGACCACCGGTGTGACCAACCAGTCCTGGCAGTTCACGTCGACCGGCGGGGGCTACTACACCATCCGGACCAACCAGAGCAACGGCCTGCTCATGCAGCAGACCGGCACCGGCATCACGATGAACGCCGCGTCGAATGCGCAGAACCAGCGGTGGACCTTGCAGCGCACCAACACGGGCGCGTCGAGCGTGCGCGCGGCCTACCAGATCGTCAACGAGTCGACAGGCCAGTGCATCACGCGGCCGGCCACTGATGTCCATGCGACCATGGAGAACTGCGATGGCGGTGCCGATCAGTCCTTCCTGGTGGTGCGCAACCTGTTCTCAGGAACAGGCGGCGCACCATCGACGGTGCAGTGCTCGGTCGTGTCGGGCAACTACCGCATCACCACGAACGCGGCTACGCCCAACATGCGCTACGAGGCGCGCCTCAACGGCGCCGTCGTCGCCAACACGGCGAACGGTTCTGGCTCCCTCACGATCGACATCGCGACGTCCACCGGGGCGAGCGCGTCATGGACGCTCGAGCTCTACGAGGTCGGTCCAGGCGGTGACGCGGGCACCAGAGTCGCCATCGGAGAGGCGAGCCGGACCCGGTCCGGGATCATCTTCATCTCGCACTCCTACGGCTGCTCCCTGTCGGGGATGGGCTGATGGCCCCCTCCGGATCGCGCTGTGTGCGCGTGGCGTGGGCGGTCGCGCTCGCAGCCACCGCCGCGTCCGCGGCGGCTCCCGCGGCGCACGCCGCAGGGGAGAGCATCGCGATCTCGCCCGATGGATCGAGCTACGCGGCTCAGTACCCGGGCGGGCTGTTCGACGGCGTCGTGGTCGTCCCCGGAGCTGCCATCGATCGGCCGTTCTGGGTCCGCAATGAGGGGGGCAGCGACGCGAACCTGGCGGTCGCCATCGCTGACGTGACGGGGGCCGCCGCCCTGGTGGAGGCGCTCACCGTCGGCGCGAGCGCCGGCACCAGCCAAGGCGCTCCGGTCACGCTCGCAGATGTGGGCAGCTGCACGTCGCTCGTGAGCGGCGCGGCCGTGCCCGACGGCGGATCGCTGCGCGTCGATGTCGACCTCGCAATGGCGGACGTGGACGGCACGACCGCACAGGGTGAGGCAGCAAACTTCGCCATCGTCCTCACCCTGACCAGTGACGATGTCGCCGCGCCCGACGGTTGTTCAACTCCAACCCCGCCAGGGGAGCAGCCAGGTGAGGGGCCGACGCCCGTCGACCCCCGGCCCACGCCCGATGGACCGGATCGCCCCGACGGCCCCGGCTCGGACGGGTCGGACGGCACGGGCTCGGGCGGAGCGGGACGCCCGTCGCCCGGCGTCGTCGTCGTGCCCGGCTTCGCCGTCGGCGGGCCCGATCCCACGCCGTCGCCGTCCGTCGAGCCCACGGCGGAGCCCACGGCCGAGCCGACCCCCGAGCCGACGGCGGACCCGGCCCCAGACACTCACGAGGAGCCCGCGGGCGCGTCGCTCGAGTTCAACACGGAGAGGTTCTACCAGGAGTGGTTCGTCATCGCGTGGATGATCGAACTGGTGCTGGGTGGCGTGGCGGCGTGGTGGGTGCTGCGGCGTCGCGGCGACGCGGGAGGACGATCATGACCGACATCGATGCACGCGAGGACACCGAGTCCAAGGAGCGTGGCCTCCTGGGCTACATCGGCCTTGGCCTCAGCTGGGGGCTGTTGGCTCTCGTGTCGCTGGTCGCGGTCCTGGTCGTGCTCCTGCCGGCGGTGACCGGCAGCACGCCGTACACGATCATCACCAGCTCGATGGAGCCGAGCTATCCGGCGGGCACCCTTGTGATCGTGCGGCCCGTGGAGCCCGACGACGTTCGCATCGGCTCCGTCATCACGTATCAGCTCGAGTCGGGCAAGGCCGAGGTCGTGACGCACCGCGTGGTCGAGATCATCCAGCCGAGCGTGCCCGGCGAGGAGCCGCGGTTCGTCACCAAGGGGGATGCCAACGGCGTGCCGGACGAGGAGCCGGTGATGGAGGTCCAGCTCCGCGGAGAGGTCTGGTACTCCGTTCCGTGGATCGGCTGGGTCAACAACGTGGTGAACGGGGACATGCGCGCCGTCATCATCCCGATCGTGGCGGGCGTGCTGTTCCTCTACGCCGGCTACCAGGTGGTCAGCGCGGTCGTGCAGCGTCGCCGAGAGCGCGCGCCCAGCTCTGCCGGCACGGGGGCCTCCGCCGGGGCCTGACCGGCGCACGCTGCTCCCTTGACGTCGCGCCTGACGAAAGGTGCCCGGAATGTTCGTGCGACATTCACCGGCCGGCCACCGTGGCGTCGCCTCCTCGTCAGGTGCGTCTCGTAGCGTCGCTGAGACTCACAGCGCTGGTACGGCGCTGGTTGACGGTGGACGGCGAGGAACAGGAGCGACGTGGCGGCCGATGCGCGCGATGACGGCTCGTGGTCGCGCGCCTTCATGGCGAGCTCGGGCCTCGGAACGTCGCAGGTGCGCCGTCGCCAGGTCAGCCCCGAGTGGCACGAGGCATCCGGCGCGGAGCTTCCGAGGCCCCGGTTCGCGCAGCTCGCTCACCACCGCGACGTCGACGTGCGCGAGGTGCTCGGCAGGCGCGAGGACTGCCCCCTCGCCGTGCTCGCGAGCCTCTCCCACGACGCTCGCGCTGCCGTGCGCGCGGCCGTTGGAGCGAACCCCGCGGCCAACGCCGCCGTGCTCGAGCACCTGGCCTCCGATCGCGACTCCTCCGTCCTGAGGGCCGTGGCCCACAACCGGGCGACGCCCGATGCGGTTCGTGCCCGCCTTCTGGACCATCGGAGAGCCGAGGTCAGGCGCGCCGCCGAGCGCGCCGTCGCCGAGCTCGCGGCCGAGCGACAGGACCGCGGACCGTCCACCGCAGGCGGCGGACTGCCGGCGGAGCTGCACGACAGGGCTCTCGACAGTGCCGGGCTGAGATCAGGAGAGGCCTCGCCGGCTGATGCTCCATCCCGGCGCACCTCGCCGCGCGCCTATGCGCCGCGGCCCGCCGTCGGGCGGGGCAGAGAAGGAGCAGTTCCTGCCTCCAAGCGGGCCGCCTCGGTCACCTTGGGAGGCATCCTCCCTGTGCAGTTCTCGCCCGAGGGCCCCCAGCCGGGCATCGGCTGACAGTCGACGGCGCTCGTCGACGCGGGCCGCGCTCTGCACGTGGACGCGCCGTATGGAATTCCCCACACGCTCCCGCGTTGTCCTGTGAGCATTCCCTACAGTAAGAGTCACGGTCGGGCGGTGGCCCGTCGTGAGGCGAGACAGAGGAGAGTGACGCAGTGAGCACGTCGCCTGCGGGACCCGTGTCGGAGGAGCTCGAGCTCGTCCACGACGCGGGGCTGGCGTCTCAGGATCTGCTGCGTCTCGCCGTCGACCGCCGCCCCTCCGTGAGGGCCGCCGTCGCTCGACGCTCCGACTGTCCGGTGGCGGCATTGATGTCCCTCGGTCACGATCGCGACCCTGAGGTGCTGCGCGCGCTCATCGCCAACCCGCGCACGCCCGCCTCTGTCATCCGCGCTCTCGCCGACCACCGCACACCCGCCATCGCCGATGCCGCCGTGCAGCGGCTGCGCAACAGCCTCCGCTGACGTCGTTCGAGGTTGAGCGACGACACCAAGTGGCGTATAGTTGTTCGTCGGGCGTTTTTGCGCGCCCGCGCAACCAACCAACGTGAGTGGAGTCCATGGCCAAGAAAGACGGCGTCATCGAGGTCGAGGGCACGGTCGTGGAGGCGCTTCCGAACGCCTCCTTCCGTGTGGAGCTGACCAATGGTCATCTCGTCCTCGCACACATCTCAGGCAAGATGCGACAGCACTACATCCGAATCCTCCCCGAGGACCGGGTGGTTGTCGAGCTCAGCCCATACGACCTGTCCCGCGGCCGCATCGTCTACCGCTACAAGTAAGCACCTGGGCACGCACCGGCGTTCCGCGTGCCCCGATGCAAGGAAAGAAGCATGAAGGTTAAGCCGAGCGTCAAGCCCATCTGCGACAAGTGCAAGGTGATCCGTCGCAATGGCCGAGTCATGGTCATCTGCGACAACCTGCGCCACAAGCAGCGTCAGGGCTAGACAACAACACATCAGACCACGTTCAGGCAGCCGCAAGGCAACCCCCGGCTCGGAGGCCGAGGCCCGCACCAGACAACGACGCGGGAGGCCTGAGCGTCAGACCTCCGACTACTGAGGAGTAGAAGAAAGACAATGGCACGCATCGTCGGCGTCGACCTCCCGCGCGAGAAGCGCATGGAGATCGCGCTCACCTACATCTACGGGATCGGCCGCACTCGTGCGCACCAGATCCTCGCCGCCACCGGCGTGAGCCCCGACCTCCGCGTCAAGGACGCCGGGGACACCGAGCTCGTCGCCATCCGCGACTTCATCGAGGCCAACTTCCAGGTCGAGGGCGACCTGCGCCGCGAGGTGCAGGGCGACATCCGCCGCAAGGTGGAGATCGGCAACTACCAGGGCCTGCGCCACCGTCGTGGCATGCCGGTCCGCGGTCAGCGCACCAAGACCAACGCCCGCACGCGCAAGGGCCCCAAGAAGACCGTCGCCGGAAAGAAGAAGTAAGCCATGGCAGCTCCCACGCGCAAGCCGCGCAAGAAGATCAAGAAGACCGTCGCGCACGGTCAGGCTCACATCAAGTCGACCTTCAACAACACGATCATCTCGATCACGGACCCCTCGGGCGCCGTGGTGTCGTGGTCGTCGTCTGGCCAGGTGGGCTTCAAGGGCTCCCGCAAGTCCACGCCGTACGCCGCGCAGATGGCCGCCGAGGCCGCCGCGCGCCGCGCGCAGGACGCGGGCATGTCCAAGGTCGATGTGTTCGTCAAGGGCCCGGGCTCGGGTCGCGACACGGCGATCCGCTCGCTGACCGCCGCCGGCCTCGAGGTCACCTCCATCAAGGATGTGACCCCGCAGGCGCACAACGGCTGCCGTCCGCCCAAGCGCCGCCGCAACTAGCGAACGGGGGCCGCGCAGGCCGCCCCAGGTGACCCGCGCGACACGCCCCTCAGGGACGGCCGGTGCCACGGCATCGGCCATCCCCCTCCTTTCAACTTCACACCTCCACCCTGACGGACCGATCCGGCAGGTCTTGCGAGCATCAAATAGCGGGTGCTCGGAAAGGATATGAACAGTGCTCATCGCACAGCGTCCTCAGCTGACCGAGAAGGTCATTTCGGACAACCGTTCGCAGTTCTCACTCAAGCCCCTCGAGCCCGGCTTCGGCTACACGCTCGGCAACTCGCTGCGCCGCACGCTGCTGTCGTCCATCCCGGGCGCCGCCATCACGTCGGTGCGCTTCGAGGGCGTCCTGCACGAGTTCACGACCATCGAGGGCGTGAAGGAGGACGTGACCGAGATCCTGCTCAATCTGAAGAACCTCGTGGTCTCCTCGCACCACGACGAGCCCGTCGTGATGTACCTGCGCAAGTCGGGTGCCGGCGCCGTGACCGGTGCCGACGTCGCCCCGCCCGCCGGTGTCGAGGTGCACAACCCCGACCTGCACATCGCGACCCTCAACTCGAAGGCGAAGTTCGAGGTCGAGCTGACCGTCGAGCGCGGCCGCGGCTATGTGCCGGCCTCGATGAACAAGGGCTACGACGCCGAGATCGGCCAGATCCCCGTCGACTCGATCTACTCGCCGGTGCTCAAGGTCACCTACAAGGTCCAGGCGACCCGTGTGGCCCAGCGCACCGACTTCGACGAGCTGATCATCGACGTCGAGACCAAGAACTCGATCTCGCCCTCCGACGCGCTGGCCTCCGCCGGCTCGACGCTGGTCGAGCTGTTCTCGCTCGCGAAGGGCCTCAACGAGGCTGCGGAGGGCATCGAGATCGGGCCCTCGGACTCGGAGGACTCCATCGAGGAGGACTACAACCAGCCCATCGAGGAGCTCAACCTCACCCAGCGTTCGTACAACTGCCTCAAGCGCGAGGGCATCCACACCGTGGGCGAGCTGACCGCCCGCTCGGAGGCGGACCTGATGGACATCCGCAACTTCGGGCAGAAGTCGATCACCGAGGTCAAGGAGAAGCTCGCAGAGCTGGGCTTCTCGCTCAAGGACGGCGCCGTCGAGTACGACGGCAACTCCGCGGGCGTGTACTTCTCGGGCAGCGAAGAGTAACAAGGAGAACCTGCAACCATGCCTACCCCCACCAAGGGAGCGCGCCTGGGCGGCGGTCCTGCGCACGAGCGTCAGATCCTGGCGAACCTCGCGCAGAGCCTGTTCGAGCACGGCCGCATCACCACCACCGTCGCCAAGGCCAAGCGCCTGCGCCCGTACGCCGAGCGCGTCGTGACCCTCGCCAAGCGCGGCGACCTCGCCTCGCGCCGCAAGGTGCTCGGCCTGCTGTCGGACAAGGGCGTCGTGCACGCGCTGTTCGCGGACATCGCCCCCGGCTTCGCCGAGCGTGACGGCGGCTACACCCGCATCACCAAGATCGGTCCGCGCAAGGGCGACAACGCGCCCATGGCCGTGATCGAGCTCGTCGAGTTCGGTGCGCCGGCCAAGAAGGCCGTCTCCAAGGAGGCCGAGAAGGCCACCAAGAAGGCTGCCCCGAAGGCCAAGGCCGACAAGGCTGCGGCCGAGGAGGCTCCTGCGGAGGAGGCCGAGGCTCAGCACGCCGACGCTCCCGCCGAGGGCCCCGAGGAGGTCACCGAGGCCGCCGCCGTCGAGGGCGAGCACTCGGAGGAGCCCGCCGAGGGCGCCGACGACGCAGCCGAGGACGACAAGAAGTAACGTACGGCCGATGCGCGGGCCAGCTCCCGCGCCTCCGGTCACCGGTCGAGGCGGGCTCTCATGACGGAACTGGTTCCCAGCGACGTCGTGAGGGTCCGCCTCGACTTCTCGTACGACGGCACCGACTTCTCGGGCTGGGCGACGCAGCCGTCACTGCGGACCGTGCAGGGCGAGATGGAGGCGGCGCTCGCGCGCATCATCCGTGACCCCGCGACGGGGGAGTCGATGCCCGTGCGGCTCACGGTCGCCGGGCGCACCGACGCGGGCGTCCACGCGCGCCATCAGGTCGCCCACGCGGACATCCCCGCCGCGTCGTGGAGCCGCATGCCGGGGCGCTGCGTGCGCACCCCCGAGGTCGGGCTGCGCGAGCGCCTAGATGGCATCCTGCCCGACGACATCACGGTGCGCACCGTCGCCATCGCGCCGGTCGGATTCGACGCGCGCTTCGCCGCCACCGAGCGGCGGTATGCGTACCGGGTCGCCGACGACTCGGCTCTCCGGGACCCGCTCACCCGACGCCACGTGCTGTGGCACGACGCAGCCCTGGACGTCGACGCCCTCAACCGCTCATCGGCCCTGCTCACGGGCCTGCGGGACTTCGCACCGTTCTGCCGGGCCCGCGAGGGCGCGACTACCATCCGGGACCTCAAGGAGCTGTCCTGGGAGCGCGTCGCGTCCGGTGCCGATGCGGGTCTCGTGGTCGCGACGGTGCGCGCGGATGCGTTCTGCCACTCGATGGTGCGCTCGCTCGTGGGGGCGTTGCTGCCCGTCGGCCAGGGCCGGCGCGACCTCGCATGGCTCGAGTCCGTCGCCGCCGGCACCGAGCGCTCGCAGGCCATCGCCGTCGCTCCCGCGCACGGTCTCACGCTCGAGCGGGTGTCCTACCCGGCGGACGACGAGCTGGCTTCCCGAACGGAGCTCACGCGCGCGCGACGCTCGTCGGTGTGACCGGCCTCGCTGGAATTGACCGCTCGCGGCGCGTGCCGGTAGAATCGTCTGTCGTTGTGCGTTCCGGCGCGAAGTGCCTCCCACTCGCCTCCGCAGGACCCGCCGACCGAACCCCGTGGCGCGCTTCGCGCCGCATCATCGTTAACGAGTAAGAAGGCTTCACAGTGCGTACGTATTCTCCCAAGCCGGGTGACGTCACCAAGAACTGGTACGTCATCGACGCTACTGACGTGGTTCTCGGTCGTCTGGCCTCTCAGGCCGCTTCGCTGCTGCGCGGCAAGCACAAGGCGACCTTCGCCCCCCACGTCGACGGCGGCGACTTCGTCATCGTCATCAATGCGGACAAGATCTCCCTGTCGGGCAACAAGGCTGCCGACAAGATGGTCTACCGCCACTCCGGCTACCCGGGCGGTCTGAGCGCCGTCCCGATCGGCGAGCTCCTCGAGAAGAACCCGCAGCGGGTCATCGAGAACGCGGTCAAGGGCATGCTGCCCCACACCAAGCTCGGCCGCGCCCAGCTGTCCAAGCTCAAGGTCTACGCGGGCCCCGAGCACCCCCACGCCGCGCAGCAGCCGCAGGCGTTCGAGATCTCGCAGGTGGCGCAGTAAGCGCCCCGGACCCCAAGGATTGATTGACGTGACTGACACGACCGTCGAGAACGACACCCCCACCGAGTACACCTCCGAGTCCGCGCCCGAGCGCGGCAAGGGCGCCTCGGCCATCGCTCCCGGCGCCGGCCTCGGCCGCCGCAAGGAGGCCATCGCCCGCGTTCGCCTGGTGCCCGGCACCGGCGAGTGGAAGATCAATGGCCGCTCGCTCGAGGACTATTTCCCCAACAAGGTGCACCAGCAGCTGGTGAACTCGCCTTTCGCGCTGCTCGACATCGAGGGCAAGTTCGACGTGCACGCCCGCATCGATGGCGGCGGCCCCTCCGGCCAGGCCGGCGCGCTGCGCCTGGGCGTGGCCCGCGCCCTCAACGAGATCGACGCGGACACCAACCGCGCCGCCCTCAAGAAGGCGGGCTTCCTGACCCGCGACGCGCGCGTGGTCGAGCGCAAGAAGGCCGGCCTCAAGAAGGCCCGCCGCGCGCCTCAGTACTCGAAGCGCTAATCTCTCGCGCATGGCGCGACTGTTCGGCACGGACGGGGTCCGCGGCCTGGCCAACCGTGACATCACGGCAGAGCTGGCTGTGGACCTCGCCGTCGCCGCCGCGCACGTGCTCGCCGAGCGCGGCGAGTTCTCGGGGCATCGGCCCCGCGCGGTCATCGGCCGCGACACCCGCATCTCAGGGGAGTTCCTGAGCGCCGCCGTCTGCGCCGGGCTCGCATCGGCGGGCGTGGACGTCCTCGACGTCGGCGTCGTGCCGACGCCTGCGGTCGCCTACCTCACCGCGTCCACCGAGGCCGACCTCGGCGTGGTGATCTCCGCCTCGCACAATCCCATGCCCGACAACGGCATCAAGTTCTTCGGCAGCGGAGGGCACAAGCTCGACGACGGCGTCGAGGACTCCATCGAGGACCGACTGGGCGAGGAGTGGGAGCGGCCCACCGGCGACCAGGTCGGGACCATCAGGGACGCCTCGCACCTTGCCGGTGGATACGTCGAGCACGTGGTCTCCGCGGTCCGTTCCTTCGCGGGTGCGGAGGAGCCCCTCGCGGGCCTGACGATCGTGGTCGACGGGGCTCACGGCGCCGCGAGCCACGTCGGCCCCGCCGCGCTGCGCGAGGCCGGCGCGACCGTTCACGCGATCAACGCGGCGCCTGATGGACTCAACATCAACGACGGCGTGGGCTCGACCCACCTCGAGAGCCTGCAGGCCGCGGTGGTGGAGCACGGCGCCGACCTCGGCGTGGCCTTCGACGGCGACGCGGACCGCTGCCTCGCCGTCGACCACACCGGCGAGGTCGTCGACGGCGACTCGATCATGGGCCTGCTCGCCCTCGCGCTCAAGGACGCCGGCGCGCTCTATCACGACACCCTCGTGGCAACAGTGATGAGCAATCTGGGCCTGCACCGCGCGATGACTGCCGCGGGGATCACGATCATCGAGGCGGCCGTCGGCGATCGCTACGTCCTCGAGGCCATGCGGGAAGGCGGGTACTCGCTGGGCGGTGAGCAGTCCGGCCACGTGATCGTCTCGGACTACGCCACGACCGGAGACGGCGTGCTCAGCGCCCTGCTGGTGGCCGCGCGTGTCAACGCCGGCTCCTCGCTGCGAGAGCAGTGCGCAGGTATCGAGACGCTTCCGCAGGTGCTCATCAACGTCAAGGGGGTGGACCGGACGCGCGTGCACTCCGATCCTGACCTGCAGAAGGCCGTCGGGGCCGCGCGTGCGGCGCTGGGGACCGACGGGCGTGTGCTCCTGCGTCCGTCAGGCACGGAGCCCGTTGTCCGGGTGATGGTGGAGGCGGCGACCGCCGAGCTCGCGAACGCTCACGCCGACGAGCTCGCCGAGGCCGTCAAGCGCCGTCTCACCCTCTGACCAGCAGGATCCGCGGCCACGTGCATCGGCCGCAGGGATGAGCCGTCAATCAGCGTGATGCCCCATCGCGCCCGAGGGTGGCACCTGGGAGACTGAGCGCGTGACCGACGACCGCACGTTCAGCGACTGGCTCCTCCACTTCTCCTCGACGGTCGAGGAGTGGGTCCTCGAGCTCAGCGAGTCGCTGTGGATCTACCCTGGCGTGTTCGTCCTGTCGCTCATCGACGGCATCTTCCCGGTGCTGCCCAGCGAGTCCGTGATCATCGCGACCGCGACGGCATCGTTCCAGACCGGCAGCCCCATCCTGGTGCTGATCTTCCTGTGCGGAGCGGCGGGAGCGTGGTGCGGGGACCAGCTCGCGTACTTCGTGGGCTCCAAGGTCGACGTGCGCAACTGGCGCATCTTCAAGCGCGACCGGTGGCGCGCCAGCCTGGACTGGGCGGAGACGCAGCTCGAGCGCCGCGGCACCACGTTCATCATCGCCGCGCGCTTCATACCCATGGGCCGCGTGGTCGTCAACCTGTCGGCAGGCGCGCTCAGGTATCCGCACCGGCGCTTCATGGGGGTCGACGCGATCGCCGTGAGCATCTGGGCGGGGTGGGGCATCCTGCTGGGCACCGCGGCCGGCGCCATCTTCCCGGAGGACAACCTCGTGCTGTCCATCGTGATCGGCGTGGTCGCGGGCGTGGTGCTGGGCTTCTTCGTGGATAAGGTGCTCGGATGGTTCGGCCTGAGCCAGCCGGACCTGCCCGATCTGGTGGGCGAGATCGAGGAGTCGATGACGCCCGAGGAGCGCGCCCGCCAGGAGGAGCTCGCGCGCCAGCGCGCGGAGCGCAGGGAGGAGCGTGGGTCGCACCGGGCGGAGCGGCGAGGGGCGGTCACCGGCCAGATCCCGACGCGCCGACACCGCCCGGACCCCGAGGCCCCGCAGCAGGATGCGGGCACCCAGGACCGCGTCGAGCGCGAGCGATGACTCGCGGCTCGCCCCGGGCGGCGAACCAGGCCAGCGGGCGACGCGCCTAGAGCTTGCGCAGCGCCACGGTCTCGACCTGGTGGTCGGAGCCCTTGTGGAGGATGATGGTCGCGCGCGAGCGCGTGGGCGCGATGTTGCGTGCGAGGTTGGGCGCGTTGATCGAGTCCCAGATCTCGCCTGCGCGCGTGACCGCCTGCTCGTCAGACAGCTCCGAGTAGGTCCGGAAGTACGAGTCGGGTCGAGAGAACGCCGTGCCCCGCAGCTCGAGGAACCGCTCGATGTACCAACGGCGCACGTCGTGGGGCTGGGCGTCGACGTAGATCGACACGTCGAAGTAGTCGGAGACGGCGAGCGCAGTGTCATCGAGGTCGCGAGGGCTGGCGGGCTGAAGGACGTTGAGGCCCTCGACGATCAGCACGTCCGGCGAGCGAACCGTGACCGTCTCGCCCGGCACGATGTCGTAGGTGATGTGCGAGTACACCGGGGCGCTCACCTCCGGTCGCCCGGACTTCACATCAGCGATGAACTGCCGCAGCGCGCGGCGGTCGTAGGACTCGGGGAAGCCCTTGCGCTGCAGCAGGCCCCGCGCCTTGAGCACCGCGTTGGGGTGCAGGAATCCGTCAGTGGTGATCAGCTCGACGCGCGGCGATCGCGGCCACCTCGCCATCAGCTCGCGCAGCACGCGTGCCGTGGTGGACTTGCCGACGGCGACGGAGCCAGCGATGCCGATCACGAACGGCGTGCGAGACGCCCGCTCGCCCAGGAACTCGCCGGTGGCCGAGTGGAGGCCCTCGACGGCGCCCGAGTACAGATCGAGCAGGCGTGACAGCGGCCGGTAGATGGTGTCGACCTCGTCCAGGTCGATCGGATCGCCCAGGCCGCGCACGCGCGCGATGTCGGCCTCCGTCAGGGGCAGCGGGGTCGATCGAGCGAGCGCGGACCACTCGGGACGTGTCAGGGTGACGAACGGACTGTCGACGTCCTCCTTGCTGACCTCGTTCACGCGACCATTCAACCGCATCGGTCTCACGGCACCGCGCCACGCCGGGCGGGACGAGGGCAGGCGTGGGGAGGCGAGGAGGTGGAGCAGGCCGATGCGCGGGCGGGTCTCGCGTCGCCACGTAGACTTCGACGCATGTGTGGAATCGTCGGATACGTGAGCTCGCGTGAGCCGGGAGACAGGCCCGAGGGCGTCATCATGGGGGGCCTCGCGCGGCTCGAGTACCGCGGCTACGACTCGGCCGGCATCGCGCTGGTCGGGTCGGACCCCGAGCGGGTCGCGGTCGCCAAGAAGTCGGGCAAGCTCGAGCGGTTGGCGAAGGCGATCGCCGATGAGCCGCTCCCGCCGGCGACGGCGGCGATCGGGCACACTCGCTGGGCCACGCACGGTGCGCCCACCGACGTCAACGCGCACCCGCATCTCGCGGCTGGTGGCCGTCTCGCGATCATCCACAACGGCATCATCGAGAACCACGCCGTCCTGCGCGACGAGCTGGCGTCGGCCGGCGTCGACTTCCTGTCCGAGACGGACACGGAGGTCGCCGGCCACCTGCTCGCGTCGTACGTCGAGCAGGGGCTGGCCCTGGCGGACGCGATGCGGGCGGTCGCTGGCCGACTCGAGGGTGCCTTCACCCTGCTGGCCGTCGACGCGCATGACCCGCGCACGGTCGTGGGCGCTCGCCGCAACTCTCCGCTCGTGGTGGGGCTGGGCGATGGCGAGAACTACCTCGGGTCGGACGTGGTCGCCTTCATCGAGCACACCCGCACCGCGCTCGAGCTCGGCCAGGACGAGGTGGTCGAGATCACCCCCGACTCCGTCACCGTGACGAACGGTCGTGGCGAGATCGTCGAGCGCGAGCCCTACTCCGTGGACTGGGACGCCGCCGCCGCGGAGAAGGGCGGCTTCGCGACCTTCATGGACAAGGAGATCCACGACCAGCCCACGGCCGTCGCCGACACGCTGCGCGGACGCGTCGACCAGCAGGGGCGCCTCAAGCTCGACGAGGGCATGGTCGACGAGTACGTGCTGAAGTCGATCGACAAGATCATCGTGATCGCGTGTGGCACCGCCTCCTACGCCGGGCTCGCCGCCCGCTACGCGATCGAGCACTGGACGCGCATCCCCGTCGAGGTCGAGCTTGCGCACGAGTTCCGCTATCGCGACCCGATCGTGTCCATCAAGACCCTCGTGGTGGCCATCAGCCAGTCGGGCGAGACGATGGACACGATCATGGCGGTGCGCCACGCGCAGAGCCAGGGCGCCACCGTCATCGGCATCGTCAACGCTCAGGGCTCCACCATCGCCCGCGAGGCCGACGCGGTGCTCTACACGCGCGCGGGACCCGAGATCGCGGTGGCGTCGACCAAGGCGTTCGTCGCCCAGATCACCGCCGGCTATCTGCTGGGCATCTACCTCGCCGAGCTGCGCGGCAACAAGTTCCCCGACGAGATCGATGCGCTGCTCAAGGAGCTCGACCAGATCCCCGCGAAGATCCAGCGCGTCCTCGACACGTCGGCGCCCATCCGCGAGGTGGCGGCCTCCATGGCCGACGAGCGCACGGTCCTGTTCCTGGGGCGGCATGTGGGCTTTCCGATCGCGCTCGAGGGCGCCCTCAAGCTCAAGGAGCTCGCGTACATCCACGCCGAGGGATTCGCCGCCGGCGAGCTCAAGCACGGACCGATCGCGCTCATCGAGCAGGACCAGCCGGTGTTCGTGGTGCTGCCCAGCCCTCGTGGGCGCGAGTCGCTGCATGCGAAGGTGCTCTCGAACGTGCAGGAGGTGCGTGCCCGCGGCGCGCGCACGCTCGTGATCGCCGAGGAGGGCGATGAGGTCGCCGCGACGCATGCGGATGAGGTCTTCTACGTTCCCCACGCCCCGGTGCTGATGGCGCCGCTGCTGAGCGTGATCCCGCTGCAGATCTTCGCCCTCGAGCTTGCCGCAGCGAAGGGATACGACGTCGACCAGCCGCGCAACCTCGCGAAGTCCGTCACGGTCGAGTAGCCGTGGCCGTCGTGGGAGTGGGGATCGACGTGGTCGCGATCGCTCGGTTCGAGGAGACGCTGGAGCGCACGCCCGGCTTCCTCGAGCGTGTGTTCACGCCGCCCGAGCGAGAGTTCGGCACTCACAGCCTGGCGGCCAGGTGGGCTGCCAAGGAGGCGCTCGCGAAGGCGCTCGGGGCGCCGGCCGGTCTCCAGTGGCACGACGCCGAGGTGCTGCGCGCCGACGGCGGCCGACCCCAGCTCGAGGTGCGCGGCACCGTGGCCGCGCGAGCGGCGCAGCTGGGCATCGCCCGCTTCCACCTGTCGCTGTCGCACGATGCGGGCATCGCGTCCGCCGTGGTGATCGCGGAGTCCGACGGATGAGCGCGCTCGAGGTCATGGTCGATTACGCCGCGATCACCCGCAACGTCGAGGTGCTGCGTGGGCGCGCCAGCGCCGCCGACGTGATGGCCGTCGTCAAGGCCGATGCCTACGGTCACGGCCTGGTCGAGAGCGGGCGGGCAGCCCGCAGCGGCGGCGCAGCCTGGCTCGGAGTGGCGCAGCCGTCGGAGGCGCTCGCGCTGCGCGCCAGCGGTGACACCGGCCGCATCCTCACGTGGCTGTACGGACCGGACTTCCCGGTGCGCGAGCTCATCATCGCGGACGTCGATCTGTCGGCCTCGTCGCCCGAGGTCGTGGGAGCGATCGCCGCGACGGCACGGGACCTGGGGGTCGCGGCGCGCGTGCACGTGTGCGTCGACACGGGCCTGGGACGCGAAGGCGTGCCGCTGCGCGAGCTCGAGTCGCTGCTCGACGTCGCGAGCGCCGCGCAGGCCGAGGGCCTCATCACCGTGGTGGGGATGTGGTCGCACCTTGCCTGGGCCGATGCACCCGGTCACCCCACGATCGACGATCAGGCGACGAACTTCCGCACGGCGCTCGCGATCGCGCAGGAGCGCTCGCTGGACCTGGAGGTGCGTCACCTCGCGAACTCGGCGTGCACTCTCACGCGCCCGGACCTGCACTTCGACCTCGTGCGCCCGGGGATCGCGATCTACGGGCTGCCGCCCGTGCCGGACCCCGACGGCCGTGACTTCGGCCTCACGCGGGCCATGTCGGTGCGCTCCGAGGTGATCCTCGTCAAGGACGTGCCCGCAGGCCACGGCGTGAGCTACGGCCACGACTACGTGACCCCGTACCCGACCTCGCTCGGGCTCGTGAGCGCAGGCTACGCGGATGGCGTGTTCCGCAGCGCCGGCAATCGTGCCGAGGTGTCGATACGCGGGCGGCGCTACCGCATCGCCGGGCGAGTGTGCATGGACCAGTTCGTCGTGGACCTGGGCCCCGTGACCGAGGTGCGCGCGGGCGACACCGTCACTCTCATCGGTCCCGACGGTCCCACCGCCACGGAGTGGGCCCGCGCGATCGAGACCATCGACTACGAGGTGGTGTGCCGCTTTGGCGCGCTGCGCGACAAGGAGCGAGCGTGATCGACCGCACCGTGACGGTCCCGGACGCGGAGACGATGCGCAGGCTGGGCTCCGACGTGCTCGCGCCGGTGCTGCAGGCGGGCGACCTGGTGATCCTCACGGGCGACCTGGGTGCGGGCAAGACCACCCTGACGCAGGGCCTGGGCGCGGCGCTGGGAGTGCGCGGCGACGTCGCGAGCCCCACCTTCATCATCGCGCGGACCCACCCGTCGCTCACCGACGGACCGGACCTGGTCCACGTCGACGCGTACCGGCTGACCACTCTCGCAGAGCTCGACGACCTCGATCTGGACACGTCCCTCGAGGACGCCGTGACCGTGGTCGAGTGGGGCGACGATGCGGCGGCGCTGTCCGACGACCGCCTGCACCTCACCATCCTGCGTGAGCGCGGCGGCGTCTTCGACATGGACGATCCCTCGGGCGGCGAGCGGCGCGTCCGCATCACCTCGCACGGCCGGCGGTGGGACGCCGTCGAGCTGCCGCAGCTCTAGGCTGGACGCGTGATCCTCGCCATCGACACCTCCGCCGCTGTCGCGGTCGCGCTCGTGCGCGACGGCGAGACCCTGGCATCGCGCTCCGCGTTCGCGCCCCGCGGCCACGCCGAGCTGCTCGCCGGCATGGTCGAGGAGGTCCTCGCGCATGCGGGAGCGTCGCGTGGTGGCGTCGCGTCGATCGTGGTCGGCACGGGCCCGGCTCCGTTCACGGGGCTGCGCGTGGGCCTGGTGACCGCCCGCACCTTGGGCTTCGCGTGGGGGGTTCCCGTCCGCGGCGCCTGCTCGCTCGACGCGGTCGGCGCCATCCACGGCGACGCGACGGTCGTGGCCGACGCGCGTCGCAAGGAGGTCTACTGGGCTCGCTACGAGGGCGGCGTGCGGGTCGACGGCCCAGCCGTCGCGGCGCCGGTCGACGTGCCTGTGGCGGGCAACGTGGTGGGCCGCGGCGCCACGCTGTACCCCGAAGAGTTCCCCGGCGCCATCGCCGCCGATCCCGACCCCGCGGCGCTCGTGGGCGTCGTCGAGTCCGCGCTCGCCGCCGGTGAGACGGACTTCCCGCTCGAGCCGCTGTACCTGCGCCGGCCGGACGTGCACGGCGTCCCCGGCGCCTGAGCCCCTCCATGGCCGAGCGCAGCGGCGACGACCAGCTCGAACGGGAGGGCGACGGCCAACCCGCGGTCGCATCGGCGCTCATCCGCGACCTCGCGGATGGCGACGTGCCGCGCGTGGCCGCGCTCGAGCAGCAGATCTTCGGACGCTCCGCGTGGTCGCCCGCGCTGATTCGCGAGGAGCTGCTCGTCGGGTTCTCGCGCTGGCGGGGAATCGACCAGGACGGCTCCCTGGCCGCCTATGCCGTCTACGGCTTCGAGGGCGACGCGTTCCACCTCATGAATCTCGCGGTCGCGCCGGAGGCTCGTGGGCGCGGGCTCGCCCGAGCGCTGATGGCGGACCTCCTCGCCGAGGCGGCGAGGCTCGCCGCTCCCGACGTATGGCTCGAGGTCGCCGTCACCAATGGGGCGGCGCTCGCGCTCTACCGAGCGCATGGCTTCGAGGACGTGCGGGTACGCAGGAAGTACTACCAGCCGGAGGGCGTGGACGCGCTGGTCATGCGCCGCGTGGGCGCCTGACTCAGGCGGACGTGGCCGGCTCGGAGGTGCCCAGCCGCTCGCGCCGGCGCAGCCACCGCTCCATCGGGATGGTGGTCAGGGGCGGCACCGCCGCGATCCACGCCACGAGCGTCAGCCCCACGCCCCATCGGAAGCGGATCGCGCAGGCCAGCGCCAGCGCGCAGTAGACGAGGAAGGCCACGCCGTGGAGCGGGCCGAAGACGCTCACGCCCAGATCGGTGACGTCCAGCACATGCTCGAGCAGCATGCCGATCAGGAGGCCCGTCCACGTCACGGCCTCGACCACCGCGATCGCGACGAACGCGCGACCGAGTCGTGAGGCGGGCATCGGCGGGCGTGGGTCGGCGGCGGATCCGAGGCTCGAGGGCATGGCCGTCATTCTCTCGCAGAGCCAGGCGTGCCCACGACCACGGCTACGCTGGTCGCGTGGATCCGTTGGTGCTGGGAATCGAGAGCACGTGCGACGAGACGGGCGTGGCGCTCGTCCAGGGCACGGAGCTGCTGGTGGACGTGACGGCCTCGTCGATGGACGAGCATGCCCGCTTTGGCGGCATCGTGCCCGAGGTCGCCTCGCGGGCGCACCTGGAGGCGTTCATCCCCACGCTCGAGGAGGCGCTCACGCGCGCGGGTCGCACGCTGTCCGACGTGGATGCGGTCGCGGTCGCCGCGGGGCCTGGCCTGGTGGGGTCGCTCACCGTGGGCAATGCTGCCGCCAAGTCCTTGGCGCTCGCGCTCGACCGTCCCCTCTACGGCGTCAACCACGTGATCGGCCATGCTGCCGTGGACGAGCTGGTGCACGGCGAGTTCCCCGACCGCACGATGGCGCTGGTGGTGTCAGGAGGCCATACCTCGCTGCTGCTCATCGACGACGTCGCGACCTCCGTGACCGAGCTGGGACACACGCTCGATGACGCTGCAGGAGAGGCCTTCGACAAGGTGGGACGACTGCTGGGACTGCCCTATCCCGGCGGCCCGCACATCGACCGACTCGCACGCGACGGCGATCCCACGGCGATCCCGTTCCCGCGGGCGCTCACGGCGCCCAAGTTCCAGGACAGGCACGCCTACGACTTCTCATTCTCGGGGCTCAAGACCGCCGTCGCACGATGGGTCGAGCGCGAGCGCGACGCGGGCCGCGAGGTCCCCGTGGCCGACGTCGCGGCGTCTTTCGCCGACGCGGTGGCTGACGTCCTCGTCATGAAGACCCTCAACGCCTGCCGAGAGCACGGCGTCGAGACGCTGGTGATCGGCGGCGGCTTCTCCGCGAACTCCCAGCTGCGCGAGATGGCGGTCGCGCGCGGCGAGGCCGCTGGCATCGACGTGCGGATCCCGCCCATCCGCTACTGCACGGACAACGGCGCGATGATCGCCGCGCTGGGCTCGGCGGTGGCCCGGCGCGAGCTGGCGCCCAGCGCGCTCGGCTACGGCGTCGACTCGTCGATGCCGCTCACCCGCATCCTCGCCTGAGGCGCCGGTGACTCCCGTCGTGCGCGCCGCGGTGGCGCTGGGTGCCGTCGTGGCCGTGACGGCCGCGATCGTCGCCCCGGCTCTGCTGCACCCGCGCACAGGCGAGCCGGGAGTGGGCGCAACCAGCACATCGGCTCCATCCGATCCCGACGGACGGCGCGAGGTGACGGCTCCCATCTCCGGGCCCGACCGAGCGTGGGGACCGAGCGACGTCGAGTGGCGGCGCGCGCTCGCGGACGCCCAGGCGCTCTCCCTCGAGCAGGCGGCTGGTCTCGTGATCGTCCCGCGCTGGTCGAGTCCGGATGCCGATGCGGCCGCCCGCTTCATGGCCGCCGGGAAGTTCGGCGGTCTCATCGTGATGGGTAGCGCAGTCGACTCGGCCGCTCAGGTGCGCGCCCTGACGAACGCGATCTCGCGTGCATCCGTGCACCCGTGGGACGCGATCGTCAGCGTCGACCAGGAGGGCGGCACCGTGGCGCGGCTGGCAGGGCTGGTGCCCGACCTGCCCGCCTTCATGGCCGCCGGGGCTGCTCACGATCCCGCGGAGGTCTCGCACGTCTACGCGCAGGCCGCGGTCGACATGCGCGGGCTGGGCTTCTCCATGAACTTCGCGCCGGTCGCAGACATGACGATCGGCCCGGCGGATCCGACCATCGGCACGCGCTCGGCGGGCGATCAGGTCGATGACGTCTCCGCGACCGTCGAGGCCGCGGTGGACGGCTACCTCGCCGGCGGGGTGGTGCCCGTGATCAAGCACTTCCCTGGCCACGGCTCCGTCACCACCGACTCGCATCTGGGCCTGCCCGTGCAACGTGCGAGCGTCGCCGCGCTCGAGAAGCGCGACATCGCACCCTTCGCCCACGCCGTCGACGCCGGTGCGCCGGCGCTGATGATGGCTCATATCGCGGTCGCCGAGTGGGGCGCGTCGCCGGCGACGCTCGAGCCCGCCGCGTACGCGTATGTGCGCGGCGAGCTGGGCTTCGACGGACTCCTGATCACCGACGCCCTCGACATGGGGGCGATCACGCAGACGCACGACCCTGGCGAGGCGAGCGTCAAGGCTCTCGCCGCCGGCGCGGACGTGCTGCTCATGCCCGCCGATCCCATCGCCGCGCGGGACGCCGTGGTCGCGGCCGTATCCTCGGGCGACGTGCCGCGGGAGCGGCTGGACGAGGCAGCCGCCAGGCTCATCGCCCTGCAACGCTGGCAGGACGGGCTCGGCCCGCTCGTCGACACTGGCGAGAACTACGGGCGCGAGCTGGCGGTCGCCGGCGCCACCGTGGCGGCCCGCGAGTGCGCCCCTCCTCTCGTGGCGGCGCCCGCGCTGGTCACCGGGGGCACGACCGCCCAGCGCGAGCAGGTCGCCCGCGGGCTCGCTGCGGCCGGCATCGAGGCGACTGCCGGGCGGCGCGGCTCCAAAGGCTCCGACTCTGATGCAACGCCCGATCCGGCGCCAGAGCCGGAGACCGTGATCGCTCTGGTCGGCCCTGGCGCCGATGTGCCCGACGCGGAGGTGCTGGTCGCGCTGGGAGCGCCGTGGGTCCTCGAACGCGGTGACGCGGACGTCTTCGTCGCGCTGTACGGGCGCTCCGACGATGCGCTGGCTGGGCTGGTCGACGTCCTCACCGGAGCACGGGATCCGGGAGGCTCCTGGCCGGTCGCCGTCGATCTGCCCTACGCCGTGTGCGGCGCTGAGGAGACCTGACGCCCTGGCGTCGCCGCGAGCTCGGCGCGAGCGGCGGCCACGAGAGCGTCCGCGACCGCCCGGAGGCTCGTCGACGCCAGTCGCCACTGCTGCCAATGCAGCGGCACGTCGATCGTCGGGCCGCCGAGGTCGACCAGGTCCGCGCCGTCAGGGTTGGCCGAGACGAGCATGCCCCAGCCCATGCCGAGCGCGATGGCCTGCGCGAACTCCGAGGACGAGGGCACCTGGTGGCGAGGCGGAGCAAGGTCGCCTGACCACGATCGCAGCCACCGTGTCTGCAGGTCGTCGCTGCCATCGAAGTCCACGACCGGCGCCGCGGCGAGAGCGTCGACGGTCACGCCTGCCGGCATCCATCGGGCCATGTAGTCGCGAGTGGCGAAGGCGCGGTAGGACATGGACCCGAGCCCGGTGACGGTGCACCCCGGCACGGGCCGGGAGCGCGTGGTGATGGCGGCCAGCACCTCGCCACGTGCCAGGAGGTCTGCCGTGCGCGCCTCGTCCTCGCGGAGGAGCTCGACCGTGATCGAGAGCTGCGCGCAGGCCTGGGCGAGCGGGGGGAGCAGCCACGTGGACAGCGAGTCGGCATTGACGGCGAGTCGCAGCGGTGCGGAGGCCGCCGTATCGAGGCCCAGCCCGTGCGCGAGGTCCTCGTCGAGGTGCTCGAGCTGGCGCGCGTACCGGATGACGGCCTCTCCTGAGGGCGTCGCTCGCACCGGCCGCGACCTGACGAGCAGCACCTGTCCGGTGAGGCGCTCGAGGGCGGCGATGCGCTGGCTCACCGCCGACTGGGTGAGGTGCAGGGCGCGCGCGGCCGCCTCGAGGGACCCGGTGTCGACGGCGGCGGCGAGGGTGAGGGCGAGATCCGGGGACACCTTCATATCAGCAAGGCTAATGGAGCGTGAGGTTCCCTTGCTGGTGCTTCACATCGGATCCTCCTAGCGTGGATGCATGATCTTCCTGTCCGGCCTAGGTCTCGGGCTCTCGCTCATCATCGCCATCGGCGCCCAGAACGTCTTCGTCCTGCGTCAGGGACTGCGGCGCGAGCACGTGGGCGTGGTGGTTGTCATCTGCGCGCTGTCCGACGCCGTGCTGATCGCCGCGGGAACGGCCGGCCTCGGAGCCTTCGTCGTCTCGCATTCGTGGATCGCCGGCGCGGCGCGTGTCGCAGGTGCGGCGTTCCTCCTGGGCTATGCGGTGGTCGCTGCCCGCCGCGCTTGGCGCCCACCCGATGGCGCGCTCGAGCCGGAAGCAGGCGCGGGCGGCGCTGAGGCTGCTGCCGTCGGCGCGCCGGGCCCGGCCTCCGCCGGCGTGGTCGCCGTGCGCGCCGCGACCGTGGCGTCGGTCGCTACCACGGCGCTCGCCCTCACGTGGCTCAACCCCCATGTGTACCTCGACGCCGTCCTGCTGCTCGGCACGGTCGCAGCGACGCAGGCCGCACCATGGGTCTTCGCCGCCGGCGCGATGACGGGCTCGATCGTGTGGTTCGCTGGCCTGGGCTTCGGCGCCCGGCTGCTCTCTGGCGTGCTCGCGCGCCCCGGCGCCTGGCGCGTGCTCGACGGCGCCATCGCCGCCATCATGGCTGGACTCGCGGTGACACTGCTGCTCGGGCTGTGAGCATCGGGTACGTCAGGAGGGGCCGCTGCGCCGACTCGTGGGGTGGGCCGCCTCGTGGGCGGGCCTGCGGTGGTGCGGCTCGGCGAGCAGCGCCAGGCGGCGGTCGCCGATGCGCGTGAGGATCACGGTGATGCGCCCGTCACCGCGCAGCCTCAGCTGGGGGCGCAGCTGTTCTGGGGTGATGTCGACGCCGCGCTTCTTGATGTCGACGGTGCCGATCCCGCGCTCGCGCAGCGCGCCCGCGAGCGACTTCACCTTGAACGGCAGGGCCTCGACCACTCGATAGCCGCGGGCGAAGGGCGTCTCGACCGCCGCGTCTGTTGCGAGGTACGCGATGGTCGGATCCACCAGACGGGCGCCCAGGCGCTGCGCGAGCTCGCCCACGAGTCCAGCGCGGATCACGGCGCCGTCGGGCTCGTAGAGGTGCTCGCCCAGGTCGCCTGCCGCGGCTCGATCGGTCGACCCGGTGAGCCGGTGCGCGCCAGCGGAGTCGATCACGAGCGCCGCGTGCCCGGCGGTGGTGGCGAGCGGTCCGCACCACAAGCCGGCCTCGACCACGGCCCCTTCCACGCTCACCCACTCGGCCTCGGCGTCCTCGGGCACCGCCTCGTGCGGGATGGCGGGGCCTACCTTGACGCCGAGCGCGGGGACGCGCTCGCGCAGCGCGAGCACCGCGTCCAGGGCGGGGGAGTAGTCGCGCGGGTCGTGGCGCCTGCCGCGCGCCGTCCGACGCGCCGGATCCGCGAAGATGCCGTCCACGTCGAGCGCATGCGCGACGTCCATCGCGTCCGCGTGCACCACGCGGGCGTCGTCCCAGTGACGGAGATTGTGGTCCGCGAACAGTGCCGTCGCCTCGTCGCGCTCACAGGCCGTGACACCGAGGCCCAGCGCCGCGGCCGCCATCGCGTCGGCGCCGATCCCACACGTCAGGTCAGCGATCCTGTGGGCACCCGCCGCGCGGAAGCGCTGCGCGTGGAGCGCTGCCACCTGCAGCCGCGTCGCCTGCTCGAGTCCCGCCTGGGTGAGGAGCATCCCGGCGGCGAAGTCGCCGAACTTCGCCCGCGCATCGGCTCTCAGCCGCGACTGGGTGAGGACGGCGGCCACGAGCTCAGGGGCGATGCCGCCGGCCCGCAGCTCACGCCCCACGCGCTCAGCCTCCGATGGCGAGTAGGGCGGCAGGGCGTCGAGCAGTGAGAGGCCCTCGGGAGAGGCCAGCGCGCGGGCCATCACGACGTCCATGGGGCGATCCTTTCACGGGCCTCCTTCACGCTGCGCGAACCGTCTGGTGTCGGTTAGCACTCGCTGGGTGTGAGTGCTAAATTGGGCAGTGCTCCGAACGGAGTGCGCGGCACTCGCCTGACGCTCTGACCCCCGCGACGGCAGGGCGTGAGACGGTCGCGATCCACGTGTAGAACTTGGATGAATGGAAGGTGAGGTCCGCAGTGTCGGTCTCTATCAAGCCTCTTGAGGACAAGGTCGTGGTGAAGCCGGCAGCAGCCGAGCAGACCACCGCCTCCGGCCTCGTGATCCCGGAAACCGCCAAGGAGAAGCCCCAGGAGGGCGAGGTCCTCGCGGTGGGTCCGGGTCGCGTCGACGACAACGGCAACCGCATCCCGCTGGACGTCGCGGTGGGTGACAAGGTCATCTACAGCAAGTACGGCGGCACCGAGGTCAAGTACGGCGGCGAGGATCTGCTGATCCTCTCGGCGCGCGACCTGCTGGGCGTGGTCGGCTGATCGCAGCCCCAGAATGCGGCGAAGGCCCCGGAGATCGTTCTCCGGGGCCTTCGTGCGTCTGAGGTGCGGCGGTCGTCAGCTCGCCTTCTTCAGGCGTCCCGCGAGCATCGCGTGGCGCTCGTCCTCGCTCATGCCTCCCCACACTCCGAAGGGCTCGCGAGCCATGAGGGAGCGCTCCCGACATGTCTCGAGCACCGGGCACTGCTCGCAGTACTGCTTGGCCGCTTCGGCCCGCCGACGTCGCGCCGCGCCGCGCTCGCCCTCGGGGTGGAAGAACAGGTCGGGGTCTGCATCCCGGCATGCTCCGTCGTACTGCCATTCCCACTGATCCTGCGTCGGTGCCGGAAGCTTCGCTACCGAATCCATCGCGCCCCCATTCTTGGTGTTGGGAAACGGTTCAGGCTCTCCATTGAGCCCGACCTCGGGTGGTACACCTCACCGTATTCCGGACATATCGGATAGGTCAACAGTCGATAACATCCGTCGTACAGATTGTGCACTCCTCCATTCATACCTGGAAGTTCAGTCGATGGGAAGGCCCTTCTTCGCGGCTTCACCGGGCCGTCATCGGGCCGTCAGCGGCGCGTTCCGCGCCCGCGTCGAAGTTCCGTAGAATCGTCGAATGGCGCCCGTTGACAACGACCCCTTCAGCTTCACCGGACTCACCTACGACGACGTCCTGCTCCTGCCGGGCCAGTCCGACGTCATCCCGTCCGAGGTCGACACGTCGACGCGACTGACGCGCGACATCCGCATCTCGATCCCGCTCCTGAGCGCCGCGATGGACACCGTGACGGAGGCGCGCATGGCGATCGCCATGGCGCGCCAGGGCGGCATCGGCGTCCTCCACCGCAACCTGTCGATCGAGGACCAGGCGCATCAGGTGCAGATCGTGAAGCGCTCGGAGTCCGGCATGATCTCCGACCCCGTCACCGTGGGGCCGGACGCGACGCTCGCCGAGCTCGACGCGCTGTGCGGGAAGTATCGGGTCTCCGGCCTGCCCGTGGTCGACGAGGACCGCACCCTGCTGGGCATCATCACCAACCGCGACCTGCGGTTCATCGACCATAAGGACTTCGAGTCGCGGCGCGTGCGCGAGGCGATGACGCCCATGCCGCTCGTCACCGGGCGCGAGGGCATGCCCAATGCCGAGGCGTCCGCGCTGCTCGGCCAGCACAAGATCGAGAAGCTGCCCCTCGTCGATGAGCACGGCAGGCTGACCGGCCTGATCACGGTCAAGGACTTCGTCAAGTCCGAGCAGTACCCCAAGGCCACCAAGGATGAGCACGGCAGGCTGCGCGTCGCGGCCGCCGTCGGGTTCTTCGGAGATGCGTGGGAGCGAGCGGTGGCACTTGTCGAGGCCGGGGTGGACGCTCTCGTGGTCGACACGGCGCACGGGCACGCCCAGGCGATGATCGACATGATCCGGCGCCTCAAGACGGACCCGACCACGTCGCACGTGCAGGTCATCGGCGGCAACGTCGCGACCCGCGAGGGCGCGCAGGCGCTCGTCGACGCCGGCGTCGACGCGGTCAAGGTGGGCGTCGGGCCGGGATCCATCTGCACCACGCGCGTGGTCGCTGGCGTGGGCGTGCCCCAGGTGACGGCGGTCTACGAGGCCGCCAAGGCGGCCGCGCCCGCCGGCGTGCCCGTCATCGCGGACGGCGGCCTCCAGTACTCGGGAGACATCGCGAAGGCGCTCGTCGCGGGCGCCGAGTCCGTGATGCTCGGCTCCCTCTTCGCCGGCTGCGCCGAGGCGCCCGGCGACCTGGTGCTCGTGGGCGGCAAGCAGTTCAAGCTCTACCGCGGCATGGGGTCCATGGGCGCCATGGCGTCCCGGGGCCGGGTGTCCTACTCGAAGGACCGGTACTTCCAGTCCGACGCACCCAGCGACGACGACATCATCCCCGAGGGCATCGAAGGACGGGTGCCGTTCAAGGGCTCGCTGCACGACGTCTCGCGCCAGCTCGTCGGCGGCCTGGGCCAGTCCATGTTCTACGTGGGAGCGCGGACCATCGACGAGCTGCGCTCGAAGGGGAAGTTCGTGCGGATCACGCCCGCGGGGCTCAAGGAGTCGCACCCCCACGACATCCAGATGACGGTCGAGGCGCCCAACTACTCGGGTCGCTGACCGGCGCGCCGCCGGCACCATGGACAGGCGCTGACGCGTGGAGATCACCTGGCAGCTGCTCGCGGTCCTCGCACTCGTCGCGCTCGTCGCCGGATGCCTCGACACCCTCGCGGGCGGTGGTGGGCTGCTGACGGTGCCGGCGCTGCTGCTCGCTGGCGTGCCGCCGCTCCAGGCGCTGGGCACCAACAAGCTGCAGGCTCCCGCCGGGACGGGCATGGCGACCTACCAGGTGCTGCGCAAGCACGGGGTCCGATGGCGCGACGTTCGCTGGCCCATGCTGTGGGCGTTCCTCGGCTCCATCGCGGGGTCGATCGCGATCCTGTTCGCGTCGCCGGACGCGCTCGAGATCGTCATTCCCGTGGTGCTCGCCGTCATCGCGGCCTACTTCCTGTTCGTCCCCCGCGCGCATCACCCTCCGGCTCGGCCGCGCATGTCGGATCCGGCCTATGAGGCGACCGTGGTGCCGGCGATCGGCGCGTACGACGGCGCCTTCGGCCCCGGCACCGGGTCCCTGTTCGCGCTCTCCGGCGTCGCGCTGCGCGCTCTCCCGCTCAGGCGTTCCACCGCCATCGCGAAGACCCTGAACTTCGCCACCAACGTCGCGTCGCTGATCGTGTTCGCGTTCGCCGGCAAGGTGGTGTGGGTCATCGGCGGCGTGATGATCGTCGGGCAGCTCATCGGCGCGTACATCGGCTCCCACATCCTGCTGCGGGTGAACCCGCTCGTGCTGCGGGTCCTCATCGTCGTGGTGTCGCTCACGATGCTGTGGCGCGTGCTCGTCGCCTGACGCAGGATCGTGGCGGGGCGTGGCGCGCGCGTGCCCACTTGGTCACACCGATCCCCCCTGGCAGTTGCGCCGCGCGAACCCGGTGCCATGATGGTCGATATGTCCCTCCCGAGTCCCGCGCACGCGCTCGACGCGGCGCGGCCGTCTCGGCGGGAGGGCTTGGGTCGGGGCCCCCTCCCGAAGTATCCGGCCTCGCGCCTTGCGCGGTGGGCCCTGCGGCTCGCCTTCGCGGTGCCCTTCCTGGTGATCTCGGCAGCCCTCGCCGCCGACCCGGAGGAGTACTTCTCCACCGCGACTCCGAACGCCGCTCTCGTGGACCAGGTGTCGGCCCTCTCGGCGGCTCCGGCCGACGTGGACATCCTGGTGCGGCTGTACCCGCCCGTGACGAGCGTGACCGCGCTCCTCGTGCCCGGCGGTGCGGTCGGGCTCGCGATCGTCGGCTCGCTCATCGCCGGCTTCTTCCTGCAGCGTGTCCTCGAATGGCTGCGCCGGCAGGACTACGGGTGGCCGGAGCGCGTGGTGCTGCTGCTCATGCTGGGTGCCACGCCGCTGTTCGCAGCCAACGTGACGACCAACCTCGAGATCACTCTGGCGCTCGCGCTCTTCGGGCTAGGGCTCGTCGACGTGGTCCGCTTCATCGTCTTCGCCAACACCCAGGCGGGCTTCCGCGCGGGCATCCTCTTCGCGCTCGCCGCGCTCTCCGCGCCGGCGTTCCTGTTCTCCATCGTGATCGCTGGCTGCGTGGTGCCGTTCCTCGTGCACTCCCGTCGCGGCGCGAGGCTCGCGAACGCCTTCGTCATCGTCTTCCCGACCGTCGCTGCCTTCGGGGCCGTGTCGGTCCTGGGGCTCGTGTTCCGCTCCGACCTGCTCTTCGTGTTCGGCGGGCAGGGCCTGCAGTTCGATCTCGAGCGCGCTCTGCTCGTGCGAGACGTGCTCACCGGGCCGTGGGGCTGGCTCTACTTCGCTCCCGCCGTGGCCGGGGTGGCCTTCGCGCTCGCAGTCCGGCGCCCTCTGCTCGCGCTCATGCCGCCGCTCGTCACGGCGTCGATCCTTCTCTCCGTCGTGCTGGGCGCGACGCCGAGCGGCTCTGCGGGAGTGACGTTCCTGCTGCTCCTCACGATCGGCATCGCGTTGCTTCCTCGGCGCCCGCGAGGCGGCTACCTGGCGCTGGTCATAGGACTGGCCGTGAGCCAGGCCGTGGTCGCGTGGGTGACGGCGTTCGTGCTGTACCCGGCGTCGCAGGACTGGATGGACGCCCTCGCGAGGGGGTGGCCGTCGTGAGCCGGATCCGCACCGCCTCGGCGGACGTCGCGCACGAGGCCACGTACGGACTGTGGGAGCGCGACCCGCGGCTGTCTGCGCGGGTGGTGGTGCTGCGCTCCCAGAAGATCGTGCTCGCCGTCGCGCTCATCGCCTTCGTGGTGGCGCTGGTGATCGCTCCTGTCGGCACGATCATCGCGGTCCTCGGCGTCTCGAGCGTGGTCTTCCTGGCGTCGACGGCGTTCAAGTTCTGGGTGTCTCTCCGGGGGGCGCGCTACGACCTGGTGGACCACATCGATCCAGCGGAGATCGAGGCGCTGGAGGACAGCGAGCTGCCGGTCTACACCGTGCTCGTGCCCGTCTTCCGCGAGGCGAACATCGTGCATCGGCTCGTCACGAACCTCGGAGCGCTCGACTATCCGACCGACAAGCTCGAGGTGCTGATCCTCGTCGAGGGGGAGGACGATGAGACCCGCGATGCGATCGAGGCGTCCGGAACCCCCGACTACATGACGGTGGTCGTGGTGCCGCGGGGCAAGCCCCAGACCAAGCCGCGCGCGTGCAACGTGGGGCTCGCCATGTGCACGGGCGAGTTCGTGGTGATCTACGACGCCGAGGACGCACCCGACCCGCTGCAGCTCAAGAAGTCCTTCCTCGCGTTCCGCCATGCCGGTGAGCGCACCGCCGTGATGCAGGCCCAGCTCAACTACTTCAACGCGCGCGAGAACCTGCTGACGCGCATGTTCACGCTCGAGTACTCCTACTGGTTCGACTACATGCTGCCCGGGCTCGACGTCGACACCCTTCCCATCCCCTTGGGCGGCACGTCGAACCACTTCCGCACGAGCATGCTCAGGGAGCTGGGCGGGTGGGATCCCTTCAACGTGACCGAGGACGCCGACCTGGGCATCCGCGCCGGCGCGCTCGGCTATCGCGTGGGCATCGTCGACTCCGTGACGTGGGAGGAGGCCAACACCTCGATCCCGAACTTCATCCGCCAGCGCAGCCGCTGGATCAAGGGCTACATGCAGACCTCGCTGGTGCACGCGCGGTCGCCTCGGCGACTGGTGCGCGAGCTGGGGTGGCGGCGCGTCTGGGGCTTCGCGCTGCTGATCGGGGGCACGCCGCTGACCTTCCTCGGGGTGCTGCCCTTCATGGTGATCACCGTCGTGACGTGGTTGACGCCCGAGGAGTTCTTCGATGCCTACTTCCCGCCGGCTGTGCTGGCAGTCTGCCTGCTCAACTTCCTCATCGGCAATGGCCTGATCATCTACCTCAACATGATGGGACCGTTCAAGCGCGGCGCCTTCTGGCTGGTGCCGTGGGCCCTGCTCAACCCGCTGTACTGGGTGCTCCACTCGATCGCCGCGTACAAGGGGCTGGGTCAGCTCATCGTCCGGCCCCACTACTGGGAGAAGACCGAGCACGGGCTGAGCGCGCACGAGGGGCCGGAGCCTGCGCGCACCTCGGCTGGCTGAGCCCTGCCCCTGCGCCGCCCGAGCTTGGGGTGCGGCGGATCAGGGATACAGTCCGCGCAGCTCGTGCGCCTCGATCACGCGCCTCACCGCGAGGGCCGTCGCGGCCTGACGATAGGAGAGGCCGTGGACGCCCGAGTAGTCGACCACGTCGTGCCACGACCGCGTCATGCGCTCCTCGAGCTTGTCATTGACCTCGCGCTCCGACCATCGGTATGCCTGATTGGACTGCACCCACTCGAAGTAGGACACGATGACACCGCCCGCGTTGGCGAGGATGTCGGGCACGATCAGCACGTCCATGTCCGCGAGGATCGCGTCCGCCGCGCTCGTGGTGGGACCGTTCGCACCCTCGACGAGGATGCGCGCCCTGACGTCAGCGGCGTTGTCTGCGGTGATGACGCCCTCGACCGCAGCGGGGACCAGCACGTCGACGTCGAGGGTCACGAGGCCGCCGGCGTCCATCGCCTCGGCTCCGTCGAAACCCACCACGGTGCCATGCTCGTCCACGTGGTCGCCCAGGCGGGCGATGTCCAGTCCCGCCTCCGACCACACGGCGCCGTCGACGTCGCTGACGGCCTGCACGCGCACGCCGGCCTCGGCCAGCAGGCGTGCCGCGCCGCGTCCCACCTTGCCGAACCCCTGCACGGCAGCCGATGCGCCGGTCGGGTCCAGCCCTCGGCTCGCCATCGCCATGAGCGCCACATGGGCGACGCCGCGTGACGTCGCCATCGCGCGACCGAGCGAGCCACCCAGGCTGATGGGCTTGCCCGTCACCACCCCGGTGACGGTGAAGCCCTTCGACGCCGAGTAGGTGTCCATGATCCACGCCATCGTGCGCTCATCGGTGCCGATGTCGGGCGCCGGGATGTCCACCTCGGGCCCGATGATCGGCAGGATCTCGGAGGTATAGCGACGGGTGACGCGCTCGAGCTCCGCGAGCGAGTGGTCACGGGGCTCGATCGCGACGCCGCCCTTGGCGCCGCCATAGGGCACGTCGACCAGCGCGCACTTCCAGCTCATCCACATCGCGAGGGCACGCACCTCGTCGAGGTCGACGGCGGTCGAGAACCTGAGCCCACCCTTCGCGGGGCCGCGCGAGAAGTTGTGCTGCACGCGAAAGCCCTCGTAGGTCGCGATGGTGCCGTCATCCCTGCGCAGCGGCACCGATACCGCCATCTCCCGGCGGCTCGTCGCGAGCATGCGGTGGGTGCCGGCGTCCACGCCCAGGTGCTCGATCGCCTCCGCCAGCTGAGCGCGCGCATCGGCGAGGGGACCCGCCGCCGGGGGAGGGGGTGCCTCAGCGGACATGTGACCTCGTCATCATGTCCTCACGCTAACGCCGCGCGGCTCAGAACAGCGACTCGGACGTGGTCGCGCCTCGCGCAGGCTGGACCTGAGTGCTCGCCACCGGCCACTCGGGACGCGGCAGGTCCTCGGTGCGTCCGCGGGAGGTCAGCCACGCGGCGAAGCCCACGGCCCAGTCTCGGTGCGCGGCCACCTGCTGGTCGTGCAGGGCATCGAGCTCGACCGTCCCGATGGTCGGGTAGGCGGCGGCGAGCGCGTGCACCAGGTCGAGGGTCGCGAGCACATCGGCATCCGCAGCATGGAGGTCGTCCGCGACCACCGGCACGGCGTAGAGGGTGCACAGGTCGATGAGCTTGCGCTTGCCCTTGCGGTAGCGATCGAGGTGGCGGTCGAGCACGTACGGATCGACGATAGGGCGCACTCCCTGGGGAACGCGCGACGCGAGCGACGCGCGCCCATGGCGCTCGAGCTCGGCCTCGACGATGGACAGGTCGAACTGGACGTTGAAGCCCACGACGGGGATGCCGGCGGCCAGCGCCTCCGCGAGCACCGTCGCGATCTCCTCGAGCGCATCGGCTGGCCGCATCCCCTCCGCGCGCGCCAGCTCCGTGGTGATGCCGTGGACGGCGGTCGCGCCGGCCGGGATCTCGACTCCTGGATCGATGAGCCACGTGCGGGTCCGCACCTGGTCACCCGACCTCGTGATGATCGCCGCCGTCACGATCCGATCGTTCTCGGTGGAGATGCCCGTGGTCTCGGTGTCGAAGCCCACCATGGTCTCGTCTAGCCAGGTCATGGTGACACTCTCCCACGCGAGGCTGACAGCGCACGCTCCGTGACGGAGCCCGGCGCCCGCTGGGGCCTGGGCCGATAGGCTGTCCCGGTGAGCAACGAGATCGAGATCGGGCGCGGCAAGCGCGGACGGCGCGCATACTCCTTCGACGACGTCGCCGTGGTGCCGTCACGGCGCACGCGTGCTCCCGAGCAGGTGAGCCTGTCCTGGCAGATCGACGCCTTCCAGTTCGACATCCCGGTGATCGCTGCGCCCATGGACTCGGTGATGAGCCCCGCGACGGCCATCGAGCTCGGCCGCCTGGGCGGCCTCGGCGTGCTCGACCTCGAGGGCCTGTGGACTCGCTACGAGGACCCGGAGCCTCTTCTCAAGCAGATCGCCGGCTTCGACGCCGCGGACGCGACCGGACGCCTCCAGGAGATCTACCGCGAGCCCATCAAGGACGAGCTGATCGCGGCCCGTCTCCAGCAGATCCGCGCCGCGGGCGTGCCGGTCGCCGGCGCCCTGAGCCCGCAGCGCACGCAGGAGCACTACGAGACGGTCCTCAAGGCCGGCGTGGACCTGTTCGTGATCCGCGGCACGACGGTGAGCGCGGAGCACGTCTCCGGCGACGCCGAGGCGCTCAACCTCAAGAAGTTCATCTATGACCTCGACGTGCCCGTCATCGTGGGCGGAGCGTCCACGTACCAGGCGGCGCTGCACCTCATGCGCACCGGCGCCGCCGGCGTGCTCGTGGGCTTCGGAGGCGGCTCGGCCCAGCGCACCCGCACCACGCTCGGCATCCACGCGCCGATGGCCACGGCCGTGTCAGACGTCGCCGCGGCGCGCCGCGACTACCTGGACGAGTCCGGCGGCCGCTACGTGCATGTGATCGCTGACGGCGGCCTCGGCAAGGCGGGGGACCTGGTGAAGGCGTTCGCGTGCGGGGCCGATGCGGTCATGCTGGGCGCCGCTCTCGCGCGTTCCTCGCAGGCGCCCGGCAAAGGCTTCCATTGGGGTCAGGAGGCCTACCACGCCGAGCTGCCGCGCGGCGAGCGCGTCGAGGTGGGCACGACCGGCACCCTCGAGGAGATCATCCAGGGACCCGGCCACCGGGCGGATGGCACCACCAACATCATGGGAGCGCTGCGCCGGTCGATGGCGACCACGGGCTACTCGGACCTCAAGGAGTTCCAGCGCGTGGACGTGGTGGTCTCGCCGTACCACCCCGGCTCGTGACGCGCGGGACCGCGTGCGGTGTCGGGCACCGCTGCTAGGTTGGCGGCACCGACAACTCCTGAGGGGGACCCCATGACCTCACGCGGCACGCAGCGCCCCGCTGCCGTCGTCCGTTCACTGTCCGCCGCCGCGCTCGTCGCAGCGGTGGCTCTGGCGGGCTGCTCATCGCCCTCCGATCCGGAGGAGGCCGTCGCTCCCACGGTCGATGCGGCGGCCGCGGAGAGCTCGACCGTTCCCGACGAGACGGCGGATACTGCGCCCGAGACGGACCCCGCGGAGGAGTCCTCGCCGTCGGAGGCCCTCGAGGCCTACGTGCAGCTCGAGCGCGACCAGCTCGAGGCGATGTCGGAGTCGCTCGACGTGCTCTACTCGGACATCACGGTGACCGCCGTGCCGCCCGCCACCGTCGAGTACTCGTACACGTTCGCTGACGAGGTCGACCCCGAGGTGTTCTCCCAGACCCAGGACGCGACGATCGAGACGATCGAGACGCTCGTGACGTCCGCGGTGTTCCCTGCGTTGGAGGCGGCAGGCGTCGAAGGGCAGAAGTCGGCCGTCTACATCTACCGCAACGCGGACGGCACCGAGATCTGGAGCCACACCATCACGGAGTAGCCAGGGCCATCATCGTCGGCGAGCCAGCACCACGCCGTCGGTGAGGTGGCCTGCGCGCCCGTCGGGGCCGATGGCCTCTCGCTCGACCTCCTCGACTCGCACCTCATCCCAGTCGGCGTCGTCGAGCGCCAGTGCGTCGGCCTCTTCGCGGGCGCTCATGAACGTGTGGTGGCGCACGTGCTCGGGGTCCGCCCACGGCGGTGCAGCCGCATGGGTCACGACGAGAAGGTGGCCGCCTGGCCGGACCGCGGCCGATGCGCGTCGCAGTATCGCCGTCCTGTCGAGGTGGACGGGCGAGTGGAAGAACGATGCGGTGACGAGGTCGTAGTGGCCGTCCGGCTCCCACTCCGCCAGGTCCTGGGCGAGGAAGGCTGCGGAGCCCGCGCCCGCATCGGCGGCCGCCTGTCGCGCGCGCTCGATCGCTGTGGCCGAGATGTCGAGCCCTGTGGCATCCCAGCCCTTCTGGGCGAGATGGATGACGTCGGCGCCCTCACCGCACCCGAGGTCGAGCGAGCGGCCCGGTTCCAGGCCGGCCACCGCATCGGCGAGGGTGGCGTTCACCTGGCCCGACCATGCGGGACCGTCGCCCTCGTAGCGCGCCTCCCAGAAATCGGCGGGAGCCTGCTCGGGCCAGGCGCGGCGGGCGATCTCGGCACGGTCGAAGTCCTCGCCCACCAGGAATCCGTTGATGTGCGCGCCGGCCCACGCCCCGGCGCTCGCGGCCATCGGAACGTTGGCCATGGGCTGGACGACGTTGCCAGCCGCCCACACGCGGGGGTGGCTCGTCGCGCCGGAGTCGTCGACCTGGATGAAGCTCATGCCGAACATGTCGGCGCGTTCGAGCCCCAGGGGCGAGACGGCGTCGTCGTGCGGTGCGGGAGCGCCGCCGGCGAACAGCGCGTCGAGGGGGACGACGCGGCCGTCTGCGGTGAGGACATCCTCGACGCTCCGCCCGGCGCCGCGGACCTCGGCGACGGCGCTGTCGACGATGTCGACGCCGCGGGAGGCCAGGCGCGTGCGGTCCGCATCCTCGATCTCCACGCCGGCCTGCAGGAAGACGGTGACGGACTCGCTCAGCTGGCGCAGCATGAAGGCCAGGTGCACCTGTGCCGGAGCCGCGACCACGACACCGATCCGGGTGTCGCGCACCTCCCAGCCGTGACAGTAGGGGCAGTGGAAGACCGATGCGCCCCAGCGCTCCGCGAGGCCCGGCACGTCGGGCAGCTGGTCGGTGATGCCGGTCGCGAGCAGCAGCGCGCGGGTGCGCTCTGTCCCGTCCGGCGTGGTGACCACGAGGACGTCGTCCTCGTCGGCGACGTGGGTCACGGAGGCGTTGCGCACCTCGACGCCGTACGGCTCGAGCTCCCGCCGCCCGATCTCGAGGAGCTCGGCGGGGCTGCGGCCGTCATGGCCCAGGACCCCATGCATGTGCGACGCGAAGCGGTTGCGCGGACTCCCGGCGTCGACGACGAGCGTGCGCCGCTTCGAGCGCCCGAGCATCTGCGCGGCCGACAGTCCGGCGGCGCCGCCGCCGACGATGATGGCGTCCCAGGGGACCTCCATGGAGGCGTGGTGATGTGTCATGTGACGAGACTGCGCCTTCCCGATGCTGATGTGCAAGTCATCTTGCAGAATATGCAAGGCTGGAGCGATGGATGAGCTGTCGCAGGTCGGTCCGCGGCTGCGAGCCGCGCGGCAGGCGCGTGGGTGGACGCTCGAGGACCTCGCGACGCGCGCCTCGGTGTCCGCGAGCACGCTGTCGCGGCTCGAGTCCGGCAAGCGCCAGGCCACGCTCGAGCTGCTGCTGCCGCTGACGCGGCAGCTGGGGATCAGGGTGGATGATCTGCTCCCGCCGGCGGACCGCGACCCCCGCGTGCGGCGGGCGCCGATCAGGCGCGGCGGCCTGGTGATGGTGCCGCTCGCGCCGGAGTCGTCGACGCTGCGCGCCTACCGGATCACGTACCCGCCTGTCGCCGAGACACCTGCCCCGCGCGTGCACGACGGGCACGAGTGGCTCTATGTGCTGTCGGGAGAACTGCGGCTGCACCTCGGTGAGCAGGAGCTGCTGCTGACGGCAGGAGAGGCGGCGGAGTTCGACACCCGCGTGCCGCACGCGATGAGCGCCGCACGCGGCCGTCCCGCAGAGGTGCTGTCGATCTTCAACGAGGCCGGCGAGCGGATGCACACCCACGTGGGGGAGGACCCCCTGGGCGTGGCTGTCGCGCAAGGCGGGGCCGACTAGGACAGGACTTTCGTCGAGGTCGCCTGACAGCCCATGCCCAGCCAGGTCGCGCACCGGCTCGCCGCACGGCCCTAGGGTTCACGTGTCGCGGTCGGGCGAGCTCAGCGTGAACAGCATCTCATCCGGCCGGATGACCCAGCCGTCGTACCAGGCGGCGGTGATGTCGAAGCTCACCTCACGATCCGCGAGCGCCTCGTCCCCTGCCCGGACCCAGATCCCGGCGGCCTCCGTGCCGTCTGGCCACATCGCATGGCACGAGAAGATCAGTGGCCAGGTGGGAGCGTGCGAGGGCGAGAGGGCGATGGGCGAGGCGATGAAGCTCGGGTAGCGCAGGTCGGGATTGCGCTGACGAACTCGGACGTCGGGTCCGACCACGGCGCTGTCTCCCGTTCGGTCGTTCCAGGCGTCGACCCACGAGGCGAGCAGCTGCACCTCCGTCGGGGTGGGCGCGAACCATACCAACGCGCTCGCGGGCTCTCGTGATGGCATGTGCCGATCGTAGGGTGTGCTGCCGGTGCTCCCCGGCCGCGGGCGCCGCGCATGTCCGCCCGAACCCGCGCAGCGGCGCCCTAGTCGTTGTCACCGCCCGTGGACTGCGTGCCCTGCATCGCCTGCCTGGTGCTCTCGTCCGCATCCGGCCACACCCAGTCGCGGACCACGGGGATGTCCGTGCCGTGCTCGCGCGCGTACCTGCGCGCCGCGAGACGCCGGTCATGCATGTCCTGACGCAGCGACGCGGCGCGCGAGCCGAGGTGCGGCACGCGGTCGATGACGTCCATGACCAGGTGGTAGCGGTCGATGTCGTTCATCATCGCCATGTCGAATGGCGTGGTGGTGGTGCCCTCCTCCTTGTATCCGCGCACGTGGATGTTCTGGTGACCGTTGCGCCGGTACGTGAGGCGATGGATGAGCCACGGGTAGCCGTGGTAGTTGAAGATGATCGGCTTGTTCGTGGTGAACAGGTGGTCGAACTCCCGCTCGGGAAGACCGTGGGGGTGCTCCTCGTCGGGCTGCAGCCGCATGAGATCCACGACGTTGATCATGCGCACCTTCAGATCCGGCAGCTCCTGGCGCAGGATGTCGACCGCCGCGAGCACCTCGATCGTGGGCACGTCCCCCGCGGCCGCGAGCACCACGTCCGGCTCCTCGCCCAGCGGCACGGAGGAGGCGAAGTCCCAGATTCCCAGGCCTCGCGTGCAGTGGTCGATCGCCTCCTCCATCGTCAGCCACTGCGCCTGCGGCTGCTTGCCCGCGATGACCACGTTGACGTAGTCGCGCGAACGCAGGCAGTGGTCGTAGGTCGACAGCAGCGTGTTCGCGTCCGGCGGCAGGTACACCCGCACGATCTCCGCCTTCTTGTTGACTACGTGGTCGATGAAGCCCGGGTCCTGGTGGGAGAAGCCGTTGTGATCCTGGCGCCACACATGGCTGGACAGCAGGTAGTTCAGGGACGCGATGGGCAGCCGCCATGGCAGCTCGCGCGACACCTTGAGCCACTTCGCGTGCTGGTTGAACATCGAGTCGATGATGTGGACGAACGCCTCGTAGGACGTGAACAGGCCGTGGCGACCGGTGAGGAGGTAGCCCTCGAGCCAGCCCTGGCACTGATGCTCTGACAGCATCTCCAGCACGCGGCCGCTGGGACCCGTATGGGTGCCATCGTCCTCACGCTCGCCCTCCCACACCTTCGACGTGACCTCGAGCACCGCCTGGAGACGGTTCGAGGCGAGCTCGTCCGGGGCGAAGATGCGGAAGTTGTCGGGGTTCATCTCGACCACGGACCGCAGCATCTCGCCCAACTGCTTGGTCGCCTCGGCAGGACCGGAGCCTGGGCTCGGCACGTCCACGGCGAAGTCGCGGAAGTCCGGCATCCGCAGATCCCGCAGCACGGAGCCGCCGTTCGCGTGCGGCGAGGCGGACATGCGCAGGTGACCCTGGGGTGCGATCTCGATGGTCTCGGGCTTCAGTGCGCCGTCCTCGTCGAACAGCTCGTGAGGGCGGTACGACCTCAGCCAGTCCTCGAGGACCTGCAGATGCTCATCGGTGTCGCGGGCGCTCGACAGCGGCACCTGGTGGGCACGCCATGATCCCTCGGTCTTCTCGCCGTCGATCTCGGCGGGGCAGGTCCAGCCCTTCGGCGTACGGAACACGATCATGGGCCACAGGGGGCGCTCGATGTCCGGGTCGTCCGCGGCCTCAGCCTTGATCGCGGCGATCTCGTCCATCACGTCGTCGAGCAGCGCCGCGAACCGACCATGGATCGACTCGTGGGACTCATCGTCGAAGCCAGCGGTGAACACGTGCGGCTTGTGGCCGTAGCCCCGCATCAGGGCGTCCAGCTCATCCTCGCCGATGCGCGCCAGAAGCGTGGGATTCGCGATCTTGTAGCCGTTCAGGTGCAGGATCGGCAGCACGACGCCGTCGGTGACGGGGTGCACGAACTTGTTCGAGTGCCAGCCGGTCGCCAACGCGCCCGTCTCCGCCTCGCCGTCGCCCACGATCGTGGCCACGAGCAGGTCGGGGTTGTCGAAGGCGGCGCCATACGCGTGGGACAGGGAGTAGCCCAGCTCGCCGCCCTCGTGAATCGATCCTGGCGTCTCCGGGGCCACGTGGGACGGCACGCCGCCGGGGAACGAGAATCGCTTGCACAGCTTCTGGACGCCGGCCTCGTCGTAGGTGATGTCCTGATAGGTCTCGGTGTAGGTGCCATCCAGGTAGCTGGAGGCGATCAGCCCGGGCCCCCCGTGGCCGGGGCCGATCACGTACATCGTCTCCTGCTGGCGCGCCTTGATCATGCGGTTGAGGTGTGCGTACAGGAAGTTCAGGCCAGGGGTGGTGCCCCAGTGGCCCACGAGGCGCGGCTTGACGTGGTCGCGGTGCAGCGGCTCGCGCAGCAGCGGGTTGTCCAGCAGGTAGATCTGCCCGACGCTCAGGTAGTTCGTGGCGCGCCACCAGCGGTCGACCGCGCCGATCTCGTCGGGCGACGCCGCGTCGCTCGTACGTGTGCGCCAAGCCGTGCCCGTCATGCTGACCTCCGTGCTGTCGCTGGTCGTCCCAGCATTGCACCGGTCGCGCCGATGCGCGAGGTCGAGGGTCGCGACCGTCATCCGACGTTCACTCGAGTCGGGCGAGACGCGACCTGCGATGCCGGCCGGCCCGCGCATCGGCCCTCATCCTGGCCTTCCCGATCCCTGGTTGCACGCGGCCTTCATCGGGCACGCTGGGCGCGGCACGGTGGAGTCATCCATCCACGATGCAAGGAGACGCCATGATCACTCGACCCCTCGCCCTCGTCACCGGCGGCAGCCGGGGCCTCGGCCGCTCGACCACGCTCGCCCTGGCTCGCCAGGGAGCCGATGCGATCATCACGTTCCGCTCGGGAGAGGCGGACGCCGCACGGGTGGTCGAGGAGGCCGGCGAGCTGGGCGCGACCGTCGCCGCGTTCCAGCTCGATGTCGGGGATCCGGATGCGATCGCCGCACTCGGCCGGGACCTCCCGGAGATCGCGCGCGACGCCTGCGGTCGCGAGCAGCTCGACTACCTGGTCAACAACGCGGGCCACGGCGCCGTGACAGCGCTGGGCCACACCGACGCGGAGACACTGGACGGCCTCTACGCCGTCCACTTCCGCGGGCCCTTCCTGCTGACGCAGGCCGTCGCGCCCCTGCTGGCCGACGGCGGGGCGATCGTCAACCTGTCCACCGGCCTCGCTCGCTTCTCGTCGCCGGGCTACTCGGCCTACGGATCTCTCAAGGCCGGGCTCGAGCACCTCACTCGGTACTGGGCGGCGGAGCTGGGCCCGCGTGGCATTCGCGTCAACGCGGTCGCGCCCGGCGCCATCGCCACGGACTTCGCTGGCGGAAAGAACAGGGACGACGAGCAGTCCCGGGCCTTCGTGGCCTCGTCCACCGCGATGGGAAGGGTGGGCGAGCCCGAGGACATCGGCCCCCTCATCGCCTCCCTGCTGACCGGACCCACCGGATGGGTCACGGGCCAGAGGATCGAGGCATCCGGCGGGATGCGGCTCTAGGAGGGTAGAAAGGGGCGCATGACTGGCATGGATCGCGGGCAGCTCGCCGACCTTCTGCGCACTCGCCGTGAGGCGCTCGCGCCGGAGGACGTGGGGCTGCCACGCGGTCCGCGCCGGCGCACTGCCGGGCTGCGGCGCGAGGAGGTCGCGGCGCTCGCGCAGATGTCCGTCGACTACTACACGCGGCTTGAGCAGGGGCGCGGGCCGCAGCCGAGCGAGCCGATGCTCGCCGCCATCTCCAGGGCTCTGCGGCTGTCGCTCGACGAGCGCGACCACCTGTTCCGGCTCGCGGGCCACGGCACGCCATCGCGATCCGTCCGTCTGGATCACATCTCACCTGGCCTCATGCGGGTGCTCGACCGCCTGCAGGACACCCCGGCGCAGGTGATGAACGTCCTCGGCGAGACCCTCGTGCAGACGGCGGCCGCCGTGGCGATGCTGGGCGACCAGGTCGGGCTGGACGGTCTCGAGCGCAACGCGACGTACCGATTCTTCGCGACGCCGGGGGCGCGCGAGATCTATCCCGAGGGTGACCGGGACCACCTCGCCAGGACGTTCGCCTCGGACCTGCGCGAGTCGCTCGCACGCTTCCCCGATGAGAAGCGGCTCAGGGACGTGGTCGATGCGCTCCTCGAGCGCAGCGATGAGTTCGCGGCGATCTGGTCCCGTCACGAGGTCGGACGCCATCACGACCAGAAGCGCCTGCTGCATCCCGAGGTCGGCATCATCGACGTCCACTGCCAGCACCTGCACGACCCCTCGCAGCTGCAGACGCTGCTGGTGTTCACAGCGACGCCGGGATCGCCGAGCGCGGAGAAGCTGGCGTTCCTCGACGCGATCGGGCGCCAGCGCGTGGGCTGACGGGATGGGCCCGTCTCGACACGAGCAGCGTGGCCCGATGCGCTCCTCCGCGTGGAGGATGGCGGTCTGCCAGGACGTTCCTTAGGGTGGTGCGGGACCGCCCCGCAACGCAGGAGGAGCCCGCGTGACCACGCTCGAGATCGATGGCCTCACCAAGTCCTATGGAACGGTGAAGGCACTGCAGGACGTCTCGTTCGACGTGCCGGGAGGCGAGCTGTTCGGGTTCGTCGGCTCGAACGGCGCCGGCAAGACCACCACCATGCGCATCATCCTGGGGGTGCTCCGGCCCGACGGTGGAGCGGTCCGATGGAACGGGGCTCCCGTCGACCTCGCCGTGCGCCGACGCATCGGCTACATGCCCGAGGAGCGTGGGCTCTATCCGCGCATGAAGGTCGGCGAGCAGCTGGTCTACCTCGCGCGCCTGCATGGATTGAGCCAGGCCGATGCGGTCGCTGCCATGGAGCAGTGGACCGACACTCTCGGCGTGGCCGAGAGGCGTGGCGACGAGGTCGAGAAGCTCTCCTTGGGCAACCAGCAGCGGGTGCAGCTCGCATCGGCGCTCGTGCACGACCCCGACATCCTGGTCCTCGACGAGCCGTTCTCGGGGCTCGACCCCGTGGCGGTCGGCGTCATGAGCGACGTGCTGCGCGCGCAGGCGGAGCGCGGCGTTCCCGTGATCTTCTCCTCGCATCAGCTCGAGCTCGTGGAGCGGCTGTGCGACCGCGTGGGCATCGTGAGGTCGGGGCGACTGGTCGCCAACGGCACCATCGACCAGCTCCGAGCGACGGATCGCGCCGCCTGGACGCTGGCCATGTCAGGCGGGGAGCCTCAAGCGCCGGCGGGCGTGACGCTCACGGCCGACGGGCCGGGTCGCTGGCGCGTCGACGCGGAGTCCGCGGAGGTCGGCCAAGCCGTCCTCGCGTCGGCCGTCGCGTCCGGAACGGTCACCGAGTTCACGCCCGTCCGGCCGTCCTTGACCGACCTGTTCCGAGACGTGGTCTCCGAGACCGAGGAGGTGGCGTGAGCATGGTGTGGCTGATCGCCAAGCGGGAGTTCCGCACGCGCACGCTGTCGAAGGCGAACATCATCTCGAGCTCGATCATGATCGTGCTGATCGTGGCCGCCGCGATGATCCTGAAGCCGTTCCTGACCGGGGACGACGAGCCTGCGCTCGTCGAGGTCGACACGGCCACGGCCGAGCTGATCCCCTACCTCGAGAGCTCGGCCCAGGCGCAGGACGCGAACTACGCCTTCGAGGAGACCGACGTCTCGCCTCCGGCCGCCGATGGCGAGATGCCCGACGGCGTCCACGCTCTCGTCGCGGGCGAGCCCATCTCTCCCGAGCTCTACCTCGGTGGCGGGGACGAGACGCTCTCACGCCTCGTCGGCGGCGCCTCCCAGGCGGTCGCGTTGGACGCCGAGGTCAGCGCGCTCGGCGGCGACCCCGCCGTGGTGGGCGAGTCGCTCGCGGCCGCCGAGCCGACCGTGACGATGGTCGGCGACACCAGCGAGTTCGACGGTGGCACGTTCTTCGCCGGCCTCGTCGTCATCGTCGTGCTGTTCGTGATCCTCATCCAGAGCGCGTCCGTGATCATGATGGGCGTGGTCGAGGAGAAGTCCTCGCGGGTGGTCGAGATCCTGCTCGCGACGGTGCGACCGGCGACGCTGCTGGGAGGCAAGGTGCTGGGCGTGGGGTTGTACGCGCTCGTCCAGGCAGCCTCGATGGTCGTGCCGCTGCTGTTCGCCGCGTGGTATCTCGACCTGCTGTCGACGCTCGAGATCGAGATGGGGCCGCTGTTGGTCAACTTCGCCGTGTGGTTCGTCCTCGGCTTCGCCGTGTTCACGGTGTTCTTCGGCGGGCTCGCGGCGCTCGTGTCGCGTCAGGAGGACATCGGGGCGGTCACCACGCCCATGATGCTGCTCATGATGGTGCCGCTCTATCTCGCGATCTACCTGGTGCCCAACAACCCTGACGGGATGATCACGCAGGTGCTGACCTACGTCCCGTTCTTCGCGCCGTTCCTGGTGCCCATGCGCGCGGCCTTTGGCGAGATCACGACCGCTGAGGTGGCGATCTCCATCGTCATCTGCGTGATCTCCATCCCGGTCCTGACGTGGATCGCCGGACGGGTCTACGCGGGCGCAGTGCTCAACACCGGCGGCCGCATGAAGCTGCGCGACGCGCTCAGGCAGGGCTGAGCGCTCAGCCGAGCCGCTCGCCCAGCTCGAGCCACCGCTCCTCGAGCTCGGAGATCTCCGCGGCGAGCTCGCGCAGGCGATCGTTGAGCTGGGCCAGGCCCTCGTAGTCGCCCGCGTCGTGGGTCGCCATATCCTCGTGGATGGCGGCGGTGTCCAGCTCGATGCGCTGCATGCGCCTCTCCACGCTGGCGAGCTCCTTCTCCAGGGAGCGCCGCTCGGCGCCTGAGAGGCCCGGTGCGGCGGGCGCGGACCCTGACCGTGCATCGGCTGTGCGGGCAGCCCCGGCCTCGCTGCCGACACTCCCGAACATTTCCGAGCCCGACACCCGGCGACCACTCGCGGAACCGGGCGACGGTCCCGGCGTGCCAGCGCGCGAAGGTTCGGCACTGTTGGGGGAGGCGGAGGTCGATGCGGTGGCCGCGTTCGTGCCGAACGTCCCCAGGCCGCCGGTTCCGGTGCGACGCTCGCGCGAGAGTCGAACGTACTCGTCGACCCCGCCGGGCAGGTGGCGGATCCCGCCGTCGAGGACGGCGAACTGCTGGTCGGTGACGCGCTCCATCAGGTACCGATCGTGGCTGACGACGATGAGCGTTCCGGGCCACGAGTCCAGCAGGTCCTCCATGGCCGCAAGGATGTCCGTGTCCAGGTCGTTGGTGGGCTCGTCGAGCACCAGCACGTTGGGCTCGCTCAGCAGCACCAGCAGCAGCTGCAGCCGCCGCCGTTGACCGCCTGACAGCCGGCCCACCTGGGTCTTCAGCTGCGCGCTCGTGAAGCCCAGCCGTTCGAGGAGCTGCGTGGGAGTCATCTCCGAGCCGTCGGCGAGCTCGATGGAGCGGAAGCGCTTGACCACGCCCGACACGCGTTCGCCCGCATGCTCGTCGAGCTCCGCGAGCTGCTGGCTGAGCTGGGCGACGCGCACGGTCATGCCCGTCTTGACGCGCCCGCTCGTGGGCGCCTGGTCGCCGGTGATGAGGCGCAGCAGCGTCGACTTGCCGGCGCCGTTCTCACCCAGGATGCCGAACCTGTCGCCAGGGCCGATGTTCCAGTCGACGTCGGTCAGCGTGTCCTCGGAGGCGCCCGGGTAGCGCACCGAGCAGCGGATCAGCTCGACCACGTCCTTGCCCAGGCGCGCCGTCGCCATGCGCGCGAGCTGGACCTGATCGCGCACGGGAGGGACGTCGGCGATGAGCGCGTTCGCGGCGTCGATGCGGAACTTGGGCTTCGAGGTCCGTGCCGGGGCGCCGCGCTGGAGCCATGCGAGCTCCTTGCGCAGGAGGTTCTGGCGCCTGGCCTCGGTGGCTGCGGCGATGCGGTCGCGCTCGACGCGCTGCAGCACGTACGCGGCGTACCCGCCCTCGTACTGCTCGACGCCGCCGTCGACGACCTCCCAGGTTCGCTGGGTGACGGCGTCGAGGAACCAGCGATCGTGGGTGACGACCGCGAGCGCGCCGCGCCCGCGCGCCCAGCGTCGCCCCAGGTGCTCCGCGAGCCAGGCGACGCCCTCGACGTCGAGGTGGTTGGTGGGCTCGTCGAGGAAGACCACGTCGTGGTCGTCGACGAGCACATGCGCGAGCGCGACGCGGCGCTGCTGGCCTCCCGAGAGGTCGTGCACGATGGCGTCCGCATCGAGGTCGGGGACCAGGCCTGACATCACGTCGCGGATGCGCGGGTCGGAGGCCCACTCGTGGTCGTCGGCGTCGCCCACGATGGCCTCGCGCACGGTGAGCGTGCCGTCCACGTGGTCGGACTGGTCGAGGACGCCGATGCGCGTGCCCCGCGACACGGTCACACGGCCCTCGTGGGGGGCAAGGCGGCCGGCGAGGATCTTCATCAGGCTCGACTTGCCGGCGCCGTTGGCGCCCACGATGCCGATGCGGTCGCCGTCCTCGAGCCCTATCGTCACCTCGTCGAGGACGGTGCCGGTGCCGAAGTCGAGGTGGACGCCTTGGGCGCCGAGCAGATGTGCCACCCATCAAGGGTAGTCGCGGGCACCCGGCGCTAGGCTCGCCGCCATGAGATGCGTCGCGGTGCGCCATGTGGCCTTCGAAGACCTGGGAGTGTGGGAGGCGGAGATCGCCGCGCACGGCTACGAGGTGGCGTACCTCGACGCGGGCGTCGACGACCTCGCGCCGCTCGTCGACGCGGATCTCGCGGTGATGCTGGGCGGCCCCATCGGGGTCGGCGACGTCGAGGCCTATCCCATCCTCGCCACGGAGATGCTCCTGCTGCGTGAGCGCGTCGACGCCGGCCGCCCGACGGTGGGGGTGTGCCTGGGCGCGCAGCTCATCGCGGCCGCGATGGGAGGCTCGGTGGCGCCGGGCGTGCCGGAGATCGGCTGGGGGCGCGTCGACCTGGCCGAGGCGGCCGAACGCACCCCGCTCGCGCGGCTCGAGGGCGCTCCGATCCTCCACTGGCACGGAGACGCGATCACGCCGCCGCCCGGCGCGACGGTGCTGGCGTCGACGCCAGCGACGCCGTGCCAGGCCTTCACGGTGGGCTCGGCACTCGCACTGCAGTTTCACGCCGAGGCAGACGGCGAGCGTATCGAGCAGTGGCTCATCGGTCACTCGGTCGAGCTCGCGGCGCGCGGGGTCGACGCGGCAGGGCTGCGCGCACGCACGGCTGAGGTTGCGGATGAGGCGGCCGCCGCGGGTGTGCTGCTCATCAGGGACTGGCTGCGCGCTCTCCAGTCCTGACAACCAGCGGGAGGGGCCAATGGCGGAAGGGGTCAGCGGTGGGACTGTGCGCGGTCCGTGGCCAGCGCAGGGTTCCAGCTGTCCGGCGCGCGCACCACGATCAGGGGCCACAGTGCGCCGTCCGACGCGATGTTCGCGGCGGCGTCCGCCTTGAGGTTCGCGATCTCGTCGAGGACGTCCTCCATGAGGCCCGCGAGGTTGCGGTGGACCGCGAGGGGGTCGTCGCCCATCGACGAGACGTCCACGGTGTACGTCGAGTAGCCGTTGGCGCGCAGCAGATCCTCGCGCTCCCACGCCTCGTCCTCCGACTCGTCCTCGGCGGCGTACACGAACGGAACGATGGCGCCGTGGGAACCGGGCCTCAGCAGCGCCGCAGAGTGGTCGTCGAAGGTGTCGATCGCGACGAACTGCGCCTCGGTGACGACGGCGCAGGCCAGCAGGTGCCTGTCCTCCTTGATCGCGGCGATCGCCGCGGCCAAAGTGGACGCCGAGCCGACGTGGGCGACATCGATGCACTCGGGGCCGTACTTGTCTCCTGGGATGAGGTCGGACATGGGCGTGAATCCGTGGCCGGTCACCTCACAGGAGCCCGCGCCGAAGTAGCGCGCGTGCAGGCGGCGCTTGTGTGCGGCCCGATCGAGGTGCAGCAGGGCGAGCGTGTGCAGAGGGCAGCGGCTCCAGGCGCACTGCGCGACAGGCGAGGCGAGGCCGTCGCGCCAACGCCGGTCCATGGCGCTCAGGAAGGAGTCATCCGGCTCTCGCGTCAAGTGCGCGGTCCAGGTGGTCACGTCGATCACGGGGGATATCTGCCTTGCCTGTTGATCCTGCTGAGGAGCGATCAGGCAAGAGTAGGGTGTGCGTTATCGCACACGGGAACCCGTTTATGTGGCATTTGTCACACAGGGGGCAATCCCCGCGAACGTGACGACTCAGGACACCGCTGCGATCGACTGAAGGGCGATCTCCCGCTCCTCGTCGGTGGGGACCACCCATACCTGCACCCTCGAAGAGTCTGCGCTGATGAGTGCGGGCTCCTGCTTGCGACCGTCGTTGCGATCCTCGTCGATGACGATGCCGAGCGCCTCGAGTCCCGCGAGGGCGTGCAGCCGCACGCGGTGGTCGTTCTCGCCGACGCCGGCCGTGAACGTGACGGCATCCAGGGCGCCCATCTGGGCGAAGTACTGGCCCACATACCCGCGGATGCGGCGGCAGTACACCTCGAGCCCGAGCTCCGCCTCGCGTGAGCCCTGCTCCGCGGCCTTCCAGACGTCCCGCATGTCCGAGTAGCCCGTGAGCCCCAGCATGCCCGACTGCCGGTTGAGGAGCGCATCGACCTCGTCGATGCTCATGCCGGCCGTCCGAGCGAGGTGGAGCGTCACGGCCGGGTCGATGTCGCCGGAGCGCGTGCCCATCACGAGGCCCTCGAGCGGGGTGAGGCCCATCGAGGTGTCGACGGAGACGCCGCCCTTGATGGCCGCGGCCGATGCGCCGTTGCCCAGGTGCAGCACCACGAGCGAGAGGTCCGAGGAGCTGCGGCCCATGAGTCGCGCCGTCTCGCGCGCGACATAGCTGTGCGAGGTGCCGTGGAACCCGTAGCGCCTCACGCCGTGCTCCTGGGCCACCCGCCGGTCGATCGCATAGGTGTAGGCGGCCTCGGGCAGCGTCGCGTGGAAGGCCGTGTCGAAGATGGCGACGTGAGGAAGGTGCGGGAAAGCGTCGCGAGCGGCGCTGATACCCGCAAGGTTGGGCGGGTTGTGCAGCGGCGCCAGGGTCGCGAGCAGCGCGATCTGCCGCTCGACGTCGTCGTCGATGATGGTGGGGGCGGAGAACTCGGCGCCGCCCTGGACCACCCGGTGACCGACCACCGTCAGCGCGTCGAGGTCCACTCCCGAGTCGGCCGCCGACAGCGACCCGATGATCTCCTTGATCGCCTCGGAATGCTGGCTCACGCGCTCGACCAGGCCGGATGCGAGCGGCTCGTCCCGGGTGGTGTCGACCACCTGGTACTTGATCGAGCTCGAGCCGCAGTTGAGGACCAGGGCGATGCCCGTGTAGGTGACGGTCACGTGCTATTCCTCCTGAGCGTCCAGGCCCCGCGCCTGGATCGCCGTGATGGCGACGGTGTTGACGATGTCCTGCACGAGCGCTCCGCGCGAGAGGTCGTTGACCGGCTTGTTGAGGCCCTGGAGGACCGGCCCGACTGCGACCGCGCCGGCCGAGCGCTGCACGGCCTTGTAGGTGTTGTTGCCGGTGTTGAGGTCGGGGAAGACGAGCACGGTCGCCTGGCCAGCGACGGGAGAGTCGGGCGCTTTCGAGCGGGCGACCGACGGCTCGACGGCCGCGTCGTACTGCATGGGCCCATCGACCAGCAGGTCGGGGCGGCGCTCGCGGACCAGCCGGGTCGCCTCTCTGACCTTGTCGACGTCGGAGCCGGAGCCGGACTCGCCGGTCGAGTACGACAGCATCGCCACGCGCGGCTCGATGTGGAACTGCTGGGCCGTGTCCGCCGAGGAGATGGCGATGTCCGCGAGCTGCTCGGCCGTGGGGTCGGGGTTGACCGCGCAGTCGCCGTAGACGAGCACGCGGTCCGCCAGGCACATGAAGAACACCGAGGAGACGATCGACGTGCCCGGCGCGGTCCTGATGATCTGGAACGACGGGGTGATGGTGTGCGCCGTCGTGTGGGCGGCGCCTGACACCATGCCGTCGGCGAGACCGAGCTGCACCATCATCGTGCCGAAGTAGCTCACGTCCTGCACGCGATCGCGCGCCGCGTCGATGGTCGCGCCCTTGTGCTTGCGCATCTCGTAGTACTTCGTGGCGAAGCGCTCCACGAGCTCGGGATCGTGGGGAGACACCACGGTGGCGGCGTCCAGGTCGAGCCCCAGCTCAGCAACGCGGCTGCGGACGGTGGCCTCGGTCCCGAGGATCGTGAGGTCGCAGACGTCTCGCGTGAGCAGGGTCGACGCGGCGCGCAGGATCCGGTCGTCCTCGCCCTCGGGCAGCACGATGCGCTGTCGCGAGCCGCGTGCGCGGTCGATGAGGTCGTACTCGAACATCAGCGGAGTGATGACGTCGGTGCGCGCGAGATCCAGCACCTTCGAGAGTCCTTCGGTGTCGACGTGGCGATCGAACATGGCCAGCGCGAGGTCCACCTTGAGCTGGGACTCGCGCGACAGCCGACCGCGCGTCGCCCACGCGCGGCGAGCGGTGCCGAACGTCCCGTGGTCGGTCGCGATGATCGGCAGTGCCGAGCCCAGCCCCTCGACCAGCCGGGCGACCGGCTCGGGCGTGGCGAAGCCGCCGTTGAGGATGATGCCGGCGAGGGAGGGATAGCTGTCGGACGCGTGAGCGGACATCAGCGTCACGAGCGCGTCCGCCCGGTCGCCGGGGGTGATCACCACCGCGCCCTCGACCAGGTGCTCGAGAAGGTGCTCGGGCGTCATCGCGCCGATGAGCACCGCGCGCACCTCGCGCGAGAGCATCGCCTCATCGCCGGCGACGAGCCGGCCGTCCACGGCGCCCATGAGCGCGGACAGCAGGGGAGCGACGAGGATGGGGTCCTCGGGCAGCGCCCCCATGCCGATCCCGTCGGGAAGCACCGCTCGCACCGCGTCCAGCTGAGCCGGGTCGCAGCGATTGGCGAACACGGCCGCGACTCGCGCGTGGCTGTCCTCCAGCTCTGCGCGCGACTGCTCGACCACGCGGGCGATCTCCTCCGGAGTGCGGCCGCGGCCGTGCACCACCAGCGCGACCGGCGAGCCGAGGTTCGCGGCGATCCTGGCGTTGAACTCGAACTCCGCCGCGCCGGAGACGTCGGTGTAGTCGGTGCCGACGATCACGACCGCATCGGCCTTGGCCGCGACCTGGTGGAAGCGCGTGACGATGGTGGCGAGCGCGCGCTCGGGGTCGTCATGGACGTCCTCGTACGTGACGCCCACTGCCTCCTCGTAGGTCAGGTCGACGGCGTCGTGGCCCAGCAGCAGGTCGAGGACGTAGTCCGAGCCGTCCGCGACTCGCGCGACGGGCCGGAACACGCCTACGCGCCCGCCGGTGCGGGCCAGCAGGTTGGTGATCCCGAGCGCGACGGTGGACTTGCCGCTGTCGCCCTCGGCTGACGCGATGTAGATGCTCCGTGCCACGCTGCCCATCCTTCCATGGGCCTGACGTGGGCGCCCGTGACGACGGTCCTGCGCGGTGAGGGGCCCGGGATGCCCCGCGCGCAGGCGGCGGAGCATGTGCAGCGCGCCACAGTCGATTCCGCGGCGGGCGGCGCGGGCCTAGACTCAGATGACTCCCGCGCGAAGGGAGCCGTACCAGGGGGGATGCGTTGGCGACGCGTGCCCGCTGCGCGGCCATCCGACGAACCAAGGCGGCGCCATGACGAAGACCCGTGCTCGCGGGCCGGTGTCGCGCGCCGTCACGGGGGTGCTCAACGCAGGCGTCACGCCCCTCAACCGCATGCGCGCTCGGTCCGTCATGGGCGCCAACCGGTTCTTCCTGCTGGCGGCGCTGATCTCGCTTCCGTGGGTGCCCTTCGTCGCGCTCGCGGACCCTCCCACGACCGTCGCCCCCGCGCTCACGCACCTCGCGATGATCTGCGTGTGGGTGATCTGCATCGAGCTCAACCGTCGCCAGCTGTACCTCAGCGCCGCAACGGGTGGACTCCTCGTCCCCATCGCGCAGTTCACCTACCTCGCCTCGGTGTTCTCCGTCGATGCCGGGTTCCAGCTGCCGCTGCTGACGGTGGGGGCTCTCGCGTTCGTGTTCTACGCGCCACGCGAGTGGCCCGGGGCGGCGGCGATGACCGCGCTCGCCACCGCTGCGCTGGTGTGGACGTACGGGAGCCGCCCGTTCGAGGACGGGTCTGCCGATGTCACGCAGGAGCAGGTGCGCACCTTCGCGATCGCCAACGTCGGGCTCGTCGTGCTGATCGTGTCGATCCTCGCGTGGTTCAACACCTACTTCTTCATGCGTGAGCGCCTGCGCAACGAGCGACTGCTCGCGGACGCGGAGGTGGCCGCGCGCACGGACTCGCTCACCGAGGTGTTCAATCGCCGCGGGGTGGCTCCTGTGCTCACGCAGGCGGCACGCGACGGCGAGCACTGCGTCGCGCTCGCGGACCTCGACCGCTTCAAGCGCATCAATGATCGGCTGGGTCACGGCGCCGGCGACGTGGTGCTGTCCCACGTGGCCCGCACCCTCGCGGAGGCCGTCGAAGGGCGCGGGACGGTGGCGCGCTGGGGAGGCGAGGAGTTCCTGGTGGTGCTGCCGGGGATGACGCTCGCGGAAGGCGTGGAGTGCATGGAGGGCGCACGGCGGGCGCTGGAGGCCGAGTTCGCGGACGCATCGGTGCTCGAGCCGGTGACCATGTCCGTGGGCGTCGCCCATGCGGTGCAGCACACGGGCAAGGACGAGGTCCTGCGGGTCGCGGACGCCATGCTCTACGAGGCGAAGGCCTCCGGTCGCAACCTCGTCGTGGGCTCGTCGCTGGGAGAGGCCGTCCAGTAGCGCCGATGCGCGAGCGGGCCTTGCCCTGGAGAGGCCGCCGCTCGCTGAGTAGGGTGGAGTCTCGGCCGGGGGCCGTGATCCGCTTCAGGCGGGCACGGGGGCCGTGCGGAGGGAGACCAAGGGTGGACCAGGGGGACCGCGCGCGAGCGCGCCAGTTGAGCGACGTCGTGGACCGCATGCTCGATCGCAAGGTGGGGCGGCTGGGCGGCGCTGCTGGCCGGGCTGTGTCGACCACCCACGCGTTCGCTGTGTTCGGGCTGATCGTGACGCTGTCGTACTCGGCGTTCTTCATGACGTTCGACTTCACCGGCTTCTCGAGCCTCGTGGCGCTCAACTCGGGCTTCGCGATCGGCTACGTCGCGATCGTGCTGCTCGCCCGGCTGGGGCGTCAGCTGACGGCGGCGCTCGTGCTGCTGTCGATGGTGATCGGACAGCTCCTCATCGCGACCGCATGGGTGGGGTGGGAGGCGGGCCTCCACCTCTACCTGCTGCTCGCCGGACAGCTGGTGTTCCTCATCCTCACGGAGCGGCAGCGCGCGCTGAGGTGGGTGTTCGCCGCACTCGCGCTCGCAGCGTTCCTGTACGCGCAGCTCCGTATGCCCTCGTCAGGCGCGGAGGTCGAGCTGCCGGAGCTCGTTCTCAACGCGATGCTGTCCGTGAACGCGGTGCTGGTCGCCGGCACGCTGTTCGTGCTCGCGGCCTACAGTCACTTCCGCGCCGAGCAGGCGCGATCGGAGGCGGCCGAGAGCGCGGCCCGCGCCGAGTACCTCGCCAACACGGATGCGCTCACGGGGCTCGCGACACGCCGGCCGGTGATGGAGCGGCTCGAGGTCCTGAGCGGATCGGCGCACGAGCCGTTCTGCCTGGCGATCGCGGATCTCGACCGATTCAAGCTCATCAACGACGAGTTCGGGCACGACTGCGGCGATGCGGTGCTCGCAGCCGTCGGTGCGCGACTCCGCGGCGCGCTGAGGGTGAGCGATTCTGTGGGACGCTGGGGCGGTGAGGAGTTCATCTTCGTGTTGCCGGGAGCGAGCATGTCCGATGCGCGCATCATGATGGAGCGGGTGCGGTCGCGCGTGGGCTCATCGCCGGTGGTGCATGACGGCCGAGAGCACTACGTCACGGTGTCGATCGGTCTCACGGAAGGCGACGCCTCTGGCACCCCGCACCACGCGATCCTGCGTGCCGACGAGGCGCTGTATCGCGCCAAGGACGCGGGACGCGACCGCGTCGTCTCGCTCGAGCGCGCGGCGACCGGCACGCACGGGACGACGTCCGCCGCCGCTCCTGCGAGCCGTTCCGCTCGATGACGCCTCCGCGCGACCAGGGTCCTCCCGAGCGCGCCGCCGGACGGATCCGCTGGGGTCACGTGATTCCCGCCGCCGTCCTCGTGCTGGGCGCCCTGGCGGTGTGCGGCGCGCTGGGGATGTGGCAGTGGAACCGCGCGTCCGAGCAGGGCGAGGTGCGCCAGCCGGACCCGCCGGTCGCGATCGCCGAGGTCGCCGCTCCAGCGACGACCGCTGACACGGCGATCGGACGCGACGTGTGGGCCGACGGCGCGTGGGCCGATGCCGACGTCGCGCTCGTGCCCGGCCGCGAGGTCGACGGTGCGGAGGCCGTGATGGTGGTGCGCGCGTTCGCGGTGAGCGCGGATGCCACAGGCACGGGCGAGCCCGCGACTCTCCCCGTGGTCGTCGGCTGGCTCGCGCCCGAGGACGTCGCCGGATTCGACACCTCGGCTCCAGAGACGACCCGGATCGACGGGGTGATGCGCTCGGCGGAGGGCGCCGCGCCCGCACAGGACCCCGACCTGCAGGCGCCGCAGGGCGCGTTCTGGGCCGACAGGCTGTCGCCAGCGGTGCTCGCGCAGCACTGGGAGAGCCCGCTGTACTCGGCTCTGCTCACCGCGCACGAGCCCGGTCCCGGCCTGCGCGTGCTGCCGGAGCCTGAGGCCGAGCGGTCTCTCGACTTCCGCTCGCTGACGTACGCGATCGAGTGGTGGCTGTTCGGGGCGTTCTTCGTGTTCGTGGGCATGCGCTGGATACGGGACAATGGACGCGCGCGCCCGCAGGCCCCGCCTGCGTCGCCAGCCGAGTCGCCCGCCTCACAGCCCGGAGAAGCCACGTGACGGAACCCGAGACCGCACCCGACGCGAACGCCACCTCGGCGGACGCGGCCTCCCCGACCCGCGCATCGGCCGTCACCGCAGGTGCGCTGACGCGCTACCGCGCGATGGCGATCGTCACCGGCGTCATGCTGATCCTCGTTTTCCTCGGTCTGCTGTCGTACACCCCGCTCTTCGAGCGCACCGAGGACGTCGATCACTGGCTCGGCGTCCTGTCGCAGGTGCACGGGTTCATCTACGTGATCTACCTGGTGACCGTGATGCAGCTGTGGCTGCAGGCGCGCTGGGGCTACGGCCGCCTCGCGACCATGTTCTTCGGCGGCATCGTGCCGCTGCTGTCGTTCTTCATCGAGCACCGGGTGACGCGCGAGGTGCGCGCCGCTCAGGAGGGCTGAACCGTGACCCAGACCCAGCACCGGCCGGTCCTGGTCGTCGACTGCGGCGCCCAGTACGCGCAGCTGATCGCGCGACGCGTGCGAGAGGCGGCCGTGTACTCGGAGATCGTGCCGCACTCGATGAGCGCGGCTGACATGCTCGCGAAGGATCCTGCCGCCGTGATCCTGTCCGGAGGCCCCTCCTCGGTCTACGCGGACGGCGCGCCCACGATCGATCCCGCGCTGTTCGAGGCCGGCGTGCCGGTGATGGGCATCTGCTACGGCTTCCAGGCGATGGCGCAGGCGCTCGGCGGGACGGTCGCGCAGACGGGACGGCGCGAGTACGGCCGGACCCAGGCGACGGTCGGTGCGCCCGGCCAGTCGCTCGCGGGCAGCCCCGCCGTGCAGGAGGTGTGGATGAGCCACGGCGATGCCGTGCAGGCCGCGCCTCCCGGCTTCGAGGTGCTCGCGACCACCGAGGGCGCGCCCGTCGCGGCCTTCGAGGACCTCGAGCGGCGCATGTGCGGCGTGCAGTGGCATCCCGAGGTCAAGCACTCGCCGCTGGGTCAGGCCGCGATCGAGAACTTCCTCTACAACGTCGCGGGCCTTCAGCCCGACTGGACCAGCGAGAACGTGATCGAGGAGCAGGTCGAGCGGATCCGTGCCCAGGTCGGTGACAAGCGCGTCATCTGCGCGCTCTCGGGTGGCGTCGACTCCGCTGTCGCCGCCGCGATCGTGCAGAAGGCCGTGGGCGATCAGCTCACGTGCATCCACGTCGATCACGGCCTCATGCGTGCGGGCGAGGTCGAGCAGATCGAGAAGGACTTCGTCGCGTCGACCGGCGTGCGCCTCATCATCCGCGACGAGAAGGAGCGGTTCCTCACTGCGCTCGCTGGCGTGAGCGACCCCGAGGAGAAGCGCAAGATCATCGGCCGCGAGTTCATCCGCGTGTTCGAGGACTCCGCGCGTCAGGTGGTCGAGGAGGCGGGCGCCCACGGCGAGGATGTCGAGTTCCTCGTGCAGGGCACGCTGTACCCCGACGTCGTGGAGTCAGGCGGCGGCGAGGGCGCCGCGAACATCAAGAGCCACCACAACGTGGGCGGCCTGCCCGACGACCTGCAGTTCTCTCTGGTCGAGCCGTTGCGCACGCTGTTCAAGGATGAGGTCCGCGCCGTGGGCCGTGAGCTGGGCATCCCCGAGGAGATCGTCGGCCGCCAGCCGTTCCCCGGCCCTGGGCTCGGCATCCGCATCATCGGCGAGGTCACCTGGGAGCGGCTCGAGATCCTGCGCAGAGCGGACGCGATCGCGCGCGAGGAGCTGACCCGCGCGGGACTCGACCAGGAGATCTGGCAGTGCCCGGTGGTGCTGCTCGCGGACGTTCGGTCCGTGGGCGTGCAAGGGGACGGCCGCACCTACGGCCACCCGGTGGTGCTGCGTCCCGTGTCCTCCGAGGACGCGATGACCGCCGACTGGTCGCGCCTGCCGTACGACGTGCTCGCGCACATCTCGAATCGCATCACGAACGAGGTGTCCGAGGTGAACCGGGTGGTGCTCGACGTCACGAGCAAGCCGCCGGGCACCATCGAGTGGGAGTGACGGGGCCTACCGCCACCCGCCCCGCCACGCCGGCCCGCCAGACCGCGTGACGGGCGAGCAGCGCATCGCCCAGTGCTGACGGATCAGCACTGGGCGGCTCAGCGGTGACATGCGAGAGGCGTCAGATGCCCCAGTAGGCGTCCTTGGCGACCACGCGGTAGGTGCCGTTGCTCCACTCGAACTCCACGTTGACCCACCCGTACGCGGAATCCGTGGGCCAGGAGACGTCAGCCGCCAAGGTGCCATTGCCGTGATGCTGGTACACCACGGTCCCCGACGTGCCAAACGTCTTGCGCACGTCGGTGATCGACATACCCATGGTGACCTTCGCGTACTCGGACTGGGTCGCTGTGTCAGCGGTCGGCACGGGGTCGAACGTCCAGAGCGCGGACTTGGTCGTGGCCCGGTACGTGCCTTGGGACCATTCGAACTCGACATCGACCCAACCGTCCGCGTCCTCAGTAGGCCAGGACACGGCGGCGTAGACGGTGCTGCTGTCCTGGTAGTGCGCGGTGACGGTGCCCGCGGTGCCGAACGTCTTGCGCACGTCGGCGATGGACGTGCCCAGCGGCACCTTGTCGTACTCGGCCTTGGTGGCCTTGTTCGCGGTATCGACGATGTCCGAGCCCCAGTAGGCGAGCTTGCTGATCACGCGGTAGGTGCCGTTGGACCACTTGAAGTCGACATCCACCGATCCGTACTCGTCCTCGACTGGCCAGGAGAGGTCGGCGTAGATGCTGGACTTCGACTGGTACTGAGCGGTGACCGTGCCGGCGGTTCCGAACTTCTTGCGGACGTCGGCGATCGACATGCCGATCTTGACCGCGTCGTACTCGGACTTCACGGCCTTGTTGGCGGTCCGCTCGGCGTCGCGGTCCCAGTACACGTGCTTGCTCGTCACCACCCACGTGCCGTTCTTGGCGACGAAGTTGAGGGTCACGGTCCCGTAGTCCCCGTAGACCGTGTCCCACGCGCGGGTCTGAGTCTTGGACGTGCCGCTGGTGCGGCTCGAGGTCTGGGTTCCGAGCGAGTCGAACACAGAGTTGACGTAGCCGAGCGTGTGCCCGACCTTGACGAGGTCGAACTCCGCCTTGTCCACGGCTGCCGTCTTGTCGGCTGCGGCGGGACCGGCGATGCCGAAGGTGGCGAGAGACGCGACGGCGACGACGGTCAGTGCCTTCCGGATCATGGTGCTCCTTGGAGATGAAGGGAGAGCGGAAGTTGCCGCCTCAGCAATGGACGACGTCCGTCCTGGCGCGATTGTGGCGCAACGCGGTCACAGCGGCGTAGCGGGAGTGCCATAGATCACAGGGCCGGGCGACCTTGCGCAATCGCACCCACGGCCCGTCACTGCTCTCTCGTCTCCCGAACGCGCCTCCGTCCGCGGCGCGTGGGGCAGGACCGCTCGGCAGGCACGTAGGATCGTCACGTTCCCACCCGGCAGCTGTCCACTAAGTCGTCGGGCGCGACGCATGCAGGGTGTTCGCGGGCGCGTAGGCGCCACTGTTGCTTGACCGAGAGAGGAATCGCTCCGTGAGACGACTCATGCGGCGTGTACGCGCGGCCGTGGCGGGGCGTCTGTCAGCGACTCTCCTGATCCGGTACCTCGATCTCAAGTGGTCTCGGAGCCGGGCGCGGGAGGCCCGCGCAGCATGGATACCCGCGCAGCGCGGGCACTCCTCCGGGCAGGTCGTCCGCGACAACCTCGCGCGCGTGCGAACGGCGCTCGACGAGCAGGGAGTGCGTCACCTCCTCCTGCCGGCGAAGGACGAGTTCTCCCCGAAGCTCGTCGTCAGCGCGTCGGATGCGATGGCGGTCCGCCGTGCGCTCGCGGGCCTGTCGTCCACCGATGGATGGTCCGTGACCTTCCGAGAGACGAGCCAGCGCGCGGGCGGTGACAGCTCGGACTTCCTCGTCGCGAAGGCGTGGAGGAACATCGACGGACCGGAGCGCCGGTTGACGTCCAAGCGCGAGACGGTGCGGATCCTCGCCTTCGCCGAGCTGGAGGCCGGCACCCCGCGCGTCGATGGCGAGACCTTCGAACGGGGCACGCTCCACCGTCGCACATCCCAGCCGGCGACGCCGTTCGCGTACTTCGAGCCGCGCGAATGGGAGTCGTACGCGGGCGACTCTCGGGCGACGCCCGACCTGCCGCCCCTGATCGATGCGGTGGTGGATCCCATCGACGTCGTCTACACCTGGGTCGATGGCAGCGATCCGCACTGGCTCGAGCGCAAGGCCCGCAAGACCGGATCGATCCAGACCGAGGGCTACAACGACGCGGCGGACGTGGCGTCCAGGTTCGCCAACCGGGACGAGCTGCGGTACTCGCTGCGATCCCTCGAGATGCACGTGCCATGGGTGCGGCACGTCTACATCGTCACGGACCGTCAGCGACCCTCGTGGCTCGTCGAGGACCACCCGCGGGTCACCGTGATCGACCATGAGGAGATCTTCACCGATCCCTCCGTCCTGCCGGTGTTCAACTCGCACGCGATCGAGTCGCAGCTGCACCACATCCCGGGCCTGAGCGACCGCTACCTCTACCTGAACGACGACATCATGTTCGGCCGCCCGGTATCGCCGACGCTCTTCTTCGGCCCAGGCGGGGTCACCAAGTTCTTCCGGTCCAACGCGGTGCTGGACATCGCGCCGCCGTCGCCGCGCGACCTTCCTGTCCTCTCGGCCGCCAAGAACAACCGCCAGCTGATCGCCGATGCGTTTTGCGTCACCGTTGCGAACAAGTTCAAGCACACGCCCCATCCGCAGCGCAAGGATGTGCTCGAGGAGCTGGAGGCGAGCCTGCCGGCGGTGTTCGCGAGCACGAGCCGATCCTCGCTCCGCCACCCGTGGGACATCTCCATCGCGTCTGCGCTGCACCACTACTGGGCCTACGCGTCGGGCCGCGCGCACGAGGGCGAGATCCGCTACTCCTACATCGACCTCGCGCGCCGCGACGTCGACCTCTGGTTGGCGCGGCTGCGCCACAACCGCAAGGTGGATGTGTTCTGTCTCAACGAGACGAACGCGTCGCCCGAGCAGTCCGCCCACCTCGACCGCGTGGTCCCTGCCTTCCTCGAGACCATGTTCCCTGTGCCCAGCACCTTCGAGCGCGAGTAGGTCCGCTCCACCTGCGGGCCGCCGTGGTCAGGCGATCTCGGAGTCCTCGAGGACCGCGTGCAGGATCGGGACGTCCTCGCCGTCGAGGTAGGCGTCGACGTCCACGTTGTGCGGTCGTGCCAGGATCCAGATGTCGCCATGGCGCGCATACAGCTCGTGGATCACGCCGCCCTGCTCGTCGTCAGGCGCGACATGGACGGTCGGCACGTCGCCGGCGATCACCTCTGCCTCGGCTCCGTAGGACTCGGCGAGGAGGTCAGCGAGCTCCTGAGCCTCGCGAGGCACCTCACCCACGGGGGAGTCGCCGCCGACGGCGTAGGTCTCTACCTGCACCCACACTGAGTCTCGATAGGCGTCGGAGCCGGGCTCCGACAGGTCGAAGGGTCGCGACGCGTCCACGAGCACGGCGTACGGCAGGGTGCCGTCGCCATAGGTGCCCTCGTACTGCCAATCGTCTGGAAGCGGCACACGGATCGTGGCCACCGCCGTGCCGAGGGCGGCGATGCCCTCGGCGTCCTGGGCGTCGGCTGTCGAGTCTCCGTCGGAGCCGACGTCGACCGATGGCTCCGACGTGGACGAGGTCGGTGGCTCGGTGGCCTGGGACCAGGCGACGACATCAGAGGGCGTGGGCGTGGCGTCTGGCTGCGCGCCCTCGTCTCCCGAGCAGCCCGCGAGCATCAGGGCTGCGAGCACCGGGGCTGCGAGCACAGGGGTTGCGAGCACCGGGGCGTTCCATCGGGATGAGGTCACGGTTCACTCCATGGGTCCGGTCGGTCGGTCACCGAGTCCAACGCGGGCCCGGCCGGCAGCCTTCCCGCATGGTCCCTTGTCGCGCGGTCGTCCGTTGTCAGCGTGCGGCGCGACCACCGTTCCGGCCATCAGCATCGGTCTCCCGCTCGGGCTCCAGATCGTCGGCGGGTACCGCGGGCTCCCGCGAGCCATCCTGCGATCCCGAGTCCTGCTCAGAGTCCACCGCGCCGTCCGCTGCGACCGTCTCAAGGTCGCCCGCGGTCGAGGACGGCTGGTCGGTCGGCTTGACGGTGGTCTCCTCGACGACTGGCGCCGTCGCGGCGGCCGCCTCGCGCTTGCGACCGAGCCCCGATACGGCTGCGGACAGCAGCATCCAGCCGCCCACCGCTGCCAGGAGGATGATGGCGGCGAGCTCGAGGTCGATCTCGTAGCCCGAGTAGGCGACGATCGACAGGATGCCGGCGCCGATCACGAGCAGGCCCCATAGAGCTGCGGAGATGCGCCTTCCTGCGCGACGCCGTGGTGCTGCAGTGGTCACTGGACGACCTCCTCGAGGTAGATGACGGCGCCATCGCGGCCCGAGAGGGTCAGGACGGGCTGATCGGCGTTGGAAGCACGGAGCACGGTGCTCGGATCCGCGCCGGTGGGCTCGCCCCACTCGTCGAGAGCCGCCTCGCTCCAGTCGTAACAGCTCACGTCGCGGTCCTCCCAGATCACGGTGGTCTCGCCTGAGCCGAGGATCTCGATGCTGGTCCCGGCCGGGAAGGCGACGCGGGTCGCGGTGGCCGTCAGTTCCAGGTCGGTGTCGGCCGCGATCTCACCGATGCGAACGGTGGCGCTGTCCTCGCCCCAGAGCGAGACCTCCTCCCACGTCTGCGCGACGATGGGGGTGGTGCACGCGCCTGCGGCGATGATGGTCGAGTAGTCGGAGCTCAGCGCGGAGCCGAGGTCGACGGGCGTGGTCTCCGGCTCGTCGGGCCCGACCGCTGTGACCTCGGGGTCCGACACCTCGCCGTACATGACCGTGTCGCCCTGCCACCAGTCGCCTCTGCCATCGAACCCGTCGCGGATCTCGCCCGCATTGCTGGCGAACAGGACGCTCAGGAGCACTGCCGGGATGGTGAGGAACCCCAGGAAGCCCAGACGCCGACCCGTCAGCGCGACGATCACCATGATCGCGCCCAGGCCGATCGTCACGCATGCTCCCCATGCGAGCGGCGCCGGGACCGCGAGCTGTCCGGAGCGTCCGATCCCGAAGACCACGGCCGCCGAGACCAGCATCACGCCCAGGAAGGCGATCCAGGCCGCCTTGCCCGGCCCGGGGACGCGCGGCGCGCGAGGCTGCGCTGGGCGAGCGGCCGCGGAAGGTGGTGGGGGAGCGTGATGAGGCGGCGTGGGGGGCGTCTCGTGGCTCGGCCAGCCGCCCGAGGGCGCGTGCGCCCACGCCGCGGCGCTCGCGGCGCCGGCTGCCGCTCCTCGAGAAGGAGCCACACCTGCTCGGGCATCGCCGGGAAGCAGGGCGGGCTCCCATGGCTGGGGAGCGCTGGCGACCGGGATCGCCGCCGTCAGGGGCGACGATGCGGTCGCCGGCTCGTCCGTGACGTCGCGTCCTGGCGCGGGGGCCGCAGTCGGGTCCGTGGACTCGCCTGGGGTCGCGCCGTCGGGATCCTGGCCGGCGACGCCATCGCCGGTGGGCGACGCCGGGGCGGCCGGGCCGGCAGGGGCTGCTGCCCCGCCGGGCGTCGCGGCCGGAGGAGTGGTGGGCGCACCGCCGGCGTGGGGGCCACCCGTGCCGGGCGGCTCAGCGCTGCGCGACCGGCGGACGAGCACGAAGATCAGCGCGGCGAGTCCTCCGAGGATGGCGAGGGTGAACCCCACGGCCATCAGCGTCCCGACGGCCTCGAGCGGCCCATTGACGCTGATGTCGTCCCACGGGAACGGGTCGCCGCCCCACCCGAGGGGGAAGGGCCCGCTGTTGAGGGCGCCCACGCCGAACAAGGTCAGCACCGCGATGCCCAGGAGCGCCCCCACGTTGGTGACGCCACGGCCAAAGTTCTGGATGATGATGGTGCCCCGGCGGTCGGGCAGCAGTCCCCACGCCGCGGCGTAGCCGAGCATGACGACACCGGGCAGCAGGATCCATGCGAGGACGACGAGCAGCCGAGCGGGCACTCGTGCCATACCGATGCGCTGGCCGAGTCCCTCCACCACGCCGCCGACCACGCCGTTGTCGCCGCGGGTCAGGCCCCAGCTGCGAATCGAGGTGAAGAACGCGGCCTCCTTCTGAGGCTGCGGGGTCTCGCTCATGTGTCTCTCCATCGGCCGTGCCGTTACGGGTACGGACGCCAGGTGGGGCGCCGCGCTGGTATCAGTGTCGGCATCGGCCACGGGGTCGCGCTATGAGGTATCACCCTGATCGCGCCCCTGAACTTCGTGCGGGAGCACCCCTGAGACGAGCCGATGCGCGCTCCTGTCCCGGTGCTGCTGTGTGACGATTGCTCCATGACCAGCCAGACCAGGGGCCCGATCGCGCGCCCGCTCGAGCGCCGTCGCTCGGCGCCCGTGATCTGGCAGGTGCTCGTGGGCGCGGCTCTTCTCACGGTAGCCGGCGCGCTCGCGGTCGACCGGTGGGGCACCGAGGAGCTCGCGCCCTGGGTGATTCCACTGGTGATCTATCTCGCGGGGCTGGGGCTGGTCTGGAGCCCGCTCGACGGCGCGTTCGGGCAGGATGCGCGCCGGCTCGACGTCGCCGGCATCTTCCGGCGGGACGCGTGGCTGCGGCTGCTGGTGGGCCTCGCGCTGGGGGTGGGCGCCCTGTGGTGGTTCGCCGCATGGGACTACACCGAGACGATGGTGGTGCGCGCCATCGTGACGCCCATCGTCGTGGCGGTGGGCGCTGCGCTGCTGCTCGCGCCGTGGTGGCTGCGTCTGATCCGCCAGGTGGGCATCGAGCGCGAGGAGCGCATCCGCGAGTACGAGCGAGCGGACATCGCCGCACACCTGCACGACTCCGTGCTGCAGACCCTCACGCTGATTCGCGCGCGGGCCGATGACCCCGACGCCGTCGCCCGGCTCGCTCGCGCGCAGGAGCGCGACCTGCGCTCCTACCTGTATCAGGACCGGCCGAGCGTCGAGGAGTCCGTGGCGCAGGCGTTGAAGGACGCGGTCGCCGAGGTCGAGGACACGCACGGTGTCGCGATCGAGGTGGTGTGCGTGGGCGACGCGCCCACCGACGAGCGACTGTGGGCGGCGGTCCACGCGTCCCGAGAGGCGGTCGCGAATGCCGCACGGCACGCCGAGGGCCCGATCAGCGTGTACGCCGAGGTCGCCGGCAGCACGTACGAGGTGTTCGTGCGCGACGGCGGCCCAGGCTTCGACCCCGGCGCCGTCCCGAGCGATCGCCTCGGGATCCGCCATTCGATCATGGGGAGGGTGGAGCGTCACGGCGGCAGCGCAGAGCTGCGCAGCTCCCCTGGCTCACGCACCGAGGTGACCATTCAGATGCCGACGGGAGGCGCGCGATGAGCGTGACAGTGGTGATCGTGGACGACCACGATGTGATCAGGGTAGGCGTGCGTGAATCGCTCGACGACGACATCGACGTGGTGGGTGAGGCCCGCGACGTCGAGTCCGCCGTCGCGGAGATCCTCGACACGCGGCCGCAGGTGGTGATCCTCGATGTGCACCTGCCCGGCGGCGAGGGCGGCGGTGCGCTCGACGTCCTCGCTGAGCTGAAGGGCCGGATCGACGGCACGAAGGTTCTCGCCCTGTCCGTGTCAGACTCGGCTGAGGACGTCGTGTCCGTGATTCGCGCCGGTGCGCGCGGCTACGTCACCAAGTCGATCTCGGGTCCCGATCTGTCGGATGCGGTGAGGCGGGTCGCATCGGGCGACGCCGTGTTCTCGCCGCGCCTGGCCGGCTTCGTGCTCGACGCCTTCGGGGCGGCGGGAGGTGAGGTCGCAGCTGCGGACGAGGACCTCGACAAGCTGACGGCGCGCGAGCAGGAGGTCATGCGCCTCATCGCGCGCGGGTACACCTATCGCGAGGTGGGCGAGAAGCTGTTCATCTCGATCAAGACGGTCGAGACGCACGTGGGCAAGGTGCTGCACAAGCTGCAGCTCACCAACCGGCACGAGCTCGCCCACTGGGCGGCCCAGCGCCGCATCGTCTAGCCCACGGCGCCCGGGCGGTCGCCGAGAGCCGTGGCGGTGGCCGAGCGTCCGTGGTCGTCCTGATGCTCGACCGCACGACGGCCGGGGCGCATCGTTCCGGTACTGTGCCTCTTGGCAGCCGCCGAGTGCGCCACTCGAGGGCCGCCTGAGCGCATCGTCCGCGCCCAAGCCAGCACGTGCATCGGCCCTCCCCAGCGGCTGAACACTCGATGAACCCCCGGTTCTCCGCGTGCCGGAATCACGGTGTTTGTGTAGAACAGGAGCTATGAGCGTGCCTTTCGCGGAGCGCAGCAGGTCCCGTCGGCTTCGCGCGGAGCTGCCGAAGGTGGAGGCGGAGCCGACCGCTCGACGCGCCTACCGAGCGATGCTCGACGGGCAGATCGCGCCCGTGCTGGAGTCCTGGGGGCTGACGCGCGAGGACGACGCCTTCGCCTACCCGAGCTCGGTGTGGCACCTGGGCGTGGGATTCGCTCCGCTCGCGTGGGGAACCGTGGGCTCGTTGCGGTTCGACGTCCACGTGCTCGCCGTGCCGCGCGAGGCCTGGGCGCAGTGGCGCGAGGCGGAGCCGGCATTGCCGGACGCGCCCGATCCCACCATCTACTGGCCACAGGACGTGGCCGCTGTCGGCGGCCTGCGCGCTCGCCTGCGCGAGATGCTCGGCGACGGCACCGATGTGAAGTGGGCCGTGCGCGCCGACGAGGACCCGACCCGGCTGGCCGCCGAGATCCTCGCGGGCGTCCAGCGCCACGTCCTCCCGGCCTTCGCCGGCCGCTCGGAGGTGCCGCGACTGGCGTCCTGACCTGCCCACTTGTCAGACGGCCGAAGTGGAGTACTTTGGTGCTCCAGGAGCGGGTGCCAAGGGCGCGCCCGGATGGCATGAGCACGATGGCAGGCGTGGCGGTCCGCCACGAGGAGGACGCGCGCCTGCGCGCCCTCGCGTTCTGGGTGGGACACCATCAGGCGCACGAGCCGGCCCCGCGGATCGGGCCGGCTCCAGCGGTCAGGTCGCGCGCCGCGGTCACCGCCGTGGGAGTCGTGGCGTCCGAGGCCCTGGGAGCGTCGCCGGAGGATCGGGCCGCGCGCGCCGCGGCACGCGACCAGCGCATCGGCGAGCTGGCGGCGATGGTTCCCCAGCTCAAGGTCATGGCGAGCGACTCCCGGCCGGCCGTTCGGGCGACCGTCGCGCGCTGCTTCGGCATCCTCGCCACGGCGGGGCGCGCCCCGGCGGATCGCGAGGTGTGGCGGATGCTGCTGGGTCTGGCCAAGTACGACGAGGACGCGGCAGTTCGCACCGCCGCGGATGCGGCCCTGGCCGCGCTCGAGCGGCACGGCGCAGTGGCCGTGACCGTGGCGGCCCAGGCCTCCTGACGCGACGGGGAGAGGTCGGCCAGCGTCGGTCCCAGCGCCTAGACTCGTCGGGTCATGGATGCGCTCTTCGATATCGACAGCTCCCCCCACTCCCCGCTCGTGGAGGGCCTGAACCCTTCGCAGGCCGAGGCCGTCCTGCACGAAGGTGAGGCGCTGCTGATCATCGCCGGCGCGGGCTCGGGGAAGACCCGCGTCCTGACGCACCGCGTCGCTCACCTGCTCGAGTCGGGCCGCGCGCGTCCCCATGAGATCCTCGCGATCACCTTCACCAACAAGGCCGCCGGCGAGATGCGCGAGCGCGTCGCCGCGCTGGTGGGTCCGGAAGCGCGGCGCATGTGGGTCGCGACGTTCCACTCCGCGTGCGTGCGGATCCTGCGCGCCGACCACGAGGCCGCAGGGCTCAAGTCGACCTTCTCGATCTATGACGCCGCGGACTCCCAGAACCTCATGAAGCTGGTCATGAAGGAGCTGGACATCGACCCCAAGAAGTTCACGGCGAAGGCGCTGCTCAACCGCATCGGGACCTACAAGGACGAGCTGATCACGCCGGCCGATGCGCTCGCGGCCTCGGAGATGGCATCACGCTTCTCGATCGAGCATGCAGCCGGTCGCGCGTACGGCGAGTACCAGCGCCGGCTCGAGGCTGCCAACGCCGTCGACTTCGACGACATCATCGTCAAGACCGTGCGCCTGCTGCAGGACAACCCCGACATCGCCCGCGAGTACAGGACGCGGTTCCGGCACATCCTCGTCGACGAGTATCAGGACACCAACCACGCGCAGTACGTGCTGGTGCGCGAGCTCGTGGGTCCCGCGGACGATGCGTCGCTGCCCGCCGGCGAGCTCACCGTCGTGGGCGACTCGGACCAGTCCATCTACGCGTTCCGCGGCGCGACCATCCGCAACATCCTGGAGTTCGAGAAGGACTACCCGACCGCCCACACCGTGCGCCTCGAGCAGAACTACCGGTCCACGCAGAACATCCTCTCCGCCGCGAATGCGGTCATCGCCAACAACGATGGCCGCCTGCCCAAGAACCTGTGGACCGACTCAGGCGCCGGCGAGAGGATCCGTGGCTACGCGGGCGAGACCGAGCAGGAGGAGGCGGCGTTCATCGCGGACGAGATCGGTCGGCTCATGCGCGAGCACGATCTCGCGCCCGCCGATGTCGCCGTCATGTACCGCGCCAACGCCCAGTCGCGTGTGATCGAGGAGCGCTTCATGCGCGCTGACATCCCCTACAAGGTGGTGGGCGGCACGCGCTTCTACGAGCGCAAGGAGATCAAGGACATGCTCGCCTACCTGGCGGCTGTCGTGAACGAGGCCGACGATGTGGCGACGCGGCGCATCATCAACACGCCCAAGCGGGCGATCGGCGACACGTCGGTCGAGGCGATCGACCGGGTGCGGCGGGCACGAACCACGGCCGATGCGCCCGTCAGCTTCGGCGGCGCGCTGCGGTTCGCGTCGGACGCCGGGCTGCAGGCGCGCGCGGTGCGCGCGATCGAGCAGTTCGTGTCGCTCATGGACGACCTGCGCTCGCTCGCCGCGGACAATGGGCCGGCGGGCGTGCTCGACGCGATCGCCGACCGGTCGGGGATGCTGGCCGCGTACCGCGCGTCGGACGACCCGCAGGACGCAAGCCGCGTGGAGAACATCATGGAGCTCGTCGCGGTGGGTCGGGAGTTCTCGGAGGAGAACCCCGACGGCACGCTCGCCGACTTCCTCGAGAAGGTCGCGCTGGTCGCGGACGCCGACCAGCTGCCCGACGCCGACGGCTCGGGCGGCGTCGTGACGCTCATGACCCTGCACACGGCGAAGGGACTCGAGTTCCCGGTCGTGTTCCTCACGGGCATGGAGGACGGCACCTTCCCCCATATGCGGTCCATCGAGTCCGGCGTGCCCAAGGACATGGAGGAGGAGCGCCGCCTCGCCTATGTGGGCCTCACGCGGGCGCGCGAGCGGCTCTACCTCACCCGCGCGCAGGTGCGCGCGAGCTGGGGTGCGCCCCAGTACTTCGGGGTCTCGCGGTTCTGCGACGAGATCCCCGCCGAGCTCATCGAGTGGACCGTCTCCGAGACGTCATCGGTGGGCTCGCGCGGCCGCGGCGACCGGCGCGGATCCGGGTCATGGTCCGGCATGGGCTACGGGTCCGGCGGGTACGGTTCTGGCGGTTACGGAGGCAGCCAGGACCGCGAGGACGGCAACACGTACGCGCGCGCCGGTGCCGTGCAGACCCGCCGCGTGCCGCCATCGCCCCCGGGCGGCGCAGGCGACGTGGGCTTCGAGGTGGGCGAGCGCGTGATCTCCGACAAGTTCGGCATGGGCAAGGTCGTCGGCACCGAGGGCGCCGGCCGCAACGCAGTGGTCGTCGTCGACTTCGGCGATGGCGGGGTGAAGCGCCTGGTGCTGCGCTTCAACAGCCTCGACAAGCTGTAGCGCTCCGCGTCATCCCGGGCCTAGAGTCGTCCTCACCGGCACCGAGGGGGGCGCATGCGCGGGTGGATCGTCGCAGGAGCCGTCGCCGTGCTGCTCGTGCTCGGAGCGGCCTTGATCGTGCCCGTGCGCGATGGCGAGTCCTCGGTCGTCCCCTTCACGGTGACGGCGTCGGAGGAAGGGCACTGCGGCGAGGTCACGGTGGATGGCACCGCGGAGGTCGGGCGGCGAGTGCCGCTGATCGACACCGGCACGATCGTGTCGCTCGACGCCACGCTCCTCGACCCGACCATCACCGTGAGCCCTACCGACGCGTGCGACGGCGACGTGGACGAGCTCGAGGGATGGGCGTCGCTCGTCAACCCACGGTGCGGCGAGCCATGGCTCCCGGGGCCGGAGGAGGATGCGGCCGGCGGCTTCACGTCGGGCGCTCCCGGGTCCGACCTCGGCACGCGGTGCGACGGCACGGCCATCGTGATGCGCGTGCGCAGCGACGGGCCCGACGGTGCGAGCGCGTCGTGGGTCGGGGACTACTCCCTGGGGTCCTCGGGCGCAGAGCTCGTCGGCGGCGACATGGTGTGGTGCATCGACGACGACCTGGGCGTCACGGTGCTCAGCGGGTCGGTGCTGGAGGGCCGCGCCGTCGAGCCCGAGACACCCACGTGCTTCGACCAGCTCGCGAGCTGAACCGCTGACGCCGGTCAGATGACGACCGCGGGGTCCGCCTCGGTCGTCCGGTCCTGCTGCCTCGCGCTGCTGACGTCGTCGTCGCCTGTGCTGGACGCGGGGGCGTCGTCGACGTCGGGCCCGCGCAGGATCCAGAACAGCACGGCGACCACGGCGAGGATGACCGCGCCCCAGGCGACGTCACCAGGAGACAGGGGGCGCATGGAGGCGGCGAGGATCACGAACAGCGCGCCGATGAGCACCCACAGGATCCAGCCGTTGGGTCGCAGCGCCGCCGTGATCCGCTGCGAGCGCCAGCCGCGGCGGTCGAGCCACGCCGTCACGCGCGCCAGGCCTCTCGACCCCGCGGCGCGGGCCCGCATCGCCGGAAGGCTGCGGCCAGCGATCAGGCCCGCGAGGATCGCGATCGCGCCGACGGCGACGTAGGCGAGCATCACAGCCGCGACTTCCGCGGTGAGCGCCTGGTAGACCACGTCGGTCGCTGCGGTCGGCACCTGCGATGCGATGGCAGCGGCGACCACGGAGCCGCCGATGGCGATCGCGCTCCCCAGCAGCGCGCCCTCGATCAGGAGCAGCGTCCCGGCGAGCACGACCCCGCGCGACGAGCGTGGGTGGATCACGACGCCCACCACGAGAAGGCCGATCGCGAGCCACGGCAGCACCAGGCCCACCGTCAGCAGGAGCGAGTAGCCCAGCCGGGCCTGCGCGATCTGCGGGATCTCCGCGACGACGATGGTGGCGTCGACCTGGGGGATCGAGTTGGCGAGCTCGAAGCCGGCATCGACGAGTGCGGGCTTGATCGCCGCGATGATCGGCTCCAGCTGGATCGCGACCACGCCGGCGTCGCTGATGGTGACGCCGCCCGTCTCGTCCGCCTCGAGCACCCCGACCATCTGGACGTGGGTCACCCGCAGTGCCTGCTCCCAGATGGCGGGGAAGGCATCGGATTCGACGACGCGCGTGAGCGCCGCGCGGGTGGCGTTGCGAGCTTGGTCGGCGAGCAGGGGTGCCAGCCGCTCGGACGCCGCCGCGAGTCGCGGTCGCGCATCCTCGTCGAAGAGCGAGTCGACGAGGTCCGCGACCAGAGCGTCCGTGTCGAGCGCGCTGTCGATGGCAGCGCTGGCCTCGTCCACGATCAGCTGCTGGATGGCAGGGTCGCTGGCCAGGGGGGCGAGGGTCTCGACGAACACGTCGGTGTCGCTCATCTGGCGCGCTCCGAAGGCCCCCACGGTGGCGACGGGGGCGAGCAGCGCGCCCACGACGATCAGCACGGTGGCGAGGATCGCCCGTCCGCGACCGTGTCGCCGCTCGCGCGCCGGGGAGGCGGCGTGCGCCGGGTCGATGGGTGGCTCCTGGGCGATGCGTGGTTCCTGGGCTGCGGCGCGCAGCTGTGCGTTCTCGGCCTCCAGCTCCAGCAGCCGGGCCTCGATCTCGGCCTTCGTCGGTCGTGGCATGGTGCCCCCCGTTCTGGTCGTGCGCGGACCCTCGCATGATCGCTGCTCGGTATCGCTGGTGCGTGAAGATGCCGCGTGTCGCCGCCGCCTGTCGATCCGAGCCTAGACGGACACCCGCGCCGCGCGCTCGCTACGCTGGACGAGCAGGCACGAGAACTGGAGGAGCGCGTGGAGTCCAAGACCTCGAAGGTGTCCATCGTCGGCGCTGGCGCGGTGGGGGCGACCCTCGCCTATGCAGGCCTGATGCGCGGCTTCGCGCGCACGGTGGCCCTCTACGACATCAACAGGGCCAAGGTCGAGGCCGAGGCGCTCGACCTCGCCCAGGGCATTCAGTTCATGCCCGAGGCAACGGTGCTGGGATCCGATGATGTGGGCGTCGTCGAGGGCTCCGACGTGGTCGTCATCACGGCGGGCGCCAAGCAGCAGCCAGGACAGTCGCGCATGGAGCTCGCCGGCGCGACGATCTCTCTCATGGACAAGGTCCTGCCTCCGCTGCTCGAGACCGCGCCCAACGCGATCTACATCCTCGTCACCAACCCGGTCGACGTGGTGACGCTCGCCGCGATCAAGAAGTCCGGCATGGATCCCGCGCGGATGTTCGGCTCGGGCACGGTGCTCGACAGCTCGCGGCTGCGCCACGAGATCGCTGCGGAGTGTCAGGTGGCGGTGGGCAACGTGCATGCGTACATCGCGGGCGAGCATGGAGACACCGAGGTCGCGCTGTGGTCCTCGGCCACCATCGGTGGGCTCCCCCTCAACGAGTGGAAGGGACGCGACGGCACGGTGGTCATGACGGACTCGGTACGCGAGCGCATCCACCACGACGTGATGCGCTCGGCGTACACGATCATCGAGGGCAAGGGCGCCACGAACTACGCCATCGGCGCCGCGGGCGCGCGCATCGTCGAAGCGGTGCTGGGCGATCAGCGCCGCGTGCTTCCGGTATCCACGCTCATCGACTACCCGGGCGTGGGCGAGGTGTGCATGTCGCTGCCCGCCGTGGTGGGGCGACGCGGCATCGAGCACCAGGTCGAGGTGCCGGTCGACGAGGCCGAGCGCACCGCCCTCGCGGCCTCCGCCCGCTCGATCCGCGAGACGGCCGAACGGTTCGGCGCGGTCGCCGCCTAGGTGCCCAACCAGCTGGTCACGACGACGAAGGTCACGATCGCACCGACGATGGCGCCCACCGCGCCCAGCACGATGCCGACGATGGCGCGCCCGCTGCCGTGGCCGCCGGAGCGAGCGCGGCGCAGCGCGGCGATGCCGATGGCGACCGCCGTCGCTCCCACCCCCAGGCCTACCGCCGGCACCCAGAAGAGCACGAGGGCGGCGAGGCCGATCCACGGGGCGGCGACGGCCTGCCATGAGCGGCCCACCGGCACCAAGTAGTGCAGCGCTGAGCCAGGGCCCAGGTCCTCGGAGACCCTCGCGGGTGCGGGAGGGGGCACGGCCGGATGCGGCGCGACCTGGTGGGTCCATGCGCTCCCATCCCAGTAGCGAACCTGCATGGGACTCGACGGGTCGGTGTACCAGCCCGCGGCGATCTCGGTCATCGGTGCCCTCCTCAGCGCCTGCGCCGAGCATAGGGTGCGAAGCATGAGGCACCGCGGAGCGCACGCGCGCGTGGTGCACGACCGGCGCCCGCGAGAATCGGGCGACGACAGCCCACTAGGCCGAGCGCGACTGGTGGATCACCACGGGCGTGCCGGGCGCGGCGACCGCGCCCAGCGCCGTCGCGATGTCGTTGGGCACGCGGATGCATCCGTTCGACACTGCCTGACCCATGAGCTCCGGCTGGTTGGTGCCGTGGACGGCGATCTGCGGGACTCCTCCGTTGAACTCGGAGAGCGCCTCGGACCAGCCGTTGAGCCCCATGGCGAAGGACCCGTAGACACCGCTGTCGTTGGCGCTGAAGTCGAGGGGGTCGGTGACCCAGAACACCCCGAGCGGCGTGGGTGACTCGTCGGCGCCGATGACGACCTCCGATGTCAGCTCGACCGTGCCGCCGTCGGTGAGATCGAGCTCGCGCTCGTCGAGATAGATGTCGATGCGCACGTCGGTCGCAGAGGTCTGGACGTCGTCCGCCCGCACCCACCCCTCCCGATGGTTGGGCGCGCCGGGCAGCTCGACCTGGATCCATTCCGCATCCCCGACCGTCTCGGTGGCGAATCCCAGCAGGGTCGTCGATGCGCCCAGCGCGGTCCACTGCCCGAGCGACTCGGACGGCTCGGCGTCGCCTGCGGCGGGGTAGACCGCGAGGGACTCGCCGGCCGGCGACACCACGAGGGCGCCGGGCGCGATGGCCGCCTCGGGTGACGGCTCTGGCGCGGCGGTGGTCTCCGCCGACGGCGACGGCGTGGTCGTGACCGCACGCAGGGCCTCCTGGGTGGCGCGCGGCTCGTTGCGCGTGGCGATCACGACGACGGCGACGATGGCCGCGACGGCGACCACGCCTGTTGCGATGAACCGCAGCCGCCGTCGTGGAGCGGCGGCTCGCGCGGGCGCTGCGCTCGGCTGATGCGGGCGCTCCTCGGGGTCTGACACCCGATCAGGGTAGTGGGCGTTCCGGCGGTCCATGTCCGCTGTCCTGCGCCCGCAGGCCACCGAGTGGGGTGCCTCTCGCTGGCCATGGGGCCGGGATCAGCCAGCGTCGACCGCCAGCAGCGCCGATGCGCGGGCGGGGTCCTGTACGGGACCCCGCCCACGCATCGGCGCTCTTCTACGACGGCCCTATCGCAGCCGAGCGGGCACGAGGGCGGGCTCCGGCTTGACCCGCTCCTCGGCCGCCTCGCCCTCGACGTTCACGCGCGGCAGCCACTCGAGCCAGCGCGGCAGGTACCAGTTGTGCCTGTCGAGCAGCGTCATCACGGACGGCACCACGACGGAACGGACGATGGTCGCGTCGATGATGACGGCGGCCGCGAGCCCGAAGCCCATCTGCGCGAACTCGGACAGGTCGCCGAGCGCGAATCCGCCGAACACCGCGACCATGATGAGCGCCGCGCCCGTGATCAGCAGTCCAGTGCGCGTCAGGCCATAGGCGATCGCCTCGCGGGTCGAGGCCCCTTGGTCGTGACGCTCGCGGATGCGGCTGAGCAGGAACACGTGATAGTCCATCGACAGGCCGAACAGCACCGCGAACGTGAACAGCGGGATCCACGGCGCGATGCCGTCGACCTGGGCGAAACCGAGCAGCTCAGCGCCCCATCCCCACTGGAACACCGCCACCAGCAGGCCGAATGCCGCGCCCGCCGACAGCAGGTTGAGAACGATCGCCATCGTCGGGACCACCACGGAACGGAAGGCAACGAGCAGGAGCAGGAAGCTCGCGCCCAGCACGATGAGCAGCACCCATGGCGTCATGCCGGTGATGACGTCCGTGAAGTCCATGCCGCCAGCCTGCTCGCCCCCGACGTGCCCGACGGCGGCCGTGCCGGCGAGCCCGTCGGGAACCACCGTGTCCCGCAGTCGGTCGACGGCCTCCTCGGCGCGCGGGTCCGCCGCATCGTAGACGTCCTGAGTGTCGATGAAGGCCACGTCACCTCGCCAGTCGATCGCCGTGTCGGCGAACGCGGGGTCATCCTCGATGGTCGCGGCGAGCGCCTCGACCTGGGCCTCGGCGCCAGCCGCATCCTCGATTACGACGACGGTCGCGGACTGCCCCTGGTCGAACTCGGTCGTGAGCGCCTCGACGCCTACGCGCAGCTCGTTGTCCTCCGGGAGGGCGTCGATGCCGGGGAACGTCAGGCGCATCTGGGTCGCGGGGATCGCGAGCAGCGCCAGCAGAGCGATGCTCGCGGTCGCCCACAGCACGGGGCGTCCGGTCACGACGCGCGCGATCGCGTTCCAGCGTCGCGGCTCGGCGTCCGGGTTGCGGAAGGGCACGCGGCCCTTGTTGACGCGGTGGCCCAGCAGCCTGAGCACGGCCGGCAGCAGCGTGAGCGACGTGACGACCGCCATGATCGCCACGACGATGGCGCCAGCGCCCAGCGAGCGCATGATGGTCGACGGCACGATGAGCAGGCCCACGAGCGCGATCACCACCGTGATGCCGGAGAACAGCACCGCCCGGTTCGCCGTGCTGCCCGCGATCTGGACGGCCTCCATGACGTCGTGGCCGTGGTGCAGCTCCTCGCGGAAGCGCTGCACCATCACGAGCGAGTAGTCGATGCCCAGCGCGAGACCCATCATCGTGATCATGTTGACCACGAAGAAGGACAGCTCGAATGCCTGCCCCACGAGCGCCGTCGCGCCCACCGCCATGACGATCGACACGATCGCCACCAGCAGCGGGATCCCGGCGGCGACCAGCGCGCCGAATACGACCAGCAGGATCAGCAGCGCGACGCCGATGCCGATGGCCTCGCCCCGGATGAGGCCCTCCTCGGCGAGGGTGTCGAACATGTGCTCGCCGGACACGTCGCCCACGGAGGTGATCACGATGCCCTCGCCCTCGATGGAGTCGAGCGCAGCGAGATAGTCCTCCGCGATCTCGGCGTCGATGGTCGGATCGAAGATCACCGTCGCGAGAGCCGTCGAGCCGTCCGCTGACACCGGCATCGGCTGCTCGGCGGTGGGCACGGAGACCGACTCGACCTCGGGCATCTCGCCCATGACGTCAGCGAGGGAGGTCAGCGTGGCATCGAACGCCGCGTCGCCGAACGCTGCGGAGTCGGACTGCACGATTACCGTCTCCTGGTGGCCCGCGGCGCCGGCGCCGGCGCCGTCGCCCTCGCGCGAGCGCAGCCGCTCCTCCAGCTCCTCGACCGTCCCCGACTCGACGTCGACGAGGACCCTCTCCTCCTGGGTGAGCGCGTCGCCCAGCCCGCCCGCGGCGTAGATCGCGCCGGCGAGGGCGACGAGCCACACCCCGATGGTCACCCACGGCCGTGACGCCGTGGCTCGGGCGATGCGCCCGGTGAATCCCCTGGACATGGTGCCTCCTTGATGGTGAGGGGTGCTCATGGATCGAGACGTTTCGACGCTAGGGACCGCTGAGGGCGCAGGTCTGCCCGCTGGCGAGCGAGATGCGACGTGGTTAGGGGGATCTGTGAGGCGGTGCCGGGGGAGCGTGGCCGATGCCCGATCACCCGTGCGGGGGAGGCACGACTGGCCGTGCGAGTGTGGGGGCTCGGCCGCGATGCCAGGCAGGATGGAGCAATGGAAGCCGCACGCCGCTACTTCGCCGTGACCTGGTCGTCGCGCACCTGGCGCGAGATCGGCTACCTCCTGCTCGGCCTGCCAGTCTCGATCGTGTGGTTCACCTACGTGGTGACCATGTACGCCGTCGGGATCAGCCTGCTCATCATCTGGGTGGGCGTGGTCGTCCTGGCATTCGCACAGTGGTCACTGCGGCCTGTGGGCGAGCTCGAGCGGGCGACGGCCAACCGCTTCCTCGATGCGGGCATCGAGGCGCCGCCGGGGCGAAGCTATCGGATCCACGAGAAGGGCCAGACGCCCACTGTCGCCGAGTGGGGCCGCTGGGGCCACGCGCTCCTTCACGACGGCCAGAGCTGGCGCATCCTCGCCTGGCTGATGGGGCGCATCGTGCTCGGCCCCGTGGGTTTCGTGCTCGCGCTGCTGGCCGTCGTCGTCCCGATCAGCCTCATCGGCGCGTGGCTGACGGCGCTCGGCCACGTCACCGGCATCCTGCACGGACCAGGGGCGGACGAGCCGACCGCCCAGAAGATCGTCGACCTCGTGAGCTTCTGGGTGCTCGTGGGTGCCCCGGTCATCCTCGCGGCGATCCCGATGTTCGCGTGGGTGTCGCACCATTACACGTCGCTGCAGACGGCGTTCGCGCGCTGGGCCCTCGGTCCCTGCGACGAGGATCGCGTGGCGCACGCGACGGAGCGCGCTGAGCTCGCCGAGACCCAGGTGCGGATCGACCAGGAGCTGCACGACTCCATCGGCCACATGATCACCATGAACATCGTCCAGGCGGGCGCCGGCGCGCACGTGTTCGACTCCGACCCCGAGTTCGCGCGCCAGGCGCTGCGCAACATCGAGGAGCGCGGTCGAGTCGCGATGGGCGAGCTCGACCGCATCATCGCCACCATCCGCGGCGACGACGCGGAGCCCCGCGCACCCCTGCCGACGCTCGATGACCTTCCCCTGCTGCTCTCGCAGGCGCGGGCGGCCGGTCTCACCATCGACGAGCGGCTGGCGGCCGAGCCACCGCCCGTGGCGCTGTCCAGGGCCGGCTACGCGATAATCCGAGAGGGGTTGACGAACGCCGCGAAGCACGCCCCGGGCTCGACCATCGCTGTCCACACCGCCACGCTCGAGGACGCGCTCGGGCTGTCGGTCGTGAACGGCCCTGCCTCCGCCGGCGCCGAGCCCATCGCCGCGCTTCGCCACGCGCGGCCCGGCATTCGCCACGGCATCGCCGGGATCCGCGACCGCGCCGCCCTGCTGGGCGGCGCGAGCGTCATCGGCCCGACCGACGACGGGGGCTACGAGGTGCTGGTGCTGATCCCGCTTGAGCTGCAGCTGTCGCCAGCGGGCTCGGACCCGACGCTGAGCGACTGTCCTTGGGACAGGGTCCGTGCCAAGGTGAGCGCATGAGGATCGTGATCGTCGACGACGACCCCTTGGTGCGCATGGGCCTGAAGGCGATCCTCCAGTCCGAGGAGGGGTGGACGGTGGTGGCCGAGGCCGGCGACGGCTCGGCCGCTGTCGCCGAGGTGCGGCGCGCCTCGCCCGACGTGGTGCTCATGGACGTGCGCATGCCCGGCATGGACGGCCTCGAGGCCACCCGCCTCATCGTGGACTCGGGCTCGCCCGCGAAGGTCCTGGTGCTCACGACGTTCGAGGTGGACGAGTACGTGTTCGAGGCGATGCGGTCCGGGGCCGCAGGGTTCGTCCTCAAGCGCGTGCCGCCCCCCGAGCTCATCGAGGCGGTGCGCGTGGTCGCGACGGGAGAGTCGCTGCTGTTCCCCGCATCGACGAGGGCGGTGATCGAACGGTTCTCCGAGGCGGGCGGCTACGAGCTGCCCGACCTCACCGAGCGCGAGCAGGACGTCCTGCGCGAGCTCGCGCGCGGCCACTCCAACCAGGAGATCGCGGGCCACCTGTACGTCTCGGTCGAGACGGTGAAGTCGCACGTCGCGTCGATCCTGACCAAGCTGGGTGTGCGGGACCGGACGCAGGCCGTGATCGTGGCCTACGAATCAGGGTTCGTGCGGCCAGGGGACGCCGCCGAGCTCTGACCGAACGCGCGAACGGCGCCCCACTCGCTCACCTCAGGCCGTCGGTGAGCGAGAATCGACCGCTAGAACGACGATGCGCGGACGCGTCTCGTACGAGACGCGCCCGCGCATCAGCCGGGGGCAGCGATCAGCCCGTGAAGGTCGCCTGCACCGCGAGCGCGACCGGGTCGACGATGATGCCGTTGGCCTCGCCGTCCTCGTCGAGCGGCCCACCGTCGGTGAGCGCATAGGTGATCGTCATGCCGTCCGCGGACAGCGTCGCGGCCTCGATGGCCTCCCAGCCCGCTCCCGACACCTTGAACGCGCCGGTGAACGGACGCGGCGCGGTCAGCGTCACGGTGACGGTGTCGCCCGCGGCGGGGACCTCGACCGCGAACGTCGCGGCGCCGAACGGGGTGGCGACGCCGGCAGGCGGCATCGGCAGGTCGGCGATGTCGACCCATGCCACGTCCGTCACGGCGATCGCGGGAGAGGCCGTTCCGGAGAGCGTCCCGCCCGGCGTCACGACCTGGAAGTCGATCGTCTCGCCGACTGCAGGCTCCTCGGCCTCGGACGGCTCGAGCTCGACGGCGCCGATGTCGGCCGCGTCGCCCTGGGGACGAGTCACACCACGCTGGTCGAGTGCGGCGACCAGTGCGTCAGCGGGCACCGCATCGACCAGCGGGCTCGCGGCAGCGGGCAGGAGGGTCGCCGTGGGTCCGCCGTTGTCGGCGAGCGCGCCCAGCTGGGCATCGAGCCCGTCGCCCAGGTCGCCCTCGCCGGCCCAGCCGTCGGTGCAGGAGCCATCGTCGAAGACGTACGAGGTCGCGATCGCCGAGTCGCCGTCCGTGGCGCAGGCAGCAGCGTCCGAGGCGAAGACTGTCGCTGCGATGGTGGCGTGCTCCGCGGTGCCCAGCACGAGGTCGGCGCCCTGCTCGCTCTCGACGGTGTTCCCGGCGAACGTCGAGCTGTCGATGGTCAGAGCCCCGACGGACGGAGCGATGAGCGTGCCCAACGGCGAGACGTTGTCAGCGAAGGTCGAGTTGACGACGGACACCGTGGCATCGGCGCCTGACTCGAAGGCGCCGAGCACCGCGACGGCCCCGCCGTCACCGGAGATCTCCTGCTCCTCCTCGGACTGCGGCCGCGCATCATTGCCGGCGATGGTCGAGTCCTCGATCAGCAGGTCGTTGCCGGCGATGATGGCGCTTCCCAGCAGGCCCGCGTTGTCGGCGAAGGTGGAGCGGCGTGCGTCCACGGCGCCGATCGACAGCACCGCGGAGCCGAGCAGGCCGGTGTTGCCCTCGAACGTCGAGTCGGACACCGTGATGCCGGGGTACGACCCGCGCTCGCCGCCGGTCATGAGCTCGCTGACGATGTTCGACACGCCCGCGCCGTAGAACCCGGAGTTTCCGGTGAACAGAGAGTCCTCGATGACGACGTCGCCGGCGGCGGAGACGGTCGACAGGAAGGCGGCCTCGAAGATCGGCTCGCTCGACAGGTCGAGCTCGGGGCCGTTGTCCGCGAAGGTGGAGCCGCTGATGTGCAGCGGAGCGTCGCGCAGGACGGCGATCACGCCGAAGTCCGCGAAGTCGCGAAGGGTGACGTCCTGGATGGTGATCGACGCCGGCAGCGCCGAAGGCTCCGCGAGCGGCGCGACCTCCTCGATGAGCGCCTGGGCCTGGGCAGGTGCGTCGAGGGAGTCGAGGTCGATCGGCTCGTCGCCACCCTCGATCGAGAGGGGCTCGACGGTGGAGAGGGGCTCGTACGCCGGCGGCACGAGCAGGAAGGAGCCGGTGAAGATGTCATCCGTGGCAGCCTCGGCCGACCCGCTGACCACCACGCCGGGCTCGGCGGTGATGGTGAGCGGCTGCGACCCGTTGTACACGTTCTCCGCCTCCGGAGATACCGTGAAGCTGTCCGTGAGCGTGATGACCTGCTCCCCGTCGGTCGACTCGGACGCGCACCACAGCTCGGCCTCGTAGTCGGCGGAGTCGGCTGCGAGTCCATCGCAGCCAGGCTCCGCGCCCGCGGGCACCGCGAGTGCGGTGGTCAGCGCGGCCACACCGGCCGCCGATCCGAGCGCGCGCCAGCGCGCGACTGTCATGCGAAACGTCACGTTTGCCCCTCAGCGAGTGTTCGACACCAGCGTTATCGCTGGTACGGGGGAGAACCTAGCAGCATCGCTCGAACGCCCCCAACAGCGGTGTGGCGCATGTCACCGACCGTGCGGCCGCGCGACGCGCACCCCTCGTCCCGGCGAGTCCCACGCACGAGCACGTGTCCTCCTCGCCCGCGCATCGTCTCCCCGTCCTCGCCCTGTCACGCGCGGCGACTAGGCTTGTCGCACCGAACCACAGCGGCGCGCACACCCGCGCGCCCACGCGACAAAGGACGCACATGGACCTGTACGAATACCAGGCGCGCGACATGTTCGAGAAGCACGGTGTACCCGTGCTGCCCGGCATCGTGGCCGAGACCCCCGCGGAGGCGAAGGCCGCCGCCGAGACCCTGGGAGGCGGCACCGTCGTCGTCAAGGCGCAGGTGAAGACCGGCGGGCGCGGCAAGGCCGGCGGCGTGAAGCTCGCCCACTCGCCCGAGGAGGCGGAGGCCGCCGCGCAGGCGATCCTCGGCATGGACATCAAGGGCCACACGGTGCACCGTGTGATGATCGCCGCGGGCGCGAAGATCGCCGAGGAGTACTACTTCTCCGTGCTGCTGGACCGCGCCGAGCGTCGCTACCTCGCGATGTGCTCCGTCGAGGGCGGCGTGGAGATCGAGCAGCTCGCCGTCGAGCGCCCGGAGGCGCTCGCCCGAGTCGCCGTGGACCCGCTGACGGGCATCGACGCCGCCAAGGCCAAGGAGATCGTCGACGCGGCCAACTTCCCTGAGGACCTCAAGGGGCCTGTCGCGGACGTCATCGTCAAGCTGTGGGGCGTGTACGCGAACGAGGACGCGACGCTCGTCGAGGTCAATCCGCTGGTCAGGACCGAGGACGGTCAGATCATCGCCCTCGACGGCAAGGTCACCCTCGACGAGAACGCCGGCTTCCGCCACGAGGACCACGAGGCGCTCGAGGACAAGGCCGCGGCGGATCCGCTCGAGGCGAAGGCCAAGGCGCTGGACCTCAACTACGTGAAGCTCGACGGCTCGGTGGGCATCATCGGCAATGGAGCCGGCCTCGTCATGTCGACCCTCGACGTGGTCGCGTACGCCGGCGAGGCGCACGGCGGCGTGAAGCCCGCGAACTTCCTCGACATCGGCGGCGGCGCCTCGGCATCCGTCATGGCCAACGGCCTCGACGTGATCCTGAACGACCCGCAGGTGAAGTCCGTGTTCGTCAACGTGTTCGGAGGCATCACCAGCTGCATCGAGGTCGCCAACGGCATCGTGGGCGCGCTCGAGCAGCTGGGCGACGAGGCCACCAAGCCGCTCGTCGTGCGCCTCGACGGCAACTCGGTGGACGAGGGCCGCGAGATCCTCGCCGCCGCGAACCACCCCCTCGTGACCATCGTCGAGACCATGGACGGCGCCGCGGCCAAGGCCGCCGAGCTGGCCAACGCCTAAGGAGCCTGCACATGTCGATCTTCATCAACAAGGACTCCAAGGTCATCGTCCAGGGCATGACCGGCTCGGAGGGCATGAAGCACACCACGCGCATGCTCGCCTCCGGCACGCAGATCGTGGGCGGCGTCAACCCGCGCAAGGCGGGCACGTCCGTCGAGATCGAGGGCGCCACCATCCCGGTCTACGGCTCGGTCGCCGATGCGATGGCTGAGACTGGCGCGGACGTCACCGTGCTGTTCGTCCCCCCGGCCTTCACCAAGGCCGCGGTCATCGAGGCCGTCGACGCCGGCATCGGCCTGGCGGTCATCATCACCGAGGGCGTGCCGGTCGCCGACACCGCCGAGTTCTACGCCTACGCCCAGTCCAAGGGCGTGCGCCTCATCGGCCCCAACTGCCCTGGGCTCATCACGCCCGGGCAGTCGAACGTGGGCATCACCCCGGCGAACATCACCGGACCCGGCAGGATCGGACTGGTCTCCAAGTCGGGCACCCTGACCTACCAGATGATGTTCGAGCTGCGCGACATCGGCTTCTCAACCGCGGTCGGCATCGGCGGCGACCCCGTCATCGGCACCACGCACATCGACTGCCTCGAGGCGTTCGAGAACGACCCTGAGACGGCCGCGATCGTCATGATCGGCGAGATCGGCGGCGACGCCGAGGAGCGCGCGGCCGCCTACATCAAGCAGCACGTCACCAAGCCCGTCGTGGGCTACGTGGCTGGCTTCGAGGCGCCCGAGGGGAAGACCATGGGCCACGCTGGCGCGATCGTGTCCGGCTCGGCCGGCACGGCACAGGCCAAGAAGGAGGCGCTCGAGGCCGCAGGCGTCAAGGTGGGCAAGACCCCCACCGAGACCGCGGAGCTCATGCGCCAGCTCCTCAGCTAGCCGCTGCGCCGCACGAAGGCCCGGTCCCGGATCCCCGGGGCCGGGCCTTTGTGCTGTCGTCGCCTCGGTCGCGTACCGCTCAACACACACGAGGGACGTGAGGGGCCGGTGATGCGGGTGTGCGCCACCGTGCGTCACATGGGTCACCTACGCACCAGCCGTGTGTTGAGCGGTACGGAGGGCCGATGCGCGGGCTGGGTCCAGTCTCGCCGCACCGCGTCGTGGTTCGGACTGTCCGCGGCGGGCGAGGCGGTGCAGAGAATCGGCTCGGCTCTGGGCGACCATGGAGCCATGTCCACCCGATCCCTCGCCTCTGACATTCGCGCGCTCGGCAGGCGAGGCGTCGCGGCCGTCATGGCGGCCCCCGCGTGGCTGGGCGGCATCCTCACGGGGCTGCAGGGCGCTGTGCTGTCCTACCTGCTCGTGCTCGCGCCCACGATGGCGGTGGTCGCCGCTGCACCCGATGCTGGTGCGACGTCCGGCATCGACTGGGGGGTCCCGGCGGTGGTCGCCGCACGCGTGTGGCTGCTCGGGCACGGGCTGCCCGTCGAGATCGGCGGCGCGACGGTCTCTCTCATCCCGCTGGGCCTGACGGTCGCCTTCGGTGCGATCATCGCCGCGATCGCGCGCCGTTTCGCCGCGCGCACGTGGGGGAGCTGGGGTCTCGCCGTCGCCACGTACGCCACCGTCGTCACGCTGGGATCCAGCCTGGTGCTGCTGCCGGAGGAGCAGGACGCCGCGCCGCTCGTGACGGTCGCCGCGGTCGCGCTCGCGGCGCTCGCCACGGCGATCGGGATCTGGCGCGCGCATGGCGTCGAGCTCGGGTGGCTGCTGCGCGTTCCCGCGGTCGTCCGGGCGGGACTGCGGCGCGCCGCGGCGATAGGTGCGGTCAGCGTGGGTGCCGCCGCCGCCCTGCAGACGCTGTGGGCGGTTCAGGGCCGCGCGCGGATCGCCGACGCGGCGACGGCGCTCGACCTCGACGTCGTCGGCGCTGCGGTGCTGGCGGTGGGGGAGACGGTGTACGCCCTCACGATGGTGGTCTGGGCGCTCGCATGGCTGACCGGACAGGGCTTCGCGGTGGGCGCCGGCACTGCCTACGCGCCCGACGCGCTCACGGCCGACGTGCTTCCCGGCCTCCCCATCCTGGGCGCTCTGCCGTCGGATGCGGGCGGCCCGTGGGTGTGGGCGCCGGTGGCGCTGGTCGCCGCGGCCGCCGCGGTGAGGGTCGCGCTCTCGACGAGCCCGCTCGGGTGGCGGCGCGACGCGCTGGCCGACCTGGTCGCGTTGGCCACGGCGGGCGCGATGGTGGCCGCGCTGATGGTCGCGGCGAACGGCGCGGCCGGACCCGGCCGGCTCGCCGTCGTCGGGCCCGATCCGTTGCCGGTCGTCACGGCCTTCCTGGCGCTGACCGCCGCTGGACTCGTCGTGGGAACGCTGATCGCGCGGGCGTACGTCGCCGTGCGCGGCCTCCTCCGGCCCGCCCGCGCGCAGCAAGGCGACCACGCGAGACCCTCCGCCTCACCCGAGGTGAGGAGCGGCGCGAAGCCGGCGAGCGCATCGGCGCAGTCGACCCCCTCGGCGAACGCGAGCCCCAGCGTGCGAGAGCCGCGCTCGGGCGCTCGCGCTACGACGTCTCGCTGACCTCGAACCGCTCGAGCAGGGACTCGAGCCGGTCGTTGATGCCCTGCTCATAATCAGCCTGGCAGGCGTTCTGCGCCTCCTGGCTGACGGCGCGTTCCATGCAGCCGCTGTAGTCGGCGAGAACGGCCGCGAACATCATGAAGGACACCGCGACCAGCGCGGAGAACAGGCTCAGGCCGATTCCGACCGCGACCGAGACGCGGAAGCCCACCAGGCCCTTCGCGCGGCGGGAGCGCCACAGAGCCAGGGCGCCGAACGCCGCCGCCACGGGTCCCGTCACGATCATCGCGTATGCCCAGGGCGCCGCGAGAGCGTAGAGGAGCACCGTCAGGCCCATCAGGACGACGAAGATCCTGAGGTCGCGCCGCGCCTCGGGAGGGATGCCCGTGCCGGGACCGTCGTCGTGCGAGGGGCCGGCGCTCGATGGCGAATCGCTCGCGCCCGCCTGGGGCGCGTCGGGGTCGGTCACGTCTGTCCTCACGTAGGTGTGGCCTCAAGCATGCCTATAGGCTCGGGGCCGTGACAAACCGGACCCCTCCACGCCGCCTGGTCGTCCTGATCTCCGGAGCGGGGTCGACCATGAAGGCGCTGCTCGAGGCGACCGCAGACGACGGCTATGGCGCCCTGATCGTCGCCGTGATCGCGGACCGCCCGGACGCGCAGGGACTCGCCATCGCGCGGAAGGCGGGCATCCCGACGGACGTGGTCGCGCTGGCGGACTTCGACGCGCGCGCCGACTGGGATCAGGCGATCGCGGACGCGATCGCAGCCCACACCCCTGACCTGGTGATCTGCGCGGGCTTCATGAAGATCCTCGGCGCACCCTCGCTGTCGCGCTGGGGCGGGCGGATCGTCAACACGCACCCGGCGCTGCTGCCCTCCTACCCGGGCGCGCACGGGGTCCGCGACGCTCTGGCGGGAGGAGCCAAGGTGACCGGGTGCACCGTCATGCTGGTCGACGAGGGCATCGATACGGGGCCCATCCTCGCGCAGGCGGCCGTGGAGGTCTGGGACACTGATGACGAGACGACGCTCCACGAGCGGATCAAGGTGATCGAGCGCGAGCTCGTCGCCACCACGGTGGGACGGATGGCGCGCGAAGGATGGACCGTCGACGGACGGCGAGTGACGATAGGCGAGCAGAAGGAGCGCGCGTGAGCGAGCGGCAGGCGGTGCGACGGGCACTGATCTCGGTGTACGACAAGACGGGGATCGAGGACTTCGCGAGGGGCCTGGCCGATGCGGGGGTCGAGATCGTCTCCACGGGCTCGACGGCGGCGCGCATCGCCTCGGCTGGCGTCACCGTGACGCCGGTCGAGGAGATCACAGGTTTCCCGGAGTGCCTCGACGGCCGCGTCAAGACGCTTCACCCGCGTGTGCACGCTGGCATCCTCGCCGATCGCCGCCTCGCGTCCCACCGGGACCAGCTCGACGAGCTCGACATCGCACCGTTCGACCTCGTGGCGGTGAACCTGTACCCCTTCGCCGCGACGGTGGCGTCGGGCGCCGGACAGGACGAGGTGGTCGAGCAGATCGACATCGGCGGGCCCTCCATGGTGCGCGCCGCGGCGAAGAACCACCCGTCGGTGGCGGTGCTGGTGGACCCCGCCGGGTACGCGGACGCGCTCGACGCCGTGCGCGGCGGCGGCTTCACGCTCGCGCAGCGCCAGGCACTCGCTGCCGCGGCCTTCCGCCACACCGCCGACTATGACATCGCGGTGGCGTCGTGGATGACCAGCGTGGTGGCGCCAGAGCAGGGCGCGACCCTGCCTGCCTGGATCGGCGCGTCGTTCGCACGCTTGAGCACGCTGCGCTATGGCGAGAACCCGCACCAGGATGCCGCCGTGTACACGCACGCCGACGGAGGCGGCCTCGCGGGCGCCCGCCAGCTGCACGGCAAGGAGATGTCCTTCAACAACTTCGTGGACGCCGACGCCGCCCTGCGCGCCGCCTACGACCACGCGGGACCGGCCGTCGCCGTCATCAAGCACGCCAACCCGTGCGGCATCGCCGTGGGAGAGACCATCGCGCAGGCCCACGCGCGGGCCCACGCGACCGACCCCGTGTCCGCCTTCGGCGGCGTGATCGCCGCCAACCGGTCCGTGACGGCCGATGCGGCACGCCAGATCGCCGAGGTGTTCACCGAGGTCGTGGTCGCGCCGGGGTTCGAGCCGGAGGCGCTCGAGATCCTGCAGGCGAAGAAGAGCATCCGGCTGCTCGAGGTCGACGCTCGGCCCTTCGCGGTCGAGTGGCGACGCATTACGGGCGGTCTGCTCGTGCAGCGAGCCGATGCGGTGGACGCCCCTGGCGACCCCGTGGACTCGTGGAGCCTGGTCGCGGGCGAGCCTGCTGACGAGCAGACCTTCGCCGACCTCGAGTTCGCGTGGCGCTCGTGCCGCGCCGTGAAGTCCAATGCGATCCTGCTCGCCAAGGACGGGGCCGCGGTCGGCATCGGCATGGGTCAGGTCAACCGAGTCGACTCGTGCCGCCTCGCGGTCGAGCGCGCGGGCGCCGAGCGTGCGGCCGGATCGGTGGCCGCGTCCGACGCGTTCTTCCCGTTCCCCGACGGACTGCAGGTCCTCGCCGACGCGGGTGTGAAGGCCATCGCGTCTCCCGGTGGGTCGGTGCGGGACGCGGAGGTCATCGCCGCCGCCGACGCCGCCGGCGTCGCGCTCTACCACACCGGCACGCGGCACTTCTTCCACTGAGCGCGCGCCCCCGACCTGATGCCTCAGACTCCCCAGACCACCGTGGTCGTCGCCCTCGTCGCGCTGCTCGTCGTCGCCGGCGCCGTGGTGTTCGGCGCCATGGTGAGCGTGCGAGCTGCGGTGCTCGTGATGGCGGGCATCGCGTTCCTCGGAGCCGCCGCCCGGCTCGCTCTGCCGGCGACGCGGGTGTTCTCGGTGCGACGGCGCGCGGTGGACGTGTCGATGATGCTCGTCCTCGCCGCGGCGCTCGCGTACCTGGGGCTCACGACGCCGCTCGGGTAGCACGGCGGCCTTGCGCGCCGGCCTCGCTCACCCCGTCGCGCAGCAGCGCCGCCGACAGGGCGTGAGCGCGAACGGCCCGGCCTGCGTGCGCAGGCCGGGCCGCCACAGGGCGCGAGAGGGTCAGTCCTTGATGACCTCGACGGTCTCGACCCGCTCGACGATGATGAGGTCCTCCTCGGGGCCGAAGGCGCGGAACAGCAGGCCCGCGATGGCGGCGCCGATGATGGGCGCCACCCAGAACAGCCACAGCTGCTGCAGCGCCCACGTCTCGGAGAACAGCGCCGTGCCGGTGGCGCGCGCAGGGTTGAGCGCGCCGTTGGTGAACGGGATCGCCACGAGGACCAGGAAGCCCACCGTGAGTCCGATCGCGAACGGTGCTGCCGCGGCGCCCGCCTTGTTCGCAACCGAGGTGACCGCGAGCACGACGCCGACGAGCAGCGCGGCGATGACGATCTCGACGATGCCTGCCGGCAGCCACGCGAACTGCGTGGGGGAGTGCTCGCCGTAGCCGTTGGAGGCGGTGCCGATGAACTCGCGCGTGCTGCCCAGCTGGTCGTAGAGCTCGTTGGTCGAGACCAGCAGCGAGAACAGTCCGGCCGCGGCGGCCGCGCCCACGACCTGGCCGATGATGTACGGCGCGACGTCGCGGCCAGGGAAGCGGCCTCCGAGCCACACGCCGACGGTGACGGCGGGGTTGAGGTGAGCGCCTGAGATGCCGCCGAAGATGACCGCCGCGATCATGACGCCCAGCGCGAATCCGAACGCCACCGCGAGCAGCCCCCACTGCATCACGCCGGAGAACAGGGCCGCGCCCACGCCCATGAACACGAGGATGAACGTGCCGCCTGCCTCGGCGAGCATGCGGGCGACGACCGACGGCCCTGAGGCCTCCTCGACCCAGACGTCCTCCTCGAGCTCCTCCTCGAAGGCCATGTCGTCAGCGACGAGCTCCTCGTCGGTCGGGTTGTTCTCGGGCACGCTCATGTCGGTTCTCCTTACACGTCCGCGGGCGCGCGTGCGCGCGTCCTGTTCGATCTTGGCAGGTACGTGCGGCCGATGCGCGGTGGCGCGCCTGCAGGCGCCGGCGAGTCGGGCGATCGCGAGGCGCAGGATCGCATCGCTCGTGCGGGCCCGGGCAGCCGAGCGCGGCATGAGGGTCATGGCGCGAGTGGACTAGGCTCGTCCCCGAACCCGGACCCCAACACGAACGTGAGGACCACCCATGGCGAAGATCAAGGTCGAAGGCACGGTCGTCGAGCTCGACGGCGACGAGATGACGCGGATCATCTGGCAGTTCATCAAGGACCGCCTCATCCACCCCTACCTCGACGTCGACCTTGAGTACTACGACCTCGGCATCGAGTCGCGTGATGCGACCGACGACCAGATCACCATCGACGCCGCTCACGCGATCAAGAAGCACGGCGTGGGAGTGAAGTGCGCGACCATCACGCCCGACGAGGCGCGCGTCGAGGAGTTCGGCCTCAAGAAGATGTGGGTGAGCCCCAACGGCACCATCCGCAACATCCTGGGCGGCGTGGTGTTCCGCGAGCCGATCATCATCTCGAACATCCCCCGCCTGGTCCCCGGCTGGACCAAGCCCATCATCATCGGCCGCCACGCCCACGGCGACCAGTACAAGTCCACCAACTTCAAGGTGCCCGGCCCGGGCACGGTGACCATCACCTACACGCCTCAGGACGGCTCTGCTCCCATCGAGCACGAGATCGTGAAGATGCCGGAGGACGGCGGCGTGGTCATGGGGATGTACAACTTCAACAAGTCCATCGAGGACTTCGCGCGGGCATCGTTCTCCTACGGCCTGCTGCGCGGGTACCCCGTGTACATGTCGACCAAGAACACCATCCTCAAGGCCTATGACGGTGCCTTCAAGGACATCTTCCAGGACGTCTTCGACCGCGAGTTCAAGGATCAGTTCGAGGCTGCGGGCCTGACCTACGAGCACCGCCTGATCGACGACATGGTGGCCGCCGCCATGAAGTGGGAGGGCGGCTACGTGTGGGCGTGCAAGAACTACGACGGCGACGTCCAGTCGGACACCGTGGCCCAGGGCTTCGGCTCGCTGGGCCTCATGACCTCCGTGCTGATGACGCCGGACGGCAGGACGGTCGAGGCCGAGGCCGCGCACGGCACCGTCACCCGCCACTTCCGCCAGCACCAGGCGGGCAAGCCCACCTCGACCAACCCCATCGCCTCGATCTTCGCGTGGACCGGCGGCCTCAAGCACCGCGGCAAGCTCGACGGCACCCCCGAGGTCACCGGCTTCGCCGAGACCCTCGAGGACGTCATCGTGACGTCCGTCGAGTCCGGATCCATGACCAAGGACCTCGCGCTGCTGGTCGGCCCTGACCAGGAATGGCAGACCACCGAGGAGTTCCTCGCGACGCTCGACCAGAACCTCGCCGCGCGCCTGGCCTGAGCCAGCGCATCGGCGAACCTCACCCACGAAGGAGACACGACGTGAGTACCACCCCTGTCACCGTCACCGTCACCGGCGCCGCGGGCCAGATCGGCTACGCGCTGCTGTTCCGCATCGCGTCCGGCCAGATGCTGGGCCAGGACACCCCGGTCAAGCTCAACCTGCTGGAGATCCCGCAGGGGGTCAAGGCGGCCGAGGGCACGGCCATGGAGCTCGACGACTGCGCCTTCCCGCTGCTCGCGGGAGTCGACATCTTCGATGATGCGAAGGCGGCGTTCGACGGCGTCAACGTCGGGCTCCTCGTGGGCGCGCGTCCACGGGGCCCCGGCATGGAGCGCGGCGATCTGCTCGCCGCCAACGGCGGCATCTTCGGCCCGCAGGGCGAGGCTATCAACGCCGGCGCCGCGGACGACGTCCGCATCCTGGTGGTGGGCAACCCCGCGAACACGAACGCGCTCATCGCGTCCGCGCACGCCCCTGACGTCCCGGCCGAGCGCTTCAACGCGATGATGCGCCTGGACCACAACCGCGCGCTCGCGCAGCTCGCGGCAAAGAGCGGCACCACGGTCGCGGACGTCACGAAGGTCGCCATCTGGGGCAACCACTCGGCCAAGCAGTACCCGGACATCGCGCACGCGACCATTGCCGGCAAGCCCGCGGCGGACGTCATCGGCGACGCGGCGTGGGTCTCCGACACCTTCGTCCCCACCGTCGCCAAGCGCGGCGCGGCGATCATCGAGGCGCGGGGCGCGTCATCGGCGGCATCTGCCGCGAACGCCGCCATTGACCACGTGCGCGACTGGGTCCACGGCACGCCCGCGGGCGACTGGACCTCCGTGGCGCTGCCGTCCGACGGCTCGTACGGCGTTCCCGAGGGCCTGGTCTCCTCCTTCCCCGCCGTCTCGCGCGACGGGGCGTGGGAGATCGTCCAGGGCCTCGACATTGACGCCGATGCGCGGGCGGGCATCGACGTGTCCGTCGCCGAGCTCGTGGAGGAGCGGGACGCGGTGAAGGAACTGGGGCTGCTCTGACCGCTGCTGGAGCAGGCGCACCCGAGCTCACGGAGGCATCGGCGGCGAAGCCTGCGGGGGCTCCCGCAGGCGCGCGCGGCATGCGCAAGGACATCCAGGCCCTGCGCGCGCTCGCGGTGCTGCTGGTGGTCGTGTACCACTTCTGGCCGCACCGGCTGCCGGGGGGCTACGTCGGCGTCGACGTGTTCTTCGTCATCTCGGGCTTCCTGATCACCAGTCATCTGATCTCTCGTCCCGTGTCGTCCTGGGGCGCGCTCACGGAGTTCTGGGCGAGGCGAGTGCGGCGCCTCATCCCCGCATCGGCACTGGTGCTCGTCGCGACGCTGATCGCGACCGTGCTGTGGATGCCCGAGACGGTGCGCATCCAGGTCTCGAAGGAGATCATCGCCGCGTCGCTGTACGTCGAGAACTGGTTCCTCTACGGGCAGGCCACCGACTACCTCGCGGAGGGCGCGGACGCGTCGCCCACGCAGCACTACTGGTCGCTGTCGATCGAGGAGCAGTTCTACATCGTGTGGCCCATCCTGCTGGGGCTGGCGGTGGTCGCAGCCGCGCGCCTGCGCAGGTCCTCCCTGGGCGCGACGGGGGCGGTCGCGATCGGGGTCGTCGCCGTGTCGCTGGCGTGGTCGATCCACGACACCGCGACCAGTGGTGGACAGGTGTACTTCTCGACCTTCGCGCGCATGTGGGAGCTCGCCCTGGGCGGGCTGCTGGCATGGTTCGTGGCTCGCAGCTCGCTCGTGCTCGCGAGCGCGGTGCGCGCGGGGCTGTCGTGGCTCGGGATCGCGATGATCGTGGCGTCCGCCGTCATCCTCACCGGTGCCACACCGTTCCCGGGGTATGCGGCGCTGCTGCCGACGGTGGGCGCGGCGCTGGTCATCCTGGCCGACGCTGACGGAGCCCCTGGCAGCCCTCGGCGGCTGTTCTCGTGGCCCGCGGTCCAGTGGATGGGCGACACGTCGTACAGCATCTACCTGTGGCATTGGTCCGTGGTGATCATCCTGCCCGTCGCGCTGGGCGCAACCGTGTTCTGGCCGGTGAAGATTGCGGCGATCGGCGTGATCGCGCTCGTGGCGTGGGCCTCGCGGGCGCTCGTCGAGGAGCCCGTGCGACGGATGCCGGCGCTGGTGCGATCCAAGGCGGCGACCTTCGCCATGCTGGGGGCCATGGTCGCGGTGACGGTCGGCGCTGCGCTGTGGCTGTGGACGTCGACCGAGTCGCATCTCGAGCGCGAACGCGAGGCGGCGATCGAGGCCGCGACGCAGCCATGCGCGGGAGCCGATGCGCTGCGCGATCCGGCGTGCGAACCCACGGAGCTCATGGTGTCGCCGCTGGTGGCGGCGGACGACAAGCCGGATGTGTACGCCGACGAGTGCTGGACCAATCGCCCGTTCACCGACCGCGTGATCTGCCACTACGGAGAGCAGGACGGGTCGTTCAGGGTTGCGCTCTACGGCAACTCCCACGCAGGCCACTGGCATCCGCCTGTGGAGCAGGCCGTCGAGGCAGAAGGCGGCGCGCTCGACACCTACCTGATCTCCGTCTGCTATGCGGTCGACGTTCCCATCGTCTTCCCGGACGACGAGCAGCAGGAGAACTGCCTGGCCTACGGGGAGTGGGCCCGCGCCCAGATCACCGGCGGCGACTACGACGTAGTCGTGATGTCGAACCGCACCTACGCGCCGCTCGACGGCGTCGACGAGGATGACAAGCAGCGCGTCGCGGAGGAGTCGTACTCGCGGGTGATCCAGGAGTTCGTCGATGCCGGCGTGCACGTGCTGGTCCTCAGGGACACGCCCGCTGCGGCCGTCAACGTCCCCACCTGCGTCGCGGAGGGGGACGACTATCAGGAGCGCTGCGCGACGCCGCGCGATGCCGCGCTCGAGCCCGACCCGCTCGCCGTGGCCGCGGGTGCGTTCGACTCCGCCGAGGTCACCGTGCTCGAGGTCACGGACCTGCTGTGCGCGGCGGAGCTGTGCGAGCCGGTCGTCGGCGGGCTGATCACGTACTTCGACCATGGCCACATGACCAAGACCTATGCGCAGACCCTGCTGCCCGAGGTGAGCGCGGCGCTGGTGGAGGCGCGGCGCGGCTAGCGGCCGGCGACCGGTTGGCCCTCCGGCCAGGCCCGCCGGCCAGGAGCGCTCACGTCGGCGCGCCTCCACGCGCGCGCCTGAGGCGCCGGGAGAGGCGCTGTCTCAGGCTCGGCCGCCCATGCTCCTCGCGCGTCGGGGCCCAGTACCGCTTGCTCTTCTTCACCGTGCTGGCATCGGGCTTGTAGTACGGCTTGGCGAGCGAGAGGTGCGGACGCTCCCACGCGATGTGCTTCCTGATCACCTTGGCGGGTATTCCTGCGGCGACCACGTTGTTGGGGATCGACCTCGTCACGATCGCGCGGTAGCCGATGACGCTTCCTGATCCGATGCTCGCGCCCCCGAGGAGGACCGACTCGCCCCCCAGCCACACGTGCTCGCCCACCGTGATGTCGCGCGCGACATTGACGCGCCGACCGGAGTGGACGTCGAAGATCGGATGGCCGTCGTCGGTGCGCACCTGGCAGCCGCTGGCGATCATCGTGTCGCGGCCGATCGTGATCGAAGCGCCTTCCACGGCCGACATGATGACCGTGTTGGTGGTGGTCACGTTGTCGCCGATCGTGATGCTCGCGTCCTCGCCGAGCCGCAGCCCCAGCATCAGGTCGCGGCCGTTCGTGTTCGCGCCGATGGTCAGCACCGCGTTGTTGCAGTCGAAGCGCACGGACAGCTTCTGCAGCCTCGCCTCGGGATGGACGATCAGGCTGTTGTTGCCGCCTGCGAAGAGGATCGAGATGGCGCCGTGCGCCTTGGCGCCCGCGTACTCGACGGAGTTGCCGTCGTCGTCCGAGTACGCCGCGAGCGAGGTGAGCGTTGTCCCCATGGTGCCTCCGATAGCTGCGTCACGTTGCTGACGAGGGTATGCCCCCGGGAGTCGAGCGTACGGCGGCGCGGCGGCGCGAGCCCACGCCGATAGACTCTCCGGCATGTCTCCACGCCTCACCGGTTCGCGCGATCAGGCGACCGCGATAGCCGTGGGAGTGGTCGCCTCGCCTGAGGTCGACTCGCTGCTGCGAGCGCTGGCGGCCCAGGAGAACGCTCCTCGCCTCCGCGTCGTGATCGCGGACTCGGGCGCCGACGCCCACGTGTCCGCGACGGTGCAGGCGTGGGTCCGTGCGACTGCCGTCGACGCGGTCGTGGTCCAGGCACCCACGTCCGTGATGGGCGCGCGCAACGCGATCCTGGACGCGGTGACGACCGACGAGCATCGCGGGTGGTGGGTCACCTTCCCTGAGGGGCCCGACACCTTCGCATCGGACTACCTCGCGCGGATGGCGCAGGTCCTGTCTCCGGAGTTCTGCGTCGCGTCGGCGCGCCAGCACCAGTACCGGCCCGAGACGGGGCGGGCGCGCAGGCACGTCCAGCTGGACGGACCGTTCGAGGATGGCGGCGCCGTGAAGGTGGACCTCGCGCGGTCGCCCGAGATGTTCCCCATCGTGATGAGGACCGCGTTCATCGCGCTCGACGTGATCAGCGACGCGGGCCTGCGGTTCGATCCGGAGCTCGAGCACGGCTTCGGCGACCTGGACCTGCTGTGCCGCGCGCTGCTGGCGGCGCCCTCGCCCACCGCGGTGTTCGCGGACGTCGAGTACCTGTTCACCGAGCGCGACGACGTGTCGACCGCAGGGCGTTCCTACTTCGCCCACGAGCCCAAGTTCACCACGGTGCTCGAGGTCGGGCACCTCGGACTGCTCGACGCGGCCGACGACGGGCAGGGCGTCGCGGAGTTCGTCCAGCACGCGGTCCTGTTCGACCTCGGATGGTACTTCAGGGGCGACGAGGCGCCCAGCAGTCAGATGAACGCGGAGATGCACGGTGTCGATGCGCGCTTTCACGCGTTGGTCGCCGCGATCCTCGCGCGCGTCGATCTCCACGTGCTCGAGGGACTGTCGCCTCGGCGCCTGCCGATCGATCGCTACGTGGCGTGGCGATACGGCTACTCGGCAGTGGACTGGCATGGGTCGCCGGTCCTGCTCACCGAGCTCGACTCCCGGCGTCGACTGGTGTGTCTTAGCTACCACTATGTGGGGCAGCTGCCGCGGGAGACCGTGCTGCTCGACGGCCGCGCATCGGAGCCGGTCTATGCGAAGTCGCGCGACGTGATCTACGCGGGTCGCACCTTGGCCCGCGAGCGGATCCTGTGGGTGAGCGCCGGGCCCAGGCTCGAGCTCAGCCTCGACGGGGTGCCGGTCGCGCTCGGCCGGACGCGCCCCCAGCGCGAGCACACCCGTTGGTCGCCGCACGAGCTCAAGGCGGTGCTGTCGGGCCCGCCCGCGTCGACGTCGTCGGCGTCGACGGTGACAGAGGTGGCGTCGCGATACCTGAATCTCACACGAGTCCGGTCGTGGGTCATCCGCTCCTTGGCGAAGGCGGGACCGGTGCGAGCGCGGTACGCCGGGTCCTGGGTGCTCATGGACCGCGTGGACTCCGCGCACGACAACGCCGAGCATCTCTTCAAGCACATGCGAGCGGCCGATCCCGACCGCCGCGTGTGGTTCGCGCTGGATCGCACGTCGCGCGACTATCGGCGACTCAAGCGCGAGGGCGTGGGGCACCTGCTCGCCTACGGGTCGCTGCGATGGATGCTCGTGTGCCTCAACGCCACTCACGTGGTGTCCTCGCAGGCGGGGCCGTACGTCGACAGTCCGCAGTCGCTGAGGAGCATCCAGCGACTGCGGTGGCGCTTCGTGTTCCTGCAGCACGGTGTGGTGCACACAGGTCTGCACCGGTGGCTCAACAGACGATCATTCGACCTCTTCCTCACCTCGACCTCCGACGAGTACGCGGCGATCGTGGGAGATGGCTCGCCGTATCGCTTCACCCCGCGCGAGGTCGCGTTGACGGGCATGCCCCGCTTCGACCGGCTCATGCGTCTGGCGGCGGACGTCTCCGACCGGTCTGCGATCGTGGTGGCGCCCACCTGGAGGGAGTCCCTCTTCTCGAGCGGGGCAGACGCGCGGGGGCTGCGCGACGAACGCGACGACTTCGCGGAGACGGAGTACGCATCCCAGTGGCGCGCGTTCCTCACCTCGAGCGAGCTGCGCGACGTCGCGCGGGCCTCGGGCAAACGCATCGACTTCATGCCGCACCCGAACATCAAGCCCTACCTCGACCAGTTCGGCCTTCCCGACGACGTGAACGTGCTGTCGTACGAGACGCATGACATCCAGAGGGTGCTCGCGGACGCGGCGGTGCTCGTGACGGACTACTCCTCGATCGCGTTCGACGCGGCGTTCATCGCGCGCCCTGTCGTGTACTTCCAGTTCGACCGCAGCGACGTGTTCCGGGGCTCCCACACCACGCGGCAGGGCTATTACTCGTACGACGATGACGGGTTCGGTCGCGTGGTCAAGTCCGCTGACGAGGCAGTCGCGGCCGTCCAGGAGCTGGCGGACGGCTCCTTCGAGGTGCCGGTCGAGTACCAGCGGCGGATGGACGCGGCGTTCCCCTTCAGGGATGACGGCGCGTGCCAGCGCGTGATCGACGCCGTCGCCGCGCTCGACCGTCCGGTGACGGCGCGCAGCGCCTCCGCCATCCCGCAGGCGCCGCCGCCCCGACCGAGCCCGCGCGACTGAGGGGCCAGGTCGGGGCGGCGGCGCGAGCGCCTAGCGAAGGTCTGACGGGTAGTACCACTTCCAGACGCCGCTCATGGGCCGGTAGCGCACGTAGACGCCACGGGTCGGATCCGACGAGCCCTGAGCGACGGTGTTGCCCTCGATGGTGCGGACGGTCGAGCCCGATCGCGACAGCACCATGCCGGTGTGGTACGGAGTGCCGGTGCCCCAGTCGAAGATGAGCACCGCGCCCACCCCAGGCGTCTGACGGTTCGGGTCACGCAGGACGCCACGGGACTCGAGAGTGGAGACGTACCGGGAGAAGCTCGTGGTCTTGGGGATCTCTCCCGAGTGGCCAGAGGCGTAGGCCGCCCACGCGACGAACACTGCGCACCACGCGTTCGATGCGCCCACCCACGTGTTGTACTTGTTCCGGCGCCAGCTCGGCTCCTCGTAACCGGCCTGAGAGAGCGCAGCCGCGAGGATCTCCGTCGCGTCCGTGTCGCCGTAGGCGCGGTACACCCCGCGGCTCATGGACGACCCGTTCGCGTACAGCGCTCCGTTGCTGAAGCGCTGGACGCACCCTCCCTCCGTGAGCCCGCAGCGCACGTCGTAGTGGGGCAGGCCCAGCGAGCTGTGCCAGTACCGCGTGTCGAGATAGTTGGCACCGATGCGGCCGTCGGTCTTGACGGTGATGCGCTTGCTCCCGACGCGATACTCGATCAGCGTGCCGTTCTCGTACACGCGGTAGCGAGCCGACGTGGCGCCGTAGGGGTTGCCGTGACGGTTCAGGATGCTTGCCGAGATCGAGTAGATCCCGCCGACCGGGTCGCCCATGCTGCGCGACAGCTCGGAGGCTCGAGCTTCGAGAGTCCGTGAGCCTGTCGTGCGCTGGAAGGTGATGGCCTTGCTGGCTGCGGCGAGACCACCCGGAATCGCGGGAACCACGCGGTAGCGGTAGCTCTGGCTGGGGTTCGTCTTCCACGTGACCCTGCCGCTCGACGAGCTCGTGCCTCGCGCGATGGTGCTCCACGATCCCGAGGACAGGCCCGCACGCTGGATCGCGTACGGAGTGTCGCCTGCGCCCCGGCCGTGCTTCATGATCGTGGCGTCGATGCGGATCTGCTCACGGCTGCGGAACTTCGCGGAGGGCGTCGACGTCTCGACCCACAGGGTCCTCTTCGGTGTGACCGCGACCGTGAAGTTCTTGAGCTCGGCCCAAGGAGCATAGAGGCGGTAGCTGCGCGTCGCGCCCGGCGTCCACGTCACCGTGCCCGTGCCGTTCGTGAGCTTCGCGGCGAAGCTGGACTTCCGGAGGACGCCGTCGCTCCAGTAGTAGAGAGCCATCGTGCCCGAGCGCGCTGGCGTGACCGTCACGCGGGCCTTGACGGGGCTGCCCTTCGTGACGGACGACGGTGCGGAGTAGGTGACGCGAGCGCGCACGGCGATGGAGAACGAGGACGAGGCGGCGCCGTCCGCGATCAGGCGATAGGTGCGCGACGCCCCCGGCGTCCACGACACCGAGCCGGCGCCGCCCGAGGCTCGCGCCCCGATCGAGCTGCGCACCCACGCGCCGTCGCGCTGGTACTCGACCCAGACCTGCGTGCCGTCGGGCACCGCGCCCTCGAACCGGACGCGGGCCGACTCTCCATAGGTGAGGTCTCGGGGCGCCGTGACGTCGATGGGCTGGGCCGCGACGGCGGCGGACCTGGCGGGCGCATCGTCGGGTGCGGCCGCGGGGGCGCTGGGCTTGGCGCTGGGCTCGGCGCTGGGCGTGGCGCTGGGCGCGGCGGGTTCGGCGCTGGGAGCGGTGGGCTCGATCGCGGGAGCGGAGGGCTCGACGCCGGGTTCGATGGGCTCGGCGGCGGTCGCGGACGTGGGCGTGAGGGTGAGAACCAGGACGGCCAGCGTGAGCGCTGTCGCCCGTCGGCTGGTCCCAGGAGAGAGCAGATGCACTGTCGTTGCCTCCGTCGGCTAGGCGGGTATGACCGGGCTGACGCCGCCCGGCTGCAGTGAACGTGTCTCTGCACACCGTACCTGCGCAGTCTGAGATCTGTCCCAGAGTCCGCCAGTTCGCGGCATATGCGCGGCCATCACGCGGCATGTCTCCGGCGCGGAGCGCCGCGATGGTCACGGATCGGTAACTTTCTGGGCCGAAACGTCGCCGACCTCTTGCACGACATTGGTTAGTAACCTTTACTAACTAACCATGACGACTGATGAGGCGCGTCGAACGACCGCCACGAACCGGGCGGAGCAGCCCGATCGGGCCCGGCAGGGCCGGGCGCGGGCGCACGCTGCCACGGTCCGCCCTGGCGCTCGGGTTCGCCCTGAGCACGCCCGTCGTCACAATCGCGCCCTGGTCCTGCAGGCGCTCTACCGCGGCGGCGGCATGAGCCGCGCGGACATCGCCCGTGAGGTGGGGCTGACGCGCGTCACCATCTCCGACCTGGTCGCCGATCTCATCGAGGAGCACCTCGTCGTCGAGCTTGGGATCCGCCCCGACTCGCGCCCCGGCAAGCCAGCGACGATGCTCGACATCAACCGTGACGGCTTCTCGATCATCGGCCTCGACCTCTCGCACAACGCCGTGTTCCGCGGCGTGGTGACCAACCTCGACGGCTCCGTGCTCGAGCGTGCGGAGGCGGCCGTCCACGCGGTGACCGGGCAGGCTGCGCTCGACGCCGTGTGCGACCTGCTCGACGACCTGCTCGCCCGCGCGCAGGCTCCCGTGATCGGCATCGGCATCGGCAGCCCGGGCCTCGTCGACCTCGACGGCACCGTGGTGAGCGCGCCCAACCTCGACTGGCACGACCTGCCGCTGCAGCGCACCATCGCCGAGCGCTACGACCTGCCCGTGCAGGTGGCGAACGACGCGAACATGGCCGCCGTCGGCGAGCGCTCGTTCGGCGGGGCCGGGGCCGACATGATGCTCATCCGCGTGGGCCGAGGCGTCGGCTCCGGCATCGTGGTGGGCGGCCAGCTGGTCTATGGCTCCGGCTTCGCCGCCGGCGAGATCGGGCACGTGGTGGTGGGCACGGATGGCGGCGACGAGTGCGCTTGCGGCAAGCGCGGCTGCCTCGAGACCTGGCTCGCGACCCCGCGCCTCGAGGCCCGCCTCGCGGCTGCGCCGGGAGCGCCCGAGCGCGAGGCCATCCTGCGCGAGGCAGGGGAGCGACTGGGAATCTCGCTCGGCCCCGTCGTGGGCGCGCTCAACATCGGCGAGGTCGTCCTCGCCGGTCCGCTCAACGTGCTCGGCGGTCACCTCCTCGAGGGAACCTCCGAGACGCTCCGCAGTCGAACGATGGCCGAACTCCACGGCGATCTCACGCTGCGGATGACCACGCTCGGGCGCGACATCGTCGTGCTCGGCGCCGTGGTCATGGTCCTCACCGGACAGCTGGGGGTCTCCTGACTCTCGCACCACAACGACGTGGCCCTCGGGTCACGGACGGCACACACACAACAGAAGGAAGCAGATCAATGAAGAAGATGACCAGCGGTGCGGTGGCCTTCGCGGCCGCCTCCGCCATCGTCCTCGCAGGATGCTCGTCGTCCGGAACCGACGAGGACCCCACCACCGAGCCCGAGGGCAACGGTTCGGAGGCTCCCGCAGAGGAGACCGTCGCGCAGGACATCAGCCTGTGGCTCATGGGCGCGCCTGACACTCCCGAGGCGCTGGTGACCTACCTCGAGGAGCAGTACGCGGAGGTCAACGGAGGCACTCTCACCGTCGAGGCCGTCGCCTGGGGCGACGCGCTGCCGCGCCTCACGACGGCGCTCCCGGACGCCGCGAACACGCCCGACGTGGTCGAGATCGGCAACACCTGGGCGCCCACGTTCACCTCGGTCGGCGCCTTCTCGGACCTCTCCGACGTGTACGAGGAGCTCGGCGGGGATGACCTGCTGCCCTCGTTCACGGAGGTCGGCTCGGTCGACGGCACGCCCTACGCGCTCCCGTACTACTTCGGCTCGCGCAACATGTGGGCGCGCGCCGACCTCTACGAGCAGGGCGGCGTCGAGGCGCCCACCACGCTCGCCGAGGTGACCGAGGTCCACGCCTCGCTCAAGGAGCAGGGCATCGGCGGTCTCTACCTCGGTGGCCAGGACTGGCGCAACGCCATCTCCTGGATCTTCGCCAACGGCGGTGACCTCGCCGCCAAGGATGGCGACCAGTGGGTCTCGACCCTGTCGAGCCCCGAGAGCGTCGCCGGCATCGAGCAGTGGCAGGAGATGTTCCAGACGGCGTCGGTCGCCGCGGCGAACGACACGGACGCTGACAACTACTTCATCATCAACGACGGCTCGCTGTCGGGGATCCCCGCCGCCGCCTCGATGGCTCCGTCGTGGGCCTCCTGCTGCATCGGCTTCGACACCGGCGAGACCACCGAGGAGGGCGACCCCGTCCTCGCGTGGGACGACGCCAAGAACACCGCCTACGGCCTGCCCGGAGTCGACGGTGGCCTGGCCCCCGTGTTCGCCGGAGGCTCGAACATCGGCATCTCGGCGACCTCGGCCAACCAGGAGGGTTCGCGGGACCTGCTGCGGATCATCTTCTCCGACGAGTACCAGCAGCTGCTGGGCGAGAACGGTCTGGGTCCCGCCAACGTCAACGCGAAGGACTCCTTCGTGACCGACGACTTCCGCCAGATCGCCTGGGACACCGCTCAGGTCTCGAAGCTCACCCCGGCCGCGCCCGGCTGGGCCGCCGTCGAGGGCTCCGGCCTCCTGGAGGAGTTCTTCCAGGCGGTCGCCGAGGGTGGTGACGTCGCCGCCCTCGCTGCGGAGTACGACGCACAGATCACGCCCCAGCTGAACGGCTGACACGCTTCCCGGCCCGGACGCCCCCCGCGTCCGGGCCGGGGACACCGGCTCCCACAGGAGCATCGCCGGGGTCGCCCGGCCCCACGGAACCCCGAACCGCCCGACGCGTCCCTGAGGACCCACGCGTCTCGCGCCCCGACGCGCCAGCGCATCGGCCCTCCCCCCTCCGCACGCACTGCGCGACACTGAAGGCGCAGGTCTCGTGTCGCGACATCCCCCCTGCTCGAAAGGCTCCGCCATGTCCGCACCAGCCGTCGCCCCGCCGGCGCAGGCCCAGCCCCCGCGGCTGGAGGACCCTCCCGCGCCACGCGCCCGCCGCCGGAGGACCAAGCTTCCGTACTGGCTCATCATCCCCGCGATCGTCGTCGTCGTGGTCGGCACGGGCTACCCGCTGATCTGGCAGTTCGTGACGTCCTTCCGCGAGTACGGGCTCGCGCAGCAGTTCGGCCAGCCCGCGCCGTTCGTGGGCCTGCAGAACTACAGCGAGATGCTCACGGACACGGGCTTCTGGGCCATCGTCCTCAAGTCGGTGGTGTTCTGCCTGGTGACCGCAGGCGTGTCGATGGTGCTCGGCATCGCGCTCGCCCTCGTGATGAAGAACGTGGGCAAGGCCCTCCGGCTCACGCTGCAGATCGCGATGCTGCTCGCGTGGGCGATGCCCATCGTCGCGTACATGACGGTGTGGACATGGCTGTTCGACGACCGCAACGGCGTCATCAACTATCTGCTGAGCCTGATCCCAGGCGTCGACATGATCGGCCACGACTGGCTCATCAACCCGTGGAGCTTCTTCGCCGTCGCCTCCATCATCATCATCTGGTACTCGGTGCCGTTCATCGCGTTCTCCGCGTACGCGGGCTTCACGCAGGTGAGCGACGAGGTGGTCGAGGCCGCCCAGCTCGACGGCGCCACCGGCTTCCAGATGACTCGCCGCATCATCCTCCCGATCGTCAAGCCCGTCCTGTCGATCGTGTTCCTGCTCCAGCTCATCTGGGATCTGCGCGTGTTCGCTCAGATCCAGCTGCTGCAGGACGCGGGGTCCTTCGGCTCGCAGTACGACCTGCTGGGCACCTACATCTACAAGCTCGGCACCGGCTCGCAGGACTTCGGGCTCGCCGCCACCGCGTCCATCGTCGTGATGGTGCTCACGCTGGGCCTGTCATGGGTCTACGTCCGTCAGCTCATGAAGGAGGACGAGCAGTCATGAACCTCGCCAAGAAGAGCCCCGCCGCCCGCGCCGGGTGGGCGACCATCGCGGTGATCGCGACCCTCGCCTGGGCGTTCCCGGTCTACTGGATGGTCAACTCCTCGTTCCTGCCTGGCTCGACGCTCGAGCAGCTCACCCCGACCTTCCTTCCCTTCGGCGGAAGCCTGTCCAACTTCGAGGCGGCGCTGTCGGACGGCACCTTCCTGCGCGCGCTCGGCATGTCAGCGGCGATCACGTTCCTGACGCTGATCGTCTGCATCGCCTTCGCGTTCCTCGCGGCGCTGGCCATCTCGCGGTTCCGCTTCCGCGGCCGCAAGCAGTTCGTGCTCGCGGTCCTCGTGATCCAGATGATCCCGGCAGAGGCGCTGTTCATCGCCCAGTACAAGATGATCGCCGGGTTCGGACTGCTCAACACCGTCGTGGGCGTCTCGCTGATCTACACGGCCACGGTCATCCCGTTCACGATCTGGATGCTGCGCGGGTTCGTCGCCGGCATCCCGGCGGAGCTCGAGGAGGCCGCGATGGTCGACGGCCTCAGCCGCAACCAGGCCTTCATGCGCATCACGTTCCCGCTGCTCGCTCCCGGCCTGGTCGCCTCCGGCGTCTACGCGTTCCTGCAGGCGTGGAACGAGTTCGCCGTCGCGCTGATCCTGCTGCCCGACGGCTCGAAGGCCACGCTGCCCCTGTGGCTGCGCGGCTTCCTGCAGGACAGCGCCGTCAACACCACCAACTGGGGCGAGGTCATGGCGGCCTCCACCCTGGTCGCGGTGCCGGTCATCGTGTTCTTCATGTTCGTCCAGGGCCGCATGACCCAGGGGCTCGTGGGCGGGGCGGTGAAGGGATGACGGCACTCGCCACGCTCATGCCGGGCTTCGAGGGCACGGAGCTGCCCGCCTGGGTCGAGCGGCGCCTGCGCGAGGGGATGGGCGGCGTCTGCCTGTTCGGCTCCAACGTCGAGTCACCGGCCCAGCTGAGGTCGCTGACCGATGCGATCCACGCCGCCAACCCCCACGCGATCGTGTCGATCGACGAGGAGGGCGGCGATGTGTCGCGGCTGTACCAGCGCACCGGCTCGCCGTTCCCCGGCAATGCGATCCTGGGGCGGCTCGACGACCTCGCGCTCACCCGAGAGGTGGGTGCGCAGGTCGGACGCGAGCTCGCGGCCGTGGGCGTGAACCTCACGCTCGCCCCCGACGTCGACATCAACTCGAACCTGCTCAACCCCGTGATCGGCGTGCGCTCGTTCGGGACGGACCCCGCGCTCGTGGGCCGTCATGGGGTCGCCTGGACGCAGGGCGTGCAGTCGCAGGGCGTCGCCGCCAACGCCAAGCACTTCCCTGGCCATGGCGACACCGCGCAGGACTCGCACCACGACCTGCCCGTCGTCGACGCCGACCTCGACACGCTCCGCGCCCGCGAGCTCGCGCCGTTCCAGGCGGTCATCGACGCAGGCGCGCTCACCATCATGAGCTCGCACATCATGGTGCCGGCGCTCGATCCGGACAATCCGGCCACGTTCTCGCACGCGATCCTCACGGGACTCCTGCGCGAGGAGATGAGGTTCAAGGGGCTCATCGTCTCGGACGCGCTGGACATGGCGGGCGCCTCCGGCGAGATCGGCATCCCTGCCGCCGCCGCGCGAGCGCTCGCGGCGGGCTGCGACCTGCTGTGCATCGGCACGGCCAACACCGACGAGCAGATGGGACAGATCGTCGACGCCATCGACGCCGCTGTCGCCTCTGCCGCGCTCGAGTCATCGCGGGTGGCCGATGCGGCGGCTCGGGTGCGCTCCCTCGCCTCCCGGGTGCGGGGCGCCGCGAGCGAGTGGGGCGGCGCGGAGCCGGGCGTCGTCGAGGGGCTCGACCTCGCCGCGGTGCGCGACTCGTTCTCGGTCTCTGACGCCGCGCGCGCGGCCCTCGATGCTCGCGCGCCGAGCACCCCTGTTCATTGGCTTCGATTCGAGCCCGCCCCCAACATGGCGGTGGGGGCGAGTCCCTGGGGACCGTTCGCTGCGGGCGCCGAGGCGGCCACGGTGGTCGGTCCGTCCGATGCTCTCGACGTCCAGGCCCTGCCGAGCGACGCGCTGATCCTCGCCGTGGGCAAGGACAACCACCGCCACCCATGGATCCGTGAGGCGATCGATGCGCTGCGTGCGCGCGACGTGATCACGGTGGACATGGGGTGGCCAGATTCCTCCTCGCCCTACGCCGACATCGCGACGTATGGGGCCTCGAGGCTCGCGGGCGCTGCGCTGCTGGAGATGGTCTCGTGACCGGCCAGCGCATCGGCGTCGACATCGGCGGGACCAAGGTGGACGCGGTGGTCCTCGCCGCGGACGGAGCTGTCGCTGCCCGGCACCGGGTGCCCGTGCGCAGGGGCGATGACGGCGTGATCGCCACGGCCGTGGAGGCCGTGGGGGCGGCGTGCGACATCGCCGGGATCTCGGTCGCTCAGGCCGCGAGCGTGGGCGTCGGCATCCCTGGCGCGATCAGCGGCGGGGTGGTGCGCCATGCCCTCAACCTGGGGGTCACCGAGCTCGATCTCGGTCGCGCGCTCGAGGCGCACTGGGGCAGGGCCGTCCTCGTCGAGAACGACGTCAACGCGGCGGCGGTGGGCGCCTGGCACCTGCTCGGTGACGGCAGGAAGTCGGTCGCCTATCTCAACCTCGGCACGGGACTCGCCGCGGGCATCATCCTCGATGGACGCCTGTGGCGGGGCGCGCACGGCGCTGCGGGCGAGATCGGCCACATCTCCGTCGACCCCGCGGGCCCCGTGGGGGCTGACGGGCTGCGCGGCGGCATCGAGACCTACGCGTCCGGTTCGGGGATCGCGCTCCAATGGGGGCGCGACGGCCAGACCAGCGAGGACGTCCTGACGCATGCGCGCACCGGCGACGCCGAGGCCGTCGCCATCCGCGATCGGCTGATGTTCGGTCTGGCGAGCGCCGTGCGCGTGCTGGTGCTGACGCTCGACCTCGATCACGTGATCGTGGGCGGCGGGCTGACGGGTCTCGGCCCCGAGCTCACCGACGGCGCGCGTGCCGTCATCGAGGACTGGGAGGCTTCGTCTCCGTTCCTCGCGTCGCTGCGCATGGGCGAGCGCATGAGCATCGCCCCGGCGGACGAGCCCGTGGCGGCCATCGGCGCCGCGATGCTGGAGGTGAGCGATGCCTGAGGTCCTGGTCCTCGACAGCAAGGAGGACGGCGCCGCGCTCGTCGCCGGGCACATCGCCGCGCTGGTGCGCGAGCATCCGTCGACCACGCTCGGCGTCGCGACCGGATCGACGCCCTTGCCGGTCTACTCCGCCTTGGGCGAGCACGCGAGCGGCGGCCTGGACTTCTCACGCGCATCGGCCTTCGCGCTCGACGAGTACGTGGGCCTGCCGGACGGGCATCCCGAGTCGTACCGCGCGGTGATCGATCGTGAGGTCACGCAGCGGCTCGGGATGGACCCCGAGCACGTGCACGTCCCGGACGGCTCCGCCATCGGCATCGAGACCGCGGGGGACCGCTACGAGCGGGCGCTCATCGCGCACGGTGGCGTCGACGTGCAGCTGCTCGGCATCGGCTCGACGGGCCACCTGGGCTTCAACGAGCCCGGTTCGAGCTTCGCGTCGCTCACGCGCGTCAAGACGCTCACCGAGCAGACGCGCCGCGACAACGCCCGGTTCTTCTCCTCGCTCGACGAGGTGCCCATGCATTGTGTGACGCAAGGGCTCGGCACGATCCTGCGCGCGCGGCACCTGGTGCTGCTCGCGTTCGGCGAGGGCAAGGCCGACGCGGTCGCGGCAGCCGTCGAGGGTCCCGTGTCGTCGTCGATGCCGGGCTCCGCCATCCAGCTCCATCCACACGTGACGGTCGTGCTCGACCCGGCCGCGGCGTCGGCGCTCCAGCACGGTGACTACTACCGTTGGGCGCAGGACAACAAGCCTGACTGGCAGGGCATCTAGGAGGACCGATGCGGGGGCTGACGGACATCCACTGCCACGGCGGCGGCGGGCACGCCTTCGGGTCGACGGTCGAGGCCACGCTCGGGGCGATCGACGCCCACCGGCGCGCGGGCACCCACGCCATGGTCGCGTCGCTCGTGGCGCTGCCCCTGCCGGTCCTGCGGGAGCAGCTCGCCGTGGTGCGCGAGGCGATGGCCGAGCAGCCCGCGCTGCTGGGCGCGCACCTCGAGGGGCCGTTCCTCGCGCCCGCGCGCAAGGGCGCGCACGACCCGGCCGCGCTGATCGCTCCCGGGGCGGCAGTGGTCGACGAGCTCGTGGCCGCGGGCGACGGGATCATCCGGCAGGTGACCATCGCGCCCGAGCTCCCGGGCGCCCTCGAGGCGATCGAGCGGTTCGTGGGTGCGGGCGTCGCCGTGGCGGTGGGCCACACTGAGGCCGACGCGGCGCTCGCACGCGAGGCCTTCGACCGCGGCGCGACCCTCGTGACGCACGCGTTCAACGCGATGCGGGGCGTGACCGCCCGCGAGATCGGTCCGGCGGGCGCCGCGCTCGCCGACGAACGCGTGTTCATCGAGGTGATCGCCGACGGCATCCATGTGGATCCTCAGCTGATCGCCACCATCTTTCGCGCGGCCCACGGGCGCGTGGTGCTGGTCACCGATGCGATGGCAGCCGCGGCGGCGCACGATGGCGACTACCGGCTGGGGTCGCTGGACGTCGAGGTCAGGGGCGGTCGCGCGCTCATCGCGGGAACGGACACGCTCGCAGGCTCGACGCTGACCCTGCAGCGCGCGATCGAGGTATGCGTGGAAGCGGGCGTGAGCCGCGATGCGGCGCTGGCGGCCGCCACCACGGCGCCTCGCCGCGCGCTGGGCCTGGAGTGAGCGGCAGCTCGCAGGATCGGCGGCGTGAGCCGAGCGCGCTGTGTCAGCTCTCGGCGCGCTCCAGGAAGGCCGCCGTGGCGTCGCGAGTGACCGGTGCTCTCGGCCGGAAGGTGCCGTCCGCATAGCCGGTGGTGATGCCCGAGGAGGCGAGCCAGCTGATCTCCCGCAGGAACGGCGACTCACGCGAGATGTCGTCGAACGCGGTCGCGGAGGTGTGCGACGCCGGCGGCTCGTCGTAGTAGCGGTAGAGCATCGCCGCCATCGCCTCGCGCGAGATCTCGTCCTGGGGCCTGAAGGTGCCGTCCGACCAGCCGGTGGAGAGCTCCTCCTGGGACAGCCACACGATCGGCTTGTAGAACTGCGCACTCGTGGGCACGTCCGTGAATGGCGATCTCGCCGGCAGCGAGACCCGCGGCGTGCCGGCGAGGCGGTACAGGAAGGCGGCGAAGGCGCCGCGGCTCACGTCCTCCCGGGGTCGGAAGGTGCCGTCCGCGTACCCGGTGGTGATGCCCTCGCCCGACAGCCAGTCGATCTCGTCGTAGAACTGATGGCGACGGGGGACATCGAAGAACTCCTGCGCGTAGGCGCCGAAGTTCTGCACCGCGTACGCGCAATCCGACGTGGAGTCGTATGCGTAGCCGATGCCGATGTGGGTGTAGCTCTTGTTCAGCATGTTCCTGCGGTGGCCATCGGACTTGTACCAGTTGCCCATGATGCGCTCGGCGTTGGCCTTGGCGCCGCCGTAGCCGCAGGCGAAGGCCACGTTCTCGGCGGCTGCCGACAGCCCGGTGCTCGGCATCTGCGAACTGTAGCGAGGGTTGTGCGCGAGGGTCCTGGTCGAGAGCAGACGCTGTGCCCACGCCTGGGCGACATCGTCGATCAGTCCCGCTCGCATGAGGTCCGATGCACCCGCGCCGTCGCGGTAGGCGTTGGTCTTCGCGAGGATCACTGCGGCGCCCGTCTGGGTGGCGCTGGCGCCGGCGCCGCCAGCAGGCGCGATCGCGACGGCGGCGAGGGCGCCCAGCGCCATCGCCGCGATGGCGCGACGAGCCATCCTCATGCCACCCATGTGTGCCACCGTGATCGCCACCTCTCCACGTCAGGTCCTTCGACGCGCACGCGAGCGTGCACGCTTGCCGTACGCAAGGGAGTCTGGGAAATCGCGATGCCCCGAATCAACGAAATGTGACAAACGCCTCAGCCGGGCGCGCGTCCTGACGATCCGTGGCGGGGCCCGAGGGCGCGCGTCTGCATGCGCGTGTCGACGCACATGCCGGGGTTGCGCCGTCCTCCCCATGTGTCACACTGGCCACATCTGTCACGCGCTGCCACGGCCGCCGCGCGTGGCGCTCGCTCGATGCAAGGCAGGCTCCCCGTGCACGTCACCCTCAGCTCCGTGCTCCGCCGAGCCATCAGCGCCCTGGCAGCGACCGCTGTCGCGATGCCACTGTTCGCCGCGACCGCATCGGCCGCCACCCACTTCTCCGACGTCCCCGCGTCGCATCCGTTCGTCAAGGAGATCACCTGGGCCGCGAACATGGGCATCGCCTCCGGGTATCCCGATGGGACGTTCCGGCCAACGTCGGCCGTGACACGGGGGGCCTTCGCGGCGTTCCTGTACCGGTACGCCGGGTCGCCGACCGTGTCCTCGCCAACGACGTCGCCGTTCACGGACCTCCCCACGAGCGCTCAGTTCTACAAGCCGATCGTCTGGCTCGAGCAGCAGGACATCGCGACGGGGTGGGCGGACGGAACGTTCCGCCCAGGGGAGGCCATCGACCGCGACGCCATGGCGGCCTTCCTCTACCGGTTCCACGACAGCCCGTCATTCACGCCGCCGTCGACGTCGCCGTTCACGGACGTGACCCCGACCTCCCCCTTCTACCGGGAGGTGACGTGGCTCAGCGGGTCGGGGATCTCGACGGGCTGGCCCGACGGCACCTTCCGTCCCGCATCCGACGTCACGCGCGAAGCCACGGCGGCATTCCTCCACCGGATGGCCGGACGTCCCGACGTGCCAGGTGTGGGCGTACCGACGTCGTTCACGATCTCCGGCGCCGGTTATGGACACGGCGTGGGCATGTCGCAGTACGGAGCCCAGGCCATGGCGCTCGACGGCCATGGCGCCGGCGCGATCCTGCAGACGTACTACGCCGGCACCTCCGTCAGCACCGTCAGCGCTCAGCGCGACATCAAGGTCGAGGTGTTCGGCTCCGGGAGCGACGGGAAGGACTCCGTCACCGTGGTGGTGCGATCGCTCGGGCCGGACAGCACGGACGACGGCCGGTGGGTCATGCGGTTCTTCGACAAGGGCACGACCTCGCCGCACACCACCTGGACCGGCACGAACAACGAGAAGCTCCACGTCACGCGCTCCGGCACCTCCGTGACCGTCGAGCGCGACGGCGGCACGAATGCGACCGCGACCAAGGACATATCGCTGCAGTGGGAGGCGACGAGCTACTACCAGCCTGGGTCGAACGAAGACGCCTACGTGGACATCTACCAGGGCGATGGCGCCTCCGAGAGGCGTGCCACTCACGGCACGTACCGCCACGGCAGGCTGCTGATCTCGGTCCCGCAGAGCCGGATCATCATCGCCAATGAGCTGGCGCTCAACACGGAGTACCTGTACGGCATCGCGGAGATGCCGTCGTCGTGGGACCACGACGCGCTCCAAGCGCAGAGCATCGTCGCGCGTGGCTACGCTCTCCGGCAGATGGGCAACTACAGCGCGAACTGCACCTGCCATGTCTACGACGACACCCGAGACCAGAACTTCACCGGGTGGACCAAGGAGAACGAGGGCACCGACGCCTACTACGGCAAGCGCTGGGTGGCCGCCGTGGACGCGACCAACTCGTCCGGCGGCGCGGACGGCAAGGTGCTCAAGCACGGCAGCTCGATCGCCGCCACGTACTACTTCTCCTCCTCCGGCGGCCAGACGGAGAACAGCGAGGACATCTGGAGCTCAGCACTCCCGTACCTGAGGTCGGTGGACGACCCGTGGTCCGAGTCTTCGATCAACCCGAACCGGTCCTGGACCATGACCCTCACCCAGGCGGAGGCGGCTTCCGCGTTCGGGCTGCCTGACGTGGTATCGATCACGGTGACGGCGCGCACCGCCGGAGGCTCCGATGCGGCCGCGACCAAGGTGACGGCCACGTCGTCGGCAGGCGCGACCGCCTCAATCACGGGCGCCGAGCGGATCAGGAGCGCCCTGGCGCACGGCAAGTCGCCGTGGCTGTGGTCATTCAGGCCCAACTACTGAGCTCGCGTCCGCCGCTCTGCCGGGGTCGGGCTCTCGCTCGCCGAGCGCGATGCAAAGGGCATCGCTCGTGCCGTGCGCCGATGCGCGTGCTGGCATCCCCAGGGTCGTGTCGGGTTGGTGTTCTCCCCAGCCTGGTACCTGGCTTGTTTGTCGTGTCAGGGGGTGGTGTTTGACTGGGTTCATGACGTCCACGGCCCCTGCTGAGTCCTCCTTCACGGAGGTCCCCGCCGAGCTTGCGCAAGCGCTTGAGGCTGACCGGGTGGCGCGCGCGAAGGCCAAGGAGTTGATCTGTGCGGCCACGGTCCGGGACCTGTCCGAGGGGGCGCTGCTCGAAGTCCAGCACGCGACCGCCGCTGCACGCAAGGAGTGGGACCTGATGGTCGCCACCGCTGCCGCGGAGATCGGCCGGCGTTCCGCGCCAGAGTTCGGCGCCAAGGGGCTGGCGCGCAAGAACGGGCACACCACCCCCGAGCGGTTCCTGGCAGGGATCACGGGCGGGTCGCGCCGCGAGGCGCACGATCTCATCCGCACCGGTGCGACGCTGGGTGAGGCCGCCGAGCATGAACGCCGGGCTGCGGAGGCTGAGCAGGCGGGGCTGCCGGTGCCGGAGCCAGACACACCCGTGTATCCGGTGGTGGCTGGCGCGGTCAGCGCGGGCGACCTGTCGGCCGCGGCGGCGTCGATGATCACGACGATGCTCGACGCGGTGGGTGATGATGCCTCGCCCGAACAGGTTCGCATTGCTGAGGAGCGCATCGTCGCCAAGACCCCGGGACTGTCCCTCGAGCAGCTTGCGCCGATCGTGCGGCGCTTCCAGCATCAGCTCCAAGCCGCTGCCGCTGAGCGGCGCCAGGAACACCTGCATGACAGCCGGTATCTGATCCTGTCCGACCGCAAGGACGGCGCCATCGAGGTCAAGGGCGTGCTCGATCCCGTGTCGGCCGCGCCCATCCGTGCCGCATTGGAAGGTGCGGTCAAGGATGCGCTGCGCCGGCGCCGCGACGGTGATGCGCTCGCTGAGGACAAGCGCACCACCGGCCAGATCCGCGCCGACGCGCTGGCGTCGTTCGCGACCCACATGCTCGGCTGCGACCAGGCACCCCTCGCGCATGCCACCACCCGAGTGGAGATCCGCATCGACCTGGACGCTTTGCGTGCCGGCGCGGGCGTGGCCGACATCGACGGTGCCGCCATGCCGATCTCGCAGCTGCGACGCCTTGCCGTTGACGCCGGCTTCCTGCCCGTCGTCCTCGGCGGCGACTCTCAGCCGCTGGACGTCGGACGTGAGCAGCGGCTGTTCACCCCGGCTCAGCGGGCCGCCCTCGTGCACCGTGATGGGGGCTGCGCGATGTGCGGCGCACCCGTGAGCCACTGCGAAGCCCACCACATCGACTGGTGGTCCCATGGCGGCCGCACCGATCTCGACAACGGTGTCCTGCTGTGCGTCGCCTGCCACCACACGGTTCATGCCGGCGGCTGGGACATCGACGCCACCGCCACCGACGTGTACTTCCGACCGCCAGGGTCGGTGGACCCGAAACGGCCGTGGCAACTGGGCGGCACAGCGAAGTTCGGCATCACCGCACGAGAACAACGAGAGCTCGAACTCGCAGCCAGACCGCCCGGCGAGGCCGGGCACCGCAACGCGCCCCTTGCGAATGCCGTGCCACGACCCGAGCACCGGTCACAGCGCAAGCAGTCGCCTCGACGTCGCAAGCGCCCTCAGCCCGCCGCAACCCCCGCATGGCTCGACCAGCCGCCACCCGACGGCCACTTCACGCTTCTCTGAGCGCATGCGCTGTCGATCCCGCTGCTCCCGGATGAGGGAGCGCCGTCTAGCTGAACACGATGGTGCGGTGCCCGTCGAGCAGCACTCGGTGCTCCGCGTGCCACCGCACCGCGCGGGCGAGTGCGCGCCGCTCCACATCCGCGCCCAGCGCCGTCAGGGTCTCGGGAGTGGCCGTGTGGTCGACGCGGTCCACGTCCTGCTCGATGATGGGCCCCTCGTCGAGGTCGGCCGTCACGTAGTGCGCGGTGGCCCCGATGAGCTTCACGCCGCGATCGTGCGCCTGGAAGTACGGTCGCGCGCCCTTGAAGCTGGGCAGGAACGAGTGGTGGATGTTGATCGCCTTGCCGTGGAGCGAGCGCGACAGCTCGGGGGAGAGGATCTGCATGTACCGGGCGAGCACGACGAGCTCGACATCGAGCTCGTCGACGAGCGTCAGCAGGCGCGCCTCAGCCTCGGGCTTCGTGTCCGCGGTCACCGGGACGTGATGGAACGGCTTGCCGTAGAACTCCGCGAGCTTGGCGAGAGTGGGGTGGTTGCCCACGACCGCGGCGATGTCGATGGGCAGCGTTCCCGCACGCTCGCGGAACAGCAGGTCGTTCACGCAGTGAGCGGCCTTCGACACCATCACGATGGTGCGCATGCGGCGACCCGCGACGTCGAGCTTCCATGTCATGTCGAAGCCACCCGCGAGCTCGTCGACGGCGGCGGCCAACTCGTCGCGAGTCGCGCTGCTCGCGAACTCGACGCGCATGAAGAACAGCCCGGTGTCGGGGTCGCCGAACTGCTGGCTCTCCGTGATGTTGCCCTCGTGCTGGGCGAGCATGCCGGAGACGGCGTGCACGATCCCAGGTCGGTCGGGGCAGGACAGGCTGAGAATCCAGGCGGGTTCGGCGACGCTGGGCATGCCCCGCATCCTAGCCGCGGCTCGCCACGGCACGTCGCGCGGCGAGGGGTCCGGACGGTGGCAAGATGGTCACCATGGACGAGGGCCAGGTGCGCATCGATGTCGTGAGCACGGCGGATGCCGGCGAGCTGTTGACGGTGCGGCGCGCCGCGTTCGTCGTGGAGGCTCAGCTGTACAACGACCCCAACATCCCCGCGCTCACGCAGACGCTCGAGGAGCTCGAGGTCGACCTCGAGTCCGATGACGTCGTGACGCTGGGCGCGTGGGAGGGCCACCGCCTCATCGGCTCGATCCGCGTGGGTCTGGAGGGCGACAAGGCGACCATCGGCCGACTGGCCGTGACGCCCGACAAGCAGGGCAGGGGGATCGGCACGCAGCTGCTCTTCGCGGTTCTCGGACACCTCCCGGAGACCACGCGTGAGGTCTGGGTGTTCACGGGCCAGGACTCGAAGCACAACATCGCGCTGTACAACAAGGCCGGTTACGAGCATCAGTTCGACCAGGCTGCCGGCGATCTGACATACGCCTACCTGCGCAAGGTCCTCGAGTCAGGCGCCATCGTCGACGACGAGGCCGACAATGCCGTGCGCGGGGACAACTGACCCGCACTGCCTGAGCGGGACATCCCGACGACCCGCAGCAGCCCTCGATTTCTGAGCAGCTCTCAGAAACGCGGGCGTTGTCCCTGTCGTGGTCACGTCAGCCTCGCCTCGCCATGCCTCGGTCCGCCATGCCTCGTCTCGCAGCGCTCGTCCCGGCGCTGAGCCGGAGGTGGGCGTGGCGCGACCGGACGACGACCGTCGCGGCGCAGTCATGGATGCCGAGGAGTCCACCGAAGAGGTGACGACGGCCGATGCAGAGGCGGTCAAGCCCGGCGCGCGCGACCTGTCGTTGGACACGATGGCGGGGGTGCTCATCATCCTCGTGGTCATCGGCCACGCCATCGAACCGCTCGAGGGACGCATGTCTGAGGCGCTGCTGCAGTGGATCTTCCTGTTCCACATGCCCGCCTTCGTGTTCCTGTCCGGCTACCTGACCAGGTGGGCCTCGACGACCAGTGCGCGGGCTCTCGCCGAGCGCCTGCTGTTCCCCTTCGTCGTCTTCGAGCTGCTGCACTTCGCGCTCGCGAGCATCGTCTCGCCTGACCCGACCGGCATCAGCCCGCTCACCCCGGCATGGACGCTGTGGTACCTGGTCGCGTTGTTCGTCTGGCGCCTCGGCGCGCCCTGGATCTCGCGGATCCCTGCCGCCGTCACCCTTGCGGCGTGCGCCGCGCTGCTGGCAGGCACGGTCGACGTGATCGGGGAGGAGCTGAGCCTGTCGCGCATCATCGGGTTCCTGCCGTTCTTCGCCGCCGGACTGCTGTGGCAGGACGAGTGGTGGGATCGGGTGAGGACGCCAGGCATGCGGGCAGCGGCTGCTCTGTCCTTCGTCGTGGCCTTCGCATGGTCGTGGAGCTCTCACGCCGATGTGGACCGCTCGGCGCTGTTCCTGAGCTCCAGCTACGGTGACCTCGGCGTGATCGACGCCGCAGGCATCGCCCAACGTGCAGGCGTGCTCGCCGTGGGCGGGCTGCTGACAGTGGCGTTGATGGCCTTCAGCGGACCGGTCTCTGGCCGCCTCGCAAGCGTGGGCGCGGCGACCCTGTCCGTGTACCTCCTGCACCCCTTGGTGCTGATGCCGAGCCACGAGCGCGGGTTCCCGGAGGGCTGGTCAGAAGCCGTGCTGCTGCCCGCGCTGATCGTCGGGTCGATCACGTTCGCGTGGCTCGCGTCGCGGCCGCGCGTGGTCGCCGCGACGCGTCCGCTGATGGACCTGCGGTGGTGGCGCGAGCGCTTGGGGCAGCGGGCCTGACGCGAGCCGCGCGCATTGCTAGACTGACGCGCGTCGCGACTGGCGCAGTGGGACACCACGAGGGAGCGGCACCTCTGAAGAGACTGTTGGTCGTACGCCTGGGCCAAGGTCACCGGACACCCGGCGGCCCCGCCGCCCAGGACAGACAAGGACAGTGATGACCACCGACTCCAGCGCCACCGCAGACGTCATGAACGCGACGCTGCAGGACTTCGATCCCGAGATCGCCCAGGTCCTCGACCGCGAGCTGGGCCGCCAGCGCACCTACCTCGAGATGATCGCGTCCGAGAACTTCGTCCCGCGCGCCGTCCTGCAGGCCCAGGGCTCCGTGCTCACCAACAAGTACGCCGAGGGCTACCCCGGCCGCCGCTACTACGGCGGCTGCGAGGAGGTCGACGTCGCGGAGACCATCGCGATCGAGCGCGCCAAGAGCCTCTTCGGCGCCGAGTACGCCAACGTCCAGCCGCACTCGGGCGCGACCGCGAACGCGGCGGTGCTCCACGCGCTCATCAACGCCGGCGACAAGATCATGGGACTGTCGCTCGCCCACGGCGGCCACCTCACTCACGGCATGAAGCTCAACTTCTCGGGCAAGCTCTACGAGGTCGCCGCGTATGGCCTCGACGAGGTCACCCACCGCATCGAGATGGATCAGGTGCGCGAGCAGGCTCTCGCCGAGCGCCCCGACGTCATCATCGCGGGCTGGTCCGCCTACCCCCGCCACCTCGACTTCGAGGCCTTCCGCTCGATCGCGGATGAGGTGGGGGCCAAGCTGTGGACCGACATGGCGCACTTCGCTGGCCTGGTCGCCGCCGGCCTGCACCCGAGCCCCGTCCCGCACTCGGACGTGGTGTCGACCACCATCCACAAGACCATCGGCGGCCCTCGCTCGGGCATGATCCTGTCGCGCGACACCGAGTACGCGAAGAAGCTCAACTCCGCGGTCTTCCCGGGCCAGCAGGGCGGCCCGCTCATGCACGTGATCGCCGCGAAGGCGGTCGCGCTCAAGGCCGCCGCGGCCCCCGAGTTCAAGGAGCGCCAGGAGCGCGTGCTCGAGGGCGCGCGCATCATCGCGGAGCGACTCACCGCGGCCGATGCGGTCGAGGCGGGCGTCAGCGTCGTCACGGGCGGCACTGATGTCCACCTGGTGCTGGCCGACCTGCGGCACTCGCCGCTGACGGGCCAGGATGCCGAGGACCTGCTGCACGAGGTGGGCATCACCGTGAACCGCAATGCGGTGCCGTTCGACCCGCGTCCGCCGATGGTCACGTCCGGTCTGCGCATCGGCACGCCCGCACTGGCGAGCCGGGGCTTCGGCGCCGAGGAGTTCACCGAGGTCGCCGATGTCATCGCACAGGCGCTGATCGGCGGCAAGGACGCGGACGTCGACGGCCTGCGAGCGCGCGTCGCGAGGCTTGCGGACGACTTCCCGCTGTACGACGGACTCCAGCAGTAGGGGGCGGCCGATGACCGCGCAGCGACTGGACGGCAAGGCCACCGCGGCGACCATCAAGGCGGAGCTCACCGAGCGCGCGGCGGCGCTCGAGGCTCAAGGCGTGGTGCCCGGCCTCGGCACGCTCCTGGTCGGGTCCGACCCGGGTTCGACCTGGTACGTCAACGGCAAGCATGCGGACTGCGCCGAGGTGGGCATCGCGTCGATCCGCGAGGACCTGCCCGAGACAGCGACGCAGGAGGAGATCGAGGCCGCGGTCGTGCGCCTCAACGAGGACCCTGCATGCACGGGCTTCATCGTCCAGCTGCCGCTGCCAGCCGGCATCGACACCAACCGGGTGCTCGAGCTGATCGACCCGGACAAGGATGCCGACGGCCTGCACCCGACCAACCTCGGTCGCCTCGTGCTGCGCACCTCGGAGCCGGTGACCTCGAGCCTGCCGTGCACGCCCAAGGGGATCATCGAGCTCATCGAACGCCACGGCGTCTCGCTGCGGGGCAAGCACGTGGTGGTCGTGGGCCGCGGCACGACGGTGGGACGGTCCATCGGTCTGCTGCTGACCCGCAAGGATGTCAACGCGACGGTCTCGTTGTGTCACACGGGCACCGCTGACCTGGCCTCCCACACGCGGGAGGCGGACGTCATCGTCGCCGCCGCGGGCGTGCCGGGCATCATCGCCGGGGACATGGTCAAGGAGGGCGCAGTGCTCGTCGACGTGGGCGTGTCACGCGTCACGGACCCGGAGACGGGCAAGTCGAAGGTCGCCGGAGACATCAGCGCCGATGCGGTGGCACGGTCCTCCTGGTTCTCGCCCAATCCTGGGGGAGTCGGGCCGATGACGAGGGCGATGCTGCTGGCGAACGTGGTCGAGGCAAGCGAGAGGAAGGCGGGGATTCGCTGATGCGAGTCGTGTCGGTCAACGTCAACGGGGTGCGCGCTGCGCTGCGCAAGGGCATGCTGCCCTGGCTCGATGAGGTGGGCGCTGACGTGGTGTGCCTCCAGGAGGTGCGCGCGCCGGAGGAACTGCTGGTGGCCCAGCTGGGCCAGACCTGGCATGTCGCGGACCACATCAGCGAGCAGAAGGGTCGCAACGGCGTCGCGATCCTGGCGCGCTCGGAGCTGTCCGACGTGCACGCCGGCGCCGAGGCGCTTGGAGACGCGGCGACGGCGGCGACGCACACCGGCCGCTGGGTCGAGGGCACCGTGCCGTCACCTGCCGGCGACGTGCGCGTCGTGTCCGTCTATGTCCACTCCGGCAGCGTCGAGAAGCCTGAGTCGATGGCCGACAAGTATGCCTTCCTCGAGCTGATGACCGCCCGGCTGGGCGCCCTCGCGGACGCGCACGAGCGCGTGGTGGTGATGGGCGACATCAACATCGCTCACACCACCAACGACATCAAGAACTGGAAGGGCAACCTCAAGTCCGCAGGCTTCCTGCCCGAGGAGCGCGCCTACATCGACCGCTGGATCGAGGCGGGCTGGGTGGACGTGCACCGCGTCCACGCCGGCGATCAGCCCGGCCCGTACACGTGGTGGTCGCAGCGCGGCAAGGCCTTCGACAACGACGCCGGCTGGCGCATCGACTACCAGCTCACCTCGCCCGCCCTCGCGGCCGCCGTCACCGACGTTCGCGTGGATCGCGCGCCGTCGTACGACACGCGCTGGTCCGATCACGCTCCGCTGGTGGTGGACTACCAGCTCTAGTCAGACCATCAGGAAGCGCGGTCGCTCCAGGCCCTCCTCGACGAACGCGTGATCGATCGAGCGAGCGACGCCATCCGCATCGGCCCTGCGCACCAGGGCGATGGTCGAGCCGCCGAAGCCCGCCCCCACCATGCGGGCGCCCAGGACGCCGTTGCGGAACGCCGTGTCGACGGCGAGGTTGAGCTCGGGCGTGGAGGCGTGATAGTCCACCTCGAGAGAGGCATGCGAGCGGAACAGCTGCTTGCCGATGTCGACGAACCTCTCGTGCGCCGGCCCCGTCCCCGCCAGCTGGGCACTCACGTCCTCGACCCGTTCGATCTCGGCGACCACGTGGCGCGCGCGAGCCCGCAGCACCGGGTCCGCCAGCGCCTCGATCCGCGCCCGGGCCCTGTGGTCTCCCGCGAGATCGCGCAGCCGCTCGACCCCCAAGGCCGACGCCGCCGCAGCGCATTCGTCGCGGCGGCGCCGGTAGCCGGGAGTGCGGTCCCGATCACGCGTGCGCACGTCGGTGACGAGAAGTCCGAGCCCGTAGTCGGGGAAGTACAGCGGCCTGTGCGTGGCACGCGGCGGCCGCTCCGAGAAGTCGAGCTCGAGTGCCTCGCCCTCGCGGCAGCGCAGCTGCGTGTGCTGGTCGAGACCGCCGGTGGGCGCACGGGCGATGGCCTCCTCGCCGTCGATGCAGGCCTCGGCGAGCTCGGCGTGGCCGTCGTCGGAGTCCAGCGCGAGGCCCCACAGCGCGTTCGCCGCGAGCGCCGTCGCGCACTCGACGGCTCCGGAGGATGCCAGTCCTGACGCCGTCGGAAGGCAGGACGCGATCACCACATCCATGCCAGGGCCGTCATAGCCGCGCTCGCGAAGGGCCCACAGCACGCCCGCGACGTACGCGGGCCAGCCGCTCACCTGGTCTGGACCGATGTCCGTGAGCGTGCCCGTCCAGCGCTCTCCCGGGCCGTCGAAGGCGTCGGCGCCCTCCGACAGCACGCGCACCGTGTCATCGTCGCGCCGGCGGGCGGCGACATAGGTCCTGTGGGCCGTCACGGTCGGCAGCGACAGGCCACCAGAGTAGTCGGTGTGCTCGCCGATGATCGTGATGCGGCCAGGTGCGGACCAGACCCCTGCGGGCTCAGCCCCCCACGTCCGCGCGAAAAGCGCGCGGACGCGAGTCTCGCCCTGCCCTCGAGTCCACGGGTCGATCCATCGTGGCTCGCCCAGGGGCTCGTCACTCCGCATAACGGTCATTGTGCCAGGAACGAGACCGTGCGTCACGGTCGGCTGACCGGCGGGCGTACCATGGCCGAACGCACCGCTACGAGGAGGTCTGCCCATGTCAGAAGGCACGTCCGAGCCTGCCGGCTCCGGCAGCGACGAGGCCAAGCCGGCCAAGAAGCGAGCGCCGCGCACGTCCAGCGCTGCCAAGGCCTCACGTGGTGCGGCGGGAGCGCGCACGTCCGCGCCGCGCAAGCCGAAGGCGAGCCAGGCGAAGGCTAGCCAGGCCGCCGGCGACGGCTCCGCCGCCACGGCGCCCATCGCTGACCCCGAGCCCGCACCTGCGGCCGCACCCGAGGCCGCACCCGAGGCTTCCGATGCGAGCCCTGGCCAGCATGCTCATGCCGCCCCTGCCGCATCGCCGGGCGCGGTCTCGGCCGATGCTGCCGGCGCACCGGCTCCGCGGCGGACGGACCGGTCCTTCCTCGACTCCGTCCGGGCCAATGCCGTGGGACCGCTGACGGCCGGACTGGTGGTCGCCATCCTCGTGGCGCTCCTGCTGTCGGTGTTGGTTCCAGGCAAGCCCAGCGTTCTCGCGATGATCATCCTGGGAGCGTTGCTCGCAGCCGCGGTGGGCTTCTCGATGCGCTACCTGAGCGATGCGGGCGGACTGCGCCGCCAGGCCGAGGCGTTCATCGCCGCTGTCATCGGCGTGCATGTCATGTCCATCACCGGGCTGGTGTCGGGGGACCTCCCCGCGCTCGAGCTCATCGGCGCTGAAGGCCCGTCATTCAACGACGCCCTGCTGGCGGCGCTCGCGACGCCGCCGGTGTCGACGGGAGGCCTGCTCGCGGGACTCTCGGCCGCGATCATCGTCGGCTGGGGCGCGCGCAGTGAACGCTGAGCACTGATCGTTCAGCACTGCGCGCTCAGCACTGATTGGTCGAAACCATGCGCCGAGCCCGCCGCGTCGAGCCGGTGACACCCCGCTCCACGCGCCAGCGCGTCAGCGCTTGACGGGGGTGACGCCCAGGGAGCGTCCCGCGAGTCCGCGCTGGCGCGCCGTCAGCGATCGGGCGATGTCACGCATCGACTCGGCGGCGACCGAGCCGGGGTCGCTGATGACGACCGGGGTGCCGGCGTCGCCCGCCTCGCGGGCGGTGATGTCGAGGGGCACCTGGCCCAGGACCGGCACGCTCGTGCCGAGGGTCTTCGACAGGCGATCCGCGACCACCTGTCCGCCGCCCTCGCCGAACAGGTGCAGGCGCGAGCCGTCGGCCTGGTCGAGCCACGCCATGTTCTCGATCACGCCCACGACGTTCTGCGAGGTCTGCGTTGCAATCGAGCCCGCGCGCTCGGCGACCCCGGCCGCCGCGACCTGAGGCGTCGTCACGACGACGAGCTCGGCGTGCGGAAGGAGCTGAGCCACGGAGATGGCGATGTCGCCGGTGCCGGGCGGCAGGTCCAGCAGCAGCACGTCGAGGTCGCCCCAATAGACGTCAGCGAGGAACTGCTCGATGGCGCGGTGGAGCATGGGCCCGCGCCACACGACGGGCTGGCCCTCGGGCACGAACATGCCGATCGACACGGCCTTGACCTCGTGGGCGATGGGCGGCAGCAGCATGTCATCCAGGCGCGTGGGCTGCCCCGTCACGCCGAGCATGCCGGGAATGGAGAAGCCGAAGATGTCGGCGTCGAGCACGCCCACCTTCAGCCCGTCGGCGGCCATCGCCGCCGCGAGGTTGGCGGTCACGGTCGACTTGCCGACGCCGCCCTTGCCGGACGCGATCGCGTAGATCTTGGTGAGATTGCCAGGCTGCGTGAACTGGATGACGGGCTCCGGCTTTCCGCCGCGCAGCTTGGAGCGCAGCGCGAGCCGTTGCTCCTCGTCCATGACGCCGAGCTCGATCGACACCTGCTCGACCCCCGCGACGCGGGCGGCCGCGCCCTTGACGTCGTCCGTGATGCGCTCCTTCATGGGGCAGCCGGCCGTGGTCAGGTCGATGCCGATGGTCGCCGTGGACCCGTCGACGTCCACGGATCGCACCATGCCGATCTCGGTGATCGGGCGGCGGATCTCGGGGTCGATGACGGTGCTGAGGGCGTCGCGGAGCTGCTCGACGGTAGGCATGCCACCCATGGTAGGCGCTGGGACTCGGTCCCCCTCACCCGCTCGTCGATCGCCGTTCGGCGCGATGTGAACTCGGTCACAGCCACCGTGTCGCAACCTTGTGCGGGGCAGGGGCGCATGGGACGATGCACCCCATCATCAGGCTGGCGAGCGCGAGGGGGCCCGATGCGATCCCGGACCTTCTACCCGGAGTCCGACGACCCGAACGGGATTCTCGGGCCGCAGGGGTGGCTCCGCGCGGGCGACGCCGATGCGCCCCGCATCCACGTCCCCCTGCAGGAGTCGACGGACGCGTCGACTCCCTCGTCCGGTCGGCCGAAGGTGCGCTCGATGGTGGTCGGGGTGCTGTTCGCCTTCCTCGGCGGCGTCCTGTACGTCGCTCTGTTCATCCTGACGGGACACGAGGTGCTGGCCGCGTCTCTCATCATCGGGGTGCTGACGGGGGCGGGCATGCGGCTCGGCGGGGGTCGGGATCGGTGGTCGGTGGCCTTCGCCGCGAGCGCGGTGGGGACGCTGGTGTGGGGCGTCGCCTCCGCGGCCGGCGCGGCGCTGCTGATGGCGATCGACCCCTCCTCGGACGTCGCCGGTCTCATGAGAAACGAGCTTGTCCAGACGGCGGACCTGCTGGCGACGCCGTCGCTGGACTCGCTGGTCGCGGTCATCGCAGTGGGCCTCATCATGGCTGGCGCGGTGGTGTCGACCGCGCTCTTCAGTCGCCAGCGGCGCTCGCGCGCGCGGGTGTGAGGGGGCGGCTCACCGCGCGTCGCGCGCGGCGTCCTCGGCGTCGAGCTGCTGCAGCTCCTCCAGGAGCGCCCTGAGCTCCGAGCGCACGAAGTCGCGCGTGGCGGTCTCTCCGACGGCCTGACGCAGCGCGGCGACCTCGCGCGCCAGGTACTCCGTGTCCGCGAGCGAGCGCTCGGCGCGCTGACGATCCTGCTCGGCGGAGACCCTGTCGCGGTCGTCCTGACGGTTCTGCGCGAGCAGGATCAGCGGCGCCGCGTAGGACGCCTGGAGCGACAGCATGAGCGTGAGCGCCGTGTAGCCATTCGACGCGGAGTCGAATCGCAGCGACTCCGGCGCCCAGGTGTTCCAGATGAGCCACACGATGACGAACACCGTGAGGTAGACGAGGAACCGGGGAGTGCCGAGGAACCGGGCGATCCCCTCCGAGACCGCGCCGAACCGGTCGGATCCCTTGCGGCGGCGGTGCCACGGCCTGCGCTGCTCGGCCTTGGGGCGGTCGAGGCGGTCGCTCATGAGGCCACCCCGGGCGCGGCTCCGTCGCTCGCCTCATCGTCCATGTGCTCACGCCAGTCGCTGGGCAGCAGATGATCGAGCACGTCGTCGATCGAGATCGCGCCCAGGAGGCGGTGGTCGTCGTCGATCACGGGCAGGGCGAGGATGTCGTACGCGGCCATGCGCCGCGAGACCTCGGCGAGCGAGTCGTGGGGCGCGAGCGCCTCGATGGCGGAGTCGCAGTAGCTGCCGATGGACTCGTGCGGCGCCTCCCGCAGCAGTCGCTGGATGTGAACCAGTCCGATGTAGCGACCGGTGGGCGTCTCGAGCGGGGGCCGCACCACGAAGACCATCGACGCGAGGGCGGGAGGGAGCTCCTGCTTGCGCACGAGCGCGAGGCAGCTGGCCACGGTCGCCTCCGGACCCACGATCACGGGCTCGGTGGTCATCAGGCCGCCGGCCGTGTCATCCTCGTAGCCCAGCAGCTGGCGCACCTGCTCGGCGTCCTCGGGCTCCATGAGCCGCAGCAGCGCCTCCGCCTGGGCATCGGGAAGGTCGCCCAGCAGGTCGGCGGCGTCGTCGGGGTCCATCGCCTCGAGCACGTCGGCCGCGCGATCCGACTGCAGCGTGCCGAGCAGGCGCAGCTGATCCTCCTCGGGCAGCTCCTCGAGCACGTCCGCGAGGCGCTCGTCATCGAGAGCCGCCGCGATCTCCGCGGAGCGCGCGGGGGACATCTCCATCAGCGCGGCCGCGAGGTCGGCGGGCTTGTGGTCCGCGAAGCGTTGGATCACGAGCTGCGCGCCCTGCACCTCGTCGCGCTTCATGACGCCGGTGACGTCGTCGAGGCCGACCACCACGGCCTCCCCGCGGCGGGAGAAGCCCAGCACGCCCTTGCGGCGCTCGGCCTTGCGGACGTACAGCTTCGACACGGCCCAGGTGCCTCCGCGCATCGGCTCGATCGCGAGGTCCTCGATGAACGCCTGCTCGCGACCCGCCTTGATGGTGACCGAGCGCTCGAGGAGCTCCGCGATGGCGAGCGTCTCCGAGGCGCGCGCCTTGAATCGGCGCAGGTTCAGCACGCCCGTGCAGATCACCTGGCCGGGCGCGATCGACGTGACCCGCGTGAGCGGCAGGAACACGCGGCGGCGTCCAGGGACCTCGACGACGAGGCCGACGGCGACGGGCGCGCTTCCGCGGCGCATGAGGATCACGACATCGCGCACGCGGCCCACGGCGTCGCCGATGGGGTCGAAGACGGTGGTGCCCGCGAGGCGCGCGACGTACACCCGCTCGACTGGCTGGCTCATGCGCTCAGCCTACTGGCGGCACCGTCGTGGACGGCGAAGGCCGCGCCCGCGCCCGAGACCTCGACGGAGGCGAGGCGAGACGGCGTCGCGCTAGCGTCGCACGCCGGCCCAGCACCGCAGCATCGCCGCCACCGAGGCGTCCACGTCGTCGGCGGTGGTCGCCGCATCGGACACGGAGATCCTCATGGCGCGCCTGCCCTTCCACACGGTGGTGCCGGCCCAGCAGGTGCCGTCAGCCTCGAGCGCCGCGATGGTCGCGAGGGTGGTGTCCTCGTCGCCGAAGGCGACCAGCACCTGGTTCAGCCGCACCGGGGCGAGCACCTCGGCGCCCGCCTCGGCGAGCGCTGCGGCGAACCGGCTCGCGTGCGCGCACGTGCGCTCGATCAGGGAGGCGAGCCCCTCGCGGCCGTGGGCCGACAGCATCGCCCAGGTCTCGATCGCGCGGGCACGCTGCGAGATCTGGATGCCCTTGTTCATCGGTGCGTCTGCTGCGAACGTGATGTACGGCGCATCTCCCGACATGGCGCGGTGAAGGTCCTGCGGGTCGCGCACGATCACCACTCCGGAGTCGTAGGGGACCGACAGCCACTTGTGGGCGTCCGTCGCCCACGAGTCCGCGAGCTCGACGCCAGCCACCTGGTGAGCCAGCGCAGGCGAGGCGGCCGCCCACAGCCCGAAGGCGCCGTCGACGTGCACCCAGCCGCCGCGTTCGCGCACGCCAGGGATGATGGCCTCGAACGGGTCCGACGCCCCGGTGTTGACGTTGCCGGCCTGCAGCAGCACCAGGGTGAGGTGGTCGGTGGCGCGAGGGAACGCATCGGCCCTGATCGCTCCCTCGGCATCGGTGGGCACGCGCTCGATCTGGCTCGCGCCGAACCCCGCGAGGCGCAGCGCCTTGAGCGCGGAGGCGTGAACCTCCTCGCCCACGACCACCCGCAGGGGAGGAGCTCCCTGCAGGCCGCGCTCGGCGACCGACCAGCCGGCGCGCGCCAGGAGGGCGTCGCGGCCGGCGATGATGCCGGTGAGGTTCGCGACGGTGGCTCCCCCGTTGAACGCGGCGACGGCCGTGGAGGGCAGCCCGAGCGCCTCGATCACCCAGGCGCATGCGACGGCGTCGATGGCCTGGCCGACGGGTGAGCCACCGCCGACGTTCTGGTCCCACGCCCCGGCGAGGATCCCGGCCGCCTGTGACGCTGGCTCGGTTCCGCCGACCACGTAGCCGAAGTAGCGACCGTCGTTGACGACGGTGGTCGCAGGCGAGCCGAAGGCGTCGAGCTCCGCGAGTACCTCGCGAGCGTCCCGGCCACGCTCGGGCAGGGGAGTGCGGAAGGCGTCGAGCGCGGCGATGGCGTCGGGGCTCGGGTGCACGGGCCGGTGAGCGGAGTTGGCCGCATACGAGCCGGCCCTGCGGGCCGCCTCGGTGATGAGGCCGATGCGCTCGCGGGTGCGTGCGCGCGTCACCGGGTTGGTGTGGACTCGCTCGAGGGGTGTGGTGGTCATGAGGCGAGCATGCTCCCGACTGGCCTCAGGAAGATAGGGCCAGCCGATGCGCCACTGGCTCTTGCTCGGGAGTGCCAGTTTGGAGTGGGATGGCTCCATGCGCACCACCGCCGATCAGCTCCGCGACGTCCTCGACCACTGGCAGTCGGGCACCGGCCCGCTGTACTCGCAGCTCGCCGACGCCATCGTCTCGCTGGCGGAGGCCGGCTCGCTCGACCACGGCACCAAGCTGCCTTCCGAGCGGGCGCTCGCCGAGGCCCTGCACCTGTCGCGCAACACCGTCACCGCCGCGTACCAGCGCCTGCGCGACGACGAGTGGCTCGAGGTGCGACCGGGCGCCGCCCCCACGCTCGGCGCCCGCGCTCGCGGACTCGAGGGCATGTCCTATCAGGACCGCTTCGCGAAGATCCTGCCCGGCACGCGCGCGCCCCTGGTCGGACTGAGCTCGGCCTGTCCGCCCGCCGCCCCCATCGTGACGCAAGCGCTGCACAGCCCAGGGGCGATCCTCGATGGCGCGCTCGCCGGCTCCACCGGCTACGCGGCCCTGGGCGACCCCGAGCTGGTGCGGGCCGTCGTCGAGCACCTGCGCGCTCGCGGCATCGCTGCCCGTCCCGACGAGATCGTCATCACCGCTGGCGGTCAGCAGGCGCTGTGGCTCGCCGTCACCGCGCTCGCTGGGCCGTCCTGTCCCGTCGCCATGGAGGCGGTGGCCTATCCCGGGGTGTTCGACGCGATCACGTCAGCAGGCTCGCGCCCCCTCGCGCTGCCCATGGCGCCCGACGGGCTCGACGTGCCCGCGGCCATCAAGCTCATCCGGGCCGCGCGACCGGACGTCGCCTACCTCACGAGCTTCCAGAACCCCACGGGGACCGTGCTCGGGACGGACGAGGCAGAGCAGTTCCTCGCCGCCGCGGCGGCCGCCGGCACCACCGTGATCGACGACAGGATCACGGGCGAGCTCGCCCTCACCGGGACGCCGCCCACGCCGCTGGCGGCCCTCGGCAGCGATGCCACCGTGGTGACCATCGGCGGGCTGTCGAAGGTGTTCTGGGGCGGCATGCGCATCGGCTGGCTGCACGCCAACTCGACGCTCGCCACCCAGCTGCGCAATCGCAAGGCCGCCATGGACCTGGGCAGCCCCGCCTTCTTCCAGCAGATGGCGACCGTCCTCCTCACCGAGCACTACGACGCGACCCTGGCGTGGCGCCTCGATGCGATGCGTGAGTCGCTCGCCGCGACCGTCGACGCCATCGTCGAGCACGGGTTGGACTGGGAGTTCCGCACCCCTGACGGCGGGCCGTGCCTGTGGGTGCGCATCCCTGGCGGCAATGCCGAGCGGTTCGCCGCCCGCGCCTCCGACGCCGGCGTGCCCGTCGCCCCCGGCACCGCGTTCGAGGTGGTTCCAGGCGCGGGAGCCGAGTACTTCCGGCTGCCGTTCTACCTCTCGCCGGAGGAGATGCGGCTGGGCGTCAAGGTGCTCGCCGAGCGCGCGGCCTGATCCTCACCGGGTCTGACGATCGGGATCCGCACCGGCCCCGCTAGGGTGAGCGGAGTCGAGAGGAGGTGGACCATTGCTGCTGTTCTACGTCGATGAGAGCGGTGGCACGTCAGCGCCAAGGCCCGGGAGCTCGCGCCTGGCCAGCTCCTTCACGCTGGCCGCCGCCGCGATCCCCGATGATGCACGCAGCTCGGTCGCCGCCGACTTCGCCGCCATCAAGCGGCGTGCGTTCGGCGAGCTCGCGACGACCGCTCCCTGGGGTGAGACGGAGATCAAGGGCCGCTACCTCTGGCAGCTGAACCGACGGCTCGAGGGCGGGCCTGCCGGCGACCTCCCGTCGGCCTACGACGTGATCGACTCGAGGCAGAGCTTCAATCTCCTGCTCCACAGCGTGGAGAGGCTGTTCGCGAAGTTCAGGCCCGTCGTGTTCTCGGTCATCGTCGACAAGAGCATGCTTGCGAGCACCGCAGGCGCCGACCCGCTCGGAGTGGCCTACGCCTCCCTGTACCAGAGCGTGGCGCTGACCATGGAGCACGTGTACGGCGGCGCGAGTGCGGCGTTCGTCGCCGACCAGCAGACGGAGCACGAGAAGTTCTTCGAGACGGGCGCGATGCGGACGGTGATGCGCGCTCGAGCGTCGCAGGGCAAGTACCGCCCGAACTTCGACTTCATCCTCGACAAGCCGCTGTGGATCGACTCCGAGCTGAGCACCTGGGATCGCGAGATCATCCAGCTCGCCGATCTTGCGGCGTTCACCACGCGGGCATGGTTCGCGGACTCAGGAGTGCCGGGCGCGCGCCACTTCCTCTGGGAGGCGCTGCGCCCGTGCCTCGCGGCCGACTGGCGCACAGGCAGCAGCCCACGCGGCGCCGGCCTGACGATCATCCCCGACCCGGGCAGCAGCTTTCCGGAGCTCTAGGTCGCCCGGTGCGCGCGGGCTGTCGCCGGCACGTCAGCGAGACTGCCCGGCCGCTGTGAGCCGCACCGACTCCACGCGCGCGTCGGCGTCGAGCGCACCGTGTGCCGTGATGACCTCCTGAGCCCCGACCGAGCCCGCGAAATCCTCGAGCCAGGCGCGCGCATCGGCGCCGGAGCCGACTGCGGTGCACCGCATCATGTCCGCCATCGGTGCGCCCTGGGGAGAGGCGAGGAACGCGTCGATGTCCTCGTCCGAGTACTCAGGGATCGCCGGACCGCGCTTGAGCATGCCCCGCACGCGCCACCGGCGCGAGCGCTCGAACTGGTCCCGTGCGGTGGCGGAGTCTGCGGCGGCGAAGACGTTCGCCGCGACCATGAGGTACGGCTCGGAGAGCTGGTCCGACGGCTGGAAGGTGTCGCGGTAGACCTGAGTCGCCTCGTGCAGCGCTGCGGGCGCGAAGTGGGAGGCGAACGCGTAGGGCAGGCCCAGCTGAGCGGCGAGCTGCGCCCCGAACAGCGAGCTGCCCAGGATGTACAGCGGCACCTCGGTGCCCTTGCCTGGTGTCGCCTCGACGCCATGCACCCGGCTGGTCTCGCCGAGGTAGCCCTGGAGCTCGAGCACGTCCTGCGGGAAGCGGTCGGCATCCTGCGGCTCGCGGCGCAGCGCGGCGAACACGGCGCGGTCGCCGCCGGGCGCGCGGCCGAGCCCCAGGTCGATGCGACCGGGATGGAGCTCCGCGAGGGTGCCGAACTGCTCGGCGATGCTCAGGGGCGAGTGATTGGGCAGCATGACCCCGCCCGCGCCCAGGCGAATGGACTGGGTATGCGCCGCGACATGGGCGATGAGCACCGCGGGCGCTGCCGAGGCGATGCGGTCGATGTTGTGGTGCTCGGCGTACCAGACGCGCTCGTAGCCGGCCTGCTCGGCGGCGCGTGCGAGGTCGACGCTGTGGGCGTAGGCGGTCGCGGGTCGCTCGCCGGGAGCGACGGGCGCGAGGTCGAGGACGGACAGGGTCGTGCTCATGAATCTCCTGGGTGCATGGGGTCTGGCCAGGCAACACCCGTGCGCTCGCGGCTATGCCCGGGGTTCCCTGCGTCCTGGCAGTCGCTGAGTGCCGCATCTGCGTCTTCAGGCGGCACGAGATGACTGCCAGGGCGCATCATGAGGCAGTCACGGCGAGCGCGAGTGCCTGGACGCGACGGCGTCAGCCCTTGCGGTGGCGCGCCATCCAGGCCTCGACGGCACCGGGCTCGCGCGGCAGCGCCGCCGACAGATTCTCGACGCCATCCTCGGTGACGAGCACGTCGTCCTCGATGCGGATGCCGATGCCGCGGAGGTCCTCGGGCACCGCGAGGTCGTCCGCCTTGAAGTACAGGCCAGGCTCGATGGTGAAGACCATCCCTGGCTGCAGCGGGCCGTCCATGTAGAGCTCGCGCTTGGCCTGCGCGCAGTCGTGCACGTCGAGGCCGAGGTGGTGCGAGGTCGAGTGCACCATCCAGCGGCGGAAGAGCTTCGACTCCTCTGACTTCGCTTCGGGCACGATGCCCCACTCGCGCAGCCTCGTCTCGATGACCTCCATCGCGGCCTCGTGCACGTCGCGGAACGTCATCCCGGGTCGCGCGACCGCGAAGGCCGCATCGGCAGCCTCGAGCACCACCTCGTAGACCCGGCGCTGCACGTCGGTGAAGGTGCCGTCGACCGGCATCGTGCGGGTGAGGTCCGCGGTGTAGAGGCTCTCCACCTCGACGCCGGCGTCGAGCAGCAGCAGATCGCCGGCGCGCACCTGGCCGTGATTGGTGATCCAGTGCAGCGTGGTCGCGTGAGCGCCGGAGGCGGCGATGGTCTCGTAGCCCACCGCGTTGCCCTCCTCGCGCGCGTGGCCGTCGAAGGTCGCCTCGACCACGCGCTCGCCACGCTTGTGGGCGATCGCGCGGGGCAGCTCGCCCACCACGCGCTCGAAGCCGGCGATGGTCGCGTCCACCGCGTCGCGCAGCTGCTGCACCTCCCACTCGTCCTTGACGAGCCGCATCTCGGACAGCGCGCGCCGGATGGGCTTATGAGGGTGGGCGGCGAGGCGGATGTCGCCGGGCAGCTCGCTCAGGGGCTTCGTCGCGATGCCCGTCATGGCCCCGAACTCCTCGAGGCCCGGCCGCCTCCCGATCCAGAACTCGCCCGAGCGCGGATCGGAGTAGAAGCCGTCGTCGTCCTTGCCTGCGGGCGGCTGCAGGTACAGCGTGGCCTCGTGGCCGGATGCTGCGGGCTCGAGCACCAGCACCGCGCCAGGCTCGCGGTCGGTTCCCAGGCCGGTCAGGTAGGCGAAGTCGCGGTCGGGGGAGAAGCGGTAGTCGGTGTCGTTCGAGCGGACCTTGAGGTCGCCGGCTGGCACGACGATGCGCTTGCCGGGGAAGCGCTCGGACAGGCGCGCCCGTCGCTCGGCGGCGAAGGACGCGGAGGCCATGGCCGTGGTCTCGAGGTCGTCCGGCTCGGCCCACCGAGAGCCGATCCACGCCTTGAACTCGTCGTTGTCGGGGCGCAGCGCGCGGGCCTTGTTGGACTTGTCGGACTGCTCGTCGTTCACCGCACCATGGTCGCACGCCACCGTGCAATAGCCTGACCTGATGCGCATCGACCTCCACACGCATTCGCGGGTCTCCGACGGCACGGGGACGCCCGCACAGGTGATGCGCGAGGCCGCGGAGGCCGGCCTCGACGTGGTCGCGCTGACCGACCACGACAGCGTGGACGGATGGGACGAGGCGGCGGATGCGGCTGCCCGGGAGGGCCTCGAGTTCGTGCCAGGCATCGAGGTGTCCTGCCGCCACCGCGGGATCTCGATCCACCTGCTCAGCTACTGGCACCGTCCCGACGACGCTGGCGTCGAGCTGATGCTCGCCCGCACCCGCGACGCGCGCGTGCATCGCGCGCGGGAGATCGTCCGGCGCATCGGCGAGGACTACCCCGTGACGTGGGAGGCAGTGAGCGAGCACGCCGGGCCAGCCGCCACCGTGGGCCGTCCGCACATCGCGGACGTGCTCGTCGCGCAGGGGGTGGTGCCCACCCGCGACGCGGCCTTCCACTCCATCCTCGTCCCAGGCTCGCGCTACTACGTCCCGCACTACGCCCCGGAGGTCAAGGACGCCATCAGGACCATGCGCGCGGCGGGAGGAGTGACGGTGTTCGCGCATCCCGGGGCCGATGCGCGGGGCAGGGTCGTGACCACGTCAGTGATCGAGGGGATGGCCGCGACGGGCCTGGTGGGTCTCGAGGTGGACCACCGCGACCACGACGAGCGCCAGGTGGTCCGCCTGGCGCGCGTCGCCGCCCGGCTGGACCTCGTGAGGACGGGCGCGAGCGACTATCACGGCACGGGCAAGCGCAACCGTCTGGGCGAGAACCTCACGAGCCCCGAGTCGTACGAGCGGCTCAAGGCGGCCCGGCCGTCCTGACGCGGCGGCACTGACGCGATCGGGCGGCCAGGCCGTGGCGCATCGGCTGCGCACGCCGCGCCGTCCCTAGACTTTCGCCATGGCCTTCGCCGACACCCCGACTCTCGACAACGCGTGGGTGCGGCTCGAGGCACTGTCGCATGCTCACGCTGACGACCTCGCCGCCGCGATCGCCGCCGGTGACCTCTCGAGCCTCACGTACACGTGGATTCCCGAGCCCGCGGCGGTGGGCGCGGAGATCGACCGCCGACTGCGCCTGCAGGACGAGGGCACGATGGCGCCATGGGCCGTGGTCGACGCAGAGTCCGGTCGCGCCGTCGGCATGACCACCTACGTGAACATCGACGAGCCGAACCGCCGCGTCGAGATCGGCTGGACGTGGCTCGCGCGCGCGGTGCATGGCACGGCGGTGAACCCCGCCTCGAAGCTGCTGCTGCTCGAGCGCGCCTTCGAGGCGCTCGACTGCATCGCCGTCGAGCTGCGCACCGATCGCCGCAACGCCCAGTCGCGCGCGGCGATCGCCAAGCTCGGCGCGCGACAGGACGGCATCCTGCGCCGGCACAGGATCATGCCAGACGGCCACCTGCGCGACACGGTCGTGTTCTCGATCGTCGCGGACGAGTGGCCCGCGGTACGGGAGGGCCTGCGCGCGCGGCTCGCTTCAGGCTAGGAGCCTCGGCACGGCCGATGCGCGGACGTGCCCTGCGACGACAGACCCCGCCGACCGGTGGTCGGCGGGGTCTGTCGTTCAGATGCGTGCGTCAGGCCTGCGGCTGGGACTGCTGCCCCTGCGCGCCGCCCGACTGACCGCCGCTGCGGCGACGACGGCGATTGCGCGAGCGGCGCTGCCCGCCCTCGCCTGAGCCGGACTCGGTGCGGCGCTCCGCACCCGCATCGGCGCCGCGCTCGCGGGAGCCGCCCTCGCCGCGGCCACCGCGCGAGCGGCCGCGGCCGCCCTGTCCGCCCTGTCCGCCACGTCCACCACGACCGTTGTCGCGTCCGCCGCGTCCGCCGCGTCCGCCGTCGCGGCCGCCGCGGTCGCCGCCGTGCTTCTTGCCGGTCTCGCCCAGGTCCTCGACCTTCTCGGCCTCGAGGCCGGCGAGGTGCTGCTCGGACTTGGGCAGGCGACCCTTGGTCCCGGCCGGGATGTCGAGGTCGTCGAACAGGTGCGGCGACGTCGAGTAGGTCTCGACGGGTTCGGGGTAGCCCAGGTCGAGCGCCTTGTCGATGAGGCTCCAGCGCGGGATGTCGTCCCAGTCGACGAACGTGACGGCGGTGCCGGTCTTGCCGGCGCGGCCGGTGCGGCCGATGCGGTGCAGGTAGGTCTTCTCGTCCTCGGGGCACTGATAGTTGACGACGTGCGTGACGTCCTCGACGTCGATGCCGCGGGCCGCGACATCGGTGGCGACCAGCACGTCGATCTTCGAATTGCGGAAGGCGCGCAGCGCCTGCTCGCGGGCGCCCTGGCCCAGGTCGCCGTGGATGGCGCCGGCCGCGAACCCGCGGTCGCGCAGCTCGTCGGAGACCTTGGCGGCGGTGCGCTTGGTGCGGGCGAACACCACCGTGCGGCCGCGCCCCTGCGCCTGGAGCAGGCGGGCGAGGACCTCGACCTTGTCGAGCGCGTGGGCGCGGTAGACCAGCTGCTTGATGGCCTTGACGGTGGCACCGTCGTCATCGGGGTCGGCCGCGCGGATGTGGGTGGGCTGGGTCATGTAGCGACGCGCGAGGGCGACGACCGGGCCCGGCATGGTCGCCGAGAACAGCATGGTGTGGCGCGAGGCCGGGGTGGCGGCGAGGAGCCGCTCGACGTCGGGCAGGAAGCCCAGGTCGAGCATCTCATCGGCCTCGTCGAGGACCACGGTGCGCACGTAGCGCAGGTCGAGGTGGCCCTGGTTCAGCAGGTCGATCATGCGGCCAGGGGTGCCGACGACGACCTCGGCGCCCTTCTGCAGCGCCTCGATCTGGGGCTCGTAAGCACGGCCGCCATAGATCTGGACGATGCGCGTGGAGCGCTTCTTGGACGCCGTGATGAGGTCGCCGGCCACCTGCACGGCGAGCTCCCTGGTGGGGGCCACGACGAGGGCCTGCGGCTTGCCGGGCTCGTCGAGCTCGTCGAAGCCCGCCTCGCCGGGGGAGACGGTGCGGTGCAGCAGCGGCACGCCGAAGCCGAGGGTCTTGCCCGTGCCCGTCTTGGCCTGGCCGATGATGTCGTGGCCGGACAGCGCGACAGGCAGGGTCATGGCCTGGATCGGGAACGGCGTGAGGATGCCCTTGTCCGCGAGCGCCTGGGCGATGAGCGGGTTGATGGGGAAGTCGGCGAAGGCCTTCTCGGGAGCCGATGCGGTGGTCGGCTCGGGTGCGATCTCGTCGGCGGGCGCGACCGCGCCCGTGGGTGTGTCAGTCATGAGAGTCCTTGATCGGGTGCGCGCTCGGGCGCGCTGTCGGCGGGCAGCCGATCGCGAATCATTGTCCTTGCGGCCTTCGCTGTCTGCAGCGGTACCGCGCTTCTCATGACGACCGGTCAGCCCCGGGTCGTCATCCAGTGTACCGGGCGCATCCGGCTGCGGGCCAGGCCCTAGGCTCGACGCATGCGAGCGGTCGTCATGGGGGTCACGGGGTGTGGCAAGTCAACGGTCGGGAGGCTGCTCGCCCATGACCTCGGCGCGGAGTTCGCGGACGCCGACGACTTCCACACGGCCGATGCGGTGGCGAGGATGTCGTCGGGCGTCGCCTTGACCGACGAGGACAGGTGGCCGTGGCTCGATGCGGTCGCGTCGTGGCTGGCCGAGCGCGAGCGCGCGGTGGTCGCCTGCTCCGCGCTGAGGCGCGCCTACCGGGACCGCATCCGTGGCGTCGCCGGCGATGACGTGCAGTTCATCCACCTCGACGCGCGACAGGACGTGCTCGAGGCACGCGTGCGGCTGCGCAGCGAGCGCGACGGCCACTTCGCCGGAGCGGGCCTGCTCGACTCGCAGTACGCGACTCTCGAGCCGCTCGAGGACGACGAGCGGGGTGGGCGCGTCGACGTCGAGCGCTACGCGCCCGTCGACGCGGCAGACGCCGCGCGTGCGATCGCCGGCACGGTGCGCTGACGCCCGATCGTCAGGCGCCGAACCCCACGCGTCGCTTCGACTCCTCGCCGATCTCGACGTAGCCGAGCGCTCCCGCCGGCACCACGAGGCGGCGGCCCTTCGTGTCCGAGAGGTCCAGGATCGCACCGCCGACGGCGTCGTTGACGGCCTTGGAGACCTCGTCGGCCGTCATGTCCGTCTCGATGACGATCTCTCGTGCGACGTTCTGCACGCCGATGCGGATCTCCATGGCTGCCTCCGGGGATGCTGGGATGTCAGGGGACGCTGGGTCTGCAACTATCGTAGAGGCGTGATCCGAGGCGCCAGCGCGATGTTCGCGAGCAGAAGAACTGGCGGCCCGAGCGTCCTGGCGATCGTCCTGGTGATCCTCGCGGCCTTCGCCGTGGGCATCGGCGTGGGATGGGGGACGGGGGAGCTCGGCGCGACCCTCGCCGAGCCGGAGCCGTCCCCGAGCGCATCGCCATCGCCCTCGACCACCCCGGAGCCGGCGGTCAGCATCGAGCCGCTCGACCCGATCACGCGTGACCTCGACGACGATGACCGGCTCGCTGGCCTCACGTCCTTGGACATCGCCGAGGAGGGCGACGGCTCGTTCCGCACGGTGTCGCGCGACGGAGTGCCCACCGGCGACGCAGCAGCGGTGCGATGGGTGCGCGTCGACGTCGAGGACGGCCTCGAGATCGACGGTGCGGCGCTCAGCACATTCGTGCTCGCGGCTCTGGAGGACCCGCGCGGGTGGGGGGCGCGCGGGCGCTACGAGTTCGTGCCCACGGCTGGAGCCGCGGACATCAGGGTGGTGCTCGCGAGCCCCGCGACCACGCCGTCGGTGTGCCAGGAGCCGCACGCTGCGGCCGCCACTGGCGGGCAGGGCGGAGCGGACGCGGAGCCGGAGCCGTCGGCGTCGGCAACCGACGAGCTCCCGTGCGCCGCCCGTGGCATCGTGCCGATCAGCGTGTACGACTGGGCCGCGGGGCTCGACTCCTACGGCACGGACACGACAGGCGCACGGGTGTACCTGCTCAACCACGGCGTCGGTCACGTGCTGGGCGACGAGGACAGTGTGTGCGCCTCTGGCAGGGCCATCGTCATGGCAGACCAGGTCGACCTCAGCGACGAGTGCGAACCCAACCCGTGGCCCTCGCCCGACGAGCCCTTGCCTGATCCGAGCGCCTCAGCCAGCGCATCGGCCGCCGCCGGTCGCGCCGGCGACTCTCAGTAGACTTCGGGGCATGCCAGCCGATCTCCCCGCAGCCGGGCCGGAGCGGCCGCGTCATCCGGTGAGCGCGGCGGCGCTCAACGTCGCGCGCGGCGCCGTCATCGGCGCCGTGGAGATCGTGCCGGGCGTCTCCGGCGGCACCCTCGCGCTCGTGGTCGGCGTCTACGACACCCTCATCGACTCGGCGGGGTCGCTCGTGCGCGCGGCCGTGCAGGGCGTTCGCTCGCTCGCGAGCCGCCGGCATCGGGACGACGCCCGCGCGCTCGCGCGTGAGCACTCCTCGCGCGTGCGGTGGGGGGTGCTCATCCCCCTGGGGCTGGGCATGCTCGCGGCGATCATCGTCGTGTCAGCGACGCTCGCGCCGCTGATCGAGGAGCACCCCGTCGAGACGCGTGCGCTGTTCGCCGGGCTCATCGTCGCGTCCATCGCGGTGCCGGCCCGCATGGTGACGCGCTGGAGAGCCGGCGAGGTCGCGCTGGCGGTGGCGGGCGCGGCGGCGGCGTTCTGGCTCACGGGGCTGACGGGCACCCCGCAGGACGACCCCGCGCCGTGGATGATCGCGCTGTCGGCCTCGATCGCGGTGTGCGCGCTCGTGCTGCCAGGCGTGTCGGGCTCGTTCATGCTGCTCGTGCTCGGGATGTACGGTGCGACCCTCGCTGCCGTCAACGATCGCGACCTCGCCTATCTCGCCACCTTCGTGCTGGGCGCGATCCTGGGACTGGCGCTGTTCGTGACGGGGCTGCAATGGCTGCTCGCTCACCGGCGCAACCTGACGCTCGCGGCCATGACGGGCCTCATGGTGGGGTCCCTTCGTGCGCTGTGGCCCTGGCAGAGCGAGGACGGAACTCTCGAACCGCCGGGGGAGCATCGTGGCGCGGTGATCCTCCTGTTCGCCATGGGGATCGCGGCGGTGACGGCGCTCATGGCGCTCGAGCGGGCGGCTCGGGCGCGGGTGGTGCAGCCCGAGGCGAGCGCACCAGCGTGAACGTGCCTGGGTGTCAGACCTCCGTGATTCGCTGAGCTCATGACCGTCTCCCTCGTCGCGTCCCGCGAGCGCTCGGCCGTGCCCGCGCTGGTCGCATCGCAGCGGGCCGCGGTCGAGCGTGCCGTCCAGGCGGACGGCCACGTCGTGATCGTGGGCCCCCCGGGCTCGGGCAAGACGACCGTCGTGGCGGCGACCGCCGCGCTGGCCAGCGAGCTCGGCGTGGCGCCCGAGCGCATGCTCGTGCTCTCGCCCACTCGCGAGAGCGCGGCGCGTCTGCGCGACGGCGTGGCCGCGAGCGTCGGCCGCGCTTCCGGCGTCGCCGTGGTCCACACGGCCGCGTCCGTCGCCCACGCCGTGCTGTCCGCCCAGGCGGAGGCGCTCGAGGAGCCCCCGCCGCGACTCATCACAGGCGCCGACCAGGACGCGATGCTGCGCGACCTGCTCGAAGGTCACCGCCGCGGCGCGGGGTCCGCCCCTGACTGGACGGGCGTGGTGCCCCCCGAGGCCACGGCGCTGCCCGCGTTCCGCGCGGAGCTTCGCGACCTGATCATGCGCGCCACCGAGGCCGGGCTCTCCCCCGACGGGCTTCGCGACCTCGCAGCGCTCACCGGACGCGTCGAATGGGACCGCGCCGCGGCGGTCTACGACGAGTACCTGCAGGTCGCGCGCTGGCCCGACACGGAGGGGCGAGGCCTGCGGTACGACCCTGCGAGCGCCGCACGCGAGGCGGCCGTGGCGCTCGACGGCTGGCGGCGAGGATGGGGTCCACGGCCGTCGTGGGACCTCGTGGTCGTCGACGACTATCAGGACGTGACCGCCGCGACCATCGAGCTGCTCGACGCGCTCGCGACCGGGGGCGCCCGGCTGGTGCTCGTGGGCAATGCCGACGAGTCCGTGCAGGGCTACCGGGGGGCCGTGCCGAGCGCTCTCGCCCAGGCGACGGCGTCCACCGGCCGTCGTGCATTCGACGCCGAGCTCGTGCGGCTCGATGACAACCTGCGCCAGTCCCCGGGCCTCGCCCACGCCGTCGACCACGTCGTGTCTCGCATCGGCACGCAGTCCGTCGGCTCCGCCAGGCGCCCCTCCGGCGAGATGCCTGCCGGGGGCGCCGCCGACATCGAGATCCACGTCGCGCCGCACCGGTACGCGCAGTCGCGCGCCATCGCCGCCGCCCTGCGACGAGCACGCCACGGCGTCGATGGGCCCGCCATCCCCTGGGACCGCATGGGCGTCGTCGCCCGCTCGAACGGCCAGCTGCGGGAGCTGCGAGCGGACCTGCTCGCCTCAGAGATCCCCTGCGAGACGCTCGGCGACGGTCTCGCACTCCACGAGCAGTCCGCCATCGCGCCGCTGCTCGCGATGATGCTCATCGCGGCGAGCGAGACCGAATGGAGCGAGGAGTCGGCGACCCAGGTGCTCGGCTCGCGTCTGATCGGCATGGACCCCGTCGCACTTCGCCGACTGCGCCGCCAGCTGGTCCGCGAGGATCGAGCCGGCGGAGGTGCTGCACAGGCGGGCGAGCTCCTCGTGGACGCGCTCGCCGATCCGACGCGATGGGCGAGCCTGCGTGGGCCGGAAGCGCGCGCAGCGTCGCGCGCGAGCGCGGCGGTGCAGGCGGCGCGCGCCGTGTGCGATGCCGGGCACGGCTCTCCCCGGCGGGTGATCTGGGCGCTGTGGGAGGCACTCGGCGTCGCCGAGTCATGGCGCTCCGCGGCCCTGGCCGGATCGGCGAGGGACGATGCCGACCTCGACGCCGTGATCGCGCTGATGCGCGAGGCTCAGAACGTCGAGGAGCGGCGCTCTGGCGTGAGCGTCGCGGGCTTCGTGGACCACCTCGCCTCCCAGGAGTTCGCGGTCGACAGCCTTGGCGCGCGAGCCCATGCGGGCGCAGCAGTCGCGTTCGCCACGCCGGCGTCGGCGGCAGGGCGCGAATGGGATCTCGTCGTGATCGCCGGCGTCGAGGAGGGGCTGTGGCCCAATCTCCGGTTGCGCGACTCCGTGCTCGGAGCGCAGCACCTCGCTGAGCTCCTGACCTTTCGTGCGACGGCGGAGCCGCTCGGGCCCGAGGCGCGATCGCGGCTGGCGGCGTCCTCCCGCCGCGCGGTGCTGGACGACGAGACACGCTCCTTCGCCGTGGCGCTCTCACGCGCCACCAGGCGCGCCATCATCACCTGCGTCGAGGACGAGGACAGCAGGCCCTCGCGGTTCGTGGACTGGATCCGCGCCGCGACCGGCGTCGAGCCCGTCGCCACCGGGACCGTTCCGCGCGTGTCCGACCTGCGTCACGCCGTAGCGGCCCTGCGCGCTCGAGGCGCGATCGAGGGCGAAGGGCGTGAGGGCTGTGCCGTGGCGCTCGCCCGCCTCGCGGCGCTCGGCGTTCCCGGCGCTGACCCTGGCTCGTGGAGCGGCGTCGCCGAGCCCTCGACCGAAGCTGGCTTCTTCGACGGCGACGGCCTCGTCAGGGTGTCGCCGTCCAAGGTCGACGGCGTCGAGAGGTGCGGGCTCAGGTGGGCGCTGGAGAGCGCCGGCGGGGTGGGTGCTGACAGCGACAAGCAGCAGCTCGGGACGCTCATCCACGAGCTGGCTCACGACCATCCCGCAGGCTCCGAGCAGGAGCTCGTGGCCGCGCTCGGCGAGCGGTGGCACGAGATCGCCGGCGACTCGACCCTGCCCGACCGCGCGCTGCGGACCAAGGCCGAGGCCATGGTGCGCCGTCTCGCCGAGTACTTCGCCTCCAACCCCGCCCACGCCGTCGCGCTCGAGCGCCGCTTCGACGTCGAGATCGGCCAGGCGCTGCTGACCGGCAGCGCGGACCGCGTGGAGACCCGCGGCGCGAGCACCCGCATCGTCGACCTCAAGACCGGCGATCCCTCCTACGCCGGTGACCCGCTGACTCATGCCCAACTGGCGATGTACCAGCTCGCGGCCGAGCACGGCGCGTTCCCCGGCGTCGACCATGCCGACGGCGCGGCGCTCGTGTTCGTGGGCGGCACCACCAGGGCGCCCAGCGTCAAGGAGCAGCCCCCCATCGACGTCGCCGCCGAGCGCGCGCGCCTCGCGAACGTGGTCGAGGTGATGCGCGGCACGCGCTTCGCGGCGGTCGAGAACGACATGTGCGGTCGCTGCCCGGTCAGGCGAGCGTGCCCGATCCAGCCCGAGGGCAGGCAGGTGAGCGACGCGTGAGCGCCGAGGAGGGGACCGGGCACGTCATCGGGTCCGGACGAGCGGTCGCGGAGCTGTCGGCGGTCATCGATCCTGTGAGGCCCCCCACGCCCGAGCAGGCCGCGATCATCGGCGCGGGGCTCGAGCCCACCCTCATCGTCGCCGGGGCGGGCTCCGGCAAGACCGAGACCCTGTCCATGCGCATGGTCTACCTGCTCGACCACGGCGAGCGACTGTTCGGCAGGCACCTCAGCCCGGACGAGATCCTCTGCCTCACGTTCACCCGCAAGGCGGCGGCGGAGATCGCCGAGCGTGCCGCCCGCCGCATCGCCTCCGCCTTCGGCGACGACCCTGCTCGCCCTCCTGTGTCCGTGGCGACCTACAACGGCTACGCCGCGTCGCTGGTGGCGGAGCACGGGCTGCGGATCGGCGTGGATCCCGATGCGGCCACCATCACCGACGCGGCACTGTGGCAGCTCGCGGACTCCATCGTCTCCCACTGGTCGGAGCCCATCGGCACCTCTGCAGCGATCAGCACGCTCACGGCTGCCGTCAAGAGGCTCGCGGCCCAGAGCCGAGAGCACCTCACCACGCCAGGGCAGATCCGCCAGTGGGCGCGGCAGACGCTCGAGGGACTCGGCTCCCTGCCGGCGGCGCGCGGCGGCACGGCGATGGTGAACGCGAACGGCAACCCCACGCCGGAGGCCACCGCGCTCAAGCAGCTCACGACGCTCGTCGACCTCGCGCCCATGGCCGAGGAGTTCCTGCGCCGCAAGCGCGACGGCTCGTACCTCGACTTCTCCGACCAGGTCGCCTACGGCGTGCAGCTGGCGGACCTCGAGGGCGTCCAGGCGATCGAACGCAGCCGCTACCGCTTGGTGCTGCTGGACGAGTTCCAGGACACCTCGCCGGCTCAGCTGCGCCTGTTCGCGAGGATGTTCGGCCCCGGACACCCCGTGATGGCCGTCGGCGACCCCAACCAGGCGATCTACGGATTCAGGGGAGCCTCGGCGAGCGCGCTGTCGTCGTTCGTCGAGCAGTTCGGCGGACCCGATCTCGTCGCGACGCGCAGCCTGTCCGTCTCGTGGCGCAACGAGGCGTCCGTCCTGACCGCAGCCAACGTGATCGCGCGCTCGCTTCCCGTCCACCCGCAGGTGCAGGTGCTGCCGCTGCGGTCGAAGGGCCAGTTCCTGGGAGCGCCCGAGCCGGCACGCCGCGCGCCGGGAGTGGCGTCCCACATGGCAGCCGATCTCGCGGACGAGGCGCGGACCATCGCCGCCTTCATCGTCGCGAGGCGCGCCGAGCTGCGTGCAGCGTCCGGCGATGCCGCAGCCGGCCCGCCCACCGCGGCCGTTCTGTGCCGGCGGCGCGCGCAGTTCGGCCCCATCGTCGATGCGCTGGTGCGTGCCGGGATCGACTACGAGGTGGTCGGGCTCGGCGGGCTGATCGACACGCCTGAGGTGACGGAGCTCATCGCCCTGCTGCAGGCCGCTCACGACCCCTCGCGAGGAGACTCCCTCATGAGGCTGCTGGCGGGCGAGCGCGTGTGCCTGGGGCCCGCCGACCTCATGGCGCTCAAGGACTGGGCCGATCGCGACCGCGAGTCGCGCGCTGATCGCGAGCACGCGCCGACCATCGTGGACGCGCTCGACGACCTGCCCGACCCAGCGTGGCGGTCGCACGCCGGTCGCGCGCTGTCGCCCGCGGCGCACACGCGGTTGAGCGCGCTGCGGTCCGTCATCCGCGCCATCCGGGAGCACACGTACCTGCCGCTGACCGAGCTCATCGTCTTCGCTGAGCGCGCGTGGGGCCTCGACATCGAGGCCGAGGTCAGCCGCCCTGACGGCCGCGCCGCCCGCAACGTGGACGCCTTCGTCGACGCTGCTCGGTCCTTCGCCGCCGGCGCCGAGCGAGCGACGCTCGGGGCGTTCCTCGCCTGGCTCGACGCCGCACGCGAGGAGGAGCGGGGCCTGACCGCGCCGGTCAAGGAGCCCGAACCGGGTGCCGTGCAGATCCTCACGTGCCACAGCGCGAAGGGCCTGGAGTGGGACATCGTTGCCGTCCCCGGCCTCACGCAGGGCAGCGGGCGCGGGGCGCGCAGCCAGTTCCCGTCGGGCGGCGTGCCCAGGGTGACCGCCGAGGACGGCAGGCGCGCGATCGCCGTGAACGACGGCGCGTGGATGTCGGAGGCGGGTCAGCTGCCATCACCGCTGCGCCTCGATCGCGACGACCTTCCTCTGTTCGACCTGGGCGATGCCGTCGACCGAGCGAGCCTCAAGGACGCCATCGACGCATTCAAGGCCGAGTCCGGGCGCCACCGCGTGGACGAGGAGCGGCGCCTGTTCTACGTCGCCGTCACCCGAGCGCGGTCGCATGTCCTGCTGTCGGGCTCATGGTGGACCACGGCGGCATCACCATCCGTGCCCTCGCTGTTCCTCACCGAGATGATCGATGCAGGGCTCGTGACGCGAGACTCGTGGGAGCCGGCGCCGGCCGACGACGAGCAGCGACCGGCCACGGAGCCTGCGACGGCACTGTGGCCGACGCCGCCGAGCGCCGAGCAGCGTCGGCGTCGCGAGCTGGCGCGCCAGGTGCTCGAAGCGATGACCGCTCCCCGTGACGCCGCACCGGCCTGGTCGGAGCTGCCGTGGGGTCGCGACATCGAGGCCATGCTCGACGAGCGCTCGCAGCGCGCGAGCGGGACCGCGACCGTGCGCCTTCCCAGCCACCTCACCGCATCGCACCTGGTGGCGCTGCAGCGCGACCGCGCCGCCTTCGCCCACCAACTGCGTCGCCCGGTGCCGCAGGAGCCCACCCTCGCATCGGCGCGGGGCAACGCGCTGCACCTATGGATCGAGTCCCACTACGGCCACCCGGTGCTGCTCGAGCCCGATGACATGCTGGAGGACGAGGCCGTCGACGCGCAGGAGATCGGAGTGCTGCGCGAGACCTTCAAGCGTTCAGAGTGGGCGGCCCGCCAGCCCACCGACATCGAGGTGAGGGTCGAGATGCCCGTCGAGGGCATCACCATCCGGTCACGCATCGACGCCGTATTCCCTCCCGGCCAGGGGCTCCACAAGGTGACGGTCGTGGACTGGAAGTCCGGTCGTCCCCCCAGCGACCCCGAGGAGAGGCGCGCCCGCGAGGTCCAGCTCGCCGTCTACCGCCTCGCGTGGTCGGAGTGGAAGCGGGTGCCGCTGGCCGACATCGACGCGGCGTTCTACTACGTGGGGTCGGACCAGACCGTCCGGCCCGAGCGGCTGATGGAGCGCGAGGAGATCATCGCCCTGCTGCGCGGCGATTTCTGAGCGCGCTACGCCTCCGCGTCGTCGAGCGTGTCGTCGAAGAGCAGCGTCTCGAGGTCCGCGAGCATGCCCTCACCGTCGGAGATCACGTCCTCATTGTCCGTACGCACGCCGTACATGAGCCAGCGCACCAGCGCGAGCTCCGAGGCCAGCCGCGCGCGGTCGATCAGGTGGGGATCGCGCGCCTCGCGCCGGCCCATGCGGTAGGCCTCGGTGATGGATTCGAGCACGTCCTCCGGCGCTGACGCCGCCAGCCATGCGAGGTCGTCGGCAGGGTCCGCGACGCGTGCGTCCATCCAGTCGCCGATGCCCACCACGGCGTCGCCGCGCACGTGGATCTGGTGCTCGCCCAGGTCGCCGTGCACCACGGTGGGCTCGAAGCGCCACCACGCGACGTTCTCGAGCTGGTGCTCCCAGCGGTCCGCGAGCCGGGGCGGGATCTTGCCGGTGTCGATCGCCGCGTCGAGCTCTGCCATGCGCCGCTCCCGATATTCCTCGGCGGTGTACGTGGGCAGTCCCTCGTCCTCGATGAGGGTCGGCGGGAGCTCGTGGATCGCGGCCAGCGCCGTCCCGATGGCGGCGGCGAGTCCCGGGCCGGGGTCGACCCTGGACAGCACGAGCGGGCTGCCCGCGATCTCGGAGTACACCACCGCCCTGCCGCCCTCGGCATCCGCGAGCGTGGCGGCGCCTCGTGGCCGGGGAACGTCGAACGGGACCAGTCCGGTGTCGTGCGCGCGAGCGAGTGCCGAGAGCAGACTGCGCTCAGCCTCGAGCGCCGCGCCAGCCGCGGGCCGCTTGGGGGCCCGCACCACCCAGCGCGTGCCGGTGGCGTCCTTGACCACGACCACGTCGAAGTCCGCGTCCGTGTGGGGGCTGCGCAGGACGTCGTACACGTCGAGGCCAGGCACGGCGACGGACGCGAGCGCGGCGAGCGCGAGCGGAGAACGAGGCACGACCTCACGATAGGACCTTCGCGCTCGCGCGCGCGACAGCCCACTCCGTGAGCCCACCGCTCTCGCCCCGGCGCCCACCGCCCCTCGCGACCGCGAGATGGATCCATCTCGCTGGTCCAAGGCGCGAGAACGACGAGAGGGATCCATCTCGCGGGGAGGGGGCGGGAAGGGGAGGGGGCGGCGATGGCTTAGGTTGGGCAGGTGAGCACACGGGAGGACTTCTTCGAGCCGATGCGGGTCGACCGTGCCGCCCACAGGCGCCTGTCGCTCGACACCAGCACGGCCATGGCGGTCGCGGTCGAGGACGGCAAGGTCCTGGCGGACGCGGACGGCGTGGTGCGGCTCGCACCCGGGACGTGGGACGCCCGCGACGTGGTCTGCTACCTGGGGCTCGACGACGGCGCGGACGTGGTCGCCGTGAGCGCGCCGGCTGAGGACGATCGTGAGCTCGAGCCGCTGCGCTCGCTGCTCGGCAGGCTCGGAGGCGATGACCGCGGAATGCGCGACCGGGAGCTTGCGACGACCGCCGTGGCGATGGCCCACTGGCACGATGCCCACGCTCAGTGCCCGCGCTGCGGGACGTCGACCGAGCCGTCGCCTGGCGGCTGGCAGCGGCGCTGCGCTCGGTGCGAGCGCGACCTCTACCCCCGCACGGACCCGGCCGTGATCGTGGCCATCACGGACGAGCGCGATCGCCTGCTGCTCGCGCACGCCAGCTACTGGTCCGTCAAGCGCTACTCGCACCTCGCGGGCTACGTCGAGCCGGGGGAGAGCCTCGAGCAGGCGGTGCATCGTGAGGTTGCCGAGGAGGCCGGGCTGCGCTTGAGGGACCTGACCTACATCGGCTCGCAGCCCTGGCCCTTCCCCGCGTCGATGATGGTCGGCTTCACGGCGCGCGCGGTGGATCCGGCGTTCACGCTCGACGAGGAGGAGATCTCGGACGCGAGGTGGGTGACCCGCGACGAGCTCGAGGCGGCCATCGAGGCGCGCGAGCTCATCATCGCGCCGCGCGGGTCGATCGCGCGCCGCATGCTCGAGGAGTGGCACGGCGACGGCGATCGCCTCACCCGGCTCCAGGCCGACTGACCCGACGGCGCCCCAGCGGGCGGTGGTGGCTCGACTCCTCCGCCCTCCGCCCTCCGCCCGCCGTCCAGCCGTCGGCACGTGCGGGCGGGCGGGCGCCGCGCCGTCGCATCGGCCCTCCACACGCGAGGAGCGTGCTGCCTCCCTGTCACCTGGGGCTGAGAGAATGCCAACCATGTCAGCCGACGCGATCCTCGACGCCCTCGACCCGGAGCAGCGGGAGGTCGCGACCGCGCTCCACGGTCCCGTGTGCGTGCTCGCGGGAGCGGGCACGGGCAAGACGCGCGCCATCACCCATCGCATCGCCTACGGCGTCCGCGTGAACGCGTATGCGCCGCAGTCGGTGCTCGCGGTCACGTTCACGGCGCGCGCGGCGGGCGAGATGCGCCAGCGGCTGCGTGCGCTCGGCGCGCCCGGTGTGCAGGCGCGAACTTTCCATGCGGCGGCGCTGCGGCAGCTCAGCTACTTCTGGCCCCAGGTGGTCGGCGGTCAGATCCCGCAGCTCGTGGAGCAGAAGGCGCCCATCGTCGGCCGCGCCGCCCGCCGCGTGGGGCTGAGTCCCGATCGGCTCACCGTGCGCGACCTCGCGAGCGAGATCGAGTGGTCGAAGGTGTCGCTGGTGAGTGCGGAGGACTATGCGCGGCGCGTCGCCGACGACGGCAGGCCGGTGCCGGCCGGCGTGTCCGCGCAGCAGATGGCCGACGTGCTGCGCGCCTACGAGGACGCCAAGTCGGAGGCGGTGGTGCTCGACTTCGAGGACATCCTGCTGCTGCTGGCCGACATCATCGGGCGCCACGGCGAGGTGGGCGATCAGATCCGCCGGCAGTATCGGCACTTCGTGGTCGACGAGTACCAGGACGTGTCGCCGCTGCAGCAGTTCCTGCTCGATCAGTGGATGGGCGACCGGCGGGAGCTGTGCGTCGTCGGCGACCCGGCTCAGACCATCTACTCGTTCGCAGGCGCGAGCCCCGGCTACCTGCTCGACTTCACGCGCGCGCACCAGGACGCCACGGTCGTGCGCCTGGTGCGCGACTATCGCTCGACGCCCCAGGTCGTGAACCTCGCCAACGGTCTCATGGCCCAGCGCGGCGGGCGCCGTGCCGGCGTCGAGCTCATCTCGCAGCGCCCATCGGGCCCCGAACCCATCTTCACGGCCTTCGACGACGAGGCGGCGGAGTCCGCTGGCGTGGCCGAGCGCGTCGACGCCCTGATGAAGGGCGGCGTCCCCGCTGGCGAGATCGCCGTGCTCTACCGCACGAACAGCCAGTCCGAGGCGCTCGAGGAGGCCCTCGCCGAGCGTGGCATCGGCTACCTGGTGCGTGGCGGGCAACGGTTCTTCGACCGCGAGGAGGTGCGCAAGGCGATGGTCCTGCTGCGTGGCGAGGCGGTGACCGCGTCTGAGGCTCCCCTCGGCGAGCGCGTGCGCTCGGTGCTCATGGAGGCCGGCTGGTCGGAGTCGGCACCGAACGCGCGTGGTGCGGTGCGCGAGCGCTGGGAGGCGCTCGAGGCGATCGCCCAGCTCGCCGACGACTTCGACACGGATGCCGGCGGAGGCGCAACGCTGCGCGAGCTCGTCGAGCACCTCGCCGAGCGCGCGCAGGCGCAGCACGCCCCCGCGGTCGACGGGGTCACCCTGACGACCATGCACGCCGCCAAGGGGCTCGAGTGGGACGCGGTGTTCGTCGTCGGCTGCTCCGAGGGGCTCATGCCCATCGCGCTGGCGGAGACGGACGAGGCCGTCGAGGAGGAGCGGCGGCTGCTGTACGTCGCCGTCACGCGCGCTCGGGAGCACCTGCATCTGTCGTACGCGCGCGCTCGGAAGGCCGGTGGCCGCGCGAACCGCAAGCGCACCCGGTTCCTTGAGCGCTGGTGGCCCGAGGCCGCGAGGCCGCGCGCGCGCCGCGCGACGCGCTCCGAGCGGCTCGAAGGGCTCGACGCCGACCAGGCGCATCTGTTCGAGGCGCTTCGCGCATGGCGCCTGGGCGTCGCGCAGGAGGCCTCGAAGCCGGCGTTCACCGTGTTCACCGACCCCACGCTCATCGACATCGCGGTGAAGCGTCCGCGCACCCTCGGTGACCTCGCTCGGATCAACGGCGTGGGATCCGTGAAGCTCGACCAGTTCGGCGAGCACGTGCTGCGGGTGGTCGCCGAGAACTGACCGCGCTAGTGGTTCGCGCAGGCGCACGCGGGGTGGCGTTGCCCGACCGGTTGGCCGCGCACACCGTCCTCGTCGACGCGCCACCTGCTGCCATCGCGCCCCTCGGCGAAGTCGGAGGCCACGAGCGCGACGAGCGCGCCCGCGACGGACGCCACGAGCGGGTCGCTGTGCGGGGTGCGCCCCTCGCACTGCAGCGCCAGCGCGGGCCACTGCGCATCGGCCTCGGTGGCCCACAGCCCCAAGCACGTGCAGCACGGCCCCACGCCGGGAGTGATCACCGGCCCGACGCTAGCGCCCTGCTCGTCTGTGCACACCAGCAGGTGCGGGACGTCGGCGGCCATGAGCGCGCGTGCGGCGTAGACGGGCAGGCCGACGGAGACGAGCACCTCGAGATCAGCGGGTGCGCTCGCTGCACGCACGTCCGCTCCGGCGACGCGCGCGGACACGGTGTGCGCCGCGGCGAGGCCGCGCGAGGACCCAGGCGCGACGCGAGCCCCCGTCACACCGCTTCTCCTGAGCGGTGCAGCGTCCGCGAACGCCACCGCCCAGCCGATCCGCGCGAGCGCGGTCGCGGCGTCGACTGCGATGGCCGAGGCGGAGTGGAATCGAGCGACCCCGCGAGGGCGCGGCGGCCGCGCCTCGACGTCGCTCGCCTCGAGCGCGGCGATGAGGGTGCCGTATGTGCGGCGCTCGAGACGTCCGATCGCTCTTCCGCCCTCGAGCGTGGCGAGGAACGCGAGCTCCTTGGTGCTCAGTCCCTCGAGCACCAGCGGCTTGGCCAGCCCCACCTGGGCGCCGCCATCGCCGCGGGAGAGGATGGGTGTGGCCGGGCGCAGTCTCATGCCTCCCAGCGTTGCAGGCACGCCGCTGGCATGGGGGCTTTCCACAGGGCCGCTTGGGGGCGGGCGTCCCAGGGCGCGCCGGAGGTGCGTGCCCAGGTCGGGGGCGCCCTCCTGACATGACAGAGGCGGGCGGCCCGTGGGCTGCCCGCCTCGTCAGTCTCGGTGGGGGTCAGGCCTTGCCGAGGATGCGGTTGAGCTTGGTGCCGCACTCGGGGCACGTGGCCTTCGCCATGCGGCGGCCGTTCTCGGAGACAACGACGTCTCCCTCGGTGGTGCGCTTGTCCTTGCACTTCACGCAGTAGAACTCGCCAGAGTACTTGTCGGCCATGGGCCTTCTCCTTCTCTCACGCGCGCCGCCGGAGCCGCACGCTCTGATGGCCCCGACGGGCCACTTCGCCTTCAGACTAGACGCAGGCGCGTCCGTGGCCGCGAATGCAGGCCCACCGTGTCGTGCGTTCGAATCTCAGGGCGCGGAGTCGCCGGGCTCGCCGGTCTCGTCGTCGGCACGGCCCTCGCCTCCATCGCCGGCCGCGGAACCACTGTCCCACGCGCCGCTCAGCAGCGCCTCGAGCTCGCGGTCGACCTCGTCCGTCGCCGTCCCCGCGAGCAGCCTGTCCACCCACGCCGCTGGGTCGTCGAGCGCCTCTGCGCCCGGCAGGACGTCGGGGTGCGCCCAGACGGCGTCGCGCCGCTCGGCGCCAGCACGTTGGCCGAGCGCCGCCCACAGCGCGGCCGCATCACGAAGGCGTCGCGGGCGCAGCTCGAGCCCGAGCAGCGTCGCGAAGGTGTCCTCGGCAGGACCGCCGGACGCGCGGCGCCTGCGCATCATCTCGCGCAGCGCGCCGATGGAGGGCAGGTGGGGCGCCGCCGCGCGCAGCGTCACCTCCTGCACCCAGCCCTCGATGAGCGCCAGCAGTGTCTCGATCGAGCCGAGCGTCTCGCGCTGCTCATCGCTGTGATGCGTCGCGAAGATGCCGGTCGTGAGCGCCTCCTGCAGCTTGTCGGGCTCGGTCAGGCCCACGTGGCGGACGGCCTCGTCGAGCGCCTCGAGGTCGATCGAGATGCCCGCCGCGTAGCGCTCGATGAGGTTGTGGACGTGGCCTGGCAGCCAGGGTGCGGCCGTGAACAGCCGGATGTGGGCGGCCTCGCGCAGGGCGAGGTAGGCGCGCACCTCGTCATCAGGCACTCCCAGCCCTGCGGCGAAGTCCGCGACAGCTCCCGGCACCATCACCACTCGCGGCTCGGCGAGCAGCGGAAAGCCCAGATCCGTGATGCCGAAGGCCTCACGAGCCATCTGGCCCGCCGCCTGGCCCACGTGCATGCCGGTGACCGTGGGGCTCACGGAGCCCACGATCCCGGCCGCCTCCCCGCCCAGATGCCCCGCAGCGTCCTCGGAGGTGAGGATGCCGCCCAGCGCCTTCGACACGCTCGTGGCGACGGGTCCCGCGAGCACTCGCCAGGTGGGCATGGTCGCCTCGACCCACTCGGCGCGGCTCCACACCTTCGGCTCGAGGGGGGAGGGGTCGAAGTCGGTGACCGCGTCGAGCCAGAGCTCGGCGCTCGACACGGCGGCGCGGTGCGTCGCCGCGACCTGTGCCGTCACCGACGGGTCGCCGCCCTGCGCCGCGACGCCGCGTGCGACGTCGTGGGCAAGCTTCCAGTTCACGTCCTCACCCTGCGACTGCGTCACGAGCGAGCGGATCTGCCCGAGCACGTGGTCCATCATCGCCGGATTGGAGAGCATCCCGCTGGCCTGTGCGAGAGCCTGGGGATCCATGCCCATGCGCTCGAGCTCCTCGAGCGCAGCCTCGGCGTCATCCCCGAACAGCTCGCGCAACAGTCGCATCCACGGGGTCTCGTCCTCGCTCACCGGCGTCTCCTGGGGGTCGTGGCGGCACCTGATGCGTCGCCTCGTCCAAACTAACGCTCGGGAGGAGCGATTGGGCGCATCGTTCGCTATGAGCAATGATGGGCGGGTGACCCTGCCGCCCGACCGTCCCCACGCGACCGGAGACGTGGCGCGCGACGCGGGCAGGTCCGCTCCCTCGCCGATCGATGGCGCGTTCGTCGCCGAGCCGCCCCAGGGTGATCGAGAGCCCGCCGCGGCGCACGGCGACGACCATGACGGGGGCGCGCCTGACCGACGATCGCTGGTGATGTCCGTGACCGGTCTGGGCGCGTCGGTGCTCATCGCCGTGCTGTCGATACTCCCGGCGGCGTACGCGATCGGCGGGCCCGGGCCGACGTACGACACCTTGGGCGAGTCGGATGGGGTCGAGGTGGTGGAGATCTCCGGCGCACCCACCTTTCCCGCATCGGGCGAGCTGCGCCTCACGACCGTGTCCGTCGCGCGAGCGAGCTCGACGCCCTTCACTCTCGGCCGGGTGCTTCGCGAGTGGGCATCCTCCTCGGCATACGTCGTCCCGGAGGAGGAGGTGTTCGGCACCCCTGACCAGGAGGAGCAGTTCGAGGAGCAGGCCCAGCAGGACTGGATCACGTCTCAGGAGGCCGCGACGGTCGCAGCGCTCGAGGCACTCGACCAGCATGTGCCCGCCGAGCTCGACGTGGCCCTCGTCGACGAGTCCTCGAACGCGGCTGGGCTGCTGGAGCCCGGCGACCGCATCGTGTCCCTCGATGGTGTCGAGGTGGACTCGTATGCGGCCCTGATCGACGGGCTTCGCGACCACGCCCCCGGAGACGACGTGACGGTGGGCTACGTGCGCGCCGGCGTCCAGGGTGAGGCGACCTTCGCCACGCTCGACGACGGCGCAGGCAATGCGATCATGGGAATCTACGTCGATCCGACGTTCGACATTCCGATCGACGTCACCGTGAACGTCGCAGAGGTCTCCGGCCCGAGCGCAGGACTGATGTTCTCCCTTGGGATCATCGACAAGCTCACCGAGGTCGACGAGCTCTCCGGCGCCGCCGTGGCAGGCACGGGCACCATCGATGTCTCGGGCGACGTGGGGCCCATCGGCGGGATCCGAATGAAGATGTATGGTGCCCAGGACGCCGGGGCTTCCGCGTTCCTGGCCCCCGTCGAGAACTGCGACGAGGTGGCCGGGAACGTTCCCGACGGCCTCGACGTCTACTCGGTGGACACGCTTGACGATGCCTACGAGGCCGTTCAGGCGATCGGGGCGGCTGACACCGCCGCCTTGCCCACGTGCGACGCGCCATGATGACCTGTGACGTGACACCTCAGAGCCGAAGGAAAGACCAGTGACGTTCGACGATCGACCGACGCCGCCGCGCGGACCAGTCGAGGTGCCGCGCAGGCGCCGCTCCCCGCTCATGCTCGCCGCGTTCGCCGTCGCGATCGTCATCGTGATCGTGATGGCGGCGGCCCAGGTGTGGACCGAGGTCGCCTGGTACCGGCAGGTGGGCTACACGAGCGTGTTCACGACGCAGTGGGGCTGGCGCATCGCGATGTTCCTCGTCTTCGGTCTCCTCGCCGGCTTGGCCATCTGGATCACCCTGTGGGTCGCGCGTCGCGCTCGGCCGGCGGTGACGGGCAAGCGCACCGCGCTCGACCAGGTGCGGGAGCAGATCCGCCCGGTCGAGCGGCTGGTGATGGTGGCCCTCCCGGCATTCGTGGGTCTGATCGCCGGCCTCGCGATGTCCGCGCGCTGGGCGGAGTTCCTCGCGTGGTGGAATCACGAGCCCTTCGGCGTCAGCGACCCGCAGTTCGGCCTCGACGCGTCGTTCTACGTCTTCACGCTTCCCGTCGCGCAGTCCCTTGTGGGCTTCCTGCTCACCATCTCGATCCTGTGCACGCTGCTCGCCGCCTTCGTGCACCTGCTGTACGGCGGGATCGGCGGGGGCCGATCGTTCGTCGCCTCGCGGGGCGCGCGCATCCAGCTGGCCATCTCGGGCCTCGTGGTGATGATCGCCATCGCCCTCAACTACTGGCTCGGGCGATACTCGCTCCTCAACACCCAGAACGGCGACTACTTTGGCGCCCTGTACACCGATGTCAACGCGGTGATGCCCGGGCGGACCATCCTCGCGGGCATCGCGATCGTGGTGGGGCTGATGTTCCTCGCCGTCATCTGGCGAGGCGACTGGCGCATCCCGGCCGTCGGAGTGTCGCTGATGGTGCTCTCGGCTCTGGTGATCGGCGGCATCTACCCGTCGATCGTGCAGCGCTTCCAGGTCGAGCCGAACGCGCAGACGCTCGAGGCGGAGTTCATCCAGCGCAACATCGACGCCACCCACTTCGCGTTCGGCGTCGACGAGATCGAGACGATCCCCTACGACGCGACCGTCGTCGCCGAGGCCGACCAGCTGCGAGCCGACGCGAACACCACCACGCAGATCCGACTGCTCGATCCCAACGTGGTGTCGCCGGCCTTCCAGCAGCTCCAGCAGAACCGGCAGTACTACGACTTCACCGACGAGCTCGCCGTGGATCGCTATGAGCTGGACGGCGAGCTCAACGACACCGTGATCGCCGTGCGCGAGCTGAACCTCGATGGTCTCAGCGACGACAGCCGCACGTGGGTCAACGACCACACGGTCTTCACGCACGGATTCGGAGTCGTGGCCGCCTACGGCAACACGACCGCGCGCGACGGCCAGCCGTCGTTCTGGGAGGGCAACATCCCGTCGACGGGCGCCATGGGCCCGTACGAGCCGCGCATCTACTTCGGGCAGACGGTTCCCGACTACTCCATCGTGGGCGCTCCCGAGGGCACGGAGCCGTGGGAGCTCGACTACCCCGACGACGACTCGCCCAACGGCCAGGTCAACACGACGTACGAGGGCGACGGCGGACCGAGCATCGGCACGTTCATGGAGAAGCTGCTCTACGCCATCAAGTTCGGCGAGGAGCAGATCCTGTTCTCCGACCGCGTGACCGAGGAGTCGCAGATCCTGTACTACCGCGACCCCATCGAACGCGTGCAGCGCGTCGCGCCGTACCTGGAGCTCGACGGCACGACGTATCCGGCGGTCGTGGACGAGCAGGTGGTGTGGGTGGTCGACGGCTACACGACGGCGAGCTCGTTCCCCTACTCGGCGGCCGTGTCCGGAACCGGCCTGTTCGCCGGCAACGACACCCCGCAGTTCCCGACCACGCTCAACTATGTTCGCAACTCGGTGAAGGCGACGGTCAACGCCTACGACGGCTCGGTGACGCTCTATGCCTGGGACGAGGAGGACCCCATCCTCCAGACCTGGCAGAACGTCTTCCCGACGGCGCTCGAGCCGGTCTCCGCGATCACGAGCGACCTCATGAGCCACCTGCGCTACCCGGAGGACCTGTTCCAGCTTCAGCGGCACCAGCTGCAGCGCTACCACGTCACCGACGCGGCTGCCTTCTACTCGGGCCAGGACGAGTGGGACCTGCCGGATGACCCGACGGCCAGCTCGACCGGCGCCGCGGGCACCCCGTTGCAGCCTCCGTACTACCTGACGCTGCAGATGCCGGGGCAGACGTCGCCCACCTTCTCGCTCACGAGCAACTACATCCCCGGCGGCAACACCGACCGCAACATCCTCACCGGCTATCTCGCCGTCGACTCGGAGACGGGCGACGCTGCGGGCGAGGTCGCGGAGGAGTACGGCCGCCTCAGGCTGCTCGAGCTCCCGAGGGACACGACCGTGCCGGGGCCCGGCCAGGTGCAGAACAACTTCAACGCCGACCCCGACGCGCAGGAGACGCTGAATCTGCTGCGCACCGGCGACTCCGACGTGGTGAACGGCAACCTGCTCACCCTTCCCGTGGGCGGCGGTCTGCTGTACGTCCAGCCGGTCTTCATCCAGTCGAGCGAGGGCACGCAGGTGCCGCTCCTGCGCAGGGTGTTCGTCGCCTTCGGCGACGAGGTCGGGTTCGCGCCCACGCTCAAGGAGGCGCTCGACCAGGTGTTCGGCGAGGGCGCTGCGCCCGAGCCGGAGGAGCCCGTCGAGGAGGTCGAGCCGGAAACGCAGCTCGACGAAGACGGCAACCCGATCACCCCGGAGCCCTCGCCCACGCCGGAGCCCACGCCCGACGTATCGGGCTCGGCCACGCCCGACCCGCAGCCGACGACTGCCGGCGACCCGCAGGCCGACCTCGAGGACGCGCTCGATCGGGCCCAGCAGGCGCTCGAGGACAGCAACGACGCGCTCGCCGAGAGCGACTGGACGGCCTATGGCGAGGCCCAGGAGGACCTGGCCGAGGCGCTCGAGGACGCGATCGCCGCAGAGGCGGCGGCCGAGGCTCAGCGGTAGTCGACTCCCTCGCCGTTCCCGAGGCGATTTGGAGCCTCGGGAACGGTGAGATAGAGTTGATCACTGCCGACGCGGGGTGGAGCAGTTCGGTAGCTCGCCGGGCTCATAACCCGGAGGTCGCAGGTTCAAATCCTGTCCCCGCTACTACAAGACGCAAGGCCCGGACCACTGGTCCGGGCCTTCGTCGCATCTGCGCGAGGAAGGCTCCCTTCCCACCTGCGCGCCGTCGCGCTACCGTTGCGCGCGTGACCTCGGCGCGCCGCATCGGACTGTTCGGCGCCGTCGGCATCGGTGTGGGGTCCATGCTCGGCGCTGGAGTGTTCTCGGGCATGTGGGCCGATGTGCTGGCAGCGGGAGACTGGTACCTCGCCGCCGTAGCGGTGGCGGCAGCGGTGGCGCTGGCCAACGCTCTGTCGACGGCGCAGCTCGCCGCCGCCCACCCGGTCGCCGGAGGCGCGTATGCGTACGGCAGGGCGGAGCTGTCGGCCGGTTGGGGGCTGCTCGCTGGGGCCTCGTTCGTGGTGGGCAAGACCGTCTCCGTCGCGGTGGGGGCGCTCGTGCTCGGCGCCTACGTGCTGCCGGGCCACACGCAGGGCGTCGCGACGGCCGCGGTGGTCCTCGCCTGGGCGCTCAACGCGCGTGGCATCACGCGCACCGCCTTCGGCGCCACAGCCATCGCGGTCGTCGTCGTGCTGGCGCTGTCGGCGCTGATCGTGCTCTCCGCGACCACGGCGAGCGCGGGCTTCGGGTGGTTCGCGAACGCGTCGGCCTCGGCCGCGGGCGGGGCCGACGCGGGCTGGGGCCCGCCGTTCCTGGTGGCGTGCGCGGCGGTGTTCTTCGCGTTCGCCGGCTATGCGCGCATCGCCACACTTGGCGAGGAGGTGCGTGATCCTGAGCACACCATCCCGCGCGCGATCGTGGTCGCTCTCGGCATCGTCGTGGTGCTGTACGTCGGCATCGCGCAGTCGCTGCACACGCTCGTCGCGTTGCCCGAGCAGGCGCTGAGCGACGTCCCGCTCGAGGCGCTGGCCGCTCGGGTAGGGATGCCGGTCTGGATCGTCGCCGTGGTCGCGGCGCTGAGCGTCGGCGGCGCGATGCTCGCGGTGATGGCAGGCGCCGGCCGTACCGCCATGGCCATGGCGCGTGAGGGCGACCTGCCTCGTGTGCTCGCCCGCCAGGGGTCGACGGGGGCCCCGTGGCGGGCGGAGGCCGTGGTGGCAGTGCTCGCGATCGTGCTGGTGTGGACGCAGGGCGCCGACCTCATCCTGGTGAGCGTCGCCTCGATCCTCACGTACTACGCCGTCGCGAACGTCGCGGCGATGCGCCAACGCCGCGCCGGCACGACCGCGACCCTGGCAGTGCCCCTTCCCGTGAGCGCGCTGGGCCTGCTCGGCTGCGTGGTGCTGGCGGCGGTGGCGGCGCCGGCGGCGGCGGACTCGTGGTGGGTGCTCGCGATCACCATCGCCGCCGTGGCCGGCTGGCCCGCGGTGGCGACGGTGGCCCGCCGTCGCTCGCGCGCGCGAGCCTGAGGCGGCCGTCGTTCCAACCGAGTCGCGCGAGGCCGGGCGTGCGGTTGGCGGGGCGACTCGCCGACCCGACGGCGCGGTGGTTCAGCCCATGACGCCAGCGGTCGCCACCCACCCGATGCCAGCACCGGCGAGGCCGACGGCCAGGGTGGCGGCGAGATACGCTCCCGACGCCCCGAGCCGTCCCTCGCGCAGCAGCGTCACGGCGTCCACGGCGAGCGTCGAGAAGGTGGTGAGCCCGCCGGCGAAGCCCGATCCCACGATGACCAGTGCGGCGGGCGATGCGCCATGGGCGACGGCCGCCGCGACGCAGCCCAGGATCATGCTCCCGAGCGCGTTGGCGACCACGGTGGGCCAGGGAAACGCTCCCTCGGGGTCCAGGCGCGCCAAGAGGTAGCGCAGCGTCGCGCCGAGCCCGCACGCGAGGATGGCCGCCGCCCACACGCCCGCGCTCACAGGTCCGTCTCCGGCAGCTCGGCCGAGCCGGGGCGCCCGCCTCCCAGGTGCCAGCCGATCCCGGCTGCCGCCACCGCGGCGACCGTCGTGCCCACGAGCGCCGCGACCGAGGCCGCGACGGGTGCATCGGCCGTCCAGGGAAGCACGGCGACCGCGGAGAACGTCGTGAACCCTCCGAGCGCTCCCGTGGTGATCGCCGGAGTCCACCAGCGCACGCCGGTCACGGCGGTGCGCGCCGCGATGAGGCCGAGGGCGAACGACCCCACCACATTGATCGCGAGGACCTCCCACGGCAGACCGGGAGCGTCCCAGGCGGCATCGATCGCCATGCGCACGGCTCCGCCCGCGCAGCCGCCCAGCATCACCGCCAGGGCGGGGGACAGCCTCATCGGTCCCCGGCGAGCCACGCGTCCGCGACCACGAGCTCCGCCTCGAGGCCCTTGACGACCGCATCCTTGACGGCGGCCTCGATCATTGCGCCCACGAGCGGGACGCGGACGGTGATGGCGCCCGTCGCCACGAAACGCGAGCCCTCACCGTCGGGCACCAGCGCGAGCGATCCGGCGGCGTGACCGGGCGCGCCGACGATCTCCACCGCGAAGGTGCCCGTGCGGTCCTCGCCGCTGGGGGGCTCCCACACCTCGGTGTACCGCACGCTCAGGCGCGAGCCGACGAACGAGCGGAACTCAGCGGGGATGGTGTCCGATGGCACCTGCTGGCGAATCGCCACGGTGAAGCCGTCCTCGGCGGTGCCCTCCACCTCGACGTCGGGCTCGCCCGTGCCGGACGCGGCGCCGCGTCGCTGCACGAACGCGGGATCGGCGAGCATGGCGGCCACGCCGTCCGGAGTCGCGGCGAAGCGATGCGAATGACTGAAGTTCATGACACTCCCCAGGGTCTGCCTTAGGGTATCGCGGCCGGATTGCCTAGTCTTGTGGGCGTGGCAACCCTGAGAGAGACCGCCGAGAAGTACGGCACGGTGACGGACGCAGAGGCCGACTGGCTCGCGCTGCTCACCGCCGACTGGCAGATCATCGCGGATCTGTCCTTCGCCGACCTGGTGATGTGGCGGCAGGTCGAGGGAGGGTTCGTCGCGATCGCGCAGTGCCGACCCTCGACGGGTCCGACGGTCCACCAGGAGGACGTGGTGGGCACCATGGCAGCGGCAGGTCGCATCGCGCACCTGCAGCGCGCCCTCGATGACAGGGAGATCGTCGCCTCGCGCGAGCCGCGCTGGGACGAGACGTACGCCGTGCGCGAGGACGCCATGCCGGTGGTCATGGACGGCAAGGCGATCGCCGTGCTGACCCGCGAGGTCTCGCAGGCCGTGTCGCGGTCGTCGAGCCGCCTCGAGCTCAACTACAAGGGCGCGGCCGACGACCTGCTGCGCATGATCACCCGCGGAGAGTTCCCGGTCCAGACCTCGGTGACCGGTCCGCGCCGTGGAGCCCCGCGCGTGGGCGACGGGGTGCTGCGCCTGGACGCGGCCGGACACGTCACCTACGCCAGTCCCAATGCGCTGTCCTGCTTCCACCGCCTGGGAGTCACGGGCTCGCTCATGAACCGTTCGCTGCCGCGGGTGACGAGCGAGATCGTGCTCGACAAGGTCCACATCGATGAGACTCTCGCGATGGTGGTGATGGGACGCGCCGCGTGGCGCACCGACCTCGAGGCCAACAGCGCGTGCCTGTCGCTGCGGGCGATACCCGTGACCGACCACGGCGAGCGCACCGGAGCGGTGCTGCTGTGCAGGGATGTGAGCGAGCTGCGCCGGCGCGAGCGTGAGCTCATCACGAAGGACGCCACCATCCGCGAGATCCACCACCGGGTCAAGAACAACCTGCAGACGGTGGCCGCACTGCTCCGGCTTCAGTCGCGTCGCGTGCAGGCGCCCGAGGCGAAGGAGGCGCTCGCGGAGGCGATGCGCCGCGTGTCGACGATCGCACTGGTCCACGAGACCCTGTCGGGGACGCTCGACGAGCTCGTGAACTTCGACGATCTCGCCCAGCGATCGATGCGCATGGCTGCGGACGTGGCCTCGCCTGGGGTTCAGGTGAAGATCGTGCGCGAGGGCGACTTCGGGCTGATCCCCGCCCAGTACGCCTCCTCGCTCGCGCTCGTGATCACGGAGCTCGTCACCAACGCGGTCGAGCACGGGTTCGAGGGCCGTGAGTCAGGCACGATCACGGTGACGGCCGCCCGCGAGGCGCAGACCCTTCATGCGGAGATCGCCGACGACGGGGTGGGTCTCGCGGGGGAGCCGTCCGGTCTCGGGTCGCAGATCGTGCGCACCCTGGTCGAGAACGAGCTGTCGGGGTCGATCGCGTGGCAGCGCACGGAGACCGGCTCGAGCGTCAAGGTCGAGGCGAGGATCGACGACGAGCGCTGACCCGAGCGGTCAGCACGCGCCGCCTGGAGTCTGCCTACTTGGCAGCGCGGCGCGCGCGGGCGGCGCGACGCTTGAGGGAGCGGCGCTCGTCCTCTGACAGGCCACCCCACACGCCGGAGTCCTGGTTGTGCTCCATCGCCCACTGCAGGCAGGTCTCGCGGACCTCGCAGGTGTTGCACACTGCCTTGGCCTTCTCGATCTGCACGAGTGCTGGGCCGGTGTTGCCGACGGGGAAGAAGAGCTCCGGGTCGTCGACATCGAGACATGCTGCGCGGTTACGCCAATCCATGGTTCCTCCTGGGTCTGGAGGCGCGGCAAAGCCCTGCATTGTGGTGGGGGTTCATGCCGCTGCCATCGCGGTAGTCACTGCTTCAAGTTTCTCATTGTTACGAACAGATGACAAGAGTCTGACGCTGTGCGATCGTCCACATGGTCCAGCCGATACGGTTGTCCTCTATGACATCAACGCCTGAAGGCCGCCTGGCGTTGCGACCCCATGCGCTGGCATGGGGAGCCGCGCTGCTCGTCGGGCTCGAGTCGCTCGCGCTGCTCGCCATCGCCGCCGTCTACATCGCCAGGGCAGTGACGGGCCAGGCGCCGGCCGATGCGGCGATCGCGATCGCGGCGCTGGTCGCCGTGGCCGCGGCGGCGCTGGGGGCTGCGTTATGGGGATTGCTGCGCGGAGCGCGATGGCCACGGGGACTCATCGTGACATGGCAGCTGCTGCAGGTCGCCGCCGGCGCGCTGCTCGTCCAGTGGTCGTGGGCGTGGGGCCTCGCGGCGATCGCGGCCGGTCTGGGCGCCATGGCGCTCACGCTCGCGCACGCGCGCGCGGCAGAGGCGCAGGATTCCGAGGCGCAGGACTCCACCCTGCACGGCGGGAACGCTCCCGGGGCGTGACCGGCTCACACGGCCACCCGGAGGGCCCGCGCGACTCCTGACTCCACGAGCGCCATGCGGCCGGGGACGGGCACCGGCTCGGCGATGCCCTGCCAGTCGCGGGGCGCGAGGGAGCGCAGGATGCGGGGGGTCGGCTCGATCACGACGACCGCTCCGGTGCCTGGGAGCACCATGTGCACCGCGTCCGCGCAGGTGACCGTGGCGTCTGGCATGGTCTGCAGCAGCCTCTCGCGCGCCTCGCCGGGCGCGCCGAGGACGGTGACCGAGCCCTGGGGCGCAGCGTGGGGCTCAGCGCGGTCGCCCACGACGCCCCACACGCCCGGCGGCGGTGGCTTCAACGGCTGGACCAGCGCCTGCATGGGCGCCGTCGCTTCCCACGCGAGCTGCGCCTCGGTCCACTCGGCGTCCGCGCGCAGCCACGCGCGCCCCGGACCCCGGTGTGCCCCGCGGACGTCACGCGGCACGCCCCACGCCTGCGCTGCGTGAGCATCGACGCCAGGGATCACGGCGAGCAGGCCCGTGCCCTGGCCGAGCCGTGACGGCGCGTGCAGAGCGGCGGCGAGTGCCGTGGGGCGGCGCATGGCGAGCCGGGCGAGCAGCTGGTCCGCGGCGGCGCCGTCGTCGACGAGGGCGAGGCGAGCCAGCGCGGCCTCGGCGTCGTCGACGATGACGAGGACATCCTGCCGAGCCTGCGCGACGTGGAGGGTGCGGGCGGCCTCGCGCGGGTCGTGGGGCAGCAGCACCGGGGTGAGGCCCTCCGCACCCGCCTGGCGCGCTATCGCGGCGAGGGCGCCCGACCTCCCCGACCGCGGGGGACCGACGATCAGCGCCGCTCCTATGCCCGGGTCCCACGTCACCGGTCCCTGGCGGCGCTCGCGCGGCGCGTCCGCGAGGGCGACGCTGATGCGGGGCCCTGCTGAGGCTGTCCACCTCGGGGGCAGTGGAGCGACCCACAGCGGCCGCGCCCGTGCGACGCCCCGCCAGCGCTCGCACGCGAGGGCAGCGAGGCTGCTGGCGTCCCCTGCGAGAGCGGAGCCCGCGCGACGCACCCGGGGGCCGGGCTGCGCGAGTGGAGCCGCGACCTGAACCTCGACCAGGTCGCCACCGCGCGCCAGGATGGCCCTCCCCGGCGTCGCGGCGGCGATGCCGGCGGCCGCATCGGATCCCACGAGGTCGCGGGACTCGGTGGCGGAGGCGACGCGCAGCGCGAGCGTGGTGGACACGTTCGCGCGCACCTCGGGCGTCACGGCGCCTGCTGGGCGCTGAGTCGCCAGCACCAGGTGCAGCCCGAGCGAACGTCCCTGCGCCGCGAGCCGGGCGAGGTCCGGGAGGAACGCGGGATGACGGCCGACGATCTCCTGATACTCATCGATCACCACGAGGAGGCGCGGTGGCGCCCCTCCGGCGCGCTCCCAGTCCTGGAGGGAGACGTGCCCACGCTCGGCGAGCAGGCGCTTGCGCTGCGCGAGCTCGTCGGTCAGCGCGTCGACCACCCTGGCCGCCAGTGCGCCGTCGAGGTCAGTGAGCGTCCCGTTCACGTGCGGCAGCGCCTCGCACGCCCGAAGCCCTGCGCCGCCCTTGAAGTCCACGAGCGCGACGGTGAGGTCGGTCGGAGGCAGCGCGGCCGCGAGCGCGCTCACCACGAGCTCGAGTGCGACCGACTTCCCCGATCCGGTGGTGCCGGCGACCAGCAGGTGGGGGCCGTCGTGATCGAGGTCGATCTCGACCGTGCCGCGCGCGCCCTCGCCGAGCGCCACCGTGAGCACGCGCGGGCTGCCCGCTCGTCTCCCGCCCGTGGTGTCGGGCGACAGGCCGCCCGCGCCGCCCGCTGCGACATCGAGGTCGGTGCCGGACGCGAGGTCCGCCCAGCGCACCTCATCGGGCAGGGTCTCACCCGAGGAGCGCGCGGCGATCAGGCGAGCGGCGGCCTCGGCGACGGTGGCGGAGATCGCGAGCGGCGGTGCCGGTGCCGCGCCTGACGCTCCGTGCTCGACGCGCGCGTGCGGACCGACCTCGACGAAGGCGGAGCACCACGACGGCGGGCCCTGACCGCGCGGCACGTGCACGAACACGTCCTCGGGCTCGCCGGCCTCGAGCCAGCGCATCCAGGGCTCGCGCCACTGCGGCGAGGTCGGCGCGCGCTCCCGCGCGATGCAGACGGCGCGCACGTAGCCCCACACCCACGGAAGCTCGCCCCGCACGGCGATCGGGCCGACTGGCGGCGTCCAAGAGGTGTCGGCGGGTTCCGAACGCCTGCGCCGAGCGACCACGGTCGCGACGCCCATCCCGAGCGGCGCGGCCAGCGCCACGAGCGCCAGGTACCACCGGCCAGTCAGAGCGGCGATCATCACCCCGGCGACGAGCGCCGCCCCCACGGCACCCCAGTGGAGGGCCGGGCGCGAGGCGACGTGAGCGGCGGACCCGGCCCGCGCATCGGCCGGAGCGTCCATGTCGAGGGCGAGGGTCGACCTGCCGACCGCGAAGGACGCGCCCGCGACCAGCCGCCGTCCACGGCGCAGGCGCGAGAAGCGGCTGCGGCCGGGCGTTCCGTTGAGGGACCCGATGTCGCGCACGCGCGGGCGAGTGCCGCCGGTCACGAAGGCGTGTGAGCTCGACACGGCCGGATCGTCGATCACCAGGTCGCAGTGCGCGCCGCGCCCGATCGTCATGCCTGCCGGTGTCAGCAGCGCGCTGCCGCCTGCGCTCGGCCCGGCGGTGACCCTGACGAGGGGCATGCCGGGGACAGAAGCGACGCACGGTGGGTGCTCGCGCTCCGCCGCCACACGAGCGCCGTGCACGAGCGGGGCGGTGCCCGCCGGGTGGTCGGCGTCGAGCCTGAGCCCCATGCACCACAGCGAGGCGTGCCCCGTCGCACGAGCGAGCTCGCCTGCCGTCGTCCCTGGGCGAACGTCGAGATCGAGGTCGCCGGGAGCCGTGATGCGCATGCGGACAGGCTCGCGGCTGTGCGGCGTGGATGCCAGGGGTGGCTCGCGATCTGTGGAGAACTGCCAGCCGCTCCGGTCCGCCGTGGCGACCGGTGCCGCGAGGGTCAGGAAGGCACCCTGCCTCCCCGGGTCAGGGAGGGGTGACGGGCGCGACGCTGCCGTCCGGCTGGACGATCCCGGCGAGCCATCGGTAGCTCCGCTCGTAGACCGTGCGCGGCAGGCCCTCAAGCGTGTAGGCGGAGTGCCGCACGCGCGCGTCGACCGCCGGCGCAGGCATCGAGGTCCAGGGCGCCCCGTCCTGGCTGCGGGTCACCACCAGGGGTGCGGTCTCGAAGGCTGCCGCCATCGCCGCCAGAGCCTCGGCGCTCTGATCGACGAGCGCGAGCACCACCGGAACATCGCACGTGATCCGCAGGCTGCCGAAGGCCTCGGAGGTGCCGATGAGGATGATGGGTCGGCCAGGCTCGAGCGCGCACAGCTGATCGAGCATGTCGCGCGCACCGATCATCTCCCGCGTGGTGACGTTCACCGCCGACGACAGCGGCGTGGGCTGGTCGGGCGTGGGCGCCACCCAGGTCAGCACGGGCAGTGCCACGAGGGCCGATGCGCCGACGCGGCTGGCGACGGCTCGCGCCCGCTCGGTTCGCAGGAGCGCGGCGAGAGTGCCGACAGCGAGAGCGGCCGCGAGGGCGAAGCCGGGGATGGTGGCGGGCTCGAAGCGGCGGATCGCCCAGATCTGGTCGGGAATGATCGAGGGGTAGATCAGGTACAGCAGGCTGGGGGCGAGGATTGCCCCCAGCAGCACGGCCCACACCGGCCTGCTGCGCAGTGCCAGGAAGGCCGCGACGCCCATGCCCACGATCGCGAGCGCCACGATGGGCCAGGTCAGGTGGTACGAGAGCCAGGTCACGGTCGACTCCGCGTAGGTGCGCTCGGGGTCGATCTCGAGCCCCTGAGCCGCCTGGAAGCTCTCGACCACGCCGTTGGCGAACCGCGTCGACTCCGTCTCATCGCCACGTCGGGAGATCGTCCAGAGCGGCCGCGCCGCGAGGAACGTCAGGATCGCGACGACCGAGATACCTGCGGCGACCGCCGTGCGGCGTCCCCCTCGCGACCGCGCGAGCCACGCGCGCGCCCGGTCCACTCTTGCGCCGGTCCCGGGGCCCGCCGCGATCGCGAGGAGCGCGAGGCCGACGACCGCGACCAGGACGTAGGCGGCATTGAGCAGCGTCGAGCGCGAGATGAGCCGCGCCAGGTACTCGGTGGACCACGTCGCGACCGACAGGTAGCCCACGGCGGACAACGCCAGCTGAGCGCCGATGAAGCTCGCGCCCAGCGCGAGGCGTCGGCGTGCGGGCACGCCCGCGAGGAGCAGCGCGGCGATCACCCCCGCGCAGGCCCCGATGGCGAACGCGGTGCCGTCGATGCGGACGAGCATCGCCGCACCGCTCGCCATGCCGGCTCCGGCGAGCAGCGCTGTCGAGCCCTGCTCGATGCCTTGCCATGCCCACAGCACCGCCGCGAGGATCAGCAGCAGCGTCAGAGGCTCCGTGTAGGCGGGTCTCGACAGCCCGATGTGCGCGACGGTCAGCGCGACCGCTCCCGCCGGTGCGAGCGCCAGGTACGGGGACAGGAAGAGGCGGCTCACGGCGTAGATGGCGAGCAGGCCGGCCGCGCCGATCACGACGTTCGCGGCGAGCACGCCGCCGTCGCCGGCGATCCAGCCGCCGATGGCGATGGTGGCCGGGAGCATCTTCGCTCCTTGGGGCTGCACCACGTCCCCCTTGAGGTTCCACGCCTCCGCGGCGTCCGGCAGCGTCTGGGTGCCAGCCTGCGCCGCCGCCTCGGCGCCGAGGGCGGGGATGTCCGTGCTCGGGTGGTCGACCAGCCACATGCCTGACAGCGTCAGGAACCCGGGATCACGCACGACGAGCAGGTACTCCGCGCCCATCGCGACGTTGACGACGGTCCACAGCGCAGCACCGCCCGTCGCGATCGCCCCGGCGCGGGCCTCCGCGAGCGTGACGGCGGTCCGGGGCGCGAGCGCGCGCCACGCCAGCGCGGTCAGCGCTGCTGCGAGCGGCAGCACGACCCACCACAGGTGCGCGCCCACGGACACCGCGAGGCCGGCGGCGAGCGCGGTCGCGCACACGACGAGCACCGCGCGCTCGGGAGCGGCGGCGACGGCGCGAGCGGCTCTGCCGAGCGAGGCGGCACCGCCGTCGTCGAGGCCAAGGCGAGCGCTGTCCGTCACAACGCCCCAGGCTAGTGGCCCGCGCCTCGCCCTCGTCGATCGCCGTGCGCGGCGCGCGTGCCGCGCGGATTGCAAAGTCGGTGCGCGCCGGTAATGTTGCCCCATGACGCGAATTGTCTTGGTCGAAGATGACCCGACCATTTCAGAACCCTTGACCCGCGCTTTGGGTCGCGAGGGCTACGAGGTCGAATGGCACGGCACCGGCATGGGTGGCGTGGGAGCGGCGGACGACGCCGAGCTGGTCATCCTCGACCTGGGGCTGCCGGACATCGATGGCGTGGACGTGGCACGCCGCATCCGGGACAAGGGCCTGCAGGTCCCCATCCTCATGCTGACCGCTCGCGCTGACGAGGTCGACCTCGTGGTGGGCCTCGACGCGGGCGCCGATGACTACGTCACCAAGCCGTTCCGGCTCGCGGAGTTGCTCGCGCGCGTGCGCGCGCTGCTGCGCAGGCGCGTCGCCGACGAGGGCTCGGGCGAGCTCTCGGTCCGTGGAGTCCGCGTGGACGTCGCAGGCCACCGGGCTTTCGTCGACGAGTCTGAGCTCCAGCTGAGCGGCAAGGAGTTCGACCTCCTGCACCTGCTGGTCGCCAACGCCGGCTCCGTGGTCTCCCGCGACACGCTCATGCGAGAGGTGTGGGACGCGGACGCCGGCGCGCCGTCGAAGACGCTGGACATGCACGTGTCGTGGCTGCGCCGCAAGCTCGGGGACGACGCCTCCGACCCCACGTACATCACCACCGTGCGAGGCATGGGCTTCCGGTTCGAGAACGACGCCTAGGCGCGCGCGATGCGCCGCCGCGTCCTCCAGGCCACGATCTCCGCGCTCGCGGTCGCCGTGGTGCTGCTGGGCATCCCGCTGGGATTCTTCGTCGCCCAGCTCGTCCGCGACGACGCGCTCCGTGACCTCGATCTGCGCACGGCGACGGCCGCCCGCGCCCTCGACGTGCGGTACCAGGCGGGCGAGACGATCACCGAGGACAACCTCGCCTCGTACGTGAGCTCGGCGCCGGGCGCCGGCTCGTACATCTACGTCCAGCTGCCGGACGGCACGGAGCTGACGGCGGGGGAGGAGCCGGCGTCGACCTTCTCGGACTCGACGGTCACGGACTCGGGGATCGTGGTCGTGATGTCGGTGTCGTGGTGGGACGTGTTCTGGCAGGCGGCCCGCTACGTGGCGATCGTCTTCGCCCTGGGCGTGTCGGCCGTCGTCGCAGGGGTGTCCATCGCGATCTGGCAGGCCAACCGCCTCACGGCGCCGCTCGTCTACCTCGCGGCGAGCGCGGAGCAGCTCGGCACGGGTCAGGTGCGCCCGCGCATCGACCGCAGCGGCATCGAGGAGATCGATCAGGTCGCGGACGAGCTCGCCCGCAGCGCCGATCGCATGGCCGCGCGGCTCGCGGCGGAGCGCACGTTCGCCGCCGACGCGTCGCACCAGCTGCGCACGCCGCTCACGGCGCTCACGATGCGTCTCGAGGAGATCGCCGCCACGTCGAGCCAGGAGGAGGTTCGCGAGGAGGCCGAGAAGTCGCTCGAGCAGGTGGAGCGCCTGGTGGGCGTCGTGGACGAGCTGCTGGGACGCTCGCGGCGCGCCTTGGGCTCCGGCACCGAGCTGCTCGTTCTCCAGGGGGTGCTCGACCAGCAGCGCGAGGAGTGGGCGCAGGCCTTCCGCAGCGCCGGACGGCAGCTGGTCATCGCTCCCACCAACGCCACGGTGTTCGCGACCCCTGGGGGACTGGCGCAGGTGCTCGCGACGCTGATCGAGAACTCGCTCCACCATGGTGGCGGCACGACGAGCGTCGCCACCCGCGCCTCCGGCACCAACCATGCGATCGTGATCGAGGTGCGCGACGAGGGCGACGGCGTGCCGGAGGACATCGCCCCGCGCATCTTCGAGCGCGAGGTCACCGGTGGCAGGGGCACGGGACTGGGACTGGCGCTCGCGCGGGACCTCGTGACGGCCGATGGGGGACGCCTCGAGCTTGCGCATCGCGCGCCCGCTGCCTTCGCGATCTTCCTGCAGGGCGTCCCCGAGATGGTCGACCTCGACACGGTCGTGCCTCACTCGACCACGCTTCCCCAGCGGCGTCGCTCGCGGTGAACCGGTCAGCGACGCTCCTCGTCGCGATACGCCGATGCGCCGTGTTCCTGCGCGTGCCCCGTCCGGCCGAGCTGGTGGACCGACGGCCGTTGGTCAGGCGGGTTCCTGGCCGGTCTCCGCGTCCACGGGCGGCGGGCGCATCGGCTCGGGCGCAGCGGGCTGGGCGCGGAACACGAACAGCGTGTAGCCGGCATAGCGCGCCACCGTGCCGACGGCGATGCCGGCCAGCGACGCGACGTTGTCCCACGCGAGGGTGGTCAGGCCCAGCGCGTAGTGGCTGATCGCGACCACCCCGGCCTCGAGCGCCAGCGCCACGCCGTTGATGAGCACGAAGAGCGCGAGCTCGCGGGCGGGGCGGTGGCGCGACCCACCCTTGAACGTCCAGCCGCGGTGAGCCCACCACGCGAACGCGATCGATACGAGCGTCGCGATGATCTTCGCCGTGACCACGCGGTCATCGTCGCCCGCGACCTCGGCATCGGGGGCGAGCGGGCCCAGGCGCAGGAGGTTGAAGACCGCGAGGTTCACGACCACGCCTGCGATGCCCACGGTGCCGAAGCGCACGAGCTGGCCCGCGCGCTGTCTCAGCCACAAGCGTGCATTCACGAGACTCGAGCGTAGTCGTCGCCGGTAGGGTTCAGCCATGACCGCTCCCATCGTCGCCGTGGTGGGCGGCGGCCAGCTGGCCCGCATGATGGCCCCGGCCGCGACCGCCCTTGGCATCACCCTCAGGGTCCTCGTCGAGTCTGACTCCGCATCAGCGGCCGCGGCCGCGCACGAGACCGTCGTCGGCCTTCCCACCGACCCCGACGCCGTCGCCAGGCTTCTCGCGGGGCCAGCGCCCACCGTCGTGACGTGGGAGCACGAGCACATTCCAGCTGACGTGTTCGACGCGTGCCGCGCCGCCGGGGTGCCGGCGCGGCCCGGACTCGCGGCGCTGACGTTCGCGCAGGACAAGATCGCGATGCGCGCCCGGATGGCGGAGCTGGGCCTGCCGAACCCCTCGTGGCGCGAGATCACGGATGAGGAGGGTCTCGCCGCGTTCATCGCCGATCAGGGCGGCCCGGTCGTCCTCAAGACCGCGAGGGGTGGGTACGACGGCAAGGGGGTGCGCATCGTCGCCCAAGCTGCCGACGCACGTGACTGGATCGAGGCGACGGCCCACGGAGGTCCGCGACTGCTCGCCGAGGCCAAGGTCCCCTTCACACGCGAGCTCGCGGTGCAGGTCGCGCGGCGTCCCAGCGGTGACGCGGTGACGTGGCCGGTGGTGGAGTCGGTCCAGCGGGACGGTGTGTGCTCGGAGGTCACGGCCCCCGCTCCCGGCCTCAGCGCCGAGCGTGCCGATCAAGCGCGGGACATCGCCATGCGCATTGCGACCGAGCTGGGTGTGACGGGGGTGCTCGCGGTCGAGCTGTTCGAGACGGCGGACGGACTGCTCATCAACGAGCTCGCGATGCGTCCCCACAACTCGGGCCACTGGACCATCGACGGCTCCGTGACGAGTCAGTTCGAGCAGCACCTGCGCGCGGTGCTCGACCTGCCGTTGGGCGCCACGACCGCGCTCGCTCCGGTGACGGTGATGGCGAACGTGCTCGGGGGAGCGCGCGGAGACCTCGGCACGGCGCTCACCGACGTATCCGACCCAGGGGCGAAGGTCCACCTGTACGGCAAGGGCGTGCGCCAGGGCCGCAAGGTGGGGCACGTGACGGTGACGGGCGACGCCGTCGACGCCGTCTACGCCAGGGCTGTGGCCTCCGCGGCTATCGTGAGGGACGGAGGTGCGGCATGAGCGACGGCGCGGCGGTGGGGATCGTGATGGGCTCGGACTCGGACTGGCCGGTGATGCGGGCGGCCGCCGAGGCCTTGCGCGAGTTCGACATCCCGTACGAGAAGGACGTGGTCTCCGCCCATCGGATGCCAGACGAGATGATCACGTACGGGCGGGAGGCGGCCGCACGCGGCCTGAGGGTGATCATCGCCGGCGCCGGAGGCGCGGCGCACCTGCCGGGAATGCTCGCATCCGTGACCTCGCTGCCGGTCGTGGGCGTGCCGGTGCCGCTGAAGCACCTCGATGGGATGGACTCGCTGCTGTCGATCGTGCAGATGCCGGCAGGCGTCCCGGTCGCGACCGTGTCCATCGGCGGCGCTCGCAACGCTGGCCTGCTCGCCGCTCGGATCATCGGGGCCGGCTCCGATGAGGACGCGGCGGCAGTGCGCGCGCGCATGGACGCGTTCCGCGACGACCTCCGTCGGATCGCGTACGACAAGGGTGAGGCTCTGCGCCAGGAGCCCTAGTGCGGCTGCGGCCCGGCGCCGGGAAGGCTGGCCGGGAGGGCGCGCGCTGACCGGGGTCAGGGGCCGATGCGCTGGCACGCCCGCGCACGCCCCATCGTGGTGGAAGGGTCGGGCGCGGCGGGGTCAGGCGGTGGCGCAGTCCGCGAGGATCTCGTCCTGCGTCTCGCGCAACGGCTCAGTCGCCGACGGCGACGGGGTCGCCGCGGCGGTCGCGCCTGCCGCCGGAGTCGTGGAGCGCTCCGGCGCGGTGCTGGGTGAGGCGGTGGTCGCAGGCTCGCTGGCGGAGGCCGTGGCCTCGTCGGAGGCGGCATCCGGATCGGCGTCCGGGAGGGGCACGTCGTCGACGATGCTCTGGAACATGTCCTGAGCCAGCCCCTCGACCATCACCACGTCGCCGGAGCCGTCGCCGGCGTACTGCCACGGCACCGTGGTGAACTCGAGGTTCGAGGTGTCGAAGCCACGCAGATGGTAGGCGAGCCCAGCGAGGTTGGTGAGCGAGCCCAGCTGCTCGTCGATCGTCACGGACTCGGTACCGGCGCGCAGGAACTGCGTGAGCTGCTGGACGTCGGTCAGCATGTTCATGCCGAGCGCCTTGCGCGCGGTGTTCGTCAGCAGCTCATGCTGGCGATCGATGCGCATGAGGTCGGTGCCGTCCCCGAGTCCTGTGCCGGTGCGGGCGCGTGCGAACGCGAGAGCGGTCTGGCCGTCGAGCACCTGCGGACCGGCCTCGAGGTCGAGGTTCGCCTTCGAGGAGCGCATGTCGTGCGGGATGCACATCGGGATGCCGTCGAGCGCGTCGATCATGTCGATGAAGCCGCTGAAGTCCACCACCGCGTAGTGGCCGTTGAACTCGATGCCCGTGAAGTCCGTCACCGTGCGCATGGTGCATGCGGCCGCCTCGGCCCTGTTGCCGTTCGAGCCTCCCAGGGAGAAGGCGGTGTTGAACTTCGCCGTCCACCCGCGCTTGACCGATCCATCGAACATCTGACAGTCCGAGACGCGCACGCGAAGATCGCGCGGGATCGACATCACGTCGATGCGGGCACGGTCGCCGCTGATGTGCATCACCATGGTGGTGTCGGAGCGCATGCCGTCCGCGACCCTGCCGCCGATGTCGCCGTTCTCGCCGTTGCGCTCGTCCGAGCCCATGAGGAGGATGTTGATGGGCTCGCCGGCGGCGAAGTCCGTGGGCTCGGGGGCCTTCTCGATCGTCTCGCCGTTCTCGTCCGTCGGCGCCACCAGCATGGAGATGTCCTGGCGCGACAGCGCGTTCTGGGCGAGCATCGCGTAGCTCGCGCCTCCGACGAGCACGAACCCGAGCACCGCCGCCGTGCCGCTCGCGAGGAGCGTGAGCGCGCGTCGGTGCGGCGCACGCGAGGCGTGGCGCGCGAGAGCGCGACGGCGAGCAGCCATGGGCTTCCTTCGTGGCAGGAGAGGGCGAGGACAAGCGTACCGGGCGGGTAACGATCAGGTGATCGTCACGGTTCCCGCGCGTGCGCGTCGCACTCGGCCAGGATGTCCTGCACCGTCTCCGTGCGCGTCGCCGTGGATTCCGGCTGGGGCGACCGCGGTGCCACGGTGGATGCGGCGGAGGGCTCGGATGCGGGCTCGTCCCCGGCGTCGTCCCCCCACTCGGACGTGGCGTCGCCCTGGGCCGCGACCGACAGCGACCGGTCGTGACGGAGGTCATCGAACAGGATGTCCGCATCGTCGGTCATGACCACGTTGTTGCGACCGTCCGTGTACTCCCACGGCACGGTCGCATAGCTGATGTCGTCGGGGCCGAGGCCGCGCAACCGGAAGGCGAGGGACGCCATCGCGGTGAGGGATCCCAGCTTCTCGTCCGTCGTGAGCGACTCGGCCCCCGCTCGCACGAACTGCGCCAGCTGGTCGGCGTCGGAGAACAGGTTCTTCGACACCGCGGTGCGGAACGTCGACGCCAGCAGATCCTGCTGGCGCGCGATGCGCTGCAGGTCGGAACCGGACACGTCCCCCACCTCCGCGGTCCGGAGGCGGGCCCAGTTGAGGGCCGTCAGCCCGTCGAACACCTGCGGCCCGGCCCGGAGGTTCAGCTCTGCGTCCTCCGAGACGATGCGCTCGGGGACGCACATGGGGATGCCGCCCAAGGAATCGACCATCCGGACGAAGCCGCTGAAGTCGACGACCGCGTAGTGGTCGATGCGCACGTCGAAGACGTCGTGGATGGTGTTGATGACGCACGCCGCTCCCTCGGCGACGTTGCCGCCGCGCCCGCCGTTGGCGAGCGCGACGTTGAAGTCTCCGTAGCCGCCTGGCACGGCGGACCCGTCGAACCTGGTGCAGTCGGGGACCTCGACCTGGAGGTCGCGAGGGATCGACACCATGTCGACCCGCGAGCTGTCGCCCGACACGTGCGCGATGATCGTCACGTCTGCCCGCATCCCGCCGCCGGTGGCGCCCCCGATCGCCGCGTTGTCGCCGCTGCGGACATCCGACCCGATCAGCAGGATGTTGACAGGCTCGCCCGCGCCCTCCTGGGTGGGCTCGGGCGCATCGGGGGTCGACGTGATGAGGGGGTCGACATCCTCGGTCCTCAGCGAGCCGGAGAACGACGAGGTGACGGTCTGCGCGAACACGATGCCAAAGCCCACGGCGGCCGCGACGGCGATGGCGAGCGCGCGCACCGCCGGGTGCGGCCCGAGCCGATCGCCGTGCCTCACCCGTTCCACAGGCACCGCCACGCGTCCTCCTCTGTGCTCGACGCTGCCCATGCTACGTGGGAGGACGCCGGCACACGCCGTGCGGGAACCCGTCGTCGCGCCTTCGAGATAGCCTACGAGTCGTGATCGACCTGTCAGAGCTGCCATCCGTTCCGCCCGTCAGCGTCGTCATGGCCGTGCGCAACGAGGCGGCGGAGCTGGCGGCCGCCGTGAGCGCGGTGCTCGACTCCGGGTACGCCGGCGACGTCGAGGTGGTGATCGCCGTGGGGCCCTCCGGCGATGGCACCGAGGACATCGCGGCGGGGCTGGCGCAGTCGCCGCACGTGTCGGTGGTCGAGAATCCGTCTGGGCGCACGCCCGATGGCCTGAACGCCGCGATCGCCGCGTCGGCTCACGACGTCGTGGTGCGGATGGACGGGCACGCGCGCATGCCGCGCGGGTACATCGCCCTCGCGGTCGACGCGCTGCGGAGCACTGGCGCGGCCAACGTCGGCGGGCGTATGGTGCCGGTCGCGTCGGCGCCGTTCTCGAAGGCGGTCGCCGTGGCGATGTCGTCGCGGTTCGGTCTCGGCGGCGCGGGGCACAGGCAGGGCGGCACCGAGGGCGCTGCCGAGTCCGTCTACCTGGGCGTCTTCCGGCGCGGCGCCCTGGAGGCTGTGGGGCTGTACGACGAACGCTTCGAGCGGGCGCAGGACTGGGAGCTCAACTTTCGTCTGCGCGCCGCGGGAGGCACCGTGTGGTTCGTGCCGGAGATGGCTGTGCCGTACACGCCACGAGCCTCGTGGAGCGCGCTGCGGCGTCAGTTCTTCACGACGGGCCAGTGGCGGCGGGAGGTCTTCCGCAGGCACCCCGACAGCTGGTCGGCTCGATACGTCGCAGCACCGGCGGCGACCGTAGGGGTGGCGGCGGGCGCTGTCGTCGGGGCGATTGGATGGGCTCTCGGAAGTCCCGCGATCGCGTGCGCGGCGCTCGTGCCTGCGGCCTACGTAGTGGGCGTCGTCGCGGCATCCCTCCTGCTGCTGCCGCGAACGGGGCTTCGTGGGGGGCTGCGCATGCCGGTGGTCCTTGCCACCATGCACCTGGCGTGGGGTGCGGGATTCCTGCGTGGGGTGCGCTACTCTCGGCTTGACGCGTAGGGATAACAACGGTGTAATTCCTACAGGCAGGGTCACCATCCTGCCGAGTCGATCGGAGGACGGCCTATGTGGAATATCTACGGCGGTGCAGTGCCATCCGACGCAGGCAAGCCGGCGCCAGCCCTGGCATCGGTCGTCGACATCTTCGGGGCCGTCGACGATGACGGCCCTCTCGCTTGGCAGGAGCGCGCGCTGTGCGCCCAGACCGACCCCGAGGCGTTCTTCCCTGAGAAGGGAGGGTCCACCCGTGAGGCGAAGAAGGTCTGCGCCTCGTGCGAGGTGCGATCCGAGTGCCTCGACTACGCGCTCGCCAACGACGAGCGCTTCGGCATCTGGGGCGGGCTGTCGGAGCGCGAGCGGCGCAAGCTCAAGCGCCGCGCTGTCTAAGCGGCTGGCCTGCGTGGGGAGCGCATGAGTCCCGCTCGCATCGTGGTGCGTGCGGTGGTCGTCAGCGACGGCCGGTCCCCTCACCTCTACGCGGCCCTGGAATCCGTCCTCAGCCAGGATCCGGCTCCAGACGAGGTCCACCTGGCCCTGACGGCTCCCGTGGAGGCGCCCCCGGGCGGGTGGAGCCCACGCATCGACGTGTTCGACGTCGAGGCGGGCGATCTGGGCGCGGCCGTCGACGCGGTGCTCAATGCCCGACCGGGCGAGCCCTCGGAGCTCGTCTGGATCCTCCACGACGACATGGCCCCGCTGCCGGGAGCGCTCGCGGCGCTCACCGCCACTGCTCGCAAGCGTCGTCTCGCCGGGGTCGTGGGCGCGGCACACGTGCGCTGGGATGCGACCGACCGGCTCGTGTCGCTCGGCACCACGACCACGCGGGTCGGCGCGCGCCGGATCCCCCTGGTCGAGGAGGACGACGTCGACCAGGGGCAGTACGCCGAGCGCGACGACGTGCTGGCCGTGTCCCTCGGCGGCGCCCTCGTGCGCCGAGAGCTGTGGGAGGCGCTCGACGGGCTCGACCCTGCCGCCGACGGCTGGCCCGCAAGCCTCGACTTCTCCCGCCGGGCATGGCGTGCGGGCTACGACGTGGTGGCTGTGCCGGCGGCACGGGTGCGCCACAGTCAGGAGCGCCTCTATGCGCGCCGCGGCGCCTCGGGGGGAGGCCGGAGGGCGACGTACGGCGAGCGCCGCGCGTCAGAGTGGTACCACGCCCTCGTGTACGGCCCGTGGTGGTCGGTGCCTCTCATCGCGCTGTGGGCGCTCGCCGGATCGCTTGCGCGGGCGGTCTTGCGCGTCGCTCAGAACGAGCCGCGGCTGCTCGCGGCGGACCTGCTGGTGCCCTGGCGCGTGCTCGGTCTCCTCGTCCACGTCCCGCGGGCGCGCTCGAGGGTGCGGCGCGCAGGGCGGGCGACTGACGCGGAGCGGCGGCTGCTGGCGGATTCGCGCGCGGTCGCCCGCCACATCAGAGCGCTCGAGTGGGGCGCGCGGGGTCGAGCACGCCAGAGCCCTCTGCCCTCCGATGTGGTGAGGGCGGAGCTCGCGACCGCAGCCGCTCGCCGGCGTCTCACCCTCGTGGCGCTGAGCATCGGACTGGCCGCCTTCAGCATCGTGCTCCACCCGACCTGGCTCTCGGGGCTCGCCGGCGGCCAGATGCTCACTGGCGCGACCCTGGGAGTCACCGATGTCGCGCTGGGCGACCTGTGGAACCGGGCGCTCACGGGCTGGTCCACGCAGGCATTCGGCGCGCCGGCCATGGATCCAGGGCTGAGCCTGCTCCTCGTGCCGCTCGCAGCGATCCCTGGTGGCCTCGCGACGTGGCTGGGCGTTCTGCTGCTGCTGTCGCCGCTGCTCGCGGGCCTCAGCGCCTGGGCGGCCTCTGGCGCGTTCACCAGGGCGCTGCCGACAAGGGCGCTCGCGGCCGCCGCCTACGGCCTATGGCCGATGGCCCTGGAGTCAGCCGCTCAAGGGCGGGTGGCAGCGGTGGTGGTCCACGTCGTCGGGCCGCTGGCCGTCCTTGGGCTGGCCCGCGCCGGCGGATGGCATCGCGGCGAGCCGCTGGCCGACGGAGCCGAGCACCCCGTGGTGCGCCGTCCGTCGCGGAGCGCGGCGATGGGTGCCGGCGCGGCGCTCGGCGTCGCCGTGATCGCCGCGCCCATGCTGCTGCCGCTCGTCATCGTGGCGGTCGCCGTGGCGGGCGCGGCCGCGGGCTCGGCGCGCTGGCGGGTCTGGGGTGCGGCCATCGCTCCGCTCGCCGTGTCGCTGCCCTCCATCGCCGCGCTCGTCGCGTCACCCGACTGGGCATCCACCGCTGTCGCGATCGGGGCGCGGGAGCCGGGGCCGTCGGCCACTGCCGACGGCCTGTCCGCCGCGGAGATGCTGCTGGGCGGCATCGGCGAGACGGGGGATGTCCCTCTGCTGTTCGAGGCGTCGATGCGGTCCCTCCCGATCCTCGTCATGGTCGCTGCGGCCATCGCGGCTGTCGTCGGCCGTCGCAGGTCACTGTCGTTCGGCGCGCTGGCGCTCGCCGCCGTCAGCCTCGCCCTTGCCGTGGGCGTCCAAGGCATCACGCTGTCGCCGGATCTCGGCGCCGATGCGCCGGCGGGCTCCGGATGGTACGGACCGGCGATGTCCGTCGTCGTGGTCGCTGCGCTGACGCTGATCTGCACGGCGTCGGCACCCCGCATCGCCGCCCCGCCGCCAGCCGAGACCGTGCCGGCCACCGCGCCGCAGCGTTCGCGGTTGCGCCTGGCCGCGAGCCGCACGGCCTCCGCGGTCGCGATCGCCATCGTCGGGGTCGCCGTGCTGGGCTCGGCCGCCGCGTCAGCTTGGCCGGGCCGCGCGCCCCTCGGCGACGTCGAGCCGGCCGACCGAGACGTGCTGCCCCTCGTCGCCTCGCTCGAGCAGGAGGCTCGGCCGTCCCAGCGAGTCCTCCTCGTCGACGAGGACGAGGGTGCCGTGTCGTACGTCGTCGTCCCGGGCGACGGCGTCGAGGTGCTGTCGACGGCCGGCACGCTGCTCGCGAACGGCGCGCCGGCGACGCGCGGACCCGCCGCGGCAGCCGTCACCGGTCCGGGCGTGCTCGGCGAGGAGATCGCGTCGCTCGCGGCGGGCGGCGACGGAGACCTCGACGCCTTCGCCCGGTGGGGCATCGGCGTGATCGTGGTGGCGCCCGGCGCGGACAGGCTGGCGGGCGCGCTCGGTCAGAACCCCGACCTGCAGCTCATGGGTGCATCGGATCGCGGCACATCCTGGAGGGTGGGAGCTCCCGATGGCGACGGCCGGGTGGCGCTCGCGACGTTCGTCACCGCCGACGGCGCCACGCTCCCGGTGCCGATGGGAGCCACCCAGGGGACCTGGCGAGCGCCGGGCGCCGGCACCCTCGTGCTCGCCCACGTCGCTGACCGCGCCTGGACCGCGACTGCGGGCGGCGCGATCCTGGACGGCGGCGCCGACGGGCAGGGGCGTCAGACCTTCGACGTCACGGGAGCGGGCGAGGTGGTCGTGGCCTACGACGATCGCGCGTATCGGGTGTGGTTCTGGGTGGGCCTCACCGCACTCGTGTGGGCACTCATCGCGTCCATCCCCGTCCCTTCCCGCCGCCTGAGTCGTGAGGAGCGCACGCCATGAGGCTCGTGCTGACCGTGATCGGACTCGCCGCCGTCCTGGGCGTGGCGACGCTCGGCTCACCGCCCGTCGGCGGCGCTCCCGGCACCGCCGTCGAGGTGAGCGTCGATCCCGTGCGCCAGCCCGTCGTGTGCCCTGGGCCTCTCACCGTCCCTGCGGGCTCGATCATCTCGGGCGACGAGGAGCTCGACTCCGGGTCGACCGATGTGGTCCTTGACGTGATCCCCGATGGCGAGTCGATCGGCGCCGGCACCGCCGTCGACGCGGAGCAGGCCGTGTCCCTCGAGCGCATCGGCTCGGGCGACATCGCCGGTCTCGCGGGCGCCGCATGCACCGCTCCCGAACAGGAGCAGTGGCTGGTGGGAGGCTCCACCACGAGCGGCTCCAGCGCTCGACTGGTGCTCGCGAATCCGACAGCCGGCGCGGTCCGAGCGACCATCGACCTCCATGGTCCGCTCGGCGCCAGCGCGGACCCGCTGTCCGTGCTGCTCGCTCCGTACGCGCAGGAGGATGTCCTGCTCGAGTCCGTCGCCCTCGCGGTCGAGTCGTTCGCGGTGCGCGTGAGGGCACCCGGGACGGGCGTCGTGGCCGCGCTCCAGGACTCGCGCCTCGACGGCTTCACCGCGGCAGGCACCGACTGGGTCTCCCCGTCGTCGCCGGCGACGGACCTCATCGTGCCCGTGACCGGCCCCGCGACCGACGACGCCGTCGCGACGCTCTCTCTTGTCGCGCCTGACGGCGCGGATGCCACGCTCACCCTGCTGGGCGCTGACGGCCCGCTGCCATGGCTCGGCGACGACGCTCTCACTCTCGAGCCAGGCGAGGTCACGGACGTGCAGGTGCCCGCCGGAGGCCTGCAGGCCGTCCGAGTCGAGGCGTCCTCACCGGTGGTCGGCGGCGCTGTGGTGCGGATCGCCCGCGAGGCGCCTGTAGCGGGAGCCACGGCGTACGACCACGCCTGGACCGGAGGTCAGGCGACGACCGACGAGCGCGAGCGCGCCGCCGTGGTCCCGAGCGGTGCCGTCCAGCTGGTGGTCGCCTCGGCAGGCGGCGGAACCTTCACGGCGGACGCGGCAGGAGAGCCCGTCGCCGTCGACGTGCCCGCGAGCGGCATGGCGAGCCTGGCGCTCGATCTCGCGCCCGGCACCGTGATCTCGAGCAGCCAGCCGTTCGCGTGGGCGCTGCTCGTCACCGATGCCGCATCGGGATTCGCCACCACCATCGAGCCCGTGTCGACGGAGCTCGAGCCCACGGTGCTCGAGGCGGTGGTCGCGCCCTAGGCGGGGCCGTCCGACGCGGCGCGGTGCCGCGACGCTCACCGCCGCGCCTCAGCCGCCGGAACCGTACTCGGGGTCGACGTCCTCGGGTGCGCGGCCGAGGACCGCGCCGACCTGCTCGGCGAGCACGTCGCGAAGCAGCATGCGCATGACGCCTGGCTCCGCTCGCAGCTCCATGGGCCGCCTGTACACGACCACGCGCGTGGGCTGGCCCAGCTCGGAAGGGAACACCCGGCCGAGCGGCACTCCGTGCTCCCACGGCGTCGGATCCGAGGGCGGGACGTCCTCGGCCGCGAAGTCGATCCGACCCCACGCCCGTCCCCAGCGCGACTCGAGGCGCTCGGCGGCATCGCGCAGCTCGTCGTCGAAGACCTCGGAGCGCGTGCGATAGCCAGGAGCGTCGTAGGGAAGCAGGGGCGAGCGCAGACCACGGCCGTGCCTGTCCCTCCGCGTCATGGTCCTCACGGTACCCCCGCATCGGCGTGGCAGCGTGGCCGCGCGCCCCGGCGCGCGTAGTGTCCGGAGGCGTGAAGTCGACGCGTCAGTGCTCCCGTACCTCCTGCGACCGCCCGGCGGCCGCGACGCTGACCTACGTCTATGCGGACTCGACCGTGGTGGTCGGGCAGCTGGCGGCCCAGGCCGAGCCCCACAGCTACGACCTGTGCTCGTTCCACGCCGAGCGGTTCTCGGCTCCGCGGGGCTGGGACGTCGTGCACATCCACCAGGAGTTCGTCGACGCTGGACCGAGCCCCGATGACATCGACGCCCTGGCGCGGGCCGTGCGCGAGGCGGGCCGTGCCCGCGCCGCCGCCCCCGCCGTGCCGGCACCGCTCGCCTCGGAGCCGCGTCGCGGGCACCTGCGGGTCGTCTCCGGCGACGCCTGAGGCGCGAGCGGCTGCGCGCCGCGGCCCGATACCCTGGCTCCGTGACCGAGCGCCCCGATCTCACCTCCCTGATCAAGTCCTACGACGTCCGCGGCATCGTGGGCGACACCCTCACGCCGGAGGTGGCGAGAGCCATCGGCGCTGCCTTCGCGGACGCGGTGGTGACTCCCGACGGCGAGACCGAGGTGGTGATCGGCCGCGACATGCGCGACTCGGGTCCAGCGCTCGTGGCCGCCGTGGGCGCGGGTCTGCGTGACCGGGGGATCGACGTCATCGACATCGGGATGTGCTCGACGGACGGCCTCTACCACGCCTCCGGTGTGCTCGAGCGCCCAGGCGTGATGGTCACCGCCTCCCACAACCCTGCCGGCTACAACGGCATGAAGCTCTGCCGGCCCTTGGCGCGAGCGGTGGGAGAGAACACCGGGCTCGGCGCGGTGCGCGAGCTCGCTGCGGAGTACCTGGCGGACGGCATCCCGCTGGTGGGGACGCGGGGCGTCGCCACGGAGCGCGACATGCTCGCGGAGTACGGCGCCTTCCTGCGCGGGCTCGTCGACCTGTCGGGGATTCGCCCGCTGACGGTCGTGGTCGACGCGGCGAACGCGATGGCCGGCCACACCGTCCCTGCGGTGCTCGGAACGGCCGCAGGGCTCGACGAGCTGCCGCTGAGGATCATCCCCCTGTACTTCGAGCTCGACGGCACGTTCCCGAACCACGAGGCCAACCCGCTCGATCCTGCCAACCTCGTCGACCTCCAGGCCGCGGTTCGCGAGCATGGCGCGGACATCGGCCTCGCCTTCGACGGCGATGCCGACCGCTGCTTCGCCGTCGACGAGCGCGGCGAGGTGGTCCCGGCATCGGCCATCACGGCGCTCGTCGGCCTGCGCGAGACCGCGCGGGAGCTGGCGGAGGGCGGGCACCCGACGGTGATCCACAACCTGATCTCGTCGCGCGCGGTGCCCGAGCAGCTGACCGCCGCCGGCGCCACACCCGTGCGCTCGCGCGTGGGCCACAGCTACATCAAGGCGGAGATGGCGCGCCTGAACGCCGTCTTCGGCGGAGAGCACTCCGCGCACTTCTACTTTCGCGACTTCTTCTACGCGGACTCCGGCATGCTGGCGGCGCTGCACGTGCTCGCAGCGCTGGGCTCGCAGGACCGGCCGCTGTCCGCGCTGCTCGAGTCGCACTCGCCGTATGCAGCCTCAGGAGAGATCAACTCGACGGTCGACTCGGTGCCTGACGCCCTCGCACGCGTGCGCGCGGCCTTCGAGGCCGACGGCGTGGAGGTGGACGACTTCGACGGCCTCACGTTCGACCACTGGGCGGCCGAGCCGCGCTGGTGGTTCAACGTCCGCCCCTCCAACACCGAGCCGCTGCTGCGGCTCAACGCCGAGGCCGCCGCGCGCGACGAGATGGAGCGCCTGCGCGACGCGGTGCTCGCCGTGATCCGGCAGAGCTGACATGGCGGCGGAGGGCGGCACCAAGGCCATCGTCGCCGCGTTGAGCGCCAACCTCGGCATCGGCGTCACGAAGTTCATCGCCTTCGCTCTCACCGGCGCCTCATCGATGCTCGCCGAGGCGATCCACTCGGTCGTCGACTCCGGCAACCAGCTGCTGCTGCTCGTCGGCAGGCGCAAGGCGGTGCGCGCCGCCGACGACACCCACCCGTTCGGCTACGCCCGCAACCGCTACTACTACGCCTTCCTCGTCGCCGTCATGCTGTTCACTGCCGGCGGCCTGTTCTCCCTGTTCGAGGCGTGGGAGAAGTGGCAGGATCCCGAGCCGCTCGAGAGCTGGGTGTGGGTGCCCATCGTCGTGCTGCTGGTCGCCATGGCTCTCGAAGGGGCGTCGCTGCGCACGGCGATCAAGGAGGGCAATGCGGTGCGCGGCGATCTCGGGTGGCTGCGCTACATCCGCCGTTCCCGGTCGCCCGAGGTCCCGGTCATCCTGCTCGAGGACACCGCGGCGCTCATCGGCCTGACCTGCGCCCTGTTCGGCATCTCGATGACGATCATCACCGGCGACGGGATCTGGGACGCGATCGGCACTGCGCTGATCGGCGTGCTGCTGATCGTTGTCGCCGTGATCCTCGCCCGCGAGACCACGTCGCTGCTCATGGGGGAGTCCGTCACCGACGAGGACCTCGCGAGGATCCGCGGCGCCTTCGCGGCGTCCCCGCTCACCGACGTGATCCACCTGCGCACCATGCACCTGGGGCCGGACGACGTGATGATCGCGGCTAAGGTGGGCGTCGAGCACGGGGCCACCGTCGACCAGCTGGCCGACCACATCGACCAGGCTGAGCGACTCCTGCGCGAGGCGGTCCCCGCCGCGCGCCTCATCTTCATCGAACCCGACCTGCGCCGCACTGCCGCTCAGGGCGACAGCCCTGCCAGCGCATCGGCGCCATCCAAGCCCCCCAAGGAGAACCCATGACCGTTGACCACGTTGTCGCCGACCTGTCTCTCGCGGAGGCCGGCCGCCACCAGATCCGCCTGGCCGAGCAGGAGATGCCGGGACTCATGGCGCTGCGCGAGGAGTTCGGCCCGTCGCAGCCGCTCGCCGGCGCGCGCATCGCCGGCTCCCTGCACATGACGACGCAGACGGCCGTGCTCATCGAGACCCTCACCGCGCTGGGCGCCGACGTCCGCTGGGCCTCGTGCAACATCTTCTCGACGCAGGACGACGCGGCGGCCGCCGTGGTCGTCGGCCGGGGGACGTACTCCGCGCCCGACGGCGTTCCGGTGTTCGCGGTCAAGGGCGAGTCCATCCGGGAGTACTGGGAGTACACGGACCAGATCCTCACGTGGGCGGGCCACGACGGGCCCACGATCATCCTCGACGACGGCGGCGACGCGACGCTGCTGGTGCACGAGGGCGCGCGATGCGAGGCCGCGAACTCCGTGCCCGCGCCGCTCGAGGAGGAGGACCCCGCCTACAACGCCGAGGTCGAGGGCATGCGAGCCGTGATCCGCCGCTCCCTGCTCACCGATCCCACGCGCTTCACGCGCATGGCCGCCGGCATCGTGGGCGTGAGCGAGGAGACCACCACGGGCGTGCACCGCCTGGACCAGATGCACGCTCGAGGCGAGCTGCTGTTCCCCGCGATCAACGTCAACGACTCGGTGACGAAGTCGAAGTTCGACAACCGCTACGGCATCCGCCATTCGCTGCCGGACGGCATCAACCGCGCCACCGACGTGCTGATGGGAGGCAAGGTCGCCTTCGTGGCCGGCTACGGCGACGTGGGCAAGGGCGCGGCGGAGGCGCTGCGGGGCCAGGGCGCGCGCGTGGTGGTGTCCGAGGTGGACCCCATCTGCGCGCTCCAGGCCGTGATGGACGGCTACGAGGTGGCACGCATCGAGGACGTCGTCGATCGCGCCGACTTCTTCATCACGACCACGGGCAACAAGGACATCGTCCGCGTCGAGCACATGGCAGCGATGAAGGACAAGGCCATCGTGGGAAACGTCGGGCACTTCGACAACGAGATCGACATGGCCGGCCTCGCGCGATCGGGAGCCAAGCACCAGCCCATCAAGCCGCAGGTCGACGAGTGGACCTTCGCGGACGGGCATTCGGTGATCATCCTCTCCGAGGGGAGGCTGCTGAACCTCGGCAACGCGACGGGGCACCCGTCGTTCGTGATGTCGACGTCGTTCGCGAACCAGGTGCTCGCGCAGATCGAGCTGTGGACCAACCTGTCGGCCTACCCGCTGGGTGTGCACCGGCTGCCCAAGGTGCTCGACGAGAAGGTGGCGCGCACGCACCTCGACGCGCTGGGCGTGCGCCTCACCGAGATGACGGCGGAGCAGGCCGACTACCTGGGGATCCCTCAGCACGGCCCGTTCAAGCCGGACCATTACCGCTACTGACCGGTCAGGGTGGTCGATTCTCGCTCACCCCGCCCTCCTACGTGCGCGAGTTGGGCCCAACTCGCGCACCTAGGGAAGTTGATGCACCAGAATCGACCACCAGGGCTTGCACAGGGCCGATGCGCGGGTTGGGGCCGTGCGGTCAGTCGGCGGCGTCGGGGATGCCGAAAGGCAGGCGGGTCACCCGCGCGGCCTCGTCGCGCGCGCGCACCTGGCGGCGCGCCTCGATCGACGACTCGCGTCGCCCGCGCTCCGCGAGCACGGCCGCGATGAGGTACTCGGGGTGCGCCTCGGGCTCCGGCAGGGGCGACACGTAGCCCGCGAGACGCGCGGACAGGTCGCGGCCCAGGCGCGCGCGCGAGTCAGGGTTCAAGGTCGCCGCGCGCGCGAGGAACATGCGGCTCGTGAGCGCGAGGCCGTCTGGCAGGCGCGTGATGTCCGTGGTGCGGGCCCAGGACTCCAGGTGCGGCGGCATCTGCAGCGGAGGCAGGGCGCGCTTGGCCCCTCGCACCCGCATCGAGTAGGTCCCGGCGAGGATGTCGCCCAACCGCTTGGAACGCGCGTTCAGGAGCGACACGGTCATCGCCATGACGCCGAACGTCGCGAAGATCTCCGCGAGGCCGGTCAGGGCGCGGATGAAGGCGTGCCGGAAGGACACGGGGCCGCCGTCGTCGCGCACCACGCGCAGGCCGCAGGCGAGGCGTCCGACCGACCGGCCGCGCGACAGCGTCTCCACGAGCGCGGGGACCAGCACGAGCATGACCACCATCGCCGCGATGGTCACGGCTCGTTGGAGCGCGCCGTTGGCCAGCACCGTCGCCCCCGTCATGAAGTACAGGGCGGCCATGGCGGGGATGCCGTAGACGAGCAGGTCGAGGACCCCGGAGAGCATCCGGTGCGTGACGGCGGCGGCGCCGGTGCTCAGTGCGACGCCCTCGCCGGTGAGGATCTCGTCCTCGAGCGTGTCCATGGCGGTCCCTTCGCAGGCGGTTCTATGGCATCGTAGCGGCGTGGACCTCGACGCCTTCTCGTCAGCGCGCCGCGAGCGCTGGGACCGTCTCGAGGAGCTGTCGCGCCGCCGCTCGCTCACCGGCCAGGAGGCCGATGAGCTCACCCGCTTGTACCAGGCGACGTCGGGCGACCTGTCCGCGCTGCGCTCGGCGGCACCGGAACCGGGGCTCGTGACGCGCCTGTCCATCACCCTCGCGAACGCGAGGGTCTGGCTCACCGGGGCTCACGAGATGTCGACCAGGGGAGCGCGCCACTACCTCACGCTGGGCCTGGCCGCCGCACTCCATCGGGTCCGGTGGTGGGGGGTGGGGGTGACGATCGCCGTCCTGGCCCTCGCGACGCTGTCGGGCTGGTGGACGGTCACGCACCCCGAGGCGCTCGCGCTCATCGGCAGCGCCGAGACGCGCGACGCGATCGCGCAGCTCGAGTTCGAGAGCTACTACTACGAGTACGACTCAGCGTCCTTCTCCGCCTCCGTGTGGACCAACAACGGCCTGCTGGCGCTGCAATGCATCGCCTTGGGGGTGACGGGCATCTTCCCCGTGATCCTCCTGTACAACACCGTGATCCAGCTGGGGGTGGCCGGCGCCGTGATGGCCGAGGCCGGGCTGCTCGACATCTTCTTCCAGCTGATCATCCCGCATGGGCTGCTCGAGCTCAGCGCGGTGTTCGTGGCTGCCGGCGCGGGCCTGCGGCTGTTCTGGACCATGCTGTCGCCCGGCCCGCGCACGCGTCTCGAGGCGCTCGCCGAGGAGGGTCGCGTGACGATCTCGGTGGGGATCGGGCTCGTCGGCGCGCTGTTCCTGTCGGGCCTGATCGAAGGGTTCGTCACCGGCTCGGACCTGCTGTGGCCGGTGAAGATCGTGATCGGCGCGCTCGCGTTCGCCGCGTTCTGGATGTACATCTTCATCGTGGGCCGCCACGCCGTGAACGCGCAGGTCAGCGGCGACCTCGACGGCGACTTCGCGACCGACGCGGCGGCCGTCCGCGGCTGACGAGGCTCGGGGCGCGAGCGTTCCCGACGCATGCGAGCGTCGTGCATGCGGGTGGCCGATGCGCACCCGACCTTCCCCGCGCATGCGGGGTAGTGAGCAAGCGGAGGTCGAGGGCGGCGATCGCCCCTCGGGTACCTGCGCGCGTGGCTTCCCGAGGGTCGTCAGTGACGAATGCCCGCGCGTCGACCCGTGCGAGCCGGCACGGGAGCTGGCGCGCGAGGATCAGAGCCGGCCGGACGCCTTGAGCGCGAGGTAGCGATCGGCGACCACGGGAGCCAGGTCGTCCGGCAGCGCCGTCACGACGTCGGCCCCCAGCTCGCGCACGCGCGCGCCGACGGAGTCCTGCTCGAGCGCGGTCCGTGCGGCAGCGGCGGCCGCGTAGTGCTCGTGGGCGTCCTCGCGGCCAGCCTCGAGCTCCGCGAGCTCGGGGTCGTCGACCGTCGCGACAACCACGGCATGCTTGGCGGCGATGGCGGCGACCGCATCCAGCAGCCCGCCGTCGACGGCCGAGGCGTCGATGGTGGTGAGCAGCACCACGAGCGCTCGCTGCGACAGCCGGCTCTGGATCAGCCGCGCGACGGCTGGCCAGTCAGGCTCCACCAGGGCCGGCGTGACGGTCGCGAGCGCGTCAGCGAGCTGCGGCATCACGGTCGGGCCCGTGGAGCCCATCGCGCGCGCCCGCTCCACCCTGTCGAACGCCGTGACCTGCACGCGGTCTCCTGCCTTGGTCGCGAGCGCTGTCAGCAGGAGGGTCGCCTCGATCGAGGCGTCGATCCGTGGCGCGTTGCCGACGCGTGCGGCAGACAGGCGCGAGGTGTCGAGCACGATCATGACGCGCCGGTCGCGCTCGGGGCGGTAGGTCTTGACCACCACCTCCGCGCGGCGCGCGGTCGCTCGCCAGTCGATGGACCGCACGTCGTCGCCGATGACGTACTCGCGCAGCGAGTCGAACTCGGAGCCCGCGCCCTTGAGCTGCACGGCGGTCTGGCCGTCGATCTCGCGCAGGCGCGCGAGACGCGATGGCAGGTGCTTGCGCGAGGCGAACTCCGGCAGCACGCGCAGCGTCGCCGGCGCCTCGAGCGAGCGCTGGCGACCCGCGAGCCGCATCGGACCCTCGAGCCGCACGGTCACGAGGTCCGCATGAAGGTCACCGCGGCGGGTGGGCGTGGCGGGGGTGCGCAGCCGCATGGTCTCGCCGCGGCCAAGCCGCAGGCGGTGACGGTCAGAGCGCGTCCCGGCCGACGGCTGCCACGCGTCGCGCACCGCGCCGTGAATGCGGCGCCGCCCCAGGTTGACGACCTCGAGGGTCACGGCGGTGGACTCCGTCAGCCGCACGCTGCCGGGGGCGGCACGGCGCACGGCCACCGATCGCGGGCCCGGCGCGAGCAGCGCGTCGAGTCCAGCGAGCGCGAGCGCCCCGAGCACCCACAGCCACGCGAACGTGCGCTCGTGGACGAGCGCTGCGGGGACGGCGCCCAGGGCCGCCAGCAGCACGGTCCACCCGGTGATGTACATCGCGTCAGCGCGGAACGGGGACGGACGCGAGCACGGACTGCAGGACGGCGGCGCTGGTGACGCCCTCGAGCTCGGCCTCCGCACGCATCTGGATGCGGTGGCCCAAGGTCCACTCGGCGAGCGCCTTGACGTCGTCGGGAGTCACGAAGGTCCCGCCACGCATCCAGGCCCATGCTCGAGACGTGCTGAGCAAAGCCGTGGCGCCGCGCGGTGAGACGCCGAGCGAGACGGAAGGAGCCTCGCGCGTCGCGCGGCACAGGTCCACGACGTACTGGGCGACCTCGCGCGACACGCTCACGCGAGCGACCGCTTCGCGGCCGGCGTCAAGGTCGGCCACGGACGCGGCGGCGCGCACTCCCGCTGCCTCGAGGTCGCGTGCGGTGAAGCCTGCGGCGTGGCGCAGCACCACGTCGACCTCGGCCGCGCGCTCGGGCAGCGGCACGGGCAGCTTCATCAGGAAGCGGTCCAGCTGCGCCTCTGGGAGGGGATAGGTGCCCTCGTACTCGACGGGGTTCTGGGTCGCGATGACCATGAACGGCTCGGGCAGCGCGCGCGCCTCGCCGTCGACGGTGACCTGGCGCTCCTCCATGGCCTCGAGCAGCGACGACTGGGTCTTGGGCGGCGTGCGGTTGATCTCGTCGGCGAGCAGCAGATTGGTGAAGACCGGTCCCGCTCGGAAGGAGAAGGCGGCTGTGCGGGCGTCGTACACGAGCGATCCGGTGACGTCGCCCGGCATGAGGTCGGGGGTGAACTGGACCCGCTTGAAGTCGAGGCTCACGGTGTGCGAGAGGGTGCGCACCAGCAGCGTCTTGGCGACACCCGGCACGCCCTCGAGCAGCACGTGGCCGCGGCACAGGAGCGCGATGACGAGGCCGGTGACGATGGCGTCCTGGCCGACGACGGCCTTGCCCACCTCGGTGCGCAGTGCAGCGAGCGACCTGCGCGCCGGCGCGGCATCGTCGCCCGGCTGCTCGGCCGGCTGGCTCGAGGCCTGTGCGGCGGGTGGCGATGGCGCGGCCTCGGTCGGGGCAGGCGGAGCGGATGCGGCCGATGCGCCGGCCGGGCCGGAGGCAGGGGTCGCCTGGTCGCCGGGGGCGTCGGCTGGAGGGGGAGTCCCGGTGCTGTCAGGGGTCTCTGTCACGGTCGGTGAACCTCTCTTTCCAAGGTGTCGAGCTCGTCGATGGTCGTCATGAGCTGAGCGTCGGTGGTGGGGGCCGCGCCGTAGAGGATGCGGTCGACGTCGCGAGGGTCGCGCTCGGCGGCACGCGCGATGGCGCCGACGATCGCGGCGCGATCCGCGGAGCGCGGCACTCCCAGCCGACGACCCATCCGCAGCGCGGCGCGTGCGCGCATCGCCGCCGCGGCTCGGCCGCTGGCGCGTGCGCGCCGGTACAGGCGGGCACGCCCGCGTGTGGACTCGGATGCCCTGACCTCCACGGGCAGCGGTTCCCGCACGAGCCGGCCGAACCGTCGCGCTCGCCACATGGCGGCGACGGCGACCGTGAGCGCCAGGATGAACAGCACAGGGATGGTGCCGGGGGGCAGGAAGTCGGGATTGGCCTCGACCTCGGTGGGTGGCGCCTTACCGTCACCTGAGGAGCCCTCCCACGTCAGCGTCGAGACGTCGTAGGGGTCGCCCACGTACCAGACCAGGGTCTCGTGACGCCCCAGCATACGCAGGCTCAGCGCCGCGTGGCCGTGCTCGTCGAGATGGTCGTTGGTGATGATCGGCCACGACCCGAGCACGCTCACGCGGCGCTCGCCGTCGATCACGGCGTAGGCGCCGGCGCCATCCGCGTTGACGAAGCACAGCTCGGCTCCTCCGGAGTCGCCACCCGAGAGGACCGTGTCCAACGTGGCGACGGACTCGGCGGCGATGGCGTCGGCGTCGGCGCACTGCGCGCTCTGGACCTCCGCGTCGAGGGTCGGGTCGGCGGTGAGGCCAGTCTCGAGGGCGGCGAGCAGGTCCTGGCCTGGCCTGATCAGCGCGATGTCGCCGGGGTAGTCGGCCACCGCATCGATCTGGTAGTCCATGAGCTCGCCCGCGTCCGCCAGGACCAGGGTGGTGCGCGACGGATCGTCGATCCTCGCGCCCGCCATGGTCGGGGTCTGGCGGACGTCGACGCCCTGTGCCCGGAGGATCTGCGCGACCGCGCGGGTTCCGTCCTCGGCGCTGTTGTCGATCGACAGCGTCGTGGTGTCCTCGGGGCGCGAGGTGAGGACGAGCGTCGCGATGAAGATCACGAAGAGCGCGGAGAGGATCGGCACCAGGGGACGGCTGCGGGCGCGCGCGAGCACCCCGGGGCCGTCGGGGGCGCGGTGGAGGTCCGTCGCGGCCGTCACGCGGGGGCGCCCTCTGCGCGTCGCGCGCTGATCGCCTCGCATGTGGCGCGCGCGTGGTCGGCATCCGCGGCCCCGAGGCCGCCCGAGCCGTAGCGCGCCGTGTCGAACGCCGACGCGTCCGCCGCGACGTCGGCACGCGCGCCGGGAGCGATCGCGCCGATGCGCACCGCGGCCTCATGCGCTGTCACACCAGGCGAGTCGATGATCGCCCCGCGCTCGAGCTCGGTGCGCACCGTGGCGCGGAACCACTCCATGACCGCGAGGTCCCAGTCGCCTGCGGCGTGAGCCCCCACGGCGGACGCGCGAATCTCGCGGGCGGAGCGCTCGTCACCGTCGAGGACCCCGCCGCCCGCCGCGCGCCGCCGGGAGCGGCGCAGGGGACCGAGGATGAGCCACGTCACGAGCGCGACCGCGGCAGTCGCGAGCAGAGCGACGAACAGCGCGCCAGGGATGCCTACGCTGTCGCCTACGCCGCCGATGCGTTCGAACAGCTCGACGAGCCACTCCCAGACGCGCTGGATCGCCTGATCGATGGACCAGTCGCCGCCTTGGCGGTACTCGGGCCTGGCGAGCTCGTCGACGGCCCAGTCGCGGGCAGTCTCGGCGTCGGGGTCGACGGGGATGGCGGCGCGCACGTGCTCAGCGACCCGCCTGAGCGGCCGCGCGCGCCTCCGCGGCACGCGCCAGGTCGAGGTCGAACCCTTCGCGCCGCATCCGCAGGTCGATGTACAGCAGGGAGTAGACGGCGCCCATGTACGCGTAGGTGGCGACCATCGCGATCACGAACGACAGCCCGAAGATCAGGAAGAAGCTGATCGCCAGCACCACCACGTTCTCGGGCGCGATGGCGACCGCGACGAGCATGGCGATCTGGCCGACCGAGCTCAGCGTCGAGGCCACGATGTTGATGAGCACTCCCGTCACGACGACGATCAGGATCGACCACCAGAAGCGGCCGCGGATCAACCGCATCACGCGCTTGACGGCGGCGCCCATGCCGATCCCCTCGAGAACGATCATGGCGCGCGCGACGCCCTGCAGCAGCGTGACTACGACGGCCGCCGCGATCAGCAGCACCGTCATCAGCAGGAAGGACACGAACGCGCCCGCGGCGCCATCGTCGGTGAACAGCGCGCCCAGGAACGTCGGCACGAGCGCGATCGCGAACAGCGCGACATAGACGAGGCCCGCCACGAGGTAGAGCCCGATCAGCGAACCCAGCCGGCGGCGCATCTGCGTGAGCGCAGCGCCCAGGGTCACGCGCTCGCCCAGCACGGCACGAGCGACGCCGGGTGCGACCACCGAGCTGCACAGCACATCGGCGAGGAACAGCGCTACGGCGGCCAGCACCAGCAGGATGACGGTCTGGGTGTTGATGCCGTCGAACGACGGCGCGGCGTCCATCAGGCCCACGCGCGGGTCGTTGAACAGCACCCATCCCGCCGCCACCGTCAGCACCGAGGTGATGATCGTGAAGAGCAGCGGTCCGCCCAGGACGACCGTGCGGTTGAAGCGCATGGCCTTGAACGGCACGGTGAGGAAGTCGCCGAAGTTCAGCGGCCGGAGCGCGATGATGCCCGGCTGCCAGGAGCGGTACGTGGGGGCGGGCTGGGCCACGAAGCCGCCGCCACCGGGAGAGGCGGCGTGCGCGAACCCTGGTGCAGGGGCCGGAGTAGGCGCCGGGGCGCCAGGGGCCGGAGCCGCGGCCGAGCCGGGCGCGGCCCAGGACTGCGGGCTCGGCTCTGATGGAGATCGTGGGGGCTGCGCGGCATCGGGCGTTCCCCCGGTGCCGGACCATCCCGGCGCGCTGTCGCTCACTGCTCCTCCTCGTCGGTGCGGCCTATCCTGCCATGCCGCACCGGCCGAGCCGAGGGGCGTCGCGGCTGGTGGCGGGGCGCGCGTGGCAAGATGGGCGCATGACGGCACGAATCCTGGTGGTCGACGATGATCCCGCCGTGGCCGAGATGACCGGCATCGTCCTGCGCGGCGATGGCTTCGAGCCTGTCTTCTGCGACCACGGCGACCGGGCGCTCGAGGTGTTCCGCGAGCAGGCGCCGGACGTGATCCTGCTCGACCTGATGCTTCCTGGCAAGAGCGGCATCGACATCTGCCGCGAGATCCGTGCCGAGTCCGGGGTGCCGATCATCATGCTCACCGCGAAGTCCGACACGGTCGACGTCGTGCTGGGGCTCGAGTCGGGTGCCGACGACTACATCCCCAAGCCGTTCAAGCCGCGCGAGCTGATCGCGCGTGTGCGCGCCCGCCTGCGCCGCAACGACAACGCGGCGCCAGCCGTCGTGCGCATCGGCGATCTCGAGATCGACGTGACCGGACACCGGGTGATGCGCGACGGCGAGACCATCCCTCTCACCCCGCTCGAGTTCGACGTGCTGGTCACGCTCGCGCGGGCGCCCGGCCAGGTGTTCACGCGCGAGGTGCTGCTCGAGGACGTGTGGGGCTACCGGCACGCCGCCGACACCCGGCTGGTCAACGTGCACATCCAGCGCCTGCGCGCCAAGATCGAGCGCGACCCCGAGAACCCCGAGATCATCCAGACGGTGCGGGGCGTGGGCTACAAGGCGGGCGCGCACCAGACGTGAGGCCCACGGCGCGCTCGGTCGGCGCCGTCCTGATCGCTCCGCTGGAGCAGGGGCTGCGGCGGTGGTCTCGGTCGATGTCGCTGCGCTTCGTGGCGTCCACGCTCGTGGTCGGCATCGGCACCGTCGTCCTCCTCGGCGCGTACGTCACCACCGACATTCGTGACGGGCTGGTGGACGAGCGCGTCGACCGCGTGCTCGCCGAGAGCGCGCAGGACGCGGCCATCGCCCAGCTGCGCGCGGCCACGACCACGGCCGCGAACCCCGACGAGCTCCAGACCTTCGTCAACGACCTGCAACGCGAGCTCAATGGGCTCGGCGGCGAGAGCAGGGGCCTCGTGATGCTGCGCAGTCCCGACAATGACTCCGCGGTGCCGCTGATCGTCGGCGAGTCCGTGGAGGGCCTGCGCACCGTCGTTTCCCCTGACATGCGCGACGCCGTCCGCGACGGCGCCACGCAGCCGTGGCAGTACGTCGAGCTGCCAGCGGACGGCGCGCCTGGGGTGGTGGTGGGCAGCGAGCTCGACATCCCGGTCGCTGGCCCGTATGAGCTGTACTTCGTGTACTCGCTCGCCGACGAGGCCGCGACGCTCGCGCTCATCCAGCGCGTGCTCGCGATCGGCGCCATCGTGCTGGTCGCGCTCGTCGTGGCGATGACCTGGTTCGTCACCGCTCAAGCGGTGCGCCCCGTCCGCCAGGCGGCCAGGGTCGCCTCGAGGCTCGCCGAGGGTCGGCTGTCCGAGCGCATGACGGTGCGCGGGCATGATGAGATGGCGACGCTCGCGCAGACCTTCAACGAGATGGCCGAGTCGCTCCAGCGCCAGATCACCCGCATGGAGCACCTGTCGCGCCTGCAGCGCCGGTTCGTCTCCGACGTGTCCCACGAGCTGCGCACGCCGCTCACCACCATCCGCATGGCCTCCGACGTGCTCCACGACGCGCGCGGCGACTTCGCTCCGCACGTCGCTCGCTCCGCCGAGCTGCTCAGCACCCAGCTGGACCGCTTCGAGGCGCTGCTGAGCGACCTGCTCGAGATCTCCCGCATCGACGCCGGCGCCGCGCAGCTCGAGTTCGAGGAGCACGACCTCGCGGCCGTGGTGCGCGACGAGGTGGACGCGGTCGCACCCATCGCTCACGATCTCGGCGTCTCCCTGCGGCTCTACGTCGCCGACGGGCCGAACACGGCGTCCATGGACCGGCCTCGGGTCGGCCGCATCGTCCGCAACCTGCTGTCCAACGCGATCGAACACTGCCAGGGCACCCCGGTGGACATCGCCGTCCGGTCGAACCGGCGCGGCGTGGCGGTGGTGGTGCGCGACTACGGCGTGGGCCTCACCCCCCACCAGGTGGAGCGGGTGTTCGACCGCTTCTGGCGCGCGGACTCGGCGCGGGCGCGAACCATGGGCGGCACGGGGCTGGGCCTGTCGATCGCGCGCGAGGACGCGCTGCTGCACGACGGCACCCTCGACGTGTGGGGCTCGCCCGGCCACGGCGCGAGCTTTCGGCTGCTGCTCCCGCGCACGTCGGAGGGGCTGGGCAAGAACGCCCCACTCGCGCTCGTCATGCGCGACCGCGAGTTCGAGAAGGTCGGGCCGCCCGTCACGCTGCAGGAGGGCATCTGGCTGCGCAGAGACGGCCAGGACACGGAGGTCAAGGCATGAGGCGCGCCACGATGGTCGCGGCCGCCACCGCCGTCGCCCTGGCCGGATGCGCCTCGATACCGACCTCGGGGCCTGTCGAGGAGGGCGATGCCGAGCTCGCTCCGGTGGCGCCACTCGTGCCCATCCTCGAGGGTCCGCGCCCCACCGACGGCCCGGCGGCGATCGTCACCGGCTTCCTCACCGCTTCCGCCAGCGGTGTCGCCACCACGTTCGACGTCGCCCGCGAGTTCCTCACGGACGAGGCGGCGAGCACCTGGAATCCGACGGCGCAGACGCTGGTGTACGACTCGGGCGGCGTGACGCCCGAGTGGAACGTCGCCACGAGCACGGTGTCCTATCCGGTCCCGCTCGCCAGCACGATCGACGACTCCGGTCGGCGGCTCGACGCCGCTGACGATGCGGTCGCGCCCCTGGAGTTCGAGCTCAGCCAGAGCGAGGATGGCCAGTGGCGCATCTCCGAGCTCGCGGACGGCGTGGTGATGTCGCAGGCGAGCTTCGACCGCTTCTTCCGCGCCGTCGACCTGGTCTTCGCGACCGCGGACCTCACCACGGCGGTGCCCGAGCTGCGGTGGCTTCCCGACAACAACATCGCGACCTCGGCCGCGCGGGAGCTCATCGAGGGGCCTTCCCCCTGGCTCGCCGATGCGGTGGTCACCGGCTTCCCCGCGGCGGCGGGGCTGGCGGTCCAGTCCGTCGTGGTCGAGGAGGGCGTCGCGACCGTCGACGTCACCGCGCAGTCCGCGGGCACACCCGAGCAGCGGTCGCTCGCCCAGGCGCAGATGGAGGCGATGCTCACCGCGCTGCCGACGGTGTCTCGTGTCGAGGTGCTCAGCGGCGGACTGCCGATCGCGACCGCGGGCGAGATCGAGCTGGCGCCGGCGCCGGTGCCGGAGGTCGAGGCAGCGGCGTTCGTCGGAAGGCGGCTCGGGACGTGGAACGGCGACTCGCTCACGGCGACGGACCCGGCGCTCGGGGGAGTGAGTGCCGGCGCCGAAGGACTCGCCCGCGCGTATGCCGGCGGCGCGGTCGCGTTCGTCGACAGCGGCAACCTGCTGGCCACGGACGTGCTCGGCCAGCAACCGACCGTTCCCGTCGACCCCGATGCAGAGCCAGCGCCCGTCGAGTCCGCGCTCGACACGACCATGCTCCTCGACGGCGACGACCTGGTCTCCCCGTCGTTCGACCGGCACGGCTACGTGTGGACGGCGGAGAGCGTCGGCACCCGCGGACTCGCGGCCATAGCACCGGATGGCACGGTGTCGTGGCTCGCGACCGAGTGGATCCAGACCCGCAGCATCACGGATCTCGCGGTCTCCCGGGAGGGAACGCGAGTAGCCGTGGTGTCTCGAGCGGGCGGCCAGCCGGTCGTCGAGGTCGCGGCGATCGTGCGCGACGGCAACGGCGTCCCGACGGCCATCGCCGATCCCATCGTGGTGGGCTCGGGGGTGGGCGCGGCCGTCGAGGTGGAGTGGTCAGATGACACCACCGTCGGCGTGCTGGGCGAGGTGCAGGAAGGCGCGCCCACCACGCTGTGGCTCGTCGAGGTGGGCGGCGGCACGCGCCCGATCCAGACCATCCGCGACGCTGTCGACTTCGCGGCCAGAGCCGGCGAGACGTCGATCCTCGTCGTCGCCTCGGATGGCCATGCCGAGGAGCGCTCAGGGTCGACGTGGGTGCCCGTGGTGGAGGGCGTCTCGGAGCTCGCCTACTCGGGCTGACCCGTCCCCAGGCCGGGCCAAGGCGTACGACGTCCCCCGGCCCGCGCATCGGTGGCCCGTTCGCGCCGCCGAGTGCGCGAGTCTGGCGTGGTGAACGGGCCACAGGCGTCGGATGGGGTGCGTGGGGACGCCTTCGCGCGAGACGGCGCTCCCTGGAGGCTCGCGGCCACGCTCGCGAGACTCGCGGTGCCCGTGTCCTGTCCGGGGTGCGGGCTGCCCGACGCGCGGCTGTGCCAGACGTGTGCCGCTCCCTGGTGGGAGCAGCCCGTCCGCGTCGAGGGCCTCGCGCCGCGACTCGACATCGCTGACCGCGCGGCGCTGCCGGTGTGGTCCATCGCGCCGCTCGACGGCCCGACAGGGGGCACCATCGCGGCGTGGAAGGATGGCTCGAGGCGCGACCTCGATGGTTGGCTCGCCAGCGCCATGCGCCGTGCCGCGGCGGAGGTCGCCACCACGCTCCTCGCTCACGGTGCGTACTCGCTGGCGGTGGTTCCCGCGCCCGCGCGGCGAGCGAGCACCCGCAGGCGGGGCGCGGACCTTCCTCGGGCACTCGCGCGAGGCACAGCGCTCGGGTGCGATGACGCCGGGATGCGGGCGACGTGCGAGGCCGTCCTGCGCATCGGTGCTGGGGAGTCGCGCGGACGATCGGCGCGCGGGCGATGGCGCGAGGGCGCACGGTCCATCAGTTGCACGTCCGCGCCGTCCGCGCCGGTGCTGCTGATCGACGATGTGCTGACCACGGGAGCGACCATCGCGGGCTGCGTCGAGGCGCTCGAACGCGCCGGGGCGACCGTGGTCGGGGCGCTCACCGCGACGTTCGTCGACACTGGTCGCGCGAGAGCGCGGGCCGGGCTACCCTGAGGAACAGACGACGACAGTCGTCACCTTCGATGTGCTGGGAGGTGATGCCGCTGGCGCAACTGAGGCGCCGCCACCACCTGAAGTCCTGGCCGCCTGGCCACCCACCAGCAGCAGAAGGAGCTCCACCATGGACATTGCGATCGTCGGACGCCACACCAAGGTCTCCGAGGACATGCGCCAGCTGATCTTCGACAAGATGGAGAAGGTCCAATCTCTCGCTCCGCGCGCCACGCGCGCCGAGGTGAACGTGGTTCACGAGCGCAACCCGAGGCTGGCGTCCGATCGCGAACGGGTGGAGATCACCGTCCACAACCATGGCGTGATCCGCGCGGAGGCGGCTGCGGACGACCGCCACGTCGCCTTCGAGCGCGCCAACGCGCGCATCGTCGAGCAGCTGCGCAAGCAGCACGAGCGGCGCGCGACCAGGCACAAGTCCAAGCCGTCGCTGCACGCCGTCGTCGCGCAGGATCTCGCGGCCGCATCGGCCCCCGATCCCGCGCCGGCACCCGCGGACGATGGCGTGCAGAGCGTCGAGGCGTGGGAAGGCGCTCCCGAGGGGTCCACCGTCGAGGTGCCCGTCGACGGCACTCCCATCTCCATTCGCTCCAAGACGCACAAGGCGGCTCCCATGACCGTGTCGGAGGCGATCGACCAGATGGAGCTCGTGGGGCACGACTTCTACCTGTTCATCGACGCGGACACGTCTCTCGCGTCGGCCGTCTATCGCCGCCGCGGTTGGACCTACGGCGTGATCCGCATCGAGGAGGACGCTCAGGCGAGCCGCGAGACGGCCTGACCCCACCACGCTCTCGGGGCGCGGGACCGTGGGCCCCGCGCCCCTCGCGCGCCTGACGGGCAGCATCGGGTAAGACGAGCACCGTGCACGACGAGCATCGGGCACGACTAGCATCGGGCCGTGCGAACCCGTGACTTCTTCCTGGTGGTCGCGGCGGCATGCCTGTGGGGCACGGGCGGACTCCTGGGCGCTGTGCTCGCCGACGGCTCCGGCATGCCGCCGGCGTCCGTCGCGTTCTGGCGCATGCTCATCGCTGGAGTCGCGCTGTCGCTGTGGGTGGGTCTGCGAGGAGGCCCGCAGGGCATGGGGCGCGCCGCCTGGCGGCGGGTCCTCGTCACCGCGGCTCTCACGGCGCTGTTCGAGGTGCTGTACTTCACGGGGATCGCGCTCGCGGGCGTGGGCCTGGCGACGCTCGTCACCATCGGCTCCGCGCCGCTGTGGGTGGCGCTCTGGGACGCGATCGCGCTGCGGCGTGCGCCGGCGCCCCGCTCGCTCGCGGCGCTCGCGCTCGCGCTCGTGGGACTGGTCGCGCTGAGCGCCTCCTCGATATCTGGTGGGGCCGATGCGCTGGCGGGGGTCGCCGTGGCGCTCGCCACCGGCGCGGCGTTCGCGGCGATCACGGTGGTCAACCGGGTGCCGGTGGCAGGGCTGGGGTCGGTGCGGCTGGTCGCGCTGTCGTTTACCGCGGGCGCGGTGATGGTGCTGCCGATCGCGCTGCTCAGCGGGTGGGGCGCGCCCCTGGGCGTCGACGGCTGGGCCGTGGCGCTGTCGATGGGGCTCTTCTCCACAGGTCTGGCGTACGTGGCGTATCTCGCCGGGCTCGTCACCGTCCCGCCCTTCGTCGCGACCGTCGTGTCGCTGCTCGAGCCGCTCGTCGCGGCCATCCTGGGTGCCGTGGTGCTCGGCGAGCGGCTGGGGTGGTGGGGCGTGGTCGGAGGCGCCGCCCTCGCATCGGCCGTCGTGGCGTTGCGCCCACAGCGAGACGCGCAGGGCGCTCCCGCGTGAGCGCCTACGATGGCTGGTGGATATCCACACCTTGAGGAGTCATTCGTGTCTGTTGTCGACCGGTTCATCCGCATGGGCGAAGGGCGCGTGCTGCGCCGACTGAGCAGGGTCGTCGCCCTGACGAACGCCATGGAGAGCGTGTACGAGGAGCTCTCTGACGACGAGCTGCGTGCACTGACCGACGAGTTCAAGGAGCGTCACGAGGGCGGCGAGTCGCTCGACTCCCTCATGCCGGAGGCATTCGCGGCGGTCCGCGAGGCGGCGCGCCGCACGCTCGGCCAGCGTCCGTACGACGTGCAGATCATGGGTGGGGCGGCGCTCCACGGCGGCGACATCGCGGAGATGAAGACCGGTGAGGGCAAGACGCTGGTCGCGACGCTGCCCGCGTACCTCAACGCCCTCACCGGACGCGGCGTCCACGTCGTCACCGTCAATGACTACCTCGCGAGCTACCAGTCCGAGCTCATGGGTCGCGTGTTCCGGTTCCTCGGGATGGAGACCGGCTGCATCCTGTCAGGGATGGCGCCTGAGCAGCGCCGCGAGCAGTACGCCGCGGACATCACCTACGGCACCAACAACGAGTTCGGCTTCGACCACCTGCGCGACAACATGGTGCTCGACCCCAAGCAGCTCGTGCACCGCGGCTATCACTACGCGATCGTCGACGAGGTGGACTCGATCCTCATCGACGAGGCGAGGACCCCGCTCATCATCTCCGGGCCCGCGCAGGCCGACCACGGCAAGTGGTACCAAGAGTTCTCACGCATCGCGGCGTCCCTCGTCATCGACGAGGACTATGAGGTCGAGGAGAAGAAGCGCGCCGTCGGCATGCTCGAGCCCGGCATCGACAAGGTCGAGAAGGCGCTCGGCATCGAGAACCTCTACGACCCCGCGAACACGCCTCTCATCGGGTTCCTCAACAACGCCGTCAAGGCCAAGGAGCTGTTCAAGCGCGACCGCGACTACGTAGTCCAGGGCGGCGAGGTCGACATCGTCGACGAGCACACCGGTCGCCTGCTCAAGGGCCGGCGCTACTCGGAGGGCCTCCACCAGGCGATCGAGGCCAAGGAGGGCGTGGCCATCAAGGCGGAGAACCAGACCTACGCCTCGATCACCCTGCAGAACTACTTCCGCCAGTACGAGAAGCTCGCCGGCATGACGGGCACGGCGCAGACCGAGGCCGCCGAGCTCAACGCGACCTACGGCATGGGCGTGGTGCCGATCCCCACCAACAAGCCGATGATCCGCGCCGACCAGTCGGACCTGCTGTACAAGTCCGAGCAGGCGAAGTTCGACGCCGTGATCGAGGACATCCTCGAGCGCAACAGGAATGGCCAGCCGGTCCTGGTGGGCACGGTGTCCGTCGAGAAGTCGGAGAGGCTCTCCAAGGAGCTGCGCAAGCACGGCATCAAGCACGAGGTGCTCAACGCCAAGCAGCACGAGAAGGAGGCGTCGATCGTCGCCGAGGCGGGCCGCAAGGGCGCCGTCACCGTCGCCACCAACATGGCCGGCCGCGGCACCGACATCATGCTGGGCGGCAACCCCGAGTTCCGCGCCGTCCAGGCGATGGCGGATCGCGGGCTCGACCCCCAGGAGAACCCGGAGGAGTACGAGCGGGTCTGGGACGGCGTGCTCGAGGAGGCCAAGGCGGCCGTCGCGACCGAGCACGAGGAGGTTCTCGCTGCCGGCGGCCTCTACGTGCTGGGCACCGAGCGCCACGAGTCGCGCCGTATCGACAACCAGCTCCGCGGCCGCTCGGGACGTCAGGGCGACCCGGGCGAGTCCCGCTTCTACCTGTCCCTCGAGGACGACCTCATGCGCATGTTCCAGTCGGGGCTCGCGGCGACCATGATGAACTCCGGCGCGCTGCCCGACGACGTGCCGATCGAGTCGAAGGTCCTCACCCGCGGGGTGCGCTCCGCGCAGGCCCAGCTCGAGGGCCGCAACGCCGAGATCCGCAAGAACATCCTCAAGTACGACGACGTGATGAGCTCGCAGCGCTCCGTCATCTACGCCGAGCGTCGCCGGGTGCTGGACGGCGAGGACTTCCGCGATCAGATCGAGCAGTTCATCGAGGAGGTCGTCACCGCCTACGTGAAGTCCGCGACCCTCGTGGGCTCTCCCGAGGACTGGGACCTCGAGGCGCTGATCAAGGACCTCCGCTCGATCTACCCGGTGTCGGTGACCGAGGACGAGCTCATCGAGGAGGCCGGCGGGCTCGACCGCCTCACGACCGCGTTCCTCACGCGCGAGCTGGTCGCCGATGCGCGCGTCCAGTACGACGCCGTCGAGGAGCGCCTGGGCGAGCAGCTCACCCGCACCGTGGAGCGGCAGGTCGTGATGCAGGTGCTGGACGCGAAGTGGCGCGAGCACCTGTACGAGATGGACTACCTCAAGGAGGGCATCGGCCTGCGTGCGATGGGCCAGCGCGACCCGCTCATCGAGTACCAGCGCGAGGGCTTCCAGCTGTTCGAGGCCATGACGGACTCGATCAAGGAGCAGTCGCTGCAGGTGCTGTATCGCGTCGAGAAGCGGGAGAAGCAGCCCGAGGGTGCCGGACTCACCGAGGCCTCGGCGGCCTCGACGGCATCCGGTGCATCCGCACAGGCGGCGCCGCAGCAGCGCCGCGCCGTGTCGACCGGTTCGGCCACGCCGGGCACCATGATGCAGTCGTCGATGGGCGCGCTGACCTACTCGGGACCGTCGGACGACGGCACGGGCGCGGTCAAGAAGTCGGGCCCGAAGGCGGGAGACAAGCCCTCCGACGACGGCGCGACCTTCCCCGGCACGGCCAAGAACGCGCAGTGCCCCTGCGGCTCCGGCAAGAAGTACAAGGCCTGCCACGGCAAGAACGAGGTCTGAGCCTCACCCCAGGAGCAGTTGAGTCACCTGCCAACGTCCTGCGACCTCCTCGAGGCGCAGGGCGGCGGCGCGGCAGCGACCGTCGTAGTCGATCACCACGGAGACCTCGGCGGCATCGCGGGCGACGCGCGAGGCGCGCGCTCGCCTGATGCCCACTGGCCCCGTCAGGCGGCGACCTGCGCGAAGGGCGAGCGATCGTTGACGGGCGATCTGGTTGAACGTGGCGGGGTCGAGCCATCTGACGTAGGGGTCGAGCGACGGACCTCCGAGCACCGCCTCCATCGCCGCCTTGGCGACGGTGCATGCGAGGGGCGTCGGATCGCCCAACGCCCGGCGTGCGCGCGGCAGCAGCCCGGGGGCCGGCTGCGCTGAGGACAGCGGCTGCGCGCTCATCGCGTCCACCCCTCAGGGAGCTCGAGACGCTGGCCAGGGTGGATCAGATGGGGATCGTCGCCGATCGTGGCTTCGTTCGCGCGGTACAGCTGGGGCCACGCGCGGGCGATCTGATTGGGCGGGCCGCCGTGCTCTCGTTGGGTGATCGCCCACAGCGAGTCGCCGGCAGCGACCACGACGTCGTGCGCGGGGGTCGAGCTCCGTGGGCGACCCAGGTCCGGCGTCGACGGAGCTGCCGGCGCGTCCGCAACGCCGCCCCATCCGGCCGCAGCCGGCGGTGGAGTCGAGGGGTCCGGCTCCTCCCATCCCGCGCCCGGAGCTGCGGCCGCGGGCAGCGAGGCGCCGGTAGCGACCGCTCCGCCCACGGCGGCAGAGACGACCCGCCGCCACGCGCGCGGCATGCACCGTGCTGCGGCGGCGCGTGCACGCGAGCCGGGCGAGGTTGCGCCGAACGCGAGGGCGGAGAGCGTGAGAGCGGTGGCGATGGCCGCGCCCGCTCCTGCCGCGCCCAGCGCGACGAGGTCGTGAAGCTGCACGGTGGACGGCTGGACGGTGCGCGCGAGCGTCCATGCGTGCGAGCCCAAGCCGACCGCGCTGGCGGGTGCGGCGATGACGGCGAGCGCGGCCAGCACTCGTGATCGCGGGCCGTTCGGCGGCGGCGTGAAGACCATGAGATGCTCCTTGATGACGTTTGATGCGTTTTGATAATGCTAGGTATACAACGGTGGCGCGCAACTGTCGAGTGCCCGGGCCTTGGCTGTGGACAGCGCTGGCCGTAGCGTGAGGGCATGCGATGGGACGCGCTGTTCAGGGATCTGGAGGGCCAGGCGCTCGCACAGGAGGAATCGCAGTGGCGTCGCGAGGTGGCGGAGCGCACGCGAGGCGAGCGCGCGACCGTCGCGTTGGCGGCGCGCATCGCGGCCGCGCGGGGCACGGCGGTGGCGGTCGACCTCGCAGATGGCAGCAGGATCGCAGGCGATCTGGTCGACTCAGGGGGTCAATGGCTGCTGCTGGATGACGACGGGCTGCAGCGCCTGGTGCCCCTGGCCTCGGTTGCCGCGATCGCGGGTCTGCCGCGGCGGGCCGATGCGTTGACCGCAGTCGAGGAGCGCCTGACTCTGTCCCACGCCCTGCGCGCCTTGAGCCGTGACCGGGCGCGGGTGTCCGTCCGCTGTGGCGTCGAGGTCGTGGGAGTCATCCACGATGTGGGCGCGGACCACATCGACATCCAGGCCGATGCCCCGCGGGAGGTCCGCACCGTCCCGATCGCGTCGATCGTCGAGGTCAGCGCGCGCTGACCAGAGCCGCGCTCGGGGTGCTAGGCGTCCGAGGCGCGCGCCTGCGAAGCGCGCTGTCGAGACGCCTCGTACTGGCGTGCGATGTAGTTCTCGAGCTCGGTGGCCTCGACCCGCCACACACCGCGGCCGCCGACCTGGATCGCGGGCAGGTCGCCGCTGCGCACCAGTGCATAGGCCTGCTGCGAGGAGATGTTCAGCACCTCCTGGACGGACTCGAGAGTCAGGAACCGAGCGGTCATGCGGTCATTGTGGCACGGGCGCATCGCGCGACCGACGCTGTCCACAGGGGCTTGGCGAATTCGCGAGCAGTCGGCAGGATAGGCGCCAACGGCAGTGGCGCAACGAGTGCGCCGCCGCACACGCCCGGGGGGGTCGAGCATGGACGATGGCAGCGTGGCGGGCCGGCTGCGACGACCCACGTGGCGCGATCCGCGGCTGCTCGCCGGCGTCCTGCTGATGTGCGCGGCGATCGTGGGCGTCGCCGCCGCGGTGGGCGCCGCCGACCGCACGGAGGCGTACTACTCTGCGCACGGCGCGCTCGTGCCGGGCACGGTCCTCGCTGAAGGAGACCTGACGGTCACTCGAGCTAAGGTCGAAGGCGACGCCTATCTGCCGGTCGGGGGAGAGGCCCCCTGGGGGCATGTCGTCACGCGAACGGTCGGAGCCGGCGAGCTGCTGCCCACGGCTGCCCTGTCCGCGGGTGGCGCCTTCGATGGGCGCGTGCTCGGCGTGGTCGCGAGCGCCCCGCTGGCTCCCAATATCGGCGCCGGTTCCGCGGTCGACCTCTGGATCGCTGCAGGGGACGACCCCGTGGCGACGCTGGTCGCGGCGGGCCTCGTGGTGGCGGAGGTGGCTCGAGCCGATGGAGCCTTCAGCGTGAGCGGCGGCGAGACCGTGTACGTGACGGTTCCTCGCGATGAGGTCGCCGCGGTGCTCGATGCCGTCGCCTCCGGTGGAGAGGTCTCCGTCGTCGGACACGGCGGCAGCTGATGGCGAGAGTCGGCGTGATCCTCGCGATCGACGGGCAGGAGGAGACCGCCATCGCCGCCGCGATCGAGGCGCACCCCGACCTCACCGTCGCCCGCAGGTGCGCCGATCTGGCGGAGGCCGCGGCCGCGGCCGACGCCGGGGTCGGCGCCGCAGTCATCGTGACCGACGGGCCCCAGCTGACGCGCGGAGCCATCGACCTGCTGCGACGCGCGGTGCCGACGCTGCTCGTCCTCACCGGCGATGACGACGCGGTGGACCAGGCGAGGGAGCTCGGGGCGCCTGCGGCGATGGCCCGTGGTGCGGAGCCGGCTGCGATCGCGACCTGGGTCGCGCGTGCGTTCGCGGATCCGCGGCTGCGTGAGCGGTGGGACCCGCCTCCGGTCGCGCCGGCGTCCGCCATGCCGCCAGGAGCGATCGTGGCAGTGTGGGGGCCAACGGGCGCGCCGGGCCGAACGACCGTCGCACTCAATGTCGCAGCGGAGGCCGCACGGTCGGGCACGACTGTCCTGCTCGTCGACGCTGACACCTACGGCGGCGCGGTCGCTCAGGCGATCGGGCTGACCGACGAGGCCCCGGGGCTGGTGGGAGCCGTGCGCGAGTCCCAGCGCGGGCGCGTCGACGCGGCCGTCTTGAGCCGCTACGCCGTCGTGATCGAGGAGAGGTTCTCCGTGCTGACGGGGATCACCCGCCCCGAGCGATGGCCGGAGCTGCCCGCGTCGGCGCTGGAGGCGGTGCTCGGTTCGGCGCGGCTCGCCGCTGACCTGGTGATCGTCGACTGCGGGTTCGGCCTCGAGGCGGACGAGGACCTGCAGTACGACACTCGTGCGCCGCAACGCAACGCGGCGACCATCACGGCGCTGGCGAGCGCGGACGTGGTGGTCGCCGTCGGGAGTGCGGAGCCGGTCGCGATGCAACGACTGATCCACGGGTTGGGCACGCTCGCCGAGCACGTCGCCGCGAGCCCGCTGGTGGTCGTCAACCGCGTGCGATCCTCGGTCGCCGGTGCGCGGCCGGAGGAGACCGTCGCTGATGTCCTCGCGCGGTTCGCATCCGTGCCGAGCGTCTTCACCGTCCCGTTCGATGGTGCGGCCCTGGATGCATCCGTGCTGACCGGTCGGGTTCTCGCCGAGTGTGCGCCCCGCTCGCGGGCACGGCGCGCGCTCGCCACGATCGCGGCCGCCGTCGCGGATGCCGCCATCGCCCCCGCACCGCCGCGTCGCGCCGACGCCGAGAGAGCAGCGGTGGGAGACTGACACCATGCGCGTCTACGTGCCCGTCATCCCGACCGATCTCGCCGCCGCCGTCGAAGGACACTGGGAGCCAGCCGCCGGCTATGCGCTCACGCCACGGCTGCTCGGCATCACGGCGGTCGACGACGAGGAGGAGCTCGCCGAGCAGGTGAGGGACGCCGCGGCGGCCGATGCGGTGCTCGAGCTCGGAGCGTCACGGCGCGCCGTGGTCGTGGTCGACTACCCGCGCCAGGACGTCACGCCGGTCCCGGGAGGGCACCCGGCGGCGGTGACGCTCGTGGGCCGTGTGGACCCGGACTCTGTCGCGTGCGCCTTCGTGGATGAGGCCGACGGTGGAGAGCTCGCGACGCTTGCAGCCAAGGGCGACGCTGAGGCCCTGGCGAGCCTCGAGGAGCGCGACCTGCTCTGGTACGACGCCTCAGAGCTCGCGGCCCTCGAGCTCTGAGCACGCGCTCGCGGCGTGCACGGCCCGGGCCGCGACGCGCCACCGGGCTCAATGACCGCCGAGCGCCTCGAGCAATGCGGGGTGCAGGTGGCCGTTCGAGGCGAGCGCGTCGCCTCCGAACGGACCCGGCTCCCCAGCGAGGGACGTGAACGTCCCACCGGCCTCCTCGACCACGGGCACCAGGGCGGCCATGTCGTGCAGCGCGAGCTCGGGCTCGCACGCGGCCTCGACCGAGCCCTCGGCGACCATCATGTAGCTCCAGAAGTCGCCATAGGCGCGCGTGCGCCAGACGGAGCGTGTGACATTGAGGAAGGCGTCGAGCAGGCCTCGCTCCTCCCATCCGGACAGCGACGAGTACGACAGGCTTGCCTCGGCCATCGAGGTGACGCCGGACACCGAGATCGGCCGCGCATCGGCCGCACGTAGGCCCTTCCAGGCGCCCGAGCCGTTCGCGGCGAACCATCGCGCGCCCAGCGCCGGTGCGCTCACGACGCCCAGGACCGGCCGGCCGTCGTCGACCAGAGCGATGAGGGTCGCCCACACGGGCACGCCCCTGATGTAGTTCTTGGTGCCGTCGATGGGGTCGACGATCCACTGGCGCGCGCCGCCGGCCTTGTCGGCGAACTCCTCGCCGTGGAAGGCGTCGGCAGGCCTGTGCTCGTCGAGCAGGCGGCGGATGAGCAGCTCTGCCTCGCGATCGACGGCCGTGACAGGGGTGTCGTCCGCCTTGAGCTCGACGGTGAGCGAGTCAGCGTCGAAGTTGCTCAGGGTGAGGCGGTCAGCCTCGTCGGCGATGCGCAGGGCGAGCGCCAGGTCGTCAGCGTAGGGCCCGGTGGGTTGCATGGCACTCAGGCTAGCGGGCAGGCAGCCGGGCACGAGCGCGCTCCGTTCGCCGTGCGACCCGGAGGGCGGACGCGCGAGCGGTGCCTGCGTGATCGCACGCCTGGGCTCCCTTGCGGGCGCGTCTGGAGATGGCATCCGCGCGCGTGCACGGGGCGCTCACGTGGGCGCAGGAGGGTGCTGCGCCACATGTCGCGCAGGGCCGATGCGCGCGCTGGGTGAGCGGGACAGTTCGTCCGGGCGGTTCAGTAGCTCTCGGCCTGCGCGCGGCTCGTGAGCAGCCGGCGGATCGAGTCCACGCGCGCCTCGCGGTCAGCGTCCCCCGTGGCCCACGCGTCCAGCTCGCAGCCGGCCTCCGCGGACTCGTGCGTGCAGCCACGCGGGCATCGCTCGGCCGCGGCCTCGGCGACGTCGGGGAAGGCAGCGATGAAGTGGTCGGGGTTTACGTGGGCGAGCCCGAAGGTCCGTACCCCCGGCGTGTCGATGATGCGACCCCCGCCAGGCAGCTCGAGCGCCACGGCCGAGGTGGAGGTGTGGCGCCCGCGGCCCGTGACGTCGTTCACCACGCCGGTCGCGCGTCCCGCGTCCGGCACGAGGGCGTTCACGAGCGTCGACTTGCCCACGCCCGAGTACCCCACGAGCACCGTGGTGCGACCGACGAGCCGGTCCCGGACGTCGTCGAGCCCCTCGATCGTGCGCTCGTCGCCGTCACGCCGCATGGTCGTGGTGACCACCTCCACGCCCAGCGGCGCATACGCCGCCGCCAGCGCATCGGCGCTCGCGAGATCCGCCTTGGTGAGGATCAGCAGCGCATCCATGCCGGCATCGAAGGCGGCCACGAGGCATCGATCGATCATGCGTGGGTTGGGCTCGGGGTCCGCGAGAGCGGTCACGATGCCCAGCTGCTGCGCGTTCGCGACGACCACGCGCTCCGTGGGATCGGCGTCGTCCGCGGTGCGGCGCAGCTCGGTCGCGCGCTCCTCGCGGCGCACGATGCGCGCGAGCGACCCGTCGGCGCCGGACACATCTCCCACGAGCGCGACCCGATCGCCGACCACCAGGCCGCGCCGACCGAGCTCACGCGCCTTCACCGCGATGATCTCGGTCGCCGCGCCGTCGTCGAGGTGCACCGTGAGGCGGCCCCGATCGACGCCGACGATGGTGCCTGGGACCGCGTCCTCGTGCGCGGGACGGCGCTTGGAGCGTGGCCTCGAACCGCGCCGGTTGGGCCGCACCCGCGCGTCCGACTCGTCGTATTCGCGCCTCACGCGCCGAGCATCGCCTTCCACATGTCGGGGAAGTCCGGCATGGTCTTCGCCGTCGTGCCGACGTTGAGCACGTCGATGCCCGGCACGGCGAGGCCGATGACCGCGGCGAAGGTCGCCATGCGATGGTCGTGATACGTCTCCATCGCGGCGGCTTTGAGGCCCGTGGGCGGCATCCCGTCGAACGTCAGGGAGTCGTCGCCGGCGAGGCAGCGCCCGCCCACGCGGTCGACCTCCGTGGAGATCGCCGCAAGCCTGTCCGTCTCGTGGCCCCGCAGGTGGCCGATGCCGCTCAGCACGCTCGGGGAGTCTGCGAGCGCGCAGAGCGCGGCGATGGTGGGGGTGATCTCGCCCGCCGGCGACAGGTCCGCGTCGATCCCGACCAGGGCGCCGTCCGCGACGTCTGCGGACAGGATTCCAGGTGCCGTCACCGTGAGCACACCACCGTCGAGCGTGCACGTGGCGCCCATCCTCTCGAGGATCTGAGGGAACAGAGCGCCAGGTTGAGTGGTGCGCGAGGGCCAGCCGGGGATGCGGACGGTGCCGCCCGCGACCAGCGGCGCGGCGATGAACGGGCCCGCGTTCGACAGGTCGGGCTCGACGCGCACGTCACCGAGCGCGATCGGTCCTGGGTGCACCACCCAGGTGCGCTCGTCGGGCTGGTCGATGCGTGCTCCCGCCGCCCTCAGCGTCTCGCAGGTCATGTCGATGTGGGGCAGGCTGGGCAGCACCTCGCCGGTGTGCCGCACGGTGAGGCCGCCTGGCAGCCGTGGGGCGACGAGCAGCAGACCGGTGACGAACTGCGAGCTCGCCGAGGAGTCGACGTCGACCTCGGTCGGGATGGACGGCGGCGGCGTCACGGTGAACGGCAGCGTGCCGCGGCCCTCGTCCTCGACGCGCGCGCCGAGCGCCCGCAAGGCGTCCAGCAGGGGACCCATCGGACGGACCCGCGCGCCCTCGTCACCGTCGAAGCTGACAGGGCCGTCGGCGAGCAGCACGAGCGGCGGGACAAAGCGCATGACCGTGCCAGCCAGGCCGCAGTCCACGTGCGAGCCGCCCCGCACGCGACCGGGCGTGACCTTCCACTCGGCCCCTGCGTCGTCGATCTCGATGCCCAGTCCACGCAGCGCGGCGATCATCAGCGCGCTGTCGCGCGAGCGCAGTCCGCCCTTGACCGTGACGGGGGAGTCGGCGAGCGCCGCGAGCACCAGGAAGCGATTGGTGAGCGACTTCGAGCCCGGGACCTCGACGGTGGCGTCAAGGGGACCCGAGGCGACGGGGGCCGGCCAGGCCTCGCCTGGGCCGGTGCCGAGCGGGTGCGTCGCAGTGACGCTCAAGTGCGCTTCTTCACGGCACGCTTGGCGTGGCGGGCCTCGCTCTTCACGACGGCTGCGCCCTTCTTGGCCTCCGCCTTGGCCTGCTCCTTGGCCTTCAGCGCCTTGGCACGGGCCTTGCGCCGGGGGCTGTGCCCCGCGGTTGCCGCGAGCAGCGTGCCGCCCAGCAGCGAGACGTTCTTGAGGAACAACTCCATCTGCTCCTCCCGCCTGACCTCGTCCTGCTCGAGCCAGAACGGTCGCCCGGCCGCGACGGTGGCGGCCGTGAGGCCGGCGAGGACCAGGCCGGCGGTGCGTGGCGTGCGCGACAGCGCGAGCACGGCCGCGGCGGCAACGGTCGCGACGCCGTGCGCCTTCACGAGGTCCGTGGTCCTCACGTCCTCCAGCCCGGCCTCCTTGAGGAGCGGCTCGACCACCGGCGCGGCGCGCTCGGCGCGCTTCTCTGGCTCGAGGACGGACTGGACGCCGCCATACACGAACCACGTGGCGAGCAGGGGCCTGGCGAGGTGTCGGAACATGCCTCCTACGCTACCAAGCGGCGGTCGACTCGCACAGGGGAGCGCGCATCGGCCTGCAGCCCGGCCGCGCGGCGTGACGAACGTCACCCACCACACCCGCCGAAGTCGGGAATGGGGTCCCCGTCGCCCGCGTTGTGACCGGCATGAATGGCACTGCGACGCGCCCCGTGCGCGCTGACTCGCGCGGGGACAGGGTGAGCACTGCAGTAGGATCGCCCGTCATGACCGACGCTCAGCTGGACTTCGAGACCGAGGCGCTGTCCTACATGGATCAGTTGTTCGCGGCCGCGCTCAGGATGACGCGTCACCGGGCCGATGCCGAGGACCTCGTCCAGGAGACCTACTCGAAGGCGTTCGCGGCCCAGGACAAGTTCAAGCCTGGCACCAACCTGAAGGCGTGGCTGTACCGGATCCAGACCAACGCCTTCATCAACACGTATCGCAAGAAGCAGCGCCAGCCCAAGCTCTCCGACGCGGAGCAGGTGGAGGACTGGCAGATCGCCGCCGCAGCCGAGCACACCAGCTCGGGACTCGCGTCCGCCGAGCAGGAGGCGCTCGAGACCATCGGCGACGACGAGGTCAAGCAGGCCCTCGCCGAGCTGCCCGATGACTTCCGCATGGCCGTCTATCTGTCCGATGTCGAGGGGTTCGCCTACAAGGAGATCGCCGAGATCATGGACACCCCGGTGGGGACGGTCATGTCGCGATTGCACCGGGGACGGAAGCTGCTTCGCGAGAAGCTACGAGATTATGCGGCCGACCGCGGCGTCTACGACAAGCGCCAGGCAGCAACGAAGGACAGTGGGGAGGTGTGCCATGCCCGGAAGGGAGTGTGAGGAGGCCCTCGATCGACTGTTCGAGTACATCGACGACGAACTGCCTCAGGACGAGCTTCGCCGCATCGGCGATCACCTGAAGACGTGCCCGCCATGCGAGGCAGAGCACAAGATCAAGGAACGCATCAAGAACCTGACGTCGCGCACCGGCGGCGAGACGGCGCCCGAGGAGCTGCGCGAGCGCATCCTCGCGTCGATCCGCAGCGCACACGACTGATGGCGAGGGCGCTCACCTGCGTGTCGCGCCCGGTCCCAGACACGACGAAGGCCGCATCGGAGAGCTCCGATGCGGCCTCGACGTACGTGCGCTCAGGCGTTGGGACGCTTGCCGTGGTTGGCTCCGCCCTTGGCGCGCGCCTTGCGCTTGCGGCCTCGCTTGCTCATCCGGATCCCCCTTTCTCACGCGGGTGCTGACGAATCGACGACTGTCTATCTTCCCACACTTGCTCTCCGGGCACGCGCACGGGGTACTACGCTCCCTCAAGATCGAACTGTGACGTGCCGATGGAGGTTCCGTGAGCGACCAGCCAGTTTCCGTCATCCCGTTCCTGCACGCGCTCGCGAGCACGGGTGGCTCCGACCTGCACTGCAAGGTGGGCTCCGCGCCCCGCGTGCGCGTGGACGGCCGCCTGCGCAAGCTGCAGGTGCCGCCGCTGACGCCTGCGGACACGCGCAACATGGTCGCGCAGGTGCTCCCCGAGGACCTGGTCGCGCAGTTCCGCGACACGCATGAGGCTGACTTCGCCTTCTCGCTGTCGGGCGTGGGTCGCTTCCGCGTCAACGCCTATGTGGCGCGCGGGACCGACTGCCTGGTGTTCCGCCGCGTCGCGGTGGGCGCGACTCCCATGGAGGAGCTGGGGCTGCCGCCCGTCATCGCCGACCTCGCGCTCGAGCCGCGCGGACTGGTGCTCGTCACCGGCCCCACGGGCTCGGGGAAGACCACCACGCTGGCGTCGATGATCGACCTCATCAACACCTACCGCGAGGTCAACATCATCACCATCGAGGACCCGATCGAGGTCCTTCACGCCGACAAGAAGGCGATCATCTCGCAGCGCGAGGTGCGCTCCGACACGCTGGACTTCACCAATGCGCTGCGCGGCGCCATGCGCCAGGACCCCGACGTCATCATGGTCGGCGAGATGCGCGACATCGAGACCGTGCGCGCCGCGCTGTCCGCCGCCGAGACGGGCCACCTGGTGCTCGCGACGCTCCACACCGTGGACGCGCAGGACACGATCAACCGCATCATCGACTTCTTCACGCCGCACGAGCAGAGCCAGGTGCGCGCGACCCTGTCCCAGACCCTGCGCGGCATCGTGTCGCAGCGCCTGGTGCGCAAGGGCGACGGCACGGGTCGCACGCTCGCGGCGGAGATCATGGTCAACCACGGTCGCATCCAGGAGGCGATCGTGGACCCGACCAGCCAGCCGCCCATCCTGGACCTCATCGCCGAGGGCGAGTACTACAAGATGCAGACGTTCGATCAGCACCTGTTCCAGCTGGTGCAGGACGACCAGGTGTCGGTCGACGACGCCGTCGCGATCGCCTCCCGTCCGCACGACCTGCTCGTGAGCCTGCGCAACGCGGGCGTCATCGTCTAACGCCGACCGGCGCTCTCCAACGCGGGCGCGGCGAGCTGCGCGGTGCGGCGGTCGCGGGCGCCCGACTTGCCCCCCGCCGAGCGCGGTGCGGCGCAGATGTGCGCACAGCAGGTCCGCGCGCGGAACTTGCCCGAGGGACGTCGACGGCTCGCGCAGGGGCCGCTGCGGACGCATGGGCGACGTTGCCCGGGCGCGCACAGCAATCATCGAGAAACGCCTATAAATCAGGCGTTGTACACCGACGGTTCATCGCCCGTTCATATAGAGAAACTACTATCGGTCGAGGCCGGCGACTTGCCGGCATGAATCCCATCCGCGGCGCGAGTTGCGCCGACGAAAGGACCGAGAGTGACCATCAGCACCAAGAAGATCGTTCCCGGGGCAGCTCTCGCTGCGGCGGTCGTCATGACCCTGGCCGCTTGCGGTGGCCAGTCCAGCGCGGACGAGGCCAGTGACGGCACCAGCGCCGCAGGCGGCGAGGGATCGGGCCTCAGCGGCACGATCGCCGCCGACGGGTCGTCGACTGTCTCGCCCCTCACCGAGGCGGCCGCTGACTTCTACCGGGACGTCGAGCCAGGCGTCCAGGTCACTGTCGCGACGTCGGGCACCGGCGGTGGCTTCGCGACGTTCTGCGCCGACGAGACTGACATCTCCAACGCATCGCGACCGATCAAGGACGAGGAGGCGGAGACTTGCGCGGCCGCGGGCGTCGAGTTCACCGAGATCGTCATCGCGAACGACGGTCTCTCCGTCGTCGTGAATCCTGAGAACGACTGGGCGCAGTGCCTGTCGGTCGAGCAGATCAACACCATCTGGGCGCCCGAGTCTGAGGGCCAAGTCATGTCGTGGAGCGACGTCGACCCCTCGTTCCCGGACGAGCCGCTCACTTTGTACGGCGCGGGTACCGACTCGGGCACCTTCGATTACTTCACCGACGTGATCAACGGCGAGGAAGGCGCGAGCCGGACGGACTACAGCCCGTCGGAAGACGACAATGTGACGATCCAGGGTGTCTCGGGAGAGCTGGGCGCGCTGGGCTACTTCGGCCTGAGCTACCTCGAGGAGAACCCCGACATCATCAAGGGCGTCGAGGTTGACGGCGGCGAGGGCTGCGTCTTCCCGTCGACCGAGACCGTCCAGGACGGTTCCTACACGCCGCTGGGTCGCCCGCTCTTCATCTACGTCAACAACGCCAACTACGCGGAGAAGCCTGAGCTCCAGGACTTCATCGACTACTACGTTGGCTCCGCCGTGGACATTGCGACCGAGGCGCTGTTCGTCCCCCTGACTGACGAGCAGATCGAGACGGCCCAGACCGAGCTCGCATCGCTGGTCGGCTGATTCGCCACGTCTGGCGGCAGCCTCGTGCAGGGCTGCCGCCAGACCGATCCTCGGGAGGAGGGCGCGGCCCCTCGTGAGCACCACCATGACCACGCAGACTGCTCGCCCAGACCGGCCAGACCTGCGCCAGCGGCGTCGGCCAGGGGACCTCGCAGTTCGCACCATCTTCCGCATCGCCGCCGCCCTGACGATCGTGATCACGGTCGGCATCGTCCTGGCACTGCTGATTCCTTCGATCGAGTTCTTCTCGGAGGTGCCGGTCAACGAGTTCCTCTTCGGCACTCGCTGGGCACCTCGATTCGCCGATGCATCGTTCGGAGTCGTGCCGCTCATCACGGCTACAGCTTGGACCACGGCGATCGCGCTGTTCTTCGCGATCCCGCTGGGACTCGGCGCCGCGGTCTTCATGTCCGAGTTCGCACATCGGCGCACCCGGAAAGTGCTCAAGCCTGTGCTCGAGGTGCTCGCGGGAATCCCGACCGTGGTCTACGGCTACTTTGCCGTGCAGTTCATCCAGGCGACGGTGCTGCGCGACTGGTTCGACCTTGACACGGGTTCGTTCTCGGTCCTGTCGGCCGGCTTCGTGATGGGCATCATGATCATCCCGACGATCGCGTCGATCAGCGAGGACGCGATGTCCGCCGTGCCGAACAGCCTGAGACAGGGCTCGGCCGCTCTCGGCGCCAATCGCCGCCAGACGGCAGTGAAGGTAATCTTTCCAGCCGCGTTGTCGGGCATCATCGCCGCTGTAGTGCTGGGCATCTCCCGTGCGGTTGGAGAGACGATGATTGTGGCTCTCGCCGCAGGGCAGCAGGCGCGCATCGTCGAGGGACCGCTGGAAGCGGGCCAAACAATGACCGGCTTCATCGCGAACGCCGCGCTCGGCGACTCCCGTGTGGGATCTCTCGAGTACAACACCTTGTTTGCCGTAGGACTGCTGCTGTTCCTCCTGACGCTCCTGATCAACGTCATCAGCATCGCGATCGTCCGCAAGTTTCGAGAGGCGTACTGATACCCATGAGGACAGTTCAGGGAACGATCGAGCGCACCATTCGAGGTCGGGCCAAGGGAGGGGAGACAAGCGCCAGCTCCATCGCGTTTCTGGTCGTGCTGTGGCTCAGCATCGTGTTCGCGCTCGTCTTCCTCGCCGTGCTGATCGTCACCACGATCATCGACGGCTGGAACCGGCTTGACTCGCGGCTCTTCACGGAGTACCCAGCGTCGAACCCCGAGGATGCTGGCGCCCGGCCGGCGATCCTCGGTTCACTGTGGGTGATAGGCACCACAGCGTTCATGACGATCCCGCTGGGTGTCGCCGCAGCGATCCATCTCGAGGAGTTCGCGGACCGAAACAACTGGTTCAACCGCTTCATCGAGGTCAACGTGCAGAACCTCGCCGCCATACCGGCGGTGATCTACGGAATGCTCACGCTGGCCGCACTCGGGCTGTTCGGCGTCACCAACAAGAACATGGTGTGGGTGGGTGCGCTAGCGCTGTCGATGCTGATCCTCCCTGTCGTCATCATCGCGACGCGGGAGTCCTTGCGCGCGGTACCGGAGGAGATTCGTCAGGGATCGCTCGCCGTCGGGGCGACGCCACTCCAGACGGTGCTGCGGAACACGTTGCCCGGGGCCGTCCCCGGCATCGCCACCGGCTCGATCTTGGCGCTCTCCCGCGCGCTGGGCGAAGCGGCCCCGCTGCTCCTGCTGGGTGGTCTCGTGTTCCTCAGCTTCGACCCGAACGGCCTCATGAGCGGCTACACCACCATGCCGATCCAGATCTTCAACTGGACCGGGCGACCGCAAGAGGGCTTCCACGAGCTGGCGGCTGCGGCAAGTGTGCTCCTGCTTGTCATGCTGCTCGCGATGAACGCTCTGGCGATCGCCATCCGCAACCGATACCAGCAGCGCTGGTGAGAATAGAGAGGCCATCGGTGAACCCCATCGACACCACCGAGGCGGCGGCCCGCGCCGACACCTTCGAAGCCGCGCGGGAGTACCGCCCACCCGTCCTCGACTGCGACTCGGTGAGCATCTTCTACGACGACTTCCTCGCCGTGCACGACGTCAACTTCGGATGCGGAGACAACGAGATCACCGCACTCATCGGCCCGTCCGGTTGTGGGAAGTCGACCGTGCTCAGGTCCTTCAACCGCATGAACGACCTCATCGAGGGTGCGCGCGTCGAAGGCACGATCAGCTACCACGGCGAGGACATCTACCATTCGGACGTCGACGCCATCGAGGTGCGCCGCCGCATCGGCATGGTCTTCCAGAAGCCCAACCCGTTCCCGAAGTCCATCTACGACAACATCGCCTACGGTCCCCGGGTCAATGGCTTCAAGGTCGACTCGATGGACGACCTCGTGGAAGAGGCGCTGACGAAGGCGGCGCTGTGGGATGAGGTGAAGGACAAACTCAAGCAGTCTGCCTTCGGGCTGTCCGGAGGCCAGCAGCAGCGTCTGTGCATCGCACGCACCATCGCAGTGCGCCCCGAGGTCATCCTCATGGATGAGCCGTGCTCGGCGCTCGACCCGATCGCGACCCTACGCATCGAGGATCTCATGCACGAGCTGCGCTCGGACTACACCATCGTCATCGTCACTCACAACATGCAGCAAGCGGCCCGGGTGGCCGACAAGACGGCGTTCTTCACCGCGGAGGCCCACGAAGTCACGGGCGATCGGACGGGCGTCCTTGTCGAGTTCGGAGACACGGCGCAGATCTTCGAGTCACCGGTCGACAAGCGAACGGAGGACTACATCAGCGGGAGGTTCGGATGACAGCTACGGCAATCGCCACGTGGCCCGCGACCGTTCTCGCGGTGGGGTTGGACGCTCGCCGCGAGCTCCGCGGACGTCACCTGGACTTCTTTCGGGAAGGTGTGGTCGTCGAGGTTGCCGACAACGCGGTCGCCGCGCTCGTCGCGCTTGGGCGGGGAGAACCGATCGCGGCGCTGCTCGTCGGCCCCGACATCGGCGACATGGTGGTCGACGATCTCGTCACGATCGCGACCGAGCTTGCGCACGTGCCCGTCATCCTCGGGACTCGCGGCCGTGTCGACGCTCACGTGCCCGAAGGAACCCTGGCGCTTCCCGCGAGCCCTCGCCGCCTGCGGGACAGCGTGGCGCGGGTGAGGACTCGGGCTGCAGTGCCGACACCGGCTCGTCGCGTCGGCGCGCTCGAAGTAAGCGTGGTTGCACACGGCGCAGTCTGGCGCGGGCGCCAAGTGAGGCTTGCGCCCTTCCACCTCGACGTGCTCACGTACCTCGTCGACGCCTTCCCGCGAGTGGTTGGCTCGCAGGAGCTCGCAAGCGAGTGCGCCCCGCGGAACGTGACCGACGGGGCTGCGCATGTGCGGGTTGCCATCGGACGGCTGCGCGAGGCGCTCACCGCTGCCGTTCCGGACGCCCCTAGTCCCATCGAGACCGTGCGGGGTGTCGGCTACGTGGTCATCGAGGACACTGGAACGGAGTCGAGGTCCTCGAGCAGTTGACCGATGTGCGTCGAGATCTCGTCGCGCACGCGCCGCACCCCGTCCATGGGTAGGACGAGCGGGTCATCGAGCTCCCAAGCGACGTAGCGGCGTCCGCTGTAGACCGGACACGCCTCTCCGCACCCCATCGTCACCACGACATCCGAGGCGCGCACCACCTCGTCGGTGAGGGGCTTGGGAAACTCATGCGCAACCGGCACGCCGATCTCATCGAGCGCCTCGATCACCACGGGACTGATCCGGCTGGCTGGCCGGGAGCCTGCAGTACGCACCAGCACGGACCTCCCGGCACGGTGACGCAGCATCGCCGCGGCCATCTGTGATCGCGCCGCATTGTGCACGCACACGAAGAGCACCTCGGGCGTGCGAGAGGGGGTGCGACCCTCGGCGCGTGCAAGCGCTGCGAGGCGATCCTCGGCAAACCGGTAGACGAGCGTCGGGAGGTAGGTCGTCACCATCGCCCTCTCAGCGAGGAGCGCGTAACTCTCCTCGACATACCCGCGCACAGTAGGAAGCGAGAAGTGCGCACTATGACGTTCGTAGAGCTGCTCGGCCATGCGGGAGATACGTTGGGGCGTCGCGGCGTCGGGCTGGGGACGTGCGCTGGTGTCGACCAGCAGCGAGCCGAACCTCAACCAGGCGTCCGCAGTGAGGACGACACCGGGAGCGGCGTTCGCGACCGAAGCGGGTCCGCGATGCGGCGTCACGAGCCCTGTCTCCACGAGCCGGTCGAGCGCGCGTGAGGTGCGTGTGACCTCGGCGGAGACCGCGACGGCGACTTCGACGGTCGGCAGCGGCACCGGGCTGCTGGCAAGTGCGACGAGGACCTTGATGCAGTCAGGGTCCGACAGAGCGTCCAACTGTGCGGCACGCATGATCGCGTCCTCGACGGACAACGGCCGGCCGTGGCCCGCCGGCGTAGGTGGGAGCGTTGCCATGGCGGCTACCGCAGCAGGTCCTCGACGGCGCTTTGGCGCTCGGGGGCCACGGAAACCCACACCTGCCGGCCTTCGGGCGCCCGGACGGCCACCCCGCCATCCACCATGCGAGCGACGTGATGAGTGATGGTGGGTTGGCTCACGCCAAGGGCATCGGCGAGCTGGCCAATGGTTGCCTGTCCGCCGGAAGTGCCCATGATGATGCTCAGGATGCGCAGGCGCGTGGGATGCGCGATCGCGGCGAAGCCGCGGGCGCGCTCGGTCGCATCGGCCGTCGACAACGTGGGCAGCGGGACACCTGATTGAGCGTGGCGTTCGGTGGCGGACACCGCGCCAGTCTATCGAAAGTCCTGGCCCGGCAAGGCGCCTAGTCCTGCTCGGGCAGTCCGAGCCAGGAGTGCCACTGCGAGTGGAGAACGAGCCACGCCATGAGGCCGTAGCCGGCCTGGAGCGGGAGCGCGCCGCCGCCAGTGTCCATGTCGGTCGCCCACTGGTCGTGACGCACGAGCGGGCCGTACATGTCCACGTAGGGCACGTCGCGGCGGGCTGCAGCCTCCTCGCAGAGTGCCGCGTACTCGGCGAGCGCGCGGCGGTCCTCCACCGCGATGGGCGGTGGCCCGACCACCATCGCGTTCATGCCCAGCGCCGATGCGCGATCGAGCGTGTTGGCCAGGTGCAGCCGGGTCATGGTGGGGGAGACGCCTCGGGACACGTCGTGGCGTCCGATCGCGAACAGCACGTAGTCCGGACCCGAGCCATCGTCCTCCGCGCCGCGCCGGCGCAGCGCCTCGTCGTCCCAGCGGCTCGCGAGCTCGCCGGTGGTCTCGCCGGGCACCGCGAGGGTGTGGAAGCGCAGGTCGGGTCCCACGGGCAGGGTGCGCGCGACCACCCGTCCGGCCCACCCGAGGGCCTTGGGGTCTCCGTGACCGGCGACCAGCTCGTCGCCCACGAAGAACACGTTCCTCATCGCGCGAATGCCCTCGTCACCAGGTCCTCCTGCTCGTCCTTGTGGCGAGAGGACAGTCCCGAGGCCGGCGAGGCGGACGCCGTCCGTGTGACGCCCACCACCTCGCGCTCGACCACGCGCGGCAGGGCGTGCGCGAGGTACGTCCATGCACCCTGGTTGCGCGGCTCCTCCTGGACCCACGTGAGAGGCGCGTCGCCGAACGGCGCGAGCGCCTCCTGGATGGAGTCGCGGTCGAGCGGATAGAGCTGCTCGAGTCGCACGATCGCCGTGGACCTGTCACCGGACCTGTCGCGCTGCGCAACGAGGTCGTAGTAGACCTTGCCCGCGCACAGCAGCACTCGCTCCACGTCCGCCGGGTCGACGGTGGTGTCGCCGATGGCGGGCCGGAAGGTGCCGCTCGTGAAGTCCTCCACGTCCGACTGAGCCGCGCGCAGGCGCAGCATCGACTTGGGCGTGAAGACGATCAGCGGACGGCGCGGGCGGTCGTACGCCTGGCGACGCAGCAGGTGGAAGTAGCTCGCCGGCGTCGACGGCATGGCCGCGATCATGTTGTCCTCCGCGCACAGCTGGAGGAACCGCTCGACACGGGCGGACGAGTGGTCGGGTCCCTGGCCCTCGAAGCCGTGCGGCAGCAGCAGCACGACGGACGACGACTGTCCCCACTTCTGCTCGGCGGAGGAGATGAACTCGTCGATGATGGTCTGCGCGCCGTTGACGAAGTCGCCGAACTGCGCCTCCCACAGCGTGAGCGCATCGGGCCGCTCGACCGAGTAGCCGTACTCGAAGCCGAGCACGGCGTACTCCGACAGCGAGGAGTCGTAGATGTGCAGGGGTGCCTGGTCGCCGCTGAGGTAGCGCAGCGGCGCCCATTCGGCTCCGGTCGCGCGGTCGTGGAAGACGGCATGGCGCTGAACGAATGTGCCGCGGCGGGAGTCCTGGCCCGACATGCGGATCGGGACGCCCTCCTGCAGCAGCGTCCCGAAGGCGAGCACCTCGCCGTAGCCCCAATCGATGCCGCCGTCCCTGGTCATGGCCTCGCGGCGCTCGAGGAGCTTCTCGAGCTTGGGATGCACGGCGAAGCCCTGCGGAGGGCGCACGTGGGCGCGGCCCACCCGCTCGATCTGCGCGGCCGTCGCGGCCGTCTGCCATCCGACCATGACGCCGGCGTCGGACGACTGCGACGAGGGCAGCTCGAGACCCTGGATGGACTCGCCATCCGTGCCGGAGAAGCCCTCGCGGGTCTCGATGAACACCCGCTCGAGCTGGGCGAGGTAGTCCTGCGAGACGGCCTCGGCCTCGGCCTCGGTGATGTCGCCGCGGCGGATGAGCGCCTCCGTGTAGAGGTGGCGGACGGAGCGCTTGGCCTCGATGAGGTCGTACATGCGCGGCTGCGTCATCGAGGGGTCGTCGCCCTCATTGTGACCCCGGCGCCGGTAGCAGACCATGTCGACGATCACGTCGCGGCCGAAGGCCTCGCGGTACTCGAACGCGAGGCGAGCGGCGCGCACGCACGCCTCCGGGTCGTCGCCGTTCACGTGGAAGATGGGGATCTGGTAGCCCTTGGCGATGTCCGTGCAGTAGCGCGTCGACCGCGAGTCGCCGGGGCCGGTCGTGAAGCCCACCTGGTTGTTGATGATGACGTGGACCGTGCCGCCAGTGGTGAACCCGCGCAGCCCGGCCATGTTCAGCGTCTCCATGACGACGCCCTGGCCGGCGAAGGCCGCGTCGCCGTGGATCAGCACCGGCAGCACGGGGAAGCCGTCGGTGGCCGGGTCAGCGCCCAGCTGGTCGAGCTTGGCGCGCACGATGCCCTCGAGCACGGGGTTGACCGCCTCGAGGTGCGACGGGTTCGCCGCGAGGTAGACGTTGGTGGTCTCGCCGGTCTCCGCCGTGAAGGTTCCCTCGGTGCCGAGGTGGTACTTGACGTCGCCCGAGCCCTGCACCGAGCCGGGAACGGCGGTGCCGTCGAACTCGGAGAAGATCTGCGAGTACGACTTGCCCGCCAGGTTGGCGAGCACGTTGAGGCGGCCGCGGTGCGCCATGCCGATGCACACCTCCTGGATGCCGGCGACGGCCGCGGAGCTCATCATCGCGTCGAGCAGCGGGATGAGGGACTCGCCACCCTCGAGGGAGAAGCGCTTCTGACCGACGTACTTGGTCTGCAGGAAGGCCTCGAACGCCTCGGCGGCGTTGAGCCGGCGCAGGACTCGCAGATGCTCCTCGCGGGTGGGCTTGGTGTAGCTCTTCTCGAGCCGCTCCTGCAGCCATGCCCGCTGCGCGCGATCCGCGATGTGCATGTACTCGACGCCCACGGTGCGGCAGTACGCGTCGCGCAGGCGGCCCAGCACCTCGCGCATCTTCCAGCGGTCCTGACCGCCGAACTCGCCCGTGGCGTAGTAGCGGTCGAGGTCCCACAGGGTGAGTCCATGCGTCTGGACGTCGAGGTCGGGGTGCTTGCGCAGGCGAGTTGACAGCGGGTCGACGTCGGCCATGAGGTGGCCGCGCGAGCGGTAGGCGTGGATGAGCTCCGCGATCCGCGCGGGCTTCGCGGCCTCGGCCTCCTCGTTGGTCGCGGAGTCCTGGACCCAGCGCACGGGCTCGTAGGGCACGCGCAGGGCCACGAACACGCGGTCCCAGAACCCATCGAGGCCCAGCAGCTTCTTGTGCACGAGCGCGAGGAACTCGCCGGACTGCGCGCCCTGGATGACGCGGTGGTCGTAGGTAGACGTGAGGGTCATCACCTTGGAGATGCCCAGCCGGGCGATGGTCTCCTCGGAGGCTCCCTGATACTCGGCGGGGTAGTCCATCGAGCCGACGCCGATGATCGCGCCCTGGCCCTCCATGAGGCGCGGCACGGAGTGCACGGTGCCGATGGTGCCGGGGTTGGTCAGGGTGATGGTGGTGCCCTGGAAGTCCGTGGCCTGCAGGGCGCCGGTGCGAGCCTTGCGCACGATGTCCTCGTACGACGCCCAGAACCGCGCGAAGTCCATGCGGTCGGCGTCCTTGACGTTCGGCACCAGCAGCTGGCGGACGCCGTCGCCCTTGTCGAGGTCGATCGCGAGGCCGAAGTTTACGTGCTCGGGAGTGACGATCGCCGGCTTGCCCTCGTCCTGGGTGTACGCGACGTTCATCGCGGGCAGCTCGGTGAGCGACTCCACGATCGCGTAGCCGATGAGGTGGGTGAAGCTCACCTTGCCACCGCGCGTGCGCGACAGGTGGTTGTTGATGACGGTGCGGTTGTCCATCAGCAGCTTGGCAGGAATGGTGCGCACCGACGTCGCGGTCGGCACGGCGAGGCTGGCCTCCATGTTGGTGACCACGCGCGCAGCGGGACCGCGCAGGCGCTCGACGCCGTGCTTGACGTCCTTGGCGTAGAGCATCTGGTGGTCGTGGCTCTGGAGGTAGGCGGCGGTGGGGGCCTGCGCGGTCGCGATGGGCTGCGTCGCCGTCGACTCGCCGTCCACCTCGGGGTCGGCGGGAGGGGTGGGGGCTGAGGCCGCGGCGGCCGGCATCGCCGGGGCCGATGCGCTGGCGGGGGCGGAGGGGTGGGAGGCCACGGGCGTGGGCGTGGGGGCCGCTGGGGCCGATGCGGTGGTCGGGTCGGCACTGGAGCTCGCGGGGGCGGGAGGTGCCTCGGACGTGCTCTCCTGCGCGGGGCTCGCCTGCGCCGGAGCCGATGCGCTCGCGGGGCTGCCAGCGCTCTCGTGCGCGGGGGTCCGGGGGGTGTCCGCGGCTCCGGCGCCGAGGATCAGCGAAGCGACGGATGGTGCCCCGGCGCTTCTGGAGACGGTGGTGCGGTCAGTGTCTGGCGCGCTGGTGTCGGTGGACACGTCGGGGACGCTCGCTTTCTTGGCGCTCAGGGCGTCGGGGGACAACGGTGTGGTGCTCAACATTGTTCAGCCTAAACGTGCGAGCCCGGTACCGCGTGCCCCGTCCTTGGGGAAATCGTTATGAGATATCGCGCCTGAACGTGACGAGCCAGCCGATCAGCGCCGCGACGACGGCGTAGCCCAACAGCACGGCCATGCCGGCCCACGGCGCGAGCAGGTCGCCGCCGCCGGTGGCCGTGTAGAAGCTGCCTCCCACCATCGCGTCGCCCGCCGCACCCGGAAGGAACTTCGCGACGCCCTGGAGCGGCTCGACGAACGCGAATGCCACCCGCAGGATGGGTTCGACCAGCTGGGTCCAGCACAGCAGCGCGACGATCACGATCACCTGGTTGGTGATCGCGCATCCGAATCCCACGCCCACGATCGCCCACACGACGAGCGCGAGGGCGCCCATCGCGATGGATCGCTGCACCCCCGTCGCGTCGAGCATCGTGGGGTCACCGGCGAGCGCGAGCAGCCCGGCGCCCACGCCGACCCCGACCACCATGGCGGTGACCGCGTACACGACGGCGAACGGCACGACCGCGAGCGTCTTGGCGGCGATCACCTTCAGCCGACTGGGCTCGAGCAGGAGCGTGGTGTCGATGGTGCGGTGGCGGAACTCGCTCGTGACCATGAGAGCGCCGAGGATCACCGGGAACACGTATCCGAACGACACCGGAAGCCCATAGATGGTCCGCGCGGTCGCGAGCGGGTCCGCCGGAGCCGCCTGCGCATCGGCTCCTCCCAGCTGGTCGGCGAAGGCCAGCGTGAAGGCGAACGTCCCGGTCATGAACGCGACGCCGACGGCCATGCACAGCAGGAGGATCCACCACAGCCTCGTGGAGCTGACCTTGCGGATCTCGGAGATGATCACAGCGCTCATGCGACAGCCTCCTCTCCGGTCAGTCGCAGGAACACGGTCTCGAGGCTCTCGCCGCCCTCGCTCAGGCCGTGGACCTCGAGGCCGTCGGCGAACGCCGCGGCGCCCACCTGTGACGCGCTCGCGCCACGGATCTCCGCCTCTCCGACGCGAACGGCCGTGTGCGCGTCGGGGAAGCGGGTGCGCGCGAACTCTGCGAGGCCCTCCGCGTTGGGGCTCACGAGCCGCACCGCGGGCTGCGCCAACGCACGCAGCTCGGCGAGCGTCGACTGGTGACGCAGCGTCCCCTTTGCGATGACCACGACGTCGTCGACGGTCTGCTCGACCTCGCTCAACAGGTGCGAGCTGAGCAGCACCGTGCCGCCGCCGTCGGCGAAGGCGCGCAGGAACGAGCGGAGCCACTTGATGCCCGCGGGATCGAGACCGTTGGCCGACTCGTCGAGGACGAGCACGCTCGGGTCGCCCAGCAGGGCGGTGGCAAGGCCGAGCCGCTGACGCATGCCGAGCGAGTACCCGCCCACGCGCCTGTCCGCAGCACCTGTCATGCCGACGGCGTCGAGCACCGTGTCCACGCGCGCATCGTCCTGTCCCACGAGCGGGGCGTACGCGCGCAGATGCTGCCGCGCCGTCCTGCCGGGGTGGAACGCGCCCTCGAAGTGGGCGCCCACGACCGCGCCGGGGCGATCGTGACGCGTGTACGGCGCGCCTCCGATGGTCGCCGAGCCCGCCGTTGCCGCGACGAGGCCGACGAGGATGCGCAGGGTGGTCGACTTGCCGGCGCCATTGGGTCCCAGGAAGCCCGTGACCCGGCCCGGCTGGGCGGTGAACGACAGATCGCCGACGGCGGTGACGCCCCCGTAGCGCTTGGTCAGGGCCGCCACCTCGATGGCTCGACGTTCCATGCTGCTCCTTGTGTTCGGCACCTCGCCGACCCTATCGGCCGCTGAGTATGCTGGCGACACCATGGACGCTGACAGTCATCCGTCATGACCACCGAGCATTCGTCATGACCACCGAGTGGCTGCTGGTGGGGCTCGGCGTGATTCTCACGGTCGGCACCGCCATCTTCGTCGCCGCAGAGTTCTCGCTCGTCGCGCTCGATCCCGCGCACGTCGACGACTCCGACCGCAAGGGCCGCCGTGTGCGCCGTGCGCTGGGCCGACTCTCGACGCAGCTCTCGGGGGCGCAGGTGGGCATCACGCTCACCACCATCCTGTTGGGATACACCGCGCAGCCAGCGCTCGTGGAGCTGTTGGAGATCCCGTTGGCGTCGACGCCGCTCGCTCGCGGCGCTGTGGCCGGCGTCGCCGGGGCGCTCTCGCTGGTGCTCGTCAATGCGTTCTCGATGATCGTGGGCGAGCTGGTGCCCAAGAACGCTGCGCTCGCCGACCCCGAGCGCACCGCGCGCCTGGTCACGCCGTCGATGCTGTGGTTCACGGCGGCGCTCAAGCCGCTGATCGTGAGCCTCAACCGCAGCGCGAACGCGATCCTGAGGGTGATGGGCATCGAGCCTCGCGAGGAGCTTGCTGGCGGCCGCTCGCCGCAGGAGCTCGCCGCCCTGGTGCGGCGCAGCGCGGAGGCGGGCACGCTCGCGCCGTCGACCGCGCTGCTGCTCAAGAACACCATCGAGCTCGACTCGCTGACTGCGATCGACGTGATGACCGATCGCACGCGCATGCAGACGCTTCCCCGTGACGCGGTCGCGGCGGACGTCATGGCGATCGCCCGCGCCTCGGGCCACTCGCGCTTCCCCGTCCTGGGCGAGGGCGTCGACGACGTGGTGGGCATGGTCCACCTGCGCGCCGCGATCGCGGTGCCGTTCCACGAGCGCGGGGAGACGCTGGTGACCGAGCTGATGGTCGAGGCGCCGCGCATCCCCGAGACCATGCAGATGCGCCCGCTGCTGGTGGAGCTGCGCGCTCTCGGCCCGCAGTGCGCGGTCGTGATCGACGAGTACGGGGGCACCGCTGGCCTCGTCACTCTCGAGGACGTGGTCGAGGAGCTGGTGGGCGAGGTCGCCGACGAGCACGACCGGCGCCGCGCGGGGCTGCACCAGGCACCGGGCGGTGCGTGGGTGGTGCCGGGCGACCTGAGGCCGGACGAGGTCGACGAGGTCGCTGGGCTCACCATCCCTGAGTCGCGGGCGTACGAGACCGTCGCCGGGTTCGTCATGGCGCAGCTGGCACGCGTCGCCGAGGTGGGCGACGAGGTGGAGTGCGCCGACGCGGTCATCAGGGTCGAGCGCATGGACGGGCGGCGCATCGACCGCGTCCGCCTCACGCCGCTCGCCGAGGACGCGGAGGTCGACAGGTGAGCGCGGGGATGGTGCTGACAGTCGTCGGCCTGCTGCTGGCGAACGCGTTCTTCGTGGGAGCGGAGTTCGCCGTCATCTCCGCGCGGCGCAGCGCCATCGAGCCTCGGGCGGAGGCTGGATCCAGAGCCGCCAGGACGGTCCTGTGGGCCATGGAGAACGTGTCCCTCATGCTCGCCTGCGCGCAGCTGGGGATCACGGTGTGCTCGGTCTCGCTCGGCGTGGTCGCCGAGCCGGCGATCGCCCACGCGCTCGAGGGACCCCTGCACGAGCTCGGCCTTCCCGAGGGAGCCTCGCACGTGGTGGCGGTGGCGATCGCGCTGACCATCGTGGTGGGGCTCCACGTGGTCGTGGGCGAGATGGTGCCCAAGAACGCGGCCGTGTCGAGCCCCGACCGCGCGGCACTGGTGTTCGGCCCTCCGCTCGTGTGGATCGCGCGCGTGCTGCGGCCGATCATCGGCGCGCTCAACTGGATCGCCAACATGCTGCTGCGCATGGTGGGGATCGAACCGCGCGACGAGGTCACCAGCGCCTTCACGGCGGACGAGGTCCACTCCATCGTCGAGCGCTCGAGCGAGGAGGGGACGCTCTCCGACCCGGCAGGGCTGCTGACGGGTGCGATCGAGTTCTCCGACCACACCGCGGCCGACGTCATGGTCGGGGTCGACGCCGTGATGGGCGTGCCGGCCGGGGTGAGCGTCGATGACTTCGAGCGCGCGGTCGTCTCGAGCGGCTACTCCCGCCTGCCGGTGAGCGACGGCGAGCGCTACGTCGGGTATCTGCACGTGAAGGACACTCTGTTCGCCCGCCCAGGGGAGCGGGAGGAGCCCATCCAGGACTGGCGGGTGCGCGAGCTCCCTGTCATCGGGCCGGACGACGAGATCGAGACCGTCATGGCGCTCATGCGCCGATCGGGCGCACACCTGGCGAGCGTGGAGAGCGGCGGCGACGTGCTCGGGCTCGTGTTCCTCGAGGACATCCTCGAGGAGCTCGTCGGAGAGGTGCGCGACGAGATGGCTCACGACTGAGCGGTCGCGGCCCCAGACCGGGGCGGTGTGCAATTCGACACACCAGGTCGGTCTCGGAGTTGAGGCCGTCGTTACCATTTGGTTACACTCGCACCCAAGGTCGGCGGCTGAGGCCCCGACGTCGATGGCAAACAGATGGTCTTTGGAGGCTCGTGTGAGCACGGCTGCTGACGCGCACGCGCAGGCACATGCGCACGGTTCGCGCAAGCACCGTCGTCAGCTGCAGACCCAGGAGATCCAGGTCCGCACCACGCATCGTCGTCGCAAGGTCCTCACCCGCTCCGGAGTCCTCGCAGGCTTCGCTCTCGCGATGGTCGTCTACCCCGTGATGGGGACGCTCGCTCCCTACGCGGGTGCCGTCGAGGACCTGCCCGGCGTCGCCGAGGCCGAGGCGCCCTCGACCGCCCGTGCGCTGCTGGGCGATGGCCCTCAGCTCCTGGAGTCGGACCTGCCGCTGCCTGACCCGGACTCGGCCTCTGCGGCGCTCGCGGCCTCACAGACGTTCACGGTGAGCTCCAACCTGCCGGACTGCGACCCGTCGCTCGGCTGGGAGGGGAGGAACGGTCGTCTCACCGAGGACTCGCTGTGCTCCATCGGCGGCGGCGAGCAGCTGCGCAATGACGCTGCAGTCGCGTTCGCCGAGCTCAACGCCCGCTTCAAGGAGGAGTTCGGACGCGACATCTGCCTGTCCGACTCGTACCGCACCCTGTCGGGCCAGTACGCGACCAAGGCGAGCCGCGGCTGGCTCGCGGCGACTCCAGGCAAGTCGGTGCACGGGTGGGGACTGGCCATCGACCTGTGCCGAGGGGACTCGCGCGGCGCGACCAAGGCGTGGCTCGAGGAGAACGGGCGCACCTGGGGCTGGGTGAACCCCGGCTGGGCGAAGTCCTCCAAGTGGGAGCCGTGGCACTGGGAGTACCTCCCCGGCACCGACCGCATGGGCGTCTACGAGTCCGGCTACTGGAGCGCGGGCGACGTCTACCGCAGCAGCGACTGACGCCCCGCGATCCGGGGAGTCCGGCCGCACGCCGGGCCGTCACGACTCGTCGCGGTCTGCCGCGCGGACGACTCCTGACCCGCTCGTGTCCGCGGACACCTGAGGCGAGCCGAGGTACGTGACGTCGCCAGCCCCGGAGATCTCGACATCGAGAGTCGTGTCCGCATTGACGGTGACGTCCCCTGACCCCGACAGGTCGACGGTCGCGTGTCGAGCCCTGAGCATGGCGGCATCGGTGAGTCCCGCTCCATCGAGCGCGATGTGCAGTTCGTCGGTGACGCCGTCGACCTTTACGCTGCCGGAGCCCGTGAGCTCGATCCCGAACGCGCTCGAGTTCAGCCCGTCGACCATGACGTCGCCGGAGCCAGAGAGCTCCAGGCCGGCGAGGTCCGGCACCGTGATCGCGTAGTGCACTGCACCGTCTGTCCAGCCCCACGCTCCGTCGGGACCATCGAGCGCCAGCACGCCGTCCGAGACGCTCGCACGGACGCCCTCCAGCAGGGCGGTGTCGCCGGTCACGGTCACCGAGCGCCCGCCGCCGACCGTGATGTCGACGTCGCCTGACCCATTGACCTCGATGCGATTGAACGCGTCGACCGTGCGTTCCTCGACAGCCGTGACGCCGTCAAGGTCGGGCGCCGAGAACGAGCAGCCGGCGAGTGCCGCCACGGCGATGACGGCGACGAGGGCTCGACTGTGGGCGCGTGTGGGGAAGGCGGGCATGGTTGCTCCTCGGTCGGATCCTGGTCGCGTGGGCGACGGCGCCTGCGCGATCGTTGCGTGGCCGAGGCTAGCCGCCGCCCCTCCACCCCCGCATCGGCCATGCGAGGGCCGTCGCGCAGTCAGCGGAGGGGGAGAGCCATCACCCGTGCGGGGGAGCGGATCCGGAGTTCCCCTGAGCCCGGACGGCGTCGGGCGTGGGGTGGGTGACGTCGCACCGCTCCATTGCGCGGCGTGTCGGCCATCTCGCCGTGGCATGAGCAGTCGCGATGCGTCAGGCTGGAGGCACGCGGCGCGTCGAGACCCGGCCGCCGTGCCACCGGACGCCCCGAGGCCACCCGCCGCACGGGCCAGAGGAGCTGACATGCGCATCGGCGTGCCCCAGGAGATCAAGAACCGCGAGACGCGCGTGGCGCTCACGCCGGACGGGGCGAGGGCCCTCACCGCTCAGGGCCACGACGTGCTGATCGAGTCGGGCGCGGGCGCGGGCGCATTCCTGGCGGACGAGGCATACCGCGACGCCGGGGCTCGCGTCGGCACCGCGGAGGACGCCTGGGCCGCGGACCTGGTCCTCAAGGTCAAGGAACCTCTCGAGAGCGAGTACGGCTTCCTGCGGGACAACACCCTCTTCACCTTCCTCCACCTCGCCGCCAACGAGCCGCTCGCGCGTGCACTCGTCGATGCCCGCACCACGGCAATCTCCTACGACACCGTGCAGCTCGACGACGGCTCGCTGCCACTGCTGACCCCCATGAGCGTCATCGCGGGCAGGCTCGCCGCGTCCGAGGGCGCGCACCATCTGCTCAGCCCGCAGGGCGGGCGAGGAGCCCTGCTGTCAGGGGCGCCGGGAGCGGCGGGCGCGCGTGTGGTCGTCATCGGCGGAGGAGTGGCGGGATCAGCGGCTCTCGCGCAGGTGGTGGCGATGGGGGCCGATGCGGTGGTCGTCGACGTCGACGAGGCGCGACTGGAGGCGCTCGCGAGGGAGCACGGCGAGCGCCTGCGGACCGTCGTCTCGACGCCTGCGAACGTCGAGCGAGAGGTGCTCGACGCGGACCTCGTGATCGGCGCCGTGCTGGTCCCCGGTCGCCCGGCGCCCACAGTGGTGACCCATGCGACCGTCCAGCGGATGAGACCCGGCTCGGTGCTGGTCGACATCGCGATCGATCAGGGCGGCTGCTTCGAGGACTCGCGCCCCACCACCCATGACGATCCCACCTACCGGGTCGCGGGCTCCCTGCTGTACTGCGTCGCGAACATGCCCGGTGCGGCCGGCGCGACGTCGACGGCGGCGCTCAGCCACGTCACGTTCCCGTACGTCGAGGCGCTGGCCGCCGGCGTGCGCGCGGCGATCGCGGCGGATCCCGCGCTCGAGCGGGGCGTCAATGTCGATGGAGGAACCGTGCGATACCCCGCGGTTGCTCAGGCATTTCCTCATCTTCCGGCGGCATGACCGGCTCCGCGCGCTCGGGTCGTTCGGAGACCACGGGATAGTCCGCGAGCGCGCGCTCGGCGGCCTGGCGTCCGAGCTCGATCATCCCCGGCAGGTCGCGCGGCCGCCACTGCGAGCGCCGTTCGAGGATGGGCCGGATCAGCGTGACGTCGGGCCGGATCACCCATTCATGCACGTGCAGCGCCGTGGGCTCGACGCCCATCCCATCCCACTCGGGTGCGAGGCGGACGGCGATCACGCGGTCCGCGCCCAGGCCGAACGCCGTCTCGATGGGAAGGTTCTGCACCACCCCTCCGTCGATCAGGGTCCGTCCGCCCACCCGGACGGGGCGAAAGATGCCAGGGACGGCAATGGACGCCGCGATGGCATCCGCGAGTGGGCCTCGGTCCAGCACGACGGCCTGCCGGGTCTCGATGTCGGTGGCGACCGCGGCGAATCGGACGGGCAGGTCCTCGATCGCCGCGTCCCCGGCGACACGGTGCACCGTCTCGCGCAGCGCATCGGCCGTCAGCAGACCGAGTCCCGGCCTCGCGGAGAACGAGCCGAAGGTTCCCCACCCCGCGCGGACGGTCCGCTCCTCGAGGTCGTACGGATCGATGCCGATGGCGTAGGCCGCTCCCATGATCGATCCCGCCGAGGTTCCGGCGATGACGGTGGGCACCAATGCGCGCTCGTGAAGCACCTGCAGGACGCCCACATGGGCCGCGCCCAGCGCTCCGCCGCCCCCGAGCGCCAGTCCCAGCGCGTCGCTGCCGCGCAGGTCGTCCCAGGCGTCCATGCCGCCATCGTAGGCTGAAGGCATGGCCGATGACGGGGAGCCCAAGCCGCGCACGTGGCTTCCGCTGGCGGGGGCAGGTGCAGCGGCGGTCGTCGTCGTGGGAGGGTCCCTCGTGTGGAGCGCCCTTGGCGGTGGCGCGAGCCCGGTCGAGGAGGCAGCCATCGCCGCCTGCGAGGCCGCTCTCGACGGCACCGGCTCGCCCGCGGTCCAGGGAGGCAATGTCTACGAGCCGCCTGAGTGGCGGGACCACTACGGCGTGGTCGAGACTCACGGCGAGGTCGACACGCCCCTCGCGGATCTGGACGCGCAGCGGGTGGGGCGGTACGAGGCCGCTGCGGCCACGTATGAAGAGGACGGAGACGGCGTCCTCGCCGTGGTCTGGCGGCTCGAGGGCGACACCTACCGCCAGTGCGTGGTGCCGGTCGCCGGCGGCGAGGTCGACGGCTCAGCGGCGACCGTGGGCGAGCTCACGGTGGCCGGGGACGAGCAGGCCGCTGGCTGAGGTCGGCTGGCGTGTCGGCCATCGTCGACGCGCCTCGCGGAGGGCCGATGCGCCGACTGGCACAAGGGCGCGACTTGCGTTCACGCGTGCAGCCGCTAGCGTCGAGGCCAGGAGACCGTCACAGCCTTGGGAGAGTCATGCTGCAGCGCACGCTGGGAGAGCGAACCGTCAGCGCCATCGGACTGGGCGGCATGCCCATGTCGATCGAGGGCCGGCCGGACGAGGCGCGGTCGGTCGCGACCATCCACGCGGCGCTCGATGCGGGCGTCACCCTGATCGACACCGCCGACGCGTATCACCTGAACCCTGGCGAGGTCGGGCACAACGAGTCGCTCATCGGCCGCGCCGTGGCGGCGTATCCCGATGCCGCGGTGCGTGATACCGTCCTGATCGCGACCAAGGCGGGCTCCCTCCGTCCAGGGGACGGCACGTGGTACCAGAACGGCGACCCCGCCTACCTCAAGGAGGCGGCCAAGGCGTCGGCGCTGCGGCTGGGCGTCGACGCGATCGGCCTCCATCAGCACCACCGGCCGGATCCGCACGTCCCGTACGCGGACTCGATCGGCGCGCTGGCCGAGCTGCTGGACGAGGGCGTGATCCGCATGGCGGGCATCTCGAACGCGAACCCCGACCAGATCCGCGAGGCGAACGAGGTCCTCGGCGGCCGGCTCGCGAGCGTGCAGAACCAGTTCTCACCCCGGTTCACGTCGTCGTACCCCGAACTCGAGCTGTGCGCGCAGCTGGGTGTCGCCTTCCTGCCGTGGAGCCCGCTGGGCGGCATCAGGTCAGCCGGCGACGTGGGCACCCTCCACGCGCCGTTCCAGGCGGTCGCCGATGCGCGCGGCATCTCCGCGCAGCAGGTCGTGCTCGCGTGGGAGCTCGCGCTCGCGCCGGTCGTCATCCCGATCCCTGGAGCCTCGCGCCCCAGCTCGATCCTCGATTCCGCAGGCGCGGGGGAGATCGAGCTGACGGACGAGGAGATGTCCGCGCTCGCCGTGACGCTCGACGGCTAGCCCTTCGTGTCGGCGGCGTCCGGACCGGTGCGTGCGGGCGGGGCGAGGCGGTCGAGTGCGCGCAGCGCCTCGCGCGCGTTGGCGAGGCGCGCATCCTCGGGCTCGTCCCACCAGCGCGGGCCGCGCTCGCCCAGGCCGCGCTTGGCGAGGCCCACGCGTTCGCGCGCGGCGGCGAGCGCCTTGTCGTCCCCGGAACGCTTGGCCGGCCGTACCGCGGCGCGTGCTCGGCCCAGGTGGGACTTCAGGGCATCGACGAGGTCGGGGGGCAGGGACGGATCGGTTCGTCGCCAGCGACGCCCGTCGATCACCAGCCACCGCTCGTCGTCGTCCACGACACCTCCTGGCATCAGCCGACCACGGCGCCGCCCGCATCGTCAACGTCTGGTCGGACCACGGCGGTGCCACCGGCGGTCGCTTGGCGACGCCGCCCGGGGGGAGCGCAGCCGATGCGCCCGGCGGGACTCGCGGTGCGCCGGGGGAGGTCCGTAGCATGCCGGCATGAGCACAGACGTCGCCGCCATCGTCGCCCGCACCCCTGACGGACCGCTCGAGTCCGGCACTGTGACCCGTCGCGACGTCGGGCCAAGGGACGTGCGCATCGACATCGCATGGGCGGGCATCTGCCACTCCGACATCCATACCGTGCGCGGAGACTGGGGGCAGCAGTCGTATCCGCTCACGGTCGGCCACGAGATCGCCGGCGTGGTGGCCGAGGTCGGTTCCGACGTGGCCGGCCTCGCCGTGGGTGATCGCGTGGGAGTCGGGTGCATGGTGGGCTCGTGCCGCGCATGCGACAACTGCCTCGCAGGGCGCGAGAACTACTGCGACGAGGGTTTCGTCGACACCTATGGCGCCGTCGACCGAGACGGCACCATCACGCAGGGTGGCTACTCGTCCTCGGTCGTCGTGGACGAGCACTTCGTGCTCGCGCTGCCGGAGGCGATCGCGTTCGACACCGCGGCCCCGCTCCTCTGCGCCGGCATCACGACCTACTCGCCACTCAAGCGCTGGGGCGCCGGACCGGGCACGCGCGTCGCGGTGGTGGGGATGGGCGGTCTGGGCCACATGGCCGTCAAGCTCGCGGTGGCGATGGGCGCGGAGGTCACGGTGCTGTCCCGCACCTCAGCGAAGCGTGCGGACGCGCTCGAGCTGGGTGCGGCCGCCCACCATGCGACGAGCGACCCGGCGGTGCTGGGCGGGCTGTCGCGCTCGTTCGACCTCATCATCAACACGGTCAGCGCGCCGCTGGACGTCGACGCCTACCTCGAGACGCTCGCCTTCGGTGGCGTGATGGCGAACGTGGGGGCCCCGCCCGAGCCCGCGAAGGTCAGCCTGTTCCGGCTGTTCACCAACCAGCGATCGTTCACGGGCTCGACCATCGGCGGGATCCCCGAGACTCAGGAGATGCTCGAGTTCTGCGCCGAGCACGGCATCGCGCCCGGAGTCGAGGTCATCGACGCGTCTCAGGTGAACGATGCGTGGGAGCGGGTGCTCAAGGGCGACGTGCGGTATCGGTTCGTGATCGACGCGGCGACGATCGGCCAGGGAGTCGAGAGCTGACGCGCAGTGGGACGACAGAGCCGCAGGGAGCCACGCCTCTCAGCGTGCCCTGCGGCTCGTGTGTCGCGAGCATACGACGTGCCCCCGACAGGAATCGAACCTGCGACCTTCGGTACCGGAAACCGGCGCTCTATCCGCTGAGCTACGGGGGCCTGCGGGAGTCCTCCCGCGACGGTCAAGGCTACCAGCACGGAGGCCGACGGCCGCGCGTGTCGGTCCTACGCACCGGCCCGTCAGGCACGAGTGGGCCGTAGCCTTGCCGGGCGGCACGGCGTGGAAGGAGCGGCATGGGCGCGACAGCTGACGTCGCGGTCCTCACCACCGGTGGGACCATCGACAAGGAGTACCTGCTGAACGGCGAGCTCGGCGTGGGCGAGCCCGCCGTCGCTCGCATCCTCGCGACCGTGGTGCCATCGGTGTCGATTCGCGTGGCACGCGTGCTCGCGAAGGACAGCCGCGACCTCACGGACGGCGACCGCGCCCGGCTCGCGCGGGCGATCGCCGACAGCGTCGAACGCGCGATCGTGGTCACGCACGGCACGGACACGATGACGGAGACCGCTTCCTACCTCCAGTCGCGCGTACGTGACGGCGTGACGGTGGTGCTCACCGGGGCCTTGCGGCCCGAGTCGGTCCACGGCTCCGATGCGCACATGAACCTCGGGTTCGCTCTCGCTGCGGCGCAGCTCGCTCCAGCCGGCGTCCACGTGGCGATGGGAGCGCGCCTGTTCGCCGCCGGGTCCGTGCGCAAGGATGCCGCGACCGGTGCCTTCAGAAGCTGGAAGGCATGAGGCAGGCATGATGGAGCCATGCGACTGACGGCCTTCGCACTCGCGGCCCTCGTGCTGGCGGGGTGCGGCGCGCCCGGGATCCCCGATCGGGAGCCGGATGCCGTCGGCACCGTCGCCGGCGTCCTGCCCGGCGATGAGGCGACGGGACTAATCTTCCTGCCTGACACCGGATACGAGTACTTCGATCAGACAGCGTTCACGCTGATCGACTCGACGCCTCTCGAAGGCGCCGAGACCAGGCATGACGTGGCTGAGGGGGCGCACATCCAGGTGTGGACCGATGCGTGTGCGGAGTCGTTCCCCGTGCAGTGCGACGTGGTCGCGGTGCAGGTGCTTGACTAGCACCATGCCGCGCGTTCCCGTCGCCCTGGTGGGCGGTCCGACCGTCCTGATCGAGTATGCGGGACTGCGCCTGCTCACCGACCCGACCTTCGATCCGCCCGGGCCGGTGGGCAATCTCACCAAGCTGGCGGGACCGGCGCTGTCGCGAGACGAGGTGGGCGCGGTGGACGTGGTGCTCCTGAGCCACGACGAGCACGAGGACAACCTCGACGTGACGGGGCGCGCGATGCTCGATGACGTCCTTCACGTACTGACGACTCCCGAAGGAGGCGAGCGCCTGGAGCGCGCCCAGGGCTTGAGCCGATGGGACCAGGCGATCATCCCCGGAGACCTGCCGGTCACCATCACGGCGGTGCCAGCGCGACACGGCCCGTCGATCGTCAAGCATGTCACCGGCCAGGTCACGGGCTTCGTGCTCGAGGCGGAGGGCTGGCCGACGATCTACGTCTCGGGGGACAACTCCTCGGTGAAGAAGGCTGCCAAGGTCGCGGAGCGCTTCCCGGCCGTCGGCATCGCCATCGTGTTCGCCGGCGCGGCCAAGGTCAAGCCACTGGGCGACATGCTGCTCACCGCCGACGCTGAACGCGCCTCGCGCATCGGCGACCTGTGGCCCACCGCGACGCTGGTGCCTGTTCACATCGACGACTGGGCGCACTTCTCCCAGCCGCGCGGGGACCTGCTCGCGTGGTTCGAGGCTGCCGGCAAGGCCGACCGCCTCACGGTGCTGGAGCGTGGCGAGCGCCGGACGCTGGCCTGATCGGCGGCCCCCGTCCGGCGAGCCCGTGTCAGGGGCGGTGACTACGGTGGTGGCATGCCTCACCACGTGCCCGACCTGCCCGCCTGGCTGGCGGCCCCGATCGCGGGGCTGCCCGGCGCGACCGTGGTTCCGTACCCTGACTGGGGGGCTCAGACGTTCCAGGTGGGCGGGAAGCACTTCGGGCGCTTCGGACTGCTGCCTGACGGCGCTGCCGGACTCACCATCAAAGGCGATCCCGAGGAGAACGCCGCTCTGCGATCGCAGTACGCATCGGTGACGCCGGGGCACTACGCGAACAAGCGCCTGTGGATCTCGATCTCCGTGGACGGCGACTGCCCGCGTGACGTCCAGCTCGAGAGTCTCGAGTCTGCCTACGAGATCGTCCGCGCCTCCCTGCCCAAGCGAGTGCAGGCCGAGCTGCGCTGAGCAGCCGGCCCGCGCATCGGCGCCGCCGCCGCCGATAGACTTCCCCGGTGACCCCAGAAGAGCTCTCCGCCCAGATTCGCGCCGCCCTCCTGCAGGGCATCGACGACAGCGACTTCCAGCTGTCGCCCTTCGACGTTCCCGACGAGGTGCGAGTGGAGCGGCCGCGTCAGCGCGAGCACGGCGACTGGGCGACCAACATCGCGATGCAGCTGGCCAAGAAGGCCGGCACCAACCCACGCGAGTTCGCGGACACGCTCGTCGAGCGGCTGGTCGCCGTCGACGGTGTCGAGTCGGCCGAGGTCGCCGGACCGGGGTTCATCAACATCCGGGTGAGCGCGTCCGCCGCGGGTGAGCTCGCGCGCGGGATCGTCGAGCTCGGCGCGGACTACGGCCGCGGCGAGTCCCTCTCCGGGACCACCGTCAACGTGGAGTTCGTCTCGGCCAACCCGACCGGACCCATTCACCTGGGTGGCACGCGGTGGGCCGCCGTGGGCGACTCCCTGGCGCGCCTGCTCGAGTTCCACGGCGCGCGCGTGATCCGCGAGTACTACTTCAATGACCACGGCAGCCAGATCGACAACTTCGCCGCGTCGCTCTACGCGGTGGTGGCGGGCGAGGACGCCCCCGAGAACGGCTACGGCGGCCAGTACATCCAGGACGTCGCCGACGAGGTGATGGTCGAGGCCATGGCGGCAGGGGACACGAACCCCATGGAGCGTCCGCGCGCGGAGGGCCTCGAGTTCTTCCGCGAGCGGGGCGTCAAGCTGATGTTCGCGGAGATCAAGCAGTCGCTCCACGACTTCGGCGTCGACTTCGACGTCTACTTCCACGAGGACTCGCTGCACCACTCGGGCAAGGTCGAGCGCGCCCTCGAGGAGCTCAAGTCCTCCGGAGCGCTGTACGAGGCGGACGGCGCCTGGTGGCTGCGCAGCAGCGACTACGGCGACGAGAAGGACCGCGTGGTCATCAAGTCCGACGGCAAGGCGGCCTACATCGCGGGCGACATCGCCTACATCCGCGACAAGCACGAGCGCGGTGCTGACCTGTGCATCTACCTGCTGGGAGCCGACCACCACGGGTACATCGCGCGCCTCAAGGCCGCTGCCGCGGCGCTGGGCCATGCCCCCGAGATCGTCGAGGTCATCATCGGCCAGATGGTGAACCTCGTAAAGGACGGCCAGCCGGTGCGCATGTCCAAGCGCGCCGGCACCGTCGTCACGATGGAGGACCTGGTCGGGGCGGTGGGCGTCGATGCCGCGCGCTACTCGCTCGCGCGCTCGAGCGCGGACCAGTCGATCGACATCGACCTCGACCTGCTCGCCTCGAAGACCAACGCGAACCCCGTTTTCTACGTGCAGTACGCGCACGCACGCGCCACCTCCGTCGCCCGCAACGCCGCCGAGTACGGCATCAGCCGCGAGGACGGCTTCGACGCCGGTGCGCTCGACCACGAGTGGGAGTCCAAGCTGCTGGGCGTGCTGGGGGAATTCCCGCGCGTGGTGACCCAGGCGGTCGAGTTTCGCGAGCAGCACCGCGTGGCGCGCTACCTCGAGGAGGTCGCATCCGTGTACCACGGCTGGTACGACCGCACGCGCGTGACTCCGCTCGGTGATGAGGAGATCACCGACCTTCACCGCAGCCGGCTGTGGCTCAACGACGCGGCGCGGCAGGTGCTCGCCAACGGGCTGGGTCTGCTGGGCGTGAGCGCCCCGGAGCGGATGTAGCCGTGGCGGGAGTCGAGCCGCGCTCGGTGTGGCCTGCGACGCACGCGCGCGGAGACGACGGCGCGATGAGCGTGGGCGGGATCGACGTCCGCGACCTCGCGCGCGAGCACGGCACGCCACTGTTCGTGGTTGACGAGAACGACCTGCGCTCGCGGGCGCGCGCGTTCGCCACGCACTTCGCGGATGCCTTCGCCGCGCACGGCGCGACGTGCGACGTCTACTACGCGTCCAAGGCGCTGCTCGCCTCGCGCATCGCGGCGTGGATGCACGAGGACGGCCTGGGCATCGACGTCGCGAGCGGGGGAGAGCTCGAGCTGGCGCTGCGCGGAGGCATGCCAGCCGACCGCATCACGCTGCACGGCAACAACAAGTCCGATGCCGAGCTCACGCGTGCGCTCGAGGCGGGCGTCGGGCACATCGTCGTCGACTCGATGACGGAGATCGAGGTGCTGTCAGGGCTCGCACAGGCGCTGGGCCGCACAGCGCCGGTGCTGGTGCGCGTGACGACGGGCGTCCACGCGGGCGGGCACGAGTACATCGCCACCAGCCACGAGGACCAGAAGTTCGGTCTCTCGCTCGCGAGCGGCGCCGCGCTCGAGGCGCTCGGCGCGGCCCACGCCGCGCCGGGGCTCGAACTCCGCGGGATCCACACTCACATCGGCAGCCAGATCCTGTCGGTGGAGGCCTTCCGCGAGTCGGCGGAGCGCATGCTCGGTCTGCGCGCCGCCTTCGCGGCCCAGTCCGGCGTCGAGCTGCCCGAGGTCGACCTGGGTGGCGGCTACGCGATCGCCTACACCGACGGCGCCGAGGCCCTCGACCCGGCGGTGGCCGCCCGTGAGATCGCCGATGCGGTCGCGGCGGCCCTCGCAACGGCAGGGGGGTCGTGGCCAGCCATGTCGATCGAGCCCGGGCGCGCGATCGCCGGCCCTGCCGGCATCACCGTGTACGAGGTTGGCGTGGTCAAGCGCGTCGCGCTCGACGACGGCGGCGAGCGCCAGTACGTCGCAGTCGACGGCGGCATGAGCGACAACCCCCGCACCATCATGTACGGCGCGGAGTACTCGGCGGAGCTCGCCGGACGCGTCTCCCACTCTCCTGCGGTGCTGTCGCGGGTCGTCGGCAAGCACTGCGAGTCCGGCGACATCGTTGTCCGCGACGTCGAGCTGCCGGCGGACACGGCGCGTGGTGACCTGCTCGCCGTGGCGGCCACCGGTGCCTACGGTCGCTCGATGGCGTCCAACTACAACGCCATCCTGCGCCCGCCCGTTGTCGCGGTCGGCGACGGCGCCGCGCAGGTGCTCATCCGCCGCGAGACGCTCGACGACCTCCTCAGCTGGGACGTCGCGCCCGGCTGAGGGCTCGCGAGCGCTCAGGGCTGGGCTGCGGGGAGCTCGAGGTCGGGAAGGAGCTGGCGGAGCAGCGCCCTCACGCGCTGGTCGATGTCGTCGACGATGGCCGCGATGCCGGCCGGAGAGGCGACCGCGGGGTCTCCTACCTGCCAGTCCTCGTATCGCGTGCCGGGGTAGATGGGGCACACGTCGCCGCAGCCCATGGTGATGACGACGTCGGAGGCCCGCACGGCATCGTCCGTGAGGGGCTTGGGGAAGGCCGCGTGGGCCGCGCCGATGGCGTCGAGACGCTCGCGCACGGCGGCGTGGATCGACGCCGCAGGCATCGATCCGGCCGAGCGCACCGTCACTCGCTCGCCCGCGTAGCGATGGACGAGCGCCGCGGCGAGCTGAGAACGGCCCGCGTTCTGGACGCATACGAACAGGACCTGGGGTGCATGCGGCACGTCGGGCGACGCAATTTTGCGCAGGTCTGCCAACCGCTGGCGAGCGAAGTGCCGAGTGAGCGGCACGAGGTGCTGCTTGATCGCGGCGCGGCGCGAGAGAGCCGTGTGCGACTCGCGCACCACGCGCACCACGGTGCTGGCGTCGAGGTCGGGGAAGCGCGCGACGAGGTCCTTCTCGACCTTGGCGAGCGCGCGGTCGACGTTGTCGAGCTCGGGAATGCCGCGGCCTTCGTCCTTGGCTCCGGCGCGGTCGGACGGGGCGGTGGCCACGGCAGGGACGAGGGTCTCCATCAGCGCCCTGACCGTCGGGACGAGGTCCTCGGCCACGCGGTAGTACACCCACGTTCCGCGGCGTGCCGACGTCACGACGCCGGCATCCTTGAGCGTCTTGAGGTGGTGCGAGACGGTGGGACCTGAGACCTCGGCGAGCTCGCTGAGATCGCAGACGCAGGCCTCGCCGTCGGGCGCGGATGCGATGAGCGCGAGCATCCGCAGGCGCAGCGGATCCGCCACGGCCTTGAGAACGCCCGCTGCGGCGACTGCGAGCTCGGGGTCGATGGTGTGCGCCTCGACGGCGGAGAGGCACGTGTCGCGATCGGGATGGGTGGTGGTCATCGGTCGCTCCTCGGAGTGCTATTTCGATGTTTGTCTACTTTGACAGATATCGAAGCACCGTGCAAACCGCGAGCGAGAAGGCCGAACGGCGTGACCTTGGAACAACCCGGCGGTGGTCCTGGTTTGCCCGAGCGTCGGCAAAGAGCCGTCGCAAGAGACGAAGGGAGAGGAAGATGCCCACCCCCGACGACCAGAACGAGCAGGAGATCCGCGAGGGCACCGAGGCCCTGCAGGCGATCGCCGACGACGTGGAGGCTGAGCGCGAGCAGGCCGGACGCAAGACCAGCCTGCCGGACGACGACACGCCAGAGGACGACGGTGAGACCCGCGAGGACCACGACAACGACACCGTGCTGGGCGAGGTCCCGCCCGGATCGTTCATCCAGGGTCAGCAGAGCGGACGTCCCTGACGGGTGATCGATCGCCGTCACCTGTGAACTTTCTGAGACGCATGTGCGCGTTGACGTAGGCAAGCGGGCGACGACCGTGTCGACCGCTCCGGGTGCCGACGCGCTCCCGGAGGACGGAAGGAGACCGTCATGGCGTTCGATCACGAAGGCACCCAGTCCCTGCAGCACCTCGCTGACGAGGTCGAGCAGGAGCGCAAGACCAAGGGTCACACGCCCTTCGACGACATCCCCGAGCCCGAGCAGAATGGCACCGACGAGGGCGCACAGGAGGCGGTCTCGTCGGACGACGACGTGGCTCCTGCCGAGTCCGTCGGCGGCACCCGCCAGCCTCGTTCCACAGACCTGTAGGCGAGACGGCAGCGGCCCGGATCGCCCCCTCAGCGCCCGGGCCGCCGTTGTCACGTCCGCAGCGAAGTTGTCCCTGCGGACGACCACCGGCGGATTCGCCGTCGGTAGCGGCGGGGCCCTGCGTCAGCGCGATTCAGCGGCCGAGCGGTGCCGCGAGCGAGTGACGCAGCGACTGAGCGGTCCGCTGGGACCGCTATGCGGTGCGAAGCTCCGCCCAATCCGTCAGCGCCTCGAGATCCTCGACGATCTCGCCCATGACGCGGTCGTACGTGGCCTCGTCGAGCGACCATGGGTCGTCGAGGCTGCGCACCGGTGCCGGATGCGCAACTCTGGCCGCGTGCAACGAGGCCGCCGCGTTCGTCAGCCGTTCGCGGGGGCTGTCCCCAGCTGGCGCATCGGCCCTCTGCGTCAGCTCCGCAGCCTCCTTGATGCCGAACACGTGAGGGGCGAGCGAGCCCCACTCGCGCTCGATCCACGTCAGGTGCTGCTGCGTCGCGACCAGGACCAGATCGGCCTGGCTGAGGATGGCACGATCGAGCTGGGTGGGCCGGTGGCGCGGGATCGTCAGCCCGTGGCGCCTGGCTGAACGGCGCATCTCCTGCGTCGCATCCATCCCGATCTCCGCGTAGATCCCGGCGCTCGTCACCTCCGCCGCGTCGCCCCAGTCGCGCTGCGCGAGGTAGTGCATCGCGGGGGAGCGGCAGATGTTGCCGGTGCAGACCATCGTGACTCGGGCGGGACGGACCGTGGAGGGGTGCTCGCTCATGGCACGCGAGCCTACGTCAGCGTGCTTCGTCGCCCCAACCGTCGGTGCGCTCGACGGACGGTCGGTCGCCGGGATGCCCGTAGAAGGTTCCCTCATACTGCTTGAGCGTCGCGATGATGACGAAGCTCAGCGTCACGAGCAGCGCCCATGACCCGAGCTTGCCCACATGCACCGCGCGCCACAGATCGGCCTGGTCCGGGTACTGCCACGCCCCGAGGAAGGTGCCCATGTTCTCCGCGGCCCAGAGGAAGAAGCCGATGAGCACGAATGCAACGGCGAGCGGCATCCGTAGCCGCCGATCGCCCACGGTGTAGTGCACGAACGTCGCCCACATCGCCGCGATGAACCCGAGCGCGATGCCCCAGCGCAGATCCCAGATCCAGTGGTGCGTGAAGAAGTTGAGGTACGCGGCCACAGCGAGGACCGCCATCGGGATGCTCCGATAGCGGGTGATGCGCAGGTCGAAGCGGCGCCACGCCTGGCACAGGTACGAGCCGACGGCGGCATACATGAAGCCTGAGTACAGCGGAACACCTGCGACCATCGTCAGCCCATCGTCGGGGTAGCTCCATGAGCCCTGCGCGACCTTGAAGATCTCGAGCAGCAGCCCCAGGAGGTGGAACGCCGCGATCACGCCGACCTCGCGCGTGGTCTCGTAACCGGTCCACCACAGCACGGCCGTGATCGCGAGGCCGGCGACGAGGAGCGCGTCGTAGCGGGCGATCGGGAGCGAGACCACGTCCGTGACGGCCATCGCCACGAAGATCGCGATGGCAAAGGCAAGGCACTGAATCTGGGTGAAGGCGAAGCGCCACAGGAGGCGGACGCCAGCGCCCATGCGGCGGCCGAGGGTCGTGGTCGCGACAGGTCTCATGGGGCCATCCTCGCCCACCTCAGCGCGCTGCCGCGGGACGTCTGCGCGCTTGGTGCGCTCCGATAGAGTTGTGGCCGTGTCTGCCCCCACCGACTCCGTGACCATCGCCGTCCTGGGCTGCGGGACCGTCGGCACCCAGGTGGTGCGGCTCCTGCTCGAGCAGTCCGACGACCTCGCCGCCCGCGTGGGCGCCCCGGTCTCCCTTGCGGGCGTCTACGTGCGCGACACCTCCGTGCCGCGCGACCCTGCGGTTCCCGTCGAGGCGTTGACGTCGGACGCTGAGTCGCTCGTCGACCGCGCGGACGTCGTGGTCGAGCTCATGGGCGGCGACGAGCCCGCGAAGTCGCTGATCCTGCGCGCGCTCGCCCGTGGAGCGGCCGTGGTGACGGCCAACAAGGCTCTGCTCGCGACGCATGGCGCCGAGCTCTACGAGGCCGCCGATGCGGCGGGCGCAGACCTCTACTACGAGGCCGCGGTCGCCGGTGCCATCCCCCTGGTGCGGCCCGTCCGCGAGTCCCTCACGGGGGACCGGGTCACCCGGATCCTGGGCATCGTCAACGGCACCACCAACTACGTGCTCGACGAGATGACCACCAAGTGCCTGTCGTACGAGGATGTCGTGGCCGAGGCGCAGCGCCTGGGCTACGCAGAGGCGGACCCGACCGCGGACGTGGGCGGCCACGACGCCGCCGCGAAGGCGGCGATCCTCGCGTCGCTCGCCTTTCATCAGCGCGTGTCGCTCGACGACGTCTACTGCGAGGGCATCACCGAGATCACACCCGACGACATCGCGGCCGCGACCGAGACGGGTCGAGTCATCAAGCTGCTCGCCGTCGCGGAGCAGGCCAACGGTGGGGTCTCCGTTCGCGTCCACCCCACCCTGCTGCCCACCGACCACCCGCTCGCGAGCGTCCGCGGGGCGTTCAACGCCGTCTTCGTCGAGGCCGAGGCCGCTGGCGAGCTCATGTTCTACGGACAGGGAGCCGGGGGAGCACCCACCGCCTCGGCCGTCCTGGGCGACGTGGTGTCGGTGGCTCGGCACAAGGCCAACGGCGGCAAGGGTCCGCTCGAGTCGAACTACGCGCGCCACGAGGTCCTGCCCATGGACGCGGCCATGACGCGCTATGCGGTGCGCATGTCGGTGCCTGATCGGCCCGGCGTGCTCGCTGCCGTCGCGTCGATCTTCGCGACGCACGAGGTGGGAATCGAGTCCGTTCGCCAGATGGCTGGGCGCGGTCACGCAGGGCTGATCCTGTCGACGCACCGCGCGCCCGAGGCGGCTCTGCGAGCGACCGTCGCGGACCTGCGCGCGACGGACGCCGTCAACGACGTGTGGTCCGTGCTGCGGATCGAGGGAGAGGCCTGATGGCGCACGTGTGGCGCGGAATCATCCGCGAGTATCTGGACCGACTGCCGTTCACCGAGGAGGACCGCATCATCTCGCTGGGCGAGGGTGGCACGCCGCTCGTCCACGCGCCGTCGATCTCGCAGGAGGTGGGTGCTGACGTCTATGTGAAGGTCGAAGGCATGAACCCCACCGGTTCCTTCAAGGACCGCGGCATGACCTCCGCGATCACGCAGGTGGTCAAGGACGGTGACCACACCGTGGTGTGCGCGTCCACGGGCAACACCTCCGCCTCGGCAGCCGCCTACGCCGCGCACGCAGGGCTGCAGTGCGTGGTGATGATCCCGCAGGGCAAGATCGCGGCGGGCAAGATGGCGCAGGCGATCGTGCACGGCGCCCGCCTCGTGCAGGTGGACGGCAACTTCGATGAGTGCCTCGACATCGTGCGATCTCTGTCGGAGGACTACCCCGTCGCGCTTGTGAACTCGGTCAACCCGTACCGCCTCCAGGGCCAGAAGACGGCGGCGTTCGAGATCGTCGACCAGCTGGGGGACGCGCCGGACATCCACATGCTGCCCGTGGGCAACGCCGGCAACATCTCCGCGTATTGGATGGGCTTCGCAGAGGCGCGCGACGCGGGAGGCGCGACCCGCACCCCGCGCATCTGGGGCGTTCAGGCGGCAGGTGCCGCGCCCTTCGTCGCTGGACACCCGATCAAGGACCCCGAGACCGTGGCGACGGCGATCCGCATCGGCAAGCCAGCGTCGTGGGACCTCGCCATCGCCGCGCGCGATGAGTCGGGCGGCTGGATTCGCGCCGTCGAGGACGCCGCGATCCTGGCGGCCCAGGCCAGGCTCGCCGCCGACGTGGGAGTCTTCGTCGAGCCCGCATCGGCCGCGCCCATCGCGGGCCTGCTGGCAGCCGCTGCTCAGGGAGAGGTCCCGCAGGGTGCGACCATCACGTGCACGGTCACGGGCAACGGGCTCAAGGACACCGCGACCGCACTTGCGGGCCACGAGGTCGAGCCCACCGTGATCCCCGTCGACGTCGCCGCCGCGGCCAAGGTGCTGGGGCTGTAACGATGAGGCTTGCGGCCGATGCCGTCAGGGTGTCCGTTCCCGCGACGGCGGGCAACCTGGGGCCCGGCTTCGACGCGCTGGGCATGGCGCTGGGTGTCTCGGACGAGATCGAGGTGCGTGCGGTCGCCACGTCGTCGGTCGCGATCCAGATCGAGGGCGAGGGCGCGGACAGCCTGCCGCGCGACGAGACGCACCTGGTGGTGCGCGCGCTGCGCGAGGCGCTCGATCAGGTGGGAGCGTCGCAGGTGGGCCTCGCGATCCGCGCCATCAACCGCATCCCCCACGGCCGGGGGCTGGGGTCGTCCGCGGCAGCCGTCGTCGCAGGGATCTCCGCCGCCCGCGGCCTCATCGCCGAGCCCGAGGCGCTGTCCGCCGAGATCGCACTGGACATCGCGACCCGATTCGAAGGCCATCCCGACAATGCCGCCCCCGCCATCTACGGGGGCGCGACCGTGGCGTGGTCCGACGAGTCCGGCGCCCACGCCGTGCCCCTCCAGGTGGCAGAGGAGATCGAGACCGCGGTGCTGATCCCTGGCTCGGTGCTGCCCACCAAGCAGGCGCGGTCGGTCCTCCCGTCACGGGTGCCGCACGAGGATGCGGCCTTCAATGCCGGCCGAGCCGCGCTCCTCGTGAACGCGTTGGCCGGCCGGCCCGAGGATCTCTTCGCAGCCACCGAGGACCGGCTTCACCAGCAGTACCGCGCGGACGTCATGGCGGCGGCGCCCGCCATGATCGAGCGCCTGCGCGGCCAGGGTCTCGCGGCGGTGGTGTCGGGCGCCGGACCATCGGTGCTGGTGCTGGGCGTTGATCTCGCTGCGCATGGCCTGGACTCCGGGACGCTGGACTGGGCCGAGGGGGTCGGCGGGGAATCGTGGCGCTGCGTCCTGACGGCGGAGCGAGTCCCTGGGGCGACGTCGGCCCTGCTGTGAGCCGGGCGCGCCGTCGTGCTCTGACCGCGACGGTCACAGGTCGATCACGTCTGCGCGCAGGTGGTCTGACGACGCCCGCGCGCCCGTATCATGGCCGTACCACCGCACCGCACCGCACCGAACCGAAGGGGATTCCGTGTCTCGACAGTGCCTGATCGTGCGTGGTGGTTGGCCGGGCCACGACCCGGTGGCCGCCACGGACCTCTTCATTCCCGTCCTGCGGCGGCACGGGTTCGTCGTGGACGTCGAGGAGACGCCTGAGGTGTACTCGGACGATGCCACGATGGCTCGCTACGACCTCATCGTCCAGTGCATCACCATGGGTTCTGCCACCGTGGACGAGATCGACGGGCTGCGGCGCACGGTGGCGCGCGGCGCCGGCTTCGCAGGGTGGCACGGCGGCATCATCGACTCGTTCCGCAACTCGACCGACTACCTGCAGTTCGTCGGCGCGCAGTTCGCCGCGCATCCGCACGCGCCCGAGGACCGCGGGCACCTCGACGTCGAGCCCTACCGTGACTACACCGTTCGCGTGCAGGCGCCCGAGCATCCCATCATGGATGGGGTGTCCGACTTCGACATCCGCACGGAGCAGTACTGGGTGCTCACCGACAACCTCATCGAGGTGATCGCCGACTGCGAGCTCCAGCCGGGCGACGGCGACGAGTGGCACGCCCCGGTCAGGATGCCAGTCGCGTGGACCAGGGAGTGGGGCGAAGGACGAATCTTCGTCACGTCGCTCGGGCACACCGTGGACGTCCTCAAGCGCCCGGAGGTCGCGCGGCTCATCAAACGCGGCATGGAGTGGGCGTCGCGGTGACGACCCAGCTCGCGTGATGGCGGTGCGTCCGGCCGCGGCAGCTGACGCGAGCGTCATCGCGAGCATCTGCCTCCTGACGGGGGACAGCGGGACGGATGCGACGGGGATGTTCTGCGACGACGCGGCGCTCGCGGACGTCTATGCGCTGCCCTATCTCGAAGGGCCGGGAGGCTTCACGCTCGTGTGGGACGAGGGCGAAGGTGTCGCTGGCTACGTCCTTGGCACGGACGACACCCGTGCCTTCCAGCGCTGGTTCGTGGGCGAGTGGTGGCCCGCGCGTCCGGCGCGAGATCAGCGCACGGAAGGCGACCGGTGGCTTCTGCCCGCGGCCGCCGATCCGGTGCGCATGGTCGTCGACGCGGTGGATGACTACCCGGCGCACCTTCACATCGACCTGCTGCCTGCCGCGCAGGGGAGGGGAGCGGGCCGGGCGTTGATCGAGGCGGCGTGCGCACTGCTGAGCGAGCGCGGAGCGCGGGGCGTCCACCTCGTGACCTCCCGCGACAATCGGGGCGCACAGGCCTTCTATCCCCGGGTCGGCTTCACCGAGATCGGCGGGGACGGCGGCTCCGTCACCTTCGCTCGCGCGCTCGGCTAGGTCGAGAGCCAGGGCTCCCTCGGCTTGCGAGTGAGTGCTCACTCACTTACAGTGTCGCGGTGACACCCACGACAGCCGAGCGCACCGCACGCGCGCGTCCCATGGCACCCGACGAGCGTCGGGCGTCGATCGTCGACGCGGTCATCCCCCTGCTTCTCGAGCGCGGCACCGAGGTCACGACCCGACAGATCGCCGACGCGGCCGGCATCGCAGAGGGCACGGTGTATCGGGCGTTCGCCGACAAGGACGAGCTGATCGACGCGGCGATCGCCCAGGTGATGGATCCGGCTGCCACCCTGCTGCTGCTCGAGCAGGTCGACGCGACGCTGCCGCTCGAGGCCAAGATCGAGCAGGTGGTCGCCGTCCTCCACGCGCGGGTCTCGGGAGTCGTGCAGTTCATGAGCGCACTCGGCCCACGGGAGCATGCCCGGCACAGTCCCCTGCACGATCATGGCGTTCCCGGCCGCGGACCATTCGCCGAGGCATCCGGCGTGGTCGAACGCCTGCTGGAGCCCGACCGCGCCAGGCTTCGCGTACCTGTCGCCGACGCCGTCGACTACCTCCGCATCCTCGTGTTCGGCACGTCGATGCCCTTCCTGCGGGCGTCCACCCCGACGGACCCGCGCCACCTCTCGGACTTCATCCTGCGCGGCATCGCCGCAGAAGGGGAGTGATCATGCTCTGGACGATGCTCGTCAGCGCGATCAGGCCGTACTGGCGGCTGCTCGTGGGGGTGGTCGTGTTCCAGGCGGCACAGGCCATCGTGAACCTCTACCTGCCGACGCTCAACGCGGACATCATCGACAATGGCGTCGCCACCGGCGACACCGGGTACATCTGGCGCATGGGCGGGTGGATGCTGGCGCTGTCGTTCGTCGGCATCGCGTGCACCATCACCGCCGTGTACTTCGGCGCCAAGATCGCGATGCGGGTGGGCCGCGACCTCCGCGCCAGCATCTTCGATCGGGTGGCGACGTTCTCCGAGGCGGAGGTGCAGCGGTTCGGCGCACCGTCGCTTCTCACGCGCACGACGAACGACGTCCAGCAGGTGCAGATGCTCGTGCTCATGACGTGCACCCTGCTCATCACGACGCCGTTCACGCTGATCGGTGGCGTCGTGCTCGCCCTCCAGCAGGATGTCGAGCTGTCCCTCATCATGGCCGTCGCCATCCCCGTCCTGGTGATCGCCGTGACCCTGATCGTCTGGCGCATGGTGCCGCACTTCCGGCGGATGCAGGTGCGGATCGACGGCATCAACCGGGTGCTGCGGGAGCAGCTCACCGGGATCCGGGTGGTGCGCGCCTTCGTGCGGGAGAGCGTGGAGGACCAGCGCTTCTCCGACGCGAACGCCCTCGTGACCGAGTCGGCGCTCAAGGCCGGCAGGCTCATGTCGGCGATGTTCCCCCTGGTCCTGCTCGTGGTGAACCTCAGCTCGGCCGCAGTCATCTGGTTCGGCGCCTACCGCATCGAGTCGGGCGAGATGCAGGTGGGCGCGCTCACGGCGTTCCTGTCGTACCTCATCCAGATCCTGTTCTCGGTGATGATGGCGACCTTCCTGTTCGTCCTGGTGCCGCGCGCCGCGGTGTCCGCCGACCGCATCGGTGAGGTGCTCGACACCGAGTCCACGGTCCGTCGCGAGTCCTCCTCGGTGGAGGTGCCCGGCACGGGCGAGGTCGTCTTCGACGGCGTCTCGTTCACCTACCCTGGCGCGGAGCAGCCGGTGCTCGCGGACATCACGTTCACCGCGACCCGTGGCTCCACCACCGCGATCATCGGCTCGACCGGAGCGGGCAAGTCCACGCTCGTGAACCTCATCCCGCGCCTCTACGACGCGACCAGCGGGCAGGTGCGCGTGGGCGGGGTGAGAGTGACCGAGGCGGACCCGGAATCCTTGTGGTCGCGCATCGGCGTTGTTCCTCAGCGCCCCTACCTGTTCGCGGGCACCATAGCGACCAACCTGCGCTACGGCCGTGACGATGCCACGGATGAGGAGCTGTGGGCGGCGCTCAGGATCGCGCAGGGCGAGGACTTCGTGCGTGCGATGCCGGAGCAGCTCGACACCCCCGTCGCGCAGGGCGGCACCACGGTGTCGGGAGGCCAGCGCCAGCGCCTCGCGATCGCGCGCGCTCTCGTGCGGCGGCCCGACGTGCTCATCTTCGACGACTCGTTCAGCGCCCTCGACACGGCCACCGACGCGCGCCTGCGTGCCGCTCTGGCCCGCGAGGTGACGGACGCGACTGTGATCGTCGTGGCTCAGCGAGTGTCGAGCATCGTCGATGCCGACCAGATCCTCGTGATGGAGGACGGCCGGATCGTGGCACGCGGCACCCATCACGAGCTCCTCGAGAGCTCCGAGACCTATCAGGAGATCGTCAGCACGCAGCTGCGTGCCGAGGAGGTGGCGGGATGAGCGACACCGCGCAGGCCACGCAGGCCAAGAAGCCCCGCCCCGCGCAGCAGCCGCAGCACGGGCCCGGCGGGCCGGGTGTGGGCGCCCCGACCGAGAAGGCCGACAACTTCAAGGACTCCGGGCTGCGGCTCGTCAGACTGCTCGGCCCCGAGCGGTGGCTCGTGTGGCTCGTGGTGCTGCTGGGAACCGGCTCCGTGGCACTGTCCGTCGTGGGCCCCAAGATCCTCGGCAATGCGACCACGGTGATCTTCGAGGGCTTCCTCGCAGGGGCCATCGACTTCGACGAGCTGCACCGCATCCTGCTGTGGGTCGTCATCATCTATCTGGGATCGGCGATCCTGGGGCTCGCTCAGGGGCTCATCCTGAATGGCGTGACGCAGCGCACGATCTTCCGTCTGCGCGAGAGCGTCGAGGACAAGGTCCACCGCCTCCCGCTCAGCTACTTTGACACGCACCAGCGGGGCGACCTGCTCAGCCGTGTCACCAACGACATCGACAACATCTCGCAGACGCTGCAGCAGACCCTCAGCCAGGTCTTCATCTCCGTGCTGACCGTCATCGGCATCCTCATCATGATGTTCTCGATCTCCTGGCAGCTCGCGCTCGTGGCCCTCGTGTCCATCCCGCTCACCGCCGTCGTCGTGGCGCAGATCGCGAAGCGCTCCCAGCCCAAGTTCGTCGCCCAGTGGAGGCACACGGGCGACCTCAACGCGCAGATCGAGGAGGGCTACACGGGGCACGCGCTCGTGAAGGTGTTCGGACGACAGAAGCAGACGGCGCGCGAGTTCGCTGCCAAGAACGAGGAGCTCTACGAGGCGAGCTTCGGCGCCCAGTTCATCTCCGGGATCATCATGCCGTCGGCGATGTTCATCGGGAACCTCGTCTACGTCGTGATCGCCATCGTGGGAGGACTCCGCGTCGCGAGCGGAACGATGACGCTCGGCGACGTGCAGGCCTTCATCCAGTACTCGCGGCAGTTCCAGCAACCCATCAGCCAGCTGGGATCGATGGCGAACCTGCTGCAGTCGGGTGTCGCATCGGCCGAGCGAGTGTTCGAGCTGCTCGACGCGGACGACCAGCAGCCGGACTCGTCGGCGGCACGGACCCCAGCGGACGACCACGGTCGCCTGGTCTTCGAGGACGTCTCCTTCCGGTACGTGGAGGACAAGCCGCTCATCGACGGGCTCGACCTCACCGTCGAGCCCGGGCGCACGGTGGCGATCGTGGGGCCGACCGGCGCCGGCAAGACCACGCTCGTGAACCTCATCATGCGCTTCTACGAGCTGAATGCGGGCCGCATCACGCTGGACGGCACGGACATCTCCGCGATGACCCGCGCGGACCTGCGGTCACGCACCGGCATGGTGCTTCAGGACACATGGCTCTTCGGCGGCACCATCCGCGACAACATCGCGTACGGACGCACCGACGCGACGGAGGAGGAGATCCTCGACGCGGCGCGGGCCGCGTACGTCGACCGGTTCGTGCACTCTCTCCCGGAGGGGTACGACACGGTGCTGGATGACGACGCCACGAACATCTCGGCAGGCGAGCGCCAGCTCATCACCATCGCACGCGCGTTCGTGGCGCGCCCGCAGGTGCTCATCCTCGACGAGGCCACGAGCTCCGTGGACACCCGCACCGAGCTCCTGGTCCAGCGCGCCATGGCCGAGCTGCGCAAGGACCGGACGGCATTCGTCATCGCGCACCGCCTGTCGACCATCCGCGATGCGGACCTGATCCTGGTGATGGAGAGCGGGAGCATCGTCGAGCAGGGCACTCACGCCGAGCTGCTCGAGGCGAAGGGCGCTTACGCGCGGCTCTACGAGGCGCAGTTCGCGGCGCCCATCGATGAGGTCGACCCGCCTGAGGACCCGCACGCCCCACCGGCGGCGCCGATGGGTCTGCCGGCCGATGCGCCGGTCGCCCTGGACCCGGCCGTCGCCGCCCACGACGGTCCCGAGGTCGTGCCACTCGACGACGACCCGCACCGCGGCGCGACGCGCACCTGACCCACCGGCGCATCGGCCCTGAGAACGGCCGGTGCCCGAAAGACCGAAGGCCGCCTCCCCGCGTCGGGGAGGCGGCCTTCAGCCTAGGGGGGACCAGGTCAGGTCGATGTGGCGCCCTCGCGGTTCGCGAAGCGCTGCTGGAGCATGACCGCGACGACGATGATGATGCCCTTCGCCACCAGCTGCCACGAGCTCGAGAGGTTGTTCTGCGTGAACACGTTCACCAGCACCGCGAACAGCATGACGCCCAGCACCGTGCCGCCGATGGTGCCACGACCGCCGATCAGCAGCGTGCCACCGACGACGACGGCCGCGATGACGTCGAGCTCGGCCAGCTGGCCGTGGGTCGACGTTCCGGCGGTCGTGCGCGAGAGGGTGATCAGTGCCGCGATGCCGGCGCACGCGCCCGAGATCATGTACAGGTACACCATGTGACGCTTGACATTCACGCCCGCGAGGCGAGCCGCGGTCGGGTTGCCGCCGATCGCGACCGTGCGACGACCGAAGGTGGTGCGGTTGAGCAGGAACCATCCGGCGATGGCCACGACCACGAAGATCCACACGATCCAGTCGATGCCCAGGAAGTCGCCGCGGAAGAAGTCGAGGAAGCCGCGGTTGTTCACCACCTGCGTCGACCGGCCCGAGATGATCTCCGCGAGTCCGCGCGCGCCCACGAGCATCGCGAGCGTTGCGATGAACGCCACGACCTTGCCGTACGCGATGATGAGGCCGTTGGTGAGGCCCGTGATCACGCCGACGGCGATCGCCACGAACACCATGAGGGGCCAGAACCCCTCCGAGGCGGTCTGGATGGCGCCCAGCGTGGCGATGACCGACGACAGCCCCACCACGGAGCCGACCGACAGGTCGATGCCTCCCGCGGTGATGACGAACGTCATGCCGATCGCCATCACGCCGATGACGGCGGCGTAGCGCACGATCACCAGGAGGTTGTCGAGGTTCATGAAGTTCTCGCCAGCGGTGATGGCGCCGACCGCGACCAGCAGGAGGAGCGCGACCACGAGGCCGACGCTGCGCCCGGCAGGGCTCGCGAAGAACCTCTTCAGGGGGTTGTCCGATCGCTGCTCAGGCTCCGGTGCGGAAGGCGTCTGGCCCTCCGGGAGGCCGCTCGCGTCGGGTGTGGTGGTCTGCTCGCTCACGCGGCACTTCCCTTCATGACCAGGTCGAGCACGCCGTGCTCGTCGATGTCGGCGGTGGAACGCTCGGCGAGCACGTGCCCGTCGGCGATGATGAGGGTGCGATCGGCGAGCCCCAGGACCTCCTCGATCTCCGAGGAGACGATGAGGATGGCCGTCCCGGCCTCGGCGAGATCGCGAATCAGGCGGTAGATCTCCTGGCGGGCGCCCACGTCGACGCCGCGGGTGGGCTCGTCGAGAATGAGCACCTCGGTGCCGTGGATGAGCCAGCGCGCGAGCATGATCTTCTGCTGATTGCCGCCGGACAGGGTGCGAGTGATGCGGTTGGGCTCGGCCGGTCGCAGCTCGAGAGCCTTCATCTGCTCCTCGGTGGCGCGTCGCTCGGCCGCCTCGTCGAGCAGGCCCGCCTTGGCGAAGCGGGTGAAGGTCGACAGGGTCGCGTTGCGATAGATCGGCTCCTCGAGCAGCAGACCCTGGCTCTTGCGCTCCTCAGGGGACAGGCCGACGTCCGCGCTCACGGCGGACGACACCGACCCTGGCTTGAGCTTCTTCCCGTTCACCTTGACGGAGCCGGCCGTCGCCTTGCGGTGGCCGTAGATGGTCTCGAGGATCTCCGAGCGCCCGGAGCCCACGAGGCCGGCGAGTCCCACGACCTCGCCAGCGCGCACGGAGAGGTCGACGCCCTCGAACACGCCGGCGAGGGTGAGGTTCTCGACCTCCAGCACCACCGGGGCGTCATCCGCGATCGGGACGCGGGGCGGGAAGGCGTGCTCGATGTCGGTGCCCGTCATGAGCGAGATCAGCTCGCGAGTGGGCGTCTGGGAGACCTGGAGGTTCGACCCCACCGACGCGCCGTCCTTGAGGACGGTGAGCCGGTCGCCGATGCGCTCGATCTCCTCGAGCCGGTGCGAGATGTAGATGACGGCGATGCCCTGGTTGGTGAGCTCCTCGACCACGCGGAAGAGGTTGTTCACCTCCTCGGAGTCGAGGACGGCACTGGGCTCATCCATGATCATCAGCTTGATGTCGTGCGAGAGAGCGCGCGCCATGGACACGATCTGCTGGTTGGCGGGGGACAGGGTGCCCACTTCGCGCGACGGCGACAGGTCGGGGTGGCCAAGCCGCTGCATGAGCTCGCGGGTGCGCTTGGCCGCCTCCCTCCGGCTGATCACTCCGCCGCGAGCGAGCTCGTGGCCCAGGAAGATGTTCTCCGCGATGGACAGGCCCCCGACCACGTCGAGCTCCTGATACATCGTGGCGATCCCGAGCTCGAGGGCGGCCACCGGGTTCGCGATGGTCACCGCCTCGCCATTCCAGCGGATCTCGCCCTCGTCGGGCTGATGCGCCCCGGAGAGGGTCTTGATGAGGGTGGACTTGCCGGCGCCGTTCTGGCCGAGCACGCAGTGCACCTCGCCGGCATGGACATCCAGGTCCACGCCCTTGAGGGCGCGAGCGGCGCCAAAGCTCTTGATGAGGCCCCGGACCTCGAGTAATGACACGGGGTGGTCGTCTTCGATCACGCGAAGAACATAACACAGCGCCAAGAGCCGTCGAAAGCCTCTCTCCGCGTGCGCCGCGCGCCACTGCACTGGTTCTCTACGCGCGCGCGAGAGAATCTCCTTCGTTGCGAAACCGTTATGACGGCTCGCATGCAAAAGTCGTGCGCGGAGCCCTGGGCTCTGTTACCTTGACGGAGTCAGTGTGGACGACGAGCCGAATCGCACCGCGAATCCCGGCACTGCGTGACTCAGCTCACTGGCAATGAGGACAGTGATCTCTAGAGGAGGAACACCATGTACGCATTCCGGACCCGGCGACAGCGGATGCTGGCCGGCACCGGCGCAGCGCTCGCAGGCATCGCCCTGCTGGCTGGCTGCAGCTCAGACGGCGACGACGGCGAGGGCGAGGTCACCGAGGAGAACGGCTCCGAGGAGTCGGCGGCCCCCGAGGAGGGTGGCAGCGGCGAGACCGTCGTCATCGGCTTCTCCGGCCCCGCGGCCGACCACGGCTGGCTCGGTGCGATCAACTCTGCTGCGATCGCGGAGGCGGAGTCCTACGACGACGTCGACCTGCGCGTGGCCGAGGGCACGAACGACGCCAACCTGCAGATCAGCCAGGTCGAGACGTTCGTCAACGAGGGCGTCGACGTGATCGTGCTGCTGCCGACCGATGGCGCGGCGCTCACCGAGGCCGCGATCAACGCGATGAACGCGGGCGTGCCCGTCGTCAACGTCGACCGTGAGTTCTCGTCCACCGACGCTGCGCGCGTCACGATCCTGGGCGACAACTACGGCATGGGCGTGAGCGCAGGCGAGTACATGTGCGAGCGCCTGGGTGACAACCCCGACGCGATCATCGGCGAGATCGCCGGCATCGACTCGCTCCAGCTCACGACCGACCGCACGGCGGGCTTCAACGACGCTCTTGCCGAGTGCGGCCTGTCCGTGTCGGCGCGCGTCGCAGCCGAGTTCACGATCGACAGCGGCCAGGAGGTCACGGCGCAGCTGCTCTCCGCCAACCCGCAGTTCGACGCCATCTGGAACCACGATGACGACCAGGGCATCGGCGTCCTCGCGGCGATCGATGAGGCTGGACGCGACGAGTTCTTCATGGTGGGCGGCGCTGGCTCGCTCAACGCGATGGAGGAGATCGCCTCTGGCGAGAGCGTCCTCGAGGCGACCGTCATCTACCCGTCGACCCAGGCCGCTGACGGCATCGCCCTTGCGCGACTGCTGGCGCAGGACCAGAACATGGGTGACCTGGTCTCCCCCGGAATCCCGCGCCGCATCGTCCTCGATGCGCCGGTCGTGACCGCGGAGAACGTCGACGACTACATGGACATCGGCTTCGAGTCCTGACGTCAACGGTGTGGCGGTCGCCCTCTCGGGGGCGGCCGCCACATCGGCCTTGTCACACGGGCCCAGTCACATCGACTGCCGCCGCACCATAGTTGAGAAAGCGAGACCTAGATGCCAGCGCCGCTGCGCGTCGCCATGATCGGGAACGGATTCATGGGCGCCGCACACTCCCAGGGGTGGAGGACCGCTCCCCGGTTCTTCGACCTCCCCGCCCCCGTCGAGATGGCCGTGATGGTCGGCCGCGACGCAGCCAAGAACGCCGCCCTCGCCCAGAAGTGGGGTTGGGCTGAGGCATCCGAAGACTTCGAGGCCGTGCTGGCCCGCGATGACATCGACGTCATCGACATCGTCACCCCTGGCCACCTGCACCACGACATGGCCATCGCAGCACTCGCGGCCGGCAAGCACGTGCTGTGCGAGAAGCCGCTCGCCAACACCGTGGATGAGGCCCGTGCGATGGCCGAGGCTGCGGCGTCAGCGCCCGGCGGCGCCCTCGCCATGGTGGGCTTCACCTACCGTCGAGTGCCGGCTGCGAGCTTCGCCCGCGACCTCGTCGCCCGCGGCGCCGTCGGCACCGTTCGCCAGGTGCGCGCTCAGTACCTCCAGGACTGGCTCGCCGACCCCGAGGCGCCGCTCACGTGGCGCATGGACAAGGCCAAGGCCGGATCCGGCGCGCTCGGCGACATCGGCGCTCACGCGATCGACATGGCGCAGTTCATCACGGGCTCGTCCATCTCCGACGTCTCCGGCGTGCTGGAGACCTTCGTGAAGGACCGTCCGGTGCTCCAGGACGGACACGGACTGTCCGGCACCGCGGGCGCGGAGCGCGGACCGGTCACCGTCGACGACTACGCCTCCTTCCACGGCCGCTTCGACTCGGGCGCGCTCGGCGTGTTCGAGGCGACCCGCTTCGCCACCGGACGCAAGAACGCCCTGCGCGTCGAGGTCGCCGGCGACAAGGGAGCGATCCTCTTCGACCTCGAGGACATGAACGCTATTCAGTTCTACGACGCCACCGAGGAGTCGACGGAGCAGGGCTTCAAGCGCATCTACGTGACCGAGGCCGGTCACCCGTACCTGGACGTCTGGTGGCCACCGGGTCATATGCTCGGATACGAGCACGGGTTCTCGCACCAGGTCAAGGATCTGGCCGAGGCCATCGCCGCGGGTGTGCAGCCCACGCCCTCGTTCGACGATGGCTACCAGGTTCAGCGTGTGCTCGACGCCGTCGAGCGCAGCGCTGGCAACGCGAGCGCGTGGACCTCGACGGCCGCGTGACATCACTGACGTAGACAATCAAGAGACAAGGACTGCAGCAATGGCGCGACAGATCTCGCTGTTCACTGGCCAGTGGGCCGACCTTCCGCTCGACGAGGTCGCGGCCCACGCCGCGGGCTGGGGCTACGACGGCCTCGAGCTCGCATGCTGGGGGGACCACCTCGATGTGAGCCGCTGGAACGATGACGAGTACGTCCAGGGCAGACTCGACCTGATGGCCCGGCACGGGCTCGCGATCGTGGCGATCTCGAACCACCTCACGGGTCAGGCGGTGTGCGACGACCCGATCGATCGCAGGCACCAGGAGATCCTCAGTCCCGAGGTCTGGGGCGATGGCGATCCCGAGGGCGTGCGGCAGCGCGCGGCCGAGGCGATGAAGGACACCGCCCGCATGGCCGCGAAGCTCGGCGTCTCGACCGTCGTGGGGTTCACCGGATCGGCGATCTGGAAGACCCTCGCGATGTTCCCGCCGGTGCCCGCAGACATGGTCGAGGCCGGCTACCAGGACTTCGCCGACCGATGGAACCCGATCCTCGACGTGTTCGAGGAGGTGGGCGTGCGCTTCGCGCTCGAGGTGCACCCCAGCGAGATCGCATACGACTACTGGACGGCGAAGCGCACGCTGGAGGCCATCGGCCACCGGGAGTCGTTCGGCCTGAACTGGGACCCGTCGCACATGGTCTGGCAGGACCTCGACCCCGTCAGCTTCCTGTGGGACTTCCAGGACCGCATCTACCACGTGCACTGCAAGGACACGAAGAAGCGACTCAACGGCCGCAACGGGCGGCTGTCCTCGCACCTCGCCTGGGCGGATCCGCGTCGCGGTTGGGACTTCATCTCGACCGGCCATGGCGACGTGCCCTGGGAGGACGCATTCCGCATGCTCAATGCGATCGGCTACGACGGCCCGCTGTCGGTCGAGTGGGAGGACGCCGGCATGGACCGCCTCGTGGGGGCGCCTGAGGCGCTGGAGTTCGTCCGCCGGCTTGCCTTCGACGCGCCGGACGCGGCGTTCGATGCGGCGTTCAGCTCGAAGGACTGACGCACCACCTCAGCTCCGTCTCCGCGGCGCGGCCCTGCTCTGGCGGGGCCGCGCCGTTTGGCGTCTCCCGGGCCGGACGCAAGGTTCGCGGGCAGCGTTCAACCGTCCGGCGTTCGCCGGGTGAACCCCGGACTGTCCGTTGGCGCTCGGCAGCGGCCGCGCCGGATCTCACGGTGGAGAGCCGTTGGCGCACTCAGGTGGTCGCGTCGCGCAGCAGCGCCTCGACGCCTTCCACCGACAGGACATGCTGGATCGCCATGCACGTGGCGCCCGAGACGGCTGCCATCGCCGTGCCGCGCGAACGCACGATCTGCAGGCTGCCCGTCGCGAGCGGCGTCGACCTCATGTAGATCACCTCGCGGGCGCCGGCGAGCAGGTGGTCGCCGGCATTGGCGATGGGTCCGCCGAGCACGATGACGGCAGGGTTGACGAGGCTGACGCACGAGGTGAGGACCTGGCCCAGCACGCGCCCGGCATCGCGCACCGCGCGCACCGCCGCGACGTCGCCCTGGGTCACCGCTGCTGCGACGTCCTGAACCGTGTGGACCTCAGAGCCCTCGGCACGCAGGACATCAGCGATGGCGGGCCCCGCCGCGATCGCCTCGAGGCAGCCGGCGTTGCCGCAACGGCACTGGACGTCGTCGCGGCCCGGCACGTACACGTGGCCGATGTCCCCGGCGATGCCCTGAGCGCCGCGCTGGAGCCGTCCTGAGCTGATGACGCCGGCTCCGATGCCGGTGCTCACCTTCACGAACAGCAGGTCGTCGACCTCCGGCCAGTGGTTGATGCGCTCGCCGAGTGCCATCACGTTGACGTCGTTGTCGACGAGGACCGGCACGCCGAAGGCCTCAGCCAGCATGCCTGCGACGTCGAAGCGGTCCCACCCGGGCATGATCGGTGGATCCACCGGTCGGCCGGTGGTGTGCTCGACCGGGCCGGGCAGCCCGACGCCGACGGCGCGCAGGAACGCGCCGTTGCCGCGCTCCTTGAGGAGGCGCCGCCCCTCGTCGATGACCCAGCCGAGTACCGACTCGGGTCCCTCGGAGACAGCGAGCGAGGTGGCGGTGTCGCTCAGCATCTCCCCGCGGAGATCCGAGAGGCCGATGTGCACGTGGGTCGCCCCGACATCGACGCCGAGGACGCCGAGGCCCCCGCCGTCGAAGGCGAACTGGCGGGAAGGTCGCCCGCCAGTCGACGCCGCATCCGCGACCGGCCGCACGAGTCCCGCGCGCAGGAGTGCGTCGACCCGTGCGGCCACCGTCGATCGCGCGAGTCCGGTGAGGGTCGCGAGCTCTGAACGTGTGCGCGGGTGGCCGTCGCGAAGAATCTGGAAGACCTCGGACTGTGCCGACCCGGTGAGGGTCTCCTGCCCGCGAGGATCGATCATTCCTCGATCGTAGCCGTCGCAGGCCGCGTGCGAGACCCCGGACGGTCGGAAAGTCGCGACTTTTGTGTCGGCATCGTCGTAACGGCGGTCGCAGACGGGGTTCAGAGAGGGGGCGGCGGCCGCGAAAGGCGGCCTGGGGCCGCTCGTCGGCGGGCGCGCACGGGGCCGTGGGGGAGACCACGGGGTGAGTCGACCGCCGGTGGTGCGAGCGATGGTGCTGTCAGTCACTTGCGCCGATGCGCGTCGCGGATCGGCCTCGACCGAGCGGCAGCGGGCGCGGCCCTGTGTCCGAGCGCACGTCTCTACTCCGTCGTCGCAGCGCTCGGCGTGCGTGTCGCGTGCGTGGTCGCATAAGGCGGCCTGCGGGGCGCCGGAGAGTCCGGCAGGCCACCGAAGCAGGCACACTTACGACGACGATCGAGCAAAAGTAACCTGCGTCGCGACGTAAAGATCGTTTCGACCGATTGCGCTTGGGAACGCGCGTTCCGGCGGCCCAGCGGGCCGACCCCAGCCGGTGTTGTCCCTGGGAGATCGCCCCCTCCGGCCAACATGAAGTCCAAAATGACGAACAGCACGCATAAGTTGTAGACACGTCGCGAAAAGGAAGTTATCGTAGGGTGGTTGACTGCTGGCGATGATGGCACTGTGGCAGAGTCGTCGGCTCCCCCCGACAACAGAGGAGCAACGATGCCCCCAACCATCGCTCTCGGCAGCCGGCGCCACTCGCGTCCGGCTGCGAGGCCACGAACCGTGGGAGCTGGTCTCATCGCCGGCGTCCTGGTCGCAGGAGCGGGCCTCATCCCGGCTGCGGCTGACACGGCGTACGAGCCGGGCGCCACGATGCGCACGTACCACATGCCTCCCGGCATGAGCCAGCTGTGCACGCTCAAGTCCGGGCAGACGCCCAACGTCGACCGGCTCATCACCGAGATCGACCTGGAGTCCGAGGCGGACTTCGGCGGCTCGGATGACTTCGTGACGCACGTGACGGCGAAGCTGACCGTTCCCTCCGACGGCGACTACGACTTCCGTCTCACGAGCGACGACGGTTCGGCTCTGCACATCGACGGGGCGCAGGTCATCGACAATGACGGGCTCCACGGGACCGAGAGCGTGGACGGCACCGTGTCGCTCACTGCAGGCGACCACGACCTCTTCGTGGAGTTCTTCGAGCAGGGCGGCGGTCAGCGGCTGCTGCTCGAGTGGAGTCCCCCGGGCACCACGGGCTTCGAGTCGATCCCGCTCAGCGCGCTTGGCACCGAGGCGGGCGTGGTGCGCGTGACCGCACCGGGCCTCAAGTACTGCGAGGGTGCGACCGACACGGCGGGCGACGGCCTCCGCCTCGACTCGGTCAACCCCAACTACGAACTGGTCGACATCCGGCCCGACGGCTTCGAGCCCAAGGTCTCCGGCATGGTGTTCAACGACGAGGGCGACCTACTGGTGAGCACCACCGGATCCGTGAGCGCCGGGGGCTGGGTCCCCGACGCCGAGCCCGGCGAGGTCTTCCTGGTCGAGGGGGCAGTCGAGGCGGACGGTCCTGAGGACGTCACGGCGACCAAGGTCGCGACCGACCTGCTCAACCCCATGGGCGTCGACGTCATCGGCGATTCGATCTTCGTCTCCGAGCGTCACCAGCTCACCGAGCTGACCGACCCCGACGGCGACGGCTTCTACGACGTGCACACCACGCTCGCGGAGTGGCCCGACGGCGGCAACTTCCACGAGTTCGCCTTCGGCCTCATCCACGATGACGAGAACTTCTACGTCAACCTGTCGGTCGCGATCAACAACGGCGGCGCGACCACCAACCCGCAGCCTGCTGAGAACCGCGGCACCACCATCGCGATCGACCGTGAGACCGGCGAGCTGACGTACGTGGCGGGCGGTCTGCGCACGCCGAACGGCATCAGCTTCGGTCCCGACGGCGAGATCTTCGCGATGGACAACCAGGGCGCATGGCTGCCGAGCTCGAAGCTCGTTCACGTCAAGCAGGACAGGTTCTTCAACCACTACACGAACCCGGCCGGACCGTTCGACTCGAACCCCGTCACGCCTCCGGCCCTGTGGCTGCCGCAGAACGAGATCGGCAACTCGCCGAGCACGCCTGTGCTCGTCGAGGAAGGCGACTTCGCGGGGCAGATGCTGTTCGGCGACGTGACCTACGGGGGCGTGCAGCGCACGTTCCTCGAGGAGGTCGACGGCGAGTACCAGGGCGCTGCCTTCCGTCACACCGCGGGCCTCGAGGTGGGCGTCAACCGCGTCATCTACGGCCCGGACGGCTCGCTGTACATCGGCGGCACCGGCGAGGGTGGCAACTGGGGCGAGTCCGGCAAGCTGCGCTATGGACTGCAGAAGCTCTCTCCCCTGAGCGAAGACACCTTCGACATGAAGGAGATGCGCGTCATCGAGGGCGGCTTCGAGATCGAGTACACGGAGCCCATCTCCGAGGAGACCGCGACGAACATCGCGGACGCGTACACCTTCAAGCAGTGGAGCTACGCTCCGACCGCCCAGTACGGCGGTCCCAAGATCGGCGAGGAGACGCTGTTCGTCACGGACGCCACCGTGTCCGAGGACGGCACCACCGTGACCGTGGCGGTCGAGGGCCTCGAGCCTGGTCACGTGGTCTACGTGCGCTCTCCGCGTCCCTTCGAGTCCGCGACGGACAAGGAGCTGTGGAGCACCGAGGCGTGGTACACGCTGAACTCGCTTCCGGGGTATGTCGCGCCGCCGGACACCGGCTGGTACGAGGCCGAGGAGTCGGCTCTGCTCGGCACCGCCGGCGTCGACACCGAGCACAGCGGCTACTCGGGCACCGGATTCGTGGACGCCATCCAGGAGGTCGGCGCAGGCGTGACCTTCACGGCCACCGTCGACGAGGCCGGCACGTACCCGATCAACCTGCGCTACGCGAACGGCCCCAACCCCTTCGCGGGCGTCAAGGACATGTCGCTCTACGTCAACGGCGAGAAGGTGGGGCCGTGGGCCCTGGCCGGACTCCCCGACTGGAAGACCTGGACGACGGCGAGCCGAGACGTGCAGCTCGATGCAGGCGTCAACTCCGTGACGGTCCGCTACGACGAGGGCGATGACGGCAACGTCAACATCGACGCTCTGTCGGTGGGCGACACCCTCGACATTTGCTCGGCGGTCGAGCCCGACGAGGGATACACGTCGCTGTTCGACGGCACGCTCGCGAGCTTCGATGCGTGGAGGCACGCGGGAGCGGGTTCCTTCGGACGTCCCGCGGACTGCACGCTGATGACCTCTGGCGGCCTGGGCCTCCTGTGGTACGAGGAGCAGCAGTTCGAGGACTACAGCCTCACGCTCGACTGGAAGCTGGTGGCGGACCACAACGCAGGCGTGTTCGTGGGCTTCCCCAACCCCGGAACCGATCCGAACATCGCGATCAACCAGGGCTACGAGATCCAGATCGACGCCACGGACGCGCCGGATCGCACCACGGGCGCGATCTACACGTTCCAGGGCGCCGACGCGGCCGCGGTCGAGCAGTCGCTCAACCCGGTGGGCCAGTGGAACGCCTACGAGATCGTGGTGCAGGGCGAGACCATCAAGGTCTACCTCAACGGCACCCTCGTGAACGACTTCACGAGCACCGATCCAGCGCGGGACCTCTCGCAGGGCTTCGTGGGCATCCAGAACCATGGTGCGAACGAGACCGTGTCCTTCCGGGACATCCAGATCAAGGAGCTCGAGACCCCCGACATCGACGTGGAGTCGATCGAGGTGACGCAGCTTCCGGCCACGACCGACTACCTGGTCGGCGGTGATCTGATCCTCGATGGCCTGGTGGTTCGGGCGTCGGGCGCCAACGGCGCCACGACCGTGCTGGACGCGGACGAGTACACCGTGACCGGCTTCGACTCGTCGGCCGCCGGTGACGTGACTCTGACGGTCACCTACGACGCGGACACGTCGATCACGACCACGTTCGACGTCACGGTCTACGAGGCATCCGACTGGTTCGAGCTGGAGGAGGGCGTGCTGGAGAACGGCGCGTTCATCGACACGGAGCACACGGGGTACTCGGGAGCCGGCTACGTGGGCGGCACCTGGAACGAGGGCTCGTCAACGACCGTCACGGTCACCGCCGATGAGGCGGGGACCTACCCGGTGAAGGTGCGCTATGCGAACGGGCCCAACCCGTTCGACGGCGACAAGACGGTGACTCTCTTCGTCAACGGCGAGGACCGCGGGGACCTGCTGTTCCCGAGGACCGGCGCCTGGAACCGGTGGGCCACCATCGCCACTGACATCGAGTTCGACGCCGGTGCCAACACGGTCGAGCTGAGCTTCGAGTCGGGCGATGACGGCAACGTCAACTTCGACACGCTCTACGTCGGCAGCCTCCCGGACGAGGACGTCCTCGTCGAGTCGATCGAGGTGACGGAGCTTCCGTCGCGGACCGACTACCGGACGGGAAGCGGCCTGGATCTGGCTGGTCTGGAGGTCACGGCGACGTGGTCCGACAGCGAGATCTCGGTTCTGCCTGATGACGTGTACACGGTGACCGGGTTCGATTCGTCGACCGCCGGCGACCAGACGCTCACGGTGACCTACGACGAGGACACGTCGATCTCGACGACGTTCGCTGTCAAGGTCTACGACGAGAGCGACTGGTACGAGGCGGAGGAAGCGACGCTGCTCGGATCCGCAGATACCGACACCGAGCACGCGGGATACTCCGGCTCGGGGTTCGTGGACGGCATCGAGGATGTCGGCGCGGGCGTGTCGTTCGAGGTCACCGTCGACGAGACGGGCACCTACCCTGTGACGGTCCGCTACGCGAACGGTCCCAACCCGTTCGATGGCGGCAAGACCGTGAGCCTGTTCGTCAACGACCAGGATCGCGCGGCGTGGGAGCTCCCCAGGACCGGGGCATGGAACCAGTGGGGGACCGTCACCCGTGACATCGACCTCAATGCTGGTGCCAACACCATCCGGTTGAGCTACGAGTCGGGCGACGACGGCAACGTCAACCTCGACGTGCTCTACGTCGGAGCGCCCTCGTCGACCGAGGACCCCGTGGTGGAGTCGATCGAGGTCACGCAGTTGCCGACCACGACGGAGTACCTGGTGGGCGAGGACCTGGATCTGGCTGGTCTGGAGGTCACGGCGACGTGGACCGACAGCGCGACCACGGTGCTGGCCGATGACGAGTTCACGGTCACCGGCTTCGACTCGTCGGCCGCTGGTGACGTGACGCTCACCGTGACCTACGACGCGGACACGTCGATCTCGACGACGTTCGACGTCACGGTCTCCGAGGAGCCTGCCACGGTGGAGTCGATCGAGGTCACGCAGTTGCCGACCACGACGGAGTACCTGGTGGGCGAGGACCTGGATCTGGCTGGTCTGGAGGTCACGGCGACGTGGACCGACAGCGAGACCACGGTGCTCACCGATGACGAGTTCACGGTCACCGGCTTCGACTCGTCGGCCGCTGGTGACGTGACGCTCACCGTGACCTACGACGCGGACACGTCGATCTCGACGACGTTCGACGTCACGGTCTCCGAGGAGC
>NZ_BBRJ01000002.1:0-546951 GCF_002090095.1 Demequina sp. NBRC 110053 | reverse complement strand
ACGCCCAGGGGTCAGGAGTTCCGTCCCACGCAGCCGATCACCCGTGATGCGATGGCGGCGTTCCTGTACCGCTATGCGGGTGAGCCGGACTGGGATGCTCCTGAGGAGTCTCCGTTCGTGGACATCACGGACTCGAACACGGAGTTCTACACGGAGATCACGTGGCTGGCTCACACGGGCATCACGCAGGGCTACGACTCGCCTCGTGGTCTGGAGTTCCGTCCGTTCAACGAGACCACTCGCGATGCGATGGCCGCGTTCCTGTACCGCTACCACGACATGGTCGCCTAGGAACCTGGCAGCGAGGAGCCCCGGCGCCATGCGTGGTGCCGGGGCTCCTCCCCACGTGGGCACTGCTACTCGCAGGCCTGCAAGCGGCTCCCTTGGACGGGATAACCTTCCGTCTCAGGGGGGCCGTTCGGCTTCTTCGCCACGTGAGGAGTGACTCTGGTGCTTGACCGACTCGGTGCGTTCGTCGCCAAGGCGCCCCGTGCGGTCGTCTTCGTGTGGGCGGTCGTGGCCGTGCTCGGCGCAGTCTTCGGCGGCGCGGTGTTCGACCAGACCAGCGACGTCGATGGCGCTCCGCGTGGCACAGAGTCCATGGAGGTCGAGGCGCGCCTCGCCGAGCTCGACCCCGAGGGTGAGATCGTCACGGCGGTGCTGACCGGCCAGGACTTCTTCTCCCTCGAGCTGACGGAGGCGGCGCCAGCAGTCATGGAGCGTCTCCGCAAACTGCCGGGGGTCGTCGAGGTGACCGATGCCTACACCTCGGGCGGCCTCATCGGCGATGATGCGCGCAGCTCTCTGGTCTCCATCGAGCTCGACCCCTCCCTCTCCGAGGAGGAGGCGCTCGCCACCGCCGATGAGGTGGGCACGCTGCTGCGCGACCTCCCGGTGCCCGAGGTCCTCATCGGTGGCGAGCTGGTGAGCCAAGAGGCCTTCGTCCAGCGCGCGATCCAGGACACCGCGACGGGCGAGGCCGTCGCCGTCGTCATTCTCCTCATCCTCCTCGTGACGATCCTGGGCGGCTTCCGAGTCGGGGCGCTTCCGGTGCTGACCGCGCTGGTCGCTATCTGCGGCTCGCTGCTGGTCTTGCGGGGTGTGATGACCGCCGTCGCTGTCAACGAGTTCGCGGTGAACGTGGTGACGATCCTCGGCCTGGGACTCGCTGTCGACTACAGCCTCCTCGTGATCTGGCGCTTCCGCGAGGAGAGAGAGGCGACACCGGCATCGGCCCCTCGCGACCTCGTCGCACGGGCGGCAGCCCGAGCGGGCCGAGCGGTCCTCGTCTCTGGGCTCGCGGTCTGCATCGCCTTGGCCGGCATGCTCGTCCTCGGCGACCCGCTCCTGTCCGGCATGGCGGCGGGGGGCGCGGTGGCGGTGCTGGTCGCGACTGCCACCGGGCTGACGTTCGTGCCAGCCATGATCCTGCTCATGCACCGCCACGTCCCGCCCCGCGGGGTGCGGACGTGGTGTCGGCCATGGGTGCGGCCGACGTCCGCGCAGCGAGTCACGCTGCTCGCTCGGCTCACCCGAGCGAGCCAGGCTCGCCCCGGCTTGATCGCCAGCGCGACCACAGTCGTGCTCGTGCTGGTGGCCGCGCCCGTGGCCTCCTTGACGCTCGGCGGCTCCGACGTCCAGTCCCTGCCCAGTGGCTCTCCCGAGCGGCGTGCCTATGAGGCGATCACCACCGGCTTCCAGGACCTGGGCGTGGAGCCCATCGTGGTGGTGGTGGAGGCTCCGGTGAGCGAGCCCCAGACGACCGCGCTCCTGGACGGCATCTACGACCTCGAGGGGGTCGATGACGCGCGCGCCGTGCCGGACCTTCCCACTGGCGTCACGGTGGCCGAGTTCACGCCCGTCGGCACGTCCACAGGGGCCGCCGCCCAGGCGCTCGTGCGCGAGATCCGCGCCATGGAGACGCCGCTCGACATGACGGTGGGCGGCCCCGCAGCGGAGGTGGTCGACTCCCGGGACCACCTTGCCGAGCGCCTGCCATTCGCGCTCGCCCTCGTCGTGCTGTCGACGCTGGCGCTGCTCTTCGCGCTCACGAGGTCGGTCGTCGTGCCGGTCAAGGCGTTGCTGCTGAACGCGCTCACGATCGCGGCGACGCTGGGCGTGCTGGTCGCGATCTTCCAGTGGGGCTGGGCGGCGTCCGCGCTGGGCGTCGAGCCGTGGGGAGCGCTCGACGTGACCACCCCGCTGTTCATCGGCCTGCTCGCCTTCGGCCTGTCGATGGACTACGAGGTGTTCCTCCTGTCGCGCATCCACGAGGCATGGCGGCAACGGGATCGTGCGATGGACCCCCGCGAGGCCAACCGCGTGGCAGTCATGCGGGGCATCACCGCGACCGGGCCCGTCGTGACCACTGCCGCCATCGCGATCAGCCTGGTGTTCCTGGGCTTCGCGCTCAGCTCCCTGACGGCGATGAAGGAGGTTGGCATCGGCATGGTGGTCGCCATCGCCATCGATGTCACGCTCATTCGCGGCCTGCTGCTGCCCGCGACGATGACGTTGCTGGGACAGTGGAACTGGTGGCCCGGCCCACGGACCCGCGGCGTGCCTCAGAACGAGTCGCGCTCGCCGTCGATGTCGAACGTGTGACTCGGGATGAACTCCACCACGACCTTCTCGGCATCGATGCCAGCGTCCGCCATGCGCTCGTAGGCGACGTCCATGTCGGGGAGGGGCTCGGTGCCCTTGAGGAGCACGTGGATGGTGTCCTCCTCTCGAGGCGTGATGCTCACGATCGACCACCGCGTGTCTGCGGTCACCTGCTCGACATAGTCAGTGATGGTGGCCATCCGCGAGCGATCCTCGATCGCCTTCGCCGTGGAGTACGCGAGCGGCCCTGACACCAGCAGGACCAGCGCTGCCATGGTGACGTACGCCTTGACGCGCCGCCGACGCTCGGCCTCCTGGTCCTCCGACTCGAGGAGCCTGAGCTTGGAGTACCCGTAGACCGCCATGATGACCGCACCGGTCGCGAGGATCGCTGCGACGTTCGTGACGAACAGCAGCACCGCGCCGATTGCCTGCCCTGGCTCGCCGGACTCGAGCGCGAGACCCGCGGCGCAGAGCGGTGGAACCAGCGAGATCGCGATCGCCACTCCGGGAAGCGTGTCCGAGATGTCGGAGCGCACGAGCGCGATCGACCCCACCGCACCAGTCGCGAGGGCCGCGAAGAGATCGACCACGCCGGGGGAGACCCTGGCCGCGATCTGATCGTTGGTCTGTGCCGTGACCTCCTGCACCACGATGAGTCCGAGGAGGAAGCCCACTCCCATCGCTGCCGTGGCGCCGGCGATCATGAGACCGATCGATCGCGCGAGCTGGCGGCGGTCGCCGAGCACGGTCGCCAGCATGGTTCCCTGGATGGGACGCATGAGGGGCGCCACGATCATCGCGCCGATCACGGTAGCCGTCGAGTTCGCGACGATGCCCGCGGTCGCGATCGCTGAGGCGAGGATCAGGAGGAGCCAGAAGCGCGTGTACTGGGAGCGGACGGTCGCGCCCTCGAAGAGCGCGGCCGAGCGCATGTACTCGACCGTGTTGAGCTTGGCCCCCCACCGGGTATGACGCACGAGGGCGCCATACCCGGTCATGCTCCGAGAAGCTTTGCCTTGGCAGCGGCGAACTCGGAGTCGCTCAGGATGCCGGCGTTCTTCATCTCAGCGAGCTTGGTCAGCTGCGCCATCATGTCGTCGCCCGCGCTCGGGGTGATGGCCGGGGCCGCCTGCGCCGCCGCGAGCTGAGCCTGCATGGACGCGAGCTCGGCCTGGTTGGCCTGCACCTGGTAGGCCTGCTGCTGCTCGACGTACTGCTGCTCCTGCTTCGCCTGGAAGCGGGCGTTCTGTCGGCGTGCGACGCCGCCGGAGACGGCCGTGGCGGTGCCGGAGATGACCGCGGTGCGGGCCATGGTCCCGATGAGTCCCGGGCGACCGATTCTTCCTGGCATGACTACTTCTCCTCGTCCTCGGCCTGGATCGAGTCCAGGACCTCTTGCACCACCAGTCCGGGGACCCGGATGGAGTCGATCAGCTCGCCGCCCGCCGCTGCGATGGCGTCGCGCAGCGGCTTGACCCACGTGTGCTCGAACACCAGGATCGCGGCCGCTGCCCCGACGGGCAGCTGGTCGGTCAGCATCTCGACGTCCTCGTCGCTGATGAGCTCGAGCGCCTCGCCGATGAGGGCGCCCACCCGGGCCACGTCGGAGCTCTCGTCATCCTGGCCGAACTCGACGATGGCCGTCTCGTCCTCCGACACCCGCTGGACGAACACGCCGTCGGCGACGCTGATGACCCCCGCGTCGACGAGCCGCTCGAGCTCGGGAATGATCTCTCCTCGGAACCGACCGGACTCGAATCCGATCGTCACGACCTCGATGGGTCCCAGCGTCATCACGCCCTCCTCGCTCGTCGACGTGCGCCGCGCTCGCTGCGCCACTTCAGAATCTAGGGCCGCCACCGTCGCCCGGCAACCGCTCGCGCCCACGCGACGCTAGCCGTCGTCGTCGGACGAGCGGGACTCGCGAGCGCATCGGCCCCATGCAGGCACGTCATGCACGGCGGTTGGGCACGCGTCGCAGCAGTGGTAGCCTGGCAAGGCATCCCCCGGACGGCAACCAGCCGCGGCGGATCGCACTCCCCAGGCTTTCAGGCAACCGCGAACGACGGCGTACGCGCGTACCCGGACGTCGGGGATTGCTCGCACTGTCTTGAGCCAACCCGGCTCGTGCGAAGAAAAGGACTACTCAGTGACAGACACCACCGTGGCCGCGGCGGACAACAGCGCGGCCCTCAACGCCATGAAGCTTCCCCAGCTGCAGGCGCTCGCCTCCGAGCTCGGCGTCTCCGGCGTCAAGAAGATGCGCAAGGGCGACCTCGTGGAGGCCATCAAGAATGGCGGCGTCGTGCCGTCCAAGAAATCCCCTGCGGAGAGCAAGGCCGATGCGCCGGCGCCGTCGACGGACGCGCCGCAGCAGCGCGGCGGCTCGCGTCGCGCCAGCTCGGGACAGGGGGCTCCCGGCGAGTCTCGCCAGGACGCCTCCGAGGACGCCGCGCCCGACAAGGCCGACTCCGATGGCAAGCAGGGGGAGTCGCAGGACAACCGCCGGCAGGGTGGCCGCAACCCGCGCTCGGGCGGCCGCTCCGGTACCGACGACCGTGACGAGCGTGCGCGCCGCGCGGCGGAGGCCGTGCAGACCGCGGGCTCCGACAAGGGTGCCGACCAGTCGTCCGACAGGGCCGACGGTGCTCGCGACGGCGACTCCGCCAACCGCGATGACGACGACGAGCGCGGAGGCCGCCGCCGCCGCGGCCGGGGCCGCGGCCGAGGCCGTGGGCGCGACCGCGACGACAACCAGGGCGGGGGCACCACGCAGGTGCGTCAGGACGAGGACGAGGTTCGCGACGACGAGGAGCTCAGCCCGGTGGGCGGCATCGTCGACGTGCTCGACAACTACGCCTTCATCCGCACCACCGGCTACCTGTCCGGCAAGTCGGACGTCTATGTGTCGATGAATCAGGTCAAGAAGTACGGGCTGCGCAAGGGCGACGCGATCACGGGCGCCGTGCGTCCGCCCCGTCCGGGCGAGCGAGGCCAGCGCCAGAAGTTCAACGCGCTCGCAACCGTCGACACCGTGAATGGCGTGAGCCCGGAGGAGGCGAGGAGCCGCAAGGAGTTCGGCGACCTCACCCCGCTGTACCCCCAGGAGCGCCTGCACCTCGAGACCGAGCCGCGCAACCTCACCAACCGCGTGATCGACATCGTCGCGCCCATCGGCAAGGGCCAGCGCGGTCTCATCGTGTCGCCGCCCAAGGCCGGCAAGACGCTGGTGATGCAGTCGATCGCCAACGCGATCACGGCGAACAACCCCGAGGTGCACCTCATGGTGGTCCTCGTCGACGAGCGTCCCGAGGAGGTCACCGACTTCCAGCGCTCCGTCAAGGGCGAGGTCATCGCCTCGACGTTCGACCGGCCCGCCGTCGACCACACGCAGGTCGCGGAGCTCGCGATCGAGCGTGCCAAGCGCCTGGTCGAGCTGGGCCAGGACGTCGTGGTGCTGCTCGACGGCATCACCCGCCTGGGCCGGGCCTACAACCTGGCCGCACCCGCCTCCGGCCGCATCCTCTCCGGAGGCGTCGACTCGTCCGCGCTGTACCCGCCCAAGAAGTTCTTCGGCGCCGCGCGCAACATCGAGAACGGGGGCTCGCTGACCATCCTCGCGACGGCGCTCGTCGACACGGGATCGAAGATGGACGAGGTCATCTTCGAGGAGTTCAAGGGCACCGGCAACATGGAGCTGCGGCTGTCGCGCCAGCTCGCCGACCGCCGCATCTTCCCGGCCGTCGACGTCAACTCCTCCGGCACGCGCCGCGAGGAGATCCTGGTCTCCACCGAGGAGCTCAAGGTCATGTGGAAGCTCCGCCGAGTGCTCACCGCGCTCGAGCCGCAGGCCGCGACCGAGCTGCTGCTGGGCAAGCTGCGCGAGAACAAGTCGAACGCGGAGTTCCTCATGCAGGTCGCCAAGACCACGCCGGGCAAGGACGACGACGAGGACGGCTTCGCCAAGTAACTCTGCTCCTCAGCACGAAGGCCCCGCGCCGCCGCCAGGTGGTGCGGGGCCCTGCTGCGTGTCCGGCTGGTACGCCGCCCGCGCATCGGCCGCTGCGCGCCGTCTCCGTGCACTCGGCGCGTGCGTGCTGGCAGGTCCTCAGTGCCTGAATCGGCCCAGAAGGGGCACTCAGGACCTGCTGGCGCGCAGCCTTACCGGGGCGCGCCACCGCACAGGGCCGATGCGAGGGTCGCCTCGAGCGCCTTTCTCGCCTTGGCGTAGCGCGAACGGGCGGTCGATGGGTTGGTGCCTACGATGGTCGCGGCGTCCGTGATCGAGAGGCCCTCCCAGTGCACGAGCTCGACGAGCTCGCGCTGAGCCTCCGGCAGTGCCGCGATGGCGGCCCGGACGTCCAGCGCGAGCGCGTCGTCCGGCTCGGAGGGGATCGGCGCGAGCGCCGCCACGCGCTCGGTGAGCCTCAGTCGGCGCGACTCGTCGCGACCGTGACCCCGGAGGCACATGCGCGCGATGCCGAACAGCCACGGCCGCAGCTGGTCCGGTTTGCTTGGGGCGTCCGTCTTGCGTCGCCACGCCACCAGCATGGTGTCGCCCAGCAGATCGGCGGCGGCCTCGGGGGAGCGGCGCTGCAGGTAGCGCAGGATGTCCGCGCCATGCTCGCGCATCGCTTGCTCGAGGCCGCGGTCCGCGGCGCTCACTCGCCCGCCTCGCACGCCGTCTCGGGGGTCAGGTGCGCCATCGCATCGACGCCCTGCGCGGTGATGCCGTCGAGCACCACCCTCATCGACGACTGGAGGAACACCTCGTTCTGGGCACTGCCAGGGATGACGTCGAGCATGTCCTCCGTCAGGTCGCCTCGGCCCGCCTTCACGTCGATCGCGGCGACCGCCCCGTAGCCGGCATCGATCCACGACTCCCAGGTCTCCCGGTCGGCGATCTCCTGCTGTGCCTCCGATGCGTCGTAGTGGGAGAGGAAGTCGTCGCGGACGGCGCCGGCGTCGAGGTCGAGCAGCTGCTGGGGATCGGCCAGCGCTGCCTCGACGATCGCCGTCTGCTCTGCGGTGAGCTCGAGACCGGTGAGGCGCTCGACGCATCTGGTGCCGTCAGGGAGGGTGGTCTGCCACTCGAAGCGCGTCGCCGTGGTCTCGGCCTGCGCCGTGAGGTCCATCCACGCGTCGCTCGCGTCGGTCAAGGTCACAGCGCCGTAGGCGGCGCCGCCGACCAGCGCAGTGGCTCCAACCACCAGCCCGGCGACCGCCCACGGACTCCTGAGGCGCCGTCGCCGAGGGCTCGCGGCGGCGCGAGTCTCATCGACGAGAGCACCGAGCGCGGCGACGAGCGCCCGCCCCTCGGGTGCGGACGGGGGAGCGGAGCGGGCGAGCAGGCGGTCGAGGTCACTCATGTGTGGTGCATTCATACCCCCTCATGCCAGAACCATCGCCCAGCGTCCACGGCGATGCACAACCGGGCCCGCGCATCGGCCCTGTGAAGCCTCCATGCGCTCCCTCCCCGCGGCTCCCTCCCCGGGCGCGCTGGCAGGTCGTCAGTGCCCAGGATCGGCGTAGGTGAGCACTCACCACCTGCCAGGCGACGCGAGCCGCCCAGCGACCGTGGTCAGGAGCCGCTCACGGCACCACTCCGGTCGCTGCGTGATGTCAGCCCACCCGAAGCGCAGCACGACGAGGCCGGCCGCCACGAGGTCCGTCTGGCGCTCGCGATCGTCATCGCGGGCGTGGCGCGTGGAGTGATACCGGTCGCCGTCGAGCTCGACCGCGACCATCGCGCACCGATGCAGCATGTCGACCGTGGCTCGGCGGTGCGGGAGCGCGACCGGGACCTGCCACTCGAACTCGCGGAAGCGTGCATCGGCGAACACCTCATGCCTGGCCCGCACCTCGAGTGGCGTGGTCGCCCCCTCCGCGAACCATCCGAGCACCCGCTCCAGGTCGCGCCGGCCAGCCACCTGGGGCGTTCGCTCGAGCTCACGCCACAATTGGCGCCACGTGCACACTCGCGCCCAGAGCGCCTCCCACAGCACGTTGCGGCGCTCGGCCGCTGGCGCGTATCTCCATGCATCGAGCAGTGCGCGAGGCATCTCGACGCTCGGGACGCCGCCGGCGAGGATCGTCGCGCGCACGGGACCGGTCTGCCGCAACCTCACCCACGGGCGGGGCCGCAGGCGATGCCCGAGCGGCACGACGAAGTCCATCCGCTGGGGAGCAGGTAGCCGCGGAGCGTAGAGGTGCAGCGCGCCCGAGCCCGTCAGCGCCCCGCGTGGCTGCCAGAGCGTGAGCGCCTCACCCCGGACTCTCGGGTCACTCCCGTGAGAGGTGCCGCAGTACACCCCCGTGAGCAGTCGCGTCGCGAGGCCGTTCGCAAGGGCGGCGTCAAGCTGACGGCGGGACCAGGCAGCGACGAGCTCGGCCCGTGTGAATGCGTGCGAGTGCGAGGCGAGGAACGGTGCCAGCTGCCCTTGTCCGAGTGACGGTCGCATAGGTGGCATCCGACCATTGCGCCGCCTGTCGCGGGCACGGGAACTCGGATCTGTGGAGAACCACTGCGCGCCAGCAGGTCGTGAGTGCTCAGATTCGCCCCGGATGAGCACTGAGGACCTGCCAGCGCGTCGGGCGACGGCGCCGGGGGACGGCGCCGGAGAAAGAGAGCAGCGCCGATGCGCGTGCTGGGTGAGCGATTGGGCGACGGCTTGACAGGCATGGCAGAATAGATCGCTGGCCATCCGGTTCACCGCTCGCAAGATCTGCCCGTCGGACCCGGAGGCACCTCAAAGGGAGATCATGAAGAAGGACATCCACCCCGAGTACGTGACTACCACGGTCACGTGCACCTGCGGCAACACGTTCGAGACCAAGTCCACCGTGACCGAGGGCGTCATGCACGCCGAGGTCTGCTCCGCCTGCCACCCGTTCTACACCGGCAAGCAGAAGATCATGGACACCGGCGGCCGCGTCGCGCGCTTCCAGAAGCGCTACGGCAACCAGAAGTAACGCCGGACACCACACACTTCACGCGACGACGACGTGGCCGAAGCCTTCGCCGCCGTCCAGCCGCTGCTGGACGAGTACGCCGACATCGAGCGCCAGCTCGCCGACCCCGACGTCCACTCGGACGCCGGTCGGTCGCGCCAGCTGGGCCGTCGGTTCGCGGAGCTCGGCCGCGTCGTCGCCGCGCATCGCGCCTGGGAGGCCGCGCAGGACGACCTCGCCGCCGCCAAGGAGATGGCCGAGGCCGACCCCGACTTCGCTGAAGAGGTGCCCGCGCTCGAGCAGGCGGCCGCCGATGCGACCGAGGCGCTGCGCCGCATCCTCATCCCGCGCGACCCCGACGACGCCAGGGACGTGATCCTCGAGATCAAGTCCGGCGAGGGCGGGGAGGAGTCGGCGCTGTTCGCGGGCGACCTGCTGAAGATGTACCTCAAGTACGCCGAGTCCCGCGGCTGGAAGGCCGAGGTGCTCGAGGCGACCCCGACCGACATGGGCGGCTACAAGGACATCTCGGTCGCTGTGAAGTCCAAGGGCGCCGTCGAGCCAGAGGACGGGGTGTGGGCCCACCTGAAGTACGAGGGCGGCGTGCACCGCGTCCAGCGCGTGCCCGCCACCGAGTCCCAGGGCCGCATCCACACCTCCGCCGCTGGCGTGCTCGTCTACCCCGAGGTCGAGGAGGTCGAGGAGGTCGAGCTCGACATGAACGACGTGCGCGTGGACGTCTACCGCTCCTCCGGCCCTGGCGGCCAGTCGGTCAACACCACCGACTCCGCCGTGCGCCTCACGCACGAACCCACGGGCATCGTCGTGAGCTGTCAGAACGAGAAGAGCCAGCTCCAGAACAAGGAGTCGGCCATGCGCATCCTCCGTGCACGCCTGCTCGCGGCTCAGCGCGAGGCCGCCGCCGCCGAGGCGCAGGACCTGCGCAAGTCGCAGGTGCGCACCGTGGACCGCTCCGAGCGGATCCGCACCTACAACTTCCCGGAGAATCGCATCGCCGACCACCGCACCGGGTACAAGGCCTATAACCTTGACCACGTGCTTGCAGGAGACCTGGGACCCGTCGTGCAGTCGGCGATCGATGCGGATGAGGCCGCCCGACTCGAAGCCTCCGACGCCTAGTGCCATCCGTCGGCGCTCGACTCAAGGACATCACTCGCAGGCTCTCCGAGGCAGGGGTCCCCTCTCCTGAGGCCGATGCGGTGGCCCTCATGGCTCACACGTTCGGCTGGGAGCCGGGCCGCGTGCGCACCGCCGCGGCGAGGGACGATCACTGGCCGGAGAACCCGCTGGACCTGGACCTCCTCGAGGCACGGGTCGAGCGGCGCATGAGCCGCGAGCCGCTCCAGCACATCACTGGCAAGGCGCACTTCAGGGATCTCACCCTGCAGGTGGGCGACGGCGTGTTCATTCCCAGGCCCGAGACGGAGGTCGTGGCGCAGGCCGCGATCGACGCGGCGCGGGCGTCGTCCCCGAATCGCGACGGCAAGGTGCGGGTCACCGACCTGTGCGCCGGCTCCGGCGCCATCGGGCTGGCGGTGGCGAGCGAGGTCGACAACGCGGAGGTCACGCTGGTCGAGATGAGCGAGGGCGCGCAGGTCTACCTGCGCCTCAACGCACGCTCCCTGCCGGCCGATGTCCGGCCCCGCGTGCGCACCGTGCTGGGCGATGCGCGCCGCTGCCTGCACCTGTTCGACGGCTGTGCCGACGTGGTCGTGACCAACCCCCCGTACATCCCGCCGGACGGCGTGCCGCGCGACCCGGAGGTGCGTGACTTCGACCCGCCGGAGGCGCTCTACGGGATGGGCGCGGACGGCCTCCAGATCCCGCGCGCCATCATCGATGAGGCCGCGCGCCTGCTGCGCATCGGCGGCAGGCTCATCATGGAGCACGCCGACGACCAGGGCCCGGCCCTGCGCGCCTTCGTGGAGCGCTCGGAGTTCTGGGCGGACGCGCGCACGGAGCAGGACCTGACCGGACGTGACCGCATGCTGATCGCGACTCGTGTGGGCGTCTGACACACTTGTCCCTGTGATCTACCCGTGCTTCGACCCCGCGACGTGGGGCCCGAGCCTCGACGCCGCCGTCGACGCGGTGCAGCGCGGTGCAGTGGTGGTGCTCCCGACCGACACCGTGTACGGAGTGGGCGCTGACGCGTTCAATGCGACCGCCGTGGCCGCCGTGCTCGCCGCCAAGGGCAGGGGTCGGCAGATGCCGCCGCCGGTGCTGATCCCGGACGTCCGCACGGTCGACGGCCTCGCGCGCGACGTGCCCGGCGCCGCGCGCGCGCTCATGGAGCAGCTGTGGCCGGGCGCGCTCACGGTGATCGTCCATGCCCAGCCGTCCCTCGCGTGGGATCTGGGCGACACCCACGGCACCGTCGCGTTGCGGATGCCTGATCACGAGGCGGCCCTCGCGCTGCTGCGCCGCACGGGCCCGCTCGCGGTGACCAGCGCGAACAGGACGGGCGAGCCGGCCGCCATCAGCGCGGACGATGCGCGTGCGCAGCTGGGCGATGCGGTCGCCGTCTATCTGGACGGCGGCGACAGTCCCCTCGGGACGGCGTCGACGATCGTCGACGCGACCGACGCCGCCGGTCTTCGCGTGGTGCGCGACGGGGGAGTGAGCCGCGAGCGGCTGGTCGAGATCGTGGGCGCCGCGGCCTTCGCGCCGGAGCCCGGCGTTGCCCCGGGAACCAGCGGGTGAAGGTCTATCTGACCCTGCTCGCGGTCGCCGCCCTCATGGCGTACGCCGCGACCCCGGCCATGCGCCACCTCGCTTTCAGGGCAGGAGCGGTGACCGCGGTCAGAGACCGGGACGTCCACAAGCTGCCCACCGCGCGGCTGGGCGGCATCGCGATGTTCCTGGGGCTCGCCGCGGGCATCGTGATCGCTCCCAATGTGCCCTTCCTCGCGCCCGTGTTCGAGAACTCGGGGGCAGTGTGGGGCGTGCTCGCGGGAGCCGCGATCGTGTGCGCCCTGGGCATGGCCGATGACATCTGGGACCTCGACTGGATGGCGAAGCTGGCCGGCCAGGTGCTCGCCGCTCTCGTCATGGCGTGGGGCGGCGTGCAGCTCGTGACGGTGCCGATCGCGGGCCTCACCATCGGCAGCTCGTACCTGTCCCTCGCCGCGACCGTCATCGTCGTGGTGGTCGCGATGAATGCGGTCAACTTCGTCGACGGACTCGACGGGCTGGCTGCCGGCATGGTGGCGATCGGCGGAGCTGCCTTCCTGACGTACACGTACGTGCTCGCACGATCCGCATCGCCGGGGGACTACTCGTCGCTCGCGTCGCTCATCCTGGCGGTGCTGGTCGGGGCGTGCATCGGATTCCTGCCGCACAACCTCCACCCCGCGCGCATCTTCATGGGAGACTCCGGATCGATGGTGCTCGGGCTCACCATCGCGGGCGCGGCGATCGTCGTGACCGGCCAGATCGACCCGACCGTGGTCTCCGAACGCGAGCGCATCCCCGCCTTCATCCCCATCGTGCTGCCGCTCATGGTGGTCGCCGTGCCGCTGATCGACATGACGCTCGCGGTGGTGCGGCGCCTCCTCAAGGGCCAGTCGCCCTTCATGCCCGATGCGCACCATCTGCACCACGTGCTGCTGCGCGCCGGTCACTCCCACCGCTGGGCCGTTGGCGTGCTCTACGTCTGGACGGCGGTGCTGTCATTCGGCACGGTGTCGCTGGTGTTCCTGCCGTGGGAGCAGTCCCTGGTGCTGGTCGGCACCGGCGTGATCGCAGCCTGCCTCGTGACCTTCTCCCCGGCGCTGAGGCGACGCCTGTCGCGCGGCTGGCGCTCGGCGGGTGACCACGCGAGGCCCCTGCAGCGGATCACCCCGGAAGGCCACCACCGGAACGACGACAGCGCCGACCATCGTGACGACCACCACCCGACCGACACGGCCGATGCCAGCCCAGCGCGCGCATCGGCCGGCACCAAGGAGCGACCATGACCGCCGAGTCCACCACCTACCGCAAGGCGCTGCGCTTCACCGCGATCCTCGTGGTCGCCCTCGCGATCATCGCCGTGCCCGTCGGGCTCGTGGTGGGCGGCACCGCAGGGCTCGTGGCCGCGGAGATCGGGGTGCTCGTCGCGGCGCTCGCCGGCATCACGACGCAGGTAGCGATGGTGATCGGCCATGACCGCGAGCCGCACATCATGGCGGCGATCCTGGGGGGCTCGTGGCTGGTCAAGATGCTCATCATCATCGTCGCCCTGCTGGTGCTCCAGGACGTCGAGGGGTTCCATCGTGAGCTGTTCGCGGGATTCGCCGTCGCGGGGGTGCTGGGCACGCTCGTCGTGGACTTCTGGGTGATCAGGAGCGCGCGCATTCCCTACGTGGATACGAGCGCGCGCGAGAACGACGAATAAATCGTCGCTCGCGTTCGTCAGACCCCCCTGACTACGTTAGGATTCTGGGGCATCAAGGTAACGGCGCGCCGGGCCCTTCGCCCCGCGCCAGCTCTAACCCCTGGAGAGACTTCTGTGGCGAATCTAGCCCTGGGTGCGGCCACGACGGCCGCAGCCGAGCTCGCGGCCGACGACGGCGACACCACCGGCCTCTTCGGATGGCTGTTCTACTCCGACGGCTTCCACGCCCCGACGGTCGAGGAGTTCTTCCCGCCGGCCATCTTTGGCGAGGGCACCATCTTCGAGTTCAACCGCATCATGCTGGCGCGCGTCATCGCCGCCGCGGTGCTGATCCTGATCTTCTGGCTCGTCGCCCGCAAGGCCAAGGTCGTCCCGGGCCGCGGCCAGTCCGTGGTGGAGCTGATGCTCGACTTCGTGCGGGTGCAGATCGTCGAGCAGGTGATGAGCAAGGAGAACGCCAAGCGCTTCCTGCCGTTCCTCACCACGCTGTTCCTCGCGATCCTGGCGTTCAACATCACGGGCGTGATCCCGTTCATCAACATCGCGGGCACATCGCTGATCGGCCTGCCGATCATCATGGCGATCTGGGTCTACGTGCTCTACCTCGCGGTCGGCGTCAAGCAGCACGGACTGGGCGGCTACCTGAAGCTGTCGCTGTTCCCGCCGGGCGTGCCCAAGGGCATCTACGTCCTGCTGACGCCCATCGAGTTCCTGCAGGTGTTCATCCTGCGCCCCGCCACTCTCGCGCTGCGACTCGCCGCGAACATGATGGCAGGGCACCTGCTGCTGGTGCTGTGCTTCGCCGCCACCCAGTACTTCTTCTTCGAGGCCGCCGGAGCCATGAAGGCGATGGGCACCGTCACCTTCGCTGCTGGCTTCGCCTTCACGCTGTTCGAGATCTTCGTCGCGGCGCTGCAGGCCTACGTGTTCGTCATGCTGTCGTCGGTGTACATCAACATGGCCATCGAGGAAGAGCACTAAACCCCATACAGATGTGCGGCGTCGAGCGACGTCGCTCCAACGGAAGGAAAACACAGTGGACGTCACCACTCTCGCGGAGCTGAACGGCAACATCGCGACCGTCGGCTACGGCCTCGCGGCCACCGGCCCCGGCATCGGCCTGGGCATCCTCATCGGCAAGACCATCGAGGGCATGTCCCGTCAGCCCGAGGTCGCCGGCCAGCTGCGCGCGACCATGTTCATCGGTGTCGCGTTCGTCGAGGTGCTCGCGCTGCTCGGTCTGGTCACCGGCTTCCTCTTCACCTAAGCCATGACTGCACTCAGCCAGATCGTCGTGCTGGCGGCGGACGAGCACGGGGAGACTGCCCAGAACCCGCTCATCCCCGCCAATTACGACATCCTGTGGTCGACGGTCATCTTCCTGATCATCGTCGTGGTCTTCATGAGGGTGATCCTCCCGAAGCTCCAGAAGGTGCTCGACGAGCGCGCGGAGCTCATCGAGGGCGGCATCAAGAAGGCGGAGGAGGCGCAGTCCGAGGCCGCCGCAGCGCTCGAGGAGTACACGGCACAGCTCACCGAGGCTCGCGCCGAGGCAGCCCGCATTCGTGAGGACGCTCGCTCCGAGGCCGGACAGATCGTCTCGGAGACCCGCGAGTCCGCGGCGAGCGACGCTCAGCGCCTGGTCGAGACCGCTCAGAAGCAGATCGACGCCGAGCGCCAGCAGGCGATCGTGTCCCTGCGCACCGAGGTGGGCGCGCTCGCGTCCGAGCTCGCGTCCCGCATCGTGGGCGAGTCCCTCAAGGACGACGCTCGCCAGCAGCGGATCATCGACTCCTTCCTCGATGACCTCGAGGCCCAGGTGTCGTCAGAGAAGGCGAAGGGATAGAGCCGATGCGCGGAACCAGCCAGGCATCGCGCGACGATGCGATGCGCCAGTTCGACCCCGTGGCCACGGCGGCGGGCAAGGACGGCATCGTGCTCGCCGAGCAGCTGTTCGCCGTGGTCGACGCCCTGGACTCGTCGGGATCGCTGCGGCGCGCCCTGACGGACCCGGCGCGGCCAGGGACGGACAAGGCCTCGCTGGTGAAGCAGCTGTTCGGCTCTCTCGACCCGCGCACGGTGGACGCGGTGACCGCGTTCGCCTCCGGCCGATGGTCGGAGGAGGCTGACCTCGCGGAGTCGATCGACGACGCGGGCGAGCTCGCACTCTTCGCCCACGCGGAGAACGCCGGCACGCTCGAGGCGGTCGAGGAGGAGCTGTTCCGCGTGGAGCGGATCCTCACCGCCGAGCGGGACCTGCTGGTGGCGATGAGCAACCGCTCCGCGTCCAAGGAGCAGCGGCTCGCCCTGCTCGAGGCGACGCTCGGCGGCAAGCTGCACCCGACCACCCACGCGCTGCTCACGCGCGTGGTCGGCGTGCCGCGCGGTCGCCGGCTCATCCCCGCGATCAACGCCCTGCTCGAGCTGGCGGCCGACCGCCGGGGTCGTTCCGTCGCGAACGTGACGGCCGCCGTGGAGCTGAGCGCAGCACAGCGACAGCGGCTCGCCGGCATCCTCGAGGATGCGTACGGCCGTGAGATGCAGATCAACGTCGCCGTGGACCCCGAGGTCCTGGGCGGCATCCGAGTTCAGGTCGGGTCAGAGGTGGTGGACGGCACTGTCCTCGGCCGGCTCGACGAGGCACGACGACGACTCGTCGGCTAGCGAAGACCAACACCCGCGTCCGACGCGGAAGTGACAGGAGAGAAGAGACATGGCTGACCTGACGATCAGTCCCGAGGCAATCCGGGACGCGCTCGACAGCTACGTGAAGTCGTACGAGCCCTCGGGCGTCGTGCGCGAGGAGACGGGCCGCGTGGTCCTCGCTGCCGACGGCATCGCGCAGGTCGAGGGCCTGCCGGGCTGCATGGCCAACGAGCTGCTGCGCTTCGAGGACGGCACGCTGGGCCTCGCGCTCAACCTCGACGTCCGCGAGATCGGCGTCGTGGTCCTCGGCGAGTTCACCGGCATCGAGGAGGGCCAGGAGGTCCACCGCACGGGTGAGGTCCTCTCCGTCGCCGTGGGCGACGGATACCTCGGCCGCGTCGTCGACCCGCTGGGCAATCCCGTGGACGGCCTGGGAGACATCGAGACGGACTCGCGCCGCGCGCTCGAGCTCCAGGCTCCTGGCGTCATGCAGCGCAAGTCGGTGCACGAGCCCCTCCAGACCGGCCTCAAGTCGATCGACGCGATGATCCCGATCGGCCGCGGCCAGCGCCAGCTGATCATCGGCGACCGCCAGACCGGCAAGACCGCGATCGCGATCGACACGATCATCAATCAGAAGGCGAACTGGGAGACCGGCGACCCCGAGAAGCAGGTGCGCTGCATCTACGTGGCGATCGGCCAGAAGGGCTCGACCATCGCGTCCGTGCGTGGCGCCTTGGAGGAGGCCGGAGCGCTCGAGTACACGACGATCGTCGCTGCCCCCGCCTCGGACCCTGCGGGCTTCAAGTACCTCGCGCCGTACACCGGATCGGCCATCGGCCAGCACTGGATGTACGACAGCAAGCACGTCCTGATCATCTTCGACGACCTGTCGAAGCAGGCCGAGGCCTACCGCGCCGTGTCGCTGCTGCTGCGCCGCCCGCCGGGCCGCGAGGCGTACCCCGGCGACGTCTTCTACCTGCACTCCCGCCTGCTCGAGCGCTGCGCGAAGCTCTCGGACGACATGGGCGCCGGATCGATGACCGGCCTGCCCGTCATCGAGACCAAGGCGAACGACGTGTCGGCGTACATTCCGACCAACGTCATCTCGATCACTGACGGCCAGATCTTCCTGCAGTCCGACCTGTTCAACGCCAACCAGCGTCCCGCGATCGACGTCGGCATCTCGGTGTCGCGCGTCGGTGGCTCTGCCCAGGTCAAGGCGATGAAGTCGGTCTCCGGAACGCTCAAGATCGACCTCGCGCAGTACCGCTCTCTCGAGGCATTCGCGATGTTCGCGTCCGACCTCGATGCGGCCTCGCGCCAGCAGCTGACGCGAGGCGCGCGCCTCATGGAGCTGCTCAAGCAGCCCCAGTACTCGCCCTACCCGGTCGAGGAGCAGGTCGTCTCGATCTGGGCGGGCACCAAGGGCAAGCTGGACAAGGTCGCGGTGGCGGACGTGCTGCGCTTCGAGCGCGAGCTCCTCGACCACCTGCGCCGCTCGACGTCGGTGCTCACCGACATCGCCGAGTCCGGCAAGCTCACGGACGAGACCGAGGCGGCACTCGAGAGCGCCGTCGACGACTACCTGTCGACGTTCCTCGCCTCGGAGGGCGCCGAGCTGACGACGGATGCGGCGATCGAGGGCGGCGGCGACGCCGAGTCCGAGCAGGAGCAGATCGTCGCGAAGAAGAAGAAGTAGGGACCGATGGGCGGACAGCAGCGCGTCTACCGGCAGCGGATCCGGTCGACACAGTCGCTCAAGAAGATCTTCCGTGCGATGGAGCTCATTGCGGCCTCTCGCATCGGCAAGGCTCGCGACCGTGTCACCGCCGCGGCCCCGTACGCGAAGGCACTGACGCGCGCGATCAGCGCGGTGGCGACGCACTCGAGCGTCGACCACCCGCTGACCACCGAGCGCACCGACACCAACCGTGTCGCGGTGCTCGTGGTGAGCGCTGACCGCGGCATGGCGGGCGCCTACTCGGCCAACGCCATCCGCGAGGCCGAGCGGCTGCGGGAGCGTCTGATCGAGCAGGGCAAGGAGGTCGTCCACTACGCCGTCGGTCGCCGCGCCGTGTCGTACTTCAACTTCCGGCATCGCGAGATGGCGGGGCAGTGGACGGGCGGCTCGGACGCGCCGACCCTCGAGACGGCCCGCGAGATCGGCAACACGCTCTACGAGGCGTTCGTCGCGCCGGCCGAGGAGGGCGGCGTCTCCGAGCTCCACATCGTCTACACGCACTTCTCCTCCATGGTGTCGCAGGAGCCGCGGGTCATCCGCATGCTGCCGCTCGAGATCGTCGAGGGCGTGGCGGAGCCGGGGGAGGACGTCGAGCCCCTGTACGACTTCGAGCCCTCTCCCGAGGCGGTGCTCGATGCCGCGCTGCCGCGCTACATCGAGATCCGTGTCTACAACTGCCTGCTGCAGTCCGCGGCGTCCGAGCTGGCCAACCGCCAGCGCGCGATGAACACCGCGGTCTCGAACGCCGAGGACATCATTCGTCAGTACACCCGGCTCGCCAACTCGGCGCGCCAGGCCGAGATCACCCAGGAAATCAGCGAGATCGTCTCGGGCGCGGATGCGCTCGCGGCCTCGTGATCGGAAGCGAGACACCCATGACCCCCACCGCGAAGACCGCGAAGAAGCCCGCGGACGCGACCCCGGCCGAGGCCAAGGACGCTCCCGCGACCCCCGTGACCGGCCGCGTCGCTCGAGTGATCGGCCCCGTCGTCGACATCGAGTTCCCCGCGGACGCGATCCCCGACATCTACCACGCGCTCACGGTCGACATCGACCTGTCCGCGCAGGGCGAGGACGAGGGCATCCTGCACATGACGCTCGAGGTCGCGCAGCACCTCGGCGACAACATGGTGCGCGCCATCGCCCTGAAGCCCACCGACGGCCTGGTGCGCGGCGCGATCGTCGAGGACACCGGCGCTCCCATCTCGGTTCCCGTCGGCGACGTCACCACGGGCCACGTGTTCAACGTGACCGGCGAGGTGCTCAACGCCGAGGATGGCGAGACCATCGAGATCACCGAGCGCTGGCCCATCCACCGCAAGCCCCCGGCCTTCGACCAGCTCGAGTCCAAGACTCAGATGTTCGAGACCGGCATCAAGTCGATCGACCTCCTCACGCCGTACGTGCAGGGCGGAAAGATCGGCCTCTTCGGTGGTGCGGGCGTCGGCAAGACGGTCCTCATCCAGGAGATGATCTACCGCGTCGCGAACAACCACAATGGCGTCTCCGTGTTCGCCGGCGTGGGCGAGCGCACCCGTGAGGGCAACGACCTCATCGAGGAGATGACCGAGTCGGGGGTCATCAAGCAGACCGCGCTCGTGTTCGGCCAGATGGACGAGCCGCCGGGCACGCGTCTGCGCGTGGCACTGTCGGCGCTGACGATGGCGGAGTACTTCCGCGACGTGCAGAAGCAGGACGTGCTGCTGTTCATCGACAACATCTTCCGCTTCACGCAGGCGGGCTCCGAGGTGTCGACCCTGCTGGGCCGCATGCCCTCGGCGGTGGGCTACCAGCCCAACCTCGCGGACGAGATGGGTCAGCTCCAGGAGCGCATCACCTCGACGCGTGGTCACTCGATCACCTCGCTGCAGGCGATCTACGTCCCCGCTGACGACTACACCGACCCGGCCCCGGCCACGACGTTCGCGCACCTCGACGCGACCACGGAGCTGTCGCGTGAGATCGCCTCGCGCGGTCTCTACCCCGCGATCGACCCGCTCGCCTCGACCTCGCGCATCCTCGACCCGCGCTACGTGGGCCAGAAGCACTACGAGACCGCGAACGACGTGAAGTCGATCCTGCAGCGCAACAAGGAGCTGCAGGACATCATCGCGATCCTCGGCGTGGACGAGCTGTCCGAGGAGGACAAGATCATCGTCGCCCGTGCGCGCAAGATCCAGCAGTTCCTCTCGCAGAACACCTACATGGCCACCCAGTTCACCAGCGTGCCCGGCTCGACGGTCCCGCTCGACGAGACCATCGAGGCGTTCTCGGGTCTGGTCAACGGCGCCTACGACCACATCTCGGAGCAGGCGTTCTTCAACATCGGTGGTCTCGAGGACCTCGAGAAGAACTGGAACCGCATCCAGAAGGAGATCGGCTGATCATGGCCGGAGCCCTCACCGTCGACGTCGTCGCCCAGGACCGCACCCTGTGGTCAGGGACCGCCGACCGCGTGATCGCGCCCTCCGTCGAGGGTGAGATCGGGCTGCTCGCGAACCACGAGCCCGTGCTCGCGCTGCTCAGGGCGGGCACCGTGCGTGTCCGCGAGGGCAGTCAGACGCACGAGTTCGCGATCGAGCAGGGCTTCGTGTCCTTCGACCACAACGTGATCACCATCGGCTGCACGCCGGCGGAGTCCGACGAGGGCTGACCGCTCGTGCGCGTCGTCATCGCGCGCTGCGCCGCCCGGTACTCCGGGCGGCTCAGCGCGCATCTTCCTCTCGCGATCAGGGCCATCATGGTCAAGGCCGACGGATCCGTGCTGCTGCACTCTGACGGCGGCTCGTACAAGCCGCTCAACTGGATGAGCCCGCCGTGCACGACGCGCGAGGTCGCGCCGACCACAGAGCAGGCCGAGGCGGGAGTCACCCAGGTGTGGACCGTCCAGCATGACAAGACTGACGATCGCCTCGAGATCGAGCTGCATGAGGTGCTCGCTGACACCGAGCATGAGCTCGGCGTCGATCCCGGCCTCGTCAAGGACGGCGTCGAGGCGCACCTGCAGGAGCTGCTCGCGAGCCAGATCGCGCTGCTCGGGGACGGCCACACGCTCGTGCGCAGGGAGTTCATGACGGCCATCGGCCCCGTGGACATCCTCGCGAAGTCGCCCACTGGCGCATCGGTGGCGGTCGAGATCAAGCGTCGCGGCGAGATCGACGGCGTCGAGCAGCTCACCCGCTACCTCGAGCTCATGAACCGCGACCCGCTGCTCAGTCCCGTCGAGGGGGTGTTCGCCGCGCAGGAGATCAAGCCGCAGGCGCGCGTGCTCGCCCAGGACCGTGGCATTCGGTGCGTCATCCTCGACTACGACGCGATGCGCGGAGCGGATGACCCCACGACGCGGCTGTTCTGAGCGGAGCCCAGCTGCCGCATCGGCGCCGCAGTTCTGCGGGTACGGTGGCGTGACACGCCTGAAGCCGGCGCCTGCCGGGCCGTGGTGCTGGCGCCCTTGCGAGAACCGTCCGCAGTCATGCGCCGATGGGCGGGTGACGGGGACGCAGCGCCGATGCGCTCTCGCTGCGGCACCGCCGAGACGGTACTGACCGGCTGGTAGAAAATGTCGAATCGTTCCATTACCCTGGACCGCATGACGACGACGCCCTCACGCTTCCCCGACGGCTTCCTGCTGGGAGCCGCGACCGCCTCGTACCAGATCGAGGGAGGCGCCCGCGAGGGCGGGCGTGGCCCCTCGATCTGGGACACGTTCAGCGCCACGCCGGGAAAGGTGGTGGGCGGGGACAACGGCGATGTCGCGTGCGACCACTTCCACCGGTGGGCCGAGGACATCGACATGATGGTCGAGCTCGGCCTCGAGGCGTATCGCTTCTCGATCGCGTGGCCGCGCGTGCAGCCGGGCGGCACTGGCGAGTTCAATCCTGAGGGCATCGCGTTCTACCGCGGGATCGTGGACCGCCTGGTCGAGAAGGGCATCAAGCCGCTCATCACGCTGTACCACTGGGACCTGCCGCAGGAGCTCGAGGACCGCGGCGGCTGGCTGAGCCGTGAGACCGTCGACGCGTTCGTGCCTTATGCGGTGCGCATGGTCGAGGAGTTCGGCGTCGACGTCGAGATGTGGACCACCTTCAACGAGCCATGGGTCAGCTCGTTCGTCGGCTACGGCGCCGGCGCGCACGCGCCCGGCCACGCGGACGATGTCGAGGCCCTGACGGCCGCGCATCACCTCAACCTCGCCCACGCCCGCGCCTACCGCGCCATGAAGGCCGTGAACGCCGACATCCAGGTGGGGCTGGTCAACAACTGCCACACGCCGCGCCCGTGGGACCCGTCCAACCCGAAGGACATCGCCGCCGCCGCGCACATCGACGCTCTGGCCAACACCATGTGGCACCAGCCGTTCATCGAGGGCAGCTACCCCGAGGTGCTGGCGCCCAACACCGCGCACCTGACGGACTGGTCGTTCGTGCACGACGGCGACCTCGCCGAGATGAAGGGCGCCGTCGACTGGTTCGGCATTAACTACTACGCCTCGCACGTGGTGCGCCACAACCCGAACAAGGCCGCGGCGCAGTCCGAGCTCGCCACGCTCGCCGACGGCCACAAGGCCGGCGCGAACTCACCGTGGGCCGGCGACGAGGAGATCGAGTTCATGCCCCCCACCGGCAAGAGGACGGCGATGGGCTGGAACGTGGACCCGTCCGCCTTCCACGCGCACCTCCTCAAGACTCATCGCGAGACCGGCAAGCCGCTGTACGTCACGGAGAACGGCTCGGCGTGGGATGACGTGGTCGACGAGGACGGGCGCGTCCGCGATGCCGATCGCGTGGACTACCTGCACGGTCACCTCGACGCGGTCCTCAAGGCGATCGCCGAGGGCGCGGACGTGCGCGGCTACATGGCGTGGTCCCTCATGGACAACTTCGAATGGGCCCAGGGCTACGCCAAGAGGTTCGGGATCGTGCGGGTCGACTACGACACCCTCGAGCGCCGCTGGAAGGACTCGGCGTACTACTACCGTGAGGTGCTCCGCCGCCGCGAGCTGGTCCCCGCAGAGGAGGCCGAGCGGCTGGCCGACACGCCGCCACGCACCTTCTGAAGGTCGAGCCGGCACGCCAGCGAGCGCATCGGCCGACCGTAGACTGGTGCCATGCCGTCCAAGCGCCGTTCCTCCAAGCGGCCCTACCGGCAGCCGCACGAGGAGCTCGACGTCGACCGTCTCGCGAACGCGACCGGCAGCAGGCGTGAGATCGGTCCGCGCGGCGAGGAGTACGTCGTGGTCACGCCACGGCCGTCGGACAAGACCTACACCTGTCCTGGTTGCCGCCAGGAGATTCCAGGCGACGTCCAGCATCTGGTCGCGTGGCCGACGGACGGGCTGTTCGGCGCCGACGCCGCCGCGGCGCAGCGGCGCCACTGGCACACGCACTGCTGGAACACCTTCGGGAGGACACGTGGCTGAGACGACCGAGATCCGCTCGATGACGGTGCTGCCCGCCATCCGCGAGGACATCGTGCTGACCACCGAGGACGGACTGGAGCTCGTGGGCGAGCTCGCGCTGCCCGCCGCGGGAGAGGTGACCGCGACGCTCATCACCCTGCACCCGCTGCCCACGCACGGCGGCTTCATGGACTCGCACGTGCTGCGCAAGGCTGCATGGCGCCTGCCGCACCTGGCGAACGTCGCCGTGATCCGGTTCAACACGCGCGGCACCTCGTCGCCGCGAGGGACATCGGACGGCGCATTCGAGGAGGGCGTGGGGGAGCGAGCCGATGTGCGGGCCGCCGTGGACTTCGCCGTCGCCCGTGGGCTGCCGCACCGGTGGCTCGTGGGCTGGAGCTTCGGCACCGAGCTCGCTCTCATGCACGGTGCGGAGCTCGACGTCGAGGGCGCGATCCTGCTGTCTCCTCCGCTGCACCGCGCGAGGCCAGAGGACCTCGAGGAGTGGGCCCGATCGGGCAGGCCCGTGACCGCGCTGGTGCCCGAGCACGACGACTTCCTGAAGCCGGACGAGGCACGCGAGCGCTTCGCTCCCCTCGCGCAGCTCGACCTGGTGCCCGTCGAGGGAGCCAAGCACCTGTGGGTGGGGGAGCAGTACGTGCGGATCGTGCTTGACGCCATCGTCGAGCGCGTCGCCCCTGATCGCGCGCCCCTGCCCACCGAGGTGCCTGCTGACGCCGTCGACGAGGACGTGGTGCAATAGGAGTGACCGGCAGCCCCGACTCACCCCTCGAGGGAGAAACCGTGAGCCAGACCGACGAGTCACCAGACCTCTCCACCGGCGAGACCACAGAGGAGACCACAGAGGAGACCGCTGACGGGGCCGTCCCGGCGGTGCCGGAGCCCGTTGCCGCTCCGGTGGTGCTGCTGAACGCGTTCCCCGTCGACCGGGCACAGTGGGAGCCCCTGATCGCCGCCTGGGGCGACCAGGTCGAGGGCGATGTCATCACCTTTGACATGCCCGGCATCGGCGAGATGCCGCTCACGGACGAGGAGCCTGGGCTCGAGCTCGTCGCGGACGCTGCCGTGCTGGCGATGCGCGAGGCGACCGGAGCTCACGCGGCGGTGTGGATCGGCTGCTCCATGGGCGGCTACGTCGCGCTCGCAGTCGCCGAGCGCTGGCCCGATGCCGTGGCAGGCTTGGGGCTCGTCTGCACGAAGGCGACGGCCGACGACGACGGGGCGCGGGACAAGCGGCTGTCGCTCGCCACCAGCGTCGAGCACGAGGACGGCATGCCCGACCCTCGCGCATCCGCTGAAGGGCTCATCGGCACGCAGCGGGCGGCGCGCGAGGAGCTCGTCGAGTGGGCCGCAGCGAACGTCGCGCGTCAGGGCGGCGACGGCATCGCCTGGGGTCAGCGGGCGATGGCAGCGCGGCCCGATCGCACCGAGGTTCTGCGCGGCGTCGACGCTCCCGTCGTTGTGGTTCTCGGCGAGCTGGACTCCGTGGTGCGTCGCGAGGACGGCGCCGCGATGGCCGCGGCCGCCGGCGTCGAGCCGGTGGTGGTTCCAGGCGTCGGACATCTGGCTGCGGTCGAGGCGCCCGTCGAGGTCGCGCGCGCGTTGCTGCCCCTGCTCTCCTGACGGAACGCCCCCACGCTCACCTGTGGGTTGGTCACCTCTTCGGCCGTACGCGCCCGATCCGGCCGAACGTACTCACTTCGTGCACGGCGCCCCGCCGCGCCGCGTGTGCATCCCGTGACCGGCCTTGGGCGCTGAGCGGCCGCAGGGCCGCAGAGGTGACCGAGCGTGGAGAAGGGGTCAGGTGGCCCAGGCGTTGCCGCCCTCGAGCCGCTTGCGGAGCGCCTCCTCCATCGGCATCGACTCGCCGTCGCGGCCGCCCTTGCCCAGCTCGAGCGGCGGGTCCGCCGGGTCGAGCTGCGCGCCGGTGAAGCGCGCCATGAGGCTCGGCGCGACGGACAGCACATAGAACTGGCCGTCCGTGCCCACGCCCACGGTGCGGTCACGCTTGAGGTACCAGCCCTCGACGTTCGTGCGCAGCCGGGAGCCGCCGCCGTAGGGCTGCGCAGTGAACCGGACGGGCGTGATCCCCGCGGCAGAGGCAGCGTCCGCGAACTGACGCACCATCTGGGCGGCCTGCCTGCTCTCCGCCCGCCGCTTGCGCTCGAGCGCCTCAGCGCGCCGCACGTGGGGGGAAGGCTCGAGCATCCCGCCGCCCGCGTCCTCGGTGGTCATGGCGTTCTCGTCCGTGTCAGCAGGTGGACGGCAGTGGCTCGGCGTCAGCTCTTCTTGGCCGGCTCTGCGGCGGGGGCCGACGTCGCTGAGGCAGGGGACGCCGGCGCCGCGCCGGCCGCCCGCTGCAGACCCGCCACGGGATCGTTGCCCAGCAGGCCGCGCAGGTCATCGAGGTAGCCCGTGATGGACTCGCGCTGCTGGTGCAGGTCCTCGACCTCGCGCGCGGCGTTCGTGCGCTCGCGCTCGGCATCGGAGACGGCCTCCGAGATGATCGATTCGGCGTGCTCGCGTGCATCCGACACGATCTCGTCCGCGTTGTTGCGGGCGTTGGACAGCAGCGTCTGCGAGTGGGTCTCGGCCTCGCGGCGCACCGCCTCCGCCCGTTCGAGCGCGACGGACAGCCGCTCCTCCGCCTCGTCCGCTCGCCTCCTGGCGTCGGCCACCATCTGGGCGGTCTCCGCCTGGGCCTCCTCGTGACGCTGGCTCAGCTCCTGCTCAGCAGCCTCGCGCCTCTGAGCGACCTCGACCTGCAGGTCCTCGCGCGTGCGTCGCGCCTCCTCCGCTGCGGACTCGGCGTCCGCGTGAGCGGCGGCGCGCTCGGCCTCCGCCTCCTTGCGGGCGGCTGCGAGCAGGCTCTTGGCCTCCTGGTTCGCCTCGGCGAGTCGCTGCTCGGCCGCGTCCTGTGCCGCCTGTGCGGCGCGTGCGGCATCGCGGTCGGCGGCCTCACGTGTCTGCGCGGCATAGGTGTCGGCCTCCCGCCGGGTGGACTCGACGTAGGCGGCCGTCTCGTTGCGCTGGTGAGCATCGAAGTCCTCGGCCTCGCGCCGCACCCGCGCCGCGTGGTCATCGGCCTCGCGCCGGGTGGTCTCGGCGTGCTCGTCGGCGGTGCGTCTGGTGTTGGCGTCATATGCGTCGGCATCCTTGCGCACGCCGCGCGCATAGCTCTCGCCCGCCGTGCGGGTCGCGCCAGCGTACTCGTCCGCGGCCTTGCGGGTCCGCGCGTCGAACGCCTCGGCCTCCGCGTGGACGGTCGCGCCGTGCTCGTCCGCAGCGGCGCGCGTGGCGCGGTCGTACTCGTCGGCCTCGCGCCGAGCGGCCTCGAGGTGATCGGCCGCCTGGGCCTGGATCTGCGCGAGGTGGGCGTCGGCGGCGCCGCGGGTCGACTCCGCGTAGGCGTCAGCGTCGGCGCGGACGGAGGCCGCGATGTCATCCGCCTCGGCGCGCACCGTGCGGTTCAGCTCGTTGGCCTCCATGCGGATGCGGTCGAGGTGCTCGTCCGCGCCCGTCCGCGTGGCCTTGTCGTATGCGTCCGCCGCAGCGCGAGTCGCCCTGTCGTACTCGTCCGCGGCCGCGCGCGTGATCTGGTCGTACTCGTCCGTCTGCTCCCGCAGCGCCGTCGTGTCGGCATCGGCCGAGGCGCGGGTCGCCTGGTCGTACTCGTCCGCACCGGAGCGCAGGGCGGCCGCCGCGGCCTCGGCATCCGCGACGAGGGCCGCGGCGGCGGTGCGTCCGGCGTCCTCGGTCTCGGTGCGGTACTCGTCCGCGGCCGCCCGCTGCGCTGCGGCGTAGTCGTCGGCCTCGCGGGTGGTCGCGGCCGCATACTGCTCGGCGTCGCCGCGGGTGAGCTCGTCGTACTCGTCGGTCTCGGCGCGCAGCGCCTGCGCCTCGCGCTCGGCGGCCGCGCGGATGTCGCGGGCATCGGTGGTCGCCTCCGCACGCAGGCTCTCGGCCTCGCGGTTCGCCTGCGTGAGGAAGGTCTGGGCCTCGTTGCGCATGCTTGCCGCATCCGCCTCGGCGGTCGAGCGCACATCCGACGCCTCGGCATCTGCCGCCGCGCGTGCCTCCGCGGCCTCCGCGAGGATGCCCTTCGCCTCGTCCCTGGCTGTCGCCAGGGTGCTGTCGGCCTCAGCGAGGAGGGCCTCGTGCTGTTCGCGCGCCTCGGCGAGCAGCTGCTCGGCCTCGCCTCGTGCCTGCTCGACCAGCTCCATCGCCTCGCGCTGCGCGGCGACGCGTGCCTCCGTCGTCTCGCGCTCGGCGATCGCACGAGTCGTGTGGGCCTCACGCTCGGCGTTCGCGCGCAGCTCCGACGCCGAGGCCTCGATGGCGCCTGCCTCACGCTGCGCGTCGCGACGTGCGCGGTCGACGATCTCGCTCGCCTGGCGCTGCGCGGACTCCCGCGCGTTCGCGGCGTCGGACTCCGCCGCGGTTCGGATCTCCTCGGCCTCGCGCCGACTCTGGGCGAGGATCTCCGCCACCTCGTTGTCCGCGCGCGCCCGCAGCTGCTGGGCTGCGACGTTGGCCCGAGCCACCGTGTCCTGCGCATGCGTGTTGGCGCGCTGCACCACGTCGGACGACTGCTCCTCCGCCGAGCGCAGCAGCTGCTCGACCCGAGCTCCGAGCCCCTTGTAGGTGGGCTGCTCGGACTCGCGGAGCGTCTTGTTCGCCTCGTCCAGCTTGGCTCGTGCCTGCGCGGCGTCCTCCTCAGCGCGCTGCGCCGCGGACTTCGAGGTGCGCAGCGCGTCCTCGAGCTGCGCCACGTGGGCAGCGACCGCTTCGCGATCGTAGCCGCGCATCGCTACTGGAAACGGGAGGGTGTCTTCCGGCATGCTGGTCTCCTTCGGCGGCGTCTGGCGACGCTGCTTGATCCGTCCACCAGGGTAATGCGCGCGCGAGAGTCAGACAAAGCCGCCTGGTGCGCCCTCGGAGCGTGATCTCCTAGAGTGGACGGTGGAAAACCTGGAGGAACTGTGAGCCTACGGACGACTGCGCTGGTCGCAGGCGTGATCGGCGTGCTGCTGCTCGCCGCCGGCCTCATCGCCGACGCCCAGCGGCCGCCGCGCGACGTGACGCCGACGGCGGCGGTCTCGACCGCCGTGGTGGCCTACGAGCCCGAGATGATCGCCTTCGCTGCCGACAACCGCATCGGCTTCTCCGGCGAAGGAGAGATCGTCGCGCTGACGGCGCGACCCTCCGACGCCCAGGCGTGGCTGTCGCAGCACGACGCGACGTATGTGACCGGCGTGCCCGACTGGGACACCCTCGCGACCGACGTCGCGGAGCCAGAGCCGTCGCCGTCCCCGTCGGGGTCGGCGTCGCCGACCCCCTCGCCGAGCGACCCCGAGCCATCGCCCAGCCCCTCGCCGTCAGCCTCGGCTGCGCCCGCTGAGGAGGTCGACCTGCTCGCCGAGGGTTCGCAGGATCACTGGCGGCAGGACTGGCGCGGCACCGGCCGCCTGTCCATCGTGGCCTCCGACGTTCCGGCCGGAGAGGTGCTGGTGGTCGTCAGCCGAGACAGCACCCCGCTGACCGACGTCGACCTGTCGCTGACGCGAGACGTGCAGGATGGCTGGATCACACCCCTGATCTGGTGGGGCGCGTTCCTCACCGTCGTCGGCGTGATCGCGCTGATCCTGCGGTTCGTCGACCTGAGGCCGGCGCAGGCCAAGGGTGAGAAGTGGATCGCCGACCGCCAACGTGTGGGAGAGGACGACGATCCCAGCCCTGGCAGCCGTCGCGCCCGCCGGGCCGCCGGCGAGCACCTGCCCGATGCGAGCCTGGTAGACGAGGACGAGCGGCCCGCACCGTCGGTCGAGTCCTCCCCCAGACGGGCGGCCTCCGCGGCCGCCGCGTCCGGCGCCTCTGCCGCGTCCGCACCCTCCGCGCCGAGCGAGGATGCGACCGACGCGGACACCACCGACGCGGACACCACCGACGGCGAGGAGGGACGCTCATGATCAGCCGCACCGTGCGCGCCGCCGGGACGACCGCGATCGCCGCCATCGCCCTGGCGGGATGCGTCTCCGACGTGCCCGCGCCCGTGACCTCGGCACCCCCGCTCGAGGCCTCGGGCGCCCTCCTGGACGCGCAGAGCGCGCGCATCATCGAGGAGACGATGGCCGAGCTCGGCGAGGCCGACGACGCCCGCGACACCGAGCTCATGACCGACCGCGTCGGCGGCGACGTGATCACGATCCGCCGTGCGGAGTACACGCTCGCCGAGGCGGACGACGGCCCAGCGCCCACGATGCTGCCCGCTGAGATGCAGGCGGTCTACGTGTCCGCCGCCGAGACCTGGCCGCGCACCATGGCGACGGTGTCCGTGCAGCCGTCGGACGAGGACACCCCGATCGTGATGCTGTGGGTGCAGGAGTCGATCGATGACGACTACCAGCTTCGCGAGTGGGCCCACATGATCCCGGGCGCGACGCTCCCGGCGATGCCGGGTCCGTCGACGGGGGCGGGGCAGCTCGCTCTCGACGACTCGTCGATCACCCCCACGGCGCAGGAGACGATCGAGCAGTATGTGGAGCTCCTCATCGCAGGCGAGGGCTCGGAGCGGGATGAGGAGTTCGCGCCCGACACCTACCGCGAGCGCCTGTTCGCGGCGCGCCAGACGTACGTCGACGCCGCGAGCGAGGCCGACGGGGAGTACGTCGAGACGGTGGAGCCCGATCTCGAGGCGTCCTACGCGATGGCCACCGCGGACGGCGGCGCGCTGGTGTTCGCACCCCTGTCGATCGGCTCGTCCTTCACCGTCGAGGACGCGACCGTGTCGATCGCCGAGGAGGACGAGCCTCTGCTCGACGGCGAGCTGGACGACACCGTGACGCACACGTACCGCGACTTCATCGTCATCCACGTGCCGGCAGAAGGCGCCGACGCCCTGCCCGGCGTCGTCGCGGCCGAGCACAATCTGATCCGTGTCTCCGACAGTTAGGCGAGCATGACCAGCGAGAACTCTGAAGCGCCCCTGCGCGGCTCCGTCGACCTCTCCCAGCTCTTGGGAGGCCAGACACAGGCGAGCGAGGGGGAGGCCCCAGCCACCGCATCGGCCCTTCCCGCACCCGTTCAGGTGACCGAGCAGTCGCTGCAGGAGCTCGCGCAGCAGTCCACTCAGGTGCCCATCCTGATCGTGTTCCTGTCGAGCGCCTCACCCGCGTCGAAGGAGCTCGTCGACCGGATGCGCGCTGTCGTCGCACGCTACCCCGGGCAGTTCGTGCTCGGCACGTGCGACATCGATGTGCAGGGCGGGCTCGCCCAGGCGTTCCAGGTGAGCGCGGTGCCCACGGTGATGGCGCTCATCGCCGCTCGCCCAGCGCCGCTGTTCCAGGGGACCGCGGACGACGAGCAGATCGCCGGCGTGCTGGACCAGGTGCTCGAGGTCGCGCGCCAGAACGGCGTCACCGGTCGCGTGGACGCAGCGCCGCAGGAGCCGGCGGGCGAGCCCGAGCCTGAGCCCCTGCCCCCTCTCCACCAGGAGGCCTACGACGCGATCGAGCGCGAGGACTACGCCGCAGCGATCGACGCCTACGACCGCGCGCTGCGCGAGAACCCCAAGGACGCCGAGGCGCGGGCTGGCCGTGCGCAGGTGAGCCTCATGGAGCGCTCCCGCCTGGCCGACCTCGACGCCGTGCGCCGCGCCGCCGCCGATCACCCCGATGACGTCGACGCCCAGCTCGCGGTCGCGGACCTCGATGTGATGGGGGGCCAGGTCGAGGACGCCTTCGGCCGCCTCATCGACCTGGTGAGGCGTACGTTCGGCGACGACCGGGAGCGCATCCGCACGCGACTCGTGGAGCTGTTCGAGGTCGTGGGTCCGACGGACCCCCGCGTCGCGCAGGCGCGTCAGTCGCTGGCCTCCGCACTGTTCTAGCCCGCGCCCACCCCCCGCGTGGTGCGCGAGTTGGGCCCAACTCGTTCCTCTAAGGCCTTAGGCGAGCGAGTTGGGCCCAACTCGCGCAGGGACGGCGGGCCGATGCGCTGGCCGGGTGGGGCTCGGAGGGCTCAGCGATGCGGGCGGAAGATGACCGCTCCGAGCGGCGGCAGCCGCACCTGCGCGGTGAAGTCGAACGGCCCCTGCGCCTTGCCCGTCGCCTTGACCTGACCCAGGTTGCCCACGCCGGAGCCGCCGTACGCGGTGGCATCGGTGTTGAACACCTCGTCCCACGCGCCGCCCGACGGCAGCGCCAGGCGGTAGCCCTCGTGCGGCACCCCAGCGAAGTTGATGACGACCGCGACGGGCTCGCCACGACTGTCCCAGCGCAGGAACGCGAGCACGTTGCGAGCAGAGTCCTCGGCGTCGATCCACGTGAAGCCCTGAGGGTCAGCGTCGCGCTCCCACAGCGCCGGAGTCGCCGCGTACAGCGCGTTGAGGTCGCGCACCATGTCCTTGAGCCCGGCATGGAGGGCGTCGTCGAGGTGCCACCAGTCGAGCGACCGGCCCTCCGACCACTCGGCCTCCTGGCCGATCTCGCCGCCCATGAACAGCAGCTGCTTGCCGGGATGCGTCCATTGGTAGGCGAGCAGCGCCCTGACGCCGGCCACCTGCTGCCAGTGATCGCCCGGCATGCGGCCTAGGAGCGAGCCCTTGCCGTGCACCACCTCGTCGTGGCTGAGCGGCAGGGTGAACTGCTCGGAGAACGCGTACATGAGCGAGAAGGTGACCGTGTGGTGGTGGTGCGAACGATTGACCGGGGACTCGCTGAGGTAGCGCAGGGTGTCGTTCATCCAGCCCATGTTCCACTTGAGGCCGAACCCCAGTCCGCCGCCGCTGGTGGGCGCCGTGACCCCCGGCCACGCGGTGGACTCCTCGGCGATCATCACGATGCCCGGGCAGTTGCGGTAGGCGGTCGCGTTCGCCTCCTGGAGGAACGCGATCGCGTCAAGATTCTCGCGCCCGCCGTGGATGTTGGGCCGCCACTGGCCGGCCTGCCGCGAGTAGTCGAGGTAGAGCATCGACGCCACGGCGTCCACGCGCAGGCCGTCAGCGTGGAACTCCTTGAGCCAGTACACGGCGTTGGCGACCAGGAAGTTGCGCACCTCGCGGCGGCCGAAGTCGAAGATGAACGTGCCCCAGTCGGGCTGCTCGCCGCGCAGCGGGTCGGGATGCTCGTACAGCGGCGTGCCGTCGAACCGACCCAGCGCCCATTCGTCCTTGGGGAAGTGCCCGGGGACCCAGTCGAGGATCACGCCGATCCCTGCCTGGTGGAGCTCGTCGATGAGGAAGCGCAGGTCGTCGGGAGTGCCGAACCTCGACGTGGGCGCGTAGTACGACGTGACCTGGTATCCCCAGGACCCTCCGAAGGGGTGCTCCATGACGGGCATGAGCTCCACATGCGTGAAGCCCAGCTCCGTGACGTAGGCCACCAGCTCTCGCGCGAGCTCGCGGTACGACAGTCCCTGCTTCCACGACCCGAGGTGGACCTCGTAGACGGACATGGGGGAGCGGTGCGGCTCCGCGCTCTCCCGGCGGGTCATCCACGGGGCGTCGCGCCACTCGTAGGTGGACTCGGTGACGATCGATGCGGTCTGCGGCGGCACCTCGGTGCGGCGCGCCATGGGGTCGGCCTTCTGCTTCCAGTGGCCGTCCTTGCCGAGGATCTCGAACTTGTAGGCGTCGCCGTCGACGACCCCGGGGATGAACAGCTCCCACACCCCGGAGGAGCCCAGCGAGCGCATGGAGTGCGACGCGCCCTGCCAGTGGTTGAAGTCGCCCACCACGCGCACGGCACGCGCGTTGGGGGCCCACACGGCGAAGGAGGTGCCGTGGACGTCGCCGAGCACGGAGGGGTAGCGGCGCACCGTCGCGCCGAGCACCTCCCAGAGGGCCTCGTGCCTGCCCTCACGGATGAGGTGCATGTCGAGCTCGCCGAGCGAGGGCAGGAAGCGGTAGGGATCGTCCTGGACCTGGGGCTCGCCGCCGTAGGTCACGTGCACGCGATAGTCGGGTGCGTCCTCGCCGGGAAGGAGCGCCTTCCACACGCCGCTGTGCTCGTGGGTGGCCGCGAACGTGCCGTCCAGGGTCTCGATGCTGACGGCGCTCGCAAGCGGCCGCAACACCCTCACCGTGACACCGTCGGGCGTGACGTGGGGGCCGAGGACGGCGTGGGGCTCGTGGTGGGTGCCGGCTGCGACGTCCTCGAGAAGTCTCGAGTCGAACTCCCTTGTTGCCACTGCTCACCGCCTGCCTGTCGAGTCGGATGGCGTGCTCGCGCCCGCGGTGAGCGGGCCGAGCGCGCGCGTGGGCGTCATCATCTCCGACACTAGCGCGACGGGAGGGGTCCCAGTGCACTCGCCACCCCCGCCCGGGGGGCGGCCGCCGCTCGAGGCGACCGGCGCATCGGCCCTGGAAGGGTGAGGGTCGCTCGTCACAGCGCCCGCACCCCCGCGACGTGCGCCATGGTCACGGCCGGGTCGAACCTCACGTAGAACTCCCTGCCCCAGGTGTAGGTCGCGTCGGTCAGCGCGTCGTCGACCACCAGCCTGGCGTCGTCCGCCAGGCCGATCGCGTCCATGTCGAGCGTGATGATCGCGTCGTGGACCACGTGCGGCTCGAAGCTGACGGCCACGATCACGGTGTCAGCACGGCCCGTCGGCGACTCCTCGGCTGGAACATGGCGCGAGTAGCACAGGATGTTGGGGTTGGAGCAGCGATGGACGGTGAGCCCGCGCAGGCGGCGCAGCGCGACGTGACGCGCGCGGGCCGCATTGAGTCGTTCGAGGGTGTCCTTCACGCCGAGGTCGCCTGCACGCGACCAGTCGCGATGCTTGAACTCGTACTTCTCGTTGTCGATGTGCTCCTCGACGCCTGGCCGAGGGATGTTCTCGACCAGCTCGTACCCGGTGTAGATGCCATAGGACGGCGAGCCGGTCGCGGCGAGCACCGCCCGTGCCTGATGGATCGCCGCGCCGCCCGCCTGGACGTCAGGGGTGAGGATGTCGTGGGTGGTGGGCCAGAAGTTGGGCCGCATGTAGAAGCTCGACTCGCCGGCGAGCTCCTCCAGGTACTCGCCCATCTCCTCCGCGTTCTGTCGCCACGTGAAGTACGTGTACGACTGGTGGAAGCCGATGCGCGCGAGGGTGTGCATCATCGCGGGCCTGGTGAACGCCTCGGCGAGGAAGATCACCTCGGGGTGGGTCCGTGCGACGTCCGCGAGCAGCCTCTCCCAGAACGTGAGCGGCTTGGTGTGAGGGTTGTCGACGCGGAAGAGCGTCACGCCGGCATCGATCCACACCTGCAGCATGTCCCGAATCGCGTGATAGATGCCCTCGGGATCGTTGTCGAAGTTGAGCGGGTAGATGTCCTGGTACTTCTTGGGCGGATTCTCCGCGTAGGCGATCGTGCCGTCGGCACGCTGCGTGAACCACTCCGGGTGCTCGGTGACCCAGGGGTGGTCGGGGGAGCACTGCAGCGCGATGTCGAGCGCGACCTCGAGGCCTTCCTCGCGCGCGTGGGCGACGAAGTTCTTGAACTGGCGCAGCGTCCCCAGGTCCGCGTGGATCGCGTCGTGCCCGCCGTCTGCCGCGCCGATCGCGTAGGGGCTGCCGGGGTCGCCAGGCTCGGCCTTGAGCGAGTTGTTGCGGCCCTTGCGGTGCGTGAGCCCGATGGGGTGGATGGGGGTGAGGTAGACCACGTCGAACCCCATCGCGGCGATCTCCGGCAGGCGCTTGGCTGCCGTGGTGAACGTTCCCGACCTCCACTCGCCCGTGCGCTTGTTGTGTCGGGCGCCCTCCGAGCGCGGGAAGATCTCGTACCACGCGGACACGAGGGCCTTCTCGCGCTGGATGAGCAGCGGGTACTCGCGCGACGGACTCACCCACTCGCGCAGCGGCCGCTCGGTGAGCTCCTCGCGCACTGGGGTCGCGATCGCGGGCGCGAGGCGGGCCTCGGGCGCCAGGTCGGTGTCCTGGAGCGCGGCGATGGCGTCCTCGAGCAGCGCCTTGCGAGCAGCCTTGCGGCGCACGGCCCGCAGGGCGCGAGTGAGGACGGCGACTCCCTCGTCGAGCATCAGCTGGACGTCGACGCCTGCCTTGACCTTGACCTCGGCGGCGTGCGCCCACGTGGAGTACGGATCGGACCATGCCTCGACGCGGAACGTGTGATGCCCCTCGAGCTTGGGGATGTAGATCGCCTCATACAGCGAGTTGCCCCAGTCCTTTGATGGCATGGGCAGCGTGTCGTGCCTGCCGTCCGGTCGCGTCACCACCACGGTGGCGCCCTCGGAGTCGTGGCCCTCGCGGAAGATGGTGGCCTGGATGGGGACCGCTTCGCCCACCACCGCGCGGGCCGGCCAGCGGCCCTCCTCGAGCGAGGGCTGCACGCCCACGACGGGGATCCGGCCCACGGACAATTCACCTGGGAATGCCATGTCTCGAACCTACCCGGCTTCGCGCGCTCGCGGCACCAAGCCCGCGCATCGGCCCCGTTGTCCCGGCGCAAGCGCCCGAGCGAGCGCAGGCACGATGCGCCCGCTCAGGCGGTCGCTCGTCTCACCAGGGTCGCTGGCAGCGTGGTGGAGGTGGCTGGCTTGCCGCTCGCGAGGCTCGTGAGCGACTCGACCATCTGCTCGCTGATCTGGTCGAACGGCTGGCGCATGGTGGTGAGCGGGGGATCGAGGCGCTCCGCGAGGCCGGAGTCGTCGAAGCCCACGACCGCGACGTCGCCTGGCACGTCCTTGCCGTGACGACGCAGGGTCTGGATCGCGCCGGCGGCCATACGGTCGGAGGCCGCGAAGACGGCGTCGACGTCAGGGGCGCGCTCGAGGATGCGCTCCATGGCGGCGGCGCCGGACGCTGTGGAGTAGTCACCCTCGTCGACCAGCGCCGAGTCGAGGGAAGCGCCCAGCTCCTCGCGATAGCCGACCAGGCGATACTTGCCGCCGGGGGTGTCGGGGGGGCCCGCGATGAACGCGATGCGCTGTCGACCGGAGCCACGCAGGTGCCGGACGGCCTCGCGCGCCGCGCCCACCTCGTCGATGGAGACCGTCACGACGTCGTCCTGGTGACCGAGCGGCAGCCCGCACGCGACGGTGGGCACGCCCGAGGCGATGAGCGTGTCCAGCATCGGATCGCGCTCGTGGGACGAGATCAGCAGCACGCCGTCGACATGGCGAGCGCCCACGAAGTGGGCGACGTTCCTGCGCTCCTCGTCGGTTCCGGCGAGCAGCAGCACGAGCGTCTTGTGCCGCTTGGAGGCAGCCTCCGCGGCGCCGCGCAGCAGGATCGAGAACGTCGGGTCGTCGAACAGGAGCTGGGTGGGCTCGGTGAGCAGGAAGGCGATGGAGTCCGCGCGGCCGGTCGCGAGCGAGCGGGCGTGGTGGTTGGCGTAGTACCCCGTGGTCTCGATCGCGCGCTCCACGGCCTCGCGAGCGGCGGGGGAGACCCAGTGGCCGCCGTTGATGACGCGCGACACCGTGCCGCGCGACACGCCAGCTGTCGCGGCGACATCGCGGATGGTGGGCTTGCGCGTGCCTTCGGTCGTCACGGAGACAGAGCCTAGCCCGCAGGGGGCTGACGGCGGCCCGCGACGCTCGTGCGACGAATGCAAACGGTAACAGTTTGACGACGACTGTGGCGGAGATTTGCGCTTGAGCGCACGGCCCGGCAGTATGTAAGCGTTTGCACACCGGGCAGCCGGGAGCGGTCACAGTTGCGTAACGAAGTGGGCGTCCGGTTGCGGGTCGGCTCCTTGGCGGAGTTACGCTGTGACCGGTCACAGTAGGTCTCGATGGTGACTCGCGAACGCGGCGCGATGCCGCCCGACTCGATGGAGCGTCATGACGGCAGATGCCTTTCCCGCGCTGAGCGGCCTGGCCTATGGCGGGGACTACAACCCCGAGCAATGGCCCCGTGAGGTCTGGGACGAGGATGTTCGCCTCATGCAGGAGGCCGGCGTGAACCTGGTCTCTGTCGGCATCTTCTCGTGGGCGCTGCTCGAGCCCAAGGAGGGCCTGTTCGAGTTCGGGTGGCTCGACGAGCTGCTGGAGCTGCTGCACGCCAACGGCATTGCGGTCGACCTCGGTACGCCGTCCGTCTCCCCTCCGGCGTGGTTCTTCCACCAGTACCCCGAGTCGCGCGTCACGCTCAGCGACGGCACGGTCATGGGCTTCGGCTCGCGAGGGATGGCCTCCCACGCCTCGACGGAGTACCGCGCGGCGATCGAGCGCATGGCGGCCGAGCTCGCTCAGCGCTACGGCACCCATCCGGCTGTCGTGATGTGGCATGTCCACAACGAGTACGGAGTCCCGGTCGCCGAGGACTTCGGCCCGCGCGCGGTCGCGTCCTGGAGGCGCTGGCTGCAGCAGCGCTACGAGACTCTCGAGGCACTCAACGCAGCGTGGGGCACCGCGTTCTGGGGACAGTGCTACGACGACTGGGAGCACGTGGTGGCCCCGGCGGCGACGCCCACCACCGTGAACCCGGCGATGAAGCTCGACTGGGCACGGTTCACCGACGAGCAGCTGCGCGAGTGCTTTCGGCTCGAGTGCGAGGCGATCCGCGCGCATGCGACGCAGCCGATCACGACGAACTTCATGGCGCATCAGTCATGGAACACCGATCTGTGGAAGTGGGGCCGGGAGGTCGACGTGGTCTCCGACGACCACTACCTGTGGTGCGCGGACGAGGAGGCCCACATCGCGCTCGCGCTGTCGGCCGACCTCACTCGCTCCGTGGCCCGCGGCAACCCCTGGATGCTGCTCGAGCACTCGACCTCGGCGGTCAACTGGCAGGGCCGCAACGTGGCCAAGCGCCCAGGGGAGATGCGTCGTAACGCCATGACGCACCTCGGTCGCGGTGCGGACGCGATCATGTTCTTCCAGTGGCGCGCCTCGCGATCGGGTGCGGAGAAGTTCCACTCCGCGATGGTGCCCCACGCCGGCCCGCAGTCCCGCGTGTTCCGCGAGGTCGTGCAGCTCGGAGCGCACCTGAAGGCGCTCGAGGAGATCAAGGGCTCGCGCGTGATGGCCGACGTCGCCGTGCTCTACGACTGGGAGTCGCTGTGGGCGCAGGACCTCGAGTGGCGTCCGTCGGACGACCTGCAGTTCCGCGAGCGCATGCGCGCCTACTACGAGCGGCTGTGGTGCGACGACGTGACCGTCGACTTCGCTCATCCCGAGGATGACCTCTCGCGGTACCGGCTGGTGGTCGCTCCGGCCTCCTATCTGCTGACGAAGGCGGCGGGGGAGAACCTCACCTCCTACGTGGCAGGCGGCGGCACCCTGCTCGTGTCGTGCTTCTCCGGGATCGTCGACGAGCACGACCGTGTCCACGAGGGTGGCTTCGGCGCGCCGCTGCGCGACGCCCTCGGGCTCACCGTCGAGGAGTTCCTGCCTCTGCGGGAGGGTGCCACGATGTCCGTCGAGCTCGACGGCGAGCGCCTGAGCGCGGACGTCTGGGCCGAGCACATCGCCCTGTGCGGTGCGCAGGTGCGCGGCACATTCGCCGACGGCCCCGGCGCCGGGCTGCCGGCGATCACGCGGCACACGCACGGTGACGGACAGGGCTGGTACGTAGGCACGCGCCTGAGCTCCGCCGAGCTGTCCGCCGTCATGTCCGGCGTCTACGCCGATGCGGGCATCGCCCCGGCCGCGCACCACGAGGCTCTCGAGGTGGTCACGCGCCGCGGCGACTCACACGACTTCGTCATCGTCGTCAACCACGGCGACGCTGACGCAGAGCTGACGATCATCGGGACCGATCTGCTGACCGGCTCCCGGATCGACGGAACGCTCGAGCTGGCGGGGGGCGACGTCGCCGTCGTCCGCACCGCCCAGTCTCGGCAGGGAGGCGATCACAGGTGACCGCCTCCCGAACGGCTGAGGCCGTGCAGGCAACGACAGCATCACCACCACACACCACACCTTCCGGCCACGTCGGCTGAAAGGAACACCCGGTCGCAGCGACGCGATCTCTCCTCGAGAGGCGCATGCGGCCCATCTCATGGAAGGAACACAAGATGCGCAAGCAGATTGGTATGGGAGCCGCGTTCGTGGCGACCGCTGCGCTCCTCGCCGCATGCAGCAGCGACCCGGAGCCCGCGGACGCGCCGGCTGACACCGCGAGCCCCGAGGAGACCTCCGAGGCCCCCGCAGGCGAGGGCGTCACCCTGACCGTCTGGACCGATGCCGAGCGTGAGGCCGCACTCGCGACCGCCGCCGAGCAGTTCGAGGCGGACACGGGTGCCACCGTCGAGCTGGTCCAGAAGAACTTCGAGGACCTCCGCAACGACTTCGTCGCCCAGGTCCCCACCGGCGAGGGGCCCGACATCACCGTCGGCGCGCACGACTGGCTGGGCGCCCTGATCGAGGCCGGCGTCGTCAACACCCTCGACCTCGGGGACAAGGCCGAGGGATTCGAGCAGGTCGCGCTCGACGCGATGACCTACGACGGCCAGCTCTACGGCCTGCCGTACTCCACAGAGGCGATCGCCCTCATCCAGAACGTGGACCTCGTGGGCGACACCGCCCCGACCACGTGGGACGAGATGATCACGATGGCGAACGAGGCCGGGTTCGAGGACCGTCCGTTCATCCTGTTCACCAATGGCACCGCCGGTGACGGCTACAGCGCCTACCCGCTGCAGACCTCGTTCGGCGCCCCGGTGTTCGTGCAGGACGACTCCGGCTCCTACACGACCGAGGTCGGGATGGGCGGCGAGGCCGGCGAGGCCTTCGCGCAGTTCCTGTACGACAACGGCGCTGCGGGAACGGGCATCTTCTCGGACACCATCGACTACGACACCTCGAACAGCCTGTTCGCGAACGGTGAGTCGCCGTTCATCCTGCAGGGTCCGTGGATGCCGTTCTTCGACGGCGGCGAGATGAACCTCAAGGTGTCGCCCATGGTGTCCGCCGGCGGCGAGACCGCCGCTCCGTTCGTGGGCGTGCAGGGCTTCTACCTGTCCTCGCAGTCCGAGAACACGCTGCTCGCCAACGAGTTCCTGGTGAACTACATGGCGACCGAGGACGCCCAGCGCACCCTGTACGAGGCGGACCCGCGCGTGCCCGCGCTGACCGCTCTCGCGGAGGAGGTCTCCACGGATCCCGTCACCGCGGGCTTCGTCGAGTCGGCATCGCTCGGCGTGCCCATGCCGTCCATCCCTGAGATGGGTGCCGTGTGGGACCTGTGGAACGCGGCCGAGATCCAGCTGATCACCGGCACCGCGACCGACCCGGCAACGACCTGGAGCGACATGGTCGCGGAGCTCGAGGCCAGCATCGGCGGCTGACGCCGCCCCGGAGTCCGGGCTGTGGGGGCGCACGTCCCGCCCCCACAGCCCGGCACCCTCCACCACCTCACCATCCACCGCGTGACAGCGAAGCAGGAGCACAGATGACCGTCGAGACGGGCGCGAGGCGCCAGGACCCGGAGCAGCCAGGCGCGCAGCCGCCGGAGGCGCCTGCGCGCTCGTGGCGCGGGCTCGGCTGGGGCTTCGTCGTGAAGCTCCTGCTGATGGGCCTCGTCAATGCGCTCGGCGTCTCCATCATCCTGTCGGCGATCAATGTCGAGGCGTGGGGCATCCTGGCGGCCGCGACGGCTTTGCTGCTGATCGCTGACGTCATCTACTTCACCAAGCGCACGCTGCCGCTCAAGTACATCTACCCCGGCCTCGTGTTCCTGGCCGTGTTCCAGGTGTTCACGCTCGCGTACACCGGCTACGTCGCGTTCACCAACTACGGCACCGGCCATGCCGGCTCGATCGAGCAGGCCGTCGATGCGGCCCTGATCCAGGACGAGCGCCGCGTCGAGGACTCCCTCAGTTACCCGCTCGCGATCGTCACCGGCGGCGACGAGCTGGGATTCGCGATCGTCGACGAGGACGGCTACGTCCAGGTCGGCACGGCCGAGCAGCCGCTCGAGCCCGTGGATGGCGCGGTGGGGAACGACGGCGCGCCGTCCGAGGTCGACGGCTGGGAGGTCGTGCCACGCGCGGAGCTGTTCGCCGACCCCGAGCTCCAGCAGGACGTCATCGACCTGCGCGTGCCCGTCTCCGACGATGCCGAGGACGGCTCGCTGCGCACCCGCGACGCCTCGACGGCCGCGATCTACACGTCGTCGCTCGAGTGGGATCCGGAGGCGCAGACGCTCACCGACACCGAGACCGGCGTGGTCTACGAGGCATCCGAGTCCGGGAACTTCGTCGCCGAGGACGGCTCGCAGCTGCCTGCGGGCTGGGTCGTCACCGTGGGCTTCGACAACTTCGTGCGCGCCATCACCGACGCCGCCCTCGCGGGGCCGCTGCTGAAGGTGACGGCGTGGACGTTCGCGTTCGCGACCCTCACGGTGCTCACGAGCTTCGGGCTGGGCCTGCTGTTCGCGATCATCTTCAACGATCCGCGCATCCGCGCCAGACGCACCATGCGCACGCTGTTCATCCTCCCGTACGCGTTCCCGGCGTTCATGTCGGCACTGCTGTGGCGAGGCATGCTCAACCGCGAGTTCGGCATCCTCAACGACTGGTTCTTCTTCGGCGCCGACATCAACTGGCTGGGAGATCCGTGGCTCGCGAAGTTCGCGGTGCTGTGGGTCAACCTGTGGCTGAGCTATCCCTACTGGTTCCTGGTCTGCACGGGCGCGCTCCAGGCGCTGCCGGGGGAGACCATGGAGGCGGCCCGCATCGATGGAGCGGGCCGCTGGCGCCAGTTCCGCTCGATCACCCTGCCGCTGCTCCTGGTGTCGACGGCGCCGCTCGCGATCGCGTCCTTCGCGTTCAACTTCAACAACTTCACGATCATCTACATGCTGACCGAGGGCGGCCCGCCCTTCCCCGGCACCAGTGGACTCGGATCGACGGACATCCTGATCTCCGCGATCTACCACATCTCCGGCGTCGACGGCGGTGTGGCCGACTACGGCCTCGCGTCAGCGCTGTCGATCGTCGTGTTCGTGGTGGTGGGAGTGATCTCCGCGATCGCGTTCCGCCAGACCCGCAAGCTCGAGGAGATCTGACGATGACCGATCAGACTGCCACCCGCACCCCCGCCCGCCGTGGCCCCACGCGCCGTTCGCGCTGGTGGGGGGAGCTGGGATGGAAGTATCCCGTCGCGGCGATCATCATCTTCTACGCGGTCTTCCCGCTCGTGTACGTGCTGTCCGCCTCGGTGTCGGAGTCCGGCACGCTGTCGAGCGGCGGCGCTCTGTTCGCGTCGTTCTCGGCCGCGAACTATCAGGCGCTCGGGGACACGTCGTACTGGACGTGGGTGGCCAACACGCTGATCGTCGGCGTCGCCTCCTCGGTGGGGGCCGTGCTCATGGGTGCCGCCGCCGCGTACGCGTTCTCGCGCTTCCGTTTCACGGGACGCCGGCCCGGGCTGACCGCCCTGCTCATCATCCAGATGTTCCCCCAGACAGTCGCGTTCATCTCGGTGTTCCTGCTGCTCACGGCGCTCGGCAACGTGGCGCCCGCGCTCGGCATCAACTCCAAGATCGCGCTCATCTGCGTCTACCTGGGCGGCGCGCTGGGGGCGAACACCTTCCTCATGTACGGCTTCTTCAACTCGATCCCCACGGAGATCGATGAGGCCGCGAAGATCGACGGCGCCACGCATTCGCAGATCTACTGGCAGCTCATCGTCCCGCTCGTCACCCCCATCCTCGCGGTGGTGGGCCTGCTGGCGTTCATCGCCGCCTTCGGCGACTTCATCCTCGCCAAGATCGTGCTCGTGTCCGAGGATCAGTGGACCCTCGCCGTCGGCATGTACCAGTGGGTCTCGAACCAGCTCAGCGCGAACTGGGGCCTGTTCGCCGCGGGAGCGGTCATCGCCGCCATCCCCGTGCTCATCCTGTTCCTGTCGCTCCAGAAATACATCGTGGGCGGCCTGTCGGCCGGATCCGTGAAGGGCTAGGCGACCACAGGCATGGACGCTCGACCGCGCGCACGTTTCGCACACGCTCCGTTGGGAGCGGTCACAGCCTCGCCGCGGGCCGATGCGCTGGCGGGCTGCGTCGACCGGCCGCAGTGCACCGGCGGCCGGGGGAGAAGCACATGAGCTGCAGGACAGGTACCCCGTTCGCGTGCCGGGCAGATGGCGCACGCGGGCTCGGATCCGCCGAGGACCCGGGCACCGGCCGCGACGCACCCGGCGCCGGGGCTTGATCAATGAGGATCGAAAGGAAGCACGCATGAGAATGCGCAGCGCACTGGGAGCGGTCACGGCCGTCTCCGCGACCGCGGTCGTGGGCGTGGGCCTCGTGGCTCCCGCCGCGGCGGCCGACCCCGTCGAGGCGGGCATCACCGTCCCCGTCGTCGAGGATCTCGCCGAGGACTTCATGAACGGCGTGGACGCCTCGTCCATCCTGTCGCTCGAGGAGTCTGGCGTGACCTTCAAGGACTTCGACGGCAACGAGGCGGACGTGTTCGACGTGATGGCCGAGGCCGGCGTGAACTACTCGCGCATCCGCGTGTGGAACGACCCTTTCGATGCCGACGGCAATGGCTACGGCGGCGGCACCGTCGATGCCGAGCGCGCCACCGAGATCGGCCTGCGCTCGACGTCGGCGGGCATGCGCGTGTTCGTCGACTTCCACTACGCGGACTTCTGGGCGCACCCGGGCCAGCAGCCACTGCCCAAGGCGTGGGAGGGTCTGACGCTCGCCGAGCGCGCCGACGCGATGTACGACTACACCGTCGAGACTCTCTCGATGATGGACGATGCGGGCGTCGATGTGGGCATGGTGCAGATCGGCAACGAGAACTCCGGCCTGCTGCTGTCGGAGACGGAGTGGCCGGACTCCGGGGTGCTGTTCGACGCCGCCTCGCGCGGCGTGCGCGATGCGCTGGGAGAGGACGTCAAGATCGCGATCCACTTCACCAATCCCGAGCGCGGCGACTACGGCTGGCTCGCGGAGCAGCTCGCGACCTTCGACACGGACCCAGTGGCGGATGGCGTGCAGCCCATCGACTACGACGTGTTCGCATCGTCGTACTACGCGTACTGGCACGGCACGCTCGAGAACCTCACCGCGCAGCTCTCGCAGGTCGCGGACACCTACGGCAAGGACGTCATCGTCGCCGAGACCTCGTGGGCGTACACCCTCGAGGACGGCGACGGCTACCCCAACAACATCCGCACCGCCTACGACCAGTACTCGACGTCCGTGCAGGGTCAGGCGCTCGCGGTGCGCGACGTGATCGACGCCGTGGCGAACGTCGGGGAAGCCGGCCTGGGCGTCTTCTACTGGGAGCCGGCGTGGCTGCCGGTGGGCCCGCCGGAGGAGCTCGCCGCGAACGAGCTGCTCTGGGAGGAGTTCGGCTCCGGCTGGGCGTCCTCGCACGCAGGCGACTACAGCGCCGATGCGGCTGCCAACCACGGCGGGTCGGGCTGGGACAACCAGGCCATGTTCGACCACGACGGCGACCCGCTCGAGTCGCTCCGCGTCTGGGACTACGTGCGCTACGGCACCGTGGGCCCGCGCGACATCGACTCCGTCGCGTCGCCGACGATCACCGTGGTCGAGGGCGACACCTGGTCGCTGCCGTCCACCGTCGCCGTGTCCTACACCGACGGCACCACCGAGCAGCAGTCGGTGACCTGGAACGCACAGCCATCGTGGATCACGGGTGCCGGCACCTACGAGGTCACCGGCACGACCTCGGCCGGCCTCGAGGTCGAGGCCGTCGTCACGGTGGTCGACAGCACGTCCTCCGGCCAGAACTGGGTCGTGAACCCAGGCTTCGAGGATGGTGCCGCGCCGTGGACGGGCACCGGATCTGGCTTCACCATCAGCGCGCCGGACGACCCCTTCGAAGGGTCGAGCTCGACTCACTTCTACAGCGGCATGGACTTCTCGTTCTCGATCTCGCAGGTCATCACGGGTGTCCCCGCCGGCGACTACCGGCTCTCGGCGCAGGCGCAGGGCCGAGCGGCGGTGGCGGGCGAGTCGACCAGCATCACTCTCGCATCGGGCATCTCCAGCGCCTCGGCGCCGTTCTCGCTGTCGGGGTATGAGGGGTGGCATAGCCCGCGGACGCCGGTGGTCTCGGTCGCCGCTGGTCAGACGGTGACGGTCTCGGCGACCTTCGACCTGACGGCCGGGGCTTGGGGCACGATCGACCAGTTCCAGCTGGTCGAGGTGACTCCCGTGGTCGAGGCGGACACGTCCGCGCTCGAGACGGTGCATGCCGAGGGCGAGGCCGTCTCGCGGGACGGGTGGACTGCCGTGTCGCTGCTCGCCTTCGACCGCGCGATGGCGCGTGCGTCATTCATCCTCGCGGCGTCTGCTCCGAGCCAGGCCGCGGTCGATGCAGCCGAGGACGTGCTCGCAGCAGCGATCGAGGGGCTCGAGGAGGGTGAGGGCACCGTGCCCGATCCGACTGTCGAGTCCGTCGTGGTGACGGTGACCGAGGGCGAGGAGATCGCTCTGCCGGAGACCGTGACCGTCGTCGCGTACGACGAGTCGGAGACGACCGAGACCGTCACGTGGAACGACGTGCTCGACCTCATCACGTCCCCCGGCGTCTACACCGTCAGCGGCGTCACCGAGAACGGCTGGACGGCCACGGCGACCATCACGGTCACCGAGCGCAACTGGATCCTCAACGGCGGGTTCGAGAACGGCGTGGACGACGTCTCTCCGTGGACCATCGAGGCGACGGAGTGGCCCGCCGCAGAGGTCGGCACGGCCTGGGTCGCCGCGTACGGCGACATCGAGGGCTCGTTCGCGCTCAGTGGCTGGTCGAGCGCGACGGGTGGCCCGTCCTTCGGTCTCGAGGCCTCGCAGACCACGGCCGAGCTGCCGGCGGGCACATACCGGCTGACGGCTACCTCGGCGGGCGGCAACGACGTCTCCGGCGGCGCCTCCGACACCACCTACGAGGTAGGCGCGTGGGATGGTGCGGCCTCGCACACCGTCGAGCTGAGCCTTCCTGGCTGGCCCGACCAGGACACGGGGTCGGTGGACTTCACGCTCACCGAGGCAGCCGCCGTCGACGTGTGGATCTACGCCGACATCGTGACCGGCGACTGGTCCTACGTCGACGACGTGAGCCTGTTCCGCATCGCCGACCCGGACGCGTCGGTCGACACGTCGCCGCTCGAGTCCGCGATCGCCGATGCGGGTGCCATCGACCGCGCTGCGTACACGGCCGAGTCCCTCGCGGCGCTCGACCTCGCCGTCGAGCGTGGCGAGATCGTGCTCGCACAGTCGCGACCGGAGCAGGCGACCGTGGACGCTGCGACCGCTGCCATCGTGGACGCCATCGACTCGCTGGCCGCGGTGCCCGAGGAGCCGGTCGACCCCGTCGAACCCGGTGAACCGGACGAACCGGGCGACCCCGGTGACGGGGGCGACGGCTCAGGCGACGGAGGCGACGGTGGCGCCGAGCCGCGGATCACCGTCAGCGACTCGACCCTCGTACCCGGCCAGTCCGTGACCGTCACGGTCGCGCCAGTCGGTGGCGACACCGTGGAGCTCGGCATCGAGAGCGAGTACCAGCAGCTTGCCGTGGCGCCGGTGGTGAATGCCTCGGCGACCGCGACGGTGACCATCCCAACCACGCTCGAGCCGGGCGTGCACCACCTGCTCGCGCTCGACGAGGACGGCGACGTCATCGCATCGCTCGAGGTGACCGTGGTCTCGGCGAGCGCCGGGGAGATGGCCCAGACCGGAGCGCCCGACGTGGCGCTGCCGCTCGCGATCGCCCTGGCGCTCGTCGCGCTCGGGGGTGCCATGGCGTTCGCCTCCCGGCGTCGCGAGGTGACGGACTAGCGGTCACCCGCGGCAAAGGGGGCCGATGCGCGTTCGCCTGAGCGCGCATCGGCCCCGTCGCCGTCCCTCCGCACCGGTCCGGTCAGACAGCCTGACGGGTCAGGTGAGGTAGAGCTGGATCGACGTCGGCTCGATCTGCGTGCTCGCGCCGGGCCGCAGCGTCTCCTTCTCGACGCCCTCGGGCGTCTCCCACGCCGAGTCCCAGGCGAGGTGCCACTCCTTGCCGTCGTCCATGGGCAGGGTGATCTCGACCTCGTCGCGCGAGCCGTTGATGATCATCAGCGCATCGGCCTCGCCCTCGTCGGGCAGAGAGCGCATGAACTGGACCACGCGCGTGGCGGGGTCCTCCCACCACTCGTCGGACTCCGGGGCGCCAGAGTTGGTGAACCAGGCGGAGTCCGCGCGCGGGTTGCCGTCGCGCAGGTCGTGGTCGCGGCCATCGTAGAACTCTGCGGGCCGGAGCACGCGGTGCGAGAGACGCAGATGGATGAGGTGCGCGACCGTGGCGCGCAGGTCGTCCTTCCACTCCGCCTGCGTCCAGTCGACCCAGCCGATCTCGTTGTCCTGGCAGTACGCGTTGTTGTTGCCGCCCTGGCTGTTTCCATACTCGTCGCCGCTCAGCAGCATAGGCGTCCCTGCGGCAAGCAGGGTGGTTCCCAGCAGGTTGCGGATGGAGCGGCGGCGCATCGCGAGGATCTCCTGCTCGTCGGTGTCGCCCTCGTAGCCGTGGTTCCAGGATCGGTTGTTGTCGGTGCCGTCGCGGTTGTCCTCGCCGTTGGCCTCGTTGTGCTTGCCGTTGTAGGCGGTGAGATCGTGGGCCGTGAAGCCGTCGTGCGCCGTGACGAAGTTGACCGACGCGATAGGCCCTCGCATGAGCGGCGGCTCGGTGTGCCCGAACAGGTCGGAGGAGCCGGCGAGCCTGGTCGCGAGCTCGGGAGCCGTGGGATGGTGGCGCCCGCCGCGCGCGGTGTCGGTGAGCCAGTAGGAGCGGATGCGGTCGCGGAACCGGTCATTCCACTCGGCCATCGGGGCCGGGAAGTTGCCCACCTGCCAGCCGCCCAGGCCCACGTCCCACGGCTCGGCGATGAGCTTCACCCCGCCCAGCACCGGGTCCATGGTGAGGCCCACCAGGAACGGGTGGCGGGTCGAGAACCCGTGTCCCGTGCGCCCGAGCGTGACGGCGAGGTCGAAGCGGAAGCCGTCGACCCCCACCTCCTCGGTCCAGTACCGCAGCGAGTCGAGCGCGAGCTGGACCACGCGTGGGTGCGTGAAGTCCAGGGTGTTGCCGGTGCCGGTCGTGTCGTCGTAGTGGCCGGGATTGTTGGGCTGGTGCCGGTAGTAGCTGTGGTTGTCGAGCCCGCGGAAGTTCAGCACGCGGTCGCCCCACCCGGCCTCGGCGGTGTGGTTGTACACCACATCGAGGATGACCTCGAGCCCTGCCTGGTGCAGCAGATCGACCATGCCGACGAACTCATCGAGCACGCCCTGAGCGCCCTTGGCGCGCGCCTCCGCGGTCGCGTACGGCGCGTGGGGAGCGAAGAACCCCATGGTCGAGTAGCCCCAGTAGTTCGACAGGCCCGTGTCGTCGAGGTGCGGCTCGGATGCGAAGGCGTGCACCGGCAGGAGCTCGACGGTGGTGACGCCCAGCGACGTGAGGTACTCGATGGCCGCGGGGTGGGCGAGGCCCGCGTAGGTGCCACGCAGCTCCTCCGGCACGGCCTCCATCTGCTGTGTGAAGCCCTTCACATGGAGCTCGTAGATGACGGTGTCCTCCCACGCGATGCGCGGGTGCGGCGTCTGCCAGGAGCCGCCGGGCTCGGCCGTGACGACCGAGCGCGGCACGAGCGCCGAGGTGTCCGTGCCGTCACGGTTCGACAGCAGCGCCTTCGCTCCGGGGGCGTCCATGGGAGTGAGCTCGCCGGCGTAGCCGCGCGCGTACGGGTCCTGGAGCAGCTTCGCGGGGTTGTAGCGGTGGCCCTTCTTGGGCTGCCATGGGCCCGAGGCACGGAAGCCGTACTGCTGACCCTCGCCGATCCCGGGAACGAACGCGTGCCACACCCCGGACTTGGGGCCGAACAGCGGGACCCTGGTCTCGGAGCCGGACTCATCGAACAGGCACAGGTCGACGGCCGTCGCATGGCCGGCGTACACGCCGACCACGACGCCGCCGTCGGTGAGGTGGACGCCGAGCCTGTGCGGCGTGAGGGAGGGGGTGACGCCTTCCACGATCATGCTCCTATTCTGCCCAGTGCGGGGTTCCGCGACATGTCAACCGCGCACGCGCCAGGAACGTTCCCACGCGCTCATGCAGGTTCACGGAGGCGTGGACGACCTCGCGGCCACGACTCTGCCCGAACGGATGGCGGGGACGTTCCCGACGCCGGTCCGCGACGTCGTGCGGCGGCGAGCGGGCCGGCGGCTCGGCTCAGCCGATGCGCGATGCGGCAGAAGCCACGCCCAGCCACGAGTGCGGCACTCCCTGGAAGCACCATCCGAGCTTGGGCGCTTTCTCCGAGATCCAGATCGCGGGCACGCGCTTGTCCCCTCGCGACGAGCCGGCGAGCATGAAGCAGTGGTTCCTGCGCAGGAAGTCGGGGTGAGCCGCCATGATCGACAGTCCCTCGGCGATCGTCAGGGGAGAGCGAGAGCGGGCGGCGATTCTCGGCAGGGCCTCGCGCGGCGCGACGTCGCGGAACTCGTCGCCGCGGTCGACCCCGAGGAGGAGGTAGACCGGTGCGTCGGGAACCTGGAGATCCGGCAGCGCGCGGTACGGCGCGAGGCCCTGCTCACCGTGGTTCCGGTCGAGTATCCCCTCCCGCTCGGAGCCGGACAGGCGCATCCCCGGCACCCGAGCCGCCGGATCGATCACCGCATCCGTCACCACGGCGACGTAGGGAAGCTGGCCCGACTCCGCATGGGCATGCTGCGAGAGGGCCGATGCGCTGGCTCGCACGGGCTCGAACAGTCGCCTGAAGTCGGGCTCGGCGAGTCCGGCGAGGGCGGGCAGTCCTGCGGACGTGTAGGCGTCGATCTGCTGGTCGAGGAGGAGGGAGGGCATGACGGCTCCTGTCGTCGGCGGCGGTGGCTGAGCCCCAACGTCCTGCGAGCGCGTGAGGTTCCCACCGGTAGGCTGGCCCCATGCGCATCCTGGTCACGGTCAAGCACGTCCCCGACCTCCAGTCCCATCGGTCGTTCACCGATGGCACGGTCACGCGAACCGCTGACGACGGCACCATGAACGAGCTCGACGAGAACGCCGTCGAGGCGGCCCTGCAGATCGTCGAGGCCGCCGGCGAGGGCGAGGTCGTCGCCCTCACGGTGGGTGGACCCGACGCGGTCGCAGCGGTGCGCAAGGCGCTCCAGCTGGGCGCCCACCGCGCGGTGCACGTGAGCGACGAGGCGATCGCGGGCTCAGACGTGTTCGGTACCGCGATGGTCATCGCGGCCGCTGTCCGGAAGGTCGGTGAGGAGGCGCCGCTCGACCTCGTCGTGACCGGCATGGCCGCTCTTGACGGCCTCACCTCGATGCTCCCCACCGCGCTCGCGGCCGAGCTCGACTGGTCGCAGCTGACCCTCGCATCGGCCCTCACCGTCGAAGGCGGCCAGGCGACCATCGAGCGTCACCTGCCCGACGCCCACGAGACCGTCACCGCGCCGCTGCCGGCCGTCGTGTCCGTCACCGACGAGGCCAACAAGCCGCGCTACCCCAACTTCAAGCTGATCATGGCCGCACGCAAGGCGGAGATCCCCGTCTGGAGCCTCGCGGACCTGGGCGTGGACGCGGCGGCCGTGGGAGGTGGGGCCTCCCGTACGACCGTGGTCGAGGCCTCTGAGCGACCCGAGCGCGAGAACCGCGTGACGGTCACGGACACCGGCGACGCTGGCACGCAGCTCGCGGACTTCCTGATCGAGAAGGGACTCGCATGAGCGTCGCCGTTCTGATCGAGCAGCGCGGGGGAGAGGTCACTCGTCCCGCGCTCGAGGCGTTGACCCTCGCGCGCTCGCTGGGCTCGCCCGTCGCCGTCTGGCTGGGGGATGCTCCCAGCGCCGATGCGGTGGCGCAGCTGGGCGAGTACGGCGCCACCGAGGTGCGGGTCGCGTCCGTCGGGGACGGCGCGCGCCTGCCGGCGCAGGCTGCCGCGGCCATCGCCGCGGCGACAGCCGACACGTCCGTGCTGATCGTCATCTCGACGTTCGTCACGAAGGAGATCGTCACCCGGCTCGCCGTGCTGACGGGCGCTGGCGTGGTGGTCGACGCCGCGGGAGCCGAGCTGGTCGAGGGCAAGGTCGAGACCTTCCAGACCGTCTTCGCGGCCACCTGGAACGTGCGCACCAGGATCGACGCCGAGCGGGCGATCGTGGGCATCCGCCCCAACACCACCCAGGCCTCGCCCGCGGACCAGCCCGGCGCGGCCACCGTTGTCGACGTGGCCGTCGAGCTGCCCGAGACCCGCGAGCGCGTCACGCACGTGGAGCCCGTGGCCCAGCAGGACGGCGTCCCGCTGTCCGAGGCGCCTGTCGTGGTGTCCGGCGGGCGTGGCACCGGGGGCGACTACACCCTGGTGTCCGAGCTCGCGGAGCTGCTGGGCGGTGCGGTGGGCGCGTCGCGCGACGCGACCGACGAGGGCTGGATCAGCCACGAGCACATGGTGGGCCAGACCGGCACCACCGTGACGCCAGCGCTGTACGTGGCATGCGGCATCTCGGGCGCGGTGCACCACCGCGGCGGCATGCAGGCCTCCGGGACCATCGTGAGCATCAACATGGACCCCGACGCGCCCATCTTCGAGATCAGCGACTTCGGGGTCGTGGGATCGCTGTTCGACGTGATCCCGCAGGCGATCGAGCGCATCAAGGCCCACCGCGGGGCCTGACCGTCATTCGCCCGCTGGTGTCGCCCGGCGAGGCACCTGCCCCGTGCTCGCGCCCGTCCGCAACACCACCGAAACGCAGGTTTCACCCAGAGTTCTCCTGCTCCTGATGCGCCCTCAGACTCCCGTGCCTACGGTGGGATCATCCGGACAAACCAGGGAGAGCTCATGCGCCGTCGCACCACCGCCGTAGCCGTTGTGATCGCTGTGGGGGTGAGCTCGGCGGCGGCCCTGCCCGCCTCCGCCGAGAACCCGACCGATCTGATCATCTCCGAGTACGTCGAGGGGTCGAGCAACAACAAGGCCATCGAGATCTATAACGGCACCGGAGCCGCGGTCGACCTCGGGCCTTACACCCTCACGCAGTACTCGAATGGCAACACCTCCAGCTCGGCCACGTTCGACCTGGACGGCACTCTCGAGCCTGGTGACGTGTTCATCGCGGCGTCCGGCAGTGCAGACCCCGCCATCCTCGCGGTGGCCGACGAGACCACAGGATCCGGGCTGTTCAACGGCGACGACGCCCTGGTGCTGTTCAACGGTGACGCGGTGGTGGACAGCTTCGGTCAGGTGGGGGTCGACCCCGGTTCCGAGTGGCCGGGCGGTGGCCTGAACGACACGCTGCGCCGCCTTCCCTCGGTGTGCGCGGGCGACACGGATCCGTCTGACGCCTTCGACGCGTCGCTCGAGTGGGAGACGTTCGCGACCGATGCCTTCGACGGATTGGGATCCCACAGCACCGACTGCGACGGCGGTCCGGTCGAGGATGCGGCACCGTCGGTCGCATCGATCACGCCCGCTGACGGCGCCGTGGGAGTCAGCGTCGACGCCTCCGTCACCGTGACGTTCTCCGAACCGGTCGTCCTGGGCGAGGGTGCGATCACGCTCGAGTGCTCGGACAGCGGTGCGGTCGACGCTGAGCTCACGGGCGGCCCCTCCCAGTACGCCCTCACTCCCGGCGCACCTCTCGCCTCAGGCGAGGACTGCACGGTGACCGTGAGCGCATCGGCCGTCACCGATGTCGATGCCAACGACCCGCCCGACGGGATGCTCGCCGACGTCGCCTCGACCTTCACCGTCTTCAGCGATGAGGTGACGCCCATCAGCGCCGTGCAGGGCTCTGCGGAGACGTCACCGCTCGCTGGTCAGACGGTGCGGATCGAGGGCGTCGTCGTGGGCGACTACGAGGGGCCGAGCCCCAACCTTCGCGGGTTCTACGTCCAGTCCCGCGACGAGGACGCGGACGCCGACCCCGCGACGTCCGAGGGCATCTTCGTCTTCCACGGCAGCGAGGACGCGGTGTCGTTGGGAGACGAGGTCTCCGTCACCGGCTCGGTCTCCGAGTTCCAGGGTCAGACGCAGATCGACTTCCCGGACGACGTCACGGTGCTCGGCTCGAGCGCAGGCGTGTCGCCGGCCACGGTGAGCCTGCCGTTCGCCGACGCCGCTGCGGCAGAGCGGTACGAGGGCATGGCCGTGACCTTCGAGCATGAGCTGTTCGTCACCGAGTTCTATCAGCTCGGGCGGTTCGGCCAGGTGACGCTGTCCGAGGGCGGACGTCTCGACCAGCCCACCGCCGTCGTGGAGCCCGGTGCCGAGGCCAACGCGCTGCAGGCGAGCAACGATCTGCGCCGCATCATCCTCGACGACGCGCTCAACAACCAGAACCCCGACCCGATCGTCTTCGGCGGCGGGGGAGAGCCGCTGGCCGCGGACAATCCGTTGCGCGGCGGCGACTCGATCAGGGGCTTGAGCGGCGTCATGACCTATACCTGGGCGGGCAACAGCGCCTCCGGCAACGCCTATCGGGTGCGCCCCGTGTCGCCCGACGCGCCGGCGCCCGTGTTCGAGTCGAACAACCCGCGTCCCACCGAGGCGCCCGCCGTGGGCGGTGACCTCAAGGTCGCGAGCTTCAACGTGCTCAACTACTTCCTCTCCATCGAGGGATCGGGAGATGTGTGTGGTCCTACCGGCTTCGAGCAGGAGTGCAGGGGGGCGAACACGCCGTTCCTCGACGAGCTGCCCGAGGATATCGAGCTGACTCGCCAGACGGACAAGCTCGTCGCCGCGCTGCTCGAGCTCGACGCGGACGTCATCGGCATCATGGAGATGGAGAACACTCCCGGCGTCGAGCCGCTCGCCTACCTTGCGGAGCAGCTCAATGCCGCCGAGGGCACGGACTCGTGGTCGTACGTCGACACCGGGGTGGTCGGCACCGACGTGATCCGAGTCGGCATGCTGTACGACGCGGCAGCCGTGACCGAGGTCGGAGACATCGCGATCCTCGACTCGGGCGTGGACCCGCGCTTCGACGACGACGAGAACCGTCCGTCCGTCGCTCAGACCTTCGAGGAGGTCGGGACCGGCGAGACCTTCACGGTGGTGGTGAACCACTGGAAGTCCAAGGGATCGTGCCCCTCCACCGGACCAGACGCGGACCAGGGCGACGGCGCGAGCTGCTGGAACGCCAGCCGCACCCTCGCGGCGGAGGCGCTCGTGGACTGGGTCGGCACCTACCCGACCGGCGTGGAGGACGGCGACGTTCTCATCATCGGTGACCTCAACTCGTACGCGCAGGAGGACCCGATCGACGTCCTGCGCGACGCCGGATACGTCGACCTCGCCGAGGACTACTCCTACGTGTTCGACGGTCAGTGGGGCTCGCTCGACTACGTGTTCGGGTCGGCGTCGCTGGCCGAGCAGGTCACCGACTCCGCTCACGTCCACATCAACGCCGACGAGGTGCCGGTGCTCGACTACAACGTCGACTTCAAGACGCTCGCGCAGATCGAGGAGCTGTACGCACCGGACATGTACCGCACCTCCGATCACGACCCCGTGCTCGTGGGGCTCGAGCTGGGCGAGGACGTGCCGGTCGCGACCTGCTCCGTGAGCTACACCATCCACGGCCAGTGGCCGGGCGGGTTCATCTCGCAGATCTGGCTGACGAACACGGGCGACGAGCCCATCAACGGCTGGGAGCTCGCATGGGAGTTCGCGGGCGACGAGCAGATCACCGACCTGTGGAGCGGCGCCGAGACGCAGACCGGTGCGGCGGTGTCGGTCGAGAACCTCGCGTGGAATGCGACCATCCGGCCCGGAGGCTCAGTGACGTTCGGGTTCGTCGGCTCGACGGCCGGGGGCGCGTCCGACGTCGAGGAGTTCGCGCTCGACGGCGGGGCCTGCGAGGTCTCCTGACCCACCCCCCTCTCGCGGCGTCCAATTGGGCCCAACTCGCGCGTCTAAGGCCTTAGGCGAGCGAGTTGGGCCCAACTCGCGCGCCTCGGAAGCGCATGGGATGCGGCGACGGGAGAGAGGCCCAAGCGCATCGGTGCCGCCTTCGCTGGTGCTCCGTACACTGGCTCCATGGCCACGCACTACCTCGACCACGCCGCGACAACTCCTATGCTGGAGTCGGCGCGCATGGCGTACGTCGAGGAGCTCGCGAGGGTGGGCAACCCTTCCGCCCTGCACAAGTCGGGACGGCTGGCCCGGTCCGTGGTCGAGGACGCGCGCGAGCGCATGGCCGGGGCATTGTGCGCTCACTCCACGGAGGTCATCTGGACCTCGGGCGGCACCGAGGCGGACAACCTCGCGCTCAAGGGCCTGTACTGGGCGCGCCGCCAGGCGGACCCCCGCCGCACCCGGATCGTGACCACCGCGATCGAGCACCATGCAGGTCTCGATCCCGCGCACTGGCTCGAGGCCGAGCACGGCGCGACCGCGGTGGTGCTGCCCGTCGATGCGGATGGTCTGGTCGACCTCGACGCGCTGCGCTCGGAGGTCGCCGCGAACTTCGACCACATCGCGCTGATCTCCGTGATGTGGGCCAACAACGAGGTGGGCGCCATCCAGCCCATCCGCGAGATCGTCAACATCGCCACGGAGCACGACATCCCGGTGCATGCGGATGCGGTGCAGGCCGTCGGCCACGTGCCGGTCGACTTTCGATCGTCTGGTCTGGCGACCATGGCGGTGAGCGCCCACAAGTTCGGCGGTCCCGTGGGGGTGGGTGCGCTCGTCGCGCGCCGCGACCTCGCCATCACTCCTCTCACGCACGGCGGCGGCCAGGAGCGCAAGGTTCGCTCGGGAACCCTCAATGCCGCGGGCTTCCACGCCGCGTCCGTGGCCGCGGCAGAAGCCATGGCGACGCTCGAGCCTGAGGCGCAGCGGCTGGGCGCGCTGCAGCGCCAGCTGATCGACCGCATCCGCCACGCGGTGCCGGACGCCCGCCTGTCGGGTCCCGAGCCCGGGCCCGCGCGTCTTCCTGGCAACGTGCACTTCATCTTCCCGGGCTGCGCAGCGGAAGCGATGATGTTCGTGCTCGACTCGCATGGGGTCGAGGCGTCCAACGGATCCGCATGCTCGGCTGGCGTGGCGCAGGCGAGCCACGTGCTCATCGCCATGGGACGGTCGGAGCGTGACGCGGCGTCAACCATGCGCTTCTCGCTGGGCCACACCACCACCCAGGACGACATCGACGCGCTCGTCGCGGTGCTGCCGGAAGCGGTCGAGCGGGCGCGGAAGGTCGCCGGGACGTTCGACTCCGCGGTCTTCGGCTGATCACGTGCTGACGCGCCGGGCGCACCCGAGGGACGTGAGCCGCCTCGGCTGACGGGGGCAGGCTGAGCGGCGCGCTGGCGGGGCTGCGCCGGGCACTCGCGTGGGCGCCGTACGTCTGGAAGCATCGGGTCATGCAGCCTCCGCTCGACCGACTCGCCAATCTCCGCGACCTCGCCGATGCCGCGCCGGGGCTGCGCGCAGGGATCGCGTACCGGTCGGACGCGCCCTTCGAAGGCGACGCGGAGCCGCCGGGCGTGGAGGCGTGGCCGCCGGCCACCGTGGTCGACCTGCGGGGACCGGGGGAGAAGGACGCGACCCATCCACTGGGGCCGGGCGTGCGCACCGTCGAGATCGACCTCCTCTCCGCGGCGGACCCGACGGGCGCGGCGATGGCCAGGCTGAGCACGCTCGAGGAGCTGTACGCGCTCATGCTGGGGTCGGGCTCGGCGCCGGGACTTGTGCAGGTGGTCGCCGAGGTCGCGCGCGAGGACGCCCCGGTGCTCTTCCACTGCTCGGCCGGCAAGGACCGGACAGGAGTCTCGGCGGCGCTGATCCTGGCGCTCGTGGGCGTGAGCCGGGACGCGGTCGTCGCGGACTACCACCGCACCGCAGAGCACATGCCCAGCGTGCTGGGCAGGATCATGGCGTCCGCGCCTAGCCACGTGGGCGACACCCCGCTCGCGTCCGTACCTCGCGAGATCCTGGAGGCGCCGGAAGCGGCGATCGAGAGCGTCCTGGATGCGTGGGACGAGCACGACGGCGGCGTCGAGGGCTGGTACCTCGCGCACGGTGGCGACGCGCAGACCCTCGCCGCGCTGCGTGGCCGCCTGCTCGCCTGACTCCCACCCCACCCCCCGAGGTTGGTCGCAGAAGTGACCGAGCTTGGACAGGGGATGGACGCTGTCCGGCGCCACGTACCATGGACGGGTCCCAACGAGAGGTCATCCTTGCGCGTGCTGGCAGCCCTGTCAGGCGGAGTCGACTCCGCCGTCGCTGCCGCGCGCGCGATCGAGGCAGGTCACGACGTGGTGGGCGTGCACATGGCGCTCAGCCGCAACCGCGACGAGTTCCGCTCCGGATCTCGCGGATGCTGCTCGATCGAGGACAGCAACGACGCGCGCCGCGCGGCGGACAAGCTGGGCATCCCGTACTACGTGTGGGACCTATCCGACGAGTTCCACGACACCGTCGTGCAGGACTTCCTCGACGAGTACGCGGCGGGCCGCACGCCCAATCCGTGCGTGCGCTGCAACGAGCACATCAAGTTCGACACGCTGCTCGAGCGCGCGACTGCGCTGGGGTTCGATGCGGTATGCACCGGACACTATGCCCGCATCGAGCTGCGCAACGATGGCGTGCGAGAGCTGCATCGTGCCGCCGATCCAGCCAAGGACCAGTCGTATGTGCTCGCGGTGATGGGCCCGGCCAAGCTCGCGCGCTCCATGTTCCCGCTGGGAACGGCGCCCTCGAAGTCTCACGTGCGAGCCGAGGCGGCGGCGCGCGGGCTCGGAGTTTCCGACAAGCCTGACTCCTACGACATCTGCTTTGTCGCCGACGGCGACACCAAGGGCTTCCTCCAGCGCTCGCTGGGGGAGCGGCCGGGTGCCATCGTCGATGAGTCCGGCGAGCTCGTCGGGGAGCACCAGGGCGCCTACGCCTACACCGTGGGGCAGCGAAGGGGCCTGGGCATCGGCCGCCCCGCCGCGGACGGTGCGCCGCGCTACGTCACGGGCGTGGACACCGCGCGCAACGTCGTGACCGTCGGCCCCGAGACGCTGCTGTCGGTGACGACGCTCACCGGCGAGGACGTGGTGTGGCTCGCTCCGGACGTGCCCGCAAGCGCGCCCGTGCGATGCGAGGCGCAGGTGCGCGCTCACGGCGCCCCGGTGCCGGGCACGGTGGTGAGGGCCGATGCGCGGGTCACCGTCGAGCTCGACGAGCCGCTGCGCGGGGTCGCCGCGGGGCAGTCGCTCGTGGTCTACGACGGCAGCCGTGTGCTGGGGCAGGCGACGGTGGGGTCTCGGCGGGTCTGACTGGTGATGCCGGAGGGCAAGCCTGCGTCTCTCACACGTGCGCGGCCGCTGCCGCCGCGTGACCCGAAAGCGTGCAATCGTAACGGTTCGACAGCGGTCGGTAACGAATCGGCATCGAAACGCTTCGGACGCCTCGAAATGGTTTGACATCGCCCTACCCCGGCAATACGGTGTAGGCGATTCATGGGAGCGCTCTCACGCATGAGAGAGCGCTCTCAACGAGTCGGCTACGACCTCTCATCACAAAGGAGTGACCGTGACTATCACGCGACACAAGAAGATCCTCGCCCTGACGGCAGGCGCGACGGTCTTCGCACTGACTCTCGCCGGCTGCGCAGGTGGCGACGAGGACCCCGCTGACGACCCGACCACGGAGAACACCGCGGGGGAGAGCACGGACTCGGCGAACGCCGAGCCGGTCGAGCTCACCATCGCGACGTTCAACACGCCGGGCTTCTCCAACTCGGAGAACGAGAACGAGTACCAGTACGACCTCATCGAGGAGTACATGGAGCTCAACCCCCACGTGACGATCACCTACAACCGCGCTGCGGAGTCCGGTGACGCCCGTGAGAACTTCTTCACCAAGCTCGGCCCCGGCGGACTCGCCGACGTCGAGATGGTCGAGGTGGACTGGATGCCCGAGGTCATGCAGTACTCGGACCTCCTCGCCGACCTGTCGTCGCCCGACGTCGAGGGCCGCTGGATCGACTTCGTCGAGGCAGGCGCCACCGACGCTGACGGCCGCCTCATCGGCTACGGCACCGACACCGGCCCTCAGGCCGTGTGCTACCGCGCATCGCTGTTCGAGGCCGCTGGCCTCCCGAGCTCGCCCGACGAGGTCGCGACGCTGCTCGACGGTGACTGGGCGAACTTCTTCTCCGTCGGCGACGACTACGTCGCAGGCTCCGGCGGCGCCGCGTTCTTCGACTCGGCCGCCGGCGTGTGGCAGGGCATGGTGAACCAGCTCGACCAGGCCTACGAGGACGAGGCGACCGGCGAGATCATCGCCCTCGAGAACCCCGAGGTCAAGGCACTGTACGACCAGCTCACGGCGGCGTCCGAGACGCAGTCGTCGCACTTCGGCCAGTGGTCCGAGGACTGGTTCGCCGGTCTCTCGAACGGCGCCTACGCGACCATGCTGTGCCCGCCGTGGATGCTCGGCGTCATCGAGGGCAACGCGGTCGACACCACCGACTGGAACGTCGCCAACGTGTACCCGAACGGCGGCGGCAACTGGGGCGGCTCGTGGCTCACGGTGCCCGCCAACGGCGCCAACGTCGAGGAGGCCACCAAGCTGGCCGCCTGGCTGACCGCTCCTGAGCAGATGGCGAAGGCGTTCGCGAACGCCGGAACCTACCCGTCGCAGGTCGCGGCCTACGAGGACCCGGCCGTCACCGGTGCGGTGAACGAGTACTTCAACTCCGCTCCCATCGGCGAGATCTTCGCCGAGCGCGCGGTGGCTGTCGTCCCCTCGCCGTACAAGGGTGAGTACTACTTCCAGGTCAACGACGCGATCAACAATGCGCTGACTCGCGTCGAGGAGGGCACGGATGACCCCGCGGCCTCCTGGGACAAGGCTGTCGCCGACATCGAGGCGATCAGCTGATCTGATGTGAAGGATCCGGGCCGTCCCCACCTCGGGGGCGGCCCGGACCCTCTCATCGCCCTGACCTGCACACGAAAAGAGCTCCCCCATGGCATCGACGGACATCGAGGCGCCTCCGGCTGACCAGCAGCGCCGCAACCGGCGCGCGGACAGCTCCATGCGCCAGCGCCTAGCGCGTTGGGACTTGAAGGTCTCGCCCTACGCGTACATCGCCCCCTTCTTCATTCTCTTCGCGCTCTTCGGCCTGTTCCCCATCGGCTACACCGCCGTCATCTCGTTGATGGACTGGGACACCATCCGGAACTCGGGCGAGTTCATCGGCATGGAGAACTTCGAGTTCGTCCTGAACGACCGCAAGTTCTGGGTGTCGTTGCGCAACACCTTCTTCCTGCTGTCGTCGATCCCGCAGCTGATCGTGGCGACCTTCATCGCCGCGATGCTCGATCACCACCTGAAGGCCAAGACCTTCTGGCGCATGGGCACGCTGGTGCCGTACGTCATGATGCCCGTGGCCGTCTCGCTGGTCTTCTCGCAGCTGTTCGCCGACGAGTACGGCGTGTTCAACGAGTGGCTCGGCTACATCGGCATCGAGCCCATCCAATGGCACAAGGACGTGCTCGCCTCCCACTGGGCCATCGCCACGATGGTGAACTTCCGCTGGACCGGCTATAACGCCCTGATCCTGCTCGCGGCGATGCAGGCCATCCCGCGCGAGCTCTACGAGGCGTCCGCCATCGACGGCGCCGGGAAGCTGCGCCGGTTCTTCTCCATCACCCTGCCGCAGATCCGACCCACCGCGATCTTCGTCATCATCACCGCGACCGTGGGCGGACTCCAGATCTTCGACGAGCCGCGTATGTACGACACGACGGGCGACGGTGGCGCGGATCAGCAATGGCTGACCACCACGATGTACATGTACAACACGGGCTGGGGGGAGCTGAACTTCGGCCGCGCCTCCGCGATCGCCTGGCTGCTGTTCCTGATCATCGTCGTGTTCGGCCTGCTCAACTTCTTCTTGACGAGACGGCTCATCTCGTCCGACTCCTCTGGAGGCAAGTGATGGCCACCCGACTTCGCGCGCGCACGTCCGTGAACCTCCAGCGTCCCGGGTGGTTCGTCTACACCTCGCTGGTGCTGGTCCTGATCGCCTCCCTGTTCCCCTTCTACTGGTCGTTCCTCGTGGGATCGGGCGATGCCTCGACGGTCCGCGACCCCAACATGTCGTGGCTCCCTGGCGGCAACTTCCTCGAGAACGCCCAGACCGTCATCCAGAACCCGGCCGTCAACTTCTGGAAGGCGCTGTGGAACTCGATCGTGGTGTCGACCACGGTCTCGACGTCCACCGTCGTGCTGTCGATGCTCGCCGGCTTCGCGTTCGCGAAGCTGCGCTTCAAGGGCAACGGCGTGCTCTTCGTGTTCGTGATCGCGACCATGGCCGTTCCCGTGCAGCTGGGCGTGGTGCCGCTGTACATCCTGATGGCCGACTACGGCTGGACGGGCACCCTGGGTGCAGTGATCCTGCCCGCCCTCGTCACGGCCTTCGGCGTGTTCTGGATGACCCAGTTCCTGCAGCAGGCGTTGCCGACTGAGCTCATCGAGGCCGCCAGGGTGGACGGCTGCAACATGATCCGGACCTTCTGGCACGTGGGTGTACCGGCCGCGCGCCCCGCGGCGGCGATGCTGTTCATGTTCACGTTCGTGACCAGCTGGAACAACTTCTTCTGGCCGTTCATCATCCTCGACCAGTCGAACCCGACGCTGCCGGTGGCGCTGTCCATGCTGCAGGCGAACTACTTCGTGGACTACTCGCTGGTCCTCGCTGGAGTGCTGCTGGCGACCGTGCCGCTGCTGATCCTGTTCATCTTCACGGGACGGCAGCTGGTCTCCGGAATCATGCAGGGCGCGGTCAAGGGGTAGTCCTGGTCCAGGTCCACGGCCTCGAGCCGCGCATCGACACCGGGGCGGCCGGCGAGCAGCCGGCCGCCCCGCCCGGTGGCGACCGCTCCCGCGCCCGCAACGCGCCCACCCTCGAGGCCGTGGCCGCCAGGGCGGGAGTCTCGCGGGCGACCGTGTCCCGCGTGGTCAACGGCTCGCCCAAGGTCCACCCGGACAGCGCTCAGGCCGTCCGCAGCGCCATCGCGGAACTGGGCTACGTGCCCAATCGCGCAGCTCGCTCGCTCGCGAGCCACCAGTCCCACGCGATCGCGCTCGTGGTGCCGGAGGACATGACCCGCTTCCTGGGAGACGCGTACTTCGCGAGCGTCATCAAGGGGATCGCGGAGCGCCTCGAGCGCTCCGACTACGTGCTGAGCCTGATGGTCGCCTCGCAGGCCCCGGAGCCCAAGATGCTGCGCTATCTCGCCGGCGGAGCCGTCGACGGAGTGGTGGTGATCTCCCACCACATCGGGGATCGATCGCTCTACCAGATCGCCGGGCTCATGCCCATGGTCTTCGGAGGTCGAGCCGTCGTGCCAGGGATCGACGCGTACGTCGTGGATGTCAACAACGTCGAGGGCGCGAGCATCGCCACGCAACGGCTCGTGGATCGCGGGTGCCGGCGGATCGCGTCCATCGCCGGCTCGATGTCGATGCAGAGCGCCCTCGACCGCGTCGCTGGATGGCGCGAGGTGCTCGAGGCCGCCGATCTCGAGCCTGGGCCGGTCATCGACGGCGACTACACCATGCACGGCGGCGCGCGGGCGATCCGGGAGATCCTCGCCGAGTACCCCGACGTGGACGGCGTCTTCGTGGCGTCCGACCTGATGGCGAGCGGCGCCATGCCCGTGGTGCTCGAGCGGGGCCTGTCCATCCCCGGCGACATCGCCATGGTGGGCTATGACGACAGCCCCGCAGTGGAGGCGTGCGAGGTGCCTCTCACGACCGTGCGTCAGCCCTCGGAGGAGATGGGTGCGCTCATGGCGGACATCCTGGTGGACGTGCTGAGCGGGAACGAGAGCCGTGATCGCACGACGATCATGCCGACGGTGCTCGTGGAGCGCGACTCCGCCTAGGAGCGGACGGCTGTCACGGGATCGTGACCACGATCTTGCCGCGCGTGTGCCCGCCCTCGAGCTCGCGGTAGGCGTCCGCAGCGCGCTGCAGCGGATACACGCCGTCGAGGTGGACATTGACGTGCCCGTCGTCGATGAGGCGTGCGAGATGAGCGAGATCCGACGCGTCCGGCCGGACCCAGATGTAGTGTCCACCGAACTCGGTGCGGGCGCGAGGGTCCGCGATCGAGCCGACCACGCCGGTCGGGGACAGGAGGGCGACAGTGTTGTCGAGCGACGATCCGCCCGCGAAGTCGGCGATCACGTCGAAGCCCGTCGGGCATGAGCGCAGCGCGCGTTCGACCAGACCCTCGCCGTAGGTCACGTGGTCGGCTCCGAGGTCGCAGACGTAGTCGTGATTACGGTCCGAGGCCGTGCCCACCACGTGGGCGCCGAGGTGCCTCGCGATCTGCACGGCGAACGAGCCCACGCCGCCCGAGGCGCCATGAATGAGCACGCAGGAGTCCTTGGTGACGCCCAAGCGACGGAGCACCTGCAGCGCAGTGAGGCCAGCCAGCGGGACGGACGCCGCCTGCTCGTGATCGAGCGCGGCGGGCTTGAGCGCCGCAGTGCGCACCGGGACGGCGACGCGCTCCGCAAGCGTGCCCCCGGCCACGACGTCCTTGCGCGCATAGGCGAATACCTCGTCGCCCACGCTGAACTCCGGGGTGTCGAGGCCGCTCTCGACCACCACGCCCGAGACATCCCAGCCGGGGACGGCAGGGAAGTGGGTGTCGATGAGGCCGTCGAGGTGGCCCTGCCGGATCTTGTAGTCGACGGGATTGAGGCCGGCCGCCCTCACCTCGACGACCATGCTGTCGGGACCGGCGTGCGGATCCGGCAGGTCCGTCAACGACAGGACGTCCGCGGATCCGAACTCCGAGTAGGCGATGGCTCGCATGCCTGGAGCAACGGCCGGCTATGGCCGCGCATTCCGCGCGGCGCTCGTCTCGCTCAGCCGCCCAGCTCCGTGTCCTGGACAAGGAAGATCTCGTTCCTCGCTCCCAGGTCGCACGCGTTGGGAATGGACAGCTCGGGGATGTCCTCCGACGGCGCGACGAACCCGCCGCCTGCGGAGACATGCGAGCCGATGGGATGGGCGACGTCATCGTAGAACACGGTCTGCGCCGCGGCGTCCCAGCGCGTGAGCGAGCGTGGGAACGCGGCCACGGTCTCGATGCCGTCCTCGTGAGCGATGTAGATGCAGTCGTCCCGGATCGCGAGGGTTCCCTCGAGCAATGCCTCCATGCTCGCGGAGGCGTCCCAGTCGTAGCGAGCGAGCGGGCTGTCGACGCTCTCGAGGTCCCCGGTCTCCGATGCGCATCCAGCGACCGTCGCCGCCGTGGCGGCGGCGAGCAGGGCCGCGACGATGCGACCGGTCCGTGAGCGGAAGGTCATGCCCCCACGATAGAGGAGGGACGTTGAGCGGGTGCGTTGCGACGTCCCGTCGTTCCCGATGCGACGGGGCCGGGCTCGCCTCGCCGGTGAGCCCGGCCCTTCGCTGTGATGCGCGCGCTGGCGCCTAGGCGGTCGCGACCTGGATGCGGCGCGGCTTGGCGGACTCCGCCTTGGGCACCGTGATCGTCAGCAGGCCGTCGCGGTAGGACGCCTCGATGCGATCGGGGTCCACGCGGTCCGGCAGCCGGACGGCGCGGTGGAATCGGCCGAAGCGGCGCTCGATGCGCTTGAAGCCCTCGGCGTTGGCGTCAGCGTAGAAGTCGCGCTGGCCGGCTACGGTCAGCACGTTCTCCTCGATCGAGACATCGACCTGGTCGGGCGAGACGCCCGGCAGCTCGACGTGCAGCGTGAAGCCGTCCTCGTTCTCCTCGACGTCCAGCGCGGGGCTGAACGCGCCCGCCAGGGAGGCGTCGGAGTCGCCGAAGAACTGGCGGACCATCCTGTTCAAGTCGTCCTGCCACAGCGACGACGCAGTCGCCGGAACGGCGTGACGAGTGATCTCCCGTGCCATGGTGAACCTCCTGTGAAACGTGGTGTCACCGCCCGTGAGCGGTGTCGGACTCAAAGTTGAGCCGATGTCACTCATGTTAAGACTTGAGCGGGGTTCGCGCAAGTCCCACGGCGACGATCGACTTGGCCTGCACAGCGGCCGTTCCCTGCCCTCAGTTCGCAGGGAACGGAGTGAAGGTGCCGCGCGGGCGACCGGCGCGCGCTGATGCGCCGCGTCCGACGTTCGGATCCCGGCTACAGGCCGGTCGCGTCGACGAGGTCCGGGCGCGGCCGCGAGCGATGGCCCACGATCGTCACCACCACGGTGATCGCGGCGCTCAGCAGCATCCCGGCCGCGATGTGGAGCTGCAGCAGCAGCGCGCCCGCGCAGGCCCCGGCGCCGATGAGCAGGATCGCGCCCATGCGCCTCCGCCAGAAGTTCAGCCCCTCTCCGCCGGCCGCAGAGTCGGCCGCGAGACCCGTGATGGTCGAGGTCACCACCACCGTGGTCACGTCCTTCACCGCTATGTGTCGCGCGACCGCCGCCTGGAGGCCCATCGCGGCGCCCAGCGCGGCTGTGATGGACAGCGCGAGCGGGTGGGGCGGGTCGGACTCGAAGATTGCGACGACGGCAGAGGCCACGAGCACCACGCTGACGACGGAGAACAGCATGGTCGTCTTGTCCGACCATCCGGCGTCGAACGTGCGCAGGGTGCGGCCGCCCAGCGCGGCGCCCACCATGAAACCGACGAGCGCGAGCACTGGTCCAAGCACCGGCAGGCCGTCGACGCCGGTGAGGCCCATCCCGAGGATCACGACGTTGCCCGTCATGTTGCCCGTGAACACGCGGTCGAGGCCGAGGTAGCCCACCGCGTCGATGACGCCGGTGGAGAAGGTGAGCGCGAGCATGAGGCCCAGATGGGTCCGGCCCACGTCCCGTCGCAGTCGCTCGCGCACGCGTCCTCCAGGCAGCCTTCGACCCGACGGCAGGGTCCGCCGGTAGTCTCGACTCAGAGTAGGGCACACACCAGGGAGGTCGAGGCCGCATGGGCGACTACGACGGGATCCTGCGCCGCGGCGAGGGCCTTCCTGCGGGCGCCGACTACGTGCCCGTCACCTCGCGCACCACCCTGTGGGGCAGGCTTCCCTGCAGCGCCGATGCGCCAGTGACGACGGTGTCGTCCGGCACCACCGTGGTGGTGGACACCCTCTCGCACGAGGGACTGCTGCCCGACCAGGGCGGCGATCCGCTCGCCTTCTTCTCCCGCCACGGCGTGGAGGCCGATGCGGTGTTGGCAGAGGCCGTCGAGGTCGCCGCGTCGGGGGCTCGGGATGCCGACAAAGACGGGCCGCACGTGGTCACCGGCCCGATCGGCGTGACCGGTGCTCGCCCAGGAGACCTGCTCGCCGTCGACATCGTCGGCCTCACTCCGCGCGTCCCGTATGGCGTGATCTCGAATCGGCACGGCCGCGGGGCGCTGGCGGGAGAGATGCCCTCGGGGACGGACAACGTGAGCGTGTTCTGCGGCATCGGTCGCGACCGCGACGGCGCGTGGCGCGGCTGGCTGCCGGCACGCGAGGGCGGGCCCGTGGAGACGGGCTTCCCGCTCGCGCCGTTCCTGGGAATCATGGGCGTCGCGACCGCGACCTCAGATAGGGTGCACTCCGTCCCACCCGGGTCCCACGGGGGAAACATCGACATCAAGGACCTCGTCGCAGGCACGCGGCTGTACCTGCCCGTCCAGGTCAGCGAAGCCCTGTTCTATGCCGGCGATCCCCACTTCGCGCAGGGGGACGGCGAGGTGGCGCTGACCGCGCTCGAGGCGTCGCTGCGTGCGACGCTGCGGCTCACGGTCGTGCCGGAGCGTGAGGCGGTGCGTGCGTTCGGGGAGCTCGCCGGACCGCTCGGTGAGTCCGCTGACTATCTCTACCCGACGGGGATGGACGAGGACCTCGATGAGGCCCTGCGCGCATGCGTGCGCCAGGCCGTCTCGATCCTCGCCGCGCGTCACGGCATGGACGCCCACCTCGCCTACGCCTACCTCTCCGCCGCGACCGACTTCCGCATCTCTCAGGTGGTCGACCTCGTCCAGGGGGTCCATGCCGCCATCCGTATCTCCGACTTCGAGGCGAGACCCCATGACGAGTCCTGACCACGCGCACACCTCCGAGCACCCCGAGCTGGACTCTGCACAGGACCTGCAGGCCCTGATGCAGCTGCCCGCCAGGACCGAGCCGCCGCCGCAGCTGCTCGACGCCTTCTGGGCCTACGAGGCCGCGCTCATGGCGGACGACCTCGCGACGCTCGGAGCGTTCTTCGGCGAGGGGCCCGACGTGATGCGCGGCGATGCGAACGGGCTGCTGGTGGGACGTGAGCGGATCGACAGCTTCCGCTCCGGCCGGGGTGGAGCTCCCGCGCGCACGGTGACCGAGATCCAGGTCCGCCCCATCACGGACACGCACGCCTACGTCACGAGCGTCAACGCTCCCGACGCGGGTGGCCGCGGACTCGTGACCCAGTTGTGGGAACGCGCGGGCAACGCGCATGCGACGCCGGGCGGCTGGGTCATCGTGGCCGCCCACGTGTCTGCGCCACCACCGGCGATGGACACCCGCATCTGGCGGGTGCTCGGCTCGCCGCTCGTCACCGGGGCGCAGGACGGGGCGCTTGCAGGCGTGTCGGTCGCGGTCAAGGACGTGTTCGCGGTCGCCGGGCACCGCATCGGCGCCGGAGTGCCCGCCTACCTCGCCGAGGGCCGCGGCCAGCGCCTCCCAGCGACCGCGGTCGCGGCGCTCCTCGATGCCGGCGCCCACATCCGCGGCATCGCGCAGACGGACCAGTTCGCGTACTCGATCGCGGGGCGCAACGGCGCGTACGGTACACCCCCTAACCCGGCCGCGCCCGGTGCCCTCCCGGGCGGCTCGAGCTCCGGTCCCGCGAGCGCGGTCGCGAGCGGTCAAGCGGATCTGGGCCTCGGCACCGATACCGCGGGCTCCATTCGCGTGCCGGCCTCCTACCAGGGCCTGTGGGGCCTGCGCCCCACGTACGGCGCGGTGTCGCTCGACGGCGTGCTGCCTCTCGCGCCTGCCTACGACACCGCCGGCTGGCTCGCCCGCGACGGCGAGACGGTGGGCCATGCGGCGCAGGCGACCCTGGACGCAACTGCGCAGCGCAACATCGACCGGCGCAGCGCGGTGGTGTGCGCCGCGCTGTTCGAGACCGCTGACGCCGACGTGAGGAACGGGCTGGCAGGCGTCATCGACGCTCTCGCTCGCGCCCAGCAGTTCGACGTGCTCGAGCCCATCGAGCTGCCGCACCCTCGCGACCTGTTCGAGATCTTCCGCTGCACGCAGTCGGCCGAGGCGGCGCGCGCGTGGCAGGAATGGGTGGCGGCGCACCCCGGGGCGCTCGCGGAGGACGTGGCGGAGCGCTTCGCATGGGCGAACTCCGTGACGGCCGAGCAGGAGCAGCGCGCTCTGCAGGCCAAGGCCGCGGCGCGCGATGCCATCGACGCTGCGCTCGGCGACCGCATCCTGCTGCTGCCCTCCGCGAGCTCCGTGGCGCCGCCGCTCGACGCGAGCTCCGAGCGACTGCACTCCGTGCGGGAAGCCACGTTGGGGCTCTCGGCTGTCGCCGGCATCACGGGCCGTCCGGCGCTGTCGGTGCCGCTGCTCGAGCTCGACGGCGGCCCGGCAGGGCTGTGCCTCGTCGGGCCGCGGGGGAGTGACCTCGCCCTCGTCGACGCGGCGCTCGCCTGGACGGACGCGCTGTCGTGACGTCCGCATCGGCCGCCTGAAATGCCTGCGTAACCATCACACGGCATGATGTGAAGGTGACCGTTCCTGCACCAGTGAACCCCCCGCCGCGGCTGCTGATGGGCCCCGGGCCCATCACCGCGGACCCGCGCGTGCTGCGAGCGATGTCCGCGCAGCTCGTGGGCCAGTACGACCCGTGGATGACGGGGACCATGAACGAGGTCATGGGCCTGTACCGCGAGGTGTTCATCACGGAGAACCAGCAGACCATGCTCGTCGACGGGACGTCGCGCGCGGGCATCGAGGCCGCGCTGGTGTCGCTGCTCGCGCCGGGCGATCGGGTGCTCGTCCCCATCTTCGGGCGGTTCGGGCACCTGCTCGCGGAGATCTGCCGACGCGCAGGCGCCGAGGTGCACACCATCGAGACCGAGTGGGGGCAGGTCTTCACCGAGGAAGCGATCGAGGCGGCGCTCAGCGACGTTCAGCCGAAGGTGCTCGCTGTGGTCCATGGCGACACGTCCACCACCGTCGCTCAGCCGCTCGAAGGCCTGGGCGAGCTGTGCGAGCGCCACGGCGCGCTGCTCTACGTGGACGCGACCGCGACGCTGGGCGGCAACGAGTTCCGCACCGACGAGTGGGGCATCGACGTCGCGACGGCCGGCCTCCAGAAGTGCCTGGGCGGGCCGTCCGGCTCCGCACCTGTGACGTTCTCGCCGCGCGCAGCCGAGGTGGTCGAGGCGCGCACGTCCGTGGAGGAGGGGATTCGTGCGCCGGGAGACCCCGTCGCAGCCGAGCCCATCCGTTCGAACTACCTCGATATGGGTCAGATCTTCGACTATTGGTCCGAGCGGCGGCTCAACCACCACACCGAGGCCACGACCATGCTCTACGGCGCGCGTGAGTGCGCGCGCATCCTGCTCGCGGAAGGTCTCGCGGAGTCCTGGGCGCGCCACGAGCTGCATGGACGCGCGATGTGCGCGGGAACGGCGGCGCTCGGACTGGCGACGTTCGGCGCGCGGGCCTACAAGATGACCAACGTCGTGGGCGTGGAGATCCCCGACGGGGTGAACGGTGATGCGGTGCGCGGGGCGATGCTCGAGGACTTCGGCATCGAGATCGGGACCAGCTTCGGTCCGTTGCACGGGAGGATCTGGCGCATCGGCACCATGGGCTACAACGCCAGAACCGATGCCGTGCTCACCACCCTGGCCGCGCTCGAGGCCGCGCTGCGCCGGGCTGGTCATCGCGCACCGGCGGGAGCGGGAGTCGACGCCGCCTACGAGACCTACGGCGCAGGCGTGTGACGCCGTTCTCCGCGGACGAGGTGCTGGCGCGCTGCGATGTCCTCGCCGGCATCTCCGCGGCCACGGACGGCATCGAGCGCGCGTACCTCACCCCTGAGCATGCGCGCGCCAATTGGACCGTGGGGGAGTGGATGGACGCCGCGGGGCTCGACGCGTGGCAGGATGCCGCCGGCAACCAGCGCGGCACGCTGGCGGGGCCTACGGCCGATGCGCCCATCCTGCTGCTGGGCTCTCACCTCGACACCGTGCCAGGGGCGGGACGGTACGACGGCATCCTGGGCACGCTGTTGGCGATCGCGGTGGTGGGACGGCTGCGCGCGCGGGGCGTGGAGCTGCCGTTCGGGCTCGAGGTGATCGGCTTCGCGGACGAGGAGGGCACGCGCTTTGGCCGCACCCTGCTGGGCTCGTGCGCGGTCGCGGGCACCTGGCAAGAGTCGTGGTGGGGCCTGCGAGACGCTCACGGCACCACCGTGCGCGACGCGTTCATCGCCTTCGGGCTCGACCCGGCGCGCGTAGGCGACGCGTCCCTGCGCGGTCAGTCCATCGTCGGGTATCTCGAGGCGCACATCGAGCAGGGCCCGCTGCTGCAGGACGCGGACAGGGCGCTGGGCGTCGTCGAGGGCATCATGGGCGCCCGGCGCTTCGAGCTGCAGATGACGGGAGAGGCCGGCCATGCCGGCGGCATGCCGTACGGGCGCCGGCGGGACGCGCTGCTCGGTGCGTCCGAAGTGGTCACCGCCGTCGAGGCGCTCGCGCGCGACGCGGGCGCGATCGGGACCGTGGGACGCCTGCACGCCTACCCCGGCGCGATGAACGTGATCCCGGGCCGCGTCGAGTTCTCGCTGGACCTGCGCGCGGAGACCGACGCCCTGCGCGATCGGGTGTGGCGCGAGATCGAGGAGGCGGCGCTCAAGGCCGCGGCATCGCGCAACCTGGCGTTCGATGTGCACGAGCTGCATGCCGCGCGGGCCACGCACGTCGCCGCGCCGCTGGCCGCTGCCGTCGAGGCGGGCATTCGCGCATCGGGAGATGCCGCACCCATGCGGCTGCTGTCGAAGGCGGGCCACGACGCCATGGCGATTGCGGACCTATGCGACTACGCCATGCTGTTCATCCGCTGCAAGGACGGCGTGTCGCACCACCGCGACGAGTCCGTGCGGGCCGACGACGTCGCGCTGGCCCTCGACGCCTTCGAGGCGACTGTCCTCGCCGTCGCCGACGCGCACGACCGAGCGCACGACTGAGCGCCCGACCCGCCCCAGCAGGAGATGAGTGCTGGTCTCGGGCCCTCTTCCGGCACTCATGTCCTTTCACGACGCTCAGGCGCTGACACCGGCAGCCGTTCTGAACCCGCGCATCGGCGCTACCGTCGCAGCATGAGCGCTCACGAGTTCCGCCAGGTCGACGTGTTCGGCGTCGACCCCTACACCGGCAACCCCGTCGCCGTCGTGCTGGGCGCCGACGACCTCGACACCGACCAGATGGCCCGCATCTCCGCGTGGACCAACCTCTCCGAGTGCACCTTCGTGCTCGAACCGTCCACGTCCGAGGCTGACTACCGGGTGCGGATCTTCTCGCTCACGAACGAGCTCCCGTTCGCGGGCCACCCCACCCTCGGCACAGCGCGGGCGTGGCTCGACGCGGGCGGAGTGCCGCAGCGCGAAGGCACGGTGACGCAGGAGTGCGGCGCCGGGCTGGTGCCCGTGCGCATCGATGGCGAGTCGCTCGCGTTCGGCGCGCCCGAGCGGCGACGCTCCGGCCCCGTCGACCCGGCCGACGTCGAGTCCGCATGCCGCGTGCTGCGCATCGACCCATCGGACGTGGTCGACGCCGCGTGGTGCGACAACGGCCCCCCGTGGGTCGGACTGCTGCTGGACAGCGCCGATGCCGTGCTCGCGGTGCGCCCGGAGCTGTCGCCTCAGCGCGGACTCGTCATGGTGGGGGTGGCCGGTCTGGGCGGTGGCGACGGCGACGTGGAGGTCCGCACGTTCTTCAACGACACTGACGGACCGCTGCGGGAGGACCCCATCACGGGCAGCTTCAACGCCGCGCTCGCGCAGTGGCTCACCGAGTCCGGCCGGTTGGCGGCGCCCTTCCTCGCTCGCCAGGGAACGGCGCTCGGTCGCCTCGGGCGGGTCGCCGTGGCGGAGGGCGATGGCGCGCTGTGGATCGGCGGGCGCACGCACGTTGCGGTGGCGGGACGCATCGACGCCTGACGGCGTCGCGACGGCGAACTCGCAACGCTCTACACTGTGTCGAACCAGACCGTCGCGGCAGCGGAGCCGTGACGGAGGGCGCGCGGGAGGACGGCATGAGACGGGCTCGAGGAGCGCTGGAGGCGGATGTGATGGCGGCGCTGTGGCGAGCCGACGGACCCCTCACGAGCGCCGAGGTGCGCGACGCCTTCCCCGAGGCGCATCGGCCGGCGCTCACGACCATCCTCACGGTGCTGTCGAGACTGGAGGACAAGGAGCGCGTCATCAGGGAGCCGCACGCGTCCGGAGCGACGTTCGCCCCCGCTGCCGCCGAGTCGGCAGACGCCGCCGAGTCGATGGCCCACGTCCTCGACGGAGTGGCCGATCGCCAGGCTGCGCTCGCCCGGTTCGCTGGCGCGCTCGCGCCCGAGGATGTCGCTGCGCTCCGGCGGGCCCTCGACGGGTGATCATCGCTGCCCTCGCTTCGGCTCTGGCCGGCTTGCTCGCCTTGACGGTGGGGCCTTGGCTGTTGACGCGGGCACGGTGGAGGGTGTTCAGGCCCCGGCTCGCACTGGGCCTGTGGCTCGCGTGCCTGCTCGCCGGCGCAGGCATGCTCAGTGCCGCTCTGGGGATCGTGGTGGCCGATGCGGCGACCCTCACCGCAGCGGGGACCGCCGGAGGAGACTGGGTCTCGACCGTGGCCGCGTGGTGCGGGCTGGCAGTTCTCGGCTGCCTGGCCGCGGCGGTCGGAGCAGCAGCGGCGTCCGCCTCTGCCGACGCTCGGCCCTACGACGATGCCCTGACCCGCCTGGCGGCGTCCCCGGAGAGCCGCGTTGTTCGCGACGGCGTGGAGGTGCTCGTGATCGCGGGAACGCCCGGCCTGACCGCGCTCGTGGACCCGGCTGGCCGCGGCCGGGTGCTCGTTGGGTCGGAGTTTGCGCGCGCACTGGGTTCCGCGGGGTTCGAAGCGGCGGTGGCTCACGAGGTCGCCCACGTCCGAGGCCGACACACCCTCCTCCTCCGGGCGGCGCGCCTCACCGCCGTCGCGTTCTCGCGGGTGCCGCGCGGCCTCCATTTCGAGCAGGCAGTGAGGACGCTCGTCGAGCTCATCGCGGACGACGCAGCTGTGAGGCGGTGCGGCAGGGATGCGGTGCGGGAGGCGCTGGCCGTTCAGGCGCGCTTCGCTCCTGGGTGCTCAGCCGAGTTGCGCGCTCAGCGCCTTTACTCCCCGTTCTACGTCTTGTAGAGTGCCCGCACGGCGATCGACGCCTCCCGATGACGTGAGAAGAGCCCTATGAGCACCGAGACCGCGGCACCTGCGCGCGACGACATCCCCGCCCGAGCCGTCCTGCGCCGCAGCAACTGGTTCGGGGCCTTCTGGCGATGGCACTTCTACGGCTCGCTGATCGTCATCCCGGTCCTGCTGACTCTGGCTGTCACCGGTCTGATCTATCTCTTCCGCGCGCAGGTCGACGCTGTCATGCACCCAGGGGTGCTGCAGGTCGAGGTTCCGGCTGGCCAGGAGCGGCTGCCGCTGTCCGCCCAGGAGGAGGCGGTCGTCACCGAGTTCCCCGAGTGGACGGTGCTGTCCGTGCAGGACAGCCTCGCCGGCCGCGCGACGGTCTTCCACATGGATGCCGCGGGCGAGTCCCGCAACGTCTACGTCGATCCCTACTCGGCAGAGATCACCGGGGACCTCGCTCCGTCCGATCTGCTGTCCGACTGGGCCGTCACGACCCACGGCACCCTGATGTCGGGGACGTGGGGCGAACGGATCATCGAACTCGGCGCATGCTGGGCGATCGTGCTCGCGATCACCGGCTTCATCCTCTTCTTCAAGGGCCGAGCAGCCCGCGCGAAGGCCCGCCGAGCTCGCACCCGCGGTGCTCGGACGCGGTGGATGCACGCATGGGTCGGAGCAGGCCTGGGGGTCGGGATCCTGTTCCTCGTCGTGTCCGGGCTGCCATGGACCTCCGTCTGGGGCTCGAAGGCACAGGAGCTCGCGACCAAGGGAGAGACGTCGCTGTGGTCCGACGACCACGGCGCCGAGTCGACCCTCGGCGAGCAGATCGAGGCCTCGCACGGCTCCTCCGCGTCTGCCGGGTGGACCATCGCCGAGGCGGAGACGGCGGAGAGCGCCGCGGCCGTGGGGACCTCGGTGTCGGTCGACACGGCGACGGCTGCCGCCCGCGCCGAGGGCGCTTTGGAGCCGTACCTCGTGATGTACCCAGCAGACGAGACGGGCGTCTACTCGGTGATGGCCACCATGTGGTACAACGCCGGCAACCCCTCCGAGAACGATCCCTCCCTCGAGAAGGTGGTGCACGTCGACCAGTACTCGGGCGAAGTTGCGGCAACGTACGGGTACGACGACTACTCGCTCGCCGCCAAGGCAGTCGCTCAAGGCATCGCGGGGCACGAAGGTCGCCGCTTCGGAGAGCTCAACACCGTCATCACGACGGCCTTCTGCCTGGGCATCATCTTCATGTGCGTATCCGGTCCTGTGATGTGGTGGAAGCGCCGGGGCTATGCGCGCGGCACCACGGGCGCTCCCAAGGCGAAGCTCCCGGTTCTCACCAACTGGGTGACCGCCCTGATCGTGGTGGCCCTCGGCTTGTTCCTGCCGCTGTTCGGCCTCTCGGTGATCGCGCTCCTGCTCATCGATCAGCTGCTCATCAGGCGCGTCCCTGCGCTCAAGCGGTTCTTCGCCAGTGCGGACTGACCGGCTCGCGCCGGTGCTCATCGATGCGGCAACCGCATCGAGCATGCACAGGTTCGCTGCATCTATCCTGGGCCGGTGAGCACTCCTCAGCACATCGGCATGGTCCTCAACCCGACGAAGACCAGCCGAGACGACCTCGAGGAGGCGCTGGCGCCGCTCCTCGAGGAACGACCGCAGGTCGAGGTCGCCTGGTACGAGACCTCAGTCGAGGACCCGGGCCACAGCATGACCCAAGCCGCGCTCGACGCCGGGGCGGATGTCGTGGTCGCGGCCGGCGGCGACGGCACGGTGCGCGCGGTGGCCGAGTGCCTCGCGGACACGGGCGCGGAGGCCGCGCTCGGCATCGTGCCGCGTGGCACCGGCAATCTCTTGGCCCGCAACCTGGACGTGCCGCTGAACGACATCGGCAAGGCGCTTGAGGTGGTGCTGGGTGGGCAGACCCGCACCGTCGACCTCGCGTGGATCGGCGCAGAGATCGAGGGCGAAGCGCAACGCATGGCGTTCACCGTGATGGCCGGCGTGGGCGTGGACGCGAACATGATCACCGAGACCGATGAGGACCTCAAGGGCAAGGTGGGCTGGCTCGCCTACGTCGAGTCGCTCGGCCGGGCGGTGTCCGCGAGCGACGTCATCGAGATGGGCCTGTCGATCGACGAGGAGGAGCGCCGCACCGAGGACGCCCACACCGTCATCGTGGGCAACTGCGGCATACTCACGGGCGGCGTCACGCTGCTGCCTGACGCGGACCCGTCGGACGGCGAGCTGGACCTGCTGGTGCTCAGCGCGGACGGACTGGCAGGGTGGCTCGACACCATGAGGTCGATGGTGTGGGACAACGGCCTCAAGCGGCTGGTCGGGGCATCGGACAGCGCGGAGAGCAGCGAGTCCGTCACGCATCGCCGCGTCGCCGCCGTGACGGTCGACTTCGAGAAGCCTCGCATGCTGGAGCTGGACGGCGAGGACGTGGGCGAGTGCGACAAGGTCGCCTTCAGCATCCAGCCGGGCGCGATCCTCGTGCGCGCACCGCAGGAGTAGCGGCTCAGACGTCCTGGTCCGCTCCGCCCCCCAGGTCCGAGCAGTCGACCTCGAAGACGAGGTGGTCGCGCAGGTACTCTCGCGCTCCGCGGTCGCCCTCGGCGGACTGCGCGATCTCTGTCCAGTGATCGCGGCCCAGCAGGACCGGATGCCCGGGAGCGCCGTCATAGTGTGCGCGCGCGAGGGTCCCGCGCGGGTCGTCCGCGCCTACCGCCATGACCCTCCGCCCCGCGGCCGCCGTCTGCCCCGGAAGGTCGACCAGCGTCAGCAGCACCGCGTCAGCGCTCGACGTCGCGGCCGCCGCCAGCCCGACCTTGAGGGAGGCCGACTGCCCCTCGTGCCAGTCTGTGGCGACCACTGGCAGTGTCCCGCGAGGGACCAGCGTGGCGGCCTCCTCGGCCTGAGCGCCCAGCACGACGATCACCTCGCGGCATCCCGCGTCGCGCAGCGCCTCGCAGGCGATCGAAAGCCACGGCGTGCCGTCGGGCGCGGTTCGCAGCGCCTTCGCCCCGCCGGCGCGCTCGCCCGCCCCCGCCGCGAGCACCACTCCTGTGACATCCATGCGCCTCACCCTACGATGGGCGCATGAGGTTCGAGCGAGAGCAGCTGCTGCACGCGCTGCGCGTCGAGCGCGTGGCCGATGCGCTGGCGGGGCAGGACTTCGACAGCGCCGATGCGCTGGTCGAGGCGGCGATGGACGTCGCCACCCCCTTGAGCGAGGACGAGATCGACGAGGCGCTCGCGGCGCATCCGCGCATCGGCGAACGAGCCTCGGGCGAGGGTGCCGAGGCTCGCTTCAGTCGCGCCGAGCAGGCCGCGAGCGACGATGCGGACGAGCAGCTCGCCGAGCAGCTGCGCGAGGGAAACGAGCGGTACGAGGCGCAGTTCGGCCGCGTGTTCCTGATCCGCGCGGCCGGTCGCGACCGGCGTGACATCGTCGAGGAGCTCGAGCGCCGGCTGCTGAACGACCCCGCCGAGGAGACAGAGGAGACCGCCGAGCAGCTGCGGCAGATCGCCGCCGCAAGGTTGAGAGAGATCGGGCAGAGCGCATGAGCTTCGTCACCACTCACGTCCTCGACGCGGTGAGCGGAGAACCGGCAGCAGGCGTCGCCGTGACACTGTCGGAGCGAGGAGGCGAGGGCTGGGAGCCCGTTGCCTCAGGCGTCACCGACGCGGATGGCCGCATCGGCGATCTGGGGCCCGATCGGCTCGATGAAGGCGTCTACCAGGTGCGCTTCGATACCGGGATGTACTTCTCGACGCGAGATGTCGCGACGTTCTATCCCGAGGTGCTCATCACCTTCGAGGTCGCCGGCGGCAGCCACTACCACGTGCCCCTGCTCCTGAGCCCCTTCGCCTACTCGACGTATCGCGGGAGCTGAGCGGCCGCATCGGCCCTACTCGACCGCCAGGTCTCGGCGCCTGAATCCGGCGAAGCCGATGGCGGTGAATCCCAGCGTGAACAGCGACACCCACATGAGGCCCGTCCAATCGGGATCTGAAAGCAGGACGTCGGGAACGTGCCACACCGGCGAGATGCCGAGCGCCCAGTCGGGCAGGCCGAACGACGGGCCCAGGAGCGTGAGCACGAACGCCGCGACCACCCCGGCCCATGCGGCGACCGCGACCTTGGGGCGCGCGCCGACGACGAGCACCGACACTGCCACGAGAGTCCAGATCGCCGGGACGATCGTCATCGCCTGCACCCACACCTCGCGGAACTCGACCCCCAGGTCGGAGCGCGCGGCAAGGAGCGCCACGACGGCGCCAGCGACCGCCATGTAGAGCACGGGCAGGACGAGCGCGAGCAGCACGTTCGCGCCGTAATAGCGCGGGCGCGACACCGAGCCGGCCATGACCGGCTCGACACGGTCCTCCATCTCCTCGGAGCGCACGCGCAGCATCACCTGGACGCTCGGGATGGCGGCGAAGATGCCGATCATCGACAGGATCATCACCAGGAAGGACGCGACGAGCACGTCCGCTGAACCACTGCCGCCCGCCAGCGCCGCGGCCATGGGGCTGCCCGGTTCGATGAGGTCGACGATGGATGTCGCGAAGTAGCCGAAGATGAACCCCAGCAGCACGAACGCGTCGGTCCACGTCAGCGCCGATCCCTTCGACAGCCGCCACGCGAGTCCCCACGGGCCGCGGGCACGGCCCCGATCAGGGCCCGGGCCGGGCTTGAGGAGGCCCTGACCGAAGTCGCGCGACCCCTCGAGTCGAAAGGCGACGGCGAGCAGGATCCCGGTGAGCGCGACACCGAGTGCAAGCGGCCACCACAGGTTCTCGCCGGCCGGCTGCGTCTCCTGCATCCAGCCCAAGGGGTTGATCCAGATGGTCCACTCGGGCGCCTCGATGGAGTAGGCGAAGCCGCGCAGGATGAAAAGTGTGCCCAGGGTCGAGATCGACAGGGCCGTCGAGGTGCGCGCGTCGGCGCCGATCTGCGCCGCGACGGCCGCGAAACCGGCGAACATCCAGCCGGTGACCGTCCACGTGCAGGCCAGCAGCCACGAGGCCTCGGCGCCTCCGCCGCACAGCACGGTGAGCGCGCCGGCAAGCACGCCGGTGATGACGCCCGCGATGAGGGCCATGGCGACTCCAGTGAGGAGGCGGGTGGACCGGCCCATGACACCCGAGGCGAGCAGCTCCGCCTGGCCCGAGTCCTCCTGCACACGCGTGGCGCGCGTGACGGTGAAGATGGCGCCCATCGCGGCGAGGAAGCCGCCGAGCGCGAGCGTGCGCCACGCGTTGAAGCCGTCCGTGGTGAGTAGATCGGTGGGCGGGCCGAAGATGAGCCCGATGGCGGGGTTGGCTGCAACGGCCTGCTGCAGTCCCTCGCGTTCGGTCTGGTCGGGAAACACCAGCGGATACGCGATGACCGAGGACACCGACAGCACCGTGATGAGGAGGACCCACGGCGCCATGAGGCGGCCGTCGTGCTTGAGCGAGGTGCGCAGCAGCAGGCGGGCGCCGGTCGTCGCGCCGCGGTCGCGGTGCGGGGTCGGCAGGGCCGATGCTATGGCTGGGGCGGTGGTCACGCGCGGGTCTCCTCGTAGAGCCTGAGGAAGAGGCTCTCGAGGCTCGCGGGCTCGACGGCGAGCTTCGACATGCCGTACGGCGCGAGCACCTTCATCGCTTCGCCCACCTTGTCGGGGTCGACCGACGCTGTGACGCGGTGCCCGTTGATGGTCACGCTCTCGAGCGGCGCCAGCTCGGTGGCGTCTGGCACGCGCTCGAGCACCACGTCGATGGACGTCTGGGTATCCGTGCGCAGATCGTCCAGCGTGCCGGTCTGCACGATGACGCCGTCGCGGATGATGCTGAGGCGGTCCGTGAGCGTCTCGACCTCGGACATGATGTGGCTGCTGAGCAGGATCGAGACGCCGCGGTCCTTCGCCTCGCGCACGGTCTCCTGGAACACCTGCTCCATGAGAGGGTCGAGGCCAGAGGTGGGCTCGTCGAGGATGAGCAGCTCGGCATCCGAGGCGAGCGCTGCGACGAGCGCGACCTTCTGCCGGTTGCCCTTGCTGTACTGGCGCCCCCGCTTGGAGGTGTCGAGCTCGAAGCGCTCCACCAGGTCCTTGCGGCGGCCCTCGTCGAGACTCCCGCGCAGGCTGCCCAGTAGGTCGATGGCCTCGCCCCCGGTCATGCTTGGCCACAGCGACACGTCACCGGGCACGTAGGCGAGCCGGCGGTGGAGCTCGACGACGTCCTTCCAGGGGTCGCCACCGAGCAGCGAGACCGTGCCACCGTCGGCCTTGAGCAGGCCGAGGAGCACGCGGATGGTCGTCGACTTCCCGGCGCCGTTGGGGCCGAGGAAGCCGTGCACCTCGCCCTTCGCGACCGTGAGGTCGACCCCGTTCAGGGCCTTGAACCTGCCGTAGGACTTCGTCAGCCCCTGGACGTCGATCACGCTGGACTGCTCGGTCATGGACGGCCTCTCCTCGGCGAACGGTGCGATGCGTCCCAGTTAACTCCACACTCGTGGAAATAGGCAACCGGTGCGACTACCATGCCGGGATGGCCATGTCTGCGCAGGGCGAACGACGCCGTGGGCGGCGTCCCGGAGACGCTGATACGCGCGAGGCGATCCTCGACGCGGCGCTCGCGCTGTTCGCCGAGCGTGGGTACGAGCGTGCTTCCATGCGTGCCGTCGCGGAGCGCGCGGGTGTCGACGCCGGCATGATCCGTCATTGGTTCGGCGACAAGGAGGGCCTCTTCACGGCGACCGTCCTGGATCGCACCCCCATGGCAGGACGGATCGCCGCCGTGCTCGGGGACGAGTCGCCCGGCCGCGGGCGCCGCCTGGCCGCGGGATACCTCGACCTGTGGGAGGACCACGAGACGGGTCCCATCCTCAGGGCTCTCGTGCGGTCGAGCGTCGCCGCCTCGGAGGTGCCGGTGGCGGTGCGACGTGCGCTCGGCGGAGGGGTAATGGATCGGGAGTACACCGGCGAGAGGGCGGATGCTGGGCTCGTTCTCCTGGGCTCCCACATGCTCGGAGTCGCCATCGCCCGCTACGTGTTTCGGCTGCCGCATCTGGTGACGATGCCGCGTGAGGCTCTCCTCGACGAGCTTGGCCCCGTGCTCGACCGGTACCTCGCGCTCGACTGAACCCGCGCATCGGCCGCGCGGAATGTCCTCGCCGATGCGCGGGTTGCCCCGACCATGACCTCAACAGTGACGCTCAACGACGGCACCATCATCCCTCAGCTGGGCTTCGGCACCTTCCAGGTGCCGCCCGATGAGGCCGCGTCCACGGTCGCGACCGCGCTCGAGGTGGGCTACCGCCACATCGACACCGCGCAGGGATATCAGAACGAGGAGGGCGTCGGGCGCGCCATCGCGGACTCCGGCATCCCTCGCGACGACATCTACGTCACCTCGAAGCTCACCAACTCGAAGCACGAGCGCGACGACGCCCTGCGCTCGTTCGACGAGACGATGGACAAGCTGGGCCTGGACCGCGTGGACCTGTTCCTTATCCACTGGCCGCTGCCCACCCAGTACGACGGCGACATCGAGGGAACGTGGAAGGTGATGCTCGAGCTGCAGGAGACGGGCCGCGTGACCTCCGTCGGCGTGTCGAACTTCCAGCCGGACCACCTCGAGCGGATCATCTCCGCGACGGGCGTCGCGCCCGTGGTCAACCAGATCGAGGCGCACCCGTTCTTCCGCAACGACGCCGCGCGCGCCGCCTCGCACGAGCACGCCATCGCGGTCGAGGCCTGGGGGCCGCTTGCCAAGGGCGAGGCCGTTGACGATCCGACCATCCGGGAGATCGCGTCCGAGCTGGGTCGGGAGCCGTCTCAGGTGGTGCTGCGCTGGCACGTGCAGCGCGGGGACATCATCTTCCCCAAGTCGATGCACCGCGAGCGCATGGAGGAGAACTTCGCGATCTTCGACTTCGGCCTGTCCGACGAGCAGATGGAGCGCATCAACGGCCTCGACCGCGGGGAGGACGGGCGCCAGGGACCCAACCCGGACACGTTCGACCGCGTCTGACGCCGGGTCGACGCTCAGGCTCGTGTCCACCCCGCATATCTCCGCACCCGACGGCGCCTTCGCCGGCGACGTCCTGCTGCCTGGCGATCCCCGTCGTGCGACACGCATCGCCGAGGCATTCCTGCAGGACGCGGCGCGCGGAGTTCTCGCGCGCTGAGCTGGACGCCCGCCCCGCGCCTCCTACGGTTCCGAACAATGGGTGCGCGACACGCCGGTCCCGAGCGCTCGGCGCGGCGCGACACGCGCAATGTCCGTCGCAGCATGTTCGTGAGTGTCGGGCCGCAGCACGCACGAGGGCCACCGCGGCCGCCACGACAGGGCACCCGTCGGGAACTCTGAACGCGTGCGCTACGTCCGGTTCGCCCGGTAGTAGGCGATGAGCGCCTGCGTGGACGCATCCTGTGCCTCGAACGCTGCCTCGTCCCCCTCGATCGCCGGGGCGATCTCGAGCGCGAGCTTCTTGCCCAGCTCGACGCCCCACTGGTCGAACGAGTTGATGCCCCAGATCACGCCCTGCGTGAAGGTGATGTGCTCATACAGCGCGATGAGCTGGCCCAGCACGGCGGGGGTGAGGGACGGCGCGAAGATCGAGGTGGTGGGCCGGTTGCCCGAGAACGTGCGCGCGGCGACTAGGGCGCCGGTGGTGCCCTCGGCCTCGACCTCCTCCGCCGTCTTGCCGAAGGCGAGTGCCTTGGTCTGAGCGAGGAAGTTCGCGAGGAACAGGCTGTGGACGTCCTGGTCGCCGTCCTTGAGGTCGTAGGCGGGGTTCACGACGGCGATGAAGTCCGCCGGGATGAGCTTCGTGCCCTGGTGGATGAGCTGGTAGAAGGCGTGCTGGCCGTTGGTGCCCGGCTCGCCCCAGAAGATCTCGCCGGTCTCCGTGGTGACGGGCGAGCCGTCCCAGCGCAACGACTTGCCGTTGGACTCCATGGTGAGCTGCTGGAGGTAGGCCGCGAACCGATGGAGCTGCTGCGCATACGGCAGCACCGCGTGCGACTGCGCGCCCAGGAAGTTCACGTACCAGACGTTGAGCAGGCCCATGAGGACGGGCACGTTCTTCTCGAGCGGGGTGTCCGCGACGTGGCGGTCGACGGTGTGGAAGCCCTCGAGCAGCTCGCCGAACACGTCCGGCCCGAGCGCGATGGCCAGCGACAGGCCGATGGCGCTGTCGACGCTGTAGCGGCCGCCCACCCAGTCCCAGAAGCCGAACGCGTTGTCCGTGTCGATGCCGAACTCCGCCACCTTGTCGAGCGCCGTGGAGACGGCCACGAAGTGATGAGCGACCGCATCGGCCTTCTTGTCCTCGTTCGAGAGGTCCACTCCTGCCTCGGCGAGCGTGGTCCACAGCCACGCACGTGCGAGGCGTGCGTTGGTGAGGGTCTCGAGGGTGGTGAACGTCTTCGAGGCGACGATGAACAGCGTGGTCTCCGGGTCGAGGCCCTTCACCTTCTGCGCCATGTCGGTCGGATCGATGTTCGACACGAAGCGCGCCTCGATGCCGGCGGTCGCGTAGGGCTCGAGCGCCTCGTAGACCATGACGGGACCCAGGTCGGAGCCGCCGATGCCGATGTTGACGACGGTCTTCACCTTCTTGCCGGTGACGCCTGTCCACTCGCCGGAGCGCACCCGGTCCGCGAACTCGCTCATGCGTGCGAGCACCTCGTGCACGTCCTCGTCGACGTTCTGGCCGTCGACCACGAGCGCAGGCTCGGTGCCGGCGGGGCGACGCAGGGCCGTGTGCAGGACGGCTCGATCCTCGGTGGTGTTGATGTGCTCGCCCGCCAGCATGGCCTGGTAGCGCTCGGCCACGCCGGTCTCCTCTGCGAGCTTCACGAGCGAGCTCAGGACCTCGTCCGTCACCAGGTTCTTGGACAGGTCGACGTGAAGGTCGCCCAGCGGGAGGCTCAGACGGTCGACGCGACCGGGGTCGGAGGCGAACCATCCGCGCAGGTCGGGGGAGAAGCCGTCCCGGTGGGAGGTGAGCTCGGCCCAGGCGGACGTGGTCGTGGCATCGATGGGTGCATTCACGTGACCCAGGCTAGTCGGGTGCGGCTCGCGCGTCACCGGGACCTCCGGGTCACCCGTGCGGGGAGCCGATGCGTGGGCCGGCTCCGACCAGGGGTTCTCGCGTCTCAGCAGTCGCTGACGGCTGGTTCAGGGCGGTCTCTTCGCGCTCAGTGACTGCTGGCGCGCATCGAGTCTGGCCTACGGCCCGAAGTGCTCGAGGACGCGCTGGGGCCAGTCGCCATCCGCGAGGCCCGCGCGGTCCAGGAGATCGCGCCAGTCGTCCTCGGCGTGCTCGGCGGCGTCGTCGAAGAGGCCGATGCTGCCGCGGGCGGCGATCACGACCGCGGCGTGGATGCGCTCGGGGTCGATCGCGGTCGGGATCCAGAGGTTCTCGAGGGCACCGAGCACGCGCGTCGCGGCGGTGCCGAAGTCCTCGACGGCGCGCTCACGCACGCGGTCGGTGACGAGGGCCATGGCCGGTATCCTCTCACGCTCGCGAGGGCTCCACACGCCGGCCGGCCGGACGGGCCAGGCCCGTCAGACGCGAACGCTCAGTCCTCCTCGTCACCTGTGACGAGGGGGCGGGGCGCGAGCGTCTGGATGATGATGGTCGCTGCGACGAGACCCGCCGCGAGGGGCAATGCGAAGCTGCGGATGATCTCCATGAGCACGGAGAAGATCGACGCGCCCACCTCCGCGTTGGCTCCGAGAACGTCATCGAACCACCACACGATGTCGGGCCCGAAGATGCTGACGAGCACTCCGACGACGACCAGGACGATCGCCCAGGTCAGGCAGCGCTTGGCGATGGGGTGCACGGTGAGTCTCCTCCGATGGGCTGGGTCCACGCTATCGAGGCCTGCGTCGGTGGGCCACCACCAGGAGACGCGCGCCTCGCGAGACCCACCCCACGCACCGCCTGAAACTCAGGTGGGGGGGGGGCAGTGAGCGCTACAGCGGCGGCGCCACGGCGCGCTCGCCCTGCACGTAGACCTCGCGGATGGCCGGCTGGCGCAGGCCCACGAGCAGCGTGAAGAGCTCCTCCAGCGTCGACTGCTCCTCGTCGTCGGACCGGATGCCCATCGACAGCATCCCGTCGAGCGGCTCCCACCGCGACGTGTCGATCAGCAGGAAGTCCGCATCCTTGCCCACGTCGAGGTTGCCGAACGCGTGCTCCATGTCGAGGGCCCGGGCGCCCGCGAGCGTCGCCGCGAACAGCAGCTCCGCCGGGTGCAGAGCGGTGCCGGAGTCGCCCTGCTCGGAGATGTGGACCTTGTAGCAGTCGCCGGCCACGCGCGAGATGAGCCACTCGTCCCCGGCTCCGATGTCCGTTCCCAGCGCGACGTTGACGCCGGCGCGGACGGTCGCGCGCCACGGCATGGTGCCCGAGCCCAGGAAGAGCTGCGACGTGGGGCAGTGCGCGATCGAGGTCCCCGTCTCCGCCATCCGTGCCAGCTCGCCGGGCTGCGAGTGCACGGCGTGAGCGAGCGTCGAGCGCCTGCCCAGCAGGGAGTGACCTCCCATGCGTGAGCCCTCGAGGAAACGCCCGTCGTAGGTGTCCAGGTAGGAGTCCACGCCATACGTGCCGAGCACCGCCGCGATCTCGCCGTCGCCCTTGCGGTTGTTCTCGTTGAGGTGGCTGTGGAAGTAGACGCCGCGCATGCGAGCCTCCTCATACAGCTCGCCCATCGCGTGCAGCGTGGTGCGCGTCACCGACAACGAGAACCGCGGCACGACCGCCACCTGCACCTTCGCGGTGCGCGGGTCGCCGGTGTCGACGGCATGCCAGTGGTCGATCTCTGCGGCGACCAGCTCGATCGCTTCGCGTTCGCCCGTGATGAGGGCCGATGCGGTGGCTGGGCCGGTCGTCTGCACGCCCCTCCCTGACACGATCCGGAGGCCAGCCGCGAGGGTCTCGCGGTACAGCGCGTCCTGAGCGACGGGGAAGGCCGAGCCGAAGACCATCGCCGCGGTGGTGCCGGCCGCGATGCGACGGCGCGTGAAGTAGCGTGCCGCGCGGTCAGCGAACTCGTGGTCCGCGTATTGCGCCTCGGTGGGGAAGATGCAGTGGTCGAGCCACTCGAGCAGCTGCCCGCCGCCGTGGGCGGCGGTCGCGTATGCCTGGGGGAAGTGGACGTGGCTGTCGACGAAGCCTGGAAGGAGGTAGTCCGCCTCGGTTACGGGCGCCTCGGCGAACGTCGCCGGCAGTTCCGCGTGGTCGCCTATCCACGCGACCCTTCCCTCGCCGTCGACAGCCATCGCGCCGTCGGGGAGGGACACGAGGTGCGCGGCGACGTCCGCCTGCGCCGGCGCGCCCGCGATGTGGAAGATGTGAGCGCGATAGACCCGCGTCATGCCGGCCTCACACGAGTCCCGAGTACTGGTCCCACGCGCGACCAGCGTCGGGCGCGTCGTCGCGGATCACGGAGGCCTGGATCAGGCCGTAGGGGCGGTCGTCGGCGTGGAACACCTCGCCCGCGTTGTCGATCCCGAACCGGCCCAGGTCGTACAGGAAGTGGTGCTTGTTCGGAGCCGCCAGGCGCACCTCGACGAGCTCCGGCACCGCCTCGAGCACCGCCTTGCCCATCTCGTACATGGTCTGCTGCAGGGCGAGCGAATGGTGGTTCGCGAACGTCGCCGTCAGGATCGCCTTGACGCGGTTGTACAGGCCGTCGAAGTCGAGGCTGCCCGCGTCGATCTCGCCGAACCGCCAGCGCGCGACCAGCGACGTCGCCATCACCCGGTCGGTGGTGGGCTCGAGCACCGTGTACTCGTCCTCGAGGAACCCGTGGAACTCCGAGCCGGTCGACTTGAGGATCGTGAGGTCCTTGAGCCCGCCCGTGATCCACACGCCGTCGTCCTGGACGGTGACCGTGGCGGTGCGCACCTCCTGGCCCGCGCGCACCCATGCATGGTCGTGCCCTGCATGGTCGTGCCCTGCGTGGTCGTGCTCGCTCCCGGCAGGCGCATCGGCGCTGGGCGCTGTCACCCTCACCCAGGGGTACTCCTCGATCTCGACGCGCGCTCCCGTGACCGGCTCGATGTCCGTCACGAAGTGCGTGGCGAGTGCGAGGCCGTAGCGCTCGATCGACTCGAGACCCACCGTCTTCGCAAAGGCGTAGGCCGTCTGCTTCTGGGTGTCGGTGGGCAGCACGTTCGCCTGGTCGCCGGTCAGGTGCGCATCGTCGAATGTGCCGCGCAGGCACGTCGACACGTTGACGTCGCGGATCTCGTGTCGCGCGCTGTCGCGGACGATCCGCACGATGCGGTTCTCGGCCTTGCCGTACTGGTGGTCTCCCAGTCTGATGCCCATGGCGTCCTCTCGTCGGGCACGCATGCCCTGGTCCATCCTGGCTCAGCGAGCCGTCGCGCGCTCGGGAGCGGCGGCTGAGCGCCGCAGCAGCCTGCCAGGGGGCGGCTCCTCGTCGATGTGCGGGTGGGCCTGCCTGCCGCCCACCCAGGTGCGCAGGGTCCGGCCGGCAAGCGTCCGCCCGCCGAACGCCGTCACCGCGTGGCGATGCTCGAGCCTCGCCGGATCCACCGTCCACGCGCGGTCGGGAGCGAAGACCACGAGATCCGCCCGCGCGCCCTCCCGAATGGTGCCCTTGTCCACCAGCCCGGCGAACGCCGCAGGCCTGGCGGTCAGCCACGACAGTGCCGTCGCGAGCGGGATGTCGCGCTCGCGCGCGCCGTTCGCGACGGCGGCGAGCATCACCTGCAGGCCAGAGATCCCACCCCAGGCTCGCCCGAAGTCGCCGTCGAGCTTGAGGTCGGGCGTCGCCGGAGAGTGATCGGAGGCGATGAAGTCGATGGTGCCGTCGAGCAGCGCCTCCCACAGCGCCTCGCGGTTGGACGCGTCGCGCACCGGTGGGCAGCACTTGAACTGGGTCGCGCCGTCGTCGATGTGCCCAGCGTCGAGCACCAGGTAGTGGGGACAGGTCTCGACCGTGAGCTGGAGTCCCTCGGCCCTGGCGCCACGGATCGCGTTGAGCGCCTTCGCGGAGCTCAGGTGCAGGATGTGCGCCCGGCCGCCCGTCGCACGCAGGGCGGAGATGACCATCGCGATGGCGCTGGTCTCCGAGGTGTCCGGCCGTGAGGCGAGGAAGTCCTCGTAGTAGCGCCCCCCGCCGTGGGACTCGAGGCGGTCGGGGTCCTCCGCATGCACGATCACCATGCCGCCGAACTCGGCCGTCTCGGCGAGCGCCTCGCGCAGCTGGCTCGCGGTCAGGTGCGGGAACTCGTCGACGCCAGAGGGGGACAGGAACGCCTTGAATCCGAACACGCCCTCGTCGTGCAGCGGTCGCAGCGTACCGAGACTCGCCGGGATCGCCCCACCCCAGAACCCCACGTCGACGCTGGCCTGCGGCGCGGCGACCTTGCGCTTGAGGGCGAGCGCCTCCACCGTGGTCGTGGGTGGGATCGAGTTCAGCGGCATGTCGATGATGGTTGTCACGCCCCCGGCCGCGGCGGCGCGCGTCGCGGTCGCGAAGCCCTCCCACTCGGTGCGGCCCGGCTCGTTGACGTGGACGTGGGTGTCCACCACGCCCGGGATGAGCACCTGGTCGGACGGCACCGAGACGATCTCGAGGGCGCTCCACTCCGCGTGCCGCGGGCCGATGCGCGCGATCACGCCGTCCTTGACCCCAAGGGCCTGCGCACGCCAGCGGCCATCGATCAGCACCCGGTCGGCGCGGATCACGAGGTCGAAGTCGGTCATGCCGCGAGGGTACGACTCCGATGTTGCGCGCGCGTGTCGAGCCGGTGACCACTGGTGGCGCACCGCCCACGTCGGCATGTCCGCCGTGGCGCGAAGCAGCGGCAACGCCGGCGAAACACCGCCCTCGTACACTGCGAGGATGTTGGACATCGCCGCCGAGCTTGAGCGTGCGCTCGAGGCTGGCCACCGCGTGGGCGTCGTCACGGTCGCGGCCGTGCACGGCTCCGCTCCGCGCGCCGTCGGCTCCGCCATGGCGGTGACCGACGACGGCCGGGTGATCGGCGCGATCTCGGGCGGCTGCGTCGAGTCCGAGGCCCACGACCTCGCGGTCGCGGCGCTCACGGGATCGCTCGGGAGCGCGTCGCGAGACCTAGGGCTCTCGGACGACGATGCGCTCGCGGCCGGTCTCGCGTGCGGCGGTCACCTGGGAGTCGTCGCTTCCGTGCTGGGGCCGGCCGATGCGCACGTGAGGGAGCAGCTTCGCCTCGCCGCCGAGGGGCGCGGCGCGTCGGTCGAGATCTCGCTCGCCGATGGCGCGGTCTCGGCGGGCGCCGTGCCCGACGGCGAGGACATCGCCACCGTGACCGGCGGGTACTTGCAGGTGAGGCGCACCAATGCGCCGCAGCTGATCATCGTGGGCGCCGTCGACTTCTCGTCCGCGCTGGCGACGGCGGCGCGCCCCCTCGGGTACCGCGTCACGGTGGTGGACGCGCGGCCCGCGTTCGCGACGGTGGAACGTCACCCGGATGCGCACGAGGTGATCCGCGCGTGGCCGGAGGAGTACGTGACGAGGGCGCGCTTGGGCGCCCGCGACGCCATCTGCGTGCTGACGCACGAGGAGCGCTTCGACATCCCCGCCCTCGTCGCCGCGCTTGCGACCGATGCTGGCTACGTGGGCGCCATGGGCTCGCGCCGGACGGATGCCCGCAGGCGGGAGCTGCTGCGCGAGGCCGGAGTCAGCGAGACGGCGCTGGCTCGACTGCGCAGCCCCATCGGGCTGGACATCGGCGCCGTCACGCCTGCCGAGACCGCGATCTCCATCGTCGGTGAGCTCATCGCAGATGCTCGGCGCGCGAGTGCCGAGCGCCTGAGCGAGACCGCGGGCCCCATCCACGCGAGGCCCATCCCCACCACCTGAGCCCAGCCAGCGCATCGGCCCTCCCCACCCGGCGAATGGGGCCCTATTCGCTCATGTCAGGGCCTTAAGGAGCGAATTGGGTCCCATTGGCCGGGTCTTTGAGGGCTAGGCGAGAAGGCGCCAAACTCGGTCGCGGGTCATCGGCAGCTCGAATGGCCTGACCCCGGTTGCACGGCGGATGGCATTCGCGAGCGCCGGCGCCACGGGGTTGTAGGGGGACTCCGACATCGACTTGGCGCCCATCGGTCCCAGCTCGTCCGACGTGTCCGCGAACATCACATGCGTCAGCGGCACGTCTGCCATCTGTGGCACCCGGTACTGACGGAAGGCGGGATTTGCGATCGCACCGTCGCCGTCGATCAGCACCTCCTCGTACAGCGCCGAGCCGATGCCCTGCGCCACGCCACCCTCGACCTGGCCACGGCACTGCTCGGGGTTCATCACCACGCCCGCATCCGCGGCATGCACCGACCGCAGGATTCGCACCTCCCCGGTCTCGGGACGCACTGCCACGCGGAAGGCCTGCACGTTGAAGGCGACGGAGCGCACGCGCTGGTCGAGTCCGCTGTCGGCCCAGGCGTGCCCGTCACGCCGATGCGCCGGCTCAAGCGCGGCGATCACGTCCGGCCATGCGGCGAGCCGCGGGAGCGGCGTCGCATCGGCGGTGGCCGGATCGTCGGTGTCCGCGTCGTCGTGAGCCATGCCCTCACGGCGGAGCGCCCGCACGCCTTCGGGCGTCAGCTCGCACTGCTCTGCCGCAAGCCCCAGCGCTTGCGCGCCGGCGCGGAGGAGCGCATCGCGGAGCGTCTCACATGCCGCATGCACGGCCTTGCCGGCCACGGTGATGCCCGTCGACCCGAATGCTCCGGTGTCGTGACTCGCGAGGTCGGTGTCGCCATGGATCACCGTCACGCTCGACCGCCGCACCCCGAGCACCTCGGCCGCGATCTGCGAGTGAACCGTGACCGAGCCGTTGCCGAACTCCGCGGTGCCCACGCTGACGGTCACCTGGCCGTCCGGCGACAGCGCCACGGAGGCGTCGGCCAGGTGGCCGCGCGGCGGCACGGTCGCGATCATCGACGTCGCCATGCCCTCGCCCACGAGCCACCCGGGCGGCGCCGGGACGTCGTCGGGCTCGGCGAGCGAAGCCTGTGCGAGGTCCAGACACTGGTCGAGGCCGTATGACCCGAACACCAGGTCGTCCTCGGCGTGGCCTGCGACCACCAACGGGTCGCCGGGCCGCGCGGCGTTGATGCGCCGCATCTCGAACGGGTCGATGCCGAGCTGCAGAGCGAGGTCGTCGAGCGCGGACTCGATGGCGAAGATCACCTGCCCTAGCCCGTAGCCGCGGAAAGCGCCCGACGGCACGGTGTTCGTGTAGACGGCCTCGGCGTCGAGGCGCTTGACGGGCACGTCGTACACAGCCATCGACTCCGAGCAGCCGTGGAACAGCACGCCGATCGCATGGTTGCCGTACGCGCCGGTGTCGCTCAGCGCGTCCACGGCGAGCGCGGTGAGACGCCCGTCGGCGTCCGCCCCTGCGCGCACCGAGACGCGGAAGGGGTGGCGCACGGCGGTGCGCACGAACTCCTCCTCGCGCGTCATCTCGTAGGCCACCGGACGGCCGACCGCGAGCGCGGCGAGCGCGGCGATGTCCTCGGTGAACATCTCCTGCTTGCCGCCGAAGCCGCCTCCCACCCGGGTGGTGAACACTCGCACGGACTCGCGCGAGCGCCCCAGGATCCTCGCCAGCTCGTCGCGGACGAGGAACGGCACCTGGGACGACGTCCGCACCGTGAGGCGTCCGTCGTCCGCGACCCATGCGATCGACCCGTGCGTCTCGAGCTGCGCGTGCGACACGCGGGACGTCCGCCAGGTGCCTGCGGTGGTGACGGCCGATGCGCCCAGTGCCTGCTCGACGTCGTCGCCTTCGTGCGTGGCCGCGACGACGTTGCGCGAGGCATCGGCGACGCGATCGGCTGCCGACCGCTCAGGATGTATCACGTGAGCGCCAGGGGAGCGCGCCTGCTCGGGGTCGAGGACGGCGGGCAGGACCTCGTAGTCGACGGCGATCAGCGCGGCGGCGCGCTGCGCGATGCGGGCGGACTCCGCCACGACCACGGCGACGCGCTGACCGACGAACCTCATCACCGTGTCGAGGATGCGCGTGTCGTCGGGGTCGTCCTCGCGGTGCTCGTGCCTGGCGGTCGAGAAGCGCACGTCGGGCGCGTCCTCGTGCGTCAGCACGGCGAGCACACCGTCCATCGCGAGTGCCGCGCTCGCGTCAATGGTGACAACGCGAGCATGCGCATGGGGCGACCCCACGACGGCGACGTGTGCGAGACCGGCGGGCACCTCGTCAAACGTGAAGCGCTCGCGCCCCTGCACGATCCGGCGCGCGGGCGCGGGCGACGCGGACGCGCCCACGCCCTCTCCGGCAGGGGCGCCGGCTGCGCGCACGCAGCCGCCGCACTCGCCGTCGTCGCCGCACAGCCCGTGCCTGATGGCGGTCGCGATGGGTCGGTACCCGGTGCAGCGGCACAGGTTGCCGCGCATGGTTCGCGGCAGGTCGGCGAGCTGCTCGGGCGTGAGCGTGGAGGCGGTCACGGCCATGCCGGGCGAGCAGAAGCCGCACTGGAAGCCGAAGTGGTCGACGAGCGCCTCCTGCACCGGCGCCAGGGCGTCGCCTGGCGCCAGCCCGCCCGCGGTGGTCACGTCCCGGCCGACGGCGCGCTGAGCAGGGGTGATGCATGAGTGGACCGGGGCGCCGTCGACCAGGACCGAGCACGCTCCGCAGTCGCCAGAGTCGCATCCCTTCTTGACCTCGGTCGCGCCGGCCTCGCGCAGGAAGGTGCGCAGGCACTGTCCCGGTTCGGGAGCGCCGTCCACCGCTCGTCCGTCGATCCTCACCGGAGCTCCTCGACCACCTCGGCGGCCAGCACGGCCGACACCTGCCGCCGCCAGTCCTTCGACCCCAGCGGATCCGCGTAGTACCCGGGCGCGGCGAGCGCATCGGCGGCCACCACATCGGCAGTCGGCACGTCGCCGTAGCGAAGCACGACCGGCGTCAGCGTCGCGGCGGTGATGACGACGACGCAGGCGCCGTCTGCGTCCCGCCGGCCCGTGACGAGGGCCCCCGACCGGCCGTGCTCTGCAAGCGCGATGCGGCGGTGCGCCGTGCGGGCCGCGAGACACGCCGCAGGGATGGCGACCTCCCGCAGCACGTCGCCGCGGCCCAGCGCGCTGGACCCGTTGCCCGTCGGCAGCTCCGCGACCGGCACCCAGGCGTCGGACCCGTCCGCGCGCCATACGACCGCCTCGCCGTCGAGCGTCGCCGCGAGCGCGATCATCGAGCCAGCGGCGTAGCCCTTCGCGATGTTCCCGCCGACGGTCGCTGCGGACCGCACCTTGAAGCTCGCGAGCAGCGAGTCCGCGCACTGCCACAGCAGGGCCGATGCGGGAAACGGCTCGGTGCGCCCGTACGCCTCGAGCGCGGCGACAGCGGTCATCGCGCCGATGCGCAGGTCGCCGGCGGCCGTGCGCTCCAGCTCGTCCCATCCCAGCGAGGAGAGGTCGACCAGCCCGGTGACGTCGGGCTGCGCCTCCGAGTACAGCCACGTCCCGCCGGCGAGGAAGGCCTCGCCAGGCGCGAGGGCGAGGTCGGCACGCGACCGCGCCTCGCGCATCGTCTCCACCGCCGTGAGGTCCACGTCTCCCACTCTCCCTGTCGACATCCAAGCCGGCCACCGCATCGGCGCCGCGGCGCGGGTCCGTGACTCGAATCTGCCACGGCTTCCCGCAGCGCCGGGACCATCCGTGAAGAAATTAACGGCCCGGAAACACCGCAGGCGCGGTGCTCGAAACACCGCGCTCATAGTGTCCAGCAGGTGACGCCCTACTGAGGGGGCAGCTCGGCGATGGCGACGGGCGCGGCACCGCGCACCGGGATGGCCGGGGCGTGCACATCATGGGAGGAAACGCATGACACAGCTTGCCGAAGTGTTCGGGTCCAAGGTCAGGAGCGTGGCCGCCGCCGCTGCGGCGACCGCCGCGGCGCTCACCCTCGCCGCGTGCTCGTCGGGCTCGTCGGGGGAGGAGCCCACAGCAGCCGACAGCGGCACCGCGTCTGCGGAGGCTGCCTCGTACGGCGACCTCACGGTGCAGCTGTCGTGGATCAAGAACGAGGAGTTCGCGGGCGAGTTCTTCGCGGACTCGGAGGGCTACTACACGGAGGCCGGCTTCGAGACGGTGAATCTGGTCCCGGGCCCGTCGACCGGCGTCGCGGAGCTGGTCTCGGGTCAGGTCGACGTCGCGCTGTCGGATGCCGTGTCGATCGGCGCGGGCATCGGCAACGAGGGGGCGCCGCTGAAGATCATCGGCGCGACGTATCAGAAGAACCCGTTCACCGTGCTGTCGCTGGCCGACGGCGGCAACATCGCGACGGTCGAGGACATGGTGGGCAAGCGCATCGGCGTCCAGGACTCCAACACCTCGCTGTTCACCGCGCTGCTCGCCGCCAACGGCCTCACCGCCGACGATGTCGAGATCGTGCCGGTGCAGTACGACCCCGCGCCGCTGGTCGCGGGCGAGGTCGACGGGTTCATCGCCTACCTCACCAACGAGTCGCTGATCCTCGAGCACGAGGGCTACGACACGGTCAACCTGCCGTTCGCGGACAACGGGCTGCCGTTCGTCGCTGAGACGTTCACCGTGACCGACGAGGCGATCGCGAGCGACCGCGAGATGCTCAAGGCGTTCCTGGTCGCGGAGATCAAGGGCTGGACCGACGCGGTGCTCGACCCGGCCGAGGGCTCGCGCCTGGCTGTCGAGGAGTACGGCTCCGACCTCGGCCTCATCCCCGAGGTGTCCGCGCTGGGCGCGACCACCCAGGCCGAGGACCTCGTGGTGTCGGACGAGACGGCGGAGAACGGTCTGTTCACCATCTCCGAGGAGCTCCAGGCGGAGACGATCGCCTCCCTCGAGGGCGCCGGGATCACCGTCACTGCGGAGCAGCTGTTCGACATGTCTCTGCTGACCGAGGTGTACGAGGAGAACCCCGAGCTCGTGGACTACGCGGGCTGAGACTGATCGGACGCACTCCGTGACTGCTGTGACTCAGGCCGGTGCCCAGGGCGAGACCCTGGGCACCGGCCTGCACATCGACAACCTCTCCAAGGTGTTCGCCACCCGTTCCGGCTCGGTGACGGCGCTGCAGGACGCCTCCATCCAGACCGACCAGGGGTCGCTGCTCGCGCTGCTGGGGCCCTCCGGGTGCGGCAAGTCCACCATCCTGCGCATCCTCGCCGGGCTCGAGGAGCCCACCAGCGGGGCGATCCGCGTGGACGGGCGAACTCCGGAGGACCTGCGCGCCTACAACGAGCTGGGCATCGCGTTCCAGGACTCGGCGCTGCTGCCGTGGAGGTCCGTTCACAAGAACATCAGGCTTCCCTTCGAGGTCGCGGGTGTGCCCGTGGATCGCGACTACATCGCCGAGCTGATCGAGCTCGTGGGGCTCGGCGGATTCGAGAAGGCCAAGCCAGCCCAGCTGTCGGGCGGCATGCGCCAGCGCGTGTCGATCGCGCGCTCCCTCGTGCTCAAGCCCTCCGTGTTGCTTCTCGACGAGCCCTTCGGCGCGCTGGATGACATGACGCGGCAGAGGCTCAACCTCGAGCTCATGCGCATCCTCGCCGCCAAGCCCGCGACCACCCTGCTGGTCACGCACGGCATCACCGAGGCGATCTTCCTCGCGGACCAGGTCGCGGTGATGAGCCCGCGGCCGGGGCGGGTCAAGGAGATCATCGACATCGACCTGCCGCGCCCGCGCACCCCCGACATCCAGCGCACCCCCGAATTCCATGCGTACGTGGATCATGCCTCGGAGCTGCTGTTCGGCACTGGCGACTCTGGTGGAGCCGGCGCCGCCTCCGAGGACCACTGATGCCGCGGCCCGTGCCCACGTGGGCGTCCGCGCTGGGCGGCGCGGTCGTGCTGATCGGGCTGTGGTGGCTGATCGCGGTGGTCGCGCAGGCGAGCAACGGCGACGCCGCCGGCATCCCGACACCCGGTCAGGTGGTCGCCAGCTATGGCGAGTCGGGCTTCGCGTTCTACTGGAGCAACTTCTCCGTCACGCTCGCCGAGGCGGCCGAGGGCTACCTGTGGGGCAACGGACTCGCGCTCGCGTTGAGCGCTCTCGTGCTGGTCGTGCCGCGGCTCGAGGGCGTGGTGATGCAGCTCGCGGTGGTGTCCTACTGCATCCCGATCGTCGCGATCGGGCCCCTGCTGCTGCTGATCCTCGGCATCCCGGCGCCGGGCGAGCCATCCGCGACCGCGGCCTTCCTCGCGGCCATGTGCGTGTTCTTCACCACCGTCGTGGGCGCGCTGCTCGGGCTGAAGTCAGCGGACAGGGCCGCGCTCGACCTCGTGGGCGTGTACGGCGGCGGGCGCTTCGCGCAGCTGCGCAAGGTTCGCGTCGTGTCGGCGCTTCCCGCGGTGCTGACCGCCCTTCAGATTGCGGTCCCGGCCGCGTTCCTGGGCGCGATCCTGGGCGAGTACCTGGGCAAGGTCGAGGTGGGCGTCGGACCCGCCATGATCATCGCTCAGCAGTCGCTCAACGCGCCTCGGCTCTGGGCCCTCGCCATCGCCTCGGGCGTGGTCGCGCTCGTCGCGTACCTGCTGGTCGGACTGCTGACGCGGCTGAGCGCCCCGTGGGCGAGGGGAGTGGCCGCATGACCGATGCGCCCGCCGTCATCATCGACACGCGCCAGAGCGTGGATCTCGCCGCAGCCGTGCGCGCCGAGTCGCGCCGCGCCACCCAGCGCGCGCTGCTGACCTCGCTCGGCACCTTCGCGGGCACGCTTCTCACCGTGCTCGTGCTGTGGCAGGGCGCCATCATCGTCTTCGACCTGTCGCCCTATGTCGCGAAGGGGCCCGTCGACGTGTGGCGGTTCCTCGTCTCCGACCCCGAGTCCGCCGCGCACCGCAGCGAGCTGGGGGCGAACCTCGCGATCACCATGCGCGACGCGACCATCGGCTTCGTCGCGGGCCTGCTCGCGGCGGTGCTGATCGCCGTGGTCTTCCAGCTGTCCAAGGGCGTCGAGGCCGCGCTCATGCCCGTCGCGCTGCTGCTGCGCACCGTGCCGCTCATCGCGTTCGCGCCCGTGATCATCCTGATCTTCGGCCGCGGGTTCGTGACCACGGCGGTGATGGGCGGGATCGTCGTCCTGTTCCCCGCGCTGGTGACCATCGCGTACGGACTGTCGTCCGCCTCGCCGCAGATGCTCGACGTGGTGAAGGTCTACGGTGGCGGGTCGGTGACGGCGCTGCGGCGCGTGGCATTCCCCGCGTCCCTGCCCGCGTTCTTCGCTGCGGTGCGCATCTCCGTGCCCGGCGCCATCACGGGGGCGCTGCTCGCGGAATGGCTCGCGACCGGCGGCGGCATCGGCGGCGTGATCAACGGCTACTACGCGCAGGCCCGCTTCAACGACATGTGGGCGGCGGTGGTCGTCGTGACCGGGGTGTCGCTGATCCTGTATAACCTCGTGGCGATCCTCGAGAGCACGGTGCTGGCGAGGATGGGGATGCATCCGGACATCAGGACCTGACACGCCATCTGCGCACGGCCCGCGCTGATCCACCTCGTCAGCCGCGCGAGCCATATGCGCCGGCGTCCGGCGGCGCCGCGTCAGAGCTGGTCGTAGCGGTACAGGAACGCCGCCATGGCCTCGCGGGTGATCTCGTCATAGGGCCGGTACTCGTATCGGCCGCCCCCGATGTGCCAGCCCGTCGATATCCCGCTGCCGGCGAGCCACGTGATCTCGCGGTAGAACGGGTCGGAGCTTCGCACGTCCACGAAGGGCGACTGCGTCGGCGGGGTCGAGGCGGGCTCGCCAGCGAGTCGGTACATGAACGCTGCCATCGCGTCGCGGGTGATCTCCTCCCCGGGGCGGAACTCTCGCTTGCCGCCGCCCACCGACCAGCCGGTCGAGATCCCCTGCTGGCTCATCCAGATGATCTCGCGGTAGAACGCGGTGTTCGTCGGCGTCACGTCGCTGAACGGCGACTGCGCGGGCAGCGTGACAGGCGGTGAGCCCGCGTAGCGATACATGAACGCGGCCATGGCATCGCGCGTGATCTCGTTCTTGGGACGGAACTCGTGCCTGCCCCCGCCCACGTCCCAACCCTTGGTGATGCCTCTGTCGGCCAGCCACTGGATCTCGCGGTGGAACTGCGTGTAGAAGGGCGAATCGGGGTCGCTGGAGACATCCACCAGGTTCACGGGCGTGACCGGGTCCTCGGTCCAGCGTGCGGTGAGAACCAGGTCCCCGGACACGGGCTCGGTGAAGTCCCAAGGGGCGCCGTCGTGGAACCAGCCCGCGAACGTGAAGCCCGTGCGCGAAGGGGCCTGGGGCTCGGCCACTGCGGAGCCGGGCGCGACTCGGGTGGGCTCCGGCGCCGGCCCGCCTCCCGCGACGTCGAACGTGACGAGGTGGCCCAGGTCGATCTGCGTGCGGTGAGTGCCGTTGATGTCCTCGGTGGGGGTGTTCACCACGCGGCCATGCGGATCGCCTGCGACGCCCGCGTACACCAGCAGCGAGCCGTGTGGCCCTGCTGCGACGCTCGGGAGGCTGGCGTCGGGCAGCGCCTGCAGCACGGTCACGCCATGGTCGGGAGGCTCGGGGTTGACCCGCGAGGCCGCGCCTGCGCCAATCGTGGAAGCGCTGTACCCGCCCTCGATGTCGAGCGACCCGCCGGTGATCCATACGGAGCCGCCGTGACCCGGCCCTTCGTTTCCAGCGCCCGAGCCGCCGATTCCCGCGGCCCAGCGCCCGCCTGCGCGGTCGACCACCAGCGTGCCGCCATTCACATGCGCGTCACCGCCGTCACCGCCGTCGCCACCGCCGCCGATCCCGGCGCCATCACCGTCGATGACGGCGCTCAGCGTGCCCCCGTGCATGGACAGCACGCCACCGTCGCCGCGGTAGCCGCCGCCCACTGCTGACCCGAGGGCGGTGCCGGTGTTCGAGGCCTCGACGCGTCCGCCGTAAACCGAGAGCGAACCGCCATCACCCAAGTTCCCGCCGCCGATGGCGGCTCCGCGGGAGGAGGAGGTCAGCTCGACCACGACGGACCCGCCACGCACCGTGAGCGAGCCGCCATCGGCCTCGTCGCCTCCACCGATGCCTGCGGCGCTCGAGAAGTCCGCTGCAACGGAGAGCGAGCCGGCCACCACCGTGACCTCCATGCCGTCATCGGAGAATCCGCCGCCGACGGCCGAGCCTGAGGGGTTGCCCCACTCGAGGTCGAACCCGGCGACCACATCGGCGCCGTCGATGGTGAGCCTGCCTGCGCCGAGCCCGTCACCGCGGAAGTTCGCGGGTGAGCCGATCGCCGCATCGTTGTTGCCCGTGCCGATGGCCGTCAGCGTGCCGCCGCCCACCGAGTCCTCGACTCTCAGATGCCCGGCGCCTACGATCCTGAGGGCTGGCGCGCCGGTGAGCGTGAGGTCATGGCCCGCGAGGTCGAGAGTCGTCGTCTGCTCCGCCGACACGCTCACGCCGGCGCCCGTCACATCGGCCTCCAACTCGACACGACCGCCTGCTGCGAGCGCCATGGACAGCGCCTGCCAGGTGGAGGCTCCGGCCCCAAGGGCGCTCGGAGCGGCCAGCATGGTGAGGACCATCGTGGCCAGTGCGGAGGCAGCGAGCGTACGACGTGCAGGTGTGATCATGGTCACATCCAAGTGAGTGCGGCGCGAGTCGTCAAATCGTTTTGAGTGCGGACGCCATCGTCCGGTTCCCGGAGATCACCAGCAGTGTTGCCGGAACCCTGCGGCCGCGGCGCGCGCGGCCTGCGTGCCCTCCATCGACACGAGCACCCGCTGCGCGCGACCGTGCAGCGGCGCTAGAGCCGGTCGGCCAGGGCTCTTGATGCGCGGGAGACCCCTCGCGCCACCTCGCCGGCATCGACCCGCACCAGGTCGCCGTCCTCGACGACAGTCTCGCCCTGGACGATCAGCCGTGACAGCGGCGGCATGGCCCCCAGAGTGAGCGCCGCCACGGGGTCCGCGATGCCAGCGTGCTCCACGCCGTCGATCCGCCACAGCGCGAGGTCGGCCAGCTTGCCTGGCTCGATCGAGCCGATCTGCTCCTGGCGACCCAGCACCCGAGCCCCGCCCATGGTGGCGACGCGCAAGGCGTCGCGGCCAGCCAGCGCATCGGCCCCATCGCGCAGCCTCGCCGCGAGGATCGCCGCTCGAATCTCCGAGCCGAGCTGGCCGGACTCGTTCGACGCCGAGCCATCCACGCCCAGTCCCACGGGCACGCCGGCGCGCAGCATGTCGCGCACCGGCGCGATGCCTGCGGCGAGCCGCGCATTGGATGACGGGCAGTGAGCGACGCCCGTGCCGGAGGCAGCGAACCTCGCGATGTCACCTGCGGACAGATGCACGCAGTGCGCCATCCACACGTCCTCGTCCAGCCAGCCGACGGACTCGAGGTAGTCCGTCGGGCTCATGCCGAACCGCTCGCGGCAGAACGCCTCCTCCTCGACGGTCTCCGCCCCGTGGGTGTGCAGCCGCACGCCCAGGTCGCGAGCGAGCGCTGCGGACTCGCGCAGCAGCTCCGTCGTCACCGAGAACGGCGAGCAGGGCGCGATCGCGACGCGCACCATGGAGTCGAAGGAGTGATCGTCGTAGCGGTGGACGGCGTCGGCGCTGGCCTCGAGCGCCGCGGCCGTGGTCTCGACGGCGAAGTCGGGCGGAAGGCCCCCGTCGGAGGCGCCCAGGTCCATCGAGCCACGCGTCGCGTGAAGCCGCAGCCCCAGCGTCTGCGCAGCGTCCACGATCGAGCCCACGATGTCGCCGCCGCCGCGCGGGAACACGTAGTGGTGGTCAGCCACGGTGGTGCAGCCCGAGCGCGCGAGCACGGCCATGGCACCCAGGGCTCCGTCGCCCACGAGGTCCGCGTCGATGCGCGACCAGGCCGGGTACAGGGAGACGAGCCAGTCGAACAGGATCGCATCCTGCGCGTACCCGCGGGTGAGCCACTGATAGAGGTGGTGGTGGGTGTTGACGAGTCCCGGCGTGGCCAGCAGCCCGTCGCCGCGGATGACCTCGCGCGCGCCGTCGACGACGTCGCTCGGGGCGCGCCCCGCGGCCACCGCCTCGATGCGCGCGTCTCGGATCACGATGTAGCCGGTGGCGTGCTCGGTGGAGCTCCCGTCGACCGTCGCGATGTACGCGCCGTCGATCACCGTGCGGGCCATGCGTCAGCCGCCCGTCGCGGAGAAGTGCATCCAGTCCTCGCGTCCGGTCCAGTGCCCTCCCCAGCCCCAGCCGATCTCGGCGAAGGCGTCATAGACCACCGACTGCTCGTCGATCATGCCGCGGCGAATCCAGTCGCGGTCGAGATACGCCTCCGCCAGCTCCGGGAACAGCTCCTCGCCCTTGTAGAACGGGTTGTGGAACGGGTTGATGTCGACCGCCATGCCGTAGGCGTGCTGCGACCACACCGTCGCGGCGCCCACGACCAGGCGGCACGTGAAGGCCGACGTGACATTGTGGTCGCCCGTAGGCGGCGAGTCGCGGTCCTCGCGGGAGATGACCCGCATCTCCTCGATGGGGAACTGCGCGTCGAAGATCTTCTCGAAAGCGCCCGCGACCGCCTCGACGTGGTCGTCGTGGACGATCATCTCGCCGGTGTGCACCTGCTGGTCGAACCCCCAGTAGGGCATGGTGACGTAGGCGAGGTCGTCGATGTGGACCGGGCAGTTGGGCTCCCATGACGACCGCTCGGCCACGTCCTCGGGGACGTCCATCGACACGGTCGCGAACCATGCGTCATCGACGGGGTCGGGGAGCCATGGCGGAGGCTCGAGCTGGCGGTCCTCGAGCTCCGGAGGGGTGGGCCCGCGCTCGCCCAGGTTGTCCTCCTCGACGTCGAGCGGGACCTGGCCCAGCCAGAGCGGACGGTCGTAGGTGGGGTCGTTCACCGGCGACTCGGTGACCGTCACAGTGGGCACCGGCCGAGGCTCGGCGCTCGCGGTGACCGTCGATGTGACGCGCACCTCGGACGGCTCCTGAGAGGTGAGGAGAGAGCACCCAGCGACCACCAGCGCGCACGGGACGAGGACGAGGGGCAAGGAGCGCATCGGACCAGGATAGGCGGGCCGGTGCGGCGATGGGTAGGGCCGATGCGCGGGTCGGCCCGGCCGGTGCACGTCGGACCTGCGTGGTGAGATAGAGGGGTGAGCGAGACTTCCGCACCCACGTCACAGTCCGACGACCCGCGCGCGCGCCACCAGGATCTCGTGCAGCAGGTCGAGGAGCATCGTGCCCGCTACTACGGGGACGATGCGCCCACGATCTCCGACGCGCAGTACGACGCTCTCGAGCGTGAGCTCCGCGAGCTCGAGGAGGCTCACCCCGAGCTGGCGGAGCCTGACTCTCCCACGCAGCTGGTGGGCTCAGCGCGCGTCGAGACGGGCTTCGCGTCCGTCCGCCATCGCGAGCGCATGATGAGCCTCGACAACGCGTTCTCGCTCGACGATGTCGCGGCGTGGCTCGCGCGCATCGGCAAGGAGGCCGGCGACCACCCGATCGTGTGCGAGCCCAAGATCGATGGGCTGTCGATCTCCCTGACGTACGAGCGCGGCGAGCTCGTCCGCGGGGTGACGCGTGGCGACGGCACCACGGGCGAGGACGTCACCGCGAACGTCCGCACCATCGCCACGATCCCCGCGACGCTGTCGGGCAGGCACGTGCCCGAGCTGGTCGAGATCCGGGGCGAGGTGTTCCTGCCGGTGGAGGCGTTCGAGCGGCTCAACGAGAGGCTGCTCGAGGAGGGCAAGGCGCCCTACGCGAACCCTCGCAACACCGCCGCCGGATCGCTGCGCCAGAAGGACGCGACGGTGACGGCCGAGCGCCCGCTCGACGTCACCACCTATGCCCTGGGCGCGCTCGAGTGGGGCGCGGCGCGGCCGCACCCCAGCATCGGCACTCAATCCGGCATCTACGAGGTCCTCGCGGAGTGGGGCCTGCCCGTGAGCGCCTTCACGAAGGTGCTGCGCGGCATCGGGCCCATCGAGGACTACCTCGAGGACCTCGAGGCCAAGCGACATGACCTTGTGCACGAGATCGATGGCGCCGTCCTCAAGGTGGACGACCGCGCGGCTCAGGCCGAGCTGGGATCCACGTCGCGCGCGCCGCGGTGGGCGATCGCCTACAAGTTCCCCCCCGAGGAGGTGCACACCAGGCTCGAGGACATCCGGGTGGACGTGGGGCGGACCGGCCGCGTCACCCCCTACGGCGTCATGACGCCCGTGCTGGTCGCGGGCTCGACCGTGACGTACGCGACCCTGCACAACCGGCATGAGGTCAAGCGCAAGGGGGTGCTGATCGGCGACACGGTGGTGCTGCGCAAGGCGGGCGACGTGATCCCCGAGATCGTGGGTCCCGTGGTGGCGGCGCGCACCGGCGACGAGGTGGAATGGCAGATGCCCGCCGAGTGCCCGGCATGCGGAACGCCGTTGGCCGAGCAGAAGGAGGGCGACAAGGACCTGCGCTGTCCCAACGCGCAGTCCTGTCCGGCGCAGATCGTGGACAGAATTGCCTTCATCGGCTCCCGTGGCGCGCTCGACGTCGAGGTCCTGGGCGAGAAGGCCGCTGCGGCGCTGGTCGAGTCGGGCGTGCTGGCCAACGAGGCTCGGCTGTTCGACCTCGCCGAGGCCGACCTCGCGACCGTGCCCCTGTTCACGCTCGAGTCCGACTCGAGGAAGGATGGCGTCGAGCGCAAGGCGGGCGACGTCTCGACCAACGGGCTGAGACTCCTGGAGAACCTCGCCGCGGCCCGCGAGCAGCCCCTGTGGCGCGTGATCGTGTCGCTGTCGATCCGGCACGTGGGCCCCACGGCGTCGCGCGCACTCGCGACGGCGTTCGAGTCCATGGACGCCATCCGCGCGGCGAGCGAGGACGAGCTCGCCGCCGTCGAGGGGGTCGGTCCCGTCATCGCCGCATCGGTGAAGCGCTGGTTCGAGGTCGACTGGCACGTCGAGATCGTGGAGGCCTGGGCGGCAGCCGGCGTGCGCATGGCGGACGAGCGCGATGAGTCCGTCGAGCGCACCCTCGAAGGGTTGACGATCGTCGCCACCGGCTCGCTCGAGAGCTTCACCCGCGACTCGGTCAAGGAGGCGATCATCTCGCGTGGAGGCAAGGCGTCGTCATCCGTGTCCAAGAACACCGACTACGTCGTCGTGGGAGCGAACGCGGGGTCCAAGGCCGCGAAGGCCGAGTCTCTCGGGGTTCCCATGCTCACCGAGGCCCAGTTCGAGGCGCTCCTCGCCGGCGGGCCGGCGGCGCTCGACGCCTGACCCGACGCGGCGTGAGCGGCCTGCGTTAGATTGGTACGCACCTGCGACCGTGGGAACCCTAAGGAGAGCCATGGCCGAGACCATTCGCACCGTCGATCCGAACGAGGGCAGTCGCCTCACGGAGATCGGTCAGCTCACGGCGCTGGCCTACCTGGCCGATGGCCTCGTGGACCAGGCGCATCCCTACATCCCGCAGCTCAAGGACGCACACCTGCGCGCCCAGGAGGCCGAGCTGCTGATGATGGCCGACGGCGAGGACGGCTCCGGAGCGGTGGTCGGCACCATCACCCTGGTGCCCCCCGGATCGAGCCTCGCCGAGCTCGCGCAGGGCGACGAGTACGAGCTGCGCATGCTGGCCGTCTCACCGATCGAGCGCGGCCGGGGCATCGGAGCGAAGCTCACCCAAGCCGCGATGGACATGGCGGTGTCCCGAGGCGCGTCGCGCATCGTGCTGTCGACCATGGAGACGATGCACGTCGCTCACCGGCTCTACGAGCGCATGGGCTTCCAGCGCCGCGAGGACCTCGACTGGACGGTGATCGACAACGACGACGGCACCGTGCAGAGGCTCAGCAAGGCCGACGCGGAGCGTGCCGAGCAGTCCGGATCGGCCATCCACCTGCTGGGCTACTCCTGGGAGCCCTGAGCGGGCCTGGCGGCGCACGCCCGCCACTAGACTTCTGCCCATGTCTTCCCTTGAACGCGCAGACGTCGCGCGCCTCGCGGCGCTCGCCCGCATCGACATGACCGATGACGATCTGGACCGGCTCTCCGGACAGCTCGCGGCCATCGTGGACTCGGTCGCCAAGGTCGCGGAGGTCGCCGGCCAGGATGTGCCCGCGACGAGTCACCCGATCCCCATGAGCAACGTGCACCGCCCCGACGAGGTCCGCCCCTCGCTGTCTCAGGACGCCGCGCTGTCGGGAGCGCCGGAGGCCGAGGACGGCCGCTTCCGTGTCCCCCAGATCCTGGGGGAGGAGGCGTGATGGCCGACTGGACCCGCGCGTCGGCCGCGCAGATGGCCGCCGCGATGAAGGCCGGCGAGGTGACCTCCGTCGAGCTCACCCAGGCACACCTCGACCGCATCGCCGCGGTCGACGGCGATGTCCATGCCTTCCTCCACGTCGACGCCGAGGGGGCGCTCGCGACCGCTCGCGAGGTGGACGCGGCCCGAGCCGCGGGCGAGGAGCTGCCGCCGCTGGCCGGCGTGCCGATCGCCGTGAAGGACATCCTCGTCACGAAGGGCATGCCCACGACCGCCGGCTCGAGGATCCTCGAGGGCTGGGAGCCGCCGTACGACGCGACCGTCACGCGCAAGATCCGCGAGGCGCGCATGCCCATCCTGGGCAAGACCAACATGGACGAGTTCGCGATGGGCTCGTCCACCGAGCACTCGGGCTACGGCCCCACGCGCAACCCGTGGGACCTCGATCGCATCCCCGGCGGGTCGGGCGGCGGCTCGGCCGCGAGCCTTGCCGCGTGGGAGGCGCCCCTGGCGATCGGCTCCGACACGGGCGGCTCGATCCGCCAGCCGGCATCCGTCACGGGCACCGTGGGCGTGAAGCCCACCTATGGCGGGGTGAGCCGCTACGGCGCCATCGCGTTGGCCAGCTCGCTCGACCAGCTGGGTCCCTGCGCCCGCACCGTCGAGGATGCGGCGCTGCTGCACGAGGTGATGGGCGGCCACGACCCCATGGACGCCACCAGTCTCGATGAGCCCGTGCCGTCGTGCGTCGACGCCGCCCGCCAGGGCCGCGAGGAGGACCTCGCCGGCGTGCGCATCGGCGTCATCAAGGAACTCTCGGGCGAGGGCTACCAGGCCGGCGTCGAGCAGCGCTTCGAGGAGAGCCTCGAGCTGTTGAAGGCGCGCGGCGCCGAGGTGGTCGAGGTGTCCTGTCCCTCGTTCGAGTACGCGCTGGCCGCCTACTACCTGATCCTTCCCTCGGAGGCGAGCTCCAACCTCGCGAAGTTCGACTCGGTGCGGTTCGGCCTGCGCGTCGAGAAGGCGACCGTCGAGAGGACGATGGGCGCGACGCGCGCCGAGGGCTTCGGCGACGAGGTCAAGCGCCGCATCATCCTCGGCACCTACGCGCTGTCCGCCGGCTACTACGACGCCTACTACGGCTCGGCCCAGAAGGTCCGCACGCTCATCCAGCGCGACTTCGCCGCGGCGTTCGAGCAGGCCGACGTCCTCGTGAGCCCCACGACGCCCACCACGCCGTTCAAGCTGGGCGAGCGTCTCGACGACCCGCTGGCGATGTACCTCAACGACGTCGCGACCATCCCCGCCAACCTCGCTGGCATCCCCGGATTGTCGCTGCCGAGCGGGACGGCGCCCGAGGACGGCCTGCCCACGGGCTTCCAGATCCTCGCCCCGGCGCACGAGGACGCCCGGATGTACCGCATCGGCGCCGCGCTCGAGAAGGCGCTCGCCGAGCAGTGGGGCGGCCACTTGAGTGCGCAGGCCCCCGAGCTGGAGGTGGCGCAGTGACCGCGCTGACGTACGAGCAGGCCATGGAGCAGTTCGACCCGGTCTTCGGCATCGAGGTCCACGTCGAGCTCAACACCGCGACCAAGATGTTCTGCGGCTGCGCCAACGAGTTCGGCGCCGAGCCCAACACGCAGGTCTGCCCGGTGTGCCTCGGGCTGCCGGGAGCCATGCCCGTGACGAATGAGAAGGCGGTCGAGTCCGCGATCCGCCTGGGCCTGTCGCTGGGCTGCGCGATCCGGGAGTCGAGCCGCTTCGCCAGGAAGAACTACTTCTACCCTGACCTCGCGAAGGACTACCAGATCTCGCAGTACGACGAGCCCACCTGCTTCGAGGGATCGCTCGACGTGGTGCTGGATGACGGCGAGGTCTTCACCATCGGGATCGAGCGCGCCCACATGGAGGAGGACGCCGGCAAGAACACCCACAAGGGTGGCACCGGCGGCATCCAGGGCGCGGACTACTCGCTCGTCGACTACAACCGCGGCGGCGTGCCCCTGGTCGAGATCGTGACCAAGCCCATCACGGGCGCCGGTGCTCGCACCGCCGAGGTGGCACGGGCGTATGTGGCGACCATCCGCGACATCGTCAAGGCGCTCGGGATCTCCGACGGCCGCATGGAGCAGGGCTCGGTGCGCGCTGACGTGAACCTGTCGCTGCGCCCGAAGGCGGTGGCGGGAGAGGACCAGGACGCCGTCCCGTTCGGCAAGCGGTCCGAGACCAAGAACGTCAACTCGCTGCGCGCGATCGAGCGAGCCATCCACCACGAGGCTGCGCGCCAGGCCGGCCTGCTGCTCGCGGGTCAGCCTGTGGTGCAGGAGACCCGGCACTGGCACGAGGACACGGGGTCGACCACGCCGGGCCGCTCCAAAGAGGAGGCGGAGGACTACCGCTACTTCCCGGAGCCGGACCTGCTGCCCGTCGAGCCCTCGCGCGCATGGGTCGAGGAGCTGCGGGGGACCATTCCCGAGCACCCCGCCAAGATGCGGGCGCGGCTGAAGGACGAGTGGGGATTCTCCGATACCGACATGCGCGACGCGGTGAACGCCGATGCGCTCGACCTCATCGCCGCGACGGTCGAGGCAGGCGCCAAGCCTCAGGCAGCGCGCAAGTGGTGGATGGGTGAGCTGGCCCGCACCGCGAACGACCGCGACGTGGCACTGGCGTCCCTCCCCGTGACGCCGGCGCAGGTGGCCGAGCTGCAGTCGCTCGTGGACGCCGGCACCATCAACGACAAGCTCGCGCGCCAGGCCCTCGAGGGCGTGCTCGCGGGCGAGGGCTCACCGCGCGAGGTGGTGGAGAGCCGTGGCCTCGAGGTCGTCTCGGACGACTCGGCGCTCGAGGCCGCCGTGGACGACGCCCTCGCCTCGCAGCCCGACGTGCTCGCCAAGATCCAGGACGGCAAGATCCAGGCCGCCGGCGCCATCGTGGGCGCAGTCATGAAGGCCACGCGGGGCCAGGCCGATGCTGGCCGCGTGCGGGAGATCATCCTCCAGCGCGCTGGGGTCGACGGCTAGCGTCACTCGAGCTTGACGCGAGGGCCCCTGTCTCCATGCGGGACAGGGGCCGTCGTGTGTTCCGGGCCTCGCGGCTGCGTTCGAGTGGCGAGGGCTGGGGAGGAGGGCCATGCTGGGGACCGGGACGCCGATGGGGTCGCCCGCTGAACAGGCATGACGAGCAGGGGAGTGGACATGGACAATCTTGGAGACGTGCTGTGGTGGATGCTGTGGCTGTTCATCTGGGTCACAGCCGTGGTCATCTGGTTCCGCTGCGTGTGGGACCTCTTCAGTGACGCGTCGCTGGGGGGCTGGGCCAAGGCAGGCTGGGTGATCTTCCTGGTCCTCGTGCCGTGGCTCAGCGCGCTCATCTACGTCATCGTGCGCGGGCAGGGCATGGCCCGGCGCTCCACGCGTGGTGGCATCGTGCCCGAGCGTGACGTGCACGCGGACTACATGGCCGGACTCCAGGCCAGCGCGGCGCCCGACCCCGTGGGCCAGGTCGCGAAGGCCAAGGAACTGCTGGACGCGGGCGCGATCACGCAGGCGGAGTTCGAGCAGCTCAAGGCGAAGGCGCTCGCCTGACGGGTGCCCGCGCGGTGCCCGTGCACCAGTGCTGGGCTGTTGTCAATGCGGAAGCGGCTCGGCCGGTGAGCCGCCCTGAGAGCACATGGATGGAAAGGGTGTTCGGCTGGTCCTCGCCACCCATGTGCTCACAGCGCCGCTCACCTCACGGGCGCGTCGCCTCGGGGGCCGATGCGGTGGCGGCAGCGAGCGTGGCCGTGGCCGTGCCCGTGCCGCCTCGGGGAAGGGTGAGCGAGCCGCTCGCGCCATTCCCGGTCACGCGGTAGTCGCCGGCGAACCCTGTCAGCTCGAAGCGGCCGGTGGCGTCGGTGCGGACCTCGGTGGCGCTCATCCACCACTCCTCCTTGAGGAGTCGGTGCAGCGCCCGATACGACGGCTTGGGAGTGCCGTCCGCGCGCACCAGGCCAGACGGGGCGCCCAACCACGCGCGGGCGTCGCTCAGGCCCCAATAGGTGATCGACTCGACCAGCGGCTCGGCGACGAGCAGCCGGTACAGCCGCGTGAGCTCGTCGGCCTGGCGCTGCTCGCCCTCGGGCGTCGAGGGCCACGAGTCGACCACGTAGTCGTTGAGGTCGACGATGCGCTCGGGCATGAGCTCGCCCGACACCAGGCTCACCTCGGTCATCTGCAGCGGCAGCCCGAACCGCGAGAAGCGCGCCAGGATCTCCTCGAGCTGCGCCTCGCCCCGGAACCCCTGGTGCATGTGCGTCTGCAGACCGATCGCATCGATCTGGATGCCAGCTGCCAGGCACTCCTCGATGAGGTGCTCGTAGTCCTCCGACAGGTCGAAGTCGTTCAGCACCAGGCGCGCGTGGGGGTTGCCCTCCCGAGCGGAGTCGAAGGCCAGGCGCACCATCTCGACTTGACCCTTGGTCTGCGCGAGCCGGGTCACGGCGTTGTCCTCCGCGGTGAACACGGGGAGGATCACCGCCTCGTTGATGGCGTCCCACAGGTCGACGAGTCCGGCGAACGCGCGCGCGTCGCGCGTCACCCGGGCCCGCATCTCCGCCTCGGGGTCGTCCACGTGAAGCAGCCACTCGGGGGCCAGGGTGTGCCACAGCAGCGGATGCCCCTTGACGAGAACGCCGCGATCGACGAACCACCGTGCGGCCGCGGTCAGCCTGTCCGTGTGAGGACGCCCCTGCTCGGGCTCGAACTGCCTCCAGTAGAACGGCAGGGTGGCAGCATTGAACAGGTCGAGGTAGAGCGCCTCCAGGCGGGGGTCTGAGGTGCCCTCGGCGACGTCGAAGCCGATGTTGCCGAACCCGAACGCATGGCGGACCTGCTCGACGGTGACCACCGCATCGGCGACGGGCGAGCCGTCGGCGTGCTGCACGAGCACGCTCGCGCGGCCCCGGCGATGGTCGAGCGAGTCGGGCTCGTGGTCGCCGACCGGGACGGGGGCCGTCACGCCGTCGCCGGCGCGACGGTCTCGGCCACGGCGCTGGCCGCGACGCGAGCCGTCGTGAGTCGTGCCGATGCGGGCGTGACCTCGTGGACCTCGCCCGTCAGCTCGACCGTGGCCTCGGTGAGCCGCGTGCTCGACGTGCCGGTCCACAGCTCGACTGCACCCGGCTCGACGACGCGCCGCATGGAGCGATCCGTGAAGGCGAGACGGGTGGTCGGGACGTCCAGCTCGACGGTCACCGTCGCGCCGGCATCGACCTGAACGCGAAGGTAGCCGAGCAGCTGCGCCACAGGGCGCGTCACCGAGCCGACGACGTCCTTGCCGTAGAGCTGGACCACCTCCTCGCCGCCGCGGTCGCCGGTGTTGGTGACGGAGACCGTGACGGTGATGGTGCCGTCCGTGGGTGCATCGGACGCCGTGAGGCCACTGTGCTCGAAGGTCGTGTACGACAGCCCGTGGCCGAACGCCGCGGCCGGTGCGGACGACAGGTTGGTGACATCCGTGTCGCCGCCGAGCGCGGGGTGCAGGTACGTGTACGGCTGAGCTCCCGCTGGGCGGGGCAGCGAGACGGGCAGGCGACCGGAGGGGTTCACCCGACCGGACAGGACGCCAGCAAGTGCGGGGCCGCCCTCCTCGCCGGGGAAGAAGGTCTGCACCACGGCGGCGCAGCGCTCGAGGGCCCACGACACGGCGTACGGACGTCCCGTGACGAGGACCATCACGACGGGGGTGCCGGTCGCGAGGATCGCCTCGACCAGCTCGCGCTGGACGCCGGGCAGCTCGAGGTCGTCGGTGTCGCACCCCTCGCCGGACGTGCCGCGACCGAACAGGCCGGCGTGGTCGCCGACCACCACGACGGCGGTGTCCGCCGCCCTCGCCGCTGCGACGGCCTCGTCGAAGCCCGACCGGTCATCGTCGTCCACGGCGCAGCCGCGGGCATAGGTGACGGTGCCGGCCAGCTCGTCGCGGATCGACTCGAGCAGCGTAGGCGCCTCGAATCCCAGCTCGACTCCCGGACGGTGCGCGAGCACATGGTTCGCGAACGAGTAGCAGCCGAACAGCGCCGAGACGCGATGGGCATTGGGGCCGATGACGGCAGTCGTGCCAGCGGACGCGTCCGCTGGCAGCGGCAGCGTCCCGTCGTTGGACACCAGGACGACGGACTGCTCGGCGATCTGCCGCGCCACGTCACGGTGCGCGGGGGAGTCGAGGTCGACGCCGGTGGGCGGAGCATCCTCGAACGTCTGGTCGAGCAGCCCGTGGCGCTCCTTCTGAGCGAGGATGCGAGCCGCGGCGCGATCGACGAGCGCGATGTCGACGGCTCCGGACTCGATCGCCGCCTTGAGCGGCGCCAGGTAGGCGTCGCCCGTGGGGAGCTCGACATCGACGCCAGCGGCGAGTGCCTGACCGGCGGCCTCGCCCAGGTCGGCGGCGACGTGGTGCAGGACGTGCAGGAAGGCCACGCCGAAGTAGTCGGCGACCACCGTGCCCTCGAAGCCCCACTCGCCTCGCAGGACGTCCGTGAGAAGCGTGGGGTCGGCAGCGACGGGCACGCCGTCGATCTCCGCGTACGAGTGCATGACCGAGGCGACCTTGCCGTCGAGCACGGCCATTTCGAAGGGAATGAGCATGACGTCGCGCAGCTCGCGCGGTCCCATGTGGACGGGCCCGAAGTTGCGTCCGGCCTGCGATGCGGAGTAGCCCACGAAGTGCTTGAGGGTCGCGTCGACGCCGCGCGACTGGAGGCCGCGCACATAGGCCGTCCCCACCGCGCCCACCAGGTACGGGTCCTCGGCGATGCACTCCTCGACGCGCCCCCACCGGGGGTCGCGAACGACGTCGAGCACGGGGGCGAGCCCCTGGTGGATGCCGAGCGCGGACATGGACTCGCCGATCAGCGCGCCCATCTCCTCGACCAGGCAGTCGTTGAACGTCGCCCCCCACGACAGGGGCGCGGGGAAGGTCGCAGCCTTCCACGCCGACAGGCCTGTCAGGCACTCCTCGTGGACGATCGCCGGGATGCCTGCGCGCGTGCCCGTCACCAGCGAGCGCTGACGCTGCCACAGGTACGCCGCGCGCTCGTCGGGATCGTGCGGGTTGGTGCCGTACACGCGAGTCAGGTGGCCCAGGCCGTGCGTCGTCGCGTCGTCGATCTTGCCGCTGTGAGCCTGCTCGCCCTGCAGGGGGGCGACCGAGTCGCCCTCCTCGCCCTCCCAGAACCCGACGATCTGAGCGAGCTTCTCCTCGAGGGAGAGGTCCGCGACGATCGCCTTGACTCGAGGGCTGATGTTCTGGTCGATCATCCCTAGCCCTTCACCGCACCCGAGAGGCCGTCGACGATGCGACGCTCCATCATCAGGAAGAACACCAGGGCGGGAATCATCGCCAGGAACGTGTACGCCATGATGCCGGCGAAGTCCGCGGCGTTCTGGCCCTGGAACTGCGTCACGCCCAGAGGCAGCGTGGTGGGCGCCTCGCGGCCGGTGAGGATGACGAGCGGCAGCAGGTAGGCGTTCCACGAGCCGAGGAATGCGAGCACTCCCACGGTGACCATGCCGGGCTTCGCCAGGGGCAGCACCATCCGGTAGAAGAAGCCCACGCGGGTGAGGCCGTCCATGAACGCTGCCTCCTCGAGCTCGTCCGGCAGGGCGGCGAGGAACGGCCGCATGATGATCACGGTCACCGGCAGCGCGAACGCGATCTGGGGAACGATGAGTCCCCAGTAGCCGCCCACCCAGCCCAGATCGTTGAGGAGCAGGAACAGCGGGAAGATCGCCACGGTGAGCGGGAACATCAGGCCCGCCGTGAAGATGATGAAGATGCCCTCGCGGCCCTTGAACGCGTAGCGGGCGAGAGGGTACGCCGCCATGGTGCCGAACAGCACCACGCCCGCGGTGGTCGCGACGGCGACGATGAGCGAGTTGAGCGTGTACTCCCAGAAGTTGCCCTGGGTGAGGATGTTCCAGTAGTTCTGCCACACCCACGGATCGGGCAGGCCGGTCGGGTCCGCCGCCAGCTGTCCGTTCGACCGGAAGCCGCCGAGAGCGAGGTAGATGATCGGTCCCAGCGTGAGCCCCACGGCGATGAGCGCCACGAAGATCGTGACGTAGATCGAGGAGTCTCCCTGGAGGCGGGTCCGCGTGCGCGACTGCTTGGTCGGCTGGCGGTAGCTCTGCGTGGTGGTGTCGGTGGCCATGTCAGGCCCCCTTTCGGGCACGGGCCGCGTTGTCACGACGCATGACGAGCGTCAGGTAGAGCAGTGCGGCGGCCATGGAGAAGATGAACATGATGATCGCGAGCGCGGAGGCGTAGCCTCCGTCGTTGCGCTGCGTTCCGGTGTCGACCATCAGCGTCGCGATGGTCGCGTACTGGTTGGTCGATCCGCCCTTGTTCAGCACCCACGCCATGTCGAACAGCTGGATGGAGCCGATGATCGACAGGAACGCCCACACGCGCACCGTGGGACCGATGAGCGGGATGTTGATGCGCCACTGCACCTGCCACCAGCTCGCGCCGTCGATGGATGCGGCCTCCTGAAGCTCCTCCGGCACGCCGGCGAGGCCCGCGAGGAAGAGGATGATGGCGAGGCCGATGTACTTCCATGACACGATGAAGAAGAAGGTCCAGAAGCCCCACGTCGGATCCTCGAGCCAGCCTTGCGGTGGCGTGGGAAGGCCCAGTCCCTGGACCATCTGCGTCACCGGACCGCGCGGGTCCAGGAGCATGAGCCACATGAGGCCGGCGGTGACCTCGGCCAGGACGTACGGGGCGAAGATGATGAGCCGCACGCTGGAGCGGCCGGGGAACTTGCGGTTGAGCACCAGCGCGATCAGCATGGCGATCGGGAGCTGGACGAGCATCGACAGCGCGATGATCTGCGCGTTGTTGCCGACGGCATTCCAGAACGGCTCCGCGTAGGCCTTCCAGAAGATCTCCTGCGTCTCCGGATCGGTGCCGCCGAACAGCGCTCGGGTGTAGTTGTCGAGTCCGATGAACTCAGCCAGCTCGAACGGCTGGCGGGAGTCCCACTTGTACAGGCTGTAGCGCGCCGCCATCACCATCGGGAAGACGACGAACGCGAGGAACATCAGCAGCGCGGGGCCGACGAAGATCGCGATCTCGATCCACTTGCGTCGGTTGTCCTTGCGTGCGTTGTGCTGGGCGGGGGTGACAGGGGTGGACCCCGCCGCTGACGCCTTCGCGTCAGCGACGGGGCCCTTGCCCGTACCCGAGGCCTCCAGTGCAGTCACCAGGGAGCCTCGCTTTCTTGTATCAGGGGGACGGGTTGAGTGTTACTGGGTGAGCGCCGCGGCGGTCATCAGGTCGACGACATCCTGCGCGTCGCCGGTGCCGGCGAAGATGCCGACGATGCCGTCGTTCATGGCGCCACCGACGTTGGTGCCGAAGCTCGTGTCGAGCCACAGCTGCACGTAGGCGGCGTTACCGGCCACCTGCGACAGCTCGACCAGCACGGGGTTGGTCACGGCCTCCGCCGCGGCAGGCGCCACGGGCAGGATGCCAGCGGCCTCGGCCGCACCAGCCTGGTTCTCGTCGCTCACGATGAACGAGAGGAACTCGGCGCACTCCGGCGGAGCGTCGACGTAGCACGCGAAGCCGTCGCCGCCACCCAGGGCAGCGGACGGGTCGCCGGCGCCGCCTTCGGTCGCGGGCATCGGGAACCAGCCGAGGTCGTCGTGCAGGGCCGCGATGGCCTCGTCCGAACCGTCGGTGAAGCCCTCGTACACGAACACGTTCCAGTGGCCCATGAGCTCCATCGCCGCCTCGCCGGTGGCCACGAGGCCAGCGGACGAGGTCGCGCCGGTCTGGGCGACCGTCGAGATGTACTGGTCCTGGAACGGGTTGGTGCCGATGAACTCCTCGAGCTGCGTGCCAGCCTCGACCCAGCAGGGGTCAGAGAAGTCGAACGTCGTGCCAGCGGAGGCGACGACGTCCTGCGGGCAGGAGCGCAGCGCGAAGTTGTACCACCAGTGCGCCGCGGGCCAGCCGTCGGCCGCGCCCACCGCGATGGGCGTGATGTCCGCGTCCTTGAGAGCCTGCACGGCCTCGTTGAGCTCTGCCATCGTGGCGGGCTCCTCGGTGATGCCTGCCTCCTCGAACAGCGACTCGCGGTACCAGATGCCCTCGACGCCGAACTGGAAGGGCAGACCGTAGGTCGAGCCCTCGTACTGCCACGGCGCAACGCTGCCGCCCAGGCGGGTGACGTCGTCCGCGAGGGTCTCGCTCAGGTCCATCAGGTAGCCCGACTCGACCTGGGTCGCGAGCTCGCCGCCGCCCCACGCCTGGAACAGGTCGGGCGCGTCGCCCGACTGCAGGGCGAGGGGGATGCGGGTGCGCTGCAGGTCCTCGTTCTGGATCTGCTCGATCTCGATGGTGACGTGGGGGTTCTCTGCCGTGAACGCGTCAGCCACGCTCTGCCAGTAGTCGCCCAAGTCGTTCTGCCCGTTGTCTCCCGCGACGGAGTTGTGCCACCACGTGAGGGTTACGGGCTCCTTCTCCTCCGACGACTCCCCTCCGGTGGGGGCGTCGGTGGGGTCGTTTCCTGCGTCGTCGCTGCTGCACGCTGCGAGCAGCAAAGCCGCCGATGCTGCGAATGCCACTGCGGCACTCGCCTTGCGCATGGATGCCATGTTCTGGGTCCTTTCAGTCCTCGTTGACCAGCCGAACACGGGCAGTCTGTCAGCGGCTCCGACGGAGTGTCAAACGATTTCGATAACGATTTCGTCACACCCCCGAGCGACTGTACTATGGCGGTCATGGAACCAGCTCCAAGGGTGAAGATGGCCGACGTCGCCGCGAAGGCGGGCGTCTCCGTTGCCACCGTCTCCAAGGTCGTCAACGGCCGTTACGGCGTCGCCAAGGAGACCGTCGAGCTGGTTCAGGGCGTGATCGACGAGCTCGGCTACGCCGGCAATCTCAGCGCCTCGAGCCTGCGCATGCAGCAGACCAACGTCCTGGGCATCCTGGTCGCGAGCTTCGAGCCGTTCAGCGCGGAGCTCATCAAGGGCGCAGCCGCGGCGGCGGAGGGCTCGGGCTACGAGCTGCTCGCGCATTCGGGGGGCGAGGTCCATGGGTGGGAGCGTCGCTCGCTCGCCCGTCTGGGCGGGACGCTCATCGCGGGCGCCGTGATTGTCACCCCGACCGTGCTGGACGCGCGCACCGTGGTGCCGGTGGTCGCGGTCGACCCGCACTACGGACCCAACCGCCTGCCGACCATCGATGCGGACAGCTTCACCGGCGCGGAGCAGGCGACGGACCACCTGATCTCCCTGGGGCACACGCGAATCGCCTTCCTGGGCGGGCGCTCCGAGCTCGACTCGGCCCACCTGCGCGAAGCGGGCTTCCGCAACGCCATGGCAGAGGCCGGCATCCCCGTCGACCAGGCGCTCGTCCGCGAGACGCGCTACCAGCCCGACCGCGCATCGGCCGTCGCTCGAGAGCTGCTCGCGATGCCCGACCGGCCCACCGCGATCTTCGCGGCGAACGATGTCACCGCCATCCGTGCCGTCGAGGTCGCGCACGAGTACGGCCTGCGCGTGCCAGAGGACCTCTCGGTGGTGGGGTTCGACGACGTTCCCGACGCCGCGCTGTCCAGCCCCGCCCTCACGACCGTGCGCCAGCCCATGCAGGCCATGGGTGCCGCCGCGATGACGATGCTGCTCGACCTCATCAACGGCGTCGAGCGGGAGCATCACGTGCGCATGGCGACCGAGCTGATCGTCCGCGGCACCTCGGCGCCGCCTCCCGCGACCCTGCGTCAGGTGACCGTGCCGGCGGCGCGGGCCACGGATGCTGTGGGTGCGTGAGCCTGGGCGCTCGGAGGGGTCGATGACTCCCGGCGGTGACGATGCGACCTCGGGTGGGCACCCCGACCCTCGCCCCGAGCCGCTGACGGCTGTGGGCACGGACCGCTTGGCGTGCTGCCTCACGTTCGACGACGGTCCGAACGGCGAGGACACGGAGCGATTGCTCGCCGCGCTCGCCGAGCGGGGCATCCTTGCGGTGTTCTGCATCGTCGGTTCCCAGATCCAGCGTCCGGGTGGTGCGGAGGTGCTGCGCCGCATTGCGCGCGACGGTCACGTGATCGCGAACCATGCGACGTCGTTCGATGACATGGGAGCCTGGAGCCCGGAACGCGTGCGCGCGGACCTGATCGAGAACCTCCGGGTGATCCGCTTGGTGCTCGGCGAGAACCATCCCGTGCCGTACTGGCGCGCGCCCAACGCGTCGTGGGGCCGGACGTGCGAGGTAGCCGTGTCCCTCGGGATGCAGCCCCTCGGATTCTCGAGTCACATCGAGGACTGGGTCGAGCAGGACGCTGACGTGCTCGCGGCTCGCCTGCGCGAGGCCATCGTGCCCGGCGCGCTGGTGGTGCTGCACGACGGCGGCGGCGACAGGGCCGGGACGGTGGATGCAGCGATCCGGGTGGTCGACGAGCTTCTCGCCCGCGGGTGGTCCTTCGTGCTGCCGTCGTCGTGACGGCCCACGCGCCGTCGCCTCAGCCGGCCCGCGCATCGGCGCCGCGACCGTGCTACTCCTGCTCGTCGCGGCGACGGATGTACGTCGCCATGCCGGGGACGGTGAAGCCGATGCGCCCGCGAGCCGGTGCGTAGACGATGCCCTTGTCGATGAGCCGCGTACGGATCGCGCTGAGCGCGGAGGCGGGCTTGCCGAGGCGCTGCGCGACGTCTCCCGAGCGGCTCGGGCCGTCGCCATCGACCGCCATCGCGCGCAGGTAGGACCTCTCCGCGCCGGTCGCTCGCTCCCAGCGGATGTGGAAGAACCCCTGGTCGAGCTCCGCGAAGCCCAGCCGCCGCGCCGCGACGGCGTCGTTGGCCGAGATGGGGGAGTAGGCGGCGACGTTCCACGCGGCGCGGCCGAAGTGCTGCAAGAAGTACGGGTAGCCGCCCGCCGACGAGAGGATCACCTCGAGGCCGTCCTGGGTCCACGACTCGCCCAGCGCCTCGACCGGCGCGACCAAGGCGCGGCGCGCGTCAGCCTTGTCGAGCCACGTGATCGCGCGGAACTCGAAGAAGCGCTCGGCGTAGGTGCGCGCCTCGGACAGCAGGCGCGGCAGCGCCGGCAGGCCCGCTCCGCACAGCAGCAGCGGTGCGCGCGACTCGTTGGCCTCCTGGCCCACTGCGAGCAGCGCGCGCAGGTCCGCGCGGGAGAGGTCATGCATCTCGTCGACGGCGATCAGCACTCCGGTGCGGGTCTCCGCGCACGCCTCGGCGAGGGTGCGCAGCATGTCGGGGAGCGAGTGCTCGATCGACGTGCCGTAGCTGAGCAGGTGACGGGGGTCCACCTCGATGCCCGCCGAGACGTCCTGCAGGCCCACCGACAGCGAGAACGACTTGAAGGCGCCCAGGGCCCGCTTGACGCGCTCGCCGGCGCTCGGGCGGTCGAGGCGCAGCATGTGGGGGGTGAGGCGGGTCACGAGCTGCTCGGCGAAGGTCGCGCTGGTGGAGGCCGCGGCCTCGACCCGCACCGCGATCCAGCCGCGGTCGCTCGCGATCTCGCAGAAGCGGCCGAGCAGGACGGTCTTGCCGGTGCCGCGCAGGCCATGCAGCACGATGCCGTTGGCGCCGCGCTGCAGCTCCGAGCGCTCGATCGCGGTCGTGATCGCGGTGACCTCGGCGTCGCGGCCAGCGAGCGTGTGCGGGGGACTGCCCGCCCCAGGGTTGAACGGGTTCGCGTTGGGGTGCATGGCACAACGTATACGCGAGTATGCGTCCCGCCGCATACTCTTATTGGGCGAATGGGGCCCCATTGGTGCACCCAGCGTCTTACATGCGCGAGTTGGGCCCAACTCGCGCACGAGCAGGTGGCGGGGGCGCGGTGGCAGACTGGCGGCGTGATCACTGTTGCCGTTCCTCATCCGAAGATCGCCGATGCGCTGGGAGACCTGGGAGAGGATGCCCGGGTCATCGTGTGGGATCCGCGCGAGGGTCCTGCTCCCGACGGCGAGCGGGAGCGCATCACGATCGCGTGCGTGCCGCACTCGATCCACGGCGGCGAGGCGTACGGCCGCCTGGCCGACTGTCCGACGCTGCAGGTGATCCAGCTGCCCTCGGCGGGCTACGAGCACGCGGCACCGTTCGTCCCGGCGGGTAAGAAGCTCGCGAATGCGAGAGGCGTGCACGACTCCCGGACAGCCGAGATGGCGCTGGCCCTCGCGCTCGCGAGCCAGCGTCGCTTGCCGCGCTTGTGGGATGCGCAGCGGCGCGGAACGTGGGACCCGGGAGGATTCTCACCGTCGCTCGCTGACAGGCGGTGCCTGGTCATCGGGTACGGCTCGATTGGCTCGGCCCTGGGCGCTCGCCTGCGCGCGTGCGAGGCGGAGGTGGTGGGCGTCGCGCGCTCCGCGCGCACGGCGCCCGACGGCACCGAGGTTCACGCGCTGGACGCGCTCCCCGAGCTGTTGCCCGCAGCGGAGATCGTCTTCCTCGTGACGCCGCTCACCGAGCAGACCGCAGGGCTCGTCGACGCCAGCTTCCTGGAAGCGCTTGCGGATGGCGCCCTGATCGTCAACGTCGGCCGCGGCAAGGTGGTGGACACGGACGCCCTGCTGGCCGAGCTCGAGTCGGGCCGGCTGCGTGCAGCCCTCGACGTCACCGACCCCGAGCCGCTGCCGGATGGTCATCCGCTGTGGTCGGCTCCAGGGTGCATCATCGTCCCGCACGTCGCAGGCAACACCAAGATGACCGACAGGCGCTACGTGGACCTCGTGCGGCGGCAGGTCGAGGCGGTGCGCCACGGCGACGACCCCGTCAACTTCGTGACGATGGGGGCGTTCCCCGCCTGAGGGTCGGCCGGGTCACGGCCGCGCGGCGTCGCGCCACGCGATCCACGACTGCACGATGGCGTTGAGCTCGTCGCGGCGCTCCTCGGCCTCGGCAATCGACACGATGCGCATGACGCGCCCCTCCTTGCCCGACCCCTCGAGGTGCTTGAACGTGCCCGGGATCAGCGCGCCGTGATGGAACATCAGCGTCGCATGGTGCGTCGACTTGGGGAAGAAGCTCGCGAGGTTGCCCTCATAGGTGAACGTGGGCGTGTCCCATTTGATGCACTCGCCTATGCGGTCGTCGCTTGCCAGGATGATCTGGCGGATTCGCTGCACGACATCCCGCATGGGATTGTCGTAGCGGCTCATCCACCGGTCGACCTCGTCACTGGCCATGACCCTGACCGTACCGCTACCTGCGGGCTTTCGCCCGCTTGTGCAGCCGGAGCGTCGTCTCGCGCTCCTCCCGATGGTCGACCAGGGGCTCGGGGTACTCGGGCGTGTCGAGCTCGGGGATCCAGCGCTGGACGTATCGCCTGTCGGGATCGAAGCGTTCGAGCTGCGACTGCGGATTGAAGATGCGGAAGAACGGCGCCGCGTCGCGTCCCGTGCCGGCCACCCACTGCCAGTTCAACTGGTTCTGCGCGTGGTCGTAGTCCACGAGCGCGCGCCTGAAATGGTCGGCGCCGCGCTGCCACGGCAGTCTCAGGTCCTTGATCAGGAAGCTCGCGACGACCATCCTCACCCGGTTGTGCATCCAGCCGGTCTGCGCGAGCTGGCGCATGCCGGCGTCCACCAGCGGGAAGCCGGTGCGGCCGTCGCGCCACGCCACGAAGGCGTCATCCGCGTCACGCCCCGTCTCCCAGTCGTCCTCGGCGAGGACGGGCGTGAGCGACTCGCGCCGCGCCTGCGGCTCATGCCACAGGGTGTCGGCGTGGAACTCGCGCCATGCCAGCTCGGCCTGAAACACGCGTGAGCCGTCCGAGCGCAGGGGGGCGAGCATGGCCAGGACCGTGCGGGGATGGACCTGCCCGAATGCCAGCGCCGACGACAGGTGCGAGGTCGCGTCGAGGTCGGGGCGGTCGCGATCCTGCGCGTAGCCGGCGACGTCGCCGTCAATGAAGTCCTCGAGCGCCGCGCGCAGCCGCTCCTCCCGGAACTCGTGATGCGGATCGATCGGGTCCTCCGAGTCCCCGTGGGCGGCGCGCTGGTCGAGATCCACGTCGTCCAGGCTGCCGAGGGACACGAACGCGTCAGGGTCGGCGCGCTCCGCAGGAGCACGCCACCCGTGTCCACGCCATGCGTCCAGGAACGGCGTGTACACGCGATACGGCGTGCCGTCCGACTTCAGCACGCGACCCGGCGCGACAGCGTAGGGAGAGCCGTGAAGCCGCAGCTCCCGCCCGTCGCCCTCCAATGCCTCCGAGACGGCCTGCTGCTCGGCGACCCCGGCGGGGCTGAACTCCTTGGCGGCCCAGACTACCCGCGCATCGGCCTCCTGCGCTGCCGCCAGCACGACCTCGGCGGCGCGCCCTCGTGCGACGGCGAGCGCGCCGCCGGTGTCGTCGCGCAGCGACCACAGCGACCTCGCGAGGTGGGCGCGGCGTCGGCCGGACCAGAGGTGCACGGCCTCCGTCCAGGCGAACACGGCAGCGGCCGGCCCGTCGGACTGAGCCTCGAGCAGTGCAGGGTTGTCGTCGAGCCGGAGGTCGCGGCGGGCCCACCAGAGGTGCGTCATGCCAGGCCCAACGCAAGGCGCCCGCCCGGGTGTTCCCGGACGGGCGCTGCTGCGTGGGGCGAGTTACGCGTGCGCGGCCACGCGAGCATTGCGCTCGATGTGCGCGACGGCCGCCTCGACGAAGTTCGTCAGCACCGCGAGCTGCGGCTCGTCCTGGAGCGAGCCGTCTGCGCCGAACGCGTCCGCGCGGTAGTGGAAGAACGTCTCGGGCTGGCCGAGGGTGGGCGCATCGGAGTGCGCGAGGATGTTGCGCAGGTGCTGCTGCGCCATCGCCGTTCCCGCGGGCGAGATGGAGGCGCCCATGATGGCCACGGGCCTGCCGTTGAACGAGTTCTGACCCCACGGGCGCGACGCCCAGTCGATGGCGTTCTTCAAGGCACCGGGGATCGAGCGGGAGTACTCGGGGGTGACGATGATGATGCCGTCGACGGACTCGACCTTCTCCTTGAACTCGGTTGCGACGGCGGGCCAGTCCCCGTCGAGGCCGTAGTCGTACAGCGGCAGCTTCGCGATGTCGATGTCCACGAACTCGACGTCGGACGCGAGCGAGGGCAGGATCCGCGCGATCTTGCGGTTGATGGAGGCCTCGGCGATGGAGCCGACGATGATGCCGATGCGGGGCATGGTGATTCCTTACAGGTGGGGGTTGGGGGAGCGTCGTCGACTGCGACGACGCTCGTGCCAACATTACGTGACACGTCAACTATTCCCAAACGGCTGACGTTGTCGATCGCCGATGCGCGGGCTGGGTCGAGCGCGCTCGTGCGCCGGGGACGTGCGCCCCGCTCGTGGCCGGGCCAGTCGCGCCTGTCGCGCCTGTCGCGTTCGGCCGTCGCGTCAGGTCGTCGCGTCAGGCCGCGGGTGTGACCGCGGGCGCGACCGGAACGCCGGAGGCTGGGCTGGCGGGAGCCGGACCAGCCGCCGCGATCGCGGCGAGCACCTCGGTGGCGGCGCCGTCCGCCGCGTCGGACGCGGGTGCGCCCTGGGCGCGACGCTCATGCGCGGCGAGGCCCGCGGCGGCGGACAGCAGGTCGCGGGCCTCGGCCACGAGGTCCTGGTCGATCGCCGTGCCGTCGACGTCGAACGCCTCCGGCGCTGCGAAGAGGACCGTCTCTGGCTGGGAACGGACGGCCGCGTTCCGATCGGCCAGCACCGTGCGCAGGTGCTGCAACGGCGCGAAGCGCGGCAGGCCGCCGATGCTCACGCCAGCGATCGCGGTCGGCATGCCCGCGAGCGTCGAGCTGCCCGCCCAGTCGAGGGCGTTCTTGAGCGCGCCAGGAACGGACCGCTCGATCGTGGGCGTGAGGATGACGAGGCCGTCGACCGCGGCGACCGAGCGGCGCCACGCCTGCGCGCCAGCGGGGGCGGGAACGTCCGAGTAAGGGGCGTGGTAGGGCAGGTCATGAGGGACCAGCTCGATGAGGTGAGTGCCCGCGGGTGCGCTCTGCGCGAGCAGGCGGGCGAGGTGGCGCTGGGTGCGGGCCAGGGGCAAGGTGCCGATGAGCAGGCCGAGCGTCGTCACGGAGCGTCCCTTCAGGAACAGTTGGCCATCCCGGGCGGATGGCAGGTGCCTGTCTCAACTCGGGGCACTGGCCGCGCATTCCCGCCGATGGGATCGGCTTCCTCCGCACGAGAATCTGTGTCCCGGAAGGCACTGAGTGCTGGTCTTGCCACGGTCTGCGGCACTCGGTGCCTTCCAGGGCGCGTCAGAGCTCGCGCTCCGCGTACACGGCCGCGGCGTCGCGCAGCAGAGCGGCGGCGCCGGGCGCGACCTCGTCGTAGTTGCGCCGGAAGCGCTCGTCGTCGACGTACATCTGCGTGAGGCCCCGGTACGTCTCCGCGGTGGGCGTCCAGAACAGCGACACCCATGCGTAGTGCTGGGCGACAATCTCCTGCACCTCGGCGCTGTCGGGCGCGAACCCCACACGGATCGCCGCGCCGAGCGCCTCGACGATCTCCCGGTGGGCGTCGAGATGACGCTGCTGGCCCTCCTTGCCGAGGCCGGCCCAGCGCTCGTTGGACTGGTCGACGGCGTGGTCGCCCCAGCGCTCGCGGGCCTCGGGCTCGTACCTGCGGTGCTCGAAGCCGTCGAGGATCTGTTCGGTGGTCATGGTGGTTCCCTTCTCCAAGGAGTCGATGGTGCGGGCGACGGTCGCGGCGAGCCGCGCGTAGCGGTCGCGCTCGGCCGTCAGCCCCGTGAGGTGGTCGCGCAGGTGCGCGATGGTGACGGCGGGGTCGTCGGCGTCGACGATGGCGCCGATGGTGTCGAGCGAGGCCCCCAGCTCGCGCAGCACCAGGATGTGCTGCAACCGGAGCAGCTCCGCCTGTCCGTAGTGACGGCGTCCGTCATCGCCCGTCCACGCGGGAGCTAGCAGGCCGATGCTGTCGTAGTGACGCAGCGTCCGGCTGCTCACGCCGGCAAGGCGCGCGGCGCGGGCGATGTCGACGGTGCCGTCGGGTGCTGTCGTGTCCATGGCACCGATGGTAGAAGTTGACGCGGCGTCAACGTCAAGTCGCGTTTTCGGGCGTTTGCCGCGCCAGTCCGCGAGCCCGTCCTACACTCCCCACTATGACGACGACGCCCGACATCAAGCCCCGCTCCCGCCAGGTGACCGACGGACTGGAAGCCACCGCGTCGCGCGGCATGCTGCGCGCAGTCGGCATGGGCGACGACGACTTCGCCAAGCCCCAGATCGGCATCGCGAGCTCGTGGAACGAGATCACGCCGTGCAACCTGTCGTTGCAGCGCCTGGCTCAGGCATCGAAGAATGGCGTGCACGCGGGAGGCGGCTACCCGCTCGAGTTCGGCACCATCTCCGTCTCTGACGGCATCTCGATGGGCCACGAGGGCATGCACTTCTCGCTCGTGTCGCGTGACCTCATCGCGGACTCGGTGGAGACGGTGATGAGCGCCGAGAGGCTCGACGGCTCGGTCCTGCTGGCCGGCTGCGACAAGTCCCTGCCCGGCATGCTCATGGCCGCTGCGCGGCTGGATCTCGCAAGCGTGTTCCTGTACGCGGGCTCGATCATGCCCGGCCACGTCAAGCTCTCCGACGGCACGGAGAAGGACGTCACCGTCATCGACGCCTTCGAGGCGGTGGGCGCGTGCGCTCGCGGGCTCATGAGCGAGGAGGACCGTCTCGCGATCGAGAAGGCGATCTGCCCCGGTGAGGGAGCGTGCGGTGGCATGTTCACCGCGAACACCATGGCGTCCGTGGGCGAGGCGCTCGGCATGTCCCTGCCGGGATCGGCGTCGCCGCCCAGCGCGGACCGCCGCCGCGATCACTACGCGGCCAAATCGGGCGAGGCCGTGGTGGAGATGCTGCGCAAGGGGATCACCGCGCGCGACATCATGACCAAGGAGGCGTTCGAGAACGCCATCGCCGTGGTCATGGCGTTCGGCGGCTCGACCAATGCCGTCCTGCACCTGCTCGCCATCGCCAACGAGGCCGAGGTGGACCTCACGCTCGACGACTTCTCGCGCGTGGCCGCCAAGGTGCCGCACCTGGGCGACCTGAAGCCGTTCGGCCAGTTCGTGATGAACGACGTGGACCGCGTGGGCGGCGTGCCTGCTGTCATGAACACCCTGCTCGAGGCAGGGCTCATGCACGGCGACTGCTTGACCGTCACCGGCAGGACGCTCGCAGAGAACATGGCGGAGCTGAAGCCCGCGACCATCGATGGTCGCGTGGTGCGCTCGCTCAACAATCCGATCCACAAGTCCGGCGGCATCACCATCCTCAAGGGCTCGCTGGCGCCCGAGGGCGCCGTGGTGAAGTCCGCTGGCTTCGACGACGACGTCTTCGAGGCCACCGCCCGCGTGTTCGACCGCGAGCGCGCCGCGCTCGACGCGCTCGAGGACGGCACCATCCAGGCCGGCGACTGCGTGGTGATCCGTTACGAGGGGCCCAAGGGCGGACCTGGCATGCGTGAGATGCTCGCGATCACCGCCGCCATCAAGGGCGCCGGGCTCGGCAAGGACGTGCTGCTGGTCACCGACGGCCGCTTCTCCGGAGGCACCACCGGTCTGTGCGTGGGGCACATCGCTCCCGAGGCCGTGGATGGCGGACCCATCGCGTTCGTGCGCGACGGCGACAAGATCACGCTCGATGTCGCCAACGGCACGCTCGAGCTGCACGTCGACGCGGCCGAGCTCGAGTCCCGCCGCGCGGGCTGGGAGCCGCTGCCACCCGTGTACACGCGCGGCGTGCTCGCGAAGTACACGAAGCTCGTGGGCTCGGCCTCGAAGGGGGCTGTCCTCAGCTAGCTCCCGCTCGTCCCGCGAGATGGGCGAATTGGGCCCAACTAGTGCATTAAGTGCCTGAGGCGCGCGAGTTGGGCCCAACTCGCGCGGTTGCGGGGGGTTGATGAGCGAGAATCGACCACCGGGATGGCTGGACCGCCGATGCGCGGGCTGGGCTCCCGTGGGAGGCTGGCTTCATGATTCACGGCGTCGGCCCGCTTGACCATACCTTCACCGCACCCATCGGGGTGGAGGTGAAGGGCGAGATGTGGGCGTGCGTCGAGATGCCGGACTCCGCCGAGCTCTTCGGCACGGGCAACGCCGTGCGCGTTGACGCGACCGTCGACGGCATCGCGCTCGAGAATGTGGGCCTCATGGTCACCGGCCGCGGCGGCCACATGCTGTCGCTCAACGCTAAGGTCCGCAACCAGGTGGGGAAGGGCCTGGGCGACTCGGTTGAGGTTCGGCTCACGCGGCGACACTCGTAGCCGCGGCCCCCCGGATTCTCCTCACAGGATGCGGGCGTGGGCGAGAACCGACACCGGCGTCCTCATACGGCGCTCAGACTGGACGGACGGGCGCGGGCGGACGGGCTGGACAGGCGTGTCTCACGATGAGAGACGGTGAACCACGATGTGAGATTTTTGTCCAAGTGGTGACATCGCGCTCCATGGAGGCGTAGAGTCCTACTCATGCACACGATTCTCGTAGTTACCGGGCGCGCGGACATCTAGTCCCAGCCAGGCAACGTCCGCGCGCAGACCCCGACAGCCATCAGGCCGAGGGGTTTTCTCATGTGAGGCGGATGCGAGAGCCGCCGAGCAACCTTCAAACTCAACGGGAGAGACGATGGGACAGGTGAGGGCACCCAAGCCTTCGGCTCTGATGAGCCCAGCGCCGGCGAGCACCCGCACGAGCGCCACTCCGGCGGCCGCGCAGCACGCAGGCTCCACGATGACGGGCGCTGAGGCGGTCGTCCGCTCGCTCGAGGCGGCCGGCGCGACAGACGTCTTCGGGCTTCCTGGCGGCACCATCCTCCCGACCTACGACCCCCTGATGGACTCGAAGGTGCTGCGCCACATCCTGGTGCGGCACGAGCAGGGCGCCGGCCACGCCGCCGAGGGCTACGCCCACGCCACGGGCCGTCCGGGCGTGTGCATCGCGACCTCGGGACCCGGGGCGACCAACCTCGTCACGCCCATCGCGGATGCGAACATGGACTCGATCCCGCTGGTCGCGATCACCGGCCAGGTGGGCGCGAGCATGATCGGCACGGACGCCTTCCAGGAGGCGGACATCGTGGGCATCACGCAGCCGATCACCAAGCACAACGTGCTCGTGACCGACCCCAACGAGATTCCCAAGGCGATCGCGGAGGCGTTCTACATCGCCACGCACGGCCGTCCCGGGCCGGTGCTGGTCGACATCGCGAAGTCCGCTCAGCAGCAGTCCATGACCTTCAACTGGCCCGAGCGCATCGAGCTGCCCGGCTTCAACGCGGGTGCACGCCCGCACGCGAAGACGGTCCAGGAGGCCGCGCGCCTGCTGGCCACGGCCCGCCGTCCGGTGCTCTACGTGGGCGGAGGCGTGATCCGCGCCGGCGCGAGCGATGGCCTCCGCAAGCTCACCGATCTGTCCGGGGCGGCGGTCGTCACCACGCTCATGGCTCGCGGCGCGCTGCCCGACTCGCACCCGCAGCACCTGGGGATGCCCGGCATGCACGGCACGGTGTCCGCGGTGGCGGCCCTGCAGAAGGCGGACCTGGTGGTCGCGCTCGGTGCGCGGTTCGATGACCGCGTCACCGGCAAGCTCGAGTCCTTCGCCCCGCACGCGACCATCGTCCACGCGGACATCGACCCCGCGGAGATCGGCAAGAACCGCGCCGTGGACGTGCCCATCGTGGGCGACCTCAAGGACGTCTTCGCGGCGCTGGTGCCGGCGCTCGAGGTGGAGCACGAGCGCCACGGGCGGCCGGATCTCGAGGCCTGGTGGGCGCAGCTGGACGACTGGCGCGAGACGTACGGCCTGGGCTACACGCCCACCGACGACGGCCACTCGAGCCCCCAGCACGTGATCCAGCGCCTGGGCGAGATCGCCGGGCCCGACACCATCTTCACGGCGGGCGTGGGCCAGCATCAGATGTGGGCCAGCCAGTTCATCCGCTACCAGCGGCCCAACACCTGGATCAACTCGGGCGGCCTGGGCACCATGGGCTTCGCGGTGCCTGCCGCGATGGGCGCCAAGGTGGGCGAGCCGGACCGCACGGTGTGGGCCATCGACGGCGACGGCTGCTTCCAGATGACCAACCAGGAGCTGGTGACCTGCGCGATCAACGAGATCCCCATCAAGGTGGCGATCATCAACAACTCGTCGCTGGGCATGGTGCGCCAGTGGCAGACGCTGTTCTACGACTCGCGGTACTCCAACACGGACCTGCACACCGGCCACGGCACGCGGCGCATCCCGGACTTCGTGAAGCTCGCGGAGGCCATGGGCTGCGCGGGCCTGCGGTGCGAGACGGATGGGGACGTGGACGCGACCATCAAGCGTGCGATGGAGATCGACGACCAGCCCGTGGTCGTGGACTTCACCGTGTCGCGCGACGCGATGGTGTGGCCCATGGTCGCGGCCGGCACCAGCAACGACGAGATCCAGTACGCACGCGGCATCGCCCCCGAGTGGGACCGCAGCGAGGAGGAAGCATGACCACCCACACCCTCTCGGTGCTCGTCGAGAACAAGCCTGGCGTGCTCGCCCGCGTGGCCGGCCTGTTCAGCCGCCGCGCCTTCAACATCCACTCGCTCGCCGTGGGCCAGACCGAGCACCCTGAGATCTCGCGGATCACTGTCGTGGTCGACGTGGATGAGCTCCCGCTCGAGCAGGTCACCAAGCAGCTCAACAAGCTGGTGCACGTCCTCAAGATCGTCGAGCTCGAGCGCGACAAGTCGGTCCAGCGCGACCTGATCCTGGTCAAGGTGAGGGCCGACGCGCGCCAGCGTGCCGACATCCTCCAGATCGTCGACCTGTTCCGCGCTCACGTCGTTGACGTGGCGACCGACTCGCTCGTCATCGAGGCGGTGGGCGCTCCGGAGAAGCTCGGGGCTCTGCTCGCCGCGCTGCAGCCGCACGACGTTCGCGAGATCGTCCAGTCCGGCACGGTCGCCATCGGCCGCGGCGCACGCTCCATCACCGAGCGCGCCTTCGAGCGCGTGAGTGCGTAACCCACGACCTCAACCCAGCCAGCGCATCGGCGCTGCCGAAGCCTCACCGCATCCCACCTCAAGGAGAACAAGGAACCATGGCAGAGATGTACTACGACCAGGACGCCGACCTGAGCATCATCCAGGGCAAGAAGGTCGCGATCGTCGGCTACGGCTCGCAGGGCCACGCGCACGCTCAGAACCTGCGCGACTCGGGCGTCGAGGTGCGCGTCGCGCTGCGCGACGGCTCGCGGTCGACCGCCAAGGCCGAGGACGACGGCTTCACGGTCCAGTCGGTCGCGGACGCCGCGCAGTGGGCCGACGTCATCATGATCCTCGCGCCCGACCAGCACCAGCGTGGCATCTACAACGACGAGATCAAGCCCCACCTGACCGAGGGCAAGGCGCTCGCGTTCGCGCACGGCTTCAACATCCGCTTTGGCTACATCGAGGCGCCCGAGGGCGTCGACGTCATCCTGATCGCCCCCAAGGCTCCCGGCCACACCGTGCGCCGCGAGTACGTCGCCGGCCGCGGCATCCCTGACATCATCGCCGTGGAGAAGGACGCGTCCGGCCAGGCCTGGGACCTCGCCAAGTCCTACGCGAAGGGCATCGGCGGTACCCGCGCCGGCGTCATCAAGACCACCTTCACCGAGGAGACGGAGACCGACCTGTTCGGCGAGCAGACCGTCCTGTGCGGCGGCACCTCGCAGCTGATCCAGTACGGCTTCGAGACCCTCACCGAGGCCGGCTACCAGCCCGAGATCGCCTACTTCGAGGTGCTGCACGAGCTCAAGCTCATCGTGGACCTCATGTGGGAGGGCGGCATCACCAAGCAGCGCTGGTCCGTGTCCGACACCGCGGAGTACGGCGACTACGTGTCCGGCCCCCGCGTCATCACGCCCGAGGTCAAGGAGAACATGAAGGCCGTGCTCGCTGACATCCAGTCCGGCGCCTTCGCCGAGCGCTTCATCGGCGACCAGGACAACGGCGGCAAGGAGTTCGCCGAGCTGCGCGCCAAGGGCGAGGGCCACCCCATCGAGGCCACCGGTCGCGAGCTGCGCAAGCTGTTCGCATGGAAGGACGACGTCGACACCGACTACGTCGACGGCCAGACGGCCCGGTAGTGAGCGCCGCCGTGACGCAGACCTACAAGCTCGCCGTCGTCCCCGGCGACGGGATCGGACCCGAGGTCGTGGCGGAGGGGCTCAAGTGCCTCGCCGCGGCGACCGAGGGGACCGACATCTCGTTCGAGACGACCGAGTTCAACCTGGGTGCCGAGCGCTGGCACGCCACGGGTGACACGCTGACGGGCGAGGACCTGGCGGCGATCAGGGAGCATGACGTGATCCTGCTGGGCGCCATCGGCGACCCGTCCGTGCCGTCGGGCGTGCTCGAGCGTGGGGTGCTGCTGCCGCTCAGGTTCGCCCTCGACCAGTACGTGAACCTCCGTCCGAGCCGCCTGTACCCGGGAGAGGTGTCGCCGCTGCGCGATGTGACCGAGGTCGACTTCGTGGTGGTGCGCGAGGGCACCGAGGGTCCGTACGTGGGCAACGGCGGCGCGCTCCGCGTCGACACGCCCCACGAGATCGCGACCGAGGTGTCCGTCAACACTCGCCACGGCGTGGAGCGCGTGGTGCGCTACGCGTTCGAGGTGGCCTCCAAGCGCGATCGCAAGCAGCTGACGCTGGTGCACAAGCACAACGTGCTGGTGCATGCCGGGCATCTGTGGCGCCGCACGGTGGAGGCTGTCGCGCCGGAGTTCCCCGACGTGACCTGGGACTACCTGCACATCGATGCCGCGACCATCGTGATGACCACGAACCCGGGCAAGTTCGATGTCATCGTGACGGACAACCTGTTCGGCGACATCCTCACGGATCAGGCCGCGGCCATCTCCGGCGGCATCGGTCTGGCCGCGTCCGGCAACGTGAACCCTGACCGCACCGCGCCGTCGATGTTCGAGCCGGTCCACGGCTCGGCGCCCGACATCGCGGGCAAGCAGATCGCCGACCCGTCAGCGACGGTGCTGTCCGTGGGCCTGCTGCTGGACTTCCTGGGGTACCCGGAGCTGGCATCGCGCGTGGAGAGCGCGGTGGCGGCCGATGCGGCAGCCAAGTCGGCGGAGGGCTGGGGACAGCGCTCCACGGCCGAGGTGGGCGACGCCCTCGCGGCCAGGATCCGGGGCTAGCAGCCATGCGTCGCGTCCTGGCAGGTCCTCAGTGCTCGAACCCCGCGGTTCTGGTCACCGAGCACCTGCCAGGACGCACCCCCAGCACGAACCGAAGGAACTGAGATGACCGAGACTGCCGCACCGGCCGCCGCCGTGGCCTCCAACGCAGCAGCGTTCGAGGTGCGCCCGCACGAGGCCCCGCTCCCGATCGCGGAGCGCAACGCGGCGCTCGCTGACCTCAAGTTCGGCACGCAGTTCACCGATCACATGGCCCGCATGCAGTGGGTGGACGGCGACGGCTGGGGCGACCGACGCGTGGTGCCGTACGGCCCGCTGCAGCTCGACCCGGCCGCCGCGGTGCTGCACTACGCGCAGGAGATCTTCGAGGGCCTCAAGGCGTACCGCTGGGAGGACGGCAGCATCCACCTGTTCCGCCCCCAGGCCAACGCGGAGCGCTTCAACCGCTCCGCGCATCGGCTCGCGCTGCCGCCGCTGCCTGTCGAGGACTTCATCGGCTCGATCGAGGCGCTGGTCGCCGTCGACGAGCCCTGGGTGCCCGGCACCGAGGAGTCCAGCCTGTACCTGCGGCCCTACATGTTCGCCTCCGAGGCGTTCCTGGGCGTGCGCCCGGCGCGGGTCATCGACTACCTGCTGATCGCCTCACCCGTGGGCCCGTACTTCCCGGGCGGCATCAAGCCCGTGTCCATCTGGGTGGCACAGGGCTTCCACCGCGCAGGCCCCGGCGGCACGGGCGACGCAAAGTGCGGCGGCAACTACGCGGCGTCACTGCTACCGCAGCAGCAGGCCATCGCGGCCGGCTGCCAGCAGGTGCTGTTCTTGGACGCCAAGGAGGGCAGGTTCCTTGAGGAGCTGGGCGGCATGAACGTGTTCGTGGTCCGCCGCGACGGCACCATCGAGACGCCGCGCCTCACCGGCACCATCCTCGAGGGCATCACGCGCTCGAGCGTGATCCAGCAGCTCGAGGACGACGGCCGCAAGGTGATCGAGAAGGACATCACCCTGGACGAGGTGCGCTCGGGCGTGGAGTCCGGCGACATCGCCGAGGTGTTCGCGTGCGGCACCGCCGCCGTCGTCACTCCGGTGGGCCGTCTCGCTTCGCCCGAGTTCGACGTGACCGTCAATGACGGCGTCGCGGGCGACGTCACGATGGGCATCCGTCAGCGGCTCACGGACATCCAGTACGGCCGCGACGAGGACACCTACGGCTGGATGCGCCGCATCGCCTGACGGCGACTCAGCTCACGTGCGAGGGCCGATGCGCGGGCCTTGTTTGTCGCACTGCGTGCCCGCGTACGGGTAGGGGCCGCACGCACTTCTGGCGCCGCGACCGGAGGTCGCGGCGCCAGAAGCGAGTCGGCGCTGCCTCTCGGGGAGCGCCGAGGATGTGCCTCAGATACGAGGCGTGGTGGTGGCGTGGTGGCTCGAGTTCCGGCGGCGGAACAGGCTCACGAGCTTTCCGAAGATACTTCTCAGCATGTCTGTCACCTCCTTGCCGGGCGAAACCACCTCGCGCATCGCGTCATTCCCCGGCCAGCGTGGACGCAGCCGATTCGCGTGCGGAAGCTTCACCGCGCAGGATGGAGGGAGGAGAAGACCCGACGACGAGGAGATGCCATGCCAGTGCAGGACCTGCGACTGACCAGCCCCGATATCGCCCACGGCGAGCGCATCGGCGACGTCTATGTGGGGCAGCATGGCGCATCGGCTCCCGAGATGGTGGTCGACGGCGTGCCTGACGGCGCTGTCGAGCTCGCGCTGATCTGCCACGACCCCGACGCGCCGATGCCGCACGGGTTCACCCACTGGACCCTCTACGGCCTCGACGCGACGGACGGCCCCATCCCCGCGGACGCGGGGCGTCCCGGCCCCAACGACGACGACGGCATGGGGTACGTGGGCCCGTTCCCGCCGCCCGGTCACGGCACGCACCACTACTTCTTCTGGGTCTACGCCCTTTCGCGTCCCGTCGAGGGGCAGCCGACGCGCGGCGAGTTCTTGGACCAGTACGCCGACGCCGTCATCGAGCAGGCGCGGCTGGTGGGCACGTTCTCGCGGTGATGCCGTGGCGCGGGTGACCTCCAAGAGGGACGATGCGCGCTACCGGGCCGCCGAGGAGTCGCTGTGGTCTCACTTCGGTCTGCAGCCCGAGGAGATCTGGGTGGACGTGCCGCCGATCGGCGGGCGTGTGCGCGCACTGTGGGTGGGGGATGCCGACGTGCGGCCCGTCATCCTCGTGCACGGCACGCCGACGGCCGGGGGAGTGTGGGCGCCGCTGGTCGCTCACCTGAAGGGCGTCAGGGCCGTGGTCGTCGACCGGCCGGGCTGTGCGCTCAGCGATCCGCTCGACCTCGCGCAGCTCACACCTGAGTCTCTGCGCGACGCCAACGCCGCGTGGATGACGGCCGTGGCGAGCGCCGTCTCGGACGGCCCCGTCGACGTGGTGGGCAACTCTGCAGGAGGCATGGCGGCCATCATGTTCGCGGCTCGCCATCCGGAGCTGGTGCGTTCGCTGGTGCTCGACGGTGTGCCTGCGGTCAGCGGCATGAGACTGCCGGCGGGGCTGAGGGTCGCGACCGTGCCATGGGCGGCTCGGGCGATCGCGAGCCGCACCGTGACGGCGAAGGACCTGCGCCGGAGCTTTCGAGCCATGGGCCACCGCGCGCTCATCGACGCGGACGGGCTGTCGGAGCCGGAGATCGCGTGGCGCGCGGCGCTGTCGGCGTTCACCGACACGCTGGCGAACGATCTCGCGCTGCTGGGGCTGGCGGCCGACTGGCGCGGCCCGCGCCGCGCGTGGGTTCCCGGGCCCGCGGAGGTGGGCTCGCTTGACGTGCCGTCCCTGTGGGCGGTCGGGGAGCACGATCCGTTCGCTCGGCCGGAGGCGGTGCGGCGGTGGTCGCATCGCGCACCGGGCTCGCAGTTCCGCATGCTCGAGGGCAGCGGCCACCAGCCGTGGCTCGACGGCCCGGAGCAGCATGCCCGCATGCTCGAGGCATGGTGGGAGAGGATCGAGCACACTCACGGCGCATCCCCAACGGACTCTCAGCAGATTCCCAGGTAGCTCGCTCAGGATGGAACTCGTACGGCACCACACCACGGGTGCCGGATAGTTGAACCGACTGCACCGGCCCGCGACACCTGCCATGTCGCGGGCCGGTTCGCTGTTTGCCGCGAACGGTGCGTCAGCGAAGCTCGTAGGTGAGCAGCACCTGGTCCGTCTCGAGCCGGGTGTTCTCGACCAGGCGTGCCTTGCGAGGCGCGAAGCCGCCCGACCAGAGGGGAAGGCCCGCTCCGATCATGACCGGCGCGACGCGCAGGCGCACCTGATCGACGCATCCGCCATCGAGCAGCGCCGATGCGAGGGTGAGGCTTCCCCACACGATGATGTCGCCGTCGTACATCGCTGACAGGCGGTCGGCTGTCTCGCACGCGTCGCCAGGCTCCAGGGTGGCGGGCTCGTGTTCGCCCCACGGGGCGCGGCTGAGCGTCGTGCTGACGACGTGGCGCGGGAGCGTGTTGATCGGTGCGGCCAGCGGATCCTCGGTCGCGGTGGGCCAGTAGGCGATGAACAGCTCATAGGTCACGCGCCCGAGCATGATCGCGCTCGTGTCCTCGAACTCGGCGAGCATGCGGCTGACCATGGGCTCGGAGTCCGTGATCGACCCGTCGACCCAGTCGAGCTCTCCGCCCGGCCCGGCCGCGAACCCGTCCGCGGTGACGTGCTGCTCCACGATGATGCGTCCCATGTGAGCGACGGTAACTGGCTCGAGTGCGATGCGCGCGGTGAGCGGTCCCGCGCTACGGTGCCCGTTATGGGAGTCCGCATCGACAACGTCGGCATCGCCGTGGAGAGCCTCGAGGCGGCGATCGCGTTCTTCGCCGACCTGGGGCTGGTTCTGCTCGGCCGCGACACGGTGAGCGGGGAGTGGGCCGACACCGCCGTCGGTCTGGACGGCAACCATGCGCACATCGCCATGCTGGAAGCGCCGCGCGGCGGGCGCATCGAGCTGTTCGAGTACATCCATCCGAGCGCGATCCCTACGGAGCCGACGCTGCCCCACGAAATTGGCATGCATCGCGTCGCGCTCGCGGTCGACGACATCGACGAGGCGCTCGCGATCGCCGCTCGCCATGGATGCCACCCGCTGCGCGGCGTCGCGACCTATCAGGACGTCTACAAGCTGACGTATGTCCGCGGGCCGAGCGGGATCATCGTGATGTTCGCGCAGGAGCTCAATCGGGGCTGAGCCACTGGGAGGTGCCCAAGGGTCCCCCGTTCGGTGCGTCCACAGGCCCACTTCGTTGACACGACATTCAGCGCTACTGTGGCTGCGTGTCGTCGACCTCCACGCTCGTGACCGAGTCGTCTGTGGCAGCCGATGCGCTGTTCGAGGCTTCGCTGGACATCGACGCTCATGTCGCATCGTTGGCTCACTCAGGTGAGAAGGCAATCGCCGGTGTGACGTCCGGTCAGATTAGCCTTGGCGAATCCGTCACCTGGCGTGCGCGGCACTGCGGTGTCTGGTTCACCATGACGTCGCAGGTCACTGAGGTCGAGGCGCCGGTGCGTTTTGTCGACCAGCAGGTCGCTGGACCCTTCAAGGCATTCATCCACGAGCACAGCTTCGAGCAGAGAGGCGAAGGTTCACGGATGACAGACGTGATTACCGTGAGCTCGCCGTTCTTCGGGCGGCTCGCGGAGCGTGTCGTTCTCGTTCCTTACCTGCGGCGGCTGATTGCCAAGCGAAATGCCCATCTGATTGCGATGCACTCGTTGAGCAACTGATCCTCGCCTCCGTCGACGATCGCTCTGAACAGCGTCGTGGAGTCAGTGCGTAGCTGCCTACCGCAACGAGAACTCCAAGTAGCGCTGTGACAATCGCTCGCGATCCGGATGTTCGGCGCGCCGCCGCGGGAGAGTGATGTGCGCCCCGTGCATCTCCTGCAGGCCGTGCTTGAGCATCGGTCCGTCGACCTCGGCCAACAGGTCACCGTTGATCGTGATCGTGTAATCCGGCGTGATGCCGAGGAAGTTCTGGTCGTAGGCGGCGTGATGGATCTTGCACATCGCCATGCCATTGGTCACCACTGCGTCTCCGGCCTCATTCGCATCTGCGGTGATGTGCGCGGCATCCAAGAGTTCGGCGTGCTTGAACCGGCAGACCGTGCACTGCGTCTCGTAGGCCCTCAGCACCATGCCGCGGAAGGCTGGTTGGTGCACGCGGTGCTTCGCGATGTACTCAGCCCAGCGCCGCTCAACAACGGAAGGCGTGTGGTCAGCTATCGATACTAGATCGTCGAGCGTGACGAGCACCTGGCCGACGCCCTCGTCGACGTGCGCCACGCGCGCGGGGTAGACCGCTTGGTAGATGTTGGGCCGCAGTTTGCGGAAAAGGATGATGTCGACTCCCAGCCGGTGGGCCTCGATGAGCTTTCGGTTGTCGCCGCCGGATCCGCCGGCTCGGAAGTCGTACCGCCAAACGCCCGGCGCGACCTGCTCGTCGCCGTAAGGGCCGTCCGCGGACGACACCACGCTCAAGGTGGCGTCGAGCAGCTGAGGATTGCGGATGCCGCGTGAGTAGTCGATCAGCGGAAGCTTGACGCCATCGACGGTGAAGCCAAGCAAGTCGGCCCGATCCACGAGTGTCGCGGAGGGGAAGCGAGTAGCCAACACCTCGAACACGCGAGAGCGCAGCGCCGCGCTCTCGGGACTTTCCATGACCGCAGCTTGGCAGCTTGCGCCCGACCCGACAACCGCACCGGCCTGGAATACGCTCCCGAACCGGGACGTTCCGGGACACATGACGACCATCGGCATCATCGGCTCCGGCAACATCGGCTCGAACGTCGCTCGCGCGGCGGTGGACCACGGCTTCGAGGTGGTGATCTCGAACTCGCGCGGGGCGCAGTCGCTCGACGACCTCGTGAAGGAGCTCGGCGACGCGGCCAAGGCAGGGTCCGTCGAGGAGGCGATCAGCGCTGGTGAGCTGGTGCTGGTGGCGATACCGCTGGGCTCGATCGGCAACCTCCCGGTGGCCGCGTTCGAGGACAAGGTCGTCATGGACGCGAACAACTACTACCCGCAGCGCGACGGTCGCATCGCGGAGCTCGACAGCAATGAGTCGACCACCTCAGAGCTGCTGCAGAGGCACCTGCCGCACAGTCACGTGGTCAAGGCGTTCAACAACATCCCCGCCAAGGACATCCCGAAGGACGGCCTTCCGGCAGGCGAGGAGAACCGGCGCGCGCTACCCATCGCCGGCAACGACCATGCATCCAAGATCAAGGTCGCCGAGTTCCTCGATGTGCTCGGCTACGACGTGCTGGACCTTGGCCCCCTGAGCGAGTCCTGGCGCGTCGAACGCGACACGCCGGCCTACGTCAAGCGCACCACCCTCGACGAGCTCAAGGAACTCACGCAGGACGTCGAGCGGGTCCAGCAGACCTGACCCACCCCCCTCACGACACCCAGGAGGCACCCCATGAAGGCAGTACTCAACGGCACCGTCCTCGCCGAGGCTGACAAGGACGACCTCGTGTTCATCGATGGCGCGTGGTACTTCCCGCCCGAGGCGGTCCACGCCCAGGAGATCGAGAAGAGCGACACCCAGTACACCTGCTCGTGGCGCGGCGAGGCGCAGTACTACCAGACCAACGACGGCGCGCAGAGGGACGTGGGCTGGGCGTACCCGAGCATGTCGCAGGACGCCAAGGACCGTGTGGGCAAGGACGTGTCGCAGTACGTAGCGTTCGACCCGTCGGTCGGGCTGGTCGACTAGCGTCCGGAGTTCCGCCCGAGCGCCTCGACGGGCGCAAGGTCGACCACGCCCTCGGCCCCGGCGGCGAGCGCCGGGTCGAGGGCGACCAGCGCGTCGGCCTGCAGGGACGCCACCGCGAGGTACTCGGCCACCACGAGGTCACTCCACTCGCGCGAGACCGCGATCTTCCACGCCACCGCGCGAGAGACCCGGTCGTTCAGCAGACGCATCTTGAGCGAGGCCAGCGCCTCCAGTTGTCCGCGCGCCTGGCCATCGTCGAGACCGCCCTCGCGCACCGCCGCGAAGAGGATCCCCATCGCGTCCGAGCGCAGCCGGCCCGGGCCCACCAGCTGGTGGGCCGGGTCTACCGCAAGTGTCCCCGCCGCGATCTCGAGGGCCACGGCGGCGTCGATCGCGTACCTCATGGGTCGATCCTGGCACGGCCCGGCGCCAGCCGACAGGGGGTTGAGCCGGCGCTACAGCCCTTCCGCGATGTCCTTGATGGTCGCCAGGCGCCGCTCCCACGCCGCCCCCACCTTGGCCAGCGCATCGGCCGTCTGGGTGAGCCGTGCGCCGAGGGCGCGGTAGCGCACCTCTCGCCCGACGGGCACGGGCTCGACGAGCCCGACCTCCAGCAGCACGGCGAGGTGCTTGGCGATGGCTTGGCGCGACACGGGGAGCCGCTCTGCGAGGGCCGATGCGCTCGCTGGCCTCTCGCCCAGAGCCACGAGGATCGACCATCGGGTGGCGTCCCCGAGGGCGGCGAACGTGGGCACCAGGGTGTCCGACGTCATGCGTCGCCCTCGACATAGGCGACCAGCTTGTCCAGTTGCTCCGTCCAGCCCTGCTGGTTGCCCTTCAGCGCCTCCGCCGGGTCGGACAGGGTTTCGAAGCCGATCTCGACCACGGTGAGCCTCGTGCCGGCCGGGACGGGCTCGAGGGTGAAGGTGAAGACCGTCGAGTTGGCGTCGGAGAGGTCGCGCTGGTCGTCGTAGGGCCAGCGATAGGTGATCGAGCGCGGGCGGTCGATCACCTCGATACGAATGGGATAGGTGCCGTAGCCGTCGAACGTCCACTCGCCCGTGCCTCCGGCCTCGGGAGCCGTGAGCGTCGCGGCGTCCGCGTGCCAGCGGGCGATGTGCTCGGGCTCGGTCACGGCGGCCCACACCTTCTCCACGGGGGCGGCGATCTCGATGGTGCGGGTGATGGAGAACGACTCGTGGTCGATGACGGCGGGCGGGTGGGGCGTGGCGTTCATGACTTCTCCTTGGTTTGGCGATGTGCAACTCCATGGTTGCACCAGTCGTGTGGTTGTGCAACCGTGCAATTGCAGTTATCGGTCCGGCGTCACACGGCACATCACACCCGCCCTCACACGGGCGGTCACACGGCCCGACCCGACCATGGTCGCGTGACCACGGAAAGGGGCACGATCATGGACATCACCATCACCGTCGAGCAACTCGCGGACGTCATCATGGCCCACGGCACCATCGCAGTGCGCGAGGAGCTCGAGGCCCTCGCCGATGCCGCGCGTGCGACGCAGCCAGGTGCCGCCGCGGCCCTCACGGACTGGGAGGGCACGGAGATCGCACGCGAGCGGGCGTTCGCGGTCATCCGTGCTGAGCAACGGCACCACATGGCCGCCTCGCCGGATCGCGCGCTGCGGGTCAGCCTCGCGGCTTGAGGCGTAGCCTTGAGCCACTGAGCCAGGTCATCCTGCCACCAGGGAGGCGCGCCGGTGCTGACCATCCGCCTGCTGGGCCGTCCGCGGCTGGAGCGTGACGGCGTTGGCGTGCCCGGACCGCGCGGCCACAAGGCATGGGCGCTGCTGGCGAGGCTGATCCGCTCGCCCGACCCGGTGTCACGCCAGACCCTCGTGGACGAGCTGTTCTCGCAGGCCGATGACCCCATGGGCGCACTGCGATGGACCCTGGCGGAGCTGCGCCGCAAGCTCGGCGCACCCGAGGCGTTCCATGGCGACCCGCTGAGCGGTGACCTGGGTCCGGGGATCGAGGTCGACGTCACGGTCGCCGCGCTTGGGCGCTTCACGGGCTTGCCGCCCGAGGGTCGGTTCCTCGAGCGGGTCGACGTGCGCGACAGCGCCACGTTCGAGACCTGGTTGCTCGTCGAGCGTGAGAGGGTCGACGCCGAGGTGCTCTCGGGCATTCGTGAGGCGACCTTGCGTGCGCTCGCGCAGGGCGAGCCCGACGTCGCCGTCGACCTGGCTCGCATCATGGTCGCGCGCGAGCCTCTCGACGAGGGGCCTCACGTGCTGCTCATCTCCGCCCTCGCCGCCACGGGCCGCACCGAGGCCGCCGCGCGTCAGGCGCAGACCAGCTCGGCGATGCTGCAGCGGGAGCTGGGAGTTGCACCCAGTGCCGCGCTCCGTGACGCCGCCGCGCCCCGGCCCGCGCAGACGGGTGCGGGAGTGTCGCCACTCGCCACTGCCAAGGCCCTGCGGGCGTCAGGGCTCGACGCGCTGTCGGCGGGTGTCGCGGCGGAAGGGATCGCGCGCCTGCGCGGCGCTGCGGCCGCTGCGCAAGATTCGGGTGACACGGCGATGGTCGCGGAGTGCCTGCTCGAGCTCGGCACCGCGCTGGTCCATGCCGTGCACAGCCACGACGACGAGGGGTCGGTGGTGCTGGGCGGCGCGCTCGCGGCCGCATCGGATGCGGGACTCGATGCGATCGCGTCGCGCGCGCTGTCCGAGCTCGCCAATGTCGAGGTCCTCGCGGGGCGCCGGGTCACCGCGGCGGTGCACCTGGAGTGGTCGCGCGAGCTCGCCGGTGCCGATCCCGCGCTGCTCGCTCAGGTCGCGTCGATCGAGGCCATGGACCTGCACGATCGCGGCCACCTCGATAGGGCCCGGGAGACGTTCCGCGCAGCCATCGCTCACGCGCGCTCGGCGGGCAAGGCGCGACGAGAGGCGTGGTCGCTGGGGGTGGGTGCGCGCACCCTGTACTGGCAGGGCGACCTGCCGGAGGCGCGCAGCTGGGTGGACCGGTCGCTTGCGATCATCGAGCGAGAGCGTTGGTCCGCCTTCCGCCCCTGGGTCGAGGCGTGGGGCGCGCACGTCGACCTCGCCCTCGGGGCCGACCCGCGCGAGGTCATCGCGAGCCTGGAGTCCACCTTCGAGCTCTCGTGTCAGCTGAAGGACGCGTGCTGGCAGGGGATGTCCGCCAAGGTCATGGCGCTCGCCTACGACGCCGCCGGTGACCGGAGCGCATCTCGGCAATGGATCCAGACCGCCAGCGCAGCGTGCTCGCGTGAGACCGACGCCTACGAATGGGTGAGGGCCGACGTCGCCTTGGCGCACGCAGAGCTTGCGCTGACCTGGGGCGAGATCGACACCGCCAGCGGCCGAGCAGAGGATCTGCGCATCCTGGCCGCTCGCTGCGGTCTGGTCGACATGCTCGACCGCGCGGCGGTCGTGCTCGACACCGCGATGCAGGCGCGCGGCGTGCCGCTCACGCGCGCAGCCCGGCGATGATCGCATCGACCACTCGCTCGCCCAGAGCGGCCAGCGCAGCCGGATCCTGACCCACCAGCGGCCCGCGCGTCGCGATGTCGGCGAAACCGTGAACGGCCGACCAGCACGGCCACTCGGCGTGCTCGCGCTGCGCCGCGGTGATCACGCCCGCCGCGGCGCACTCGTCGAGCGCGCCCACCAGCATGAGGAAGGGCGCAGGCACCTCGCTGTCGACGATCACGGCCGGTGCGCCGCCTGGGCGAGGGTCGAACGTCAGCAGCGCGAGCTCGAACCAGCCGGGCTCCGCGAGGGCGAACTCGATGTATCCCAGCCCGACACCGCGCAACCGAGCTGTCGCTGTGCTGGCGGCGTTGCCCGCATCGGCCGTCAGCGCGCTGATGCGCGCGACCATCGTCTCTGCGAGCCGATCCTGCGCGGCGAGAGCGACGGCGACCACCAGGGCGCGGTGGTCGTCGAAGTGCCGGTAGGCCGATGCGGGGGAGACGCCAGCGGCGCGGGTCACCTCTCGCACGCCGACGGCGTCGACGCCGCCTTCTCGCGCGAGCGACAGCCCGGCGTCCACGAGTGCCACGCGAAGATCGCCGTGGTGGTAGCTGCTCGCGGTCTGCGGCATCTCTTGCGCCTCCTCGGCATGTGCGCTTACAGTTGTCGGAGCCGATGTGAACACTGTGAACATATCGCGACCTTCATGCATGACGCTAGTGGATCTGGGGAGGGTTCATGGCAGAGCTGGCCATCGAGACGCACGGCCTGACGAAGGTGTACGGGGACACCCGCGCCGTCGACGGGATCGACCTGAGCATCACCCGAGGCGGCGTCCACGGCTTCCTGGGACCCAACGGTGCAGGCAAGACGACAGCGATCCGCATGCTCGCGACGCTCATTCGCGCCGATGCGGGCTCGGCGACCGTGCTCGGGTACGACATCGCGAAGGAGTCCGACGAGGTCCGTTCCCGGGTCAGCCTGACCGGGCAGTTCGCGTCGGTCGACGAGGACCTCACCGGCAAGGAGAACCTGCGGCTGCTCGGCAAGCTCTACGGCTACTCCGGTCAAGGCGCCATCAAGCGCGCGGACCAGCTGCTCGAGGCGTTCGGCCTCACGGGCGCTGCCGACCGGCAGGTGAAGAAGTACTCGGGCGGCATGCGCAGGCGGATCGACATCGCCGCCTCGATCGTGGTGACGCCAGAGCTGCTGTTCCTGGACGAGCCCACGACCGGACTGGACCCGCGCGCTCGCAACGAGGTGTGGGACATCATCCGTGCGATGGTGAACTACGGCACCACCGTCATGCTGACCACGCAGTACCTGGACGAGGCGGACCAGCTCGCGGACCGGATCTCCGTGATCGACACCGGCAAGATCATCGCGGAGGGAACCTCGAGCGAGCTCAAGGCCTCCGTGGGGGCCGCATCGTTGCAGGTGCGCGTCATGCGGCGCGACGACCGCGACGCCGCGCGCGAGCTCCTGGTGCGCGAGCTCGGCGTCGAGGTCACGCCCACGAACGACCCGCAGGCGCTCACCGCCGCCATCGACGACCGCGCACGCGTGACGCGTGCGCTGACCGCGCTCGAGGAGTCGGGTCTGCAGCTTGCCCAGTTCTCCCTGGGCCAGCCCAGCCTCGACGAGGTGTTCCTGGCCCTGACGGGCCACGCGGCTGAGTCCGCAGACGACGAGGAGGTCGCAGCATGAGCGACAAAGGCATGGCAGAGGTCGCCACGCAGACCCCGCCGGACGCGGCGTCGCCGGTGTCGCCAGACGTGCGCGCGCCTCAGGCGCACGCGATCACCGACGCGCTCGCGAACGCGGACAAGCCCAAGCCGCCGAGCGCGCTCAGCACGTCCATGACGTTCGGGTGGCGCGCGCTGCTGAAGATCAAGCACGTGCCCGAGCAGCTGTTCGACGTGACGCTCTTCCCGATCATCATGACGCTGCTGTTCACGTACCTGTTCGGGGGCGCGATCGCGGGCTCGGTGAACAGCTACATCGCGTTCATCGCTCCCGGCGTGCTGGTGCAGTCGGTCCTGTTCATCACCATGTACACGGGCACCACTCTGCGCACCGACATCGACAAGGGCGTGTTCGATCGCTTCCGCTCGCTGCCCATCTGGAGGCCATCTCCGCTGGTCGGCATGCTCCTGGGCGACGCCGTGCGGTTCATCGTCGCGGCGATCGTGACGTCGCTCGTGTGCCTCGCGATCGGCTGGCGACCCGACGGAGGGTTCGTGGGCGTCGCGCTCGGCACCGCGCTGCTGCTGGTGTTCGCCTTCTCGCTCGGCTGGATCTGGACGTTCCTGTCGTTGATCCTGCGCACACCCGGCTCGATCATGGGCGTGGCGTCCTTCGTGCTGATGCCGCTGCTGTTCGGCTCGAACATCTTCGTGGACCCGTCGACCATGCCCGGCTGGCTGCAGGCGTGGGTGGACGTCAACCCCGTCTCCGATCTCGTCACGGCCGTGCGCGCGTTCATGAACGACACCCCGGTCGGGTCGGAGCTCGTGACCACGCTGATCTGGTCGGCCGGCCTGGTCGCGGTGTTCGGGTCGCTCACCATGTGGAAGTACAGGGACCCCAGGTGAGCGGTGCGGCGCGCGGGCCGGTGCGCTGGCACTGTTCGATGTCGTTGGATGGCTACGTCGCAGGGCCGAATGACGACATGTCGTTCCTCGAGCACGTGACCGGTGACGAGTCGATCATCGACCGCTACGTGGAGGAGACGGGAGCGATCATCGCCGGCCGACGCTCGTACGACGCCTACGCCGAGGACCCGAGCATGAAGCCGTACGGCGGCTCGTGGAGCGGACGGCAGTTCGTGCTCACGCACCACCCGGAGGATGCGCGACCGGTGGAAGGATGGACCGTGCTGGGCGGGACGCTCGCCCAGGCGGTCGACACCGCCCTGGACGCGGCACGCGGAAAGGCCGTCGAGATCCATTCAGCGAACATTGCCTCGCAGGCGATCGATGCGGGACTCGTGGACGAGATCCACGTGCACATCGCACCCGTCATCCTCGGGCAGGGCGTGCGGTTCTTCGATCGGCCCGGACCGGGACCGCAGGTGCTGCTGGAGCGCGTGGGGGCGGCGCGACCGAGCGACGAGGTGGACCTGATCTTCACGCCGCGCCGCTGAGCGCCCGCGACACGTCGACGTGAGTCTTCTCTCACGGTGAGCGTGGGCTGTCCGCCACACCTTCGCGAGTAGGGAATGATTCTTCGGTGACCTTTGCCGCAGACCTCGATTCCCGCACCTACTTCCGCACCCTCGATGCCGCGCTCGCGGACCTCGGACTGCCGCTCGGAGCGGTCGACAAGGTCCGCGCCGCGGTGACGCGCATCGACTTCGAGCACGTGTCGATACCGGACTCGCGCGAGCACATCGCACTCGAGCTGCCGGGCGAGACCAAGCCCGTGGGCTACATCACCTCGACCTTCGTCGCTCTGCACCCGCGCGGCGGCGCAAGCGAGTTCATCGAGATCGCGCAGCCACGCCTGGCCCAGCCCGAGACCGAGGCGGCGACCGCTGACGAGCCCACCCGGGCATCGGCGCGGCGACAGCCGTCGAGCCGCGCCGCCTCGAAGCCGGCGGAGCCCACCGTGCAGCCGTGCCCGACCTGTTACACGGGACTGCCGCTGTCGGGAGTGTGCGACTGGTGCGGCTGACCTGACCTCCGTGCGCGGCGCCTAGGGAAGGACCGCGATCGCCTCGATCTCGACCAGCGCCTCCGGGCGTGCGAGGCCGGCCACGATCAGCACCGTGATGGGCACCGCGTGGTTGCCCCACACCTCCTGGGCCGCCGCGAAGCCCTCCTGCACGTCAGCACCGTCCTTGAGATACACCGCGAGGCGGACCACGTCCTCCTGATACGCGCCGCCCTCCGCGAGCACATGGAGGACGTTGCGCAGCGCCTGCTCGGTCTGCTCCACCAGGTCGCCATGGATGCCGCCGGCAGCGTCGGTGCCATTCTGACCGCCCACGTAGACCGTGCGCGTGCCGGCAGCGAGGGCACCCGCCGCGAAGGCGGGGGAGCCATGCATGGACTCCGGATTGAGATACGTCACTGCCACGGCGACCACCTCCATCGCTGATCACGTTCGCCGTCCTCCGACCGTAATCCTCACGCGCCCTCCGCGCGCGTCGAACGGCGCCGTGCGCCGCCTGGTGAGCCACCCCCATGTCGAGCCCGAGGCTCGCCGTGACGTGCGCATCGGCGCTCTGTCCTCGCAGGTACAGTGGCGGGATGGAGCAATCCACGCCCAGCGAGCCGCTGTCCTACGCGGTGACGCGCAACCCCACGCCGGCATCCGATGCCGAGCGGGCGCGGCGCATGGACTCTCAGCCGTTCGGCACGGTCTGGTCGGATCACCTCGCGAAGGCGACGTGGACGCTCGAGGGCGGCTGGGGCTCACGGCGCGTGGAGGCCTTCTCCGATCTCGTGCTCCACCCCGGCGCGACCGTGCTGCACTACGGGCAGCAGGTCTTCGAGGGACTCAAGGCGTACCGGTGGGCCGACGGCGGCATCCACCTCTTCCGCCCCGAGGCCAACGCGGCGCGCTTCGCCGCCTCCGCGGCGCGCATGGCGCTGCCTCCGCTGCCAGAGGAGGACTTCCTCGCCTCGATCGAGGCGCTGCTGAGCGTCGACGCCGCGTGGGTGCCGGCGCAGGACGAGACATCGCTGTACCTGCGCCCGTTGCTCATCGGCACCGAGGCGTGCCTGGGCGTGCGGCCCTCGATGACCGTCGAGTACCTGCTGATGGCGTCGCCCGTGGGCGCCTACTTCCCGCACGGCGTCAAGCCCGTGTCGATCTGGGTCGCCCAGGGCTTCCACCGCGCGGGAGCCGGCGGGACGGGCCAGGCGAAGACCGCAGGCAACTACGCCGCGTCGATGCTGCCCCAGCAGCAGGCCGCCGATCACGGCTGCGACCAGGTGCTCTTCCTCGACGCGATCCACGATGCGTACGTCGAGGAGCTGGGCGGCATGAACGTGTTCGCGGTGCGCCGCGACGGCTCCGTGTGGACGCCGCGCGTGACCGGCACCATCCTCGAGGGCGTCACGCGCGACTCCGTGATCGAGCTGCTGCGGGGCGACGGGCGCGACGTCATCGAGCGCGACATCCCGTTGGCGGAGCTACGAGACGGGATCGCCTCCGGCGCCGTGACCGAGCTGTTCGCATGCGGCACGGCCGCCGTCGTGACGCCCATCGGAAGGCTCGTCGCGCCAGAGCTGGATCTCGTGGTGGGCGACGGCGGCGCCGGGGCGCTCACCCAGAGCATCCGCGGTCGCCTCACCGACATCCAGTACGGCCGCGCGCCCGACGAGCACGGGTGGATGCAACGAGTGGTCTGAGGGGGCGCTCTGTGAACGACGAGGTTCAGGACTCGCGCGTGCGCGTGAATCAGCACGGCTACTGCGCTGACGGGCCGCAGCGCGCCACCGTGGTGTCGGAAAGCGCCGACGCGCTGGCATGGCAGGTGCGCGACGGTGACGGCGCAGTCGTCGCCTCGGGCGTCACGTCGCCTCGGGGTGTCGAGGAGACGTCGGGGCTTGCCGTGCACGTCGTGGACTTCGGGCCACTGCGCGAGCCCGGTCCGTACACCCTGGTGATCGCGGGCTGCCGTCCGCACCCGATCGAGGTGCGCGACGGGCTATACGAGCCGCTGCTGATCGACGCGCTGAACTACTTCTACCTCGCTCGCTCGGGCATCGAGATCTCGGCCGACATTGTGGGGGCCGAGTACGCCCGAGCGGCGGGGCACGTGAGCGTCGCCGGCGGCGCGGACGTGAACCAGGGCGACCTGGGCGTGGCGTGCCAACCTGCGGACGAGACGGAGGCGCTCTACGGCACCCGATGGTCTGCCGACTACCGGCTCGACGTGGCCGGCGGCTGGTACGACGCCGGCGACCACGGCAAATATGTGGTGAACGGCGGGATCGCAGTGGCGCAACTGCTGGGCGTGTGGGAGAGAGCACTGCGTGCGGGGGATGCTGCGGTGGCCGCGCTCGGCGACGGTGCGCTGCGCCTGCCCGAGCACGGCGACGGTGTGCCCGACGTGCTGAACGAGGCGCGCTGGGAGCTCGACTTCATGATGGCGATGGTGGTGCCCGAGGGAGACGCCCTTGCGGGGATGGTGCACCACAAGGTTCACGACCACGGCTGGACCGGGCTGCCGATGCTGCCCATCGACGATCCGCGGCCGCGCTACCTGCACCGGCCGTCGACTGCAGCGACGCTCAACCTTGCCGCGACGGCCGCTCAAGGCGCACGCCTGTGGCGCCCCTATGACGAGCCCTACGCGCATCGGCTCCTCGCGGCCGGCCGCGCCGCATGGCTCGCGGCTCTCGCGCACCCGGACCTCTACGCGCCCGTCGCCGACGGCGCGAACGGCGGCGGGCCGTACGACGACGATGACGTGTCCGACGAGTTCTACTGGGCCGCGGTGGAGCTGTTCCTGACGACCGGCGAGGGCGCGTTCGAGGAGTTCGTGCAGACGTCGCCCGTGCACGAGGCTGACTCGTTCCCCGTCGGAGGCTTCCGGTGGGACGCGATGGGAGCGATCGCGAAGATCGACCTCGCGACCGTGGCCAACGACTTTCCCAACCGAGCCCTCGTCGCCGAGCAGGTCGTCGCCGGGGCACGGCGCATCGCCGCGGTGCAGCAGGAGCAGCCGTGGGGAGTCGCGCTGCCACCCGACGGGTTCATCTGGGGGTCCAACAGCCAGCTTCTCGACAACATCCAAGTGCTAGGCGCCGGGTACGACCTGAGCGGCGATGAGTCGCTCCTCGCCGCCGCCCAGGAGTCCTTGGATTACCTGCTGGGACGTAACGCCTTGGGGCTGTCCTACGTCACCGGATACGGCTCCCGGTGGGTGCGCAACCAGCACTCCCGTTGGTTCGCCCACCAGGCCGACCCCGCGTTGCCGCACCCGCCGCGGGGATCCGTCGCGGGTGGTCCCAACGCGCTGACCGACACGTGGGACCCCATCATCCGCGACCTCTACCCTGACGGTGAGTGCGCACCGCAGGCCGCCTACGTCGATCACATCGAATCGTGGTCCACCAACGAGATCACGGTGAACTGGAACTCGGCCCTGGCCGCCGCATCGGCGTTCCTGGCCTTTCCGCACGCGCCAGTCGCAGTGTCCTGACGATCGTGCTGTCCGGGGGGAGGGCCGCAGCCGCGTGGATCGGCGGCGTCCACAGGGCCGATGCGCGGGCTGGCTCTCCACGGGCGCGTCGCGTGCGTGCGACGCGGGGTGGTGAGGGCGCATACTGTCCTGCGACATGACCCGACCCGATTCCGCTGAGCTTGTCCCAGCCTCCGTCCCCGCGTACGTGCTGACGCGCAAGCGCATGCGCACTGTGCGGATGCGCGTCGACTCTCGGACGCTGGAGGTTCGAGTCTCGGCACCGCTGACCATGCCGCTGTGGCGCATCGACGCCTTCGTCGCGTCCCGCCGCGACTGGATCGCCGAGCGCAGAGCAGAGCTTGAGTCCGTACCGATGCCGCTCGTGCGCGGTCGGGAGGCCCAGGAGTGCCGGGCCATGCTGGAGGAGTGGCTCGACGCGCTCATGCCCGTGTGGTGCGCGGAGTTCGACATCGTGCCGCCGCACGTGAGCCTGAGGATCATGCGCACGCAATGGGGGAGCTGCCGCGCGGCGACGCGGCGCATCACGCTCAATCTCGAACTCGCGCGGCGCGGGTTCGACATGGCCGAGTACGTGCTGGTTCATGAGCTCGCTCATCTCTTCGAACTGAACCATGGCCCGCGCTTCTACGCGCTGATGGATCATCACCTGCCGGACTGGCGAGAGCGCAAGGCGCGACTGGGTCCCCTGTAGCGGGTGATACCGCGGTGATACCGTGGACGAGTGGCGATGACCGTGCGGATGACCGAGGAGCAGGACGCGCAGCTGACCGCGCTTGCGCAGCGCTGGGGCGTGTCCAAGAACGAGGCGATCGTGCGTGCTGTCGATGAGGCGGTCCGCGGCGAGTCGACGGACGCGGACTACATGGACGACTACGAGCACGTGAGCGCGAAGTACCGTGATGCGCTCGACAAGCTCGGCAATGTGTGATGGCTGTCCGGAATCCCACGTTCGAGGTTGCTGTGAGGGTGATCGCCCGCGAGCGCATCGGACCCATCCGAGACGAAGGGCTGCTCAAGTCCGCGCTCGAACGCCCAGCGACCACGCTGATGGGCCGCGACGCATACCCAGAGTTAACAGGGAAGGCGGCGGCTCTGCTCCACTCGCTGTGTCTCAACGATCCGCTGGTGGACGGCAACAAGCGGCTGGCGGCGTTGCTTGCCGTCATGTTCCTGCGCGTGAACGGCCGTGAGCTGACTCTCACCAACCCTGATCTATTCGACCTCACCATGGCCGTCGCCGATGGCACGCTGCGCGACGTCGACGCGATCGCGGAACGCCTGCGGACGCAACCTCGCGCCTAGGTGAAGGCTGGTGCGTAGGTAACGGGCGCATCGGCGCTGGGAAACCGGCACTGCTGTGCCATACTGACTCCGATGCACACCGCGATCATCATTCCGTAGCGCGTCGGCGAGACCCTCCCGACGCGCAGCCTCCCGCACCCTGGGAGGCTTTTTTGTTGGGAGAGACTCGCGGCGGCGAGACTTGAGGAGCACACGATGACGGATCTCACGGTCGAGGTCTACGACACCACCCTGCGCGACGGCGCGCAGCAGGAGGGCATGAACCTGTCCGTCGCGGACAAGATGGCCATCGCGCCGCTGCTCGACGAGCTGGGAGTGGGCGTCATCGAGGGCGGCTGGCCCGGCGCCGTGCCCAAGGACACGGAGTTCTTCTCGCTGCTCGCCAAGGAGTCCATCCTGAGCAACGCCCAAGTGGCGGCGTTCGGCATGACCCGCCGCGCCGGCACCACGGCGGCGGCGGACCCGCAGGTGCGCGCCCTGCTCGACTCCGAGGCGCCCATCATCACCCTGGTGTGCAAGTCCGACATCCGTCACGCCGAGCGCGCCCTGCGCGTCGAGCCCGACGAGAACCTCCGCATGATCGAGGAGACGTTCGCGTTCCTCGCGGGCGAGGGACGCCGCGTCATCATGGACGCCGAGCACTTCTTCGACGGCTACCGCTACGACGCGGACTACGCGGTGCGCGCCCTGGAAGCGGCCATCGCTGGCGGCGCGGACACCGTGTGCCTGTGCGACACGAATGGCGGAATGCTGCCTGACGACGTGAGCGAGATCGTCCGCACGGTCGCCGGCCGCGTCTCAACCCCACTGGGCATGCACGCCCACAACGATTCCGGCTGCGCTGTGGCGAACTCGATGGCGGCCGTCGCCGCGGGAGCGACGCACGTGCAGGGCTGTGTCAACGGCTACGGCGAGCGCACCGGCAACGCGGACCTCATCGCGGTGGTGGCCAACCTCGAGATCAAGAAGGGGCTCACCGTCCTGAAAGGCGACGGGCTGGTCGAGGCGACCCGCATCGCGCACGCGATCTCCGAGATCACCAACATCGCTCCGTTCGCGCGCCAACCGTACGTGGGGGCCAGCGCCTTCGCGCACAAGGCCGGGCTGCACGCCTCGGCCATCCGGGTGGACGCGGATCTGTACCAGCACACGCAGCCGGAGAAGGTGGGCAACGGCCTGCGCATGCTGGTCTCGGACATGGCGGGCCGGGCGTCCATCGAGCTCAAGGGCAAGGAGCTGGGCTTCGACCTCGCGGGCCAGGACGAGCTGCTGGGCCGGGTGACCGACCGCGTCAAGCACGCCGAGGCCGCCGGGTACACGTTCGACGCGGCGGATGCGTCCTTCGAGCTGCTGCTGCGCTCGGAGATGGGGGAGAGCCCTGCGTTCTGGGATGTCGAGACGTGGCGCGTTCGCGTAGCGTCCAAGCCTGGCGATCCCACGGACGCGGACGCCGAGGCCGTCATCAAGCTGCGCGCCGGCGGTGCGCGTCAGGTAGCCGTCGGTGAGGGAAATGGCCCCGTCAACGCGCTCGACCATGCGCTCCGGTCGGCAGTGTGCGGCGTCTATCCCGAGGTCGAGGAGTTCGAGCTCACCGACTTCAAGGTTCGGATCATGGAGGCCTCGCACGGCACCGATGCCGTCACGCGCGTGCTCATCACCACCGTGCACCGCGAGACCGGTGAGATGTGGCGGACCGTGGGCGTGGGGCCCAATGTGATCGAGGCGTCCTACGAGGCGCTGTCGGACTCGCTGGTGTACGGCTTGCTCAAGGAGGGCGTCGCCTCGCGCTGATCAGCCCGGCCCCGCGCGTCACACCGCGACGCCGACCGCCGCTCCTATGCCGTAGGTGATAGCGAGGGCCAGCGAGCCTCCCAGCACGTTGCGCGCGACCGCGCGAGGCCGGCCCGAGCGGGCCAGCGTCGCGGAGATGACTCCTGTCAGCGCGAGCATCACCACGACGGTCGCGAAGGTGGCCGGCACCTGCCACGCTGGCCCGACCAGGACGATCATCAGCAGCGGGACGATCCCGCCCGCGAGGAACGACACCAGCGAGGCGATGCCGGCGTGCAGAGGGCTCACGAGCTCGTCAGGGTCGATCCCCAGGTGCATGAGAGCGTGGATCGCGAGCGGGTCCTTGGCGGTCTGCTCGCGCGCGGCGACCTGCGCTGTCTCCTCGCTCATCCCCGTCTCCGTGTTGAGGCGGACCAGCTGCGCGAGCTCCCACTCGGGTCGCTCGACGTGCCACCGCCGCTCCCGGGCGAGCTGAGCCTTCTCGGCGTCTCGCTGTGAGGACACGGAGACGAACTCGCCGACGCCCATCGAGAGAGCGCCCGCCGCGAGCGCGGCGATGCCGGCGGTGAGGATCGCCGTGTCGTTGCCGGGCGTCGCAGCGGCGACGCCGACCACCAGGGCGGCAACCGACACGATGCCATCGTTCGCGCCCAGCACGCCCGCGCGCAGCCAATTGAGGCGGCCGCTGAGGCGCGCCTCCTCGGGGTGGTCACGGGTGTCCATGGCGCCAGGCTAGAGCGAGGGCGTGCGCGCAGTCCAGCAAGGCTCACCTGTGTTCGGAGCGCCGAAATGCCTGGTAAGGCGCTCAGTCATGGAGGAGTGCGGAGGGCCGATGCGCGTGTCAGGGCCGCGCGACCGGCGTCACTGGGTGCGGCTTCTGGCCACCGTGGACACCAGGAAGGTGAGCAGCCCCGCCCAGAGCACCAGGCCGGCCACGCCCCACCCCGGCAGTCCGTAGAACGACCCGATCATGCCGCCCACGGCCGCGATGCCCATGGCCATCGCCGAGTCAGCGAAGGCGCCGGTGAGGATGCGATCGTCGCGCTCATCCGCGACGCCGTTGGCGACGCGCGAAGCGAGCCCCAGCCTGGGTCCGGCGCTCCACAGCACAAGGGCGATGCCCAGGACCACGGACCCGCCCTGGATCGCGCCCTTGCCGATCGAGTCATGCCCCGTGGCGTACGCGATCGCTGCGATGGCGGTAACGGCGGCGGCGCCTGACACGAAGCCTGCAGCCTTGGCGACGGGGGCGGCCATCGTCCTCGTGCCTTCAGTCGACATGGAAGATCTCCTCGATGGTGGTGGCGAAGTGGGCGGCGAGCGCGAAGGCGAGCGGCAGGGAGGGGTCGTACCTGCCCTGCTCGATGGAGTTGATGGTCTGGCGCGAGACGCCGAGCGCCTCTCCCAGGGCCGCTTGGGACAGGCCCTGCTGCTCGCGTCGGGCGCGAACGTCGTTGCGCATCGGCTCTCCCCAGGGCGATGAGTGCTGTCAGGCGACCTTGACGTGACAAGTGTGCTTGACATGGCCTCATGTGTCAAGGGTGCTTGTCATCACCTCGGAGAAGAGACCGCGTCCCTTCAGCACGCCTGCCCACGGCGGACTTCGGAGACAACGCCCCTCCAGGAGGGGGAGCGATCATCCTCGAGGCTGCTTGGGCGCTACTGGGGGCCGACGTGAAGGAGCTCGATGACGGGCGCGCCGGCCTCGTCGGAAGCGTCCAGGTCGACGACAGCGATGATCGCCCAGTCGTGGTCGCCAGCCGGGTCGTCGATGACCTGGCGCACCAGCCACGTGCCTTCGGGCAGGGCCGCGTCCGGTGCGGCAGCCAACGCGGCGCGCGCCCGCCCCTCCCGGTGGTCGCCGCCGGGCTCGACAAACGTGACGAGCGCGGCCGAGCGAGCGTCGGGACCGATGCCGATCGCGTTGTCTCCCTGCGCCACGAACAGCGGGTCGAGCGCATCGCGCCATGCGTCCGCACCCCACCCTGCGCCGCCGTCGAGCGCTCCCAGCGCCTGGTAGTCCTCTCGCGCCGCGAGCTCGATCCGTTGGAACATCGCGTTGCGGACCAGGCGCCGGAGCACGCGGGGGTTGCCGGTCATGGGGCGTGCGGGTCCCGCGACGGCGGGCGCTGCGGCGGCAGAGGCCGGGTCCGCGTCGTCGCCCAGCGCCACGTCTGGGTTCATGAGCTGCTCCCACTCGTCGAGCAGCGACGAGTCCGTCGTACGAACCATCTCGCCGAGCCACTCGGTGATGGCGACCACGTCCTCAGTGCGATGCTCGGCGGGCACGGTCTGGCGGAGCGCTCGGTAGGCCTCCGCAAGGTAACGCAGGGCCACGCCCTCGGTGCGTTCGAGGCCGTACACGGAGATCAGGTCGCCGAACGACATCGCCTTCTCGAGCATGTCGCGTACGACCGACTTGGGCGACAGCTCGGCACCCAGAATCCACGGGTTCGACTGGCGGTACATCACGAACGCCGGCTCGAGCAGGTCCGCGAGGGGCCGCGGCCACGTCACCTCCTCGAGGAGCTCGAGGCGCTCCTCGTACTCGATGCCGTCCGCCTTCATCGCGGCGACAGCCTCGCCGCGCGCCGCGTGCTGCTGGGCAAGCAGGATCTGGCGCGGGTCCTGGAGCGTGGCCTCGATGACCGACACGACGTCGACCGCATGGTCCGGCGAGTCGATGCTGATCAGGTCCATCGCGGCGAGTGCGAACGGAGACAGCGGCTGGTTGAGCGCGAAGTGGCGCGGAACGTCGACGGTGAGGCGGACCGTGGGGCGCTCGCCTCGCGGGTGCGAGGGGTCCGGCACGCGGACACGTTCGACGACGCCTGCCACACGCAGCGAGCGATAGATGCGCAGCGCCTGGCGCACATGGGCGGCGCGCTGAGCCTCGGTCTCGTGGACTGCCCCGAGCAGTGCGCCCATCGCGAGCACCGGATCCTCCGCCTCACGCCCGAGCGCCGCATTCTCTGTTCCCCTCGCAAGGATGTTGAGCACCATCGCGTGGGTGACGGCGAAGCTCGACGTCAGCGGCTCGGGGGGCGCATCGCGGAGCCGCTCGAACGTCGCGTCCGTCCAGTTGACCGAGCCGGCCGGAGCGGACTTCCGGACGATCTTCTTGCGCTTCTTGGGGTCATCGCCGGCCTTCGCGAGCGCCTTGCGATTCTCGATGACGTGCTCGGGCGCCATCACCAGGACCTCGCCCTCGGTGTCGAAGCCGGCGCGCCCAGCCCTGCCAGCGATCTGGTGGAACTCGCGGGCCGTGAGGTGGCGCATGCGCTCGCCGTCGTACTTGACGAGCGACGTCAGCAGCACGGTGCGGATGGGCACGTTGATGCCCACGCCCAGCGTGTCCGTGCCGCAGACGACCTTGAGCAGTCCCTGTTGGGTGAGCCGCTCGACCACCCGCCTGTACTTGGGCAGCATTCCCGCGTGGTGCACGCCGATGCCCGCCCTGAGGAACTTCGACAGCGTCCTGCCAAAGCCGGTGCCAAAGCGGAAGTCGCCCAGCGCGTCGGCGATGCTCTCCTTCTCCGAGCGCGAGGCGACCTTCATGCTCAGCAGCGACTGCGCACGGTCCACGGCGTCCTTCTGCGTGAAGTGCACGATGTAGACGGGCGCGCGGCCGGTCTCGACCAGGCGTTCGACGGTGTCAGGCAGCGGCTCGAGGCAGTACTCGAAGCTCAGCGGGACCGGCCGCTCGAGCGTGGTGACCTCGGCGACGGCCCGCCCCGTGCGGTCGGTGAGGTCCTCGACCAGCCACGCGGTGTCGCCGAGCGTCGCCGACATGAGCACGAACTGCGTGCGCGGCAGCTCGAGCAGGGGCACCTGCCACGCCCACCCGCGCTGGGGGTCGGCGTAGAAGTGGAACTCGTCCATCACCACGAGCGACGCGTCGGTCGCGGCGCCGTCGCGCAGAGCGAGATTCGCGAGGATCTCGGCGGTGCAGCAGATGATCGGCGCGTCCGCGTTCACGGCCGAGTCGCCTGTCATGAGCCCCACGTTCTCCGAGCCGAACAGCTCGATGAGCGCGAAGAACTTCTCGCTGACCAGTGCCTTCAAGGGCGCCGTGTAGTACGTGCGGCCGCCCGTGCCCGCGCGGTGCGCGGCGAGGGCAGCGAAGTGGGCGGCGGCCGCGACGAGCGACTTTCCCGAGCCGGTGGGCGTCGCGAGGATCACGTGCGAGCCCGAGACGATCTCCATGAGCGCCTCGTCCTGATGGGGGTACAGCGCGAGGCCCGCATCGGCGGCCCATCCGCCGAACGCCTCGTAGAGCGCGTCGGGATCGGGCGCCTCGCCCTGGGGCATCGAGGGCAGGCGGTCGAGGAGGGGGGCGCTTGAAGGAGGCATCGCGTCCATTGTTCCCTGTGCGCCGCTGGGGCAGCGCCCATGCGCAGGCGCCGGGGCGGCGTGGGCAACGGTGCGGCGTGGGCGAGAGTTGCCTCATGGGGTCGGGGGGCGCTAGGGGGTGGCGCGGGTGCCCATCACCGCCGAGCCGACGCGGACCATCGTCGCGCCCTCCGCGATCGCCCACTCGAGATCGGACGACATGCCCATCGACAGATGCCACGCCTCGCGCAGGTCCAGATCGCCGCGCTCGGACAGGATCAGCGCGTCGTCGCGGATCTCGCGCAGGCGCCGGTAGCCCGTGCGGACCGCGTACTCGTCGGGGGAGTTCAGGCCGATCGTCATGAAGCCGGTGACGGTGAGGCCGGGCAGGTCCTGCACGGCGGAGGCCAGGGCGAGCGCCTCACCAGGATCGACTCCCGCCTTCGATTCCTCGCCCGACACGTTGACCTGGACCATCACGTCGAGGTCGCGTTCGGCCTCGAGGCACAGGCGTGACAGGCGCTCGGCGAGGCGCAAGGAGTCGACGGTCTGGACGCAGTGCGCGAACTCGACGGCGATCGCGGCCTTGTTGCGCTGCAGCTGGCCGATGACGTGGATACGGGCGCCGGCAGCGCGCAGCGCCTCGCCCTTGGCGGCGAGCTCCTGCATGCGCGACTCGCCCACGAGGGCGCCGCCCGCGCGCACCACCCCAGCCGCCGCATCGGCGTCCCACGTCTTGGTCGCCACCATGACCTGCACGCCTGCGCCGGCACGGCCGGCCTGAGCCTCGGCGACATGCACCCGTGCGCGCACCTCGGCGAGCCGTGAGGCGGGGTCCCAGTCGGCGGCAGGCGAGGCGAGGTCGGTCATGGATCCTTCCGGAGGGGTGCGGTGGTCGCGCCGGTCAGACGCACCAGATCGTGGGGGGCCAGGGAGACATCGAGGCCGCGCCGGCCGCCGCTCACATAGATGCGGTCGAGGGCGAGCGCGGAGTCGTCGATCACCGCGGCAAGTCGCTTGCGGCCACCCAGCGGCGAGATCCCGCCCACCACATAGCCGGTGGCGCGTTCGGCCTCGGCTGGTGGGGCCATGGTCGCGCGCTTGGCACCCAACGCCTTGGCGGCGGCCTTGAGGTCGAGCGAGCCGGTGACGGGCACGATCGCCATCGCGAGGACGCCGTCAGCGTGCACGCACAGCGTCTTGAAGAGCGCGGCCGGATCGACACCGAGCGCCTGCGCGGCCTCCAAGCCGTACGACAGCGCGGTCGACGGGTCGTGATCGTACGGGTGGATGCCGTGAGGCACGCCCGCGGAGACCAGCGCGGCGACGGCTGGAGTGCTCGCGGCCTCTGTCCTGCGTCCCATGGCGACCAGTGTGCCGTACGGAGCCAGGTCGCCACGGCGTCGGTTCGGCGCGCGTGGGCGCCGACGCCCCGCGCGCAGTGACCTAAGGTAGCGGCGTGACGGAGCCTGAGCTGACTCGAGTGGACATGTGGACCGACGGCGCCTGCAAGGGCAACCCCGGCGTGGGCGGTTGGGGAGCGTGGATGCGCGCCGGAGTCAAGGAGCGCGAGCTGTTCGGCGGCGAGAAGCAGACCACCAACAACCGCATGGAGCTCACGGCCGTCATCGAGGGGCTCAAGTCGCTCAACAGGCCCTGCCAGGTGACGCTGCACGTCGACTCGCAGTACGTGATGAACGGTGTCACCACGTGGATGAAGGGCTGGAAGCGCAACGGCTGGAAGACGCGCGACAAGAAGCCGGTCAAGAACCAGGAGCTGTGGATCGCGCTCGACGAGCAGGTCGCGCGCCACCGGGTCGAGTGGGTGTGGGTGAAGGGCCACGCCGGTGACCCCGGCAACGAGCGTGCCGACGAGCTCGCGAACAGAGGCGTCGAGGCGGCCCGTCGCGCGTGAGGGCCGCCAGGCTCGTCAGCCGGACAGCAGCTGGTCGCAGACCTCGATGAGCCGCGAGCGCAGGGGAGCCGCCCGCCGGGCGAAGGCACGCTGGTGCGCCGCGTAGTCGGACTTGCCCTCAGGTGTCTCCACGGCGATGGCGGGGAGCCCGTAGGACGACACGTCGTACGGCGACGCCTGCATGTCGACGCGGCGCACGTCGCGCGCGAGCTCGAAGCAGTCGAGCAGCACGTCGCCGGGCGCCGCCGGACCCAGCTTCATGGCCCACTTGTACAGATCCATGCTCACGTGGAGGCAACCCGGCTGGTCCATCGCGGGCTGTGCCGATCGCGAGAGGTCGTGCGCATTGCGCGGCGCGGCCTGAGGGGTGAAGAACCGGTACGCGTCGAAGTGCGTGCAGACCAAGGGGTTGGCCTCGACCGCCGCATCGGTGCCATCGGCTCCCAGGCGCAGCGGCAGGCCGTGGCGGCGCTCCGCATTGCCCGCTCGGTACACCATGGCCCATTCGTGCATGCCGAAGCATCCGAGCAGGGGCCGACGCCCCGCGGTCGCGGCAAGGAGACGTCGGATGTGCCGCACGCCGTCGCCGCGCTCCGCCATGAAGGCGTCGACGTCCAACTCGGTCACCCCGTCTCTGGTGACGTACCAGCGCTGCGTCGCATGCGCATCGACTCCCGCCAAGCCCACGCCGACGCCTGGGTGCCACCGGCGCAACTGGGCCGGCCTAGTGGAGTAGTAGTCGTAGAGGAAGTCCTCGATCGCGTGACTCTCGCCGCGCGCGGCGCGCTCGCGGCGTCCGGCCGTCGCCTCGTCGGATCGAGCCTCATGCGCCCGGGCGAGCGCCAGCCACTCCTCGCGCGGAAGGGCGACAGGCGTGGCGACGGGCATGCTGACCAGTGTCTCAGGAGCGAGGTGCCCGCTCCCACCAGCGCAGCACCCGCAACGCTCGCAGCGTGATGAGACGGCTGGGCTCGCCGGGCTCCTCGATGTCGAGGTGGGTGCGGCCGCGGTGCACGCGCTCGAGCGGCCAGCGACCGTCGGGACGGCGCTTGGAACGCACGACGTCGACCGCCTGGGCCGCGCGCGGGGCCGGATCGCGGCCCGCGGCGCGCAGGTGGTCCAGCGCGCGCAGGATGTCGTAGTGCCACTGCGGCGGGTAGGACAGATCGAGGTAGACCTCGTCGACCACCTCGCCCGTCGACAGCCGGCGGAAGAGCGAGCGACTGAGCAGGTACTCCTCGCCAGCGCGCATCGCCTGGTCGAGCGCGGTCGACCGTCCGGTCGCTGCGGCGTAGTCCGCCAGGCCCTCGAGCACGTTGATGGTGGTGTCGAAGCTCGACACCGTCGCCCCGCGCTCGACCTCGCAGTTCCAGCCGCCGTCGGGCAGCTGCTCGCCCAACAGGCGCTCGACGATGAGTCGCGCGTCGCGCCCGGCCCAGACCGTCAGCGACACCACGCGCCCGTTGATGCAGGGCTCGACCTCGCCCGCGAAGAACGGCTGCCCGCCCTCCTCCCAGCGCACGGACGACTCGACCCGGTCGAGCGTCGCGGCCAGCGCGGGGTCCCGAGGGTCGGCTCCCAGGTCAGCGAGAAGTCTGAGCACCGGGAACGTCGCGGTCCAGGGCTGTCCCTCGCGCTCCCAGTCATCGGGCGTGAACCCCTCGGGCCAGAAAGCGGCCCGAGCCCAGCCTCCGTCCGGGTCGCGGGCTGCCATGAGTTGCGCGCCCCAACCTTCGTGCACGACGCGGGCACGCTCGGCGTCGACTGCGGCCGCCGGCGCGTCGAGCAGGTCGCGCATCACCTGCCAGCGCACGGCTGGATCGCCCGCGAGCAGCCACGCGACTACGTCGTCCGATGCGGCATCCATGGTCGCGAGCCTACGTCGCGAGGCCGTGTGCTCGCCCGACTACCGTGGCGCCGATGCGCGCGGGGCCCACGTCTCCACGGCGGCCCCGGAGACGGCGGACACCACTTGCTCGAGCGGACCTTGGCCGCGCCACGCCCTCCACGCGCAAGCGAAGCCCACGAGTGCGGCGCACAGGAGCACCAGAACGACGTTCGACGGGCTGACGATGATCGCGTCGCCCGCGATCCACACGATCAGCACCTGCAGCACGTAGAGCGTCAGCGCCATCGAGCCGGCGGCTCGCAGCGGCCAGAGCACGCGCGGCGCTCGCGGCGTCACCCACAGGCTCGCACCCAGCACCAACCCCGCTGCTCCGAGGTTGCGCAGCGCCTCCGCCGGCGAATACGAGTGGTAGTCGAGCGTCCACCTCCACGAGCCGTCCGAGGCGATCGCAGCGGCGGCCGACACCGCCACGGCGATCGCGAGGCCCACGATCGCGAGGGCGCCCGCGGTCGCGTCGGCCCTCAGGGAGAGCCGGCCGATCACGAGCCCGACCAGGACGTACGCCATCCACAGTGCGACGGGGTAACGATCCGCCCACAATGCGTCGAACGGCGTGGTCCCCAGGAGGTCGCCGGCAGTCGCCTCACGCAGTGCCGCGGCGGCCCAGCCTCCTGTCGCGACGAGCACCCCCGCCACCGCCAGCAACGCCCACGCGCGCCACCGCAGCAGCGGCAGCGCGAGCAGGAAGCACACACCCAGCGCCGTGAGGACGATCGCGATGCGGGTGCCGAGCAGCGTGAGCGCCACGCCCAGAAAGATGAGGATCGCGCCACGCGTGGCGATGCGGATGCGCGTCGCCCGCGGGTGGTCGGCGCCCACGGAAGCCGCGGCGACGGTGCCGCGCCGCGTCAGCATCAGCGTCATCGATACCCCTGCCAGCACCGCGAACAGCGAGGACGGGAAGCCGTGCGAGACCCAGAGCCAATGCCACCCGGCGGTGTCCGCGCCCCTGGTGCCGTCATCGCCCACGTGGGCCGCGACCATGCCCAGCACCGCGATCGCGCGAGCGACGTCGAGCCCATCGATGCGGCGCGTCACGGCGCCGTGCACTCCGCCAGCACGCTCTCGCCCCACCGGTAGTGGGCGCCCAGGCACTCGTGCGCGACGTGGCCCAGCGACTGATCGCCGGCCCACGCATGCGCGCCGCTGTCGAAGAGGGAGCCGTCGTCGAGCTCGTGCACGGCCTCGACCATGCGGGCGTGGGAGTCGGTCAGGAGACAGCGGACTTCCTCGTACGGCCGATGCGCGTGCTCGCTGAGCATCTGCGCGTTCAGCTCGGCGAGGCGATCCCACGTGTAGCCGGGTGCAGGGAAGGCGGGCTCGACGCCCGCGCGCTCCCTCGCGACCCACGACAGGAACAGCAGGTGCCAGCCGTGCAGGTGCGCGAGCACGTCCGCGACGCGTTCCCCGGACCATTCCGGTAGGACGGCGTGGTCCGGCAGCGCATCCGCGTGGTGCAGCAGCGCGGCCAGCTGCGCGTCCCCGTCCGCGATGAGCGCATCGGCCGTGGTGGGCGTCATGCCTCGCATCGTAGGCACACGTGCTCGCCGCCAGGAAGTCGCGGCTAGGCTGGAGGTCATGCGCATCGCGAGATTCACGACCGGTGACGAGCCGCGGTACGCGGTCGTCGACGGAGAGGCAGGCCAGGAGGAGCTGGTGGTCCTCACCGGCGATCCGATGTACACGCCGGGGGAGGTGACCGGCGAGCGCATCCCCCTCACCGACGACGTTCGCCTGCTGGCGCCTGTCATCCCGCGCTCGAAGGTGATCTGCCTGGGCAAGAACTACGAGGCCCACGCCAAGGAGATCCCGCACCGCGGTCCCGCGTCCGAGGTTCCCATCATCTTCCTCAAGCCCAACACCGCCGTGATCGGTCCCGACGACCCCATCGTGCTGCCCAGCTACTCCGACGACGTCCAGCTCGAGGCGGAGCTCGCCGTCGTGATCGGCCGGCTGTGCAAGGACGTCGCTCCCGAGCACGCCGAGCAGTACATCTACGGCTACACCTGCGCCAACGACGTCACGGCCCGCGACCTGCAGCGCGCCGAGGACCAGTGGTTCCGCGCCAAGGCCTTCGACACGTCGCTGCCGCTCGGACCGTGGATCGAGACCGACCTCGCGGCGGACGATGCGCAGATCACGTCCCGCATCAACGGCGAGACCGCGCAGTCCGGCAACACCCGGGACATGATCCGCGACGTCACCGAGGCGGTGGCGATGGCCTCCGAGGTCACCACGCTGCTCCCGGGCGACATCATCCTCACCGGCACCCCGTCCGGCGTCACCCGGCTGAGCCACGGCGACATCGTCGAGATCGAGATCGAGGGCATCGGCACGCTGCGCAACCCCGCGATCCGCCGGTGATGCGCACCTCCGCATTCCTCACCCACCCGGCCGGCGCATCGGCCACCCGCCATCCATGGAGAGCCTGACATCGTGACCGAGACCGTTGCCGCGCCCGAGGTGCGCGTCCGCTTCTGCCCGTCGCCCACCGGCACGCCCCACGTGGGGCTCATCCGCACGGCGCTGTTCAACTGGGCGCATGCTCGCCACCACGGCGGCACCTTCGTCTTCCGCATCGAGGACACGGACGCCGAGCGCGACTCGCAGGAGTCGTACGAGCAGCTGCTCGACGCCCTGCGCTGGTTGGGCCTCGACTGGGATGAGGGGCCCGAGGTGGGGGGCCCGCACGCTCCCTATCGCCAGTCCGAGCGGCACGAGCTCCACATGGACGTCGCGCGTCAGCTCCTCGAGGGTGGCTACGCCTACGAGTCGTTCTCGACGCCCGAGGAGGTCGAGGAGCGGCACAAGGCTGCTGGGCGCGACCCCAAGCTGGGCTACGACGGCTACGACCGCGACCTCACCGAGGAGCAGAAGGCCGCGTTCCGCGCGGAAGGGCGCCAGGCTGTCATCCGTGTGCGGATGCCGGACGAGGACATCGCCTTCACCGACCTGGTCCGCGGCGAGATCACGTTCCCGGCCGGCTCGATTCCCGACTTCGTGATCGTGCGCGGCAACGGCCAGCCGCTCTACACCCTCGTGAACCCGGTCGACGACGCCCTCATGCGCATCACCCACGTGCTGCGCGGCGAGGATCTGCTGTCCTCCACGCCGCGTCAGATCGCGCTGTATCGCGCGATGGTCGAGCTCGGCATTGCCGAGCGCGTGCCGGAGTTCGGCCACATGCCGATGGTCACCGGCGAGGGCAACAAGAAGTTGTCCAAGCGGGCTCCCGAGTCCAATCTCTTCCTGCACCGCGATCGCGGCTTCATCCGCGAGGGCCTGCTCAACTACCTCGCCCTGCTGGGCTGGTCCATCGGCCCCGACCGGGACGTCTTCACGCCGGACGAGCTCGTGGCGGCGTTCGACATCAGCGACATCACCCCGAACCCCGCGCGGTTCGACCTCAAGAAGGCGGAGGCGATCAACGCGGACCACCTGCGCGCGCTGCCCCTCGGGGAGTTCGTGAACCGCATGGTGCCGTACCTGCACGCGAGCGGGCACCTCACCAGCGCCGACACGCGCGAGCTGACGCCCAACGAGGAACAGATCCTCGCGGAGGCCGCGCCGCTCGTGCAGACCCGCATGAACCTGCTGGGCGAGGCGCCAGGGATGCTGGGCTTCCTGTTCGTGGGCGACGACGAGCTGCCCTACGACGAGGCCGCGATCGCGAAGCTGCCCGACAACGCCGCCGAGGTGCTCGACGCCGCCGTCGGCGTCCTCGAAGGTCTCGACGACTTCTCGCCCGAGGCGCAGCAGGAGGCGCTGCAGGCGGTGCTCGTGGACGAGATGGGCATCAAGCCGCGCTTCGCGTATGGGCCGCTGCGCGTGGCGATCACCGGCAGGCTCGTCTCGCCTCCGCTGTTCGAGTCGATGGAGATCCTGGGCCGCGAGCATGCCCTCGCCCGGCTGCGCCGGCTGCGCGTGTCGCTTTAGGCCCCTCCGGTGACGACGGCCGATGCGAGGGCTGGGCTCGGCCCGTGGGTCAAGCCCACGATCGTCGGCGAGCTCGTCACCCTGCGGCCGTACCGAGCCCAGGACGCGGACGCGGTCTGGGAGATGATCCACGACGTCGAGGGCAACGACCTGACGGCGACCACGGCCGCCTTCACGCGCGAGCAGATCGATGCGTGGGCCGCGTCTCGCGCGGACGCGTCCGGGCGACTCGACCTCGTGATCGAGGACAACGACTCCGGACAGTTCGCGGGCGAGGTGGTCCTCAACGAGCCGGTGATCGAGGCTGGCGTGGCGGCGTCCGCCAACTTTCGCATCGCCCTGCGTGGATCCGCCTGGTACGGCCGCGGCCTGGGCTCGGAGGCGACGGCGCTGCTCGTGGACCACGCCTTCGTGTCCGTGGGACTCGAACGCCTCACGCTCGAGGTGCTCGCACGCAATCCGCGCGCGATTCGTGCGTATGAGAAGGCCGGGTTCGTGGAGTCCGGGCGCCGTCACGACGAAGGTGAGGAATGGGTGGACATGGAGCTGACGCGAACGCGATGGAACGCGGCGGTGGCCGGCCGATGATCAGGGGAGTGCTGCTCGACGTCGACGACACCCTCGTCGACACCCGTGGTGCCTTTCGGCACGCGCTCCTGCGCGTGGCGGACGAGTACCTGCGCGAGGGGCTCGACCCCGATGAGGTGGTGCAGTTCTGGCGGGCCGACTGCTCCGGCTGGTACCGCGCCCACACGCGTGGCGAGATGTCCCACCGCGAGCAGCGTCACCGCCGTGCCAACGAGCTGCATGCCGAGTTCGGCGGCGACCCCATGGACGACGAGGCGTACGACATCTGGGACGCGGGCTTCGAGCGCCACTTCCGCGAGGGCTGGAGCGCCTTCGACGACGCGCTGCCACTGCTCGACGCGCTCGACGACGCGGGACTGGCGTACGGCGCGGTCTCGAACGCGGACCTCGCGTACCAGGAGCTCAAGCTCGCGGCGTGCGGGCTGGAGCGCGTCGAGATGTTCGTGGGCGTCGACACCTTCGGCGTCGGCAAGCCCGATCCTCGCGTCTTCCTCGAGGGCTGCCGGCGACTGGGACTCGAACCCGCCGAGGTCGCGTACGTCGGCGACGAGCCCGACCTCGATGCCGTGGCGGCCGCCGATGCTGGGTTGACCGGCGTCTGGCTCGACCGGCCCGGTACGCGACGGGGCTGGAGCGTGGAGTCGATGGAGCTCGACCCACGCATCACTCGGGTGACGTCATTGGACAGGATGCTCGACGCGTTACCGGTGACGTGATGAGCGACGACAGCGCTGACCGAACCGACAGGCCGCGCCGCGCCGGGATGAGCGCGGGCGTGGTGATCGCTCTCGTCGCGGCCATCACGACGGCGATGTGGGTCGCCCTGAGCGATGGCGACGCCGACGAACCGGTGCAGCCGACCCCGACGGCGACCGTATCGCCGTGACGTCGAGGGACGCGGCGCTGGTTTGGCGGGGCGGCTGCGGCACGGTAGAGTAGTGCGCCGGTCGGGGTTCGTCTCCGGCCTGTTGGCCTATGGTGTAATTGGCAGCACGAAGGTTTCTGGTTCCTTTAGTCTTGGTTCGAGTCCAGGTAGGCCAGCCAGCAACGAAAGACCCGCTCCGGCGGGTCTTTTCGCTTTCCCCGCCCACGCATCGGCCGTCCCCGGCGACCGCATCGGTCCGCCCGTGCCGCCGCTCTCGCCGCCGCCGTCGCGCACTTGTCTCCGACAGTTCCGAACGTTCGGCAAGCGACACGCCGGGTTCGGCCGGGCCCGACCCCGCAATCCGCGGCATGGCGTGGCCGACATGTTCGGAACTGTCGGGAACGCCGGGGCCGGACGGGGTGTCGCCCGGGACAGTGGTTCGCTGTTCGGCGGGAGTCAGCCCGTGCGCAGCGTGAGCGCGTCGCCGTCCCAGTCGGCGGTCACGCGGTCGCCCTCACCGATGCGGCCGTCGACGATCTCCTTCGCGAGCGCGTTGAGCAGGCGTGTCTGGATGAGGCGCTTGAGCGGTCGCGCACCGAAGGCTGGGTCGAACCCGTCGCGGGCGAGCGCGGCGCGCAGCCCGGCCGTCACGGTGAGCTCGATGTCCTTCTGCGATGCGAGCCGCGCGGCGGTCTTGGCGAGCTCGGCATCCACGATCCCCTCCATGGCCGCCGGGTCGATGCGGTTGAACACGACCACGTCGTCGAGGCGGTTGAGGAACTCGGGCCGGAAGGCCTGTCGCAGCTCGCAGTTCAGGCCTGTCTCGAGCGCCTCGCGGTCCTCGCCGTCCCACGCGAGCACCAGGTCGGAGCCCAGGTTGGACGTCATGATGAGGATCGTGTTGGTGAAGTTCACCGTGCGGCCGCGGCCGTCGGTGAGCCGTCCGTCGTCGAGCACCTGCAGCAGCACGTTCCACACGTCGGGGTGTGCCTTCTCCACCTCGTCGAACAGCACGATCGAGTAGGGGCGCCGGCGGACCGCCTCGGTCAACTGCCCGCCCTGGTCGTAGCCCACGTAGCCCGGGGGAGAGCCGATCAGCCGGGCGACCGCGTGCGACTCCATGTACTCCGACATGTCGATGCGGATCATCGCGCGCTCGTCGTCGAACAGCTGCTCGGCGAGCGCGCGAGCCAGCTCGGTCTTGCCGACGCCCGTGGGGCCCAAGAACAGGAACGAGCCGATCGGTCGGTGCTCGTCCGCGATGCCGGCGCGAGCGCGCCGGATGGCATCGGACACGCTCGCGATCGCCCGGTGCTGGCCGACCACGCGCTCGTGGAGGCGCTCCTCGAGGTGGCCGAGCTTCGCCGACTCGTCTGTCAGGAGCTTCTCGACGGGCACGCCCGTCCACTTCGCGACCACGCCGGCGATGTCCTCGCCCGTGACCTCTTCGCGCAGCATGCGCTCCTCGGGCGCGATGGCGTCCAGCTCCCGCCGCGCATCGGCCATCTCCTTCTCCGCTGACGGGATCTCGCCGTAGCGGATCCGGCCGGCGCGCTCCAGCTCGCCGTACCGCTCGGCGCGCTCGAGGTCGCCGCGCAGGCTCTCCAAACGCTCCGTCGCCGCGGACACCCGGACGATCAGGTCCTTCTCGCGCGCCCAGCGCATGTTCAGGGCCTCCGACTCCTGGCGCAGGCGCGCGATGTCGCCATCGATCTCGTCGCGCCGGGCCTTGGCGTGGTCGGACTTGTCCTTGGCGACCTGGGTGCGCTCGATCTCGAGCTGCATGATGCGGCGGCGTGCTCGGTCGAGCTCGATGGGCATGGAGTCGAGCTGCATCTTGAGCGCGCTGGTGGCCTCGTCGATCAGGTCGACCGCCTTGTCAGGCAGGAACCGGTCCGAGATGTAGCGGTCGGACAGCCGGGCGGCTGACACGATGGCCTCATCCGTGATCTTCACGCCGTGGTGCACCTCGTACTTGTCCTGCAGCCCGCGCAGGATCGCGACGGTGTCCTCGATCGACGGCTCGCCCACGTAGACAGGCTGGAACCGGCGCTCGAGCGCGCTGTCGGTCTCGATGTGCTCCCGGTACTCGTTCAACGTGGTGGCGCCGATCATGCGCAGCTTCCCGCGCGCGAGCATGGGCTTGAGGATGTTGCCAGCGTCCACGCTCCCGTCCGCCTTGCCGGCGCCCACGATGGTGTGGAGCTCGTCGACGAACAGGACGATGCGTCCCTCGGCCTGCTCCACCTCGGCGAGGATCGCCTTGAGGCGCTCCTCGAACTGCCCGCGGAAGGCCGCGCCGGCCACGACGGAGCTCATGGCGATCTCGATCACCCGTCGGTCCTTCAGGCTGCTCGGCACGTCCCCGGCGACGATGCGCTGGGCAAGGCCTTCGACGATTGCGGTCTTGCCCACGCCAGGCTCGCCGATCAGCACGGCGTTGTTCTTGGTGCGGCGCGTGAGGACCTGCATGACGCGGCGGATCTCCTCGTCACGCCCGATCACGGGGTCGAGGGAGCCGGACTCCGCCAGGGCGGTGAAGTCCTGGCCGAACTGCTCGAGGGCGGACTGCTGCTCCTGGGTGTCAGGAGCCTGCGGCGTGGCGGTCATGGTGAGCCTCCTGGTAGATGCGTGAGTGTGCGCGTTGTTGAGTCGTATACGCTCAAGTTTACATAACGCACGTGGGCGAAGCAAGAGCGGGTCGACCGCGGGGCAGGGGAGTGCGACGGGCTCACGAGGGCCGGCGGCGCTGAGCGCAGCCGCTGTACATGGCCCACTCGGATTGGCGCGCAGGCCCGCTCATGCTGTAGAGTCTTATCTCGCGCCAGGCACCCGGGAGGGTGAATGGTCGGCTAGGGCCCCGTTGTGTAGCGGCCTAGCACGCCGCCCTCTCAAGGCGGTAGCGCGGGTTCGAATCCCGTCGGGGCTACGGATGACTCCTCACCGCACGCGGTGGGGAGTTTTTCGTTGCCTAGGTCCCGTTTCGCGGCAGCGACGGGCCGATGCGCGGGCTCAGTCGCGCAGCGCCCTCACGTCCTGGATGGTCGCCAGGCGTTCACGCCACGTGCGCACGAGTGCGGGTGGCGGAGTACCGCAAGCGGGGTACTCTGCAGGCCGGCGCGGGCGACGGCGCGCGATCGCGTCATAGACGCGGTCGCGCAGGCCGCGGGGAGCGACCGTCATCGCCGCGCCCCACCGCCAGGGCGCGCCGAGCTCGCGCAGCACGCCCGCCACCGCATCGGTCCTCACCAAGGGCCCGGAGGACGTGGCGACCGCGAGCGTCGATGCGGCCAGGGCGCGCTCCAGTCCCATGGCATCGAGCGCGGCCGCCCCCACGTCGCCGGCGCTCCCCGTGATGAGGAAGTGGCCGTCGGGATCGTGCCGGATCAGCCATGCGACAAAGCCGTTGCACAGGCCGCAATCGCCGTCGAAGATCACAATGGGCGCGGCGTCGGGAGTCATATTTGCACCCTAGCTGGCGGCGGAATTGGTTGCGTTCTCAACATTGGTAGCAACTTGAGTCTCAAGCGCGACCGCGCGAGAACAATATGCGCAAACTCAGACAATCTGGCCGGGTGTACCGGCACGAAGTATGACAAAACGCGCCGGTCGGAATGTGTGATGCCGTACGCCTCGATGGTATTCCGTGAGATAGCCCACACGTGTCAACCCTGGACCCCGATCGCTCGCCCTCGTAGGGTTGCGCCGTTCCCGACCCACTGGAGTCCGGACAGTGCGCGCAGTGAGGAGTCTGACGCCGCAGTGGGCATGGCCAATCCGCCGAGCGCCCGCAATCGAACACCGTGCAGGTGACTTTCGCCTGCGTCCTATGAAGGAGAAAAAGATGGCAAACCCCGCTGAGTCGATGACCAATGTGATGACGATTGAAGGTGCGATCGGCGCCGCACTCGTCGATTACGACAGTGGAATGACGCTCGCGACCGCCGGGAGCGGTCTCGACCTCGAGCTCGCAGCGGCTGGCAACACCGAGGTGGTGCGCGCCAAGCTTCGCGTGATGGACTCGCTCGGCCTCGACGACGCGATCGAGGACATCCTGATCACGCTCGGCAAGCAGATCCACCTCATTCGCCTCGTGACCGCCCCCAACGGCCACGGACTCTTCATCTACGTGGCCCTCGACCGTTCGCGGTCGAACCTTGCCATGGCGCGTCGCCAGCTGCAGGGGATCGAGACGGCTCTCGAGATCTGATGGATGCGGGTGCGGTCTCGGACCGCTATGTCCCTGCGGCCACGCCCGGCCAGCCGACAGGGGTGGTGAAGGTGGTCGTTGCCGGGCCCTTCGGGTCCGGCAAGACCACCTTCGTCACCACCGTGTGCGACAACGCGATCGGCGTCGAGCGAAACGTCTCGGACGCCACCTCGCGGCTCAAGGAGCAGACCACGGTTGCCATGGATCACGGCACCGTGGACCTGCCGACGCCAGCCGGGGAGCAACGCGTGACTCTGTTCGGCACCCCTGGCCAGGAGCGGTTCAACTTCATGTGGCCCATGCTCGCCCAGGGCATGGCGGGATACGTACTGCTGGTGGACGCCAGCAGGCTCCAGGCCCAGGCGCAGCTCAAGTCCATCGTCCGACGGTTCGCCTCGTTCGCGCCCGACGTGCCGTTCCTGCTCGCAGCCAACCGGTGGGATCCGCGACAGGCGGGACGCGGTCAGATCGCACAGTTCGTGGGCGTCGATGCGAGCCGAGTGGTCGCGTGCGATCCGCGAGACGCCGGACAGTCGCGGGCGCTCCTGGTGGATCTGCTCGGCCTTGTCGATGGCTCGGCATCCGCCCGTCGGGAGACTGCCTCATGATCATCCCCAAGCATGGCCTCCTCGTCGGAGCGCGGCTGCGCAAGGACCTGACGGGCCTGTCACGCCTGATCATCGCGCGCACCGACGGCATCGCCCTGTATGACGACGTCCCGCTGCGGGAACGCGATGGAGGAGCCGCGCTGACCGCAGCGATGCTGGGGCTCGCGGCAACGGCCACGGCGGCGTTCGGCCTCGGCGCGGCTCGCGTCTCGACCACCGTGGGAGAGGACGGCGTCGTCGTGCTCGCTCCGGTCGACGCAGGGCACGTGCTGGCGATCCTTCTCGATGCCGGCGCGGACGTGGCGAGCGCCGCGGAGGCTGTCATGCGGGAGGCGGAGCGTCTGCGCGTGCTGTCCGGCATGGCGCGCACCGCGTGATCCCTCGAGACAGGTGTGCGGCGATCGCGCACGAGCTGCGTGCGCACCCCGGCGTTCACCGCGTGATCATCGCCGGTGCGGACGGGCGTGCCCACTACGACGACCTCGCCTTCGAAGCGCGCGACCAGGGCGCCGCTGCCGCGGCGACGCTCGCGGCGGTGAGCGCGCTCGTCGCCCAGAGCGTGGGGGTCGAGAGCCCTGAGGGCTCCGTGATCTACGGCGCGGCCCAGCAGGTCATCACGCGCGCCGTGGGCTCGGACCTCGTCCTGGTCGTGGTCGCCGCGGCGGGCGCGCCCGGGACGGGCGTCTATCGCGCTGCGCGCCGCGCCGCCGCCCAGCTCACCGACGGCGAGCACAAGCGACGCGGCGCGCCGCTCCCGGCGGAGCGACGCGCCGCGCGCAGTGCCGGAGTCAGGCCGACTCGGCCATGATCCGGTAGAGGAACGCCGAGTACGCGTCACGCGTGACCGGCGAGCCCATGCGGAACGTGCCGTCCTCCCAGCCCGTGGAGATGCCGGCGTCGTGCAGCCAGTTGATCTCCGTGTAGAACTCGGTGTTGAGCGCGGTGACGTCCGTGAAGTGCGATGTCTCCGGCGCGGTGTAGTTCTCGGGCTCGAGGTAGCGGTACAGGAACGCCGCCATGGCGTCGCGCGTCATGCGCGACTCCGGACGGAAGGTGCCATCGTCCCAGCCCTCGGAGATGCCGGCGTCGTAGAGCCAGCTGATCTCCGTGTAGAACTCCGTGCTGTCCGGAGTGACATCCGCGAAGTGCGGGGTCTCGGGCGCCACGTAGTCCTCCGGTGCGGCCATGCGGAACAGGAAGGCGGCCACGGCGTCACGCGTGATGGGCGCGAACGGACGGAACGTGCCATCCTCGAAGCCGTTGGCGTAGCCATTGCGCCACATCCACGTGACGGCCTCGAAGTGCTCGAGCGACGGGGAGACGTCGGGGAACGGCGGGTTGCCGATCCTGTCCGCCTGGTCCACGTCGGCCATCCATGATGCGACCCAGCTCAGGGCGGAGTTCCAGTTGACCGTGATCTCGTTGGTCGCCCATGACTGGATGTGGTCGACATAGCACCGCTGAGGAGCGCAGTCCTGCGCGGGGTAGAGGGCCGCGAACGTGGGGTCCCAGGTGCCGGTCTGGGTGTTGGGTCCGCCAGCCACCGAGCCTGCCGGCGGGTTGGGCAGCTCGGGGTCGAGCTGGTTCGCGAACCACCGGCTGTGCTGGTTCTTGCTGGTCACGTCGCCATAGTCCGTGATGTAGGACCAGTTGAGCGCGTTGCGACCCAAGAGGTAGTCCATCGACTCGATGACAGCGTCGGCATACTTCCTGTCTCCCGTGAGGTCGAAGGCCGTGCCCAGGACCACCTGGTTGTTGAGCACCTGGGAGTTGGATCCCCACACGAACCCGTCATCGGGAAGCGCCAGGCCGAACTCCTGAGCCTGCTGTACCGCCAGGATGCCGGCCGCGCCCGCGACCACCTGGTCGGTGACGGCATCGCGCTCGGCGAAGTCGTTGGGGACGGTGGCGAGGTTCATCTTCGCGATGGCGTCGAGCTTGTCCCAGCTGAAGCCCTCGGTCGCGAAGGAATCGGCCTCGTGAACGGGTGATGCGATGAGGAAGTCCTCGTACTCGCTCTCGCCAGTCGTGAGGAAGAGTTCGGCCGCAGCCCAGTAGAACTCGTCCGTGACGTCGTCGTCGTCGTACGGGCCGCCGCCATCGGCGCCGTCCGCCGCGGGCGCGTAGAGATCCGGCGTGGCCAGTGCGGCCTGCCAGGTCGACTCGGCGGCAGCGAGCAGCTCGGACGCGAACTCGGCGTCGTACTCCTCGAACAGGCGCGCTCCCTGCGCCGCGGTGGCCGCGACGTTGAGCGTGGCCGCGGTGGAGGGACGGTGCAGCTCCCTCACCTGGGCGTCGTTGGCGGGCATCAGGGGCAGGCCAGTCCAGCCATCGTCATGGATCTTGTGGTGCACGAGGCCGGCGAATTGCGCGCCATCGGGCACCTGCATCGACAGCATGAACTCGAGCTGCCACCTGGCCTCGTCGAGCACATCTGGCACGTCGTTGCCGGTCTCCGGCAGGTTGAGCGTGCCGTCGGCGAGCGCCTCAGGTGCCGTCGCCGCCTCGGTGAGCGTGCGCTCGTATGTGCCGAGCAGCTGGGCCGTCGAGATCCCGCCGTTGACCACGTACTTCCCATGGTCCCCGGCGTCGTACCAGCCGCCGACCACGTCGAGCGTGTAGTCGCACGGCTCCCAGTCATAGCCGTCGTCGTACACGGTGGCCACGTCGGCCTCGTTCTGGCACGGGACGTCGAGATCGCCCTTGTTGGCCACGCCGTCGGCGGGCGACGAGACGTGTCCGGCCGCGCGCGCGTAGGCGTCGCCGACGATCGCGCCGTCGACCTCGATGCCCGAGCGGGCGAGGTAGAAGTAGTTGAGGGCGTCGTAGCGCAGCTGCTGATAAGCGTCGGTGCCGATCTCGAACTCGTAGCTCGTGTCGCCGTCCGCCGTCAGCGTGTAGATGCCTGGCGCGGTCACGCCGGAGAAGTCGATGGCGTGGACGTTGAGCCCCGCCGATGCGTCGACACCTGCCGGGACGGTCGTGCCCGAGGCGATGGACGCGCCGTCGGAGCTGAGCTCCCAGGCGACCGGCTCGGTGGCCTCCGTGACGACGGTGGCCTCCTTGGGGCCGTGCGCGAGGTAGCCCACCTGGTTGACGCGCACGCGCGGTCCCGTCTCGGGCTCGTACGGCTCGATGGTCACACCGCCGATGAGCGAGACGTCGTCGACGCAGAACGTCCATGCGTCCTCGGAGCCGCCGATCTGGAAGGCGATCTGGCGATCTGCGAGGTCCTCGGTGATCTCGAAGGAGAAGGAGTACTCGCTGCCCTCGCTGGTCGGGAACACGGTCTCGTCGACCACCGTGGCATAGGTGGTCGGGTTCTGGATGAGGGCACGCACGCTCGGCTGCTCGTCCGTGGTCGACGTGGCCGATGCCGTGAAGCTGTACGTGTACGCTCCGGCGGGCAGGGTGACGCCATCGAGGCCCACGATGTGGGCCCATGGGTCGCCTCCGCCGGCGGGCACGTCGGTGCACAGGGCGCCCGTCTCCGCGGAGATGGAGAGCTGTCCCGAGCCCCACCACGAGCCGGTGCCGTCAGAGAAGTCGCCGCCGGTGATCAACTCGGTTCCCGCGGCCGTCACGGACACGTCGTCGATGCACACGGTGCGTGGCCCGTCGCCCGCCTCCCCGACGAAGACGATGAGCTTGCCGGGGTCGACCTCCTCATCCACGGTAAACGGGATCGACACCTCAGCGACCCCGTCCACGTCGACCTCCTGGCTCACGTGCTGGACGTCATCGGTCGGACCCGAGAGCTGCACGGGCACCGGGCCGTCGGCGTGGATGGTGAGGGACAGGACGTTGTCGCCGGCGGCGATGGTGAAACCATCCCTGCCCATGCCGCCCGCGTAGAGCGTGTCGCCGGTGCTGTCGCCACACAGCATGCCGCCGTCGACGTAGGGCTGGCCGCCCTGGCCGCCGCCGACGCCGAAGCCCCAGAAGCCACCGGAGTCGGCCTCGAAGTCGGTTGTCGGAAGGTCCGCCCATGATGGAGTCGCTCCCGCGACGGCGATGAGCGCGGCGGCGGTCACGGCTGCCGCCGCGCGCCGGAGTGTTGGTGTTCTCACAATTGCTCTCCTTTGAGCCATCGGTGCCAGGTCGTCCCCCGCACGGGTCGAGCGCCACCGCGGCGTCGACCGATGTCAGAGGAACGTAGCAAGAAACGTTTCGATTGTGGAGTCGTGGAACGTTAACACTTTTTGATGGGGCGTCTAGCAGGGGTGATGAGCGCGCGCAGCAACCTGCCGCTCGAGGCATCCGGACCCTCGTGCTTGCCCTCGGCGTCGGACGGGCGCCAGCATCCGGCTTGACGTCGCCCCTGGCACGCCGCGGCGAGGCGGCGGGGGCTCAGGCGCACAGTCTCCGCGGATGGGCGTGCCGGGTCTGACGTCCGCGACGTCGACCGCGGCCTCAGCGAAGCGCGATCAGCCCTCGGTCCGGCGCAGCACGTCGCTGAGCTGGCGCGCGGCATCCGTCACGGCCGCCGCATGAGCGGCGGCTGGGGCGGCGGTGAGGCGCTCGATCGGCCCGGAGATGGACACGGCGGCAATGACCGTGCCCGCCGTGCCCCACACTGGGGCGGACACCGAACTGACGCCTGCCTCTCGCTCGGCCGCCGACTCGGCGTAGCCGAGCTCCCGTACGCGCGCGAGCTCCGCCGCCGTGAACGCGGCGTCCGCGAGCGCGACGTGCATGCGCGAGGGCTCCTCCCAGGCGAGCAGCACCTTCGCGGCCGATCCGGCGGTCATGGTCATCGTGGTGCCGACGGGGATGGAGTCGCGCAGTCCCACCGGACGGTCGACGGCGGCGATGCAGATGCGCTGGTCGCCGTGCGGGCGGTAGAGCTGACTGGACTCGCCCGTGCGGTCGCGCAGCGTCGTGAGCACCGGAAGTGCGGCGGATACGAGGCGGTCCTCGCCCACCGTCGCCGCCAGCTCGGAGAAGCGGCGCCCGAGCACGAAGGCTCCTGTCGCGTCGCGGCCCACCAGGTGATGGTGCTCGAGAGCGAGGGCTAGCCGATGCACGGTGGGGCGCGCAAGATGGGTGGTGGAGACCAGCTCGGCCAGCGTGGCCGGGCCCTTCTCGAGAGCGCCGAGGATGGCCGCCGTCTTGTCAACCACTCCGACGCCGCTATGATTGTCCATAGAGCGATACTAGCGTCTCAGATTGTGAGACAGCAAGCAGCACGGAGGTAATCATGGGAACCACGCTCGCGGAGAAGCTGTGGGCCAGCCACCTGGTCCGCAAGGGTGAGGACGGCGCGCCCGACCTCATCTACATCGATCTCCACATGTGCCACGAGGTCACCAGCCCTCAGGCATTCGAGGGCCTCCGGCTCGCGGGCCGCCCGGTGCGCCGACCTGACCTCACCATCGCGACCGAGGACCACAACACCCCCACCCTCGACATCGACCTGCCGATCGCGGATGTCACGTCGCGCACGCAGATCGACACCTTGCGCGCCAACGCGCGCGAGTTCGGGGTCCGCATCCACTCGCTGGGCGACGCCGACCAAGGCGTGGTCCACGTCGTCGGTCCGCAGCTGGGGCTGACCATGCCGGGCATGACCGTGGTGTGCGGCGACTCGCACACCTCGACCCACGGCGCGTTCGGGGCGCTCGCGTTCGGCATCGGCACGTCCGAGGTCGAGCACGTGCTCGCGACCCAGACGCTCCCGCTCAAGCCGTTCAAGACGATGGCGATCAACGTCGACGGTGAGCTTCCCGAGGGCACCACCGCGAAGGACATCATCCTCGCGGTGATCGCGAAGATCGGCACCGGCGGCGGTCAGGGCTACGTGCTCGAGTACCGCGGCGAGGCGATCCGGTCGCTGTCGATGGAGGCGCGCATGACCGTGTGCAACATGTCGATCGAGGCCGGCGCGCGCGCTGGCCTCATCGCGCCGGACGAGACCACGTTCGAGTACGTCAAGGGCCGCCCGCACGCCCCGGAGGGCGCGGACTGGGACGAGGCCGTCGAGTACTGGCGGACCCTCACCACGGACGATGACGCCGTGTTCGACGCCGAGGTGAACCTGGCCGCATCGGACCTCGAGCCCTTCGTGACCTGGGGCACCAACCCGGGCCAGGGCCTGCCGCTCAGCGCCTCGGTGCCCAACCCCGAGGAGATCGCGGACGCGGACCAGCGCGAGGCCGCGGAGAACGCCCTCAAGTACATGGGACTTACCCCGGGCCAGCCGCTGCGCGAGATCAAGATCGACACGGTCTTCCTAGGATCGTGCACCAACGGTCGCATCGAGGACCTGCGCGCCGCCGCCGAGATCATCCAGGGCCGGAGCATGGCCCCTGGCCTGCGCATGCTGGTCGTGCCCGGCTCGGCGCGCGTCCGGCTGCAGGCGGAGGCCGAGGGGATCGACCAGATCTTCAAGGACTTCGGCGCCGAGTGGCGCAACGCCGGCTGCTCGATGTGCCTGGGCATGAACCCCGACCAGCTCGCCCCGGAGGAGCGCAGCGCCTCCACCTCGAACCGCAACTTCGAGGGACGCCAGGGCAAGGGCGGCCGCACCCACCTGGTGTCGCCGCTCGTGGCCGCCGCGACTGCCGTGCGCGGCACGCTGTCGAGCCCCGCCGACCTGGAGGGCGCCGACCTGCTCGTCGGCGCTTCCGCGTAAGGAGTACCGCCATGGAGAAGTTCACGACCCACACCGGCATCGGCGTCCCGCTGCGCCGCTCCAACGTCGACACCGACCAGATCATCCCCGCTGTCTACCTCAAGCGCGTCACCAAGACCGGGTTCGACGACGCCCTGTTCGCGGCGTGGCGCGGGGACGAGTCGTTCATCCTCAACCAGCCCGCCTACCAGGCCGGCTCCGTGCTGGTCGCCGGCCCCGACTTCGGCACCGGATCCTCGCGCGAGCACGCCGTGTGGGCGCTCAAGGACTACGGCTTCCGAGTGGTGATCGCGAGCCGCTTCGCGGACATCTTCCGCGGCAACTCCGGCAAGCAGGGCCTGCTTGCGGCCGTGGTGAGCCAGGAGAACGTCGAGCTGCTGTGGAAGCTCATCGAGACCGAGCCCGGCAAGCACATCACCGTCTCGCTCGAGGACCGCACCGTCACATGTGGCGAGCTGACCGTGCCTTTCGAGATCGATGACTACGTTCGCTGGCGCCTCATGGAGGGCCTCGACGACATCGGCCTGACCCTTCAGAACGAGGAGGACATCACGGCCTTCGAGGCGACGCGCGCCGCGTGGCGACCGAAGACTCTGCCTGCGAAGACGGAGCCGAAGGTCGAGATCGAGGCCGCCCGCCCGGTCTCGTAGGCCCGTGGCCGACGGCAACGCGGCTCCATCAGGGCGCCGCGTCGCCCGGCCCCTGCCGCATCGCGCGGCCGCGGCGCTTGCCCTCCCGGCGATCGCGTCCAACGTCGCCGTGCCCCTCGCGGGCCTGGTCGACACCGCGGCTCTCGGTCACTTCGCGACGGCGACGGATCTGGGCGCCGTGGGTCTGGGCGCCGCCGTCATCTCGACGCTGTTCTGGGTCTTCTCCTTCCTCCGGGTGGGCACCACCTCGCTCGTGGGGCGTGCGCTCGGTGCGGGGGACCGGACCGGAGCCGTGCGCCACATCCAGCGCGCCGGCGCGCTCGCAGCCGCGCTGTCCGTCGTGTGGCTCATCGGCATGTGGGCGCTCGTGCCTGCGATCCTGCATGTGCTGGCACCCGAGGGGCCAGCGCGTGACGCCGCGCTCGCGTACACGCTGATCCGCAGCCTGTCATTGCCAGCCCTGCTGGTGACCCTGGTGGTCGCGGGGTCGTTCATCGGCGCCAAGAACACCCGCATCCCGCTCGTGATCGCGACCACTCAGGCCGTCGCGAACATCGTGCTCGACCTGTTCCTCGTGGGCGGGCTGGGTCTGGGGGCCGAGGGCGCGGCGTGGGGGACGTTCGGCTCGGAGTGGATGGGCGCCGCCCTCGCGGTCGCACTGCTGTGGAGGCGGCTCGATGCGGCGCAACGGGCGACGCTGCGCGACTGGCGAGACGCGACCTTGCGCCGCGGCTGGCGCGCGCTGCTGCTGTTCAACGGCGCGTACATGGGCCGGACGGCGCTGCTGACGGGCGTGGTCGCATTCGTCGCCTCGGTCGGCTCCCGCTTCGATCCCGAGACGCTGGCCGCGAACGCGATCATGCTGCAGCTGATGAACGTCGCGTCCTACGCCCTCGACGGCTACGCCAACGCGGCGGAGGCCCTGGTCGCCCACGCGGCAGGAGCGGCGCGAGTCCCGGACTTCCATGCCGCGGTCATTGCGACGGCGATCCCGATGGTGGCGATCGGCATTGCACTGACCGCGCTCTACTGGATCGCACGCGAACCCATCCTCGCGGCGCTCACTGACCTGCCTGCGGTGCGCACGACAGCGTTGGAATACTGGCCATGGATCGCGCTGCTGCCGCTCGTCTCGTGGGGCGCGTACTGGCTCGACGGGGTGTTCCTGGGCGCGGGCCGTTCGGGGCTGATGCTCGCGGCGATGATGGTGTCAGTGCTCGGCGTGTTCGTGCCGATGATCGTGTGGGGCGCCGCCCAGCCGGGGGGCCTCACGAACGGCCACGTCTGGACCGCCTTCCTCACCCTCAACGCGGTGCGAGTGGTGACGCTCGGCGCCGCGTACCCCCGACTGACCAGGACCGTCGCGTCGCCGGCCTGACGAGCGGCGTGACGGCGACTGCCGTCGCTCGTGCCATGCTCGTCCCATGACAGCGACAGCCGAGTCCCGCGTGCCGCCGCCGCTCCTCGGTGACGGGCGTACGGCGCTCAGGGTCGCATCGGCGCTGCTGGTGTGCGGTGCCGCCGTGCTGCTGTTCGCCGTCCACGTCCGCCCGCTCGGGTACGTGCCGCTCATCGCCGGTGTCGCGCTCGCCTTCGCCGTCGACCGCGCGCTCGCGAAGGACCTCACGCTGATCGCGATCGGCCAGCTCATCATCTCCGCCATCTCACTCGAGGCGGACCTGTCCAACAGCGGGATGCTCGGCTTCACGCTCGCGCTCGGAGGGGCGGTACTGGTTCCCTGGGCGCTCGCGAGGTACTGGTTGAAGCACGACGCCGTGAAGTTCCCCATGTTCACGGGGCGGCGCTGGTCGCGTGCTCAGTGGATCTACCTGGGCGTCGTGATCCTGCTGGGCTACCTGATCCTGCCGTTCTACTTCATCGGCTCCGGCGCCTACTTGAACTGGCCCGAGATCACGGGCACCAACGAGATCGCACGCCTGTTCGTCGGGGTCAACGCGGTGGGCATCTGGGACGAGCTGTTCTTCATCTGCACCGTCTTCGCCCTGCTCATGCGGCACTTCCCGATGTGGCTCGCGAACGTGCTCCAGGCGATGGTCTTCGTGAGCTTCCTGTGGGAGCTGGGCTACCGCGAATGGGGGCCGCTGCTCACGATCCCGTTCGCGCTCATCCAGGCGTGGATCTTCTCGCGCTTCAAGTCGCTTCCCTACGTGCTCGCGGTGCACCTGCTGTTCGACGCCGTGGTCTTCGCTGTGCTGGTCCACGCGCACCACCCCGAGCTGTTCGACATCTTCGTCACCGTTCCCGGACAGTAGGGCGCCGACGGCGGGCCGAGCCCTATTCGCGTCCCAGCCACGCTCGCGTGCCGAACGACCCGAGCGCCGGCCCCACGGCCGCAACCGCCCACGCGAGATCCTCAGCCAGGCGCGCGTCGTCCATCCCCAGCGAGGCGATGCGCCAGGCCAGCGCGCCGTGGAAGAAATCTCCGGCGCCCAGGGTGTCGACCACCGCCACGGGGGCGATCGGGACCACGCCCTCGGCGCCTCGTACGCGCCACAGGACGGGGTCGGACCCGCGCGTGATCGCGGCCCTTTCGACACCCAGCGACTCGATCCACGCGAAGACGTCGTCGGGCTCGATCGCGCCGCTGGGAGTCGCGAGATCCTGGGACGCGATGACCACGTCCACCTCACGAATCACGTCGGAGGTGTGCGACCTCAGGCTGCCGGCGTCCATGATGACGGGAACGCCCTGCGCGCGTGCCGCTCGAGCGAGCGGCACCGCGATCTCGGGGTAATACCCGTCTACCAGCACCGCGCTCGCGCCCTCCAGCGACGCCGGCTCGACGGGGGAGCGGTTCGTCATGACGGCCGATGCGCTGGGAGAGACGACGGCTCGTTCACCGGTCGCGCGGGTCACCATGATGGACGCGGTGACGGGCGGACCATCGAGGCCGCCGGCATCGACGAGGGCGACGCCGCAGGCATCGAGATCGGCCCGGATCAGGCCCGTCAGCGGATGCTCGGGCAGCCTCGTGCGCAGCTCGGGCGATCCGCCCAGATGCGCGAACGCGACGGCGGCGTTCGTGGCGGGGCCGCCTGCGGCGACGGCGAAGTCCAGCGCGACCACCTTCGCGTTGGGCGCTGGCAGATGCTCGACCTGGTGGATCACGTCGAGCGTGGTCAGGCCGGCGAACACCGCGCGTCGCTGATGGGAAGGCATGCGGACATCGTGGCACGGGGCGCGCCCAGGGTCGGCACCTCTCCAGGACGCGCGCCGAGCACGGACCCTGGAGAGTACGGCACTCCGCGGCGGCGGATAGGGGGTGGATGCGGGCGTCTCACCGTTGATGGGGGAAGATGGGTGCCATGACCGACTCGATCCGCGTGCACGGCGGCGTGCCGCTGCGCGGCGAGATCTCGGTGCGCGGCGCCAAGAACTTCGTCTCCAAGGCGATGGTGGCCGCGCTCCTGGGATCCACGCCGTCGACGCTGCGCAACGTCCCTGACATTCGCGATGTGAAGGTGGTGTCCGAGCTTCTCCGGCTCCACGGCGCCGCCGTCGACTACGACGTGGAGTCGGGGGAGCTGCACGCGGACACGTCCACGCTCCAGGCGGCGGACGCGCTCCAGATCGCGACCCACGCGGGCTCGTCGCGCATCCCCATCCTGCTGTGCGGCCCCTTGCTGCACCGCCTGGGGGAGGCCGTGATCCCCGACCTGGGCGGCTGCCGCATCGGCGACCGGCCCATCGACTTCCACCTCGAGATCCTCACCAAGTTCGGCGCGCAGGTCCAGGAGGCCGGGGACGGCCTGCACCTCACGGCACCACGCGGCCTCCACGGCATCAAGCACACGCTCGACTATCCGTCCGTGGGCGCGACGGAGCAGCTCCTGCTGACCGCGGTCCTCGCAGAGGGCATCACGCGACTCGACAACGCGGCCGTCGAGCCAGAGATCAAGGACCTCATCGACACGCTGCAGAAGATGGGCGCGATCATCTCGGTGGACACCGACCGGTCGATCACCATCGAGGGCGTCGAGCGCCTGCACGGTTACGACCACACGTCGCTCGCCGACAGGATCGAGGTGGGGTCGTGGGCGTCCGCTGCGCTCGCGACGAGGGGCGACATCCTGGTGCACGGTGCCCAGCAGCGCACGATGGGCATGTTCCTCAACGTGTTCCGCAAGGTCGGCGGCGAGTTCGAGGTGACGCCAGAGGGCATCCGCTTCTGGCACCCCGGCGGCGATCTCCACTCGATCGCCCTGCAGACCGACGTCCACCCGGCATTCATGACCGACTGGCAGCAGCCCCTCGTGGTCGCGCTGACCCAGGCGCAGGGACTGAGCATCGTCCACGAGACGGTGTACGAGAACCGGTTCGGCTTCACCGATGCGCTGATCGCGATGGGGGCGTGCGTGCAGCTGTACCGCGAGTGCCTGGGCGACAAGCAGTGCCGGTTCGGACAGCGCAACTTCCTGCACTCGGCCGTGATCTCGGGTCCGACCCCGTTGCAGGCGGCCGACATCGAGGTGCCCGACCTGCGTGGCGGCTTCTCGCACCTGATCGCCGCGTTGACGGCCGAGGGCACGTCGACCGTGTCAGGCATCGGCATCATCGACCGTGGGTACGAGAGCTTCCGCGACAAGCTGGCGGCGCTCGGCGCGTCGGTCGAGTAGGCCATGGCACCCAAGATTCCCGCAGGCTTCCGCGCCGCCGCGGTCCTGGTGAAGCCTGTGCTGCTCGCGACGACCAAGCGCCACTGGTCGGGCGCGGAGAACCTGCCGAGCGACCGCGGCTTCATCGCGGTCTCCAACCATGTCACGTACGCGGATCCGTTCACGCTCGCGCACTTCCTGTACGACCACGGGTACGCGCCGCACTTCCTCGCGAAGGCCTCGCTGTTCGACCTGCCCGTGGCGGGCAAGGCGCTCGCCGGGCTCGATCAGGTCCCCGTGCAGCGCGGCAGCGCGCGCGCTCGCGAAGCCGTGGACGCGGCCGTGAAGCTGCTGAGTCGGGGCGACTCGATCGCGGTGTTCCCCGAGGGCACGCTCACGCGGGACCCGGACATGTGGCCCATGCTCGCCCGCACCGGCGCCGCGCGCATGGCGCTCGAGCACGACGTTCCGGTGATCCCGATCGCGCAGTGGGGCGCCCAGGAGCTGCTCGCGCCGTACTCGAAGAAGGTCGACCTCTTCCCGCGCAAGACGGTCACCGTGAAGGCAGGGCCCGCTGTGGACCTGGCGGAGTTCAGGGGTCGCGACCTCGACATCGGGGTGCTGCGCGGCGCGACCGACCGGATCATGGATACCCTGACAGGCATGCTCGAGCAGATCCGCGGCGAGGCCGCCCCGGACAAGCCTTGGGACATGCGCAGAGAGGGAGGCGGCCGATGACGCGGGCCGCCGTGCTGGGCTCCGGCGCGTGGGGGACGACGTTCGCCGCCGTGCTGCGCGACGCCGGCACCGAGGTGTCGCTGTGGGGTCGCGACGCAGGCGCCGCCGCGCAGATCAACGCCGAGCGTCGCAACGACCGGTTCCTGCCGGGGATGGATCTCCCGGAAGGCATCGTCGCGACCACCGACGCGCGCGAGGCACTCGAGGGGGCCGACATCGTCGCCATCGCGCTGCCTGCCCAGAAGGTGCGCGGGATCATCGGCGAGTACGCGGACGCCGTGCCTGACGGCGCGGTGGTCGCATCGCTGATGAAGGGCATCGAGGTCGGCACTCACGCGCGCATGAGCGACGTCCTGCGCGAGGTATGGCATCTCCCGGCCGACCGCACGCTGGTCGTGTCCGGCCCCAACCTCGCTCGCGAGATCGCCGTGAAGCAGCCCACGGCCACCGTCGTGGCCGGCACGAACACGGCAGCCGCGGAGCTGGTGGCGGCCGCCACCGCATCGTCGTACTTCCGCCCGTACACCAACCCCGACGTCGTGGGCGTCGAGCTGTGCGGGGCGTTCAAGAACGTCATCGCCGTGGGCGTGGGCATCACCGATGGCATGGGCTTCGGTCACAACACCACCGCGACGGTCATCACTCGCGGCCTGGCCGAGATCACGCGCCTGGGCGTCGCGGTGGGCGCCCACCCCGACACGTTCTCAGGGCTGGCCGGGATGGGGGACCTGATCGCGACCTGCGCGTCGCCGCTGTCCCGCAACCACACCCTGGGTGCGCACATCGGGCGCGGCCTGGGGCTCGCGGAGGCCATCGCGCGGACCGGTGGGACAGCCGAGGGCGTGCAGACGTCGCTGTCGATCCAGGAGCTCGCTCGGGAGCATGACGTCGACGTTCCGATCTGCGACGCCGTCGTGGACACGCTCCACCACGAGCTGCCCATCGGCGAGGTGCTGAGCAAGCTGCTGTCGCGCCCGCGCAAGGCCGAGGTGTCCTAGGTGAGCAGGCCCACCGTCGCCGTCCTGTTCGGCGGGCGGTCCTCCGAGCACGGAGTCTCCTGCGCGACGGCAGGCGGCGTGCTGGGAGCGATCGATCGCGACCGATGGGACGTGGTCGCCGTCGGCATCACCGAGGATGGGCGTTGGGTGCCCGCGGCGAGCGACGCGAACGCATGGCTGCTGCGCGACGGCACGCTGCCACGAGTCGCTCACGACGACCGGACGGTGCTGCCGCCGCGCGACGCCTCGGAGCGGACCTGGCGTGTGCTGGAGGCCGACGGCTCGACCTCGGCGCTCGCGGACGTCGACGTCGTCTTCCCCCTGCTCCACGGACCATTCGGCGAGGACGGAACGGTCCAGGGCGCCCTCGAGCTGGTGGACGTCAGGTACGTGGGCTCGGGCGTGCTCGCGTCGGCGATCGGGATGGACAAGCAGTACATGAAGACCGCCCTTCGCGGAGCGGGGCTGCCCGTGACGCCGGACGTGGTGCTGGCACCGGGAGACACGGCCGATGCGCACCGGACCGAGATCGAGGCGCTGGGACTTCCGGTCTTCGTCAAGCCCGCCCGCGCCGGCTCGAGCATGGGCATCTCGAAGGTCACCGCCTGGAGCGCTCTCGACGAGGCGATCGCGGACGCGGTCAAGCACGATCCGAAGGTGCTGATCGAGCGCGGCGTGCCCGGCCGGGAGATCGAGACGGCGGTCCTCGCCGCTTCCGACGGGCTGCGCGCGTCGCCGGCGGGGGAGATCGTCACGGGCGGGGATCACGAGTTCTACGACTTCGACGCGAAGTACCTCGACGAGGCCGCGGTGGACCTGCGGTGCCCCACGGAGCTGGCGGACGACGTCGCCGCGCAGGTGGCCGACATCGCGGTGCGCGCCTTCCGCGCCGTGGGAGCCGAGTCGCTCGCGCGCGTCGACGTGTTCGTCGGCGAGGACGGCACGGTGACGGTCAACGAGATCAACACCATGCCGGGCTTCACTGCGACGAGCATGTACCCGCGCATGTGGGCCGCGGCCGGCGTCAGCTATCCGGAGCTGGTGCAGACCCTTCTCGAGGGAGCGCTCGCTCGGCGGACGGGCCTGCGCTAGAGGCCCGAGGCGTCCGCTCGGCGGCTCAGCTGCACTCGAGGCCGTTGGGCGGAGCGAGCGCCGCGGCCGGCGACAGCTCGGCGAGCACATCACCCACCGCCTCGTCGGCGCGCACCTGCGGCACGGTGAGCTCGAGCGCGGGGGAGCGGCCGAAGGTCACCGCCACCCATGCGCCATCCACCTCCGTCATCAACCAGTCGACATCGGCTGCCGCGGTCGACACCGCGATGCACTGCTCCGTGGTCGGTCCAGGCGGCTCGACTCCGCACCGCGCGACGATCTCGTGTTCGTCGCCCCACGCCTGGGTCGCCTGCGAGGTGGTGGCGCGCATCTCCAGGCCGCCCACCGTCTCGGGGATGGAGAGCATGACGCGAGCGCAGTCGGGATCGGCCGCGTAGGGCGCTGGATCGACCACGTAGGCATGGGCGCACCCGGCGAGCGGCGCCACCACCAGGGCAGCGACAAGAGCCGTCGAGGCGCGGTGTGACATGACTTCCAGCGTAGCCGCGGCGGCGTGCCGGCCCGTACGCCGCGTGACCGTAGGCTCGTGGCATGACGACCATCGGCGACATGGATGAGGACTCGCTCATCGCCCTGTTCGCGCCGCGCCTGCCGCGCACGGACGCGGAGATCCTCGGCCCAGGCGACGATGCTGCGGTGGTCGCAGTCGACGGCGACCTGGTGGTGAGCTGCGATGTGCTCGTCGAGAACCGGCACTTTCGCTCCGCGTGGTCCACGGGCGCCGACGTGGGGTGGCGGGCGGCGATGCAGAACCTCGCGGACATCGACGCGATGGGCGCCGTCGCGACCTCGCTGGAGGTCACGCTGTGTGCTCCGTCGACCACGCCGGTCCAGTGGGTGCTCGACCTCGCCGATGGCCTGCGGGAGGCGTGCGAGCCCCACGGCGTCGGAGTGGTGGGCGGTGACCTGTCGGGTGCGGACGAGATCGTGGTCGCCGTGACGGTGCTGGGAGAGACGCACGGCACGGAGCCCGTCACGCGGGCCGATGCGGTGGCCGGCGACGTGATCGCCGTATCAGGAGCGCTCGGGGCGGCGAAGGCCGGGTTCGAGCAGCTCGCGCGCGGCGAGCGGGTCGATGAGGAGGCCGTGTCGCTGTTCCTGCGTCCCGCCCCTCGCATCGGTGCCGGACTCGAGGGCGCGCTTCACGGCGCGACGGCGATGATGGACCTCTCCGATGGTCTGACGCGTGACGCCAGCCGGATGGCGCGGGCGTCGGAGGTGACGCTCGAGGTGCGGTCCGATGAGGTGCCCGTGCACCCTGCCGCTCTCCGCACCGCGCGCGCGCTCGGTCTCGACGCGAGCGAGGCGCTGGCGTGGGCCCTCAGCGGGGGCGAGGATCACCACATGCTGGCGACTTTCCCGCGCGCGTCCGCCGTCCCTGGCACGTGGCACGTCGTGGGCGTGGTGCGTGAAGGCGACGGCGAGCTGCTCATCGATGGCGCTCGGCCGCGCGGCACCGGATGGGACCACTTCGCCTGACACGTCCATGGCCGCGCCAGGGCGCGGTGCCCAGACGGAGCGGCGTGGCGGGACAAAGCAGAAGGCCGATGACCCGCCAGGGTCATCGGCCTTGCGCTGAAGGCGCCGGATCAGACGGCGCGCTGCACCTTGCCGGCCTTGAGGCAGGAGGTGCAGACGTTCACACGCTTGGGGGTACCCGCCACGACGGCGCGGACGCGCTGGATGTTGGGGTTCCAGCGACGCTTGGTACGTCGGTGCGAGTGCGAGATCGAGTGACCGAAGGACGGTCCCTTGCCGCAGACGTCGCAGTTGGCAGCCACGATAGTTCTCCTAAGATTCACCTGCGCCTGGCCCGGAATGGGCGGCGCCACGTTCGACAGCCTGATGTCAGGCAACCGCACTAGGGTAGCCGACGACAGGGCCGATGAGCAAACGCCTGCGGGTGCCCCATCGCTCGCGGCAGCCATCGACCCGGGCCCGTTCCATCGACCGGGCTCCATGACACCATAGGTTCCAGGCGCGACAGGTCCTCGCAGGGCTCTGGTCGCCGAGAGCGAGAGGCTGAGATGGCGGAGAGCGCAGACCTGCGCAGCTGGCTGGATGCTGGCGCGCGCGCAGTCAAGCATGCGCGCGATCGGCTCGACGCCATCAACGTGTTCCCCGTGCCGGACGCCGACACTGGCACCAACCTCTACCTCACGTTGCAGGAGGGCAATCGCGCCGTCGCCAAGCTGGCGACCGATGCGACCCACCGGGAGGTCGTCGCGGCATTCGCCAGGGGCGCGCTGATGGGTGCCAGGGGCAACTCAGGCGTGATCGTCAGCCAGTACCTGACGGGGTTCCTGTCCGCGATCGATGAGCGTGGGGGACTCAGCGCGGTCGATGGCGCAGCGATCGCACAGTCGCTCGACGCCGCATCGGATGCCGCCTACCGAGCCGTGGGGTCGCCCGTCGAAGGCACCATCCTCACCGTGGCGCGTGCGGCGGCCAAGGGAGCGGCAGATGCCGTGGATGCCGGGGCCGGCCGCGAGGCCACGGCGATCGCGGCGGTGGTCGCGGGCCGAGCGGCGCTCGCCCTCACCCACGACCAGCTGCCGAGCGCCAGGGCGGCCGGCGTGGTGGACGCCGGCGCCGCAGGACTGGTCCTGCAGCTGGAGATGCTCGCCGAGACCTTGGCAGGGGCGAGCGCTCTCGAGTCTCTCGACGAGGTCGAGTGGGAGGTGGACGCCAGGGGACGAGTGCTGGCGACCGACTCCTGCGACGGCCATGTGCACGGCGACGACGGGGGCGCCTACGAGGTGATGTTCGTGGCGTCGTCTCGCGACGACATCCGCGATGCGCTCACCAGCGAGCTCGAGACCATCGGGGATTCGGTGGCCGTGACGGGCGCGCACGACCTGTGGCAGGCCCACGTCCACACCGACGAGCCGCACCTCGCGGTCGAGCGCGGCATCGCCTCGCGAGCGCACCAGATCGTGGTGCGCAACGTTCGGCTCGGTCACGACGCGGATCGCGCCGCGACAGGCATCGTCGCCCTGACGTCCTGCCCCGGCATCGCCGAGCCGCTCGCGGACGCGGGCGCCGTGGTGCTCGTGGTCCCTGACCCGACCGCCCTCAAGCGTCGGTCGCTGCGTCGCGCCGTGAAGGACGCGTCCTCCTCCGCGGCGGTCGTGGTCGCGGGCCACCCCGCGCTGCGCGCCGCTGCCGAGGAGCTCGCTCGCAAGCGCCGCAAGCCTGCGCTGACGGTGCTCGACGCGCAGCACGAGGCCCAGGTGATCGCAGCGGTGGCCGCCGCCGCGCTCACGACACCAGGACAGGACATCGCTGAGCAGATGGCCCACGCCGCAGGGGCGACGTCCGTCGGCCAGTCGACAGGGGACGCTCTCGACGAGGACGTCGATCGCATGATCGACCGCGACACCGAGGTCGTGACGCTCATCCTCGCCTCCGGCATCCCCGAGGCGGTGGCCGACGCCGTGCGGTTGTCGGTCCACGGCACGGCCCCCGGCGCGGATGTCAACGTCTACCACGGCCTGCAGGACGCGCCTGGTGTCCTCATCGGGGTGGAACGGCGACGGTGACCGCCACGCAGTCACGGCTGTCGGAGCCGCTCGCGAAGGTGCTCGGCGCTCGCACGGCCGGCGGGCTGGCGAAGCTGGGCCTCGAGACCGTCGAGGACCTGCTGCGCCACTATCCGCGCCGCTACGGCAGCCCGGGCGAGCTGACGCCGATCGGCGCGCTGGCCAGCGGAGAGCACGTCACCGTCATGGCTCGGGTGCGGACCGCTCAGGTGCGTTCCATGCGCTCGCGCGGCGGCGCGATGCTCAAGGCCGTCGTGACCGATGGCGCCGACACCCTGCAGCTGACCTTCTTCGCCAAACGGCCCGGGGTGCTGCGCATGCACGAGTCCAAGCTCAAGCCGGGAAGCACGGGTCTGTTCACGGGCACGGTCGGCGACTATCGCGGCCGACGCCAGCTCACGCATCCCGACTACCTGATCGTGGGGCTGGATGCCGCCGACGAGGACGAGGCCGTGTTCGAGGCGTCCCGGCCCATCCCGATCTATCCGGCCGCCGCGGCGGTGCCCACGTGGCGCATCGGGCGGTCCGTGCGTACCGTGCTCGATCCGCTCACCGAGAGCGATGTCCTCGACCCGATTCCCGCGGCCGTGCGGAACGAGCGTGGCCTGCCCACCCTGCTCCAGGCGATGCGGCACGTCCACGTCCCTGCCGAGGAGGCGGACTGGCAGCGCGGACGCGACCGGCTGCGCTTCGAGGAGGCGCTGGTGCTCCAGACGGCGCTCGCACGCCGCAGGGCGGCGCGGGAGGCGCTCGCGGCGGTGCCGCGTGCATCGCGAGCCGACGGCCTGCGCGCCGATCTCGACGCGCGGCTGCCGTTCCCGCTGACCGGCTCGCAGCGTGACGTTGGTGAGACCATCGCGGCAGACCTCGCGAGGTCGACCCCCATGCTCCGCCTGCTCCAAGGCGACGTCGGGGCGGGCAAGACCGTGGTGGCGCTGCGCGCGATGCTCCAGGTGGTCGATGCCGGCGGCCAGGCGGCGCTGCTGGCGCCCACGGAGGTGCTCGCCGCGCAGCACCTGCGCACGCTCGAGCAGCTCATGGGCCCCCTTGCGCACGGCGGGATGCTGGGGGGAGCGGACCGTGCGACGCGCCTGACGCTGCTGACGGGCTCCCAAGGCTCCAAGGCGCGGCGCGCGGCGCTTGCGGAGGCCGCCTCCGGGGTGGCGGGCATCGTAGTCGGCACGCACGCCCTCCTCAGCGAGGGCGTGCAGTTCGCGGATCTCGGGCTCGTGGTGGTCGACGAGCAGCACCGCTTCGGGGTCGAGCAGCGGGACGCATTGCGTGCTCGCAGCGACCACCCGCCCCACATGCTCGTCATGACGGCCACGCCCATTCCGAGGACCGTCGCGATGACGGTCTTCGGCGACCTCGAGACCTCACTGCTGACCGAGAAGCCAGCGCATCGGGCCGACGTGGCGACCCACGTGGTCCCGGCGGACAACGACGCGTGGCTCGCGCGCGCCTGGGCGCGTGTGCGGGAGGAGGTCGACGCGGGTCGCCGCGTGTACGTGGTGTGTCCGCGCATCGACGCCGACGACGATGCCGTCCACGATGCCCAGGACGCGGCCGACACCGTGGCGGACCCCGAGGGCGCGGCGGGCGAACACGACGGCGCGCTTCTCGACGTGGCTGCCGAGAGTCGCGGCGCGGCGCGGGCGCCACTGGCGTCGGTCGCCCAGACGGCAGCGCTGCTCGCGGAGCGTCCCGAGCTCGCCGGCGTGCGCATCGGAATGATGCATGGCCGCCTGAGCGCGGAGGACAAGGACGCCGCGATGGCCGCCTTCGCGGGAGGCGATGCGCCCGTGCTCGTGTCGACCACGGTCATCGAGGTGGGCGTCGACGTGGCCGACGCCACCATGATGGTGATCCTGGACGCCGAGAGGTTCGGGATCTCGCAGCTGCATCAGCTGCGAGGGCGAGTGGGACGCGGTTCGCTACCCAGCGTGTGCCTGCTCGTGTCCCGCGCTCCAGAAGGTACGGCGGCCCGCGACCGCCTCGCCGCGCTCGCGTCGACGACGGACGGCTTCGTTCTCGCGGAGAAGGATCTCGAGCTGCGGCGCGAGGGCGACGTGCTCGGCTCCGCGCAGTCGGGCGGGCGCAACTCGCTGCGGCTTCTGCGCGTCGTGCGCGACGCCGCGGTCATCGACGATGCCCGCGCCATCGCGCGAGCCATCGTCGCCGAGGATCCGAGCCTCGACCGCAACCCTGCCCTCGCATCGGCCATCGACACGTGGCTCGGCGAGGACCGCGAGAGCTTCCTCGAGCGAGGATGACGGCCGCCCACGCACCCAAGGAGACGCCATGACCACACGCACAGCCGTCGTGACCGGAGCCAGCAGCGGGATCGGGGCGGCGACCGCCCGCGCGCTCGCGGCCGACGGGTGGAGGGTCGTGCTCGGTGCCCGCCGGATCGACCGCCTCGAGGCGCTCGCGGGCGAGCTCGGAGGACTTGCGCTGCATCTGGACGTCACGGACCCGCAGTCCGTCGCGGCATTCGCATCCCGAGTCGAGCGCTGCGACCTGCTGGTCAACAACGCCGGGGGCGCGCTCGGCACCGCCTCGGTGGCCGACGCCGACGACGCCGAGTGGCTGCGCATGTTCGAGATGAACGTCATGGGAACGCTCCGGGTGACGCGGGCGCTGCTGCCGGCGATCGTGGCCTCCGGCGACGGCATCGTCGTGACGATCGGCTCGATCGCGGCGCGTGAGCCCTATCGCGGTGGCGCGGGCTACAACGCGGCCAAGCACGCGGTGGCCGCGATGACGCGTGTGCTGAGGATCGAGCTCGGCGGGCAGCCCGTCCGGGTCTCGCAGATCGACCCAGGGATGGTCGAGACGGAGTTCTCCGTCGTGCGCTTCGGTGGCGACGAGCAGCGCGCGGCAGCGCTGTACGAGCGCATGGACCCCTTGACTGCGGAGGACATCGCGGAGACGGTCCGCTGGATCGCTTCGCTGCCCTCGCACGTCAACATCGACAGCATGCTCGTCATGCCTCGAGACCAGACCTCCGCGCAGGTGGTGCACCGCCACGAGTGACCGCAACGGGGCCACGTGCTCGAGCGCGCGAGCGATGAGGTCGTGCGTAGAGTGGCGCCGTGACCCGCATCATCGCCGGCACCCTGGGTGGGCGCCGCATCGCCGTGCCCCCACGCGGCACCAGGCCCACGACCGACCGCGTGCGCGAGGCGCTGTTCTCGCGGCTGGATCACGATGACGCGCTGCGCGGGGCGCGCGTCATCGATCTCTTCGCGGGCTCGGGAGCACTGGGCCTCGAGGCGCTCAGCCGCGGCGCGGCCCACGCGACCTTCGTGGAGGCGGCGAGCCCGGCCGCACGAGTGCTGCAACGCAATGCGCGCGACCTGGGCCTCGGTGCGCAGGCGGCGCTCGTGCGCGAGAAGGCGCTCAGCTACCTGCGCCGGACCTCGGACTCGTGGGACGTCGCGCTGCTCGACCCGCCGTACGACATCGCCCGCGACGACCTCGCGGCGGTGCTCGCCGCCCTCGCGCCGCGTCTCGCGCATGGTGCGCCGGTGGTGCTCGAATGGTCGTCGCGTGCGGGGGACGCGCCATGGCCGGCCGAGATCGAGCCGGTCCGGGAGAAGGACTACGGCGAGACCCGACTGCACTGGGCGGGGCGACGCTGAGCCGGTGCTGACTCGGGCATCCCCGCCTGAGCGCCGCAGCCGCGCCTGGCCGTCGGTCTCGCGCGCCCCGCGTCTCTCAATGGTGGATGAGCCACGGTCGGCTCCGGTAGCGTCGAGCCATGACCATCGCCGTCCTGCCCGGCACCTTCGATCCCGTGACGCTCGGTCACGTCGACATCGCGCGCCGCGCGCGGGCGCTGTTCGACTCCGTGGTGATCGGCGTCGCGCACAACTCGACCAAGACGCCGCTGCTGAGCGTCGACCAGCGCGTCGAGCTGGCCGCCGCGGCGACGAGCGGGATCGCCGGGGTGAGCGTCGAGGTGGTCGACGGACTGCTGGTGGACTTCTGCTCGGAGCGCGGCGCGGGCGCGATCGTGAAGGGTCTGCGTGGCGGCGCAGACTACGACTACGAGCGGCCGATGGCGCTCATGAACCGCTCGCTCACCGGCATCGAGACGGTGTTCGTCACGGGCGACAATGCCCTGAGCCACGTGGCCTCGTCGCTCGTGCGCGACGTCGCACGCCACGGCGGAGACATCTCCGCCTACGTGCCGGAGGGCGTCGCCGATGCGGTCGCGAGGGCCCTCGCGCGAGACACTGGTGCGTAGCGGCGGCCTGGTGGCGGCCCCGGGCTGAGCGCCAGGTTGAGAGCAGGGCCCCTCATCGCGTAGAGTAGTGCGCCGGTCCTGCCGATCGAGCACGGGCTGAGGTCCAGGAGGACCGGAAGGATGGGAGTCGCGAATGTCGCAGCGTCCCGCTCCCTCACCGTTTCGCATTCCCGCGAGGGAGTTGGCGCGCCGCCCAGGCACGCAGAAGACGGTGAGCGAGGTCTTTCCGGCCCCCGCGGTTCTCGGCACCGACGTGATCGGCGTGCCGGAGGGCGCGGAACTGAGCCTCGATGTGAGTCTCGAGTCCGTGTCCGAGGGCATCTGGGTCTCCGGAACCGTCACGGCTGAGGCCGTCGGCGAGTGCGGGCGATGCCTGGACGAGGTGCGACAGCAGGTCGTGGCTCCGGTCCAGGGACTGTTCGCGTTCGACGATCCTCAGGTGAGTGACGAGGACGAGGAGCCGGAGGACGTCTTCGAGTTCGATGGCGAGGCCATCGATCTCGAGGAGGTGGTGCGGGACGCGGTGGTGACTCAGCTGCCGTTCACCCCGCTGTGCCGGCCGGACTGCCCGGGCCTGTGCGACCAGTGCGGCGCACGGCTCGCGGACGATCCCGACCACGCCCACGACGTGATCGACCCGAGGTGGTCGGCACTCCAGAGCTTGACAGAACAGAAAGAGAGTTAGCCGTGGCAGTTCCCAAGCGCAAGATGTCGCGTTCGAACACGCGTGCCCGCCGCTCCCAGTGGAAGACCACCGCTGCGAACCTCACCACGTGCCCGGCGTGCAGGGCTGAGAAGCTCGCGCACGTCGCATGCCCGTCGTGCGGCGCCTACAACGGTCGCCAGTACGCCGAGGCCGTGCGCACCGAGCACGAGGGCTGAGACCCGCGCCACGCGCGCGAGGTGAGCAGATGAGCATTCCAGGGCAGGCCGCGGCCGACGCCCTGGCGCACCGGCTCGGGGTCGTCGTCGACCCCGAGCTCCTGGTGCTTGCCCTGACGCATCGCTCGTTCGCCTACGAGGCGGGCGGGCTTCCGACGAACGAGCGCCTCGAGTTCCTGGGGGACTCGGTGCTCGGCATCGTCGTCACCGATCGCCTCTACCGCGATCACCCCGACCTGCCCGAGGGCGAGCTCGCGAAGATGCGGGCCGCGTCCGTGTCACAGCGTGCGCTCGCCGTCGTCGCGCGCGAGCTCGAGCTCGGTCCGTGCGTCCTGCTGGGCAAGGGGGAGACCGCCACGGGCGGAGCGGACAAGGACTCGATCCTGTGCGATGCCCTCGAGGCGGTCTTCGGCGCCGTCTACCTGACGCATGGCATCGAGGTCGCGCGCGAGGTCATCCTGAGGCTCATGACGCCCACCCTGGCGACTGCCGCGAGCTCGGGCGTCGCGCTCGACTGGAAGACCTCTCTTCAGGAGGCGTGCGCCGAACGGGGCCTGGGCGCACCGACCTACGCCGCCGATGGCACGGGACCGGATCACGCGCGCACGTTCACCGCGACCGTGACCATCGACGGTCGGGTGCTCGGGACCGGCACGGGCACCGCCAAGAAGCACGCCGAGCAGGAGGCGGCGCAAGCCGCCTACGCCGTCATCACGGCCGTCACGGCCGCCGCCGACTGACGCGGTCGCGCGTGCCTGAGCTGCCCGAGGTCGAGACGGTCCGCGCCGGCCTCGACTCCTTGATCACCGGCTCGCGCATCGTCGCCGCGCACGTGCGTCGCGACTCGTGCGTGAGGCTGCTGCCCGGCGGCGCCGCACAGTTCGCGGCCATGACGGCCGATGCGCGCATCGGCGCCGTAGCCAGGCGCGGCAAGTTCTTATGGCTGCCCTTGGTACACGGCGACGAGGCGGAGCCCGCCGAGGCGCTGTCAGCGCACCTGGGGATGTCGGGACAGTTCCGCGTCCACGAGGGCGCGCCTCCCGAGCCGCATCCGCACTGTCGCGCGAGGCTCTCGCTCGACCGCGACGGGACTGATCTGACGTTGGACTTCCTCGATCAGCGCACCTTCGGCTACCTCCACGTCGAGCCGCTGGTGGAGACTGCCGATGCGCTGGCTGGGGGAGCGGGCTCGGAACTCGCAGCTCTGCCGAGCTCCGTCGCGCACATCGGTCGCGACGCGCTGGACCCTCGCCTCGACGCCGCCGCTGCGTCGCGCGCCTGGAGGCGCGGCGCGCGCGGGATCAAGCAGGTGCTGCTCGATCAGACCCTCGTCAGCGGCATCGGCAACATCTACGCGGACGAGGCTCTGTGGATCGCGCGGGTGCATCCCGAGAGGCCGGCCCACGCGGTCAGCGCCTCCCAGGCGCGCGTCCTGCTCGACGCGAGCTGCGCCGTCATGGCCCGCGCGCTCGTGCAGGGCGGCACCAGCTTCGACGCGCTCTACGTCAACGTCAACGGCGAGTCCGGGTACTTCTCGCGTTCCCTCGAGGCGTACGGGCGCGGCGGCGAGCCGTGCCGGAGGTGCGGGCGCCCTCTGCGGCGCGAGAGCATCGGCGGTCGCGCCACGCATTGGTGCGCGACGTGCCAACGCCGCTACGCTCCTCGCACCTCAGCCAGTCGCCTGACTAGGGCTCCTGTCCGAGGTTGATCTCGAGACCGTCCGGATCGCGCACCTGCGCGACGCGCTCGCCCCACGGCATGGCGGCGGGACCCCGCACGCTCTCAGCACCTGCGGAGAGCGCGCGGCGGTAGCTCTCGTCGACATCATCGACGTACAGCCACAGCGAGGCTCCCGCGTGGCCGCGCGCGGGGCCCTCTTCGAAGCCGACGCCCAGCTCCGAATACCCGATGGCGAGCGTCACGTACAGGACGTCGCCCCCGTCGTCTGGGAAGGCGTACGTCTGCCGGGCGTCGAAGGCTGCGCGGTAGAACGCCACCAGACGCGTCAGGTCGTGTGTGGTGACGATGGGGAAGGCACGGCGAACGCCCATGCGACCAGGCTAGGCGCGATCTCCGCGCGCCGCGCGGAACGGAAGGGCGCGGGCGATACGATGCCAGCTATGCCTGACGTGCGCGTGCTGGTGCTCGACGACCACGAGGTGGTGCGGCGTGGGATCTGCGATGTGCTCGACCGGGCGGACGGGATCGAGGTCGTCGCCGAGGCCGCGAACGTCGCCCAGGCGATCAGGCGCGTCGACGCGGTCCGCCCCGATGTGCTCCTCACGGACCTCCGCCTCCCGGACGGGACCGGACTCGACGTGGTCGAGCACGTTCGCACGAACCATCCGCTGGTCCACATCGTCGTGCTCACGAGCTACGACGACGACAGCGCCAGGGAGGCGGCCCGCGCGGCGGGCGCGGATGCCTTCGTGGCGAAGACGGCGAGCTCGGCGCAGATCGCGCAGACCGTACGAGACGCCGCGAGCGGGCGCGAGCACGGCCAGCACATCGACGTGCACGAGGACGACGTCATCGCCGCGCTGACTCCCACGGAGCGCAAGATCGTCCACGCCGTGGGCGAGGGGCGATCCAACAAGGAGATCGCGGACTCGCTCGGCATCGCGGAGAAGACCGTGAAGAACCATGTGACGAGCATCCTTGCAAAGATGGGCCTGCAGCGGCGCACCCAAGTCGTGGCCTGGGCGACCCAGCGCTCGGCCCGATCCTTCCGCGGTTGACATGCGCGGTCCCAGGCTGATCAGCGCCGTCGCGCACTTATGACGGACTTTGGCAAAAGTCGCGCGCCATACGACGGTTCTCCGTCTCGCCTCGCCGTTCTTGGGCTCCGAGGGGGCGGAGCGGAAGGCGCGAATGACGGGCCGAGCCCGTGCGTGCCCGGCCCGCTCTACGCGGCAACAACGCTGGATTCAAGGGGAGAAAGGGCCGGGGCACGCCAATTTTCGTGCACCCGAGCGACCTTGCACGCCAGCCGCGATCACGATGGGCCGGGGATCGCGAGACTTGTGACCAACCTGTGACACCTTTGTGTTGACTTCCGCCCAAAGGTTTCCTAGGTTGGGCTCAGGATTCGATTGTGCTGTCTGCAGTCGGACCTGCCAGCAGTAAGAACGTCGCATCGAAGCGCAGTCCAGGAGGACACCTTGTACAACGCCGTACATCCCACCCGCAAGCGGCTCTTGTCAGCCGTCGGAAGCGCAGCATTGATCGGACTGTTGGCCATGGCCACAGCCGCGCCTGCGCAAGCAGCAACCTCTGCCCCCGCATCAGCCCCGGCGAGCACTCTCCCCGCCGCGACGCAGGCTGCGCCCATCGCCGCGGCAGTCGGCGACGAGGCCCCCGGCTTCGACGCGCTGCTGTTCACGAAGACCGAGGGCTATCGCCACCCGAACATTCCGACGGGCATCGCCGCCATCCAGGATCTCGGCGAGCAGCACGGCTTCGAGGTGACCGCGACCGAGGACGCCACCGTGTTCACGGAGGAGAACCTCGCCAACTACGACGTCGTCATCTTCTTCTCGACCACGGGCAACGTTCTCGATGCGACCCAGGAGGCCGCCTTCGAGCAGTACATCCAGAACGGCGGAGGCTACGCGGGAATCCACGCCGCCTCCGACACGGAGTACGACTGGGAGTGGTACGGCGGGCTGGTGGGCGCCTACTTCGATGGGCACCCGCCGGGCACGCCGAACGCTGACGTCCTGGTCGAGGACTTCGCGCACCCGTCGACGGAGCATCTCCCTGCGGTGTGGAACCGCACGGACGAGTGGTACTCATTCGGTGAGAACCCGCGTGAGGACGTCCACGTGCTGGCCAGCCTCGATGAGGACACGTACTCCGTCGGCAACCTGGACATGGGCGATCACCCGATCGCCTGGTGCCACAACTACGACGGCGGCCGTTCCTGGTACACGGGTGGCGGACACACCGGCGCGTCGTTCAGCGAGCCGGAGTTCCTGAGCCACGTGCTCGAGGGAATCCGCACCGCGGCCGGCGTGGTCCCCTCCGACTGCAACGCCACGGACAGCGACGCGTACGAGCTCGTCCCCCTCGACGAGGACACGCGCAACCCCATGTCCCTCAACGTCGCGCAGGACGGTACGGTCTTCTACCTCGAGCGCAACGGCGAGCTGCTGCGCATCGACCCCGAGACCAACCAGACCTCGACCGCGCTGAACCTCAACGTCACCAACGGCAACGAGGACGGCCTGCTCGGCATGGTTCTCGACCCCGAGTTCGAGACGAACAACCACGCCTTCATCTACTGGTCGCCCGCCAACGTGGGCACCGACGGTCCGCACAACCGGATCTCGCGCTTCACGTACGACCCGGTCTCCGGGACCTTCGACCCGTCGAGCGAGACCCTGATCATGATGGTCGAGACCCAGCGCGACGAGTGCTGCCACGCTGGTGGAGACATGGTCTTCGACCTCGACGGCAACCTGGTGCTCGCCACGGGCGACAACACCAACCCGTTCGACTCGAGCGGCTACTCGCCGATCGACGAGCGTGCCGGGCGTTCCGCCTGGGACGCGCAGCGGACGTCCGCGAACACCAACGACCTGCGCGGCAAGGTGCTGCGCATCACGCCCCTCGACGAGGGCGGCTACGAGATCCCGGAGGGCAACCTCTTCGACGAGGCCGATGACACCGCGGACGAGACCCGTCCCGAGATCTACGCCATGGGCTTCCGCAACCCGTTCCGCATCGGGCTCGATCCCTACTCCGGTGCGATCGTCGTGGGCGACTACGGGCCGGACGCCGGCTCGGCCAACCCCAACCGTGGCCCCGCCGGCACCACCGAGTGGAACATCGTCGACGAGCCTGGCAACTATGGCTGGCCGTACTGCCACGGCGTGAAGTGCTACAACGACTGGAACTTCGCCAACAACACGTCGGGCCCGCAGTTCGACCCGGCAGGACCCACGAACGACAGCCCCAACAACACCGGCATGTCCGTGCTGCCTCCGGTGATCTACCCCGAGTACTACGGCGAGCGCGGAGCGCAGGACAACCCGTTCCCCATCGTGGGAAGCAACGGCTACACCGGAGCTCCCATGGGCGGCGACGTGTACAAGTACGACCCTGACCTGGTGTCGGACACCAAGTTCCCCGCCTACTGGGACGGCAAGGCCTTCCTGGGTGACTGGAACAACGGCGAGGCGTTCGTCATCACCATGACGGACGAGCGCGACGACATCACCACGATCACGCCGCTGCTGCCTGGCCTGATCGCCGACAACCCTGACTGGGACCAGGTCATGGACGCCCAGTGGGGGCCCGACGGCTCGCTCTACATCATCGACTGGGGTGTGGGCTACGGCACCAACAACCCCGGCTCGGGCATCTACCGCGTGGACTATGTGGAGGGCAACCCGTCTCCGATCGCGCGGGCGTCCGCCGACGTCACCAACGGTGCCGGCGACGAGCTCACGGTGAACTTCTCCTCCGAGGGGACGCGTCACCCCGCACTGCTCGACTACACGCTCGAGTGGAACTTCGGCGACGGCGCGACCAGCACCGAGGCCGACCCCACGCACACCTATACCGAGCAGGGCGACTACACCGCTCAGCTCACGGTGACGGACGAGAACGGCCTGACGGCCACCGCCAACGTGCGGATCGTCGTGGGCAACGCCGCACCGACGGTGACGATCGACTTCCCCGAGCAGGGTGGCTTCTTCACCTGGGGCGACGAGGTCGAGTACCAGGTGACGGTGACGGACCCTGACGGCGAGGTCGTCTGCGAGAACGTGGACGTGCTCCCCGCCCTGGGCCACGCCGCGCACCAGCACCCCTCTGACGCTCTGACCGGGTGCACGGGAGTCATCCCGACCATCCGCGACGAGGGCCACGGCATCACCGAGGACATCTTCTGGGTCGTGGACGTCTCGTACACCGATGACGGTGGCGAGGTGGGCGTTCCGCTCCAGGCCTCGAACACCAACATCCTCAACCCCAAGCGCCTCGAGGCGGAGTTCTTCGACGCGACCGGCGTCGTGACCGAGGAGTTCCCCGGGAACACCGGTGCTGGCGTGGACGTGGAGGACAACGGCGACCTCGACCAGGGCCAGAACGTCTCGAACATCGAGCCGGGCGACTGGTGGTCGTACGAGCCCATCAACTTCAAGGGAGTCGACGGCATGCGCGCACGCCTCGCATCCCTTGACAGCGACGGCACGATCTCGATTCGCTGGAACGCTCCTGACGGAGACGAGATCGGCGAGATCGACTTCACGGCCACGGGCGACTGGCAGGACTACGAGTACTTCGACGCCACTCTCGGGGAGCTTCCCTCGGAGTCCGGAGAGCTGTACTTCGTGCTCATGTCGGGCGGCGTGAACGTCAACTACTTCGAGTGGATCGGCGATGGCGTGGACGGCAACTCCGTTCCCGACCTCGACCTCCAGGTGGACACCGTGACCGGCACCGCGCCGCTCACCGTGAACGCCACGGCTACGGCCTCCGACCCGGAGGGCGAGGACGTCACGCTCGAGTGGAACCAGGGCACCGGTGAGGGCTTCGTGGCCGGCACCGAGGCCGAGTCGTTCACCTACGACACCCCCGGCCAGTACGTGCTCCGGGTGCGTGCCTACGACGAGTCGGGCATCTTCAACGAGGAGTATGTCCAGATCACGGTCGAGGGCGCCGCGCAGCTGTGCTTCGACGGCCGCTCGGACGACTTCACGGGTGACGCGCTCGACACCGACCGCTGGAACAGGTCGGTTCGCATCGACCAGTCCCTGAGCGTCGCGGATGGCCACCTGATCATCCCCGCCACTCAGACCGACATCTACCAGAACAGCGGTGATGACACGCCCAACATCGTCCTGCAGGACCTTCCTGCCGGCGCGTGGGAGGCGACGACCAAGGTCTCGATCGAGGCTCGGAACGAGTACCAGCAGGCTGGTCTGGTCGTCTACGGTGACGACGACAACTACGCCAAGATGGTGATCCAGGCTCGCGACGCATCTGCCGCGAACCGCGTGTTCCAGTTCGCTCGCGAGACGAACGGCACCACCCCGGAGACCAACACTCCGGCGCTGGGCGCTGGCTACCCCGACACCGTCTGGGTTCGCCTGACGAGCGACGGGACGACGCTCACCGCGTCGTACTCCGACGACGGCAACGAGTTCACCACGATCGGGACCACGTACCCGATGGGTGACATCGTCGACCCGAAGATCGGTCTGCTGGCACTCGCCGGGGCCGACAACGACGACGCCATCGTCAACGCGGAGTTCGACTGGTTCTACATCACGCCGGACGACACCGCCTCGGACACCGGTCCGAACGATGAGTTCGACGGTGACTCGCTCAACGCGTGCCGCTGGACCGTGGAGAACGAGGACGCCTCGGCGTACCGCGTGACCGACGGCATGCTCGAGATCGACCCGGCCGCGGGCGACATCTACCAGGACGGCACCGGTGTCACGAACTTCGTGATGCAGCAGATGTCGGGTGACTGGACGGTGGAGACCAAGGTCGACACGTCGGAGCTGACGCACCAGTACCAGCAGGGCGGGCTCATCGCCCGTGCCGACGACGACAACTACGTCAAGCTGGATCTGGTGGCGACCAACGCCGTGGGCGGCAACAAGGCCACCGGCATCGAGATCCTCAGCGAGGTCGACGGCAATGTGACGGCGGGCGCACAGCAGCTCTCCGCTCCTGCCAACGGCATCGTGTGGCTGCGGATGACCAAGACCGGCGATGTCTTCACCGGTTCGATGAGTGCCGACGGCGAGACCTGGACCGACTTCCCGGACCAGATGACCAACGCCGGCGCTGCGGCCGCCAACAAGGTGGGTCCGTTCGCTCTCGGAACGAACAACCAGACTGTCACTCCGACCGTCTACTTCGACTACTTCCGAAAGCTCGGCACCGAGGTGGAGCCCATCGAGCTCGACGTCACGGTCTCGCCTGAGACCGCTGACGGCGACAACGACTGGTACGTGTCCCCGGTGACGGTGACGGCCACCACGACCGGCGGCGGCGAGTCCACCGTCTACCGTGAGTACCGCATCGATGGCGGCGACTGGAGCGAGTACACCGCTCCCGTCGAGGTCGCGACGGACGGAGAGCACACGGTCGACGTGCGCGCCTCCGGCTCCGGGGCCGAGCCCGTCGAGGAGTCCGTGTCGTTCAAGATCGACACCACCGTCCCGACGGTGGACATCGAGATCGACTTCGCCGAGCAGCCCCGCACCCTGGTGCTGACGGCCGAGGACGACGGCAGCGGCGTGGACGCCATCGAGTACCGCATCAACGGCGGCAACTGGATGGACTACACGGACGAGGTCGACCTGACCGATGACGCTCAGACCATCAGGGCGCGGGCCTTCGACGAGGCGGGCAACCTGTCCGCGACGGCGAACTCCTACGTTCCTGCCTACGGCTCTGGCGCCTTCGTCGACGTGAACCACACGAACACGGAGTTCTACACGGAGATCCTGTGGCTCGCATCGCGCGGCATCACGCGTGGATGGGAGATCGCGCCCGACGTGTTCGAGTTCCGTCCCGAGAACGAGATCACCCGTGATGCGATGGCGGCGTTCCTCTACCGCTACGCAGGTGAGCCTGAGGTGGACACCTCCGGTGGCTCTCCGTTCGTGGACGTCACGCCCTCGAACACGGAGTTCTACGAGGAGATCCTGTGGCTGGCCGAGCAGGGCATCACGCTCGGCTGGGACACGCCGAGGGGTCAGGAGTTCCGTCCCGAGAGCGAGATCACTCGCGACGCGATGGCGGCGTTCCTCTACCGCTACGCAGGTGAGCCCGAGTGGGACGCCCCCGAGGAGTCTCCGTTCCTGGACATCACGGAGGACAGCACGGAGTTCTACACGGAGATCACGTGGCTGGCTGACACCGGCATCACGCGCGGCTGGGAAGTGGACGGCGGATTCGAGTTCCGTCCGTTCAACGAGACCACCCGTGACGCGATGGCAGCGTTCCTGTACCGCTTCCACCTGCAGTTCGGACCGACGGAAGAGGTGGAGCCGCTCGAGCTGAGCGTCACCGTCTCGCCCGCCGAGCCCGATGGTGGTGCGGACTGGTACACCTCGTCGGTGACGGTGGACGCCACCGCGACCGGCGGCGGCGAGGCCGGCGCCCAGCTCGCGATCAGCCTTGACGGCGGCGACTGGGTGGCGTTCACCGAGGCAGTCGAGGTGTCCGAGGATGGCGAGCACACCGCCGAGGTGCGCGCGACCAACCCCGACACCGCCACGGTGACCGAGTCCGTGTCGTTCAAGATCGATGGCACGGCTCCCACGGCGTCGATCGACACCGAGCTCTCGTCCGAGCCCCGCACCTTCACGGTGACGGGTGACGACGAGGCGAGCGGGGTCGAGCTGCTGGAGTACCAGATCGACGGCGGCGAGTGGACCGAGTTCACGGCTGACGTGGAGCTGTCCAACGCAGCGCAGACGATCACGGCGCGTGCGACCGACGCAGCGGGCAACCAGTCCGACGTCGCGAGCACCGACATTCCCGAGTACGTGCCTTCCGAGTGTGACGAGGTGGTCTCGCCCAACGACGAGTTCGAGGGCGACGCCCTGGACGACTGCCGGTGGACCATCATCAACGAGGACGACACGGCCTACCGCGTGACCGGAGGGAACCTGGAGATCGACACCTCCTCGGCTGACATCTACGAGGGAGGCTCCGGAGTCACGAACTTCGTGGTGCAGGACCTCGAGGGTGACTGGACCGTGGAGACGGCGGTGGACGTCTCGACGATCGACCGCCAGTACCAGCAGGCCGGACTGATCGCGTTGGCCGACGATGACAACTACGTCAAGATCGACTACCTCGCGGTCAACCAGGGCGGACAGGCACTGGACACGAACATCGAGATGCGCAGCGAGATCGGCGGCGAGGTCCAGACTCCGCAGCCGAACCTCGACGCCACCCTCGAGGACGGAATGATCTGGTTCCGACTGTCGAAGACCGGCGACGTCTTCTCCGGCGCGTACAGCGTCGACGGCGAGACGTGGGTTCCGTTCGCGGAGGAGTTCACCAACGCGGTCGCGGCCGCGGGTCAGGTGGGCGTCTACGCACTGGGCCACCCGAACCAGGGTTCGGAGTCCCGGACGGTCGCCTTCGACTACTTCACGGTGGTCGGCGACGAGCCGGTCTGCCTGCCGGACGACCAGTTCGACGGTGACTCCCTCGAGGAGTGCCGCTGGACTGTCGTGAACGAGGACGCCAACGCCTATCGCGTGGCGGACGGGTTCTTGGAGATCGACACCGCTCCGACCGACATCTACGGAACCAACAACTCCACGGTGACCAACTTCGTGGTGCAGGAGCTTGAGGGCGACTGGACTGTCGAGACGATGGTCGACACGTCGGAGCTGGTGCACCAGTACCAGCAGGCGGGCCTCATCGCCCGTGCCGACGACGACAACTACGTCAAGCTCGACCTGGTGGTCACCAACGCCGTGGGCGGCGCCCGCGACGTCAACATGGAGTTCCGCAGCGAGATCGGCGGAACGGTCCAGAACCCGCAGCCGAACATCGACGTGGCTGCTGCCACGGGCGACGTGTGGCTGCGTCTCACGAAGACGGGTAACGTCTTCAGCGGGTCGTTCAGCGTGGATGGGGAGACGTGGACGCCGTTCACGCCGACCCACACCAACGCTGCTGCGGCAGCTGGGCCCGTGGGACTGTACACGCTGGGCACCAGCAACCAGACGGTGACGCCCACGGTGCGGTTCGACTACTTCTCCATCGCGCAGTAAGGAAATCATTGAAGAAGCACCAGACCATGACGGTCGCACCTCGGATCCCGGTGGGACGCTCGAGGAGCATGCGAATCGTGATGATGATGGTGTCGCTGATCGCCGCGGTCGCGGTGGGCGTGCTTCACGCCCCCGCGGCCGCGGCGCATGGCGGCCCCTATGAGTTGGAAGTGCAGAATGACGGCGCCGGAGGCGTGCAGGTCGTCGCTCACTACGTCGAGGACGGTCACCGGGTCGAGGCCATCATGGATCCCGTGGTCACGGCGGTCTCGGCCGACGGGATCGAGCGCGGCCCAGTGCGCCTGATCTCATCCGCTGAGGGCCGAGGGCGTTGGATCTCCGAGGAGCCTTTCCTGGACACCGGCGACTGGACCGTGACCGTGACCACCACGACGCCTCAGGAGGTGTCGACCACGGTGGAGTTCACGGTCGAGGCCACGGAGCCGGCGCCCGCGCCGGAGTCCGCTGCGCCGGAGGAGTCACCCTCGGCGGAGCCGGACGCGAGCGACGACGCCGCCGACGGTGACGAGGCCTCGGGCATGTCGACGTGGCTGATCGTCGCCATCGTCGCGGTGGCGGCGGCCGTCGTCGCCGGAGTGCTCGTGTGGAGGCGCCGCCAGAGCTAGACGAGCGCCTCGACGTTCCAGACTGCGATGCACCCCGGGCGCTCTGCGCCCGGGGTCGCTTCGTCAAGGCTGAACGTGCCGTTGCGCCGGAGCGCGCGGTTCGCGAGGTTCGACGTGCCGGAGTGACGCCGCATCGCGCCAGCGGGTCCCACGCCGTCGTCCTGAACCCTCACCTGGGCGCGGCCGTCGCCAGCAGTCAGGTCGATCGACACGACGCCGGCGTGCGCGTGCCGAGCGACGTTCGACACCAGTTCGCGCGTGACCGCCACGAGGTCATCGGCGAGCGTCGGGTCGTTCTCGACGGCGTCGTGCAGGGTGGGCCACTGCGCGGTCACCGAGGGCCGAAAGCCCAGCATGTCGCGCGCGATCAGCAGCTCCCTCCGCAGGCGCTCGTCGATGGGCTCGAGGCTGCGCTGGCCCGCCAGCGCGCCCATCACGCCGCGGACCTCGTGCTGGGCTCGCTTGATGTGCTCGAGCGTCGAGCGCAGGCGCGCGGCGTGCGCCGCCGACACGTCCTCGGCGATCGCCTCGATCTGCATCGCGGTCGCGAACAGCTCCTGGGAGACGAAGTCGTGAAGGTCGTCGGCGAGGCGGGCGCGTTCCTCGAGGAGCGAGGAGACGGACTTGACGTGGTTCAGCTCCGACATCGACAGCGCGACGGCTGCCTGGCTTGCGAAGCGCTGCGCCACAGCCAGGTCGGACGGCCCGAACTCGGCTCCGCCGCGCTGTCGCCACAGCATGAGCAGGCCGACGGTGTCGCCTTGCGCGACGAGAGGTGCGTACAGGCTCGGGCCGTAGTCGGCGATCTCATCGAGGACGCTCGGTCCCGGAGGCTCGGGCGCGACCATGCCCTCTCCATCGCGAATCACGGACATCGCGGTGCCGTTCTCGGGGAGCTCGAGACCGAGCAGCCGGTGCGCCGCCTCGCCCGCCGTGACCTCCAAGACCCAGGCGTCTCCCACTCCAGGCAGCACCAGCGCGGCGGCGCTCGCCGCTGACAGCTCGAGCGCGGTGTCGATGACCTCCTGCAGGCCAGCATCCGCGTCATCGTCCGACAGCAGCCGCGTGGTGATGCGCTGCGCGCCCGCGAGCCATCGCTCGCGCGCGAGAGCGAGCTCGTAGAGCTGCGCGTGGTCGATGGCCACCGATGCGGCTGCGGCCAGCGCACGCACATCGTGGCGGTCGTCCTCGGTGAAGTCGTCAGCCTTGTTGGCAAGGTACAGCTGGCCGAATACTCGGCCGCCCACGCGCAGCGACGTCCCGAGGAAGGTCGTCAGGGGTGGGTGTCCTGGAGGCAGGCCAGTCCTGGCCGGGTGCGTCGTGACGTCGTGCACGGCGAGGGTACCCTCGCGCGGGATCTGGCCGAGCACCCCGATGGGCTCCGGCGGCCTGCCGATGATCGCGGCCACCGCGTCGGGCATGCCACGAGAGTGGAACTCCTGCGACCGGCCCTGCGCGTCCAGGACGTTGATCGCCGCGTAGGGGGCCCCGGTGAGGCCGGTGGCGGCATCCAGGAAGGCATCGAGCACAGCGGGCAGCTCGAGCGCGGAGTTGAGCGCGATGATGGCATCCGCGAGCGCGCGTTCCCTCGAACCGGCGTCACGCATCGGAGCCCACCGATCCGATGCTCACCGTACGGTCGGCGGCGTCGAGAAGATCGAGGTCGTGCGTCACGATCACCACGGTACGGCCCTCCTCGCGCATGCGTGCGAGGACGGCGCGCAACGCCTCACGCCCCGCCGCGTCGAGGTGCTCGCCGGGCTCGTCGATCACGTGCGCCGGCTGGCGCGTCAGCAGCGCGCGGGCGAGCAGCAGGCGTCGCCTCTCGCCGCCGGACACCGTGCCGCCGCCTGAGCCGACGAGCGTGTCGAGACCATCGGGCAGCGTCTCGACCCACGCGGCGAGGCCGACGGTCGCCAGCGCGTCCCGCGCCTGAGCCTCTGTGATGTCGCCGCGCGCCGCTCTGAGGTTCTCGAACACGGTGGTGCCGAACAGATGGGCGTCCTCGGCCGTGACCGCGATCGCCGCACCGAGATGCGCGACGCTCGCCCGCTCGCCGTCGATGAGCGCCTCGCCACCGTGCGGCGCGAGCGCGCCCGCCAACGTGGCGACGAGCGTGGTCTTGCCTATCCCGCTCGGCCCGACGATCGCGACCACCTCGCCCGGAGCGACGACGAACGACACCGGGCGAGTGGGCGCCATCTGCGGCCACGCAGCGGACAGCTCGCGCGCCTCGATGGTCACGGCGCTGCGCACGGCCGATGCGCTGGCTGGGCCCCGGTTCCCCCTCTGCTCGGCGGGAGGAGGGACCTGGCCCGCGTCGTCGTAGGGCGCGAGCTCCTCGATGCGGCGCGCAGCCGCGGCTGAACGTTCGAGCTGCTGCACTGCCGCGGGGATCGCGTTCACCGCCTCGAAGGCGGCGAGGGGAAGCAGCGCGACCACGGCCGCGGTCGTGGGGCCGATGGTGCCAGCGAACGCCTGCGACACCGCGATCGCGATCGAGGTGATGAGCGCGCCACCCGCGGCCAGCACCTGCACGGCCGCGGCGAGCGCGGCGGGCCGCGCCGCTGCCTCGTGTGCCGCCCGACTGTCCGTCTCGGCGTTGGCGAGCGCGTCCATGGCGTCTGCCTGGGTTCCCCACACGAGGTGCTCGGGTGCCGCCTCGATGGCGGCGAGCGAGCGCTCGGTGACCAGTGCATCGGCGGTCACGCCCTTGGAGGCGGCGACCCTGGCCGATCGGCGCGTGAGCGCCGCGGTGCCGAGGCCAGCGAGCAGCAGCCATGCGGCGAGTGCCGCGCCGGCGACCGGAACGGTGATCGCGGCGATCGTGACGGCGACGCCCGAGACCGACACCGCGACGGCGGTCGGGATGAGTCCGCGGACGACGGCGTCGCCCACGGCGTCGATGTCGGCTCCCAGGCGCGCCATCACCTGACCCCGGCTGAGCGGGAGGACTCGGGACGGAGGCGCGCTCGCGAGTCGCTCGTAGACCCGCACGCGCAGCGCGACGACCCCTCGCAGGGCGACGTCGTGCGAGGCGAGGCGCTCGAGGTACCTGAACAGGCCGCGGCCCACGCCGAAGAAGCGCACCACGACGGCCGCGATCGCGAGATCGGCGGGGGAGGGCATCCCGGCGGCCTTGGCGATCATCCATGCAGCGGTCGCCGCGAGCCCCACCGCGGAGCCGATCGCGGCGGTGCCCCACAGCACCGCACCCGTCGTCCGAGCTCGCGACACCTGTGCGTCCGTCAGCGCCCGGCGCAGTGCCCGCGCTGGCGAGACGCCGCCCGCCGTCATCCGCTCGCCGCCCTCGACGACAGCACCTCGACCACGCGATCGGCGGCCCCGATCAGCGCGGGCTCGTGGCTGGCGACGATCACGGTCCGCCCGACGGCGGCTGCGGCGCGGATGCGCACGACCACGTCGCCACGCGCGGCGCTGTCGAGGTGCGCGGTCGGCTCGTCGAGCACGAGCACGGGGCGGTCGGACTCGAACGCCCGAGCGAGCGCCGCCCGCTCGCGCTGACCGAGGCTCATCGTGCGGCCCTCGACGCCGAGGTCGGGCCGCTGCGGCACCCACGCGCATTGGCGCGCCCAAGCGTCGGCGTCCACCTCAGCGAGCGGCACCGTCGCGCCATTGCTCAGGCGCGCGGCGACGGCTCCGGCATCCCCGGCGAGCAGGCCCATGAGCGCGAGGAGCGCTGTGGACTTCCCATCGCCGTTCGGGCCCACCAGCGCCGTCACCTCGCCCGGCCGAGCCTCGAACGACAGCCGGTGGGGGGCATGGCGCGCGGCGTCGGGCGTGGCGACGGTGAGGCCGGTCGCCACGATCGCCGCGCCGGTGAGATCGGGCGCCGGGCCGGAGCCCCCCACGCGCGAGGGGTCGGTGTCGAGGACGGCGAACGCCGCATCGGCTGCTGCGAGACCGTCGGCGGAGGCGTGAAAGTGGGTGCCGACGTTGCGCAGCGGAAGGTACACCTCCGGGGCGAGCACCAGCACCGCCAGCGCGGTCTCGATGCTGACCTCGCCGTACACCAGGCGGAACCCGAGGGTCACGGCCACCAGAGCCACCGCCAGGGTGGTGAGCAGCTCGAGCACCATGCCGGACAGGAACGCGATGCGCAGGGAGCCCATGGTGGCTCGCCGCTGACGGTCGCCCAGCTCGCGGACGCGTGCCGCTGGACCCAGGTGGCGGCCGAGCGCTCGCAGGGTCGGCAGTCCGGAGATCAGGTCGAGCGTGCGAGCGGCGAGACGTTCCATGGCCTCGATGTGCCTCGCGGATCGCGCCTGGGTCAGCAGTCCGATGAGGACCATGAAGATCGGCACCAGGGGAATGGTGAGACCGATGATCGCTGCGGAGATCCAGTCCAGGTCGAGCACCACCAGCAGCATGAGGGGGGTGACGGTGCATGCGAGCAGCAGCTGCGGCAGATAGCGCACGAAGTAAGGCAGCAGGCCGTCGAGGCCGCGAGTCGCGGTGGTGGTGATCGACGCCCCGTCACCGGAGGCGACCCACCGCGGCCCTAGTCGTGCGGCGTGTGCGACCACCCGCGCTCGCAGCGCGGCGATGACGTCGACACCGGCCCGATGCGCGAGTCGCTCCTGAACCCAGGTGATCGCCACGCGGAGCGCCACCAGCACGCCGATCCACGCCAGCGCGACGGAGAGGTCGCGAGCGGCCACGGGCATGGCGAGCCCCAGCCAGCCGAGCCCGTCCTCGGTGAGCGGCGCGGGGGCGAGCACAGGCGCAAGCGCTCGCGAGATCGCGAACGCCTGCAGGCCGATGATGATCGCGGTGGCGAGACCGAGCGCGGCCGTGACGATCACGTACCGGCGCGCGGGGCCGATGCGCGCGAGCAGCCGTGGATCGACGGGCCGCACGCGCTACTTCTCGACCTTGGTCTTCTTGTCCTTCTTGGGCAGGAACGTGAGCGAGCTGTGCTCGGGGATGTTGTCCTCGGACAGGCGGCGGCGGAACACCCAGTAGGTCCAGCCCTGGTAGAGCAGGACGATGGGGGTGAAGATCACCGCGACCCAGGTCATGACCGTCAGCGTGTAGTCCGTCGAGGAGGCATTCTCGACGGTGAGCGAGTACGCCGGATCGGTGCTCGACGGCATGACGTCGGGGTACAGCGAGCCGAAGATCAGCACCACGGCGAAGGCGATGGCGACGGCGTTGCCCACGAACGCCCACCCGAAGCGTCCGGCCCGCCCGGCGACGAGCGCGACGACGAGTCCGGCCGCCGCGACGGCGACCACGGCCCAGGTCCAGGTGACGGAGTACGCCACCTGGGTCCAGATCGCGAAGATGGCCGTCACCACGAGCGCGATGGGCGCCATGGTGCGGGCCACGGCCTCGGAGCGCTCGCGCACCGCGCCGTGCGTCTTCAGCGACAGGAAGATCGCGCCGTGCGACAGGAACAGCACGAGCGTGGTGGCACCGCCGAGCAGGGCGTAGGGGTTCAGCAGGTTGAGCACGCCGCCCGTGTACGTCATGGTCTCGTCGATGGGCACCCCGCGCACGATGTTCGCGAAGGCCACGCCCCACAGGATGGACGGCGCCCAGGCGGAGCCCATGATCACCCAGTCCCACCGGCGGCGCCACGCGTCGTCGTTGATCTTGCCGCGGTACTCGATGGCGACCGCCCTCACGATGAGCGACAGCAGGATCAGCAGCAGCGGGACGTAGAACCCCGAGAACAGCGTCGCGTACCAATGCGGGAAGGCCGCGAACGTCGCGCCGCCGGCCGTGAGCAGCCACACCTCGTTGCCGTCCCACACGGGTCCGATCGAGTTGAGCGCCACGCGCCGGCCGCGGTCGCCCTTGCCGACCTTCTCGAGCAGCATGCCCACGCCGAAGTCGAATCCCTCGAGCACCAGGTAGCCGGTCCAGAGGATGGCGATGAGGACGAACCACACCAGCGGCAGATCGAGATCCATGGTCTGGCCTCCTAGTACGCGAACGACATGGGCTTGTCGGCGCTGTCGTCATCGCTCGGCGGTTCGTAGTGCGCCAGGGGCGCCCCCTCGACTGCATACCGCTGGATCAGCCGGAACCAGAACACCCCGAGGATCGCGTAGACCACGGTGAAGGCCGACAGCGACAGCGCGACCTCGCCGATCGACGTCGACGATGACACCCCGAGCATGGTCATCAGCATGACCTGATCGGACCCGGTGGGGTTGGGCGCCACGACGAACGGCTGGCGCCCCATCTCCGTGAAGATCCATCCGAAGCTCGCGGCCAGGAACGGCATGGGCAACGAGATGAGCGCGAGCTTCCTCATCCACGGCTGGTCGATGACGCGTCCCCTCCGCGTGAACCAGTAGATCGCCACGCACAGCGCTGCCGAGAACGCTGCGAGCCCGATCATGAGCCGGAAGGACCAGTAGGTGACGAGGAGGTTGGGCCGGTACTCGATCTCCTCGCCGTTCTCGTCGACCGCGCCGTAGCGCTCGGAGTAGATCTCCTGCAGGTCGTTGATGCCCAGCACCTCGCCGTTCCAGTCGCCGGTCGCGAGGTAGGACGTGAGCCCGGGGATCTCGAGGACGTGGTGCACCGACTCGGGGTCGTTGCCCGCGAGGTTGCCGATGGTGAGCAGCGAGAACGGTGCCGGCTGGGCGGTGTCCATCAGCCCTTCGGCCGCCGCCATCTTGATGGGCTGCTGCTGGAACATGAGCTTGGCCTGGATGTCGCCGGTGACGATCACCGCGATGCCGGCCAGCAGCATGACGGAGGCGCCGAACCGCGCCGCGGTGCGGTACATCGGCAGATCGGGGTGGGCCTTGTCCTGCCGTGCGTGACGGACCATCCAGTACACGGCGATCCCTGCGACGAAGGTGCCGGCCACGAGGAATGCCGTGGCGATGACGTGGGGGAATGCCACGAGCGTCGTGTTGTTGGTGAGCACCGCCCAGAAGTCGGTCATCTCCGCGCGACCCGTCTCCGGGTTGAACTCCGCTCCCACAGGGTGCTGCATCCACGAGTTGGCGGCGATGATGAAGTACGCCGACAGCAGCGATCCGGCGGCGAACGCCCACACCGTCGCGAGGTGCACCTTCTGCGGCAGCCGGTCCCAGCCGAAGATCCACAGGCCCAGGAACACCGACTCGAGGAAGAAGGCCGCGAGCGCCTCGATCGCGAGCGGGGCTCCGAAGATGTCGCCCACGAACCGCGAGTACTCCGACCAGTTCATGCCGAACTGGAACTCCTGCACGATGCCCGTGGCGATGCCGAGCGCGAAGTTGATGAGCAGCAGCTTGCCGTAGAACTTGGTGAGCCGCAGGTACTTGTCGTTGCCCGTGCGCACCCACGCCGTCTGCATGATCGCCACCAGCGTCGACAGCCCGATCGTCAGCGGCACCAGGATGAAGTGATAGACCGTCGTGATGCCGAACTGCCATCGAGCCAGGTCGAGGACTTCCATGCCGGTTCCCTTCAGCGCGCGGAAGCGGGGCGACTTCCTGACCTAGAATCTACCTGGTGAGGGGGTAGTGGTGCACCGGGACCAAGGTCCCGGTGCCCGGCGGCTGCGGGGCGCGGAGAATCGCCCGAGCTCGGAGCTCCCCTGCGTTCTCTGGCTCATGTGTCACAATGGTGGGCAGGTCGCACCCAGCCACACCGGGTGCCAACCGCGCGACAGACGCAGCGACTGCGCAGCAGCCAGTCCCGTCCTGGTCCCGCCGGGCTACAGCCAGAAGGCGGAGACATCGGGGATAGGCGCTCGACAGCAGGCGCCGCTGTCCGCCGCGACCTGAAGACTTCCGTGGCCACAGATCGTGAGTCACGAACGACGAGAGAGAATCGAGGCGGCGTGTGGGCCGTGTCGATCCGAGGTACCCGCGTTGAGCGAGGACAAGACCACCACAGAGACACCGACCACCGCCGTGATCTTCCAGGCGCCGGAGCCGGCTCAGCCGCGCCGGGCATCGGCCCCCGCCGGCCCGCCCGCGGCGTCGAAGCCCGCGAAGGGCTCGGGCGACACGTCCCAGCGTGACGCGGCCGACTCCGCGACGGCGAAGGCCGAGAAGGCGGACTCGGGCAAGGGCGACGACGCCAAGGCGGGTGCGGGCAAGCCGAAGGGGCAGCGCAAGCCCGGCGGGAGCAAGAGCAAGGGCGCGAAGGCCGGCGCGCGGGCCAAGGGCACCGACACGTCCAGCGACGGGGACGCGAAGCCCAGCAAGGATGATGAGTCGGCGGACGCATCGGCGTCTGGCACCGATGACGGCGACAACGACGCCGACGCGGGCGACGGCCCCAAGCGCCGCCGGCGGCGCGGCGGCCGAGGGCGCGGCAAGAAGAGGCCGGAGGGAGAGGGCTCGTCCGAGGGCGAGAACGCTGCGAGCGACGATGCGCCCGATGGTGAAGGCGGCGACGCGGCAAGGGACGACGAGGGCGACGGCGAAGGCGGCTCGCGCCGCCGGCGACGCCGCCGCGGCTCGCGGTCCGGCTCGGGATCCGGCGGAGGTTCCGGATCCGGAGGCGGCGACGACCAGCTCCAGGGCTCGACCCGCCTGCAGGCCAAGCGCCAGCGGCGTCGCGAGAGCCGCGACGGTCAGCGCCGACGCCCGGTCATCTCCGAGGCCGAGTTCCTCGCGCGCCGCGAGGCGGTGAAGCGCGACATGGTGGTGCGCGAGAAGGACCACCGTGTCCAGATCGCGGTGCTCGAGGACGACGTCCTGGTCGAGCACTACGTCTCGCACCAGGCTCAGCAGTCGATGGCAGGCAATGTCTACCTGGGTCGCGTGCAGAACGTGCTGCCCGGCATGGAAGCGGCGTTCGTCGACGTCGGCCGCGGTCGCAATGCCGTGCTGTACGCGGGCGAGGTGAACTGGGACGCGGCCGGGCTCGAGGGCAAGCCGCGTCGAATCGAGCTCGCCCTGAAGCCGGGCGACACGGTCATGGTGCAGGTCACCAAGGACCCCATCGGGCACAAGGGAGCCCGCGTCACCAGCCAGATCTCGCTCGCCGGGCGCTTCCTGGTCTACGTGCCGGGTGGGGGCGTCACCGGCATCAGCCGCAAGCTGCCCGACACCGAGCGCGCCCGCCTCAAGAAGCTGCTGCGCGAGGTCATCCCCGCGGATGCCGGCGTGATCGTGCGGACCGCAGCCGAGGGCGCCTCCGAGGAGGAGCTGCGCGCTGACGTCGACCGCCTCAAGCGCCAGTGGGAGGGCATCGAGGCCGAGGCCAAGACCGCCAAGGCCCCCACGCTGCTGCGCGGCGAGCCCGACATGGCCATCCGCGTGGTGCGCGACATCTTCAACGAGGACTTCGAATCGCTCACCATCCAGGGCGACGACACCTGGAACTCCCTGAGCGCCTACGTGGGGCAGGTCGCTCCTGACCTCATGCCTCGCCTGCACAAGTTCACGGGTGACGGCGATGTGTTCGCGGAGCACCGGGTGGACGAGATGCTCACCAAGGGCATGGACCGCAAGGTCTGGCTGCCGTCCGGTGGCTCGCTCGTGATCGATCGCACCGAGGCCATGACGGTCATCGACGTCAACACCGGCAAGTTCGTGGGCAAGGGTGGCACGCTCGAGGAGACGATGACGCTCAACAACCTCGAGGCGGCCGAGGAGATCGTGCGGCAGCTGCGCCTGCGGGACATCGGCGGCATCATCGTCATCGACTTCGTCGACATGCTGCTCGAGGCCAACCGCGACCGCGTGCTGCGCCGGCTCATCGAGTGCCTGGGCCGGGACCGCACCAAGCATCAGGTGGCTGAGGTCACGTCGCTCGGCCTGGTCCAGATGACGCGCAAGCGCGTGGGCCAGGGCCTGGTCGAGGCGTTCTCCGAGACATGCGAGCACTGCAAGGGCCGCGGCTTCCTCGTTCACGGCGAGCCGGTGGCGGAGGCGAGCGAGAAGCAGCCCGAACGTCGTCGCGGCGGTCGTGGGGGCCGCGGCGGCTCCAACGGCGGTGGCAACGGAGGCGGCGGCAACGGCGGCTCGGGTGGCGGCAGCGCCAAGAAGCCAGCCGACGATCACGTGCACACCCAGCCCAAGGGCGAGACGCACGCGCTCGACGACCGCGAGGAGGCGCGCGCAGCGGTGAAGGCCACGCTCGCGTCCATCGCAGCGGCCGCGGAGAAGGCTCATCACCACGACGAGGAGTCCGGTGGCGGCGACGTCCCGCGTGAGGTCGTCATCGGCCTGCCCGAGCGTTCCGAGGCCTCCACTGGGGATGCTCGGGGGGCCGCGCAGCCCGATCCCGAGCCTGCCCAGGAGGGGGCGCAGGACACGTCCTCGCAGGAGGACGCTCCCGAGCGGCCGACCCAGGACGAGGCTCCCGCCGAGCGAGCGCAGGAGCCGGGAGTCGAGACTGACCCAGCGCCCGCATCGGCGCCGGACACGAGCCCCCACGGCGACGCGTCAGCGGAGCCCGTCGAGGACAGTCAGAACAGCTAGAACGAGGCCGCATCCCGGTTTGACCGGGGTGGGGGCGAGCAGGTACATTTGTACGTCGGCGCGAGAGCGCCACGGTCCTGCCTGCGCCCATGCGGCAGCGGCAGGAAACCATCCAGACGTAGAGGATTCAGATTCATGGTGTACGCGATTGTGAAGGCCGGTGGCCGCCAGGAGAAGGTCTCCGAGGGCGATGTCATCGTCGTCGACCGTCTTAAGGCAGCTGCGGGTGACTCCGTCGAGCTGACCCCCGTGCTCCTGGTGGACGGCGAGAAGGTCACGTCGGACGCCAAGGCGCTCGCCAAGATCACGGTGACCGCGGAGGTCGTCCGCGACGAGCGCGGCCCCAAGATCGACATCCTGAAGTACAAGAACAAGACCGGCTACCGCAAGCGCATCGGCCACCGTCAGGAGCTCACGCGCCTGAAGGTCACGGGCATCAAGTAAGCGAGGACTACCCATGGCACACAAGAAGGGCGCGAGCTCCTCGCGCAACGGTCGTGACTCGAACGCCCAGTACCTGGGCGTGAAGCGCTTTGGCGGCGAGGTCGTCACCGCGGGCGAGATCATCGTTCGCCAGCGCGGCACCCACCACCACCCCGGCAACAACGTGGGCCGCGGCAAGGACGACACCCTGTTCGCCCTCGAGGCCGGCACGGTGCAGTTCGGCCGCCGCCGTGGCCGCAACGTCGTCGACGTGGTGGCAGCGGGCTAGCAGCCGCATACAGAGTTCTCTCGTCAGGGGCGTCGCCGATGCGGTGGCGCCCCTGACGTCTATCGTGGGGACGTCCCCATCGAGGAGGCATGATGGCCACGTTCGTCGACCGCGTCACGCTGCACGTGACGGGTGGCAACGGCGGCCACGGTGTCGCGTCGGTGCATCGCGAGAAGTTCAAGCCGCTCGGCGGACCCGACGGCGGCAACGGCGGCCGCGGAGGCTCCGTGGTGCTGGTGGTCGACCCGCAGGTGACCACGCTGCTCGACTACCACCACAGCCCGCACCGGCGCGCGGCGAACGGCAGCCAGGGCGCTGGTGATCACCGTCACGGCGCAAATGCTGCGGATCTGCGCCTGGGAGTCCCGAACGGCACCATCGTCAAGTCCAAGGACGGGGACGTGCTCGCTGACCTGGTGGGCGATGGCGCCCAGTTCGTGGCCGCGGCAGGCGGGCGTGGTGGCCTGGGAAATGCGGCGCTCGCGACGACCAAGCGCAAGGCTCCTGGATTCGCGCTGCTGGGAGAGCCCGGCGAGGAGGCGACGGTCGTCCTCGAGCTCAAGTCCATCGCGGACGTCGCGCTCGTGGGCTATCCGAGCGCGGGCAAGTCCTCGCTCATCGCCGCGATGAGCAAGGTGCGCCCCAAGATCGCCGACTACCCCTTCACGACGCTCGTGCCCAACCTCGGGGTGGTCGAGGCCGGCGGCTCGCGCTTCACCATGGCGGACGTGCCCGGCCTCATCGCCGGAGCATCAGAGGGCAAGGGCCTGGGGCACGACTTCCTGCGCCACATCGAGCGATGCTCGGTCATCGCGCACGTGCTCGACACCGCGACGCTCGAGTCCGACCGCGATCCACTGCGCGACCTCGAGGTCATCGCAGGGGAGCTGCGCGCCTACACCGGCGACGCGGCGATCAGCGGCGTGCCTCTCGCGGAGCGCCCTCAGGTCATCATCCTCAACAAGGTCGACGTGCCTGACGGACGCGAGCTCGCGGCGATGGTGCGCGACGAGCTCGCGGAGACCGGGATGCCCATCTTCGAGGTGAGCGCGGTGAGCCACGAGGGCCTGCGCGAGCTGTCCTTCGCTCTCGCGTCGATGGTCGGCGAGCACCGAGCTGCGGAGCCCGAGCTCGAGAAGGCGCCTGTCGTGATCCGCCCCAGGTCCGTCGACGACACGGGATTCACCGTGACCCACGTGCGCGATGGGGCCGAGGACTACTTCCAGGTGCGCGGCGTCAAGGTCGAGCGGTGGGTGCGCCAGACCAACTTCGCGAACGACGAGGCCGTCGGCTACCTCGCGGATCGGTTGGCGAAGGCCGGCGTCGAGGACCAGCTGTTCCGCGCGGGCGCGGTGCCGGGCTCCGAGGTCGTCATCGGCCCGCGCGAGGGCGGCGTGGTGTTCGACTGGGAGCCCACGATGGCGACGGGCGCCGAGCTGCTGGGCTCGCGCGGCTCCGACCTGCGCGTCGAGGAGCACGAGAGGTCCACCCGCGCGACGCGTGCCGAGAAGCGCGCGGAGCACAAGGAGCGCATGGATGCGAAGTCCGCGGCCCGCGAGGAGCTGTGGACCGAACGCCAGGCGGGTCACTGGACCGACCCCAACGAGGACGACTGACGCGCCGCTGGAGGCGCACGAGCAGCACGACCGAGCAGGAGGCTCAGTGACCGGCACGAGAGAGGCGATCGCATCTGCGCGTCGCATCGTGGTGAAGGTGGGCTCGTCGTCGCTGACCGATGCCGATGGGCGACTGAGCCTGGCCTCCGTCGAGCGCCTCGCGGACGTCCTCGCGGGGCTGCGTCATACGGGCCGCCAGGTGATCCTGGTGACCTCCGGAGCCATCGCGGCGGGGATCGGCCCCATGGGCCTGCCCGCGCGCCCCAAGGATCTGGCGACCGCGCAGGCCGCCGCGTCGGTGGGTCAGGGCGCGCTGGTCGCCGCCTACTCAGCGGCGTTCGCCGTCCACGAGATCGCGGTCGGTCAGGTCCTGCTCACCGCCGACGACATGGTGCGCCGCTCGCACTACGGCAACGCCCAACGCGCCTTCAACCGCCTCCTCGACCTGGGCATCCTGCCCATCGTCAACGAGAACGACGCCGTCGCCACCGACGAGATCCGATTCGGTGACAACGACCGGCTCGCCGCGCTGGTGGCCGCGGTGGCGCACGCCGATGCGCTGGTGCTGCTGACTGACGTCGACGGGCTGTACACCGCGGCGCCAGGCACGGCAGGGGCACGGCGCATCGACGAGGTGCACGGCCCCGAGGATCTCGTGGGCGTCGACGTCTCCCGCCGCGGCAGCCACCTGGGCACGGGCGGCATGATCACCAAGCTCGAGGCCGCATCGATCGCGACCACTTCCGGGATCTCCGTGGTGCTCGCCTCGACCGCGGACGCCGCGTCCGCAGTCGCGGGCGACTCCGTCGGCACCCTGTTCCACCCGACGGGCAAGCGCGACACCACGCGCCTCCAGTGGCTCGCCCATGCCGCTCGGACCCGGGGCGCGATCGTGGTTGACGACGGCGCTGCGCGCGCGCTGCGCGGAAGGCGCGCGTCCCTGCTCGCGGCTGGGGTGACCGAGGTTCGCGGATCGTTCGAGTCGGGGGAGCCCGTGGACCTGCTCGGGCCAGACGGCGCGCTGGTCGCTCGTGGCTTCGCGGGGTTCTCAGCGGACGAGGCGCGGCAGATGCAGGGTCTCAGCACCGAGGCTCTGGGAGATCGGCTTGGCGACGCCTTCGCTCGCGAGCTGATCCACATCGACGACCTGGTCGTGATGTAGGGCGCCTCCTCACCGCCCACAACGTGCTCGCGCTGCCGATCGCGCCTTGACCAAATCGTGATCGAATCGTTCGCGAACTGGACTCGAGAACGCTGGATGTGAGGGCTCACCGTCGCTACTGTGACAAAGGCCACTCACTGTTGAGTGGCCCCTGGGGGAGTTCCTCCGTGACACAGAGAGGTGTGATGTGAAGAAGAACGCATGGCTCAGCATGGCCGCGACGGCTGGCGTCGCCGCGATGGTGCTCGTCGGCTGCTCGAGCGAGGAGCCCACAGACAATTCCAGCGACCCCGGTGCCGAGTCGGGCGAGCCCGCGGCTCAGGCCGACGGTCGCGCGTGCGTGATCCTTCCCGATGCGGCGTCCTCGCCGCGCTGGGAGAACGGTGACCGTCCGGCCCTCGAGGCCGCCATCACCGACGCCGGCTTCGAGGTCGACATCCAGAACGCGCAGGGCGACACGGCGCAGTACGCCACCATCGCCGAGCAGCAGATGACGGGCGGCTGCGACGTGATGCTGCTGGTCGACCTCCAGGGCGCGGCGGTGTCCGTCATGGAGAACGCGCAGGCCGAGGGCATCCCGGTCATCGCGTATGACCGTCCGATCGCGGGCGCCGACTACTACGTCTCCTTCGACAACGTCCGCGTGGGCGAGCTCGAGGGCCAGGCGGTGCTCGACGGACTCGAGGCCAACGGCGTCGACCCGGCCGAGGCCGTGGTCGTCTACATCGGCGGAGACCCGGCAGATGGCAACGCCGCGATGTTCTACGAGGGTGCCACCTCGGTGATGGAGGGCGCGGGCATCACCCCGGCTGCCGAGCCCCCTGGCCTGTGGGACGGCGAGCACTCCGCGACCGTGTTCGAGCAGGCGCTCACCGAGCTCGGCGGCGAGGTCGACGCCGTGTGGGCCGCCAACGACACCAACGCCGCGGGCGTCATCACCATCCTGGACAAGAACGGCCTGACCGTTCCCGTGTCGGGTCAGGACGCCTCGGTCGCCGGACTCCAGAACGTCCTGCTCGGCAAGCAGACCGCGACGGTCTACAAGCCCTTCCAGGTCGAGGCGGACGCGGCTTCCGAGCTCGCGATCGCGCTGCTCAACGGCGAGTCGCCGGAGGCTGACATGCAGCTCGAGGACGGCACCCCGTTCATCGCGGTCGACCCGATCCTCGTGGGCCCCGAGGAGGTCCAGCAGGTGATCGACGACGGCAACGCGTCCTACGAGGAGATCTGCACCGGCGAGGTCGCCGCCAAGTGTGACGAGGTGGGGCTGACCCCGGCCGCGTAGGCCGTCCGACACCCCAGCAGGGAGGGCGGTGCGACGTGCGCACCGCCCTCCCTGACCTCGCATGCTCATCCAGGTCTCGAAGGAGAGGACCCCCCCGTGAACCAGCCGATCATCGAACTCAAGAGCGTCACCAAGAGCTTCGGACCCGTGAATGTCCTCAAGGGCATCGACTTCACCGCGCACGAGGGCCGCGTGACGGCGCTGGTCGGCGACAACGGTGCGGGCAAGTCCACTCTCATCAAGGGGCTTGCAGGCGTGCAGCCGTACGACGGCGGTGAGGTGCTCTTCGAGGGCGAGCCCGTCCATCTCCACCATCCGCGCGACGCCTCGCGCCACGGCATCGAGGTCGTCTATCAGGACCTCGCCCTGTGCGACAACCTCGACATCGTCCAGAACATGTTCCTCGGTCGCGAGGAGATGGCGACCGGCGCCTTCGACGAGGGGCGCATGGAGGTCGAGGCAGCCGCCGCGCTGCAGTCCCTCAACGTCCGCACCGTGAGCTCCCTCCGGCAGAAGGTCGCCTCGCTGTCGGGTGGCCAGCGCCAGACGGTCGCGATCGCGCGCGCCGTGGTGAAGCAGGCCCGCGTGGTGATCCTCGACGAGCCGACGGCGGCGCTCGGCGTGGCGCAGACCGAGCAGGTGCTGAACCTCGTGCGGCGCCTCGCGGACAACGGCGTGGCAGTGGTCATCATCAGCCACAACCTGCAGGACGTCTTCCAGGTGGCCGACGACATCTCCGTGCTCTACCTCGGCTCGATGACGGCGCGACTGCGCCGTGAGGACACGAACGCGGACGACGTGGTCGGGTACATCACCGGCACCAAGTCGATGGAGGCCATGGCATGAGCGGCGACTCGGCAGACGTGACCTCCCAGAGCGACGTGGCGCGCACTGCGGCGCGCGAGTCAGACGCGCCCACGCTGCTGGGCAAGGGCGTCGAGAACAGCCCGCTCGAGCACGGCAGGGCCTACCTCCAGCGGCTGCGCGGGGGAGAGATGGGCGCGCTCCCGGCCATCGGCGGCCTGCTGGTGCTGTTCGTGATCTTCCACTTCGCGAACGACCTCTTCACCACGCCCCGGAACATGGCGAACCTCATCACGCAGGCCGCCCCGCTGGTGGTGCTGGGCATGGCGCTCGTGTTCGTGCTGCTGCTGGGCGAGATCGACCTGTCCGCCGGGGTGACGTTCGGCGTCGCGATGGCGGTGTTCGTCAAGTACACGCAGCCGGACGGCCTGTCGTGGCCGGTGGCGCTCCTGCTGTCGCTCGGCATCGGCTTCACCATCGGGTTCGTGATCGGCTTCTTCGTCGCTCGCATAGGCGTTCCGTCCTTCGTCGTGACGCTGGGGCTGTTCCTCGGACTCCAGGGCGTGATCCTCATGATCATCGGCGCCGGCGGCACCTACCGGCTGATCCCTGAGCCCATCAAGGCGATCCAGAACTCGAACCTCGCTCCATGGGAGGGCTGGGCGCTGCTCGCTCTCGTGCTCGCCATCCTCGTGGGCGTCGCGATGTGGGATCGAGTGCGGCGCTCCAGGGCAGGTGCTCCCAACCCGTCCATCTGGATCCCGATGGTGAAGCTCATCGCCATCGCCGCGGTCGGAGTCGCGTTCGTGCTGTTCCTCAACATCGATCGCGGCGGCGTCAACCGCGCCATCCAGGGCGTCCCGATCGTCGTGCCCTTCGTGCTCGCGATCGGCATGGTCGGCACCTACGTGCTGGACCGCACCCGGTTCGGCCGATACATGTACGCGATCGGCGGCAACCGCGAGGCGGCACGACGCTCGGGCGTGAACGTGACGCTCATCAAGTGGTCGGCGTTCGTGATCTGCTCGAGCCTCGCCGTGGTCGCCGGACTCCTCTTCGTCTCGCGGGTGGGCTCCGCCGACGCGTCGACGGGTCGCGAGATCGTGCTGTCGGGCGTCGCGGCTGCCGTGGTCGGCGGCGTCAGCCTCTTCGGCGGCCGAGGTCGGCTCATGCACGCCGCGGTCGGAGCCCTCGTGATCGCGACCATCGAGAACGGCCTGGGACTGCTGGGCTTCTCGGCGGGCGCCACGCTCGCGGTCTCCGGTGGCGTGCTCATCCTCGCCGCCACCGTCGACGCGCTCGCGCGAAGGCGCAGCGGCGCAGTCACCTGACGCAAGGCCCGGCCCCGCAGCTCGCGCGGGGCCGGCCTTGCGTGCGCGCGTAGACTCGTCTGTCATGACCGACACCGTGCCCGCCACCGACGTCGAAGCCGCCGTCCTCGAAGCCTGCCGCAGGGCCAAGCTCGCCTCGCGCGCGCTGGCGACGGCCACCCGCGCCGCCAAGGACGCGGCGCTGCACGCCATGGCCGACGCGCTCGTCGCGCAGTCCGAGCGCATCGTCGCCGCGAACGCCGCCGACCTCGAGCGCGGCCGCGCGAACGGCATGGCCGCCGGCCTGCTCGACCGCCTCGAGCTGACCCACGAGCGCGTGGGCGCCATCGCGGACGCCTTGCGGTTCCTTGCCACGCTTCCCGACCCCGTGGGCGAGGTGCGCCGCGGCTCCACGCTTCCCAACGGCCTGAGGCTGGTGCAGCAGGCGACGCCCATGGGCGTGGTCGGGATGATCTACGAGGCGCGGCCCAACGTCACCGTCGACGCCGCTGGCCTCGCCCTCAAGTCGGGCAATGCCGCCGTGCTGCGCGGCGGCTCCGCGGCGGCGAGCTCCAACGAGGTCATCGTCGCGGTGCTTCAGGACGCCCTGGAGCGCGCCGGACTGCCGCGCGACGCCGTCCAGTCGATCGATGCCCACGGCCGCGAGGGCGCACGAGTCCTCATGAACGCCAGAGGCCTCGTGGACGTGCTGGTGCCTCGTGGAGGACGAGAGCTGATCCAGGCGGTGGTGCGCGACTCGACCGTGCCGGCGATCGAGACCGGCGAGGGCAACTGCCACGTGTACCTCGATGCCTCGGCGCCGCTCGAGCGGTCGGTCGAGATCGTCATGAACTCCAAGACCCAGCGCGTGGGGGTGTGCAATGCGGCGGAGACGCTCCTCGTGCATCGGGACGCCGCCCCGACGGTCCTTCCCGCGGTCCTCGCCGCGCTGTCGGCTGCCGGCGTGACGCTGCACACCGATGCCCGCGCATCGGCCCTCGCCGATGTTCCCACCCAGCCCGCGACCGATGAGGACTGGGCGACCGAGTACCTGAGCCTCGACCTCGCCGTCCGCGTGGTCGACTCGCTCGACGAGGCGATCGAGCACATCCAGCGCTACAGCACCGGCCACACCGAGGCGATCGTGACGGAGTCGCTAGCCGCGGCCCAGCAGTTCGTCTCCGCCCTCGACACCGCAGCCGTCCTCGTGAACGCGTCGACGCGCTTCACCGACGGCGCCCAGTTCGGGCTGGGAGCCGAGATCGGCATCTCGACGCAGAAGCTGCACGCGCGCGGCCCGATGGGGCTGGGCGAGCTGACGACGACCAAGTGGATCGTCTACGGCGACGGCCACGTGCGCGACTGACGCCCCACCCGCCGTGGAATAATCGACCGATAGTCCCGAGGAGAGGATCGCCGAGTGATCACCGAAGCCGCTGAGACGACCGCGCACGTGGTCAACGAGCTGCCCATCCCCGCCGAGGCCATCGGCCTGCTCGCCCTGACCGGCCTCATGGCACTGCTGTTCATCACCTACGCGTTCAGGAGCATCGGCGACCGTCACTGACGTGAGCGCACCGCTGTCGCGGGTCGGCGTGCTCGGAGGCACGTTCGACCCGATCCATCACGGCCACCTTGCGGCCGCGTCGGAGGTGTGCGCGGCCTTGGGCCTCGACCAGGTGCTGCTCGCGCCCACCAACCGCCAGCCGTTCAAGGAGGGCTTCGACTCGGCACCGGCCGAGGACCGCCTCGAGATGTGCAGGCTCGCCGTCCTGGGGGACGACCGCCTTGCCGTGACGCCCGTCGACATCGAGCGCGGTGGAATCACCTACACCGTGGACACCCTGACCGACCTGCGCGACCAGCTCCCGGGAGCACAGCTGTACTTCATCACCGGAGCCGATGCGCTGGAACGGCTCTCGGAGTGGCGCGAGGCCGAGCGACTCGGCGAGCTGGCGAGGTTCGTGGGAGTGACTCGGGCCGGTCATCCGTTACCCCAGTTGGATACCGCACACACGTTGGTGGAAGTTCCTGCCATGGCGGTATCCTCAACCGATGTTCGCCGCCGGGTGAGGGCCGGAGCGCCTATCCGCTATCTGGTCCCGCGCGCCGTAGCCGACTACATCGCCACGCACGATCTGTATGCCGGAGGATGGGATGACTGACGAGGGCCAGCAGCTCTCGCGCCGCGAGCGGCGCGCGCGTGCCGAGCGCGCCGCCAGTCGGCAGGCCGAGGACACGGCGTCGCTCGACCTGGAGCCCATCTCCGACTCGATCCCCACTCACGGAGCCGATGGGCGTGTGCTGAGCCGCCGCGACCGCAGGCGGCTCGAACGTGCGGAGCGTCCTATGGAGACGTGGACCGCCGAGGAGGAGATGCTCGCGACCGGGCAGATCCCCGCGATGACCCCGGAGAGGATCGCCGAGCAGGAGCGCATCGCCCGCGAGAAGGCGGAGGAGGCGCAGCGCGAGGCGCTCACGGCCAGCGAGCAGATCCCCGCTGCGCCGAGCGATGCTCGTGGCCCCGATGCTGCCGACGCCGGCTCAGTCGATGGCGAGCCCGACCCCCCGCAGCGCACCTCGCTGATCCCCGGCGCCACTGAGGGGGACGAGGAGACGGACTCGGACACGATCTCCGTGGCCGACGCCGATCTCGGCCTGGCCGACGGGGAGCCGGATGGAGGCGAGGCCGACGGCACCGAGGCCGACGGCAGCGAGCCCGACAGCGATGGGCCCGGTGACGACAAGCCCGGTGACGACAAGCCCGGTGACGACAAGTCCGGTGACGACGACTCCGTCGAGGACACGACGAGCGGCCGTGTGGCCATCGACGACGACACCGACGATGAGATGCGGGGGGACGCGCGAGCCGAGCGCGACGAGCCCGCGTTGGCCTCGTGGGCGCCGATCGTCGCGCCAGGGCAGTCGTCGCCCGCCGAGAGGAAGCCGGCGGAGCCCGCGCCCGCGCCGTCACAGGAGAGTGCGAGCCAGCCCGTCGACGCCGAGCACGAGACCGTGTCGGCCGAGGAGGCGCCCGCGGACCCGGCCCGGCCTGCTCAGGAGGAGGCGAGCGCACCAGAGGCATCGTCCGACTCTCAGCCGAGCGAGCCGTCGCTGCCGTCCGGGATGCCAGCAGGCATGTCGCCGGAGCTGTTCGCCGCACTGTTCCCGCCCGGCTCGTTGCAGCGCCGCCTCATGGAGCAGCAGAGCGCTGCCGAGCAGGCGAGCACCGCAGGTGTCGAGGCCTCGACGGATGTCGAGGCCGACGACGATGGCACCGATGAGATCCGGCGCTTGAGCCAGGAGGCGGCCGCCGGAATCGACGAGGTCACCGGCGAGCGCGCAGAGGCGGCGGCGCCGGAAGAGCCTGCTCCCGCATCGCCGTGGGATCACGTGTCGCCGCCGTCCGCTGGTGTTCCCGAGGCGTACGCCACCCCCTCCCATGAACCACCGTCCGCCGCGTCCGTGGAGCGGCCGTCCGTGTGGGAGTCGCAGCCGTGGGATCGAGCGCCATCCGACCCGAGTGCCGCGACGCCGTCCGAGGCTGCTGCCGGCGACGATCCCGCCCCGTTCAGCGGACCTGTCCAGCTCGACGCGGAGGACTTCAAGGAGCGGGCGGCCCAGGGGCAGCCCTCGTTCGAGGCGATACTCGGGACCGCGGATCGCGAGCAGACGGCGCGGCTCGATGCAGTCGCGCTCGGCACCCTCGACGCCAACGCTGTGGACTTCGACAGCGCGCCGGCGCCCTCCGAGCCGGCGGCGGACGCCGCGTCGACCGCCACCGCGGATGCCGGCACGGATTGGAGCGCGCTGCCGCTCAGCAGCGTCGATCACCAGGCGCAGGAGCTGCCCGAGGTGGCTGCGCGCGCCGACATCGAGCATCCGGATCTCAGCTCAGTGGGGCAGCGCAGGTTCCCTCCGTACCAGGTGGAGCCCGTGCCGACGGGCCAGATCGAGGTGCCGCCACGCGAGCGACCCGAGCTGGACTCCGCGGGGGGAGCGAGGCACTTTCGCTGGGCGCATCTGCTCGTCATCGGCGCGGTGTCGCTGCTGATCGGCGTGGTCGTCTACAACGTCTGGCAGGGTTGATGAGCGCATCTGAACGATCCATCGAGCTCACGCGCATCGCAGCGGCGACCGCGGACGACAAGAAGGCCACCGAGCCGGTCGCGCTCGACGTGAGCGAGCGGATGCCGCTCGCCGACGTGTTCCTGGTCCTGTCGGGCTCGAACGAGCGTCAGGTGGTCGCGATCGCGGAGGCTGTGGAGGAGGCGCTCCACGCTGAGGGCGTGAAGGCGCTGCGGCGCGAAGGCGTCCGCGAGGGCCGATGGGCTCTGCTGGACTTCAACGATGTCATCGTGCACGTCATGCATCAGGAGGATCGCGCCTACTACGAGCTCGAGCGCCTGTGGAAGGATTGTCCCGTCGTCGAGCTCGACTAGGGGGTGCCGATGCGGGTGTTCGTCGTTCGTCATGGGCAGACGACCTGGAACGTCGAGGGCCTCCTGCAGGGGGCCTCGGACGTCCCCCTCACGGAGGCGGGACGGGCGCAGGCGGTGGCGACCGCACGAGTGCTCGGTCGGATCGTGGGCCCAGGAGCGACCGTCGCCTCCTCGCCCCTGTCGCGCGCGCTGGACACGGCCACGGTCATCGGGGAGCAGCTGGGCGTCGCACCCGTCTCCGACGAGCGCCTGCGAGAGCGTGCGTACGGGCCGTGGGAGGGCATCACGCCCGAGGAGCGGCTCGCCGGTTGGCCCGACGAGGTGCGCAGCTGGCGCGAGCACGGAAGCCCGCATCTCGAGGGCTTCGAGCAGCACGACAGCGTGCGCGCCAGGATGGTGGAGGCGATCGAGGAGTGGGCCGACCGCGCGTCCGGCCCCCTGGTGATCGTCACTCACGGCAGCTCGGGTCGCGTGGGGATGCAGGGGCTCCTGGGGCTGTCGCTCGAGCACCGCACGCTCGGCAACCTCGGCAATGCGGCGTGGTCCCGGCTCGCGCGCCGCAGCCGCGGCGACTGGACCCTCGAGCGACACAACATCTCGCCCGAGCCTGCGAGCAGCGCCGCATGAGCCTGATGCTGCTGTGGCGCCACGCGCCCACCGGGTACAACGCGGACGGCAGGCTCCAGGGGTCGCTCGACGTGCCGCTGGGGCACGAGGGCAGGGCGCAGGCCGCCCGGGCCGCGCGGCGCATCGTCGCCCGGTATGGCGAGGACCTGAGGATCGTGTCGTCGCCGCTGGCCCGCGCCCTCGACACGGCGGACGAGCTCGCGACCCTCATCGCCGGCGACGTCGCGGTCGACGACGGGCTCACCCAGCGCCCTTACGGAGCGTGGGAGGGACTCACCTGGGCGGACATTCAGGCGCGCTGGCCCGAGCAGCTCGCCGCGCGGCAGCGGGGCCTCGACCCCGACATCCCTGGCTGGGGTCGCTCCTCGGACGTGGCCGCGCGCGTGGGCGCCGCTCTCAGGCGACAGTGGGACGAGGAGAGGACCACGGTCGTGGTGAGCCACGGCAGCGCCATTCAGCTCGGGCTGCTCGACCTCGTGGGTCTCGACCCCTTGTCGCGCGTGTTCGGCTCCGTCCCTCACGCCGCGTGGCATGAGGTGCTCCAGGTGGAATCGGGAGCGTGGCACGTGGACGCGTTCGCGGTCGGAGCGGATTAGCGTCCTGGGCTCGCCGTGCGTTATGCTGTCAGTCGCTCTTCGGAGCACCTGAGTCCGCGAGGACACGGGGCTGTGGCGCAGCTGGTAGCGCACCTGCATGGCATGCAGGGGGTCAGGGGTTCGAGTCCCCTCAGCTCCACGATGTGTTGAGACAGCATCACGAAGGCCGTTCCCTCAGGGAGCGGCCTTCGGCCTTTCCCGGGCGCGGCGCTAGCGTGGGCAATATGAGCACCCGAGACGTCCCTGCGCAGATCGGCGACCTTCCTCCCATCGGACGCCCTGCCAACAGTGCGCTCGTGGCTCAGGGTCTCACGCGGCTTGAGCAGGTGGCGACCCTCGGAAGGGCGCGCCTGCTCGCTCTGCATGGCGTGGGACCTCGGGCCGTGCGCATCCTCGCGGAGGAGTGCGAGCGGCGCGGCCTGGCGTTCGCAGAGTGATGCGACGGGCGCTCCCGCTACACCGCGACTTCCCTGTCCGCCTTGGAACGGGCCACCAGCGCGACGAGCTCGGGTGCTGCCACATTCGCGCCGAAGGCCGGGGTGCCCGGCTGCAGATGACGGCCAGCGCGCAGCGCTCCGATGTGCACGGGGTCGAAACCGAGGGCGTCGACGACGCGCGCGACGGTCGCGGCGGCGTTGTCGTCGTCGGAGGCGATCGCGATGGCGCGGCGGTCGACGTGGCCGAACGGCCGGCCGCCCTCGTCGAGGTCGTGATAGCCCATGTGGTTGAGCGCCTTCACGACGCGCGCGCCGGCGAGGTGCCGGGCGACGATCTCGGAGGACGTCGTGCTCGGGTCCGTGAGGTCGTCGCGGACCCCGTCGACCTCCCACCAGTAGTTCATCGCGTCGATGACCACGGTGCCTGCCAGCGCATCGGCGTCGAGCCGATCGTGCCGCCCCAGCGGCAGCGCCAGCACGACCGCGTCCGCCCGCTCGGCCAGCGCATCGGCCGTCACCGCGCCCGCACCGGGAGCGAGGACCTCGAGCGTCAGCGCGATGCGCTCCGGGTCGCCCGATCCTGCGACGAGGACGTCGTAGCCGGCTGCCACGGCGAGGCGCGCGACCACCGTGCCGAACTTGCCCGCGCCCAGGACGCCGACGGTGCGCACCTCCAGCGCGGTCATCGCGTCCCACCCTGCGCGAGCAACTCCTTGACGCGAGGGATCACCTGGGTGCCGAACAGCTCGACGGCGGTCATGCGGGCGCTCGCGGGCATGGCTCCGCCGCCGGTGTAGACGAGGTCGAAGCGGCCCGCGTCGACAGCCGTGATCGCCGCCGCCATCTTCGCGGCGACGGTGGCGGGGGCGCCCACATACAGCGAGCCGTGGTCGATCTCGCCGTCGTAGTCGGCGCGGGACATGGGTGGCCAGCCGCGTTCGGCGCCGATGCGGTCGCGCATGGCCTTGTAGCCAGGGAAGTACGCCTCCCGTGCCTCCTCGTCCGTCGCGGCGATGAACCCGTGGCTGTGCATGCCGACGGGGTGGGCGGTCGTGCCCAGCTGCTCGGTCGCGCGCCGGTAGAGGTCGACGTACGGAGCGAACCTCTCGGGAGCGCCGCCGATGATCGCGAGCATGAGGCGGAAGCCGTAGTGGGCGGTGCGGATCACGGACTGCGGCGAGCCGCCCACGCCCACCCAGGTGGTGAGGGAGCCTGAATCGGTCTTGGGATAGACGTCGGCGTTCAAGAGTGCGGCTCGGGTGGTGCCCTCCCACGTCACGGGTCGCTCGGTGAGCAGGCGCGAGAAGAGTTCGATCTTCTCCTCGAACAGCACCTCGTAGTCAGCAAGGTCGAAGCCGAACAGCGGGAAGGACTCGGTGAACGAGCCCCGGCCGAGGATCACCTCGGCGCGCCCGCCGCTGACCGCGTCCAGGGTCGAGAAGCGCTGGAACACGCGGACCGGGTCGTCGGAGCTGAGGACGGTCACCGCCGAGCCCAGCGTGACGTGCTCGGTGCGCGAGGCGATCGCGGCGAGCACCATCTCGGGGGAGGAGATCGCGAAATCGGCGCGGTGGTGCTCGCCGAGCGCGACGGCGTCGATGCCGATCTGGTCGGCGAGCGCGGCCTCCTCGACCACCTGGCGCAGCGATGCGGCGTGGCTCATCGGCTCGCCCGAGTCGTGCAGCGGCAGGTCGCCGAACGTCTCGATGCCGAACGTCACGTCAGTCATGTTCTGCTCCCTCTCGCGCTCCTCATGATTGAAGCGTCAAGTAAGTAGCGTACGCGAGCGGCCGTGTATTCCCGCACGCGGGCCGCTCAGGCGGCGAGGGCGGCGCGGATGTCGTCGGCGATGTCGGCGGGCTCGGTCTGGGATCCGTAGCGCTTGACCACATGCCCGTCCCTGCCCACGAGGAACTTCGTGAAGTTCCACTTGATCGCCGAGCCGAGCCTGCCGCCGGCCTCCGACTTGAGCCATGTGTACAGCGCATGCTCGCCCTTGCCGTTGACATCGATCATCGCGAACATGGGGAACGTGACGCCGTAGTTGCGCTGACAGAACTCGCCGATCTCGGCGGCGTCCGAGAGCTCCTGCTTGAACTGATTGGTCGGGAAGCCCAGCACGACGAAGCCGTCGCCTCCGAACTGCTCGTACAGCTCCTCGAGTCCCTCGAACTGCGGCGTGAAGCCGCACCTGGACGCGGTGTTGACGACGAGCACCACCCGTCCCGCATAGGCGGAGAGGTCGCGCTCCTCGCCATCGAGGGCTGTGGCCGTGAAGTCGGAGATCGTCGTCATGGCTCCATCCTCACACGCTGGCCGCATGCGGCACGATGGAGGCGTGGCACGAGTGGCGGTGATCGGTGCGACGGGCAGCGTCGGCAGAGTGGTGGTGCCTGCCCTGGTGGCGGCCCGGCACGACACCGTCGCGTTCGTGCGCGACCCGGCGCGTGCATCGTCCCTGCCGCCGCAAGCCGAGCGCGTGGTAGGCGATCTCGACGACCCGGTCGCGCTCGCGACCGCACTGCGCGGGGCCGATGCGGTGGTCATGGTGCACGGCGCATCCGGCTCGGCGCGTCCGGAGGATGTGGACTACGGGGCCGTGCCGGCGGTGCTGCGTGCGACCGGCGGCACCCGACCCCACGTCGTGCTGATGACATCGATGGCCGTCACCCATGCGACCGGCAGCTGGCGCGAGGCCATGCACTGGAAGCGCAGGGGAGAGCGGCTGCTGCGTGCGTCAGGCCTGCCCGCGACGGTCATCCGGCCCGGGTGGTTCGACCTCGAGCCGGCGGGCCACCAGGCCGTCACGCTCGAGCAGGGCGACGCCACGCACGTGGACTCACGCCGTCCCGTCGCGCGGTCGCAGATCGCCGATGCGGTGGTCGCCTCGCTGAGCTGTCCAGCCGCACTCGGGGTGACGTTCGAGCTGTTCGCGAGTGCAGGCGCACCCGAGCGCGACTGGTGCGCACGCTTCGAGGCGCTGGCGCACGACGAGCCGGGGCGGCTCGACGGCGCCTGCGATCCGCGCGATCCACGGCTGGAGGACGAGCCGGAGCGCTTTCTCCGCGACCTGTCGGCCCTGCGCCGAGGCTGAGTACCGGCGCACCCCTGGCGCGGCTAGGCTCGCTCTCATGCGTTTTGCGGCGATCGGCGACAGCTTCACCGAAGGTGTGGGAGACGACCTCCCTGACGGTTCCGTTCGGGGATGGGCGGACCTCGTCGCGGCCGGGCTGGCTGCGGGACTCGACGAGCCCGTCGACTACGTCAACCTCGCGATCCGCGGACGCCTCATCGAACCGATCGTGCGCGACCAGCTCGAGGCCGCCCTGGCCCTGGAGCCGCAGCCCACGCTCATCAGTTTCAACGGCGGCGGCAACGACATGATGCGCCCGGGATTCGACCTCGACAGGATCGTGGGGCTGATCGAGCACGCGATCGACCGCTGCGCCCAGGAGGGCGTGGGACTGCTCCTGCTGTCGGGCGGCGACCCGACCATGCGCCTCCCGCGCGGAGCGATGATGTCCGACCGCGGGCGCATCTACCTGGAGGCCGTCGACGGCATCCTCGAGCGCCATCCCGAGCAGCTGTTCGTCGACAACTGGTCGGACCAGGAGCTGCGGCGCGCACCCTACTGGTCGGCCGACCGCCTTCACCTGGGCCCGCTGGGACACGAGCGCGTCGCGGCACGCGTCCTCACCGCGCTCGGCGTCGAGACGGACCTGCCGACGTCGACGGACAGTGCGCCCGAGTCGCGACGCGCCCTGGTCGAGGCGCAGTACTATGCGCGCTACGTGCTGCCGTGGATCGGGCGGCGACTCACGCGCCGGTCCTCCGGCGACGGGCGCACCGCGAAGCATCCCGAGTGGGTGCGCATCGATCCGACGGCGGTCCACCGCGCTGCGGACGCGCCACACGAGCCGGGGAAGCATGCCGACCCCTAACTTCGTGCTGCGTCTTCGCGAGGCCATCGGCCACGACCTCCTGTGGCTTCCGGGCGTGACGGCCGTCATCGTGCGCGAGACCGCGCTCGGCACGGAGGTGCTGCTCGTCAAGCGTGCAGACAACGGTGCGTGGACGCCGGTCACCGGCATCATCGACCCGGGCGAGCAGCCGGCAGGCGCCGGCGCCAGGGAGGCGCTCGAGGAGGCCGCCGTCATCGCGGTGCCCGAGGCCCTCGTGCGGGTGCGCGCGCTCGAGCCCATGACCTATGCCAACGGCGACCGAGCCCAGTACCTCGACCTCACCTATCGTTTCAGGTGGGTGAGCGGAGAGCCCTATCCGGCGGACGGCGAGAACGCTGAGGCGCGCTGGTTCCTGACCACCGAGCTGCCGGACCTGACCGCGGACATGAGCGAGCGCATCGGCGCTGCGCTGAGGGGCGACGACAGGGTCGACTTCCTGCCCTGACCGCTTCCCCCTCCAAGCGAAGTGGATCCCTTTCGCTGGTCTACGGCACTCGATCAGCGACAGGGATCCATTCCGCGGGCAGCGGGAGGGGGTCAGTGCGCCGCGACCGGCGCCTGGCCGTCGACCTTCTGGGGGCGGCGGATCAGCGTCGCGAGCCCGATCCCCACCGTTGCGAGCACGGCTCCGACCAAGAAGGCCGTGCGGATGCCGGCGGCCTGCGCCGCCGCCTCCGCCGCGCCGGCGTCCACCTGCGTGACAGCGACGGCCGTCATGGTCGACACGAACAGGGCCGTGCCGGCGGCGGCCGCGACCTGCTGCAGCGTCGAGATGGTGGCCGATCCGTGCGAGTAGAGGTGATGGGGCAGTGATCCCAGGCTCGCGGTGAACAACGGCGTGAAGATCAGAGCGAGGCCGGCGCTGAGGGTCAGGTGGCAGGCCACGATCATCCACGGTCGAGTGGCCGTGGACAGGCTCAGCGCCAGGATCCACAGGGCCGCCGCCACGAGCGCGGTGCCAGGGATGAGCAGCGGACGGGGGCCGATGCGGTCGTACAGACGGCCGACGGGCCTGGCCATCAGGCCCATCAGCAGGCCGCCTGGCAGCAGCATGAGGCCGGTCTGCAGCACGCTGAGCTCGAGCACGCCCTGGGTGAACAGCGGCACCAGGATGATGGTGCCGAACAGGGCCATCATGGCGACGATGAACATCGCGGTCGCCACGGAGAACGTCCTCTCACGGAACACGCGCAGGTCCAGCAGCGGTGCGTCGCGCTTCTGCAGCGCAATCTGACGCAGGGCGAAGATGGTCGTCACGATCACGCCCACCGCGACGAACCCGAGCGCGGCCGCGAGGTTGCCCTCCGCCGACTCGCCGATCTGCGACAGGCCGAACACCAGCGACCCGAACCCCACGGCAGCGAGCAGCACGGACAGGACGTCGAGCGGCGCCGGACGAGTCTCGTTGGTCGAGCGCATCTTGAGGAGGCCGAACACCAGCACCGTGACCGCGACCGGCAGGACGAAGACGAACAGGTACCGCCACGGCAGGAACTGCAGGATGATCCCGGAGATGGTCGGGCCCAGCGCGGGCGCGACGGAGATCACCAGTCCGATGGTGCCCATGCGCTTGCCGCGTTCGTGCTCGGGGACGAGCGAGATCACGGTGGTCATGAGCAGCGGCAGCATCACCGCCGTGCCGGTGGCCTGGATCACGCGGGCGAGCAGCAGCACCTCGAAGCCGGGAGCCAGCGCGGCGAGCGCGGTGCCGCCCACGAAGGTGCCCATCGCGCCCAGGTAGAGCGGCCGAGTCGGGAAGCGCTGCAGGAGCCATCCCGTGATCGGGATCACGATGGCCATCGTGAGCAGGAACGCCGCGGTGAGCCACTGCGCGTCCACCGCGGTGATGTCGAGGTCCTCCATCAGGTGGGGGATCGCGACGCCCATGATCGTCTCGTTGAGGATCACGGTGAACGCCGAGACGATGAGGACCAGGATCACGAGGTTGTCTCGCCGTGACGTGGTCTCGCGCTCGGTGTCGCGGGTGTCGCGGGTCGCGTCGACGGCCGTGTCGACCGGGACGCGCACCGTGCTCTCGGGCACAGGGGTGTCGGACATGGATCCTCCGGGGTGTGCGCGTCAGAGGTACGGAATCCACGCGGCGGGACGGCGCGATGCACACGCGGGGACGGACCATTGTCGCACTTCGCGGCGGGGTCCGGGAAGATCAACCGCCGGTCGCGGCGTGAGATTCCCTACCGCGTGGTCAGTGGCGCTGCGTCAGACCAGACCCACGCGCGCGAAGCCCTCCACGAGCCCACCGCGGTCGGGACCCGGCACGACCACGTCCGCTGCAGCGAGCACATCAGGGTGCCCGCCCTCGATCCCGATCGCGGTGCCTGCGTAGCGCATCATCTCGATGTCGTTGGGGCCGTCTCCCGCCGCGACCACCTGGGAGGTGTCGAGGCCGAGCGCCTCGACCACCGCGCGCATCCCGACCTCCTTGGTGATGTGCGCCAGGTACAGCTCGCCCGAGCCGCGGCCGAGGTCCTCGATGGACGTCTCCACTGCGGCCACCTCCCGCCCGATCTCCTGCGCGATCTGCGCCAGGGGGACGTCGGCCTCGAAGGAGACGATCTTCGCGAACCGCACCCCGGCGAACGTGTCCACCACGCGCCGCGCCGCGATGATGTCCTGCCACACCTGTGCCTGCCTGCCGCCGCCCGCCGGCGCCTTGGCGTCCATGGCGTCCCGTCCGCTGGGCAGCACGTACATCGCCTCCGTCGCCTCCACGGTGATGTTCGCGTGGTGGCGAGCGAAGGTGTCGAGAGTGCGCGCGGCGAGATCGGCGGGGAACGCCTCATCAGCCAGCACCCGGCCGTCGAGCTCCGCATAGGCGCCCGCGCCGCACACTGCGCCGTCGAACCCTGCCGCGAGGATCGCCTCGGACAGCAGGGCGCGCGGCCGTCCCGTGCACAGGAACACGCGGTGCCCTCTCGCGCGCACGGCGCGGACCGCCTCCACATGCTCTCCGGGCACGGAGCCGTGGGAGGCGTACGTGCCGTCGACGTCGAGGAACACTGCGCGGGGAGTAGCGGGCATGCCGCCCAGCCTAGGAGGGCTCGGGCGGGTCAGCGGACGGCGCCGGTGCTCTCTCGATCCCCCGCAGCATGGTCGTGAGCATCTGCGCGAGCGCGCTCCGGTGCGTCGGGTCGATCTCGACCGTCCAGTCGACGTCCTGCGGCAGCCACGACATGGCGTACATGAGGTCGCGCACGTCCGAGCCGCCGAAGCCCCACCTGGTGGTGCCGGGCGCGGGCGCGGTGGCGCCGTCCGCCCACACGCCCATGCGCGCCTCGAAGTCGGCGAGCGTCGTCGCGAGCACGGCGAACGCCTCGACCGGCTGACGCTGGGCGGAGCTGGCGACGAGGACGCGCTCGTCGATCTCCTCGCGGGTCAGCGCGTGCGGGGTGAAGCGGGCCCCCGTACCTGTGAGCCCCGCCATGCGGTCGAGGCGGAAGGTGCGCCAGTCCTCGCGCTCGAGATCCCACGCCACCAGATACCACCGGCCTCGTGCAGGCGCCAGCGCGTGCGGATCGACCCGCCGACGCGAGGTCCTGCCCTGGGCGTCTTCGTAGGCGAACCTGACGCGCTCGCGGTCCCGGCAAGCGAGCGCCACCTGCCCGAGCAGCGCGGGCAGCACGTCCGCACCCGGCCCGCGGGTGGGCGCCGTCATGGCCTGCGACAGCGCCGTCACCTTGCGGCGCAGCTGCGGCTCGAGCACCTGCTCGAGCTTCGCGATCGCTGACAGGGCGGTCGCGGCGCCGTCGACCAGCTGTTCAGCAGCCGCCACGCGCAGCCCGACGGCGATGGCGACGGCCTCCTCCTCGCTCAGCAGCAATGGCGGCATGGTGCCTCCCGACTCGAGGCGGTAGCCGCCCTCGCGGCCCGCGGTCGAGCCGATGCGGTAGCCCAGCTCTCGCAGGCGCTCGATGTCGCGGCGGATGGTGCGCTCGGTGGTGCGCAGCCGCGCGGCGAGCTCGGCGCCGGTCCACTGGCGATGGCGCTGCAGCAGGTCGAGCAGGGCGAGCGATCGGGCGGTGGTGTCGGCCATGCGACCAGAATCTCACGCAATGCGGACGAGAACTGTCCGCATAGGCGCCTACCGTGGGCGGCATGACCACTTCCATCATCGAGGCCGAGGGCCTCACCAAGCAGTTCAGTCGCGGCAAGACCACGGTCGACGCCGTCACCGACGTGTCCTTCACCGTCGAGCCGGGAGGCCTCGTCGCCTTCCTCGGCCCCAACGGCGCGGGCAAGTCCACCACCATCCGCATGCTCACCACGCTGATCCCGCCCACCTCGGGGGGCGCCCGCGTGGTGGGCCACGACATCGCGACCACACCCGAGCAGGTCCGCGCGCGCATCGGCTACGTCGGCCAAGGCACGTCGGGCTCGTTCGCGCAGCGCGTCCGCGACGAGCTGCTGAGCCAGGGCGCCTTCTACGGCGTGCCCGCGAAGCAGGCCAAGGCACGGGCCGATGCGCTCATCGAGTCGCTCGACCTCGCGAGCTTCGCGACGCGCACCGTCCAGCAGCTGTCGGGCGGGCAGAAGCGCAGGCTCGACATCGCACTGGGGCTCATGCACGCCCCGCCGCTGATCTTCCTCGACGAGCCCTCCACCGGCCTGGACCCGCAGAGCCGGGCCAACCTCTGGCAGCACATCCTCGACCTGCGCGAGCAGCATGGCACGACGGTCTTCCTCACGACCCACTACCTCGACGAGGCCGACCGCTACGCGGAGCGCGTCATGGTCATGGACGCCGGCCGCGTGATCGCGGACGACACGGCCCCGGCGCTCAAGGCGACCCTCGCGGGCGACGCGATCACGCTGGGGTTCGCCAGCGCGGCCGATGCGGATGCAGCCGAGGCCACCATCGGGAGGCTCGCCGAGCGCGCGACCACGCGTCCCGACGCCACGACGGTCGCGGCCAACGTCGACGACGGGGAGCGCCTGCTGCCGCGCCTGATTCGCGACCTCGACGCCCAGGGACTTGCCGTCGAGCGCGCCACGGGCGTCCCGCCCACCCTCGACGACGTCTTTCTCGCCCTCACGGGCCGGACCCTGCGCGAAGCGGACGCGGCGCACGAGACCACCCCCACCCCCGCCACCGAAGGAGCCTCATCATGACTGCTGTCGACATCACCCGTGCTGCCGGACGGTCCGGCGCGCGAGACACCTTCAACGTCATGCTCCGCGAGCTGCGCCCCGTCGCCCGCGATCCGTTCTCGGTGATCTTCTCGCTCGTCCAGCCGCTCGTCTTCCTGGGGCTGTTCACCCCGCTGCTCATCGGCACCTCAGGGGAGTCCACCGCGGACACGCTCGCGTGGTTCGTGCCCGGCGTGCTCGCGATGATCGTCCTGTTCGGCACCGGTGCGACGGGCTCGAACCTCCAGTACGAGATGATGACCGGCTCGCACGAGCGCACCCTCGTGGCTCCGCTGTCGCGCGCCTCGCTGCTCGCCGGCCGCGCGCTCAAGGAGGTCGTGCCCATCGTGGTGCAGGTGCTCGTGATCGTGGCGATCGCATGGCCGTTCGGGTTCCGCGCCAACCCGCTCGGCCTGCTCGTGGGCCTGGTGATTCTCGCGGCGTTCGGCGTGGGTCTCGGGTCGTTGTCCTACGCCCTCGCGCTCAAGACCAAGGATCGAGAGTGGGCGTTCTGGGCCGTGCAGCAGACACTGATCTTCCCGCTGCTGATCCTGTCAGGGATGCTGCTCCCGCTCGACGCCGGCCCCCGCTGGATGACCGTGGTGTCGACCTTCAATCCCGTCAACTGGGTGGTCCAGGCCGAGCGCCATCTCATGGCGGGGGACTTCGCACACGCGGCCGTGGGCTGGGGCGTGCTCGCCGCTGCTGCCACCGCGGCAGTGGGGCTCGCGGTCGGGATCCGCGCGATGAAGGTGAGCGACTAGGGCCGATGCACCCGCCGGGTCACGCCCGTGCGCTCGCCCGGCGATCGGTCGCCTGGCGTACGGTACGGGCGTGGACCCCATCGCACCGCCCTTCCCTCGCGACCTCGGCATCATCGGCGCCGGACGAGTGGGCCTGGCGCTCGCCGCGCTCGCCGACCATGCGCAGATCGATGTGGCCGTCGCGGCTTCGCGAGGGCCGGACGCGATCCAAGCGCAGGTCGAGGCGGCAGCGCCGCGAGCCCGAGCGGCGACGGTCGAGCAGGCCGCGGGGGCGCAGGTCGTGGTGCTCGCCCTCCCGCTCGGCAAGGTGCGTGCGCTCGACCCGAGCCAGTTCGACGGCGCGCTGGTCATCGACGCCACCAATTACTGGTGGGAGCTCGACGGGCATCTCGCTCAGTTCGAGGACCTCACCACGTCGTCGTCCGAGCAGGTGCAGCGGCTGCTGCCGGGGGCCCGGGTGGTCAAGGCCCTGAACCACCTGAGCGCCTACGCGCTCGAGGAGCTCGCTCGCGAGCGCGGTGAGCCCGACCGGATCGCCGTGGCAGTGGCGGGCGACGATCAGGGGGATGTGCGCGCGGTCCGCTCGCTCGTCGATCAGCTGGGCTTCGAGCCGGTCGCGGCGGGCGCTCTGGCCGAGGGCATGCGCTTCGAGCCGGGCACGGAGCTCTTCGGGGCCGATGCCGACGTCGCGGAGGCGCGCGAGATGCTCGCTCGCTTCTGGGACTCGCAGCGCGGGCGCGTGGTCGCGCGGGCTCGTCGCGAGGTGCCGCGCCCCTAGATTCTGCGCCGCCGCGGCGTCAGCCGCACTGCGGGGAGCGGGGGAGCGGGAATTCGTACGCCGTCCGCCTCGGGGACCACGCCGAACCGCGCGTCGTGAGCCTCCCAGGCCTCGCGCGCGTCGGCGATCTCCTCGTGGCTGCGCCCCACGAAGTTCCACCACATCACGAGGTCGTCGGCGAAGGGCTCGCCGCCGAGGACGAAGGCGCGAGCGCCCTCCCGCGTGCGGAGCGTGACCGAGGTGCGATCGGTGCCGAGGTACAGGATCGCGCTGTCCTGCGGGCGACCGAGCTCCACGCCGCCGTCCGCGATCACCTCGATGTCTCCGTCGATGTGGAGGATTCCGTGCTCCCAGGCGCGGTCGAGCGGCACCCGCGCCGTCGAGCCTGCCGGCAGCTCGACCTGAGCGCCCACAATGGGCGTGTGGACGCTCGCGGGCGAGCGCGCCCCGGCGAGCTCGCCGAGCACGACGGTCGCGGTCGCGCCTCCGGACAGCGCCACCGCGGGGAGCGTCGCATGAGTCTCGAAGGCCGCGCCCGCGTGCCGGGTCGACTCCGGCAGCGCCACCCAGAACTGGATCGCGTCGAGCTCAGTGTCGGGAGCGACGGAGTGCTCCGTGTGGGCCACGCCGCGGCCGGCCGTCATGAGATTGAGGGCTCCCGGCCGCAGCACCACGTGAGATGCGAGCGAGTCCCGGTGGCGCACCTCGCCTGTGAGCGGCCACGTCACCGTCTGCAGGCCCGTGTGCGGGTGGGCGTCGACCGTCATCGTCGTCACCTGCGGCCCGAACCGGTCGACGAAGCACCAGGCGCCGATGGTGGGCAGCTCTCGTTGAGGCAGGGCGCGCCTGACGGTCATGGACCGCAGTCCGCCCAACGGGACGTCGCGGGCCTCGAGCATGATCGCGCGCGGCCCGGGACGCGCGCTCGTGCCCATGCCCGCCTCCGCGACCTCGTCGGTCACGTCGGACGGCGCATCGAGCCGCGTCACCCCTGCTTGTCCACCAGCTGGAGTCCCGGCACGTCGTGGCGCTCGACGTAGGCCGCGACAGCACCGCAGATGGGCGCGACCGTCAGATTCTTCTCGATGGCGTCCTCGAGCGCCGCGGAGATCAGAGGCTTGGACAGCCCCTTGCCCTGATACGACTCGAGCAGCTCCGTGTGGGTCAAGGCGAGGACATCGCCATCGCGCTCCGTCTCGATGAAGCCTGCGAGGTCGCCATCGACGCGCAGCTCGTAGCGTTGCGCGTCCTCGTTCCAGGTCGTGTCGGTCATCGTGATCCCTTCGTCGGTGTGGATGGCGCCTAGGGCAACGCCCGCGCGCGACGCGGTCTTCCGTCTAGCTGTCCCGCAGGTCGAACGGCTCGTGCGAGCCGTCACGGAGCGAGCCGCCCGTGGCCAGCCGCATCATGTCCGAGTCGAGGTCGATGCCGAGCTCCGTGCCCCCTGCCGATCCGTACTCGTGCTGATAGCGAGCCCACGAGTCGTCGCGCACCTTTCTCGCGAAGCCCGACTCGACGAGGATCGCCAGCTCCGTGGCCGCGCGATCGATGCGGGTGCCGAGCGCCTTGTCGGTCCAGTCCTCGGTGGAGGCGAACAGGCCCGTCGGCACCGGCAGCGCGCGCAGGTAGGCGAAGAGCGCGCGCATCTCCCCGTCCACGACGAGCGCGTGGCGGGCGGTGCCCGCCGTCGCGGCGAGGATCACCGGCTTGCCGATGAGGAGGTCGTTGTCGAGCACCTGCAAGAAGCTCGTCAGCAGCCCTGAGGCGGCGGCCTTGTACACCGGCGCGGCGGCGATGATGCCGTCGGCGGCCTGCAGGCGCTCGATCGCCTGGGTGAACCTGGGTCCCATGAGCTGGCTCGACAGGGCCTGGGGCAGCTCCGGGAGCAGTTCGCGCAGGTCGATCGAGCTGACCGTGACGCTGTGCCCGCGGGACTCGAGGATCGCGACGGCGCGCTGGGTGGCCCGGTCGGCGAGCAGCCGCGTCGATGACGGGTCGGACACGCCGGCGCTGACGGTGACGAGGTTGTACGTCTCGGTGGTCATGGGGTCTCCTCCGTGAGCTTGCGAGAGAGGGTCTCGAGGAGCGCGAGCTCCTCATCGGTCAGTGCGGCAGTCATGGCTGCCGCGACGGCGCGACCGTGCGCGCGGCCGACCCGCCGCTGGAGCGCCCGACCCTCGTCGGTGAGCGAGAGGTGAGCCGCGCGCGCATCGGCGGGGTCGGCGCATCGGCCCACCAAGCCCTTGTCGACCAGGCGGTCGACCAGCCGTGACAGCGCCGGCTGGCTCAGCAGCACGTGCCTGCCGACCTCGCCCAGCCGCTGGGGGCCGGAGCACTTGGAGAGGGTGTAGAGCACGTCGTACTCGCGCATCGACAGCCCGTGCCACACGTCCTCGGTGCTGAAGCGGCGCATCAGCGCCGCGTGGGCGGCGAGCGATGCCTCCCACGCGTCGTTGGCGAGGTGCGTGCGGGACCTCGCCCGCGCATCGGCGCTCACAGTGCTCATCGCCGTGCTCACATCGAGGGGTACGCGGCGACGCTGGACTCGGAGTCCTGGTAGGGCGAGCCGCCCGTGACGTTGTCGCCGCGGTTGGCGTTCGGGCGGGGCTGGCGCGGCTCGGCATCGCCGTACTTGGCCTTGACAAGGCCCGCGTGCGTGGGCGCCTCGGCCGTGCCGGGCTCGCGCTTGGCGTCGAGCTCCTTGCGCAGGACCGGTACGACCTCGCCGCCCAGCAGCTCGAGCTGCTCGAGGACGATGCTCAGGGGCAGGCCGGCGTGGTCGATCAGGAACAGCTGGCGCTGGTAGTCACCGAACGCCTCGCGGAAGGTCAGCGTCTTGTCGATGACCTCCTGCGGGCTGCCCACCGACAGCGGGGTCATCTCCTCGAAGTCCTCCATGCGCGGTCCGTTGCCGTAGACGGGGGCCTCGTTGAAGTAGGGGCGGAACTGGTCGCGCGCGGCCTGACTGCTCTTCGCGATGAAGGCCTGGCCACCCAGCCCGACGATCGCCTCCTTCTGAGCGCCGTGCCCGTGCGCCTCGAAGCGGCGGCGGTAGAAGTCGATGAGGCGCTTGTAGTGCTCCTTGGGCCAGAAGATGTTGTTCGCGAAGTAGCCGTTGCCGTAGTACGCGGCCTGCTCGGCGATCTCGGGCGTGCGGATCGACCCGTGCCACACGAACGGCGGGACGTCGTCGAGCGGTCGCGGCGTGGACGTGAAGCCCTGCAGGGGGCCGCGGAAGTTACCCTCCCAGTCCACGACGTCCTCGCGCCACAGGCGGTGCAGCAGGTTGTAATTCTCGAGCGCGAGGGGGAGGCCCTGGCGGATGTCCTGGCCGAACCACGGGTACACCGGCGCGGTGTTGCCGCGGCCGAGCATCAGGTCCATGCGGCCCTTGGTGAGGTGCTGCAGCATCGCGTACTCCTCGGCGATGCGCACCGGGTCGTTGGTGGTGATGAGCGTGGTGCTCGTGGTGAGGATCAGACGCTCGGTCAGCGCCCCGATGTGCGCGAGCAGCGTCGTGGGCGAGGAGCTGAAGAACGGCGGGTTGTGGTGCTCGCCGATCGCGAAGACGTCGAGTCCCACCTCCTCGGCCTTCACGGCGATCTGCTTGATCGCGTCGATGCGCTCGGCCTCCGACGGCGTGTGGCCGGTGACCGGGTCGCGAGTGATGTCCGAGACGGACATGATGCCGAACTGCATGGGGTGCCTCCTGGAGTGCACATCGGTTCCTTGACCGCAATTATATGCGTTTGCATCTATCAACGCGACCGCCGCCGATTCATTCCCGCAGCGCTCCACATCTCGGCTCGAGCTCGTTCCGTCAGGCGGCGGCACCGGCGAGTCGGAGCGTCGCGCGAGCCGCCCGCGCGAGCTCGACGCCGTAGGAGCGCCCGTGGCCGGCAGCGTGCACCGCGAGGGGGTGCAGCTGGTGCACCGGCACCCGTTCCCGCCAGCCGGTCGCGAGGCGCGACCGCTCCTTGTAGCCCGCGAGAATCTCGTCGAGGTGCGGCGCGCCGAAGAGCGCCAGCATCGCCAGGTCGGTCTCGGGGTGCCCGCCGTGCGCGGCGGGGTCGATCAGGATGGCGCCGTCGGCGTCGAACAGTAGATTGCCCGCCCAGAGGTCGCCGTGGATGCGTGCTGGCGCAGTGGCATCGTCGAACGTGCCGCTGGCGACCACCGCGCAGGCCTCACGCACCTGCTCCTCCTCGGCGGCGGTGAGATGGCCGTTCGCCACCGCCGGCGCCAGGAATGGCTCGACCCGAGCCTGTGCGTAGAAGGCGCCCCACGCGTCGGCGGTGTGGGAGGGCATCTCGCGGGAACCGATGTACAGCGGGCCGTCCCAGCCTGCGGGCGGCGACCCGAAGGCGTCGGCGCCGGCCCCGTGCGTGCTCGCCAGGTCGCGCCCGAATGCACGCGCCGCCTCGGGGGTGGGGCGGGACGGGACGATGCGCTCGAGGACGATGCGACCAGGCTCTGCCTCGAGAACGGTTGCCACGCGAGCCCCGCGCGCGGCGGCCAGCCAGCGCAGCCCGGCCGCCTCGGCCTCGAAGAAGCCTGCCGGAGCATCGGAACGCGTCTTGGTGAAGGGCTGCATCACCGACCACGATCCCATAGCGCGCGCCTCGAGCGCGCGGTGCTCCGAGATCCGTTTTACAGGGGACCGTTCGACGCAGAGGGCGAAGCCTGGAGGCGGCGCGGTTCCATGACTCCCGCGAGCAGCACGACCAGCAGGCCCATGACCGGCATGATCGCGAGCCCGACGCGCAGCGACGTGGCGTCGGCGATCGCGCCCACGATCGGCGGCGACAGCAGGAACGCCAGGCGCAGAGTCCAGCCCACGATCGTGAGGCCGCTGCCGGACTTGAGGCCTGGAAGCTCGTCCGCTGCGTGGAACGCGCCGGGGATCAGGGTGGCGATGCCCAGGCCGGCAGCGCCGAACCCGACGATCGTGCCCCACACCGACGGGAACGCGAGAGCGAGACCCATGCCGACGAACATCAGCAGCCCGCCGGTGCGCGCGACGGCGCGCTGACCGAACCGGTCGATCATGCGGTCGCCCGTGAGCCTCCCGACGAACTGGCAGCCCTGCAGGGACACGAATCCGAAGGCCGCGATGGCGGCGGGCGCGGCGAGCTCGTCGCGCAGGTAGCTGGCCGCCCAGGTCGCCGCCGCGTCCTCCGCCCATGCTCCCGCGATCGAGATGAGGGACAGCGCCCCCAGCAGCAGCCACAGGCGAGGTGAGCCGGCGCGGCGCGGCGCCTCGTGAGGCATGGCGGCCTCATCGGCTCCCTCGTCGGCGGTGGTCTGCGGCTCGGGCCCCTTGAGAAGCAGCGGGTAGGTCACGACGTTGATCGCGACCACCAGCACCACCATGCCCGCGAACTGCCACCGCACTGAGACGTCGAGGCCTGCGGCCGCTGCGCCCAGCAGTCCGCCCGTGACGGCGCCCAGCGACCACATCGCGTGGAAGCCATTGTTGATCGAGCGCCGGTACAGTCGCTGGACCCGCAGGCCGTGAGAGTTCTGCGCGACGTCGACCCACGCGTCCGTCGCTCCCACGACGAACAGCGCCGCCGCGAACAGGTAGACGTTGCTCGCGAGCCCGGCGCCCATCAGCGCGATCGCACACAGCACCATGCCTGCGACCGCGACGCGTGACGACCGGAAGCGTCGGATGAGGGTGCCGGAGGCGAGGCCCAGCAGCAGCGCGCCTACCGGCCACATCGCCATCGCGACGCCCAGCTGGCCGTAGGACAGGCTCAGGCCGTCGCGCAGCTCGGGCAGACGCGGCGCGAGGCTCCCAAGCAGGATGCCGTTGGTCGCGAAGATCAGCGAGACGCCCAGGCGGGCGCGGCGCAGGTCGCGGGTCACGGTCGCCGTGCGCATGGGCCGTGTGGCGTCCGACATGGGCTAGCCGATCCTGAACCGCACGGACAGCAGGTCCCGCAGGCGTGACGATGGGCCCACGAGCATGGTGAACGTTCCCGGCTCGATGACGCGCTCGCCCTCGGCATTGACGATCGAGCATGCCGCGAGCGGAAGCTCGAGCTCGACGGCGCGCGTCTCGCCCGGCGCGAGGGTCACCTGTCGGTGCGCCTTGAGCTCGCGGTCGGCCCACGTCGCCGACGTGACCTCGTCGCGCACGTACACCTGCACCGTCTCGAGCGCGGGGCGCGAGCCGGTGTTGGCGAGGGTGACGTGCGCGCGGACCACATCGTCGTCGCCCGGCGCGAGCAGCTGCAGGTCGGAGTACTCGACCGTGGTGAAGCTCCGGCCCTCGCCGAACACCCACCGCGGCTCCTGAGTGAGATCGGCGTAGCGGTGCCCGTGCTGGGCGTCGATCTGGTTGTAGTACGTGGGCTGCTGGCCCACGTGGCGCGGCCACGAGAGCGGCAGGCGACCGCTGGGCTCGATCGCTCCCAGGATCAGCTCCGCGATGGCCTGGCCGCCGTGCATGCCAGGGTTGGCAGCCCAGATGATCGCCGATGCGCGTTCCGCCGACGGGGGAAGCACGTGGGGCTTGGAGGCGAGCACGACGAGGATGACCGGGGTGGCGGTCTCGACGAGGGCATCGAGCAGGGCGACCTGCCCGCCCAGCAGCTCGAGCGTCGCGGTGGAGCGGCCCTCGCCGATGAGCTCGATGCGGTCGCCGAGCACGGCGACCACGGCATCGGCGCCCTGGGACGCGGCGACGGCGGCGGCGATCTGATCCGCGTCAGGCTCGGCCGCGTTCATGATGTGCGGCCGGGGCTGGCCGTCCGCGAAGGTCTCGCCCTCGGGGTCGGGACCCGTGGTGCCGATCTCTGCGCCGCGCTCGTACGTCACCTCCCAGCCGTCGGGGACCTGCTCACGCAGGCCGTCCACGGTGGTCAGGATCATGTCGCGGGGCTGGCCGTGCGGCAGCCAATCGGCCTGGCCGGAGCTGCCGGCCCAGTCGCCCAGCTGCGTCTGGGCGTCGTGCGCGTTGGGACCCACGACGGCGATGCGGCGCGGAGGGGCGCCCTCGCCCGTGTCGAGCGGCAGCAGCCCGTCGTTCTCGAGCAGCACGAGCGAGCGCCGGGAAGCCTCGAGGCCCAGCGCGCGATGGGCGTCCTGTCCGATGACCTCCCGCTGGCGGTCGGCGTCCGGCAGGCGGGGGTTCTCGAACAGGCCCAGGTCGAACTTCAGCGTGAGGATGCGACCGACGGCCTCGTCGATGCGCTCCTCGGGCAGCAGGCCCCGCGCCACGGCCTCCTGGGCGCCGTCGAAGAAGGCCGGGGTCGCCATGATCATGTCGTTGCCCGCGTTCACGGCGGCAGCGGCGGCGGTCGCGTAGTCGGGGAACATGCGCTGCTCGCGCACGAGGTTGCCGACGTTGTCCCAGTCGGTGATGAGGGTTCCGGCGTAGCCCCACTCTCCGCGCAGCACGTCGTTCAGGAGCCAGTCGTTCACGGTGATGGGCGTGCCGTCGATGCCCTGGTAGCCGAGCATGAAGGTGCGGCAGCCCTCGCGGGCCACGCGTTCGAAGGGCGGCAGGAACCACGAGCGCAGCTTGCGCCGCGACAGGTCGGCCTCGGAGGCATCGCGGCCCCCCTGCGTCTCGGAGTATCCGGCGAAGTGCTTGGCCGTCGCGAGGATCGCCGTCGGGTCGTCGAGTCCGTCTCCCTGGTATCCGGCCACCATCGCGGAGGCGAGCTCGCCGATCAGGTACGGGTCCTCGCCGAAGGTCTCGGACACCCGGCCCCAGCGGAGGTCGCGCGTGATGCACAGCACCGGAGAGAAGGTCCAGTGGATGCCGGTGGCGGAGACCTCGACTGCTGTAGCGCGCGCGATGCGCTGCACGAGGTCGCGATCCCATGTCGCCGCGAGCCCGAGCTGCGTGGGGTAGATCTCGGCGCCCTCGAAGAACGAGTGGCCGTGGATGCAGTCCTCGCCCACCAGCAGCGGGATGCGCAGGCGGGATCCGCGCACCGCGGTGTCGGCCTCGACCATGGCCGCGGGGGAGGTGTGGAGGATCGAGCCCACGTGGAAGTCCTCGATGAGCCCCGTCACGCCGTCCTTCGAGTTGAGCTGCATCATCTGGCCCACCTTCTCGGGCAGAGTCATGCGCGAGACGAGATCAGCGACCCTGTCCGCGGTCGTGAGCGACGAGTCGAGGTAGGCGGGAGCGTCCATGAGGGTCCTTTCGCGGCGGGGCGGTCTGCATCGAGGCCGTGACGATGCTACCAAAGTTCCTTACCGCGTGGTAAGTTGCCGTTCATGTCCGAGCCCGAGCCTCTCGATGGTCGACAGCAGCGCGGTCGCGACACTCGCGCGCACATCATCGCCGCCGCGACGGAGCAGTTCTGCGAGTCGGGCTATCGGGCGGGATCCCTGCGCGACATCGCGGCGCGAGCGGGGATGACGCACCCAGGCGTGCTCTACCACTTCCCGACCAAGGAGGCCCTCCTGATGGCGGTGCTCGAGCACCGCGACCAGCAGGGGGCGCTCGACAACCCGGTGCGCAGCGAGCTCGGCCGCGAGGCGCTGAGGTCCATGGTCGGCTCGGCCGAGAAGAACGAGACCCAGCGTCCGCTCGTCGAGCTCTTCACCACGCTGTCCGCCGAGGCGACGAGCGCTGACCACCCTGCGCACGACTACTTCCGGGGGCGCTACGAGCGGCTGCTCGCGAGCCTCGTCGGCGCGTATGCGGTGGCGCGGGAGGCCGGCGACCTGGTCGAAGGCGTCGACCCTGAGATCGCCGGGGCGCAGCTCATCGCCCTGCTCGACGGACTCCAGGTGCAGTGGCTGCTGGGCACCCTGCCGACCTCCATGGCCGCAGTGGTGGCGGCGCATCTCCATGCACAGCTGCGGGCGCCCCTGGAGTTCCCGTAGCCGACGCTCAGGCCGTCGGCGCGCCGCGCGACTCAGTCGCGGCGCCCGTGGTGTCCAGCTGAGCCAGCCACGTCGTGTATGCCTCCGCGCTGAAGGGGCGCCCGAGGAACTCCTCGACCAGCGCGCTCGCGGGCCGCTCCCCGCCGGGAACGAGCACGGCATCGCGGTATCGCCTCGCGTTGTCCTTGTTCAGCAGGTCGTCCTGATCGAACCCCGTGAAGAGGTCTCGCGCGATCGCGAGGCTCCACTGATACGTGTAGTAGCAGGCCGAGTAGGTCGTGAGGTGGCCAAAGCTCGCGTACTGGTGGGTTCCGGTGAGGAGCTCGCGCACGTCGTAGCGCTCTTCGATCGCGGTCGCGAACGCGGCACGATCCTGCGGCACGTCGCGGTGGAGCCGGTACGACAGCTGTGCGTAGACGAGCTGGCGGCAGGTCAGCAGCCCGTGAGCGAGGTGGCGGCTCGAGCGCAGGCTCTCGACGAGCGAGGCGGGGATGGCGGTGCCATCGCCATCGACCGCGAATCGCGCGAGCACGGTGTGGTCCCACGCCCACTCCTCGAGCAGCTGGGAGGGCGCCTCCACGAAGTCCCACTCGCCCCGCTCCGACAGGCCAGCCAGCCTCATCCAGCGACCGGCGCCGGACAGGATGGCATGCAGGAGATGTCCGAACTCGTGCAGGAAGGTCTGGAGGTCGTCGAACGTCATGGAGCCGCGCGGGAAGTTGCACACGAGCGCGCTCACCGGCAGCTGGCGCCCCGCGATCCCGGTCACGATGGGGAAGCACGCCATGTGTCCGTACTTGCCAGCGCGGGGATGCATGTCCAGAAGGATGCGGCCGATGCGCTGGTCACCTGAGACGACGTCGTACGCCTCGACGTCGGCGTGCCACCGGGGCGCATCGGCGACGGTATCGAACCGGAGGTCGAACAGCTCGCCGGCCAGCTCGAGGATGCCGTCCCTGACCCGCCCGAAGTCAAGGAAGCGACGCACCTCATGCGGGTCGACTCCGAACCGCTCGGCCTTGATCCTCTCGATGTAGTACCGCGAGTCGGCGACGGTGATCCCCGCCGCCTCCGGGTGGTCGTCGCGCAGACGCTCGAGGAGCATCGCGGCGTCCGCGGTGCCTGCTGGGCGCGCGGCGGCGTCGACCTGCTCGAGGAACGCCTCGATGCCGGCGCCGTCTCGCATCATCATGCGTGCGGTCGCGTAGTCCGGCCACCCCGAGAAGCCCAGCAGTCTCGCCTTCTCGTCCCGCAGTCGCAGGATGCGGCCCAGCACCTCGTCGTTCGCGGGGTACGCGCGGTCGTAGTCGACGCGCACGAGCGCCTCACGTGCCGCCCGGTCGTGAGCCATGGCGAGGAACGGCGCCATGTCGGGGTAGTCCGTCGTGATCTCCACCAAGCCGTCCTCGCCGCGCGGATGCTCGGCGACGTAGTCGTCCGGCAGGCCGGCGAGCGCGCCCGGCGCCACGCGGATGCGGCCCACGTCCTCCCGGATGTTCTCGGAGAACGCTGTCTCGGCTGACGCGAGCTCCTGATCAATCTGCGCGAGGCGCTCGCGGTCGGGTGCGTCGAGGTGGGCGCCTTGGAGGCGGAAGTCTCGCAGCACCAGGTCGCGGAGGTACCCCGCTCCTTCGGGCGCGGGGGCACCGGTGAGCGCGGCGTACAGCTCAGGGTCGCCGTCCCTGGCGGTGCGGAAGGCGGCGATCTCCAGCACGAGCTCCGTGCAGGAGTGCCGCACGTCGGCATCGGGGTGCACCTCGGCGATGGACTCGACGAGCTGGTGCGCGTTCGACAGCTCGATGTCGGCATCGTTCCACGCCTCCCAAGCGCAGTCCGCGGCACCGGCCCGCAGGCTCCCGAGGGCAGTCGTGGCGCGAGCGAGGCTCGCGCGCACCGACGCCGTGACGAACTCGCGCCACTGCTCCTCGGGTTGGGGAAATCGTGGCAGAGTCTCCGTGCTGGTCATCTCGCCATGCTAAGCCGCGCCGGCGTCCCGTACGCCCTGGACAGGGCGCGCACCAGCGGCTTCACCGTGCGAGCCGGCCACGCCAGGAGTAGCCTCGAAGCGGTCGGAGCGACGTGGCCCGGCCGTCACTTCGAGCGAGGGGAACGCCATGGCGACCACCGAACCTACGAGGACCACCGCAGTCGAACGCCCGGCGGGCTCCCGCGCGGGCTGGATTCTCCTCAGCCTGGCGCGCATCGCCGTGGGCTGGATCTTCCTCTGGACCTTCCTCGACAAGACCTTCGGTCTGGGGTTCTCCACGTGCCGTGACACCGAGAGCGGCGCCGTCGACGTCGGCTGCGACGCCACGTGGGCGAGCGGGGCGCGCATGACCGAGGGCTATCTGGGGTCGTCGAGCGGGCCGCTCGCGGACTTCTACGCTGGTCTGGGCGAGCAGGCGTGGACCGACTGGCCCTACATGATCGGTCTGCTCGGCATCGGACTCGCGCTCGTGCTCGGCATCGGCACCAGGGTCGCGATGTGGGCCGCGGCACTCATGCTCGCGATGATGTACACGAGCCACGCGTGGCCGGGAGCGGTCTACCCCCAGCAGAACCCGTTCGTCGACGAGCACATCGTCTACATCCTGGTCGTGTTCGCAGCGGTGCTGCTCGAGGTGCGCTACCAAGCGATCGGCCTGGGCGAGTGGTGGAAGCGACTCGGAGCCGTCCAGAAGAACCGCTGGCTCATCTAGCCGCTTCCTCCCTGCCTCCGCTCACGCACGCGCCGCCTTGCTCAGGCGGGAGCGCCGGTCCTCGAGCAGCTCGTGCGTCACCATCCGGGTGACCTGCGGCAGCAGGTCGCGGCTGCGGCGCAGGGTCCACGGGGCGCCGTTGCGCACGAGCCACCACGCGCGATCAGTGAGGCCGGGGGGAGCGGGAGCCGGAGAGATCGCGACGCGTTGCGGCCAACGCGCCGCGAGCTCCGCGACGGCTGCTGCGGCGAGCATGCGATGGCCCAGCGGCGATGGATGGATGCGGTCGATGTGCCATGCGCGACGGCCGGTCACGTGGAACACGGCACCGCCATCGACGAGCGTCGCAGTCGTCCTCGAGGCCGCAGCGACGATCGCGGCGTTGACCGCGGCCACCCTCCTGGCCATGACGGAGGTCACGGCGCGGGGCAGCGCGTCGAAGAGGCCGATGCGATCGATGCCGAGCACGACCACGCACCTGTCGGGCGCGCTCACCGCGTGGAGGGCGGCCTCGAGCTCGCGCTCCACCTCCCCAGGGTCGAAGTCGCCGCGGAGCACGTCGTTGCCGCCGGCGCTCATGAGGACGATATCCGGCTCGCATGCGAGCGCTCGCTGAAGCTGGGAAGCCGAGAGGTCACGCGCGCGCACGCCGTTCGCGGCGACGTTCACGAAGCGCGAGGCGCCCACCGCCCGTGCGGTGTGCGCCGCCCAGCCCACGTCGCCCCTCGGGTGCTGCGTGCCGTCGCCCACCCCCAGCGTGAGCGAGTCTCCGATCGCAGCCACGACCGGCCCTCGTGCCATGACCGCTCACCTCGCAGAAGCTGGTGCAGTCGCTGCGCTCACGCGAGCGAGCGCGCGCTCGTGGATGCCGAGCATCGAGGTGACCGTCGCCGACCACGGCATCGTCTCGGCGCGCTTGCGTGCCCTCGCGCTCGCCGCCGCGGGGTCATCGTCGAGCACCGACTCGATCGCATCGGCGAAGCCCTCCGGACTGCTGACCGCTGCCACGCCACCGCGGCCCACCACCCCCGGCAGGGCCGAGCGCTCGTTGACCACCGCAGGGGTGCCGGATGCCAGGGCCTCGAGGGCGGCGAGGCCGAAGGTCTCGATCGGGCCTGGCGCGACCACCGCATCGGCGCTCGCCAGCAGCCGCGCGAAGCTCTCGCGACCGTCGATGAAACCCAGGAACGTGACGGGCAGTCCTCGGGCGCGCTCGCGCATGCGCGCCTCGAGCGCGCCGGTTCCAGCGCTCACGAGCCGGACCCGGCGTCCCCGCCTGACCAGTTCGCGCACGGCGTCGATCGCGAGGTCGGGGCACTTCTCGGCCGACAGCCGCGACGCCATCACCAGCAGCGCCTCACCTGCGCCGGCGTGCGCGTCGCGGGTGCTCTGATCGCGTCTGCTCGGGTGGAACGCGTCGAGATCCACGCCCAACGGCACGGTGTGCGTGACGGCGCCGATGCGATCGAACTCCTCGGCGGCGAACGGCGTGGTCGCGATCAGGCTCGTGAAGCGGCGCCGGGTGCCGCGGTTGTGAGCGTCCGCGAGAGCGCGCACCGGGAGGGCGCGCCCGGTCCACGACGGGAGATGGGCCGCGATGACGCCGTCCGCGCGTTCGTGAGCGAAGAACGCGCTGGGGATCCCGCGCGCACGCGCCCAGCCTCCCAGACCGCGCAGGGAGGTGCGGTCGGACACCTCGATCACGTCCGGCTCGAAGCCGTCGAGCAGTTCGCGCACGAGGGACGTGCGCGTGATCATGCGATAGCCGCCCGAGAGTGGCAGCACCGCGCTCGCAATCTGCACGCGCCGTCCGAACGGAGTGTCCTCATCGACGTCCTCGGCGCCCGGCACCACCATCAGGAACTCGTGCCCGCGGGCCGCGTATCCGCGGCCCAACTCGTGCATCGCGGTGCGCAGGCCGCCGGACGTCGGGCCGTAGAAGTTGGCGATGTGCGCGATCCTCATGGGCGGATCGCCTCGTGATCGAGAACGTCCCACGGGCGCTCGGGGGCACGGTGGTGTGCGCTGATCGCCTCCGCGTAGTGACCGACGAGAGCGTCGCACACGCTCGTCCAGGTGCGGCCGGCGACACTCGCCCGTGCCTGCACCGAGAACCGCTCCCGCCGCTCGGGCTCCTCGACGAGCGCCCGCACCCCCGCGACCATCTGATCCAGGCGGCCCGGCTCGTACAGATATCCGGTGTGGTCGGGATCCACGAGATCGATCGGGCCGCCCCGGCGCGGCGCCACGACCGGCACCCCTGCGGCGTGAGCCTCCTGGATGCCCTGGCAGAAGGTCTCCAGCTCTCCGCAATGGACGAACACGTCGAGGCTCGCGACGGCGCGTGCCAGATCCTCGCCGCCCAGGTGCCCCGTGAACGTCGCATGGGGAAGCAGCGTCTCGAGCCGCGAGCGCGCAGGTCCGTCGCCGATGATCACGACCCGAATGCCACCGATGTCGCTCAGGCGCGCGAGATCCTCCACGCGCTTCTCGGCCGCGAGGCGCCCGGCATAGCCGACGATCACCTCTCCGCCGGGCGCCCAGGAGCGCCGGAGGCCGGCGGTGCGCTTCGCGGGATGGAAGCGGCGAGTGTCGACGCCGCGGGGCCAGAGGCGCAGGCGCGGGACCCCCAGCCCCTCCAGCTGACGCATCGCGTAGGTCGACGGGGCGAGCGTCAGCCCCGCGCGGCGGTGGATGTTGAGGACCCGGTCCCACAGGATCGGCTCTCCCCAGCCCACCCGATAGCGGTCCGCGTAGCTCGGCACCTCGGTCTGGTAGACGGCCACGGACGGGATCGACAGCTCCTCTGCTGCGCGCACCCCCGACCATCCCAGCATGAACGGGGATGCCAGGTGGACCACATCCGGTGCGTAGTCGTCGAGGATCCGCGCGATGCGCGCCGAGCCCGACAGGGAGACCCGCACGTCGTCGTACCCTGGCCAGCCCATCGCTGGGAGGCGCTTGACCTGAGCGACGCCGTACCTCACCGGTCCCGCCGACCCCTTCGCCTCGGGCGCGATCACGAGCGCCTCGTCGCCGCGTGCCGACAGGTGCTCGATCACACGCAGGAGCGAGTGCGTCACGCCGTTGGCGTGCGGGAGGAACGACTCCGCGATCAGGGCGACCTTCACGGCTCCATTGTGACCGGCTGCGCCGATGGCGCCAGGGCGAGCGCGCACGAATGTCCCGTGAACGTTCGATGACGCACGCCTGAAGCGGCGCGCGCCCGGGAGGGCGGGACCGGCGGGAGCCGCGCGGCTCGGGTCAGGAGCACCGTCGAGCGCTGAGACAATGGAGGCATGACCGCTTCGCTCGCGCGGCCCGCTCGCGTGTCCCTCGTCCTCGTCGCCCTCGTGCTGTCCCTGCTGCTCCCCGCCCCGCAGGCCCACGCTCACTCGGAGCTGCGCGCCTCGAGCCCCGAGCAGGGGTCGACGGTCCAGGAGCTCACCGAGGTGCGGCTCGAGTTCGGCACCGCCATCCTGGACATCGGTGCGGAGCTCGCCATCGAGGATGCCGCGGGTGAGCGCCACGAGCTCGCCCCGGACTTCTCCGAGCAGAACACCCTGACTGCACCGGTCGACGCCGAGCTCGCCGTCGGCGACGCGACGCTGGCGTGGCGAGTCATCGGGGAGGACGGGCACCCTGTCGAGGGAGTGGTCTCCTTCACGTACGCCCCCGATTCCGGTTCCTCGCCCACGGCGAGTCCCGACAGCGCGCCCGCCGCGCCCGAGCCGAGCCCGACCGCGGCCGCGCCGAGCGCATCGGCAACTTCCTCCTCGGACCCGAGCCCGAGCGCCGTGGTGCTGGACTCGCCGGTCGTGGCGGAGCCCGAGCCCGCCACGCCGGGCTGGCTGTGGCCGGTGATCGGTGTCGCGGCGCTCGTCACGGCCGCCACCGCGCTCGTCCTGGTGCTGCGCAGGCGGGGAGTCGACGAGGCACCCTGACGCCCACCTCGACTGTGAAACGATGGAGCGCATGAAGATCCGGCTCGGCACCCGCGGCTCCGCCCTCGCGCGCACGCAGTCGGGGATGGTCGCGGATCAGATCACGGCCGCGGCTGCCGCGCATGGCGTGGGCCTCGAGGTCGAGCTCGTCGAGATCACCACGCACGGCGACTTGTCTCGCGGGTCGCTCGTGGGCCTCAGCGAGGTCGGCGTGTTCGTCGCGTCGCTGAGGGAGTCCCTGCTGCGAGGCGAGTGCGACCTCGCCGTCCACTCGCTCAAGGACATGCCCACCCAGGCCCACCCGGACCTCGAGGTGGCCGCCATCACCGAGCGGGCCGATGTCCGCGACGCGCTGTGCACCATGGGGCCCCCGCTGCGGGAGCTTCCCGAGGGGGCGAGGATCGGCACCGGCTCGCCTCGCCGCGCGGCGCAGGTGCTCGCGCTGCGCCGAGACCTCGTGATCGAGCCCTTGCGCGGCAACGTGGACACCCGGCTGGGGAAGGTGGGCACCGAGCTCGACGGCGTGGTGCTGGCTGCGGCCGGCCTGCAGCGTCTGGGGCGCCTCGATGAGGCGACCGAGCTCCTCGACCCGTCCGACATGCTTCCCGCACCCGGCCAGGGCGCGCTGGCTATCGAGATCGTGCCGGGAGCGGATGCCGCGTGGGCCGATCACGTTCGCGCGCTCGACCATGCCGACACTCGCGCGGCCGTGACGGCCGAACGCGCGCTGCTGGGAGTGCTCGACGCAGGATGCTCGGCCCCCGTGGGCGCGTATGGCAGCGTAGACCGCGGCACGCTGAGCCTGCGGGCCCGCGTCATCGACGCCACCGGACGGCTCGCCCTCAACGAGCACTCCACCGGTCCCGCCTCCGAGCCGGCCTCCCTGGGCCGGTCGACGGGCTGGACCCTCATGAGCCGCGGCGCCGGCCGCCTGATGGGAAGGACCTGACATGGATCTGAGCCTGCTCGAGGGGCGCCACATCCTCGTGCCCGTCACGGCGCAGCGTCGCCACCTCGCGGAGCGCCTCGCCCAGGCGGGAGCGGTCGTGGAGGAGGTCGAGTTCATCGCGATCGAGCCCAGCTCGGAGCCTGAGGCGCTCGAGGAGGCCACCATCGCGTGGTGCGCGGGCGACTTCGACTGGCTCGCCGTCACGAGCCGCAATGCGCTGTCGGCGATGGACGCGATCGCCCGGCGGCACTCGATGAGCCTGGCCGCACCCCAGCCGCAGGCCAAGGTCGCGACCGTGGGCGAGGCCACGCGCGCCGTGTGCGCCGACCTCGGCCTCGACGTCGAGCTGGTGCCCTCCTCGCGCCAGAACGCTCGCGGCATCGTGGAGGAGTTCGCGGGCGGCCCCGGCAAGGTGCTCGCGCCGCTGGGCAATCTCGCGGCACCGGTGCTCGCTCGCGGTCTGGAGCGCAAGGGCTGGACCGTCACGACGGTCGAGGCGTATCGCACGGTGGACGGCTCGGGCGTCGGCAAGCAGCTGCGGGAGGAGATCGAGTCGGGTCGGTTCGACGCCGTGCTGCTGACCTCCGGCTCGGTCGCGCAGAGGCTCGCCGACTCGGGGGCTGCGGTTCCCGAGGAGACTCTCGTGGTGGCGATCGGCGACATGACCGCCGCGACAGCGCGCGCCGCGGGCCTCGAGCTCGCGTCGGTGGCGACGGCGCCGTCCTATGACGGGATCGTCGCGGGCCTGCTCGCGGCGCTCGACCCCGACCGGCTCGAGGAGTACGACGCGAACGACGGCGCGGAGGACACCAGCGCAGAAGACGATGCAGGCCAGGCCGCCGATGCGCCTGCCGAGGCGGGCGCCGATGTCACCGATGCGCCAGTCGCCGGCAGCGAAGCGTCCGCGGAGGACGTCGCGGCCGATGCGGGGGCTGCGGAGGAGCCTGCGTGGGCTGAGGAGCCGGACGACGGGTCGGCGGGTGCCGGCGATGCGTCGGCTCCGACGGGCGAAGAGGGCCAGCCCCACGAGGACGAGGGCGATCCCGACACCGCCGCGTCGGACCAGTCGTTCGATGACATCATCGCTGGCGCCCCGCAGGCGTCCTCGCCACCGGCCATCGACGGGGACTCGAGCTTTGACGACATCGTGTCAGGGCCGGGGGACAAGGGATGACCTTCACCCCGCACCGCCGCCCGCGCCGCCTGCGGTCCTCGGCGGCGATGCGGCGGCTCGTCCGCGAAACCCGGGTGCACCCGGCCCAGCTCGTCCTGCCGCTGTTCGTCCACGAGTCGCTGACCGAGCCGCGCGAGATTCCCTCGATGCCTGGCGTCGAGCAGCTCCCGCTGAGCGCGCTGGCCGGGGCGATCGACGGCGCTGCCGACGCCGGGATCGGCGGGGTGATGCTGTTCGCGATCCCCGCCTATCGGGACGCCACGGGCTCGGCCGCCTGCGAGGCTGACGGCATCCTCAATCGCGCCATCGAGGTCGCGGCCAGCGCGGCGCGAGGGCGGCTGGTCGTCATGGCCGACCTGTGCCTGGACGAGTTCACCGACCACGGCCACTGTGGCGTGCTCGCCGCTGACGGCTCGGTCGACAACGACGCGACGCTCGAGGTCTACGGCCGCATGGCGGTCGCACAGGCCCGCGCGGGGGCGCAGGTCCTCGGGCTGTCGGGGATGATGGACGGTCAGGTCGCGGCCGTGCGCGGTGCGTTGGACGATGCCGGGCATCAGCGCACGAGCATCCTCGCCTACGCCGCCAAGTACGCATCCGCTGCTTACGGGCCATTCCGCGACGCCGTCGAGTCCGATCTTCAGGGCGACCGGCGCACCTACCAGATGGATCCGGCGAACCGCGTCGAGGGGTCCCTCGAGGCGGCGCTCGACGAGGCGGAGGGTGCGGACATCCTCATGGTCAAGCCGGCGCTTCCGTACCTCGACGTGCTCGCGGACGTCGTCGCCGAGGCGGGCATCCCCGTCGCCGCGTATCACGTGTCGGGGGAGTACTCCCAGATCGAGGCCGCCGCGGCCAACGGCTGGGTCGACCGCCGTGCCGCTCACCTGGAGGCCGTGACCAGCATCGTCCGGGCGGGCGCCGGGATCGTGCTGACGTACGCAGCGCTCGACCTCGCCGCCTGGCTCCGCGAGGACTGACGCGACACCGAACGACGAGGGCGCGCCGCGCCCCTGAGCCACCTCGAGGAGGCGCACGTGACCACCTTCACCGACCGCGCATCGGCCATCCTGCCTGGTGGGGTCAACTCGCCCGTCCGCGCGTGGAACGGGGTGGGCGGCGACCCCGTCCCGCTCGCGAGCGCACGGGGGTCGCGGGTGACCGACACCGACGGCAGGGAGTACGTCGATCTCGTCGGATCGTGGGGGCCGGCCATCCTGGGTCACGCGCACCCGACGATCGTGCAGGCGGTGCAGGAGGCGGCCGCGGACGGGCTGTCGTTCGGCGCCACCACCACGCGGGAGGTCGAGCTCGCCGAGGAGATCCGCGCCCGCTACGCGCCGGCCGAGCGCGTCCGCCTGGTCTCCACGGGGACCGAGGCCACCATGACGGCCATCCGCCTCGCGCGCGGCGCGACCGGGCGGGACGTGATCGTGAAGTTCGCCGGCTGCTACCACGGGCACTCGGACTCGCTGCTGGTCGCGGCGGGCTCGGGGCTCGCGACCGCGGGGGTGCCCGACAGCGCTGGGGTCACCAAGGGCACCGCCGTCGACACCATCGTGCTGCCCTACGGCGACGAGGAGGCGCTCACCGACGCCTTCGCCGAGCACGGCCCATCGATCGCCGCGGTCATCACCGAGGCGGCGCCGTGCAACATGGGCGTGGTCGCCCCGCCGCGGGGCTTCAACCGCCTCATCTCGCACCTGTGCACCGCCGAGGGCGCGGTGATGATCCTCGACGAGGTGCTCACCGGCTTCCGTGCCGGCCCGTCCGGGTACTGGGGCATCGAGCGCGACGAGGACCTGGCCGCCGGCGTCGAGCCGTGGCAGCCCGACCTCGTGACGTTCGGCAAGGTCATCGGCGGCGGCATGCCCGTCGCGGCGCTGGGCGGCCGCGTCGAGATCATGGAGCAGCTCGCGCCGTTGGGCCCGGTCTACCAGGCGGGCACGCTGTCGGGGAACCCCGTCGCCACCGCCGCGGGGCTCGCGACGATGCGGCTGCTCACCGAGGACGTCTACGCGCGCGTGCGCGACAGCGCCGACGCGCTTGCCGGGGGAGTGTCGGCCATCCTCACCGAGGCAGGCATCGCGCACGCCGTGGGTCGTGCCGGCACCCTGTTCTCGGTCTTCCTCGGCCTGGCCGATGCGCCCGTCACCTTCGACGCGGTCGCACAGCAGGACATGGCGGCCTACGGTCGCCTGTTCCACGCGCTGCACGGCGCCGGCGTGTACCTGCCCCCCAGCGCCTACGAGGCGTGGTTCGTGTCGCAGGCGCACGGCGAGGAGGATCTCGCGCGCGTGCTCGACGCGGTGGGAGCATGGGCGAGCGCGGAGGCCGCGCTCGCCTGATCCTCGCCCGCCGCCGCGTGCCGCAGCCGCGCGGCCCAGCGCGCGCATCGGCTCGCATGCACGACATCGAGGTGCGCGCGGACGTCACAGGCGAACTGCGGTCGGCCGTCGTGCGCACGCGGGCGCTCGCACGAGGGGCGTCAGTTCGTCTGCGAGCTCGGCGCCTCGACGGGGCGCACGATCGCGGTTCGTGCCCGCTGAGGCGCGAAAAACATCACACCGGCTCGCGACACTCCGTGAGACCTGCCCGCCTTGCGCGCCCTGCCCCGCACGATGCCGTTCTTTCTCACACGCGCACCTGCGCCGGCGCAGGACTTCTCACCCGACGTCTCGGCGAGGCGTGAGGAAGAGTTCGCGCACGCTTCACATGGAGCGCGGGCGGGCGAAACATCCCCTCCTTAGCGTGGGTGCTGTCCGATGGAGAGCTGTGCGGGGCTCCCAGGCCGATGGCGGCCCGGACTTCATCCATCCAATGAACCCTGGGGAGGGGTCTCATGACCGTGCAGGACAAGACCGGCGTCACCGACGTCGAGCCCGGCGTCATCGGCAAGGGCCGGTGGATCGAGCGCTGGACCCCGGAGAACGACTTGTTCTGGGAGTCCACCGGCAAGAAGATCGCCTTCCGCAACCTCGTCTTCTCCATCGTCGCCGAGCACATCGGCTTCTCCGTATGGCTGCTGTGGTCCATCGTCGTGGTCCGCATGTACGGCACCTTCGACGAGTCCGGCGCTCTGGTCGCCGCGGGCGCGAACGGCTGGGCGCTCACCGCGAGCCAGGGCCTGACCCTGCTGGCCGTCGCGTCCGGCGTGGGCGCCTTCCTTCGCATCCCCTACACGTTCGCGGTTCCGATCTTCGGAGGCCGCAACTGGACCGTCATCTCCGCGCTCCTGCTCCTCGTGCCCACCCTGGGCCTCGCGTGGGTGGTCGGCCGGCCCGAGACGCCTTTCGCCGTGCTCGTGCTCATCGCCGCGACCGCCGGCTTCGGCGGCGGCAACTTCGCCTCCTCGATGTCGAACATCTCGTTCTTCTACCCAGACAAGGCCAAGGGCTGGGCGCTCGGCCTCAACGCGGCAGGCGGGAACATCGGCGTGGCGGTGGCCCAGAAGCTCGTGCCCATCGTCGTCGGCATCGGCGGCGTCGGCCTCGCGATGGCCGGTCTGGTGTACGTGCCGCTCGCGCTCGCTGCGGCCATCCTCGCGTTCCTGTTCATGGACAACCTGCGTGAGGCCAAGGCGGATCCCAAGCCCACCGCGCGGTCCCTCAAGCACGGCCATACCTGGATGATGGCGTTCCTGTACATCGGAACCTTCGGCTCCTTCATCGGTTACTCGGCGGCCTTCCCGACACTGCTGACGGTGGTCTTCGACCGCGCCGACATCGCGCTGACGTGGGGCTTCCTCGGTGCGCTGGTGGGGTCGCTGTCGCGGCCGTATGGCGGCAGGCTCGCGGACAGGTTCGGGGGCTCGATCATCACGCTGATCGCGTTCGTGGCGATGGCCGGCGCGGGCTGGGCGGCGGTGACGGGCGTGCAGGGCGAGAACCTGGGCCTGTTCTTCGTGAGCTTCATCGCCCTCTTCGCGCTCACCGGGATCGGCAATGGGTCCACCTATCGGATGATCCCGTCGATCTTCAACCGGCTGCGCGAGGCCAAGGGCGACGGCACGGAGGAGGCGTTCCTGGACTTCAAGCGCCAGGCGGCCGGCGCGGTGGGCATCATCTCCTCGATCGGGGCCTTCGGCGGCTTCGCGATCCCGTTCGTCTACCTGTGGTCGCGCGAGACCTTCGACGGCTCGATCGTCCCCGCCCTCCAGATCTACATCGGCGTGTTCCTCCTCATGGCCGTCCTGACGTGGGTGTTCTACCTGCGCAAGGGCGCCCGGATGGCGAACGTCTGATCGTGCCCGCACAGCACGGCGCCGCGTCGCCCGGGACTCAGCACCCGGGCGGCGCGGCTGCGCCCTCGAACCCTTCCGGGACGGCCGGGCAGCCCGCCGCGGTGGCCACGCACTGCCCGTACTGCGCCCTGCAGTGCGCGCAGACGCTGACCCCCACCCCTGGCGAGCGCCTGCCGCTTGAGGTCTCGGGGCGCGACTTCCCCACCAACAGGGGAGGGCTGTGCCAGAAGGGCTGGACCTCGGCGGAGGTGCTGCGCGCCGAGGACCGCGTGACGAGCCCGATGATCCGCACCGCTGATGGCGGCTTCCGCGAGGCCACCTGGGACGAGGCCCTGGGCCTCGTCGCTGGCCGCGTCCGCGAGCTGCAGGCGGAGTCGGGCCGGGAGTCGATCGCGGTGTTCGGCGGCGGCGGGCTCACCAACGAGAAGGCCTACGCGCTCGGCAAGTTCGCGCGCGTGGTGCTGCGCACCCCGTTCATCGACTACAACGGCCGGTTCTGCATGTCCTCGGCCGCGGCCGCCTCGAACCGGGCGTTCGGCATGGATCGCGGGCTCGGCTTCCCCCTGGCTGACCTCGGCGGCGCCGATGCGGTGCTGGTCCTGGGCTCGAACATGGGCGTGACCATGCCGCCCTTCGTGCAGCATCTCGCCGGAGCGCGCGAGCGCGGCGGTCTGGTGGTGGTCGACCCGCGCGAGACCGTCACCGCGAAGCTGGCCGGCGGCGACCAGGGCGTGCACCTCGCGCCGGTGCCCGGCACGGACATGGTGGTGCTGCTCGCGCTCACCCACATCGTGCTGGCCGAGGGCCTGGCCGACCTCGACTACCTCGAGGAGCGCACCACCGGCCTCGACGACGTCCGCCGCTCCGTTGCCGCGTGGTGGCCCGAGCGTGCCGAGTCGGTGTGCGGCATCGCCGCCGACGAGCTGCGCCGGACGGCGCGGCTGCTCGCGGCGGCCTCTCCTCGCCATGGGGGCCGCGGCGCCTACGTCCTCACGGGGCGAGGCATGGAGCAGATGAGCCAGGGCACCGCGTGCGTCACGGCGGCCATCAACCTGGCGCTGTGCCTGGGTCTGGTCGGCCGCGAGGGCTCTGGGTTCGGTCCCGTCACCGGCCAGGGCAACGGCCAGGGCGGCCGCGAGCACGGCCAGAAGTCAGACCAGCTGCCCGGCTACCGGATGATCACCGACCCCGCCGCCCGGGCGCATGTCGCCGGCGTCTGGGGCGTCGAGCCCGACTCGCTCCCTGGGCCCGGCGTTCCGGCCGTGAAGCTGCTCGACTCGCTCGGCCGTGAGGGCGGCCCGCGGGCGCTGTTCGTCCACGGCTCCAACGTGGTGGTCTCGGCGCCCAACGCGGAGGCGGTCGTCGAGTCGCTGCGGCGGCTCGACCTGCTCGTGGTGAGCGACCTGGTGCCCTCCGAGACGGCGATGCTCGCCGACGTGATCCTCCCGATCACTCAGTGGGCGGAGGAGGAGGGCACGATGACCAACCTCGAGGCCCGCATCATCCGCCGCCGCAAGGCGGCCGAACCGCCCGGCGAGGCCCGGTCCGAGCTGTGGATCCTCGGCGAGCTCGCGCGACTGCTCGGCGTCGACCGCGGCTTCTCCGACGACCCGGCGACGGTGTTCGACGAGATGGCTCGCGCATCGGCCGGGGGTGCAGCCGACTACTCGGGGATCACCTACGAGCGGCTGGACGCCGGCGAGGAGATCCAGTGGCCGTGCCCCGCGACCGACGGGGTTCCGCACCCTGGCACCCCGCGCGTGTTCCTCGAGCGCTTCAACACCCCTGACGGCCGCGCACGCATGATCCCGGTGGACCACCACGCGCCCGCGGACGACGTCCGCGCGGGTGCCCCGATCTACCTCGTCACCGGCCGAGTGCTGCAGCACTACCAGTCGGGCGCACAGACCCGCAGGGTCGCCGAGCTCGACGCCGCGCAGCCTGAGCCGTTCGTGGAGATGCACCCGCTCCTGGCCGAGCGCATCGGCCTGGACGAGGGCGAGGAGGCGATCCTGTCGACCTCCCGCGGCGAGGCCGTCGCCACGGTGAGGATCACCGAGGCGATCCGCCCGGACACCGTCTTCATGCCGTTCCACTGGGCGGGCGCTGGCAGCGCCAACCGGCTGACCAACGACGTCACCGACCCCATCAGCGGCATGCCCGAGTTCAAGGTCACCGCGGTCGCCATCGCGCCCGCAGCAGTCTTCGATCCCACCGTCTCCCTGGGGGTGAGCGTCTCGTGAATGTGGTCGTCATCGGAAACGGCATGGTCGGATCGAGGTTCGTCGACGACCTCGTCGCGCGCGACCCCGAGGTCCACGTCACGGTTCTCGGCAAGGAGGGCCACCTGCCGTACAACCGGGTCCTGCTGTCGAGCGTGGTCGCAGGCAAGACCGCGCCCGAGTCGCTCGCGATGGCGACAGCCACGTCCGACCGCGTGCGCGTGCTCACCGGAGTGCCGGCGATCGACGTGGACCGGGCCGCGCGGACCGTGACGGACGGTGCGGGCGAGGTGCACCCGTACGACCGGCTGGTGTTCGCGACCGGCTCGCAGGCGCGCATCCCGAGCATCCAGGGAGTCGCGACCGATCGCGGCCTGCTGCCCGGCGCCAGCGTTCTCAAGGACCTCGACGACGCTCAGGGAATCGTCGCCGCGCTGCCCAAGGCGCGCCGTGCCGTCGTGCTGGGGGCAGGCGTGCTGGGGCTCGAGGTCGCAACCGGACTCGCTGCGCGCGGGCTCTCGGTTACCCTCGTGCACCACGCGGACCGGCTCATGGAGCGCCAGCTGGGATCTGCGGCGTCCCAGATCGCGGCGGGCTCGCTCGAGCGCCTGGGCGTCAAGGTCATCACCGAGACATCGGTCGCTCGCGTGCTCGACCGCCGCGGCGTGCTGTCGGCCGTGACCCTCACCGACGGCAGCGAGGTGCTCACCGACATGCTGGTGATGTGCGCGGGCACCATCCCCGAGGCGGCGCTCGCGCGCCGGGCGGGCCTGCCCTGCGAGCGCGGCATCCTCGTTGGCGCGGACCTCGCGTCGCCCGCGGATCCCCGTGTGTTCGCCATCGGCGACTGCGCGCAGCCCCCCGAGGGCGGCTCCGGTCTGGTCGCGCAGGGCTGGGATCAGGCATCTCGCCTGGTGTCTCGTTGGAGCAACGCCGATGCGCCCGTCGGCTCGGCAGCGGAGGTCGCCGAGGACGGTGCTGACGACGAGCTCGACCCCACCAACGTGGTCAGGGTCAAGGCACTCGGACTCGAGGTGGTCACCATGGGGCTGTCCGGCAAGTTCGATCACGGCGAGCGGGAGCTGCGCGCCGTGCGCATGTCGGACCCCGCGATCGGCAGGTTCGTCGAGGTGGTCGTGAGCCACGGGCTGCTCGTGGGAGCCACCGTCGTGGGCGACAAGCAGTGCGCGAGCGAGCTGTCGGCCATGTACACCCGCATGGTGCCCGTCCCGAGCGACCCGGCCCACCTCATCATTCGCCCGCTCGCGGGGGCCGGACGCCCCGCACCGGTCTCCGCCGAGGACATGACCGACGACCACACCGTGTGCCAGTGCAACTCCGTGCCCAAGGGCCGCATCATCGCGGCCATCGACGACGGCTGCACCAGCGTCGACGAGGTCGCGAAGGCAACGCGCGCGAGCACCGGGTGCGGCGACTGCCGCTCGCTCGTGGGCGACATCATCCGTACCTGCGGCGTGCCCGAGGCGGCCGAGGACAGCAAGGTTCCCGCGCTGGCGGGGAAGTGAAGGGAGAGGCCATGACCGAGACGCAGAGGATCGTGGTGGTCGGTGGCGGCATGGTCGCGCATCGGTTCACCGAGGCGATGCGCGACCGCGACACCGAGGGGCGTTACCACGTCACCGTGCTGGCGGAGGAGCCGCGCGCGCCGTATGACCGCGTGGCGCTCACGAGCTACTTCACCGGCAAGGACCCCGACGACCTCGCGCTCGGCACGCCCGACCTGTGGCAGGACCCGCTCGTCCGCCTCGAGCGCGACGCCCGCGTCGCGACCATCGACCGCGAAGCGCGCACGGTCACCGACAAGCGCGGCAAGACCTACCCGTACGACCACCTCGTGATGGCGACCGGCTCGTACGCCTGGGCCCCGCCCATGGACGGCGCCGACCTGCCGGGCGTGTTCGTCTACCGCACCATCGACGACGTCGCCGCGCTGCGCATCTTCGTCGAGGAGCGCTCCAAGGCGCTCGGCCGCGTCGTGCGCGGTGCCGTCATCGGCGGCGGCCTGCTGGGCCTCGAGGCCGCGGGTGCGCTCCAGGAGCTCGGTGCCACCAGCACCGTGATCCAGTTCGCCGACCGGCTGATGAACCTGCAGGTCGATGAGGGCGGCGGCCACGCCCTGAGCCGACTCATCGAGAACCTGGGCGTCACCGTGCGATGCAACACCGCGACGCAGGCGATCAAGCCCGACAGGAACGGTCGCGCCGGCCGCCTGACCTTCGCCGACGGCGGCGAGCAGCTGGTCGACGTGGTCGTCTTCGCGACGGGCGTGCGACCACGCGACGAGCTGGGCCGCGAGGCTGGGCTCACGATTGGCGAGCGCGGCGGCATCGTGGTCGACGACACCTGCTTGACGGACGACCCCGACATCTCCGCGATCGGCGAGGTCGCGTGCATCCAGGGCGCCTGCATCGGCCTCATCGCCCCGGGCAACACGATGGCGGAGATCGCCGTCGACCGGCTGCTGGGCGGTACATCGACGTTCCCCGGCGCGGACACCTCAGCGAAGCTCAAGCTGCTGGGCGTCGACGTCGCGAGCTTCGGGGATGCCTTCGCGCAGACGCCAGGCGCGCTCGAGCTGGTCTACGCGGACCCGGTGGCCGGCGTCTACAAGAAGCTGGTCCTCACCGATGACGCGCGGACCCTGCTGGGCGGCATCCTCGTGGGCGACGCGAGCGCCTACGCCTCGCTGCGGCCCATGGTCGGCTCGGACCTGGGCGCGGACCCCGCGGCGTGGCTGCTGCCTGAGGGCTCCGGCGAGCGCCCGAGCGTCGAGCTGCCAGACGAGGCCGCCGTGTGCTCGTGCAACAACGTCTCCGCCGGCGCGATCCGCTGCGCCGTGAACGACGAGGGCTGCACCGACCTCGCGGGCGTCAAGGCATGCACGAAGGCTGGCACCAGTTGCGGCTCGTGCCTGCCGCTCGTCAAGAAGATCATGGGCGCCGAGCTCGAGAAGTCGGGCATCGAGGTGTCGAACGCGCTGTGCGAGCACTTCGACATGAGCCGTGCCCAGCTGTTCAGTGCGATCCAGGTGTCCGAGCTGCGCACCTTCTCCGAGATCATCGAGCGGTTCGGCGCCGGCCGTGGCTGCGACCTATGCAAGCCGGCGATCGGATCGATCCTCGCGAGCCTCTACAACGAGCACGTCCTCGCGCAGGACCGCGCCGCCCTCCAGGACACCAACGACCGCGTGATGGCTAACATGCAGAAGGACGGCACCTACTCGGTGGTGCCCCGCGTGCCCGGCGGCGAGATCCTGCCCGAGCACCTGATCCTCATCGGGAAGATCGCCCAGGACTTCGGGCTCTACACGAAGATCACCGGCGGCCAGCGCATCGACATGTTCGGCGCTCGCCTCGAGCAGCTGCCGAGCATCTGGAAGCGCCTTGTCGACGCCGGCATGGAGTCAGGTCACGCCTACGGCAAGAGCCTGCGCACCGTGAAGTCCTGCGTGGGCTCGACGTGGTGCCGCTACGGCGTCCAGGACTCGGTCGGCATGGCCATCGCGCTCGAGCTCAGGTACCGCGGACTGCGCAGCCCTCACAAGCTGAAGCTGGGCGTCTCGGGCTGCGCGCGCGAGTGCGCCGAGGCGCGCGGCAAGGACGTAGGCGTGATCGCGACCGACAACGGCTGGAACGTCTACGTGGGCGGCAACGGTGGCTTCACGCCCAAGCATGCGCAGCTCCTGGTCGAGGACGTGGACGACGAGACGGTCTTCCAGGTGATCGACCGCTACCTCATGTACTACATCCGCACCGCCGATCGCCTGGAGCGCACCGCTCCGTGGCAGGAGGAGCACGAGGGTGGGCTCGAGGCGATCCGTCAGGTCATCATGGAGGACTCGCTGGGCATCTGCGCCGACCTCGACGCGCACATGGCCCGCCACATCGACTCGTACGAGGACGAGTGGAAGGCCGTCCTGAACGACCCCGAGCGGCTCGCCCAGTTCACGAGCTTCGTCAATGCTCCCGACCAGCCCGACCCGTCGCTCGCCTACGTCGAGCAGCGCGGCCAGCGCCGCCCGGCGACGCCCTCCGAGCGGGAGTCCGGCGCCGTCCTCATCGCTCCCTCGACCCTGGAGGTCCGCTCGTGACGACCACCGCATCGGCTCCCCACGACCACACGACCCGCGTGGCCGTGTGCGCCTACGACCGCCTCACGCCCGACCTCGGGGTGGCGGCGCTCGTCGGCGACACGCAGGTGGCGATCTTCCGGCTCGCCGACGGAACCGTGCACGCCGTGCAGAACCTGTGCCCATTCTCGGGCGCGTACGTGCTGTCGCGCGGCATCACCGGCTCGAAGGGCGACGTTCCCACCATCGCGTCGCCCATCTACAAGCAGGTGTTCTCGCTGCTGACAGGCGAGTGCCTGGTCACCATGGACAAGGAGCCCAAGCCCGGGCTGTCGACAACGCTCGAGGTGTTCGCGGTCGACGTCGAGGACGGCGTGGTCCACATCACCCCTCCGCCCCCAGCGTGAGATGGATCCCTGTCGTCGATGTACGAGCTCTGATCAGCGAGATGGATCCATCTCGCGGTGAGAGAGGGGCAGGGCCGATGCGGTCGCGAGTTGGTCGTCAGCCGCGTCACCCTCGACAATGGCGGCATGGGCGTGAGAGTGACTGGTGACTCGTGACGGCGCTGTTCGGACTCGACCTGCGCGGCAGGGCCGTCGTGGTCGCGGGAGGCGGTGCCGTCGCGTCGCGGCGCGTGCGGCGGTTCGTCAGCGAGGGAGCCGTCGTGACCGTCGTGGCGCCGGAGATCCACGAGGATCTCGAGCGACACGCGCTCCACGGTGACGTGACTGTCCTCCGGCGCGGCATCACGCCCCAGGACTTGGACGGGGCGTGGTTCGTGCTGGCGGCGACGGACGACAGCGAGCTCAACGACGCCATCGCACGGTGGGCGCACGAGCGTCAGGTGTGGTGCATCGACGCGTCCGACGCGTCGAAGGGCTCCGCGCGCCAGGCCGCGATGTCCAAGCACGGCGACCTGGCGATCGGCGTGCTGTCGCTCGACAGCCCCGATCCCGGCAGGATCCGCACCGTGCGCGATGCGATCGCCAGGCATCTCGATGCCGGCGAGGTGGACATGCGACGTCGGCGCCCAGGATCGGGTCGGGTCATCCTGGTGGGGTCCGGGCCTGGCGATCCCGGTCTCATCACCGTGCGCGGGCGCCAGGCGCTGTCGGAGGCCGACGTCGTGGTCACGGATCGTCTGGGTGCGACCGAGCTGCTGGTCACGGTGCCCTACGACGTCGAGGTGGTGAACGTCGGCAAGTCGCCTGACCACCACCCGGTGCCGCAGCACGAGATCAACCGACTCCTCGTCGAGCGCGCGCGTGAGGGCAAGACGGTGGTGCGGCTCAAGGGAGGGGACCCGTACGTCTTCGGCCGCGGTGGGGAGGAGGTCCACGCGTGCGTGGCGGCTGGGATCGACGTCGAGGTCGTGCCTGGCATCACATCGGCGCTCGCCGTGCCCGCCAGCGCGGGCATCCCCGTCACGCAGCGCGGCGTCGCGACATCCCTGCTGGTGACGACCGGCCACGCGGGTGCGGACGCCGCATCCGTCGCCGCTATGGCTGCGGGCGCGACTGTCGTGGTGCTCATGGGCGTGGCGGCCCTGCCGGAGATCGTGGAGGCGGCAGTGGCCGGCGGATGCGACCCCGACACGCCGGTGGCGATCGTCGAGAACGGCACCACCTCACGCGAGCGCATCACGACGGGTGCGCTCTCGGACATCGTTCGTATCTGCGGCGAAACAGGAGTGAAACCTCCAGCCATTATCGTCATCGGTGAGGTGGCGCGGCCCGGTCTGCTGGCTGGAGACCTGGCGGCGACCCCGGAGCCGTAGGAGGACGAACGTGAGCCATGTGGGGGAGCCGCTGGCGGGCTGCGTGATGGTGATCACAGCCGACCGCCGCAAGCGCGAGCTCGCGTCAGCGCTCGAGCGGCGCGGGGCCGAGGTGCGCTTCGCTCCCGCACTGTCGACGGTGCCGCACCTGGATGACGAGCAGCTGATCGCGGACACGCGCGCGCTGATCGCGCACCCGCCCGACATCGTGGTGGCCACCACCGGGATCGGGTTCCGCGGCTGGGTCGAGGCAGCGGATGCCGCAGGCCTCGCGGACGAACTGCTCGCGGCGATGCGCGGAGCGCGGCTCATCGCGCGCGGTCCCAAGGCGCGCGGAGCGATCCAGCAGAACGGCTTGGAGGCGGACTGGGTGGCCGAGTCGGAGACAGCCGCGGAGCTGCGCGACTACCTGCTCGCGGAAGGCGTCGAGGGCCTGCGGATCGCGGTCCAGCACCACGGCAACGGCTCCGATGGCCTCGACGAGGCGTTCATGGACGCCGGTGCGTTCGTCCAGAGCCTGGTGATCTACGGATGGGGTCCCCCGATCGACCCCGCGCCGCATCGCGAGTGGATCGACAGGACGGCGTGCGGCGAGGTCGACGCCGTGCTGTTCACGTCGGCTCCCGGCGCCGAGGCGTGGATCGACGGAGTGAGCGAGGCCGGGCTGCTCGATGCGGTGCGGCGCCGCGCCGCCTCGGGAGAGCTCATGCTGGCGTCGGTGGGTCCCGTCACGGCCGGACCGCTGCTCACGGCGGACCTGCGCACATCGTGGCCGGACAGGTGGCGGCTCGGCGCCCTGGTGCGCGAGCTCGTGAAGCACTACAGCGAGAACCACACCGGCATCCAGACCACGGACGGGCCGCTGGTGATGCGCGCATCGGCCGCCGTGCTCGACGGCAGGGTCCTTCCGCTGACCCCTACGGGGCTGGAGATCCTCCGCGCTCTCGCCAAGGCCGGCGGCAATGTCCTGACCAGGGAGCAGCTGAGCGAGCTGCTCCCCGGTGCGCAGGCGGGACCGCACGCGGTCGAGGCGGCCATCAACAGGCTGCGCGAGAACTCGGGATCCCGCACGCTCGTGCGGACGGTCGTCAAGCGCGGCTACGCGCTCGCGGTGAGCGTGTCATGAGCGCGATCCTCGTCGGCTGCGCGCACGGCACCAGGAGCCCCGAGGGTCAGGCGACCATCCGCGCGCTGCTCCAGCAGGTGCGCGAGGTCATGGACATCGAGGTGCGCGAGGCGTACGTCGACGTGCAGGAGCCCACGATCGACGAGATCGTCGACGGCGTGCCGGTGGGGGACGGCGGGCCGGCGGCCGTCGTGGTGCCCCTGCTTCTCGCGGGCGGCTACCACGTGCACGTCGACATCGCGCGCGCGGTCAAGGACCGCGTGGACATTCCTTCGGCACCTGCGCTCGGTCCGGATCCGCGCCTGATCGACATCGTCCTCGAGCGCGTGACTGAGGCGGGAGTCCCGAGCGACGCGACGCTGATCCTGGCCGCCGCCGGGTCGTCGGATCCCCGCTCGCAGGCGGACACCGACAAGGCGGCCGACTTCCTGCGGTCGCAGTGGGGCGGCCCCGTCCGCGTCGGCTTCGCTGCCGGACCCAAGCCGTCCGTCGCGGACGCGGTGGCAGAGGCCCGCGCGAACGGCGAGGATGGGGTGGTGGCCGTCGCCTCCTACCTTCTCGCCCCCGGGCTGTTCCAGAAGCGCCTGCATGAGGCCGGGGCTGACTTCGTGACCGCTCCGCTGGCGCCCCACCCCACCCTTCTCGAGATCGTCTCGGACCGCTTCCATGACGCCCTTGCCCTCTGACCCAGAACGCTCGCGAGAGCCCCACGCCCGGGGGCTCGACCCGTTCGTGCGACAGCGTGCCCTCACGGGCTTCGGCGCGCGCGGTCAGCAGGCGCTCGCGGAGGCCTCCGTCGCGCTCGTCGGCGTGGGTGGTCTGGGATGTCCTGCAGCGCAGTACCTCGCCGCCGCAGGCGTCGGTCGCCTGACGCTGATCGACTCCGACCACGTCTCCGTCACGAATCTCCACCGTCAGATCCTCTTCGGGCCCGACGCCGTGGGCCGGCCCAAGGTCCACGCCGCCGTGCGCGCGCTCCGGCTCATCGCCCCCGGAGTCGACGTCCGTCCCGTGCTGGCGCGGGTCGACGCCGCCAACGCCACGCAGCTGCTCGCGGGGCACGACGTCATCATCGACGGCACCGACACCTTCGTCGCGAGGCACGTCATCGCCGATGCGGCCGAGCACTTGGGGATCCCTGTCGCCTGGGGTGCGGTGAGCGGCTGGCACGGCCAGGTGACGGTGTTCGCCGGCGAGGCGCGGATGCGGGACCTGTTTCCTGCCGAGCCGGGACCCGAGCTCGACACGTGCGAGGGCGGCGCGGTGCTGGGGACACTCTGCGGGCAGGTAGGCGCCGCGATGGCGACCGAGGCGCTCAAGATCGCCTCGGGCACCGGCAGCGCTCTCGCGGGGACGCTCGCCGTCGTGGACGCGCGGTCCGGTCGCTGGAGGGAGATCGCGCTCGCGCCAGCATCGGCGAGGGCCGCCCGTGCGTGAGCTGGACGACCATGCGGCGCATGCCCTGACCCTGGTGTCGCCGCTCGCTCCCGTCACGGTGCCGATCAGCGCTGCCCTGGGAGCGCTCGTGGCCGATGACTGCCTCGCCCGCACCGCGAGCCCTCCCTTCGACAACTCGGCGATGGACGGCTACGCCCTGCGCGCGGCGGACGTCGCGGGCGCGTCCGAGGGCGCGCCGGTGACGCTCCCGGTCGCGGGGGAGACCGCGGCGGGGGCGGCGCACGGCCGCGTGCCGCCGGGGACGGCATGGCGCATCATGACCGGCGCACCGCTGCCCGCTGGCGCCGATGCGGTGGTGCAGGTCGAGGCGACCGATGGCGGCGTGGACGCGGTGGCGGTCAGGAGCCCGGTCGAGGCCGGCCGCCACGTCCGGCTCGCGGGTGAGGACTGCCGCGAGGGCGACCTGGTGGTTCCCGCCGGAGCCCGCCTTACGGCGGTGCGGCTCGCGGCCCTCGCCGCCGCGGGCGTGGCCGAGGTGTCCGTCGCGCCTCGTCCGCGCGTCGCCGTGCTCGCGACGGGGGATGAGCTGGTCGCGCCCGGCGAGGCGCTGGGACCAGGGCAGATCCACGACTCGAACGCCACCCTGCTCGCCGGCCTGGTGGCCGAGGCCGGAGCCGATGCGGTCGTGCTCGAGCGGGTGCGCGACGAGCCTTCCGCGCTGCTCGCGCGGCTCGACGACGTCCACGTCGATCTGATCGTCACGACGGGCGGCGTCTCGGTGGGTGCGTACGACGTCGTGAAGGCGGCGCTGGCTGACAGGGGCGTGGACTTCGTGACCGTGGCGATGCAGCCGGGAAAGCCCCAGGGGCTCGGCTCCGTGGACGGCACGCCCATCGCGTGCCTGCCCGGCAACCCGGTGAGCGTGCTCGTGAGCTTCGCGACCATCGTGGCGCCCATGATTCGCCGGTTGCGGGGTGTCGACCGCGGCTCGCCGGCACAGGCGTCGGTGGTCGCCGAGGGCTGGCGCACGCCGCCTGGACGTCGTCAGTTCATGCCCGTGCGATTCGTGAGCGGCGGCGAGGTCGCGCCCGCCACGGCCGGCGGCTCGGGCTCGCACCTGGTCGCGAGCCTCGCCGTGGCCGACGCTCTCGCCGACATCCCGGCCGCTGTCTCCGAGGTGGTGGCTGGCGATACCGTGAGGATCGTGAGGTGGAGCCCATGAGCGAGTTCACGCATCTGAACGAGGCTGGCCATGCGCGGATGGTGGACGTCACGCGGAAGGAGCCGACGGTGCGCGCCGCCGCGGCCGAGGCCCTCGTGGCATGCGCCCCGCCCGTGGTCGCCGCGCTGCGCGACGGCTCCGTGCCCAAGGGCGATGTGCTGGCGGTCGCGCGAGTGGCCGGCATCGCCGCAGCCAAGCGCACGCCCGACCTGTTGCCGCTCGCGCACGTCATCGGCGTGCATGGCGTCGCCGTCGACGCCGTCGTCGAGGACGATGGCGTGCGGATCACCGTGAGGGTCTCGACGGCTGACCGCACGGGTGTCGAGATGGAGGCCCTCACCGCGGCGTCCATCGCCGCTCTCAACGTGGTCGACATGGTGAAGGGGCTGGACAAGTCCACCGAGATTCGTCACGTGCGGCTGCTGTCGAAGGAGGGCGGCAAGTCCGGCACCTGGACACGGCCAGCGCCATGAGCGCCTACGACGCGATCATCCTCAGCGGCGGCCGCGCGGAGCGCCTGGGCGGCGTCGACAAGGGCGGGATCGACGTGGGCGGGCGCACGCTCCTGTCGCACGCTCTGGCAGCGGCCTCGGATGCGCGCGCCGTCGCCGTGGTTGGGCCGCCAGTCGAGCGTTTCGGAGTGATCTCGACCAGGGAGGAGCCGCCGGGGGGCGGACCCGTCGCCGGCATCGCCGCTGGCCTCACCGCCCTCGCCGGCGGCGTCAACCTGGTGCTGGTGCTCGCCGTCGACACTCCTCGGGGCGCGGCGGCGATCCCCGACCTGCTCGGAGCCGTGGAGACCGCGGAGGCGGCGGTCGCCGTCGACGAGAACGGCCGCGACCAGCCCCTGCTCGCGGTGTATCGCCGCTCGGCGCTCGAGTCCGCGATCGCGCGCCTGAGCTCGCCCGATGGCGCCTCGATGCGGGTGCTGCTCAGGCGGCTGCGGATCGCGCGGGTCAGCACCGCGCCCGGCGTCACCCTCGACGCCGACACCTGGGATGATGTTCGTGCGCTGCGCGACACGTGGGACTGAGGGCGCCGGGCCTCGGGATGCACGTCACGCGCCGAGCGACGACGATGGACGGAAGCTGGAACGGGAGGCGAGATGAGTGACACCACGCAGCTGGAGGCCTGGGTCGAGGCGCTCGCGGGGGAGCTGGGCATCGACACGGCAGAGGTCGACGTCGAGGCGCTGCTCGACATCGCGCGCGATGCCGCCCACTCGCTCGTGAGGCCCGCGGCTCCGATCACGACCTTCCTGGTGGGCTACGCGGTCGCGCAGGGCTCCAGCCTCGAGGACGTGAGCGACTCGGTGCGCGAGCTCGCGCGGCGGTGGGTCGAGGAGATGCCCGGCTGATGGCGACCGTGCGCCTGTTCGCGGCCGCCGCGGAGGCGGCCGGCACGGAGCAGACCACCGTGGAGGCGGGCACCGTCGGTGACCTGCGCGCGCTGCTCGGGGCGCTCCACGGGCCCGAGCTCGAGCGGGTGCTGCGGCAGTGCGCCGTGGTGGTCGGCGGTCGGCGAGTGAGCGACGACCACCCGATCGGCGATGACGTCGTGGACGTCCTGCCGCCCTTCGCGGGCGGCTGACCGTCCCGGCCTCGCACTCGGCGCTCAGGCCGAGTACGCGGTCAGCCCTTCCGGCACGATGAACACCACGGTGTCGCCCACGGTCACGTCGAGCGCCGCGACGTCGACGTCGGCGGCCAGGACCGCGCCGCGAACGCGGACCGCATCGCCGCGGCCCTCGATGCCGACCACCACGTCTGTGACGGAGCGAGGATCCCCTGGTGACGCCCCGAGCGTCACGCCGATCGGCGTGACCGCGACGGCCGCTGGCGCGCCGTGCGCGAGCGCCGAGGCGTCCGCCGGAATGCGTGCCCCCTCGTGTGTCACGACGGCGTCGCCATCGGCAGCCCCGCGCACCAGCACGCGCCCGGCCATGGCGGCGGCAAACGGGGTGCGCGGCGTGGAGAGCACGGCGTCGACGCTGCCGGACTCCGCGACCGTCCCGGCGTCGAGCACGCTCACGCGGTCGGCGAGCAGGCGCGCGTCGAGGGGGTCATGCGTGGTGAGCACCGTGGTGACGTCGCGTGTCTCCCGTGCGATGAGCGCGCGCAGCTCGGCCGCGGCCTCGACATCCACGCCGGCGAATGGCTCGTCGAGCAGCAGCACCCTCGGCCTCGAGGCGAGGGCCCGGACGATGGCGACCCGCCTCGCCTGACCGCCCGAGAGCTCCCGCGCGGGCCTGTCAGCGACATCGGCGAGCCCCGCACGCGCCAGCCATGAACGTGACTGGGCCCGCGCATCGGCCTTTCCCCAGCCGCGCGAGCGAAGACCGAAGGCCACGTTGTCGAGCACGGTGAGTGCAGGGAAGAGGTCGTCGCCCTGCGTGACCAGGGCCACCCTCCGCCGGCGCGGGTGCGTCCACGTCGCGCGGCGCGCATCGAGGTCATGCAGCACCTCGGCGCCGAGCCGCACGCTGCCGCCCGCCGGCCGCACGGTCCCGGCGATGGCGGCCAGCACGGTCGACTTTCCCGATCCATTCGGACCCAGGACCGCGAGCGTCGAGCCGTCCTCCACCCCGAGGCGTGCGTCCACCCCGCGCGACCCCATCGTGACCCGCGCCTCGAGGCTCACCGTCCGGCTCCGTCCGTCGGGCGCGCGGCGAGCGGTCGGTACGCGAGTGCGACCACGGTGACGGCGACGGCGACCAGGAGCACCGCCAGCGCCACGGCGGCGTCCGCGTCCGTCTCGCGCTGGAGGTAGATCTCGAGCGGCAGGGTGCGCGTGACCCCCGGCATCGAGCCGGCGAAGGTCAGCGTCGCGCCGAACTCCCCGAGGGCGCGGGCGAACGCAAGCACCGTGCCCGTGATGAGCGCCGGGCGCAGCGCGGGAACGGTGATCTGCCAGAGGGTGCGCGTACGAGAACCGCCCAATGTCCCCGCGAGGGCCTCGTGGTGCCCCGCACGGGCGCCGAGGGCGGACTCCGTGGCGAGCACCATGAACGGCATCGCCACGAAGGTCTGCGCGAGAACCACGGCGGCCGTGGTGAACGCGAGCGAGATGCCTGCATCCTCGAGCGCCTCGCCCACGAGTCCGCGCCGGCCGAACGCGTAGAGCAGGGCGAGGCCGCCGACGACAGGGGGGAGCACGAGGGGGGCGAGGATCAGCGCGCGGACGGCGGGCTTGAGGCGCGAACGCCAGGTCGCGAGAGCGTAGCCGAGCGGGAGCCCGAGCAGCAGGCACAGGCCCGTCGACATCGCGGCTGTCGCGAGGCTCAAGGTCAGCGCGCCGATGGCCGCGGGCGTCGTCAGCAGCTCCGGCGCGCGAGACCAGTCCAGCCGCGCGACGGTCGCGGCGATGGGCAGCACCACCACCGCCGCCGCGATCATTGCGAGCGGGCCCATCCATCGCGGCATCGTCCCGGTCATGGCGCTCCGAACCCCGCGCGCTCGAGCACCGCGCGCCCGTCAGCGCTCAGCACGAGTTCCACGAACGACGGGCCGAGGTCGGGGGAGTGGCCGCCTGCCATCGCGGCGATCGGGTAGGCGCTCACGACCTCTGCGGCGCCGGCGAGGGGGACCTCCTGCACACCGCTGGACGGCTGCGCCTCGGTCACGTAGACCACCCCAGCGTCGGCCTGGCCGGACGCCACCTTGCCGACCACGTCGGTCACCGAGTTCTCCTGTGAGGAAGGGGCGAGCTCGACGCCGATCAGGGACGCGAGGTCGAGCGTCGCGGCGCCGCACGGCACCTGCGGCGCGCACACCACCGAGGCGACGTCCTCGCGCGCGAGGTCGTCCAGACCGCTGAGGCCCAGGGGGTTGCCGGGCTCGACGATCATGGTCAGGGTGTTGGTCGCGAACACCTGCGGGCTCGTCGCGATCTCCGTGCGCACCGCGTCCATCTGCGCCTCGTTCGCGGACGCGAAGACGTCTGCTGGCGCACCTTCGAGGATGGTGGCGGCCAGCTCGGACGATCCGCCATGGACCATCACGACGTCGACGCCGGGATGGGCGGCCTCGTAGGTCTGCTCGAGCTCCCCGAACACGTGGGTGAGGGATGCCGCTGCGTAGACCGTGAGCTGGCGATCGCCGTCCGCCGTCGCGCTCGAGCACCCTGGCAGGAGCAGCAGCGCCGTCGTCACACCGAGAAGCGCCGATGGGCGGCTCACGTGCGCTCCGTGCGTTTCGTGGGTTCCGTGCGTTCCGTGGGTTCCGTGCGTTCGACGATCACGGTGGTCGCCTTCACGATGGCGGTGGCCACCGTGCCGGGCTCCAGGCCGAGCTCGCGCGCGGCCTCGGTGCTCATGAGGGAGACCACGCGGTTCGGGCCGCACTGCAGCTCGACCTGGCTCATCACGGCGTCGGACGTCACCGCCGTGACGATGCCGACGAACTGATTGCGCGCTGACCGGGCCACGCCGCTCGCGTCGTGCGCGAGGCGCGACCGCTCGCGCGCGAGCCGCGCGACGTCCTGACCGGCGACGAGCGCGCGGCCCGCGGCGTCCCTGGCAGTGGCGATCCCCTCGGCCTCGATCCAGCGGCGGAGGGTGTCATCGGACACGCCGGCGAGGGCGGCTGCCTCAGAGATGCGCAGATGCGGCATGACGCTCACTCTAGCGCCGCACCTGCGGCGAAAGTACGGTCAGCCTCCGATGGCGCTCATGGGACGGTCGGGCTGCAGGAAGCTCGGGTCGTCGATGTCATGACCCGGCCGCTTGAGGCGCAGGCAGGCGGCCACCGCGTCGGCGAGCTGCTCGTCGCTCGCGGCGTCGCGCATGAGCCCTCGCAGGTCGGACTCCTCGCGGGCGAACAGGCACGCGCGCAGCTGGCCGTCGGCCGTGAGGCGCACGCGGTCGCACGTGCCGCAGAACGGCGCGGTGACCGACGCGATGACGCCCACGGAGGCCGCGGTGCCCGCGATGTCCCATACCTGTGCGGGGGCCGCGCCGCGATCGCCGCGCTCGACCAGGGTCCACCGCTCGCGCAGCGCCGCGAGGATCTCCGCGCCGGTGACCATCTCCTTGCGGTCCCAGGTGTGCCCGGCATCGAGGGGCATCTGCTCGATGAAGCGCATCTGGTAGCCGTGGTCCACGCAGAACTGGGTGAGGTCCACGATCTCGTCATCGTTGACGCCCCGCATCGCGACGGCGTTGATCTTGATCGGGGTCATGCCGGAAGCCTCGGCGGCGGCGATCCCCGCGAGCGTCTCGGTGAGCTTGTCGCGGCGGGTGAGCTCGTGGAAGCGGTCGCGGCGCAGCGTGTCGAGGGAGATGTTGACGCGGGCCAGTCCGGCGTCATGCAGCTGGTCGGCGAGCGCCGGCAGCCGCAGGGCATTCGTGGTGAGCGACAGCTCCGGCCTTCCGCCGGGGCCCTCGAGCTGCGCGAGCCTGGCGACCACGTCCACGACGTCCGCGCGCAGCAGCGGCTCGCCGCCAGTGAGCCTGATCTCGTCGATGCCCATCGCGACCGCGACGCGCGCGATGCGCACGATCTCGTCCGTCGACAGCATGGTGTCGCGTTGGAGCCACGGCACGCCCTCGGCCGGCATGCAGTAGGTGCAGCGCAGCGAGCAGCGGTCCGTGAGCGAGATGCGCAGGTCGCGGTGGACGCGACCGAACCGGTCCGCGAGGCCGGGATGGCGCACGGCGGTCATGAGATGCCCACCCATGTGTGCGTGCCATCGCCCAGGATCTCGCGCTTCCAGATCGGCACCTCGGCCTTGACACGCTCGACCAGGTCCCGGCACACCGCGAACGCCTCGCCGCGGTGCGCGCTCGCGACGGCGACGACGATGGCGGCGTCGCCCACGGCCAGCAGGCCCACGCGATGCGTGACGGCGACCGTCACCTCCGCGGCCGATGCGGCGGTCACCTCGGTCGCGATGCGTGCGAGGGCGGCGGTGGCGTCGGGGTGGGCCGAGTAGTCGAGGTGCGTGACCTCGCCCTCGACCGAGGGGTCGTGGTCCCTCACCTGACCGAAGAAGGTGACCACCGCGCCATCGCCCGACCCCGAGACCGCGGCGACGTGCGTGTCCAGGCCGATGGGCGCATCGGCTATCCGGGCGAAGGCGACGGTCATGGGTGGTCGCCCCCTTCGAGCTGATCGAGAGCGTGGGGGAGGAGCGTCAGCAGCGATGCGACGCCTGCTCGTGCAGCGCGCTCGGACCCGGGCAGGTTGACGATGATCGCGCGGTGCGGGGACGCGGTGATGCCGGCGCGGCCGCGGCTCAGGGCGGCCATGGGCGTGGTCGCGGCGCCCTCCCGACGGAGCAGCTCCGCGACGCCAGGGAGGTCGACCGCGATGAACGGCGCGGTGGCCTCGGGAGTGACGTCGCGCGGGCTCACGCCCGTGCCCCCCGTCGTGATCGCGAGCGTGGCGCCGCTCGCCAGCGCTGCGTCGAGAGCCTCGCGCACCGAGCGGATCCCGTCCGGCACGATCGAGGTCACGACCACCGCGCCCTCCCGCTCGAGCGCCTGCGAGATCGCCGGACCCGCGGTGTCCTTCGCCGCGCCTGCTGCCCGGCGGTCGGACACCGTGATCACGGCACACGTGACATCTCCGAGCAGTCCCACGGTCCCTCCTTCCGGGCGCACGCCGCGGTGGTGAAAGGCCAGTGTAGGAAGGAACACGTTTCAGCGGTGTTGCGCGGCGCGCTCGCGCCGGCGTTCGACGGCGTGAGGGTCAGCGACCGTCGTCGCTGAGCTCGTCGTAGAGCTCGTGGTAGAGCATCTGGTGGACCTTCTCGACCTCGGGAATGTTGTCGAACTCGAGCGGGTCGTCGGAGGCTGACTCGATGATCAGCGTCCCGGTGCGGAACATGCGGTCGATCACACCGTGACGGAACTGCACCGAGGCGATCCGGGCCACGGGGATGTCGATGCCGGTGCGGGTGAAGACGCCTGTCCGGAACAGGAGCCGGCGCGAGGTGATGACGAAGTGCGTGGTCGCCCACCGGATCAACGGGGCGACGACCAGCCATCCCAGCAGCGCGAGCGCGGCCACGGCGATGGCGGCGGTCGCGACCGTTGCCCCGAGCCCGCTCAGGCTCGAGGCCCACATCAGGCCGAGGACGGACGCGACCGCGATCACGGCGAGCCATGCACCAGCGCCGATCAGCACCTTCCAGTGCTGGCGACGGTGCAGCAGCAGCCTCTCATGCGGGGACAGCAGGTCCTCGGGGTATCCCATGGCCAGACTCTAGCGCCACGACCGCGCATCGCGCCCGGCTCGAGCAGGAGATGGCGGTGGCGACACGCGAACGAAACGCATCCGCAAAGAACCCCCGTTAACGTGGGGCCATGGCATCGACGGATGATCCGACTCCTTGGACCGGGTACACGCCTGTCGCCGCGTGGGACGAGGCGATGGACGTCGAGGGCAGCGTGCGCGACCCGTACGCGCGGGTGTACGCGGAGATCGACAGGATGTCGGGAGACGACCTGTACTCGCGGGCCGAGGCGCTCGCGAACACGTACCTCGCCCAGGGCGTGACCTTCGACCATGCGGGTGAGGAGAGGCCGTTCCCGCTCGACATCGTGCCGCGCGTGATCGGCTCGGACGAATGGGACATCATCTCGCCCGGGGTCTCGCAGCGCGTGCAGGCGCTCGAGGCCTTCCTGGCGGACGTGTACGGCTCCCAGCACTGCGTCCAGGACGGCGTGGTGCCGCGCCGGCTCATCGCCACGTCGCAGTACTTCTACCGCTCCGTCGCAGGCGTGGAGCCTGCGAACGGCGTGCGCGTGCACGTGTCCGGCATCGACCTCGTGCGCGACCAGCACGGCATCTGGCGGGTGCTCGAGGACAACGTCCGCGTGCCCTCTGGAGTGAGCTACGTCCTGTCGAACCGGCGCGCGATGTCGCAGATGTTCCCCGAGATGTTCGGCGCGATGGGGATCCGTCCCGTGCTCGAGTACTCGCGCCGCCTGCGCGCCTCGCTGGCCAGGTGCGCGCCCGAGGGGGTCGACGACCCCACGATCGTGGTGCTCACGCCCGGCGTCTACAACTCCGCCTACTACGAGCACTCCCTGCTCGCGCGCACCATGGGCGTCGAGCTCGTCGAGGGCCGCGACCTCGAGACCGTCAACGGCCGCGTCTACATGCGCACCACCGCCGGACGCCGACGCGTGGACGTCATCTACCGACGCGTCGACGACGACTACCTCGACCCCGTGGTCTTCCGGCCCGACAGCTCGCTCGGAGCGCCCGGGTTGATCAACGCCGCGCGGCTGGGCAACGTGACGATCGCCAACGCCGTGGGCAACGGCGTCGCGGACGACAAGCTCATGTACACGTATATGCCGGACCTCATCAGGTACTACCTGAACGAGGAGCCGATCCTGCCGAACGTCGACACCTGGCGACTGGAGGAGGCCGATGCGCGGGAGGAGGTGCTCGACCGGCTCGACGAGCTCGTGGTGAAGCCCGTCGACGGCGCTGGCGGCAAGGGCGTCACCATCGGACCGAAGGCCTCCCGCGAGGAGCTCGACCAGGTCAAGGCGCAGATCACGTCCGATCCGCGCGGCTGGATCGCGCAGCCGGTCATCCAGCTGTCGACGGTCCCCACGCTCACGGACGAGGGCCTCGAGCCGCGCCACGTGGACCTGCGGCCGTTCGCCATCAACGACGGCGACGACGTATGGGTGCTGCCCGGCGGACTGACGCGCGTCGCGCTCCAGCGAGGCCAGCTGATCGTCAACTCCTCGCAGGGCGGCGGCTCCAAGGACACCTGGGTGCTGGGCGGCGTGCGCCACCGCGCGTCGAGCCAGCCGCCGCCCGAGGCGCGTGTCGAGTTCGGCGGGCTGGCCTCCGTGCCGCAGACCGCCCACCCTGAGGACTACGTGGCGGGCCAGCAGCAGCAACAGCAGCAACAGCAGCAACAGCAGCAACAGCAGCAAGACCTGGCTGGCGAGGAGGCGTCATGCTGAGCCGCATCGCCGAGTCGCTGTTCTGGATCGGCCGCTACGTCGAGCGCGCGGACAACACCGCGCGGCTGCTCGACGTTCACCTCAACGTGCTGCTCGAGGACCCGTGGGTCGACGAGCCGAGCGCGAACGCCTCCCTGCTGTCCGTCATGAGCTGTCCGCTCGACGGCCCGGTGTCGCGCGGCGACGTGCTGCGCCAGCTCGCGTTCGAGGAGGACTCGGCGACGTCGATCGCCGGCACCCTGGCGGCGGCGCGCGAGAACGCCAGGCGCGCGCGCGAGGTGATCTCGACCGAGGTGTGGGAGTCGCTCAACACCACTCGCATGGACCTGCGCCGGTGGAGCCGCGCGTCGCGGCCCCACGAGTACTTCGTGTGGGTTCGTGAGCGCGCGGCCGTGGTGTGGGGACTGTCGAGCGCGACCACGTCGCGGGACGACGCGTGGCACTTCATGGAGCTGGGGCGATCGCTCGAGCGAGCGGACATGATCGCTCGCCTGCTGATGACCCGCAGCCTCGAGGGAACGACGGGACCCAACTGGACCACGCTGCTGCGCACGTGCTCAGCGCACGAGGCGTACCTGCGCACGGTCAGGGCGCTGGTCACCGAGGAGCGCGCCGCAGAGTTCCTGCTCATCGACAGGCTCTTCCCGCGCTCCATCGCCTACAACCTCGACCGCGCCGAGTCGATCCTCAGCCAGATCGAGGGCTCCGAGTCCAACCGCGCGCTCGCGGGCCGCGCCCGTCTCGCGCTCGGGCGAGCGCGGACCAACCTCGAGTACAGCCCCGTGAGGGACATCCTCGACGACCTCGTCACGCAGATGCACGAGGTGCAGCGGGCCTGCGCGACCGCGTCCGACATGATTCGTGACCGCTACTTCTTGCCGTCCGCGACCATCACGTGGAACCAGGAGGCGCTATGACCACGCTGAGGATCGAGCACCGGTCGCATTTTCGGTACGACACGGAGGTGGTGTCGTCCTACAACGAGGCGCGGCTGCTGCCGGCATGGCTGCCGCGACAGCGGGTGCTCGACTCACGCGTCGACGTGAGCCCTATGACGTGGTCGACCACGTACCGGGATTACTGGGAGTGCGACGTGATGGCCTTCGAGGTGCTGCAGCCGCATCGCTCGCTCACCGTCACCGGCTCCTCCCTGGTGGAGATCCTTCCGCAGCCGGCCCGCGCGGAGCGCGCGTCCTGGGACACGCTGGGTGGCCCCAAGTTCCAGGACCTGCTGTGCGAGTACCTCGACAACTCGGCCATGACAGAGCCCCCGGCGGAACTGGAGGAGTACGCCCGTGAGGCCGCCGCGAAGCTGTCGCCCGACGCCACGGCACGCGCGCTGTGCGAGCACCTCCATGACCAGATGAGGTACGTGCCAGGAGCCACCACCGTGCACACCATCGCTCGCGAGGCCTGGGACGCGCGCTCCGGCGTATGCCAGGACTTCGCCCAGCTTGCTGCGGGAACCCTGCGCCGCATCGGCATCCCCGCGAGATACGTGTCGGGCTATCTCCACCCCAAGCGCGACGCGGCCATGGGCGAGACCGTCCAGGGAGAGTCGCACGCATGGGTCGAGTGGTGGACGGGGGAGTGGACGGGCTTCGACCCCACCAATGACCGGGAGGTGGGAGACCACCACGTCATCGTGGGTCGTGCGCGCGAGTACTCCGACATCCCACCGCTGTCCGGCGTGGTCGCCGGCGCGACCGAGCACCTCGACGTCACCGTGTCCGTCACTCAGGTGTCCTGAGGGTCCCGAACCCGCCACTCGGGGTAGCCTGCTCGCGTGCCCAGCCCAGATCTCGCCGTCGTCGTCACCACCCATCGTGAGGGCCGCCTCATGGTCCCCACGATGCGGGGGCTCGAACGCGCCATCGCGCACGCGGCGAGCGCGGGAGTGTCGACGCACGTCATGGTGGTGCGGGACCGCGCCGATCGGGAGACCGTCGACGAGGTCGATCGGCTCGTGGGATTCGGGACGGTGGGCTCCGCCGTCGAGGTGACGGTCCTCGACGTCGACCACGGTGACCTCGGCCTCGCGCGCAACGCGGGCATCGCGGCCACGACGGCTCCGCTGGTCTGCGTCCTGGACGCGGATAACCTGCCGTCCGCCAACTGGCTGCTGCAGGCTGCCCATGCGCTCCAGGGCGCCGCCGAGCCGAGCATCGTGCATCCTCAGCGCCTCGTGACGTTCGGAGACCGTCTCGACGTGTGCCCGTACGAGCCCAGCGACGCCGCTGGCTTCCGTCCAGGCGTGCTGGGCTGGTTCAACCCGTGGGACGCCTTCTGCATGGCTCACCGAGCCGTGTTCGAGGCTCACCCCTACCGCGAGCTGCGCCCCGGGTCGGGCTTCGGGCCGGAGGACTGGGCGTGGAACTGTGACACCGTGGGGGCGGGCATCCCGCACCTGGTCGTCGCGGAGACCACGCTCTACTACCACGCCAAGGGTCACGGCTCGCTCGCGGCGGCTCACCGGGGGTCGCTGCTCCCTCGGAACGCGGTGGCAAGCGATCAGGACGTGGCGCGTGACGAGCTCGCATTCCTCTCAGCTCCTGATGCCCCGGAGGACCCGGCGCCGCGCTCCTCTGCCGCGCGTCGCGCCGCTGGTCGCGTGGTGAGGGCGGGACGAGCGGCCGCTGGCGAGCTGCTCGCACGCGGCCGTGGCGACGAGGCGCCCCCGGCGCCCGACATTCCCTGGCCGTTCCGTGACGACACCCCGGAGATGGTGGACGACTGGTGGGAGGCCCAACGGCTTCAGACCTTGCTGCATGCGCCCGTTCCCGACAACCTCGCGCGCTACCAGGTCTGGGGTGATGCCTGGGACTCGATCAACGTGCCCGACCGCCGGGCGTTCTGGACGCTCATCGCGACGCTGCCGCAGGACCTCGACATGCTGTTCATCGCCCCATGGGTGATGACCGGAGGCGCGGACACCGTGCTGCTGGAGCACGTTCGGGCGGTGCGCCGCCTGCGCCCAGACGCGGCCATCGGCCTCGTCACCACCGAGCCGGTGACGTCGAACCGTCTCGCCGACGTGCCCGACGGCGTCACCGTCGTCGACCTCGGCGCCTTCGCCCTGTGGCCGGAGTTCGCGGCGGCGGTGCTCGCCAAGGCGTGCGTGCAGCTGCGCCCGCAGACCATCCACATCGTGAACTCCGTGGCCGGGTGGGACATGGTCGAGCGGTTCGGCGCGGCCGTGGGCGCGCACAGCACCCTCTTCGCATCCACCTTCGTGGTCGACGTGCTCGCCGACGGTGCGACGTGGTCGTTCCTCCACAACCGTTCGCGGGACACGCTCGGTCGGTTCGCCCGCATCCTCACGGACAACCACGCCTTCGTCGACCGCGTGGTCGAGGAGCAGGGCGTGCCACGCGAGCTGTTCGCCGTGTCGCTGGTCGCTCCAGGGGATCTCATCACGCGGCCCGAGCGGCCGAGCCCCGGGCCGCTGCGCCTGCTGTGGGTGGGCAGGTTCGACCGGCAGAAGCGGCTCGATCGGCTCGCCGACGTGTGCGAGGCACTCGTCAACGACGGTCAGGACGTCGAGGTCACGGTGATCGGCGAGCCGCTCATCGATCGCGGCGATGAGTGGCGCGTGCACCTGGACCGAGTGCTCAGCGCCGGCGGTCGGCGAGGCGCGGCGTACGTGGGCGGCCTCGCGCAGGCCCGGATCGAGCAGTACGACGCCCTTCTCATGACGTCGGACTGGGAGGGCGTGCCGAGCGTGCTGCTCGAGGCGCTCGCCGCCGGGCTGCCGGTGGTCGCACCCACCGTGGGCGACATCGGCACCGTCCTGAGCTCCGATACCGGATACCCCGTCGACCCCGAGGGCGGCGTCGCCGCCTACGTCGAGGCGATCCGCGAGCTCGGCGCCGACGACGTCCAGGCGCGCGAGCGCGCCGGGCGGGCGCGTGCCCTGGTGGACGCCGAGCACTCGCGCGACGCACTCGATCGCAGGCTCGCCCGTCTCACCGGCTACCTCCCGCGCCGCGGCGGGGACCGTCTCCCCCCGCTGCGGTTCTGGGCCACCCCCGACACGGCGCGCGCCCTCGAGGAGCAGGGCGCCGACGTGCTGGTGTACACGGGCTCCGCAGGCTTCTCGAACTTCGGGGACGTCCTGCAGAACAAGAACGTGCTCGCGTACTGGGATGGCCGCGAGGGGCGGACGACCACGCTCCTGATGCCACTGCACGCCGCGCACCCGGGGGGGAGGGCCGAGCGGCTGGCGCAGTGGTACCCGGCGGACCGCATCGTGTTCTTCTCTGAGGACGCCGTCCTCGCACGGGGCGCGGGACTGGTCGAGGTGGACCCGCCCTCCGATGGCAGTCTGGTGCATGTGGTCGGCGGCGGGTACCTCAACGGACTGTGGGGCCACCTGCACTTCCCGGTCATCGACGCGGTCGCGACGTGGGCCCAGGCGCCGGTCCTGTTCTCCGGCCTGCAGGTCGACCGCGCCGCAATGCCGGGCTTCGAGCGGATCGCCAGGCACCACCGCATCGTGTGCCTCGGCCTGCGCGACCACGCCTCGTTCGACCTTGCTCGCGACGCGCTGCCGGACCTTCCCGTCACCTTCACGTTCGACGACCTCACCGAGGTCCTGCAGGACTGGGCGCGAGCCGCCGTCGACCGCCCTCGAGCCCCGGGACCCATGCGCGTGGCGATCCACATGAACACGTCTGACTACGCGGGCGGCGACGGGGCGCTCGATCACTGGCGCGGCGTGCTCGCCACCGTGCACGAGGCGCACCCCGGCGCCGAGCTGCTGGTGCTGCACGCCTACGCCGACGGGCGCACGCAGGTGCGCGACGCGCTCGACACCGTGTGCGCGCTGGCGGAGGACATGCCCTTCTCGAGCTTCGGAGTGGTCGACATCGCGAAGGCCTCTCTGGAGTATCGCTCCGGCGACGGCCTGCCACCCGCCCTGGAGCCGTTGCTCGACGTGGACATGGTGCTGTCCTCGTCGTATCACACGGCGCTGCTGGGCGCGTTCCTCCGCAAGCCGGCATACCTCATGGGGGTGTCCTCCTACTTCCAGCAGAAGGCGCAGCTGTTCCGCCTGCCCGCGCTCGCGGAGTTCCTCGACCGTCCGCAGGACTCCATCCTCGACATCCCCGAGGAGGTCGAGGCACGCTCCGCGTGGCTGCGACAGCTCGGGACTCTGCCGGAGGCTCTGGAGGACTGAGCGCCGGGCGCCGGAGACGCCCGAGTCAGCCCGTGTACTCGAAGTGCCATGCCTCCGGCTTGCTGCCCGAGGGGCGCGCCCACGTCGGCAGGACCCAGTTGTAACCCGTGAGGCTGTCGCGCAGCCACAGGTAGGCCGCTCCTTGGTAGCCGCCGGGGAGGGAGGCACCCGCGATGTCGATCGCCGCCGCCCACCCATGGTTGGACGTCCCTGGCGTGGCGGCGAGGTTGCCGTACAGCTCCTTCGCTCGCACCTGCCCCGCGTAGTCGCGGTAGGAGTCGTTGACCGGAATGTTGATCCCGTAGCGGGCACGGAAGGCTCGGTTGAGGCGCTCGAGATCGTCGGCGGCCTGGCACAGCAGGCGCTCGGCCCGGTCCCAGGACAGCGGGCACAGGTCTGCGAGCGGAATGCGACCGTTGTCGTACAGGCGCCTGACCGAGGTCACGGCCGTCCCGTTGCGGCCGGACAGGTAGTAGCCGGAGGCCCACAGCCTGGTGCCGCTGAAGCTGAGCTCGATCCAGCCGGTGGGTGAGACCACGCCGGTCGGGATGACGGCGGCGCCACGGGACAGCTGGCGCGACACCGGGAACGAGGTGGACGGGCCGGTGCGGATGTTGAGGGTGTCCGCGCCGTAGACGTACAGCGTCGCGTGGCGCACGAGCGCACCGCTCGACGGGCCGGCGCCAAAGCCGATCTGCGCGTCGCTCATGCGGAACAGGAATGCGGCCATCGCGTCGCGAGTGATGGGTGCGCGGGGTCGGAACTCGTGCCCGTCGTTCGCGTCCCAGCCGAGGGCGATCCCCGTGGACTCCAGCCACACGATCGCCTCGTAGAACGCGGACCCGGTGCTGACGTCGGCGAAGGGAGAGGTGGCGGGCGTCTTGACGGCGGGCGAGCCGGCCCACCGATGCAGGAACGCCGCCATCGCCTCGCGGGTGATGGGCGCCAGGGGGCGGTACTCGCGCCCGCCGTCGACACGCCATCCGGTGGCGATGCCGTGATCCTCGAGCCACGCGATCTCGTCGTAGAACTCGCTGCTGCGCGCGGTCACATCGGTGAAGGGCGACACGCGTGGTCCGGTGAAGGCGAAGGAGCCGACGAAGCGGAACAGGAATGCCGCCATCGCGTCACGCGTGACGGCCTGGCCCGGGCGGTACTCGCGCGCCCCGCTCGCTGTGGTCCATCCGTTGGTGATGCCCTGGGTGGCCAACCACGCGATCTCGGCGGCGAACTCCGAGTGCTCGGGGCTGTCAGGGTTCGCGGAGACGTCTTCGAACGAGGGCGTGACGATCGCACGAGCCGATGCCCCCGTCGCCAGGGCCGCCGTCGGTGCAGGGCCCTCAGGGTCGGCAGGGGCGGACGGCGCGCGCTCGGCGGTGGGCGGCGCGGATGCGGTCTGGCTGGGCTGGGCGGAGGGCGAGGGGGAGGGCCGCGGGGGAGCCGCGGCGTCGGGATCGCCGCCGGGTTCCACCTCGGGCGTTGGCGAGGGGACCGGGGCCGGCCGCTCGGAGGGCGCGGTGCTGGGCTGGGTGGACGGCGTGGGCGAGGCCGACGGCGCGGGCGCCGCTGTGGGCGCCGCATCCTCGCGCTCGTCAGCGGTCGGGTTCGGGGAGGCGCTCGGCGGCGCGCTCGCGGTCGGAGCCGGTGAGCCATCGGCCTCGTCGGCCAGGGCGGGAGCCGCCGTCAGCGTCATGGTCGCGACGAAGGCGCCAACGGCTGCGGCTCGCCACGCCAGACCCTTGCCTGGGTGCCTCGGGAGCAGCGTGCTCTCCGGTCCTGCCATGCGCTTCCTCCTGGGATGCGGGCGCTGATCGATCCCGCCCGATGTTCATCGACACGATCGCCGACGGACGTGATCGGAGAACATGGCCTGTGACACATCTCACGGCGGCGGGTTGCGCCGGCGGTGGCCGGGCGGGCGCGAGCGTGCGGTCCGTCGCGCCGGTCACTCGGCTGACGTGGTCGTCGCCGCAGGAGCCTCGATCAGGTGCTCGAGATGCCAGGGTTCCGGCTTGGACCCCACCGGGGACGCCCACCGGGGGAGCGCCCATCCGAAGCTGGGTGCATTCGCGACGAGCCACGAGTAGGCCTGTCCGGCGAAGCCTCCGGGGATGCGGCTCCCGTCGAGGTCGATGGCCGCGCCCCACCCGTGCATCGACGTGCCTGGCGTCGCTGCCAAGTGCCCGTGGCGCGCCTTCGCGAGCCACTGCCCGGCGAGATCGCGATACCCATCGGTGATCGGCACGTCGACGCCGAACCGCGCCGCGAACGCCTCGTTGAGAAGGGCGAGGTCGGCGGCGGCGTGGCACGCGAGTGACGTGCCGGGCTCCCACGCCACGTCGCACAGCGTCGATGCGGGGAGACGCCCGTTGAGGAGTCCGTCCGGTGAGAACGCAGCACTGCGTTTGCCGAGCGCATCCACGAGCGACGGTCCGCGCGCGAGCGTGACGCCTGACTCGTGCGCCGCCATCAGGAGGGAGGCGAGCGCGCCGCGACTGATCGGCTTGCGCAGCTCGGCGTCCCCGGCGGCATCGGGCATGGGCACGTCCACGCCGACGGAGGTGAGCCACTCGGCCGCGTCTGCGAACTCGGAGCGGGCGGTGACGGGATCGAAGCTCAGTCCTCGCGCGAGCACGACGACGGGCCCGTCGGCAAGGTGATGGACCGCGTTGGCGGCCTCGCCCGTCGAGACGACCACGTCCGGGCCGAAAGCGCCGTCGTCGTCGCCGAGGGCTACCCCGCGCAGCGTGAGCCAGGTGATCTCTGCGAAGCGCTCGTCGCGCGGCTCCACATCGTCGAACGACGTCTCCTCGGTGCGGTGGTGCAGCGGCAGGCCGGCGGCACGGTAGAGGAAGGCGGCGAGGTCGGCCCGCGTCGCTTCCCGGTCCGGGTCGAACGTGACCGACTCCTCGGCGAGCCCCCATCCGAGTCCGGCGCCGTGTGCCGCGAGCCACTCGATGGCTCGCGCATGCGCGGAGAACGCGGGGTCGGTGGGGTCCGTCGAGACGTCCTCGAAGGTGGTGCGCGGCGGTCGAGGGACGCCGCGGGGGGCCGATGCGCTGTCGCCTCCGCGGGCGGCGCCCGTGGATGGCTGCGGCTGCGGCTGCGGCTGCGGCTGGGGCGCGGGGCTTGCGGCGCCTCCGGGCGGGGGCGTGTCAGGCGGTTCCGTCGTGGTGGAGGGAGAGGGGGTGGCTCGCGGGCCGGCCGGCGTGGGGTCCGATGGCGCGTCCGGTGATGGCGTGGCGACGGGTGGCGTCGTCGTCGGCGGGGGCGGCGAGGTCGCAGGCGCCGGGGTCGGGCTGGGCGATGCGGCGGCCGCCGGCTCGCGATCGGGCGTCGGCGTGGTCGCTGGCGCCGATGCCGCAGACTCGGGCGCCGGCGGCTCCTCGACCTGGGAGTGTGAGGTGGTGCCCGCCCCGACGACCGCGACGGCGGCGAGGCTGAGCACCGCGATCAGCCTCGATGCCGCGGGGCGCGCCGGACCGCGCTCACGCGCTCCCATCGTCGATCTCGACAACCGCATCGGCCGTTCCCATCCCGGCGACGCATCGCGCCGCCGCCTGCACGCGGGTGCGATCGGGCACTCGCGTGGTGCCACCCGTCCAGCATCACACGAGAGGTGCAGGTTGTCGCTGTGAGGGGCCGCCGCTGATGCGCCCAGAGCGGGTGGCGTGGCAGCCCTCTGGCCGGCCGGGCCGCCGGATTCACGCGCGTGCGTGCGCCGATAGAATCCTCTGGTGACTTCCGCGAGCCCCGAGACCGACGCGACCCGCTACGACTTCCGAGCGATCGAGGAGCGCTGGCTGCCCGAGTGGCGAGCCTCCCAGCCGTTCCGCAGCGGCGACGGCACGGATGGCCGTCCGACCAAGTACGTGCTCGACATGTTCCCGTACCCCTCCGGCGACCTGCACATGGGCCACGCCGAGGCCTATGCGTTGGGCGACGTCATCGCCCGGTACTGGGGACTGCGCGGCTTCAACGTGCTGCACCCGATCGGGTGGGACTCGTTCGGACTCCCCGCGGAGAACGCCGCGATCCAGCGCGGCCTCGATCCACGGGGCTGGACCGAGGACAACATCGCTCAGCAGCGCGCGTCGATGGAGCGCTACGCATGCTCGTTCGACTGGGACCGGGTGCTCGCCACGCACCGGCCCGACTACTACCGCTGGAATCAGTGGCTCTTCACGCGGCTCCACGAACGCGGGCTCGCGTACCGCAAGCACAGCAATGTGAACTGGTGCCCCAAGGACCAGACGGTGCTTGCGAACGAGCAGGTGGTGGCGGGGCTGTGCGAGCGCTGCGACACGCCCGTGACCAAGAAGAAGCTGAACCAGTGGTACTTCAAGGTGACCGACTACGCCGACCGGCTGCTCGATGACCTGGACACGCTCCAGGAGACTTGGCCGTCGAAGGTGATCGCGATGCAGCGCAACTGGATCGGGCGCTCGACGGGCGCGGACGTCCAGTTCGCGATCGAGGGCCGGGACGAGCCCGTGCATGTGTACACCACGCGCCCCGACACCCTGTTCGGAGCGACGTTCATGGTGGTCGCGGCCGACTCCGACCTGGCGGCCGAGCTGGTCGAAGGCGCCGATGCGCGGGTCGCGTCCGAGTTCTCGACGTATGTCGAGCAGGTCAAGGCGGCTTCGGAGATCGACCGTCTCAGCACCGAGCGGCCCAAGACCGGCGTGTTCCTCGAGCGCTACGCGATCAACCCCGTCAACGGCGAGCGGATCCCCATCTGGGCCTCTGACTATGTGCTCGCCGACTACGGCCACGGCGCCGTCATGGCCGTGCCGGCCCACGACCAGCGCGACCTCGACTTCGCTCGCGCGATGGGGCTTCCGGTACGCGTGGTCCTCGACGTCCCTGGCGAGGACGGCACCTCGCTACCTGACCCTGCCGAGTCCGGGGTCGCGACCGCAGGCGACGGCAGGCTCGTCAACTCCGGCTATCTGGACGGGCTGTCGAAGTCCGATGCGATCGCTGCTGTCGTCGAGCGCCTGGCCGCTGACGGCGTGGGCGAGGCGGCGACCAACTACCGCCTCCGCGACTGGCTCATCTCGCGCCAGCGCTACTGGGGCACGCCCATCCCGATCGTGCACTGCGACGCCTGCGGCGAAGTGCGGGTGCCGGACGACCAGCTGCCGGTCGAGCTGCCGCCGGCCGAGGGGCTCGATCTCAAGCCCAAGGGGACGTCGCCGCTCGGCGCCGCGACCGCGTGGGTCAACACCACCTGCCCGAGCTGCGGTGGCCCTGCCACGCGAGACACCGACACCATGGACACCTTCGTGGACTCGTCCTGGTACTTCCTGCGCTACCTGTCACCAGGCAAGACGGACGGGCCGTTCGACCCGCAGGACGCCAAGCGCTGGGCGCCCGTCGACCAGTACGTGGGTGGAGTGACCCACGCGATCCTGCACCTGCTCTACGCGCGCTTCTTCACCAAGGCGCTGCATGACATGGGGATGATCGACTTCGAGGAGCCCTTCAGCGCCCTGCTCAATCAGGGCATGGTGCAGATGGACGGCTCCGCGATGTCGAAGTCGCGGGGCAACCTCGTGCGTCTGTCGGAGCAGCTCGACGAGTTCGGCGTCGACGCGGTGCGCCTGACCATGTCCTTCGCCGGACCGCCTGAGGACGACATCGACTGGGCGGATGTCTCGCCTGCTGGCAGCGCGAAGTTCCTGGCGCGTGCGTGGCGGCTGGCGCGCGACGTGGACTCGGCTCCGGGGACGGACCCGAGCACGGGAGACGCGGCGCTGCGGTCCGTGACGCACCACACGGTCCACGACTGCGCCGGACTGGTCGAGGGCTTCCGCTTCAACGTCGTGGTCGCCCGAGTCATGGAGCTCGTCAACGCCACGCGCAAGACCATCGACTCCGGAGCCGGCGCTCAGGACCCCGCCGTCCGCGAGGCCGCAGAGGCCGTGGCGATACTGCTCAGCATGTTCGCGCCGTACGCCGCCGAGGACATGTGGGCGATGCTCGGGCACCAGAACGTCGCGCGCGCGCCGTGGCCCACCGTCGACGACTCTCTCCTGGTCGAGGAGACCGTCACGTGCGTGGTGCAGGTGAAGGGCAAGGTTCGCGATCGTCTCGAGGTCCCGCCAGGGATCGCCGAGGATGAGCTTCGGGAGCTTGCGCTCTCCGCCCCCGGGGCGGTGCGCGCGATCGACGGGGCAGAGGTCCGGATGGTGATCGTGCGAGCGCCCAAGCTCGTCAACATCGTCACCGCCTGAGCCGCCGCGCACCCCAGCGCGTGAGTAGTGTCGGAGCCATGACCGGTCCAGTCGCCGTCGTCACCGACTCGGCGGCCTCGCTTCCGCCAGCCCTGGCAGCGAAGTGGGGTGTGCGCGTGGTGCCGCTGCACGTGATCATCGACGGTGAGACGCGGCTCGAGGGTGAGCAGATCTCCTCGGACGAGGTGCTGGAGGTCCTGTCGTCGGGCGGAGACGTGTCGACCTCGCAGCCGTCGATCGGTCAGTTCGACGAGGCCTTCGCCCAGGCCGCGCGCGACGGCGCCTCCCACGTGGTCGCCGTTCTGATCTCCGCGAAGATGTCCGGCACTGTCGGGGGCGCACAGGCCGCCGCCCACCGGGCGGGCATCGACGTGACGATCGTGGACAGCGCGACCTTGGCGATGGCCACCGGGTTCGCGGCACTTGCCGCCGCTGCCGCCGCCCGACGCGGTGCCGGCGCCGCCGAGGTGGCGGACGCGGCTCGGGCGGTCGCGCGCACCTCGGCGTGCATCTTCACCGTCGACACCCTGGAGTACATGCGCCGCGGCGGCCGGGTCTCGCCCGCGATCGCCGCGGTCGGCAAGGTGCTGGGCGTGCGTCCCGTCCTCGCGCTGCAGGACGGAGAGGTCGCCATGGTGGAGCGGGTCCGATCGACTCAACGGGCTCGCGCCGCCGTGCTCGCGCGCGCCGAGTCCGCGGTCGGGCGCATGGCGAGGCCGGCCGCCGCCGTGATGGTCCTGGGCGAGGGTGAGTTCGGGGACGAGGCCGCACGCGCGCTCGAGTCCCGATTCCCGCACCTGGCGATGCTGGTGCGGACTCCCGTCAGCGCGGTGCTCGCGTCCCACACGGGTCCTGGCACGCTCGCGGCCGTGGTCGTCGATCTCCCGGAGGACGTCGCCTAGGCGAGGTCACGAGGGAGTCCCCAGCCTTCTCCCGCGGGATGCTCTCCACAGACGCCGAGGCATGCCTCCTCGCGACGGGAGGCGGGGCCCTACGGTGACGGGCATGGACACATCGCCGCACCGCGACGCGGCCTCCTCGCACCCCGGCGCCACGTCGGACGGTGAGCGCGACGAAGGCCTCGCTCACTGGCGTGAGAGCGCCGCGCGCGCCGCCACCCGAGCCTACGAGGCCGCCTATGGCAGGGAGATCCCCGATGAGGCCCAGGGCGTGCGCTGGCGCCTGGGAGGTCGCGCCACCGCCGCCGCGTGCCTCGCGATCCTGGTCGCCGGCATCGTCGGCTGGTGGCTCACGCAGCGCGTCTGGGCCGAGGTGCCTCAGGGTACCGAGAGCCAGATCGAGGCGAGTGTTCTCGCGACCGCCGCGTCGTCGGCGTCGCCGGTCGAGGGCCTCGCCTCGGTCGTCGGCGGAGGGGCAGAGGCGCCCGACGCCGTGCTCGTGCTCCAGGTGAGCGGGGCGGTGGCCGCTCCAGGGCTGGTGGAGGTCGCGGCGGGCTCACGCGTCGCCGATGCCGTCGAGGCCGCGGGCGGACTCACGGCCGATGCCGACCTGGGCGCCGTGAACCTCGCGAGAGAGGCCGTCGACGGGGAGCACGTACGGGTGCTGGCGATGGGAGAGGCGAGCGAGGCCGACGGACTCGTGCGGCTCAACAGCGCGGGCCCATCGGAGCTCGAGGCGCTGCCCGGCGTCGGGCCGGTGCTCGCCCAGCGGATCGCGGCCGACCGGGACGCGAACGGTCCGTTCGCGTCCCTCGACGACGTCCAGCGTGTCAGCGGCGTGGGACCTGCGCTCGTTGCGGGCTGGGAGGGCGTCGCGGAGCTGTGAGCACCACCCACGACGCCCGGCTGTTCCTGGCTGCCGCGGCGGCGTGGGGCTGCGCCGCCGCGGTCGCCACGGGACACAGTGTTGCGGCCACGGTCGTCGTCGGAGCGCCGCTCCTGGTCGGAGTCCTGGCCGCGATCGTCCTCGCGAGGGAGCGCATGCGCGGTGGGCGATCGCGCCGCGCAAGCCCCCGCGCGGCGGGCGTGCGCCGCCGCTGGGGCGGCGTGCTGAACCAGGCCGTCGTCGTCGCCGTGTCGGCCGCCGCCTCCTGCGCCGTCGCCTCCGCTGACGCGCTTGCGGAGGCGGCGAGCGCATCGGCGATGGCCTCTGCTCGAGAGGTCGAGGCGACGGTCCGCGTCGCCGGCGATCCGCGACCGCAGGGAGGCGACGGCGGTTGGATGGTGCCCACCATCGTCACCGGGTGGCGCGCCACCTGTTCCCGCGAGCCGTGCGCCGCGGGAGCCGGCGGGGAGCTCACCGTGGTGCTGGCCGAGCCGGCGGGGCGTGGCGAGCGCGTCGTCGTCCGCGGCGTCGTCGATGCGAAGGAGGGGCACGAACCCGTCATGTGGCGTCCGGAGACGGTCGCGCGCGAGCCCCCCGACGCCCTGACGCGATGGAGGCGCGCGTTCGCGGACGCCACGGCTGGCCTCGACGTCAGCGACAGGGGACTGCTGCGCGGGATGGTCATCGGCGACACCAGCGCGATGCCGCCGTCCCAGGTGGCGGCGATGCGGACGGCCGGCCTCGCGCATCTGACGGCGGTGTCGGGAGCGCACTTCGCTGCGGTCCTCGGCGTCGTCACGTGGGCGCTCGGCTCACTCGCGGCGGGCCGCAGAACGCGGGCATGCGTGGTGCTCGGCGTGGCCGTGTGGCTCGCCGCGATCGTGGGCGGCGATCCGTCGGTGGTGCGCGCGCTGGCGATGGCGGTCGCCGTCGCCCTCGGCCTGGCCTGGGGGAGACCCGCGCGAGGCGCGGCGGCTCTCGCGGCGTCGGTGGCATGCCTGGTCGTGCTCGATCCGTCGCTCGCCGCGTCGTTCGGCTTCGCCATGTCGGTCGCCGCGGTCGCCTCGATCGTGCTGTGGGCGCCGGTGATCGCGCGGCGCCTCGCACGCTGTCTCCCTCCGCGGCTCGCTCGGGTCACGTCGGTGCCCGTGGCCGCGTACGCGGCGGTGCTGCCCGTGCTCGTCATCATCGACCCCGCGATCACGCCATACGCCGTGCCGACGAACGTCCTTGCCGGGGCGGCCGTGCTGCCGGTCATGGTGATGGGCATCGCCGCGCTCGCGGTCGCGCCCGCGAGCGTCGAGGTGGCCGCGGGGCTCGCCCATGTCGCCGCGGTGCCCCTCGGTGCGATCGATGCGCTGGCGACGGCGGCAGCTGAGGCGCCGGGCTCGCGGCTGGCCTGGCCGCCCGGCTTGGGAGGCGCCGCGCTCGCGGCTGGCGCGGTCCTCGCTGCGGCGGTGGCGACCGGCGTCGAGGGGACTGGAGCAGCCCGCCGCGTTCGACTGGCAGCCGGCATCCTCGCCGTCGCTCTCCTCGCGGGCGGCCTCGGCGCGCTCAGCTGGCCCTGGATGCGCGGCAACGGCGTGCCGCTCAAGAACTGGGACATCGTCGCGTGCGACGTTGGCCAGGGCGACATGCTGCTGCTGCGGGCGGGTCCGAAGCAGGCCGTCGTGATCGACACGGGACCGAGGCCCGGCGCCGCACGGGCATGCCTCGAGCAGCACGGCATCTACCGGGTCCCGCTGCTGATCGTGACGCACTCGCACGCTGACCACGACGGCGGAGTCGCGGGCGTGCTCGGCGCCGCGCGCGTCGACCAGGCATGGGTGGGAGCGGGCAGCGTGCACAGCGCCGCGACGCGGATGCTCCAGAGCGAAGCGGTGACGGCCTCGGTCCCCGCGCCCGGCGCCCACCTCACTGTCGGCACCGTGACGCTCGCCGTCCTCTCGACGCTCCATGCAGAGTCCGACGCGGGCGCCAACGACGCGAGCATCGTCGTGCTCGCGCAGGCCGACCAGGCCACGGTGCTCGCGCTCGGCGACCTCGAGTCGCCTGGGCAGGCCGCGCTGGCCTCCGCGCTGCCGTCAGGGGTCACCGTCGACGCGGTGAAGGTCGCCCACCACGGGTCGGCGGATCAGGATCCGGGGCTCGCCGCTCTCATCGATGCCGAGCTCGCGCTCGTCACCGTGGGGGAGGGCAACCGGCACGGCCATCCCACGCAGCATGCCCTCGCGCTCTACGGCGCGGGGGCGCGCATGCTGAGGACGGACACGTGCTCTCCGGTCGCTCTCGCACGCGAGGGCGACACCCTCACGTGGACGCCGTGTCCGTCGGGCGTGGGACGCTAGTGCCATGCCGCCGCGCTCTCGTGCCCCCGAACCCACCTGGCATCGCGCCAGCCCCGCACCACTGGTGCTGGTCAGCGGACCGGAGACGCTGCTCGCGGCGCGCGCCGTCGAGCGCATCCACCATGCGATGGGGTCGGGCATCGCGGTCACCACGCTGGACGCAGGCGCCTACACCTCCGGCGCGCTCCTCGCCGCTGCCAGCCCATCGCTCTTCGACGAGCCCGGGCTGGTCGTGGTCGAGGGCGGCGAGGCCATGAACGACGCGTTCCTCACGGACGCGCTGGCGTACGCCGCCGCGCCGGAGTCCGATGTGGTGGTCGTGATTCGACACGGTGGGGGAGTCCGCGGCAAGCGCCTCCTGGACACGCTTCGCAAGGCGTCCGTGCCCGAGTACACGTGTCCCGCGGTCAAGCGCGAGACCGAGTTCGCGGACTTCGTGGCGGCCGAGTTCGAGCGCGCCAAGCGGCCCGTTCAGGCGGGTGTGGTGCGCAGGCTCGTCGACGCCGTCGGCCAGGACCTGCCGGAGCTCGCTGCAGCGTGCCAACAGCTCATCGGCGACGTCGACGGGACCATCACGGAGGAGGCGGTCGCGCGCTACTACGGCACCCGCGTGAATGCGACGGCGTTCTCCGTCGCGGACGCCGCCATCGCAGGCGATGCGCGCGAAGCGGTGACGCTCGTGAGGCACGCGCTGGCCGCAGGGGTGGATCCCGTTCCCCTCAACGCCGCGCTCGCCGCCAAGCTGCGCGTGCTCGCCAAGGTGGGCGCCTCGCGCGGCCGAGGCCTGGACCCGACTCGCGATCTCAACCTCCCGCCGTGGCAGGTCGACCGAGCGCGCAGGGAGCTGCGCCGCTGGAACGCCGAGACGCTGGGCGAGGCCATCGAGGTCGTGGCTCAGGCCGATGCGGAGATCAAGGGCGCCGGGCGCGCGCCTGCGTTCGCCCTCGAACGCGCGGTGCGGACCGTGGCGCAGCTGGCTGGCGGCTGACGCGCTGCTCGGAGCCGCGCTCGCGGCACCGAGACATCCCCGAGGCCGGCGCTGGCGCGTCCGCATATGCAGAAGCCCCGAGCCTCGCTCGGCGCGGTGGGCGCCGGGGCGATGTCGGGGCTAGTGCTGGGGGAAGCGGCTCAGAGAGCGGCGACCTGCTTGGCGAGCGCGGACTTGCGGTTCGCGGCCTGGTTCTCGTGGATGACACCCTTGGAGACGGCCTTGTCGAGCTTGACGGTCGCGGTCTTGAGAGCCGCCTCGGCGGCCGACTTGTCGCCCGCGGCGACGGCCTCGCGCACCTTGCGGACGTTGGTCTTGAGCTCCGACTTGACGGCGACGTTGCGCTGGCGAGCCTTCTCGTTGGTGCCGATGCGCTTGATCTTGGACTTGATGTTGGCCACGTGGAATCCTTCTTCAGTGGTGAAAGTTCGGTCAGTGCGGCGCGAGCGCGCGCTCACACACGGCTTCCCATCCTACCAGTGATGGAGCCGTGTGAGCGAATGTGCTACCGAATCGAAGCGAGCGCGTGGCAGCACCGCTCCCTCGCGACGGATCGCCGAGGGGTCGACGCGCACGATCCTATCGAGCCGCACCTCCGAGGGACGACGCCTGCTGTCCCACGCTCCGGTGCCGATGTCCTGCCAGTGGCGCCCCCAGCGGGCCTCGCGAGCGGCGTCCAGATCGTGATCCTTGCTGGTGAGCTGCAGGCCGAGCAGCCAGGGCCCGTCCGTGCCGATGAGCAGCACGGGGCGATCCTTCCCGCGCGAGTGGTCCTCTTCGAACGGGACCCAGGTCCACACGATCTCGCCCGGGTCGGGACTGCCGTCGGGGCGCGGCGAGTAGCGAACATCGACGCGGCCCGAGAAGTCACCGGGGTAGGAATGTGAGGCCGCCCTCGGCCGCGGGCGGCGCCGCTTGGCGCGCCGCGTCGCACGCGCCGCCGCCAGGCCGACGGCGATGGCTGCGGCTACGGCGAGGATCAACGGCTCCACGCGCTGACCTTAGCGCGAGCACCCCGCCATGACGCCGGTCGCACGGCGCAGCCGAGCTCAGGACGCGGCGGCCGGATCGCGGTGCAGCAGCGAGCCCAGGTGAGCGATGCCAGGGCCGTCGAAGGACACGTCCTGCGCCGGCACGGGATGTCCGAACAGGAAGCCCTGCCCGAGGGCCCAGCCGTGCTCACGAGCTCGGCGGAACTGCGCCTCCGTCTCGACGCCCTCGATGATCCCGTACATCCCGAGGCCGTCGGACAGGCTCGCGATCGCCGTGCTGATCCGGTCGCCGGTCGCGCGGTCGCCCAGCCTCAGGGTGAACTCCCGCGCGAGCTTGAGCCCCGCGACGGGGTTCTGGAGGATGGAGGACAGCGCCGAGTAACCGGTGCCGAAGTCGTCGAGGATCAGGTCGACGCCCATCGATGCGAGCGCGGCGAGGTCGCTGTTGGCCGCCTGCGTCGCGAGCAGCATGCCCGACTCGGTGATCTCGAGTCCGAGTCGCGAAGGGTCGACGCCGGTGTCCTCGAGCGCCGTGCGCACCACTCGGGTCAGGTCGGCGCCGCCGATCTGCCGGGTCGACACGTTGACCAGCACCTTGCCGTCGAACTCCGGGTGCGCCGCGATGAAGCGGCAGGCCTCGTGGATCACGTACGCACCGAGCGGCACCACGAGGTTCGCGTCCTCGCAGATCTCGATGAAGTCCTGGGGCAGCAGCAGCCCCCGATGGGGATGCTGCCACCGGACGAGCGCCTCGAACGCGACGGTCTGGCGGGTGCGCATGTCCACGACCGGCTGGTAATGGACCACCAGCTCGCCTTCATGGATGGCCGTGCGCAGCTCGGTCTCGATCGACAGGCGGACGATCGCGCTGTCGCGCATGCCCGAGTGGAACAGCGCCACCCGGTTGCGTCCGGCGCGCTTGGCGCTCGACATGGCGAGGTCGGCGTTGCGCACCAGGGTCTCCGCCGTCATGTCGGGCTCTGCCATCGCGAGGCCGGCGCTCACGGTGGGCACCATCTGATGGCCGTCGATCGTCAGCGGAGCCTGGATGGCCGCCATCACCACCGCGAGCAGGCCCTCCGCGGCGCTCTGGCCGGCGATGTTCTCGAGCACGATGACGAACTCATCGCCACCGAGTCGCGACACGGTGTCGACGGGACGCACCGCGTCGCGCATGCGCCGCGCGAGGGCTACAAGCATGCGGTCGCCCGCGTGGTGGCCCAGGGAGTCGTTGACGAGCTTGAAGTGGTCGAGGTCGAGGAACAGGCACGCGACCGTGGAGTCGGCGTGCGCGTGGCGGGTGAGCGCGTGCTGAGTGCGCTCGAGCAGGAGCGACCGGTTGGGCATGCCCGTCAGGTGATCGAACTGGGCGCGGCGCTCGAGGAGATCCTTGGCCTTGCGCACCTCGGAGACGTCCTCGACCTGGACGAGGCAGCGCAGCGGCGCAGTGGCGTCACCGATGCGCGTGACCGTCGAGCGGGTCCACACGATGTCACCCGACCTGTGGACCAGCCGCGCCTGAAGCTGGAAGTAGGGAAGCTCACCCGCGGCGAGGCCCTCACGCAGGTCGGCGTCGCGGTCGGCGTCGTCAGGGTGGGTGAGCGCGCCCATGGAGACACCGGCCATCTCCTCCGGCACGTAGCCGAGGATCGCGGCGAAGGAGGCGTTCGCCTCGTCGATGAGCCCGCGCTCGTCCACGAGCGCCATGCCGATGGGTGAGCTGCTGAACGTCTGTCGGAAAAGCTCGTCGTCGTGCCTCACGTGCCCGCCTCCTGGGGGACCGTCCTCGCGGCGGGCCATCTCCGCCGTCACCAGGGTCTATCGGCATGTTCGGCTGTCGCATGAGGGTGGATGGGGACGTGGGATGATGGAGTCTGCCTTGTCACCTGACCGCTAGGGAACTCCGCCTGTGTCTTCCGACCCCCGCATCGAGCCTGCCGCGACGGCGCCGGAGCTGATCCGCAACTTCTGCATCATCGCGCATATCGATCACGGCAAGTCCACGCTCGCCGACCGCATGCTCGGCATCACGGGCGTGCTCGAGGCGCGCCTGCAGAAGGCGCAGTACCTGGACCGCATGGACATCGAGCGCGAGCGCGGCATCACCATCAAGTCGCAGGCGGTGCGCATGCCGTGGGAGGTGGGTGGCACCCCGCACGCGCTCAACATGATCGACACTCCTGGTCACGTGGACTTCACCTACGAGGTGTCGCGCTCACTGGCCGCCTGCGAAGGCGCGATCCTGCTCGTGGACGCCGCGCAGGGGATCGAGGCGCAGACCCTCGCGAACCTGTACCTGGCCATGGAGAACGACCTGGTCATCATCCCGGTGCTCAACAAGATCGACCTGCCGTCGGCCGACCCCGACCGATACGCTGCCGAGCTCGCCCAGCTGATCGGCTGCGAGCCGGAGGACGTGATGCGCGTGTCCGGCAAGACGGGCGAGGGCGTCGAGGCGCTGCTCGATCGCGTGGTGCGCGACATCCCGGCCCCAGTGGGCGACGCGACCGCGCCCACCCGCGCGATGATCTTCGACTCCGTCTATGACACCTATCGTGGCGTCGTGACCTACGTGCGCGTGGTCGACGGATCCCTCAAGCCCCGCGAGAAGATCGCCATGATGTCGACGCTCGCGACGCACGACCTGCTCGAGATCGGCGTCATCAGCCCCGAGCCCAAGCCCACCAAGGGCCTGGGCGTGGGCGAGGTCGGCTACCTCATCACGGGCGTGAAAGACGTGCGACTGTCCAAGGTGGGCGACACCGTCACCACGGCGGCGCGCCGCGCGGAGACCTCGCTGGGGGGCTACCGCGACCCCAAGCCCATGGTCTACTCCGGCCTGTTCCCGCTCGACGGCTCGGACTTCCCGGTGCTGCGCGACGCGCTCGACAAGCTCCAGCTCAACGACGCCTCCCTGGTCTACGAGCCGGAGAGCTCGGTCGCGCTGGGATTCGGCTTCCGCTGCGGCTACCTGGGGCTGCTGCACCTCGAGATCGTCCGCGACCGCCTCGAGCGCGAGTTCGGCATCGAGCTGATCTCGACTGCGCCCAACGTGGTCTACGAGGTCGAGATGGAGGACGGCAAGGTCGTCACCGTCACCAACCCGTCGGAGTTCCCCGGCGGCAAGATCGCCCAGGTGCGCGAGCCGGTGGTGAAGGCGTCGATCCTGGTCCCGAGCGAGTTCATCGGCACGGTCATGGAGCTGTGCCAGGAGCGCCGTGGCCAGATGGGCACCATGAACTACCTGTCCGAGTCGCGCGTCGAGATGCACTACACGCTCCCCCTCGCCGAGGTCGTGTTCGACTTCTTCGATCAGCTCAAGTCCCGCACGCGCGGCTACGGCTCGCTCGACTACGAGCCCGCCGGCGAGCAGGTCGCCGACCTCGTCAAGGTCGACATCCTGCTCCAGGGAGAGCCGGTCGACGCCTTCAGCGCCGTGGTCCACAAGGACGCGGCCTACCAGTACGGCCTGTCGATGGTGACGAAGCTCAAGGACCTCATCGATCGCCAGCAGTTCGAGGTGCCCATCCAGGCGGCCATCGGCGCCCGCGTCATCGCGCGCGAGACCATCCGCGCGATCCGCAAGGACGTGCTCGCCAAGTGCTACGGCGGTGACATCTCGCGCAAGCGCAAGCTGCTCGAGAAGCAGAAGGCCGGCAAGAAGCGCATGAAGAACATCGGCTCGGTCGAGGTTCCGCCAGAGGCCTTCATCGCCGCCCTGTCCACGTCCGACGACGGCTCGGACAAGGGCAAGAAGAAGTAGCGGTGCCCCCCGCACAGGCGGTCACGGCGCCGATGCGCGACTTCGGCGTCTACGTCCACGTCCCCTTCTGCGCGGTCAGGTGCGGCTACTGCGACTTCAACACGTACGCGCCAGGCGAGGGCGAGTTCTCCTCGCGTGGCGACTATGTGGGCGCGGCGCTGGCCGAGATGGCGCTGGCTCGCGAGGCGATGGGTGACGATTCTCGCCCTGCGAGCACGGTGTTCTTCGGCGGCGGCACCCCCACCATGCTCGACGCTGGCGCCCTCGCGGCGATGCTCGGCGGCATACGCGAGTCCTGGGGGCTCGCCGCCGATGCCGAGGTGACCACCGAGGCCAACCCCGACTCGGTGACGCCCGCGTCACTGGCGACCCTCGCATCGGCCGGATTCACCAGGGTCAGCTTCGGGATGCAGTCGGCCGTCCCGCACGTGCTGGCTACCCTCGAGCGCACGCACCGGCCCGAGAACGTCGCCAAGGCCGTGGCGTGGGCGCGGGAGGCGGGGCTCGCCGTGAGCCTCGACCTCATCTACGGCACGCCGGGAGAGTCGCTCGCCGACTGGCAGGCGAGCCTCGACGCGGCCATCGCGCTCGAGCCGGACCACGTGAGTGCCTACGCGCTGGTGATCGAGCCGGCGACCCGCATGGGCCGTCAGCTGCGCGCGGGCGAGATCGAGCCCGTGGACCTCGACACCCAGGCCGACATGTACGAGGCTGCCGACGCGCGGCTCCGGCACGCGGGCTACGCGTGGTACGAGGTCTCCAACTGGGCGCGGTCGCCCGACCAGGCCTGCCGGCACAACGTCGCCTACTGGACCAGCCAGGACTGGTGGGGCATCGGGCCCGGCGCACACAGCTACCTGGGCCCGCGCATCGGCGACAGCGGCGAGGCCGTCGATGCGATGCGGTGGTGGAACGTGAAGCTGCCCCGCGCCTACGCCGCACGACTCGCGGCGGGCGACAGCCCTGCCGCAGAGGTCGAGCCGCTCACCGACGACGATCTCGCCCTTGAGGCCGTGATGCTGCGGCTGCGGCTGGCCGAGGGCATGGCTGTGGCGGACCTGCCCGCGCGGCGCCCAGATGCGATCGCAGCGCTCGTCGCCGACGGCGTGCTGGACGGTCGCGCGGCGCTCGCTGGACGTCTGGTGCTCACCCTGCGGGGTCGCCTGCTCGCGGACGCGGCCATCCGCGCGCTGACCTGACGACGGCTGGACTGACGCGCGGCCCTCGTCGCGGCGCGCGGCGACGGGCCGGTGTCCGCTACTTCACGAACGGGATGATCGCAGGCACGCGGTAGTACTCACCGCGATGCGCCCTGACACCGGCGACGATCGAGATGATCAGGGCGTACACGCAGTACAGGCCCCACAGGGGCACCGTCACGATCAGCCCGACGCCGAAGAACAGGGCGCCGATGACGAACGCTGCGACACCCGACACGAGCACCGTGAGCTGAAGGTTGAGGTTCTGCTTGCCGTGGAAGTCGACCAGGGCGCTGCGCTCGCGGTAGATGAGCCACAGGATGAGGGGGACGACGAAGCCGAGGAAGCCGAGGCTCAGCACCATGGCGGCTGCCGCGATGATGTGGATCAGCATGGACCACGTGCGGGCCTCCGACTCGAGCATGGGCTGCGGAACGTACTGCGCTGCGCTCGCTGGTGTCGGCGACGGCTGTCCGGCGCGGGGCTGCGCCGGCGCTGGCTGGTCAGGCTGGGGCACGGACTGGTTCTCGCTCATGGTCCCCAGAGTCGCAGAGACGACGGGGGCCCGTCATCGGCCAGCAGGCCGATGACGGGCCCTGATGTGCGTCAGGGAAGTGGCTCAGGGGGTCACTTCACCAGGTCGATCGTGAAGGGGTACTTGTAGGGCTGACCCTTGTTCGCGGCAACGGCGCCCTGGATGCCGAAGATCAGTCCCACCGCCACGGCCGCGAGCCAGATCAGCGTGCCGAGGAGCCAGCCGATGAACGGGATCACGCCGAGCACCGCGGACACCACGTACGCGATCGTGATCAGGATCGAGAAGTTCAGCGCCTTCTTGCCCTCCGCGTCCACGAACGGGTTCTGGTCCTTGCCGATGAGCCACACGATCAGCGGGATGAGGAAGCCCGTCACCACCGTCGCGTGCGCGACCGTCGCCATCGTGTTGTCGTTCGAGCCCGACGGCTGCTGGCCCTGCGGCTGGCTGGGCTGCTCGGGCGGGGGTGGCGGGGGCATCGTGCTGTCGTCAGTCATGGTCTCTCACCACTTTGATGTCGTAGGGATAGGACGCTGGAAGGCCCCGTCGCACCGTACGGAAGGCCTGGTAGCACAGGACAACCGCGACGACGAGGACTGCCAACTGTGCCAATGTACCGACAAAGCCCACCAGTGGCACGAACATTCGCACCACGGTCGCCACCGCCATCAGGGCCAGGACGAGGACCCCGAAGTTGGTCGCCTTGGCCGCCTCTCGAGCCGCCCTCGGGTCGTCGCCGCGCCGCGCGAGCCACACCACCCACGGGATCACGGGGCCGACGACGGCTCCCAGGTGGGCGATGCCCGCCGCCCGCGAGTCCGTGTCGTCGTGCGATGCGAACGTCACCTCCGCCACCTCCTGGTCGCCCACGGTACCCCCACCGCTCGCGTTAGAATTAGCACTCGGGCCACACGAGTGCCAGGTCGACCAGTGGACGAGCGGCAGCGAGAGGAGAGGCAGTGAGCGAAGACCGTCGCCGCGCCGTCCTGCGCGCGATCGTCGAGGGCTACGTCGCGACCTCGGAGCCGGTCGGATCGAAGGCACTCGCGGACGCGTCGTCGCTCGGCGTGTCCTCGGCGACCATCCGCAACGACATGGCGGCTCTCGAGGAGGAAGGGCTCATCGCCCAGCCGCACACGAGCGCGGGCCGCATCCCCACGGACGCCGGCTACCGCTCGTTCGTCGACAACCTCGCCGCGACCGCGCTGCACGACCCTCACAAGCGCGCCATCCAGACCTTCCTGTCGGACGCCGTCGACCTCAACGACGTGGTCGAGCGCTCGGTCAGGCTCCTCAGCCAGCTGACGCGGCAGGTCGCCGTGGTGCAGTACCCGAGCCTGCGTGAGTCCGCGGTGCGGCGGGTGGAGCTCGTGCGCATCGGCGCCGACCGCGCCCTCGTGGTCGTGGTGTCGGCGGATGCGCGCGTCGAGCAGTCGACCGTCGCGCTCGGCGAGGCCGTGGGCGACGAGGAGTTCGAGCGAGTGGCGCGCGAGCTCAACGAGGCCTCGGTGGGGCACACACCCGCGGCACTGCTCACCTCGCTCACGAGCTGGGCGTCGCGCCCCGGCCAGGTCTCGTGGGCGACCTCGATAGCCGACGCGGTGGTCGCCGCCGCTCGCGGCGGCACCGTCGAGCGCGTCGTCTTCGCCGGGGCGGCCAACCTCGCTCGCGCGGGCGCGGACTTCGAGTCCGACGCGATCGGCTCGGTGCTCGATGCCCTGGAGGAACAAGTGGTGCTGCTCCGGCTGTTGCATGAGATGGCCGCCGAGGGCCAGGACATCGCCGTGCGCATCGGCGCGGAGACCCGCACCGATGCGCTCGCGCGCACGTCCGTGATCGCGGCGGGCTACGGCCCGAGTGGGGACGCCGCGTCCCTGCTCGGAACCTTGGGCCCCACCCGCATGGACTATCCAGGGACGATGGCCGCCGTGCGTGCCGTCGCCCGCTACCTGTCGAGAGTCGTGGAGAACGAGTGAAGGACTACTACGCCGCCCTTGGCGTCGACCGCAATGCCTCCGAGGCGGACATCAAGAAGGCCTACCGCAGGCTCGCCCGCGAGTTGCACCCCGATGTCGCCGGCCCGGAGTCCGCCGATCGCTTCAAGGAGGTCGCGGCCGCCTACGAGGTGCTGGGAAACGCCGAGAAGCGCTCGCAGTATGACCGCGGGCACGACCCCCGCAGCCGCTCGGGAGCGCAGCAGGGGGCCCAGGGCTTCGGCTTCGAGGACATCTTCGAGCAGTTCTTCGGGGGCGGCGCGTCGCCGTTCGGCGGCGCTGCCCAGCGTGGACCTGCGTCGCGCACGCAGCGCGGCGGTGACACTCTCGTGCAGACCGCCGTGAGCCTCGAGGAGGCCGTGTTCGGCGTGAGCCGCGAGGTGCAGGTCGACCTCGCGGACGTGTGCTCGACCTGCTCCGGCACGTGCTGTGCGCCGGGAACCTCGCCGCAGCAGTGCCGCCAGTGCAACGGCAGCGGAGTCATCCAGCGCACCGCTCGCTCGCTGCTCGGCCCCGTCATGACCCAGTCCCCGTGCCCGGGGTGCGGCGGCTACGGCACCATCATCGCGAGCCCGTGCCCCGACTGCTCGGGCCAGGGCCGCACGCACTCGCGCCACACGATCACCGTGGACATCCCCGCAGGGGTCGAGACTGGTACCCGCATCCGCCTGGCGAACGCCGGCGACGCAGGCACCGGCGGCGGACCCAAGGGCGACCTGTATGTCGAGATCCGCGAGAAGGCGCACCCGACCTTCGAGCGCCGCGGCGATGACCTGCACTGCACGCTCGAGGTGCCGATGACCGCTGCCGCTCTTGGTGCGGTGATGGCCGTGGAGACCTTTGACGGGGAGCAGAGCGTCGACATCCGCCCCGGCACTCACGCCGGCACCACCGTGAAGCTGAAGGGTCTGGGCGTGGGGAGGCTGCAGCGCTCAGGCCGCGGCGACCTGCTGGTCCACCTCGACGTGCACACCCCGACCGAGCTCGACTCGGAGCAGGAGGAGCTGCTGCGCAGGCTCGCGGAACTGCGCGGCGAGGAGATGCCGGCCGCGAGCCTCGCGCCCATCGGCGGGGGGGTCTTCTCCCGCCTGCGCGACGCGTTCAAGGCGCGCTAGTCACGTGAGCGCTCCCGTCTTCCTCAGCCCCGAGGCGGCCGATGCGCGGGTCGGCGACGTCGTCGACGTCGCGGGCGACGAGGGTCGCCACGCCGTGACCGTCCAGCGCCGCGGTGTGGGCGACCTGGTGGACCTGATCGACGGCGCAGGCGCGCGAGCCACCGGCGAGATCGTCGAGGCACGCGACGGCCGCATGCGGGTGCGCGTCGACGCCGTGAGTCGCGACAGCGAGCCCGAGGTGGTGCTCGTGCAGGCGCTCGCGAAGGGCGGGCGCGACGAGCAGGCCGTCGAGGCGGCCGTCGAGCTGGGCGCCACGCGCATCGTCCCGTGGCAGGCGGCGCGGTCGATCGTCCAGTGGCGAGGACCGAAGGCCGCGAAGGCAAGGGACAAGTGGGTGTCGCTCGTCATCGCCGCGACCAAGCAGTCGCGCCGGGCGCGGCTCGCCGAGGTGGGTGAGCTCGTGACGACGCCCCAGCTCGCCGGCATGGTGAGCGATGCCGTCGCAGCGGGACACAGGGTGCTCGTGCTCCACGAGTCCGAGACGCGGCCCCTCACCTCGTTGCGGTGGGAGGATCCGCGCCAGCGGGTGTGGGTCGTCGTCGGGCCCGAGGGCGGCATCTCCGACGACGAGCTCGCTCAGCTCGCTCGGGCCGGAGCGGAGCCGGTGGTGCTCGGTCAGCATGTGCTGCGGGCGTCGAGCGCGGGCCCGGCCGCGATGGCGGCGTTGGCCGCGACGCGCGGCACCTGGTCACGCCAGGACGGTACGGACACGCCATCCGCCGGGGGCCTACGCTAGCCGTATGAGTGACGACTGCCTGTTCTGCAAGATCGTGGCCGGGGAGATCCCGGCCGACATGGTGCTGGAGAACGACCACGTGGTCGCGTTCCGCGACATCTCGCCCAAGGCGCCCACCCACGTGCTCGTCGTGCCGCGCACGCACGCCGCCAACGTCGCGGCCGTCGCCGCATCGGCGCCGCACGAGCTCGCGGCGATGGCCGTCGCGGCGCAGCAGATCGCGGACGACCAGTGCGGCGGCGAGTACAAGTGGGTCTTCAACACCGGCGCGAGCGTCGGGCAGACGGTGTTCCACGCGCACGGACACGTGCTCGGGGGAGAGCTGGAGGAGAGCATCGTATGAGCGCGAACCGCGTGGTCGTCATCGAGGATGCCGCCCGCATGCCGGAGCTGATGGGCTCCGGCGACACCGTGATGAAGGAGATCGAGCGCGCCTTCCCGGCGGTCGACGTGCATGTGCGCGGCAACCGCATCTCCCTCAGCGGAGACGAGGCAGACGTCGCGGCCGCCGCGACGGCGATCGAGGAGCTGCGCTCGGTCATGGCCGCGGGCGTGCCCCTCACGCCCGACGTGGCGCGCGAGTCGGTGCGCATGCTGGGGGCCGCTCGGGGCGTGGCCGCCGCGGCCGCCGAGGCGGGGGAGAATGGTGCGGCGTCACGCCCGGTTCAGGTGCTGTCCCGCTCCATCCTGTCGAGCCGTGGCCGCACCATCCGACCCAAGACCCAGGGCCAGGCTGACTACGTCGCGGCGATCGAGCGTCACACCGTGACCTTCGGCATCGGCCCGGCCGGAACCGGCAAGACCTATCTTGCGATGGCGCAGGCGGTGGCGGCGCTGCAGGCCAAGAAGGTCAACCGCATCGTCCTCACGCGCCCGGCCGTCGAGGCAGGCGAGCGCCTGGGGTTCCTCCCCGGCAGCCTCAACGAGAAGATCGATCCCTACCTGCGCCCCCTCTACGACGCGCTGCACGACATGGTCGACCCCGAGTCGATCCCGCGCCTCATGGAGGCCGGCACCATCGAGGTCGCTCCGCTGGCGTACATGCGAGGCCGCACCCTCAACGACGCGTTCGTGATCCTCGACGAGGCGCAGAACACCACGCGCGAGCAGATGAAGATGTTCCTCACCCGGCTGGGCTTCGGCTCGACCATGGTGGTCACCGGTGACGTCACCCAGGTCGACCTGCCGGGCGTCACGCCTTCGGGGCTGCGGGCTGCCTCGTCCATCCTCGACGGGGTCGATGACATCGCGTTCTGCCGCCTGAGCGCCCAGGACGTCGTGCGACACCGCCTGGTGAGCGACATCATCACCGCTTACGAGCGTGCGGACGCGACGCGCGAGGCACCCGCGGGTCAGCAGCGCCGCTTCGATCGTCGTGACCAGCACGACAGCCACGGTCGCGAGCGCCGCGACAGGCGGTCACGTGAGGAGAGCGCCGAGTGATCGACGTCAACAACGAGACCGACGCGCAGGTCGACGAGGTCGAGTTCGCCGAGCTCGCCGCCTACGTGCTGAAGGAGATGCACGTCGCCGACGGCGCGGAGCTCGCGATCCTCTTCGTCGACGAGGCAGCGATGGAGCAGCTGCACATTCAGTGGATGGACGAGCCCGGCCCGACGGACGTGCTGAGCTTCCCCATGGACGAGCTGCGGCCCGGCACCGCCGATGAGCCCACGCCCGCAGGCCTGCTCGGCGACATCGTCGTGTGCCCGTCCGTCGCTGCCCGCCAGGCCGAGACCGCCGGCCACACGGCCGAGGAGGAGATGCTGCTCCTCACCACGCATGGGATTCTCCACCTGCTGGGCTATGACCACGCCGAGCCCGAGGAGGAGAAGGAGATGTTCGCACTGCAGCGACGCCTGCTGCTGACCTTCCTCGCCGACCGCGCCTAGAGGGCACGTGACGGCTTCGACGCAGCTCGCCCTCGCGCTGATCGGCGCGTTCAGCGTGCTCGGAGCGGCGGTGCTTCACGCCGTGGTCGCGGCCCTCGAGCAGCTTCCGCACGCGGAGGAGCGCGAGGTCGCTGCTCGTCGCAGGCCCGACGGCAGGCCCACCGCCGCCGCCCGCATCGCTGCGATCCCCTCGCAGACCGACGACGCGGCATCGGTCGCCTATGCGACGCTCGAGGCCGTGGGCGTCGTGAGCCTGACGTTCATCGTCGCGGACCTCGCGATGGCGCTCGAGTGGCCGTTGCTCGCGGTCGTGCTGCTCGCCGCGGCCGTCGCCGTCGCGGTCTCGCTCCTGCTGGTCCGCGCGTTTCCCCGCCAGCTCGCGCGAGCGCACCCGCTCAACACGCTCGGCCTCGTCTCGCCTGTCGCGTGGCTGCTCATTCGCCTCACGACCCCCATCCGCGCCGTGGTGCCTGCGCTGCAGATGCCGCCCCTCGCGGAGCCCGAGGACCTGGTCGAGCAGGCGCAGGACGCTCTCGAGGAGGAGGACGCGCTGCTGCTGCGCTCGGTCGTGAGCCTCGGCGACACCCTCACGCGCGAGGTCATGGTGCCGCGCACGGACATGATCACGATCGCGTCGGGGACGCCGGCCCGCAAGGCGATGGTGCTGTTCATGCGATCGGGATTCTCGCGCGTGCCCGTCATCGGCGACGGCGTCGACGACACCGTTGGCGTGGTCTATCTCAAGGATGTCGTGAAGCAGACGTGGGACGACGGCGCCGCGCTCGAGCATCCCGTCGACCACTTCATGCGCGAGCCCGAGTTCGTTCCCGAGTCGGTCCCGGTCGACGACCTGCTGCGCCGCATGCAGGACGAGGTGTTCCACATGGCTATCGTGGTCGACGAGTACGGCGGCGTCGCCGGCCTCGTGACCATCGAGGACGCGCTCGAGGAGATCGTGGGCGAGGTGGTCGACGAGCACGATCGCTCGGCGCCAGATGTCGAGGAGCTGGGCGGCGGTCGCTACCGCGTGCCGGCCCGGTACCCGCTCGACGAGCTGGGCGAGCTGTTCGGCATCGAGATCGACGACGAGGACGTGGAGACCGCCGCCGGACTGCTGGCGAAGGCGCTGGGCAAGGTGCCCATCCCGGGAGCGAGCGCGACGGCTCACGGTCTCGACCTGACCGCCGACCGAGTCGAGGGGCGCCGACGCCGGCTCACCGCCGTGATCGTGGCGCGCGAGAATGAGGAGCATGACGATGACTGAGACCCACCGCAGCGGCTTCGCGTGCTTCGTCGGGCGACCCAACGTGGGCAAGTCCACGCTGATGAACGCTCTCGTGGGAGAGAAGGTCGCCATCATGTCCTCGCGGCCGCAGACCACGCGCCGAGCCATCCGCGGGGTGCTGAACAGGGCCGATGCGCAGCTCGTGATCGTCGACACGCCGGGCCTGCACCGCCCGCGCACGCTGTTGGGCGAGCGCCTCAACGACCTCGTGCGCGAGACGTTCTCCGAGGTCGACGTCATCGGCTTCTGCCTGCCGGCCGACCAGAAGGTAGGTCCCGGCGACCAGTGGATCGCGCGGGAGCTTGCGGAGGCGCGCGCGCCCGTGGTCGCGATCGTCACCAAGGTGGACAAGGTGGCGCGCGACAAGGTCGCCGAGCACCTCCTCGCGGTGTCTCAGCTTGGCGAGTGGGCGGACATCGTGCCCGTGAGCTCGGTCAAGGACATCCAGATCGATACGCTCGTCGACGTGCTGGTCAAGCACCTTCCCGCGGGACCGCCGCTGTACCCGGAGGGAGCGGTCACCGACGAGCCCGAGGACGTGCGCGTTGCGGAGCTCATCCGGGAGGCCGCGCTCGAGGGCGTGCGCGACGAGCTCCCGCACTCCATCGCCGTCGTGATCGAGGAGATGGTCGAGCCGGAGGACGAGATGGCCTCACGCGACGTGCTGGAGATCCGCGCGCAGCTGTTCGTCGAGCGCGAGTCGCAGAAGGGGATCATCATCGGCAAGGCCGGGTCGCGACTCAAGGACGTGGGAGCGACGGCGCGCGAAGGGATCGAGCGACTCCTGGGCCGCCGCGTCTACCTCGACCTCCACGTGAAGGTCGCGAAGGACTGGCAGCGCGATCCCAAGCAGCTGGGGCGGTTGGGTTTCTAGCGAGCCGGCCGGACCGTTCCGGACGGGTTCGCGGGCGACATCTCACGATGAGCCCTCGCCGAGTGCCATCGGACACGGGTCACGGGCGCGTCCTCGAGAGTCGCCATCGCGCATGCTCCGAAGGCGCGCCCCGGTGCGCGAGGTGACCCGCGCATCGGGCGTCCGCTATGGTGAACGCATGCGTGCACGCTCGCTGCTCCTTCGTCGCCGCGACGAGGCCTAGTACCAGGCCGGCTCCTCGTCGCGGAGGCTGTCGCGCCGGCTGACATCAGCCCCGACCCCGACGAAGGACCTTCAGACATGAGCGACTACTACACCTCCGGCGACCAGACCGCGTCGCCGATGCCCATCCACAAGTACCGCCCGTTCCACGAGCAGATCCACGTGGACCTGCCGGACCGCACCTGGCCTGGCAAGCGCATCGATAGGGCCCCGCGCTGGTGCGCGGTCGACCTGCGCGACGGCAACCAGGCCCTCATCGAGCCCATGAACGTCGAGCGCAAGCTGCGCATGTTCGACCTCCTGGTCCGGATGGGCTACAAGGAGATCGAGGTGGGCTTCCCGAGCGCGAGCCAGACGGACTTCGACTTCGTGCGCACCCTCATCGATGAGGATCGCATCCCCGACGACGTCATCATCCAGGTGCTGACGCAGGCCCGCGAGCACCTCATCGAGCGCACCTACGAGTCCATCAGAGGCGCGAAGAACGCGATCGTGCACCTGTACAACTCGACGTCGGTGCTGCAGCGCGAGGTCGTGTTCCGCGCGGACAAGGACGAGATCAAGGACATCGCCACGCACGGCGCGATGCTGTGCCAGAAGTTCGAGGAGACCATCCCCGACACCCAGGTGTTCTACGAGTACAGCCCCGAGTCGTACACGGGGACCGAGCTCGAGTACGCCGTCGAGGTGTGCAACGCCGTGCTCGACGTGTGGAAGCCGACCCCCGAGCGCAAGGTCATCATCAACCTGCCGGCGACCGTGGAGATGGCCACGCCCAACGTCTACGCGGACTCCATCGAATGGATGAGTCGCAACCTGGACTACCGCGAGTCCGTGGTGCTGAGCCTGCACCCGCACAACGATCGCGGCACCGCCGTCGCGGCAGCGGAGCTGGGGTACATGGCCGGCGCCGACCGCATCGAGGGATGCCTGTTCGGCAACGGCGAGCGCACCGGCAACGTGGACCTCGTGACGCTGGGCATGAACCTGTTCAGCCAGGGCATTGACCCGCAGATCGACTTCTCCGACATCGACGGGATTCGGCGCACGGTCGAGTACTGCAACCAGCTCGACGTGCACCCACGACACCCGTGGGGCGGCGACCTCGTCTTCACGGCCTTCTCCGGCTCCCATCAGGATGCGATCAACAAGGGCTTCGACCACATGCGGGCGCGCGCGGAGCGCGACGGCGTGAGCATCGACGATCTCGTGTGGGGCGTGCCGTACCTGCCGATCGACCCCAAGGACGTGGGACGCTCCTACGAGGCGGTGATCCGCGTCAACAGCCAGTCGGGCAAGGGCGGCGTCGCGTACCTGCTCAAGACGGAGCGCAATCTCGACCTGCCGCGCCGTCTCCAGATCGAGTTCTCGCGCGTAGTCCAGGCCGCTGCCGACTCGACAGGAGCCGAGCAGACCGCGGAGGACATCTGGCAGATCTTCCACGACGAGTACCTGCCGGCCGACGACCCCGACCGAGTGTGGGGCAGGTTCGCTCTGCACGGCACCCGCGCCACCAGCTCGGACGACGGCCCTGACACGCTCTCCGCCGACATCCGTGATGGCGACCAGGCGATCACCGTCGAAGGCTCGGGCAACGGGCCGGTGGACGCCTTCGTGGCCGCACTCGGCACGCGCGGCGTCAAGGTCGAGGTGCTCGACTATCACGAGCATGCGATGACGGGAGGCGGCGACGCCCAGGCGGCCGCTTACGTCGAGTGCGCGATCGCCGACGAGATCTACTGGGGCGTCGGCATCGACCCCTCGATCACCACGGCGACGCTCAAGGCGATCATCTCGGCGGTCAATCGCGCGGGCCGGTGACGCGAGGGCGCGGGCCTGTCAAGCCGTGGCCCGCGCCCTGACGCGCCCGTCAGCCGCGCACCAGTCTCAGGCCGAGGTCGGCGCCGTGACCCTGGAAGAAGCCGAGGTGGATCAGTGTCATGACTGTGGCCTCGAGGAACCCTGCGGTGGACAGGTCTCCCACGTGCACGGCGTCGAAGCCCAGGGAGCGCGCGAAGTCGATGACCGCGTCTGCCGCTGCCAAGTCGTCGCTCGCGACGGGCACGTACACGCCTGCCGCGGCGAGCTGCTCGTGGGTGTACGTCGAGGCGAACACCGTGTTGAACGCCTTGACCACGCGAGCCTGCGGAGCAGCCGAGGCGATCTCGACCGCGGCGGGTGATCCTGTGAAGGTCTCGAGGGACGAGAAGTCCTCCGTCAGGGGGTTGGTCGCGTCGATGACGATGTGGTCAGCGAGGTCGGGAGCATGCGCGGTGGCGAAGTCGACGGCCGCGCGATAGGGCAGTGCGAGCACCACGAGGTCCGCGCCGAGGGCGACTCGCGCCGACGCGGCGGTGGCGCCGGCTGCCGCGGCCACCGCCGCGAGTCTTTCGCTCTGAGGGGCCGTGTTGGTGATGAGCACGTTGTGACCCGCTCGCGACGCCGCGGTCGCGAGCCCCGCGCCGACGTTGCCAGCGCCGATGATGCCAAGGGTGGACATGGAGACCTCCTGATTGATTCGAGTTTGAACTAAAGCGAACCGGTAAACTAGTTCGTATTCGAACTTATTCCGGAGGTGGGCAGTGAAGTGGAACGTCGCGCCGATGACCCGGGACGCCATGGGTGCGTGGCGTGCCTTTCTTGAGGTGCACGCGCGGCTCATGCCATTGATCGAGCAGCAATTGCATCTCGACGGCGACCTCACGCACGCCCAATACGGAGTGCTGCTCGCGTTGCAGGGCGAGCCGCACGGGCTGACCATGACGGAGATCGCCCGCACCATGGTCGTGTCCAAGTCGGGCCTCACGTACCAGGTGGACCGACTCGTCGATTCCGGACGATGCACGCGTGCGGTGGATCCGGATGACGAGCGCCGTCGCGTGGTGAGGCTCACGCGTGCAGGTATCGAGGCGCTCGACGACGTCAGGGAGGGTCACCTCGCGCTGGTGCGAGAGCACTTCATCGGTCCGGCCATGGACTCGGACGTGGCGGCCATCGCTCGGGCGCTCGCGGCCATCAACGCTCACCTCAAGGCGGCGGACGCATGAGCGGCTCGACGGTCCTCGTGCGCTGCTTCAAGCCCGACGACGCGGGGGCCGTAGCCGCGTTGTGGCGCACGTGCTTCCCGGACGATCCGCCGCGCAATGAGCCTCGCGCCATGATCGAGCGCAAGCTCGCGCGCGATCCGGAGCTGTTCTGGGTGGCGGTCGCCGGGGCCGATGCGCCCGCTGGCTCTGGCGAGGTCGTGGGCGCGGTGCTCGCAGGGTACGACGGGGTGCGGGGGTGGCTCTATCACCTCGCGGTGGCGCCCGATCGCCGGCGTGAGGGGATCGGGCGTGCGCTGGTCGAGCATGCGGTGGTCGAGCTCCACGGATTGGGGTGCCGCAAGGTGAACCTGCAGGTGAGGGAGTCGAACGCCGCGGTGGTCGCGCTGTACGCGTCGCTCGGATGGGTCGAGGACCGCACGATCTCGCTCGGCCGGGTGCTGTCTGACACGTGAACCGGGGGTGAGCCAGGGTGCGCGCAGGATCGCGAAGGTGCGTCGTGCCCCAGACATGCTCGTGGCGCCACTGTCGCGCCTGCTCGGCATCCCCCGCGTGCCGAGCGGCGCGACGGTGACGCCGTCGCACCTCTGAAGGTAATCCGGGCGACCGGCGCGCGGTATCCCCATTTGTGGGGGGTCGAGATGAACGTTTGCGTGCCTCCCCATGCAGGTGCGCCGGCGGGGGACAATGGGGCGTGCCCCTGTACCGAGACGACGCGATCGTGCTGCGCACCCACAAGTTGGGTGAGGCTGACCGCATCGTCACGATGCTCACCAAGCGCCACGGCAAGGTGCGGGCTGTCGCGAAGGGCGTGCGCAGGACCGCGAGCCGCATCGGCTCGCGCGTCGAGCCCTTCATGCTCGTCGACGTGCAGCTCTATGAGGGGCGCAACCTCGACATCGTGAGCCAGGTGGAGACCAAGGAGCCCTACGCGCGCCGGATAGCGGAGGACTACGCGCTCTACACCGCCGCGACCGCCATGGTGGAGACCGCGGACAAGCTCGTCGACCACGAGAGGGAGCCCGCGTGGGACCAGTTCCGGCTGCTCCACGGCGGGCTCGGGGCGCTGAGCCGGCGCGAGCACGACCCTGGCATGGTCCTCGACAGCTTCCTGCTGCGCTCGCTCGCGCTCGCCGGGTACGAGCCGAGCTTCGACGCGTGCGCGAGCTGCGGGCGCGAGGGGCCGCACCGGGCGTTCGTGGTCGCCAGCGGAGGGGCCGTGTGCGAGGCGTGCCGTCCCCCCGGCTCGGCCGCGCCAGCTCCGGAGACCTTCTCGCTGCTCGAGGCCCTGCTGTCGGGGGACTGGCAGGCGGCCGACGCGTCGGAGGCCCGGCACCGCCGCGACGCCGCAGGACTCATCGCCGCGTATGCGCAGTTCCACCTCGAGCGCAAGGTCAGGTCGCTCACGCACGTCGACCGAGGGTGACGCGCCTCGTGAGGCACCGGTCGGGCGAGGCGCCGCGCCGCGCGGGGATAGGGTGACCAGCGTGAGTCATGCCCGACCCTTCCCGCACGCTGGCGGTGCGACGCCCCCCGACCTCCCGCGCGACGCGGTGCCGGCGCATGTGGCCGTCGTGATGGACGGCAACGGGCGGTGGGCCAAGCAGCGGGGGCTTCCTCGCACGGAGGGCCATTCCAGGGGAGAGGCGGCTCTGCTCGACGTGGTGGCGGGCGCGGTCGAGATCGGCGTGCGGCACGTCAGCGCGTACGCGTTCAGCACCGAGAACTGGAAGCGCAGCCCCGACGAGGTGCGGTTCCTCATGGGCTTCAACCGCGACGTGATCCGCCGCCGTCGCGATCAGATGGGCGAGTGGGGCGTCAGGGTCCGGTGGGCCGGCCGCCGGCCCAAGCTGTGGAAGTCGGTCATCGACGAGCTCGAGCGCGCCGAGGAGATGACCGCGAGCAACGACGTGCTCACCCTGACCATGTGCGTCAACTACGGCGGTCGGGCGGAGATCGCCGATGCGGCGCGAGCCATCGCCATGAAGGTGGCGGCGGGGGAGTTGGATCCTTCGCGCGTGTCAGAGAGGACGCTCGCAGCGCACCTCGACGAGCCCGACATGCCCGACGTGGACCTGTTCTGGCGTTCGAGTGGGGAGCAGCGCAGCTCGAACTTCCTCCCGTGGCAGGCCGCATACGCGGAGTACGTCTTCTCGGATGTGCTGTGGCCCGATGTCGACCGCACCCACCTGTGGGCCGCGATCGAGGAGTTCGCGCGGCGCAACCGCCGATTCGGCGCCGCCTAGGACGCGTAGGGCGAGGTGGGGTCGGCCGGAGCTGCCGGGACTGCCCTGCGGCGCCAGAGGTTGAGGCCCACGACAGCCGCTGCGAGCACGAGCACGGCCGCGGCCAGCAGCCACGGTGACCGCAGCCACACCTCCCAGAGGGACAGCGCGATCGCCGTGTAGATGGTGGCCCAGGCGAGGCAGCCGGGGATCATCGCGAGCGTGTACAGGTCGAAGCGCATGCGCGCGTAGCCTGCAGCCGCATTGACCATCGTCTGGAAGCCGACCGTGAAGAAGGACAGCGGTATCGCAAGGAAGCCGCGACGCTCGATGAACGCGCGCGCACGCTCCATGCCGGGCCCCGAGAGCCGGCGCGCGAAGCCGGCCCGACGGCTGTCGCGGTCCTCCGCACGGTCGGCCACCGCATCGGCTCCCGTGCGCGCCCAGCGCGCCAGCCAGTACGTCGCCTGCGTCCGCAGCAGGACCACGCAGAAGAGGAACGCGAACAGCCCCCACCATGGGCCGTCGAAGATGAAGGCCGGAACGCCGGGCATCAGTGGCCCTTCGCGGTGCAGTCCGCGCACACTCCCGTGATCTCGACGGTGTGATCCATGCGGGCGAAGCCGCGCTCGGAGGCGATGCGCGCCGCCCATTCCTCGAACTCGGGCACCTCGATGTCGTCCGCGGTGCCGCACACGCGACAGCGGAGGTGATGGTGATGCTCGTTGACCGCGCCGCAGCGGCGGTAGAGCGTCTCGCCGGACGATGTCACGATCGCATCGACCTCGCCGGTCTCGGCTAGGGCCTGGAGCGAGCGGTACACGGTCGCGAGTCCCACGGAGGAGCCGTCGTGACGCAGCAGGTCGTGCCAGGCCTGGGCGGACCGGAACTCGTCGGTGCCGTCGAGCACATCGAGGATGGCCGCGCGCTGCTTGGTCATGCGCGGGGCGGGGGATGCCTTCGCATCGGTCATGCGGCGGCTCCTTCCGTGTGCGGCCGAGCCTCGTGGGAGATCGCGGCGTGGTCGCGCTGGCGCCTGCGGTGCCTCACCAGCCCGGCACTGGACGCTACCACGGTGTACAGGACCACTCCGAGCACGACGATGAGCGCGCCTGGCTGAAGATCGTGGAACAGCGTGATGCCCACGCCGGTGACGCACATGGCGACGCCGATCACCATCGCGGCGGTCATGGTCCGCGTGAAGGAGCGGGTCACGAGCTGGCTGATCGCGACCGGAAGGATCATCAGCCCGCTCACGAGCAGCACGCCGACCACCCGCATTGACGCGGTGATGGTGACGGCCGCGAGCACCGCGACCACGAGGTTCAGCGCCGCGACCGGAAGCCCGGTCGACTGCGCGAACTCCTGGTCGTGCGTCACCGCGAACAGCGCCGACCGCAGGCCGATGCCGATGACGAGGATCGCGAGCGAGAGGCCGACGGTGACCCACACGTCCGCCCAGCTCACGGTCGAGATCGACCCGAAGAGATAGCCCATGAGGTTGGCGTTGGAGCCACCGGCGGCCGAGATCAGCAGCACTCCGGTCGCGATGCCACCGTAGAAGAGGATCGCCATGATCACGTCCGCGGCGGCGATGCCGCGTGAGCGCAGTCGCTCGATCACGACCGCGCCCGCCACGGCGAAGATCACCGCGCCGGGGATCGCCAGCGCATCCTGCTCGGCCAGGCCGGCCCACGATCCGGCCAGCCAGCCGGCGGCGACGCCGGCGAGGGCGACGTGCCCGATGCCGTCGCCGAGCAGCGCCATGCGGCGCTGGACCAGGTAGGTCCCGACCACGGGCGCGGAGAGTCCGACGAGCACCGCGACGATCATCATGCGTTGGACGATCGGGTCCGTGATGAGGTCCATCATGGCCGCACCTCCCAGGCGAAGGTGGATCCATCGGGCTCGGCGGCGTCCGCGTGGGGGTGCTCGTGGTCGTGGCCGGGCAGGGCGTGGAGGCCCAGCGCCCGCGGCGGCTCGCCGATGTGCGTCACGCAGCCCTGGTCGAGCACGACGGCGTGGTGCACGAGGGGACCGAGCAGTCCCAGCTCGTGCAGGACGACGATGATCGACGCGCCGGCATCCCGGCGGGCGGTGAGAGCGGTCGCCAGCGCCTCCTGGCTGGGGACGTCGACTCCCGCCATCGGCTCGTCGAGGATCAGCAGGTCCGGCTCGCGCACCAGTGCACGCGCGATGAGCACGCGCTGCTGCTGACCTCCGGAGAGCGAGGCGACATCGCGCCGTGCCAGGTCAGCGACGCCGAGCTCGTCGAGCGCCCGCATCGCGCGCTCCTTTGAGTCGCGGGGAAGCCGCAGTTGCGAGGCGCCCAACAGTCCGGACTGTACGACCTCGCGGGCCGTGGCGGTGACGCCGCCGCCAGCGGATGCGCGCTGCGGGACATAGCCGATGCGCGAGGCCACCGAGCGTGCACGGCGCGCGCCGAAGATCTCGATGGATCCGCCCGAGGCGGGAAGGGCGCCCACGACGGCGCGGACGAGCGTCGACTTGCCCGATCCGTTGCCGCCCATGATCGCGACTGCCTCGCCGGGGAAGGCGTCGAGGTCGACGCCGTGGAGCACCTCGTGCCCGCCCAGCCGCACGCGGACCCCGCGCGCCGTCACGGCGGGCGGGGCGTCGTGGCTGCCGTCGAGCAGCACGTCTGGCTCAGGCGCAGCCAAGTCCGCTCCTCATGGCGTCGAGGTTGCGCTCCTGGATCGCGATGTAGTCGTCACCGTCGACCGCGGACTCGATCGGGTCGAGCACGTCGGTCGTGACGCCCAGGTCGCTGGCCAGGCTCTCCGCGACGGCAGAGCTCACCAGCGACTCGGTGAAGATGGTGGTCGCGCCCGTGCCCGCGATCTGATCGCGGATCTCGCGGACGCGCGCGGGGGACGGCTCCGCCTCCGGGTCGAGGCCGGAGAGGCCCTCCTGGACGAGATCGTGATGCATCGCCAGGTAGCCGTAGGCCTCATGGCTGACGAAGATCTCGCGTCGCTCGCATGTCGCGAGCCCTTCGGAGAACGCGTCGTCCAGCTCCGTGAGCTGCGCGACCAGCCGGTCGCCGTTGTCGGCATACGCCTGGGCGTTGTCAGGATCCAGCTCCGAGTACTCGGCGACCACGGCGGGAACGAACTCCGCGAAGATGCTCGGATCGGTCCAGAAGTGGGGGTCCAGAGCGCCGTGGTCGTGACCCTCGTGCGAGTCTTCATCCTCGTGCGCGTGGTCCTCGTCCTCGTGGTCGTGCCCATCAGTTGCGTGCGACTCCTCGGCGTGGTGCGCGACCTCTGGGCCGTGCTCGTCCACCACCGCGTGGGCGTCCACGGCGCGCACGCCCGTGGCGTCGACGGCCTCGTCCACCGCAGCCGAGAAGTCCGACAGGGTCAGCACCGTATCCATGCTCTGCATCTGGCGGACCATCGCGGGGGAGATCTCGGCATCGTGGGGCTCGACGCCCGTCGCGATGAGCGACACGACCTCGACAGAGTCGCCACCCACGCGCTCGGCGACGAACTGCAGCGGATACAGCGAGGCGCCCACGGTGAGCGCGGCGTCCGTGCTGCCGCTCGCGTCATCGGTGGAGCCGGCTGGCGAGCAGCCGGCCGCCAGGAAGGCGCCCACGGCGCAGCCAGCGAGGATCAGGGGGGTGCGAAGCATGGACACCAGCGTATTCTCAGTGATAATCATTGTCAAAAGTGAGACCGCCAGGTCGACGGCGCGCAGTGAGCCGCTGAAAGGTGTCAGGCCGCGTCGGCTTCGGACCCGTCCGCTTCGCCGAACCAGTCGTCCAGCCTGTCCTCGCTGGGCGCATCAGCGGGAGAGGACAGCGCCGCAGCGAAGGCCTGCGCGATGGTGTCCCGCTCGTCGCCCATGCCGGTGACGAGGATCTCGGTGCGAGGTCTGCGCCCCTCCCACGTGCCCACCTCGCCCACGCTGAGCTGGCCGCCCGCCTCCTCCCAGATGCACGCGGCGCCAGGCCGCGACGCGATCCAGAAGTGGCCGCGTGCGCGCACCCGGTGGTCGGCGAGCCGGTGGAGGTTCTCGCGTAGCCGGCCGGCGTCGAAGGGCCGGTCGCTCGAGAGCCGCAGCGTCCATACCCCCGCGCGGTCGCGCGGCGTGCGCCGCGGCGGTCGCAGGGGATCGGCGCGCTCGAGGCAGTCCTTGCCGCGCCCGTGGGCACGCCCGAGCATCACTGCGGAGAGCTCCGACAGCGCCGCGCCGATCACGCGCGCGCCGTCGCCGCGCAGGTGGTCGGCCACCGCGAACGCCTCCTCACAGATGGGCTGATCGCCGGACATCACGATGAGGTCCGCGGCGGCGAGGATCGGAGCGAGCGCCTCTGCTACCACGCGGTCGTCGTCCTCGTGCAGCGCACGTCCGACATCGGAGAGCCACTGGTCCGAGAAGGCGTCGTCGTGCAGGTGGGTGCCATCGACCACCGCGGTGACCGTGCCGAACGCGGCGCCGGCGAGCGAGCCATCCGGGCTGAGCGCGGCATCGAGCAGGCGCACCAGCGGTGCGGGCTCGGCTGTCACGGGCAGCGCGACCACGGCGTGCTGCCAGGCATCTCGGCGGCGCAGGCCCACCAGGGTGGGCAGGACGTCCTCGCGGATCGCGCACGAGACGCACGCGTGCGCCAGGGGAGTGATGGTGGTCTCCAGGACGCCCGAGGCGTCGGCCACCGTGCGGCGCACCCCTCCTTCAAGGATGTCGTGCGTGATCACGACCGTGTCGGCACGGTCGAGGGTGAGGCCGAGCGTCGCGGAAGCGCGCACGACCGGGTCGATGGTCGCGAGGGTCGAGATGGTGAACATGTCGGTCATGGCCAGCACTGTAGCACTTGACGAGAACGATTATCATTTACTACTGTTGCCGACCATGTCACGACAGCGATGCCAGGTCACTGGAGCCGTCCCGAGCTTCGGCAACTCGATCTCCCACTCCCACCGCCGCACCAAGCGGCGCTGGGACGTCAACATCCAACGCAAGCGCTACTGGGTGCCCAGCCTGGGACGCAACGTCACCCTCAACGTGAGCACCAAGGGCATCAAGGTCATCGACCGCGACGGGATCGACGCCGTGGTGGGACGCATGATCGCGCGAGGGGAGAAGGTCTGATGGCGAAGTCCAAGGACATGCGGGACAAGATCACGCTCGAGTCAACGGCCGGCACCGGCACCCGCTATGTGACGACCAAGAGCCGCCGCAACACGCCGGACCGGCTCGTCATTCGCAAGTACGACAAGGCGATCCGTCGCCACGTCGAGTTCAAGGAGACACGCTGATGGCGAAGAAGTCCAAGATCGCCCGCAACCGGCAGCGCGAGGAGGTGGTCGCGCGCTATGCGGAGCGTCGCCGCGAGCTCAAGCGTGCATCGGTCAACCCTCACCTGAGCGCGCAGGAGCGCGCCGAGGCCATGAAGGCGCTCCACGCCCTTCCGCGCGACGCCAGCCCCACACGGCTGCGCGTGCGTGGCGTGAGCGACGGTCGGCCCCGCGGCAACCTGCGCACGTTCGGTCTGTCACGCGTCAAGTTCCGCGAGGCCGCCCACCGCGGCGAGCTGCCCGGCGTGACGAAGTCGAGCTGGTGACGCCATGAAGCAGGGCATTCACCCGCGCTACGAGCCCGTCGTGTTCCGCGACAAGGCGGCGAACACTGCGTTCCTCACTCGCTTGACGCGCACGTCCGAAGCCACCATCGAGTGGGAGGACGGCAACACGTACCCCGTCATCGACGTGGAGATCTCTGCGGCGAGCCACCCGTTCTACACCGGCCAGCAGCGGGTCATGGACACCGCCGGCCGCGTCGAGCGCTTCAAGCGCCGCTATGGAAAGGAGGCCTCGTGAAGGTCCGAGCCAGCATCAGGTCCCTGGCCCGCAAGGAAGGCGCCATCGTCGTCCGCCGGCGCGGCAAGACCTACGTGATCAACAAGCGAAATCCGCGCTTCAAGGCGAGACAGGGGTAGGGTCGTGGCTGTACCAAAGCGCAAGACCTCCCGCTCGCGTACGCGAACGCGTCGCGCGCAGTGGAAGACGACGGCCGCGGACCTCGTGCCCGTGACCGTCGATGGCACCATCCACATGGTGCCGCGCCCCCTCGTCCGCGCCGTCCGGCGCGGTCTCATCGAGCCCGACGGCACTCGCCGGGCGTGAAAGGACAACCATGGCTCTCACTCGTTCCGACCTCGCCTCCAAGATCGCGGAGTCCGCTGGCATCACCCAGGGACAGGCAGCTGATGCGCTCAAGGCCTTCGAGGCCACCGTCACCGAGGCTCTGGTCGCCGGCGAGGCCGTCAAGCTCACGGGCTTCGCCCAGTTCGACACCGGTGACCGCGCCGCGCGCACCGGCCGCAACCCGCAGACCGGCGAGACCATCGAGATCCCGGCGTCGCGCGTCGTCAAGATCTCCGCTGGCGCCGCGCTCAAGAACGCCGTCAAGGGCTGAGCGACGCACTGACGAACGCACTGCGGCCCCGGCTCCTCGAGCCGGGGCCGCAGTCATTCCCGGGACCGAGCCCGCGCATCGGCCCTCACGCTGCGCGCCGCTAGACTGTGCGGGCATCCCGACTGACCCCTCAAGGAGCGTCCCTGTGGCACAGCCGTCCCGTCTAGACAACGTGATCTCGCTCGCGAAGCGCCGCGGCTTCGTGTTCCCGTGCGGCGAGATCTACGGAGGGACACGCTCCGCGTGGGACTACGGGCCGCTCGGCGTCGAGCTCAAGGAGAACATCAAGCGCCAGTGGTGGCGCTCCATGGTCTCCAGCCGCGACGACATCGTCGGCCTGGACTCGTCGGTCATCCTGCCGCCCAAGGTCTGGGAGGCGTCGGGTCACCTGAAGGCGTTCGTCGACCCGCTGGTCGAGTGCCTGAGCTGCCACAAGCGCTACCGCGAGGACCACCTGCTCGAGGAGTTCGAGGAGCGGAAGGGCCGCGCCCCCGAGGGCGGGCTGGCCGAGGTCGCGTGCGCCAACTGCGGCACCCGGGGCCAGTGGACCGAGCCCAAGATGTTCAACGGGCTGCTCAAGACCTACCTGGGCGTCACGGAGGACGAGTCCGGGCTGCACTACCTGCGCCCGGAGACCGCGCAGGGCATCTTCGTGAACTACGACAACGTGCAGCGGACCTCGCGCATGAAGGTGCCGTTCGGCATCGGCCAGATCGGCAAGTCGTTCCGCAACGAGATCACGCCTGGCAACTTCATCTTCCGCACCCGTGAGTTCGAGCAGATGGAGATGGAGTTCTTCGTCAAGCCCGGCACGGATGACGAATGGCATCAGTACTGGATCGACACCCGACTCGCCTGGTACACGGATCTTGGCATCAGCGCTGACAACCTGCGCCTGTACGAGCACCCCCAGGAGAAGCTGTCGCACTACTCGAAGGGCACCACGGACATCGAGTACCGGTTCGGGTTCACGGGCTCCGAGTGGGGCGAGCTCGAAGGCATCGCCAACCGCACCGACTTCGACCTGTCGACGCACTCCGAGCACTCCGGCAAGGACCTCTCGTACCTGGATCCCGCTACCAACGAGCGCTACACGCCCTACGTGATCGAGCCCGCAGCAGGCCTGACCCGCTCGCTCATGGCGTTCCTGGTCGAGGCCTACGACGAGGACGAGGCTCCCAATACCAAGGGCGGCGTCGACAAGCGCACCGTGCTGCACCTCGACCCGCGCATCGCGCCCGTCAAGGCGGCCGTGCTCCCGCTGTCCAAGTCCGAGGAGCTGCTGCCCACCGCGGAGGCGCTCGCGAAGGAGCTGCGCGGCGCGTGGAACGTCGACCTCGACGTCACCCAGGCGATCGGCAAGCGCTACCGCCGCCAGGACGAGATCGGCACGCCCTACTGCATCACCGTCGACTTCGATACGCAGAATGACCAGGCTGTGACCATCCGCGACCGCGACACCATGCAGCAGGAGCGGGTGGGGCTGACCCAGGTGCAGGCCTACCTCGCGACGCGCCTGGTGGGCGCGTAGCGGCGACGGCATGGGAGCCGATGCGCCGGCCAGGTTCGCGGTGACGGGCGCGCTCTGATGGGCGCTGGCCACTCGCACGGACTCGAGCGCGCGCCGCGCGCCTCCGAGCGCACCACGATCGTGCTGTCCTCGATCGTGGGCGCCGTCCTGTTCCTCACCGTCCTCGGAGCGATGGCCGTGTGGCCCACGGACTGGTCGTTCATGCGCTCCGTCCCCACCACCTACGAGGGAGCTACCTGGGTCTCCGTCGAGGTCGTCGACGTCGACCCGACGTCGGAGTCGGCCCAGGTCGTCGTCGACGGCGACGAGGACGCCGGACCGCAGGAGCTGCCGCCGCCCGCCCTGGGCACGTCGGCGTACGAGGTGGGCGATCATGTCCGGGCGCTGCAGCTCGAGACCGGCGAGCTCATCTTCGGCGACTTCGAGCGCGACGGACCCCTGCTGCTGCTTCTCATCGTCTATGTGGTGCTGGTGATCGCGATCGCATGGTGGCGAGGGATAGGGGCGCTCCTGGGCCTGGTGGCGGCGTTCGGGATCATCGTGTTCTTCACGGTTCCCGCCCTGTTCGGGGGCGCGGACCCGCTCATCACCGGACTGGTGACCGGGTCGGGCGCGCTCGCGGTGCTGCTCTACCTCGCTCACGGGTTCAACGCCCGCACCACGACCGCTTACCTGGGCACCCTCGCGGGGCTGACGATCACCGCGCTGCTCGCATGGTGGGCCGTCGACGCCTCCCGTCTCACGGGGCTATGGTCGGAGGAGGGCAGCCATCTGGAGCTGTCAGGCCGATCCGTGGATCTCCAGGGCCTCGTGCTGTGCGGCATCATCATCGCCGGTCTGGGCGTGCTCAACGACGTCACGGTGACGCAGGCCTCGGCCATCTGGGAGCTGAGGGCTGCGCGTCCCGAGATCAGCAGGTGGAACCTCTTCCAGCGAGGCATGCGCATCGGTCGCGATCACATCGCGTCCACCGTGTACACCATCGCCTTCGCGTACGTGGGCGCCGCGCTGCCCACCATCATGCTGATCAGCCTCTACAACTCGTCGCTGGGCGTGACCCTCACGGGCGCGGAGATCGCCGAGGAGGTCGTCCGCACCCTCGTGTCCTCGATCGGCCTGGTGCTCGCGGTTCCGCTCACCACCGGCATCGGGGCGCTGGTGGTCGGACGGCACGCCCTCGCCGAGGAGGACGTGGTGCCGGAGCCCGCGGTGGACGCCGAGGACTAGCGAGCCCGAACTGGGTCAGCGCAGGTACTAGCCGCCGCGGGGGACAAACCGATATCCTGCGAGAGCGCGTCGCTGTCTCGAGCCAGACAGGGGGGTCCTCACAGCCGGCAGCGGTCGCGCCGCAGCACGACGAGGAGCGCTCCTGGGGTGGACGGCTCTCTCCCCGGCGTCGTGCTCGCCCACAGACGTGCGCCCCGACCTTGTCGGGGGATACAGGTGACGGTGCAGGCCTGACGTCACGCCGCACGAGCGCCCGCCCGGGTCCCCCTCAGCGCCCGGGCGGGCGTCTTGGGGTGCGATGGTCGCGCCGCGATCGGCGACAATGGAGTCATGACCACCACCGCATCGGCGACCACCCGTGTCCTGCCTCCGTTGCGCATCGGCGCCATGGAGGTCGAGACTCCCGTGGTGCTCGCGCCGATGGCCGGCATCACCAACGCGGCGTTCCGTCGGCTGTGCCGGGAGCACGGAGGTGGCCTGTACGTAGCTGAGATGGTGACGTCTCGCGCGCTGGTCGAGCGAACGCCGGAGAGCCTGCGGATCATCCACCACGATCCGGACGAGACGCCGCGCTCGGTCCAGGTCTATGGCGTCGATCCCGCCACCATCGGCGCGGCGGTGCGCATGCTCGCCCAGGAGGATCGCGCCGATCACATCGACATGAACTTCGGGTGCCCCGTGCCCAAGGTGACGCGCAAGGGCGGAGGAGCGGTGCTGCCGTGGAAGAGGGACCTCTTCCGCGACATCGTGCGAGCCGCCGTGCGCGAGGCCGCGACGCGCGACATTCCGGTCACGGTGAAGATGCGCAAGGGCATCGACGACGACCACCTCACCTACCTTGACGCCGGTCGCATCGCGGAGGCGGAGGGGGCCGCGGCGGTCGCGCTCCACGCCCGCACCGCCGCCGACTTCTACTCGGGAACCGCGGACTGGGATGCCATCGCCCGCCTCAAGGAGACCGTCACGAGCGTGCCGGTGCTGGGCAACGGCGACATCTGGTCAGCGGAGGATGCGCTCGCGATGGTCGAGCGGACCGGATGCGACGGCGTGGTCGTGGGCCGTGGCTGCCAGGGCAGGCCCTGGCTGTTCCACGACCTGCAGGCGGCGTTCGAAGGGCGCCCGGAGCGCGTGCGTCCCGGGCTCCGCCAGGTCGCAGACACCATCTACCGCCACGGCGAGCTCATGGTGCGCTTCTTCGGGGACGACGAGAACAAGGCGATGCGCGAGATCCGCAAGCACATGGCGTGGTACCTGAAGGGCTACCCGGTCGGGGGTGACCTGCGCCGCGCGCTCGGACTGGTCGAGACCCTCGCACAGCTGCGCGAGCTGCTCGACTCGCTCCCGCTCGACACCCCCTATCCGGGCGAGGCCGCCGAGGGAGCGCGCGGGCGCCAGGGCACGCCCAAGCGCCCGGCATGCCCCGAGGGCTGGCTCGACACCCAGGACATCACGCCCGATCTCGAGGAGCGCCTGCGCGAGGCGGAGCTCAGCGTCTCCGGAGGCTGATCCCACGCAGGTTGGTCACGTCGAAGCCCCTCAGGGACGGCAAGGGCGAAGCGTGGTCACTTCGTGCACGCGTCGTGCCCCTCCAGTGCTGTGCGCTCAGGCGAGGCCCTTCGGCGGCTCAACTGGCGCTTCGGCCGGGCCACCGTCCTCGGGCACCGGCCTCGCGTCGCGGGGCTCCCGTGCGGGCACGAGGGTCAGCTGCACCATGCCGTCGCCGTAGCGGCGGACGTCGGTCACCGTGATGTGGCGCCGATGCTCGGCACCCGCGAACAGCGCGTGGCCAGCGCCCAGCACGGTGGGATGCAGGGTCACGGTCATCTCGTCGATCAGGTCGGCGTCGAGAGCCTGGCGGATGATGCTCCCGCCGTCCACGTAGACGTCCTTGCCCTCCGCCAGTGTCCGAGCCTCCTCGATCAGGTTGGCGATGGGCGCCGATGCGACGGTCACCGTCGGCGGCGCATCCGTCAGCGGTCTGCCGGTCGCCACCAGGATCGGCGTGTCGCCGTAGGGCCAGCTGCCGCCCATGGCGCGCACCACGTCGTAGGTCCCGCGACCCATGAGCATGGCGCCCACGTCCGCCATGAACCCGTCGAAATCGAGCGCGTCCGAGGGTGCGGATGCCCATGCACCCCCTGCCATGGGCGCCCACTCCGGTCTCGGCGCCTCGAGCCAGGCGATGTCGTCGTGAGGCCCGGCGATGAAGCCGTCCAACGAGCTGGCGATGAACACACGAATGCGACCCATGGGCCACACGGTACGCCGCGTGGACGGAGGCGGCACCCCCACGCTCAAGCTTTCCGAGGGCCCGCGAGCCCGCGTCCCGCGCGAATCCGCGTACTGCGGCGTCCCGAGGGTCGCAGGGCGATGAGTCCGACATGTTCCTGCAGCCACTCCCCGTGTGCCGTCGCGACGGATCCACGGCACAGACCTCCGTGAGGAGGGCACGCACCGTCGCGGCAGAGTCCTTCGGCGATCCGCCGCTGCAGCCGCCACGCAGTGCGCACAGCACGCTCGCGCCACGCATGAGGACGCGCCGACGCTCCAGGTACGTGCCGCGTTGCGGCTAGCATCGAGGCGTGACCGCCCTGCCCCCAGGCTACGAGCCGCACGACACCGAGCGCTTTGTCGCCGAGCCGCCCAAGGCCGCGCAGCGCACGCCGTTCGAGCGCGACCGGGCGCGGATCGTGCACTCGAGCGCGCTGCGCAGGCTCGGCGCCAAGACCCAGGTGCTCGGGCTCGGCTCGGGCGACTTCGTGCGCACGCGCCTCACGCACTCGCTCGAGGTCGCGCAGGTGGGCCGCGAGCTCGGCAAGGCGTTGGGGTGCTCGCCGGACATCGTGGACGCGGCCTGCCTCGCGCACGACCTGGGCCACCCTCCGTTCGGGCACAACGGCGAGCGTGCTCTCGACCAGGTGGCGAAGGACATCGGCGGCTTCGAGGGCAACGCGCAGACCCTGCGCCTGCTCACGCGCCTCGAGCCCAAGTCCGTGAACCCGGAGACGGGGGAGTCGATCGGCCTCAACCTCACGCGCGCGAGCCTCGATGCGGCCATCAAGTACCCGTGGCGGGAGCCGGCGGCGCCGCTGCGACCGGACGGCTCGCCGTCGCGCAAGTTCGGCGTCTACGACGACGACGTCGCGGTGTTCGACTGGGTGCGCGAGGACGTCGCCGGCACCGAGCAGAGCTTCGAGGCGCAGGTCATGGACGTCGCTGACGACATCTCGTACTCCGTGCACGACCTCGAGGACTCGATCGTCTACCGCTCGGTCAACCTGAAGGTGCTGCGCGATCCAGGGCAGGCCCGCGATGTGATCGACCACGCGCGCCAGTGGTACGGGGGAGCGACCGAGGAGGACGCGCTGCTCGGCGCGCTCGAGCGCCTGCAGGCGTTCCAGTGGTGGGCCGAGGACTTCGACGGGACACGCCGGTCATTGGCCGCGCTCAAGGACATGACGAGCCAGATCATCGGGCGGTTCGCCCAGAACATCATCGTCGCCACGCGCGCCGAGCACGGCGACGGACCGCTCACTCGCCACCACGCGGGCCTCGTGGTGCCGCAGGAGACGCGCGACGAGATCATGATCCTCAAGGGTGTCGCGGTGCACTTCCTCATGGCGCCGCGCGAGACCAGTCCCACCTACGGCAAGCAGCGCAAGGTGCTGCGCGAGCTCGTGGGAGCGCTCGCGGAGCGCGGCCCAAGCGTGATGGAGCCGCAGTTCGCGGTCGACTACGCCTCAGCCTCGACGGACGCCGACCGGCTCCGGGTCGCCATCGACCAGGTCGCGTCGCTCACGGACACGTCCGCGTACAACTGGCACCACCGCTACGTCACCAGCGCGCGCGTGGCCGACTAGGACGCTTCAGCTGCATGCGCATCGGCGCTGGCGGCGCCGCGCCTCAGCAGCACGACGAGCGCGATGATCGGAAGCGCGAGAGGCACCCAGCCGTAGGCGGAGCCATAGCCGGTCCACACGGTCTCATCCGGCCACAGCTCGGGGGCGACGTAGCCCAGCGTGCCGACGACGAGGACGCCTACGAGCTCGATCACCGTGCCCGCGATCGCCACGCGGCGCCATCCGCGCCACAGCGCGAGCGCGATCACCACGTATAGCAGGGCCGATGCGCCTGAGACGAGATAGGGAAGCGGCGCCTGATCGAGCTTGGTCGTGATCTGGACCACCGAGCGTCCGGTGGCGGCGAGGCCGAGCACGGCATATGCGACGATCAGCAGAATGCGCCCGATGGGGTGAATCGCGCTCGGGCCGATCCTTCGCTGCTGCCTCATGCGGCACCGAGGAGGACCGCGATGCGCCACGCGAGCACGGCGGCCGTGACGGCGACGATGGCTGCCGCGCCTGCATCGACCCGCGCGATCTGGTCGGGCGCGAGGACCGGCCGGTTGGGGTCAGGGTCGGCAGCGGCCGCGTCGGGTGCGCCGAGCCGCCCGATGCCCAGCAGGGGCAGGACGGCGACGGTCGCGAGCAGGTAGCCGACAGTCAGCACGATCCCCGCGTCGTTGCCGCTCAGCAGCGCGATCACGACGGCGATCGCCTGAATGCCCGTCACGATCCACATGCCGGTGACGACCCACTCGAGGATCGGGTGCAGCCGCACGCGCACGAGCGTCGCGATTGCGACGACGAGCAGGACCAGGCACCATCCCACGGTGGCGGGGTAGATCACCCCGGCATACAGCGCCACCGTTGTTACTGCTGCTGGGCCTGCTTGACGCGCATCGGCAGGCGCGAGACCTCTTCGCCGTCGATCGAGACGACCCACGTGAACATGCCGGCCTCCGCGAAGCGCAGGCCGTCGATGGTGAATGCGAAGCATGCGACCTGCTCGTCGCCGTCGACCAGCTGCGGGGGGCGGCCGAGCGTGAACTCGCCGCCCATCGCGCGCACGGGCGAGGGCTTGCCCTCGGCGTCGGCACGCACGCCGATCGGGTACTCCTTGCCGTCCTCGGTCAGCAGCTTGAGCTCGAACTGGTGGCTGACGTTGGTGGCGGTGAAGGGCACGTGCACCGTGGATGCGACGGCCAGGCGGCGGTGCGCGGCCGGGAACGAGCGCACGTAGATGGTGTTCCATCCGGCGCCGAGCGCGTAGATCTTGCCCTGGACGACCTCGGCGGAATCCGCGAGGAAGGCGTCGACTCTCACTGTGGGGTCCTTTCGTGGAGGGGTCTGCACTCCAGCCTAGCGACCCGAAGGCCTGAGCTCGGACGTGTTCGCGACCAGCCGATGCGGCAGCTGGGGAGAGAGCGGGAACGCGTGACCTGCGCGAGTAGGGTACGTACGTGGCAGGCACCATCAATCGGGACGACATCGCGGCCGTCCGCGAGCGCGCTCCGATCGAGGACATCATCGGCCAGCACGTCGCCCTGAAGAGCGCGGGGGTGGGGACGCTCAAGGGCCTGTGCCCGTTCCACGATGAGCGCACGCCGTCGTTCAACGTGCGACCCGCTGCGGGGCGGTGGCACTGCTTTGGCTGCGGCGAGGGCGGCGACGTCATCGAGTTCGTCATGCGGATGGACGGACTGCCCTTCGCGGAGGCCGTCGAGTACCTCGCCGAGCGCGCCGGCGTCACGCTGCGCTACGAGGCCGGGGCGGGACCGCGGCGCGAAGGCGGCGCAGGGCAGCGCAAGCGCCTGCTCGAAGCCCATCGAATAGCGGCCGCGTACTACGCCGAGCAGCTGCGGGCTCCCGAGGCGCGCATCGGCAGGGACTTCCTGCGCGAGCGTGGCTTCGACGGCGCCGCGGCGGAGACCTTCGGCGTGGGGTACGCACCACAGGGCTGGTCGCACCTCACCGAGCACCTGCAGGGCAAGGGGTTCACCATCGACGAGCTGCGCCAGTCCGGCCTGGTATCGGACGGAGCCAAGGGCGTCTACGACCGGTTCCGCGGCAGGCTCGTGTGGCCCATCAGGGATGTGACGGGTGAGGTCATCGGGTTCGGAGCGCGGCGCCTGCACGACGACGATCAGGGCCCCAAATACCTCAACACGCCAGAGACTCCGCTGTATAAGAAGGCGCAGGTCCTCTACGGTCTCGACCTTGCGAAGGGCGCGATCCGCTCCGACCGCGCCACGGTGGTGGTCGAGGGCTACACCGACGTGATGGCTTGCCATCTCGCGGGGGTGACGAACGCCGTCGCGACGTGCGGCACGGCGTTCGGCGCGGACCACGTCAAGGTCGTGCGCCGGCTGATGGGCGACACGGGCGGGCCGCAGACGAAGGTGGGCGAGACGGGCGCGAAGGTGATCTTCACCTTCGACGGCGACGAGGCGGGGCAGAACGCCGCGCTCAAGTCGTTCCAGCTGGATCAGCAGTTTCTCGCCCAGACCTTCGTCGCCGTGGATCCTGACGGCAAGGATCCGTGCGACCTGCGCGTCAGCGGGGGAGACGAGGCCGTCGCGGCGCTGATGCGACGCCGGGTGCCGCTGTTCGAGTTCGTGATCAAGACCGCGCTCGGGTCGCACGACCTCGAGACCGCCGAGGGACGGGTGGCGGCGCTGCGTGCCGCCGCCCCGGCCGTCGCCGGCATCAAGGATCGCGCCCTGCAGCCGGAGTACGCGCGGCGTCTCGCCGGGTGGCTGGGCATGGAGGTCGATTCCGTGTCCCGCGCCGTCACGGCAGCCGCGCGCTCGCGCGGCAGCGGCGGCGGCAGCGCAGGGCCGGGGCGCGAGTCGCCACCCGTCACGGGAGCCGTGCCGATCCAGGGGCCCGACGCGCCCGGGCGTCCCAACCCGCGCGACCCTGTCGTGCGCGCGGAGGCGCTGTCGCTCGGCGTGCTGCTGCAGGCCCCGCGAGAGGCGGCCGCCGATCCGCTCGGCCGCGTGGTCCTGCCCGAGCTGACGCCGGCGTCGTACTCCGTCCCGCAGTACCGCGCTGTGCTGGAGGCGATCCTCGCCACGGGTGACCCCGCGCAGGCTGGCGCCGATTGGGCGAACGACGTGGCCGAGCAGGCGGGCGAGACCCTTGCCGGCATCGTCTCCGAGCTCGCGGTGTCGCCGCTCCCGCATGACAAGCCGGAGACCATGGGGCACTGGGCAGGCACCGTGCTCGCGCGCGTGCACGACCTCAGCCTGACCCGGCGGATCGCCGATGTGCGAGGGAGAATGCAGCGCGCGGGCGCGCAGTCGGACGAGGGCCAGCAGGCCTTCGCCGAGATCATCAGGCTCGAGACCGCGAGGCGTGCGCTGCGCGAGGCATGATGCCGTCGTACCGATCCGGTCACGGTACGGCCACGGTCCCGTGAACTCCCTGTTACCGGTGTGAAAAATGTTGGCTTCGGCGCGCGGATCGCGCGAGTCTCTAGGTAGGTTCGATGGAAGGCCGCGTAGGTGCGGCGCTTGCTGGCGCCATCGGGCGCCGAGACCTGCAGAACGAACGGAAGGTGTGACTGTGCGATTCACGAAGAGGCCGTTCGCGGCGGCTGCCCTGGTGGGCGCGACCGCGCTCATCGCGGCTGGCTGCGCGAGTGACGAGGACCCGGGCGACGAGCCCACCGACGGCGCGACCGCGGAGTCGACCGAGGACGCGATGGAGGGCGAGGGCGGCCTGCCCGACGAGCTCATCCTGGGTCTCGTGCCCTCCGACGAGGTCGACCAGCTGGTCACCGACGGCGACGCTCTCGCCGAGCTGCTCTCTGCCGAGCTGGGCGTCGAGGTCACCACCTTCATCCCTGACAGCTACTCGGCCGTGGTGGTCGCGCTCCAGACCGACCAGGCCGACATCGGATTCCTCGGGCCGATCGCGATGGTGCAGGCGGTCGACGAGGCGGGAGCGGTGCCCGTCCTCCAGTCCGTTCGCTACGGCTCGTCGAGCTACGTGACGCAGTACTTCACGAACGACCCCGACACCTTCTGCCTTGACGAGGTCACGACGGAGGCGGACGACGAGGGCGTGAACTACTCGTACTGCAACGGCGCGACCGGCTACGAGGGCCCGCAGGGCGAGGACGCGCTCGCGCTGGTCGACCCCAGCTCCTCGATCGCGTTCGTGGACGAGTCCTCGGCGTCGGGCTACTACTACCCGGCCACGCAGCTGGAGAGCATCCTCGGCATCGACCCGCTGGTCGACCTGACGGGCTCGTTCTTCGCCGGCGGCCACCCGCAGTCGGTGCAGGCGGTCTACGACGGCGACGCCGTGGTCGGCACGTCGTTCAACGACGCCCGATCCGAGCTCGCGGCCGAGTTCCCCGACGTGGGGGAGAAGGTCGTGGTCTTCGCGTACTCGACCAACATCCCCAACGACGGCGTCGTGCTGTCGAGCGACCTCTCGGAGGACGCTCAGCAGCAGATCACCGATGCGCTCGTCGCGCTCGCCGGCACCGACGAGGGCCTCGCCGCCCTCGACGCGGTGTACAACATCGAGGGCCTCGAGCCCGCCGATGTCGAAGCGCTCGATGAGGCCCGCCAGGTCGCCGCGAACTTCGGCGAAGGCTGAGTCAGCCGACTGGAGCGGTGGTCGCGCCCCCGCGAGGGGCGCGACCACCGCGCTGTCCTGTCGCATCTCAGGCACTTTGTGGAACAGTGACTTCATGATCGAGCTCAAGAACGTGACGGTGCGCTACCCGAACGGGGTGGTGGGCCTCGACGGCGTGGACCTGGAGATCCCCGACGGCCAGTTCGTGGTCGTCGTCGGTCTGTCCGGCGCGGGCAAGTCGACTCTCATCCGCACCATCAACGGCCTGGTGCCCGTCACGAGCGGCACGCTCACCGTCGACGGCATGGACGTGTCCGGCGCCTCCAAGCGGGAGCTGCGGGCCATCCGATCCAAGATCGGGATGATCTTCCAGTCCTTCAACCTGGTCAAGCGCACCTCCGTGATGAACAACGTCATCATGGGCCAGCTGCACCACATCCCCGGATGGCGCGCGCTGCTGGGCGCGTGGACCAAGGAGCAGAAGGAGAAGGGCTATCAGGCCCTCGAGAGGGTCGGCATCGTCGAGAAGACGTGGACCCGCGCCTCCGAGCTGTCCGGGGGCCAGCAGCAGCGTGTGGCGATCGCCCGCGCACTCGCGCAGGACCCCTCGGTCATGCTGGCAGACGAGCCCGTGGCGAGCCTCGACCCGCCCACCGCGCAGATGGTCATGAAAGACCTCCAGCGCATCAACCGTGAGCTCGGCATCACCACGCTGGTGAACCTGCACTTCCTCGACCTGGCGCGCGCCTACGGCGACCGCGTCATCGGCATGCGCGATGGCAAGGTCGTCTTCGACGGCACCGGTGCCGAGGCCGACGACGCGGTGTTCGAGAAGATCTACGGGCGCTCGCTGACCGCGGACGACACCCTGTCCTCGAACGCATGACGGTCACGTCCACGACCTCGCCGCATGGCGCATCCGCTCCCGTGAGGCCCAAGAAGCCCGCGCCGTCGCCACTGCTGATCGGCGGCCTGGTGCTCGCCGCGATCTTCACCTGGTGGGCCGCGCGCGAGATCGAGTTCACGCTGGGCGACCTGTTCACCAACTTCGCCAATGGTTGGGTGGTCATCCAGCAGTTCCTCGAGCCCAACTGGTCGTTCATCTGGCGGGTATGGGATGCCTGGGTCGAGACCATCTCGATCTCCATCGTCGCCACCTGCGTGGGCGTGCTGGCGGGGCTCGTGTTCGCGTTCATGGCCTCGCGGGTCACGAATCGCTCCGGCTGGCTGTACCGCGCGACCAAGATCTTCCTGTCGATCGTGCGCTCGCTTCCCGACATCGCGTACGTGCTGATCTTCGTCGCCCTTGTGGGTGTGGGCGCGCTCGCCGGCATCCTCGCGCTCATCATCTTCAACATCGGCATCGCCGCGAAGCTCACCGCGGAGACCATCGACGCCGTCGAGGCCGGCCCGATCGAGGCCGCCGACGCCGCCGGTGCGAGCACGGTGGGACGCTCTCGCTGGGCCGTCATGCCGCAGATCCTGCCCAACTATCTGTCGTACTGCCTGTACATCTTCGAGCTCAACATCCGCTCGTCCGTCGTGATCGGCATCGCGGGCGGTGGCGGAATCGGCCAGGTCCTCGGCGTTCAGTTCGCGCGCTTCCAGTACGAGAACGTCGCCGCCATCACCGTCGCGCTGTTCGTCGTGGTGCTGCTCATCGACCAGCTCTCCCAGTTCCTGCGCAGGAGGGTCGTGTGATGACCTCCCCCGCCACCGCATCGGCCCGTTCCACGACGCCACGCCCTCCCGAGCCTTCCAAGACCAAGGAGACACTGGTCTGGATCGGGCTGCTCGTGCTGTTCGGCGGCGCCGTCGTGCTGTCCAACGCCAGGTGGAGCGAGATCTCCGGCATCTTCACCGACGGGTGGCGTTACCTCCAGCTCATGGCGGAGGGCCTTTTCCAGAACCCGTTCTCCGAGCCCTACAGCGAGTACTGGACGCTCGCCTTCGACCGCATGCTCGAGTCCGTGTACATGGCGTGGGTGGGCACGCTGCTGGGCGCGGTGCTGTCGATCCCCATGGGGTTCCTCGCCGCGCGCAACGTGTCAGGGCCTGTCACGGTGCAGGTCACCCGCATCGTCCTCAACGCCATCCGTGCGGTGCCCGAACTGGTGTTCGCGATCATCCTGATGCTGCCGATCTTCGGCTTCGGCCCCGTCGCGGGCGCGATCGCCCTGGGCGTGGGCGCGATCGGCACGCTCGGCAAGCTGACAGCGGAGGCGCTCGAGGGCATCGACCCCGGTCCCGTCGAGGCCGCGAAGGCTTCGGGCGCGGGTCGGTTCTCGATCCTGCGCTGGGCGTACTGGTCGCAGGTGCTGCCCGAGGTGATCGCCTTCTGGTTGTACCGCTTCGAGATCAACATCCGCGCCTCGGCCGTGCTCGGCGTCATCGGCGCGGGCGGCATCGGCTCCTTGCTGGGCCAGCTGTTCAGCCGGCGCGAGTGGGAGCAGATCGGCATCACGCTGGTGGTGATCATCGTCGTGACGATCCTCGTCGACTCGATCTCCGGCGGCATCCGCCACCACATCATCTCTGGCTCGGGGCAGAAGGTGACGACGGAGGAGAAGGTGGAGGCCACGCTCTAGGACGTGCCTCGTGGGTATCGCCGATGCGCATGGGGGCACGCGGCGATAGCCTGGCGTGATGACGGTGCAGCGACTGTCCATGGTCACGCTGGGAGTCGCGGACCTTGCACGCTCCCGCGACTTCTACGAGTCGTGGGGATGGGAGAAGCGGCAGGACGCGCAGAACATCGTGTTCTTCCAGCTCAACGGGCTCGTGCTCGGGCTGTTCTCGCTCACGATGCTCGCGGCTGATCAGGCTCGCCCCGACGCCGTGCTGGGCACGGGCGCCGTCACGCTGGCGCAGAACTACGCCACCGAGGCCGAGGTGGACGAGAGGTTCGATGCTGCGCTCTCCGCCGGCGCGGTCGAGCTCAAGCGCCCGGGGGCCGCGCCGTGGGGCGGCTCCAGCGGCTACGTGGCCGACCCGGACGGGCACGTGTGGGAGCTAGCGGTGAACCCCTTCTGGGACCTCGCGAGCGACGGCTCGGTCTCGATTCCCGACCACCTGCCAGAGTCGTGACAGGCGGCAGAGACGCGAAAGGCCGGCCCTTGCGGACCGGCCTGCGTGAGCTCCTCCAGTTGGACTCGAACCAACAACCTGCCGATTAACAGTCGGCTGCTCTGCCAATTGAGCTATGGAGGATCGCGATCCACGAGTTTACATGATCCACGGGTCGCGCTCGCACACTCCCGACCGGGCCCGTAGCGGCGCGCGGCTAGACTGTCCCGCGGCCGCTCGGGCGGCATACGGGCCAGTAGCTCAGCCGGTTAGAGCAGCGGACTCATAATCCGTCGGTCGTGGGTTCGAGCCCCACCTGGCCCACGGTAGGCGTGCACTCGCTGTGGGGGTGACCCAGCGCTCGGACTTCGTCTCATGGAGCATGGAGCCCGACTCGGAGGGATTCGCACAGTCCTACTCCTGTTCGGGCAGTCGCGGCGCGCTCAACCCGGGGTCGCGACCGATGAGCGCCGCGCGCGTGACGGCAGAGGAGCCGAACCGATCGCGTACCGCGTCGATCGCGCCGTCCAGCTTGGCGTCGATGCGCGCCCCATCCTTCCAGTCGAGGAGGAGCTCCCCCTGAACTGTGCCAGCGCGACTCAAGTGTGACAGCGAGACGCCTATCAGGGTGATGCCGCGTGCGGCGATGTCACGATCCGCCGCGGCGAGCAATCCCTGGGCCGCGGTCAGCAGCACCGCGGTGTGATCGGTGGGCGCGGCGAGGGTGCGCGATCGAGTCGCCTTCGTGAAGTCGCCGTAGCGGAGTCGCAGGACGACCGTGGCGCATGAGGAGCCTCGGTCGCGAAGGCGCTTCGCGAGCCCGTCGACGATCTGAATGATGATCAGCTCGAGTTCAGCTCCCGAATGGGGTCGGTTGCCGAGCGCGCGTTGCGAGCCGATGGACCCGTGGCGCCTGGCCGTCTCGACTGGGCGCGGATCCCGGAGCCGGGCCAGCGCATGCACCTGTGCACCGGCTGCCTTGCCGAGCCACTGCTTGGCTATGTCGACTTCGATCTGCGCCAGCTGTCCGACGGTGTAGATGCCTCGGGCGTGCAGCTTCTCCGCGGTCACCGCGCCGATGCCCCAGAGCCGTTCGACCGGGAGCGGATGAAGGAACTCCTCCTCGCGCTCCGGCTCCACCACGAGGAGCCCGTCAGGCTTGCTTGCCGCGCTCGCGACCTTCGCGAGGAACGTGGTCCGCGCGACGCCGATGGAGATCGGAAGGCCCACCTCGCCACGCACGCGTGCCCGCAGCCGTGCGGCGATCTGTTCGGGGGCTCCTGCTAGCCGGCGCAGTCCCCCCACCTCGAGGAACGCCTCGTCGATCGAGATTCCCTCCACATAAGGCGTGGTGTCGTGGAACACCTCGAAGACCGCTCGGCTGGCCGCGGAGTAGGCCTCCATCCGGGGCGGGACGATGACTGCGTCGGGGCACAGCGCCCGCGCCCGGTGCACACTCATCGCAGTGCGCACCCCCTGGGCCTTCGCTTCGTAGCTCGCGGCTACCACGACACCGCCGCCCACGATGACGGGCCGGCCCCGCAGCGCGGGCTCGTCCCGCTGCTCCACCGAGGCGTAGAACGCGTCGAGATCGGCGTGGAGCACTGTCGCTTCGCCGCGCACCCGCCACCTCCTGTCGCCACACGCTCTCGACATGGTCTCACTCGCGCCTGACATCACAGGCGCTACTCCGCTCGCCTAGGCTGGCCGCCATGACGACCTACCAGTTCGATGCCGCGCTGTGGCAGTGGACCGGCAACGGCGCGCAGTGGGTGTTCCTCACGCTCCCGGAAGGCGTCGCCGATGAGGTCGAGGCCCTCCAGGTGGGGCCCGAGCGCGGCTTCGGTGCCGTGAAGGTCGAGGTCACCATCGGCTCGACCACCTGGAGGACGTCGATGTTCCCGTCGAAGGAGCACGGCTCGTACATCCTCCCCGTCAAGGCGTCGGTACGGAAGGAGGAGGGTGTCGAGGTGGGCGATCGGGCGAGCGTCGCCATCACCCTCGTCGCCGCGTGAGCCGAGGACTGTCGCCCGGCGCGAAGCGGCCCCTGACGCGCGAGCCGTGCGCCATCGGCGTGCGATAGCCTGACGCCACGGACCACGACGAGGGGGCAGGCATGGGCTTCATTCAGGCAGCGGTGGGAGCGATCAGCGGCACGCTCGCGGACCAGTGGATCGACTTTTTGATCCCGCCGGACAACGTTCCCCAGACGGCCGTGGTGTTCCCCGCGGTGATGAAGGGTCAGAACGCGGGCCGCGGCTCCAACATCCGCCACTCCGAGAACATCATCACCAACGGATCGAAGATCGTCGTGCCCGAGGGCATGGGGCTCCTCACGTTCCAGGACGGCCGCATCACGAACCTGGTGGCCGAGGCCGGCGGGTACGTCTTCTCGGACGACGACCAGCAGGCGAAGTCGCTGTTCACCGGCGGCGGATTCCTCTCCTCGACCGTGCAGTCCTCGTGGGAGCGCTTCAAGTACGGCGGCCAGCCCGGCGTCCAGCACCTCGCGTTCTACGTCAACCTCAAGGAGATCCCCAACAATCGGTTCGGGACCCAGGGGCCTATCTATTGGGACGATCGCTACCTCGGCACGCAGGCCGGCGCGGTGACCCGCGGCTCCTACACGCTCAAGGTCGTCGACCCGATCCTGTTCGCGAAGAGCCTGTTGCCTGCGGCCTACATCTCGCAGAACGCCGGCATCTTCGACCTGTCAGCGGTGGACAACCCCGTCTCGGAGCAGCTCTTCAACGAGGTCGTAGGATCCCTGGCGGCAGCCTTCTCGCGCTACACCAACGACGTCGAGCGCGGCAACCGCATCTCGAAGATCCAGGGCGACGCGCTGGGCTTCGCGCAGTCGCTGTCCGCTGTGGTCGAGGAGAACTATCACTGGACCGACGAGCGCGGCCTGAGCATCCACGCGGCCGCGCTGCTCGCGATCGAGTACGACGCCCCCACCGCGAAGCTGCTCGAAGACGTGCAGAAGGCCGATGCGCTGTCAGGCGGACGCGGCGACTCGTTCCTGCGGCAGTCGGCGGCGCGAGGCATCCAGGCGGCCGGCGAGACCGGCGGCGGTGACGGGCTCGCCTTCATGGGCATGGGCATGAATGCCGCAGGCGGCGCGCTCGGCGGCCTCATGCAGAACCAGCCCGGGCAGCAGCAGCCGCCGCAGCAGGGGGCCGCGCAACCGGCCGCTGAGGCCGCTGCGCCGAGCGCTGCGGACCAGATCCGCGAGGCCAAGGCGATGCTCGACGAGGGCCTCATCACGCAGGAGGACTTCGACGCGCTCAAGCGCAAGGCACTGGGCCTCTAGCGCGGGTCCGCCGAGGGAGCCATGACGCAACCGCACCAGCCCGGCGTGCCGTCCCAGCCAGACGCGAGCGGACAGGGTCAGCCTGCCGCCGCATCGGCGCCCGAGACGCACATCGACACGTCCACGGGACGTGCCCACGGCCACGACGACTGCCCGCAGTGCGGCTCCACGGAGGTGTCGCGCAAGGGCAACACGCTGAGCCTCGTCTGCGGCTTCTGCCGCTACGAATGGGTGGGCAGCCGCCTCGAGGACACGCACGGCCTGGGCGAGGGGATTGGCGCACTTGAGGGACGCGCGTTCCTGACCGGCGCCTCCGACATCACGAGCGGCGACGACCTCCTCACGCTCAAGTGCCAGGGGTGCGGGTCCGAGGTCGTCATCGACACCTCGCGCGCGCTCGAGTCCCGCTGTCACTGGTGCCGCTCGATCCTGTCGATCAACGACAAGATCCCCAACGGCGCCGTCCCCGACGGGATCCTGCCGTTCCACATCACCAAGGAGGAGGCAATCGCGCGGATCGGCGAGTTCGCCGGGGCGCGGCGGTTCTTCGCGCTCAAGAAGTTCCGTGCCGAGTTCAGGCCGGAGAACGTGCTGGGCGTGTACATGCCGTACATGACGGTCGACGGCAACGTGTCCGCACGGTTCCACGGCGAGGGCGAGATCCAGACCCGGCGCTACACCGTCAAGACAGGCGAGAACACCTCGACCACCTACTACGACGCCAACCAGTTCGAGGTGGTCAGGGACTTCGACCTGCACATCGACGACCTGATCGTCGAGTCCTCCGCTGGCCGGTCCAACATCGACAACCGCTCCAACACCAACAACATCATCAACTCCCTGCTGCCGTACGACGTGAAGAACATGGTCGCGTTCGACAGCAACTACATGGGCGAGATGACCGCGGAGAAGCGCGACCTCAACATCGATGACGTGACGCGCAAGGCCCACGCGCACTTCCTGACGATGGCGCGAGAGTCGATCCGCGACGACATCACCGCGTACGACCGCGGTGTCCGGTGGACGCATGAGGAACTCGAGGTGCACGGCAGCCGCTGGGCCTCGGTGTTCGTGCCCGTGTGGCTCTACAGCTACGCCGAGCGGCTCGACAACGGCCGCATGATGGTGCACTACATCGCCGTCAACGGCCGCCATGGCAACGTCATGGGCTCGGTGCCCATCAACAAGGCCCGACTCTTCGGCGTCACGGCGCTGGTCACGGCTCTCACGGCGCTCGTCGCCTGGCCGCTGGGCGCGGCCGCGGTGCTGGCAGGGTGATGGGGATGGGGATCCTCAGCAGCGCCGATGCGGTGGCGGCGTCCGCAGCCGTGCTCGCCTCGAGCGGGGAGGGCGGGACAGCACTCTTCGGCCTGATCCTGTTCGCGGTGCCCTTCGTGGTGGGGTGGTTCACATACGCGACCCTCTACAAGCGCTACCGCAACCAGAACGCGCGCTACCAGTTCGAGCACACCACCGCCGCCGAGCGCCTCAAGCTCCAACGGTGGGACACCTTCGTGCGCGAGAAGACGCGCATGCGGAACAGCACGATCGACGGGCGCAACGACGACGACCCGCACGAGCGAGCGCACCACGCCATCGTGCGCGAGGCGATGGAGCCGCGCAACGCGCAGGCGGCACGTGAGGCGCAGGAGCCACGGATAGCGCAGGAGGCACGCCTGGCTCAGGAGGCTCGCGAGGCGCAGGCGACGCGACAGGCTGAGCCCGAGCGAGCGGAGCAGCCTGAGCGATCGGATCAACCCCGGGGCGAGGAGCACCCGTCGGCCTGACGCGTCGCGCGCCTGTCCGCAGGCAGGGTCGCCCGTCCGCGTGCACCCCCGCCTGCGCGCGGTACACGTGAGTGGTGGCGCGGCGGCTACCCCCTCGACCTCGGCGACCGCTCGGCCCTGCGCAGCAGAGCCTGTGCGGTGCCCGAGTCGAGGACGAGGTCGGTGATGGCGCCGGCCCGCAGCGCCGCGAGGAGGGCGACCGACTTCGCTGGCGCCGCCACCACGGCGACGCGCCGCGGGATCCGCGAGAGCTGGAGCGGCGTGAGGCCGCTCGCCCGGGAGTTGATGGCGATGTCTCGCCATGATCCGTCGGCGCGTAGGAAGACGGTGCAGACGTCGCCCACCACATCGTTGGCCGCGAGCGTCCGGCGGTCGGCCTCGTCGAGGTAGCCGGAGGCGTACACGTGCGACGGGGTGGGGGAGTGCAGGGATCCGACCCCGAACAGGGTGATGTCCGCCGCTGCCTGCCGGGCCAGGACCTGCTGCACGGAGCGCTCCTGCCACATCAGCTCTCGGGTGCGCGGGAAGTCGAAGAAGGCCGGCACGGGGAACGGCGTCATCTCGGCATCGAACGCGCGGGCGATCGCCGCGACCTGCTCAACGCCGAACTCGCCGCCCGTGCTCGTGGGCGAGGCCGATCCGTTGAGCTGCACGACCATGGCGTCGGTGAGCACATGGTCGGTGAGGTGGGAGATGATCGCGGACACCGTCGTGCCCCACGCGACGCCAAGCGTCATGCCGTCGCGGAACCACTCCGGCAACGCCGCCGCTGCGTGTCGAGCGACCCTGTCCAGACGGTCGGCGTCCGACGCCGGCTCTCGGACGCGCACGACCTGCGCGCGGATGTCGAAGGCCGCCCCGAGCCGGTGCGCGAGGTCGTTGGCCGTGTCGACGTCTCTGACGTCGATACGGACGATGCCGGTCTCGCGCGCCTCCTTCAGCAGGCGCGAGATGCTCGAGCGCGACTGTCCCAATCGGCGCGCGACAGACTCCATCGTGTGGTTGTCCAGGTAGTACAGCGCAGCCGCCTTCCGCATCACCTCGTCTCGACCGAGAATTCCCGGGCGGCCGGAAGTGTCGCGAGTTCTCACCGCCCGCACTCTTCGCTGCACATATGTGCATCCTAGCGGCACATGCGTCCACGATGGGGTGAAATGAGATGACGAAAGGATGGCACCACGGATGAGAAGCATGCTGAACCCGCAGAGCCGCCTCGCAGATCTCGAGGCGATGAGCGACGCCCAGGGTCTCGACGTCCTCGTCATCGGCGGTGGAGTGACCGGCGCCGGCGTGGCCCTCGATGCGGCCACGCGAGGACTGCGCACCGGGATCGTCGAAGCGCAGGACTGGGCGTCGGGCACCTCGTCGCGCTCGTCGAAGCTGGTGCACGGAGGCCTGCGCTACCTGCAGATGCTCGACTTCCACCTCGTCCACGAGGCGTTGACCGAGCGCGATCTGCTCATCACCGAGCTCGCCCCGCACCTCGTCGAGCCGGTGGCGTTCCTGTACCCCCTCGAGAACCGCGTGTGGGAGCGCGCCTATGTCGGCACTGGCGTCGCTCTCTACGACACGCTCGCATCCGTCAACGGCAGGCGCAGGCGAGCTCTCCCGGTCCATCGCCACCTCTCGCGGGGCGGATTGGCCCAGCGCTTCCCCGACCTGCGCCACGACGCGGCCATCGGGGCCATTCAGTACTGGGATGCCACCGTGGACGACGCCAGACTGGTGCTCACCCTGGTCCGCACTGCCGCCTCGTACGGGGCGCTCACCGCCAACCGCACGCAGGTGGTGTCGCTCACCCACTCGCCTGTGGGCGCCGTCACGGGCGCCGTGGTGCAGGACCTCGAGTCCGGTGAGCAGCGAGCGATCCGGGCACGGCACGTCGTCAACGCCACCGGTGTGTGGACGGAGGAGACCGAGGCGCTCGCGCAGAGCGAGGGAGGCCTGCACGTGCTCGCCTCCAAGGGCGTCCACGTCGTCGTCCCTCGCGAGAAGATCCGGGGCGACGTGGGGCTGATCCTCCAGACGGAGAAGTCGGTCCTGTTCGTGATCCCCTGGTCGCGGTACTGGATCATCGGCACGACGGACACTCCTTATGAGTTCGATCCGATCCATCCCGTCGCGACCAGAGCGGACGTCGACTACATCCTCGCGCACGCGAACGAGGTGCTCGCGCATCCGCTCACGGTCGACGACGTGATCGGCACCTACGCGGGTCTGCGCCCGCTGCTGCAGCCAGGGACCAAGGAAGGCACGTCGTCGGCCAAGGTGTCGCGTGAGCACACGGTCGCGTCTCCCGCCTCGGGCATGACGGTGGTCGCGGGGGGCAAGCTCACCACGTACAGGGTGATGGCGAAGGACGCCGTCGACTTCGCGCTCGGCTCCCGAGCGTCCACGCTGCCGTCGATCACCGACCGAATCCCGCTGTGGGGCGCGGAGGGGCTCAAGGCGGTGAGGAGGCAAGGGCGGGCGCTCAGCATGAAGCACGGCTGGACGCGCGCGACCTTCGACCACCTCACCCACAGGTACGGCTCCGGGCTGTCGGACCTGCTGGAGCAGATCGAGCGGCAGCCGGACCTCGCCGCGCCTCTCGAGCACGCCCCCGCCTACCTGCGTGCCGAGATCCACTTTGCCGCGACCCACGAGCAGGTGATGCATCTCGAGGACGTCATGACTCACCGCACGCGGCTCGTGTATGAGATGGCTGACTCGGGCTTGGCCGCCGCGCCCGAGATCGCGCAGATCGTCGCGGCGGTCCAGGGCTGGGATCAGGCCCGCATTGACCGCGAGATCTCCTCCTACCGAGCCCGCATCGAGGCGGATGCGGCCGCGGCTCGCGAGCAGAGCGAGGAGCAGGCGACCGCCGTGCGAGCGACGGTCCCCAGCATTGCTCCCATGATGGCACTCGACACCGCCGGGGCATCCGACCCCGACTGAGCGTGGCATCCGCAGCCGCGGTGCCGCTGGGCGACTCGCGTCGCCACCCTTCCACAATGGCGTGAAAGAAAGGAAAGTCCGTGACTGACATCTTCATCCCCGAGATGCTGGGAACAGGCATGCTGATCCTCTTGGGAGCCGGCGTGGTGGCCAACGTGCTGCTCGCCAAGTCCAAGGGCCTCGACGGGGGCTGGCTGCTCATCAACTTCGGTTGGGGCCTCGCCGTGTTCGCCGGTGTGTTCGTCGCCTTCTCCTCAGGAGCGCACATCAACCCCGCCGTCACCTTCGGCATCTGGGCGTCCGGCGCCGAGGAGTTCGCGCCCGACATCCCCGTCAACGCCGCGAACTTCGCGGTGTACATCGTGGCGCAGATGGTGGGCGCCTTCGTCGGCGCCGTGCTGGCGTACCTCGTGTACAAGAAGCACTTCGACGAGACCGAGGATGCGGGCCTCAAGCTCGCCGTCTTCTCGACGGGCCCGGCGATCCGCTCCTACGGCTGGAACCTCGTGACCGAGGTCGTCGCGACCTTCGTGCTCGTTTTCGTGGTGCTCAGCTTCGCCAACTGGCCAGGAGATCTGGGACCCCTCCCGGTCGCTCTCCTCGTCGTCGGCATCGGCGCGAGCCTGGGTGGACCCACGGGCTACGCCATCAACCCCGCTCGCGACCTCGGCCCGCGCATCGCACACGCGCTGCTGCCCATCAAGGGCAAGGGCACCTCGGACTGGTCGTACGCATGGGTGCCGGTCGTCGGACCCATCCTCGGCGGCATCGCGGGCGGCCTCCTGGCCGGCGCGCTCTACTGACCAGCACGTCGCACTGAAGCGGCGCCACGAGCGCCCCACCTCCACAACGCAGTGAAAGGAACGACCTCATGAACGACTACGTCCTCGCGATCGACCAGGGCACTACCAGCTCCAGGGCCATCGTGTTCGACTCCTCCGGCTCGATCGTGTCCACCGGCCAGAAGGAGCACGAGCAGATCTTCCCCAAGGCCGGCTGGGTCGAGCACGACCCTCACGAGATCTGGAAGAACGTCCGTGAAGTGGTGGGCCAGGCCCTCACCACGGCGGACCTGACCCACGAGAACATCATGGCCGTGGGCATCACCAATCAGCGCGAGACCGCGGTCGTGTGGGACCGCACCACGGGCAAGGCGGTGTACAACGCGATCGTCTGGCAGGACACGCGCACGCAGAAGATCATCGACAGGCTCGGAGGCGACGACGGGCCCGATAAGTACAAGGCCACGGTGGGACTGCCCCTCGCGACCTACTTCGCGGGGCCCAAGGTGATGTGGATCCTGGACAACGTCGACGGCGCGCGAGAGAAGGCCGAGGCGGGCGACCTGCTCATGGGCACGATCGACACCTGGGTGCTGTGGAACATGACCGGCGGCGCGGACGGCGGAGTGCACGTGACCGACGTCACCAACGCCTCGCGCACCCTCCTGATGGACCTCAAGACCCTGTCATGGGACGAGTCGATCGCCGCCGACATGGGCATCCCTCTGTCGATGCTGCCCGAGATCCGCTCGTCCGCCGAGGTCTACGGAGAGGGGCGCAGGGGCGGCATGCTGCCCGGCGTGCCGATCGCAGGCATCCTCGGTGACCAGCAGGCCGCGACCTTCGGACAGGCGTGCTTCGAGGTCGGCATGGCGAAGAACACCTACGGCACCGGCAACTTCATGCTCATGAACACCGGCACCGAGCTGGTGCCCTCGAAGAACGGGCTGCTCACGACGGTCTGCTACAAGATCGGTGATCAGGATCCGGTGTACGCGCTCGAGGGCTCGATCGCCGTGACGGGCTCGCTCGTGCAGTGGCTGCGCGACAACCTCGGCCTCATCAAGGATGCGCCCGAGATCGAGCAGCTCGCGGCGAGCGTCGACGACAATGGGGGCGCCTACTTCGTGCCAGCCTTCTCGGGGCTGTTCGCCCCGCACTGGCGGTCGGACGCTCGCGGAGCGCTCGTCGGTCTCACGCGGTACGTGAAGGCAGGTCACATCGCCAGGGCGGTGCTCGAGGCCACCGCCTTCCAGACTGCCGAGGTCCTCGAGGCCATGCGAGCGGACTCCGGGGTGGAGCTCAGCGAGCTCAAGGTCGACGGCGGCATGGTCGCCAACGAGCTCCTCATGCAGTTCCAGGCCGACATCCTCGACGTCGACGTGGTCCGACCGAAGGTGGCGGAGACCACCGCCTTGGGCGCCGCCTACGCCGCGGGCATCGCCGTCGGCTACTGGTCAGGGGAGCAGGACGTCATCGACAACTGGGCGGAGGACAAGCGTTGGAGCGCCCAGATGGACGAGGACGAGCGGGGTCGACTGATGCGCACCTGGAAGAAGGCGGTGTCGAAGACCCTTGACTGGGTCGACGACGACACCGACTGACCCGTGGCCCACATACGCATCAGCGGCCGGAACCTGGACGGTTCCGGCCGCTGATGCGTATGTGGAACTGGAGCTCGGGCGCTCAGGCGTCCTTGTCCCGATCCGTCAGGTCGTTGTACTTGTCGGCGGCGGCGTCCTTGACGTCCTCCACCTTGTCCTTGACGTCGGCCTTGGTCTGATCCCACTTGCCCTCGGCCTCGAGCTGCTCGTCGTCGGTCGCCTTGCCGACGCCCTCCTTCATCTTGCCCTGGGCGTCCTCGGCGGCGTTGTCGAGTCGGTCGGTGTTGCTCACGGTGATGCTCCTTTGCTCTCGTTGTGGTCCTACGGCAAGGAGAACACCTCGAGTGCCCAGTCGCATTCCGGGCGACGTGCGGGGGTGTCAGCCGTCGGAGGTGAGCATGCGAGCGACCGCCACGGGCAGAGCGCCAGCGAGGTCGAGCGCGGCCACGGGGCCGCTGCGCTGCGCCTCCACGGCGGTGCGGGCGTGCACCCAGGACGCGCAGCCGGCCGCTTCGATGGCGGTCATGCCTGCGGCGAGCAGAGCGCCGGCGATGCCGGCGAGCACATCACCGCTCCCTGCGGTCGCCAGCCACGGAGGAGCAGGTGGAAGCTCGACGAGCGAGCCGCCGGGGGAGGCGATGACGGTCTGCGAGCCCTTGAGCAGCACCGTGGCTCGCGCGGTCTCGGCGAGCAGTCGCGCGTGGCCCGCGCGGTCGGCGGCGACGTCGTGGACAGTGACGTCGTGGCGGAGGGCGCCCAGCGTGCGCATGAGCTCCTCGGCGTGCGGGGTCAGCAGCACCCGATCCGCCGGCGCTTCGCGGGAGCCGGAGGCCCTGGCGCGAGCCACCGCCTCGAGTGCGCCGGCGTCCACGACCATGGGCACCCCTGCGGCCATCACGGCGCCGATGGCCGCGTCCTGCTCCGGATGGTCGGCCACCCCCGGACCCACGACCCACGCCTGGGCGCGCGGCAGCGACTCCGCGGCGTCGCCAGGGTCGTGCACCACGCACTCGGGACGGTGCCCGAGCACCAGGTCCTGGGCGCGACGCGGCCCGACGTAGCGGACCATGCCGGCGCCGGCGCGCACCGCCGCCGAGACCACGAGCGCCGCCGCGCCCGGGTACGCATCGGATCCCGCGACCACGCCCACGACGCCACGGGAGTACTTGTCGTCGCCGGCCTCCGGCACGGGCCAGCGCTCGCGCACCCATGCGGCGTCCACCTGACTCGTTCCGCTCACGCGTCCAGGGTGACACAGCCTGTGCGGCGGATGCCGCATTTCCAGCGACGACGCCTCCCATCAGGGGATCGTGAGAGAATACCAGCCATGGCCATGCGAGAGATCCGAACGACCGGCGACCCCGTCCTGCGCACGGTCTGCGACCCCATCACCGTCATCGACGATCGCGTGCGAACCCTGGTCGCTGACCTGGTCGAGACGGTCGACTACGAGGGCCGCGCGGGGCTCGCGGCCAATCAGATCGGCGTCTCGCTGCGCGCCTTCTCGTGGAACATCGACGGCGACATCGGCTACATCCTCAACCCCGAGATCGTCGAGAACTCCGACGAGCTGCAGGAGCTCGGCGACGAGGGCTGCCTGTCCGTGCCCGGCCTCTGGTACCCGTGCGAGCGGCCCGCCTACGCGAAGGCCGTGGGCACGGATCTCGAGGGGAATGAGGTGGTCATCGAGGGCGAGGAGATCTGGGCGCGCCTGATCAACCACGAGGTCGACCATCTGGCCGGCAAGCTCTACCTCGACCGCCTCTCCAAGGATGCGCGCAGGGCCGCCATGCGCGAGCTGCGCGCCTCCCTCGAGGCCTAGCTCGGGTCACGTGCCCCGGCGCGGCACGCCCACGTCCGCCACCACCACTCGCCCAGCCGATGCGGCGGCGGGCTGCTTCACCAGGCACGGCTTGGGTGCGGTGAAGGTCACCGTGACGTCGGCACTGACGTGCGCGCCCTCGACCGCGCCGCTGTCCACGTCGAGGCCGCTCGGAACGTCGACCGCGAGCACCGCGGTGCCGTCCGGGATCGCGGCCACGAGCTCCGCGGCGGGGGATCGCAGTCCAGGCCGCGCGCCCACGCCGACGATGCCGTCGATCACCAGGTCCGCTCGGGCCACCGCCTCCGCCGCCCGCCCGGCGTCCACATCGGCCCGCACGACGGCGGTGCCGGCGGCCTCGCACTCGCCGAGCGCGTGCTCGTGCGCGCCCGGCCCGACCATGACTGCCGTCACCTCCGCGCCCCGGTAGTGCAGGCGCGCCCCTGCCAGCAGCGCGTCGCCGCCGTTGTTGCCCGATCCAGCGAGGACGACCACGCGTGCGCGGGCGATTCGACCCACCCTCGAGGCGAGAATCGCCTCGCTCTCGGCGGCCACCGCGTCCGCCGCCCTGGCCATGAGGACGTGCTCGGGAACGGCGCGCATCGCGACGGACTCCGCCTCTCGGATCTGCTGTGCGGTCATCGCTGGCGCTGGCATGGGCCCAGGCTTCCACACTCGCGCGCGGCGTGCTGGCGCATCCTCGCGCGATGAGGCACGATAGGTGGCAGAGCACCCGGGCAGCGGGGCAGTTCCTTCGAGGTCGTAGGGGAAGACGCACCTCAACAGGAAGGAAGAGCCATGGCTGCGATCACCCGCGGTGTCCTCTTCGTGCATTCGGCGACCCGCGCGATGTGTCCGCACATCGAGTGGGCCGCCCAGTCAGTGCTGGGCCCGCGCGCCTCCTTCGAGTGGACCGACCAGCCCGCAGGCACCTCCCTGTTCCGCGCCGAGGTCGCCTGGCAGGGCACGCCCGGCACGGGAGCCCGGCTCGCATCTGCGCTGCGCGGCTGGGAGCACGTGCGCTACGAGGTCACGGAGGATCCGTCCTTCGGGTCCGACGGCGGGCGCTGGTCGCACACTCCCGCGCTGGGCATCTTCCATGCCGTCACGGACGTGCACGGGAACATCGTCGTGCCGGAGGACAGGATCCGCGCCGTGCTCGAGTCTGGCGCCACCGTCGCCGAGTTCAAGCGCGCGATGGATCTCGCGCTCGGCGCCGCGTGGGACGAGGAGCTCGAGCCCTTCCGGTACGCAGGGTCGGGCGCTCCGGTACGGTGGCTCCACCGCGTCGGCTGACGCGGCTCGTGCCCGTGAGGGCGCGCGAAGGATGGAGACCATGCAGGAGCTGAACCGAGACGAGGCGCTCACCCTCCAGGCGATGGAGGAGGCGATGTGGCGCGCCGAGACCCGCTTCGACAGGGCGTACATGGACGCCGTGCTGGCGGAGAACTTCTCCGAGGTGGGGCGCTCGGGTCGTGTCTTCTCACGTCTCGACACGCTCGAGCTCAAGCCCGTGGACATCGACATCGAGCTGCCGCTGACGGATTTCACGGCCGTCGCGATCTGCGAGGACGTGGCGCTCGTCACCTACGTTTCGGTGCCCTCGCGCGCCACCCGCGGCGCGACCCATCGTTCGAGCGTCTGGGTCAACGACGGCCGCTGGCGCCTGCGCTACCACCAGGCGACCCCCACCGACCTGTAGCGCGACGAAGCCCTCAGCACGCGCATCGGCCCTGCCGTGATGCCGCCGTCGCGCTGACCTCCTTGCGGGCGTACCGCTCACCACACGCCTGGTACAGATGTGGTCAGTGGTGCAGGTGAGGGTTCCCTGCCGTCACACCTGCATCACTCGTCCCAGCCGTGTGGTGAGCGGTGCGCGTCGGGGCGTCAGAGGGTGCGGGACCGAGCTAGTCGGCCCGTAGCGCCAGCGACAGGCCTACGCGGTCGCGAAGGTCAGCGCCACGTTGTGGCCGCCGAACCCGAACGAGTTGTTGATTGCGGCGAGGTCGCCCTCGGCCGGCAGCGCACGAGGCGTGTCGCGCACCAGGTCGACCTCGAGCTCGGGGTCGGGGTCGGTGACGTTGATCGTCGGGGGAGCTGTGCGCTCCTGCAGCGCCTTGATGGTGAATACCGACTCGAGCGCGCCAGCCCCGCCCAGCAGGTGGCCGGTCATGGACTTGGTGGCGCTCAGCAGCACCTCGTCAGCGTGCTCGCCCAGCAGTCCGCGAATGCCGCGAGCCTCGATCATGTCGCCCACGGGAGTCGACGTAGCGTGAGCGTTGACGTGGGCCACGTCGCGAGTGGTGAGCCCCGCGCGCTCCAGGCTGAGCGCCATGGCGCGGGTCTGGCCGGCGCCGTTGGGCTCTGGGGCGGCGATGTGGTGGCCGTCGGCGGTCATTCCCACGCCCAGCAGTCGGGCGTAGATCTTCGCGCCCCGGGCCCTGGCGTGCTCCTCGGACTCGAGGACCACCACGCCGGCGCCCTCGCCGAGCACGAAGCCGTCGCGGCTCGTGTCGTAGGGACGCGACGCGCCCGCCGGGTCGTCGTTGCGCTTGGACAGCGCCGCCATCGCCGCGAACGACGAGATGGGCAGCGGGTGGATGGCGGCCTCGGTGCCACCGGCCACCACGACGTCGGCGCGGCCGGACTGGATCATCTCGAAGCCCATGCCGATGGCCTCCGCGCCCGAGGCGCATGCGGACACCGGGGAGTGCGCCCCGGCGCGGGCCGTGAGCTCGAGCGACACGTACGCGGTGGGGGAGTTGGGCATGAGCATGGGCACCGTGAGCGGAAGGACGCGCGCGGCGCCCTTCTCCTTCATCGTGTCCCACGCGCTCAGCAGGGTCCACACGCCCCCGATGCCCGAGGAGACCACGGCGCCCAGGCGCTCGTGGTCGACCTCGGGCGATCCTGCATCGGCCCACGCCTCGCGCGTGGCCACGATCGCCATCTGAGCGCTCGGGTCCATGCGCTTCGCCTCGGGTCGCGACAGGACGTCGGTCGTGGGCACCACGAGCTGACCGGCGAAGTTCACGGCCATGCCGTAGGTCTCCGCCCAATCGTTGTCGAGGGTGCGCACGCCGGACCGGCCGGCGAGGGCCGCATCCCACGTGCTCGCCACGTCCCCGCCCAGGGGGTTGGTGGTGCCGAGTCCGGTGACGACGACGGTGGTCATGTGGTGCTCCTGTCAGGATGGGGAACGTGCGAAGTGGGCAAGCGCCCTGGCGTCGATCAGCCCTGAGCGGACTCGATGTAGTCGACGGCGTCGCCCACGGTGGTGAGGTCCTTGACCTTCTCGTCGGGGATGCGCACGTCGAACTTCTCCTCGGCCAGCGTGACGATGGTCATCATCGACAGCGAGTCGATGTCGAGGTCGTCGGTGAAGGACTTGTCGAGCTGGACCTCCGCGGTGTCGAGGCCGGTCTCCTCGGCCACGATCTCCGCGAGGCCGGCGAGGATCTCGTTCTTGTCTGCCATGGTGTTCTCCTTGATGTGGTGATGCACGCGCATCGGGGTTGTGGACCTTTGGAACTCTAGTTGTGCTCGGGCGGCTACGGCAGGACCACGACCTGCGCGGCGTAGACCAGGCCAGCGCCGAACCCGATCTGCAGCGCGAGGTCGCCTGAGGCCACCTCGCCGTCGCGCAGCAGGCGCTCGGTGGCGAGAGGAATCGAGGCCGCGGACGTGTTCCCGCTGTCCACGATGTCCTTGCCCACCTTGACGTGATCGGGGAGGCCGATCTGCTTGACCATCTGGTCGATGATCCGGATGTTCGCCTGGTGCGGGATGAACGCGGTGATGTCGTCGGGTGTCACCCCGGCTGCGGCGATCGCCTCGAGTGCCACCGGGGCCATCTTGAAGGAGGCCCACTTGAAGACGCTCGGACCCTCCTGGTAGAGCGTGGGGAAGGCGTCTGCCTCGCCATCTCGGACCTCGAGCCACGAGGACGTCTGGCGGATCAGCTGCGCTCCCGAGCCGTCGGAGCCCCATACCGTTGGCCCGATGCCCGGCGACTCCGACCCGCTCACCACCACAGCTCCGGCGCCATCGCCCAGGAGGTACGAGATCGAGCGGTCGGCGGGGTCGATGAAGTCGCTCATCTTCTCCGCGCCCACGACGAGCACGTTGCGGGCGGAGCCGGATCGCACGAGCGCGTCGGCCTGCCCGATGCCGTAGCAGTACCCGGCGCACGCGGCCGAGATGTCGAACGCGGCGCCCGTCGAGCCGATGCGGTCGGCGAGGACGGGAGCGCCGCCGGGGGTCATGTGGGGGTAGGTGATGGTCGACAGGATGAGGGCGTCAACGTCGCCGCCGTCGATGCCCGCCGCGGCGAGCGCATCCCGGGATGCGGACTCCGCGAGGTCGATGACCGAGGTCGTGGCGTCGGCGCGCACGCGCGTCGAAATGCCGGTCATCTTGCGAATCCACTCGTCGGACGAGTTGATGGGCTCGATGATCTCCTCATTGGGCACGGCGTTCTCACCGCGCGCGACGCCCAGGCCGGCGATGCGCGAGAACTCGGGGCCCCGGCTGATGTTCAGTGTCGTCACGCGTGCTGCTCCACAAGCTCTCGGGCGGCGGGAAGGTCATCGGGGGACTTGAGCGCGACGGCCGGCACGCCCTTGAGCGAGCGCTTGGCGAGGCCAGTCAGCACGCCTCCCGGCGCGACCTCGAGGATGCCGGTCACGCCGAGGGCGAGCATACGCTCCTGGCAGAGGTCCCAGCGGACGGGGCTCGCGACCTGGCGGACGATGCGCTCGAGCGCGTCCGCGCCGTCGGTCACCTCGGAGCCGTCGGAGTTCGACAGCAGGGTGGACGTGGGCGCGGCAGGGGAGACCTCTGCGGCGGCGGCGGCCAGGGCCGCGACGGCAGGCTCCATGTACGAGGTGTGGAACGCGCCTGCGACCTGGAGCTCGATCACCCGGGCGCGAGCCGGCGGCTCGGCGACGAGCGCCTCGATGCCGGCCTTCGCCCCGGCGGCCACGATCTGGCCGCCACCATTCATGTTCGCAGGCGTCAGGCCCAGCTGCTCGAGGCGCTCGAGAACCTCTTCCTCGACGCCGCCGAGCACGGCAGCCATCGACGTGGGCTCAGAGCTCGCGGCGGCCTGGGCCATCGCGTTCGCGCGGGCCGTGACCAGCCGCATCGCGGTGGCGTCGTCGAACACGCCCGCGAGAGCGGCCGCGCCCAGCTCGCCCACGCTGTGGCCAGCCACCAGGCCGGGCGCCGCGCCGCCGAGGGCCACGCGGGCCGTCGCGAGGCCGGCGGCGACCAGCAGCGGCTGGGCGACAGCCGTGTCGCGGATGGTGTCAGCGTCGGAGGTCGTCCCATGCGCGAGAACGTCGGCGTCTGTGGCTTCCGACAACTCGGCGAGGTGCGCGGACACAGCGTCGAGCGCCAGCCACGGCTCGAGCATGCCGGGGCTCTGGGCGCCTTGGCCGGGGAAGAGGACGGCGATCATGCTTCTAGCATCTCCCATCTGTCGGTCGCCTGCGCAGTTCTCACTGACGGTTTCGGCCGTGCAGATTTGTCGACAGTCTACAAAGGGGGGTGGCTCGAGTCGCGCAGCCGTCCCAGCGCGAACGCCGTCGCGAGCACGTGCGCATCACGAGTGGAGAGCACGTCCCAGCCGGTGATCTGGGCGACCTTCTTGAGGCGGTAGCGAACCGTGTTGGGGTGGACGAACATGGTGCGCGCGGCGGTCTCGAGCGATCGACCGCAGTCGAGGTAGGTGGCGATGGTGTCGCCGAGCGATCCACCTGCATTCTGGATCGGGTCGTAGGCGATGGCGATGAGGCGATCTCGAGCCGCCGTGTCTCCCACGAGCACGCGCTCGGGCAGCAGGTCGTCGGCCGCCGCCGGCCGCGGGGTGAGGGACCACGCCGGCGCGGCGACCACGCCTGACAGCGCCGCCCGTGTGGCGCGCGCAACCTCGACGAGCGTGATCGCGGCCGGTCCGATCACGACCGGACCGGGGCCGAACGACGGCAGGAGCTGGCGCGACAGCCTGTCGTGATCCTCGTCGGACCGCGCGATCACCACCAGGTCTTCGCCGTGGATCCCCACGAGGGCGCCGTGCGAGGCGCGCCGGATGGTGCGCCTCAGCTCCGCCGATTGCACCTCGCCGAGCGTGCCGTCCGTGAGCCCCACCATGACCAGCGTGGGACCGGGCTTCCATCCGAGCGCAGCCGCACGCGAGGGCAGATCCTCGTCGACCTCCCCGCGCACCAGGGCGTCGACCACGAGCGCCTCGAGCCTCGCGTCCCAGGCGCCCCGCGACTCGGCGGCCCTCGCGTAGACCTCCGCCGCGGAGAACGCGATCTCGCGTGAGAAGAGGAGGATCGCCTCGCGCACCTCGCGCTCGGAGCCAGGCGACGCGAACTCCCCGGCGTGCTCCTCGACCACGCGGACCACGGTCCTGACGATCGCGAGGGTGTGCTGGAGCGACACCGAGCGCGTGAGCTCGGGCGGGGCCGCGGCGAAGACCTCGGTGGCGCTGCGGTGGCTGTGCTGCGGATCTGCGTACCAGGCGACGAAGGAGTCGATGCCGGCCTGGGCGACCGTGCCGACCCATGAGCGTTCTTGAGCCGGCAGCGTGCGGAACCAGCCGAACTCGGCGTCGAGGCTGCGCAGCGCGGCGGTCGAGAGTCGTCCGGCGGCGGCTCGCAGACGGCGCAAGGTGTCCGAGCGCGCCTGGGCAGTGGCCATGCGCGCCAGCATAGGGGTCGTTGTCGGCCATCGACAACGACAGTGGTGGCTCGAACGGACAATGCCGAAGAAGACCGGCTCGGACACTGTGGTTCGGCACAGGTGCGAGCACGCAGGAACACGTCGGGGATGGAGGCGGTGCGCCGCGGTTCGTCCTGGTGAAAGGCCCCAGCAGGGGTTACGGTGCAATCAGACCGGTGCACGCACCCGGAGGGAGCAGACAATGACGGAAGCTCGACCCAAGCCGCTGGTAGGCGCGCTGCTCGGTGCCCTTCTCGGGCTGATCGTGATGGCACTGCTCTGGATCATCGGCGTGCTCCCGCCGGACCGGCTTCCGCTCTTCGCCATCGTGGCCGTCCTCGTCTTCGCGGTGTCGTGGCTGCTCACCCAGCGCCCCGCTCTCGCTCGGGGGCGCTTCACGACGGTCATCGTGATCGCGGCGATGCTCGGCGGAGTCGCACTCACCGGCATCCCCGAGATCCTGCGCGGCGGCTCGCTCACGCAAGCCTGCACCCTCGAGGGCACCTCCTCGCTCGAGACGGAGCCGGTGAGCGTCGCGCAGACCACGGCCATCGATCCATTCGAGGCGACCGCGACCGACACGATCGCGTGGTCCGGGTCGGTGGGCATCGAATCGCCCGAAGCGACCGTCGATGTCAGCCTGCTCGTGGGCGGATTCGAGATCCCCCTCGACAGCGCCACGCTCACCAACGGCGCGGGAGCCACGGAGTGGTCCGGGTCGGTGGAGGTCGCCCCCGTGATCGATGCCGGCGCGCTGCTGCTGACCGGCACGTATCACGTCGCCGCGACGCTGTACGGCCCGGACGGGCAGTGCGGAGGCGACGGCTACCTTCGCGTCGCTCCCGACAGCGCCTTCTCCGGCCTGCTTCTCGCCCTGCTGTGGGCGCTTCTCGTCGTGGTCCTCATCGTGATCGTGATGCTCGCCGTCGGCGTGCGGCGCTCGATCAAGGAGTCGGACCGGGCCCTCGCCATGGTCGGCACGTCTGCGGTCGCGGGCGAGACGAGCACCACCGTTGCCCGCGAGCCCGACGGCAACGTCCAGCAGCGAGGCGCGCCGGGCTCGCCGGGTGGCCAGACGGCACCAGCGGCCACGGCCGGGGCCGATGCGAGCGCGGGCCCAGCGGCGGCGGCCGGTGCCGCGACCGGCACGGCGGCGGGCGCTCGCGACGACTCAGCGAACGAACCTGCCGGGAGCGAAGCGTCCGCCGCACGGCCGTATGAACCCGAGACCCGCGCCGAACCCGTGGCGGCTCAGGGCACGACGTCACCGTGGGCGGAACCGTCCGGTACCACTGAACCGGCCGTGCCGTCGGAGTCGGACAGCCCGTCGCAGCCTGGGTTCGCGCCGGCACCCGCAGGGGAGGCTCGGGCTGACGATGGCCCCAGCGACGCCGGACTCAGCGAGAGTGAGGCGAGCGACGCCGCGCCTGTGCCGGAGGAACCGCCCGCGGGCGACCACGCCGTCGACTCCGGTGACGCCGAACCGGGGCTCGACACGCTCGCCGGTCCGGAGCGCGGTGCTGATGAGCCACACGTCGATGCGGCGAGCTTCGCCGAACCCACCGTCGAAGAGTCGAGCGTCGAGGAGTCGAACCCCGAGGAGTCGAACCCCGAGGAGTCGAACCCCGAGGAGTCGAACCCCGAGCAGGCGCGCGCGGAGCAGCCTCGGGAAGACGAGCCTGCGTTCGACGCGAACGGCCGTGAGGCGAGCGAAGCCCATACGAACGGCGGCCCGGACTCATCCGGAGCGGATCTCGATGACACGGCGCCGGGAGCCGAGCGATCGGCGACCGACGACGAGTTGCCGCGACGCGACGACCCCGGTCGCGGTGACGCTGTCTAGGTCGCTTCCTCACCTCACAGACCAGGTGCAGATCTGCGGGCGCGCCGAGCGCGAGGTGGGTCGCTCGGTCGCAGATGGCCTGTGAGTTCCGCGGAGGCGAGCGCCGGTTCCGAGGGCGACTGCTGTCGATGAAGGCCGTGACCGCCCGGCAGAGCCAGCACGCGCATCGGCCCCGCGCAGCCATGTGAGGCGACGGAACGCGAAGGCCGCTCACCCCTCGTGGGGTGAGCGGCCTGGTGCGTTGCAGGAAGCGCCTGCTAAGCGTCGCCGCCGGCGTTTCCTGAGGTGCCCTTCGACACGTCGTGCAGGTCGTACCGGTCGATCGCATCCTTCACCAGGTGCGCGGGGATGTCGCCGCGCTGCGCGAGCTGCTGGAGCACGCGCACCGCGGTGGAGGGGCCGTCGATCTTGAAGTAGCGGCGGGCCGCAGCGCGGGTGTCGGAGAAGCCGAAGCCGTCGGCACCCAGCGTCGCGTACTGCCCTGGCACCCACGCACGGATCTGGTCGGGAACCAGGTGGTCGTAGTCGCTGGTCGCGACGAACGGTCCCTGGGCGCCCTGGAGCTTCTGGGTGACGTACGGCACCCGCGGCTGGTCCTCGGGGTGGAGGAAGGCGTGCTGGTCCGCGGCGAGCGCATCGCGGCGCAGCTCGTTCCACGAGGTGACGGACCACACGGTGGCTCGCACACCGTAGTGGGCGGCGAGCAGCTCCTGGGCCTCGAGTGCCCACGGCACGCCCACGCCCGATGCCAGGATCTGCGCCTCGGGGCCGTCGCCCTCGGGAGCGGAGGCGTACTTGTAGATGCCCTTCAGAATGCCTTCGACGTCCACGTCCTCGGGCTCGGCCGGCTGCTGGATGGGCTCGTTGTAGACCGTCAGGTAGTACATGACGTTCTTGTCGCGCCCATCCTCGGGCCCGTACATGCGCTGGATGCCGTCCTTCATGATGTGACGGATCTCGTACCCGAACGCGGGGTCGTACTGGACCACGGCGGTGTTGGTCGCCGCGAGGATGGGGGAGTGGCCGTCGCCGTGCTGCAGTCCCTCGCCAGCGAGCGTCGTGCGGCCAGCGGTCGCGCCGATGATGAAGCCGCGCGTGAGCTGGTCGCCCGCAGCCCAGAACTGGTCGCCGGTGCGCTGGAAGCCGAACATCGAGTAGAAGATGTAGAACGGCACCAGTGGCTCGCCGTGCGTCGCGTACGACGTGCCGACGGCTTGGAACGCGGCCGCGGAGCCGGCCTCGTTGATGCCGGTGTGCATGATTTGCCCGGCCTCAGACTCCTTGTAGCTCAGCATGAGCTCGCGGTCCACCGGCAGGTAGTTCTGCCCGCTGGTATTGAAGATCTTGGCGGAGGGGAAGATCGAGTCGAGGCCGAACGTGCGTGCCTCGTCCGGGATGATCGGCACCAGGCGGTGCCCGAACTCCTTGTCCTTGACCAGGTCCTTGAACAGGCGCACGAGCGCCATGGTGGTGGCGACCTCCTGCTTGCCGGAGCCCTTCGCGAGCAGCTCGTAGGCCTTGTCGTCCGGAAGCTTGATCTGCTTGCCGGGGTCGCGGCGCTCGGGAACGAATCCGCCCAGCTGCTTGCGGCGGTCCAGCATGTACTGGATGGCGGGATCGTCGGCACCGGGGTGGAAGTACGGCGGGTTGTACGGATCCGCCTCCAGCTGCTCGTCGCTGAACGGGATCTCGAACGTGTCGCGCAGCACCTTGAGATCGGCCGCCGCGAGCTTCTTCATCTGGTGGGTCGAGTTGCGGGCCGCGAAGTTCGCGCCCAGGCCGTACCCCTTGATGGTCTTCGCGAGGATCACCGTGGGCTTGCCATTCGCCTCGGTCGTGGCCCTCGCGTAGGCGGCGTACAGCTTCTGGTAGTCGTGCCCACCGCGCTTGAGGGCCCAGATCTCGTCGTCGGTCATGTCCTTGACGAGCTCCTTGGCGCGGGGGTCGCCTCCGAAGAACTGATCGCGGATGAAGGCGCCGGACTCGGCGCGGAAGGTCTGGAAGTCGCCATCGGGGACGGTGTTCATGAGGTTGACCAGGGCGCCGTCCTCGTCGCGCTCGAGCAGCGGATCCCAGTTGCGGCCCCACACCACCTTGATGACGTTCCAGCCGGCGCCGCGGAAGTACGCCTCGAGCTCCTGGATGATCTTGCCGTTGCCGCGGACGGGGCCGTCCAGGCGCTGCAGGTTGCAGTTGACCACGAAGGTGAGGTTGTCGAGGTTCTGGTTGGCGGCGAGCTGCAGCATGCCGCGGCTCTCCGGCTCGTCCATCTCGCCGTCGCCCAGGAAGGCCCAGACGTGCTGCTGCGACGTGTCCTTGATGCCCCGAAGCTGCAGGTAGCGGTTGGTCCAGGCCTGGTAGATGGCCGATGCGGGACCGAGGCCCATCGACACCGTGGGGAACTCCCACAGCTCGGGCATGAGGCGCGGGTGGGGGTACGACGACAGGCCGCGGCCCGAGGCCGACTTCTCCTGGCGGAACGAGTCGAGGTCCTCCTCGGACAGCCGGCCCTCCACGAACCCGCGCGCGTACACGCCGGGAGCGGCATGGCCTTGGAAGTAGACCTGGTCACCGCCGCCGGGGTGGTCCTTGCCCCGGAAGAAGTGGTTGAGTCCGACCTCGTACAGCGTCGCGACCGACGCGTACGAGGAGATGTGGCCGCCCACTCCCTTGTTGCCGGCCTGCGCGCGCGTCACCATCACGGCCGCGTTCCAGCGGATCCACCCGCGGTAGCGGCGCTCGATCTCCTCGTCGCCGGGGAACTCGGGCTCATCGTCGACGTGGATGGTGTTGACGTACGGGGTGTTGAGGCTCAGCGGCACCGACAGCTGCTTGGTGGCTGCGTGCTCGACCAGCCGGTCGAGCACGTATTCGGCGCGAGACTCGCCGCGGCTGTCGATCAGCCCATCCAGCGACTCGAGCCACTCGCCGGTCTCGTTCGGGTCCTTGTCAACCTCGCCGTGCTCTGCCACCGGTGACCTTTCGTCTGGGCGCAGGGGTGATGCGCCGTCCATACGTGTGGGTGGGGGGCGGGGATGCCGCCGCTCTCGCCATTGTTCCCACATCCGGCGTGAATGTCACGCCAAGGTGTTCCCGCCCATCATCCCACCGCCGGCACCCTGGACGTTGCCATCGCCGCGACATGAGCTCTACTGTGAGACGTGAGCGGCGGGCCTGGCCCGCACCACCGACGAAGGGAGCATCGCCACCGTGGCGACTGAGGACGGTGCCAGCACCATCGATGCTGGCGTCATCGACCGGTTCGGATTCGAACGCGGGATGATCATCCAGGAGTTCGGCTACGACGACGATGCTGATGAGGCGTTGCGCACGGCTATCGAGGACCTCACCGGCGAGGACCTCGCGGACGAGGAGTTCGGTGACGTCACCGACGGCGCCCTGGTGTGGTTCCGGGACGGCGACGAGGATCTCGCGGACATGCTGATGGACGTGCAGTCGCTGCTCGACGACGGCGCATGCGTATGGCTGCTGACGCCCAAGGCGGGCACCACTGGTCACGTGCTCCCCGGCGAGGTGCAAGAATCGTCTTCTCTGGCAGGCCTGCACGCCACGTCGACATTCGTGGTCGGCGAAGGCTGGTCCTGCACCCAGCTGGTCGAGAAGGGCCGCAGTAAGTGACAGAACCCGAAGTAGGACGTCCCGCTCCCGACTTCACCCTGACCGATCATCATGGCCGCCGTGTGACGCTCAGCGACTACCGCGGCGCCGCGGTGCTGCTGGTCTTCGTGCCGTTCGCGTTCTCCGACACGTGCACGAACGAGCTCATCGAGCTGCGCGACGCACCAGACCTCACGGACGGCCGTGCGCTCGAGGTGCTCGTGGTGTCGTGCGACTCCATCTACACGCTCAAGGCGTGGTCGGATGCGCACGGATACCAGGACGAGCTGCTCAGCGACTTCTGGCCCCACGGCGAGGCGTCCCGCGACTACGGGGTGTTCAACCCGCAGAAGGGCCTTGCGACCCGCGGCACGTTCCTCATCGATGCGCAGGGCGACGTGGCGTGGTCAGTGATCAACCCCGTGGGCGAGGCGCGCGACATCGAGGACTACCGGGCGGCGATCGCGGCACTGTAGCGCGGCATGCCGGGCACGGGCGTCGCCGCCGATGCGCAACAATGGGCCTCGGGCCCTTAGCTCAGCTGGTTAGAGCACTGCGTTTACACCGCAGGTGTCGTCGGTTCGAGTCCGGCAGGGCCCACGCTGACCGAAGCGACGTCGACGGAGGGACTGCGCGTGGCCGAGCCGATGGGCGAGCGGTACGACGCCTACGCAAGGCGCACTGATCCATGGATGCTTGCGCTGGCGCTGGTGTTCCTGGTGGTGTGGTCAGGGCGCGTGATCTTCCACGACGACATGCACCCCGTGGTCGACACGGTGACGACAGTCGCGCTCACCTGGATCTGGGTGGCGTTCGTCGTGGACATCGTCGTGCGCACGATCATCTCCAAGAAGTCGTGGCGGTACCTGTGGACGCACCCGATCGATGTGTTCGCCGTCCTCTATCCGCCGGCGCGACCGCTGAAGATCCTGACGGTCTTCACCGAGGGGACGGCTCTCGCGAGCACGCGCGGGCGCGTGCAGACCTCGCAGGCCGTCGCGGTGTCCGTGGTGCTGCTGCTGTGGATCGGCTCCGTCGCCATGCTGAGCGCGGAGCGGGGCAAGCCGGACGCTCAGATCGAGTCGTTCGGCGACGCCGTGTGGTGGGCGATCGTGACCGTGACCACCGTCGGCTATGGCGACTTCGCGCCCGTGACGGTGACGGGTCGGGTGATCGCGGGGATCATGATGCTCATCGGCATCGCGCTCATCGGTGTCGTGACCGCCTCCGTGGCCGCCTGGTTCGTGCAGCTCACCAGCTCGGGGGAGGATGCTGACGAGGAGGAGCGGGAGGTCGACCGTCACCACCAGCTGCTGGAGCGCATCGAGCGGCTCGAGGCCAAGATCGATGGCCTCGCGGAGCGCGGGCCGTCGAAAGGGCAGTAGCGTTGTCGCATGCCCACGGTCGCTGACATCGCGGATCTTCTCGAAGCTCGCTTCCGGCCCGACCTGGCCGAGCCCTGGGACGTCAACGGACTTGCGGTCGGCGACCCGTCGGCCGACGTCCGCCGGATCCTGTTCGCTGTCGATCCGGCGCTCGCCGTGGTCGACGAGGCGATCGAACTGGGCGCCGATCTCATCGTCACGCACCATCCGCTGCTGCTGCGCGGCGTGACGTCCGTCGCGTCGTCGACGCCCAAGGGCGCCGTCGTCCACCGCCTGATCTCGAGCGGGATCGCGCTGTACACGGCCCACACCAACGCCGATGCGGCGGCCGGGGGCGTGTGCGACGCTCTCGCGGCCGCGGTGGGCGTGGTCGACCCGGTGCCGCTGATCCCGGCAGGGCAGGCGGGCGCCGAGGGCACGGGGCGTATCGGCATGCTGGCCGGTCCGCTCACGCTTGGCGAGTTCGCCCAGGCCGTGGCAGGGGCGCTGCCTCCCACGGAGCATGGCGTGCGCGTCGCCGGCGACCTCGACGGCCTGGTGTCCACGGTCGCGGTGGTGGGCGGCGCCGGGGATTCCTTCCTTGATGCCGTGCGCGTGAGCGGAGCTGACGTCTATGTCACCGCCGACCTGCGCCATCATCCGGCCTCGGAGGCGCGAGAGCTCGCCGAGCTCGGCGATGGGCGCCCCTACCTGGTCGACGTGTCCCACTACGCCTCGGAGTGGCTCTGGCTCGCGGACGCGGCCGAGCACGTCGCGGATGCCGCGGGCGTGGACGTGACGGTCTCGACCCTGTCGACCGATCCCTGGACCGCGCGCTTCAGCGCCTGAGACGACCCCTACGGAGGACTCTGTGCCCACCGCCCCCGCTGCCGATCAGTTGCGACTCCTCGACGTGCAGGACGCGGATCTGCGCATCCAGCAGCTCGAGCATCGGCGGGCCACGCTGCCCGTGCTCGCCCAGCTCGCCGAGCTCGCCGCCGAGGACCAGGCGCTCGAGGTCGAGCGCGTAGCGCGCGGCACCGAGGCCTCGGACATTCGCCGCGAGGTCACGAAGGCGGAGGACGACGTCCAGGCGGTCCGTGCGCGCAAGGAGCGAGACGAGCAGCGCCTCGCGTCCGGTGGCACCAACGCCAAGGACCTGCAGGCGCTGCAGAGCGAGCTCGAGGTGCTCACGCGCCGCCTCAGCGACCTCGAGGACATTGAGCTCGAGGCCATGGAGCGTCTCGAGAACGCCGAGAGGGTCGAGGACGCCGTGACCGCGCGCCGCGCGGAGATCGCCACGCGGCGCGGCGAGCTCGAGCGCGCCCGTGACATCGAGGGCGGCGCCATCGACGAGGAGATCGCTGAGGCGCGCGCGGAGCGCGCCCGGGCGGCGGACGGCCTCGACGCCGGGCTCACGGCCTTGTACGAGCGCCTCCGCGAGCAGCGCGGCGGGATCGGAGCCGCCGCGCTCCAGGGCTCGCAGTGCCTGGGCTGCCACATGACGCTCAACCCAGCGGATCTGCGAGCGATCGAGGCCGCGGCACCTGACCAGGTGGTGCGCTGCGAGGAGTGCGGCCGGATCCTCGTGCGCAGGGGCTGAGCGTGACCGAGCACGAGCACGAGCACGACACCGGACCCGACGCCGGCCCTGAGTACGACGACACCGCCGAGGATGGCCGGCCTGACGGCTCGTCCACTGCGACGCCGCGCACGCGCGATCGTTCGCTGTTCTCGGTCGAGGACGGCGACCTCGTCAGCCCGCTGACGCTGGTGCTCGTGCGCCATGGCGTGACCGACATGACCCTCACCCACGCGCTGTCGGGTTCGGCTGTGGCGGGACCTGCGCTCAACTCGCAGGGACGCATCCAGGTCGCCAAGGCCGCCGATGCGGTCTACGGCATCGGGCGCAGGAGCTGGGACCGCGTCCCGCACGTTACGCGCGTGCTCGCCTCTCCGATGACCCGCACCCAAGAGACCGGCGCGGCCATCGGCAGGCGCATCGGCGCACATGTCGAGACCGAGCCGCGCGTGCGCGAGATCGACTTCGGTGCGTGGGAGGGCCTCACGAGCGACGATGTCGCGCAGCGCGACGGTGACGCGATCCACCGATGGCGGTTCGGCGAGATCCCTGCTCCCGGCGGCGAGTCGATTCCCGACGTCGGCGCGCGGTTCGATGAGTTCCTGCGCGACGCGGCGCGCGAGCATGCGGCGCTGTGCGAGCGCGAGGACGTCGCGCGCGCGTGGGCCGTGGCCTCGCACGCCGTCGCGATCAAGTCCGCTGTGGGCATCTCGCTGGCCATGGACAGCGCACACTGGGGCTCGATCTGGCCGCAGCCTGCCTCGATGACGATCCTGCAGCTGCGGGTGCGCGGAGACGGTCAGATCGTCGAGCGCCACGTGCTGTGCGTGGGAGCGCCGACGGGCTGACGCGTCAGACCGTGTCGCCGTGGATCTCGCGGTGAAGCCGAGCCATGCGGTCGTCGAGCTCCGTGGCGGTGGCGGCGGCCTCCCGCAGCTCCTCCGTGAGCCGCGCGGGCACGTCGCCGTCGTACTTGTAGTGGATCTTGTGCTCGAGGCTCGCCCAGAAGTCCATGGCGATGGTGCGGAACTGCACCTCGACAGGCACGGATACCGGGCCAGATGACAGGAACACGGGGATCTCGATCACGGCGTGGAGGCTCTGGTAGCCGTTCGGCTTGGGACTCGCGATGTAGTCCTTCACGGAGCGCACGGAGACGTCGTCCTGCCGGGTGAGGAGGCCGAACAGTCGGTACACGTCGCTTGTGAAGGAGCAGGTCACCCGGATGCCCGCGATGTCGGTGACGTGCTCCCGAATCGACTCGAGGTCGGTGCCCAGGGCCTTGCGAGCGATCTTGTCGACCAGGCTCTCGGGCGACTTGACGCGGCTCGACACGTGCTCGATGGGGTTGTAGTCGTGGAGCTCGAGGAACTCGTCGCGGAGGATGTCGATCTTGGTGCCGATCTCGCGCAGGCCGAACTCGTACTGGAGCAGGAACCGTTGGATCTCCCGCCGCATGGCGAGCAGCTGGTCGCGGTCGACGCCGCCCACGTCGGCGCCGGTGAGGACGGCGATGGGCTGGACGGTGAGCTGGTCTGTCATGGGTTCCCTGTCATGTCGCTCGTGCACGGTGACGCGTCTGGTGAGGTGACGTGCGCGCGCCGCGTTCGGTTCCCGGCGGGGGGCGACCGCGGCCAGGCAGGGGTCAGGCGCCCACGACGACGGTGAGCTCGCGGTGGTCGAGGCGGATGTCGATCACGCCGTCCAACGTGCGTGTCACGTCGGCGACATCGGAGCAGGACTCTGCCGCCGCATCGGCCCTCACCAGCGCTCCGGTGAGGAGCCCGCGCGTGTGCTTCGCCATGTGGCTGACCACGCTGCGCTTGCCATGCAGCTCACGCTCGACGCGCACGGACAGCAGCGTGGCGCCAGCGGGCCTCCACGCGGCGACGTAGGACGAGCTGCGGCAGTCGACCACGACTCGGCCGTCCGCGACGTGCGACAGCTCGCTCGCGAGGTGCTGGCGCCAGAAGGACGCGAGAGCGCCGATGCGCCCGAGGCTGGTCGACATGGACAGCCGGTAGGAGGGGATGCGGTCGGCTGGGGTGACCGCTCCCCACAGCGCGGAGATGATGCGCACGCGCTCGGCCGCGCGAGCGAGCGTGGCCCCGTCCCAGGTCGAGGCGCGTGCCGCCTCGAACAGCACGCCGCTGTAGACCTTCGCGGCGACGTCTGCAGGGTTGGTCCACAGCTCCCTGTTGTGCTCGACCTCGTCCGCGAGGCTTGGGCCGACCCCCAATGCCGCCAGTGCGTTGCGTTGCCCGCTCACCTTCACCAGCGCATCCCCGACGCGGCGCCGAGCATGGGCGAGCGCTGGGTGCGCGAGCGCCCCGAGGTCGACGGGGTCGCCGGCGGTCGGCGAGGTCTTGCCCTCCGAGGGCGGGAGCAGGATCAGCACGCGCACCAGGGTACGTGGCTCGCGAGGTCGGAGCTCTCGAGCGCCGTCGCACGCTCGGTGCTTCCCGTGGCGCGTCGCGCCCGGTATCCTGGCGGAGCGGATGAGCTGGCCAGGCGGCCGCGTGGCCCCTCGGGGCCCCGAGGAACGTCCGGGCTCCGCAGGGCAGGGTGATGGCTAACGGCCACCCGGGGTGACCCGCGGGACAGTGCCACAGAGAGTAGACCGCCGCGCTCCCTCGGGGGCGGGGTAAGGGTGAAAGGGTGAGGTAAGAGCTCACCGCGCGACTGGTGACAGGAGCGGCACGGTAAACCCCACCTGGAGCAAGGCCAGACAGGAAGCGCACGAGGGCTGCCCGCCCGAGCTTCCGGGTAGGTCGCTTGAGCCCTGAGGCAACTCAGGGCCTAGATGGATGGTCGCCCCTCGCAAGCGGCGACGCGAGCGAGTGACAGAACCCGGCGTACAGGCCAGCTCATCCGCCTGGGGCCTCATGGTCCCTGGGCACGCGTGGCGCGCGGGCCACGCGACGAGGAGGAGGACACGTGGCAGGAGCAGGACAGCGGCGATCGGGCCGGTCGAGGACGGGCGCCGGCACGCAGCGGCGCCGCGCGAAGCGGCCGTCCGAGAAGGGACTGATTCCGCTCCTCGCCGCGCTCGCGGGCGAGGTCGACCGCGCGCTTCAGCGCCCGCCGATCCGGCCGAGCGTGCGCACCAAGTTCCAGGTGGTGGCGCTGCTGGTCCGTGAGGAGCGGGCGAACGTCAAGGCCGACGAGTCGCTGAGCGGCCCTGCACGCGACGAGCTGCTCAAGCGCCTCGACGGCGTGGGAACGCTGCTCGCGAAGACCGCAGCGCGGGACACCTCGCTGCTCGCGCTCCTGGCGGAGGATGCGCGCGTCACCGACTCCGCGCGCCGGTATCGGGTCGAGGTGCTGCGCGATGCCGGGCGCGACGTTCCGGATGAGCCTGAGCCCGAGCCGCCGGCACCGTCCGAGCCGACACCGGAGATGGCCCGGCGCGTGGTGCCGCAGTCCGCGATCGCAAGACAGCTCGCGAACCCCTTTCTCGCGCCCGACTTCGAGGCCGCCCGCGAGCGGCAGGCCGCGAAGCCGCGACGCCTCGCCGGCTGGGAGCTGCTCGACCCGCTGTTCCGCTCGTTCGAGCAGGATGCGCCCGGCGCGATCGCGTGCATGGAGCTGCCCGACGCCGGGCCAGCGCTCGAGGCGGCGAGGGTTCCGCTCGGTCGCACCCTGATGGCGCACCAGGCACAAGTGGTGGCCGCGGCTGCCCGGGGCCATCGGACATTCCTGCTCGCAGACGAGCCGGGCCTGGGCAAGACCGCTCAGGCGCTGCTCGCGGCGCAGGCAGCCGATGCCTACCCGCTGCTCGTGGTGGTGCCCAACGTGGTGAAGACCAACTGGGCTCGCGAGGTCGACATGTGGACGCCGCACCGCACCGCGACCGTCGTGCACGGCGACGGCGACGAGGTCGACGCGTTCGCGGACGTCGTGATCGTCAACTATGAGGTGCTCGACCGGCACGTCGGGTGGTTCGGCGACCATGGCTTCCGCGGCATGGTGGTCGATGAGGCTCACTTCATCAAGAACAAGTCCTCGCAGCGCTCCCAGCACGTGCTCGCGCTGTCCGACCGCATCCGCCACCGCAGCCCACGGCCGTTCCTCATGGCACTCACGGGGACGCCGCTGATCAACGACATCGAGGACTTCCGCGCCATCTGGCAGTTCCTGGGCTGGATCGATGACGACAAGCCGCTCGGCTCCCTCATGAACGCTCTCGAGGACACCGGCCTGAACCCCTTGGATCGCGGGTTCTACGCAGCGGCGCGCGCGGCAGTGGTCGACCAGGGGATCGTGCGCCGTCGCAAGGTCGACGTCGCTGCGGACATCCCCGCCCGTCGCGTCGCTGACCTGCCCGTGGAGCTCGACGGACCCGTCGGACGTTCCATTCGTGCCGCCGAGGCGGCGCTCGCCGGCCGCATGGTCGAGCAGTACCGTCGCTCCGTCCAGTCCCGCTCCGGTGACATGCAGAGCGACGGCATCGACCTCGACCTGGCCCGTCACATCGCGGCCGCCGAGCTCAAGGACGCGAGCTCGAAGAAGTCCGGCGAGAACGTCTTCACCCTGGTGCGGAGGATCGGACAGGCGAAGGCCTCGCTTGCCGCCGACTACGCCGCTCAGCTGGCGCGCAACGTCGGCAAGGTGGTGTTCTTCGCCAAGCACATCGACGTGATGGACGAGGCGGAGGCGCTCTTCGCGGACCGTGGCATCGGGTATGCGTCCATCCGCGGGGATCAGACGGCCAAGGCGCGCGAGCGCAGCATCGCCGCGTTCACCGAGGACCCTGACGTTCAGGTCATCGTGTGCTCGCTCATGGCTGCGGGCGTGGGCGTCAACCTTCAGGTCGCGTCCAACCTCGTGCTCGCCGAGCTGTCCTGGACCGATGCCGAGCAGACGCAGGCGATCGACCGCATCCACCGCATCGGCCAGTCCGAGCCCGTCACCGCGTGGCGGATCATCGCCGCCCAGACCGTCGACTCGAGGATCGCCCAGCTGATCGACAGCAAGTCCGGGCTCGCGGCCCGAGCCCTCGACGGCGTGGCGGTGGACGACGACGGCGCGTCGACCGATGCTCAGGTCGAGGCGCTCGTGGGGCTGCTCACCGACGCTCTCGAGGCCGACGGCTGAGCGCTCGCGGCGCCGCGCGTACGCTGACGGGCATGGCTCACCGGATCTTCAGCATGCCCTTCTCCTCCGTCTACCCGCACTACGTCGCGAAGATGGAGAAGAAGGGGCGCACGGTCGCGGAGCTCGACCATGCGATCGCCTGGCTCACCGGCTTCGACGAGACCGCGCTCAAGGCGCACCTCGACGCCGGCACGTCCTTCGAGGCGTTCTTCGAGGACGCGACGCTGAATCCTCACGCCAGCCTCATCACCGGCGTGGTCTGCGGCGTGCGCGTCGAGGAGATCGAGGACCCGCTCATGCAGAAGATCCGCTACCTCGACAAGCTGGTCGACGAGCTCGCGCGCGGCAAGGCCATGGAGAAGGTGCTGCGTGCGTAGCCCAGCCTCCCGCATCGCAGGTGAGCCCGGCGGTACTCTCGCGGGGTGAGCGACACCAGCGGCCGATCCGGCAACGGCGACGGAGCGCCCGGCGCACGGCGCCCCATGCCGCCGTCGATCCAGCCGCGCGAGCAGGGCGGGCGCCCCGCCGAGGGAAGGCAAGGGCCTGCGCGCCGCAGCGTCCTCCCGACCTCGTCGACGCAGCCGCGGCCCCAGCAGTCGAGCCGATCGTCCGGGCAGCCCTCCGGCTCCGCACGCCCGCCCGTGCCTCAGCGCGGATCAGAGCGAACGCAGCACAGCGCGCGGCCCGCCTCCATCGCGCCCGGGCAGGGAGCGCAGACGGGCCGTCCCGGGACGAATGACCAGCAGGCGCCCGTCGCCAGGCCTCGACGGCGGCGTCACCACCGGTGCATGACCGCGATGCTGGTGATCCTCGCGCTGCTGGTCGCCGGCGCGGTCGCGCTCGTCGTGTGGATCAACTCGAGCCTGCAGACCGTCCCCGCCCTGAGTGGCGCCCAGGACACGCCAGGGGACACGTACCTCATCGTCGGCGGCGATTCGCGCGAGGGGTGGGATGGCGGTGACTCGGTCGAGGGGAACCGGACCGACACGATCATGGTGCTCCACCGGCCGGAGCAGGGGCCGACTGCGCTCATCAGCATCCCTCGCGACTCGTACGTCGAGATTCCAGGCAACGGCTCGAACAAGATCAACGCGGCGTACGTGTTCGGAGGCCCCGAGCTGCTCGTCGAGACCGTCGAGGACCTCACGGGACTCACCGTCGACACCTACATGGAGGTGGGCTTCACCGGCGTCGCAGAGATCGTCGACGCTCTGGGCGGCGTCGAGCTGTGCTACGACAGCGACGTCAGCGACCGGCGCAGCCAGCTCGAGTGGGAGGCCGGCTGCCACGTGGCCGACGGCGAGACCGCCCTGGCCTTCTCGCGCATGCGCTACAGCGACCCCCTCGGAGACATCGGGCGGGCCGAGCGCCAGCGTCAGGTGGTGGGAGCCGTGGCAGAGGAACTGCTGAAGCCGTCCACGCTGCTCAATCCTGCGACGCTCGTGCCGGTGGCGAACGCCTCGTTCGACGCGTTCACGTTCTCGGACGGCACAGGAGCCTTCGACCTCGCGAGGATGGCGCTCGCGCTGCGCTCAGGACTGGGCGACCAGGCGGTGACCGGAACTCCTCCCATCGCTGACATGGGATACAGCGTCGACGGCGTCGGCTCGACCGTGCTGCTGGATCCCGACGAGATCGATCAGTTCTGGGAGGACATCGCGACGGGTGCGTTCGAGCCCGGGGAGACCGTGGGCGGCGTGGAGTAGCGGCGCAGAGTAGCGGCGTCGCATCGCGCGCACTACTCGCAGACCCTGCCGTCACCGTCACGGTCCGAGTACCAGGCGTACTCGGCGTCCTCGCCCTTCACGTACGGGCCCAACCCGGTCGGCAGATCCTTGCAGTACGGGTAGCGCTCGTCGAGCTCGGTGACCTGCGCGTCCGCCGGGGCCTCCTCCGGCGCGGCGGGCCTCGCGGTCTGGCGCGGGGCAGGGCCAGCGTTGCGCGCGAGCACGGGCTGCGCGCCCGGAGGCGGCAGCTCCTGCTCGGGGCAGCGGTCGAGCACGCGGAGGATGGCGTCCAGCTCCGCCCGCGTCACCCACACCTCGTACTTGGCCTTGACGGCGACCTGGCGCGCCACGTACTCGCAGCGAAACTCGTGGCGAGGCGGCAGCCAGGTCGCGGCGTCGCCGTCGCCCTTGGCGCGGTTCTGCGCGGCATCCACGGGCTCCAGGTTCAGCGGATCGTTGGCGAAGGCCACCCGCTTGGGATGCTCCCACGTCGCCGCGCCCTTGACCCACGCGTCCGACAGCGCGACCAGGTGATCGATGTCCACCTCGCTGGCCCCGCCTCGCTCGAACCAGATCGCTGCGCCCGTGAAGGGATCGACGAGCCGGCCGGCCAGGACGGTGCACGAGCCCGACATCTCGCGGGCCGTGAGCCTGAGCGCCAGCATGTCGTTGCGGGTGTCGCACCCGTTGCGGTCCACGTCGATCCAGCCCGATCCGAACACGTCGCGGTCGTAGCCCGTTCGCGGCCCCCGACCCTTGACCTCGAGCCGCAGCGCGGCCGCGTAGGCCGTGCCGTACAACGCTGCGGCCTCTTCGCTTGCTGGATCGGGACTGGGAAGGGCCGATGCGCTGGCGGCGGGGCGAGCGGCCGTGGCAGTGGCCGTCGGAGAAGGCGCGGTGGACGGGGACACGCGTGCGGTTGGCGCGGGTTCGGCCGTTGCGCTGGCAGCGGGGGAGGACGCCGCCGCACCGCCATGAGGAGCCTGGGGGGCGATCACCCCGACGAAGGCAGGCACGGCGAGCGCCGTGGCGACGACCTTGAGCCACAGCGGCGCGCCGCGACGCAGCCACAGCAGCACGACGCCAGGCAGGGTGAACAGCGCGAAGCCCAGCACGATCGCGGGCCACGTCGTCCACCACGGTCGTCTCGGGCCTCCCATGGCGCCTCCCCTCAGAGTTGAGAACGATAGACGGTAACGCGGCCAGCGCATCGGCCCCAACGGCGAGTGGTGAACGCCACGCTCGGTGCCGGCCACGTCCGCGGTGCCACCGGTCCCCGGCGACGGCGCAGTCCTCCGTTAGAATCCAATCGCCGCTCGGATGCCAGGACAGTGACGCACCGTCGGCCCGATGCGCCGCGTCGCGCCATTTCCCCGAGGAGAGCCAGCATCCCCATCAAGCCCTTGTATCGAGCAGCCGCGCGCCGCCTCGCCTCGGAGCGCGGGCAGGCCGCCGTCGGCGTCTGGCTCGTGGTCCTGCTGGTCTCGGGCCAGGGCTTTCGCTACCTGATGGGACTTCCGGCGTTCGCGGCGCTGGCGGCTGCGACGATCGCCGCCGTGGTGGTGAGCTACCGGCCGTCGTGGCGCGAGCTGCGACCGCCGCTTCTCGTGGGCGCGTTCGTGGGCCTCGCGGCGCTGTCGGTGCTGTGGTCATCGACCAGGCTCGTGACGCTGGTCGCCGCGGTCCTCCTCGCCACGATCACGGTCGTCGCGATCATCACCGCTCGCGGCGCCACGGCGACCGAGTTCATGTTCAGGCTGTTCCGCGGACTTCAGCTCAGCCTCGCGATCGGCATCGTCTTCGAACTCTTCATCGCCGTGCTCTTCCTCGGCACGGTGTCGCCGGCCGTGAACGACCTCGTGGCGCTCGGTGGCGATGCGGGCGGCGTCAAGTTCGTCGCGTGGTCCGAGGGCCGGCTCTTCGAAGGGGGCCCCATCCAGGGGTTCGTGGGCAACCGCAATCCCTTCGGCGCGATCGCGATCACGCTCGCGATCGTCACGTTCGTCCTGATGCTCGAACGCCGCATCGGCCGCGTGGAAGGGTGGATCACGCTGTGCGCCGCCGGCTTCGTCCACCTGTTCACGCAGTCGGCGACCGTGACGGCAGCGGCTGTCTACCTCGTTGCCCTCACGCTGGGCGCACTGGCGATCCGCCGCGTCTCCTTCCGCTGGAAGCGCGTGCTGTCCTTCGCCATCCTCGCCGTGAGCGCGGTGGGGGCGATCCTCACGATCAGGTTCTCGGAGGGCATCTTCAGGATTCTCGGGCGCGACTCCGACCTGACCAGCCGCACGGAGATCTGGGAGGACGTCCTCGAGTACGCACTGATGCGTCCAGAGGGGTGGGGCTTCGTGGGCTATTGGCCCATCTGGCAGTACCCGTACTCCGAGATCGGCACCGAGGTGAAGTGGGTCCGCCCCACCCATGCGCACAATGCCTTCCTCGACGTCTGGCTGCAGCTGGGCCTCATCGGTCTGGTGCTGCTCGTCGCGATGGTGCTGCTGCTCTTCGGCAGCACCTGGCGCCTGGTGGAGCGGGCCGGCATGGGGGACACGTACATCCCGTTGGGCTGGGTCCTGCTGACGGTGTTCCTGTCCATGCAGGCGCTCACCGAGTCGCGCCTGCTGGTCGAGAGCGGTTGGTATCTCCTGGTCGCTCTGTACTGCCTGGGGCCGCCGGTGTTCCGGCTCACCATCGTGGACCCGGAGATGGTGCATGCAGGCGTGCGTCGCAAGGATCGCCGCATCGCCGGCCGCGTCACCGTCTTCACGGGCGTCGACCACGTGATGCTCGCCATGCCGGCGGGGGGCCGGGAGGCGGCGCGAGAGTACTACGGGGGCGTGCTCGGCATGGTCGAGATGGACTGTCCCGAGCCCATGCGCTCGCACGGCGGGTGCTGCTTCGAGACGGGCGACGTCGTGCTGCATCTCGGTCCCGCCAGCGACTTCGTGCCCGCCACCATGGCGCACCCCGCCATCGTGGTCGAGGACCTCGACGCATTGCAGGCGGCGATCGAGGATCGCGGGTACGCCTGCCGGCGCTCGGAGAGCGCCACTCCCGGCGTGCAGCGCTTCCACACGCGGGACGTCTTCGGCAATCGCCTCGAGTTCCAGCAGGCGTAGCGTCCACCAGGCATCGGCGCTCGCCTTCGTGGCAAGCACCACGCGTCGCACGTCAGTCGCGTCGCGCGGTGCGGGACTGCCGATGCAGGTGCTGAGCGCTGCGTCAGCGGGTCGTGGACTTGGAGGACTTCTTGTCGTCGTCCTTGCGTCGCTTCTCCGCCTTCTTGTGCTCAGCGCTGGCGAGCGCGGCCGCGCCCACGATGCCGGCGCCGTTGCGCAGCTCGGCAGGGATGATCGGAGCCCGCAAGGTCAGGTGCGGCAGGAACATGTGATGCGACTTCGACACTCCGCCGCCCACGATGATGAGGTCGGGCCACAGCAGCTTCTCCATCGTGGAGTAGTACTTCTGCAGGTTCTTGATCCAGCCGTCCCAGTCCAGGCCCAGGCGGTCGCGTGCTGACTCCGCCGCGAACGTCTCCGCGTCCTTCCCGTCGATTTCGATGTGCCCCAGCTCCGTGTTCGGCACCAGCTGGCCGTCGACGATCAGCGCGGTGCCGATGCCGGTGCCGAGCGTCGTCATCAGGATGACGCCGTCCTGGCCGTGCGCCGCGCCGTGCTTGTACTCGCCGTACCCGGCCGCGTCCGCATCGTTCATCACGAACACGTCGTGACCCGCGTAGTCGCGAATGATGTCCCGCATGTTCGTGCCGATCCAGGCGTCGTCCACATTGGCGGCCGTCTTGACGACCCCATGCTGCACGACACCGGGAAATGCGACGCCGATGGCGGTCTTGCGATCGGGAGAGAACTTCGCGATGCACTTGGCGACCGTGCGCGCGACGGCGTCCGGCGTCGAGGGATCAGGTGTCGGGATGCGGTAGCGGTCCTGCGTGAACTCGCCAGTCTTGAGGTTCACCGGAGCTGTCTTGATGCCGGAGCCGCCGATGTCGACGCCCAGCGCGATGTGCTTACTCATGGCAGGGTCAGAACCTCCGGGCCGTCGTCGGTGATGAGGATGGTGTGCTCGAACTGCGCCACCCACGAGCCGTCATTCGTCACGACAGTCCAGCCGTCGTCCCACTCGTGGTTGTCCTGCGAGCCCGCGCACAGCATCGGCTCGACGGTGAACACCATGCCTGCCTCGATGACGTCCGCGTGGTGAGGCGCAGCGTCGTAGTGGGGGATGACCAGGCCGGTATGGAAGGCGGGGCCAACGCCATGGCCCGTGTAGCTGCGGACGGACTCGAACCCATGGCGAGAGGCGTACTTCTCGATGACTCGCCCGATCACGTTGACCTCGCGGCCGGGACGGGCGGCCTTGATGCCGCGCATCATCGCCTCGTGGGTGACCTCGACCAGGCTGCGCGCCTGATCGGACCCCTCGCCGGCGATGAAGGAGCCGCAGTTGTCTCCGTGGGCGCCGTCCTTGTAGGCGGTGATGTCGACCTTCACGATGTCGCCGTCCTCGACGACCGTCGAGTCGGGGATGCCGTGGCAGATCACCTCGTTCACGGAGGTGCACAGGGCCTTGGGGAACGGAGGTCGGCCCGCGGCGCCCGGGTAGCCGAGCGTCGAGGGATAGGCGCCGTGGTCGAGGATGAACTCGTGCCCGATGCGGTCGAGCTCATCCGTGGTCACGCCGGGACGGACGCTTCGACCGACCTCCGCGAGAGCCTGAGCGGCGATGCGCGCGCTCGTGCGGATCCGCTCGACCAGCTCGGCATCGTGGACGTCGCCGCCCGGCCATTGCGGCGCCCGCTTGCGGCCCACGTAGTCAGGGCGGGCGATCGACGTGGGAACATCGCGCCACGCGGACACGGTGCCTTTGGAGATCCTGTCGCGAACTGCGCTCATGCCTGGCAGTCTATGCGTGGAGGCGAGGCGAATGTCATCTGATTCCGGCGAGGCAACCGAGTACTGGTTCAACACCCGCACGCGCATGGTCGAGAAGGGGCGTCAGAGCTCGTGGGAGCATCTGATGGGACCGTACTCGTCCGAGGCCGAGGCCGCGCGCGCGCTCGAGAAGGCGCAACAGCGCACCGAGGAATGGGATGAGGACGATCGGGAGTGGCGCGAAGGCCGCTAGCGGGATCGGATGGGCGCTACTCGTCGAAGGTGTGGTCTGCGGTGGGGAATGAGCCGCCCTTGACGGCCTCGACATAGCCCGCAGCGCCCCGCTGCATGACGGCGCCCACCTGGGCGAACTGACGGGAGAAGGACGGGTGCCAGTCGCCCACGCCCAAGGCGTCGAGCCAGACCAGCACCTGGCCGTCGGTGTGGGCACCCGCACCGATGCCGATGGTGGGGATGTCCAGCGCCGCCGTGATCTTCTCGGCCACGGGCGCGATCACCATCTCGAGCACCACGGCGAAGGCTCCTGCCTCCTGGAGAGCGAGCGCATCGGCCAGCATGTCGTCGTAGGCGCCGTCGCCGCGTCCCTGGATGCGCCGCCCCCCGAGGGCGTTCTCCGACTGCGGCGTGAAACCCAGGTGCCCGCAGAACGGGATGCCCGCATCCGTCACCGCCTTGACCTGACGCTCGATGCGGCGTCCGCCCTCGAACTTGACGGCGTTCGCCCCTGACAGCTTCATCATGCGGATCGACGACTCGACGGCCTGCTCAGGGGAGACCTCGTAGCTGCCGAACGGCAGGTCGGCGACGACGAAGGCATGCTCGGCGCCCCTGGCGACCGCACGCGCGAACGGAATCATCTCGTCGAGCGTCAGCGGGACCGTCGAGTCGTAGCCCAGGATGTTGTCGCCCAACGAGTCGCCCACCAGCAGGATGTCGACGCCCGCGGCATCGAAGGCGCGGGCGGTGGGGAAGTCGTACGCGGTGAGCATGGTGATCTTCTCGCCGCGGGACTTCATGTCCTTGAGGTGGTGGATCCGGACCTTCTTCATGGGAACCACTCTATGCGGGCGCGCTGCAGGCGCGGGCCGTCGACGCGACCGTCCAGGGAGGGGTCAGGGGTTCTCGCGCCAGCGGCTCGTGACCGGGAGCCGCCGGTCCCTCCCGAAGGCGAGCGCCGTCACCTTCGGCCCGAGCGGGTACTGACGGCGCTTCCACTCGGCACGGTCGACCAGCCTCAGGACGGTGTCCACCACCCCGGCGTCGAACCCGCGGGCGAGCAGCTCCTCGCGGCCCTCGGCGTGCTCGACGTACGCATCGAGGACCTCGTCGAGCAGCTCGTAGGGCGGCAGCGAGTCCTGGTCGGTCTGGCCCGGCCGCAGCTCCGCGCTCGGAGGCTTGTCGATCGAGCGCACGGGAATGGGCGCGACCTCTCCGCGCGACTCGGCGTAGGCGTTGCGCCACCGCGCGAGCTGCCACACGCGCGACTTGTCCACGTCCTTGAGGGGCGCGAAGCCGCCGATCGATCCCGCGTCATAGATGGTCGCGTACCCCGTGGCGAGCTCCGACTTGTTGCCCGGCGCGATGACCAGATGGCCCTCGCGGTTGGACACCCCCATGAGGATCACGCCGCGCACGCGCGCCTGGAGGTTCTCCTCGGCCACACCGTCGAGCGCGAGCTGGTCCTGATACGCCGCGACGATGCGGTCGATGGGCTCGACGCGGTAGTCGGCGCCGATGCGCTTGGCGAGGTCAGCAGCGTCGTCGCGCGAGTGGTCGGACGAGTACGGGGAGGGCATGGATACGCCCACGACGTTCGCGCCGCCAACCGCATCGGCCGCCATCGCGGCGGTGAGAGCCGAGTCGATGCCGCCCGACAGTCCGAGCACCACGGAGGAGAAGCCATTCTTGAGGACGTAGTCCCGCAGCCCCGTCACGCACGCCCAGTACACCTGCTCGTCATCGCTCGCCGGGTCCGCGATGTCCGACGGCGCGGGGGTGTCGACGTCGTCCGGCACGTCCCAGATCATGAGCGCATCGGCGAAACCGGGCGCGGAGGCGAGCAGGCGGCCGTCTGCGCCCACGACGAAGCTGTGCCCGTCGAACACCAGGTCGTCCTGCCCGCCCCACATGTTGACGTACGCCACCGGAGCGCGCACCTCCCGCGCGCGGCGCTGCGCGAGCTCGGTGCGGACGTGGCCCTTGCCCTCCTCGAAGGGTGACCCGTTCAGGACCGCGAGCAGCTGCACGTCCGCGTCGTCCATCGCGGCGACGGGGCCGCCGTCCTGCCAGATGTCCTCGCAGATCACCACCCCGACCCGCGTGCCGCGCACCTCGATCACGCACCCGTCCTCGCCCGAGTCGAAGATGCGACGCTCGTCGAACACTCCGTAGTTGGGGAGGTGGTGCTTGTTGTAGCGGGCGACGACCTCGCCGCCGCGGATGACGACGGCCTGGTTGAAGGGCCGGCCCGCCCTGCTCACGCCCAGAGTGCCGAGGATCACGACCAGGTCGCCGAGCCCCTGCTCAGCGAGTGCGGTCGCGATCTGGGCGACGGACCGCTCGGCGGCGCGCTGGAAGCTCTCGCGCAGCGCGAGATCCTCGATGGGGTAGCCCGTGGTGGTCATCTCGGGGAAGATCACCAGGTGCGCGCCGAGCGCCGCAGCGGCGCGACTGCGGTCCATGACGAGCGCCGCGTTACCAGCGATGTCGCCCACGCAGGTGTTGATCTGGGCGAGTGCGACACGGAGCAGTGGCATGGCGTCAGCGTAGCCCGCGGCGCTCGGCCGGTCACGTTACCCGGATGACACACAGTTGCGGCAGGATGGGCACATGGACAAGCAGCAGGAATACGTGCTCCGCAGCGTCGAGGAGCGGGACATCCGGTTCATCCGCCTGTGGTTCACGGATGTGCTGGGCGTGCTCAAGTCGGTCGCGATCGCGCCGGCCGAGCTGGAGAACGCCTTCGCCGAGGGGATCGGCTTCGATGGTTCGGCCGTCGAGGGCCTCACCCGTGTGTCGGAGGCCGACATGCTTGCCGAGCCCGACCCGTCGACGTTCCAGATCCTGCCGTGGCGGGGTGCGAGCCAAGGCGTGGCGCGCATGTTCTGCGACATCTCGACTCCCGACGGCGAGCCCGCGCTGTCCGACCCGCGTCAGGTGCTCAAGCGCAACCTCGACAAGGCGTCCGAGCAGGGCTTCACGTTCTACACGCACCCCGAGATCGAGTTCTACCTGTTCGAGAAGCCCGAGGCAGGCAAGCCGCCTCGCCCGGTCGACCAGGCCGGCTACTTCGACAACGTGCCGCGCGGCACGGCCCACAACTTCCGCCGCGAGGCGATCACGATGCTCGAGTCGATGGGCATCTCCGTCGAGTTCAGCCATCACGAGGCGGGACCGGGCCAGAACGAGATCGACCTGCGGTATGCGGATGCGCTCACCACCGCCGACAACATCATGACGTTCCGCACGGTCATCAAGGAGGTGGCGCTCGAGCAGGGAGTGTTCGCCTCCTTCATGCCCAAGCCGCTTGCCAACGGCCCCGGCTCCGGCATGCACACCCACATGAGCCTGTTCGAGGGCGACCGCAACGCGTTCTACGAGGCCGGCGCCGATCACCAGCTGTCGCCTGTGGCGCGTCAGTTCATCGCTGGGCTCCTCAAGCACGCTCCCGAGATCAGCGCGATCACGAACCAATACGTCAACTCGTACAAGCGCCTGTGGGGAGGGGCCGAGGCGCCGTCCTTCGTGTGCTGGGGATCCAACAACCGCTCGGCGCTGGTGCGCATCCCGATCCACAAGCCGGGGAAGGGCCAGTCGACGCGGGTCGAGTATCGCGCGATGGACTCGGCGACCAACCCGTACCTCGCGTTCTCGGTGCTGCTCGCAGCCGGGATGAAGGGCATCGAGGAGGGCCTCGAGCTGCCCGACGGCGCCGAGGACGACGTGTGGGAGCTCAGCCCGGCCGAGCGCCGCGCGATGGGCTACGAGCCGCTGCCGGCCTCGCTGTCCCAGGCGGTCGAGGTCATGGAGCGCTCGGAGCTGGTCGCGGAGACGCTGGGCGAGCGGGTGTTCAACTTCGTCCTGCGCAACAAGCGGGCCGAGTGGGAGTCGTACCGGGCGCAGGTGACGCCGTTCGAGCTCGAGCAGTACCTGCCCGTCCTCTAGCTGACGTGAGCACGCGCGAGGTCTCCTTCGCGACCCGGCTGCGGCGCGCGGGCGTCGCCGACGCCTCGCGGGCCCAGACGCTGCTGTCCGAGCTCGGGCAGATCACCGGCGCCACGCTCGAGGATCCAGCGACCGCCCTGTCGTATCTCGCCGACCCCGACGCGGGACTCCTGCAGCTGCTGCGCGTCGCCGAGTCCGCTCGCGACGCCGGCGTGCTCGACTCGCTCGTCGAGCTGCGCGAGACGCGAGCCGGGGCCAAGCTGGGCGTGCTGCTGGGAGCGTCCATCGCGCTCGGAGACTTCCTCGTGCGCCACCCGGAGTACATCGCGGACTTCGCCCAGTGGCCCGAGGACGAGTCCTTCACCGCCGTCGACCAGCGCCGGGTGCTGCTCGCGGCCGTGGGCGCCGACCCGGATCACGACGCGCCGGTCGCGACGATGGATGGCGACGCGGTGGGTGCGATGCGCATCGCGTACCGACGCCAGCTCATGCGCATCGCCGCCGAGGACCTGTTCGCGGCCCAGCCGACGGCGATCCTTCCCGACGTCGCGGCGGCGCTCGCCGACCTCGCCGGCGCGGCGCTCGAGGCCGGGCTCGCGATCGCGCGCGCGAACGAGCCCGACCATGCCCTCACCCGACTCGCGATCATCGGCATGGGCAAGTGCGGCGGCCGCGAGCTCAACTATGTCTCCGACGTCGACGTCATCTTCGCCGCCGAGCCAGCCGAGGGCGCCGACGATGCACGCGCCACGAAGGTGGCCACCCGGCTCGCGAGCGCCGCGTCCAGGGCGTGCGACCGGCCGGGAGCGGAACCCGCCCTGTGGGAGGTGGACGCGAACCTGCGGCCGGAGGGCAAGGATGGCGCGCTGGTGCGCGCGGTCTCCTCGCACCTGGCCTACTACGAGCGCTGGGCGGAGACCTGGGAGTTCCAGGCGCTGCTCAAGGCCCGGCCGATCGCGGGCGACGCGGAGGTCGGCAGGCAGTACGTCGAGGCCATGAGCCCGCTGGTGTGGAAGGCCGTCGAGCGCGAGGGGTTCGTGCAGAGCGCGCAGGCGATGCGCAAGCGCGTCGAGGAACACGTTCCCTCGCACGAGAGCGACCGACAGATCAAGCTCGGCCCCGGCGGGCTGCGCGACGTCGAGTTCACGGTCCAGCTGCTGCAGCTCGTGCACGGGCGCCACGACGAGTCCCTGCGCTCGCGCACCACGCTCGAGGCGCTCTCGGCGCTGCGAGCAGGAGGATACGTGGGCCGACCGGATGCCGCCAAGATGGACCGCTCGTACCGGCAGCTGCGCGTGTGGGAGCACCGCCTGCAGCTGCGCAAGCTGCAGCGCACCCACCTGATGCCGGAGCACGCCGACGCGAAGCGCGTGCTCGCGCGCGCCTCCGGCTTCGCGACCGTCGAGTACATGGACGAGGTGTGGCAGGACACCAGGCGCGATGTGCGCGGCATGCACCTCGACATGTTCTACCGGCCCATCCTGCCCGTCGTGGCCTCCCTCAGCGCGGACGAGGCCAGCCTCGACGACGTCGCGGCTCGCGACCGCCTGTCCGCCGTGGGATTCGACGACCCCCAGGCGGCGCTCCGCCACATCACGGCGCTGACGGAGGGCGTGTCGCGCCGCGCCTCGATTCAGCGCCAGCTGCTGCCGGCGATGATCGGCTGGTTCGCGCAGGGAGCGGATCCCGACGCGGGCCTGCTCGCGTTCAGGAGGCTGTCCGAGCTCCTGCGCGATGCTCACTGGTACCTGAAGATGCTCCGGGACTCGGGCACCGCGGCCGAGAGTCTCGCGCGGCTGCTGTCCACGTCCGTCTACGTGACGGACGCGCTGCTGTCATCCGCCGAGGACGTGACATGGCTGGGCGACCCTGCACAGCTCCACCCCCGTGCCCCCGAGCGCCTCGCGCGTGAGGCGGACGCGATCCTGACCAGATCGGACGATGCCGACCAGTGCATCACGGCGCTGCGGAGCCTGCGACGTCGAGAGCTCGCGCGTGCCGCCGCCGCCGACGTGCTCGGCCTCATCGACTCGGTCCAGGCGGCGAGCTCCGTGACGGTCGCGGCTGACGTGCTGATCGCTGGCGCCGTGCGCATCGCCCGCGCTGTCGTGGCGCGGGCAGAGGGCCTCGACGAGCTGCCCCTGACGTTCGCGGTCGTCGCCATGGGCCGCTACGGCGGCCAGGAGATGGGGTACACGTCCGATGCCGACGTGCAGTTCGTGTTCGACGGCGACAATGACCGCGCTCCGGGCCTCGCCGTGAAGGTCGCGCAGACGGTGCAGCGACTTCTCAAGTCGCCCATGTCGCAGCCGGCGCTCGAGGTCGACGCCGACCTTCGACCCGAGGGACGCAACGGTCCGCTGGCACGCTCCCTGGCGTCCAGCACGGAGTACTACGGGCGCTGGTCGGACCCGTGGGAGGCACAGGCGCTGCTGCGCGCGCGGCCATGCGCGGGGGACCCCGACCTCATCGAGCGCTTCACGGCGATGATCGACGCGGTGCGTTATCCCGAGTCGCTGGAGGCGAGCGCGCTCAAGCAGATGCGCACCCTCAAGGCGCGCATGGAGGCGGAGCGGCTCCCGCGTGGCGTGGACCCGCACCGCCACCTGAAGCTCGGCCCCGGCGGTCTGTCGGACGTGGAGTGGACGGTGCAGCTGCTGCAGCTGCAGCATGCTCATGAGGTCGCAGGCCTGCGCACCACTCGGACGCTCGAGGCACTCGGCGTCGCGCGCGATGAGGGCCTCCTGTCGGCTGAGGATGCCCTGGTTCTCGAGCGGGCCTGGGCACTCGCGACTGACCTGCGCGGCGCGATCGCATTGCGAGGCCGCTCCCGTACGCCGGACGTGCTGCCAGGCGACATGCGCGAGCTGCGGGTCTACGCCGAGATCATGAACTCTGCGGAGACGGGCGCGGAGCTGCTCGACCGATATGGCCGCGCGACGCGCAGAGCCAGGGCCGTCACCGAGCGGGTGTTCTTCGGATGGGAGGACGGCGGATGAGGGGACTGCGGACGCTCGTCTCGGCGCTGTGCATCCTCGCCGGCGTGCTGCTCGTCGTCGCCGGCGCAGTGAGCTCGATCGTGGTCCGGGCCGTTGAGGACGGCGACGCTGTGCGCGCGCTCGCCGAGCGTGCGATGGACTCCGACGCCGTGCGCTCTCAGGTCGCGGCACAGGTCACGGAGCAGGCGCTCGACGCTCTGGCGGACGCAGGTGTGGCGCTCGACGGCCCGCTCATCGAGTCCGCGATCGGCGGCGCGCTCGAGTCCGCGGTCGAGTCCGAGGGCTTCCGCGATGCGTTGCTCGAGGAGGCGGACGCCGCGCACGAGCAGTTCGCCGCCGCGCTCACCGATCCGGATCGCGAGAGCGCCCCGCTGGTCCTGAACGTCGACGTCTCTGGCGCCGTGAATGCTCGGATCGATGACATCCCGGTCATCGGCGACGTCGTGCCCGACACTGCGGTGCCGCCCGTCGCCGTCGAGGTGCTGAGCGCCGACCGGTTCGACGCCGTGCGCGCGGCCTATGGTCCCGTGGCGTGGCTCGCCGCGTGGGGGGTGTGGAGCGGGCTCGCGGTGCTCGGGGTGGGCGCTCTCGTCTCGCACCGGCGCCGGTGGTTCCCCGCGAAGGCGCTTCTCGCTCTCGCCGTCGCCTGCCTGATCGTGGCCGGGGTGATCACGGTGCTCGGACCAGAGACCATCCTCCGGCTCGTGCCTGGAGCCGTGGATGGTGCTTACGGGAGCCTGTGGCGCGACGCGCTGACGGAGGAGGCCGCTCCGGTGATCGTGGAGCGATCGCTGTGGGCAGCGGCTGGCGCCTTCGTGGCGGCATTGCTGGCGGCGGCGCTCGCCGCGGCGTGGGGCCGCCGCCGCTAGGCCCGTGGCGGCGGCGCCGTCGACCGGCGCATGACCAGCTCGAACGGCAGAGCCTCATGCTCCGGGTCAGTGGATCCCGATCCGAGCTCGCGTAGCACCCGATCGACAGCTCGCCGTCCCTGAAGCTCCGAGAACTGATCGATGGTCGTGAGGGAGAAGAACTCGGCGAGGTCGTGCCCGTCGATGCCGACCACGGACAGGTCGGAGGGAACCTGCTTGCCCAGGTCGCGGGCGGCGAGGATCGCCCCGATCGCCATCTCGTCCGATGCCGCGAAGATCGCCGTCGGATGCACGCGGGGGTCGCCGAGCAGCTGGAGGGTGGCGTCGTAGCCTCCCGCGATGGTGAAGTCGGCGCCGCGCAGCATGAGCGGGTCGGCCTCGATGCCGGCATCGGCGAGCGCCTCCTCATACCCCGCGCGCCGCGAAGCGGGGAGGTGGAAGTCGAGCTCGAAGTCCGGGTCGCCCGAGATGTGCGCGATGTGGCGGTGACCGAGCCCCACGAGGTGGTCGGTGGCCAGTCGGGCGATGGCGTGATCGTCGATCGACAGCGTGTGCACCCCAGGGAGGGGACCGCCGACGCCGACGACCGGCTTGCCGAGCCCGCGCATGCTCTCCACCTCTGCGCTGTCGAGCTCGAGGCTGACGGCGATGAGCGCGTCCACGCGCTTCCGCCGCAGGAACTCCTCGAACAGACGGCGACGCCGAGGATTCGTCTCGGAAGAGACGTCGGGGTCGGGGTTCGCGTCGAGGTGATACAGGGTGAGGTCGTAGCCTGCGTCGAGCAGCGCGTGCTGAGCGCCGCTCAGCACCTTCATGTAGAACCACGTGTCGAGCTGAGGCGTCACGATCCCGACGTTGCGCGTGCGGCCGGAGGCGAGGCTCGAGGCGCTCGCCGAGACCACGTAGCCCAGCTCCTTGGCCGCCTCCTCGACGCGCAGGCGCGTCGCCGGCGACACCGACGCCTTGCCCGCGAGGGCGCGCGACACGGTGGCGGTGGACACTCCGGCGAGCTCCGCGACCTTCTGGATCTTCGCCATCGTCTCCTCCTCGGGCGCCGTGGGCTAGAGGACCATCCAGACGCAGGTGTCTGCCGGAATCGTATCGGTCACGGGACTCGAGGAGAGCACCAGCTCGCCGGGACGCACCGCGACCCAGTCGCCACCGACGCGAGTCGGCGGCGCGCTGCTCAGGTGGTCAGGAGCCAGGCGGCGGCGTTGGGCGGCAGCGAGTCGTCGAGCCGCTCGGACGCGGCGATGACCTCGCCCGCCGGCAGGTCGACGGGCGACGTCGACAAGTTGCACACGACCATCACGTCGCCCACCCGTGCGATCAGGACGTCGCCATCGGTCGTCTCCCACGAGAGCGACGCCGATGCCAGGCCGTGCTCGCGCCGAGCCGCAAGCGCGGCCCGGTAGAGCTCGAGCGAGCTCTCGCGGTCGCCCTCCTGCCGGTCTCGCGCGTACTCGCCCCACCAACCGGGCTGGGGGAGCCACGACTCACCGCTCGGCGAGAAGCCGAACGCCGGCGCATCGGCTTCCCACGGAAGCGGAACCCGACAGCCGTCGCGGCCGTACCGCTCGCCCCCGGTGCGGTGGAAGGTGGGATCCTCGCGACGGTCCGCAGGGATGTCGAGCACCTCGGGCAGCCCGAGCTCCTCGCCCTGGAACAGGTAGGCCGAGCCCGGCAGCGCGAGCATCAGAAGCGTCGCTGCTCGCCCCCGCATCTGCGCGACCGCGGGGTCGGGCAGCCCAGGGGAGTCCGGGCCGATGCCGTGGCCCTGCGGGCTCGGCACCGTCAGCGCCAGGCGCGAGGGGTGGCGGATCACGTCGTGGTTGGACAGCACCCAAGTGCTCGGCGCGCCGACGGAGGCGAACGCGGCCAGCGAGTCGTCGATCACCGTCCGCACGGCGTCCGCGTCCCACGGCGTCATGAGGTACGGGAAGTTGAAGGCCTGATGCATCTCGTCCGGGCGCACCCAGGCGGCCATCTCCGACAGCGGCTCGACCCACGCCTCCGCCGTGAGGATGCGGTCGCCGTCGTACTCGTCGACCACCGAGCGCCAGCGCCGCCAGATCTCGTGAACTCCCTGCTGCGCCCATGCGGGGTGACCCATCTGGGCTGCGCCCATCGAGTCGATGTCCTCGCTGATGACGAAGTCGGGAAGGTCAGGATGCTTCGCGAGCCCGTGGGCGACGTCGACGCGGAAGCCGTCGACGCCGCGGTCGAGCCAGAAGCGCAGGATGCGGTCGAACTCGGCGCGCACCTCCTCGTTGGTCCAGTCCAGGTCGGGCTGGGAGGAGTCGAACAGGTGCAGGTACCACTGGCCGGGGCTGCCGTCGGTGGTGTCGAGCCTGGTCCAGGCCGGGCCGCCGAACACGGACTCCCAGTTGTTGGGTGGCAGCTCGCCTTCGGGGCCGCGGCCGTCGCGCACGATGTAGCGGGCGCGTTCAGGTGAGCCTGGGGCCGATGCGCGGGCGGCTTGGAACCAGGCGTGGGCGTCGGAGGTGTGGTTGGGGACGATGTCGACGATCACGCGCAGGCCCAGGTCGTGGGCGCGCTCGAGCATCCGATCGAAGTCGGCGAGCGTGCCGAACAGGGGGTCCACGTCGGTGAAGTCGGCCACGTCGTAGCCCGCGTCCTTCTGGGGCGAGGTGTAGAACGGCGACAGCCAGATCGCGTCCACGCCCAATGCCGCAAGCGAGTCCAGCCGCGCCGTGATGCCCGCCAGGTCCCCGATCCCGTCACCCGACGCATCCGCGAACGACCGCGGATAGATCTGATAGATCACCGCCGTCCTCCACCACTCGGTCGGACGGGCCTGGTCGGATGAGGTCGGGTGGGTCATGCCGTCCATCGTAGGCACGCCGGACGGTGCACATCGACTGCGCGGCTATCGCGTACCCTGGGGCGGTCCCACGGGCGCCCGGGTGCGCTCGCCACTCGCACGACGCGGTGTGAGCCGGGCCAACGGCCGCCGCACCCTGGAGCAGAGCCGCATGCCACGGAAGCGCACCATCGTGATCGCCTCGGTCGCCGTCCTCGCCGTCGGAGCAGCCGCTGCCTACGTGTACGCGCGACCGTTGCTCCTCACCGGCACCGGCACCGGCTACGCAGCGCACAACGCGTGCGCTGTCGAGAACATCGCCGGACGCACGAACCCCGAGACGGACCTTCCCGACAACCCGCTGGTGCCCGTGCTGGATGTGGGGATGACGCCCGACAGCGACGGTGCGCGAGCCTCGGTGCTCGGGATCGTCGCGTCCCAGGGTGCGTGGCTCGTGCCAGGCTACGGCTGCACCGTCGCCCCCGAGAGGCCGGAGCCGTGGGGAGAGGCGACCGTCGTCACCGCCGCGCCCAACCCGTACGCCGACCTCGCGCTCACGCCTGGCACCGACGCGGAGCTCACGGCCGCCATCGCGCATGGGTTCGGCGACGACTTGACCGAGCAGGACCGGGCGGCGCTCGGGACCCGAGGAATGGTGGTGCTCAAGGACGGCGAGCTGGTGGCCGAGCGCTACGCGGATGGCTTCGACGAGTCCACGCCGCAGTTGGGCTGGTCGATGACCAAGTCGGTCACGAACCTCCTCGTGGGTCGGTACGTTGAGCAGGGGGAGCTGTCGCTCGACGACGATCAGCTGCGCGAGGAGTGGACGGACGGTCGCGCTGACATCACGATCCGCCACCTGCTGCAGATGACGAGCGGGCTCGCGTGGGACGAGACGTATGACCTCGGCACGCCCATCACCCAGATGCTCTATGACGAGCCGGACATGGGCGCGTACGTCGCGTCGCAGCCGCTTGCGCACGAGCCCGGGACCTACCTCCAGTACTCGAGCGGGTCCACGACGGTGCTGTGCGACATCATCACCGAGACCCGTGGACTGGCCGATGCCCCGCGCCGCGAGCTGTTCGATCGCCTGGGTCTCGCGAGCGCGGTGATGGAGGCCGACGCCACGGGCACGCCGGTGTGCAGCTCGTACATGTGGGCGACGCCGCGGGACTGGGCGAGCATCGGCCAGTTCGCTCTCCAGGACGGCATGTGGAACGGCGAGCGACTGCTGCCCGAGGGGTGGATCGCAGAGTCGACGGTGGCGGTGGACGCCCAGATCGAGCGTGGGTCGGACGGCTACGCCTCAGGCTGGTGGGCCAACGCCCGCCCGGATGGAAGCCTCGTCGATCCCGAGCTCCCAGCCGACGCCTATCACGCGAGCGGCCACGACGGTCAGTGGGTGATCGTCGTGCCTTCGGAGGACCTCGTGATCGCGAGGCTGGGCTTCACGCCGGCCACCGATGACAAGCGCTTCGCCTCGACGGCGGCGCTGGTGATCGACGCCTTGCGCTGACTCGGACGGGAGCTGCGCTCCCGCACGCACTGGGCGCCAGCCCCTGCGCCGGGGACGGCTGTCACTGCCTACCAGGACCCGGGTGACCGGCAACGACGAAGGGCCGCCCCCCTCGCGGGGACGGCCCTTCGTGCGGGTGCGCTACTGCTTAGACGTCGTAGTACAGCTCGAACTCGTGCGGGTGCGGACGGAAGCGCAGCGGGTCGATCTCGTTGGAGCGCTTGTAGTCGATCCACTCGGCGATGAGGTCCTCGGTGAACACGCCGCCCTCGGTGAGGAACGCGTGGTCCGCCTCGAGCGTGTCGAGCACCTTCGACAGGCTGTCCGGCACCTGCGGGATCTGCGCGTGCTCCTCCGGGGGAAGCTCGTACAGGTCCTTGTCGATCGGAGCCGGCGGCTCGATCTTGTTCTTGATGCCGTCGAGGCCCGCCATGAGCAGCGCCGCGAACGCGAGGTAGGGGTTGCCCGAGGAGTCGGGGGCGCGGAACTCGATGCGCTTGGCCTTGGGGTTGGTGCCGGTGATCGGGATGCGGACCGCGGCGGAGCGGTTGCGAGCCGAGTACACCAGGTTCACCGGGGCCTCGTAGCCCGGCACCAGGCGGTGGTACGAGTTGACCGTGGGGTTGGTGAAGGCGAGCAGCGCGGGGGCGTGCTTGAGGATGCCGCCGATGTACCAGCGGGCGGTGTCCGACAGGCCGCCATAGCCGGCCTCGTCGTAGAACAGCGGCGAGCCGTCCTTCCACACCGACTGGTGCACGTGCATGCCCGAGCCGTTGTCCCCGAACAGGGGCTTGGGCATGAACGTCGCGGTCTTGCCGGCGCTCCAGGCCACGTTCTTGACGACGTACTTGAACTTCATGATGTCGTCAGCAGCGTGCAGCAGCGTGTTGAAGCGGTAGTTGATCTCCATCTGGCCGGCGGTGCCCACCTCGTGGTGCGCGCGCTCGAGCTCAAGGCCAACCTGGCCCAGCACGGTGCAGATCTCGTCGCGCAGGTCGGCGAGCTGGTCGCCGGGGGAGACGGGGAAGTAGCCGCCCTTGAACCGGGTCTTGTATCCGCGGTTGGGCGTGCCGTCGAGGTCGGTCTTGTCGCCCGTCGTCCACCAGCCCTCGGAGGACTCGATGTGGTAGTAGCCCTCGTGCTGATTGGTGTCGAAGCGCACGGAGTCGAAGATGAAGAACTCGGCCTCGGGAGCGAAGTACGCGGTGTCACCGATGCCGGTCGACTTGAGGTACTCCTGCGCCTTCATCGCGACGTTGCGCGGGTCGCGGGAGTAGGGCTCGTCGGTGAAGGGGTCGACCACCGAGAAGTTGATGACGAGCGTCTTGGCCTTGCGGAACGGGTCGATGTACGCGGTCGCGAGATCCGCGATCAGCTTCATGTCCGACTCGTTGATGGCCTGGAAGCCGCGGATCGAGGAGCCGTCGAATGCGGCACCGTCCTCGAGAACGGTCTCGAACTGGGCCGCGGGAACGTTGACGTGCTGCATCGCGCCGGGAAGGTCGCAGAAGCGGATGTCGATGTACTCGACCGCCTCATCCTTCACGAAAGCGATGGCCTCTTCGGCAGACTTGAACATCCGGTTGCTCCTTGCAATGTGATAGGTGCCAGGTACAGCAGTGCCCACCATAGGGTCCGGCAGTTTCACCCAGATTCAAGGCATGTTACGAAACTGTTTCACGCGAGTCCGGGACAGCACGACGCTTCATCTGGCGGACCCCAGGCGACGCATCCGACCCTAGCGGAACCCTCGATACGATGGAACGGTGACAGCCGCGACCGACCATGGTGAGCGCGCCTCCGTCGGTCGCAGGCTCGCCGGCGTCGGCATCGACTGGGTGCTGTGCCTGCTCATCTCCTCCGCCTTCTTCGCCGTTCCAGCCGCGGCGGAGCTGAGCCCTGTCGAGCGTGTGCTCGTCGCCGGCGCGCCGCTGGCCACCGTCGGGATCTGGATGGCGCAGCACCTCATCCTGGTCGCCACCCTCGGGTCGACCACCGGTCATCGGCTGCTGGGCATGCGGGTGGTCCGCGTCGACGGGTCCCCCGTGGTGGGCCTCGTCAAGGCGCTCATCCGCACCGTCCTGCTCGCGCTCGTGATCCCTGCCGTCGTCTGGGATGGCGAGGGCAGGGGTCTGCACGACAGCGCGGCAGGGACCCGTATCGTCGTGGCTCGTGCCCGGGCGGCGCGGTGAGGCGCACGTGACGGAGCTGCGGGTTCGTGCGGTGCTGTGCGACATGGACGGGACGCTCGTCGACTCGAACGCCGTGGTCGACGCGATGTGGAACGAGTTCGCGGACCGGCTGGGACTCGATGGCACGGAGGTGCGCGCCTTCGCGCACGGCCGGCCATCGCGCGACACGATCGCGCGCTATGTCGCGGGGGAGCGGGACATCGACATCTGGATCGATCGCATCCATCACATGGAGGCAAGCCGGTTCCACCAGGTCGTGGAGATCCCCGGCGCGGCGCGCTTCACGCGCGCGCTGCCTACGCAGAGGTGGGCGGTCGTCACCTCCGCGCTCGCCGAGCCCGCGCGCGCTCGACTGGCGGCGGTCGGGATCGAGCCTCCGGCCGTCCTCATCGGTGCCGATGACGTGAACGCGGGCAAGCCCGATCCTGAGGGATACCTGCGAGCCGCGCGGGAGCTCGGCGCCGATCCCCGCGATTGCGTGGTGTTCGAGGACACCGACGCTGGCATCGGCGCCGGCCGGGTCGCCGGGTGCGCCGTCGTGGTGGTGGGGGAGAATCGCTCGCCTGCCACGGACGGTCTGCCCCGCGTCCCGGACATGACCCAGGTGACGGTCGGCCGCGACGGCGAGAGCCTCGTCCTCACCCTCGCCACCTGACCCTGCCGTGCGTGCCGGCCCCGCGCATCGGCCGCCACGTGCGCCGGGCGCGCGCTGGTGCCTCAGCGACCGCGCATCGCCTTGCGGTCGGGGCGCGCTCGCATGGGGTCGACGCCCTTGGGAACCGGGAGCTTCTGGCCGCCGATGGCGTCGAGACGCGCAGTGACCGCCGCGCGCTCGTTGCGGCCCAGGACCTTCTTGTGCTTCTTGATGGCCTTCGGCACGTCCTTGAGGGGCACCTCGCCCTCGTGGCTGCCCACGTAGATCGCGTTGACAGGCACGCCGGGGACCAGCTTGGTGATGCGACGCGTCGCGGCCGCCACCTGCTTCTGGGCCGCGTTGCCGCCCTCGGCCAGCAGCACCACGCCGCCCTTGCCGACCCCGCGGAACACGATGGACTTGCCGCGCGGGTCGACCGAGATCGGGTCATCGGCGAACTGCCAGCTCGAACGCATGCCCTGCGCGATCGACAGCGATGCGCCGATCTGCCCGTCCATGCGCCGGTACATCACCTTCTCGAAGCGACGCGTCAGCGTGAACATCGCGGCGAGCGCGGCGACCAGGATGCCGAAGATGATCAGGTACACCAGCACGATGGTCGAGAACTGCAGGCCGATCACGACGAACGCCCCGATGATCGCGACGGGGATCAGGATCATCAGCGGCAGCAGCCACTTGTCCTCGGGGGCGGTGAACGTGTAGGCCTGCGCGATCAGCTTGTACCAGCGCGGCTTCTTCTCGGGTGCCTTAGCCATGATGGCGACTAGTGTAGTCGCTCGCCACGCGCGGGCCGATGCGCGGTCAGGGCTCCCTCAGCAGGCCGGGCGAGCAGTGCGGTTGAGCAGGAACGACGCCTCCTGGCGCGCCTCCACGGGCTCGCCGAGGTGGGCCAGCGCCTCAGGGATCGGGCGGCCCTTGCTCGTCATGGCCTGGCCCCACAGCCGCCCCGCGCGGTAGCTCGAGCGCACCAGCGGCCCGGACATCACACCCAGGAAGCCCATCTCCTCCGCCGCGTCGGACAGCTCGACGAACTCCTCGGGCTTGACCCAGCGCTCCACGGGGTGGTGGCGCGGGCTCGGGCGCAGGTACTGGGTGATGGTGATGAGGTCGCAGCCGGCGTCGTGGAGGTCCTGCAGCGCCTGGATCGCCTCGTCGAAGGTCTCGCCCATCCCCAGGATGATGTTCGACTTGGTGACCAGGCCGTCCTTCTGAGCCTCGGTGATCACCTGCAGCGAGCGCTCGTAGCGGAACGCGGGACGGATGCGCTTGAAGATGCGCGGCACGGTCTCGACGTTGTGCGCGAGCACCTCGGGGCGCGAGGAGAACACCTCGGCGAGCTGGTCGGGGTCCGCATTGAAGTCGGGGATGAGCAGCTCCACACCGGTGCCGGGGTTGAGCTCGTGGATCTTGCGGACGGTCTCCGCGTAGAGCCATGCTCCGCCGTCGTCGAGGTCGTCGCGGGCGACCCCCGTGACGGTCGAGTACTTGAGGCCCATCTGCTGGACCGAGTTCGCGACCTTGGTGGGCTCCATGCGATCCAGCGGCGACGGCTTGCCCGTGTCGATCTGACAGAAGTCGCAGCGGCGCGTGCACTGTGCGCCGCCGATGAGGAAGGTTGCCTCTCGGTCCTCCCAGCACTCGAAGATGTTGGGGCAGCCGGCCTCCTCGCACACCGTATGAAGGCCCTGGCCGTGGACGCGCTCCTTCATGTCCCGATACTCGGGCCCCATGGTCGCCTTGGTGCGGATCCATTCGGGCTTGCGCTCGATCGGGGTCTCCGCGTTGCGAGCCTCGACGCGCAGCATCCTGCGGCCCTCGGGTGCGATGGTCACACGGTCTCCTTGGGGTGATCGGGAACGCGACCTGCGTCGCCTGTGGGCGACGACGTCTCCCAGCGTACGGGGGCCAGGACGGTTTCCAGGAATTCGAGCATGGGCGAGCGGACATCGGCGACCCTCACGGGGCGACCGAGCTCGCGCGACAGGGAGGTGACGTCAGCGTCCGAGATGCCGCAGGGGACGATGCGGTCGAACTGCTCGAGCGCGGGGTCGCAATTGAGTGCGAAGCCGTGCATGGTGACGCCCTTGGCCACGCGCACGCCGATCGCGCAGATCTTGCGCTCGCGCTGGGAGCCCGTCGCGGGAAGCCACACGCCCGAGCGATCCTCGACCCGGATCGTCTCGAGGCCATAGGAGTCGCACAGGTCCATGACGGCCTGCTCGAGGCTGCGCACGTAGCGCACCACGTCGATGGGCTCGGCGAGGCGCACGATGGGGTAGCCCACGAGCTGGCCGGGGCCATGCCAGGTGATGCGGCCGCCACGGTCGACGTCGACGACGGGCGTGCCATCCACGGGCCGGTCCCACGTCGCGGTGCGTCGCCCGGCCGTGTAGACCGGCTCGTGCTCGAGCAGAATCACCGAGTCTGGGCGCTCGTCCGCGACCCGAGCGGCGTGCATCGCGCGCTGGAGGTCCCAGCCCTCCTGGTAGGGCACCGGGCGCGCGCCGAGGTCGAGGTCGATGACGTCCATAGGGCTCCAGGCTAACCCGACGGAATACCGGCACGGTTCGCACGTTAGGGCAGGATGTGATGATGACTTCGCGCGCGTGGCTGAGGCCGCTTCTCGTCCTTCTCGTGATCGTCGGCTGGCTCGCCATCGGCGGAGCCGGCGGGCAGACGTTCGGCAAGCTGTCGGAGGTGCAGGAGAACGACGCCGCGGCCTTCCTGCCGACGTCCGCGGAGTCGACCCAGGCGGCCGAGCTCCAGGCCGAGTTCATGCCGACTCAGGCGGTGCCGGGGATCTTCGTCGTGGATGGCATCTCAGGTCCGGAGGACCTCGCGACCGTGGAGCAGTTCGTCGCCGACGTGGTCGAGACGCCGATCGAAGGCGACGAGCAGGGCCGGACGGTGGGCGACGTGCTCTCTCCGCCTGCCAGCGAGGCTCCGCCTCAGGTCGTGCCGTCGGAGGATGGCGAGGCGGCACTGGTCGCCTTCAGCATCGACTCCGAGCTGGTCGATCAGACGGTGGGAGAGGCGGCGCTCGGCGAACTCGTCGCCCAGACCATCCGTGCCACCTGGGCCGACGTCGACACCGACCTCGACGGTCACCTCACAGGTGCGCTCGGCGTGCTTGCCGACCTGCTCGAGGCCTTCGCCGGCATCGACGGAATCCTCCTGCTCGTCGCGCTGGCCGTGGTGCTCGTCATCCTGCTGATCGTCTACCGCAGCCCCGTGCTGCCGTTCCTCGTCCTGTCCACCGCGCTCATCGCCCTGACGGGCGCCATCCTGGCCGTCTTCGCCCTCGCGGACGCCGACGTCATCACGCTCAACGGCCAGTCGCAGGGCATCATGTTCATCCTGGTCGTGGGCGCCACCACCGACTACGCATTGCTGCTCGTCGCGCGCTACCGCGAGGAGCTGCTGCGCACCGAGTCTCCCTACGACGCGCTCGCCCACGCGTGGCGACGCTCGCTCGAGCCCATCGCCGCGTCGGCAGGAACGGTCATCCTGGGCCTCCTCGTGCTGCTCCTCAGCGACCTCAAGTCCAATGCCGCGCTGGGCCCGGCGGGCGCCATCGGCATCGCATCAGCGCTGTTCGCGGCGCTCACGCTGCTGCCGGCGCTGCTGCTCATCGGCGGCAAGCACGCGAGGGGCGTGTTCTGGCCCGCGATGCCGCGGTACAACGCAGAGTCCTCCGATGTCCATGCCGACCCGTCCGAAGGCAAGGGGTTCTGGCCACGGCTCGCCCGCGGGGTCGACGCCCACCCGCGCCGCACGTGGGCGCTCGCGGCGCTCGGGCTCGTGATCGCTGCGGCGTTCCTTCCCACCTTCAACACCGGCAGCCTGGGACAGGGCGACGTCTTCACCGCGCGCGTGGACTCCGTGGAGGGCACCGAGGTGCTCGAAGACCACTTCGCTGCGGGCGCGACGTCGCCGATCCGGATCTTCGTACCCGAGGACCAGGCGGACGCTGCTGTGGAGGCCGCCGGTGCCGTGGAGGGCGTCGACCAGGCTTATCTGCTGACCCCGTCCGTCGCGCAGGGCGCACCTCCTGGGGCTGCGGGACCCGAGGACCCCATCGTGGTCGACGGCATGGTCGAGGTGGTGGCCGTCACGCAGGTCTCGTCGAGCTCCGCGGAGGCGGCGGACATCGTGCAGGACGTGCGCGACGCCGTTCATCCCTTGTCGCAGGAGGCACTGGTCGGGGGCCAGGCCGCCGAGTCGCTCGACACCCGACTGACCACACAGCGCGACACCCTCGTGATCATCCCGACCATCCTCGCCGTGATCTTCGTGGTGCTGGTGATGCTGCTGCGCGCGATCGTGGCGCCGCTGCTCATCGTGCTCGCGAACATCCTGTCCTACGCCGCCACCATCGGCATCTCCGCGATCCTCTTCAACCACGTGCTCGACTTCCCGGGATCGGATCCGGCGGTGCCGCTGCTGGGCTTCGTCTTCCTCGTCGCGCTCGGCGTGGACTACTCGATCTTCCTCATGTCGAGAGCACGCGAGGAGACCCTGCAGCACGGCACGCGGCCGGGCGTGAGGCGGGCTCTCGCCGTGACCGGCGGAGTCATCACGTCCGCTGGCATCGTGCTGGCCGCGACCTTCGCCGCCCTGGGGGTGATCCCGCTGATCTTCCTCGCACAGATCGCGGTGATCGTGGGCCTGGGCGTCCTCATCGACACCTTCGTGGTGCGGTCGCTGCTGGTGCCGGGTCTCGTCGGCGACATCGGCCGCCCCGTGTGGTGGCCGTGGACCAAGCGGATTCCGAACTGAGTCTGTGGAAAACGTCCACCGGGCCCGCGCGGCGGGCACGGTGGACCCATGGACGACGACTCCCGCGCACGGCCCGCGCTGACGCGCACCGTCGGCGAGGGCACGGACCTCCTCGAGCGGGTGCGGGCGCGATCACGCGTCCTCGCCTCGATCCGCTCAGCCTGCGTGCTCGCTCCGGTATCCGTGAGGGCCGATGCGCACGGCAGGGTGCTCGTGAACGTGCCGGCGGTCGACGGTCCCGATCTCGCGGAGCTGGCGATGCGGCGTCCACCGCTGTCCGTGGGCGAGTGCGCGTGGCTCGCCCGAGGCGTGGGCGAGGGGCTCGCGCGGATGCACGAGGCCGGGCTCGCGCATGGTGACCTCGCGCCGGCCAATGTCGCCATCGGTCCCGAATACGTGGTGCTCCTCGACACCATCGCCGGATGCGTCGAGGACGAGAGCGGGACGCCGGGGTTTCGAGCGCCTGAGCGCGTCGGGGGAGCGACCCTCCCTGGCGACGTGTACTCGTTCGGTGCGCTGCTGCGATGGGCCGTCGGCGATGCCGACCGTGCCATCGTCGAGGCGTGGACGGCGCCGCTGCTCGTCTCCGACCCTCGCCAGCGCCCGGACATCCACGTAGCCGTCAGGGCGCTCGATGGCCTGGCCGCCCCTGCGCGCGTGAGCGTGCCGTCCAGCGCGGACGTGATCGCGGCGGCGCGTGCGCGTGCCGCGCCCCGCACCGAACGCATCGCCGCCGGGCGGTGGTGGCGCGCGCGTCGGACTGCCGAGCGAGCTCTCGCGGCCGGCGCCGTCGCCACAGCGGCGGCAACCATCGTCGTCGGCGTGCCCTGGGCCGTCGACGCGGTGCTTCCCCAGTCCTCGGCCGCCGTCGCCGCAGCCCCGACCAGTGAGCCTCCGACGGTCGCAGCTCCGGCGCAGCTCGTGGCTCAGGCATCCGCGCCAGACGGCCACGGTGGGTCCCGCGCGATGGGCGCGCGCGCCGGATTGCCGGAGGCGGCCATCGCGGACAGAGAGCATCCCGGGCGTGCCGCTGTCGCGTTGACGCTCGCACGTATGGGTGCGCTGCGCGACGGAGACGGCGAGCAGTTGCGGAGGCTTGCCGCAGCGCAGCCCGACTCCCGTGAACTGTCGGAGAGCATCGAGAGGATCGCCGTCGCGCTCGACGCGGGAGAGCTCACCTATACCGGGCTCGCGGCGCGTATCGAGCGCGTCGAGGTGGTGGACACCACCGCGCGCGCAGCCACGGTCTCGCTGACGTACAGCCTGGGCGCCCACCGGGTGATCGAGGCGGGACGCACGACCGATGTCGCGGCGTCGGTGGAGTCCGTCGTCCTGCACCTGCGATGGGACGGACGGTGGACGGTGGAGGCGGTGCGCGAGCCGTGAGCGCCCGGGCTCTCAGCGAGCTCCGATCACCCAGCGGGCTGCGGCGTCGATGTACGGGTGATCCCACGCGAAACCGAGGCGCGCCAGCACCCCCGGCGTCGCCTTCTGGCTCGAGAGCAGGTCCTCCACCGCGGGGCCGATCGCCAGCCGCAGGGCCCATGCAGGGGCTGGCAGGCCAGGGGAGCGTCCCGCGGCTTCGGACATGGCCCGGATCAGGTGGGCGTCGCGGACCGAGGCTGGAGCGATCACGTTGACCGCGCCCACGTGGTCGCTGTCGACGAGGAACCGCAGGGCTCGAATATGGTCGTGCAGCGTGATCCACGCGTGCCACGCGTCGCCCTTGCCGAGCGAGCGCAGCAGGCCCCGCCTGACAAGCGGCAGCAGCCGCTCCGCGAACCCCCCATGCGGGGCCAGCACCAGGCCGGTGCGGGCGAAGACGGTGCGCACACCGGCGTCGAGTGCGGGCTGAGCGGCCGCCTCCCACTGGGACACGATGGACGCCAGCAGCGTGGTGCCCGCGCCGGAGCGCTCTGTCAGGCTGTCCTCGCCGCGGTCGCCGTAGTAGCCCATGGCCGAGCCCTGCAGCAGCAGGCCTGTGAACTCCACGGCGGCGAGCGCGCGTGCCAGGGTGCCCGTCGCGTCGAGGCGAGACTGCAGCACCACCTCCGCATACGAGTCCGTGAGGCGCTTGTCGCCGATCGATGCGCCGGCCAGGTTGACCACCACGTCCGCGGACGCGAGGAGCTCGTGATCGACGGCGCCGCCGCGGGGATCCCAGGCGGACTCGTCGGCCCCGCGCGCTTCGCGGCGCACCAACGCGATCACGTCGTGGCCGTCGGCCGTCAGCGACTCCTTGAGAGCCGTGCCGATGAGGCCGGACGAGCCGGCGACCACGACGCGCATCGCAGCGCCCTACAGGTCCAGGTCCGCCTCGAAGGCTCCGGCCTCGATGCGCTTCCTCACGGTCTGCAGGAAGCGGGCCGCGTCCGCGCCGTCGACCAGGCGGTGGTCGTAGCTGAGCGGCAGGTAGCACATGGGCCGGACGGCGATCACGTCGTCACCGTCGGGGCCCTTGACCACGACGGGACGCTTCACGATCGCACAGGTCGCCAGGATGCCCGCCTGCGGCTCCGGCACCACCGGGGTGTCGAAGATCGTGCCGACGGACCCCGTGTTGGTCACGGAGAAGGTCCCGCCCGAGATCTCGTCTGCCTTCAGCCCGCCATTGCGAGCCTTGTCCGCGAGGTCCGCGATGCCCTGGGCGTGCTGGGCGAGCGTCAACGAGTCCGCATCGCGGAGCGTCGGGAGCATCAGGCCCTTCTCAGTATCGACCGCGAGCCCGAGGTTGACCGAGGGGTGGTAGACGATCGACTTGCCGTCCTCGCTCACCGAGGCGTTGACATTGGCGTGCTCCATGAGCGCCTCGGCCACGGCCTTGGTGAAGAACGGCAGGAAGGACAGCTTGACGCCGTGCTTGTCGAGGAAGGCGTCCTTCGACTTCGCGCGCAGCGCCCAGATCTTCGAGCAGTCGACCTCGATGACCGACGTGAGCTGCGCCATGCCGTGCAACGAGCTCATCATCTTGTCTGCGGTGACCTTGCGGATGCGGGACATCTTGATGGTCTGGCCGCGCAGCTCTGAGACCTGGGGCTCCGGGGCGCGATCGGGAGCGCTGGCGGACGGCTGCGCAGGAGCGGAGCTCGTCGCGGGAGCCTCGGCAGCGCTCAGCACATCCTCCTTGCGAATTCGCCCGCCCACACCCGTGCCCGTCACGCTCGCCAGGTCGACGCCGCGCTCACGAGCGAGCTTGCGAACGATCGGCGTCACGTAGCCCGATCCTGTCGACGGCTCCGCGGCGGCCTCGCCGGACGTGGGGGCCGCAGCCGGGGCCGATGTGGCGGCGGGAGCCGCAGCTGCCGCCGACTCCTGCGATGCGGGTGCGGCAGCCTCGGCGGCGGGGGAGGTCGCAGGCTCTGCCTGCGCGGGCGCGGATGCCGTCGCCTGCGGCGCCGGCGCAGAGGCCTCGGCGGGAGCAGCTGCAGCGGCGGAGGGCTCGGCAGCGGCCGACGGCTCTGCGGGCGCGGACGCCTGCGCGGGTGCGGCGCCCGCTTCGCCAATGCGAGCGAGGACGGCTCCGACCTCGGCCTCCTCGTCCTCCTGGACCAGGATCTCGGTGAGGGTGCCGGCGAACGGCGAGGGGATCTCGGTGTCGACCTTGTCGGTCGAGACCTCGAGCAGGGGCTCGTCGGCCTCGACCGTGTCGCCCACGGACTTCAGCCAGCGGGTGACGGTGCCTTCGGTCACGGACTCGCCCAGAGCGGGCAGCGTCACGTCCTGCCCGCCGCCGGCCGACGCTGCCGCAGAGGACTGCGCCGGGGCGGATGCCTCTGCAGGCGCCGACTGCTCCGCTGGCGCGGCGGGGCTCGCCGCCTCCTGCGCGGGCGCGGAGGTCTCGGCAGGCGCGGACGCGGCAGCCGACGGCTCAGCGGGAGCCGACGCGGCGGCCGACGGCTCGGCGGGAGCCGACGCCTCCGCAGGAGCCGACGCCTCCGCGCGTGCGGACGGCTCGCCGCCCGACTCGCCCTCGTCGCCGATGCGAGCGAGGACGGCTCCGACCTCGGCCTCCTCGTCCTCCTGGACCAGAATCTCGGTGAGGGTGCCGGCGAACGGCGAGGGGATCTCGGTGTCGACCTTGTCGGTCGAGACCTCGAGCAGAGGCTCGTCGACCTCGACCGTGTCGCCCACGGACTTCAGCCAGCGGGTGACGGTGCCTTCGGTGACGGATTCGCCCAGGGCCGGGAGTGTGACGTCGTTGCTCATGATGAGGATTGTCTCCGATATCAGTCGTGGGCGTGAAGCGGCTTGCCGGCGAGGGCCAGGTGGGCCTCGCCCATGGCCTCGTTCTGGGTGGGGTGGGCGTGGACCAGCGGGGCCACGTCCTCCGGGTGCGCCTCCCAGTTGACGATGAGCTGTGCTTCGCCGATCTGCTCGCCAACGCGAGCTCCCAGCATGTGGACGCCGACCACGGGTCCGTCCTTGACCCGCACCAGCTTGATGAATCCCTGGGTGGCGAGGATCTGGCTCTTGCCGTTGCCGCCCAGGTTGTACTCGAGGGTCTCCACCGCATCGTCGCCGTGGATCTCCTTCGCCTTCGCCTCGGTGACGCCCACGGACGCGACCTCGGGGTCGCAGTACGTGACGCGAGGGATGTTGGCCTCGACGATCGGCTGGGGCGACAGACCTGCGATCGTCTCGGCGACGAAGATGCCCTGCTGGAACCCGCGGTGAGCGAGCTGCAGGCCGGGCACGATGTCGCCCACCGCGTAGATGTTGGCGACGCCGGTGTGGAGCTTGTCGTCGGTGAGCACGAATCCGCGCTCCATGCGCACGCCCTGCTCCTCGTAGCCGAGCCCCGAGGTGCGGGGGCCGCGACCGACGGCGACCAGCAGCAGGTCCGCCTCCAGGACGGTGCCGTCCTCGAGCGACACCTTGACGCCGGAGTCGGTCTGCTCGACGCCCTGGAACTTCACGCCCACCTTGAAGTCGATCTTGCGCTTGCGGAAGGCTCGCTCGAGGCCCTTCGAGAGGACCTCGTCCTCGTTGGGTACCAGGTGCGGCAGCGCCTCGACCACGGTCACGTCCGCGCCGAAGGACTTCCACACGGAGGCGAACTCGACGCCGATCACGCCGCCGCCCAGCACGATCGCAGAGGAGGGCACCTCGTCCATCGCGAGCGCCTGGTCCGAGGTCATCACGCGGCCGCCGATCTCAAGACCTGGCAGCGAGCGGGCGTAGGAGCCGGTGGCGAGAACGACGTTCTTCCCCGTGTAGCGCTCGCCGCGCACCTCGACGGCGTCGGGGCCCACGAGCGTGCCGTGGCCCTCGATCACCACCACCTTGCGCGACTTCACGAGGCCCTGCAGCCCCTTGTAGAGGCGGTCGATGACGCCCTGCTTGTACTGATTGACCACGGTCATGTCGATCGACTCGAGCGTCGAGTTCACGCCGAACTTGGAGCCCTCGCGAGCGTTGTCGGCGAGCTCGGCGGCGTGCAGCAGCGCCTTCGTCGGGATGCAGCCGTTGTGCAGGCAGGTGCCGCCCACCTTCGACTCCTCGACCAGGCCCACCGTGAGGCCGAGCTGTGCGGCGCGGAGCGCGGCGGCGTAACCGCCGGAGCCTCCACCAAGAATGAGCAGGTCAAACGAGCGAGGGGTGGACTCGGTCACTGTGTGGTCTCCTTGTGAGGAAGTCGGTGCTTCCCATCTTGCCACCTGTCAGCGGTGACGCGAACCGCAAGGCGTGACTACCCTGGGGCCATGAGCTTTCTATCGCGGATGTTCGGCTCGAAGGGTGCCGAGCCGTCCTCCGGCGCGGGGTCCAAGGAGGCCCGGTCGGAGACCATCGCCCACCTCAAGGAGTTCGTCGCCGGGCACCAGGGCTGCGAGGCGTTCATCGAGCCGCCCACGCGCGTGACCCAGACGACGATGGTGATCGTCGCTGACACGGGGGAGTGGACGCGGCGTCGCGTGCCCGACACCGCGACGGCCCGCAAGGTCGCCAAGCAGCTCGGCGTCCCGGTGTTCGACGTGAACCTCTCCGGGTACCCGTCCCGCATGCGGGAGTGGAACGAGAAGCAGCGCAAGAGGTCGTAGTCAGCCCGCGCATCGGCCCTCCGCCGTTGCCCACGCGCTCCGGGCATGCCCTCGGTCCGTGCCGCGCAACACACGGCTGTGACGGGAGACGTGCGCGAGACGCGAGTGACGCCCCACGCGTCGCACCATTCACGGGCGTCCCAGGTGTGTGGTGACCGGTGCGCCCGCTCGACACTGTCGAACACCGTCGGCGCGACGCGCGGCGCTTGCCCCCGCGTCGGCGCTGACCGCTCGGCGTGTGGGAACGGAGATGTTCGGAACTGTCGTGGCGGGCGCGGGAACGGACGGCCGATGCGGTGGCTGGGAACGCGCGAACGCCCGGCTCCCATCGGGGAGCCGGGCGTTCGGTGCCAGCGGGCTAGAGTCCGGCGCGCTTCTCGAGGAAGCGGAACATGGTGCGCACGGAGGCGCCCGTGCCGCCTGCGGGCGTGAAGCCGTACGGCTTGCCCTCGTTGTACGCCGGGCGGGCGATGTCGAGGTGGGCCCACGGGGTGTCGCCCACGAACTCCTTGAGGAACAGGCCGGCGGAGAGCATGCCGCCTGCGGGACCGGCGATGTTCTGCAGGTCCGCGATCTTCGACTCGAGCTCCTCGCGCAGGTGCGCGGGCAGCGGCATGGGCCAGAAGGCCTCGTCGACCTCGCCGGCGGCCTCCACGACCTCGGCACGGATCGCGTCGTCGCCCATGACGGCGGAGGTGCGGGTGCCGAGCGCGACGCCCTGGGCGCCGGTGAGCGTCGCGATGTCGAGGACCACGTCAGGCTCCTCCTCGATCGCGCGCGCGAGTCCGTCGGCCATGACCAGGCGGCCCTCGGCGTCGGTGTTGAGCACCTCGACCGTTTTGCCGCCGTAATGGCGGATCACGTCAGACGGACGCTGCGCGGTGCCCGACGGCATGTTCTCCGCGAGGCACAGCCAGCCGGTCACGGCGATCGGCAGCTTGGCGCGTGCCGCGGCGAACACGATGTTCATGACGGCGGCCGCGCCAGTCATGTCGGACTTCATGGTCTCCATCGACTTGGGCGGCTTGAGCGAGATGCCGCCGGTGTCGAACGTGATGCCCTTGCCCACGAGCGCGACCGACCCGGTCGCGTCCTCAGGCTTCCAGGACAGGCGCACCAGACGCGGCAGGCGAGACGAGCCCATGCCGACCGCGAGGATGCCGCCGAACCCCTGCTCGGCGAGCTGCTGCGGCTCCCACGTGAGCGCCTCGACGCCCAGCTGTCCCGCGTACTCGTGTGCGATCTCCGCGAAGGACGCTGGGTACAGGTCCAGCGGCGAGGTGTTGGTGAGGTCGCGGGTCGAGGCCACGGCGGCAGCGATGATCTGGGCGCGCTCGATCGCCGCGTCAGAGGCGCCGGCGATGTGCCAGGCCGTCGCGTGAGGCTCGGCGTCGTCCTCGGAGGACTTGTAGTCGGTGAACGTGTAGGCGCCCAGCAGCGCGCCTTCCGCGATGGCCGAGGCCTTCGCGTCGGAGTCCGCGGGGATGGCGACCACCACGGTCGACGGCTTCTTGCCGCAGCTCCGAGCGGCGGCGCCGGCGGCGAAGCGCAGGTCGCCCTCGCTCGCGTCGCCCAGGCCCACCAGCACGATGCGCGTGGCGGTCACGCCGGTGCCTGGCAGGATGGTCGTGGCACCGACCTTCGCGGAGGGCTCGAGCGCGGCGGCGGTCTGGGCGACGGCCGTGCGCACCTCGTCTGGAAGCTGGGGGTGGGAGGCGACATCGCCGTCGAAGCCCAGGATCAGGGCGTCGGCGTCGAGGGTCGAGACGGTCTCGCTTGTGGCGTTCAATGAGGTCATGAAACGAGCCTAACGCGCGCTACGTTGGAGCCGTGTACCGCCTGTTCTACGACACCGTCCTCGTGCGCGTGGACGCCGAGCGCGCCCACCGATTCGGCGTGCTCGCCTTCCGGTGGGGCGGGTGGGCCTTCCGCGTGGGGAGGTCGCTGAGGCTCCTTCCGACACCTCGGAGCGGAGTCGAGGCGATGGGCATCGCGTTCCCCGGCCGACTGGGGCTCGCCGCCGGGATGGACAAGAACGCGGAGGCCGTCGTGGGGCTCGCGGCGGCGGGCTTCGCCTTCGTCGAGGTGGGCACCATCACGGCGCAGGGCCAGCCGGGCAACGAGCGGCCGCGGTCGTGGCGCGAGCTCGACGTCCACGGGCTGCGCAACCGCATGGGCTTCAACAACGAGGGGGCCGATGCGGTCGCGTCGCGTCTCGCCGGTCTGCGCGGCACGCGGCGCGGCCGTCGCGTGGTGCTCGGGGTGAACATCGGCAAGACGAAGGTGACGCCGCCGGAGGACGCCGCCGACGACTACGCGTACTCCGCACGCACCCTCGCGCCGTACGCCGACTACCTCGTGGTCAACGTCAGCTCGCCCAACACTCCTGGCCTGCGCGACCTCCAGTCGACGGAGGCGCTGCGACCGATCCTGGTCGCCGTGCGTCATGCCGCCGACGAGGCCGTGAGACGCCATGTGCCCCTGCTGGTGAAGATCGCGCCCGACCTCGCTGACGAGGATGTCGACGCCGTGGCGGAGCTCGCCCTCGAGCTGGGGCTGGACGGCGTGATCGCGACCAACACCACCATCGCGCACGACCTCGGGCCGGGTGGCCTCTCGGGTCCACCCGTGCGGGCACGGGCGCTCGAGGTCGTCGCCCGACTGCGCGCGAGGGCAGGGGACGAGCTGGCGATCATCGGCGTCGGCGGCATCGAGACCGAGGCGGATGCGCGGGCTCTGCTGGACGCCGGCGCGACGCTCCTCCAGACGTACACGGGGTTCGTCTACCACGGGCCGGGATGGGTGGCGCGCCTCAATCGCGATCTCGCGAGCTACGCGAGACCTAGCAGCCTCCGTACCTCGTCGTCCGAGGTCTGAGCGAAGTCCTGGTACCACTGGCCCACCGCCGCGAAGGGCTCAGGGGTGAGGGCGGCGACGGACCCATCGGCCTCGCGTCCCAGCAGCGCCAGGATGTCAGGCGGGCAAGCGCCCACGGCCACGACGATCCGTGCGGCGCCCAGCCCGCGCGCGACGGCGATCGCCGCGCGCGCCGTCGCGCCGGTCGCGGAGCCGTCGTCCACGACCACAGCGGTGCGACCGCGCAGATCGAGCTCGGGTCGGCCAGGGCGGTAGACGGTGCGGCGACGGTCGAGCTCGGAGCGCTCCGCCCTCTCGACAGCCTCGACCTCGTCGTGCGACAGCCCCGCCGCGGAGACGATGCGCGGGTCGACCACGCTCACCCCGCGTTCGCCGATCGCGCCGAACGCATACTCGGGGTTGGCCGGCACCCCCAGCTTGCGCACCACGAGCACGTCGAGCTCGGCGGACAGGGCCCGCGCGACGGGCTCGGCGACCGGGACGCCGCCGCGGGGCAGCGCCAGCACGACGGGGCGGGGCAGGTCGGGGTCGCTCAGGCGCGCGGCGAGCAGCTCGCCCGCGTGAGTCCGGTCGGCGAGGCGGCGTGGGGGCCTTCCCGACGCGGCGGAGCCCTCATCTGTCATCTCGCTTGCCCACCGGGCGAGCGCACGCAGGTGCTCGCGATCCTTGTCGCGATCGAGCGTGCGCTTGTAGGCGATCACGTCGGACAGGGACAGCACCTGCAAGCCGTCCCTCGTCATGGCCCTGCGCAAGACCTCGACCGCCGGTGCTCCGTGCCAGCCCGAGAACACCTGCAGTCCGCCGGCCAGGTCGACCACGCGGTCACCCAGCGACCCCTCGCGCACCGTCCCGCGCGATGCGAGGGTGGCCCACGCCTCGCCCCACGCGACCACGTCGAGGTCTCCGGCGTGGTCGAGGGCACCCACGGCGACCAGGGGGGCGGACCCGGCCAGCAGCACCTCGGACGGCGACACGCCGAGGTCGCGCACCGTCGCGCGCATGGTCGACCAGTCGAGACTCATCCTGTCACGGTAGCCCGGGAACGAGACGCCGGGGCGGAGCGTTCACCGAATGTGCGCCTCTCACCAGACGCATTGTTTTCTCCTTTGATGCGCATCGGCCCCGACACCTCGCGAGGTGCCGGGGCCGATGTGTGTCCGCGTCGAAGGCGACCTACGCGACACGCTCCTGCGGGTTCGTCTCCACGGTCTTGGCGGGGTCACGCTCGACGATGTCTCCCAGGGCCTCGTCGATGCGGGTCATGAGCTCGGCGGGGATCTCCACGCCGGAGGCCTTGGCGTTGTCGGTGACCTGCTCGGGGCGCGAGGCTCCGATGATCGCGGCGGACACGTTCGGGTTCTGGAGCACCCAGGCGATGGCGAGCTGCGCCATGGTGAGGTCGAGCTCGTCAGCGATGGGCTGCAGCCTCTGCACCCGCGCGAGGACATCATCGTTCATGAATCGCTTGATCATGTTCGCCCCGCCCTTCTCATCGGTCGCGCGCGAGCCCGCAGGCGGCGCCTCACCCGGCTTGTACTTGCCGGTGAGCACTCCCTGGGCGACGGGGGACCAGACGATCTGGCTCACTCCTGACTCCTCCGAGGCGGGCACCACCTCGTCCTCGATCACGCGCCACAGCATCGAGTACTGCGGCTGGCTCGAGATGAGCTGGATGTTGAGCTCGTCCGCGAGCCTCACGCCCTCGCGAATCTGGTCGGCCGTCCACTCGCTCACGCCGATGTAGTGGGCCTTGCCCTGGCGCACGATGTCCGCGAAGGCGGTCATCGTCTCCTCGAGCGGGGTCTCATGGTCGTAGCGGTGGGCCTGGTAGAGGTCCACGTAGTCGGTCTGCAGGCGCTTGAGCGAGCCGTTGATGGACTCCATGATGTGCTTGCGCGACAAACCCGTGTCGTTGGCGCCGCCCGGCCCGGTGGGCCAGTAGACCTTCGTGAAGATCTCGAGGCTCTCGCGCCGCTCGCCCTTGAGGATGTCACCCAGGACCGTCTCGGCCGCCGTGTTGGCGTAGACGTCCGCGGTGTCGAAGGAGCTGATGCCCACGTCGAGGGCCGCCTTCACGCAGGCGGCGGCCTGCTCGTTCGCGACCTGCGATGCATGAGTGAGCCAGTTGCCGTAGGTGAGCTCGGTGATCTTGAGGCCGGAGTTTCCCAGATAGCGATAGTTGATCATGTCGACCACCCTACGACGACCGCGCGCCGTTGCCTGACCGACCGGTCAGACGGGATACTCGCCGCGCTTGACCTTGGGGCGAGGAGTGCGGAAGCGGCGCAGGTTGAGGGCGCGGGAGATGACGTAGAAGGTCCAGCCGCGCGGCAGCCTGCTCTCTCCGAACGCCGCGATGAACGCCTTCTTCAGGCGCCTGATCGTGATGAAGGTCTCGATCGCGGCGGCGAGCACGAGCACGTAGAAGAACAGCACCATCAGCAGGCTGGCGGGGCCGAGCTGATTCATGAACAGCGACAGGATCACGAACACGATCGCGAGGGGAAGCAGGAACTCGCCTATCGACGTGCGTGCATCCACGAAGTCGCGCAGGAAGCGGCGCTCGGGTCCACGATGCTCGTGCGGCATGTTGCGCTCGTCGCCCTCGCGCATCGCCTGGAACTCCTTCTCGCGCTGGGCGCGAGCCTTGGCCTTGACCGCCTGCTTGTCCGCCTTGGTGTTGGGGACGAGCGCGCGACGGTTCGCTGCCTCCTGGTCCTTGCGCTTGGGCGTGGGTCGACCCTTGCCTGCGGCGACGGCCTCGCCGTCAGAGAGCTCGACTGTCGAGTCGACGGTGGTCGCGGGGGTGGTCGCGTCGGTGACGTTCTTCTTCATGGCTTCCTTGGGTGGCTCCTGTGGGGCGCCCGGGTTCAGTCCTTGGCGGTGTTCTTGGCTGGTAGGGCGAGCATGCGGTCGAGGGCCACCTTGGCCTCCGTCTGCGTCTGGTCGTCCACGACGATGCGATTGATGACCGTGCCGGCGGCGAGCGACTCGAGCGCCCAGACCAGGTGCGGCAGGTCGATGCGGTTCATGGTCGAGCAGAAGCACACCGTGTCCTCGAGGAAGTGGATGTCCTTGTCGGGGTGCGCGTTCGCGAGGCGACGGACCAGGTTGAGCTCGGTGCCGATCACCCAGCTCGAGCCCGGCTCCGCGGCCTCGATCGTCTTGATGATGTACTCGGTGGAGCCGACGTGGTCGGCGCGCGTCACGACCTCATGCGAGCACTCGGGGTGCACGAGCACGTTGATGCCCGGCACCTTCGAGCGCGCCGCCTCGACGTTCTCCTTGCGGAAACGGCCGTGCACGGAGCAGTGGCCCCGCCACAGGATGACGCGGGCCCGCTCGAGCTCCTCAGGGGTGTTGCCACCGTAGGGCTTGCGCGGGTCGAAGAGCACGCAGTCCTCGAGCGCGAGGCCCAGCTGGAGGACGGCCGTATTGCGGCCCAGGTGCTGGTCGGGCAGGAACAGCACCTTGCCGTCGCCGTCGAGTCCGCCCACCTGGTCGAAGGCCCAGCGCAGCGCGACCTCGGCGTTGGACGAGGTGCACACCACGCCGCCGTTGCGGCCGCAGAAGGCCTTGATCGCCGCCGTCGAGTTCATGTAGGTCACGGGCACGGTGCGGCCGGCGACGCCGACCTCGGCGAGCTGCTCCCACGCATCCTCGACCTGGTTGATGTTGGCCATGTCCGCCATCGAGCATCCGGCCGCCATGTCCGGCAGGACCACGGTCTGGTCCTCGGAGGTCAGGATGTCGGCACTCTCGGCCATGAAGTGCACGCCGCAGAACACGATGAACTCGGCCTCGGGTCGGGCGGCGGCGTCTCGCGCGAGCTTGAAGGAGTCGCCCGTGACGTCGGCGAACTGGATGACCTCGTCGCGCTGGTAGTGGTGACCGAGGATGAACACCCGGTCGCCCAGCGCCTCCTTCGCGCGCGTCGCGCGCTCGACGAGGTCGGGGTCGGAAGGTGCCGGCAGATCGCCGGGACAGTCCACGCCGCGCTCGGACAGCGGATCGCGCCGCTCTCCCAGGAGCAGCAGGGCGGGCGACGCGGACGGCTCGGTGAACGTCGTGGTCATTCGGTCATTGTCTCACGGTCGGCACGGCACACTAGAGCCCATGCGCATCGCCGTCCTCGCCCAGAGCTGGCCGGGCCTCGACGCTGCGCCACTGTCCCCGCGGGACGCGGCAGCGATCGTCTCAGAGAGCTGGCTCGCCGTGGACTCGGGTGCGGACATCGCCTGCGTCGCCCTGGGCGACGGGGGGCCACGCAGCGCCGATGCGCTGGCGGGGGCGCGCTCGCGCGTAGGCGGCGTCGAGACCGTCGAGGCAGGCGGCGCCGTCATCGTCGCGCCGGCGTCGCCGTCGGCCCGCTGGGAGCCCCACGCGCTCGCGGCCGGGCTCCTCGGCCTCGCAGCCGAGCACGCCGATCGGTCGCGACCAGTGACAGTCGTCGTGCCCGTCGGGGACGAGGCCCCGGCCGGTGATGCCACCGATCTGTGGCTCGGCGGACTGTCGCAGCTCCGCGGCGCCCTCGCGAGCCTCGACCTGGTCGTCGCGGTCACCTCCCAACGCCCCCTCCTGGGGCTGCGCGGCATGAGCGCCACCCTGCGCGAGCGCCGTGAGTCCGACCACGCGCTGGCCGTGGCAGCTCAGCGACAGGAGGAGCGGTGGAGCGAGATCGCGCGCGAGGCGGATCCCGTCGCGGGTTCGCGGTCGCTGCTGGGCGCGTCCCGGCTGTCCGACGGTCCGGGCGCCGGCGCCGCAGGCGGATTGGCGTACTGCCTGGCCGCCGCGGGCGGTCGGCTGGCGCCAGCCGGCCCTCTGCTGGCCCACCTGGCAGGCGGGACGCAGGCGGTGGAGGGCGCCGACCTCGTCGTCGCAGTCGTCCCTTCGCTCGAGCCGCGCGCTCTCGACGACGGCGCGGTGCCGGCGGCGAGCGCGCTCGCCGCGGCCATCGGCGTCCCGTGCGTCGTGCTCGCCCCGAGCACGCGCATCGGCCGTCGCGACCTCATGAACGCCGGCATCGCCTCCGCCCATGCGGCCGAGCCAGGGGCCCCCGGACTCGGGGCCGGGGTCGCCCGCGTCGCGCAGACCTGGCGCCAGCGCGATTGACGCCGCTCCCGGGTGGGGGTGTCGGGAATGCGCGAGGCAGGCGTACCCTTGAAGACACGAACGAGGAAAGGAGGCGGCCTATGACTGACACTGCCACTGAGGCTGTCACTCACGGAGTCGTCATCACCGACGCTGCCGCTGGGAAGGTCAAGAGCCTGCTCGACCAGGAGGGTCGCGACGACCTCCGCCTGCGTCTGGCGGTTCAGCCCGGAGGCTGCTCCGGACTCATCTACCAGCTGTACTTCGATGAGCGCACGCTCGACGGCGACGCGATCCGCGACTTCGACGGTGTCGAGGTCGTCGTCGACAAGATGTCGGTGCCGTACCTCGACGGTGCGACCATCGACTTCGCCGACACGATCGAGAAGCAGGGTTTCACCATCGACAACCCGAACGCCGCGAGCTCCTGCGCATGCGGCGACTCCTTCAGCTGAGCGACTAGTCTCACGCCGACGGGCGGCGCCGCACCTTCACGGTGCGGTCGCCGCCCGTTCGCGCGTTCGGGGGCGCGCGCCGCTTCGCCCGGCTGACCTTCCGTCAGGCCGTCATGGAGCGCCGCACGTCCTCCATGACGCGCGGCAGCGTCGCGAGGAATCGTTCGACGTCGGAATCGTCGACGCCAGGCGTCAGCCCGAGCCTGAGGTTGCCGTGGGTCAGGGCGCCCATGGCTGCGAGCACCTGACTGGGCTCGAACGTGTCCGACCCGCACGCGGAGCCCGATCCGACCGCGAAGCCCTCCCGGTCAAGTGCGGAGACGATGGGCTCGCCGTCGAGATACATGAAGGCCGCCGTCACCAGGTGGGGGAGCCGCTCGATCTCGTCTCCCACGACCGTCACGCCTTCGAGCTGAGCAAGCCGTGCGCGGAGGGTCGCGGTGAGCGCCGCCAGTCGCGAGCGGTCCGCCTCGAGCGACTCGAGACGCTCCTGCAGCGCCACCGCCGCCGCCAGGACCAGCGGGATGGAGACGCCGCCGGGGGAGAAGCCGTCGCCAGGCCAGGCGGTCAGCCATCGCGTCCGGGGGCGCATCGCGACCACGCCGAGGCCGAGCGGTGCACCCCAGTCCGCGGGGTCGGCCACGAGGGCGTCCCAGCGCTCGGGCGCGTCGACGTGGCCGACGGTCGCGGACGCGTCCACGATGAGCGGCACCTGGGCTGCCGCCGCCGCGTCTGCGACGCCATCGAGGCGCTGAAGCGTTCCGATCTCGTGGTTGCCGTGCTGGACCAGCGCCAGCGACACGGCCGGGTCGGAGACCTCGCGCGCGAAGTGCTCGGAGTCGACGTGTCCAGCGCGGTCCACCGGGACGCGCGTGACGGCGCCTGGCGCCACCTGCTCTGCGGCGTCGAGCACCGCCCTGCGCTCGATCGCGCTGGCGACGATGCGGTCCCGGCCCCGCCGGGCGGCCGCGACGGCCGCGACGGCGCGGTCGAACGCCACGTGGGCGCCAGACGTGAAGTGGACATGCTCGGGAGAGGCTCCCAGCGCAACGGCGATCGCCTCCGTGGCGCCATCGAGGACCGCCCGCGCGCGACGCGACTCCGCCGTCAGACGCGCCGGATCGGCCCACCCCTCAGCGAGCCCAGCGAGGAACGCATCCGCCGTCCTGGGCGTTACCGGAGAGCGCCCGGAGGCATCGAGGAACACACGGCGCGCTGGCATGCCGCCACGGTATCGCGCGCTAGACTGACCGCGTGTCCAAGAAGCCACGCTTTGCCATGTCCCGAAACGCCCTCGTAGGCGTCGGTGCCCTGGGCGTCTCGGCTCTGCTTGCAGGCTGCTCGCAGGGCATCGAGAACGGCGCGCTGCCGTCCACGCCTGAGATCACCGATCAGACCGGTCCCATCATCACGCTGTGGAACGGGTCGTGGATCGCCGCGCTCGTCGTCGGCGTGATCACGTGGGGTCTGATCCTGTGGTGCGTGGCCGTGTACCGCAAGCGCAAGGACGACACCAAGCTGCCCGTCCAGACCCGCGTGCACCTGCCGCTCGAGCTCATGTACACGCTCGTGCCGCTCATGGCGATCGGCGTGCTGTTCAAGTACACCGCCGAGGACATCGGACTGCTCACCGACGTCTCCGGCGAGGCCGACATCGAGATCCAGGTGGTCGGCAAGCAGTGGAGCTGGGACTTCAACTACCTCTCCGACGACGTGTACGACCCCGGCGTCCAGGCGACGCTCACGGGCGAGGAGGGGGTCGAGGAGACGCTCCCGACGCTCTACCTGCCCGTCGACGAGAAGGTGCACTTCTACCTCGACTCGCGCGATGTGATCCACTCGTTCTGGATCCCCGCGTTCCTCTACAAGGAGGACACCGTCCCCGGCCGGACCAACGAGTGGATGGTGACGCCCACGCAGGTGGGCACCTACCAGGGCAAGTGCGCCGAGCTGTGCGGCGAGTACCACGCCTCGATGCTCTTCAACGTCGAGGTCGTCGAGCGCGCAGAGTACGACGCGCACATGCAGGAGCTGCGAGACCGCGGCAACGAGGGCGCGCTGGGTCTGGAGTACAGCCGCGACCAGGCGGTGCGCATCGCCGACGAGCACGGGGAGACTGAGTGATGGCCACCGTCGCATACGAGGATCAGCGCAGCACCGACGTCGCGCCTGCGATTCCCGTCGCACCCGCCCGGTCCGGCTCGATCGTGGTGAAGTGGATCACCACCACCGACCACAAGACCATCGGGTACATGTACCTGATCACGTCGTTCATCTTCTTCATCATCGGCGGCGTGATGGCCCTGCTGATCCGTGCCGAGCTGTTCGCGCCCGGCATGCAGGTCGTGCAGTCCGCGGAGCAGTACAACCAGCTCTTCACGATGCACGGCACGATCATGCTGCTGCTGTTCGCCACACCGCTGTTCGCAGGCTTCGCCAACGTGATCACCCCGCTGCAGATCGGAGCGCCAGACGTCGCGTTCCCGCGCGTCAACATGTTCGCCTACTGGCTGTACCTGTTCGGCGGCCTGATCGCATCGGCTGGCTTCTTCACGCCTCAGGGGGCGGCCTCGTTCGGATGGTTCGCGTACGCGCCGCTGTCGAACTCCGTGTACTCGCCCGGCGTGGGCGGCAACCTGTGGGTCTTCGGTCTCGCCCTCGCCGGCTTCGGCACGATCCTGGGCGCGGTGAACTTCATCACCACGATCGTCACCATGCGCGCGCCCGGCATGACGATGTTCCGCATGCCGATCTTCACCTGGAACATCCTGGTGACGTCGATGCTCGTGCTGCTCGCCTTCCCGCCGCTCGCGTCCGCGCTGTTCGCGCTCGGGTCTGACCGCGTGCTCCACTCGCAGGTCTTCAACCCCGACAACGGCGGCGCCATCCTCTGGCAGCACCTGTTCTGGTTCTTCGGCCACCCGGAGGTCTACATCATCGCGCTGCCGTTCTTCGGCATCGTGTCGGAGATCTTCCCGGTGTTCTCCCGCAAGCCGCTGTTCGGGTACCACGGGCTCGTGTACGCCACCATCGCGATCGCGGCGCTGTCCGTGACCGTGTGGGCCCACCACATGTATGTCACCGGCGCGGTGCTGCTGCCGTTCTTCGCGTTCATGACGATGCTCATCGCGGTGCCGACAGGTGTGAAGTTCTTCAACTGGATCGGGACCATGTGGCGAGGGAAGATCTCCTTCGAGACGCCGATGCTGTGGTCGATCGGCTTCCTCGTCACGTTCCTCTTCGGCGGTCTCACCGGCATCATCCTGTCCTCGCCGCCGCTCGACTTCGCGGTGTCGGACTCGTACTTCGTGGTGGCGCACTTCCACTACGTGGTGTTCGGCACGGTCGTGTTCGCGATGTTCGCGGGGTTCTACTTCTGGTGGCCCAAGTTCACCGGCCGGATGCTCGACGAGCGCTGGGGCAAGATCCACTTCTGGCTCCTGTTCATCGGGTTCCACACCACGTTCCTCATCCAGCACTGGATCGGCGCCGAGGGCATGCCGCGTCGCTACGTCGACTACCTGCCCGAGGATGGCGTCACCTGGATGAATCAGCTGTCGACCGTGGGCGCCGTCATCCTCGCGCTGTCGACGCTGCCCTTCCTATGGAATGTCTACATCACCTCCAAGCGCGCGCCCAAGGTCACCGTGGACGACCCGTGGGGCTACGGCAACTCGCTCGAATGGGCGACGAGCTGCCCACCGCCTCGCCACAACTTCACGTCGATCCCGCGCATCCGCTCGGAGCGCCCCGCGTTCGATCTGCATCACCCCGAGGCCGCAGCGCGCGACCACGCCGCTCACAGCGGCTCGGACAGCGATCACGCACCGGTGACGACCGCCAACGGCAAGGAGGGCTGACCCATGCGCCTCGAGTCCAATGTGTTCTGGATCCCCTCGGTCTTCTTCTTCGTGGCGGCGCTCGCCTACGGCATCTTCACCGGATGGTCCGAGTGGGTGGGCATCACGTGCATCCTGCTGACCGGTGGGATGTTCGTCATGGTCGGCATCTACTTCAAGATGCTCGAGAAGCGGCACGGCATGCGTCCCGAGGACGACAACACCGCGGACATCTCCGAGCAGTCGGGCGAGCAGGGAGTCTTCTCGCCGTGGAGCTGGTGGCCCCTGGTCATCGGCATCGGCGCCGCGCTGGCCTTCCTCGCGATGGCCGTGGGCTGGTGGATCATGGTGCCCGCCGTGATCGTCGGCGTCGTCGGCCTCGTCGGCTGGGTGATGGAGTTCTCGACGGGCCTCCACGCGCACTGATCACAGCGCGGGCCACTCGACCACTGTCGCGGGCAGGGTCGCCCGGCACCGGTGTGCGGACGGGCTAGATCGCAGGCACCCTGCACCACGAGGCGGCGAAGCCGGGAACCGTGAACAGCACCTCGCCCGACTCCACCTCGACCACCCGAGTCTCGACGCGCTCGGGCACCGCCATCAGGTGGTCGTCGAGAGGGTTGGAGACGATCTGCGGCGCGACCGCGACCGCCACGCGCGCGCCCGTGGGCGCGGCGCACACCTGCACCAGGGCGTCATCGGAGTCGACCTCTGCCACCACGACCGACTCGCCATCGGGCCCGTCGAGCACGACCGACTGGGACTCGAGTGGTCCGTTCTCGGCGAAGCGGAGGTAGGAGCGGAGCACGCCCTGGTCCCCGAGGTCCTCTGCCGCGTAGGGCGTGCCGAGCTCGTCGTGGACCTCGACGGCGCTGAGGCTGCCGGTGGTCAGGTCGATCCGCTGCGGCCCGGTCTGGGTGCGGATCAGCGCGGTGAGCTCGAAGCGGGCCAGGTCGTCGATCCACCGTGCTCCTCCGAGCACGGTCGGATCGGTCGCCGACGTCTGATCCGCGAGCAGGAGCTGCTGCGAGGTGTCGAGGGCGAGAACGGACGTCGATCGGGGGATCAGCCTGAAGTCGGTGAGCAGCGGCGCCCCGTCGCCGATCTCGACCAGGGTCGGCTCGGCCCCAGGGTTCTCCAGGTCGCCGATGAAGAGCCCGGACTGCTGGTCCTCTGGCAGGGCGCTGGGCAGCGCGGTCCACAGGTAGCCGAACCGGTCGTCCGCCTCAGAAACCTGCAGTCGCGAGAGCAGGCCATGTCCCGGCACCGTCACCTCCTGCGTCCCTTCGTCGCTCACGAGCATCAGCGTCGCCGCGCCGCTGTCGGCCGAGACGGCTACGAGGGCACCGTGCTGGGTCGCACGGAAGTCCTCGATGCGGTCGTGCTCGAAGATGGTGCCCAGCGACTCTCCGTCCATCGTGAGTCGCTCGATCCGGTCGGGCCCCTCAGGCTCGCGCTGGAGGATCAGCAGCTCTCCTGGCGGCGTGCGGAGGGAGGTCGAGAACGTGGCCGGCGGGCCGCCCCCGACGGCGACCACGCGGTCGACGGTGATGGTGTACTCCGTGTCGTGCGCGAGCGCCTCGACCAGGCGAACGCCGACGGTGCGGCCCGCCGTGTCGACGGTGAAGGCCGTCGTGGGCTCGATGGTCACCTGCGACGGCTCGACCGCGGTGAGGGGAACATTGGACGTGAAGATGACCCGGCTTCCCTGGGTGACGGTCGCGGACTCGGCGTCTGCGAGCACGTCGGTCACGCGCGGTCCCTGAGCGGAGGTGACGACTGCGGCAACCACACTCGCACTGACGAGAGTCGCCACGGTGAGGGTCAGGAGCCAGCGGAAGGCGCGTGCTGACTGTTCAGTACTCATAGGGGTCCTCGGGCTGATCGACCGGGGTCACCGATGTGGGATCGATCGCGAGTGAGCCGTCCGTCAGAGTGATCGTGCCGCTCACGTCGACCCAGTCGCCCGCCTCGAGGTCCGCCTGCCAACCCGCGTCAGTCACCGGCAGGTAGGCGGGCTGGGCGTCGATCGCGCAGTGCGTGATCACCATCCGGGTGAGGAGGAAGCGATCCGGCGAGTCCGGATCCTCCATGACGAACCCCAGCAGCTCCACCTGGTCGCCCCGGAACGTCTCCGGCGTCGTGGTGGATGCGAAGACGGTCGCCCACTCGGGAATCCCGAAGGACTCGGTGTCGCCGCTGCGGGCGAGCTCGACGGTCTCCTCGCCACCGAAGAGCGCAGGAGTGTCCGAGGCGCGACTCGCCGCCACGTCCACCGACAAGGTGGTGGCAGGCAGCGCCCATGCGGCCAGCACCACGACGGACGCCAACGAGCCGCCTGTCGCCGTCGCGAGGGGCGCAAGACGCTGGGGCGAGAGGGGCGAGTCCTCATCGCCTGGCACGTCGTGCATGGTGGTGGCTGAACCGTCGCCGGCGCTTCGCGAGCCATGGCCGTGAGCGCCGCCGTCGCCGTGGTCGTGACCGTGGTCGCTCTCCAGCCCACGGCGCATCGCGATCCCCGCCACGCCCACGCCGACCGCGACGACGGCCATCGCCACCGCGAACCACGAGCTCGACGGATTGATGTACAGCGACAGCCGATCCGTCGCGGTCAGCACCAGCGTGGCGACGCCCAGCAGCGTGGCGAGCCCGACGCCGAGCCATCGATCCCAGAGGTCATGCAAGGAGGTTCACCGCCGATCCGATGAGGTAGGCACTGGGAATGACCACGGCGATCATCCCGACGAGGAGGCGCGTCGTGAACGTGGTCCGCAGCAGCGTGAGCATCTTGACATCGATCAGGGGGCCCACGAGCAGGAAGGCGACGATGGAGCCTGGCGTGAACGCCGACGCGAACGACATCGCGAAGAAGGCATCCACGTTGGAGCAGATCGCCACCACGACGCCCAGCGCCATCATGGCGGCTATCGAGAGCACCGGATCGCTGCCGATCGAGACCAGCACGTCGCGCGGCACCACCACCTGGATCGCGCCCGCCAGCGCAGCGCCAAGGATCAGAGCGGGCATGATCGCGCGCAGCTCCACCACCATCTGCGCGACCGAGCGGGTGGTCCGGGAGCCGTGCACATGGTCGGGCGGCGTGTCGCATGCGGCCTGGAAGCGCGACGTGAGGAGCGTCTGCGGCTGCGGATGACGGCTGTACAGCCACCCGATGACGTTCGCGATCGCGAAGCCGCCGAGCAGTCGCGCCACCAGTATGCCATCGGAGAAGCCGAAGGCCTGATGGGTCGTGATGATCACGATCGGATTGACGATGGGGGCCGCCATGAGGAACGTCAGCGTGTCGGGGACGGTGAACCCCCGCATGAGGAGGCCGCGGGCGAACGGCACATTGCCGCACTCGCACACAGGGATGAGCATGCCGAGCAGCGACAGCGCCGCACGGCGCATGGCGGGTCGGCGCGGCAGCCAGCGCTCGATAACCCCCGACGGCACCCACACCTCGACGACGACGGCGAGCAGCACGCCGAGCATCACGAAGGGCATCGCCTCGATGATGACGCTGATCGCCAGCGTCATGCCGTCCTGAACGCGGTCGGGGAGCGCGCCTCCCGGCAGCGATTGCAGCAACAACCCGGCGGCGACGACCGCGAGGATCGCTCCTGCCGCCCAGGTGAGGGACCGCCTGGTCCACGCGCGCGGCGCCGCAGGGCGAGCGACGCGCGGGCGCGTCAGCACGGCACCCGAGGGAGCCTGGCGCTCCATCCGCTGCGGGCGGGCACGCCCCTGACCGGAGCGACGTCGCTTCGCCATCTTCACCGCCAAGAGTCAGCGCCGGTCGCCTCGACCGCACTTCCTTGCCCGGTGAGACCGCTGACGACGACCGGGAGCCGTCGTCAGCGCAGTGCTAGCACTCTACGCGAACTCCGACCAGGTGAGGTGCACGCAGCGCTGAGGTGCGCGCGATCGGCGCCGCCGTCAGGACGCGTTGGAGCGACGGTCGCGCTCGGCGAACCCGGCCACGCCCACTAGCCTCGCGATCACGACGGCGAGGAACAGCGTTCCCGCTACGCCCTCGAACGACCACAACGCGCGTGCCCAGGCCTCGACCGGCACCACGTCGCCGTAGCCGAGGGTGGCGAGCGTCACGAAGCTGCCGTAGAAGAGGCTCTGCCAGCCGACCTCGACCGCGCCGTGGGCGTTGTCGACGAAGCTCCCGGGCTGCCCGAACTCGATCAGGCTCGCGGCGACGCCGAACACGCCGCCCATCAGAAGGTAGGCGCACACAGCCACGAGCAGCAGGTCCACGGTGTGCGCGTCGTCCGGCGGACGGATCAGGCGGGTGAGGAGCACGACGAGCAGCGTGAGCTGCAGCAGACCTACGCCGCAGAGCATCGCGCCGGTCGCCTGCACGCTGTCCTGCTGGACGGCGAACCACGTGCCGCCGACGACCAGGGCGACCGACGCCGCGGCGACGGGCCAGTACCGCCGAGGGTCCGGCCGCACCGTGCGCACGCCGAAGGCGATCACCCCGCCATAGACGAGAAGGTAGGCGACCGTCCACCACGTGCCCGCGTCCGTCACCGGGTAGCCGAACTGCAGCACCACCAGGCTCGCCAGCAGCAGCCACAGCGACGACCGCTGCTCCGCTGCCAAGGCGGGCTTGCGCGCACTGGAGTCGCTCAGGGCGTTGACTGACATGGTGACAACCTATCGTCCTCGTGCTGACGCACGGCGGGGCGGGTCCGATCGGACCCGCCCCGCGGCGTGGAGTGGTGTGCGGCCTACTGGACGATGAGGCCCTGGGTCGCGGTCGCCGTGATGAAGCGCTGCTGGACGTTGCCCCAGTCCACGACGTTCCACCAGGCCTTCACGTAGTCGGCCTTCACGTTCCTGTACTGGAGGTAGAACGCGTGCTCCCACATGTCCAGCATCAGCAGCGGGATGAGCCCGACGGGAACGTTGCCCTGCTGGTCGTACAGCTGCACGATCACCAGCTTCGAGCCGATGCTGTCCCACGCGAGGATGGACCAGCCGGAGCCCATGATCGTCATCGCGTTGTTGGTGAAGTGCGCCTGGAAGCCGTCGAAGCTGCCGAAGTGCTCGTCGATGGCCGCGGCCAGCTCGCCGGTGGGCTTGTCTCCGCCGTCGGGCGACATGTTGGTCCAGAACACCGAGTGGTTGGTGTGGCCGCCCAGGTTGAACGCGAGCGCCTTCTCGAGGCCGGCGATGGGCCCGAAGTCGCCCGACTCGCGCGCGGCGGCCATCTTCTCGAGTGCGGTGTTCGCGCCTGCGACGTACGCCGCGTGGTGCTTCGAGTGGTGCAGCTCCATGATCTCGCCCGCGATGTGCGGGTCCAGGGCGCCGTAGTCGTAGCTCAGGTCAGGCAACGTGTAGTCAGCCATGGTTCCTCCCGGTTCGGGCGTGGCGAGCGGTCGCCACGCAGTGATTGAGCAGGGTGACCACCCGAGCCTAGCGCCGTGCGAACCGGCCCGCAGGGTGCACCTTCGCGTGTCAACACACGTCGGTGCCAGGGGATTCCTCGGGGGATGAAGAGAGGCCGGCCACCCCCGGGGTGACCGGCCTCTCGTACGAGCCCAGATCGCGACTAGCGCTTGGCGCCGTCCTCGAGCTGCTCCCACTCGTCATCGAGCCGCTCGCTCGACTCCTCTGCCTCGGCGGCCTCGTGCGCGCCCTGCGCGTCGTGGTGGTGGTGTGCCGCCTCGAGCTCGAGGCGCGTCACCGGCTCGACGCGCTCCTCGTAGTAGAAGCGTGACAGCCGCTGCTTGAAGCGATCCCAGCGGTAGCCCTTGCGAGCCACGCCGTGGTCGTTGAGCTCCGGAGCGATCTCGAGCGGGGTGTGATTGTCGTAGGAGACTCGCAGCCACAGCTCCTGCTCGTCGAGCGGACGGTGCACCTCGATGTACTCGCCGTGGTCATAGCGCACGATGGTGCCGGTCTCGTGGCCGTGCAGCACGAGCTCGCGGTCCTTGCGCTGCAGACCCAGGCAGATGCGCTTCGTGATCCAGAACGCGAGCGGCGGAATGATGAAGATGCCCCACTGGAAGAAGATCGTGATGTCGTTGAGCGACAGATGGAAGAGGTTGGCCACGATGTCGTTCGAGCCCTCGATGACGAGGATCACGTAGAAGGTGATCAGCGCGACGCCGATGCCCGTGCGCACCGGCACGTTGCGAGGCCGGTCGAGCACGTGCTTCTCGCCCTTGTCGCCCGTCGCCCAGGCCTCGAGCCACGGGTACAGCGCGATGATCCCGAAGAAGATCCCGGGGACGATCACCGCGGGGATGAGGATGTTCCAGGACAGCGTGTAGCCCCAGATCTCCCACTCCAGCGGCAGCCCGAACAGCCATCCGGGCATGAGGCGCAGTGCGCCGTCGACGAAGAGGATGTACCAGTCGGGCTGCGTGCCCGCGGAGACCGGTGACGGATCGTAGGGGCCGTAGTTCCACACGGGGTTGATGGTGAACACCGATGCGACCAGCGCGATGATGCCGAACACGACGAAGAAGAAGCCGCCGGCCTTCGCCGTGTACACGGGGAACAGCGGCAGGCCCACCACGTTCTTGTGCGTCTTGCCGCCGCCGGGGTACTGCGTGTGCTTGTGCAGGAAGACCAGGAACAGGTGCAGCGCGATCAGCGCGAGGATCAGGCCCGGCACGAGCAGGATGTGCATCGTGAACAGGCGGGGGATGATGTCGACACCGGGATACTCGCCGCCGAACATCCAGAACGAGATGTAGCTGCCGAGGATCGGGATGGACTTCACCACGCCGTCGATGATGCGCAGGCCGTTGCCCGACAGCACGTCGTCGGGAAGGGAGTAGCCGGAGAAGCCGGCTGCAAGGCCCAGGACCATGAGGGTGAAGCCCACGAGCCAGTTCAGCTCGCGCGGCTTGCGGAACGCGCCGGTGAAGAACACGCGGCACATGTGGGTCATGATCGCCGCGAGGAACAGCAGCGCGGCCCAGTGGTGGATCTGACGGATCAGCAGGCCGCCTGGCACCTCGAACGAGGTCTTGAGCGTCGAGGCGAATGCCTCCGTCATCGCGACGTCGTGCATGGTCTCGTACGGACCCTCGTAGTGCACCTCGGTCATCGAGGGGACGAAGAACGCCGTGAGGAACACGCCCGACAGCAGCAGGACGATGAACGAGTACAGTGCGATCTCGCCCAGCATGAACGACCAGTGGTCGGGGAACAGCTTGCGTGCGAAGAACTTGACGAACCCGCCGATCGAGGTGCGTTCGTCAGCCCAGTTGGCGGTGCCAGCGGCAGCGGAGTTCAGCTTGGCGCCCATCAGTGGGACTCCTCCTCAACGGTCACGTCGCCACCCTTGAGGCGGTCCCAGTAGGACGGCCCGATGGGCTCGTCGAAGTCGGCCTGAGCGACGATGTAGCCCTCGTCGTCCACGGCGATGGGGAGCTGGGGCAGGGGACGCTTCGCGGGCCCGAAGACCACCTTGCAGCCATCGGACACATCGAACGTGGACTGGTGGCATGGGCACAGCAGGTGGTGGGTCTGCTGCTCGTACAGGGCGACGGGGCAGCCCACGTGTGTGCAGATCTTGGAGTACGCGACGATGCCGTCGAACGACCAGTCCTCGCGTCCCTCCTGGATCTTCAGGTCCGCGGGGTCGAGGCGCACCAGCAGCACGACCGCCTTGGCCTTCTCCTGCATCAGGTGGTGGTGGTCGAGCTCGTTGAGGCCCTCGGGGATGACGTGGAACACGGAGCCGATGGTGACGTCGGCCGCGCGGATGGGTGCGCCGTCGGGGTCGCGGGTCAGCTTCACGCCGGCGCCCCACAGCGTGTGGCGGAACTTCGAGACGTTCCAGTCCCCGCCCATGTTGCCGATCTGCGGGACGAGCACGGCGAGGGGAGCGACGGCGAGCGCGGTGATGAGCGAACCCTTGAGCACCGAGCGACGCTTGGGGCCGCCCAGTCCGGAGTCCTCGACGCCGTCCTTGAGGTTCTGGATCGCGCCTGCGCGGGCCTCGTCGGAGCTGCGCAGCTCGTGCCGGTCCTCGATCATCTCGTGGTCGCGCATCAGCGACTTCGCCCAGTGGATCGCGCCCAGGCCGATGCCGATCATGGCGAGGAACAGGCCGATGCCGATCCACATGTTCACCTGGCGGATCGACGCGACATCGCCGGCGTCGTGGTCGTTCAGCACGAAGTAGGCGACGAGCGCGATGACGGTGCCCAGGATGGAGATGCCGAAAAGCGCCGCGGTCTGGCGCTCGGCCCGCCTGTCGGCCTTGTCGTCGACGTCCGCCTTGCGCGGGCGGTGCTCGCCCAGTCCGGGGTTCGTGAAGCCGTTCATCACGTCGCCTCCGCCGTCACCATGACTCGCGTCGTGGACGTCGGGATCCGTGAGGTCGGTGTGGTCGGTGCGGTTCTCGGGGGCGCTCATGAGGAACGGGCTCCTACCCAGATGGTGCTGGCGATGATCAGGCCGAGGAGGACCAGCCAGGCCCACAGACCCTCGGAGACAGGTCCGATGGCGCCCAGGCTCAATCCGCCGGGTGAGCCATTGCTCTGGAAGTCCAGGTAGGCGATGACGTCGCGCTTGTGCTCGGGCGTGATGTTGGCGTCGTTGAAGACCGGCATCGACTGCGGGCCGGTGAGCATGGCCTCGTAGATGTGCTCGGGCGTGGTCTCGAGCAGCGACGGCGCGAACTTGCCCTGAGTGAGGGCGCCTCCGCCGCCGATCGAGCCGTGGCACATCGCGCAGTTGGTGCGGAACACGAGCATGCCGTTCGCGGCGTCGCCCAGCTCGGGGTCGACCTGCTCTGGGGTGGGGATCGCGGGACCGGCGCCGAGCGACGCGACCCAGGCGGCCAGCTGGTTGATCTCCTCCTGGTCGAACTGCGGGGGCTTGGCGAGAGCCTGGGGACCCGAGGCCTGCATGGGCATGCGACCCGTGCCGACCTGGAAGTCCACCGCCGCGGCGCCCACGCCCACGAGCGACGGCGCGACGCCCTCGGTGCCCTGCGCGTCGAGCCCGTGGCATGACGCGCAGTTGGCGGCGAAGAGACGCTCGCCTTCAGCGATGTCGTCGGCAGAGGCCTCCGTGGTGGCGGTAGCGCTCGGAGCCGCGACGGCGGCCACGCCGGTGATGAGTGCGAGCAGCATCAGCACCAGCAGCAGGGGGGCTGCGCGGTGGTGACGCCTGCGGGCGATTGCGTGCATCGTGCTTGACATCCCTACTGAACCAGGTAGATCACGGCGAACAGGGCGATCCACACCACGTCGACGAAGTGCCAGTAGTAGGACACGACGATCGTGGTGGTGGCCTCGTGCGTGCCGAACTTCTTGGCCGCGAAGGAGCGCGCCAGGACGAACAGCATGGCGATCAGGCCGCCCAGGACGTGGAGGCCATGGAAGCCGGTGGTGAGGTAGAAGACCGAACCATAGGGGCTGGACGAGATCGTCAGGCCGTGCGACACCAGCTCCGCGTACTCGAAGACCTGGCCAGCGATGAAGATCGAGCCCATGATGTACGTCAGGACGAACCACTCGTGCATGCCCCAGCGGCGGACGTTCCAGATCGAGCCCTCGCGACGGCGCTGATAGCGCTCCGCGGCGAACACGCCTGCCTGCGCGGTGAACGAGGACAGCACCAGGATGGTGGTGTTCGCGAGTGCGAAGGGGATGTTCAGCAGCTGCGTCTGCTCGGCCCAGACGTCCGGCACCTGCGCGCGAAGCGTGAAGTACATCGCGAACAGGCCCGCGAAGAACATCAGCTCGGAGGAGAGCCAGACGATGGTTCCGACCGCGACCTGATTGGGTCGGGTCGCGTGAATGGGGGACGGCACAGTCGTCGTCGCGTGGGACATGGCACCCATTATTGCCTAAGACTTTCGTCCTAGAGGCCAGAACGCGCGGCCTGTCCAGGAGGTTCCTCGTCGAGCAGCCGATGCGGTCGAGAGTTCGTGACAGAATGGCCGTCATGACTGGCATCAGTGACGTGGCGAAGCGCGGCGAGAGCGCCGTCGGATCCGCCAAGGCCCGCATCCTCCTGTACAGCGATGACCGCAATGTTCGCGAGAAGGTGCGGTTCGCGGTGGGCTCCTCGACGCACGGTCGTGAGATCGAGTGGCTCGAGACGGCGACGCACGACGCTGTCATCGGCGCGGTGGACACCAGGCGGTTCGACCTGCTGATCCTCGACGGCGAGGCCGCCAAATCCGGCGGCATGGGGATCTGCCGGCAGATCAAGCACGAGATCTATGACTGCCCGCCCATCATGCTGCTGGTCGGCAGGCCAGGTGACGCGTGGCTCGCGACGTGGTCGGAGGCGGACGCCGCCGTCGCGCACCCGCTCGATCCGTTCGCCGTGCGTGACACGGTCGACTCCTTCTTCGCGCCTGCTGAGCACACCGCCTGATCTCGTCCGACCACCCGCCCGAGGAGGCACCGTGGCCACTCTGCAGCATCTGCTGTCACGCCTGGTCGAGCACGAGGACCTGACTGCGGAGGAGACCGCCGCGGTCATGGACGACGTCCTCACCGACGCGGCCTCTCCCGTTCAGGTCGCTGGCTTCCTCGCCGCGCTGCGAGTGAAGCGCGAGACGCCTGCGGAGGTGGCAGGCCTCGCGGCCGCCATGCTCGCGCACGCGGTGCGCTTCGAGGTGCCCGGCCGGTCCGTCGACATCGTCGGCACAGGGGGCGACGGGGCGCAGACCGTGAACATCTCGACGATGGCGTCGATCGTGATCGCTGGCGCCGGGCTGACGGTGGTCAAGCACGGCAACAGGGCGGCGACGTCGAAGTCGGGCAGCGCCGATGTGCTGGCCGCCTTGGGCGTCAACCTCGAGCTGCCGCCGGCGCACGTGGCCGAGCTCGCGACCGAGGTGGGCATCACGTTCTGCTTCGCCCAGGTGTTCCACCCGTCGATGCGCTTCGCGATGCCCATCCGCAAGGAGCTGGGCATCCCCACCACGTTCAACATCCTGGGGCCTCTCACGAACCCAGCGCAGCCAGCCTCGACCGCCATCGGGTCGTCGAGCATGCGGGTCTCCCCAGTCCTCGCAGGCGTCATCGCCTCGCAGGGGCGCGAGGCGCTGGTCTTCCACGGAGACGATGGGCTCGACGAGCTCGCGCCTACGGCGCCTGCGACGCTGTGGGAGGTCCGCGGGGGAGAGGTGCTCGAGATGCGCCTCGATCCCGTCGCCGACCTCGGGATGCCGGCGATCCGTCTCGAGGATCTGCGGGGAGGCGAGGCGCAGGAGAACGCCGCGGTCGCGCGAGAGGTCCTCGCGGGGGCGCACGGCCCTGTCAGGGACACGGTCGTGCTCAACGCCGCGGCCGGCCTCGTCGCGGACGCGACGCTCGACGGCACGCGTTCGGGGACCATCGCGGAGCGGTTCGCCGCCGGTATCTCGATCGCCGAATCCGCCATCGACTCCGGCTCCGCCGCTGGCGTGCTGGAGCGCTGGGCGGCTGCGTCGCGGTCGTAGCACCGTCGCGGCGATCCGGCGTCAGCGGCGCGTGCTGCCGTCCGCCGGGTCCGCGCGCTTGGCCTCGACCCAGCGCAGGTGTCGACCTGCGCCGTCGACGGGCGACGCCCACTCGCCGTCGACGTGGAGCAACCGAGTTCCAGGGCGCTCGAGCCACCTGAGGATCAGCTCCTGCTCCTCGATCAGCACCGGCGCGCCGAGGTCCAGCCCGTCCCACGTGGAGCGCAGCGCATCGGCGGCCGCCCACACGCCGTGCTCCACTCGTGAGGCCCCCGTGAGCGCGCCCCCGGCCGTCGCCATCAGCTCCCAACGGTCGTCGATGCGGCGAACCGCGACGATCCTGCACGCGGCGAGAGACCGCAGTCGCTCCTGTCGGGCCGCCGCGTCGACCACCGCGCTGAGCGAGTCGCGCACCTCCTTCGCTCGCTCGTAGTCGAGGCGCTCCGCGTGGTTCGCGACGGCGCCCGCGAGCGCCTCGACCACCGACGACACCTCGCCCGCCAGCGCCGCTCTCGCGCTCTCGGCAGCGGTCTCGTACCCAGCGCTCGCGCCCCGAACGCACGGCGCCGCGCATGCGCCCGTGTCCTTCAGGATGCACGCGCGCGCGCCCGCGCGAGGCTCGATCGTGAGGCGGGTCGTGCACGTCCGTACGCCGAGCGCGTCCTCGAGCGCCGTGATCGCCTCGCGCGCTGCTGAGCCTGAGCGCATGGGTCCCAGCCAGCCGTCTCGCCCGGCGGCGGCCTTCGAGACTGCGAGACGGGGGTAGCGCTCGTCGGTCAGGCGCACCCACCGAGCGCGCTCGGGTCGCATCGAGCGGCGGTTGTAGCGTGGTCGCAGGGCGTCGATCATGCGGATCTCGAGCACGTTCGCCTCGAGCTCGCTCGCGCACACCGTCGCGTCCACGTCGACAGCGAGCTCGAGCATCTCGCGGATCCCGCGGCGCGTCTCGCCGCGGGTGAAGTACGACTTCACTCGCGATCGCAGGTTACGCGAGGTGCCGACGTAGAGGCTCTCGCCGCGCGGGCCGCGAAAGACGTACACGCCGGGCTTGGCGGGCAGGCGGTCGGCCATGGTGGCCTTGCGACGGAGGGTGGCCGGCACCGGGTTGCGCAGGGCGTCGAGATCCTCGCGGTGGGTGATGCCGAACGCGGCCAGGCGCTCCAGCATGCCGTGCAGCACCTCTGACGTCGCTCGAGCGTCCTCGAGAGCCCGGTGGTTGGGAGTCACGGCCGTGCCGAACACCCTGGCAAGCGTCGACAGCTTCTTGTTGGGCGCCTCCTCCTTGGTCGTGGCACGCCGCGCCAGGGTGACCGTGTCGACGACCTCCGGCCGTGGCCAGTCGTATCCCTCCGCAGCGCACGCCGCCTTGAGGAAGCCGACGTCGAACCTGGCGTTGTGCGCGACCAGCACGCCGTCGCCCAGGAACTCGAGGAACGACGGCAGCACCTCGCCGATGCGGGGAGCGGTCGTGACCATCGCCTGCGTGATGCCCGTGAGCGCCACGATCATGGGCGGGATCGCCTGCCCGGGATCGACGAGCGTCTGGTACTCGCCCACGACCTCTCCGCCGCGGGTCTTGACGGCGCCGATCTCGGTGATCGCGCAGTCGCGGGGCGATCCGCCGGTGGTCTCGAGGTCCACCACGACGAAGGTGGTCTGCGAGAGCGGCTCGCCGAAGTCGGCGAGGGTCGCCTGTGCGGTCACGGTCATGAGCACGACAGTACGCCGCGGGTGTGACACCGCTGACCGCGGAGCGACGCAGCTGAGGCGATGTCAGTCGGTGTCCCTAGCGTGATCCCCATGATCATCGACTGCGATACGTGCGAGGTCCGCGGCAAGGCGTGCGGCGACTGCGTGGTGTCCTTCCTGACGATCCCGGTGCGCCAGCCGGAGCCCGTCGAGATGGACGACGACCAGGCAGCAGCCGTCGACGCCCTGGTGCGCGGCGGTCTGGTTCCGCCGCTGCGCCTGGTGCGCGGCGACCGCGCCAGCTGACAGCCGCGAGTGCGGCCCGGCCGGTGCGGCCGAGCCGTGGCGTTCCCTCGCGCCCACATCGGACGCCCGGGCCGTCGGCGCGCTCAGCTCGCCGCGCGCCCGGTGTCGCCGCGCCGCGCGCCCGGTGTCAGCTGTGCGAGTGCTTCGCCGCGTAGATCTCGTCGATGACCTCGGCGTACTGCTCGAGGACTCGCCCCCGCTTGACCTTCAACGACGGCGTGAGCATGCCGTTGTCGACCGTGAGGTCGTCCTCGAGGATGCGGAAGGTGCGGACGGACTCCGCCTTCGACACCGCAGTGTTCGCTCGATCGATGGCCTTCTGAAGACTCGCGAGTATGCGCTCGTCCTGCGCAGCCTGAGCGACGGTCATGGGCTCCATGCCCTTGGCCTTGAGCCACCCGGGTAGCGCCTCGGCGTCGAGGGTGACGAGCGCGGCGATGAAGGGCTGCGCATCGCCGACGACCACGCACTGGCTCACGAGCACGTAGGAGCGGATCCCATCCTCGAGCTCCGCCGGCGCGACGTTCTTGCCGCCCGCGGTGACGATGAGCTCCTTCTTGCGGCCCGTGATGGTCAGGTAGCCGTCCTCGTCCTCGGCGCCGATGTCTCCCGTGTGGAACCAGCCGTCGGCGATGGACTCGGCCGTGGCATCGGGGTTGCGGTGGTATCCCTCGAACAGCTGCTCGCCGCGCATGAGGATCTCCCCGTCCTCGGCGATGGACACCTCGATGCCCGGCAGCGGGGGCCCCACGGTGCCGATCTTGGCGAGCTCGGGGACGTTCACGTGGGAGGCGGCATTGGTCTCGGTCAGCCCGTAGCCCTCGAGCACCGTGAGGCCCAGTCCGCGGTAGAAGTGCCCGAGGCGATCTCCCAGCGGTGCCGAGCCGGAGATCGCCCAATGCGCCTTGCCGCCTAGCACCTCGCGGATCTTGGAGAGCACGAGGCGGTCGGCGACGGCGTGGCGGACCTTGAGAGCGATCGACGGCCCCCCGGCGTCGAGCGCCTTGGAGTAGTCGATGGCCTGCTTCGCCGCCCAGCGGAAGATCCTCACCTTGCCGCCCGCGGCGGCCTTCTGCTCCGCCGAGTTGTAGACCTTCTCGAAGACTCGGGGCACGGCCAGGACGAGCGTCGGGTGGAAGGACTGCATGGCTGGCACGAGCTTCGAGGGGTCGGGGCAGAAGCCGATCACCATGCCCGAGGCGACCAGCGCGATCTCCACGAGTCGTGCGAGGGAGTGCGCGAGCGTCAAGAACAGCACCGTGGACGCGCCCTCCTCGAACAGGACGGCGCCCATGGTGTCCTGGATGCCCGCGATGTGGCGCACATAGGAGAAGTGCGTCAGGCGCACGCCCTTGGGACGGCCCGTCGTGCCCGAGGTGTACATGATGGTCGCGAGCGAGTCGTGCCCCAGCGACGCGATCCTCGCGGCGAGCGCATCGTCGGTGACCTCGCGCCCCTGGGCGATCAGATCGTCGAGCGCGCCGTCGTCGATGGTGAGCACCGTCTCGATGGGGCTCTCCTCGTCAGCGGCCGCCGCGCGAGTCCTGGCGGCGTGAGCCGTGGTCTCCGCGACCACGAGCTTGACCTCGGCATCCGAGGTGATCCAGTCGATCTGCGACTCGGATGAGGTGTCGTAGATGGGCACGGGAATCGCGCCCGCCGACATGATGGCGAAGTCGAGGACCGTCCACTCGTAGCGCGTGCGGGACAGGATGGCGACCCGGTCGCCGGCGGCGACGCCGAGCGCGATCAGCCCCTTGGCAACGTCATTGACATGCTGCTGCGCCTGCGCCCCCGTCACGTCGACCCACTCGTCGTCGGCATCCGGGTACCGCATCACGACTCTGTCCGCATGAGTGGACCAGGCCTCGCTGACGAGCGCGATGATGCTGGGCGGATAGTCGATGCCGGGCGTTCCCATGGTGTCTCCGTTGGCAGTCAGGACGGTGACGCTCACGATACTCTCTTGGGTGAGCCACCAACGACCCTGGGAGAACCGTTTCATGCATGCAATCGGCGTCGACATCGGCGGCACCAAGATCGCCGTCGGCGTGGTCGATGCGGACGGCGCCATCGTCGAGAAGGTCAGACGGAAGACGCAGCCCGAGCACGCGGCGAGCATCGACGAGGCGATCGCCGACGCCGTGGCCGAGCTCGCCCAGCGTCACGAGTTCCACCACATCGGCGTCGCGGCGGCCGGGTTCGTGTCCTCCGACCGTCGGCGCGTGCTGTTCGCCCCGAACATCGCATGGCGGGAGTACGACCTCGCTGCGAAGGTCGAGGCGCTCATCGACCGCGACGACGTCGAGGTCGTCGTCGAGAACGACGCCAACGCCGCGGGGTGGGGCGAGTTCCGCTTCGGAGCCGGCCGCGAGGTTCGCGACATGGTCATGCTCACCATCGGCACCGGGCTGGGCGCGGCCATCATCTCCGAGGGTCAGCTGGTGAGGGGGGCGTACGGCTTCGCCGCGGAGCTCGGGCACGTGCGCGTCAAGCCCGGCGGTCATCCGTGCGGCTGCGGGCACCGGGGCTGCTGGGAGCAGTACGCCTCTGGATCGGCTCTCGTACGCGAGGCGCGTCGCGCCGCGGCAGAGCGTCCGGTGCGGGCCGCGGGGCTCATCGCTCGTGCCGGTGGAGACCCTGCCGCGATCGTCGGGCCCCATGTGACCGATGCCGCCGAGGACGGCGATGAGCTCGGCATCGAGCTGCTCGCCGAGCTCGGCGAATGGATCGGTGCGGGCTCGGCGTCGCTTGCCGCGGTGCTCGACCCCGAGTCGTTCGTCGTGGGCGGCGGCGTGATCGGCGCCGGGGAGCTCCTCCTGGGCCCAGCGCGCGAGGCCTACCGGGAGAACCTTCCCGCGCTGGGGCATCGGCCGGTCGCGCCGATCGTCGCCGCCGCGATGGGGAACGATGCAGGGATCGTCGGCGCCGCCGCCCTCGCGCGCGAGGCGTCGCTGAGTCAGGCCTGAGGGAGGTGGGAAGAGCGGCATGAGCGCCTACTACACGTTGTTCAAGCACGTGCTGATCGGCCCCCCGCTCAAGGGCTACTACCGCCCGTGGGTGGAGGGCGAGGACAACGTGCCTGCCACCGGCGGTGCGATTCTCGCGTCGAACCACCTGGCGGTGTCCGACTCCTTCTTCCTCCCGCTGGTGATCAAGCGCAAGGTCGTGTTCCTGGGGAAGTCCGAGTACTTCACCGCCAAGGGCATCAAGGGCTACGCCACCCGCTCCTTCATGGAGGGCGTGGGCACGATCCCGGTTCACCGCGGCGGCGGCCGTGCGTCGGAGGCGGCGCTGCGCACAGGGCTGCAGGTCCTGCAGTCCGGTGAGCTCCTGGGCATCTACCCCGAGGGCACGCGCAGCCCTGACGGACGGCTGTACCGAGGGAAGACAGGGCTCGCACGGATGGCCATCGAGGCCGGGGTGCCCATCATCCCGGTCGCGATGATCGGCACGGATGTCGCGCAGCCCATCGGCAAGACCGTGCCCAAGCGCACCGACATCGGGGTGCGCATCGGCCCTGCGGTCAGGCTGGACGCATACGCGGGTCGCCAGGACGATCGCGACGCGCTGCGTGAGGTGACAGATTCCGTCATGTCCGCGATCCAGGAGCTGTCGGGCCAGGAGTACGTCGATCGCGACTCGGCTCAGTACAAGCGGGAGCTGGAGCGCGGCGGTCCGAGCCGCCCGAGCCCCGCAGAATGACCTCTGACGCCGCCCTATGATGGGCGGGTCATACCTCCACCACGAAAGGTTCACCATGTCGGTCCGCCGTGTCGCCCTGCTCACCGCAGGCGGTTTCGCCCCGTGCCTGTCCTCCGCCGTGGGCGGTCTCATCGGCCGCTACACCGAGATCGCGCCTGAGGTGGAGATCATCGCGTACCAGCACGGCTACTGGGGACTGCTGCAGGGCAAGTATGTGACGGTGACGGACGAGGTGCGTGAGAAGGCCGGCCTTCTGCACGAGTTCGGTGGATCGCCCATCGGCAACTCCCGCGTCAAGCTGACGAACACCGCCGACTGCGTCAAGCGCGGTCTCGTTCAGGAGGGCCAGAACCCACTCGAGGTCGCCGCGAACCAGCTGAAGGCTGACGGTGTCGACGTCCTCCACACCATCGGCGGCGACGACACGAACACCACCGCCGCGGACCTCGCCGCGTTCCTCAAGGACAACGACTACGACCTCACGGTCGTGGGCCTGCCCAAGACCATCGACAACGACGTGGTGCCGATCAAGCAGAGCCTGGGCGCGTGGAGCGCCGCCGAGCAGGCGAGCGTGTTCGCGCAGAACGTCATCGGCGAGCACCGGTCCGGCCCCCGCATGCTGATCGTCCACGAGGTGATGGGACGCGCCTGCGGTTGGCTCACCGCCGCATCGGCCCTCAAGTACCGCCAGTGGCTCGACACCCAGGAGTGGCTGCCCGAGATCGGCCTGTCGAAGGAGCGCTGGGACATCCACGGCCTCTACGTGCCCGAGCAGTCGATCGACCTCGACGCCGAGGCCACGCGCCTCAAGGCGGTGATGGACGAGGTGGGCAACGTCAACATCTTCCTGTCGGAGGGCGCCGGAGTGCCGGAGATCGTCCAGGAGATCGAGGCCTCGGGCGGCGAGGTCGCTCGCGACCCGTTCGGACATGTGCGGCTCGACGACATCAACCCCGGTCAGTGGTTCGCGAAGCAGTTCGCGGAGCGCATCGGCGCCGAGAAGGTGATGGTCCAGAAGTCGGGCTACTTCTCGCGCTCCGCCAAGGCGAACGCCCAGGACCTGCGCCTCATCAAGTCGATGACCGACTACGCCGTCGAGTGCGCCTTCAAGGGCGAGGCCGGCGTGATCGGGCACGACGAGGAGGACGGCGGTCGCCTCAAGTCGATCGAGTTCCCGCGCATCGCGGGCCACAAGCCGTTCGACGTCACCACGCCGTGGTACACCCGCACCCTTAGCGAGATCGGCCAGGGGTGAGCGATGACTGAGACGACGCTCCAGTCCGCTGGAGTCGATTCCTACCGTGCCCGCACGGCGCTCCAGCAGCCCGCATGGCCGGATGCGGAGGCGCTCGCGTCGGTCACGGACCGTCTCGCCAAGGTGCCGCCGCTGGTGTTCGCCGGCGAGGCGGACGTGCTCCGCGAGCACCTTGCGGCCGCTGGACGTGGGGAGGCCTTCGTGCTCCAGGGCGGAGACTGCGCGGAGACCTTCGAAGAGGCGACCGCCGACCGCATCCGCAACAAGATCAAGACCATCCTGCAGATGTCCGTTATCCTCACGTACGGCGCGTCCACGCCGGTGGTGAAGATCGGCCGCATGGCGGGGCAGTACGCGAAGCCGCGGTCGTCCGACACCGAGACTCGTGATGGCGTGACGCTTCCCGCGTACCGCGGCGACATCATCAACGGCTCGGCGTTCACGCCTGAGGCGCGCATCCCGGATCCCGAGCGCATGCTCGAGGCGTACCACGTGTCCGCCTCGACGCTGAACCTGATCCGCGCGTTCACGCACGGTGGCTTCGCCGATCTGCGCAGCGTGCACTCGTGGAACAAGGGCTTCGCCGCGAACCCGGCGTACGCGAAGTACGAGCAGATGGCCGCCCAGATCGATCGCGCCGTCCGCTTCATGGCGGCGGCCGGCGGCGACTTCGACGCCCTCAAGACCGTCGACCTGTTCTCGAGCCACGAGGCGCTGCTGCTCGACTACGAGCGGGCGCTCACGCGCATCGACTCGCGGTCGGGGCTGGCCTACGACACGAGCGCGCACTTCGTATGGATCGGCGAGCGCACACGTCAGCTCGACGGTGCACATGTCGAGTACATGTCGAGGATCCACAACCCCATCGGCGTGAAGCTCGGCCCCACGGCCCAGCCGTCGGAGGCGCTCGCCCTCGCGGCGCGCCTCAATCCCGACAACATCCCCGGCCGCCTCACCTTCGTGGTGCGCCAGGGCGCCGACAAGGTCCGCGACAACCTTCCGCCGCTGGTGGAGGCCGTGCGGGACGAAGGGGTGGTCGTGACGTGGCTGTCGGACCCGATGCACGGGAACACCTTCACGTCGGAGTCGGGGTACAAGACCCGACGCTTCGAGACCATCCTCGATGAGGTCGCAGGCTTCTTCGAGGTCCACGCGGCGGCGGGAACCGTTCCCGGCGGCCTTCTCGTCGAGCTCACGGGCGACGACGTCACGGAGTGCCTGGGCGGCACCGAGGAGATCGACGACGAAGGCCTCGCGCGGCGCTACGAGACCAAGGTCGACCCGCGCCTGAACCACCAGCAGTCGCTCGAGATGGCCTTCAAGGTGTCCGAGCTCCTCAGCCAGGGCTGAGCCACACGACGCCGGGGAGGGCCGATGCGCGGGAGACCCGCGCATCGGCCCTCCCCACGGTCTATCGAGAACCGGGTCAGTACTCGAGGTAGACGTTGCTGCCCGGCTCGACCTCAGTGTTGGGTGCGGGCTCCATGTTGAAGACCACTGTCGAGAAGTTCCAGGGGTTGTCGTCCCCGGAGACCGTCAAGCCGAGCGCCTCGAGCTCGGCGCGGGCGTTCTCGAAGCTACGGCCACGGACGTCCGGCACGTCCACGAGCGGCAGTCCCTCGGACACGGTGATGGTCATGTCCTGCGTGCGCAGCCCCTCGGAGCCGCCCTCGGGAGTCTGGGCATAGACCTCGCCCTCGTCGACCTCGTCCGTGCGGCCGTACTCGACCTCTGGCGTGATCGCGAACTCGGTGAGGGCGGCCATGGCGGCCTCCTCGGTCATGCCGATGAGATCGGGGATCTCGATGGGCTCAGGGCCGTTGGAGACCTCGAGCGTGACCTCGGTGTCGTGGCGCACGAGCTCTCCCTCCGCAGGGGAGACCGACATCACCTCGCCCTGGGGCACGGTGTCCGAGTACTCGAGGATCGCGTCCCCGACGGGGAAGCCCGTCTCACCCACGCTCCCCAGCGCCTCGCGGGCATCCTCCTCGGAGAGCCCGACGACGTCGGGGATGGTCTCCTCGCGGGCTCCCTCGGAGACGATGAGCTCGATGACGGCGCCATCTGGCGCCCGCGACTGAGCAGCGGGCTCAGTGCCGATCACGAGGCCCTCGGCGATGTCGTCGTGGTTCTCGTAGCTCCGTTCGACCTCGAAGCCGAGTGCCGTGAGCGTCTCCGCAGCGGCCGCCTCTGGCTCGGTCTGCACGTCGGGCACGGTGGTGAAGGCGCCTGGGCCCACCGAGTGGTACCACCAGAAGCCCAGGCCTCCCAGGACGAGCAGCGTCGCGAGGGTCGCGCCCAACCACCAGCCGGCGCGATGGTTCGGCGTCTCGGGCTCGATCGCCTCCGGATCGTCGTCCAGGATCTCTGCGTCGAGAACGTCCACGGCACGCGCGTCTCCACCCAGGCCGATGGGGAGCGCGACGGTCGATCCTGACGGCGCCTCTGACAGCACTGTCGTGGCGCCGGCGTCCTCTGCGACGGGCACCGCACCGCTGGGAGGATCCGCCCTGCGGTCCAGCGTCGGGTCGTCGATGAGCGCGCGGGTCTGACGGATCGCCGCGAGAGCGACGCTCGCGTCGGCTGGCCGAAGTGCCGGGTCGCGAGCGGTGAGCGAGGCCACCAGGTCGTCGAGCTCTGCCGGCAGCCACGGCACCATCGCCGAGGGAGGCGGGACGTCCTCGTGTACGTGGCGAGACGCCACGCCCAGTGCGGTCTCGGCCGTGAAGGGCTGACGCCCGGTCACCATCTCGTACAGCAGGATGCCGCAGGAGTACACGTCTGCGCGGGCGTCTGCGTCACCATCGGCGACGAGCTCGGGTGCGAGGTACGCGACCGTGCCCAGCAGCATCCCGGTCGAGGTGCTCGTGACCTCGGTGACGGCACGCGCCAGGCCGAAGTCGGCGAGCTTGGGCTGCTCCGTGTCGTCCAGGAGCACGTTCTCAGGCTTGACGTCGCGGTGGACCAGGCCCTTGCGGTGAGCGGCCGCGAGAGCATCGAGCACCGACTCAGCGATCGTGAGCGCCTCGCCCACCGCCATGGTGTGCTCCTGCGCGAGCCGCTGGCGCAGGTTCTCGCCCTCGACGTACTCCATGGTCAGATAGGACACCGACCCGTCGACACCCTGGTCGTACACCCGCACCATGCCGGGGTGGGTGAGCCGCGCGGCGGCCTTCGCCTCGCGCTGGAAGCGGGCGACGAAGTCGGCCGTCGAGGCGTCGGCTGCCAGGTGTGGATGCATCACCTTGAGCGCGATGTCGCGCTCGAGTCGCTGATCGTGCGCGACGTAGACGGTCGCCATGCCGCCCGCCGCGATGCGCTCGCGCACCTCGTAGCGGCCGTCGATGAGACGGCCGATCAGCGGGTCGGTCATCGTGTCGGACACAGTGAGCATTCTATGCGCCCCGCGATGCGAATCAGGCGACGCGCGCCGGGCCAGTCACGGTCAGTCGAAGCGGCTCATCAGCGCCAGGACCGACGCGACGTACTGGCGGGTGTCAGCGTGCATCCCGTACTTCCTGACGCCGGCTTCACCCTGGTAATAGCCCGCGATCGCGGTCTCCAGGGCGCGGCCATCGCGCTGCAGGTGCCGGAGCAGCGCGACTCCTGCGGTCACATTGTCCCGGGGGTCGAGCAGGTTGAGGTCGCGTCCCACGAGGTCCGAGACCCACGCGCCCGTGGAGGGGATCACCTGCATCGCGCCGACGGCGTTGGCGGGGGAGACTGCTCGCATGTTGAAGCCGGACTCCTGGTACGCGACCGCCTGCGCGAGCGCGGGGTCGACGCCATAGTCCTTGGCGGTCGCGACGATCATGGCCTGCATCTGATCGCGAGAGGGGACGTCCGTTGCGTTGAGGGTCGCCTTGTTCTGGTTGGCTGCACCCACGACGCCGGCGGCGTAGGTGCGACCCGCGAACGTGTCCCCGACGAGCCCGCTCGGGACGCCGCCCGGGACGGTGAGCGTCTGGCCCACGCGGATGAGCGATGGGTTCTTGATCCCGTTCGCGGACACGATGGCGGTGGTCGATACGCCGAATCGGTTCGCGATGGCGGCGAGAGTGTCGCCCGCCGTCACCGTGTACGACTGCGTGGCGCCGCCGAAGTCGCCGAGGTTGGCGTCGGTGGCGAGCTTCGCGCCTGAGGTCGCCTTGGCGGAGCCTGCGGCGCTGGCGCCAGGGATGCGTAGCCGTTGACCCACACGAATGACTGCGCTCCGGCCGAGGTCGTTCGCCGAGGTGATCGAGGACACGGAGACGCCGTGACGGCGGGCAAGATCCCACACCGTGTCGCCCGCGGCGACGATGTAGGTGCCCGAGGCCGACGTGTCGACGGACTGCGCCGCCGTCGAGCCTGACGACCTCCCGGCGCCGGGGATCGACAGCGTGTCGCCGATGTGGATCAGCGATGCGTTGGAGATCCGGTTGGCGGAGACGATGGCGGAGACGGTCGTGCCGTACGTGACGGCGAGCCCCGAGATCGTGTCGCCTGGCACCACCGTGTGCGAGCCGGAGCGCGCGGACGTCGGCGCCGCTGCGGACGCGCCTGTCGGGATGACGAGGGATTGCCCGATCAGGATGACCGCTCGGGAGTTGAGGTTGTTGGCCCGCGAGATCGCGGCAACCGAGGAGTCGTAGCGGTGTGCCAGAGCACTGACCGTGTCACCTGGCTGGACGCGGTGCCGCTCGTCGGCCGCTGCGGGAAGCGTGGCGAGCGTGGTCGCCGACAGGGCGGCGGCGGTGGCGAGCGCGGCGGTGCGCAGCGCACGCGCTGCAGCGGTTCGACGTCCCATGCTGATCTCCTCGCTGAGACAGAAGTGTCTCATGTGACAGGTGTGACACATGTGACTGTAACCCCGCCCGCGAGGGCCGCGCAAGGGCGCCCGTCACCCTGCCGCGCGTCGGCGGCGGGCCCTCGGCGGGTCGCCGCTTTGTAGGCTGGTGACGTGAGCGAGTGGAACGAGTGGCTGAATGTGCCCGACTTCGCCGATGCGCTGGGCGTCACCGCGTCCGACGTGCGGGAGATGATCCGACTGCGCCAGGTCATCGCCGTGCGGCGTGGGCCGAGCGATGCCTGGCACCTGCCAGCGGGATTCATCGAGCAGCGGGAGGGAGGCGCCAGAGTGCTCGCGACGCTGCCCGGCACCATCACCATGCTCTCGGACGCGGGGCTGACGGACGCGGAGAGCGCCGAGTGGCTTCTCAGCCACAACGACGAGTTGGGCGTCGAGCCCTTGGTCGCGTTGCGGGAGGGGCGGCGCGCGCCGGTCAGGCGCGCGGCGCAGACGTTGTTCTGAGCGCGGAGATCAGCTCGTCCGGGAGACCGCGCGCGCGACGAGGTCGAGAACCCGGGAGAGACCGTCCCCGCTCATCCCGGCTGCAGCCAGCGTCTCGCGGGCGCGGTCCGCATGCTGCGCGATCTGCGCCTCGCACCAGCTCTCGGCATCGGTGGCCCGCACCGCGCGGATGACCTCAGCGACCTGCGCCTCGGTCGCGTCGCGATTGCCGAGCACGGAACCGATCGCCTCGCGTCCGCCGCGATCGGCCTGCGTCCACGCCCGCCACAGGACTGCCGTGCGCTTGCCCTCGCGCACGTCGTCTCCAGCCGGCTTGCCGGTGACGTCAGGAGAGCCCATGAGCCCGAGGAGGTCGTCGCGGAGCTGGAAGGCGATGCCGAGGTCCCTCCCGGCGCGTCGGCTCTCCTCGACGGAGGCACCGGGGGCGCCCGCGATGGCCGCGCCCAGCGCCAGCGGGAACTCTCCGGTGTAGGAGGCGGTCTTCGAACGCATGACGGCCGCGATCTCCTCGGCCTGCCCCGCGAACGCGTCCAATGGCTGGGCGGCCGCCCGCATGTCCGCATACTGGCCGGCGGTGACAAGGTCGGCCATGTCGCAGAAGAGGCCCTGCACCGCTGCTGCGCGCGTGCTGTCGAGGCGTGCGACGGCCGAGCCGAGCGCGCGTTGGCACGCCATCAGAGCGAGGTCGCCTGCCAGGATCGCACCAGCCTCGCCGAAGGCGGCGGCGTCACCGTGCCACGCCCCGCGCGCGTGCACGTGCGCGATCACGCGGTGTGCCGCGGGCCGCCCTCGACGCGACTCGGACCTGTCGAGCACGTCGTCGTGGACCAGAGCCGCCGTCTGGAAGAGCTCGAGCGACGTCGCGACGGCGAGAGCCGCCTCGTCGTCGCTGCCTCCGTACGCCAGGTGGGAGGCCAGAAGCAGGAGGGCGCGCACGCGCTTGCCACCTGCCGCGGTGGCCAGCAGCGGATCGGTGATCTCGCGCACCCCCGGCCCGGCAGGTGCGGTCGCCGCGACACTGAGCGCGAGGGTGGCCTCGATGCTGGCGTCGATGCTCCTGCGCCAGGCGGTGAAGTCGTGGGTCACGTCGTCCACCCTATGTGCGCGCGAGTCGGCGACTGGTCCGGCCGCACGTGCTCGTGCTGGGATGAGCCGCCCGGGCAGAGCATGCAGAGCGCGCGGCGCTGCAGCGGCGTGTCGATGCCGTGCGCGCCACCTCGCATCGTCAGAGGATCCCCCCGGGGAGCGCCGTCCCCAGGCGCGAACGTGGGCGGCGCCCTCAACAGAACCGCGGCGTGGCCGAGCGGCAGGGTCATGGTCGCCACCAGCGTGGAGACCATGCAGACTCGACTGATCCACGGCCCCGGCGAGCTCATCGCCGCGATTCCTCGCATGCTCGGGTACGTCCCCCACGAGGAGGTGATCCTCGCGGGGGTGGCGAAGACGGGCGCCATCGAGGTGCTCGCGCGCATCGACAGGACTGACCTGGTGCTGCGCGACCTCGACGGCGAGGTGGCGCGGGCCGTGGCGACCGAGGCGAGCAGGAGTCGCGTCGCTCGCGCGATCCTGGTGAGCTTCACGTCGAAGCCCTCCGGCGGCGCGGGGTGCGAGGCGGCTACGCAGCTCGCGCAGGCGCTGACCGCCTGCAGCATCGACGTGGATCTGTGGGTGTGCGATGGCGAGAGGTACTGGTCCCCTGGGTGCGGGGACGAGGCGTGCTGTCCGGCTCGGGGGCGTGCGCTGCCGCCGACGTCCGCGCATTCCCGCAGGGCCAACGGCGCGCCAGGGGAGCGCCTCGAGCTCTCCGGCAGCCCCGCTGGCCTCGAGGAGGCCGCTGCCGAGCGCCGTCGCGCGAGCGGCGCCGGCGATCGCTGGTGGCGCCGTCGGGAGGCGGACACGCCGGGCTGGCGCGCCGCCGCCCTGGTCAAGGTGCGTGAGTCGGCCCGCCCCGACGCGACGGTGCTGGATCTCGGCCGAGCAGCGGTGTCGCTGCGAGACGTGCGCGTTCGAGATGCCCTGATGGTCGCGTGGCTTCGAGGTGGCCAGCGCGAGATCGAGGACACTCTCGCTGGGCGCGCGAGCGAGGAGGTCGCGCGAGTGCTCGACGGCGCACTTCATGACGCGAGCCACCCGCCACCGCGGCGCGCTCAGGTGCAGGAGGCGCTGGAGTGGTGCGGCTCGGTGGCGCGGGTCTCGCGCAGGCGCGATCGTGCCGGCGTGCACGCGCTCGAGGCCGTCCTGCTGTGGTGGGCCGGGTCGCTCGATGGGGCGCTGTCCGCGACCTCGCGAGCGCTGTCGTGCGACCCCGACTACTCGCTCGCGCAGCTGGTCGCGCAGATGTGCGAGGCTGACCTGCGCCCGGCGTGGGCGCGATGGTGAGCCTCGCAGCTCGCGCTGTCACGCCGGAACACTCCGTGGGTGATCTTCGTTATACTTGAATGGATTTGCGCGAGGCGGAAGGAGCCTCCCATGCTCCCGACGTCAGCTGAGAGGTATCGCATGCCCCCCAGTCTCCCCGAGCGCCGTTGCGGCGCGACGCTGAACGCGCAACGATCCGCCATCCGTGACGGTGGGGTGCGCGCATGCATGCCCGACCGAGTCCCCCATCCCGCAGCCGTCTCCTCGACGGTCGATCTGTAAGGAGAAGGCCACGACTACCAAAGCCGCGTCCAGCTCTTCCCGCAAGAGTCCCGCCAAGAAGACCGCCGCGACGAAGGCGAGTGCCGCCACCGACGAGGTCGAGGTCGAGGAGACCGCCGCCGCGCCCAAGCGCCGCACCCCCGCGCGCAAGGGTCCCGCGAAGAAGAGCGCTGCCGCGAAGCTCGAGTCGGTCGATGCCGAGCAGGTCGAGGAGGACGAGGAGAAGGACGCCCCCGCGGCTGCCGAGGAGGACGAGGACGACGAGAAGTCGGGGTTCGTGCTCGCGGCGGCGGATGACGACGCCCCCGTGCAGCAGGTGATGACCGCCGGCGCCACCGCCGACCCGGTCAAGGACTACCTCAAGCAGATCGGCAAGGTCGCGCTCCTCAACGCCGAGCAGGAGGTCGACCTCGCCAAGCGCATCGAGGCCGGACTCTTCGCGGAGGAGAAGCTCTCGAGCGGGGAGAAGCTCAAGCCAGAGCTGCGCCGCGAGCTCGACTGGATCGCGAACGACGGGCGTCACGCGAAGAACCACCTCCTCGAGGCGAACCTACGCCTCGTGGTGTCGCTCGCCAAGCGCTACACGGGCCGCGGCATGCTGTTCCTCGACCTCATCCAGGAGGGCAACCTCGGCCTGATCCGCGCGGTCGAGAAGTTCGACTACACCAAGGGCTACAAGTTCTCGACCTACGCGACGTGGTGGATCCGTCAGGCCATCACCCGCGCCATGGCCGACCAGGCCCGCACCATCCGCATCCCGGTGCACATGGTCGAGGTCATCAACAAGCTCGCCCGCGTCCAGCGCCAGATGCTCCAGGACCTCGGTCGCGAGCCCACGCCAGAGGAGCTCGCAGCCGAGCTCGACATGACCCCTGAGAAGGTGGTCGAGGTCCAGAAGTACGGCCGTGAGCCCATCTCGCTGCACACGCCGTTGGGCGAGGACGGCGACAGCGAGTTCGGCGACCTGATCGAGGACTCCGAGGCTGTCGTGCCGGCGGACGCCGTGGGCTTCACCCTGTTGCAGGAGGAGCTCACCAAGGTCATGGACACGCTGTCCGAGCGCGAGGCCGGCGTTGTCGGCATGCGCTTCGGCCTCACCGACGGCCAGCCCAAGACTCTCGACGAGATCGGCCGCGTGTTCGGCGTGACTCGCGAGCGCATCAGGCAGATCGAGTCCAAGACCATGTCCAAGCTCCGCCACCCGTCGCGGTCGCAGGTGCTGCGGGACTATCTGGACTGACCCCGAGCCCGTTCGAGAGGCGCCATCCCTGTGCAGGGACGGCGCCTCTCGGCTGTCCAGCCCGACGCGTGCCGGAGCCGCGCTGCTACGGCGCCTCGGGAGGGACGCCGGCGGCGAAGGCCTCTGGCTCCGCGATCGCCGGGCGTGCACGCGCGGTCTGAGCGACGATGATCGCCGCCAGGACCACAGCGGATCCGGCGAGCTGGACCGCGGTGAGGGTCTCGCCCAGCCAGATCCACGCGACGACGAACGCGAACAGCACCTCGGACGATGCGAGGATCCCCGACGCCGTGGCGGAGATGTGGCGCAGCGACATGAAGATCAGCGTGAAGGGTGCGAAGCCGCCGAAGGTGACGATGAGCGCGAGCGGCACCCACATGGGCGCGTGCACGTGGTCGAGCGCGCCGCCGAACGAGACATCCTCGGCCAAGGTGCCAGCTGGGATGGTCCACCACCGCGACAGCACCAGCCAGAACATGCTCGCGAAGGCGGATGCCCAGAAGGCGACCGCCATCGGTGGCCGGCCGCGCACGGACCGCTCGCCGCCGAGGAAGTAGAACGCATACGCGACCGCGGCGGCCAGCGCCGCGAGCACTCCCAGCGCGGAGAGCTCCGAGTCCCACACCTGCGCCACCACGGCCAGGCCAGCGAGCACCGCGCCGATCGCCCACCACAGCCGCGGGTGGACGTTCTCCTTGAGCACGAACTTCGCGGTGAGCGCGATGAGGATCACCGCCGTGTACTCGAACAGCAGCGCGATGCCGACCGGCAGCAGCGAGATCGCGACCGAGTACAGCCACTGCACCAGGGCAAGGCCGCCAACGCCGAGCGCAGCGAACCACGCCAGCTCACGACGCGAGATGCGGAGCTGTGACCGGTCGGTGAGCAGCAGCACGAAGCCGGAGATGACAGCGGTGCCCAGCACTCTGAACAGGGTGAGCTGCTCCGGCGTGATGCCGGCCTCCATGACGACCTTCGACATCGACCCGTTGAGGCCGAACAGGAAGGCGCCGGTCAGCACGTAGAGAGCGCCCAGCGCGGGGAGTCGGCGGCGGGTCGGCGTTTCGCTCACGCCGTCACGCTACAGGGGCGTCATGCACAGGCCCCTGGCTGGGCTCGCGGTAGCATCGGAGCACTCGAGCCTCCAAGGAGACCACGCGTGGATGCCCTGCGATACACCCTGTTGATCCTGCACTTCGTCGGACTTGCAGCGATTCTCGGGCCGTGGCTCGACCAGCTGCGATCGGAAGCCAGGCGGATCACCACGGCGATGGTGTGGGGAGCGCGTGCACAGATCGTCACGGGACTTGCCTTGGCGGGACTTGCCTTCGCTTCGGACGACTACGAGCCCGACCACGTGAAGATCGCGGTGAAGCTCGTCGTCGCGATCGCTGTCGTTGGCGTCGCCGAGGTGGGAGCGAAGCGAGAGCGGCCGCAGCTCTTCTGGCTGCTCGCGGGCCTGCTCACCATCGTCAATATTGCTGTCGCGGTGATCTGGCGCTGATATGACCTCGGTCAGGGTCGCCACGTCGACGGACGCGGCGGAGATCGTGCACCTGGGCGCCCTCATGTACAAGGCGGTCGGCGCGAAGCCCACGCCCACGTGGGCAGTCGATGCGACGCAGACCGTGCGCGACCGGCTGGGCAAGGATCTCATCGGGATGGTCATCGACGCGCCCGAGGGAGGGCTCGCGTGCTGCGGCCTGGTCAACATCGCTCCGCGCCTGCCCAAGCCCGGCGCTCAGGCGCATCACATGGGATACATCCAGTGGGTGTCGACAGCGCCGCAGCACCAGCGCAAGGGCTATGCGCGACTGGTGATGGACGCGCTCCTCCACGAGACCGACGAGCGTGGGATCGAAGTGGTCGAGCTGCACGCGACACCCATGGGCCGCCACCTCTACGAGGAGCTGGGGTTCTGGGTCAAGGGCGACAACATCGCGATGATGACCGTCCGGGGGCGCGACGACGTCCCCTGGCCGGAGGGAGAGGGCCTCTAGTCAGTCGCGCGAGTCACCGGATCGCGGACGTGTCAGGTCCCGCATGAGGAACGGCGCGGCGAACGCGACGCAGGCCGCGATGCCAGCCGCCCACATCACCACGAGGTCATGGGGATCGCCTTCCGCGCGCCCGTACGCGATCCAGCCGAGGCCCCACGCCATCGCGAGGCCGGCGGGGATCGCGACCCACGGCGCCGTACGCGCGGCCCGCGCGAAGGCCGCCGCGATGACCGCCACGACGACCAGCACCGCCGCCGCGACCCAGGTGCCGTCGTCGGGCGAGGCGCCGAGCGCATCGGCGCCCCACGCCGTGACGTTCGCGGCCGTCGCCACGGATGCCCATCCCAGGTAGAGCCCCGTCGTGATGTCGGTCACGATCGCGTCGGCGACGCGGGAGGGCCGATGCGCGATCAGGGTCACGACGACCCTCGCCAAGGTCGCCACGAGCACGGCGATCACGATCACCGACAGCCAGAGCAGCTCGGCTTGGACGGTGGCGATCCACACGGCGTTGAGCACCATGGAGACGAGCAGCGGCCAGGCGACGGCGCGCATGCGCGGATCGGCAGCGCGCGAGGGGAGGGCCTGGACCACTGCGAACGCCGCGAGCCCGAGGTAGATCACCGACCAGATGCCGAAGGCTCCCGACGCCGGAGCGAGAAGGGTCGCGTCGGCGGCGAGCGCGCCGTCGGCTGCCTCCGCGATGGGTGTGCCGCCGAAGGCGCCCGAGCCCCACGCAGCCCCGGCGATGGCGAGGATCGCGCCGAGCAGGACGACCACCTGTCGAGTGCGGTCGGCAGTCGTGGCGTCAGCGGTCGTGGTGGTGGACATCGGTGGCCTCCCTGGCACGGTTGCGGTCTCGCCGTTGCCAACACCGTGCGTGGCAGCGCTGTTCCACCGTGCCGCGTTCGCGCGGCGCGGGATGCTCGGCCGCGTCCGCCGCCGCGCCTATCCTTGTCGCCGTGGCTGCATCCGATTACTCCGCACGACACCTGTCCGTCCTTGAGGGGCTAGAAGCCGTGCGCAAGCGACCCGGCATGTACATCGGCACCACGGACTCTCGTGGCCTCATGCACTGCCTGTGGGAGGTCATCGACAACTCGGTGGACGAGGCGCTGGGAGGCCACGGCGACACGATCGAGATCATCCTGCATCCCGACGATTCGGTCGAGGTGCGCGACCATGGCCGCGGCATCCCTGTCGACGTCGAGCCCAAGACGGGACTCACGGGCGTCGAGGTCGTGATGACCAAGCTGCATGCGGGCGGCAAGTTCGGCGGCGGCTCCTACGCGGCCTCCGGCGGCCTGCACGGCGTGGGCGCGTCCGTGGTGAACGCGCTGAGCGAGCGGCTCGACGTGCACGTCGACCGAGGGGGCCAGACGCATCACATGGCCTTCAGGAGGGGGGAGCCCGGTCGCTGGGGCGATCCAGCCTCCGGTCCGAGCCTGGACTCGGAGTTCACGCCCTTCGTGACCGGGTCCTCGTTGGACGTGGTCGGCAAGGTGGCGAAGGCGCGCACGGGCACCCGCATTCGGTACTGGGCGGACCGGCAGATCTTCAACACGTCTGCGCGCTTCACGTTCGAGGACCTGCTGACCCGTGCACGCCAGACTGCCTTCCTGGTCCCGGGGCTCACGCTCACCGTGCGCGATGAGCGCAACCCCCTCGAGCCCTCGGAGGAGTCGTTCCGATTCGACGGCGGCCCGCGCGACTTCGTCGACTTCATCGGCGTCGACGCGCCCATCACCGACACCTGGGAGCTGAAGGGCACGGGCACGTACCGCGAGACGGTGCCGGTCCTGAAGAACGACGGCACCCTCGTGTCGGAGGAGGTCGAGCGCGAATGCGTGGTCGACGTCGCACTGCGATGGGGCAACGGATACGACACGAACGTGCGCTCGTTCGTGAACATCATCTCGACTCCCAAGGGCGGCACCCACCAGGCGGGCTTCGACGCTGGCCTGACCAAGGTCGTCCGCAAGGTGATCGAGACCAACGCGCGGCGCCTGAAGCTCACCGGCAAGGACGGCGCGGAGCGCATCGAGAAGGACGACATCATGGCCGGCCTCACGGCCGTCGTGACCGTGCGGATCCCTGAGCCCCAGTTCGAGGGCCAGACCAAGGAGGTGCTGGGCACCACGCCGGTGCGGTCGATCGTCGCGAAGGTCGTCGAGACTGAGCTCGGCGCGATCCTGAGCTCGCCCAAGCGGGATGCGAAGACCCAGGCGACCACTGTGATGGAGAAGATCGTCGCCGAGATGCGCGCACGGGTGGCCGCGCGCAAGCAGAAGGAGATCTCGCGGCGCAAGAACGCGCTCGAGACCTCCTCCCTGCCTGCGAAGCTCGCCGACTGTCGCTCCACCGACATCGAGCAGTCGGAGCTGTTCATCGTCGAAGGGGACTCGGCTCTCGGCACCGCGAAGCTCGCGCGCCGTTCCGACTTCCAGGCGCTGCTGCCCATCCGCGGCAAGATCCTCAACGTCCAGAAGGCGTCCGTGACGGACATGCTCCACAATGCCGAGTGCGCGTCGATCATCCAGGTCATCGGGGCGGGCTCGGGACGCACGTTCGACCTTGAGCAGGCGCGCTACGGGAAGATCATCCTGATGACGGACGCCGACGTCGATGGCGCCCACATCCGCACGCTGCTGCTGACGCTGTTCTTCCGCTACATGCGGCCCATGGTGGACGCGGGTCGGGTCTACGCCGCGGTGCCGCCGCTGCACAGGGTGGAGGTCAAGGGCTCGCCGCGCCGCGAGAAGGAGTACATCTACACGTACTCCGAGAAGGAGCTCACGGACACGCTCCGCGAGCTCAAGCGCTCGGGCCGGAAGTACAACGAGGACATCCAGCGCTACAAGGGCCTGGGCGAGATGGACGCTGACCAGCTCGCGGAGACCACCATGGACCCCGAGCACCGCACCCTGCGCCGCATCACCGCTGAGCACGCGGAGGCGGCCGAGCGGGTGTTCGAGCTGCTGATGGGCAACGAGGTCGCCCCTCGCCGCGACTTCATCGTCGCCGGCGCGGAGAAGCTCGACATGAGCAGGATCGACGCGTGAGCGCCACGCAGGGGCTCACCTGCGGCGTCCATCCGCACGGCTTCCATGACCGCCGCCGTGCACGCACGCGTGACGATCGCGTGATCGTCGACGGCTCCATCGTGGGCCTCGCTCGGCGGTGCACCGTGCTCGAGGCCGAGCTCGAGGAGTCGGGGCGCATCGAGGAGCTGCGCCGGCACCTGTGGGTGCTCGAGCGCACCGGGCGTCCGCTCGCGACCCTCGCTGTGCTGATCGGGGCGCTCGTCGGCTTCTCGGTGGCCGCTCTCGGGGCCGTCGCCGGCGCTGCCGACGAGGGCTGGGGTGCGCCGGCGGTCGGGTTCATCGTGGGCGCCATCCTCGCGCTGGCGTTCGATCGATGGTCGGCCGCCGTCCACAAGGAACGCCTGCGGCGCTCCTATGAGTGGCGACAGTACGTGGGCTTCCAGGCCTGAGGCTCCTCGGCTCACGTCTGAGCGCGCCGAGCGGCGCAGGAGCGGCGGTCGACCAATCCACCCGCATCCTCCGGCCGAACCGGCGGGTGGAGAGACCTTGCAGATGCGTCGAAAGGGGCGTTCACGCGGGCTTTCCGGGAAGGGACGGCAGGTTGTCGCCCCTCGACGGAAGGAAGCATCATGAAGATTCTGCGATCCACTCTCGCCGCGGCCGGTGCGGCGACCATCGTCGGCCTGGGAGCGGGAGGCGCCGCCGCGGCTGAGGGCTACAACGCGACGCTCGACGAGCTGAACGGCTCGGGCGCCGAGTCCACAGCGATGGTGACCGTCGACGGCACCACGGTGCGCGTCGAGATCTCCGGCACCGGCTTCGCGCCGGGCGCCCCGCATGCGCAGCACCTCCACGGCGCTGCCGACGCGAACTTCACGTGCCCGACCCCGGGTGACGTCGAGGAGCTCGACGAGGACGGCGACGGGCTGCTGAGCACGATGGAGGCCGCGGTCATGTACGGAGGCGTCATGGTGTCGCTCACCACCGAGGGCGACACGTCGGGAGACTCCGCCCTTGCCGTCGACCGCTTCCCGGTCGCGGACGATGAGGGCAACCTCGAGTACAGCCGCACCTTTGAGGTGTCACAGGAGACGGCGGATTCGCTGTCCAACCTGCACCTCGTCCAGCACGGCATCGACCTCGATGACTCGGGCACCTACGACGGTGACGCGGTCTCGTCGCTCGACGAGTCCCTGCCGCTCGAGGCCACCATCCCCGCCACCTGTGGCGCGTTCGGCGCCTCGCAGTCCGTCGCGCCCATCGGCGGCGTGCAGACAGGCGATGCGACGTCCGACACCACTGGTGCCGTCGTCCTCGGCTCGGCTGCTGCCGTGACCGCCGCCGCTGGCATCGGCCTCGCCGTCGCCAGCCGCCGCCGCGTCGAGCAGTAGGCACGTCCCGCATCACACCCGCCCGGGCTCGCGACTGGTCGCGGGCCCGGGCGGCCTCATGCAGGGGGCCGGGACCTCAGGAAGGACACGATCACGATGAACCGACGAATGATCGCGGGGCTCGCGCTTGTCGCGCTTGCGGCGGTGCTCGCCGTCCTGGCCGTCGAGGGGGTGCGCGTCGCGACGCCCGCTCCGCTGGCGAGCGCAGCGTCCACTACCCCGCCTGGAGCCGAGGACGACGGCACGCCCACCGTGGCGGCCGACGAGTCGCCGACGGCGGACCCGCTGACCAGCCAGATCGACGTCGAGCCCGGCCCGCAGGCCCTGCCGGTGCGGCTGGAGGTCCCTGCGATCGGCGTGGACACCGAGCTCGAGCAGCTGGGTCTGCTCGACGACGGCTCCCTGGCGACCCCGGTCGACACCGACCTCGCGGGCTGGTTCAAGGGTGGTCCCCGACCGGGCGCGGTGGGCCCAGCCGTCATCGCCGGGCATGTCAGCTGGAACGGTGACCCATCGGTGTTCTACCGTCTCACCGAGCTCGCGGAGGGTGACAGCATCACGGTCGAGCAGGACGATGGCGCGATTGTCACGTACGAGGTCACCCGCATGGAGCAGCATCCGAAGGACGAGTTCCCGACGGTCGACGTGTACGCGAACACCGAGGGGCCGGAGCTGCGGCTGATCACCTGCGGAGGCGAGTTCGACTCCTCGACTGGGCACTTCGACGACAACATCGTGGTCTTCGCGCGAGCCGTCGGGGCATGACGGGTCCGGAATGCCTGCGGGGAGCGTGAGCGTTCCGCGAACGACAGCGCCCACGACGGGGACGGAATCGAGGAGGCGACGATGGGCTCGACACGAGCGGCGCAGGTGTGGGGGGGACCCAGCTATCCCTCACGCGACGCCGGACTGCCGAACATGGGGGCGAGCGCCCTCGGGCCGCGTCCGATCACCCCGGACGATGTCGATCAGATTCTCAGGTGCGAGGACGCTGCGGCCCTGGCGGAGATGTCCGCCTACGCGCGCTCGTACTTCGCGATCGGTGGCTCGGTGATCATGGGCGTCGCCACGACGGTCGCGTCCGGGCTGCTGGGCCGGCGATCGATCGCCGCAGGGGCGGCGATCGGCACGGGACTGGCGGCAGGCGTGGTCATGGAGGCCAGGCGGCGCGCACGACAGTGGCAGGCCGTCATCGAGGCGCGCCTCGCGAGCCTCGCCGCGCAGGCGTGACGCGTCCGCGCGGCGCGCGCCCGCACGCGTGGACGCCGACATGCGTGAGGATGGGCGCGTGAGCGACATCGACGACCCCGACGACGAATCCCAGGACGGCGACGAGCGCGTGCGCGCGGCATTCGAGATGGAGGAAAGCCTCGAGCCGGTCTCGCTGATCGAGCAGTCTCGCGTCGTCATCCGCACGGGGCAGCTCATGCTCGCGGCCGGGACTGCGAGCTACCGCGTGCGCCAGGCGATGCGAGCGGTGGCCGCCGCGCTCGGGGTTGATCACCACGCGAACCACGTGTCGATGACCGACATCGCGGCGACATCGCACCGTGGGCGGATCTTCCGTACGGAGGTGGCGGAGAACACCTCGTTCGCGGTCAACGCGGACCGGTTGGCGGGACTCGATCGCATGCGTCGGACCTTGCCCGCTCGCACGACGCCGGAGGAGGTCAACCGCGCGCTCGACGCCATCGAGGGCAGGGGACCGCTCTACCCGGGCGTCGCGAACTCGGCGTTCGCGGGCTTCGCCTGCGCCGCCTTCGCCGTCCTCAACCATGCCCATGCCTGGGAGGTGGCAGCCGTCTTCATCGCCGCCGCGCTCGGGCAGTGGACGCGGCGCGCCCTGGCGCACCGGCACTTCAACGCCTTCGGCACCACCATGGCTGCGGCCGCCGTGTCGACGGGCCTGTACGTGCTCGCCATCGCTGGCATCGGTCTCGGCGTCGACCAGGTCGAGACCCATGCGGCGGGCTACATCTCATCGGTGCTGTACCTGCTGCCGGGATTCGCGCTCATCACCGGGGCGCTCGACATGGCCAAGATGGATCTGCAGGCAGGCATCCAGCGCATCGCATTCGGGACGATGATCACCATGGCGGCTGGGGTGAGCGTCTGGCTGTTCGCGCTCATCGAACCGCTGTCGACCGCGAGCCGGCCCGATGCCGACGTGTCAAGCCTCGTGCAGGTCGTCGTCTGGGCTGCGGCGAGCGGCATCGGCGTGCTGGGCTTCGCGCTGATGTTCAACAGCCCGTGGCGCATGGCGGCCATCGCAGCCGGCATCGGCGCGATAGCGAACACCGGCCGTCTGCTCGCCGTCGACCGCGATGCGCCCGTGCAGGCAGCGACGGCGGTCGCCTGCCTCGTCGTCGGGGTCCTCGCGGCCGGCGCGGCCGGTCGCGGACGTTTCCCCGTGATCACGCTGTCCGTGCCCGCCGTGCTGGTCATGATCCCCGGCGTCGCCGCGCACGAGGCGCTCGTGAGCCTCAACGCCGGTCAGTACACCGCAGCCACGGCCGGGGTGCTCGAGGTGACGCTCGTGGTCCTCGCGATCATGGTCGGCCTCGTCGTCGCCAAGCTGCTCACTGACCGGGAGTGGGCATCCACCGCGACTCGGTGATGGCCCGCCCTTTACTCCGATTCGGCTGCTGCTTTAGGAGTCTCGGGGGGTGTGCCAGTACGCTCGGACGCGTGACTGAGAACCCCACGCCCGAAGCCCCGGCGGAGCGCGACCTCGCTCGACACGCCGTACCCGACCCCCTTCGCGACGACGTCCGCCTGTTGGGTGGACTGCTGGGACAGGTGATCGCCGAGTCCTCAGGAGAAGGACTCCTCGCGGACGTCGAGAAGCTGCGTGAGCTTGCGATCCGTGCGCACGAGGCTCGCGACGCCGAGGGCCCGGCCGCGCTCGACCAGGCCATGGAGCTCGTCGAGAGCTTCTCGCTCGAGCGTGCCGAGCAGGTGGCGCGGGCCTTCACCTGCTACTTCCACCTCGCCAACCTCGCCGAGGAGCACCACCGCGTGCGCGTGCTGCGACAGCGCCAGGCGCAGTCCCTCACCGAGGACGACTCGTTGTCGAAGGCCGTGCAGCAGCTCGCATCCGAGGTGGGCGAGGACGAGGCCCTGCGCCGCGTCCAGGCACTCGAGTTCAGGCCCGTGCTCACCGCGCACCCGACTGAGGCCAGACGGCCCGCAGTGTCGGGTGCCGTCCGACGCATCTCCGACCTCCTCACCGAGCGTGACCACTCGCAGCTGGGCGGCACCACTCAGGCGGAGTCCGACCGCGCGCTGCTCGCGCAGATCGACGCGCTGTGGCGCACCAGCCTCATCCGTGCCTCCAAGCCCCAGGTCCTGGACGAGGTCGCCGCCGCGCTGGAGGTGTTCGATGCGACCATGTTCGAGACGTTCCCCCGTGTCTACCACCGCCTCGACGACTTCCTCGCGGGTCCGGACGCGGGCCGCCGCGAGCCGCTCGCACGTCCGTTCGTGAGCCTGGGCTCGTGGATCGGCGGAGACAGGGACGGCAACCCGAACGTGACCGCTGACGTGACACGTGCGGCGGCGGCACTCGCGTCCGAGCACGCCGTGCGCGCCCTCGAGGCCTCCGCGCGCGATGTCGCGGACAGGCTGAGCCTGCATGACGGCTCGACGCCGCCATCCGAGGAGCTGCTCGCACTGCGCCAGCGCCAGGCTCAACGGGACACCGGCCTGAGCGCGGCTGCCGATGCGGACGCGCCGGGGGAGACCCACCGCGCGGCGCTGCTCGTCATCGCCGCTCGTCTTGCGGCGACGCAGGAGCGCAACGCGGATCTGCAGTACGGATCGCCCGACGAGCTCGAGGCCGACCTTGTGACGGTGCAGGCATCGCTCGTCGCGGCCGGCGCTCCGCGTGTCGCGTACGGCTCGCTCCAGCGCCTCCTGTGGCAGGTGCAGACGTTCGGCTTCCACCTCGCGGAGCTCGAGGTTCGTCAGCACTCACAGGTGCATGCTGCGGCGCTCGAGGACATCGCCGCGAACGGCGTCCACGGCTCGCTCGAGCCGCGCACGCGGGAGGTGCTCGACACCTTCCGTGCCATCGGCGCCGTGCAGCAGCGGTACGGCATCAAGGCGGCCCGCCGCTACATCGTGTCCTTCACGCAGGCGCCCGAGCACCTGGAGGCCGTCTACCAGCTCGCCGAGCACGCCTTCGGCGACGGCGCCGACGCGCCGGTGATCGACGCGATCCCGCTGTTCGAGACGTTCGACGACCTCGAGAACTCGGTCGAGATCCTCGAGGCCGCGCTCGCGTTCCCCGCGGTGCAGCGGCGCCTGGCCGAGACCGACCGCCGCATCGAGGTGATGCTCGGCTACTCGGACTCGTCCAAGGATGTGGGACCGGTGGCCGCGACCCTCGCGCTGCACTCTGCGCAGGAGCGCATCGCCCGCTGGGCAGAGCGCAACGAGCTCACGCTCACGCTGTTCCACGGCCGCGGCGGCGCGCTCGGTCGCGGCGGTGGTCCCGCCAACCGCGCTGTCCTCGCGCAGCCCCCGGGCTCGGTCGACGGCCGGTTCAAGCTCACCGAGCAGGGCGAGGTCATCCTGGCGCGGTACGGCGACCCCGTCATCGCCGAGCGACACATCGAGGAGGTCGCGGCCGCCACGCTCCTGCAGGCGTCGCCGAGCGTCGAGAAGCGCAACGCTGAGGCCACGCGAGCCTTCGCCGAGCTCGCCTCTCGCCTCGACGCCACCAGCCGGGCGCGCTTCCACGAGCTGGTGAAGGCAGATGGCTTCCCGCAGTGGTTCGCTCAGGTGACGCCTCTCGAGGAGGTGGGCCTGCTGAACATCGGCTCGCGTCCCGCCAAGCGTGGCCTGTCGGTGAACTCGCTTGACGACCTGCGCGCGATCCCATGGGTGTTCGCCTGGAGCCAGGCGCGCATCAACCTCGCCGGCTGGTTCGGACTGGGCACGGCCCTGGCGCAGGCGGGCGACCTCGACGAGCTCCAGCGCGCCTATCGCGAGTGGCCCCTGTTCACCACGCTGCTCGACAACATCGAGATGTCGCTCGCGAAGTCCGACGAGCACATCGCCGAGCGCTACCTCGCGCTGGGCGACCGCGACGACCTCGCGCAGATGGTGCTCGATGAGATGCGCCTCACGCGTGAGTGGGTGCTCAAGGTGACGGGCTCGGCCTGGCCCCTCGAGCGGCGTCGGGTGCTGGGCCGCGCCGTGCAGCTGCGGTCGCCATACGTCGACGCGCTGTCCCTCATCCAGGTGCGCAGTCTCGCGGCGCTGCGTCGCGGCGCAGACGATGCCGCCGTCGACCAGCTCCGCCATGTGCTGCTGCTCACGGTGTCAGGAGTCTCCGCCGGCCTGCAGAACACCGGCTGACCCCGACCGCTCCACGCGACGGCCCGCCCTCCGCTCCTGCGAGTCCAAGGCGGGCCGTTGGCGTCGATACGACCGCTGCGCCGCCTCTGGGGCGCGGGGATCAGCCGATGCCGCCAACGGGGGCGGCGAGCGCCGTCCCGGAGCCGTCGCGCCGCCCGTGCTCGGTCGGGAGCTCGACTGCCTGGCCAGCGGCGGACACCGCACGCGCGGGCGCTGCGCCCACCCAGGCGAGCATCAACGCATCCTCGCCCTTGAGGAATCGGTGCGCCCGCACGCCACCGGTGGCCCTGCCCTTCGACGGGTACTCGGCGAAGGGCGTCACCTTGGCTGAGCCCGGCACCGTGCCGGCGAGAGCGCTCGACGAGCCCGCGATGGTGACGACCACCGCATCGGCCGCCGCGCCCACCACGCCGAAGAACACCGCGAGCACGCCATCGGGAAGCTTGATGCCGGCGATCCCGCCGCCTGTGCGCCCTTGCGGTCGCGCCGACGACTGGGTCGCCTCGAAGTGCAGCAGCGCCGCCTGGTCGGAGACGAACACGAGCTCGGCCCCATCCGGCGCCGGGGCGGCGCCGATGACGCGGTCGCCCTCCTTGAGCGCGATGACGTCCCAGGCGTCCCTGCTGGGCGCAGGCTCGGGCTTGACGCGCTTGACCACGCCGTGCGCGGTGCCGATCGCGAGCGGGTCCTCGCCGTCCAGCGGCACGAGGGCGACGGCATCCTCCCCCTTGTCGAGCATGACCAGCTCGCCGATGGGGCTGCCGCCGCCGAGCGACGGAGGCTCGCTCGTGGGCGCGAGCGCCGGCACCTCGAGCAGCGACAGCCGCAGGACGCGCCCGGCACTGGTCAGCACGCCCACGTCTGCGCGCGCGGACGCCGCGACCACCGAGCGCAGCACGTCATGCGAGCTGCGCCGCCCCTCTCGTACGAGCTCGCCATCGTCCGCCGTGCGAGCGACGAGTCCGGTCACCGACAGCAGGGCGTAGCACGGCGAGTCCTCGACCTCGAGCGACGGCGCGGCGGCGCCGGAGCGAGCCGCCCCGGGTGCGCTCGCCGCGGAGGAGACGGCCCCCGCCTCGGCGAGCAGGATGGTGCGCCGGGGCGTGCCATGCTCGGCGGCGACCGCGTCCATCTCGCGGCCCACGACGTCGCGCAGCACCGACTCCGAGCCGAGGATCTCCTCGAGCTCGGCGATCTCCGCGAGCAGCTGCGCCTTCTCGTTCTCGAGCTCGAGGCGCGAGAACCTGGTCAGGCGGCGCAGGCGCAGCTCGAGGATGTAGTCGGCCTGGATCTCGGACAGGTCGAATGCCGTCTGCAGGCGCGCCCGCGCCTCGCCCGCGTCCTCCGAGGAGCGGATGATCTGGATCACATCGTCGATGTCGAGGATGGCGATCAGCAGACCGTCGACCAGGTGGAGCCTGTCCTTGCGCGCCGTGAGGCGGTGCTGGCTGCGGCGCCGCACGACATCGATCCGGTGGTCGATCCAGACCCGCAGCATCTCCTTGAGACCCAGCGTGCGCGGCTCGCCGCCGACGAGCGCGACGTTGTTCATCGAGAAGGACTCCTCGAGGGGCGTCGCCCGGTACAGGCGCTCCAGGACGGCCTCGGGGTTGTAGCCGTTCTTGATCTCGATCACGAGGCGCAGCCCGTGCTTGCGATCGGTGAGATCGGTGACGGCAGTGATCCCCTCGAGCTTCTTGCGCGAGACGCCGTCCTTGATCTTCTCGATCACGCGTTCGGGGCCCACGAGGTAGGGGAGCTCCGTGACGACGATGCCCTGGCGGCGCGGCGTGACCTTCTCGATCCTGGAGGTGGCTCGCGTCACGAACCTGCCGCGGCCGGTCTCGTATGCCTCGCGCACCCCCTCGAGCCCCACGATCTTGCCGCCGCCAGGGAGGTCCGGCCCCGGCACGAACCGCATGAGCTCCTCGAGGTCCGCCTTTGGGTTCGCGAGCAGATGGCGTGCGGCGGAGACCACCTCGACCAGGTTGTGGGGCGCCATGTTGGTCGCCATGCCCACCGCGATGCCGGATGCGCCGTTGACCAGCAGGTTCGGGATGGCGGCAGGGAGCACCTCGGGCTGGGTGAGCTTGTTGTCGTAGTTGGGGACGGTGTCGACCACGTCCTCGCCCAGGTCCGCGAGCATGGCGAGGGCGCCGGGCGCGAGCCGCGCCTCGGTGTATCTTGAGGCGGCGGGCCCGTCATCGAGCGAGCCGAAGTTGCCGTGACCATCCACGAGCGGCAGCCGCAGCGAGAATGGCTGCGCCATGCGCACGAGCGCGTCGTAGATCGCTCCATCGCCGTGGGGGTGCAGCTTGCCCATCACCTCGCCCACCACGCGCGAGGACTTGACGTGGGCCCGATCGGGCCGCAGCCCCATCTCGCCCATCGAGTAGATGATGCGACGCTGCACCGGCTTGAGGCCATCGCGCGCATCCGGAAGCGCCCGGGAGTAGATGACCGAGTAGGCGTACTCGAGGAACGAGGCCTCCATCTCGGCGCTGACGTCGATGTCCACGATCTGCGCCTCTGGCGTGGCGGCCATGTCTCTCCTCGCTGTGCTGCTGCGGTGGTGCGATTGCTGCGGGCCATTGTCTCCCGGTGCGGGTCGCGCCACCGTAGCCCACGCGGAGCAGGTGGAGACGCCGCCCGCGAAGTGGAAGAATAGTCGCCATGTCTCACACGCTCGACCAGGCCGTCGCCGTCGCCGGATACTACCCAGCGCTCGCGAGCTCCGTGCTGCGCACCGCGATCGGCGACGAGTCCGTTCGCGCCCACTTCGTCCACGCGGAGACGACCTTCGACGATCGCGAGGTGCGCCGCCACATGACGGTGCTGGTGGTCACCGAGACGCGGCTCATCCGCGTGCACATGGACGATGGGTCTGGCCACGTCGAGGGAGCGCATGAAGCATCCGCGACGGTCGAGACCGCGCTGCTGGCGTCGATCTCCAACCTCGCGATGACGCACGTGGTGCACGAGCCCGAGAAGTTCAGCGACGGCGACACCCCCAGCGAGCTCGTGCTCGCGGTGGGTTGGGGCGTGCACTCGCGGATCGAGCTGGAGCCCGCCACCTGCGGCGACGAGAGCTGCGACGCTGACCACGGCTACAGCGGCGGCATCACCGGGGACGACACCCTGGTGCGAGTGAGCGCGATCGCCGATGGCGCTCAGACGGTGCGCGCGCTGAGCGACTTCGCGTCGACGCTGCAGCGCTCCATCGGGCCGCGTGGGTGACGCAGGCACCTGACCTGGCGCAGCTCGGCCTGCGCCTGCCCGACTACGGAGGGCGCGAGCTCGGAGCCGTGCTGCCCGCCGCGATCGCGGCCGTGGGCGGCGCGCATGTGGTGCGCGGGCGCCGAGCGGAGGAGGATCGTGCGCGGCTCGGCATCCCGCGCGCACGCCACGTGGTGGTCGTGCTCCTCGATGGCCTGGGTCACCACAACCTGGAGGCGCGGCGTGGGCACGCGCCCTTCCTGCGCGCCGCCGAGCAGGGCGTCATCACCGCCGGCTACCCGACCACGACCGCTGCCTCGCTCGCTTTGTTCGGCACCGGTCAGCCGGCCGGGCGCACGGGGATGACGGGCTACACCGCGCTCAATCCGGCGACGGGCGGGCTGGCGAACCTCGTCTCCTGGGAGGGCGCGGAGCCGGCCGAGTCCTGGCAGCCGGTGCCATCGCTGCTCGAGGCGGCGGCCGCTGGCGGCTTCCAGGTCACGACCCTGGGCAAGCGCCGGTTCGCTGGCTCCGGCCTCACACAGGCGGTGCTGCGCGGCGGGCAGTTCATCGGGGCGGAGCGCCTGGCCGACCGGATCGACGTCGCGGTCGCCGCGGCGGCTCGGCCGGGCGTGTCGTACTGCTACTGGGGCGAGATCGACGCGGCCGGCCACAAGCACGGCTGGGGTTCGCAGGAGTGGGTGGCCGCGCTCGAGGACGCCGACCGTGAGCTGAGCCGGCTGTCTCGCTCGCTCCCTTCCTCAGCAGTGATGGTGGTGACGGCGGACCACGGCATGGTGGACGTCCCGGGGGCGCAGCGCTGGGACGTCGCGGAGGACCAGGTGCTGCGTCAGGACGTCGCCATCATCGCGGGCGAGCCGCGTGCCATCCACGTTCACCTCGTTCCCGGTGCCGAGCCCGCTGAGGTCGCGTCACGCTGGCGCGATCGGCTGGATGGCCACGCCGCCGTCTGGACGCGCGAGGAGGCCCGAGCGGCACGGCTGTTCGGCGACATCGATCCGGCACTCGCCCCGCGCATCGGCGACGTCGTCGTGGCCATGGCGGGCCGCGCGACCGTCGTCGACTCGCGCACCCAGTCCGAGCAGTCCTTGCGACTGGTCGGCATGCATGGGTCGTTGACGCCCGAGGAGCTCGATGTGCCGCTGCTCGTCGCTGGGCCCTAGCGGCGCGGAAGGCGCAGCTGGCGTGCGCGAACCTCGACCGTAGTATCGATGCATGACCAGGATGAGTGCGCCATTCGGCCCCACGACGCTCGCGCGCAGGCTCGTCATCGTGCCGGGGCTCGGCGGGTCGGGTCCGTCGCACTGGCAGACGCTGTGGCAGCAGGCGCATCCACGCGCGACCACGTTCGCGCCGGCGAGCGTCGATGCACCAGAGCTCGAGGACTGGATCCACGCCGTCGACCGTGGCGTCGACCTCAGCGGCGACCGACCCGTGCTGGTCGCGCACAGCCTGGGCACCATCGCCGCCGCGGCGTGGATGGCGCGGCGGCCCCAGCGCGCGATGGCGGCGCTGCTCGTGGCTCCGCCTGACACGGAGAGGGCCGATGCGCCCGAGGCGATCCGTGGATTCGTCCACGTTCCGACACAGGCGGCGGGCGTCCCCGTCGCGGTCGTCGCGAGCCGCGACGATCCCTACGGCACGTTCGCGCACGCAGAGCGTGTCGCCCAGGCACTGGGGGCGCGCCTCGTGGACGCCGGCAGCCGCGGGCATCTCAACGCGGACTCCGGCTTGGGCGCGTGGGAGGTGGGGCTGCTCGAGCTCGACAGGCTCGCTGCGGCGGCGAGCCCGTCAGTCGTTCTTGGCGCCGAAGACGATCTCATCCCAGCTCGGGACTGACGCACGGCCCCGGCGGGCGGGAGCCTTGGGCTCGGCCTTCTCGTCGCGGCTCGAGGGCTCTGCCTCCGTCGGTGCCTTCGGCCCCGCCTCCGCCTGCGGCCGGCGGGCCGAGCCGGCAGGGTGAGGCATGGACGTGCCGCTCGGGCGCGGCGAGAAGCCCACCTCGGCCTCGCGTGCACGGTTCGCGGGACCGAATCCCTCGAAGGTGTCCTCGTCATCGTCGTCGATCGCGGCATCGTCGATGTCCTCGCGCAGCCCCCGGCGCTCCTGCAGATCCTCCAGCAGCAGCTCGGTGGCCGACGGCTCGACAGGAGGCTCGTCGGCGGCGTCGACGGCTGCCGGCATGAGCGGCCGCGACTGATCGAGCGGTGCATCGTCCTCGACGGAGCGCACCGCGCTGAGGTGGCGCTTGGGGATCGGCACGTCGAGCAGCTCCGTCTCGGTGAGCCACCGCGACTCGTCGTCCTGCGCAGTGACGGCGCGTGCCGTGTGATCGAAGGCCCACAGCGCTCGCACACCACGACCGTCGACGCGGTAGTCGGCCGCGACGCTCCACGGCTGATCCTGCTCGCGCCACGCGTCCCACACCACCGTCTCCGGGTCGACGCCGCGACTCGCGAGCCGGTCGGTCACCAGGTCGGCCAGCACCGGGGCGCCGGACTCGCGCCCGATGCGGGTGCCTCTCGCGAGCTCGGCGATGTACGCGCGCTCAGCGAGCACGGGAGCCTCGTAGCGTTCCAAAGCCTCCACCGGCTCGCCGGTGAGCTCCGCCAGCTCCTGGGCGTTCAGCCCGGCACGGATGCGCTGTTGGATCTCTCGCGGCGACAGCGACGATGCGGCGGAGTCGCCGTCGTCATCGGAGGCGCGCGGTCGGGTGAGGGCCACGGTGCGGCGCAGGTCGTCGGTGAGCTCGAGCTCGAACTCGTCGCCGTCCGCGGTGGCCAGGATCAGGTGCTCGCCGTCGTCAGCCGCTCGCACCAAGGACACTCGAGTCATGGCCCCAGAGTGCCACGCCACAGGTCCCTGCGCGCGGCAGCGGCTCGGCGCGCCGGACCTCAGCCGGGTGCACGCGTCGACGACGCCGAGAGGCGCGCCAGGTGGGGGGAGGATGGGGCCATGGACGGAACGGATGACCTGCTGGCGATCGCACGCACCCTCGCGACCGAGACCTCCCGCCTGATCCTCGACGGCAGGGCCGCGGCGACGGTGAGCGCCACGAAGTCGAGCGATATCGACATCGTCACCCAGATGGACCTTGCGGCAGAGGCCCATCTGCGCGCTCGCCTCGAGCAGCTGCGGCCCGATGATGCGGTCTTGGGCGAGGAGGGTCGCGCCAAGCCCGGCGCCACGGGCGTCACGTGGGTCCTCGACCCGATCGATGGCACGGTGAACTACCTCTACGGGCTTCCGCACTTCGCCGTCTCCGTGGCGGCCGTGACCGGCCCGGCCACCCCGGCGGCGTGGACTGCTCAGGCGGGCGCGGTCGCAGACGGCACCGGCACGCTGTGGTCGGCGGCGCGCGGTCGCGGGGCGTGGCGCGACGGTCAGCCGCTGCGCCGCCGGGACGCCCCGCCGCTCTCGCAGACGCTCCTCGGCACGGGCTTCCAGTACGTCGCGGAGCGACGCGAGCGTCAAGGGCAGATCGTCGCGGCGATGCTGGGTCAGGTGCGTGACATCCGCAGACTGGGAGCGGCGGCGGTCGACCTGTGCCTGGTCGCGGCGGGCAGCCTAGACGCCTACTACGAGCACGGACTGCACTCGTGGGACTTCGCGGCGGCCGCCCTCATCGCCCAGGAGGCTGGCGTGCGAGTCGCGGGCATCGACGGGGGGCCCGGCGACGAGCGGCTGCTGATCGCTGCGATGCCTCACGCATGGGAACCGCTTCGCGACGCCCTCGTGTCCGCGGGTGCGGACCGCACGTGGGACCGGCCGTCGCCATAGAGTCGCGCTCACGCACTTTTTGGGGCACAATGCGTGCGCTCGGGGGAACAAAACTAAGACGATGCGCATTCATTACACACACACGTACGGCGAAGGGACCACTGCCACATGGCGACCGATTACGACGCACCCCGCAAGACGGACGACGAGATCTCCGCAGACTCCATCGAGGAGCTGAAGGCTCGCCGCAACGACAAGACTTCGGGTGTGGTCGACGAGGACGAGACTGAGGCGGCCGAGGGCTTCGAGCTGCCCGGCGCCGACCTGTCCGGCGAAGAGCTGTCAGTCCGCGTCCTTCCAGCCCAGCAGGATGAGTTCACCTGCATGTCCTGCTTCCTGGTGCACCACCGCAGCCAGCTCGCGTCCTTCGAGAAGGACCAGCCCATCTGCTCGGAGTGCGCGGCCTGACGGGCGCCCCCGTGATCGACATCGACGTGCTCGTCAGCACGACCGAGGCGGACGTGCCGCTGCCGTCCTACTCGCATCCCGGCGACGCGGGCGCGGACATCACGACCCGCATCGACGTCGAGATCGCACCAGGGGAGCGGGTCACCGTCCCCACGGGCCTGCGGGTCGCGCTGCCGGACGGCTACGTCGCGCTCGTCCACCCCAGGTCGGGCCTCGCCGCCAAGCATGGCATCACGATCGTCAACGCCCCTGGCACCGTCGACGCCGGCTATCGCGGCGAGATCTCCGTGACGCTGCTCAACACCGACGCGCGCAACAGCGTCCGGCTGTCGCGAGGTGATCGCATCGCGCAGCTGGTGTTCCAGCGCGTCGAGCGTGCGTCCTTCATCCACGTCGACGCGCTCCCAGGCTCGCACCGTGGCGAGGGCGGCTTCGGCTCCACGGGGAACACACCGTGACCGCTCCCGCCGTCACCAGCATCAGCGACGTGAGCGTTCGCGAGATCGCGACCGTCGAGGGGCGGATCGTGTCGATCACAGTCGAGCCCCGGGACGCCGCGCCGCAGCTGACGGCGCGCATCGACGACGGCACCGGACGCATCGATGCCGTCTTCCTCGGCCGCCGATCGATCGCGGGCATCGAGCCGGGCGCACGCGTGAGCGTCGAGGGACGCGTGTGCGCCGCGGAGCCGACCCTGCGGGTCTTCAACCCGCGCTTCGAGCTGCGGTGAGCTTGGCGTGACAGAGCCCGACCCCCACGAGGCACCACCGTCGCCGAAGGCGACCGACAGCAGGCTCGCCAAGGCGCTCGACGCCGAGCAGTTCTCCTTCGCCGACGCGATCGGCGGGTGGCGCGGCCTTGCCGAGGCGGCGGCGCCGGGTGTCGTCTTCGTCGCCGCGTACCTCATCGACGGCTCGATGCGCGTCCCCGTCATCGCCGCCGTGGTCACGATGGTGATCCTCGTCGTCGTGCGGCTGCTGCAGCGCTCTCCGATCCAGCAGGCGCTGTCTGGCGCGGTGGGCGTGGCGATCGGCGCGGTCTGGGCGTGGCGCACCGGCGAGCCAGGGGACTACTACGTGGGGGGCCTGTGGCTCAATGCCGCCTACCTGCTGGGCCTCCTCATCTCGATGGCGGTGCGCTGGCCCGTGGTCGGGATCGCGGCGGGACTCCTGCGCGGTGAGGGCACCGCGTGGCGAGAGCGCCCGCGCGAGCTGAGGGCGATGCAGTGGGCGACCGGCCTGCTCGCGGCCATGTTCGCGCTGCGGCTGGCCGTCCAGGTGCCGCTCTACCTCGCGGACGCCGTCGCGGCGCTTGGCACCGCGAGGCTCGTCATGGGCGTCCCGCTGTTCGCGCTCACTCTGTGGCTGGTGTGGCTGATCGTGAAGAGCGCAGCACCGCGCTCAGCTCCTCAGGATCCGCCTCAGCCGACACGATGAACAGAAGCTCATCGTGAGCCTCGAGCGTGTCCGCTGGGCTGGGCGCGATCGTGCGGTCTCCGCGCACGATGCATGACAGCACGATCTCCGCGGGCCACTCGATCTCGCGGACGGTCGCACCGACCACCGGAGCATCGGCCGGCAGCGTCACCTCGACGATCGACGCGCCCGACTGGTGGAAGGTGAACACCTTCACCAGGTCGCCTACGGCGACGGCCTCCTCGACCATCGCGGTCATGATCCGCGGTGTCGACACGGCGACGTCCACGCCCCATTGAGAGTCGTACATCCACTCGTTGCGGGGATTGTTGACACGCGCGACGGTGCGGGGCACGCCGAACTCGGTCTTGGCGAGAAAGGACACCACGAGGTTGACCTTGTCGTCGCCGGTGGCGGCGACCACGACGTCCATGCTCTCCGTGCGAGCCTCGCTGAGCGCAGTGAGCTCGCAGGCGTCCGCGAGCATCCAGTCGGCCTCGGCCACCTGCGCGATACGCATGCCCGTGGGGTTGTTGTCCATGAGGACCACCTCGTGGCCGTGCTCGAGCAGGTCGCGAGCGATCGACCGCCCCACGGATCCGGCTCCGGCGATGAGCACCTTCATGAGCGCACCGCCGGGGGCCGGGAGAGCACGCGTGTGACGCGGTCCAAGGCGTCCACCTCCATGATCACGTGAAGACCGTCGCCCGGCTGCAGCACCGTGTCGGTCGTGGGAAGTACCGCGGCCGAGAAGCGCTGCAGGTACGCGACGCGCGTCCCGGTCGCTGCCTCGAGCTCCGCGATGCTGCGGCCGAGCCACCCGTCGCTGTACGCGAACGACCGCAGCGCGACACCGACGGTGACGTCCGTGAACTTCGCGTCCGTCCCGCCAGGCAGGAGATGGGAGACGATCTGCGCGCTCGTCCACGGCACGGGCGCGACGGTGCGGATGCCGAGGCGGTCATAGACCTGTGCGCGGCCGGGGTCGGAGATGCGGGCGACCACGTTCTCCACGCCGTACGTCTCGCGGACCACGCGGGCCGCGAGGATGTTGGAGTTGTCGCCCGAGGAGACCGCCGCGAAGGCGTAGGCGTCCTCGACCCCCGCCGACACCAGCGTGTCGCGATCGAAGCCCACGCCGGTGATGCGCTGACCCTGGAAGTCGGATGGCAGCCGGCGGAAGGCGTCGCCCAGCTGGTCGATGATCGCGACCGAGTGGCCGCGTGACTCGAACTCGGATGCGAGCGCGGCACCGGTGCGGCCGCAGCCCATGATCACGATATGCACGAGACCCCACGCTATACCCGCCCGGCCTAGGATGGTGCGACGTGCGACGTATTCTGCTGGGTCTGCGGCGGCTGCTGTTCGGTCAGCCGATCGCCACGGACGCCCTGACCCCGGTCACGCTCCGGACCCGACTCGCGCTGCCCGTCTTCGGCGCCGGCATGCTGTCCGCCGTCGCCTACGCGCCCGACGCCGTGGTCGACGCGCTGCGCCGCGGCGCCCAGCAGGGTGCGATCCCGTACATGGCCGTCGGCGTCGTCCTCATCATGCTGCTGCTCGGCTTCGCGTACCGCGCGAACGTCAGGGCGCGGCCGGACGGCTTGGGCGACTACGGAACCGTGCGCGACCTGCTGGGGCGCCGCTGGGGCGTCGTGACGGGCGCATCGCTGCTCATCGACTACCTGTTCACGGTGGCCGTGTCCGTCGCCGCGGTCACGCAGATCTTCGTCTACCTGGTGCCGGTCGCGCGTCCGTGGGCGCCGCTCATCGCCGTGGGCCTCATCGGCGTCATGACCCTCGTGGCGCTGCGAGTGATCCGCGACCGGGTCCGTGTGGTCCTCACCGTGTGGTTCGGGTTCCTGGTGGTGCTCGCGCTGATGTTCGTGTTCGGCGTGGCCCGCCACGGCGCCGACACGGCGTCGCCCATCGCCGCGAACGCGCCCACGACGTGGACCGTGATCCTCGCGTACGCAGGCGCGATCGCCTCGGGAGCGGTGATGGTCACCGGCATCGAGCACCTCGCCTCGGCGGCGCCCCATCACGCCGAGCCTCGCGGCAGGCGCGCGGGCCGCACGCTCCTGATCGCGGTGGTGGCATCCGCCGCCGGCTTCCTGGCCGTCGCGATGCTGGCGTGGCTCTACCGCATCACCGGTTGGGCCGACGGCCCCATCCTGCTGCAGACCGCGCAGGAGGTCTTCCGCCGTCCGTTCGTGCTGTGGTTCGTCGCGCTGTCGGCCGTCGCGATCCTGTGGGCCGCCGCGAACGCGGTGTTCAGGCGGTTCTCCATCCTCGCCTCGTCGCTCGCGAAGGATGCATACCTGCCGCGGCAGCTGTCGATGAAGAACGACCGCCTCGTCGTGCGCGGCGGAATCCTCGCGATCGCGCTGCCCTCCGCGGTGATGGTGGCCGCGACGAGCGCCAACGTCGAGCAGCTGGTCCACATGTACGTGGTGGGCGCGTTCACGGCGATCGTCCTGAGCCAGGTCGCGATGGTGCGCAGGTGCAGCGACCGGCTGCAGCTGGCGACGGTCGGCCGCGAGCGTCGCGCCCTGGCGGGCGAACGGGTGCTGCATGGGACCGCGGCGGGGGTCGCGGCGGCCGTCCTGATCGTGGTCGCCGTGTTCAACTTCATCAACGGCGCGTGGGTCGCGATCGCGTTGATCGCCCTGCTGGTCACGATGATGCACGCGATCAACCGCCACTACGCGGCCGTGCGGTCCGACGTGACGCTGACCACGAAGGATCTGACCGTCGCGCTGCCGAGCGCCACGCACGGCGTCGTCCTGGTCGCGCAGCTGCACCGCCCCGCCATGCGGGCGCTCGCGTACGCCAAGGCCGCTCGTCACTCGTCCCTCAAGGCGCTCGGCGTGCGCATGGACGCCGCCGCGGCGCGCGAGCTCCAGGAGCGGTGGGGCGCGATCGACGCCGGCGTTCCGCTCGTGATCGTGGACTCGCCCTACCGCGACCTGATCGCGCCCGTCATGGACTACGTCCGGTCGATCCATCGCGCCAGCCCGCGCGACGTGGTCGTCGTCTACGTCCCCGAGTACATCGTCGGCAGATGGTGGGAGCGCGCGCTGCACAACAAGGCGACCAAGCGGCTGCGCGCGCAGCTGCTCGAGCTGGACTCCGTGGTGGTGTCGGCCGTGCCGTGGCACCTCGAGTCCGTGCGCGACCGCCGTGCCGCGGAGGAGGCTCCGCCCACGCCCGACGAGCAGCTGCCGTGACCGAGCGGCTGACGCTCGAGGTGGGTGCTCCCGCCCACGGCGGTCACTGCATCGCGCGGCATGAGGGACGCGCCGTCTTCGTGCGTCATGCGCTGCCCGGCGAGGTGGTCGAGGCCGAGGTCACCGAGGGGGGCGCCGATGCGCGCTTCTGGAGGGCGGACGCGGTCGCCGTCCTCGAGAGATCCGATGACAGGGTGGAGTCCGCATGGAGCGAGGCCGGTCCAGGAGGCGTGGGAGGGGGAGAGCTCGCTCATGTCGCCCTGCCGGCCCAGCGCTCCTGGAAGCTCGCCGTCCTGCGCGAGGCCTTCGAGCGCTTCGCCGGCCGCGACTACCCGGGCGACGTGCACGCTGTGGAGGGCGACGACGAGCGCGGCGGGCTGAGGTACCGCACCCGAGTCACGGCCACCGCGGACGCCGAGGGCCGCGCATCCATGCACCGGCATCGCTCGGAGGACCTGGCGCCGCTCGCGCGGATGCCGCTCGCGGTCGACGAGGTCGAGCGTGCCCTGCTCGGCGCGCGCTTCCCGGCCGGAGCTCGCGTGACGGTCGTGCAGCCCTCAGACTCGCCGCTGCGCGTCCTCGTGGACGACGTCCCGCTGCGCGGCGGCAGGCCCGACAGGCGCGCGAATGCGCCCAGGAACGTGCGCGAGTCCGTCGAGGTGGATGGCAGGCGATGGGCGTACAAGCTCGATGCGGGCGCGTTCTGGCAGGTGCACAGAGCCGCGCCCGAGATCCTGGTGCGCGAGGTGCTGGCGCGCGTGGGTGACGCGACATCGGTCGCGGACCTCTACTCGGGAGCGGGGCTCTTCACCGTGGCGCTGGCCGACGGCGGTCGCGACGTGATCGCCGTCGAGGCCGACCGGCGCGGCGCGGCAGCCGCTCGGCGCAACGTGCACGCCTCGCCGTCGGCCCGCATCGTCCACGGCGACGTGCGGCGCGCGCTCACCACCGAGGTCGGCACGCGTGACGCCGTCGTGCTCGATCCTCCGCGCTCCGGCGCCGGGCAACGCACTCTCGAGGCGCTCGAGCCGGTGGGCGCGCAGCGTCTGGTGTACGTGGCTTGTGACCCGGTCGCCCTCGCGCGCGACACCGGCATCCTGGCCGGCCTCGGCTATGACCTCGTCGAGGCGCAGGCGTTCGACCTCTTCCCCATGACGCATCACGTCGAGACCGTGGCGACCTTCGAACGTCGGTGAAAGGCCGCCGGCGCATCGCCGACAACTTTGCCCGTCCTTGACGCTCGGGGCCGAGACTTTGCCTGCGCGAGGGCCGTTAGACTGGCGGGTGGACTGCTACGGAGGAGAGTGCATGAGCGAGAACACCCTGGGTGCCAAGGCGACGCTGGACGTCGCCGGACGCGAGTACGAGATCTACCGCCTCGACGCGGTGGCGGGACTCGAGAGGCTGCCCTACTCGCTCAAGGTCCTCGCCGAGGCGCTCCTGCGCACCGAGGACGGCGCGAACATCACCGCCGAGCATGTCAAGGCGCTCGCCGACTGGGATCCTCAGGCCGAGCCCGACACCGAGATCCAGTTCACCCCAGCGCGCGTGGTCATGCAGGACTTCACCGGCGTGCCGTGCGTGGTGGACCTCGCGACCATGCGCGAGGCCGTGGTCAGCCTGGGTGGGGACCCCGCGTCGATCAACCCGCTCGCACCAGCGGAGATGGTCATCGACCACTCGGTGCAGATCGATGTCTTCGGCACCCACGACGCGCTGCGCCGCAACACGGACCTCGAGTACGAGCGCAATCGCGAGCGCTACCAGTTCCTGCGCTGGGGCCAGACCGCGTTCGACAACTTCAAGGTCGTGCCGCCAGGCACGGGCATCGTCCACCAGGTCAACCTCGAGCACCTCGCGCGCGGCGTGATGATGCGCGACGCCGGCGACGTGGTGCAGGCCTACCCTGACTCGTGCGTGGGAACCGACTCGCACACCACGATGATCAACGGCCTGGGAGTGCTCGGCTGGGGCGTGGGAGGCATCGAGGCCGAGGCCGCGATGCTCGGCCAGCCCGTGTCGATGCTCATCCCCAAGGTCGTGGGGTTCAAGCTCACCGGATCGATCCCCGCCGGCGCGACCGCGACTGACGTGGTGCTCACGATCACCCAGATGCTGCGCCAGCACGGCGTGGTCGGCAAGTTCGTCGAGTTCTACGGCGAGGGCGTGGGCGCGGTGCCGCTCGCCAACCGCGCGACCATCGGCAACATGAGCCCCGAGTTCGGCTCCACGGCGGCGATCTTCCCGATCGACGGCGTGACGATCGACTACCTGCGCCTGACGGGCCGCTCCGAGGAGCAGGTCGCGCTGGTCGAGGCGTACATGAAAGAGCAGGGCATGTGGCACGACCCGTCCGCGGACGGCTACGTCGAGCCCACCTTCTCCGAGTATCTCGAGCTCGACCTGTCCACCGTGGTGCCGTCCATCGCGGGTCCCAAGCGTCCGCAGGACCGCATCGAGCTGACGGAGGCCAAGCAGTCATTCGGCCGCTCGATCCTCGACTACGCGAACCACGACGACCACGAGCTCCACGGACTGGACGAGTCCGTCGAGGAGACGTTCCCCGCGTCCGACCCCATCGCCGCGGAGGCGCACGCCGACGACGCCCCCGAGCCCGCATCGGCCCCCACGACCGTCGCGACGCGACGGCCCACCAAGAAGGTGCCGCTCACGATGGCCGACGGGACCGAGACGGAGCTCGACCATGGCGCCGTGGTGATCGCCTCGATCACCTCGTGCACCAACACCTCGAACCCGTCCGTCATGCTCGCCGCGGCGCTGCTGGCGCGCAACGCCCGTGCCAAGGGCCTCCAGGTCAAGCCCTGGGTCAAGACGTCCATGGCGCCGGGCTCGCAGGTCGTGACCGACTACTACGAGAAGGCCGGGCTGTGGCCGGACCTCGAGGGCCTGGGCTTCCACCTCGTGGGGTACGGCTGCGCGACGTGCATCGGCAACTCGGGCCCGCTGCCGCAGGAGGTCTCCGACACGGTCAACGAGCACGATCTCGCGGTGGTCTCGGTGCTGTCGGGCAACCGGAACTTCGAGGGCCGCATCAACCCCGACGTGAAGATGAACTACCTCGCATCGCCGCCGTTGGTCATCGCCTACGCGCTCGCCGGCACGATGGACTTCGACTTCGAGGCCGACGCCCTGGGCCAGGACGCCGAGGGGAACGACGTGTTCCTCGCCGACATCTGGCCCGACGCGACCGAGGTCGAGTCCGTGGTGCAGTCCTCGATCGACGCCGAGATGTTCGCCAAGGACTACGCAGACGTCTTCGCGGGCGACGAGCGCTGGCGGGGCCTGCCGACCCCAGACGGCAACACCTTCGAGTGGGCCGACGACTCCACCTACGTCCGCAAGCCCCCGTACTTCGAGGGCATGGAGATGCAGCCGGCGCCCGTCGCGGACATCGCCGGCGCGCGCGTCCTCGCGCTCCTGGGCGACTCTGTCACCACCGACCACATCTCGCCTGCAGGCGCCATCAAGCCCGACAGCCCCGCCGGCCGCTACCTCGCGGACAACGGCGTCGAGCGCCGCGACTTCAACTCCTACGGCTCGCGGCGCGGCAACCACGAGGTGATGATCCGCGGGACGTTCGCGAACATCCGACTCAAGAACCTGCTGCTCGACGGCGTCGAGGGCGGCTTCACGCACAACTTCGTGACCGGCGAGCAGGACTCGATCTACGACGCCGCGCAGGACTACGCCGCTGCGGGCACGCCTCTGGTCGTGCTCGCGGGCAAGGAGTACGGCTCCGGCTCGTCGCGCGACTGGGCCGCGAAGGGCACCAGCCTGCTCGGCGTGCGCGCCGTCATCACCGAGAGCTTCGAGCGCATCCACCGCTCGAACCTGATCGGCATGGGCGTGCTGCCGCTGCAGTTCCCGGCCGGCGAGTCCGCGGCGTCGCTCGGGCTGGACGGAACCGAGACGTACGACATCGTCGGCGTCGCGGCCTTCAGCGACGGCGAGCACCCGCGCACGCTGCCCGTGAAGGCCACCAAGGCGGACGGCTCCGTGGTCGAGTTCGACGCCGTGGTGCGCATCGACACCCCCGGCGAGGCGGACTACTTCCGCAACGGCGGCATCCTGCAGTACGTGCTGCGATCGCTGGTCGCCTGACGCGGTCGGCGGCGAGGCGGGCACACGCGTCGTGGAGGCGGCGCGCCGCCTGCACGTACAGTGGGCTGATCGACTGACCAAGGAGGTTCCGTGCTGGAGCGCATCGAGTCGCCGCAGGACCTGCGCGGGCTGACGGCCAGCGAGCTGTCCGCTCTCGCGCAGGAGATCCGCGACTACCTGGTCACCTCGGTGTCGCGCACGGGAGGCCATCTGGGTCCGAACCTGGGCGTGGTCGAGCTCACCATCGGTCTGCACCGCGTGTTCGACTCGCCGCACGACACGCTGGTGTTCGACACCGGACACCAGTCCTACGTGCACAAGCTGCTGACCGGCAGGCGGGACTTCTCGGAGCTGCGCAAGCGAGGCGGCATCGCCGGCTACCCGCAGCGCTCCGAGTCGGAGCACGACGTGGTCGAGAACTCGCACGCGTCCACGGCCGTGTCGTGGGCCGCCGGCATCGGCCGCGGGCGCACCCTCAAGGGCGAGGACGATCGCACCACCGTGGCGGTCATCGGCGACGGCGCGCTCACCGGGGGCATGGCGTGGGAGGCGCTCAACTCGCTCGCAGCGACGCAGGACCGCGTCGTGATCGTCGTCAATGACAATGGCCGCTCCTACGCGCCCACCATCGGCGGGCTCGCGCGGCGCCTCGACGGCATCCGCACGGATCCGCGATACGAGCAGTTCCTCGGCTGGGGCAAGCGGACGTTCCAGGATCGGGGACCGTGGCGCAGCTTCACCTACCGCTCCGTCATGCACGGCAAGCGGGCCCTCAAGGGGCTGATCGCCGAGCAGGGCATGTTCGAGGATCTCGGCCTCAAGTACGTGGGGCCGATCGACGGTCACGACCTCGAACAGGTCGAGGCCGCGCTGCGCCACGCCCGCGACTTCGGAGCCCCCGTGATCGTCCACGTGCTCACCGAGAAGGGGCGCGGGTACACGCCGGCCGAGGAGGACGTGGCCGACAGGTTCCATGCCGTGGGCAAGATCCACCCGGAGACCGGGCTGCCTGTCGAGCCGAGCCGCTTTGGCTGGACCAAGGTCTTCGCCGAGGAGATCCTCGCCGTCGCGCACGAGCGCGAGGACGTGATCGGAATGACGGCGGCGATGCTCGCACCCGTGGGACTGCAGCCGCTCGCCGACGAGTTCCCCGACCGCGTGATCGACGTCGGGATCGCCGAGCAGCACGCTGTCACCAGCGCAGCCGGGCTGGCCTACGCCGGCTATCACCCGGTGATCGCCGTCTACGCGACGTTCCTCAACCGTGCCTTCGACCAGCTCCTGCTCGACGTGGCACTGCACCGCGCGGGCGTGACGTTCATGCTCGACCGAGCGGGCATCACCGGCGACGACGGACCCAGCCACAACGGCATGTGGGACATGGCGCTGCTGCGCCACGTGCCCGGTCTCCGGCTCGCGGCCCCGCGCGACGCGAGCACCATGCGACGCGCGTTCCGCGAGGCGATCGACGTCGACGACGCCCCCACCGTCGTCCGCTACCCCAAGGGGTCCGTGGGCGTTGACCTCCCGGCGCTGGAGACGTTCGAGGACATCGACGTCCTCGCGCGGCACGGCGGCGCTCCCCGGGTCGCGGTGTTCGGCCTCGGATCGATGGCGGCGACTGCCATCGACACGGCGGAGAAGATCGCGGCGCAGGGCATCGATGTGGTCGCGGCGACGGCGACATGGGTGCACCCCGTGCCGTCCGGGCTGCTCGAGGCGATCGACGGCGCCGAGCTCGTGGTCACGGTCGAGGATGGGCTCACCGATGCCGGGCTCGGGGAAGAGTGGGCGTCCTACGCGCGGCTCGCCGGGAACGACGCCAAGTGGCTGCACCGTGGCGTCCCGCGCGAGTTCCTGGACCACGCGTCGCGCGCTCAGATCATCGAGCGCGTGGGCCTCGAGTCGTCGGCCATCGCCGACGACGCCCTGGCCGCCCTCGACTGACCGCTGGCGGTCGATTCTCGTTCACCTGCGCCCCTGAGACGAGCGAGTTGGGCCCCACTCGCTCGCTCAAGCGCTGAGGTGCGCGAATCGGGCCCAACTCGCTCGGCTACGGCGGTTGGGCGCACCAGAATCGACCACCAGGACGGCTTTCACAGGGCCGATGCGCGGGCTCAGCCTTGGTCGGTCGTCGCCTGCCCGCCGCTCGCCTCAGGGGCGGCCGCCGCCGCGCGCTCGAAGGCATCTGCGAGGGCGGGCGCGATGAGGTCGATCTGCCATGGCCGGGCGCCCCTGCCTGCCAGGAACGTCCGGATCCAGGACTCGCCGCCGCTGCGGTACTCCCAGCAGCAGCGCCGCAGCGCGTCGGGCTGCAGCAGGTTCTCGGCCGGCACGTCGTGACGTTCGCCGAGCACGGCGATCACATCGCGCGCCTCCACGAGCCGCGCGGCGGCCTCCGGCCGCTTGTCCTTCCAGACACGAGGCTGCGGCGGGCCATCGCCGCGCGGACCGCGCTTGGGAGGGAGCTCGCGGTCGGGAAGCGCCATGGCTGACTCGATCGCCGAATACCAGAAGCGCGCCCGACGGCGGGTGCCCTTGGACTGCCACTCCCGCACCTCGAGCAGCGCATCGAAGGTCGCAGGCTTCGCGTGCGCCGCGGCGACGATGGCGGCGTCGCGCAGCACTCGCCCAGGCGACGTGTCGCGCCGCTGGGCCTCCTTGTCGCGCGCCTCCCACAGCGACCTCACGATCGCGAGCCCGCGCTGATCGCGCACCTGATGAGAACCCGACGTACGGCGCCAAGGGTCCACCCTGGGCTCAGGTGGCGGCGCCGTGCGGACGGCCTCGAACTCCTGCGACGCCCACTCGAGCTTGCCCGCCGCCGCGAGGTGGGCGTGCAGCCCATCGCGGAGCTCGAGCAGCACCTCGACGTCGAGCGCCGCGTAGACCAGCCACGAGTGCGGCAGCGGCCGGGTCGACCAGTCCTGTGCCGAGTGCTCCTTGGCCAAGGCGAACCCGAGCTCGCGCTCGACCACCGCGGCCAAGCCCACCTTGGGCCAGCCGAGCAGTCGTGCGGCGAGCTCCGTGTCGAACACCGTCGCCGGGGCCAGACCCAGGTCGCGCATGCCGGGCAGGTCCTGGCTCGCGGCGTGGAACACCCACTCGGCGTCCCCGAACGCGTCGTTCAGCATCGACAGGTCCGGCAGGGCATCGGTGTCGATCAGCGCGATGCCCGCCCCGGCCCGCTTGAACTGCGCGAGATAGGTCGCCTGGCCGTAGCGAAAGCCGGACGCGCGCTCGGCGTCCGCGGCGATGGGACCTGTCCCTGCCGCGAACCGCTCCGCCATGGCGGTGAGCTCGGCCGCCGTCGTGATGACCTCCGGGACCCCGCCAGCGGGCTCGCGCAGGGGCGTGGGGGTCGATGGCTCGTCGGCGACGTCATCGGGCGTCGCCGCGCTCGGCGCCGTCGCGGGGGTGCGCGCGTCGTGCGATGGCGACTCGGTCACTGGCCACCGCCTCGGATCAAGGTCACGCCTTCCGGCAGGGGAGGGACGCCAGCGCAGGAGGCCATCAGCTGGGTCCAGGCGCCGATGTGGGGCTCGAGATCCTCGTCGAGCGGCGTCCATGATGCGCGCACCTCGACTCTGACATCCTCGGGACGCTCAGCGATCTCGCCGTACGAGCGCGACACGGTCCGCGTGATGGTGCCGGCGCGCGCCTTGTGCGGGACGTCCGCGAGGGAGTCGGTCAGCCACGACCATGCCACGTCCGCCCACAGATCATCGGAGGCGACCTCCTGCTCGAGCTGTGCCTTCACCAATGTCACGATCCTGAACTCGCCTTCCCAAGCATCCTGTCCCGCAGGGTCGTGCAGCAGCACGAACCGTCCGCTCGCCTCCGCTCCCGGCGACCTCACCTCGCCGTCGATGGCCGCGGCGAAGGGCGCGATGCGCGCCGGCGCAGGGGTCTCGACAAGGGTGACATCCGGACGGGTGCGCGCGCGCCCCAGCGACTGCAGCGCCTCGAGGAAACGAGGCGGCGCCTGCGCTGGGTCGAGGGCCATGCGACGAGCCTAGGCGGGGCCGCGCGGGCGGCCCGGTTCGCCACGCGGTCGCTTCCCACTAGGCTGGTCGGCGTACCCAGACCCCCCTCAGGTAAGGACGCGACAATGGCGCTTGCTCAGATCGGTGTGACCGGACTTGCGGTGATGGGCCGCAACCTGGCCCGCAACTTCGCCCGCAACGGGTTCACGGTGGCGGTGCACAACCGCTCGCCCCAGAAGATGCACTCGCTGATCGAGGAGCACGGCGAGGAGGGAACCTTCATCGGCTCCGAGTCCCTCGAGGACTTCGTCGCCTCGCTGGAGAAGCCGCGCCAGGTGGTCGTCATGGTGCAGGCGGGAGGGCCCACCGATGCCGTCATCGACGCGCTGGTGCCGCTGCTGGACGAGGGCGACATCATCGTGGACGCCGGCAACGCCCACTACGCCGACACCCGCCGTCGCGAGGCAGCGCTGCGGGAGCAGGGACTGCACTTCGTCGGATCGGGCGTGTCGGGAGGGGAGGAGGGCGCACTGCTGGGCCCGTCGATCATGCCCGGCGGTCCCGCGGAGTCGTACGTGACGCTCGGACCCATCCTCGAGAAGATCGCCGCCAAGGCCGAGGACGGCACCCCGTGCTGCGTGCACGTGGGGCCCGACGGCGCCGGGCACTTCGTCAAGATGGTCCACAACGGCATCGAGTACGCCGACATGCAGCTGATCGGCGAGGCATACGACCTGCTTCGCGCCGGGCTGAACCTGACGCCCGCGCAGATCGGCGAGATCTTCGCGGAGTGGAACGAAGGGGACCTCGAGTCCTTCCTCATCGAGATCACGGCCGAGGTGCTGCGCCACCAGGACCCGCGCACGGGCAAGGCGCTCGTCGACGTCATCGTCGACCAGGCCGGACAGAAGGGGACCGGGCGCTGGACCGTGCAGTCGGCGCTCGACCTCGGCGTCCCGGTCACGGGCATCGCCGAGGCGACGTTCGCTCGCGCCATCTCCTCGCAGACCGCCCAGCGCGAGGCGGCTCGGGGCGTCCTCGCGGCGAACGCCGGCGAGTTCCACATTCGCGACAAGCGCGGATTCATCGAGGACGTGCGGCTCGCGCTGTACGCGTCCAAGGTGGTCGCGTACGCGCAGGGCTTCGACCAGATCCAGGCCGCCTCGGAGGAGTTCGGCTGGGACATCGATCGTGGCGACATGGCCAAGATCTGGCGCGAGGGCTGCATCATCCGCGCGCGCTTCCTGGACCGCATCACCGAGGCGTACGACCGCAACCCGGAGCTCGCGACCCTGCTGGTCGACGAGTACTTCCAGGGAGCCGTCGCCAACGGCGTCTCCGCATGGCGGCGGGTCGTGTCCCAGGCCGCGCTCGCCGGCGTGCCGGTGCCCGCCTTCGGCTCCTCGCTCTCGTACTACGACTCGCTGCGCGCCGAGCGCCTGCCCGCCGCCGTCATCCAGGGTCAGCGGGACTTCTTCGGCGCCCACACCTACAAGCGCGTCGACGCCGAGGGCACGTTCCACACGCTGTGGTCGGGCGACCGCAGCGAGGTCGAGGCCTGACCCGCCCGGGCGCGACGTCGAAGCAGGAGGTCTCGATGGTCCCGGTCGTGGTCGGCGGCGACATCGGCGCCTACGCTCTCCTGAGGGCGTTCCACGACTGGTCCGGCGTGCGGGGCGTGGTGGTGTCGCGCCTGCAGACGCGCGCGTTCGCCGACACCCGCATCGCGGACGTCAGGATCGCGGACGTGGAGGATCCCGACGCGCTCGTCGCCTCGCTCATCGAGCTGGGGCGCGAGCGGTCCGATGAGCGCCTGGTACTGCTGTCGAACGCCGACTGGTACGTCGAGACGATCATCGCGCGCAGGGGCGAGCTCTCCGAGCACTACGAGATCCCGATGTGCTCGCCGGAGGCGTTCGCTCGCGTCTCCTCGAAGACCGCGTTCCAGGCGGACTGCGAGGCGCTGGGGATTCCGGTGCCGCGCACGGTCGCCGTCACCTTCGAGGGCGGCGTGCCGCAGTCCAGCGCGGACCTGGACTCGCTGGTGTTCCCGGTGATCGGCAAGGCCGACTCCTCCGCCGAGCACCACCGCGTGTCGTACCCCGGCAAGCTCAAGGTCGCGCACCTCACCACGCGTGGCGAGGTCGAGGACCTGCTGGGGCGCGTCGCGGCGAGCGGCTATGCGGGCACGTACCTGCTCCAGGAGTTCATCCCCGGCGACGAGACCCAGATGCGCTCGCTCACCGCGTATCGCAACGCGCGCGGCGAGGTGACGCTGCTATGCACCGGGCGCGTCCTGCTCGAGGAGCACACCCCTGGCACGCTCGGGGTGCCGGCCGCCATCCTCACGGAGCCCTACACGGACGCGATGGACGCGATGGCGCGCTATCTCGAGCGCGTGGACTACCGGGGATTCGCCAACGCCGACTTCAAGCGCGACCCCCGCACGGGTGAGCACGTGTTCTTCGAGGTCAACCCGCGCATCGGCCGCAACAACTGGTACGTGACGGCGGCTGGCGCGAACCCCGCTGACCACGTCGCCGCCGACCTCGACGGGACGCCGATCGCTCCCGTTCGCGCGACCACGGAGGTCCTCTACTCCGTGGTGCCCCTCGGGCTGCTCGTCCGCTATCTGCCCGACGCCGACCTGCGGGCGCGGGTCCGGGCGGCCGCGCGCCGCGGCATCGCGCGCCCGCTGCACAACCCAGCGGACGGCTCCCTCGCGCGCCAGCTGACCATCGCCGCGATGACCTGGAACCACCGGCGCAAGTACCGGGAGTTCTACCCCGAGCCCACGGCGACGGGGCATTGAGCGGCAGGCGGGCCACGGACGGATGACTGCGCACCTCGTCGGACGGCGCCCCCACGTCGAGCCCGCGGCGCTCATCGCCGCGCTCACGGTGCCGCCGCACTTCGCGGACGCGACGTTCGACTCGTACATCCCCGACCCTGACTTCCCGAGTCAGGAGGCCGCCGTCAGCGAGGTTCGGTCCTTCGCGAAGGGCGTGGCGCGCAGGGGACTGGGAATGCTGAGGCGTCCCAGCGGGGGCCGCGGAATCTACCTCGACGGGGGGTTCGGCGTCGGCAAGACGCACCTGCTGGCGTCTCTCGCGCACGAGGTGGGCGAGCGCGCTGTGTTCGGCACCTTCGTCGAGTACACCCAGCTGGTGGGCGCGATGGGCTTTCAGGCCACCAGGGGCGCGCTCCAGGAGTACGCGCTCGTGTGCATCGACGAGTTCGAGCTCGACGACCCTGGCGACACGGTTCTCATGGCGAGGCTCATGCGCGAGCTCGCCGATGCTGGGGTGGCACTGGCGGCGACGTCCAACACGCTTCCGGGCTCGCTGGGCCAGGGCCGCTTCGCGGCGGACGACTTCAAGCGCGAGATCCAGGCGCTGTCCAGCGTGTTCGAGGTGATCACCATCGACGGACCGGACTATCGCGGCCGGGGCGACCTGCGGTTCCCGCCGCCGGCGACCGTCTCCCAGGTGCTGGACGCGTGCTCCGGTGACGGGTCCGCGTGCGAGGACTGGGCGGCTCTGATGGAGGACCTCACCCACGTGCATCCGAGCCGCTACGGCGCCTACGTCGATGGCCTCGCCGTGCTCGGGCTGCGCGGCGTGCGGCCGCTCGCTGACCAGGCGCAGGCGCTGCGCGTGGTCTCGCTCGTCGACAGGCTCTACGACCGAGACGTTCGGGTGATCGCGTCGGGCCACTCGCTCGGGGACATCTTCTCTGCGGAGATGCTGCGCGGCGGGTACCGCAAGAAGTACTACCGGGCGCTCAGCCGCATGCTGTCGATGGTCGCCGGGGAGCCCGAGCACCGGTAGCGGCGCGCCTGCGCGATGCGAGGGTGCTCGGGATCGGCTCCGGCAGGCAGGTCGACGGCGGGTACCCATACTCGCGCGCGGATCTGTTCGACGCCTCCTGCGCGGTCGTGCGGTCGTACATCGATCCGGCGTTCGGCCACCGCGTCCCGCCTACGCGTCCTCGTGAGACTTCGTGACGGCGACGCCTCCCGGTTCCACCGTGAGCCCGGCCTCGGAGCGCTTCACCGGCCCGAACGAGGCGACCAGCTCTCCGGAGACCACATGAGCGGTCTCTGACAGGTTGGCGTGGACCTCGAGGGGTCCGTGCATGGTGAGCATGCGCTGGCCGCGCTCGGAGACGCCGGCGGGGTGCCGCTCCCATGCGTCGCGAGCCGACACCAGGGGACGCAGCGCCATGAGGTCCGCGACCCACGACCGAATGGCGTCATGATGAGCGGTGGAGGCGCCCACTCCGGAGCCCAGCTTGGAACGCAGGAAGGTGGTGCGATCCTGCGGGTCGGGCACCTGCACCTCGCCGCCGTAGAGCTGCTCCCAGCCGTGGCCCGCGAACTCGCTCATGCGCCCCTCGGACACCGCGGTGCCGAGCGGCTGATCGTGATCCGTGAAGAACATGAAAGGCCTGGTCTCCCCGTACTCCTCGCCCATGAACAGCATGGGCGTGAAGGGGGACAGCAGGATCAGCGCCAACGACGCCGCCTGGGCGCCGGGGGACAGGGACGATGCGGGCCGGTCGCCGATGGCGCGGTTGCCCACCTGGTCGTGGTTAGAGGCGCAGACCACGAACCGGCGGCGGTCGACCTCGGGTGACACCGGTGCGCCCCAGGCGCTCCCGCGGAACGGCGAGTGCGTGCCGTCGTGCCAGAACACGCTGCGGTAGACCTTGTCGAGCGCCTCGATCGAGCCGAAGTCCACGTAGTAGCCGTGGCGCTCGCCGGTCAGGTAGGCGTGGAGCGCATGGTGGACGTCGTCGTTCCACTGCGCGGTCATGCCCAGGCCGCCCTCCGAGGTAGGCGTGACCATGCGGACATCGTTGAGGTCGGACTCCGCGACCAGCCCGAGGGGCCGGCCGAGGCGCTGCGACAGCGCAGCCGCCTCATCGGACAGCTGGGCGAGGATGTGGCGCTCGCTGTCGTCCCGGATCTCGTGCACGGCGTCTAGCCGCAGGCAGTCCACGTGGAAGTCGCTGAACCAGCGCAGGGCGCTGTCGCAGATGAGCCGCCGCATGCCGTCGGAGCCTGGCTGGTCGACGTTGACGGCCCAGCCCCATGGCGTGTCGTGGGCGTCGGTGAAGTAGGGACCGAACTTCGAGAGGTAGTTGCCGTCCGGACCCAGATGGTTGTAGACCACGTCGAGGCAGACGCCCAGTCCCGCCTGGTGCGCGGCATCGACGAATCTCTGCAGCGCAGCCGGGCCACCGTAGGCCTCGTGCACCCCCATGAGGGAGACGCCGTCGTACCCCCAGCCATGGCGGCCAGGGAACGGGGCGATCGGCATGAGCTCGACGATGTCGACGCCGGTGGCCTTGAGGTCCGGAAGCTGCACGATCGCCGCGTCGAGGGTGCCCGTGGGAGTGAAGGTGCCGACGTGGAGCTCGTAGAAGACGGCGCCGAGCGCGTCGATGCCGGCCCACTCGCCGTCGCCCCATCGGTGCACGCCTGCGTCGAACACCCGCGACGGCCCGTGGACGCCGTGCGGCTGCTGCGCGGAGCGCGGATCGGGCCACGGCCCCTCGCCGTCGACCTCGAAGGCATAGTCGGTGCCCGGTGCCAGCTCGGGACCGGTCCACCAGCCATCGTCCGCGCGCTCCAGGTCCGCGCGAGTCCTGTCAGCGTCGGGCGCACCGATGACCGCGACCACCGCATCGGCGTCCGGGGCCCAGACGGACGCGCGCATCAGGCAGCCACCAGCAGCGCGACGGGCAGTGCCGACAGCAGCGCGGCGAGCTCGACCGTGCCGCCCTCATGCACGCGGCCCGTGAGCGCATCGGCCCACCGGCCGCTCGGGAGCGTCACCGTGTGGTCGCGCCACCCACCCAGCCGCTCAAGGTCGAGTCCGAGCCGCGTGGCGACCGTGATGACCTGAGGCTGCTCGTCCACCGAGCGAGCGAACACGACCGCGTGGCCTGAGCTCGACGGCAGGGGGTGATAGCCGCTCCCGGGGCCCGTGAAGGCCTCGGGATGGTCGCGACGGGCGGCGAGCGCTCTCGCAGTGACGAGCAGCTTCTCGTCGTCGAGAGTGCGTGGGCGCGCACCAGACGCGAGTCGCCGCAGGCTCCGCTCCCGCGCGTCGAAGTCGACGGCGCGGCGGTTGTCGGGGTCGACCAAGGAGGGCGAGACGAGCTCGGTGCCCTGGTAGACGTCCGGAATGCCGGGGATCGTGAGCTGCACGAGCTTCATGGACAGGATGCTCGCGCGCACTCCGTCCGCTGTCGCCTCATGCCACTCGTTCACGATCTCACGGACCGTCGGGTCCGCATGGGTCGACTGCGCGAACCACAGGACGGCGGACTCATAGTCGGCGTCGACGCTCGTCCAGGTCGTGGCCGTCTTCGCCTCGCGCATGGCCTTGATGAGGTAGCCCTCCAGCCGGTCCCACTCCATGACGCCGTGCTCGTCGGAGGTGCCCACCAACGTCTGCCACCACAGGTTCTCGGTGCGGCCGTCGAGCAGCGCCGGCCGGATGCGGGCCGAGGCGTCCTGAAGGCGCGTCACCAGGGCGTCCCATTCCTCGGAGGCCTCCGACAGCACGGACAGGCGTGCTCGAACGTCCTCCGATCGCTTGGTGTCGTGCGTCGTCAGACAGGTCATCGCATGCGGGAAGGACTGCTGCTGCTCGACCGCCCAGGCGTGGAAGGCGGCTGGGGGAAGGGCGAAGCGGCCAGCAGGGGAGCCGACCTCGCACAGCGGCAGCAGGTGCGTCCAGCGGTAGTACGCGGTGTCCTCGACGCCCTTGGCCATCACCGCACCGCACGCCTGCTGGAAGCGCGTGATGAGCTCCCGCCGGTTCGCATCTCCTGTGCGCCCGGCGGAGCCGACCTCGGCGCCCTTGAGCAGGTCGACCACCACCTCGAGGGTCTCGTGTCGCTCGTCGTCGAGCACCGCGAGCGCGCGCTCGACGGCGTGGTCGATGGCCTCGAGCGACGGCTGCTTGGGCGGCGTCCCCGAGACCACGTAGGCGCGGTACCGCTCGAACGCCACCAGGAGGGTCCGGAGGCAGTCGTAGAGCGCGCGCCACGTGTGGTCGCGCAGGCGCACGTCCGAGTGGCAGATCTCGTGCGCGATGGTCGCGAGGCGATGGACCTCGCTCGACAGCGAGTCCTTGACGATCTCGCGCTTGGCCTCCGCGATCAGGTCGGGCAGGGTGCCCATGGCGTCGCCTGCGACTCGGTGCAGCGTGGCCGCCAGGGGAGACGAGCCGGCGGGGTCGCGCAGGAGGGCGCCCACCCGCCACGACGCGTCGTAGCCCGTGGTCCCGGCGGTGCGCCACGACTTCGGCAGGATCTCGTCGCCTTCGAGGATCTTCTCGACCACGATCCACGCGCCGTCAGTCGCGTCCGCGAGCCGAGCGAGGTAACCGGCGGGGTCCGCGAGACCGTCCGGGTGGTCGATGCGCAGTCCCTGGAGGGTCCCGTCCTTGATGAGGTCGACGATCACGCGGTGGGTCGACTCGAAGACGTCCTCGTCCTCGACGCGTACGGCGACGAGCGAACCCACGTCGAAGAAGCGGCGGTAGTTGAGCTCCTCGTTCGCGACGCGCCAGTACGCGAGCCGGTAGTGCTGCTCGTCGACGAGGTCCGCGAGCGGCAGGTTCTCGGTGCCGGCGCGAACGGGGAACACGTGCTCGTAGTAGCGCAGCACGGGAACCTCTCCGCGCTCCTCGAACCCCGGGATCACCATCGAGTCGAGGGTGAGCTCGCCGGAGGCGAGCACAGTGCCGATGCGCTGTCCGAGCACGGGCATCAGCACCGGATCGCCCCCCGACCAGTCGACGTCGAACCAGTGGGCGTGATCCGACTCGATGCCCTCCGCGAGGACGGACCACAGCGCGCGGTTGTGGTACGCCGGCGTGGGCACGGCCATGTGGTTGGGCACCACGTCCGCGATGAGGCCGATGCCGCGCTCGCCTGCCTGCCAGGAGAGGTCGCGCAGCTGCTCGATGCCGCCGATCGACGCGGCGATCCGGGAGTGGTCGACGACGTCGTAGAAGTGCGTGGATCCCGGCGCCGCCTCCAGGATGGGCGACAGGTAGAGGTGCGTCACGCCCAAGGCCTCGAAGTAGTCCAGCCTCGCCGCGGCGTCGGCGAACGTGAAGTCGGCGCTCAGCTGGAGGCGGTACGTCGAGACCGGCACCACAGCATCGGCTGCGTGTCCGTACCTGCGCGCGCGTTCATGAGTGGCCTCAGACATGTCGAGCGGTACCTCCATCGATGACGTTGCACTCATCCTCGCAGATGGAGGTGACGGTCATGTCTCGTGCTGGCCGGAATCTCCCCGCCGCTGCCGAGGTTGCACGGCCATGGACTCCTGGGACGTACGAGACTGGCGGGCACGCGTGGCGACTCTCTACGCCGAGGTGAGAGCCGAGGAGCGGCCGGAGCGTGCGCACGGTCACTGGGTGGCCGGGCGCGACCGCCTGCTGGCCCGGCACCCTGCCTCGCCCGTGCCGCCGCAGCATCGCCACGGCTTCACGGCAGACGTCGCCCCCTATGACCCCGCATACCGCTTCGAGGTCGCGGTCGAGCCCGCGGAGAGCGAACGTCGCGAGGTTCCCACGCCCACCGACGGCGTCGTGCCCTTCGAGCGCATCGGCCGCATCGACCTGCCGGGCCTCGGAGCTCTCGACGTGTGGTGGCTCGACTCCTACGGCGGCGGGGTCTTCCTCCCCCTGCGTGATGCGTCGCAGAGCACCTACGGCGGCGGGCGCTACGTGCTCGACACGGTGAAGGGCGCCGACCTGGGCGGTGACAGGGATGCGCTGGTGATCGACCTCAACTTCGCGTTCCAGCCCTCGTGCGCGTACTCGAGCGACTGGGTGTGCCCGCTGCCAGGGCCCGGCAACACGCTCGCCGTCGCGGTCGAGGCAGGGGAGCGGTACGTCGCGCTCGACTAGTCGTCGAGCTGCGGGCGCTCGCCATCGGCGGCGGCCCTCGCCCGATCCCGATGGGCGGGCGGACGGCCGGCCACGAACCACACGATGCCTCCGAGCGGCGGGAACACAACGGTGATGACGAGCCACACTGCGAGCACGCGCCCCGACAGCACCGAGGAGTGACGCAGCTGCGAGATCACCGCCGCGACGGTGATCACCACGAGGCCGAGAGCGAGGAAGCCCCACAAGGCGTCGTAGGTGACCGGGACGAGGGGACTGGGCTCCATGCGCATGCCCCGAGGATAGTGGCGGGCGGCACGCGAGCCGCCCCTGTCGGGGCGGCTCTGCCGTGGTGGGCGATACTGGGATCGAACCAGTGACCTCTTCCGTGTCAGGGAAGCGCGCTACCGCTGCGCCAATCGCCCGAGGTGGAGACGGGATTCGAACCCGTGTGGACGGCTTTGCAGGCCGCTGCCTCGCCTCTCGGCCACTCCACCGCAGTGCCTCGGCCCGAGGGCCTCGGCGCTCCGAGCGGACGACGGGACTCGAACCCGCGACCCTCACCTTGGCAAGGTGATGCTCTACCAACTGAGCCACGTCCGCATGGCCCGTGCACGCGCATCGGGCCGTAGACGAGGATAGCCGATGCGCGGGCCCGCACCGAGCACCGACACGGCACAGCAGTGGCCCGGATATGACTCAGGCCGCCCCGGGGATCCGGGACGGCCTGGCCTGCGTGGTGGGCGATACTGGGATCGAACCAGTGACCTCTTCCGTGTCAGGGAAGCGCGCTACCGCTGCGCCAATCGCCCGAGGTGGGTACGGGATTCGAACCCGTGTATACGGCTTTGCAGGCCGCTGCCTCGCCTCTCGGCCAACCCACCGTGGTCGCCAACTGAGGTTGGCAAGGAACCTACGAGCGGACGACGGGACTCGAACCCGCGACCCTCACCTTGGCAAGGTGATGCTCTACCAACTGAGCCACGTCCGCGTGTCGGGGCGTTGCCCTGACGAGATAGGAACTCTAGCCCATTCGTCGCGGGGACACAAAACGGGGAGGACGGGCCGCGCGGGCTCCTGCTCAGCGCCCACTACCGTGGAGCCATGGCAGCACAGAGCCGGCCGGACGGCGTCGGCAGCGCCGAGTTCCGCGGGGTCCGCGCGAGCGGAGTGGTCGAGCACATCGACGCCATCCGTGACGGTCACCGTCTGGCCCACGACGGCTTCTGGGTGGTGGTGGGCGGCTTCGACGGTCGGGTCGATGCGTGGCGCATGGCAGACGTCGACCGTTCGTCCCGGTCGCCTGCCAGGAGCGGTCGCCCGTGGTTCGGCCCAGCGCCGTCGGCATGGTCGTCGTCGATGTCGCGTGACGCGTACATGACTGGCGTGGAGGCGATTCGCGCGGACATCCGGGAGGGAGAGGTCTACCAGGTCAATCTCTGCCGAGTGCTGAGCGCTCCGCTGAGAGCAGGAGCGACGGCTCCCGACGCCGTCGCGTTGAGCGAACGGCTGGCCGTGGGCAATCCGGCTCGGTACGCATCGCGCATCGTGATTCCCGCAGGGGCCGGCAGCGCGTCAGCGCCCGCGACCTGGATCGTGTCGGCGTCCCCCGAGCTCTATCTGGCCATCGACGACGACGCCGTCCGCTCGAGTCCGATCAAGGGCACCGCCGCCCCTGGCGCCGCGATGCTGGACAAGGACGTCGCCGAGAACGTCATGATCACCGACCTGGTGCGCAACGACCTCGCCCACGTGGCCGAGCCAGGCTCCATCGCGGTGCCGGAGCTCCTGGGCGAGCACGAGCTCCCTGGCCTCACCCATCTGCAGTCGACGGTGAGCGTGACGCTCGCGCCATCGCACCGGTGGACCTCCCAGATGTGGCCGGGCCTGCTGTCCGGCACGTTCCCGCCCGGCTCCGTGTCGGGCGCGCCCAAGTCCGCGGCGCTGCGCATCATCGCGCGCGAGGAGAACGCGCCGCGCGGGCCGTACTGCGGGGCCATCGGATGGGTGGACGCCGACCGCCGCAGGGCCGAGCTCGCGGTGGGCATCCGGACCTTCTGGTGGACGGCGGGCATCCTGCACTTCGGCACGGGCGCTGGCATCACCTGGGGGTCTGACGCGGCGGCGGAATGGGAGGAGACAGAACTCAAGGCCAACCGGTTGATCGCCCTGGCATCCACTGAAAGGATGCAGGCATGAATCCGATCGTCTGGGCTGGGGGGACGCTGCGGGAGCCCGGGGAACCGGTCGTCGCGGCGACGGATCACGGCTTCACCGTCGGGGACGGCGTCTTCGAGACCCTCGCGGTCCGCGACGGTGTCCCGTTCGCGCTGAGCAGGCACCTCGCGCGGCTGGCGTACTCCGCGGACCGCATGGGCCTGGGGATGCCCGACGGCGCGGCCGTGCGGGAGGCGATCGCGGCCGTCATGGGTGCGGGAGTCGTCACGCGCCTGCGCGTGACGGTGACATCCGGTGCGGGTCCCATGGGCTCCGCGCGCGGCGACGGCGCTCCTACCCTCATCGTCACGGGCGTCGATGCGCCGAGGCCGCACACGTGCCGCGCTGTGCGCGCGCCATGGAAGCGGAACGAGCGCTCGGCGCTGGCCGGCGTCAAGACCACCTCGTACGCCGAGAATGTGGTGATGGTCGAGTACGCCCGGTCGAAGGGCGCGGACGAGGCGATCATCGCCAACACCTTCGGCAACCTGTGCGAGGGCACGGCCACCAACGTGTTCGTCGAGCGCGGCGGCGAGGTGGTGACTCCGCCGCTGGCCTCCGGATGCCTGGCGGGCATCACGCGAGGCCTCGCCCTCGAGTGGGGCGTGCGAGCCGCGCTGCCCATGAGGGTCGCGGCGCCGGGGGAGCTGGCGATGAGCGTGCTCGACGAGGTGCTCGCCGGCGAGGCGCACCTCGCCGTCACGTCTTCGACCCGAGGTGTTCAGCACGTCTCCAGCCTCGACGGCGAGGACATCGCCGCCGGGCCGCTGCTGCGCAAGGTGAGCGCCGCTTACGAGCTCGCTGCCGAGCGCAATCCCGACCCGGCGGTCCCCAGCCGACGCTGACCCGAGTGATGAGAGCACTCTCACGGCTCTCTCCTCGGCGCCTCACGCCCGCCGACCACCGTGGTTCCCAGGTGCCCAGATCGGGTGCCGACAAGGGAGAGGGAATCATGAACAAGCGCACCATCTGGACCGTCACCGGCGGACTCGGCATCATCGCGATCGGCGGCACCGTCGCCATCGCAGACGGGGGCAGGGGCGACGACCCCGTCGTGGGTCCTGCGGTCGAGCTCGACCGCGGCACGACCTCCGGCGGAGCCGTCGTCAACGTCAGCTCGACGTTGAGCCCGTCCACCGCGGTGACCGCTGCCAGCACGCCCAGTCCGACCACGCCACCGAGCGTGGCATCCACGGTCTCGCCGCAGTCGCCAGCATCGCCGACGTCGCCGGCATCACCGGTGACGCCTCAGTCGCCGGTGAGCCCACAGAGCCCAGCGTCCGCGCAGTCGCCGGTGAGTGCTCCGTCACCGGTGAGCGCCAAGAGCCCCGTCAGCGCTCAGTCGCCCGTGAGCCCGCAGAGCCCCGTCAGCCCTGCCAGCCCGCGTTCCGCCGCATCGGCCGGGTCCGCAGGCTCCGCGCCCTCCGCTGGTTCCTCTGACTGACCGCCATCGACGTCGTGGCCGTTCCGCTTGAGGGCGGGGCGGCCACAAGGGTCTGACGAGCCGTCGTGCCTCGATGATGAGAGGACTCTCACCTCGGTCTCCTCAGGGCCTCACCAAGCGGGAGGAGAGTGGTTCTCAGTCCCCCGACACACATCGAGACAGAGGATGGAACAGGAAGATGAACAGGCGCACCATGTGGACCGTGACGGGCGCACTCGGCATCATCGCGATCGGCGGCACCGTGGCGCTCGCCGACACCGGCGCCTCCACGAACCGCAACACCGGACCGGGGGTCGAGCTGGACCGGGCGACCACGCCCGCCGCGACGCAGGACGCGATCGTGAAGGTGAGCTCGACCTTCACCCCGTCGACCGTGGTCACCGCAGTCACGCCCGTCAGCGCGAAGACCGTGGTCTCCGTTCGGACCGTGCGGTCGGTGCAGTCGGCAGCGGCCCCCGCGAAGTCGGCGACGGAGAACGCGACGCCCCGGGAGTCCACCGAGTCCAAGGCGGCGACCCCGGCGAAGACCTCGAAGCCCACGACCCCGGTCTATTCGGCGCAGTCGCCGGTGACGCCCAAGTCCCCGGTGACGCCCAAGTCCCCGGTGACGCCCAAGTCCCCGGTGACGCCCAAGTCCCCGGTCAGCCCCAAGACTCCGGCCAGCGCCAAGACGCCCGCTTCTGCACCCTCAGCGCGGTCTGCGGACTGACACCCCTCAAGGCCCGGCATGCGGCCGTTCCGTCCCAGGGATGGAGCGGCCGCTGATGCTCGTGGCGAGTCCTGGCTCACGGAGTGCGCTTCTCATGTGAGTCTCCTCGTTCTCTCATCGAGCGCACCGAGGATGGAATCACCAGGCAACGTGAGTGGGAGGAGTGCGACATGGAACGCCAGGGATGGTGGACCGTGACGGGAGCGCTCGGCATCGTCGGGATCGGTGCGGCGGTGGCATTCTCCACCGTAGGCGAGGCGCGTGCGGACCTCGGTCCGGGAATCGAGATCGATTCCGACCTTGAGGGCGTGGTGGGCGAACCCGCCTCCATCCAGTTGAGTCCTGGCGTCGCGGTCGTGACTCCCGTCACGGCTGTCAGCGTCGTGAGCACCGTCACCGCGGTGAGCGCACCCGCGGTCTCGAGCGCCGACTCCGCGGTGCAGCCGCGCGTCAGCGTGGTCTCGCCGCTGACTCCGGCGTCTGCCGCATCCGCGCCGTCGGCACCAAGCACGCAACGCGCGCCCGCAGCAAGCGCGCCATCGGTCGCGTCCGCACCCGCGCCGGCATCACCGGCCAGCCCGGCCACTCCCGCGAGCCCATTGAGCCCCGCGACCCCCGCTAGTGCGGCGAGCGCCGCGAGCGCCCCATCAAGCGCGTCGGCTGACTGACCACGCCGGCTCTCGGGCCGGCCTACGCGTCGTTCCCTGACGCCTCCGGCACCAGTCGGTAGCCGACTCCTCGCACTGTCTGGATCCGGGCCGCGCCGATCTTCGCGCGCAAGTAGCGCACATAGACGTCGACCACGTTGGAGCCGGGGTCGAAGTCGTAGCCCCACACCTGGGAGAGGAGCTGTTCCCGCGTGAGTGCCTGACGGGGGTGGCGCATGAGCGTCTCTGCGAGCGCGAACTCTCGTGCCGACAGATCGACCTCCTTGCCGTCGACGAGCATGCGGTGCCCGTGCAGGTCGAGGGACAACGGCCCGATCTCGATGACCGTCGACGTGCCCGCCTCGTCGGTCCGGAGGCGCAGCCGGACGCGTGCGAGCAGCTCATCGAAGCCGAACGGCTTCGCCATGTAGTCGTCGGCACCGCCCTCGAGCCCCGCCACGGTGTCGTCCAGCGAGCGGCGGGCGGTCAGGATGATGACCGGCACGGTGACGCCCGATCCGCGCAGGCGCTCGAGCAGCTGCATCCCGTCCTCGTCCGGCAGTCCCAGGTCAAGGATCACCAGATCGGGCTCGGCGACGATCGCCGCGTCGAATCCCTCCCTCGCGGTGCCCGCGGTGAGCGTCGCGTACCCGGCCGCCTCGAGTCCCTTCGACACGAAGGACGCGATGCGCTCCTCGTCCTCGATGATCAGGATCTGGGTCACTGGTCCTCCTGCGGGGTCGGTGTGCGGTCGCCATCGAAGGCGTCGGCGGCGGGGACGTCGATGGTGAAGGTCGAGCCCTCGCCGACGGTCGAGTCGACGGAGACGTCGCCTTCGTGTGCGTGCGCGATGCTCCGCACGATGGTGAGTCCCAGGCCTGAGCCGTGCGGCGAGCGGTCGCCGGCGCGCTGAAACCGCTCGAAGATCCTGGCGCGGTCCGGCTCCGGCACTCCAGGGCCCTCATCGGTGACCCACAGGAGCGCCCGCCCATGCTCGATGCTCGACCCGATCGCGATGCGCGAACCGTCGTCGGAGAACTTGACGGCGTTGGCGAGCAGCTGCAGCCACGCCTGAGTGAGCCGCTCGCGGTCGCCTTCGATCGTCCCCTCGGCGCGTGACTCGACATGCCACGTGCGGGGGCCGAGCGCCACGGCCTTGTCGAACACCTCGTCGGTCAGGTCGCCGAGGTCGAGCTGCTCGGCACGGACGAAGTCGGGCCGCTCGGCCGCTGCCAGGGTCGACAGGTCGGCGACCACGCGGTTCATGCGGGCCACCTCGTCGAGCACGAGCGCTCGTACCTCGCGCGCATCGGCAGGGTCGTCGACATCCATGACCTCCAGATGGCCGCGCACGATCGTGAGCGGGGTGCGCAGCTCATGGCTGACATCACCGACCAGTCGCGACTGGGAGTCGAAGGCAGCCTCGATGCGGTCGAGCATCTCGTTGACCGACTCGGTCATGCGGGCGAGGTCGTCGCTGCCCGCAACCGGGATGCGTTCGCTGAGGTCCTCGCGGCCGATGCGCCGGGCGGTGTCCGCGAGCACCCTGACCGGGCGCAGCAGGCGTCCGGATACGGCCCATCCCACGAGCGCGACGACGAGGAGCGCCGCTGCGCCGACGCCCGCATAGATGATGAATACCTCATTGAACTCCTCGAGCTCGGCGTCGAGGTCGTAGGCCAGCACGAGCGCCGCGACGGAGTCGAAGCTGGGCGAGGCGTCGTCGGGCCCCTCGGCCAAGGAGCCGTCCGGTGCCGTGCGGACGGGGACGGTCGCGACTCGATAGGTGGTCCGATCCGTGGTGATCGTCACCAGCTCCGACTCGTCAGCCGTCACGTAGGGCTCGAGCCGCGCGATGAGCTGCGGATCATCCTCGAGCGCGAGCTCCGCGCCGCGCGACGTGTAGCGGATCTCGCCGCCCACGAATCCGAGCACGCCCTCGTTCCGTGCAGGGATGATGCGCTCCATCGCCGTGCGCACGAGGTCCTCCGGGGACGTGAACGGCTGTCCCGTGTCCGGATCAATGCCGACGGTCGCAAGCACCCTGAACTCCTCGGCGGAGGCGCGCAGGTCGTCATCGACGCGATCGGCGACGCGCAGGGTCTGCAGCTGCGCCGCGACCCATCCGGAGACCACGAGAGCGAGACCGGTGAGGACGATGACGGCGGTGAGAATCGCTGTGCGCACCTGAGGAGAGTGCGGCCGACGGCGCCGTCGCTCCTGCTTGTCGGGCGCCTCGGTCATGGGATCAGTGTTCCATCGGGCATGGCGCCGGGGGATGAGACTTCTCTCATCGGCGGGGAGACCGTGGTCACGCGGAAGGCCAGGAAGGCGCTACTATGGACACCGCTCAGGGCGATTGGCGTAGTGGTAGCGCGCTTCCTTCACACGGAAGAGGTCACTGGTTCGATCCCAGTATCGCCCACCCGAGCGAGAAGGCCCCCGGACCATCGGTCCCGGGGCCTTCTCCGTTCCCGACGCGGGGTGGCCCGCTAATGTCGGGATTCATGAGCCCCGGATCCTCGCCAGTGGCCATCGCGCGCCGGGCGATCGAAGCTCCCCGTCAGGTCGCGGCCTTCGCGCGCTTGAGTCCCATCGCGCGCGCGGTGATCCGCGAGCGCCTCACGTACCTCTCGCCGGTCAAGCTGCGCCGTCTCGAGCAGGCGCTTCAGGAGGTGCAAGGCGCGCGGGTGCCTGGCGCGATCGCCGAGTTCGGCGTGGCGCTCGGGGGCGTGACGGTCGCGCTCGCCGTGGGCGCGCCCGACAGACGGCTGCACGGCTTCGACGTGTTCGGCCTCATTCCGGCTCCGGCGCCGACGACGGTGAGCAGGCCAGGGAGCGCTTCGCGATCATCGAGAGCGGGCGCAGCCGCGGCATTCGGGGTGACCAGTATTACGGGTACAGGAACGATCTGCTGGAAGCCGTTCAAGGCGCGCTGGCCGACCACGGGGTGGACCCCCGCGATGGCCAGGTCTCCCTTCACCGCGGCCTGTTCGACGAGACCTGGCCGATGGTCGCTGACGGCGTGGGGCCGCTCGCGCTCGTGCACATCGACTGCGACTGGCACGACCCTGTCGCGTACTGCCTCGAAGCGGTGGCGCCGCTCGTGAGCCCGGGCGGCGTGATCGTGGTCGACGACTACCTCACGTACGAAGGCGCACGCACGGCCACGGACGCCTTCATGGCCGCGCATCCGGAGTTCGAGCGGCGCCACCTGGACGAGAACCTGTCACTGCGTCGTACCAGGTAACAGCTCGTCGCCCTGTGCTCAGGAGCCTCCGAGCGCGAGGCAGAACCCCAGCACGGTCGCGACGCCGGCGAGGTCCTTGGCGCGCTCGTAGGCGAACGGGATCAGCGAGTCCGTGAGCATCGCGAGCAGGCCGCCGGCGGCGATGGCCGCCATCCAGGCGCCGGTCGCCGCGCCGGTCCACTCGGTCACGAGGTAGCCGATCCCGGCCGCGGCGCCGCAGGCGAGAACCACCAGGCTCCACAGGCGAGCGAGGCGCCCTGCCGACCACCCTGACGCCGCGAGGTCGGCCGATGGCGCGATCGCCTGAGGGATGTTGGAGACCCATACGGCGGCGACGAACGCAGCCCCGAGGGGGTTGCCGGTGGCGATCTGGATGCCGAGGATGACGGACTCGGGGACGCCGTCGACGACGGATCCCACCACGATGCCCATCGCCTCGCCGTCACCGCGCTTGGCGAAGCGGCGCGACACCAGCCGGTCGCCCAGGAGGAAGATCGCGACGCCAGCGGCCATGCCGAGCGTGAGCTCCCACGTGCCGAGCGTGTCCGCCTCCGGGATGAGGTCGAAGGCCACGGCGGCCACGAGCGCTCCTGCGCCGAAGCCTGCAGCAAGGCCGACGAATCTCCGCGAGAAGCTCACCCAGCACACGATCACGCCGGCGAGCAGCAACGACGACTGCACCAGAACGCCTACCCCGACAGCCTCCAGGAACCCGCCCATCTCATCGCCCCCTTGGCGCTCGAACCCCGGCGTGACGCGCGACCTGCGCGAGGCGCTCCCGCGCAGCGGGCCACCGCAGCGACTCGCCACGCCTGATCACATCGTGGCAACACCTCAGCGCCTCCGCCACTCGAGCGTGCCTGCCTCGAGAGCTGCGCATCCCGCGAACCGTGACACCGGCGACGTGCCAGTGGCCTTGCCGGCGCATCGGCGCTCTACGTGGTGTGATGTCCCCATGGGAGGCGAGCACGCTGCGGCAACGATGCTGACGGGCGCTGAGGCCGAGGGGATCCTCACGGCGGCGCTGGCGACCACGCACACGCAGCTCGACAGCTGGTCGCTCGACGCCGTCAACGCGCGCCCGGGAGCGGAGACGTCGGCAGGCTACGACGTGGTCGCTGACGGAGAGCGGATCTACCTGGTCGCCAGCACCGTGCGGTTGACCGACGAGCAGCGGGCCGCCTGCAAGGCCGTGCGGCTGTCGTCCGAGGTGGGCGAGGTGTACGTCTGGCGTCACCCGGCTGACCCGTATCTGCCCGGCCTCGCGGCTGCGTCGGTGCCCGACGAGCTCGCTCCCCGTCTGGCGGAGGCCACGGGCCGCGACATCTCCATCGACTCGCTGGACATGCTGGTGCTGCGGCCCATGCGGCGGGCCGTCCTGCGCGCGCAGACCACCTCAGAGGACGGCAGGCGCACCTGGTACGTCAAGGTGGTCAGGCCCGACCGCGCCGAGGCGATGCTGAGGAGGCACCGACTCGTGGAGCTCGCTCCGCTCGCCGTGGACGCCGGCGACGGGATCGTGGTCGTTCAGGAGGCGGACGGCGTGCCGATGACTCGTGCGCTGCACCGGCCCGACGGCTCCGACGCGGCCACCATCGATCCCTCGATGCTGATCGAGGCGATGGACAACCTTCCGCACGACGCCGTCGCGCTCACGGCGCGGCCCGCCGTCGCGGACCGTGCGGCGGAGTACGCGGCCATGGCGATCGATGAGGGTCTCGACGCCACGCGCGTCACCGCGCTGTGCTCGCAGATCGAGGCGGTGCTCGCGAGCGTGCCTTCCTCGCTGCCGGTTCCCACTCATGGCGACCTCCATCCCGCGAACGTGTACCTCGACAGCGCGAGCGACCCGACCAAGGTGGTGGCGCTGATCGACCTCGACACCCTCGGCCCCGGCCGGGCGATCGACGACTGCGCCTGCATGGTTGCTCACCTACTGGTCCTTCCCGAGCTCGACGCGACCGGGTACACGCATGTCCCGCGCGAGGCCGCACGCATCTATGCGGCGTTCGCGCAGCGCCACGACGAGCGCGAGCTGCGCGCGCGAGTCGCGGCCAACGTGCTCTCGCTCGCCGCCGGCACAGACGACCCCGCGCACGGGCGCGCGTGGCTCGACGTGGCCGAGGCGGTGTGCGAGCGCCGCCTGCTCGCCTGATTCACGCGTCGCCGCGTCTCAGCCACCGCTGCCCGCGCCCCGCGCCTCTCGACTTCTCCGCCCGTGCATCGGCTCCCGGCAGCTCGACGGGACGAGCGGCCGTCGTCCCCACTCGCACGCTCGGCGCTGCCCACGGGGAAGCGTCGGCAGCCGTGCGCCGTTGTCCCGACCGACAGCACCGACGAGAGGAGAGCCGCCATGCCCGATCCCTACGTTCCCGAGGACCCCGAGCACGCACTGCCCGACGACCCCGTCGACGACGGCGCGGCCGACGAGGATGCCGTGCAGGAGGATGACGACCATGTCGTTCCCGAGGGAGTGGACCCCGAGGTTCCGATAGCGACCAGCTGGGTGGAGGACGAGGCCACGGAGCGAGCCGACCAGGACGAGCAGCGGGAGGCCGACGGGTTCAGGTGACGCCGCACCACGTGCACGGTCGGTAGCATCGTCGGGTGACATGCGCGCGCCCCGCGCGCCCCACGCGCTACGCAAGGAGACCACCGGTGCCCAGCATCAACCTGACCGTCGACGGAGACCAGCGACAGGTCGAGTCGACGACGACGGGCACCGAGCTCTACCGCGAGCGCCGCGAGGTGCTGGTGATGCGCGTGGACGGCGCGCTGTGGGATCTCGACCGGGTCCTGCCCGACGGAGCGACCGTCGAGGCCGTGACCGCGCAGGAGCCGGACGGGCTCATGGTGCTGCGTCACTCGACCGCGCACGTGCTCGCGCAGGCCGTGCAGCAGCTGAACCCCGACGCCAGGCTGGGCGTGGGACCGCCCATCGAGAACGGCTTCTACTACGACTTCGACGTCGCGGAGCCCTTCACACCGGACGACCTCAAGCAGCTCGAGAAGACGATGCAGCGCATCGTGAAGGAGGGTCAGGCCTTCCAGCGCCGCGAGGTCACTCGCGAGGAGGCGCTGGCCGAGCTGGGCCACGAGCCGTACAAGTGCGAGCTGCTGAGTCAGGACGCGGCGGGCGCCGAGGGTGCGTCCGTCGAGATCGGCGACGGCGACATCACCATCTACGACAACGTGCGCCGCGGGGGCGAGGTCGCCTGGAAGGACCTGTGCCGCGGGCCCCACGTGCCGACCACGCGAGTGATCGCCAACGGCTGGTCGCTCATGCGGTCCGCCGCGGCGTACTGGAAGGGCTCGGAGAAGAACCCCCAGCTCCAGCGCGTGTACGGCACGGCGTGGGCCTCGAAGGAGGACCTGGTCGACTACAAGGAGCGGCTGGCCGAGGCCGAGCGCCGCGACCACCGCAAGCTGGGATCCGAGCTCGACCTGTTCTCCTTCCCCGACGAGATCGGCTCAGGACTCGCGGTGTTCCACCCCAAGGGCGGCATCATCCGCATGGAGATGGAGGAGTACTCGCGCCGCCGCCACGTCGAGGAGGGCTACGAGTTCGTCTACACCCCCCACGCGACTAAGGGTCAGCTGTTCGAGGTCTCCGGGCACCTCGACTGGTACCGCGACGGCATGTATCCGCCCATGCATCTCGACGAGGAGCGCGACGCTGAGGGCAACGTCACCAAGCAGGGCCAGGACTACTACCTCAAGCCCATGAACTGCCCGATGCACAACCTGGTGTTCGACTCGCGTGGGCGGTCCTACCGGGAGCTGCCGCTGCGGCTGTTCGAGTTCGGGACGGTGTACCGCTACGAGAAGTCCGGCGTGGTGCACGGCATGACCCGCGCGCGCGGTTTCACGCAGGACGACGCGCACATCTACTGCACTCGCGAGCAGATGAAGGACGAGCTCACCCGGACGCTCGAGTTCGTGCTCGGACTGCTGAAGGACTACGGCCTCGAGGACTTCTACCTTGAGCTGTCGACCCGCAACCCCGACAAGTCGGTGGGCTCGGACGAGATCTGGGAGGAGGCGACCGAGACGCTGCGCGAGGTCGCCGAGGCGTCGGGGCTCGAGCTCGTGCCCGATCCGGGCGGGGCCGCCTTCTACGGGCCCAAGATCTCGGTGCAGACGCGCGACGCGATCGGTCGCACCTGGCAGATGTCGACCATCCAGCTCGACTTCAATCTGCCCGAGCGCTTCGAGCTCGAGTACACCGCATCCGACGGCTCGCGCCAACGGCCGGTGATGATCCACCGCGCGCTGTTCGGCTCGATCGAGCGGTTCTTCGCCATCCTCACGGAGCACTACGCGGGGGCCTTCCCGGTGTGGCTCGCGCCGGTGCAGGTGCGCGCGATCCCCGTCGCGGAGGCGTTCGACGGCTACCTCGAGGACGTCGCCGCGCGCCTCAGGCAGCACGGCATCCGCGTCGAGGTCGACACCTCGGACGAGCGCTTCCCCAAGAAGATCCGCACCGCCTCGAAGGAGAAGATCCCGTTCGTGCTGATCGCCGGCGGCGAGGACGCGGAGGCGGGCGCCGTGTCCTTCCGCTTCCGCGACGGATCCCAGGACAATGCCGTGCCGGTCGATGCGGCGGTCGCGCGTATCGTCGAGGCGGTGCGGAGCAAGGCGCAGGTGTGATGCCGGAGACCTTCGACAGCGGCCCGATGGGCGGCGCGCCCGACGGCTTCGAGCGCCTGTGGACGCCCCACCGGATGGCGTACATCGAGCAGGGCAAGAGCCGCTCGACGTATGAGGGCACGCACGACTGCCCGCTGTGCGCCAAGCTCGACATGCCCGACCGCGACGCGCTCGTCGTGCACCGCGGCGAGGCCTGCTACGTGGTGCTCAACCTCTACCCCTACAACCCGGGGCACCTGATGGTGTGCCCGTACCGGCACATCGGCTGGTACACGGACGCGACGGACGTCGAGCGCGACGAGATGGGCGTGCTCACCCAGCACGCCATGCGGGTGCTGTCGAGCGTGTCCGGCACGCAGGGCTTCAACGTCGGGATGAACCAGGGTGCGATCGGCGGGGCGGGCATCTCCGAGCACCTGCACCAGCACGTGGTGCCGCGGTGGATGGGGGACTCGAACTTCATGCCGATCATCGGCCGCACGAAGGCGCTGCCCGAGCTGCTCGACGACACATGGGCGAAGCTCGCGCGCGCATGGGATGAGGTGGGCTGATGCTCGGCTGGCTGCGTCCGTTCATGGGCAGGCTGTGGGCGGCGCCGGCGAAGGGCCTCCTGCGCCTGGGCGTCCACCCCAACGCCGTGACGATCGTCGGGACCATCGGCGTGGTGCTGGGCGCATGCATCTTCTTCCCGCAGGGCGGCATCATGCTGTTCTGGGGCGTCATGGTGATCACGTTCTTCGTCGTCACCGACATGCTCGACGGCACCATGGCGCGACTGTCGGGGAAGACCTCCCGCCTGGGCGCGTACCTCGACTCCACGTTGGACCGGGTCGCGGACGCGGCGATCTTCGGCGCGCTCGTGTGGACCTTCCGCGAGGACTCGCCGAGCACGTCTCTCGCCGCGCTGCTGTGCCTCGCCTTCGGCTCGTTCGTGCCTTACGCGAGGGCCAAGGCCGAGTCGCTCGGCATCGACGCCAAGGGCGGCATCGCCGAGCGCTCCGACCGGCTGGTGATCGGGCTGACCGCAACGGGCCTCGTGGGGCTCGGCCTGCCCCTGTGGGTGCTGACCGTGGTGCTCTACCTGCTCGCGGCGGCCGCGGCCTTCACCGCGGTGCAGCGCACGCTCGTCGTGGTGCGCGAGAACCGCAAGGACTTCGACCTGACCACCGACCACCATCGCGACGCCGAGGACTTCGAGCACCACCCTGAGTCGCGACCGGGCACCGCGGAGATCCCCGTCGTGGGCGGGGCCGATGCGCGGGCCGGCTCAGACGCTCAGGTCCGGGCTGGAGGCGAGGCCGCCGGTACCCCGGCGGATCGGGCAGATGAGGACGATGCGGCGGCGCGATGAACGCTCTGCTCACCGCCTGGCGTGCATCGCGCATGCTTCCCGTCGGCACCGTGCGCGCGCTCGCATCCGCCGGCGCCTCGATCGCGTGGCGACGGCGGGGCAGGGCTGTGGTGCGGCTCGAGGACAACCTGCACCGCGTCACCGGGCTCGAGGGGCAGGAGCTGCGCGATCTCACCAAGCGATCCCTCCAGTCCGTGTCTCGCTACTACGCCGAGGCGCTCACGCTTGACCGGTTCACCGCCGATCAGGTGGGCGCGAGGGTGCGCATGGAGGGCTACGAGCCGGTGCGGGAGCTGCTCGAGACGAGCCGCACTGGCGTGGTGGCCGTGCTGTCCCACAGCGGCAACTGGGACCTCGTGGGAGCGTATGCGTCGCCGCGGATCATCCCTGTGACCGCCGTTGCGGAGGTGCTCGAGCCACGCGAGATGTACGAGCAGTTCGTCGCGATGCGCGAGGGCGTCGGGATCCGCGTCCTCGGCCACGAGGGCGGCTCGACGTTCAGGGAGCTGATCCGCATCGCCAAGCGCGAGCGAGCTCTCATCTGCCTGCTGTCCGACCGCGACCTGTCCGGCTCGGGCGTCGAGGTGGAGATGTGGGGCCATCGAGTCAAGGTCGCGCCCGGTCCTGCTGCTCTCGCCCTCGCCGCCGACGCGCCCCTCGTGCCCGTCCACACCTATTACGAGCGGCTCAGCGGAGCGCGCAGGCGCGCGGCCGGCTCGCCGTGGGGCGTCGTGCTGCACTTCGGCGAGGCGATCGATCCCGGCGCCGCGGGCGACGATCGCGACGAGCGGGTCCTGCGCCTGAGCCAGGCGTGGGCAACGTGGATGGCGGAGCAGATCTCAGGCCATCCCGAGGACTGGCACATGCTGCAGCGCTTCGGCTGGGCGGAGGAGCAGGCGAGGACCCCCTCGGGTGACACCTCATGAGGGTCGGCATCGTCTGTCCCTACTCCCTCGACCGGCCGGGCGGGGTCCAGCTCCACGTCATGGACCTGGCGGAGGCCCTGCAATCACGCGGCCACGAGGTGTCGGTGCTCGCCCCGGCGGCGCCCGGGACCGAGGTGCCGGCCTACGTCACCACGGCCGGGCGCTCGATCCCCGTGCGCTACAACGGTTCGATCGCGCGCATCAAGTTCGGCTTCGTCGCGGCCATGCGGGTGCGCGCGTGGCTGCGCGACGGCCACTTCGACGTGGTCCATCTGCACGAGCCGGGGACCATGTCACTGTCGGTGATCGCGATGTGGGCGCGCCTGGGCCCCACCGTGGCGACCTTCCACACGTCGAACGAGCACTCGCGGATCATGCGCAACGCGAAGCCCTTCATCAAGCCCGGCTATGAGGAGCTCGACGCGCGTATCGCCGTCTCGCCCTCGGCCGACCGAACCATCAAGCAGCACCTGCGGGTGGCGGCCACCCACATCATCCCCAACGGCGTGGACACGACAGCATTCGTCGACGCCGAGCCCGTGGGGGAGTGGCGCGGCACCAAGCACGCGCCGACCATCGGGATCCTGGGCCGCATGGACGAGCCGCGCAAGGGGCTCGACGAGTTCCTGGGCGCGATCCCGTACGTCAGGCGCCGCCACCCGCGGGCCCGGTTCCTGGTGGCGGGCCGCTTCTCGGACCGGGTCGCGGCGAAGGCGGCCCGCGCAGGCGCCGAGGTGGTGGGGGAGCTCGACGAGGGCATGAAGGCCCGCTTCATGAGCTCCGTCGACGTGTACTGCGCCCCCAACCTGGGCGGCGAGAGCTTCGGGATCGTGCTCGTCGAGGCGATGGCCTCTGGCGCCGCGGTGGTCGCGAGCGGTCTCACGGCCTTCCGCGACGTCGCGACCGACTCCGACGGCGAGATGTGCGTCGCGCTGCACACCGTGGGGGACTCCGTGGAGCTCGCGGCTCGCGTGAACGCCCTGATCGACGATCCTCGAGCCCGGCGCGACCTTGCGGCCCGCGGCCAGCGCCGCGCTGGCACCTTCGACTGGCGCCAGGTCGCCCCGCGCATCGAGGAGACCTATCGAGACGCGATTAGACTGGACGCAGAGTTCCACCCCCACCCGACGAAGGACACCCACGCATGAGCGACACCACCGAGAGCACCACCCCGAAGGTCGGCACCGACCTGGTCAAGCGCGGCATGGCCGAGATGCTCAAGGGTGGCGTGATCATGGACGTGGTCACGCCTGAGCAGGCGAAGATCGCGGAGGATGCGGGCGCGGTCGCCGTCATGGCGCTCGAGCGCGTCCCGGCGGACATCCGCGCTCAGGGAGGCGTCGCCCGCATGTCGGACCCCGACCTGGTGTCCGGCATCATCGATGCCGTCTCGATCCCTGTGATGGCGAAGGCGCGCATCGGCCACTTCGTCGAGGCGCAGGTCCTCCAGTCTCTGGGCGTCGACTACATCGACGAGTCCGAGGTGCTGACGCCCGCCGACTACACCCACCACATCGACAAGTGGAGCTTCACCGTGCCCTTCGTGTGCGGGGCGACCAACCTGGGCGAGGCCCTGCGCCGCATCTCCGAGGGAGCGGCCATGATCCGCTCGAAGGGCGAGGCCGGTACCGGCGACGTGTCGAACGCGACCACCCACATGCGCACGCTCCGCACCGAGATCGCGCGCCTCACCTCGCTGCCCAAGGACGAGCTGTACGTCGCCGCCAAGGAGCTGCAGGCGCCGCTGCCCCTGGTGCAGGAGGTCGCCGAGACCGGCAAGCTGCCCGTCGTGACCTTCACGGCCGGGGGAATCGCGACCCCGGCAGACGCCGCGATGATGATGCAGCTGGGCGCCGAGGGCGTGTTCGTCGGCTCCGGCATCTTCAAGTCGGGCGACCCGGCGTCGCGAGCCAAGGCGATCGTCAAGGCGACGACGTTCTACGACGACCCGAGCGTCATCGCCGAGGTCTCTCGTGGCCTCGGCGAGGCCATGGTCGGCATCAACGTCGACGACGTCCCTGAGCCGCACCGTCTCGCCGAGCGTGGCTGGTAGTCCGACCCCCGATCCGGTGAGGGCCGATGCGCAGGGCACCGGCGCGTCCGCCGTCACGCCGACCGCGGTCCAGCGTGAGGGCGCGCGCGTGCTCGTGATCGACGGCGAGGGGCGCATGCTGCTGCTGCGCGGCCACGACCCGCACCAGGCCGAGCGCTCGTGGTGGTTCACCCCTGGCGGCGGCGTCGAGGCAGGGGAGAGCCCGCGGGACGCCGCGGCTCGAGAGCTCGAGGAGGAGACCGGGCTGGTGTGCGCGCCCGGCGACCTGATCGGGCCGGTGTGGGAGCGGACGGCGCTGTTCGACTTCATGAGCCGCCCGTACGTCCAGCACGAGGTGCTGTTCGTGCTGCAGATCGACCGTGCGGAGCGCCGGCAGGAGCTTCGATGGACGACGACCGAGGAGGAGACCATCGACGAGGTGGCGTGGCTCACGCAGCCTGAGCTGGCCGCCGCGGAGATCGAGGTGTTCCCCGCGGAGCTGCGGGGGCCGTGGGAGCCGCTGCTGCGGTGGGACGGAGTGACGATCGACCTGGGAGAGGTGAACGAGTGACCACGGTGGGAGTGCTGGCGCTGCAGGGCGACGTGCGGGAGCATGCGGCCGCGGTGACCCGGCTGGGCGCGACGGCGACCCTGGTGCGCCGACCGCGCGAGCTCGACGAGGTCGACGCGATCATCCTGCCGGGTGGGGAGTCGACCACCATCGACAAGCTGTTGCGGGCCTTCGACCTGCGCCAGCCGCTCATCGACCGCGTCGAGTCCGGGTTGCCGGTGCTCGGCTCGTGCGCCGGCATGATCCTGCTCGCCACCGACCTGATCGACGGGATCGAGGGGCAGCAGACGCTCGGGGCCATCCCCATGACGGTGCGGCGCAATGCCTTCGGTCGCCAGGTGGACTCGGCCGAGGCGTCGCTCACCTGGCTGCCGGACGGGTCGCCCATGAGCGCGACCTTCATCCGCGCGCCGTGGGTCGAGTCGTATGGCGAAGGCGTGGAGGTGCTCGCCACCGCGGTCGACGCTGACGGCGCCACTCACGCGGTGGCCGTCCAGTTCGGATCCCGCCTCGCGACGGCCTTCCATCCCGAGATCTCCGACGAGCCGCGCGTGCACCAGCGGCTGCTCGACCTCATTTGAGAGCGGTGACGGCGACCTCGCCCGCGCTGCGGCCCTCGAGCGCCGCGAGTCGAGGCCCGTCTCTGGGCACCTATCAAGCGCCAGGCCTTGAATGTGGGCGTTCAAGGCTCTAGCCTTGCTCTATGTTCGTCCTCACCGCCGATCAGCGCGACAGCACGGGCACGGGCGAGCGCGTCGATGAGCTCGTCGAGGCGCTCGCGCCGTGGAGCGCGCGCTGGTCGACGGCCATCGCGCTGCCGCTCGAGCGCACGGTGGGCGACGAGGTCCAGGTGCTGCTCACCGAGGCCGACGCGGCCGTCGACCTCGCGCTGCGCCTCATGCGCGAGGGCGACTGGTCCGTCGGGCTGGGAGCCGGCGACGTGCAGCTTCCGCTGAGGTCGACGTCCCGCGCGAGCTTCGGTCCCGTCTTCCTCCACGCCCGCGATGCCGTCGAGAGGGCTCGAGGCAGGACCGAGCCGGTGCCGCTGGTGGTGGCGGGCGCCGATGCGGCAGCGGCCGGCGAGGCCACGGCGCTGCTGCAGCTGCTCGGCGCCGTGGTCCGCCGCCGCTCCGAGGCCGGCTGGCAGGTCGCCGACGCACTGGTGACGGGAGCATCGCGGCGCGCCACCGCCGAGGCGCTGGGGATCTCGCCTCAGGCGGTGAGCCAGCGAGCCTCGGTCGCGATGCTGGACGAGGAGAAGGCGGCGCGCCCGCTCGCCGCGCGGCTCCTGACGGCCGCTCAAGGAGGCCGGCCGGCACAGCACGCCCCCTCTCTGGCCGTCCCCACGCAGCCCGCCCCCGCGCGGTCCGTCTACGAGGGGAACCGACTCTCGTGACCGCCGCCGTCGTCGTGCTCGGGGGCGCCGCGAGCCTGGCGCTGTCCGCCGCGCTCGGCGCCCCGCTGGTCGCGTGGGTGCTGCGCAGGATCGAGCCCGCCGCCCCCACCCCGGGGCTGCTCAGGGGCGGCATGTGGGTGGGCGTGCTCGAGCGCCTGATCGTGACCGGCAGCGTGCTGCTGGGGATGCCCGAGGGCGTCGCCGTGGTGGTCGCGATCAAGGGACTCGGTCGCTATCCCGAGCTGAGGGACACGGATCCTGCGGCCCGGTCGGAGGCGTCCGAGCGCTTCATCATCGGCACGCTGGCGAGCCTGCTGTGGGCGGGTGCGCTGGGCGCGCTGGGACGCTGGGCGATCGTTCTGGCGATCGCATGACGCGGGCGCAGAGGCCCACGGCGCGCTGAGTAGACTGGTCGGCAGTCTCAGTCGTCTGTCGAAGAGGGAGCACACGTGTCCGGTCACTCCAAGTGGGCCACCACCAAGCATAAGAAGGCGGTCATCGACGCCAAGCGCGGCAAGCTCTTCGCGAAGCTGATCAAGAACATCGAGGTGGCCGCGCGCACGGGCGGCGGTGACCCCGCCGGCAACCCGACGCTCTTCGACGCGATCCAGAAGGCCAAGAAGTCCTCGGTCCCGAACGACAACATCGACCGCGCCGTCAAGCGCGGCTCGGGCGAGGACGCCGGCGGCGCGCAGTACGAGACCATCATGTACGAGGGCTACGGCCCCAACGGCGTGGCGATGCTGATCGAGTGCCTCACCGACAACCGCAACCGTGCGGCGATGGAGGTGCGCACCGCGCTGACCCGCAACAACGGCACTCTCGCTGACCCTGGCTCGGTCGCGTACCTGTTCTCCCGCAAGGGACAGGTGGTGGTGTCGAAGGAGTCCGGCGCGACCGAGGACGACCTCATGGAGGCAACCCTCGAGGCTGGCGCGGAGGAGATCGAGGACGCGGGCGAGGTGTTCGAGATCACCTCGGAGGCCACCGACGTGGTCGCCGTGCGCACGGCGCTGCAGGACGCCGGGATCGACTACGACTCGGCCGAGGCGGCGTGGGTCCCCTCCATGAGAGTTGACCTCGACGTCGACGGCGCGCGCAAGATGCTGCGCCTGATCGACGCCCTCGAGGACTGCGACGACGTGCAGAACGTGTTCGCCAACATGGACGCGTCGGACGAGGTGCTCGAGGCCGCCTCGGCCGAGTGACAGGACGGCCCGCATGCGCATCCTGGGCGTCGACCCCGGCCTGACGCGGTGCGGGCTCGGCGTCATCGATGCCGCGGGCGCGCGCAGGGCGACCCTCGTGCACGTGGAGGCGGCCACATCGGCGGCGACCGACCCGACTCCGGCGCGCATCGCTCGGCTGGCCGATGCGCTCGAGCGCGTCCTCGACGCCCACCGCCCCGAGTGCGTCGCCTTGGAGCGCGTGTTCGCCCAGCACAACGTGCGCACGGTCATGGGCACGGCGCAGATCTCTGGCGTGGTGATGCTCGCCGCCGAGCGCCGGGGCCTGCCGGTCGCGCTCTACACTCCCTCCGAGGTGAAGGCCGCTGTCACGGGCGACGGACGGGCGGCGAAGGCGCAGGTGGGGTTCATGGTCGCGCGCATCCTCGGTGTGGCCGAGCCGCCGCGCCCGGCCGACGCCGCGGACGCCCTCGCCATCGCCATCGCCCATGCCTGGCGCGGGGGAGCGGCGCCCGTGGGCTCGGGCGCCAGCACCTCGGCGCAGCGGCGCTGGGCCGAGGCCGAGCGTGCGGCGCGCCGCCGCGGGTGACGGTCGGCTCCGCTCCCCACAGCACGCGTGTCGGCGCTCCCGCGCGGACTCGCATCCCTTACGGTGTTCGTACACATGTTCGAAGGACCTGAGGTCCTGGAGGGAGCCGATCGTGATCGCACAGCTGACCGGCACGGTGCTGTCGGTGCGCGGCACGTCGACCGTCGTCGAGGTCGGAGGCGTGGGGATGCTCGTCCAGTCGACGCCTGGCACCCTCGCCGAGCTGCGGGTGCGCCAGGATGTGCGGCTGCACACCACGCTCGTGGTTCGCGAGGAGTCGCTCACGCTGTTCGGCTTCCTGGCCGAGTCCGAGCGCGACGCCTTCGAGGCGCTGCAGTCGGTGCAGGGCGTGGGCCCGCGGCTCGCGCTGGCGATGCTGTCCGTGCACTCGCCGGACGCGCTCTCGCGCGCCGTCGCCGACGGCGACCGCAAGGCGCTCGAGAAGGTGCCGGGAATCGGTGCCAAGGTCGCCGCGCGGCTCCTGCTCGAGCTGGGCGGCACGCTGTCGTTGCCCGAGACCGGCGCGCCGGCCGGCATGGCCGATGCGCGTGCCCAGGTGGAGGAGGCGCTCGTGGGCCTCGGCTGGAACGCCAAGGCGGCGGCGGGAGCGGTCGCGGCGGTCGCGCCCGAGCCCATCGCCGACAAGGACGTGCCCGTCACCCTGAAGGCGGCGCTGCAATCGATGGGAGGCACCCGTGCCTGACTCGCCTGCGCACGGCAGCGACATCGACCACGAGGCGCTCGACCAGCGCCTGGTCGACGCGGATGCGGATGCGATCGAGCGGTCGGCCGAGGCCGCGCTGAGGCCCGCCTCGCTGCAGGAGTTCGTGGGACAGCGCGTGGTGCGCGAGCAGCTCGATCTGGTGCTCAAGGCGGCCGCCGGTCGCGGCGCGGTGGCCGACCACGTCCTGCTGTCCGGCCCGCCGGGGCTCGGCAAGACCACCCTCGCGATGATCGTGGCCGCCGAGATGGGCGCGACGCTGCGCGTCACCTCGGGCCCCGCGATCCAGCACGCGGGAGACCTGGCCGCCATCCTCAGCTCGCTCGACGAGGGCGACGTGCTCTTCCTCGACGAGATCCATCGGCTCGCCCGCCCAGCGGAGGAGATGCTGTACCTCGCGATGGAGGACTTCCGCGTCGATGTCGTGGTCGGCAAGGGGCCGGGCGCGACGTCGATCCCGCTCACGCTGCCGCCGTTCACCGTCGTCGGCGCGACCACCCGCGCTGGCCTGCTGCCCGCGCCGCTGCGCGATCGCTTTGGCTTCACGGCGCATCTCGACTTCTACGAGACGGACGAGCTGCGTGCCATCATCGAGCGCTCCGCGAGCAAGCTCGGTCTGACGGTCGCTGGCGACGCGGCCGCGGAGATCGCCGGCCGCTCCCGAGGCACGCCGCGCATCGCGAACCGGCTGCTGCGCCGCGTCAGGGACTGGGCGCAGGTGCACGGCGACGGACGCGGCGACCTGCGCGCCGCGCAGGCCGCACTCGAGGTGTACGAGGTCGACGAGCGCGGACTCGACCGGCTGGACCGGGCCGTGCTCGGAGCGCTGTGCTCGCGGTTCGGCGGGGGGCCTGTCGGGCTCTCGACGCTCGCCGTGTCCGTGGGCGAGGAGCAGGAGACCGTGGAGACGGTCGCCGAGCCGTTCCTCGTGCGTGAGGGCCTCATGAGCCGCAGCCCGCGAGGCCGGATCGCCACGGTCGACGGGTGGCTTCATCTGGGGCTCACACCGCCGGCGGACGCGGATGCGGTCACGGCGACGCGACGCCTGTTCGACTGACGCGGTTCGACCTCAGCGGCAATGCGCCCTAGAATCACGTGGGCTCGGTCGAGCACCAAGAACAGCTAAGGGATTTCTGTGTCGAAAGTCACCAAGGGCGCACGCACGTCGCTCATCTGGCTCGCTGCCATCCTCGTCGCGCTCTACGCCCTGTTGGCCGTCGGCGTGCTCACCGGAAAGACAAGCTGGACGCCTGGTCTGGCGCTCGACCTCGCCGGCGGGCGGCAGATCATCCTGACGCCGGTGCTCGACGAGGGAGCGACGCAGGAGATCGACGAGTCGGATCTCGACCAGGCCGTCTCCGTCATCCGCCAGCGCGTCGACGCGTCCGGCGTGGCCGAGGCGGAGATCGCGACGCAGGGCAACAACATCGTCGTCTCGCTCCCTGGCAATCCCTCCCAGTCGACGGTCGACCTCGTGGCCCAGGCCGCACAGCTCCAGTTCCGTCCCGTGCTGCTCGTCGGCGACCCGTCGCCGACCACCACCGACGAGACGGTGACCGAGCCGGGCGCGAGCCCCACCCCGTCGCCGTCCGCGTCCCCCTCAGCCAGCGCTTCGGCCGCGGCCACGCCCGAGCCGACGCCCAGCGCCTCCGAGGTCGCGCACGTCGTGGGCGAGGCGGATGCCGAGCCGAGCGCGAGCCCCAGCCCCGTCCTTCTGGACGCCGGCGTTCCCGAGGCCACGGCGACGCCCGAGCCTGCCGCCTCCGACGTGCCCGCTGAGACGCCCGAGGACAACTCCTCGTTCGCGTGGCTCACGCCCCAGGTCATGGCCGACTACGAGGCGCTCGACTGCCTCGCCCCCGAGAACTACGGCGGTCGCTCGATGGGCGACCCCGACGCCGGCTACGTCGCATGCTCCTCGAGCGACCTGGCGAAGCTCGCGATGGGCCCGGTGGAGATCACCGGCGACGACCTCGAGACCGCGTCGAGCGGACCGGAGATGAGCCAGACCGGGTCCTTCACCGGAGGCTACGAGGTGCGCCTGCAGTTCAACAGCGAGGGCGCAGCGAAGTTCTCCGAGGTGACGAGCCGCCTGGTCGACCTCGAGGAGCCGCGCAGCCAGTTCGCGATCGTCCTCGACGGCGTGGTCATCTCGCACCCCGTCGTGCAGTCGCGCATCACCAACGGCGAGGCATCCATCTCCGGCAGCTTCACGCAGGAGCAGGCGGAGCAGCTCGCGAACCAGCTGAAGTTCGGCGCCCTCCCGCTCAGCCTCGAGGTGCAGTCCAACCAGCAGATCTCGTCCACCCTGGGAGAGGACCAGCTCGAGAAGGGCCTGATCGCCGGCGCGATCGGCCTTATCCTCGTCGCGCTGTACTCGCTCGTGCAGTACCGCGCGCTGGGCTTCGTGACGATCGCGTCCCTGCTGATCGCCGGTGGCCTCACGTTCGCCATCATCTCGCTGCTGTCCTGGGGACTGGGCTACCGCCTGTCGCTCGCCGGCATTGCGGGCCTGATCGTCGCGATCGGCATCACCGCGGACTCGTTCATCGTGTACTTCGAGCGCATCAGGGACGAGCTGCGCGAGGGACGGTCGCTCAAGTCGGCCGTCGACCACGCATGGAAGCGTGCGCGCCGGACGATCCTCATCTCCGATGCGGTCTCCCTGCTCGCGGCCGTCACCCTGTACGTGCTCGCCGTCGGCGGCGTGCGCGGATTCGCGTTCACGTTGGGTCTCACCACCGTGATCGACGTGGTGGTCGTGATGCTCTTCACGCACCCGGTCATGGTGCTGCTGGCCCGCACCCGGTTCTTCGGCGAGGGACACAAGTGGTCGGGCCTCGACCCGCGCCAGCTGGGCCGTGAGGCGATCTACAAGGGCCGCGGTCGCGTCCGCACCGGCGCTCCCGCGCGCAGCGGCGCCGCGACGGGCGGCGACGATGGCCTGACGCTCGCGGAGCGCAAGGCCGCGCAGCGACGTGCGGCCGCGGGTGCGCCCAGCGCGACTGACGTGTCCGCCGTCAATGAGGCCGCCGAGCCGGAAGGCGCCGATGCGGTCGACGCCCCGGCCAACGAGACGAAGGGCGGCGCATGATGGCCGGCAACCTCGGCACCTGGGGCAACAAGCTCCACTCCGGTGAGAAGACCTACCCGATCGTCGCCCAGCGTCGCCGCTGGTTCACGATCTCGGGCGTGCTCATGGCGATCTCGGTCGCGCTGCTCCTGTTCAAGGGCCTGACGCTGGGAATCGACTTCACGGGCGGCACGCAGTACGTGGTGCCGGACGTGGCCAACCCGGACGCAGCGCCGGCGGAGGAGGCCGTCGCCGAGATCGATCCCGGCCAGGAGCCGCGCATCTCGGTGCTGGGTGAGGACGACATCCGCGTTCAGCTGGGCGTGCTCGACCAGGACGACCAGATCGCCCTGACGTCCGCTCTCGCCGAGGCGTACGACGTGCCCGAGGACACCATCAGCTTCGACCAGATCGGCCCGACGTGGGGCGCCTCGGTCGGCCAGGCGGCGCTGCAGGGCCTGGTGATCTTCCTGCTGCTGGTGTTCGGCGTCATCGCGCTGTACTTCCGCGCGTGGCGCATGGCAGCCGCGGCGATCGTCGCACTGCTGCATGACCTCCTCTTCACGGCCGGCATCTACGCGCTGTCGGGATTCGAGGTGACGCCGGCGACGGTGATCGGCTTCCTCACCATCCTGGGCTACTCGCTCTACGACACCGTCGTGGTGTTCGATAAGGTGCGCGAGAACACCGCGAACCTGCAGTCGCAGCACCGCTACACCTATGCCGAGCTGGCCAATCTCGCGATCAACCAGACCCTGGTGCGCTCCATCAACACCTCCGTGGTCGCGCTGCTGCCGGTCGCCTCGATCCTGTTCATCGGGTCGTTCGTGCTCGGTGCTGGCACCCTCAAGGACATCGCTCTCGCCCTCTTCGTCGGCATGGCCGTGGGAACGTTCTCCTCGGTGTTCGTGGCGACTCCCCTCGAGGTGACGCTGCGCGGATCGGAGAAGGCGATCCAGGAGCACACGGCCAAGGTGCTGGCGCTGCGCGAGTCCGGTGAGGCGGACGTCGTGACGCGTCAGGACGGCTCCGTGCGGGTGGGGGCGCTGCAGCCGGGCGGGCACCTGGGCGTGGGCGCGCAGCCCAAGCGCAAGGGACGTGGCTGAGCGCCAGTAGACTGGTCCTCACCCTGTGGGAAGGAGGGCCTGAGTGACCGAGACGCGCTCGTCAGCGCCTTCCGGGCCGCTCGCCTTCCTGCGCCGGCCCACGCGGGAGCCGACCGCGATCGACGGTGTTCTCGACACCTATCGGCGCATGTACCCGCGCGCCAAGACCGGGCTGATCGAGCAGGCGTACAAGGTCGCCGACAGGGCGCATGAGGGCCAGCAGCGCAAGAGCGGCGAGCCCTACATCATCCATCCGATCGCGGTGGCGCAGATCATCGCCGACATGGGGCTGCCGGACACCGTCATCGCCGCGGCGCTGCTGCATGACGTGGTCGAGGACACCGAGTACCCGCTGTCACAGCTGCGCGAGGAGTTCGGAGACGAGGTCGCGGCGTTCGTCGACGGCGTGACCAAGCTCGACAAGGTCAGCTACGGCGACGCGGCTCAGGCCGAGACGGTGCGCAAGATGGTCGTGGCGATGGCCAAGGACATCAGGGTGCTCGTGCTCAAGCTCGCTGACCGCCTCCACAATGCTCGGACCTGGAAGCACGTCTCCCCGGAGAGCGCGCGCCGGAAGGCGCAGGAGACGCTCGAGATCTATGCGCCGCTCGCGCACCGCATGGGCCTGAACGCGATCAAGTGGGAGCTCGAGGACCTGTCTTTCAAGACCCTCTACCCGAAGATCTATCAGGAGATCGTGGACGTGGTCGCGGAGCGTGCTCCCGAGCGCGAGCGGGTGCTGGCGGAGATCACCACCGAGATCGACCGCGAGCTCAAGACCATCAAGATCCGCGGGGTCATCACGGGCCGGCCCAAGCACTACTACTCGGTGTACCAGAAGATGATCGTGCGCGGGCGCGACCTCAGCGACATCTACGACCTGGTGGGCATCAGGATCCTGGTCGACAGCGTCAGGGACTGCTACGCGGTGCTGGGCGCGATGCACGCCAAGTTCCAGCCGGTGCCGGGCCGGTTCAAGGACTACATCGCGATGCCCAAGTTCAACCTCTACCAGTCGCTCCACACCACCGTGATCGGGCCACGCGGCAAGCCCGTCGAGCTGCAGATCCGCACCCACGAGATGCACCGGCGAGCCGAGTACGGCCTGGCCGCCCACTGGCGCTACAAGGACCGCGGCGGAGCGGGCGGCGGCCAGAGCGAGATGGGCTGGCTGCGACAGATCGCCGACTGGCAGCAGGAGACGGCCGACCCCTCCGAGTTCCTCGACTCGCTGCGCGGCGAGATCTCGAGAGCCGAGGTGTACGTGTTCACGCCGCGCGGGCGCCTGCTCGCGCTTCCGCAGGGCGCGACGCCCGTCGACTTCGCCTACGCGGTCCACACCGAGGTGGGGCACAAGACCATCGGGGCGAAGGTGAACGGGCGCCTGGTGCCGCTCGACTCGACCCTCGACAACGGGGACACCGTGGAGGTGCTCACCACCTCCGACCAGAACGCTCACCCCAAGCGCGACTGGCTCGACTTCGTCCAGTCCACCCGCGCGCGCAACAAGATCCGCCAGTGGTTCACGCGTGAGCGCCGCGAGGAGTCCATCGAGACCGGCCGCGACATGCTGGCTCGCGCCATACGCCGCCAGCACCTGCCCATGCAGCGCCTGATGTCGAAGTCGACGCTGCTCGCGCTCGCCAAGGAGATGCACTACGAGGACGTCGACACCCTGTACGCGGCGATCGGCGAGCACAAGGAGCAGGCCGGCGACGTCGTCGCGAAGATGGTGGAGGCTGTCGGCGGCACCGAGGGCGCCGACGAGGACGTCACCGAGATCACGCGCCCCGGCACCACGGCCTCGCGCGCACGGCGCGGCGACCCCGGCATCTCGGTCCACGGGCTCTCGGATGTGGTGGTGAAGCTCGCGAAGTGCTGCACTCCCGTTCCCGGTGATCCGATCCGTGGATTCGTCACGCGCGGCAACGGCGTGAGCGTCCACCGCGCTGACTGCCAGAACATGGCCTCTCTCGCGGACCAGCAGGAGCGGTTCATCGACGTCCAGTGGACGGGACAGTCCAACGCGGCGTTCCTGGTGCAGATCGAGGTCGAGGCGCTCGACCGCAACCGGCTCCTCAGCGACGTGGTCAAGGCGCTGTCCGACTATCACGTCAACATCCTGGGCGCGAACGTGTCGACCAGCCAGGACCGGGTGGCGCTCAACACCTTCACGTTCGAGATGGCCGATCCGTCCCACCTGGGCGCCGTCATCTCGGCCGTCCGCCGCATCGACGGCGTCTACGACGCTCGCCGCGTGACGGGCGGCAAGCGAGACTGACGCGGCGCCTCCGTCGCGCCAGCACCGCCGCACCAGCACCGTCGCACGAGCCCCGTCGCACTAGCCCCGTCGCACTGGCCCCGTTGCACCAGGACCGTCGCGCCACCACCGCCGTACCAGGACCGTCGCGCCGACACCGCCAGCGGCGGCATCTCCGATGGTTCTCATGCGGCATCGAGTGCCCGTGTGGCCTCTGCCCACGCGCCCTCGAGTTCGGGGGACGCACGTGCCCGGGTCACCTCCGCGACGCGGGCGTCGATGCGCTCGCGCAGGACCGCTCCTGAGCGCAGGGACGAGCGCACGCATGCGGTCGCGGCCTCAGGGGACCACCGCATCGCGTCGACGAGGGCCACCTCAAGAGGCGCGATGGCGCCGGGGAAGCCGTCGCCCGTGGCAGCGATGCCCACGCCGTGCTGCTCGAGCGGCAGCGGGAACGACATCGAGCGCACGCGGCGCCGCGGGTCGGTCCGCACGTGCACGACCGTGGGAAGGTCCCCGCACCCATGGGCCCACGCTGCGGCGAGACCGGTGACCTGAGCTCCGGCAGGGACCAGCGCGCCGAGCATCGTGCGCCGCAGCGGGGGAGAGTCGGGGATGCCGGCAGGCAGCGCATGGCCGGGGATCAGGGTGCGGATGATGCCGTCACGGACCATCCGCCCGTACTCGATCCGGCCCACCTGGCGCGGGGTGACGAACAGCATCGCACCAGCCTGCCGCGCGACACCGCGCCGTGCGCGAAGCGGCCCGGCCGCTGTGGACAGCAGGCCGGGCCGTGGGGCTGTGGATGCCTCCTAGGAGACGACGCCCTGGATCTGCTCGAGCCACGAACGCCGAGCCTTGAGCGCCTCCTCGGCCTCCTTGACCTTGCGCTTGTCGCCCGAGGACTTGGCCGCGGCCAGGTCGTCCTCGAGCTCAGCGATGGCGGACTGGAGCTGGGCAGCGGCGCCCGTGGCCCGCGCCTCGAGCTCGGGGTTGCGAGAGGTCCACTCCTTGTCCTCGGCGTCGCGCACGGCCTGCTCCACGGCGCTCATGCGCTTGTTGAGGCGCGCGACATCGCCGCGGGGCACGCGGCCAGCCGCCTCGAACCGGTCCTGGGCGGCGCGCAGCGCCTGCTTGGCCGCACTGAGATCCGTGATCGGCAGCAGCGCCTCGGCCTCCACCACGGCGGCCTCCTTGGGAGCGACGTTCTCCGCGAGCGCCGCATCCTCCGCGTCAGACGCTGACCGCCGAGCCTCGAAGAACGAGTCCTGCGCCGTCTGGAACCGCTTCCACAGCGCGTCGTCGACGCTGCGACGGCCCCGACCGGCGCTCTTCCACTCGTTCATGAGGTCGCGGAAGCCTCGCGCGCCGCGATCCCAGTCGGTGGTCTCGGCGAGCCTCTCGGCCTGCGCGACGAGCTGCTCCTTGCGGGTGGCGACGCCGGCGTTGGACTTGTCCAGCTCGCTGAAGTGATGCTTGCGCGCCTTCTCGAAGCTGGAGCGGGCCGTGGTGAATCGCTTCCACAGCGCCTTCTCCTGCTCCTTGGGGATGCGCGCGAGGGAACGCTGCGCCTCCTTCCAGTCGTCGAGCAGCGCACGCAGCGTGGCCGTGTCGTTCTTCCAGTGCACCTGGGACTCGTCGCGAGCGGCGATCTCCTCGGCGCTGGTCACGATGGCCTCGCGCTTGGCGAGCGCCTCTGCACGGGCGGCACGGCGCTCCTCCTGGATGCGCTCGCGCACCTCGGTCGCCTCGGCGCTGACCTTCTCGAAGCGCTCGCGCAGTGCCGGCAGGTCGCCGACCACCTTGGGCTCGGACAGTGAAGCGGTGAGCGAAGCGAGCGACTCGTCGATGTCCTTGGGCGACAGCTCCGCTGACTCCAGGCGCGCACGGAAGCGCTCGACGGACGCGCGCAGCTCGAAGTAGGCCTTCACGTAGGGCGCGAGCGGATCGTCTCCGGTCGCCGGTCCCACCTCGTGGGTCGCGTCGCCGTCCGTCACGGTCACCGTGTCGTCGGCGACCGCGCCGAACTGCGCTGCCGCCTTGAGCTCGTCCTCGGAGACATCGGCCGCGATCGGGACCTTCACGGGGTGAGTGGCATGCGCCGCGATGACCGCGGGGCTCGCTCCCTTGGGAGGGGCAGGCTTCGGGATCGGCTTGGGCTGGGGAGTGGACATTTCGAGCGCACCTCGTTCACGGCGGGGGGACGATGCCGGGGCGTCCCGCCAGGGCTGGCCTCCAAGGGTCCGGCATGGGCAACGCCCCCCACAATACTCAGCGACCGAGCCCGGCGGGTGACCGGCACTGCATCGGCCCTGCCAGCGCTGATGGAACAATGGCCGCATGGCACGCGTCCGACCCCTGTCCGGCTACCCCGAGTGGACCCCCGCGCAGCGCGTGGTCGAGTCCGCCGTCATCGATGCGCTGAAGGAGGTCTTCACGCTCCACGGCTTCGCCGAGATCGAGACGCGAGCGGTCGAGACCGTCGAGCGCCTCGCCGGCAAGTCGGAGGCGGCCAAGGAGATCTACACCCTCACGCGGCTCAATGCCGACGGCGACGCCGATGCGCGCTTGGGCCTCCACTTCGACCTCACCGTGCCGTTCGCGCGGTACGTCGAGGAGTTCCAGAACGAGCTCGCCTTCCCGTTCAAGCGCTTCCAGATTCAGAAGGTGTGGCGCGGGGAGCGCCCCCAGGAGGGCCGCTATCGCGAGTTCTATCAGGCGGACATCGACGTGGTGGGTCGGCAGAGCCTGCCCGCCCACCTCGACGTCGAGGTCGCCGTGGTCATGGCTCGTGCGCTGGCGGCGCTGCCGCTGCCCGGCGTGACCATGCGGGTCAACAACCGCCGGCTCGTGGAGGGCTTCTATCGGGGCGTCGGCATCGACGACATCGCCGGTGCCCTGCGCAGCGTCGACAAGCTGGACAAGATCGGCCCCGACGGCGTGCGCGCCGAGCTCGTCGAGCAGCAGGTGCCGGAGACGGCCGCGGACGCGATCCTCGAGCTCGCGCGCATCAGCGCGCCCGATGCCTCGTTCGTGAATGCGGTCGAGGACCTGTGGGCGACCACCACCACCGTTGCCGACGTCGCAGACGCGGAGGCGCAGCTGCGCGAGGGTCTCGCGCAGCTGGTCGCCTTGGTCCAGGGCGTCAACGCGGCGGTCCCCGGCACGGCCATCGCCGACCTGCGGATCGCGCGCGGCCTCGACTACTACACCGGGTCGGTCTACGAGACGTTCCTCGATGGACACGAGGACCTGGGCTCCATCTGCTCGGGCGGTCGCTACGACTCGCTCGTCGCTGGCGGCGGGTTCCCCGGGGTCGGGATGTCGATCGGCGTGAGCCGGCTCGTGAGCAGGATGCTGGGCGCCGGGCTGGTGGAGGCGACGCGTGCGGTGCCCACGGCGGTGCTCGTGGCCGTCACGGATGAGGAGACCCGTGCTGCGTCCACGGCGATCGCGGACGCGCTGCGCGGTCGCGGCATCGCGACGGAGGTCGCTCCGACGGCGGCGAAGTTCGGCAAGCAGATCCAGCACGCCGACAGGCGCGGCATCCCCTTCGTGTGGTTCCCCGGCTCAGAGGGCGCCTCCGACGAGGTCAAGGACATCCGCTCGGGCGACCAGGTCCCAGCCGACGCAGCCACCTGGGAGCCGCCCGCAGAGGACCTCAGCCCGCGCATCGTCCCTGCCGACTGAGGCACGTCCTCAGCGCCCCTCGGCCGTGCCAGTGGCCATCCTTCGGGGGAGTGGCCCGCGGCTAGACTTGACCCCGACACCCCTATCCGGCGCGCCCGTCTAGCGCGCCCCAGAAAGGCTCGACCGTGCTCCGCACCCACCTCGCAGGAAACCTCCGCGCCGCCGACGCCGGCACCACCGTCACCCTCGCAGGCTGGGTCGGCCGACGCCGCGATCACGGCGGCGTCGCCTTCATCGATCTGCGCGACGCCTCCGGCTACGCCCAGGTCGTGATCCGCGAGGAGGTCGCCCACAGCCTGCGGAACGAGTACGTCATCCAGGTGACGGGAGAGGTGCGCGAGCGCCCCGAGGGATCGTCCAACCCCAACCTGCCGTCAGGCGAGATCGAGGTCGTCGTCTCCGACGTGACGATCCTCAACGAGTCCGCGCCCCTGCCGATGCCGGTCGACGAGCACGTGACCGTGGGCGAGGAGGCTCGCCTCAAGCACCGCTACATCGACCTGCGCCGCCCGCAGCCGCGCGCGAACATCGTGCTGCGCTCCCAGGCCAACCAGGCAGCGCGCCGCGTGCTCGACCGTCACGAGTTCCTCGAGATCGAGACGCCCACGCTGACGCGCTCGACCCCTGAGGGGGCGCGCGACTTCCTCGTGCCAGCGCGTCTGGCGCCGGGCTCGTGGTACGCGCTGCCGCAGTCGCCCCAGCTGTTCAAGCAGCTGCTCATGGTGGCCGGCATGGAGCGGTACTACCAGATTGCCCGCTGCTACCGCGACGAGGACTTCCGGGCCGACCGTCAGCCGGAGTTCACCCAGCTCGACATCGAGATGAGCTTCGTGGACCAGGACGACGTGATCGCCCTGGGCGAGGAGATCGTGCGCGAGCTCTGGAGCCTCATCGGCTACGAGGTGTCCACCCCGATCCCGCGCATCACGTACGCCGATGCGATGGCCAGGTTCGGCTCTGACAAGCCCGACCTGCGGTTCGGGCTCGAGCTGACGGAGCTCACGGAGTACTTCAAGGACACGCCGTTCCGCGTTTTCCAGTCGGACTACGTGGGCGCCGTGGTCATGCCCGGCGGCGCGGACCAGCCGCGCCGTACGCTCGACGCGTGGCAGGACTGGGCCAAGCAGCGCGGTGCGCGCGGCCTCGCCTACGTGCTGGTCCAGGAGGACGGCGAGCTCGCCGGACCGGTCGCGAAGAACCTCTCCGACGCCGAGCGCGCAGGGCTGGCCGAGGCCGTGGGTGCGGCGCCTGGCGACTGCGTGTTCTTCGCGGCCGGCAAGCCCGACGCGTCGCGCGCCCTGCTGGGTGCCGCGCGCCTCGAGATCGGCCGGCGCGTGGGACTGATCGACGAGGACCGGTTCGAGTTCGTCTGGGTCGTGGACGCTCCGCTGTTCAAGCCTGTGGACACCGACGACGACGATGTCGCGGTGGGCTCCGGCGCCTGGACCGCCGTGCATCACGCGTTCACGAGCCCCAAGCCTGAGTACCTCGACACCTTCGAGCACGTGCCCGGCGAGGCGCTCGCGTACGCCTACGACATCGTGTGCAACGGCAACGAGATCGGCGGCGGCTCGATTCGTATCCACCGTCAGGACGTGCAGGAGCGCGTCTTCAAGGTGATGGGCATCGGCGAGGAGGAGGCGCAGGAGAAGTTCGGCTTCCTGCTGGAGGCGTTCTCGTTCGGCGCCCCGCCGCATGGTGGCATCGCTTTCGGCTGGGATCGGATCGTCGCGCTGCTGGCTCGCGCGGACTCGATCCGCGACGTCATCGCGTTCCCCAAGTCCGGCGGCGGGTACGACCCCCTCACGGCTGCGCCCGCACCCATCACTGCCGAGCAGCGCGCCGAGGCGGGCGTGGACTTCACGCCTGAAGAGGAGGACGCGGAGACGGTCGACGCCTGACGCGACGCACCGGTCAGGGCACGCGACGGACGCTGCGCCGCGCCTGAGCTGCTCGAGCGCGGCCGATGCGCTGGCGGGCTGGGCAGGGGCGGTCACCGTCGGTGCAGCGGCCTAGAGTGGCTGGCATGGACCTGTTCGAGTCGACCGAGCGCACCGGCACCGGCGTGCCCGAGCCGGGTCCGAACGCCCCGCTCGCGGTGCGCATGCGCCCGCGCGAGCTCGACGAGGTCGTCGGTCAGGCGCATCTGCTGACGGAGGGGTCGCCGCTGCGGCGGCTCGTCGGTGAGGACGCGCCCGCAACGTCGGTGATCCTGTGGGGACCGCCCGGCACCGGCAAGACCACACTGGCGTACCTCGTCGCGGGGGCGCGCCGGTTCGTCGAGCTCTCGGCGGTCACCGCAGGCATCAAGGACGTTCGCGCGGTCATCGACGACTCGCGCCGGCGCATCGCGACCGGGGAGCGCGAGACGGTGCTGTTCGTCGACGAGATCCATCGCTTCACGCGCACCCAGCAGGATGCGCTGCTGCCTGCGGTCGAGAACCGGTGGGTGACGCTCATCGGCGCCACGACGGAGAATCCGAGCTTCTCCGTGGTGGGACCGCTGCTGTCGCGGTCGCTGCTGCTCACGCTGCAGCCGCTGGCGTCTGAGGACCTCGGAGCGCTCATCGATCGGGCGGTGGCGGACCCGCGTGGCCTCGACGGCGAGGTGGCGCTCGCGCCGGACGCGCGGTCGCACATCCTGCGCGTGGCCGGTGCGGACGCCCGCAAGGCGCTCACCCTGCTCGAGGCGGTCGCGGATGCCGCCGGAGCTGGCGGAGAGATCACTGCCGAGCTCACCGAGCGGACCATGGACGCGGCGCTCGTGGCGTACGACAAGTCGGGCGACCAGCACTACGACGTCATCAGCGCGTTCATCAAGTCGGTTCGTGGGTCCGACGTGGACGCCGCCCTGCACTACCTGGCACGGATGGTGGTGGCGGGGGAGGACCCGAGGTTCATCGCGCGCAGGCTCGTGATCCTCGCGAGCGAGGACATCGGCATGGCGGACCCGCAGGGACTGGTGATCGCGCAGGCGGCGGCCGATGCCGTGAGCTTCATCGGCATGCCGGAGGGACGCATCCCGCTCGCGCAGGCGACCACGTATCTGGCGACCGCTCCCAAGTCGAACCGCTCCTACGTCGCGATCGACGCAGCCATTGCGGACGTGCGCAAAGGCAAGGCGGGCGTGGTGCCCGTCCACCTCCGGGATGCGCACTACTCGGGCGCCGAGCGCATCGGACACGGAGAGGGCTATCGCTACTCCCACGACGCGCCCGGTGGCGTCGCCTCGCAGGAGTACCTTCCGGAGGCTCTGCAGGGAAGCCGTTACTACACGCCCACGGAGTTCGGCTTCGAGCGCACCGTCACCGAGCGCATGACGCGCATCAGGGCGATGCTGGGCCGCACGTCCTGAGCTGGGCGCCGATGCGCGGGCCGGGTTGGCTGTGAGTGGTGGCGTGGTCACGCTGTCGCCGAAAGCCGGGTGCCGGGCGCCGGTGCCGGGTGCTGACACCCGAGTGCGGGGTGCTGGCTCATGGTGCTCGCTGGACGATGACCGAGTGGGCCCAGCGTTCATCCCTCGAGGGCGACGAGCAGGTGGTCCGCGGTTGTTGCTGGTGGGGGTGGGTCGTAGGGGTTGTAGGGGTCGTGTCGTGCGTGGTCGTCGCGGATCCATTGGCGCACGAGCGCTTCGTCTTCGGCGGTGATCTCCGGTGGCGGCTGGGTGTCGAGGGAGTGGAGGGCGGTCATGTCGATGTCGAACACTGCGTTGCCGCCGGGCTGCGGTGTGCGGCTCGGATCGATGTGTGGTGGTGGCACGAAGGACACACGGTTGCCGTGCACGTCGATCTGCCAGCCGAGGTTGTGCACATCGTGATGACATCTCGTGCACAGCATCACGCCGTTGGCGAGGTCGGTCATCCCGCCGCGTTCCCAGAACTCGATGTGGTGGGCTTCGCAGTACTCGGGAGGGGCGTGGCATTTCGCGCAGCCACCATCGCGGCCGATCATCGCGGTCCGCTGGCTGGCAGTGAACAGGCGTCTGGTGCGCCCGAAGTCCATCACGGTGCCGTCACCGGCAAGCACCTCGGGGATGAAGCCGGCATCCCCTGCCAGGCGGCGTGCCTGACGCGCCGACACCGGTGTGGTGATCCCGTCGATGGACGCTAGTCCCTGGCCGCGCAGCAGGCTCTCCAGGGTCATCCGCACGATCACGGTGGTCCGCACCCCCGACTCGCCACGCTTGGTGCAACCCAGGATGTGGCGGGCCAGGTCGTGCAGCACGTCGGCGCGGATCTGCCCGATCGTGCGCCGCTCGAGAGCCTCACCGGTGCAGCCGTCACGGTGACCGCTCAGGCATGCACCCGGTCCGGCGCAGTCGTGCGAGATGTGCGACACCTGGCAGCCGCACGGCTCGGTGATCGCACCCGTGACGGGATCGATGGCGCGTGGCTTGGCGGGCCGCGCCTGCTGACGGACCTGCAGGGTCGTCATCTGCTCCAGCACCGTCAAGATCGGCGCAGCCGTGACCGCGTCGAGCTCACCGTGAATCACCACTTTGCCTGAGTGGTCCTGCTTCCACCACAGATACCGCTTGTCGTGTGCGGCCTTCTCTTGGCGCTCGTGCTCGTCGAGGTCGATCCTCGCGACCGCCCGCGCCACCGCCCGCTTGACGCCGTTCACGTCGAGCGTGCGCGCCTTGTTCACCAGTCGTGTCTCAAGCTCGGCCAGCACCTGTGCCGATACCCGTCCAGCCACAGCATTCAGTCCGTTCACGATCGCGGCGGCGGCCTCCACCGAGATGTCGCCGACCAGCTGCGCCCCGGCCACGAGCGGATACTTCGCACGCGTGCGCTTGCGAGCCGGCGCAGACGGGCCGCCGTCAGGGGCGGGGATCAGCGCAGGCTCCTGGCTCTCATCGGGCACCGGGCTGTCGTCCTCGATGGGCGTGAACGCATCCCCGGCCTCCACCGACCGCTTCGCACGGGGAACGGACCCGCCTTGAACCTTCGAGAACATCGCCGGCGCATCCCCATGACCCTCGATGCGCGCGAGCCCCCCACCGGGCAGGTCATCGGCCGTGCGCCGAGCCACCTCGCCCGCGAACCGCGCCTCCAACGCCCCCACCGTCCGCGACACCCTGCCCACATGCTCCAACGCCTCAAGCAGCTCCGCCTTCGACAGACCAGAGATGTCCTCACCCGCAGCGGAACTCAGCAGCTCGTGCAGCTGCACCCACTCCGCGTCCGAGAACGTCATGACCCCACCCCACCACCAACCACTGACACGCACCCCGCGCACACCCGCATCGGCCCCCACCACCGGGCTCCACCACCGCGCGACCTGTCCATGAGAACATCACACCACCAAGGTCTGACATCGCTCGAACGCCCCGGAGACCAGGGATGACAGCGGCCGGCACGTCGAGCGCCACCACTGCCCTCGCTCCCGACGCGCGACCGATAGTGTGTGCGAGAGCGTTCGTGGCGAAAGAGAGGGGAGGCGCCGTGGCTCCAGCAGCGGCCGTCACCTTCGTCGTCGTCCTGACCGCCCTCGCGGCTCTCCAAGCTGCCCTCGCGGCAGGCGCTCCCCTCGGCCGGTTCGCCTTCGGAGGCCAGCACGATGGCGCGCTGCCGGCGAAGCTGAGGGTCGCGTCGGCCCTGACCATCCTGGTCTACGCGTGCATGGCCGTCATCGTGCTCGACGCCGCAGGCCTGACGGACCTGCTGGGAGAGGGCTTCGAGACCGTCGCCATCTGGGTCCTCGTCGCGCTCCTCGCCCTGAACATCATTCCCAACGCCATGAGCCGCTCTCGGCCGGAGCGCCTCACCATGACGCCTGTCCTGGTCATCCTGACGGCATGCGCGCTCGTGGTGGCGGTGCAGCAATAGAGCGGCGCTGCAGCCGCAAGAGCGCTACAGACGCAGCGGCGTGGGCCTGGTAACATAGTTCAGCCCTCGCGGACGGTTGGCTGCTGTCGCCGCGACATCTCAAGAATTCAGGCACGCTGAGGCGCGCCTTGAGTACAGGCATAAGGAAACACATTGACTTCAGTTCAGAAGGCACGCCGCCAGGTGCGGCTGTCGCGCGCCCTGGGCCTCGCCCTGACGCCCAAGGCCGTCAAGCACTTCGAGAAGCGTCCCTACCCGCCCGGCGAGCACGGTCGTACGGCCCGCCGCAAGGAGAGCGACTACGCCGTCCGTCTGCGCGAGAAGCAGCGTCTTCGCGCACAGTACGGTCTGCGCGAGAAGCAGATGACCCGCGTGTTCGCCGAGGCCCGCAAGGAGTCCGGCCTGACCGGTGAGGCGTTCGTCGAGCTGCTTGAGATGCGCCTCGACGCTCTCGTCCTGCGCTCGGGCTTCGCCCGCACCATCCTGCAGGCGCGCCAGGCCGTGCTGCACCGCCACATCCTCGTGGACGGTCAGATCGTCGACCGCCCCTCGTTCCGCGTGAAGCCGGGCCAGACCATCCAGGTCAAGCCCAAGGCCGTCACCATGGAGCCCTACATGGCCGCCGCCGCCGGTGCGCACCGCGACGTGCTCCCCGAGGTTCCGGACTACCTGGACGTCAAGCTCGAGAAGCTGACGACCACCCTGGTCCGTCGCCCCAAGCGCGCCGAGGTCCCCGTGACCTGCGACGTCCAGCTGGTCGTCGAGTACTACGCCCGCTAGGCGAGCAGGTACTCCACAGACATACGAAGCCGCTGGGTCCCGGCCACGCCGGACCCAGCGGCTTTGTCATACTTGAGGCTCGGCTTCGCCGGCCGCCACGCAGCGCCGATGCGCTGGCAGACTTGGCATGACATGCCCATTTCCCTTGGAGGACAGGATGCGCACCGCTGACATCCGACAGCGCTGGATCGACTACTTCGCGTCGAAGGATCACCACATCCAGCCCAGCGCATCCCTGGTGTCGCCCGACCCGAGCCTGCTGTTCACGGTCGCTGGCATGGTGCCGTTCATCCCGTACATCATCGGCACGGAGGACTCGCCCCACCCGCGCATCGCGAGCGTTCAGAAGTGCATTCGCACCAAGGACATCGAGGAGGTCGGCAAGACCACTCGTCACGGCACGTTCTTCCAGATGCTGGGCAACTTCTCCTTTGGCGACTACTTCAAGGAGGGCGCGATCGACTTCGCGTGGGACCTCCTGACGGGGTCGGAGGACGAGGGCAAGTACGGCCTCGACCCCGAGCGCCTGTGGGTGACCACGTGGATCGAGGACGAGGAGGCGCACTCGGCGCTGCGCAACATCGGCGTCCCCGCAGAGCACATCGTCAAGCTGACCCGCGAGGAGAACTTCTGGGACACCGGCCAGCCCGGTCCCGCCGGACCCTGCGCGGAGTGGCACTACGACCGCGGTCCCGAGTTCGGCCCCGAGGCAGTGGGCGGCACCGTTGACCCTGGCGGCGACCGCTACCTTGAGATCTGGAACCTCGTCTTCGACCAGTTCCTGCGAGGCCCTGGCTCCGGCAAGGACTACCCGCTCATCAAGGAGCTGGACCAGAAGGCCATCGACACCGGCGCCGGCCTCGAACGCATCGCGTACCTCAAGCAGGGCGTGGGCAACATGTACGAGATCGACGAGGTGTTCCCCGTCATCGCCAAGGCGCAGGAGCTCTCCGGCCGGCAGTACAAGGCGGACGAGGGTGATGACGTCCGCATGCGCGTGGTCGCGGACCACGTGCGCAGCGCGATGATGCTCATGCACGACGGGATCGTGCCCGGCAACGAGGGTCGCGGCTACGTTCTGCGCCGCCTCCTGCGCCGCACGGTGCGCTCGATGCGCCTGCTGGGCGTCGAGGACCCGAGCCTGCCCACCCTGATCGGCACCTCCTATGAGGCGATGAAGGCGTCCTACCCTGAGCTGGGCGAGACCATCGCCAAGGTCCAGGGCATCGCGGGAGCGGAGGAGGACGCGTTCCGCCGCACGCTCACCAAGGGCACGACCATCCTCGACGCCGCTGTCGCCCAGACCAAGGCCGAGGGTAAGAAGGCGATCACGGGTGAGACCGCGTTCCGCCTCCACGACGAGTCCGGCTTCCCCATCGACCTGACGCTCGAGATGGCGGCGGAGCAGGGCGTCACCGTCGACGAGGCGGGCTTCCGGGCTCTCATGACGGAGCAGAAGGAGCGCGCCCGCGCCGATGCGAAGGCCAAGAAGGGCGGCCACGCGGACGTCAGCGTCTACCACGCGGTGGGCGAGCGGACCCCGACGGCGTTCCGCGGCTACGACGAGCTGTCCGTCGCCACCACCGTTGCGGCGGTCATCAAGGATGGCGTCAGCGTGCCTGTCGCGCGCGCGGGCGAGACCGTCGAGGTGATCCTCGCTGAGACGCCGTTCTACCCAGAGTCCGGCGGCCAGGATGCGGACACCGGCGAGATCCGCTCCGGCAACGCGACGCTGAACGTCATCGACGTGCAGCGCCCCGTCGCGGACGTCATCGTGCACACCGTCACGGTCGAGGAGGGCGAGGTCGCCGCGGGCGACCAGGTGAGCGCCGAGGTCGACGCCGTGAACCGCCGCCTCGCCAGCAAGGCCCACTCCGCGACCCACCTCATCCACTCGGCACTGCACGAGGTGCTGGGCGACGACGCCACGCAGGCCGGATCGTTCAACAAGCCCGGCTACATGCGCCTGGACTTCGCGTGGCGCCAGGGCATCTCGCTCACTGCTCGCCAGGAGATCGAGGGCATCGCGAACCGCGCGATCCGCGAGGAGCTGCCCGTCAGCACGCAGGTGATGAGCCTCGACGAGGCGCGCGACCTGGGCGCGATGGCGCTGTTCGGCGAGAAGTACGGCGACCGCGTGCGCGTCGTGGAGATCGGCGGGCCGTTCTCGCGCGAGCTGTGCGCCGGCACGCACGTGGGCAACTCTGGTCAGATCGGCCTGCTGTCGGTCACCTCTGAGGGCTCCGTGGGCTCGGGCGCTCGCCGCATCGAGGCGCTTGTGGGCGCGGACGCGTTCCAGTCGCTCGCGGCCGAGCGCGCGATCGTCAGCGAGCTCACGACCACGCTCAAGGCGCGTCCCGACGAGCTCAGCGACCGCATCGGCGCGCTGCTGTCTCGCCTCAGCGAGACCGAGAAGCAGCTCGCGTCCTACCGTCAGCAGGCCATGCAGCAGGTCGCGGGTCAGCTCGTCCAGACCGCTTCGGAGGTGAACGGCGTGCGCCTCGTGGCGCACGAGTCCGTCAACGCGTCCGATGGCGACGACCTGCGCACCCTCGTGACCGATGTCCGCTCTCGCCTGGGTGACAGCGGCCCCGTCGTCGTGGCCGCAGCGGCTGCAGTGGGTGGCCGCCCGCAGATCGTGATCGCGACCAATCAGCCGGCGCGCGACAAGGGCCTGCGTGCCGGCGACCTCGTCAAGGCGGCATCGGCCGTGCTGGGCGGCGGTGGCGGCGGCAAGCCCGACCTCGCGCAGGGCGGCGGTCAAGACGCCGCGCGCATCGCCGATGCGCTGGTCGCCGTCCGCGACGCCGTCGCCTCGGCGTAGGGGTCGCGCAGGATCGAGGGAGACGGCTTGGACAGGGGAGTGCGCCTGGGCGTCGATGTGGGCACGGTACGCATCGGCGTCGCGGCGTCCGACCCGGACGGGCTGATGGCCTTCCCCGTCACGACCGTGCAGCGCGGCGAGGGAGACGTGGCCACGGTGGCGGAGATCGCCGCCGAACGCGCCGCCTCCCGCATCTACGTGGGCCTGCCGCGTAAACTGTCCGGGAAGGATGGCGACAGCGCCGCGATGGCGCATCGTTTCGCCGCGGAGCTGTCGGAACGATGCGACGCGGTTGTTCGTTTGGTCGACGAGCGATTCTCGACCGCATCCGCGCAGCATGCCATGCGGCAGGCAGGGCGGAAGGCCAAGCAGCAGCGACAGGTCATCGACCAGGCTGCAGCCGTGGTCATCCTGGAGAGCGCATTGGACATTGAACGACAGGGGAACCTCGATAGGGTGACCTACGAGCCGGATCCCAAGGGGAATGATGACTGACCTTTTCGAGGCCGAGGTGACGACGACGACGTCGCTCGACATGCGTCGCCTGCAGCGACAGAAGCGTCGTGCGACGCGCCGGCGCTGGACGCTGGTCGCGGCATCGGTCGCCCTGGTGCTGCTGGCCATCGGCGGTTCGATCGCCTACAACTTCGTGCAGTCCTTCGAGGCGCCCGAGTCCGATGTCGCGGCCGACTACGAGGGTGCCGGCCAGGGCCTCATCACGGTGGTCGTCGAACAGGGCGACACCGGCGCCGACATCGCGCAGACGCTCTACGACGCCGGCGTTGTCGCCTCCACGGACGCGTTCATCGCCGAGGCCCGCAGCAACCCCGAGGCCGCCTCCATCACGCCCGGCTACTACTACATGCAGCGCGAGATGAAGGCCGAGTACGCGCTGCAGGCGCTTCTCGATCCCGCGAGCCGCAACGAGCTGTCGCTCACGATCATCGAGGGCCGGACCGTCGACTCCACCCTGCAGGCCATCGCCAACCTCACCAACGCCACGCTCGAGGACGTCGAGGCCGTCGCGGCCAACACGGACGCGCTGGGACTCCCCGAGGAGGCCGACGGCAACCTCGAGGGTTGGCTGTTCCCCTCGACCTACACCTTCAACCCCGACGTGCAGCCGGCCGACATCCTCGCGCAGATGGTCGAGACCACCATCACGGTGCTCGACCGCAACGACGTCCCCGAGGGCGACCGCCAGGAGATCCTCACCATCGCGTCGATCATCGAGCGCGAGGCGAGGCTCCCTGACGACCGCCCCATGGTGTCCGGCGTCATCCAGAACCGCCTCGACATCGACATGAAGCTCGAGATGGACTCGACGGTGAAGTACATCAGCCCGTCCGAAGGCGTGTACACGTCGGACGAGGAGCGCGCCATCGACAGCCCGTACAACACGTACATGTACGCGGGCCTGCCGCCGGGGCCGATCGCCGCGCCCGGCGAGGCGTCGATCAAGGCGGCCGTGTCGCCAGCCGAACACGACTACCTGTTCTTCGTGACTGTCAACACCGACACGGGAGAGACGCTGTACGCGGAGACGTACGACGAGCACCTGGGGAACGTCGCGATCGGTCAGGAGTGGGCGCGCGAGAAGGCGGCGCAGGCCGAGGAGTCCGAAGAGGCCACGGACTGAGCTCCAGCGTGAGCGCTGTCGAAGGAACGGGCTCGCGCCGGGCCGGCGTGCTCGGCCACCCCATCGCCCACTCGCTGTCGCCGTCGCTCCACCGGGCCGCGTACGCGCACCTGGGGCTGGACTGGGACTACCAGGCCTATGACGTGGACGAAGCGGGTCTGCCCGACTTCGTCCGCGAGCTCGATCCCTCGTGGGCCGGGCTCTCGCTCACCATGCCGCTCAAGGTGACAGCGCTGCCGCTGGTGGACTTCGTCGAGCCCATGGCCAAGCTGGTGGGCGCGATCAACACCATCGTGGTCCAGCCCGTCACCGACCACCTCCAGCTCGTGGGCGCCAACACGGACGTCCACGGCGTGGTCGCCGCGCTCGCCGAGGGCGGTGTGACGCGCGCCACACGAGGGGTCGTGCTGGGCGGGGGAGCGACGGCGACCTCGGCCCTCGCGGCGCTCGGGCGCATCGGCGTGACGCGACCCATCGTGGCGGTCCGCAACCGCGGGCGGGCCGGCGGGCTGCTGCGCGCCGCGACCAAGATGGGCATCGAGCCGCGGTTCGTGTCGTTCGACGAGGCGCCCGCGATGATGGCCGATGCGCAGGCGGTCGTCTCGACGGTCCCTGCGCGTGCCGGTGCGGAGGTCGCGTCCGGTTTGGTCGGGTCTGTCACTTCTGAGGCTGCGCTCCTCGACGCCGTGTATGACCCGCTGGTGACGCCTCTGGGCGCCGCATGGCGCGAGGCCGGCGGCACCTTCGTGCCTGGTACTCGCATGCTCCTGCATCAGGCCGCGGAGCAGGTGCGACTCATGACGGGCAGGCCCGTCCCCATCGACGTCCTGGACACCGCGCTGACGTCCCAGTGAAGTGAGTCACACCTATCTGTGAGTTCTCTCAGATGACTGCTAGGTTCCCCGTCAGGCCCATTTGGGCAGGTTTGTTCACGATGGCGTTGAGGGGAAGTTGTGAAGCAGCTGGGTTCGATCCTGCTGGAAGATGGCGTGCTGACGGAAGAGCAGCTCATGGACGCCATCGACGAGCAGACGGAGAGCGGCGCGTCGCTGGGACGCACGCTCGTCGAGCGCGGCCTCATCACTGAGGGCCAGCTGGTTCGCGCGCTCGCCTCCCAGGTGGGCATGGAGTTCGTGGAGCTCGCCGAGTACCCCGTCGACCGCGCAGCGGTGGCGCTCGTCCCGGGTGCGGTGTGCCGCCGGCACAACGCCCTGCCCATCGGCCTGGGCGACGGCGCGATCCGGGTGGCGATGTCCAACCCTGGGAACGTGGTCGCGGTCGACGACTTCCGCACCATCACCGGACTGCAGGTCGTGCCGGTGGTCGCCACCCACGACGACGTGCTGAGCGCGATCGACCGCTACTGCCGCTCCGATGCCGAGCTGGGCCACCTCCAGGAGGAGCTGTCCGAGACCGAGGTGTCGGTGGACGAGGACGCCCTCCAGGGCGCCGTGGGGGAGGACGATGCTCCGATCGTCCGGTTCGTCAACCTGCTCATCTCGCAGGCGATCCAGGACCGCGCATCCGACATCCACATCGAGCCGGGCGAGAAGGAGCTGCGCGTCCGCTACCGCATCGACGGCGTGCTCCACGAGATGCAGCATGCGCCCAAGGCGATCGCGAACGGCGTCACGAGCCGACTCAAGATCATGGCGGACATCGACATCGCCGAGCGTCGCAAGCCGCAGGACGGTCGTCTGTCCGTCAACCACCAGGGCCGCAAGATCGACCTTCGCGTCGCGACGCTGCCCACGGTGTGGGGCGAGAAGGTCGTGATGCGTATCCTCGACAACTCGACCGCGACGCTCGCGCTCGAGGACCTGGGCATTCGCGAGAAGAACTACGAGGCGTACTCCCAGACCTTCACCAAGCCGTACGGGATGATCCTGGTCACGGGGCCCACCGGCTCCGGAAAGTCGACCACGCTGTACGCGACGCTCAACCAGATCACGCGGCCGGAGATCAACGTCATCACCGTCGAGGACCCGGTCGAGTACCGCATCCCCGGCATCAATCAGGTGCAGGTGAACGTCAAGGCCGGCCTCACCTTCGCGGCCGCGCTGAGGTCGATCCTCCGTGCCGACCCCGACGTGGTGCTGCTCGGAGAGATCCGCGACCACGAGACCGCGCAGATCGCCATCGAGGCGGCGCTCACCGGTCACCTCGTGCTGTCGACGCTGCACACCAACGACGCGCCGTCCGCGCTCACGCGACTCATCGAGATGGACATCGAGCCGTTCCTCGTCGGATCGGCGATCGACGCCGTAGTCGCGCAGCGCCTCGCACGCCGCCTGTGCTCCCACTGCGCCGTCGAGCATCAGCTGACGCGTGAGGAGATCCCCGAGAGCATCGAGTGGGACTCGTCCGCCGAGCCTCCCGTCGTGTTCCGGCCCGAGGGCTGCCAGCGATGCTCGAACACCGGCTACCGCGGCCGTGTCGCGCTCCACGAGATCATGGTGGTGAACGAGGACATCGAGCGCCTCGCCGTCGCCCGGGCCTCCTCCGCGGAGATCGCGCGCGCCGCGAAGGACAACGGCATGGAGACCCTCCTCATGGATGGGTGGGCGAAGGTGCTCGAGGGCACCACGTCGGTGGAGGAGCTCTTCCGTGTGGCGAAGTGACCTGAGCGCCGCTGGCGCCACCAGCCTTCAGCGCGAGCGTGCTCGCGCCGATAGGGACTGCAGCAACCAGCCGGCGCGGGAGACCGTCCGCGTCGCAGGGGAGGATTCATGACCAGCTTCATGCCCGAGCCGATGGGCGCGCCGCAGGGCGCGCACCTCCAGAGCACGACCGCGATGTCCGTCGCGCAGGCTCGTGCCGCGCAGCCCGGCGCGGTGGCGCAGCCCGGTGCCGCTCAGCCTGGTCCGGGGGGACCCGCAGGAGGCGCGCCCGCAGCTGGTCAGCCGGTCCGTCAGCCGCTGGCACAGCCAGCTGCCCAGCCGGTTCCGCAGCAGGCAGCACCAGCACAGCAGGCCGCCGCACCGATTCCGCAGGGTCACTTCGCTCCGGCGCAGCCTGCGCAGCACTCTGCTCCCCAGCAGTTCGCACCCCAGTACGGCGCGCCTCAGCAGGCCGCTCCTCTCGCGCCGGGTGCCCGCCCGGCGGCCGCACCGCAGGCCGCCTCGCCGGTCGCAGGCGCGACGCCGGCACAGACCTCTTCGGCAGCTGGCGCCACGGCTGCCGGTGCCGCGGCTCCCGCCGCGCACAAGCGCATCGGCATGAGCCAGGACGCGCACGAGGGCGACCTCGACATCTCGATGGCGCTGCGCGCGATGCTGCAGGCGAAGGCCTCTGACCTCCACGTGACGACGGGCGCGCCGCCCATGATCCGCGTCGACGGTGGACTCCGCCCGATCGAGGGCTTTCCTCGCCTCGAGAAGGAGGGCCTGCAGCGCGCGCTGTACCAGATCCTCACGCAGGCGCAGCGAGAGAAGTTCGAGGAGGAGCTCGAGCTCGACTTCTCGTACGCGCTCGTGGGCGAGGCCCGCTTCCGCGTGAACATGTACAAGCAGCGCGAGTCGGTGGGCGCGGCGTTCCGTCTCATCCCGTACGAGATCAAGCCGCTCGAGGCGCTCGGCGTGCCCGAGGTCGTGGCCAACTTCGCGTCCCTGCCGCGTGGCCTCGTCCTCGTCACCGGTCCCACGGGCTCGGGCAAGTCGACCACCCTGGCGTCGCTTGTCGACCTCGCCAACCGTGCACGCCGCGCACACATCATGACCGTCGAGGACCCCATCGAGTTCCTCCACCGCCACAAGCGCTCGCTCGTCAACCAGCGCGAGGTGGGATCGGACACCAAGTCCTTCCAGCGCGCGCTCAAGCACGTGCTGCGCCAGGACCCCGACATCATCCTCATCGGCGAGATGCGTGACCTCGAGACCATCTCCGTCGCGCTCACCGCGGCCGAGACGGGCCACCTGGTCTTCGCGACGCTGCACACCCAGGACGCCGCGCAGACCATCGACCGCGTGATCGACGTCTTCCCGGCGGAGCAGCAGGGCCAGGTGCGCGTGCAGCTCGCGACCGCGATCCAGGGGGTCGTGTGTCAGACGCTGCTGCCGCGCTCGGACACCAGCGGCCGTGCCGTGGCGGTCGAGGTCATGGTCGCGACGCCGGCCATCAGGAACCTCATCCGCGAGGGCAAGACGCACCAGATCTACACCGCCCTGCAGGCCGGAGCGGCCCTGGGCATGCAGTCCATGGACCAGCACCTCGCGGATCTCGTGAAGTCCTCGGTCGTGGCGTACGAGGACGCCGTGGAGATGTGCCAGTCGTACGAAGAGTTCAACCGGCTGTGCGGTCGGCACGGACGAGAGGGCTAAGCCATGGCAAGCACGTTCAGTTACGTCGCGGTCGACGCGAGCGGCAAGAAGATCAAGGACACGGTCGACGGCACGTCGTCGCAGGCCGTCGCCGCCCAGCTGCGCGCGAAGGGGCTCACGCCGCTGTCCGTCGAGGACGGCATGGCGAAGGGCCTCAACGCCGAGATCAAGATCCCCGGCCTGAGCGACAAGATCAGCCTCAAGGACATCGCGGTCATGTCGCGCCAGCTCGCGACCATGATCAACTCGGGCCTGTCGCTGCTGCGCGCGCTGATCATCCTGGTCGATCAGACCGAGAACAAGGCTCTCGCGTCGATCCTCGGCGAGGTGCGCAACGACGTCGAGGTCGGCCGGTCCCTGTCAACGGCACTTGCCAAGCACCCCAAGGTGTTCCCGCCGCTCATGATCAACATGGTCAAGGCCGGTGAGGTTGGAGGATTCCTCGACGACACGTTGGTCGCGCTCGCTGAGAACTTCGAGGATGAGGTCAAGCTGCGCGCCAAGGTGAAGTCGGCGATGTCCTACCCCATCGTCGTGCTCGTCATCGCGATCATCGCTGCCACCGCCATGCTGCTGTTCATCATCCCGGTGTTCGCTGGCATGTTCGAGTCGATGGGCGCGGAGCTCCCGCTCCCCACGCAGATCATGATCACGCTGTCCGACCTGCTCAAGGTGGGCATCATCCCCATCATCGTGCTGATCGGCATCTTCATGTTCTGGTGGAGCCGGCACAAGAACGATCGCTCTATTCGCGAAAAGCTGGATCCGCTCAAGCTCAAGGCGCCGGTCTTCGGCCCCCTCGCCAAGAAGATCGCTCTCGCGCGCTTCTCGCGCAACCTCGCCGCGATGCTCAAGTCCGGCGTGCCGATCCTGCAGGCTCTCAGCATCGTGGGTGAGGCGAGCGGCAACGTCGTCGTCGAGAAGGCGACGCTGGATCTGCAGGACGCCGTGCGCAAGGGCCACTCGATCACGTCGAACATGGCCGGCAGCGCAGTCTTCCCGCCGATGGTCGCGCAGATGATGGCCGTTGGTGAGGATACCGGTGCGCTCGACACGATGCTCGAGAAGGTCGCCGACTTCTACGACCAGGAGGTCGAAGCGACCACCGAGCAGCTGACGAGCCTCATCGAGCCGCTCATGATCATGTTCGTCGGAATCGTGGTCGGCGGAATGGTCATCACGATGTATTTGCCGATGTTCTCGATCTACGATCAGATTCAGTAGTCGAGATGAGTGGAAATAGTCACACGCCACTAGGTGAGCGCAGGCAGATGCACTAGAACAGTGTCATCGAGAGAAACGGAAATCTCTCGACAAATCGTGCCAGATGGGGTTCGCCCTGGCCAGCTGAGGGATTTCACTGGTCGGCACCTGAATGCCACGCCGTGGTATTTGCAATCGAAAGAGAAAACTGGAGGGGACGAGCATGATCGCTCGCATTCAGCAGTCTATGAAGGAGAAGGACCAGGGCTTCACCCTGATCGAGCTCCTCGTCGTCATCATCATCATCGGCATCCTCGCGGCCATCGCGATCCCGGTGTTCCTCAACCAGCGCGAGCGTGCGATCGACTCGGGCATCGAGTCCGACCTGCGCAACATCGCGACGAACGTCGAGACCTCGTTCGTCGACAACCAGGCCTACCCCGCGAACGCTGACGTCACGCAGGCAGGCGTCGGCGGCGACGTGACCATCGTGGGCATCGACCCGATTCCCGTCTCGCACGACAACACGACGATCGCCTACGCGACCGTTGCCGGCGGATTCACGCTGACGGCCACCAACCCCGACGGCGCCGACGCACAGGCCGGCATCGTTTACGACAGCACCGACGGCGGTCTGGGCTAAGCCAGGCACCTAGTCGGCTCGACTAGCGAACCGACATCGCGACGGTCGGTGGGAGAGGACCCTGGTCCTCTCCCACCGACCCGCAGCGGTTTCACCGCACGGCGTGGCGATCGCCGACAGCAGACCTGCATCGCCAGGCACCACCCCAGTCCTCCGAGGAGCGTTCACCATGGAGCAGCCAGACACTCACCACGTGTCGCGCTCCGACGCGCCCGCGGGTGATGACGGCTTCACTCTCGTCGAGATGGTCGTCGCCCTGTTCCTCCTCGGCATCGTCGCCATGGCGGCCCTAGGACTCTTCGTCAACGGACTCGGCTCCGTGACGGACTTCCAGCGCCAGCAGGCCGCGGCATCCCTCGCGGGAACGGCACTCGACCGCGCGCGTTCCGTCACCGCCACCGCCGGCGACTACACGGGCACGAGCGGCGTCCTGCAAGGACGCACGCAGACCGCCGTGCGGGCCGTGTGGGACGAGGCTACGGCCCTGGAGCCGTCGGACACGGCCGACATGACACTCGAGCCCGTGGGCTTTCCCGCGGCGTGGGATCCCGCGCCGGGACACACCGCAGCCGACCAGTGGGTCCCGGTCCGCACCACACACACCGTCGACAACCAGCAGTACACGGTCGACACGCTCATCGGTGTGTGCTTCCGCCTCAAGACCTCGCCTACCACCGGCCAAGCGTGTACGGCCACTCGCTCGAGCGGTGACGACGCGGAGATGTACCGCGTGCGCGTTGTCGTGCGCTGGGACACGGGCGACGGTCCCGAGTCCTACCGCGTGGCAACTCTCATCGACCCGAGCACCGACGCGATCTGGAACACGGCTCTGCTGCCATACGCGTACGACGACGAGTTCACGGTGTTCGCGGGCGGCACCACTACTTTCCACGCCATCGTCGCTAACGACGCGATCGAGGTGGGCTCCTCAAGCCCCATCGTCAACACCACCAATCCCGACGTGGGCTCCTACACCCTCGGCACGGGCTCGGCCAGCAACGGCATCTACTTCAACCCGCCCGGCAACGTCTCCGGCACGGTGAGCTTCACGTACCACGTGCGTGACGCTGCAGGCCTTATCTCGGCCGTGCCGGCCACGGTGCTCGTGCACATCCTCCCGTCACCGGTCGACGATGACCTCGCGGTCGAGCCGAACACCACGACCGAACTCAACGATCTCCTGCTCGACAACGACACCGGAGTGCCGAACCTCTCGCCTGACCGTGAAACGACGATTGTGCCGTTCCTCGATCCCACGGTCGACTACTTCGAGACGGAGGAGGTCACGCCCGAGATCACCGCGGCGCGCAACGCCGACATCGCGGCGCTCGCCGCGCGGGGCGTCACCATGGACCCTGACGGCACGGTGCGATTCCAAGCCCCCGCCGGCGTGGGCGAGACGACCACCTTCCAGTACTACCTGGTCGATGACAACACGGGTGGTGCTGACAACGCGCGGTACGCGAACACAGCGGAGCCGGCGACGGTCACGATCATCACCGAGGCGGCGGCGCTCATCGTCGAGGACGAGGAATTCGACCTGTCGGCAACTTCCTCGCAGACATGGCACGACCTCGACTGGCGCACGCTCACGGGCAATGAGGACGATGTGCGCATCCGCATCCGCAGCGTCACCGGCGGATCGTCCACTCACGTGCGCATCGACGGCAGCCCGGTTCCCGCAGCCCTGGGCCACGATCTCGAGTTCCGGACCACCAACAACAACGTCGGCATCTACCGGCTCGAGTACGAGCTCGTCTCGCCCGGTGGCACTGTCAGTGACCCTGGCACGCTGACCGTCACGGTTGCACCATTCGCCCCGAACAGGAGCGGCATCTCGGTGCAGCGCTCGTACTGGTGGAGCACCCGCACTGTGGACATCAACCTCGCGTCCCAGGGCATTCCGTCGACGAATGTGCGGGTCGTGGCCCTGGGCGCACCTACCTGTGGCTCCGTCGCGCGCCTCAATGACACGACTGTCCGGTTCACGGCGCCTACGAGCACCGGCAACTGCACGTTCACGTATCGGCTTGAGAGCACCGGCACGCCATCGGTGCGCTCGCACGATCCGGGAACCGTGACGGTGAGGGTGACGTGATGACGAGTCGGCGGATGAGCGTGCTCCGGGGCCGGTGGCGCGACAAGGGCGACGAGGGATTCTCGGTGATCGAGCTCGTGGTGACGATGGGGATCTTCACGACGGTGCTGGTGGTGTTCCTCGCCGCCGTCGTCTCCATGTCCCAGACCACCGCTCGCGCGCAGGCGACCTCCGACTCCGCATCGGACATCCGCACCGTGTTCCAGCGCCTGGACAAGGAGGTGCGCTACGCGAGCGAGATCAACGCCCCCGGCACCGCCGGTGGCGACGTCTATGTGGAGTACCTCGTGCCGGCGACGGTCGCGACCTCGGAGGAGCTGTGCGTTCAGTGGCGCCTGGAGACCGACGCCATGGAACTCCAGCGACGCACATGGCCCCCCGCGGACCCGGATGCCGTCACCGGCTGGGCCACCATGGTGACGAACCTTCGAAACGATCTGACGGACCCGGCGCAGGCGCCGTTCATCCGCCACAGCGCAGGAACCACCGCAGACGGAAAGGTCTACACCAAGCAGCGGCTTGACGTGTACCTCGACGCGGGCATGGGTGAGGCGCGCGAGGGCGGCGGGAGCCAGCTCGACGTCACCTTCGTCGCGCTCAACACGTCGGTCAACTCCGAGACGAACGCCAGCGCAGACCGGGTGTGCCTGGCCGGGGGAGTGCAGAGGCCATGATGAGCATGCTTGACCACCTGAACGCGGCCCGACGGAGGCTGCACGGGAAGGACGAGGGCGTCGCGATGCTGTCCGTCCTCATGCTCGTGCTGATCCTCACGTCGCTCGCGATCATCCTCGTCGGGGTGACGCTCACCCAGACGAGTCCCACACTGTTCCAGGAGAAGAACGTGAGGACGCTCGCCGCGGCGCAGGCCGGACTCGACGCGGCCGCGTTCCAGATCCGCAACGCGTACACCGGCGGCGGCACGGACACAGGCATCGGCGACATCCACAAGCTGCCGTGTTCGGTGTCGGGCAGCGTCGAGGGTGACGGCTCGGGCCCCAACTTCGTTGTGGATGTCGCGTACTACGCGGCCGACCCTGAGGGGCAGACCGACGAATGGCTCGTCGACAACGAGCTCACGTGCTACCCGATCGCCGGGGCTTCCGGGGGTCTCCGCGAGGTGCCGCGGTACGCGATCCTGACCTCGGAGGGCTTCGACCCCGACGCCACGGTCACCGTGGATCAGGCGGACCGCATCGTTCGCGCCGACTACACCTTCCAGCTCACCACTCGCAAGATCGCGGGCGGTCGCATCTTCGACGACGGTGCGCAGTACTGCTGGGTGGCAGAGTCGACGGCGCCTGGCGCCAACGTCCGTTACCGCAGCGCCGCATCTGGCACCTGTGACGAGCCCACGGACTTCAACTCGTGGACCTGGGCAGACGACTACATGATCCACCTGAGCTCGACGGACGAGAACGGAGCCGTTCCCATGTGCCTGTCGGGCCGCCACACCGGTGGCACGCCGGCGCGCATGACGCTCCAGCCCTGCACAGCGGCATCGAACGACCCGCTCGGACAGCGCTTCGCGTGGACCGGTTCACACACGTGGCGAGGGCAGAACTCCGCCAACACGAGCCCGGTGGACTCCTACATCATCAACCAGGACAACCACGTCGACAATGGCGACTACGTGTCGGTGGGCAGCAACACCGGCTGGAAGTCCGTGAGCCCGGACGCGGCGGTGGGCAAGGGCAACGCCTCATACGCGACCGATCAGGTCGTGAACCAGAGCCTCTTCGGGCGCTGCCTCGACGTGACCGATGCGAATCTGTACAGGCCGTACAACATCACGTACCCGTGCAAGCAGGACCCGAGCGGTGGCGACACGTTCGACTGGAACCACAAGTGGTACTACGCGGAGCCGGGGGACGACCAGGACTACGTCAACACCCAGATCACGGTGCGCACGGGCGGCAACACGTACTGCCTCATCACCACAGACTCGACCACGCACGTGGTCGAGACGGGCACGAACGCCAACAAGCACGAGCGGTTCCCCAGGTTCCTGACGCCCTCGAACAACATCAACTGCACGAGCACCACCACCACGTGGAAGCGGTACGGGTACCACGACGACGACGCGCTCGCGTACCACTTCGTGGACTCGAACGGGCGCTGCCTGTCCTCCGATGGGCCGCGCACCACGTCCCACCCGCTGTGGAACACGGTCGTGGTCGAGGCGTGCTCCGACTCCGAGTCGCAGATGTGGAATGTGCCGGCTGATCCCGTCGAGGCGGCGCTCAGCGGCTTCGAGGAGACCACCGGCCGTGAGGCGGCGACACCATGACCGAGCTCGACCTCGAGCAGACGGGTGCCCTCTGGTGGCTCACCGTCGCGCTGGTCGCTGCCCTCGGGCTCGTGGTGGGCTCCTTCCTGAACGTGGTCGCGTGGCGTGTCCCGCGCGGTGAATCGATCTCCCACCCGCGCAGCGCGTGCCCGGCGTGCGGCCACCCGGTTCGTGCGCGAGACAACGTGCCCGTGGTCTCGTGGCTGCTGCTGCGAGGGAAGTGCCGAGACTGCGGGGAGCCGATCTCCGCACGCTATCCGCTCATCGAAGCCGCGACGTCCGTGCTGTTCGTACTCGTGCTGTGGCACTTCGGGCTCGGCATCGAGTTCGTCGCGTTCGCGTACCTCGCCGCCCTCGGTGTCGCGCTCACGAGCATCGATCTGTCCGTGCAACGCCTTCCTGACGTGCTGGTCCTCCCCGCCTACATCGTGCTGCTCGTGCTGTTCGGTGTGGCCTGCGCGCTCTCGGGCGACTGGTGGCCCCTCGCGCGTGCCGTAATCGGCGGGGCCGCACTGTTCTCGTTCTACTTCGTCGCCGCCCTCGTCTACCCCGGTGGAATGGGCTTCGGGGACGTCAAGCTGGCCGGCGTCATCGGCATCGCCCTGGGCTGGCTCGGGTGGGGTCCGCTCGTGGTCGGCGCCTTCTCTGCCTTCCTGCTCGGCGGGCTCGCAGGAATCATCATCATGGCGGTCACGAAGTCGGGGCGGCGCACACGCATCCCCTTCGGCCCATGGATGATCGCGGGTGCCGCGGTGGGCGTGGCGTACGGCGACTCAGTGTGGGACGCGTACACGGGGACGTGGGCGTGATGCAGCTGTCAAGGTCTGAATGGAGGAAGCCGATGAGCACACCAGCATCGGTGTCAACGATGGTCGGCTCTCAGGAGGGGCGGTAGCCATGGCAAAGAAGCAAGCGATCGGGCTCGACATCGGCGCGAAGGCGCTGCGAGCCGCGGAGGTCGTCACGGCCGGGGGCGGACGGTCCGAGCTGGTCCGCTACGCGGAGGTGCCCATCCCCGCCGGCGCCGTCAAGGACGGCGAGGTCGTCGACCAGGCGGAGGTCGCCCAGGCGATCAAGGCGCTCTGGTCGAGAGGAGGATTCTCGTCGAAGGACGTGATCCTCGGCATCGGCAACCAGCGCGTCACCGTGCGCACCATGCAGCTGCCGAAGATGCCGATGTCCGACATCCGCTCGTCCTTGCCGTTCCAGGTCGAGGACTCGCTGCCAATCCCTGTGGACGAGGCAGTGCTCGACTTCTACCCGACCGTGGAGTTCGAGGGTCCGAGCGGCAGCGTGTACGAGGGGCTCGTGGTCGCGGCCGCTCGGGAGACCGTGATGTCGAACGTGAATGCCGCCGAGGCGGCCGGCCTCAAGCCCCTGTCCGTCGACCTCTCGGCGTTCGCGCTGCTGAGGGCGATGGCGCGCGGCGAGCTCGGACACGGCACCGTCGCGCTGGTCGACATCGGCGCACGCATCACCACCATCGTCGTGGCGACCGACGGCGCACCCCGGTTCGTCCGCACGCTGCCCGTGGGCACGCAGGGTCTCGCTGACATCCTCGCTCGCGCCAAGACCGTCTCGCAGGCTGAGGCCGAGCACCAGGTGATCACCCGCGGTCTCCAGGCCTCGAGCGCACCCGAGAACCAGATCTCGGCGGATCAGTACAACGATGCGGCTCGCAATCTGGTCGAGGGCATCCGCAACTCCATCGGCTTCTACCAGTCGAACAATCGGCAGGCGCCCGTCGCCTACGTGGTGCTGACCGGAGGCGGTTCCACCGTTCCCGGGCTCGGTCAGGCGATCGCATCGGAGACGCGCACGCAGACGCTGCTCGGCAACCCGCTCGAGGGTGTGGCCATCAGTAAGCGCATTCAAGGCCTCGAAGGCATCAAGGGCCGCGAGGCCACCATGGCGATGTCCATGGGTCTGGGAATGGGGGTGGCGGCATGACAACCGTCGCGCACAGCAACATTCAGGCTCCGGGCGCGACGCCCGCTCAGCCGATGAGTCCGGCGAAGGGGGGCAAGTTCGGGGTGCCGGCGCTCCCTCAGGTCAGCCTGCTGCCGCCCGAGGTCGGCCAGCGCCGCGAGGTCGCCGCAGCTCAGCGGCGCATGGTCTGGGGAATCATTGCGACCCTCGTGCTCATCGTGGTCGCGTTCGGTGGCGCCTTCCTGGTCCGTGCCGAAGCGGAGATCAGGCACCTCGAATCGCTCGCGACCGCGGATCAGCTGCTGGCCGAGCGCCGCGAGTACGCGCCCGTCGTGCAGGTGATCAACGACATCGATGAGACCACCGAGGCGAGGGCCTACGTCCTCGAGACCGAGGTCAACTGGCAGAGCTACGTGTACGCGATCGCGGCGGTCCTTCCGGACGACGTCACGATGGACACGGTGGAGGTCGAGGTGAGCGGGGCAGGAGAGGACCCGGTCGACGGTGCGGATGTGCTGACCCGCGACGGCGTCGCGGTCATGACCTTCGAGTCGACGTCCCCCACCCTTCCGGTTGCCTCGGAGTGGATCGATGCGATCGAGTCGGTGCCCGGTCTCGAGGACGCGAACATCCAGAGCGCGGAGCTCCAGGACGAGACGGGCGAGACGGCCTACACCGTGACGGCGACGATCCAGGTCACGGACGATGCCCTCGCACACCGCACGTTCGCCGATCAGGCCGCTGACGTGACGGACGCAGCCGAAGGCGAGACCGCTGACACTGAGGACGGTGAGTGACATGAAGCAACCCGTTGGCACCGCCAAGACCTGGACCGTGGCGACCGTTCTCGTCGCCGTCGTGCTGCTGATCGCGGCATGGTTCCTGCTGATCTCGCCGGTCCTCGCCGCGGCCGCTGAGACGCGCGAGGAGACAGCGGCGCAGGAGCAGCAGAATGACGTGACGCGCGTGCAGGTCGCAGATCTGCGAGCCGAGTTCGCCCGCATGCCCGAGTACGAGGCACAGCTCGCGGCGCTGCAGGAGCAGATCACGACGACGCAGCGCTACGCGGATCTTCAGCTGCTGATCGCGCAGGTGAGCGAGGAGCACGACGTGGTCGTGACGAACCTCGAGTTCGAGACGGCCGAGCCCGTCGAGATGCCGGTCCCCGAGGCGCCTGCCACGCCGGCTCCCGCCGAAGGAGCCACGGACGAGCAGCCCGCAGCCGAGCCGACTCCCGCAGCCGCCGCGCCGGCCGAGCCTGCAGGGCCGAGTCTCTTCGCGATCAACGTCACGATGGAACTCGCGGGTCGCTACAGCGACGTGCTCTCGGTGGTCGATGCCCTCCAGACTGGAGAGCAGCGCATCCTGCTCGTGACGGGGGTGGACCTCGCGACGAGTGACGACACCGAGATCACGACCGATGACCCGACTGTGGCGGTGCTCGAAGGACAGGTCTTCGTACTGTCGGACATCGCCGCCCTGGAAGCGGCTGATGACCCGGGCGCGGAGCCCGGCGCCGAGCCCTCTCCTGAGCCCTCAGTGGAGCCCTCACCGCTGCCACGGTCCGAGGAGAACCCCCTGACGCCCAAGGACGACTGAGCCAGCGCATCGGCGCCCCCGCGACACCCGTCGCGGGGGCGCTCGTGCGTGTCACCGCAGGAAGGGCCGGTCTGGAACAATGTCACCCATGCTCAGATGGCTCACCGCAGGAGAATCGCACGGCCCGGCGCTCGTCGGCACCCTTGAAGGCCTGCCCGCAGGGGTCGAGGTCACGAGCGGGGAGATCCAGGCCGCGCTGGCGCGCCGCCGGCTCGGCTATGGCCGCGGCGCTCGAATGAGCTTCGAGCAGGACCAGGTGACGGTGCTCGGCGGCGTCCGGCATGGCGTCAGCCAGGGTGGGCCCGTCGCCATCCAGGTGGGCAACACCGAGTGGCCCAAATGGGAGACCGTGATGAGCGCGGATCCCGTGGACCCGTCCGAGCTCACCGGCGCCCGCGCAGCCGCCCTCACGCGGCCGCGCCCCGGTCACGCCGACCTCGTGGGCATGACCAAGTACGGATTCGACGATGCGCGTCCCGTGCTCGAGCGCGCATCGGCTCGGGAAACGGCCGCCCGCGTCGCGCTGGGGACGGTCGCCGAGGCCTTCCTCGAGCAGGCCGCGGGCGTGCGCCTGGTCTCGCACACCGTTCAGGTGGGCCCCATCCGGGTGCCAGACGACGCGCCGCTGCCGCCCGCCGACGCGACCCCGGCCCTCGACGAGGACCCCATCCGCTGCTACCACCAGGAGACCTCGGCGGCGATGATCGCCGAGATCGACCAGTGCCAGAAGGACGGCGACACCCTGGGCGGCGTGGTCGAGGTCGTCGCCTACGGCCTCCCGGTGGGTCTTGGCAGCCACGTCCACGGCGACCGCCGCCTGGACGCACGCCTCGCGGCCGCGCTCATGGGCATCCAGGCCATCAAGGGCGTCGAGCTGGGCGACGGCTTCCGCACGGCGGGCAGGCGCGGCTCGCAGGCGCACGACGAGATCGAGTACGTCGACGGCGGCGTCACGCGCCGCACCAACCGTGCGGGCGGCGTCGAGGGCGGCATGACCAACGGCGAGCCCCTGCGCGTCTCCGCCGCGATGAAGCCCATCAGCACCGTCCCGCGCGCGCTCGACACCATCGACACCTCGACTGGTGAGGCAGCGAAGGCCATCCACCAGCGGTCGGACGTGTGCGCCGTCGCTCCGGCAGCGGTGGTCGCCCAGGCCATGGTCGCGTTGACGCTCGCCGATGCGCTGCTCGAGAAGTTCGGCGGCGACTCGGTGGCCGAGGTCAAGCGCAACATCGCGTCCTACGAGGCCGCGATCCCGGACCACCTGCGCTGATGCCCGGCCCGCGCATCGTCCTCATCGGCCCGCCTGGATCGGGCAAGTCCTCGGTCGGGCGGCGGCTCGCCGAGTCCTGGAGGACCGCGTGGCGCGACACCGACGAGGACGTCGCCGCGAGCGCGGGCAAGTCGATCCCTGACGTCTTCATCGACGATGGCGAGTCCGCCTTCCGTGCGCTCGAGCGGGCCGCGGTCGCGACCGCGCTGGCCGAGCACGACGGTGTCCTGTCGCTCGGCGGCGGCTCGATCCTGGACGAAGGCACGCAGCGTGCCCTGCGGAGCTACAGCGACGGCGGCGGGTGCGTGGCCTTCCTGGACGTCTCGCTCGCCGCGGCCGCACCGCGAGTGGGCTTCAACCGCTCGCGACCGCTGCTGGTGGGCAATCCCCGCCAGCAGTGGCAGGCGCTCATGGACGCTCGGCGCCCCATCTACGAGGCCCTCGCGACGGTGACGGTCAAGACCGACGACCTCACGCCCGAGCAGGTGGCCGAGGCTCTCGAGGAGCTGGAGGCGCGACGATGACGAAGCAGGTCGAGGTGCGGACCGCCGCGCCGTACACCGTGACCATCGGCTCAGGGCTGCTGCCCGCCGCGGTGGACGCCCTCCCCGAGGCAGCGGTGCGCGTGCTGGTGATCCACTCGGCGCCGATGCGCGAGCAGGCCGACCGCCTGCGCTCGCTCATCGAGGCTTCCGGCCGCACGCCGGTTCTGGCTGAGGTGCCCGATGCGGAGGCCGGCAAGACGGCCGAGGTCGCCTCGTTCTGCTGGCAGGTGCTCGGCAAGTCCGAGTTCACGCGCACCGACGTGTTGATCGGCCTGGGCGGGGGAGCGGTCACCGATCTGGCGGGCTTCGTGGCCGCGTCGTGGCTGCGCGGGGTGGGCGTGATCCACCTCCCGACCACCGTGCTCGCGATGGTGGACGCCGCCGTGGGCGGCAAGACCGGCATCAACACCGGCGAGGGCAAAAACCTCGTGGGCGCGTTCCACGAGCCTCTCGCCGTGTGGTGCGACCTCGACTTCCTCAGCACCCTGCCCGCCAACGACCGCGTCGCGGGCCTCGCCGAGGTCGTGAAGGGCGGCTTCATCCGGGACCAGCGGATCCTCGAGCTGGTAGGGGAGCACGCATCGGCCCTCCGTGCTGAGACGTTGACCGAGGACGCCTTGGCCGTGCTCTCCGAGCTCATCGCCCGCAAGGTGCAGGTCAAGGCCGATGTCGTCGGGGAGGACCTCAAGGAGTCGCACCTGCGGGAGATCCTGAACTACGGCCACACGTTTGGGCATGCCATCGAGTACACGGAGCGCTATCAGTGGCGCCACGGCGCCGCGGTGTCCGTGGGCATGGTGTTCGCCGCCGAGCTCGCGCACCTCGCGGGACGGCTGGACGAGTCGGGCGTGGCGCTGCACCGAGAGCTGCTGACCTCGCTGGGCCTGCCGACGACCTACCGCAGCGACAAATGGGACGCGCTCCACACCGCGATGCGCCGCGACAAGAAGACCCGCGGCGCGCTGCTGCGCTTCGTGGTGCTCCAGGGCATCGGCAACCCCGTCAGGCTCGAGGGGCCAGACCCCGCCCTGCTCACGGGCGCCTACGACGCGGTGTCGAAGGCTCCCGAGCCGGGCGGCGCCGTCGCGCTAGGCTGACGGCCATGTCAACGGTCCTCGTCGCCAACGGTCCCAACCTGTCGCGCCTGGGCACCCGCGAGCCCGAGAAGTACGGTTCGACGTCGTACGATGAGCTCGCTGCGCACGCCATGCAGTGGGGGAGCGACCTGGGCCTCGAGGTCGTCATGCGCCAGAGCGACGATGAGGCCGAGCTGGTCGCCTGGATGCACGAGGCGGTCGACAACGGCTGGGACGTCGTGCTGAACCCCGCGGCCTTCACGCACTACTCCTACGCGCTGCGCGACGCCTGCGCGCTCGTCACCTCCGCTGGCCGCCGACTCATCGAGGTGCACCTCACCAACCCGCACGCGCGCGAGGAGTTCCGCCACACGTCCGTCATCTCGGGCGTCGCGACCGGCACCATCGCCGGGCTGGGCATCGACTCCTACCGCCTGGGCCTCGAGGCCATCGCCGCCACGGCGAGCTGAGAGCGACAGGCGGCCCGCGCATCGGCGCTACTGAGCGGACGGGCACCGTCCGCTAGAATTGTCGACGGCCTCCGCGCGGCGCGCGGACTGACGCTGACTCTCTGACTGACAAGGACTTCACCCGTGGCGACCTCGAACGACATCAAGAACGGCTCCGTACTCAACCTCGACGGCAACCTCTGGTCCGTCATCGAGTTCCAGCACGTCAAGCCCGGCAAGGGCGGCGCGTTCGTCCGCACCAAGCTCAAGAACGTGCTGTCGGGCAAGGTCGTCGACAAGACCTTCAATGCCGGCACCAAGGTGGACTTCGAGACCGTCGACCGCCGCTCGATGCAGTACCTCTACAACGACGGCGCCGGATTCGTCTTCATGGACCCCGACACCTTCGACCAGATCTCCGTGAGCCCCGAGATCATGGGCAACGCCACGGACTACCTCCTCGAGAACGAGAGCGCCACCATCGGCTCTCACAACGGCAACCCGATCTTCCTCGAGCTGCCCGCCTCCGTGGTCCTCGAGGTCACCTACACCGAGCCCGGCCTGCAGGGCGACCGCTCCTCGGGTGGCACCAAGCCCGCCACGCTCGAGACCGGCAAGGAGATCCAGGTGCCGTTGTTCCTCGAGCAGGGCACCAAGGTCAAGGTCAACACCGAGTCCGGCGACTACCTGGGCCGCGTCAACGACTAGTGGGCGCACGCACCAAGGCCCGCAAGCGCGCTCTCGACGTCCTCTTCGAGGCCGAGCAGCGCGGGGAGAACGCGTCTGCTGTGCTGGAGCGTCGGCTGGTCGACTCGGGGCGCGAGACGCCGCTGCCTGACTACTCCGCGGACGTTGTGCGCGGAGTCGTGTCGCGGTGGGGTGAGCTGGATGCGCTGATCGCGGACGCCTCGCCTGATTGGCCCCTGAAGCGCATGCCCGCGGTCGACCGGAACCTCCTGCGCATCGGCGCCTGGGAGCTGCTCTTCAACGCCGATGTGTCGGTCGCCGTCGCCATCGACGAGGCCGTCGAGCTCGCGCGCGACCTGTCCACCGACGACTCGCCGCGGTTCGTCAACGGCGTGCTCGGGCGGATCGCGCGGGAGGCGCCGGCGCTGGGCGGCGAACCTGCCTTCTCGGCCGACGAGGCCGCCGCGCTCGAGGCGGAGGACGCCCGGGAGGACTGATGTCGTCGACGCCCGAGCAGAACCACGCGGGTGCGGGTGACGACCGCGGGGGTGAGCAGCGCGACGAGCGCGCGGTCGCGGCAGGCGAGAGCGACGCAGTGTTCTCCGAACCGCACGGGGACCTCAGCCTGCGGCTGGGAAGGCTGCAGGTCGACGTGTGGAGCCGCTGGGAGGCGGCCGGGATCCTCAACGACATCGGGATCGGACTGTGGTTCGTCGCGGGTTCGATCCTGAACTTCTTCACGGACCTGGAGACCTTGGGACTGGTGCTGTACCTGGTGGGATCCGTGCAACTGCTGATCCGGCCATTCCTCAAGCTCGCCCACCGTGTCACCATGCGCCGTCTGCGCACACGCTCGCGCCCGCGCATGTATCGACCCGACATCGACGCGGACTCCTAGCCCTTGTGGGTGGCTCGCGGGCGCGGGGCGCGCGCCGCCGATGCGACTGCTGTGGTGAGTACGCGCGTGCCGTTCTGGGTGACGGCCGATGCGCCGGCTGGGATGGGTGCGCGCGTGGCGGGGTTCGTGCCGGAGTGGTTGGCGCGTGAGTAGTCGTTCGCGGCCGCGCGA
>NZ_BBRJ01000001.1 GCF_002090095.1 Demequina sp. NBRC 110053 | reverse complement strand
CCCGCATCGATTTCAGCGGCCAGTCCGTCAATGGATGCTCCTGCCAGTCCTTCACGAAGGTCGTCGATGTCGGTGCGGACCACCAGCGTCACCCCGGACCGTGGCAGCACCTCGACGGTGCAGCCGGCGACGTGGCGTGCGAAGTCACCCATCGCGTCGGCGCGCACCTGCTCGGGGGTGCGTTCATCGATGACGACCGCCTCACCTGCTTTGGCGGCGTCCTTCATGCGCTTGCGCAGCCGAAAGTTCTGATTCACCATCGCCTGCAGCACACCCACCAGCGGTGCACCGTTCTCAGGATCGAGCCGACCGTTGATGGTGATCATCCCGTCAGCGGACTCGCCGATACGCAAGAACCGTCGCTCACGACGCTGCTCGGCAAGTTCTTCGAGATGCTCGCGATCCAGCCGCTCCTCGGTGCGCGTGATCAGCGCGGCCAGCTTCTCCAGACGCATGTAGCGCGCCGAGAACACCAGATCCTTCTCCGCCGCCGCGATGGCCACATCCCCCACCCGCTTGCCCACCCGTGTCAGCATCCGCGTGATCGCGGTCGCAGCCTCAACACTCAGCTCCCCTGCCTTCACGGCGGCAGCGACCACCGCAAACACCGGTCGCGATGCTGGCGCTTCCGGATCGGGCGTGTCCGGCGCGGCTTTGCCGGACTCGGATGCTGGGCTTCCGCCCTTTCCCGCAAGTTCAGCGTCCCGCAGCATCTCGCCGAGCTCGATCAGCCGCCCCGCCTCAGCGTTGGAGCCGCCCGTCTGGCCGGCGACCATGCCCCGCTCATCACCCTTGCCCCGTCTACGCGCCAACCCCACCTCGGCCTTGGCACGCGAGCGGGAAGCCTGCTCCGCAGCAACCACCGCGAGCATCCGATCGGCGTCCTTACGCACCGCCGCCACCGCGCCGCCTAGCGCAACCAGGTCGGCATCCGACAGTCCGCTGACCCCCGCATGCGTCAGCTCCCGCCGCTCCACCAACGCAAGCCTGGCCCGAGCATCCCAATCCGCTGGCGCGCCACCGCCCGCATCGCCGCCAGCGACGTCGAGCAGAGGAGGTGTTCCGGTCATGCACCCATCACACCACCAGGGTCTGACATCGCCGCCACACCAGCCGACTTATCCACAGGCCAACAAG